>NZ_OLMM01000023.1 GCF_900291475.1 Acidaminococcus hominis
TTTTTCATCTTTATCCCTCAACTTCCTGCGCATCGATAATCTTCTTGTAGCTGGTATAGTAGTCTTCCCGGGGCGCATTCTTCAGGCAGCCTACCACCAGTTTCCCAGCCAGTTCTTCTTCCGTCATCTTGGCGGCCTGGGCCACCGTGACGCTCTGGTCGTTCATCAGCTTCATCATCTTGGAAGCTTCGCCCAGCTTGTTGAACTTGCCATAGTGGGTGGGGCAGTCGGACATGACCTCAATCAGGGAGAACCCTTGTACCTGCATCCCTTCCTTAATCAGTTTGCGGATCAGTACGGGATTGTAGACAGTAGCACGGCCTACATAGGAAGCACCTGCCGCAATGGCCAGCTTGCAGATATCGAAATTCTGTTCTACATGGCCGTAGGGAGAGGTTTGGGTAATGCTGTGGGTAGGGGTAGTGGCGGAATACTGGCCGCCGGTCTGCCCATAGTTGTAGTTGTTGGAGATAATGGCCGTTACGTTGATGTTACGCCGGGCTGCATGGATCAGATGGTTGCCGCCAATGGTGGTACCATCCCCATCACCCATGGTGCACAGCACGTGCAGGTCCGGGTTGCCCAGGGCTACGCCCGTAGCAGCTGCCAGGGCACGGCCATGGGTTACGTGCATGCAGTTGATGTCCAGATAGTCGTCCACACGGCCAAAGCAGCCGATGCCGCTGACCAGGGCAATATCATGCTTGTCCAGGTCCAGGTCCGCCATGACCTGGGCAATGGATTGCAGGACAATACCGTGCCCGCACCCGGCACACCAGGTATGGGGCAATTTATTGAACAGCATATAATCCTTATACGATTTCATTATTTCGTACCTCCCTTGTA
>NZ_OLMM01000009.1 GCF_900291475.1 Acidaminococcus hominis
AGCCATCGGGAACGTCCCGCCAGCAGAGCGCTACTTCCCGGCACTGCTGCTCAATGCTGCAATGTCTGCTGCCTGATACATTTAGAAATTCATCGATTTTGGTCTTGACAAACGTGCCACTATAGTTAGATAACTAGGGAAGGAACAACCTTCTTGTGCAATCAATTTGTATAGTTCACGGGAAGGTCGTGTTAAATGTCCCAATTCTCCATTATAAATAACTGCCCATTCCCAAAATGGATCATATTTTTCTTCCACCTGATAATAGTTGATATTGTTCCCTGTAACGTAACTTTTTGTGTAGATGGATGGTACAAGAGATATTCCCATACCTCCGGCTACCAAACGGATAACAGTTTCTATATTTTGAGATTCCATATAAATCTTTAGATCTTTTGCAAAAGGTTTAAGAATTTTGTCGGCGGCCATCCGTGTTTTTTTGAAAGGCTTAGTTAGGATGAATTCCTGATCCATTACGTCCTCTAGGTGGATATAGGGCATCTTTTCACCGTTTTTGTAAAATGCCAAACGATTTGCAGGACTGTCTTTTGGCATGGCTAGAAATAGGGGACCTCGGTAGAAAACCTTATAACTTAGATTCTCGTTACGCAGAGGAAGGCAAATTATGGCTAAGTCTAATGCTCCCATAAGTACCTGTTCTTCCAAAAATACGCTATTTTCTTCTACAATATCAATTTTGATATTAGGGTAGCGCTCACTAAAAGCTTTTAATAGGTTGGGAAGCAGCAATGCTCCAATCCGTTCTGCAGAGCCCAATTTTAACAGACCTTTTTGCATATGATTTAATTCACAGAATTCTACTCTGGTGTCTGCATATAGCTTTAGAATCTGGTAGGCCTTATTGACTAGATATTTGCCAGCATCTGTTGGAATGAGTCCATTCGTGCTCCGTGTAAACAGGGCTTCACCTAGTTCTTTTTCCACTTTTGCCAAACTTTTGCTTAATGCGGGCTGTGTAATAAATAACTTCTGTGCCGCTTTTGCCATACTTCCTTCTTCAGCTATTGCGACAATCTTCATCAGATCATTTTCAGTCATGGTACATCCCTACTTTCTGACTGCTTTCCTGATTATAATCACCAGCAATCCTGTTATCTAGTATATACCAGGGAAGGAAGTGTACTCAAGTTATCCAATTCTAAAATAGCGTCAATCAACTGATTCAGCCAGTCTGCATCATACTTTTGACAGCAGGTTCGAACTTTGGCCTGAAGTTGAGAATCGGTTAATGGGGAATAAACACTGCCTGATGCATCTTTCACTACTTTTTCTAAAGTTTCACCGTTTTTCAAAGTGATGGAAACTTTACATCCCCAATGATCTGGGTACCGTGCAGTAAAAGCAGAATCTTCTCTTACGGTAACTTTACGCAGTAAAGCTTGTATTTCAGGCCGCTGAATTTTTTCCGGGAGAAAATCATTTAATCCTACACTGCCTTCTAAGAGTGCACAGGCAGCTACATAAGGAATGGAGAACTTTGCTTGAGTAGGGAGTTTGGGTACTTTGCTGGTATCTGATAAGCCGCATTGCTTAAGCCCTACCAAATAGGTGCTTACTTGTATGGATTCTACATTTTCGGCCTGCAAATGGTTTTCCCGACGCAAGGCCAGTACCCCGTCAATGACACAGTGACTACTCCGGCAGCAGGGGTAAGGCTTCTTGTCCACCTGGAGAATCTCGTATACTTTGCCAAGGTCTTTGTCCACTAGGGAATAATTATATTCATCACTCATCATAGGGAAAATTCCCCCGTCCTTAGCATCCAGTATATGGGCGGAGCCACGCATTCCACCCAGTACCAGAAGACAGGATTCTAATCCACTAGCCGCAGCCCGGGCTGGATGCAATACCTTATTGGTAGCTCCATCTGACAGAAAAGCCCAGGTCCCGAAGGACTGAGTGCCAGCAAGCCCCAAGGCTGCCAGAACCTGTTCTGGAGTGAAATCCAGCAGCTTGGCGCAGGCTGCCGCAGCACCAAAGGTACCGGCCGTACTAGTTACATGCCAGCCCTTATTCCGGTGACTGGAAACTCCAAAGCCCATACCAATCCGGCTCATAACTTCATAACCGCAAATAACGGCTTCCAGTAGCTTTTTCCCAGGTTTATGGAGTACTTCTGCCAGCCCCCAAGCAGCTGGAACTACAACAGTAGCGATATGGGTTTTTGAGCGGGTATGCACATCATCTAATTCCAGTGTATGGCCCAACATGGCATTGAAAAATACAGCAGTCCGCAGGTTAGTCCGCTCGTTACTTCCCCAAATAGAAGCCAAATGAGCCCCATTTCCGTTGCTTATCAGTGCTGCTTGGTTGTCTGCTTGGAGATAAACCTTCTTAATTTGTTGGAACATGGGATTGTCATAAGCACCCATTGCTAATCCAACTACATCCAGAATACATTTTTTTGCACTCTTTTTTACATTCTCATCTACTTTTTCCAACGAAAAATCAGCTACAAATTCAGAAACTTTTTTTAACTCGTCCATTTTTTACCTCCAACTGATTAATTGGAACTAACTTTAGTATATTTTCTGAATTTTAATTTGACTAATGATAAATAGTTCTTGTATCGATAACTAAAAAGTCATTAACTGATGGGTTATAACGGCAAAAACTTAATACCATTGGTTTTTTCAGAATATTTGATGTACTGTGTTGATGTAGTAATTCATCGAATTTGTTCATGATATTCAAATTTGCGCGCACATTTTTTGATCAAAGCGAAGGGAGGATTCAGTGAAACATTTGGACAGTTTTTGACAAGTATTTTTAAGTTGAGGATGTATTCCAATCTAAAAAAATCCGAAAGAGAGTGACAATATGAAAGTTACTATCGATTTAATCATGACCACCGGTATTGCTGCGTTGGTTGTTTTATTAGGCAATTATATAGTTGCTCGTGTAAAGATATTTCGAGATTTCTGTATACCAGCACCCGTTGTATCAGGTTTGTTAGTGAGCTTTGTTTTATGCTTTTTGAAAGTTAATAATATTTTAGACATTAAATGGACAGCAACACTTGGAAATTGGTCAATGAATGTATTCTTAACTACAGTTGGCCTTGGCTTTACGGCAGATTTGCTGAAAAAGGGCGGGAAGTTGTGCTTAAAAATAAGCATTATTACTGTTCTCTTAATTACTCTCCAAGATATAGTAGGTGTTTTTTTTGCAAAGTTGGGAGGAGTACATCCTTTGATTGGCCTTTCTTGCGGCTCTTTGGCAATGTATGGTGGCGTAGGAACTGCTGCTGCATTTGGCCCTATCTTTGAAAAATTGGGTTGTGATGGGGCAACGGTTATTGGGGTTGCTGCTGGTACATTTGGTATGGTCGTCGCATCGCTGTGTGGCGGGCCTGCGGCGCGCTACTTGATTCATAAGTATCATTTAAAACCTGGCCCGGAAGATGCAGCACCTGTGTTGGAAGAAGACAAAAAAGGGGTTCATGCTTTGGATTCTAAAAGAATGGCAAATGCATTTTTCTTATTGCTGATGACTAGCGGTATTGGCGGCCCCATTTATTTATTGCTGAAACAGATCCCTAATGTAGAAGTTCCGTATTTCTTGGGCTGTATCTTTGCAGGTATTATTGTCCGGAATGTTATGGAAAGTATGCATATGGATTGTTATGTTGATGAAATGAATGTAATCAGTCACTTCATTCTGTATTTGTTTATTGCTATTACTATCATGACTTTGGATTTGACGAAACTGGTTTCTGTTGCTGGTGCCATGTCCATCATCTTGTTAGGCGAAGTTGCTGTTACGGTTCTTTTGGCAGTTTTCATTGCCTTCCCTGTTTACGGAAAATCTTACAATTCTGCGGTTATGGTTGCCGGGTTGATTGGGACTGGTTTGGGCGCAACACCAAATGCTGTTGCTAACGAGAAAGCTGTTATCGATGAATTTGGTTACGCACACATTGCATGGATTTTGTTCCCTGGAATGGCTGTGCTTGCAGGAAATATTTATAACCCCATATTTGTTACGCTGGTTGAAAAGTGGGTTGCTAATCTTTAGAAAGAAGCGTGAAAAATTATGTTAATTACTGAAGTGAGAAATCAGGTCCCTTATTGCGGAGGACGTAATTTTCCTAACCAAAAGATTCCATTGAATGCCTGCGATTGTCACCATCATATTTATGATCCGGTACGTTTCCCTTATATTTCTTCAGATAAAAGAAATCAGCCGCCCGCTGATGTTAACTGCTATCAGTTGCTGAAAAATAAATTAGGTATTACAAGAGACGTGATAGTTCAACCTTCTGCTTATGGGTTGGATAATCGCTGCACCCTTGATGCATTGAAACAACTTGGAAAAAAGAATGCCAGAGCCATTGTTGTAATCAACAATTCAATTAGCGATGAAGAACTGAAAAGCATGGATGAACTTGGGGTAAAAGGCATTCGTTTGAACATGACAAGCGGCTATGTACAACCTTGGGATGATATTCAGTTGTTGGTTAAACGAATTGCTCCTATGGGGTGGAATGTATGTCTTTGGGTAGACGCTGATTTGCTTGTGGAAAAGAAGGATTTTTTTGAAGCTTTACCAGTTCAACTGATTTTGGATCATAGAGGAAATCTTCCGGCAGGCGTAGGGATTAAACATCCTGCTTTTCGTCAAATTTGTAAGTGGTTGGATCAGGGAAAGGCTTGGGTTAAACTATCCGGGTACTACTTTGGAAGCCAAAAGGAGGATTTTTCCGATACAATTGAGATCGGTAAGGAATATGCCAAGAGTAATCCAAATCGTTTGCTGTGGGGAACCGATTGGCCTCATCCACGTTGCTATACAAATGGAGTGCCATGCCCCGATGACAGCCTTATGCTAGATCAATTGATGGAGCAAGTTGGTGATGAGAAAATCTTTTATAAAACCCTGGTAGAAAACCCTGCTCACTTATTTAAATTTGAATGACGTAAAAGATAGTTTGCTTTGGAAAAATTAAAATTCATATAGTAGGATGAACCTAGAAGGCTCTCAGCATAATGCTGGGGGCTTTTTTGGTTTAGAGAATTTTCTTTGCAGTAAGTTGTTACTTTTTAATCATTAACGAAAATTAATTTTCAAAAATACAAAAAAATGAAAATAAAAATTGAAAATATGCATACTATAATGGAACTATGAATTAAGACAACTTCGAAACTATTTCTTAATGTGAATCTCGTGGTATACTGGAGGCGATCAATGAAAAAGGAGATAATCATCATGTCACGCACGCGCCGTCATTTCACG
>NZ_OLMM01000019.1 GCF_900291475.1 Acidaminococcus hominis
GTGAAATGACGGCGCGTGCGTGACATGATGATTATCTCCTTTTTCATTGATCGCCTCCAGTATACCACGAGATTCACATTAAGAAATAGTTTCGAAGTTGTCTTAATTCATAGTTCCATTATAAACATAATAAATAAGTGCTTTGGTTGCTTTTTTACAGCCAAAGCACTTATTTATTATGCAAGGAAGCCCCCAGCATCACGCCGGGGGCCTTAACTTTTTCTCTATTCTCTTTTCTCTTATCTAAACGTCTTATCCGCATAAGCCTGGAGTTCTGCCCGGCAGTCGGGATGAGCCACGGCAATCATGGCCTGGGCGCGTTCTTTCAGGGACAGGCCGGTCAAATGGGCCACGCCATACTCGGTAGCCACGTTCTGGATCAAGGCTCTGGGAGCGGAAATGGTGCTGCCTGCGGGGATAGTAGGCAGGATGTTGGAATGGCGGACGCCCTGTTTATCCACCCGGGAGGACTCGATGCAGATGTAGCCTGCGCCGCCCCGGGACAGGAAGGCGCCTTCCAAAAAGTCCAGCTGGCCGCCGGTGCCGGAAAGTTGCCGAGTGCCTACGGATTCGGCATTTTCCTGCCCCATGAGATCCAACTGCACGCCGCCGTTGATGCTGATGTAGTTGGAAATATTTTCCATCACCCGGGGATTATGGACGTAGTCCACTTCTGCCGGGTAGAACAGTTCGGGTTTTTCCTGGAGCCAATTATACAGCTCCTGGCTGCCGCTGGCCAGGTTCCAGGTGGACAGGCCGGTACGGACTTCCTTTTTGGCGTTGGTGAGCTTGCCGGCCTTGTAGAGGGCCAGGAAGGCATCGCTGATGGTGCCGGTATGGCAGCCCAGGTTTTCCCGGTCGCTTTTGGCCAGCAGCTGGGCAATGGTAAAGGGAATGGTCCCTACGCCCAAACTCAGGGTAGCGCCATTAGGAATCTCAGCCACTACATTTTGGGCAATCTGGATATCGGCTGCAGAAGGCTGCCGGTAGCCGGAGGTGATTAACGGGCCGTGTTCCCCTTCCACCAGGTAATCGGCGTCCTCAATAGACACTCGGTGGGAACCGTCCACGCCCTGGAGGGTGGGCAGCTTTTCGTTGATTTCAAAGATAACGGTCCGGGCCTTTTGGATAATGGTCTTCCAGCAGTAGCTGGCAAGCCCCAGGCCGCAGTATCCATTGGCGTCGGGCCTAGAAACCGGCACAATGGCCACATCCACTTGCAGGTAGTCCCGGTACATTTCCGGCAACAGCCGCAAAATCATGGGCACAAAGTGCAGCCGCCCCTGGGTAAACAGCTTCCGTTCATAGGCGCCCAAATGCCAGCTGTAGTACTGGAAATGCTTCATCTCCGGGTCACAGTCCACGGTATGGATAATGGGCTGGTACACCAGTCCGCCCCGGATCTTTACGTCCGTCAGCTCGTCCCGACGGTCCGCCAGGGCCTGGTCCATAAGCTCGGCAAAGCCGCTGCCGAAGCCAAAATCCACCCAATCCCCGCTTTGGATGGCCTTGGCGGCCTCTGCCGGTGTACAAATTTTAGGTTGTTTTGCCATTGTATTGCCTCCTTTGGCACTGTAACAGTTTCTTACTTATCATAACGGTTTTTCCACCGAATTTCCAGAACGGGCAAACAAATTGCTCCGTTCCCTATCAGAAATAAGTATGTCGGATATTCTTTGGCAGAAAGAATATCCGACACACATAGAGGGGTGTTTATCGCAAACTATTAAAGGAGAATGTTAAGTGAAGTGAATCAAAAAATCTCTGTTTATCGTTTTTCTTATGCCAATTCCATGCCTTTTTCGAAAGCCTTTTGGTTGCTATCGATAACCTTCTGCTTCCCGCCAAAACGGGCAATGATGCCCTGCTTGACGCTTTCCGGCTTCAGCAGCCCGGTCTTCTTCATCATGGCACCCAAGGCAATGAAGTTGGCACTTTGGATGCTCTCCAGTT
>NZ_OLMM01000004.1 GCF_900291475.1 Acidaminococcus hominis
GGCTCATCACGGAAAATTGGGGGATACGAAATCTAAGACAGAATTTAAAAACTGAAAAAAGGTATTGAAAAAGAGCACGGGATGCTCCATTCTAAGTAATAGCGACAAAACTACGAAAGGAATGATCCACGTGCTCTCAACCTCAAGTATAGCAAATTTATGCAAAAACATACAGGACAATTTTAATATTCCTACGAGTATTGCTTCTCTTTTTGAAGAGATCATAGATGTAAATAGTACCCGGCCTACAGCCGACGTTGTATGCCCTTGCTGCGGCGGTAAGGTCCATGTCCATGACAACCCTGTAACTACACTTAAAGACATGCCCTGGATACCCGGAAAGCCACGGATTCTTCGTGTGAGATTCCACCGCTACCGGTGCCAAAAATGCGGGCATACCTTCAATGAAAACATAACCTTTAAGTATCCTGGAACCAGAGTCACTTCTCGTGCCGCTTTATGGATCAAGATTTTGCTTATGCATCAAATGACGATTAAAGCAGTCAGCGATTTGACCGGTATCCATTGGGGAACAGTTTCTAAAATCCATAAGGAAATTATGGACGAGGCTCTCAAAACGCGAAGCGAGGAACTTCGCAAAAGTGGCTACCGTCCTAAGCATCTTGCCGTTGATGAGTTTGCAATGCACAAAGGCCATACTTACGCAACCTGTGTTATGGACCTTGATATGGGAGACATCCTCTGGGTTGGTGCGGGACGCTCTATAGCTGCCTTTACAAAGTTTTTTGAAGAGACAGACCTGGAGTATTTGTCTGAAGTAGAAGCTGTCGCAATGGACATGAACGCATCGTTCAACACCCTGGTAGAAAAGTATCTGCCTCATGCGGCAATAGTATACGACCGCTACCATATGCAAGCCCAGTATGGACGAGATGTGCTGGGAGCCGTAAGGCTGGAGGAAGCAAGACAGCACAAAGAGAAAGCCGATAACCTAAAGCTTGGGATTACAGAGAATATTGCTGAAGAGCAGGCAACAAAAGCAGAGGATTCAATTAAAGAGGAGAATCGGCTTTACAAGGAAGTAAAACAAGCTCGCTGGACGCTGCTTTGCAAGGAAGAAACACTAAGCGATAAAAAGGCAGAAAATCTCAAGGAAATCCTTAAAAAACATGAAAATTTGACAGTTTGCCATACAATGAAAGAGGAACTAAGTGATCTATTCGAGCTTAGAAACCCCGATTTAGCTGCCGTAGAATGGGAAAAATGGTTTAAAGGAGCCGAGGAGAGCAACATACCGCAGCTGCAAAAGTTTGCCCGCTTAAAGCGAAAACGCAAAGAGGGTTTGATTGCTCACTCAGCCCATCCGATTACCACAGGAAAGCTTGAAGGCTTCAATAACAAGATTAAGGTTGCAAAACGAATAGGGTATGGATACAAAAATGATGAATATTTTTTCACTCTGATTCGATATTCAGCATTACCATCTATACGAAACGGCACTGTCTAGAGATTGCGACAGTGGGATGTTGCTAGACATAAAAGAAGGATGGCAGAAATCTGCCATCCCACAATAAAACGTGAAGAGCCCATTTTTTTCCGCTGCTTTTGCTGCCCCCAAAGCCCCGCAGCACCAAGCAGTGACGGCGGACAAAGCCCAAATTCCGTTTTTCAGGCGTTTTATTGTATTGGTAAATCTCCCCCCCTACCATTTTTTAAAAAGCGTTCCTTACAAGCGAATTTCATCGCTTAGACAGGTGATTTTTTATAGAATGCCCGCCCTGTCAGCCAAATTTCCGCCGCAGCCCCCCTGTTTCCGATTTAGCCCGCTGACTCAAAACAAAAAAAGAAGAGCCTCCCCTGGTTTCCCAGGGAAAGCCCTTCTCGAAAGGAGCCTGATTCAATATCAGCCGAAGATATTGACGAAGGTCATGATGATACTGGAGTTTACAAAGTCGACGAACATGGCGCCTACCAGAGGTACACAGAAGAAGGCACGGGAAGCAGGACCATAGACAGCCGTAATGGCACTCATGTTAGCCATGGCGTTAGGCGTAGCGCCCATACCGAAACCGCAGACTGCGGATACTTCAACAGCTGCATCGTAGTCTCTGCCCATAACATTGAATACTACGAAGTAGGTGAAGAAAGCCATTACCACAACCTGAACGACTGCAATAGCGGTCAGTGCGCCAGCGATGTCGAACAGTTCCCAAATTCTCAGGCTCATCAGGGCCAGGGACAGGAAAATGTTCAGACCAACATCACCCACGGTACCAACTTCGGACATAGGAACGTTCAGACCGTCAACGTTATCGGCAATGTTCCGGATAACAGCGGCAACCAGCATGGAGCCGATGTACCCAGGGAACACCAGGCCAACACTGGTGAAACCTTTGGAAACGATGGTACCAATACCCATGGCAACCAGGATTTCGCCGGTAGCCAGCATGATTTTTTCGCCGGTCATAGGGATGACCACTTTTTCTTCCATGCTGTTGCTGCCTTCACCGTTAGGATCGGATTCGTTTTCCTTGCTTCTCAGGTTATGTTTTACCAGCAGTTTGTGGGCAATAGGACCACCCATCAAGGAACCGGAAATCAAACCGAAGGTAGCCATGGCAATAGCCACGGTGGTAGCTCTTTGCACGCCAATGCTTTCCAGGAAAGGACCAAAGGCACCGGAAGTACCATGGCCGCCAACCAGAGGAATGGAACCTGCGCACAGGCCCAGCAGAGGCTGCAGGCCAAAAGCAGAAGCCATGCCTACACCCACGATATCCTGTAAGGTAATCAGAACTGCGCAGATGATGGTCAAAATCAGTACGTCACGGCCGCCTTTTTTCAGCAACGCAACGCTGGCGGAGAAACCAACACTGGTGAAGAAGATGTTCATGAAGAAGCTCTGCTGCACCGTATCCAGTTTGATTGGCCCAACGCCGGATTGATGCAAGGCCAGGTTGACCAAGGCGAACAGGATACCGCCGATTACAGGGTTAGGAATACAATAGGTTTGCAAAAATTTGATATGGGCTTTCAGGTATTTCCCTAAATAATACAGTAGAATACCAACGGCCAAAGTTTGATAGGAATTCATTGCCAATGCCATTTGCTTTTCCCCCTAACAACTCATATTTTGTTTTGATTCACTTCTTTGCTACCAAGTCAATTAAAATTTCCTCAAGCCGCGACCAGGTCCGTCCCCCTTGACGAGAATCCGCCGCTGTCTGTGCTAAAGCGACCATGCATTTTTGTAAGGATTCAAGGCTAAAATTATTGCAATGGGCCATGGTCACCTTGACAGCGTACGGATGCATCTTCAATTGGGCGGTGATCGTTTCTTGGCGAGCACCTTTTTCCATCATTTCTTTTACCAAAAGCAATTTGCGGATACTGGAGACCAGCCGGAGCTGAATGGGAACAATCCCGCCGCTGCCGGCATTTTTTCTTTCTTCCGCCAGAAGGTCCAAAACCTTCGTCAGGTTCCGTTCCTCCACTGCGTTCCCTAAGGCAAAACCGGAAATTTCCGGTGCCTGCGAAAACATCTGCAGCACATCTTCGGCCTGCCAGATTTTTCTCTGCCCTGCGTAAAGGTTCACTTTGGCGATTTCCTGCTGCAACTGCAGCAGGGGTACAGTGTCAAAAGCAGAGACATAATCCAGGACCAGGTTCAGAGCCTCCGGACTAAACCGGGCTCCGTAGGAATTCGCCTGTTCCAGTAACCAGGGCCGCAATTGATATGCTTTGAGGGTGGGGCATTCTGCCAATACCACGGCTTTGCTCATGTTTTTGAAAAAGGCTGATCGCTTATCCAATTTCGGACACAAGCAAAGGACAAAAGTGTATGCGGGCACGTCGCTGAGCAGTTCCATGAACTGCTGCACTGCCGTCTGCCCTTTGTCAGTTTTCCCCCCGGTGCTTTTTTTCTTGCCTTTCTGCTCCCCAGCGCCATGCTTGGGCAGCAGCCACGGGTTTTCCACAAGCACAAAATTGATTCCCCCAAAGAAGGATTCCGTGTTGATGGCTTCCCGCAGTGCGTTGATTTCAAACTTGTCCTGGAATCTCCATACGGAAACTTCCTGACCCTCGGCATCTGCCTTCTCCTTCAGGAGTTTGCCTAAGGCAGCTTTGCCGGCTTTTTTGTAATAGTCCTCGTCCCCCCAGATAATTACTGCGTGGGGCAGGTCTGAAGTTTGCCGCAGGCTTTCCAGGAATTGATCCGCTGCTACATTCACGCTATCCACTCCTAGAAAAATTCTTGCTGCCAGCGGCAGCTAACCCATTCGGGCCCATTACCGTCAAAAATCACTTTGATGGCCCCCAGCTGATCCGTCCTGGCCACCGGTATCGCTAACCGGTGGAGTTTGTCCAGGGTTTCCTGGTGGGGATGCCCAAAGCGGTTTCTCCGTCCTGCGCTGATGACAGCCAAACGGGGATGGACCGCCTGCAAAAAAGCTTCTGCCGATGAAGTCCGGGATCCGTGGTGGGATACCTTCAGCACATCGCTTGCAATCGGAGCAGTGGCTGCGGACAATTCAATACTTACTGGCGCATCGCCGGTAAACAGAACACTGTCCGTGCCATGACTTACACGCACCACTGCAGAGCTTTCGTTTGCGTCGCCTCCTTCCCCTATTGTACTAGGTGCTTCTACAACATATATTATACATTGTTTTAACCTAATTGTTTGCTTTGTGCGTATTTTGGATACAATTTCGACAGATTTGAATTTTGTACCGATTCTGATTGCTTTTTCCACGTCCGAACTGGGCTTTTCCACTGGCAAAAAAAGCTTATGTATTTTTACCCACCGGGCCACACCAGCTAGTCCTCCTGCGTGGTCATGGTGCCCGTGGCTAAGGATGGCAACATCTATGTATTCAATTCCCAGATGCCGGAGCACGGGCACGATGATTCTCTCCCCAGTATCAAAATTTTTGGTCAATCCTCCCGTATCGATTAAAATTGTTTCTCTTTCCGGGGTTACCACCAAGGCGCAGTCTCCCTGGCCCACATCCAAAAAATATACGGAGAACGGCTGAGAACGCCAAGAATTATAAGCAAATAGGATGCAGAGAGAAATACCCGAACATAATACTGTATACAATCTTAATTTTTGCATTTTTTCGCGTTTTTTCCAAGGTCCAAAAATGGCAAAAAGAATGAGAAAATACAGGAGCATTCCTCCCCACAGTCCACTTCCAGTGGTCACTTGGGTCCCAGGCAAATTAGACAGAATTTTCCCTAAACCTAGGGAGAATCCTAATAGCTGCGCTGTTCCTGTCAGAATTACACGACCCAGCACCCCTCCGCCAAGGTTAAATAAAAGGGTTCCCAAAGCAGACCCAGCCATGCAAACAGAAAGCAGTGGAACCAAAATAATGTTAGCGATGACAGATACAAGTGATAGGAAATGAAAATGGGCAATGAGCAGCGGCAAGCTGAACACTTGGGCGCTGAGGGGAACTGAAAGTGCTTCACTCAGGGGAAGGTTTAAGTATTTATTTAAGCGTTCTGCCACGGGTTTCTGGAGCAGCATCAGGCCCAGGGCCGCCGTAAAAGAGAGCTGGAACCCGATATCCCAGATCCAAAAGGGATGCCAGGACAGCAGGAGGATGGCAGCAAGGCCCAGGAAAGCCGTTCCGTCCGCCCGCCGGTCCAGCACCTGCCCCAGGAGCACGCCCGCTCCCAAGAGGGCCGCCCGGCATACGGAGGGCCGCACCCCGCAGAGAATGGTGTAACTCAAAAGGAACCCCAGCCCCAAAACCACCACCGCCGGACGGGGCAGCCGCAGCTGCCTGCACAGGGTCAGCAGCAGCCCCAAAAACAGGGCCACGTGGCTGCCCGACACCGAGAGCAGGTGGCTGAGACCGCAGCGCTGGAACAGCCGCAGGGTGTCTGCCGCGATTGCCCGGCTGCCCCCCAGCAGCATCCCTTCCAGCAGCGCACTGTCCCCCGGCGCCATGGCCTCCCGCACCCCCTGGCGCAGCTTTTCCCCAAAGCCATAAATTTTCTCCTGCCAGTTTTCCTCCCGGCTGAGAAAAGTCAGGTCCTTCCCTTCTCCCTGGAGGCTGCCCCCCTGGCGGTTGGCCGCCGCCTGGACCTCCGGCCGGGGCTGCCCCGGATTGTAGAAGCCATCCGGGGGCTGGAATTTGCCCCTAACCTGGACCAGGCCTCCAAAAGAAGGCGGTCCCTGCCACTTTTTTAGGTATACCCGGACCCTTCCCCGGGACTCCGCCAGCTGAAAGGAAAGGGAGCCGTACTGTCCCTGGGAAAAGGAGCCCGGCACCGGCCGCCCGGTAAGGACCACCTGCCGGTCCGCCAAATGGGCCATTCTCTGGGCTGCCGGGACGGCCCTGCCTCCCAAAAGGCCTCCCGCCCCCAAAGCGGTTCCCAGATACAGCGCCAGCAGCAGCCGTTTCTGCCGGACCCGGGGTGACGCCAGCAGCGCCCCCAGGGCCAAAATTGCCGTTACAGCCGCCCAAACCGGCCAGGGCACCACCTGGTTTACCCCTGCCGCAATTCCCGCCGCAAACGCCAACGAAGCCAGCAGCATGGCGTTCATTTCACACCTCCAGCCGGTCCTGGAACTTGGCCAGGGTGCCCCTGCCGATGCCGGACACCTGCAGCAGGTCTTCCACCGACTGGAACGATGCCTTCTGCCGCTGGGCAATGATCCGCTGGGCCAGGGAAGGACCAATGCCCGGCAGGCTTTCCAGTTCCTCCGCCGTGGCCGTGTTTACGTTGACCTTTCCGCCCGTTAGGGCTGTGCCGGCAGCGGCGCCTGCGGCCGCCCCGGAACTGCTGCCGGAGCTGCTTTTTGCCAAGCTGCCCTTACTGCTGCTTTTCTTATTTTTGGTTCCCTTCTGAAAGGGTACATTCACCTGGCACCCGTCCTTGCACTTTTTGGCCAGGTTCACCCGGGTTTCATCAGCGTCTTCCGTCATTCCCCCGGCCTGAACAATGGCCTCCTGGTACCGGATGCCCGGCTTGACGTAGTACAGGCCCGGAGCCTGGACCGCACCGCTGACATACACGCAGATTTTCGCCGTTTCCCGCCGCTTCTGGGTTTCCGTCGCCTCCTGGCTTACCGGCAGGGTCCCCTGGTGCAGCTCCCTGGGCTGCTGTTCCCACAGGCCAAACCCCAGACAAGCCAAAATAATGCCGCCAATCACCAGCCATTTTTTCTTTTCCCATAAGTTCATAGGTACCTCCTTTATTGCAGCAAAAAGGGCAGGTCCCTTCCTGTCGTTTCGATAGGAAAGAATCTGCCCGGAGTTCGATGTGTACAGGATATGAGTAGGTAGTTTCTATATACAGTTTTGCCAGGCGTCTAGCGCAGCCTGCTTATTTCTTTACGACAATGTTTACCAGACGGCCGGGAACGGCAATCACCTTCACCACTTTGCCGGCGCCGATTTCGTTTTTGATTTCCCCATTGGCCAGGGCCAGTTTTTCCAGCTCTTCCTTGGTGATTTCAGCCGGCGTCATGATCCGCACCTTGGGTTTGCCGTTGATTTGGATCAGCACTTCCACCTCGGAGACCTTGATGGCTTCCGGATCGTAGCTGGGCCAGGGTTCCTTATGGATGCTCTGGGTGCTGTCAATGGCATCATGCCACAGTTCTTCCGTAATATGGGGCACGAAGGGAGCCATCACCAAGAGCAGCTTGGAAATGGTTTCGTAAATCAGGCCCGCATTGACGTTTTCTGCCTTTTCCTTGTAGGCGTACAGGGCATTCACCAGTTCCATCATGGTGCTGATAGCCGTATTGAAGTTGAACCGGGTGTCGATGTCCTCGGTAATCTTCTTGATGCTGGTGTGCAGAATGTGGCGCAGTTCCTGATCCTGTTCGTTCAGGTTCTGGGTATCGTAGCTGGTCACGTGCTGAGCCAGTTCATTTTTGAAGTGGTACACAATCCGCCATACCCGGTTCAGGAAGCGGAAGGAGCCTTCCACGCCCTGGTCACTCCATTCCAGTTCCCGTTCTACCGGAGCTGCGAACATGATGAACAGCCGGGCCGTATCGGCGCCGTACTTGCCTACGATTTCTTCCGGAGAAACCACGTTGCCGATGGATTTGCTCATCTTGGCCCCGTCTTTGATAACCATGCCCTGGGTCAGCAGGTTGGTGAAGGGTTCGTCCGCTTTCACAAGGCCTGCATCGTGGAGCACCTTCAGGAAGAAACGGGAGTACAGCAGATGGAGAATGGCGTGTTCAATGCCGCCAATGTATTGGTCCACGGGCATCCAGTGGTTGACCGCTTCCTCGCTGAAGGGAGCCTGGTCATTGTGGGGATCCGTGTAGCGCAGGTAGTACCAGGAAGAACACAGGAAGGTATCCATGGTGTCCAGTTCCCGTTTGGCAGGACCGCCGCATTTGGGGCAGGTGCAGTTGACGAATTCTTCGCTGGTTGCCAGCGGAGACTTGGCCCCGGCATCAAACTTCACATCGATGGGCAGCCGTACCGGCAGGTCCTTTTCGGGAACCAGCACTTCGCCGCAGTGAGGGCAGTAGACCACAGGAATCGGGCAGCCCCAATACCGCTGCCGGCTGATCAGCCAGTCTCTCAGACGGTAGTTCACCCGTCTCTTGCCCAGGCCCTTTTCTTCCATATAGTCGATGATGGCGCCAACAGCCTTGTGCATTTCCATGCCGGTGAAGGGACCGGAGTTGACCAGCACGCCGTCTTTTTCTTCGTAGGCGTCGGTCATTTCTTCCAGCTTCAGTTCCTTGTCCTTGGGCTGCAGGGTCAGGATTTTCTTGATGCCGTATTTGGTGGCAAACATCCAGTCACGATGGTCGCCGCTGGGCACGCCCATTACAGCGCCGGTGCCGTAGTCCACCAGTACGTAGTTGGTGATCCAGATCTGCACCTTTTCGCCAGTCAGCGGATGGATGCAGTCGTGACCCGTATACATACCCAGTTTTTCCGATTCACTGGAGGTTCTTTCAATATCGGAGGTATTGCGCACTTTGTCGCAGAAAGCTTCCAATTCAGCTTTCTTGGGGTTGTTTTCCAGCAGTTTGGCTACCAGCGGATGTTCCGGCGGAATAACCACAAAGGTAACCCCGTAGATGGTATCCGGCCGGGTGGTGTACACAGCCAGTTTGGTGCCCAGATCCGGGCAGTCAAAGGCAAATTCCAGACCTTCGCTGCGGCCAATCCAGTTGCGCTGCATGGTCTTTACCCGTTCGGGCCAGCCCGGCAGCTTATCCAGGTCCTCCAGCAGCCGTTCTGCGTAATCGGTAATCTTGAAGAACCATTGGGACAGGTTCTTCTTCTCTACCGGGTTGTCGCAGCGCCAGCATTTGCCGTCGATAACCTGTTCGTTGGCCAGTACCGTGTTGCAGTGGTCGCACCAGTTTACGGCAGCTTCCTTCTTTACAGCCAGGCCCCGTTTGTACATCAGTTCAAAGAACCACTGGGTCCATTTGTAGTAATCTTCCTTGCAGGTGGTCACTTCCCGGTCCCAATCGTAGGACAGACCCAGCTCTTTTTGCTGGCGGGTCATGTTGGCAATGTTTTCCATGGTCCACTTGGCAGGGGGAATGTGGTGTTTGATGGCTGCGTTTTCGGCAGGCATGCCAAAGGAATCCCAGCCCATGGGATGGAGAACATTAAAGCCCCGCATGGTGCGGAAGCGGGCTACCACGTCACCGATGGAATAGTTCCGGACATGGCCCATATGCAGATTGCCGGAAGGATAAGGGAACATTTCCAGCACATAATACTTGGGACGGGGATCATCATTATTGACCTTGTAGGTCTTGTGCTCGGCCCAATACTTTTGCCAGCGCGATTCAATCTCGTGCGGCTCGTACTTTTCGTTAAACATGCACATACCTCCTAGAGAAGAAAACCCAGCTGTACACCTTGCATAAGTCTCCGAAATTCAGTAACATATGAGTATTACAGTGGTTTTACCCATGTATAATAGATTTATTATATATTTCGTATGGGATAAAGTCAACGCAGGAAGGAGTGGTACAAATGGCTCTATACGCCATGGGAGATCTGCATTTTTCAGGAGAACCCCCTACAAAGCCCATGGAAGTCTTTGGAGACCAGTGGCTCCACCACCGCCAGAAAGTGCTGTCCAATTGGCAGGAAACCCTGACCGAGGACGACACCATGCTGCTGTGCGGGGATACTTCCTGGTCCATGGAACTGGAGGACGCCGTCCGCCGGGACCTGGGAGCCCTGGCCGCCCTGCCCGGGCAAATTGTAATTTTAAAGGGAAACCACGATTATTGGTGGACGTCCCTGAGCAAAATGCAAAAGGCCGTACCGGAGAAAATCCATTTTCTCCACAATACCTTTTACCAAAAGGGGGACGTGGCCGTCTGCGGCACCCGGGGCTGGAACCTGCCCTCCATGCCCCAGTTCGGGGAACACGACGAGCTGATCTACAACCGGGAAATCCAGCGGCTGGAGCGCTCCCTGGCCGGTGCCCGGGCAGCCGGAGCGGTGCATCTCATTGCCGCCCTCCACTACCCGCCCCTGTACAATCCCGAAGAAGTCTCCGGCTTTACGGAACTGTGCCGCAAGTACCAGGTGGAACAATGCATCTACGGCCACGTCCACGGAGACGCCGCCCATTTTCTCAACCTGTTCCAGGGCGTCCGGGACGGCACCCAGTACCGGCTGGTAGCCGCAGACTATATCGACTTTCGGCCTGTAAAGATTTTGTAGCCCCAAAGGAGGCACCTGAATTTGCATCAATACCTATTTTTCATTGGAAATTTCCCCATCCGTATGTACGGCATCATGCTGTGCATCGCCATTTTTATGGCCTCCTCCGTGGCGTATTTCCTGGCCTGGCGGGATGGCCGGGGCTGGGAACAGTACCTGCCGGACATCGGCATCTACGGCGGCTTCTGCGGCCTGGTTGGCGCCCGGCTCTGGGACGTCTTCTTCTTTGACTGGGCCTATTACAGCCACCACCTCAGCGAAATCCCCTTCGTCTGGCAGGGAGGCATGGCCATCCAGGGCGGCATCGTAGGCGGTGTTTTGGCTGGCGCCCTGTACTGCCGCTATCACAAGGTGAATTGGCTGGAAATGCTGGATATCATCTGCCCAGCGCTGTTCATCGGCCAGTCCATCGGCCGCATGGCCAACCTGCTAAACGGGGACGCCTTTGGCCACCCCACCGGCGGCAATTTCGGGCTGCTCTATCCGGAAGGCACCCTGGCCCACAGCACCTACGGCAATGCGCCTCTGTGGCCCGCTGAGGTCTGGGAAGGCCAGATTGACGTGATTCTCTTTGCCATCCTGCTGCTGTTCCAGACCACCCGTCCCAAAAAAGGCCAGCCCAGCTGCCTGTACGTGATGCTCTACTCCCTGCTCCGGTTCTTTTTGGAATTTCTCCGGGGAGATTACGTACGCCCCATGCTCTTTGGGCTGAAATCCGCCCAGGTCACCAGCCTGTTCTTCTTTTTGGCGGCCCTCGCCCTGTTTATCTGGGCCGGGACCCAAAAGCCCCCTGCCCCCCAGCCTGTGGAAATATCCCCGGAAGAAGCTGCCGGCACCAAAGCCAAGGGGAAGGGCAAAAACCGGAAATAAGCACTCTCAGGGATTGGGGCTAACCCCCTAAAACAAATGGACTAGGAAACGTGAAAGCCACGTTTTCCTAGTCCATTTTTGCTTAGGCATTTTCCCACTTCTTCAGTTCCGGCAGGTAATACTTTCTTGCTTCCACCACTAGCAGCGGAGGAATGCCAAAGAACGGTTCTCCAATAGCGCCTGCAATGGCCGCCAGGGTATCGCTGTCCCCGCCCAATGACACCGCATTGCGCAGCCCATCCTCAAAGGAGTCCGCGTCAAGAAACGAAACAATTCCCTGGGGCACCGAGTTGTCGCAGGAGGAATCTCCCCGGTAGCTGTCCCGGATGCCCTCCACCGTAAAATGCAGATTGTAGTACCGGCCGGCATAGGCGCCCAGGCCGTCCTTGTCCGCCCCTTTGCGGGCCAGAAACGCGCACCCGGCCACCGCCTTGGCGGCCTTATAGGCACTGGGATGGTTGTGGCTTACCCGGGCGGACACCATCGCCAGATGTTCCACTTCTTCCAGGGTCCGGCCAAAATACGCCGCCGGAGCCACCCGCATGGCCGCTCCGTTGCCAAAACTGCCATAGGGCCCCAGCTCCTTGTGCTGCAGCCAGTACAAAAACTTGCTGCCGTAGCCGGCGTCAGGGTACCGCAGCCCGATGTTCCGCATAAAGTGGGCCAAAAGACCTTCCACGTAGGCGTCCTCCCCCAGCCTGCCTTCCTGCTGGGCCTTGGCAAAGGCCTCCGCCACCGCACAGGTCATCAGGGAGTCGTCGGTCACCCGGCATTTGGCAGAAAACAAGGGAAACTCCTTACTTTTAAACCCGGTCCATTCGTAGGCCGAACCTACCAGGTCCCCGATAAATACCCCTTCCATCTGCCCGCCTCCTTACGCCTTATACTGAAGCTCCACCGGACAGTGGTCGCTGCCCAGTACGTCGGAATGAATGATCACATCTTCAATATTTTCCGCCCCGTTCTGGGATACCAGGAAATAGTCGATTCTCCACCCTGCGTTCCGTTCCCGGGCCTTGAACATATAGGACCACCAGGTATAGGCTTCCGCCTTGTCCGGATACAGCCGCCGGAAAGAATCCACAAAGCCCCCTGCCAGGAACTGCTGGAACTTGGCCCGCTCCTCGTCGGTAAACCCGGCGTTATGGTGGTTGCTGTCCGGATTCTTCAGATCAATGGGCTGGGCAGCCACATTCAAATCCCCGCAGACAATCACCGGCTTGGTTTTGGCCAATTCTTCCGCATAGGCCTGGAAGGCATCCTCCCACACCATCCGGTAATCCAGCCGTTCCAAGCCCCGCTTGGAATTGGGGGTATACACGCAAATCAGGTAAAAGCTGGGGTACTCGGCGGTAATCACCCGGCCTTCGTTGTCGTGCTCCGGGATATTCAGGCCATAGGTTACCGAGAGAGGCTCCGTCTTGCTGAAAATAGCCGTACCGGAATACCCCTTTTTCTCGGCACTGTTCCAGTACTCATAGTAGCCCGGAAAGGCAAAAGCCGCCTGTTCCCGCTGCATTTTCGTTTCCTGGACGCAGAAAATATCTGCATCCGCTGCCTGCATAAAATCTGCAAAGCCCTTATTCATACAGGCCCGCAGCCCGTTTACATTCCAGGTAATCAGTTTCATATTTATCTCCTATCTCCTTCCCCTGGCTTCATCAGAGGAAAGACCAGTTCCAGCACCAAAAAGCCCAGCGCCCACAGCAGATAGTAGGCGTAGAAGGGCAGTACGAAAGAATAACTTACCACGCAGGCCCAAAAGCCCAGGGTAACCAGCAGCAGCCCCAGGGTAAAGAGCCACCGTTTCCGGTAGGTCACCCCGCAGGCTGCATAGTGGCAGCCCAAAAGCAGGTAGAACACCTGCTGGAGCAGGGCCGCCCCCAGACTTCCCAGGTCCGGATCCTCCACGCACCACACCGCTCCGCCCAGGAGCAGCACCGGCCACAGGGTCCACAGCAGGCCCTGGGGCTGGAGCATTTCCCGCCAGCCGAAGTGCCGCCAGACATTGCACAAAATCAGGGGCACCGTCAAAAGGAACCACCCTTCTAGCAGCGGATACTCCACCTTCAGGGGCCAGCTCAGAGGCAGCAGGTACACCGTACCCACCAGCAGCGCCAAAACCGCCAGCCCCCAGCTGGTCCCTTCCTGCCGCAGCCGGCTGGCCAAGGGCAGCAGCAGCCAGGCCCCGGAACACAGCCACAGCAGCAGCACCAGTTTATAGGGAGCGTACCAATCCACCGCCGGGGTCACGAAAGTGGTAACGCAGTTAAAAAGCAGCATCACCCAAAAGAGCAGGTCCACCCGCTCTTTTAAAATCAGTTTAAGGACTTCCTTATTGGCCATGAGCAGTATTCTCCATCTGGGCCAGAAAGTCCAGGCTGTGCAGGGGCCGGTCCGTCTGGTACACAATAAACGCATGGAGGATTTTCTCCATTTCCATCAGTTCCCGGCCCCGCACCGTAAAGTTGGGCGGCTGGGCCAGGTCCAGCTGCAGCAGCTGCTCCATCAGGTCCCGGGTCCCCAAGGACATGGGCAGCTCCTCCCCCAGGGCACAGTTTTTGCACAAAAAGCCCCCCTGGACCAGGCTGAAAAAGCCGTCCTCGGTAACCGGTTCATTGCAGCTGGTGCAGCTATCCAAAATAGGCTGCAAGCCGCACAGGGCCAGCAGCTTCAGCAGCGTGCTGTCCGTTACCAGCCGTTTGTTCCGTTTGGGCAGCAGCCGGTAGGCATCTACCAGCAGCTGGAAAATCTCCTCCTGGGGTTCTTCGTCCCCCAAAAGACTTTCCGCCGTTTCTCCGATAATGGCCCCGTAGGCCAGCCCTTCCCAATCCATTTCCGCCGGCCGCTCCAGGCTTTCGCAGCCCCGCAGGGTAGCAAAACGCCGCCCGGGCAAAAGGGAAACCTGCAAATGGGCAAAGGGCTGCACCAGCCGCCCGCTCTGGTTCCGGGCGTAGGCCGCCCCGTAGGCAATAAACGGGATTTTCCCGTGTTCACGACAAAAGCAGACTGCGAACTTATCCGCAGTCTGCCAATTTTTCACCCGCAATACAATTGCTTCGTCTTGATATACTTCACTGCTCATGGACAGCCGCTTCTTTCTCCTGGTCGTCTTTTTTCAGGGGAATGACCCGGACCCGGAGCACCCGGAACCCGGTAGAATCCAGCACCTCAAACTTGTAGCCGTTGGCTTCCACACTGTCACCCACCACGGGCTGCCGGCCAATGAGGCCAAACACATAGCCCCCGATGGTATCCTCTTCCGGTTCATCAAACTGGATGCCCATGATTTCGGACACCTCATCCAAAAGCACCAGCCCGTCAAACACATAGGACCCGTCCGGCATCTTGTTGATTTCCGGCATATCCGTATCGTGTTCGTCCTGGATGTCCCCAACGATTTCCTCCAGCAGGTCTTCCATGGTAACAAGTCCCGCCGTGCCGCCGTATTCGTCGGCCACCGCAGCCATCTGCACGTGCTTGTGCTGCATCAATTGGAGGATTTTGGCAATGGACATACTTTCCGGCACCACGTCGATTTCCCGCATGATGCTGGTCCAGTTGAAATCCGGTTTCTGATAGTCCGCATTCATCAGTTCCCGGATATGGATAATCCCCAGAATGTGGTCCCGGTCTTCCCGGCACAGAGGATACCGGGTATGGCCCGATTCCTTGATGACCGCCAGGTTTTCCTCCACCGTATCATCCACAAACAGGCAGACCATATCCTGCCGGGGCACCATGACCTCCCGGGCCACCCGGTCCGCAAAGTCAAAGACATTATCGATCAGCCGGCTTTCCACCGGGTCGATGCTGCCGCCCTTTTCGCTGGCACTGACCATTTTCCGCAGATCATCTTCGGAATGGCTGGTGCCGGGATGGACCGGTTCAATTCCCATAAAATGGAACAGACCCCGCCCCAGATGATAAAAGACATAGGCAAAAGGATATAAAATTGGTTTCAATATGCGCCCTAGTAAAGGCCCCGAGTCTATAGGACATCTCTCCTTCTATAGTATTTTAACATAACAATTTTTATAAATTACAGCACTACTTAGTAAATAATTATACAATAACAGCCCATTCCGGTCAATATTGGTTATGGTCGCTGGCCAGGCCCAGGCGCTTCAAATCGCCCTCTTTTTCCCGCCATTTGGGCCGTACCTTCACCCAAAGCTCCAGGTACACCCGGCTGCCCACCAGGTCTTCAATATCCAGCCGGGCACGCTTGCTGATTTCCTTTAGCATACTGCCCTTATTGCCAATCAGAATGGCCTTTTGGGAATCCCGTTCCACAAACAGGTCGGCCCGGACGTAGACCATGCCGTTGTCCCGTGTCTTCATTTCCTGGACCTGCACCGCCACAGCGTGGGGCACTTCGTCCCGGGTCAGCTGCAGCACCTTTTCCCGGATGATTTCGGCGGCCATGACCTTTTCCGGCTGGTCCGTGTACATATCCTCCGGATAGAAATCCGGTCCGTAGGGCAGGCAGCCGATGATTTCCTCAAGCAGGGCGGAAAAATCCGTATCTTCCAGGGCCGACAGGCTGACCACCGTCTTAAAATCGTATTCCTTTTGGAACCGGGCAATGATGGGCAAAAGCCGGCTCTTGTCCCCCAGCTGGTCAATCTTGTTCAGCACCAGAATAGCCGGTACCCGGCAGGAATTGCGCAGCCGTTCCAGAATGGTTTCCTCACCCTTGCCGAATTTCTCGCTGGCATCCACCACGTACAGCACCAGGTCCACATCCTGGATGGCGCCTTCCGCAGCCCGCACCATATGTTCCCCCAGCTTGTCCTGGGGCTTGTGCAGCCCGGGAGTATCCAGGAAAATCACCTGAGCCTCAGCGGTGCTCAAAATGCTGAGGATCCGGTTCCGGGTGGTTTGGGGCCGGTCAGAAATAATGGCCACCTTTTCCCCCACCAGTTTATTCACCAGGGTGGATTTCCCTGCGTTGGGGCGGCCTACCACAGCCACAAAGCCCGCCCGATGTTGTTTTTGTTCAGCAGCTTCCATGCAAATTTCCTTTCTGCTTGTCATGCTTATAGGTCAAAACTGTAGGGCAGCAGTTCTTCCAAAGAAGTTTCCTTCACGTCGCCCTTCAGGTTGGTCAAATAAATTACAGGAATCTGAAATTCCGCCATCACCTGCCGGCAGGCCCCGCAGGGAGCTACCGGCGCCGGGGTGTCCGCCGTTACACACAGGGCCGCAAATTCCCGTACCCCTTCCTTTACCGCCGCAAAAATAGCGTTCCGCTCGGCACACACTGTCAGCCCATAGGAAGCGTTTTCGATATTGCAGCCGGTGAAAATCCGTCCGTCCTTGGCTCGTACTGCCGCCCCCACCCCAAAGTGGGAATAGGGAATATAGGCGTTTTCCCGGGCCTTCACCGCCGCCTGGAACAATTCCGCATCAAGCGCCATCTCAGCCTCCGTACTTTTCTTCCGCCAGGTCCAGTTCCCGGAGCACCTGCTCCTCCCGGGCCCGCATTACCTGCTTGTCCGCTTCTTCCATATGGTCATAGCCCAGGAGATGCAGCATCCCATGGACCGCCAGGTAGGTCATTTCCCGGTTCAGCCCATGACCAAACTCTTCCCCCTGCTCTACGGCCCGGGGAGCAGAAATGATCACGTCCCCCAGCAGATGCTCGGCTTCCCCGTCTTCCACTTCCGGTTCCTCGTCCCCCTCGTCCAGGGCAAAGGAAAGCACGTCCGTGGGACGGTCGATGCCCCGGTAATCCCGGTTCAGCTGGTGGATTTCGTCGTTGTCCACAATGGTAATATCCACTTCCGTGTTGTCCGTCAGCTTCTCCAGCCGGGCAATGATGTCCATGGCCTTTTTCAGGGTTGCTTCCAGTTCTTCCGGTACCTGAATTTCTTCTTGGTTATTCTCCAGTGTTACGATCATGGTTTTTCGCCTGCTCCTTTTCTTTCTTCTTCCGGTCGTAGTTTTCATAGGCCTTGATAATGGCCCCTACAATCTCGTGGCGCACCACGTCCCGCTCGGAAAATTGGATAATCCCGATTCCCGGCACGTTCCGCAGCACATATGCCGCATTGGTAAGCCCTGACTGTTTCCCGCTGGGCAGATCCACCTGGGTAGCGTCCCCGGTGATGACCAGCTTGGAGCCAAAGCCAAACCGGGTCAGGGCCATGCGCATCTGTTCCGCCGTGGTGTTCTGGGCCTCGTCCAAAATGATAAAGGCGTCGTTCAGGGTACGCCCTCTCATGTAGGCCAGCGGCGCCACTTCGATGGTGCCCCGGGCTAGGTGCTTCTGGAATACTTCCATACCCAGCATTTCGTACAAGGCATCGTACAGCGGCCGCAGGTACGGGTCCACCTTTTCCTGCAAATCCCCCGGCAGAAAACCCAGTTTTTCTCCGGCTTCCACCGCAGGACGGGTCAAGATGATCCGTTCCACTTCCTTATTTTTTAACGCCTTCACCGCCATGGCCACTGCCAGGTACGTTTTCCCCGTGCCCGCCGGCCCAATGGCAATGGTAATATCATTTTCCCCAATGGTCTTCAGATACTGGAGCTGGCCCAGGGTCTTGGCCTTGACCTGCTTGCCCCGGAAGGTGGTCAGCACCGTATCCGTGTACAGGGTATGGAGCTGGCTTTCCTTGCCCCCCAGCACCAGCCGCAGCCCGTACTTTACATCGTGCTCCGTAACCGGCAGCCCCTGGCGGTACAGGTACAGCAGTTCAGAAACCAACTTTTCCGTATAACCCACCGCTTCTTCCGAGCCGGAAGCAATCAATTCATTGCCCCGGGGAATCAGGGTGCAGTCCAACTGCTGCTGCAAAAGACGCAGGTATTCGTCATTTTCTCCCAGCACGGCCACCATTTCCCGGGAATCCCGGAAAGCAAACCGTTTTTCTAGTTGTTCTGTCAAACTCCGCTCCTCCTGTCTAGTCCAGCGTTTTGATGGTAATGGTCTTGATGATTACCGGTTCCACCGGCTTATCCTGGGCATCGGTCTTTACCTTGCCAATGGCCTGGACCACGTCCATGCCTTCGACGACCCGGCCAAAAGCCGCATGCTTGCCGTCCAGCCAGGGCGTGGCTTCCAGGGTAATGAAGAACTG
Organism: Acidaminococcus hominis; assembly: GCF_900291475.1. GTDB lineage: Bacteria > Bacillota > Negativicutes > Acidaminococcales > Acidaminococcaceae > Acidaminococcus > Acidaminococcus hominis. The sequence goes on from NZ_OLMM01000004.1 coordinate 18,614, forward strand.
GCTGCCCCCGGTATTAGGGCCCCGGTTGGCCATGGAAAGGATGCCCGGGCCGCTGTGACGAATCTGGTCAGAAAACTCATCAGGAATGGTGTAGCCAGGCCCCCCGGTGCCATTGCCCTGGGGATCGCCCCCCTGGATCATGAAGCCATCAATCACCCGGTGGAAGGTCAGCCCATTATAGAAGCCCGATTCCGCCAGTTTGATGAAATTGGCGCAGGTTTTGGGTGCTGCCTCCGTGGCTAACTGCACCTGGAACTTTCCTTTACTGGTATCAAACAGCGCAAGCACCCGCTGGGGTTTGGCATTTGCCTTGGTGCTGGCAGCCTTGGGAGCCTCCGCACTGCCGCAGGCAGCCACTGCCACACAAACGGCGAACAGCAGCAGGGTCACAAATTTTTTCCACATAGAGAATACCTCCCTTATTGTCTTCAGCAGCTGCCCAGCCGCCCGGTTTCAGGCTTTCCGCGGCTCAGGAAAAAAGACCTCCGGCCGTTTTCTCCGGCAGTCTGCAAACTTGCATATGTAATCATTATATCGTTTCTAAGGTAAAAAAGAAACAGGAAACCCCGTATTGCCCTTGACAATAACGCCACTTTCGGGTAAAATTATCTCATTGTTTAAGGAACTATAGCTCAGATGGTTAGAGTATCACGTTGACATCGTGGGGGTCACTGGTTCGAGTCCAGTTAGTTCCACCATTGAAAATTTATCCTGTCGCTGCGGCGGCAGGATTTTTTTTCGTCTGAAAGGCGCTCCCCTAACCCCGCCCCGGACAAAAAGGCATACCGCTCTCGCCGCCAGCAGCTTGAGCAGTATGCCTTTTTTGCGTATCTTTCCCTGTTAGCCCCACAGGGGTTTTCTACATATAAGTTAGTGTACAAAAACTTGTTTCTAAAATTTTTTCACCGGAACTTGTGCAGGAATACCAGGTAGTACCGGAAATGGTCGTTCTTACCAATGGGCAGAATCCGGGCCACCAAATGCCGGGGCTCCAATTCTCCCGGACAGGTATACCGGAAGGAAATCAAATGGCCGCTGTCCGGCCGGCCGTCTGCCCGATGGAAGGCCGTAAGCAGGTCCTGTCCCGGTTCATCGGTCAGAATGTTGTCCACCACGCTCAGGGAAGGATCCTGGGGGGACCGCCCCACCAGCCGGTAGTACGCCCGGTTCATCTGGCGCATCCGGATTTGGCTGTCATCATTTTTCACGGAAATAATGGCCATGGGCCCAATAATATCGTTGAGCCGGGCCTCGCTGATGATATTCTCCGCCAGCAGGTGGTACACCGTCAGCGTTCCTACGTTCAGGCTCAGCATGGACTGGTCCTTGGGCGGCTGGGTCAGCCCCGGCGTTGCCAGCAGTCTCCGGAAAGCCCGGCATTCCAGCGGCCGGTACCAGTAGAAGCCCTGGGCGCAGCCGCCGCCCTGCCGGATCACCATCTGGGCCTGCTCCGCGGTTTCAATGCCAGCCACGTTGACAATCAGCCCCTGGCGTTCGGCCAAGTTCATCAGACTTTCCAGCACCTTCTGCTTATACTCTTCCGAAATATCCTGGCGCTGGTTCCAGCTGAACTTTACCCCCCGCACCTTCAAGGTGGGCAGTACCTGGAGGGAATCATATTCCATGCCAAACTGGTCCATGACCGTAAAGACCCCTTCATCGTACATATTGTCCACGCAGCTGTGGACCAGGGAGTTGCGCCGGTAATCCCGCTCCTTGATTTCTAAAATCAACAGCTCATAGGGCAGGTCATACTTCTCCAATAGCTGCCGAATCAGCCGGGGGACGTTTCCCAAATAGAAATCCTTGGCATTGACGTTCACAGCCAGCGGAATGGGTTTCCGCCCCTTGTCCAGCAGTTCCCGCTGGAGCTTACAGGCTTCTTCCCACAGATAGGAATCCAGTTGGAAAATAAAGGCGTCCTGTTCCATTTCGTCCAGGAAATGGGACGGTTCCAGAATCACCCCGCCCCGAATCCACCGGGCCAGCAGCTCTGCCCCGATAATCTTATTGGTCTGGGGATTCACAATGGGCTGCAAAAACGGCGTAAATTCTCCCTTGGCCATAGCTTCCACAAACAGGCTTTCTTCCTTATTGGTGCTGCGGCAGATCAGCCGATGCTGGCTCTTTTCATTGTACATCTGCTGGTCCGCAGCCCGGAGCACCGCATCAAAGCCCTTGCGCACATCAGGGGCCCAATACAGGCCCATGGAATTGTTCAGGTTCCGCTCCGCCAAATGCCGGCGAATCTGCTGGCCCAGGGCGTAGAAAGCGTCTTTGGACAGGCCCTGCCACACCACCACAAACTCGTCCCCGCCTATGCGGAATACCGTGCCCCCAAACCGGTAGCGCATCAGAGCCTCTGCCATATCGCACAGCAGCCGGTCCCCCCAGCTGTGGCCCATCTGATCGTTGACCTGTTTCAGGTTATCCAGGTCCGCAAACAGCACCCCAATACTTTCTTCCGGATCAATGGTCTGGCTGTACCGGTCAAAGGCATTCCGGTTCAGGGCCCCAGTCATCTGGTCAATGGAACTGTTGGCCCGGAGGTGGTACACCGAGTTCCGATTGGCAAACATCATGATCAGGGACGTCTTCAAATGGCTCACCAGCATCCGGGTAGGTCTCATCCGGTCCCGGGGCACGTTTTCCAGGCATACCACGCACAGCCGCCGGTGGTTGAAATAAATGGGCAGCGCCGCCAGGCTCTTGAGCCCATAGGAAGTCAGCACCGCCAGCGCTTTTTCATCTTCGCACGGGCACCGGGACAAATCACTGATAAACACACTGCCGTATTTCGCAAACAGGCCATCAATGGTCTCTCGCAGTGCTGCGTAATCCCGCTGGGGAACCGTCCGCTCCCCCACCCCGGCCTCGCCGCTGGTACTCCAATAATACGGGGCATGGGAATCCCCTTCAAAAATAAACACTTTTTCTGCCTGGGAAAACAGTCCCAAATACCGCAGAAAATGCAGGAAAATCTGGTCTGGATCTTCCTGTTTCATGGCCCGGCGGACAATCCGCTGGAGCAGCCGCAGGGTATTCTGTTTTTCCAATTCGTATTTCAAATGGGTAAACCGTGCCCGGATCAGGTCATCCTCCGCCGGCAGGGAAATCACGTCCACTGCACCCAGGGAGAACGCTTCTTCCTGTTCTTTCGCACTGGCATTTTCCAACAGCAGAGCCACCGGAATATGGTGACACACCGGATCTGTGTGCATCCGGCGCAGGGCGTCAAGCCCCCGCCCCTGGGTGGGTGCCAGAATAATAGCATCCACCCGGCGTTCCTGGTGAAGCCGCGCCAGGGCAGACGCAGCATCGGACTCTGTCAGAAAGCGAAAATTCTCCTGCAGCAGCCCTTTCAGCCAGGCTTGGCGCCGATCATCGGCCACCAATAATAAACGAATAGTATTCCCTCTCATCCTTGTAACCTCACTCGGTTGGTACGCAGAGCCGCCCAGCGGGCACCCCTGCCGTTTTCATGGTTTCTGCCCGTTTCCCCACAAAACAGGCGCTGCTATCCTACTTAGCTTGCTTGTTACAGCTTTCTCTCTAAATCTATTCTCAGACAGGCTTTTCCAGCCCTGCCGCCATTTCTTTTTTGTCTTTCTCTTTGCCCAGCAGTGCCTGGCATTTCCTGCTGCATTCCGCCAAACTTTCGTCGTAAGGCTGGGGCCGTCCCAGCAAATAGCCTTGGGCCAGCTCGCAGTGTTCCCGGCGGAAGAAGTCCAATTCCTCCTCCGTCTCCAGACCTTCACCCAGGGTCCGAATCCCCAGGGCATGGTTCATGGCCAGCACTGCCGCCAGGATTTTCTGGGCCTTCACCGTAAAGGGCTCCAGAAACATCCGGTCCAGTTTCACCACGTCAAAATCGTGAGTTTTCAAGGTATTCAAGGAAGAATACCCGCTGCCGAAGTCGTCCATCCACACCTGGTACCCAGCCCGGCGCAGCCGTTCCATTTCCTCCGTCATGCGAAGGCCCTGGTCCAGCAGCAGACTTTCGGTAATTTCCACCTGGAGCATATTGCGGGGCACCCCGTACTTCAGGGTATTTTCTTCCAGCACCTCATAGGCATCGCACAGGAAGAAGTCCAGCCGGGACAGGTTTATCGAAACCGGGTACACCGGCTTTCCGGCCTCCACCCGCTGCCGGTACTCCCGGCAAACAGAGGCAATCATATGCCGGTCCAGCTTGTCAATCTGCTGGGAATCCTCCAGCGAACCGATAAAGTCCGCCGGCATCAGCAGCCCCCGCTCCGGATCGATCCACCGGGCCAGGGCTTCAAAGCCCACGGGCTCCAGGGTGTCCAACCGCACCACCGGCTGGTAGTAGGGCCGAATCCAGCCCTTTTGTACCGCTTCGTCAATATGTCCCACCACATAGCTGCGGATGGCCATACGGCCGGCCATAAGGTCGGTCCATTCATAGAAATAGGTGTCCAACCGTCCCCGGATGCTTTCGCAGGCCATCCTGGCCCGGTCCAGCGCCTGGTGCAGATCTTCCCGGGGATCCATAATCCGGTAGCCTCCAAAGTGGAAGGCCACCACCCGGTCGGAATATTCCTGCCGGAGAATCTCCCGGACCTCCTGGACCCGGTCCCGGACCCGGAGAGCATCCGTCAGGATGGCGAACCGGTCGTCCGCAATGCAAAAGACAAAATCATTGGCAAAGACCTGCTGCAGCACCGCGGCACAGCGGGCAATCAGCTGATTTCCTGCCTCTATGCCGTACTTGATGTTGTACAGCTTGAACCGCTCCACATTAAAGAAAATCAGATTCAGGGCCGGCATGGCCATCCCTTCCTGATACATCTCCAAAAATTGGCTGGCATAGGACAAAAAGCGCCGGGTGCCGGTCATGGCATCCTGCTCCACCCCGGTTTCTGACATGGGCAGGCTGAAGCCATAGTGCAGCCGTTCTCCCTCCGGTGTCACCACCAGCCGGTCCACCGCATCTACGTGGCGGATCCGGCCCTTTTTGGTGACCACCGTATACCGCATCCGGTAGTACAGCTCCCGGCCCTTTTCCTCCTTCTGGAGGCGCTGGCGCAGGCTTTCCCGGTCTTCCGGCCGTACCATGGTGTACATATTGTCAGCCAGATATTCCCGCAGCTCTTCTTCACTTGCACAATCGTAGAAGGCCACCATATACGGGTTCACATACAGGAGTTCCCCGGTTTCCCGGGAAATGACCACGCCCCCCGGCATACAGTCCAAGCCCTGGGCGATGGCAATACCCCTTTTGTTTTCCTTATCTGTCATGTCTCTTCCTCCGCAGCTTCAGGTAACAGCAACAGCGGCAGCAGCCCTGTTGTGCGTACAATGTCTGCTACAAGATTCCAGGAAAAGCCGCTTTTCTGCTTGCTTTTATCCTGTAGTTGTACAATATCCCTGTGGATGGCTGCCCGCACTCCTTTCTATCCTGGCAAGCCCTAGAATGAGACCCTGAAGGGCTCAACAAATCCCTTTGCAATTATTTTATCAGGATTATAATATACTATATTTTATCCAAAAAGAAAAGTCGATTTTCATTGTTGGCAAGTGCCCTCAAGCCGCACACTGCCTTCTTGTACGTTTATTTCAAACCTGCTTTCCGCAGCTGCTGCAGCCGCTTTTGGCAAGCCGTAATACTGTCCTCATAGGGCAATGGCACCCCTAACAGATACCCCTGCACAAGCTCGCAGCCCTGGGCCCGGAAAAATTCCAGCTGCTCCCGGTTCTCCACCCCTTCTCCCAGGGAACGAATGCACAAAAGCCGGGTCATCTCCAGCACATTTTCCAGGATTTTCTTTCCCCGCTCCGTAAAGGGCCTGAGAAATTCCTTGTCCAGCTTCATCAGGTCAAAATTGCAGCTTTTCAGGGTATGCAGGGACGAATAGCCGCTGCCAAAATCGTCCATCCACACCTGGTAGCCCGCTTCCCGGAACCGGTTCACTTCTTCGGCCATCCGACCTTCCTGCCCTACCAGCAGAGTTTCAGTGATTTCCACCCGAAGCATATTCCGGGGCACCCGGTACTCTTTTACATATTTTTCCAGGGTGGCAAAGGCATTAATCAGGAAAAAGTCCAGCCGGGACAGGTTTAACGATACCGGATACACCGGCTTGCCGGCGTCCACCCGCTGCCGGTACTCCCGGCACACGCAGCGGATCATCTGCTGATCCAGCTTGTCGATTTGGTGGGACGTTTCCAAAGGCCCAATAAAGGCATCGGGCAAAAGCGTTCCCCAGCTGGGTTCCTGCCAGCGGGCCAGAGCTTCAAACCCGACCAGTTCCAAGGTTTTGGCCCGGACCAGGGGCTGATAATACGGCCGAATCCAGTCCTTCTCCACCGCCTCATCAATGTGGCTCACCACATAGCGGCGAATCTGCACCTTTTCCCGGACAGGAGCCGTAGCTTCCTGGTAAAACTCCTCCGGCTTTTCCCGCAGGTTGTCGCAGGCCGTTTCCGCCCACAGCAGAGAACGGTACATATCCTCCCCGCCCATCCTGGGCAGGTAGCTGCCAAAGTGGAACATCACCACCTGGTCAGGATATTCTTCCCGCATTTTGGCATGGGCCTGCTGGATTTTTTCTTCCAGCTGCTTCACCGGCGCCAAAAGGGCAAACCGTTCCTCCGATAAATTGAACAGAAAGGTTTCGGAAAAAACTTCCTGAAGAATGGCCGCGCAGCGGCTGATCAGTTTTTCCGTAGCTGCTGCCCCATACTTCAGGGAGTAGATCTTATAATGGTCCACATGAAAGGCCACCACCGCCAGGTTGGGATTTTTCCCTCCCTGCTGCATCAGCGCCGGCAGCTGCCTGGCATAGTCAAAAAACTTCCGTACCCCGGGCAGGGCGTCCTGATTCAGTACCGGATCATCCCCCGGCACATTGAAAATATAATGGAGCCGCCTTCCTGAGGCTTCCACCACCAGGTAGTCCAGGGCATCCACGTAGCGCAGCCGCCCGATGCGGGTCTTCACGGCGTAGCGGATATGCTGAAAAGTGCTTGTGCCTTCCCGGAACTGCTTCATCACCTGGAACAGCTCCCGCCGTTCTTCCGGCCGGACCATCCCGGTAAGCACGCCCCCCGTCAGCTGACGAAACTCTGCCTCAGTGGCACAGTCCATAAACTCAATTACATATTTATTTACGTATAAAATACTGCCTTCCGGATCCTCCACGCAGATGAGGACACCCCCGGGTAAATGATCCAGACAGCTGGCCAGCAGCTCTTTTTTGTTTTTTTCTTGCTCGCTTGCATTCATAGCAATTCTCCTCAATAGACAAAGGGGCCGCAATATAGTATGGCCAGCGCAAAAACCTTCTTGCCCGCGAGCCTTCTGCAAGTAGTTGCAGAAAAGAATAGTTTTAACTCTGTTAGCATATACTATACACTGATTTCAATATAAAAGAAAGACCTTATAGTAAAAATAACCGGCTTATTCCGGCCTACCGCCGGTACTTGTGCAGCAGTACCAGATAATACCGATACTCCTGATTTTTCACAATAGGAATAATTTTGGCTGCCAGGTGCTTGCGCTCCTGAGTCCGGGGCACCCGGTAATAGAAGGAAATGACGTGCCCCTTGCTCAGCCGCTTGTCCGCTTTCCGGAAAGCGCTGACCAGGGTCTCTCCCCGCCGGTCCAAAGGGATATCCGGCAGCTGGGAATTTTCCGGGCTCATGGCGTCCTGGCCCAACAGGTTATAGTAGGCCTGGTTTACCTGACGCACCCGCACGACGCTGTCATCGTTTTTCACCGACACAATGGCCATGGGGCCAATCAAATTGTTCAGCTTGGTTTCGCTGAGAATATTCTCGTTCAGCAGACTGTACACGGTCAGGCTGCCCACATTGTGTTCCATCAGCAGCCGTTCCATATTCTGCACCATATCCGCCTTGCCCAAAAGAGCCTGGAAGGATTGGGGGCTCATCGGATGATACCAGTAGAACCCTTGGGCGCAGTTGCACCCCTTCTTGACCAGAAACTCGTCCTGTTCGCTAGTTTCAATTCCCGTCACCACCGCCAGAAGCCGGTAGCGCTCCGCCAGATTCAGCATACTGCTGATAATCTGCTGCTTGTAGTCTTCGCCAATATCCAGCCGCAGATGGTAACTGAATTTCACGCCCCGGATTTTCAGGCTGCCCAGGGTTTGCAGGGAATCGTACTCCAGCCCGAACTCGTCCAAAAAAACAACCAGCCCTGCGTCATATAGGGCATCTGCCCCGCTGCGCACCAAAGGATCCGACCGGTATTCCGCTTCCCGGATTTCAAAAAATATTTCCCTGCGGGTAAGCCCGTATTTTTGCAGCAGCTTCTGGATGGTTCCGGGTACATCGCCCTGAGAAAAATCCCGGGCGTGGATGTTCACAGATAAAGCCAGCGGCCGAATCCCCTGATTCAGCAGCTGCCGCTGGTACCTGCACACCTGTTCCCAAATATACTGGTCCAGCTGGAAGATAAAGGACGTTTTGGCCATATCCTCCAGGAACTGTACCGGTTCCAGCACCACCCCGCCCCGGACCCACCGGGCCAGCGCTTCGCCGCCGATTACCTTCCGGTTCTGGGGATTCACCACCGGCTGAATGCCAAAGGTAAATTCCCCCTTTTGCAGGGCCTGCTCAAAGGGCTTTACCAGCGTGTCCGGGCTTTCCGCTTGGGCCTTCCGCTGCTGCTTGTTGGCATACATTTTTTGGTCCGCCTGCCGCAGAATGGCTTCAAACCCCTGGGCCAGATCCGGCGCCCAGGTAAAGCCCAAGGACAGCTGCAGCTTCCGTTCTGCCAGCTGCCGTTCCAGCCGCCGGCCAATGTCCTGGAAGTCCTTTTCCGTCAGGCCCTGCCACAAGATGACAAATTCGTCCCCGCCAATGCGGAACACGTTGCCCCCATGGCGGAACCGCAGCAGGGCTTCTGCTGCATCGCAGATCAGCCGGTCCCCCCAGTCATGGCCCTGTTCATCGTTTACCCGCTTCAAATTGTCCACATCGGCAAACATGACCCCCAGGCTCTTTTCCGGTTCCAAAGAAGTACTCACCCGGTCAAAAGCATTCCGATTCAGGGTCCCCGTCATCTGGTCCACCGCACTGTTGGCCCGGAGATGGAACACCGTATTCCGGTTGGCAAACAGCATGATCAGCGGCGTAATGGCCTGCTCCAGCAGCCGGCGCATTTCCCGGATCCGGTTTTCCGGCACATTCTCCAGGGAGATGACGCACAGCCGCCGATTACGAAATTCCACCGGAAACGCCACCAGATTCCGTATGCCCAGCTTCCGGAACAGTTGCTGGGTCTCCCTGCGGCCCTGGGCCACCTGGCTCGTATCCTCAATGGCCAGACTGCCGTACTGGGCAAACAAAGCTTCCATGGTCTTTTCCATGGCCTTAAAATCCTGGGGTGCCACGCTTCTCAGCCGGGTGGTCAGGTTATCCTTCCGGAACCAGGCGTAAGGAGCCCGGGAGTGCCCTTCAAAAATAAAAGCTCGCTCCGCCCCCGTCATCAGCCCCACATACCGCAAAAAGCAGTGGAAGGACTGCTCCGGGTCTTCCTGCTTCATGGCCCGCCGCACCAGCTTCTGGAGCAGCTCGCTGTTTTTCTTGCTTTCCAAAGCGTAGCGCAAATGGGCAAACCGGGCCTGGACAAAAGGGTCCCCCATGGGCAGGGGCATTACATCAAACGCTCCAAAGGAGAAACTCTCCTCCATTTTCTGGGAGCTGGCCTGCTGCACCACAAATAATACGGGAATCCGATGGTACTCCGGATCGTCGTGGAGCTGCTGAAAGTCCTGGAGCGCTTGTCCCGGCGCCAGCACCACCACAATGGCATCAATATGATTTTCCTGACAGAGCAGTTCTGCGGCCTGGGCCCCGGTATCCGCTTCCACAATGGTAAACTGATCCCGGATCAGCTCCGCCAGTTCCCGGCGTTTGGGACTATCCCCCACCGCCAGCAATTTAAATTTTTTCTTTGCCATACTCTCCATCCCTTCCCAGGCAGCCCTGGAACTGGTTCCGGCCAGGGGGAAGGGAATTCCTTCCCTGCTCGGCCGCACTCCCCTTAAAGACGAAAATCCCCGTTGTCTATAGCAAGCGTACCCTTTGCCAACGTTTCGTGATTCTATTTATAGGTTTGCCATGCATCCATTACATCCAAAAACACCCCGTCAAAGCCAGCGTTCAGAATCTGGTCCAAATAGGCCCCGTCGCTGCCGTACAGCAGGTGCTTCCACTCCGGCCGCCAGTACTTCACCCGGTAGCTTCCCGGCCAGTCCGGGTTGGGTTTGCCCACCCAGTCCGGAGGCTTGGTCTTCCAGTCAGGCTGCCAGTAGGGCCGGTAGTCCGCCGCCTCCCCTACGCTCAGATAGCACAACACCAGCCGCCGCCCGCCCTGGGGCTTGTCCTGGAGCATGGCCGTTTCTGCCGGAGTCAGCGGTTTATCCCCGTAATACAAATCCACCACCACTGCGTCGTAGGGCGTCTTTTGCAGGGCAGTCAAATAGTCCAGCCGAGTCGCAAAATTTTCCGGATTCAGCAGGAACAGAAAATTCTCTGCGTCCTGCACCCTGCGGATGTCCCGGCTGCTTACCCGGGGCACCTGTCCCTGGGGCAGCTGGGCCAGATTTCTATCCCCTACGGCCATGCTTACATAGCCGTTTTTGTGCCCCAGGGCCTCATCCTTTTCCTGCAGCTCCGGGTCCGGTATATAATCCAGGGTCCACACCGCCTTCCCCGCCTTCTGGGGCAGGGCGAATACCCCTTTTAGGAATTCCAGCATGGACTTCTCCTGGGGCTGGGGTCCCTGGTCACTTTCTGTATAAAATACGGATTCCGTGAGAAAGCCGTCCAAAGCTTGGACCAGCTTGTCCACATTTTCCTTGGGGTTGTCCGGCGTTACCTCCAAAAGGCCCGCCGCCCCGTTGCCCACCAGCTGGAAGCCGGGCCGCTTTGCCTTGGCATACTGCCCCAGTTCTCCCGCCAGCTGGATCATTTCCGTTTGGGGATTCACCGGGTTTGCCGCTTCCGGCGCCACCGCTGCTTCCCCGCAGCCCGCTGTGAAGGTCAGGAGACCTCCCAGCAGCCAGCCTAAAATTTTCTTACGCATACCTTCTCCTTTTAGAAGGACTGGTTCAGGGTGCACAGCACCTTCCAGCCCCGATAGGAACCGCCACGGTCATCCTTCCGACGGAACCGTTCCCCGTCCAGACTCAGACGATTTTTGGCGCCCAGCTGCCAGCTAAAGCCCAGCAGCAGGGAATAGTATTTATAGGCACCGCTGTTGAGTTCCAGCCGCAGCGGATCCCAGTTGGACGTCACATCTTTATACCCCGCCAGGATATGCCATTCCTGCCGCTCATTCATATGGTGCAGCCAACCGGCCCCGGCACTGAGCCGGTGTACCGCCTGATTCCGGTAGCCCCAGCCGGCACTGACCAGGTTCCAAATGCCGTACAGGGACAGTTCGTCCCGCTTTGTAATTTGGTCATTGTAGAACCAGCTCAGCTCCCAATCGTCCCCTTCCCGGTAGTGCAGCCGGCTGTCCCGGCCCCAGAATTCCCGGGTTACAGTTTGGGTGCCCCCTTCGCCGCCCTGGGGGCCGCCCTTACCGTTATGCAGCGTCCTGGGCACTTCCACTTCCCGCAGCTCACTGAAAATGGTGTCCTGGTAGGAGCTCTCCGCATGGCTGTGGACCACCCCCAAACGGTATTGGGTTTTGGGCCCTGCATGGAGGTAGCTGACCTCCTGCTGGAAAGCATTCCCCGGGTCCACCTGGGCCCCCGGCACTTCCTTGGAATAGTCGTAGCTCCGGCGGAGCGTGTACTGGACGCTGGCCGCCAGACTGTCCCGCTCCGTAAAGTGGTGGATCAGTTCAAGGCCCGGGGTCACCTGGAACCCTGCACCAAAATCCGTCATCCGGGCCAAATCATTTCCCACCACGGCATTTTGGTAGATGGCACTCTGCCCCGTAGGCAGATTAAACAGCAGCTGGTAGCGGACGCTGTTTTGCTTGTGGTCATTGCGCAGTTCGGCACTCAGCTGGGTATCCGCCCAGCCCGACACGCTGCCGTGGCTCTTATGGGTATCCGATTGCACATAGCCCGTAGAAAGGCCAATATCCACCCGGTGGCCGCTAATCCGTCCTGCCTGGTAAAAATTCAAGGGAATAAACAGCTGATGCCCGGATTCCCGGCCCTTCCAGCTGTCAAATTCCACGCCGGTCTGCCAGCCCGCCCCTTCCCCAAAATGGGCCAGGGCGTAGTCCGCCCGCTGCCGCTCCTTCAGGGCGCTGCGGGCCCAGTTCTCCGCGTCGTCCAGCCATTTGGCCGCTTCGGAATCGTAGGCCTGGGCTTCTGCCTCGTCTTTTTCCGCCTGCTGCTTTTCCACCGTCAGTTCCACGGCCTGCTGCTGGTAGTCCCGGACCTGTTCCCGGGCATCCCGCTCGGCGTCTTCCGCCTGCTCCCGGGCATCCGTCAAAGCGTCCAGCTGCTGCTGGAGCGCATCCAGTCTCTGGTCCGCTGCATCCAAAGCCTCGCTGGCCGCATCCATCTGCTGGGCCAAGCGGTCCAGTTCTGCCTGGGCTTCCTGCTCCGCCGCATCCTCCTGCCCGTTCAGCTTGTCCAGGGCATCGTTCACCATATCTTCTGCGTCCAACAGCCGGTTCTGTTCATAATTTACGGCAGTCAGCGCCTGCTTTACCAAAGCTTCTTTTTGGGCGTCCTCCGCCCGGAGGGCCTCCGTATCCCGGTTCTCCACGGCCTTTTCCTTGGCCTCGTAGGCCGCTTCCCGTTCCTTGGCAGCCGCCTCCTTGGCATCCCGGTCCGCCTGGGCCGCCTGCACGGCCGGGGTAAACTGCACCACCGCCCGCTGGGCCGCCAGCGCCGCGTGGGTCCGCTTGGCACTTTCTGCCTGGGCCTTTTGCAGGGCGGCTTCCGTTTCTGCCAGGGCTTTTTTCACCGCGTTCAAATTGGCCAGCACCTGTCCCAGGTTCACTGCCGCTTCCCGGCGGCCTTTCTGGGCCTCAGCAAGACCTGCCCTGGCCTGTTCCAAATCCACCCGAGCCCGTTTCACATCGGCCTGGGCCTGGTGATAATACCGGATTTCCTCCCGGGATTGGCGCAGGCTGTCCAGTTGGGACCGGACATCGTGGAGCACATCCCGGGAGGCCGCAAACCCCAGGGCCGGCACGCCCCAGGTTCCAAGCCCCGTAATCACCGCCAGAAGGCCCGCTGCTTTCCGCTTCGTTTGCTGGTTCACAAGGACCCTCCTTTCTGGGATTCCTTCACCCCATAGAGTTTATCCCGCAAATGGGTCATAAACGAAACCCTGGGCCGGTAAAACATGGGCTGGCCGCAGAAAATATAATAATTCAGCCGGTCCGCAAAATGGTCCAGGCTGTGCAGCCCGTAGAACAGGGCAAGGCCGCTGGACAGGAAGAAGGTAAAGCCGTAGCTGCTCTCCCCAAACAGGGCAATGCCCCCCAGCCCCAGTACCAGGGTACCCAGAAAGTACAGCCCCATCAACCGCAGGGCCTGCTCCTGGGCATCAAAGTACAGGAACAGGATGCTGATGACTTCCGTAACCCCGGTAAAATACGCCGCCATCAGAAGAATATCATACAAATTGGCTGCCTCAAAATCCACGTTGGCCAGAGTCAGCACATAGGTTCCCCCGGCCAAAGCCAGCAGGGTAAACAGGAACTGGAAGCCCATGAGCTTGCGCAGTTCAAACCACATGGTAAACAGCAGGGTCTGCCGGCCATCCTCAATATCCCGATAATTGCCCTTATGGATAATGGCATCAAAATAAATGGCGTACCGGTCGTAAAATTCCGTTTCTGCAGATACCACAAACATGGTTCTAAGGGGCAGAATGGACAAAAAGGCATAGCAGGTAATGATGTCGTACACCGGGGCAAACCGGTAGGTTCCTCCCACCACCGTGCCCCAGGAACCCTGCCAAATCATCAGGTTGGGGAGAAACAGCCCCAGGGAATAAGCCATGGCCTCCAGGAACACCTTCCAATGCTGGTCCAAAATGGAGAGAAACCAGAACACCCGGCCCTGCCGGGGCGGTCCAAAATAATCGTACAAAGCCAGGTAGAAGGTCAGCACAATCATGCCCATGCCCACATCCACTCCAGCCACGCCGCAGCGGGCAGCCGGCAGCTCTCCGCCGGTTAGCAAAACCCCGGTGACCAATACCCCTGCCACTGCCCCTGCCAGATAGCCCAGCACCAGCCCCTTAAACTGGCGCACCGCCGTCAGGTACACCCCCTGGCTCCAAATCAGCAGCATCTCACTGAAAAACAGGTATCCCAGCACCTTGTCCACCCAGGGAAGGGGACTGGGCAGATAGAACAAAAAGGCCGCAAGGGCCCCCAGGCCCAAAAGCAGGGCGTTGATACCAAACAGGGACGCCGTAATGTCCCCGTACCGCTTTTCACTAAGACAATCCGCCAGATACCGGGTCTGCACCGTCACAAACCCGCTGGACAAAATCTGGGAAAACACAAAGGCATACACCGTAGTGCCAATAAACAGGTCGGACTCCACCTTAGGAACCCGGGCGTGGGCAAACAGGGCCTGAATGGCCAGCATCAGGCCCGCCAGCAGGATAAATGGCCCCGTGGTAATCACCAAAGAGGCAGAATACGCCTTCAGCTTCCCGGTGGCGGTCCGGGCCTTGAACAATTTTTTTAATTCGAAGCCAACGCCTGCCATGATGCTCCCAGCTCTCCTTCCTCCCGGTAAATCCGGCGATATGAATCAATAAAATGCTCGTAGGTATAGCCCCTGAGGGTTCTTTCGTACCCGGCCTGGGCCATCTGGTGCCGCAGGGGGAAGTTCCGGGCCAGCCGGAGAATTTCCCGGGCCATGGCCTCAAAATCCAGAGGCGGCACCACAATCCCTGCATCCCCCAGGGTATCCTGGCTGTCCCCGTAGATTAACTCCCGGCAGCAGCCCACATCCGTGGTCACAAAGGGGCGATGGGCCGCAAACCCCTCCAGCACCGACAGGGGCTGCCCCTCGCTGATGCTGGACAGCACCAATACGTCCATTTTGGGCAGGTACTCCGTCACCTGGATGGAGCCCGTAAAGGTCACCGTCTCCGTAATCCCCAGCAGCTCCGCCGTATTGACGCACAGCTGGGCGTATTCCGGGTCTTCTTCCATATTTCCCATGACGTACAAATGAGTGTCCGGCATATCCTGGTGCACCAGGAAAAACGCCCGCAGCAGGGTTAGGATATCCTTAATAGGCACCACCCGCACCACTGCCCCAACATTGATGGTGCCCCCGTGGTCCGTCAGCTCCGGAATGGGCGCAAACCGTTCCATATGGATGCCATTGGGCACAATGGCAATTTTCTTAGGGTCACAGCCCAGTTCCTTTTCGATCTGCCCGTTATGCTCAAACAAGGTGAACACATGGTCCGCCTTTTCGTAGGCAAGCTTGGCCAGGTTGTAGAAATACCGGATCCACACGGACTTGAAATCCGTCTTGGCCCAGTCGCTTTTGATGATTTCCGCTTCCCGCTCCCGGGAATAGATGCCGTGTTCGGTAATCATAAAAGGCTTGTGGTACACCGTCGCCCCAATACCTCCCAGAATGCCGCAGTAGCCCGTAGCCACACTGTGGTAGACATCCGCTTCCGGCAAATCCTGCTGGAGCAGGTAAAAAAGGGGCAGCAGCATGGACCGCAAGGTCCAGAAAAATTCCGTAAAGGGCAGGTAATCGTACCGCTCCGCATAAATTTTTCGGATAACCTGGAAAAAGTCCCCAGTCATAAAAATGTCCAACGGACTTTCCCACTGCTTATTCCGGAAAATATCCACCAGCCCGTCCAGGTTGATGGGCTGGTCCCCCTTGACCAGTTCCTCCAGCACCTGCTGCTGGGCTTCTGTCAGGGCGTGTTCCTGCATGGTCCCTGCCTTCAGGTTCAGAATTTCGTCCAGGAACACCTCCTGGATGCCCACGCAGTTTTGCGGCAGCTTGTACTTGTAGTGTCCCCGGTCCTTGGCTTCCGCCCCAATGGAGTACACCACAAACTCATATTCCGGCAGCCCTTCCATGAGCATCTGCACCCAGGAAGAAACGCCCCCTACCACATAGGGGTAGGACCCTTCGGTCAAAAGGCAAATTCTCATGGCTTCTCCTTTCTAGTTTTTCCAGTAGATCCGGGCCACCGGATCCGTCACTTCCACAAAATACACCCCGTCCTCCACCTTGTTCACCCGGCAGCCCTGGACATGGTCCAAGGTTCGCTGGGAACGCAGCAGGAAGCGGGCCGACCGAATATAGTTCCGGCAATGGAGCACCAGCATTTCAGGAGAACGCTCCATCCGGTAATCCAAATCGTAATACGTGTCAAAATAGGGCAGGCTTTCCGATACCGTTACCGCCTTCAGCCAGGGATAGCGCTGGGACAGCTCCCGGACAAAGTCCTCCAGACTGTCGTGCATCTGCTTCCAGGACAGCTTGGCACTTTCCTCTTAGAACATTTCGTCCGGATGGATAAAATGGTTGAAGACCCCCAGGTCATTGATGGCGCTGATTTCCCCATAGACGGCGGACTGGTCCGGTACGTACCCCGAGGAAATCCGGGGAATATCGTAATACCCGCCCCGCTCCCGGCGAAAGTTCTGGTAATAGGCGTGCTCGTCCGCTGGCCCATCGTACAGGGAAGCAAAAATCTTCAGTTCCGGGAACACTTTTTTCAGGGCGTCCTTGCCCATGGGGCTAAGAATATTGGAAGGCGGCACATAAACTTCAAAACTATATTCCGGATAGGCCTGGTACACATACCGGCGCAGCTCCGTTAGGGCTGCCTGGATATCTTCTTCGCTGGTCCAGGGCACGTAGTCCGGCTCATGGTCCTGGTAGCCCGGAGGCACCAGAGGCTGGTGATTGTACCCGTGCAGGCCCATTTCCCCGCCCATGTTCAGCAAATCGTGGCCATAGACCACTAGCGCGTCCCGGGCATTCCGGCCGTTTTGCGGTTCAAAGGGCGGATGCACCCGGTCATTGTAGCTTTCAATAATGACCCCGGTAAACTTGATTTTTTCCCGCTGGGCCAATTGCTTCATAAACGGCCACCAGGCCTTCCGGTAAAAGTCCGAGGTGGACAATCCCGTTTCCTGGTAGATTTTGTCATAATAGCCCTCCGGCACCGGCGCCGGGAAATCATCAATAAAGAAAATCTTTACCCCCACCACCGGATACAGGGTATCCGTACCGCAGTGGGCCAGCATGGCCATCAGGATTCCCCGGTTGGACTTGTCCTCCCGTTCCACCCCGTTGTAGAAATACATTTCTCCCTGGCCCAGGGGTTCCTGCCACACCAGGGGCACGCTGCCGCTCCGGTCGGTGATATGGACCACCGCCTCCGGGCCCAATTCCACAGGTAGTACATAGGTATTGTAGGACCGGCCAGTGACAATTTCTTCGCCCTTGGCCCCAATGAGAAAATTGGTGCGCATGGATAGGCCCGTCACGCTTTGGGGCTTTCCGTTTCCCTTGAGGCCTGTTATGCCCAGCTGCCGCAGGGTTTCCGGGGCCAGGGGCTTATCCCCCTCCAGTTCCAGCTGCTGGAGCACCACCAGCGTTCCCCCCTGCTGCACATATTGCAGAATCTGGGGCAGGGCCGCAACGGCCCCCAGCCGGCCAGTAGTTACCACAACCCCCTGGGTATCCTGGGGAATGGCCATGCTTTGCCGCAGATCCACACTCTCAAAATGTTTCTTTTTGGCCTGGAGGGTCCGTTCTGCATTGTGTCGGCAGAACATACTCCGGACACTGGTGGGATCATAAATGACAATATAGTTTTCTACCGGCAGATTTTCCACCTGGCTCCAATCCACCTGCACCGGCAGATTTTCAATCCGGCGGAACTTGTTGGCCGCCGGGTTCAGGTGCAGGAAGCCGTCCAGCCGGGTATATTGGAAAAAGCACCCCAAAAGGACCACCACAAAAAACAGTGCGTAAATTCCCCGCTTATTCATGGTACACCTCCCGGTCCCAGTACCGCAGCACCTTCAGAGCCTCCGGCGACAGCGCCTTGGGCAGTGCCTTCAGTTCCTGGATGCAGGCCTGGAGCGCTTCCGGCTCCCGTTTGGCCTGGTGCAACCGGATTTCCATGAGGATGGGCCGCTCGTCTTCCGGGTGACCCGCCCTAAAGCTCCGGCACACCGCTGCCGCTTCTTCCGTCCGGTGCTGGGCCAAAAGGGCCTTGATTTCTTCTTCGTAGTAAATGGATTTTTCCGGCATTTTCTGGGCCAGCACCTCCAGTACCCGGATATAGGCTTCCTGCTGCCGTGCCCGGGTAGCTGCGTCCCCGTAGCCGCTGGACAAAAACCGCTTCAGGCACCCAGCGTACCGGTCCATCAGTTCATGGTTGTCGGGAGCTGCCGTCTTTAGCTGTTCTTCCAGTTGGTGGATTTTCTCCCCCAGGCTTTCCATTTTGGCCGTCAGCAGGGACACGGCATAATAGGCAATTTCCCGATCCTCATCCTGAATGGCCCGGCGCAAAATGGCCTGGTTGGTGACCACATCCTGCTTGATAGAATCCGTAAAAAGCTGCCGCTTCAGCTGGGAATTACCCAGCAGATACACATCATTTAACGGCACCATATTCCCGTTGTAGTCCCGGTCCCCCAGGGCAAAGTCCGTCCCCGGGTCCCGGTCTTCCAGGGTATGGCCTCCGTTGATGCCAAAAAAGGTGGAAAATAGCTGTACCAGGGTAAGCAGCACCACGCCGGCCACGGGCACCAGCAAAACAATCAGCAGTTCTGCCAGCTTCTGGTACCGGTTCTTGCCGGACCAGTGCAGATAGCCCCCGTACAGGACTGCCGTCAGGGCATAAAGGCCCCCAAACAGTTCACTCCCGGTCATAGGATATCCCTGCTTTCTCCCGTCCTGAGGCCAGCCTTTTCCAGGCGGTCCCGCACCAGCTTCAGGGTAGCCTCGGTGCAGTCCGGCAGCAGTACCCAGGCTTTGTTTTCCCACAGGCCAATAAAGTCCTCGGCCCGGATTTTTCCTTCCAGCAGGGTATCCAGCTGTTCGTAGTCCCCGCCCTGGGGCGCCGCCACCTCCAGCAACTTGATGGCATAATCCCGCTGGAGCTCCCGGCGCTTCCGGTATTCTTCCCGGATTTTGGCAAATTCTGCTTCCTTGAGAATGCGAGTTCCTGGCAGGCACCGAGCTTTTTGGGTTTCCAGTTCCCAGGCATAGGCCCGGGCCAAAGAAGACGACACCAGCCGGGCCGTAATGGAAAGCAGATTCTGCTGGTACAGGCTCCACTGATCAAAATTCAGGTCGTACACCTGGATTACTGCCCAAACCTGCCCCTGATACAAAATGGGAGCCGCCAGGTCTGGAGCATTGGCGCTGAGCTCCCGGTTCACA
This sequence comes from Acidaminococcus hominis, assembly GCF_900291475.1. GTDB lineage: Bacteria > Bacillota > Negativicutes > Acidaminococcales > Acidaminococcaceae > Acidaminococcus > Acidaminococcus hominis. Next base: position 37,993 of record NZ_OLMM01000004.1, read on the forward strand.
AACAGGCTCTTGCCGGCCAGTACGGACTTCAAATATGGATAATCCGCCACCTTCAGGGACCGGGACTGCTTCAGCGTGTCCTGCCCCACCCGCACCTTTTGGCGCAGATACTGCCGGTTGTGGCTCACCACGTAGATGATCACATTCTCCACGTTCAAAATCTCCGCCGTTACCACCGCCGTCTGGGTGTACAGGTTTTCCGGTTCCGCCGAATCCAGTTTCTGCAAAATATAGTACAGCCGGCCAATACTGTCGTCTGAGTTGACGATTTGCCGGTACAGCTGGTCCTTTACCTGGACATTTTCTTCAAACAAATTCCGTAAAAAGGCATACTTCTCCTGGTCGTGCTTTTCCTGCCACTTGGCCGCCGCCAGCTTAAAGTTTTCTTCTTCCCGAAAGTATGCCGTTACCATCCCCACAAAGGCATAGGATACCAGATGGATCAAATGCTGGGGCAGGTACAGCAGCGTCAGCAGGGTGGAATCCAGCACCAACATCCGCCGGGCAAAAATCAAAACAGAAAACAATACCGCAATCAGCGCCTGTCGCTGGCCGTAGAGAAGCCCCATCACGGCAATATATACATAGCACAAATCAAAACCCGTCAGGCTGCTTACCGTGTCCCCCTGGAGATACTGGAACCCCAGCATCAGGAGCGCTCCGGCCACATTTTCCGCATAGGGCAGCCGCTCCTGGTTGAATCGGTCCTGCCAGGAATGGTGCTGCCGTTTTTCTGCGTTCTCCTGTTCCAGCCGCAGCGCTTCCTGCAAGCTGGCATAAATGCTCTGCAGCCCCGTCTTTAACGGCTGCTTTGCCCGCCAGCCAATTTCCCGGGCTGCCCGGTCACTGTTCAGCTGGGCCTGGCCGTAGGGCTGGAACTGGTCCGGGTCCACCTTGGGCAGGTACGGTACAAAGGTAGCGGCCAATTGGCAAAACTGGTCATAGGTCAGTCCCTGGCCCGTACCCAAATGCAGCAGGTCGCCCTGATAATCCCGCTGGAGCAGCTGGATAATCCCGTAAAACAGATCCTGGGTGGCCAAAAAATCCCGGGGATATTCCTGGTCACACCGGGGCATCAGGGTATTGCCTGCCACCGCCCGGAAAAAGCTTCCGATAAAGCCACTCTGGGCCCGCTTGCCCGGCCCGTACACCTCCGGCACCCGCAAAATCGTCAGTTTCAGCTTGCTGTATTTTTTCCAGGCCAGTGCCAGCGCTTCCAGCCGGGCCAGCAGCTGTCCATGCTCCTCTGCCGGGTTGGGTGCCAGTTCTTCCGTGGCATCTTGGGTTCCCGGGGCAAACACCTCAGCCCCGGAAATCAGGAGAATCCGGTCCACCTTGCTTTTTTCTGCCAGGGACAGGATTCTTTCCAGATGGGCAGCCGTATCCGGTCCCTGTGCCGCCCGGAGATTCACCAAAAGCAGATTGGGTTTCTGGACCTGAAAGACCTGGGCGGCCCCCTCCTCCATTACGTCCACCTGATACGTCCGTGCCCCTTCATATGTTCCCGGGTTCTTACCCAGAAACAGCACCTGCCAATTTTCCTTCTGAAACAAATTGGAAAGGTTCAGGGCCACCGTTTCCCGCATTCCAATGCACAATACCGTTCTGCGCCTAGCTGCCGTCATGGACCCGCCTCCTTTCCTTTATCACCAGTTCAGTGCCCAAAAGGGCCCCTGTTTTTTTCCTTGCCGGCATTTTCCCACCAGCCGTTTTCCCTTAGCTCCTTTCGTCAGTCCCCTGGATTTTAGGAATATTTTTCAGGAGACTCCCTAAGAGAAACGGCATTCCTGTATTTTAGCAACAAACATTCGTTATATTATACTTCTAATCATTCTACCATAGTTGACTAGGAGTTGGCCAATTCTTTTAACGCTATCCCCTGCCAAAAAGAATAAAAAGCGAAAGAAATTCCTTCTTTCCAAATAAAAACGTCAGGGAAAAATGCTTCCATTTTTTCCCTGACGCGTTCTTCTTTAATTACACAGCTGGTGGCTCCAGCCCAAATCATGCCACTGTTCTTCCACCTGCTGGGCCACTTCCTGGCACAAAGCATTGCCGCAGTGCAGCGCCGCATGGACCAGGTCTTCCCCCACTCCGGGGAAGCCATACAGCTGTCCCACTACCATAGCCAGCTGCATATAGGCCAGTTCCAGCTCCAGTTCGTCGCCGCCCGGCTGCACCCTTCCCGCTGCCAGGGCTTCTAACGGCAGTGCCTTTTCGTACAGCCCCGTCAGCTCCTGATTGTGCAATTGGTCCGTGGTTAACGCATAGGACAGCAGTTCCACATTCCCCAGCGGGTCTTCCCGCACCAGCTTTTCCGCCGCCGGGTGGTAGGGCAGTTCCAGGGCCCGGGCCAGTTCAAACCCTTCCCCCTGCTCCATGGCCTTGATTACCACTTCCGCACAGGCGAAGGTGGTCAAAAGCTTGCCGCCCTTGGTGACCAGCCCCGTCATGCCCGGCTGGTCCTTGTGCTGCTCCCCGAACTGGACCACATGCCAAATGGTCTGGTATTCCTTCCAGCTGAGCTTCCGTTCCAGGGCCTGTTCCAAATAATGGTTCAGCAGCCCCAAGGGATCCGGCCACTCCGAAATCCCCGGAATGGGCTCATCCTGGAGCAGCCCTTCAACCAATACGCTGGCCCCCCGGAAGGCTGCTTCCGAAATTTTCTCGGCCTGGCGCAGCACCTCATCCAGCTTCACATCCGTGGCAATCATGAGAGCCGTATATTCCGGGTTCACATCATTGTCCCAGCCCTGTTCCAACATCCAGTGCTGTACCTCCGCAGGCTCCGGATCCAGCACTTCCATGGCAAAAATCCGGCCCCAGCCGTACACGTGCTGGATCAGCTCAAAAATCATTTCCTGGGAATCATCCCACTGGACCATATTCCGCAGGGCAAACAGCGTGAATTCATTGCATTGGGCCAGGTCCAAAATCTGGCGGCCCACTTCCATATCGTATTCCGAAGGATAGTATTCCAGCAGGGTAAGGGCAAACTTCACCAATTCAATCCGGTCCGTTTCCACTAACAGATGCTTGGCAAAATAAATCAGGTCGCCTACCACAGCCTGATCCTGCTGGCCGATGAACTCGTGGACCATGCCCACCAAAGGATTCATCAGCTCCTCATCTTCGTCAAAGAAGGCATTCAGGGCTTTCAGGGCTTCTCCAAACTGCTTGTCCCGCAGCTTTTCCAAAATCTCCAGCAGTTCCTGGCTGGTCTCTTCTCCCGGATCCGGTCCCGTCAGGTTGCCCTCCATAAAACCATCGGCATACACCAGTTTTTCCCCTGGACTGCGCCGATGGGCCCGCAGGGAAAACTCCCGAGGCAGCTTCAGATTGGGGTCCAAATTGTGTTCAATTACTTCATAAATGGAAGGGCTTGGCAGATTCATTACTTTTTCCGTCATCCGAGTTCTCCTTTTGGTTCAGCAGAGTTTCCAGTCCTAGCGATAGGAACTCATAGAAACTCCAATTTCAATGTTTTTATCGTCATAGCCAGAAGCACCCAGAAAAATCTTCAGTACATCCTGATGATTCTTCATCTCGTTTTTCGGCCCGATGACAATCCGTTTGATACAGTCCGCCGCAAAGGGCATCTCCGTATAGGAAATGATTTGATCCCGCTCACCCCGGAACCGGATCTGCTGATAGGCTTTTTCATTCTGCTTTACCATGTTCCCGTTCTCATCTTTCAGGAGAATGGGCAGCCACAGTGCCCGCAGCTCCCGCTCAAATTGAAAGCTGTCGTTTTTGCAGTAGTAGCGCAGGGAAGAAAAAGCCGCATCATCTGCAATGGCCCGGCGAATTTCCGGCCCGGTGAAATGTCTTCCCCGGGTCAGCCGCATCCGGATCCAGTTCTTGGCCAAAGGCATAAACCGTTCCGTATGGGCCTCATTCATGTAGATGACTTCCTTCAAAAAATACTTGTTGGGGAAATCCGCATTCAAATGCACGCTGTGGGTATCGAAGTTCATCTTGGAGGGCGCAAACCCAATGGCAAACCCCCGGCCATCGTCCGCATAGGAACGCCATTGGGGCAGCAAATCCCCTTCCGAAGAAAAACACCCCAGAAAAATAAAGCAGGCCGAATGGTGATAATACAAGTCCCTGGCCTGGGCCATCTGGTCCTGGGCCACTTCCCCGTCCCGTACCAGCTCTGCCAAAGCCCGTTCAAACACCGGATCCAGCATCTGGTTTTCCCAGGCGTCATTGGTAAATGAAGCCTCTGTCAGCCACAGATTTCGGTTCTTCATAATATTCATAAATCCATCTACAGAGCAATAGTGGTAGATGATTCGATCTTCCGCAATGGGTGACATAGTTCAGGCTTCCTTTCTACACGATTCCAGCATAGATTTTATCATATTTTCCCCTGGATAAAAAGGAATCCCGCCGGATTTGTTGACGCAGAAAGCAGAGTTTTGGGCAAAGCAAAAAGACGTACCGTTTTCCAGATACTAGAAAGCGCTACGTCTGTTCTATATTTCAGCTAGGCTCGGGCTTCGCTGCCTGCAAAGAGGGAATCAATTTTCCCTGCATCAATTTCTTATACACTTCCACCCCGGGCTGATCATAGGCATCTACATTGGCCAGTTCCCCTTCGTAGCCAATGCTCAGCATCAGGAAATAGAATAGCTGCCCCAAATAGTATTCGTTGAGGAGCGGCAGGGAAATCAGTCCGCTTGGCCGGTTGTCTCCGGCCAGGGCCTCCTGGTTGGCCTCCAGGGCCGCCTTCAGTGCCGTCCCCACATCCAGTCCTTCGTACCGATTGTACTCCGGGATTTCCGGGAAAGGATTGTGCAGGGCAATCTTGTTCTGGCGATTCTCCACAAACAGGAACTGCACCACCTTGTCCCTGCGCCCGTCCTGGTGGAGCTGGGTCTGGGCGTGCATATCCGTGGTGCCAATGGCCACCACCGGCGTCCGGCCGTAGAACACCGTCTCCCCGTTCCGGTTCTGCCGTTTTCCCAGGGATTCTGCCAAAAGCTGCACATACCATTCTCCCAGGGCCTTCAGCCGCATCACGTAGGGCATGAAAATTTCCACCGGACAGCCATGGTTTTTGGCCGCCGCATACTTCAGCACCGCATTGCACAGGGCCGGGTTGTCCCACACGGTGCTTCCCTGGCACCACCAGTCCATATCCCGGGCGCCCTGCAGCAGTTTTTCCAGATCCATACCCAGCACCGCCGCCGTCAACAGCCCCGGGGTGGACAGTACACTGAACCGTCCCCCCACACCCTCCGGCACGTCAAACAGCGGCCACTGGTGCTCCGCCGCCAGCCGGTTGAGGGGCCCGTTGGCTGCCCGGGCGTCCGTCACCACTGCGCCTCCCACTTGGAACAGCTGCGCCTCCCGGTGCAGAGTATCCCAGAAATGGAGAAAGGCCGTCGTGGTCTCCAGGGTGGTTCCCGACTTGGAAATGGGCAGCAGCAGTACCCGGTACGCCCGGTGTTCCGTGACCTGCAGCAGCCGGGCCGCCAGTACCAGCCGCTCATATACCCGATCCAAATCTTCCGCATCCAGGTTGTTGCCGCTAAAGAAAATTTCCGGTTCCCGGCCCTTTTCCTCCCGGGGCCAATAGGCGCTGGCGTGACAATCATACAGCACCTTGCCCCCCAGATAGGAGCCCCCTACCCCGCAAAAAACCACCGCATCGTACTTTTGCCGCACCGCCTGCCCAAAGGCCGTCAGTTCCTGGAGCAGCTCCGGGGTATTGGGGTGCCCCTCTGCCACATAGGGCAGCCAGGCATAGTACACCGGCTCCGGGGACCCAGCCTTGGACAAATGCCCCTTGGCCAAACCCGCCTGCCGCAGCTGTGCCAGCCCTTCTGCCGCCTGCTGCACCCGCTCAGTCAGACCAGTCAGTTCTTCTGCATCAACCCATCCCTCCCCATACAGATTAGACACATCAAACACAAAACCAGAAGGCAGCGTAAACCGTCTACATTCCTCCATAAAAACCCCTTCCCCCAGCCATATTCGTTATTGTTACTATATCATCTAACCTGCCTGCCGAAAAGAGGAAAGTACACGCCCCTGCAAAACCGTGCAAATTTTGCACCAGTTGGAACAAAGTACCGGGAAATCTTTAGCAAAGTAAAGCAAAGAAAAGTTTGTACGCAACAAAAAAGACCTGGAAAATGAACGTTCATTTTCCAAGCCTCTTCCCTTAACGCCGTTACACGTTCCTGCCCAGCTCCTCTGCTTCCGCAAGCGCCGGCTGGTTCTTTACCTCTCCAGGCAGGGTCACACCTCCCGCAAACACCGTACCCCGGAGCTGCGCCTTGGCAAAGCAGTCCACCCAGCCCTGGATGACCGTTTCCGCCCCCTGGGGGGTAGCAGGATCAGCTTCCGCCGCTGCGCTGAGAAAATAAATATCCCGGAACTGATAGTCCGCAGGAAACAGCGGGTTGGCCCGGTCCAGCAGCGTCTTCAGCTGCCCGGAGATGCTGTAATAATAGATGGGAGATGCAAAGGCAAGCACCTGGCTCTCCTTCATTTTAACCACAATCGCCGGGGCAGCATCCTTGAGCACGCATTGCTGGGTCTTTTGACAGGACAGGCAGCCAATGCAAAATTGCAGCTCCTTGCCTTGCAGGCTCACAAACTCCACTTCATTTCCCGCTTCCTCAGCCCCTTTGGCAAAGGCCCGGGCCAACGCCTCCGAATTGCTGTTTTTCCGCAAACTGCTGGAAATCACAAGAACTTTTTTAGACATATTTCCTCCCCCTACAGCTTAACCTCGTTTTTGTCATCGTATCGCTTTATATTATAAGCTTATACCGGTTCTATAACAAATACTTTGCCTTTATGTAGAGTCATGCCTAAAACGTATAAAAGCAGTGACCAGCTGATGTTGTTTTACCTTGTTTCAGCCTTCCCGGTAGGACAGCAGCGTATCCAGCGCCTTGCGTTTGGGCATGGCCGGTACCGCTGCCGGATGCCCCAAGGCAATCAGCGCCGAAACGGACTGTCCTTCCGGCACCCCCACCACCTGGGCCACCTTGGCCTCATCATAGATGCCCATGACCACCGTTCCCAGCCCCAGCTGGTGAGCGGCTAGGCACAGGGTCTGGGCCGAAATTCCCGCGTCAAAGGACTGCCAATGGGTCCCCTTGGAGGTGGTGAAAGAACCATCTCGTTCGTACCCGGACCTGCCGTCCACGGTGGTCAGCACCACCAGACAGGGAGCGTGCAAAATGGTGTTGTAGTTGCCTTTGAAACCCAGAATACATTCTTCCGCCAGCTGGGTCAGCTTGGCCCGATCATACACCGCAATAAACCGGGAGGTTTGGGTGTTCTTCCAGCTAGGCGCATAGGCGGCCAATTGGATAATCTGTTCCAGCTCCTCATGACTTACCGGCTGGTCGGTGAATTGCCGGACGGACCGGCGCGTTTTGATGCAATCGATGGTTTCCATACTGACTCCTTTGGTTCTTTTTTATTTTGTTCCTTGGCACAAGGGCTTGGCAAACTCCCGGATGGCCTGGGCAATTTCCTCACAGCAGGATTCCAGGGCAAAATGGCCGCTGTTCACCAGTTTGATGACGGCCTGGGGCAGATCCCGCTGGAAAGCCAGAGCCCCGGCAGGAATAAAGGACGGATCGTTCTTCCCCCATACCGCCAAAAGCGGCGGCTGCTCCTTGCGCAGGTACTTCTGAAAGGCCGGGTACAGCTTCACATTGTTTTGGTAGTCGAAAAGCAAATCTGCCTGGATTTCTGCATACTCCGGCCGCTGGGTATAGAAAATATCCAGGGAATACCCGTCTGGAGACACACTGCCCGGCTCCGTGCCAAAGGTATACTGGCCATAAATGGTCTCCGGGGCAAAAGCACTTTTGTACTGCTCCCGGAGTTCCGGCGTGGGATGCCCCCAATACGCCTTCCGAGCGGCCCACTTGGCCCCCAGCCCTTCCTCGTACACGTTGCCGTTCTGGCTGATGATGCCTCGGATCCAGTCTGGATGCCGACCGGCAATCCGAAGCCCAATGGGTGCCCCATAGTCAAACACATACAGAAAGAAAGAATGCAGCCCCAAGGCCTCCAAAAAGCCCTCCACCACTTCCGTCAGGTGGTCAAAGGTATAGGCAAAAGCCTTGCGGGAAGGAATGGCCGATTGGCCAAAGCCCGGGTAATCCGGGGCGTACATATGAAAATCCTGTTCCAGCCGGGGCAGCAGGTCCCGGAACATATGGCTGGCCGAGGGAAAGCCGTGGAGCAGCACCAGCACCGGCTTCTCCGGATTTCCAGCCTCCCGGTAAAAAATATCCAGCCCCTGCACTTTGATGGTATGAAATGTCGTCATGATTTCTCCTTTAGGCCAAACATGGTATTCAGCAATTTGCGGCCTTCGGCCGTCCGAAAAATTCTATCCCGAAAATTGGCCACAGCCGTCAGCGGCAGCTGCTTTTCGTAGGCATTCACCATAAAATCCACCTCCACCAGCACCTGGAAAGCCAAACTGTCAATGGCCCCGTACTGGTGATGATGCCCCACTATAAACTGCACCCGCTCTACCTGCTCCCGGGTATACCCCAAGGGTTCCAGTACGGAAGGAACTTCCTGTACCCCCAGGGCTTCGTGGTATTGCCGGAACGCCGCCCCATACAGGGCCTCCGCCTTCCGGGCGCCTATATCGTGGACCAGGGCCGTGGTTTCCAGGAGAAACAGTGCTTCCCCTTCCAGCCCCTCCAGCTGCCCCAATAGCCGGGCCAGGCTGTGCACCTTCAGCAGGTGCTGCAGCCGTTTGGGATCTCCCTGATTATAAATCGCCATAGCAAGCTTCAGCCGTTCCAAGGGTTCCAGCATAAGGGCCTCCTTACCACAATTTCCTGTACAATTCTTTCAGCACGCCCGCATTCAGTACCCGCCGGGTATTGGCAGGACTGCCGCTGTTCATAGCGTCTTCTGCCATCTTGTCGATTTGGGCAAAGAAAGCCGCCCGGTCAACGCCGTATTCGGCCAAAGTGGGTACCTGGCAGGTCTCGCACAGGTCCCGCACCGCTGCCAAAAAGGCTTCCGCAGCCGCCTGGTCCGGCAAAGAGACCTCTGCGGCCCCCACGGCCCGGCCCAAGGCAGCAAACCGCTCATACGTTCCCGGCAGGGCGTATTCCAGGCAGACCCCCAGCAGCATGGCGTTGGAAAGTCCATGGGGCACGTGGAATAGCGCTCCAATGGGCCGGCTCATGCCATGGACCAGGGTCACCGAGGAATTGTTGAAGGCCATGCCCGCTTCCAGGGCCGCCATAGCCATTTCTTCCCGAGCCTCAGCGTTCTTCCCCTCCCGATAGGCGGTGGGCAGATTGGCAAAAATCCGTTTCACCGCAGACAGGGCCAGGGTGTCCGTCAGAGGCTGGGCCTTTTTGGAGGTATAGGCCTCAATGCTGTGGGTCAGCGCGTCCAGGCCCGTGGAAGCCGTTACCCTGGCAGGAGCCGACAGCGACAGCGCCGGATCCACCACGGCCAGGTCCGGCAGCAGGGCCGCCCCTTTCAGCAGCATTTTTACCTGGGTTGCCGTATCAGTAATAATGGTAAACTGGGTAGCTTCCGAACCGGTGCCCGCCGTGGTGGGAATGGCAACCATCCCCGGCAGCGGCCCGGCAATCTCCTTGCCCAGGTAATCCGACAGCTTCCCAGGATGCACCGCCAGCACCCCAATGGCCTTCATGGCATCCAGAGGACTGCCGCCCCCCAGACCTATGAGAAAATCACAGCCCGCAGCCCGGTATTCCCGGAGCCCTTCCAGAATCATGGTATCCGTGGGTTCCCCGGAAATCCCGTCGTACAGCACCAGCCCAATGCCCTGCTGCTCCAGCAGTTTTTCCACCCGGCCCGCCGTACCGTCCTTTACCGCATGCTTGCCCGTAACCAATAGAGCCTTTTTCCCATAACTTTCCAGCCCGCTGCCCAGAACTTCCAGGGCTCCCGGGCCCGTAACCACCTTTTTCGGAATGCAAAATACTCTGCTCATATGCTTCTCTCCTTTTGCTAATGCTAGTTTACACCCATTCAGGGCTGTGGTATATTATTAAATATATAACCTGCAATCTTATTTTTATATATCACATCAAGAAACAGGAGGCAGACCATGGATCTCCAAGAACTAAAATTTTTCCGGGCCGTTGCAGCCGAAGGCAGCCTGTCCAAAGCCGCCCAAAAACTGAACTACGCCCAATCCAACCTGTCCACCAAAATCAGCCAGCTGGAAAAAGAACTCCATACCGAACTGTTCCATCGCTGCAGCCACGGCGTCACCCTGACCCCCAAAGGAGAACAGCTGCTCCAGTATGCAGAAAAACTCCTGAACCTGGCCGCCGAAACCGAAGCCGTCCTGAAAGACGACGGCACCGCCAAAGGCAGCCTGACCCTGGGCTCCATGGAATCCACCGCCATGACCCTGCTGCCCCCGCTCCTGTCCCGCTACCATGCGGAAAATCCCCAGGTGTCCCTGCGCATCCAGACCGGCACCACTGCCGCTTCCCTCCAGGGCGTTTTGGACCATACCCTGGACGGAGCCTTTGCCGCCGGTCCCCTGCGCCATCCCGGGCTGGGCACCAAACTGGTCCAGACCGAACGGCTGGTGCTGGTAACCCCCAAGGGCAGCAGCCGGGCCCCCGCAGAAGCCCTGCTCCGCCAGCCCCTTCTGGTGTTCCCCCAGGGCTGCTCCTACCGCAAAACCCTGGAAGCCTGCCTGTCCTCCCGGGAACTCCTTCCCGAAAAGATTATCGAATTTACCTCCCTGGGAGCCATCTTGGCCAGCGTCAGCGCCGGCCTGGGCATCAGCCTGTTCCCCGAAGCCGTGGTCAGTGCCTTTGCGGCCGCCGGCACCCTGGACCTGCAGCCACTGCCCAAGCCCTTTGACACCCTGCCCACCCTGTTCATCTATCGTAAGGACGGCTTCATGGAACAATCCCTGCGCCAGCTATTGGCTCTTTTGTAATACAACTCTATCATAGCAAAGGAAAGCAAAAAATAAAGAGGCAATAAAAAATGGGGGGGGGAAAATAATACTTACCCCCGAAAGAAAAATGGCTTGCGAACTTAAATGAGTTCGCAAGCCATTTTTCTTGTTCTTTATAACTGTATCCTAACAAACTTCCTCAGGCAGTCCTGCGGACTGTCAGCCCCTACAACGCTTGGCGCTCAGCTCCAATTCTCAAGGCTATATGCCGCAGAGAATTGGTTAATATGAGCCGTGTGATAGCGGCCTGCAAAGCGAACCCGCAGGGTGAAGCTGCGCAGCGAGCCGCGAACCACTTTGGCTAGCAGCGAACCGCTCAGGGGCCATTCATAACCGTCAGAACTCCAGTGTTTATCAATACGGGTACTATAACTATAGTTCAGACTTTACTTGACCAGCAGCGGCCTAGCATGCCTCCTTCAAGCGTGGTATGCTATGAATAAAGTAGACTGGCATATAGTTAAACCTCCTGGATTCGTTGAAAGGAGAGTATGTAAAATGTCTATATCGAAAGTCAGTGCAGAGGATAAATTAAAGGCTGTCAAAGCTGTTCTTGCTCATGAAGAATCACCAATGGTTTCTGCAAAAAGGTTAGGGGTTCACTGGAAAGCAGTACAGTATTGGGTAGATGAATATATAGGAAATGGTCCTGAGGTATTTAACAAAAGACAGGTTAAAAGTTATTCTGCTGATCTTAAGATCCAATGCGTAGAGGAATATCTTAAGGGCGAAACGACTATGTCCCAGCTGGTACAAAAATACGGATTAAAAAGTTCTCGTCAAATCAGAGACTGGTTAAAGAAGTATAATAGTCATGAGGAACTAAAAAGTTCGGGTACTGGAGGTGCCAAGATCATGACTAAAGCTAGACAAACGACCTTTGACGAGCGCGTTGAAATCGTAAAATACTGCATTGAAAACGGGAATGCTTACCATGAAACCGCTGAAAAGTTTAAGGTTTCCTACCAGCAAGTCAGAAATTACGTCTTAAAATATAATAAGTACAATACCGAAGGACTCGTAGATGGGCGCGGACACAGGAAGCCAGTAGAAGTCCCTGAAGAAGCCCCTACAGAATATGAGTGTATGAAAGCTGAACTCAAACTGGCTAATGCAAAACTCAAAGCCAAGGATATGGAGATTGATTTCCTAAAAAAACTCGATATTGTGGAAAGGAGGCGGGATTCACACAAATAAGATATGGAGCCATTTATGAAGCCATTAAAGAACTGCACGCTGAAAAGAATTACCCTATTCTTGGCCTGTGCAAATTGGGAAAAGTGTCCCGGGCCGGCTACTACAAATGGCTTCATAGAGAGCCTTCAGCACGCGAAATTGACGACAAGGAAATTGCTAAAAGAATAGAAGAGATATACAAGGCTGACCCAGCTAAAGGGTACAGACGAATAGCTGATGACTTACGAGCCCCAAATAAGAAGATCTATCCTGACACGAAACCAATAGCAATTGGTGACGGTCGCGTTCTTCATCTTTGTCGAGTGATAAATATAAAGTCTACGATTAAATATGCCCCTAAGGGCTGCACCCAGCGTGCAATAGATCCTGCATACATTGCAGAAAATATCTTGAATAGGGAATTTAAAGCCGATGCCCCTAACCAGAAATGGTGTACTGACGTCTCAGAATTTCACTACTATGAGGGGGTAGTTGTGCATAAGGTATATCTGAGCGCGATTATTGACCTGTATGACAGACGAATTGTTTCCTATGTGATAAGCAACCGGAACGATAAAAATTTGGTATTCAATACCTTCAATAAGGCATTGTTGAAAAACCATGGCGCGCATCCCCTGTTTCACTCTGACCGGGGATTCCAATACACCTGCAGGGATTTCCGCAAGATGATTCTAGATGCTGGTATGACGCAGAGTATGTCACGGATAGGAAAATGCATTGATAATGGCCCGATGGAAGGCTTCTGGGGCATGCTGAAAAGAGAACGGTACTATACTCGTGACTTCGACAGCCGTAAAGCTTTGGTAACGATGATTAATAACTACATGGAGTATTACAACAGTGGCCGTTTGCAGCGGAATTTGGGCCGTTTGACCCCTATGCAAAAACATAATAGCTACCAAATGGCGGCGTAGAGGTTTATATTATTAGGAACTGTCTACTTGACGGGGAGCACACCAGCGTGAAGGAGGTGGGGCCGAGGGGCCTCGGAGGAAGTTCCATTATTTCACAGCCCCATTTTTTATCTCATGATTTCAGCGCTCCCAGCACATCCCCCACATCCCCGTTGATGCAGATGGCCTGCTGGGCAATTTCCGTAGGAGCCCCTGCCTGACCGTAGTTCAGACAGGCGTACACCGCCTGGGGATTGTCCTTGGTCAGCCGCCAAAAAGGATACTTGATAATGCCCGGGGTGTTGAAGCCCACCCCCAGCTCCAGGTACAGGACCTTGCCCTGCCGGTGCTGCTGGCCAAACTGGTCATACCGCTTGGCCGCCCGGTACCAGCCTGCATCCTGGACAAAGGTGTCATCACTGCGCAGGTTCATGGCCATAGGCCGTCCGCATTTGGGGCAATGGGGCACCAGTTCCTTAGGCACCTTCCGGTCCCGCTGCCGGGCGACCATTTCCCGGACCACTGCCTCGTTGTCATAGGTTTCCTGGTGACAGGGCTCCGAGCACTGCCACAGCCCGTAGTCCCCCTGGGTGTAGAACAGTCTCTCCTTGGCAAACCCCGCCCTTTGGAAACAATGATCCACATTGGTGGTCAGGACAAAATATTCCTTGCCTTCCACCAACTGGAGCAGCTGCTGATACACCGGCTTGGGAATGGGCACGTACCGGTTATAGTAAATGTACCGGCTCCAAAAGCCCCAGGTTTCCTCCGGCGTCCGGTAGGGATAGAAACCCGCCTCGTACATATTGGAAAACTGGTAGGCAGCAATAAAGTCCGGAAACAGCTGCTGGAACCTTTCACCGCTGTAGGTATACCCGGCAGAGGTGGATAGCCCAGCCCCTGCCCCAATCACCACGGCGTCCGCTGCCCGCAGCGCCTCCTGCAGCCGTTCCAGCTTAGCGGACTGTTCCCAGGAGCCCCTGGTAGAGGGCGTAATCCTCTGCTGTGAACACATTGAAAATCACCTTCTTCACAGAACTTTCCTGCTGCAAAAATTTCCGCACGGTCCGTACCGCCAGCTGGGCCGCTGCAGCCTGGGGAAAATGGAATACCCCTGTGGAAATGCAGCAAAACGCCACACTGGCAAGCCCCTGCTGGGCCGCCAGTTTCAGGCAGCTGTTGTAGCAGGAAACCAGCAATGCCCGGTCCCGGTCCGTCACCGGGCCTTGGACAATGGGTCCCACCGTATGGAGTACATAGCGGCAGGGCAGATTGAAAGCCGGCGTCAGCTTGGCCTGGCCCGTAGGTTCCGGGTGCCCCTGCTCAGCCATCAGCTGGGCACAGGACAGCCGCAGCTCCACCCCGGCAAAGGAGTGAATGCAGTTGTCGATGCAGTGGTGGTTGGGCCGGTAGCAGCCGGTCAATCCGCTGTTGGCCGCATTGACAATGGCGTCACAGGCCAGCCGGGTAATATCCCCCTGCCACAAATAAAGCCCCGGCTCCCGGGGCTGCAGGTCTTCCACCCGCACCATGCCCCGTTCCTGGAGCCGCTCCTGCAAATAGGCATCCTGCACCGCCAGAAACTCCTGGCTCACCGGAGCCGGCGGCCGCACATTCAGCAGCCCCCGAAGCAGGAAACGCTGCTCCTCCGCACCTTCCGGCACGGCAATTTCCTGATACTCCGGCCATTCCGCCAAAAGCTGCCGGATTAACTCCACCCGTCTTTCTTCCTGGGTCAACTTCCTCACCCCTTTCTCTGCCCGCTGCGTCAGTTAGAATTCATAGGGCGGTTTGCCGGAAAAGTCCGCAATCACCCCGTGGGGATCTTCCAAATAGAATACCACGAAAATCGGATTGTCCGCCGTATGGTACTGGCTCTTTACAATGGGATTCTCCATACAGGCTTCCTTGATGGCCTGATTGTCCTCAAACACCGCTTTCCCAGACAGCCGCAGCCAGGCATATTTGGGAGAAGCAACCGTCACCTGCACATAAGGATTGGCCTGCATATCCTTGTACACTTCCTTGGTGTTGTTGGTGCAGAACCACAGCTTGCCGTCCCGCTCCAGGCTAAACATAAACGGCCGGCATTTGGCCTTGCCATCCCGGCCCACCGTAGCCAGATATTGTACCGGATTCTCTTTCAGAAATTCTACTACCTTGTTCATAATAGCTCCTCCTTTGGCTTCCCGTTTCCAGGAAAATCGTGCTGTTTGATGTAATGCTTTCATTTACATTGATAATATACCATCATTTTGACGTAATGTAAAGAGTTACATCAAAAATTTTGCCAGGATTTACTATTTTTTCTAAACCCAATATTCTTCCATAACCAATCTCAGGCTGCCATTTTCAAGGCTTGGTCTGAAAGTTCTCATAAAAGCCCCACAGAGCGGGCAATGCGTTTTTTTGTTGACCCACAGCATTTTTTGTCAGGGGAGCAAATACCAATTACAAAGCCAGGTTTTAGCTTTCAATTTTATCACCATCTAAAGCGGACCATCCGAAACGCACTATTGATACCACAATAGCAACAATGGTTATGCTTTCGTTCAAAACGCCTCCCCAGGATTTTACCAGCACATCATAAAACAGCATGCCTGGTGCATTGACAAAAAGATTTGCCAGCCTTATTTTTCTGGCATTATTGGTCCAATAGGCAATTGTTCCCGCAATTGTCCCTATTACAGGGAGAACACTTTTCCATCCACTCCAGGTGAATATAGCTGCAAAAACCACTAATATGGAAAAAATGACAACCCAGCCTTTCCAGCGTACCACTTTATATTCCTTGTATTTGGTAAGCATAATATTTCTGATAATGTTAATCAGCAGGCTAATACTCCCACTATAGGCCCCAAGCATTACAAATTGTAATCCAAAAGCCAAGCAGCCCAGCGTCTGTAGAATAAACAGCTTCCGGTTTGACCTTACCTGATACGATATAAGAAATAATATTACACCAATAAACCCTACGCCCTGCACCAAAATAGTATTCTCTCCCATATTGCTTCGAACCTCATCCATTCCAGTTTATAATCCGCGGCCTTATAAACGCCCTGCAAACCTTTTCTACTTCACCAGGAGCAGCCATCTATACAAAAACGGCCAGAGAAAAAGGAAATTTCCTTTTCTCTGACCGTTTGCGTTTTTCGCTTTTCTTCCTTATTTCACCGTATTCCGCAGGGTTCCAATGCCTTCAATGTAGCATTCCACCACATCCCCGCTTTTCAGGAACACCTGAGGGTGCATCCCGATGCCCGTCCCGGAGGGAGTACCCGTGGCAATAATTGTCCCCACCTGCAAGGTCATCCCTTTGGACAGCTCGCTGATGATATAGGGAATCCCGTGTACCAGGTACCGGGTATTGCTGTCCTGGCGCAGTTCCCCATTGACCCGGCACTGCAAGTTCAGAGCCGGCGGGAACGGGAATTCGTCCGCCGTAACAATGCACGGTCCCAGGGGAGCGAAGGTATCCAGGCTCTTCCCAAAATACCATTGCTTATGCCGGGTCTGCAAATCCCGGGCGCTGACATCGTTGATGATGGTGTACCCGAATACGTAGTCCATGGCATCTTCCTCGGACACATTGCTGGCTTCCTTACCAATGATCACTGCCAATTCACATTCGTAGTCCAGCTTTTCCACAAAACCAAAGTGCCCGTCAATATAGCCATCCGGATCCACACACCGGTTGGCCCGTTTGGAGAAATACACCGGCACATTCCGTTCCCGAATCTTTTCCGGGTCGAAATCCTTGGGCAGCTCCTCATCATGGGCCCGGTAGTTGATGCCCAGGCAAATGATATCATTCCGGGGCTGGGTAATGGGAGCCAGCAGCTTCACCTTGTCCAAGGGAACTGCGCCCATTTCCATCCGGGCGATGGCCAGCAACTCTTCAAAATTTGAATGTTTCAGTAAATCATACAAATTAGAAAATTTATTTGCCGGAATTACGTGCTTCTGGTCTTCAGAGATAATGCCCACTTGCTCGTCATTATCGTATACAAAGGTAACGATTTTCAAATTGTACCACTCCCCTATGTGTTGTATATATATTTTACCTGTTTTGTGGTAAAATTACTAGGAAGAATTGGCTCTTTTTGCAAGAATTGTATGTTTTTTTTGCCAAACTGTATATTTCTCTGCTATCACTTTTCTAAAGGAAGGATTAAAATGCTAAGCACTTGGTACACCGATGACGGCCATGGCGACTACAACAGAAGCTATGAGCAGCATCAAGATTTCGACTACACCGACTACTCCACCGACCACCGGGAGAATAACTTCCGGAACTATGAGTGGAAAATTCCCAAATCCAAAAAAGAACGGATCAAAAATATTTTGAACCACTACGAATGAAAAAGCGTCCTGAAGGGGGTGTAAAATAACGAAACTTCTATCGTCGTTCGTTCCTTATTACCTTCAACATTTGAGAGTCGCATCCGGTCGTCCAGTGCAATGTAATAATGGAGGACCGGCTAATGCGACCTCTGTGATAGCATTCCAAGAAGCAAGCTCGTAGAGCGAAGCTGATTGGTACAATGCGAACCACTATGGGGAAGGTACCGCACAACGTGCGGCGGAAAGGGCGGCGACACTTCCTACAGCGGTTCGCTGCTAGCCATTCATTATCGCCTTGCAGGCTCAATTCCTGGGCAGCTATCGCATGGGCCTTATTGACCAAACAGCCACTTGCAAAATTTATCTGGCTGTTTGGATGCGGCCGCAACGCTTGCAGGAAGCGTTCCAGACCTCTACTGGTCAAGTGACAGAGAAGTGTAGTGCTAGTATTTACATACCGAGATTTCATTTCAATACCCGTTTACCACATGACTCGTATTGACCAAAGACTGGCCCGGCAAAGCGTTGCGCTCACATCCAAGAGCATGTCAGTTTATCAAAATGCTCTTGGCTAATGTGAGCCATGTGATAGTAGCCCAAGAAGCAAGCCCGCAGGGCGCGGCTGATTGGAGTGCTGCGAACCACTAAGGGGCCGTCAGTCCGTAGGACTGACTGAGGAAGTTTATTAGATACGATTATGAAGAATAAAACGACTTGCGAACTCATTTGAGCTTGCAAGTCGTTTTTTCTTTCGGTAGTAAGTAGTATTTCACACCCCCAGGGCGTTTTTTTGCGGCCTGGCACTTCCTTTTCCTACTCCTTTGCTAAAAATACAAAAATATTCCCCATTTTTGTCACAATTTAAAGTGTAACGTTATTGAGAATCGTTATCTGCTTACCGTCCATCTCCACCGTACATAAAACGGGATTTTTTCGTGAAAATTCCTTATACAGAGGACAATTTTTCGACAATTTCCTTTCCCTCTCCGTGAATGCATAACACTTTTTAGAAAAACAGTGTACAGTATACAAATAATTGTTGACAACCGCCTGTGCAGGTGGTAAATTACCTAACTATAAAGCTTTATATCCTACACACGCGGCCCCTATCCAGGCGCCCTATTTTTTTCAAAGGAGTGAATGAAGATGAACGGATTAACGCTTGTATGTCTTTCAATCGTCATCTTTGCCTGTGCCTATCTGCTCTATGGCCGTTGGCTGGTAAAGACCTGGGGAATCGACCCCAATGCAAAAACCCCTGCTTATCGTTTACGAGATGATGAGGATTACACCCCCGCTTCCCGCTTTACGGTATTTGCCCATCAATTTTCTTCCATTACAGGTGCAGGCCCTGTCACTGGCCCGATTATTGCCGCTATGTTTGGTTGGCTTCCCGCTTTCTTATGGATTCTTATCGGCGGCATTTTCTTCGGTGCAGTACAGGATTTCACTTCCTTGTATGCTTCTGTCAAAAACGACGGCAAGTCCATGGGCAAGCTCATTGAACAATACGTGGGCAAAACCGGTGCCAAAATGTTCCTGATGTTTGGCTGGCTGTTCTCCCTGCTGGTAATCGCCGCCTTCTCCGACATTATGGCCAGCACCTTCAACGGCTTTGCCAAAGACGGTGCCCTGATGGCCCCTAACGCCGCAGCCGGTTCCATCTCCATGCTGTACATCGGCGTTGCCGTAATTTTCGGCATTGTTACCCGTCGTTTCCACATTACCGGTGCCAAGGAACTGGTGCTGGGCCTGGTCTGCATTTTCGCCATGATCAGCTTCGGTATTGCCCATCCCCTGTTTGCCAGCCGTACCACCTGGCTGTACGTCACCTACGGCTACTGCTTCCTGGCTTCCATCCTGCCCATGTGGCTGCTGATTCAGCCCCGGGACTACCTGAGCGTATTCCTGCTGCTGGGCATGATCCTGGCCGGCGTTCTGGGCATCATCGTAGGCAATCCCTCCATCAATATGCCCGCCTTCACTTCTTTTGAAGTAGGCAACCGGCCCCTGTTCCCCATCCTGTTTATCACCATCGCCTGCGGCGCCGTTTCCGGCTTCCACAGCCTGGTATCCTCCGGAACCTCCTCCAAGACCATTTCCAATGAAAAGGATATGCTTCCTGTTGGCTACGGTTCCATGCTGATTGAATCCACCCTGGGCGTAGTTTCCCTGGTTATTGCCTGCTCCGTGGCAACCAACGGCGTACTGCCCAAAGCTACCCCCTTTGCCATCTTCGGTTCTGCCATCGGCGGTTACTTCTCCATGTTTGGTATCCCGCCCTTTATCAGCACCTGCATCGTGACCATGTGCGTATCCGCCCTAGCCATGACCACCATTGACGCCGTTACCCGTATCGGCCGCATGATGATCCAGGAACTGATGGCCCCGGAACCCGGCGAAGTACAGCCTGCCTGGAAGAAATTCCTCAGCAACACCTACGTTTCCACCATCATCACCCTGATTCCCAGCTACCTGCTGTGCCTGGGCGGCTACCTGAATATCTGGCCCCTGTTTGGCGCTGCCAACCAACTGCTGTCCGCACTGGTACTCATCGGCCTGGCCGTCTTCCTGCGCACCACCGGCCGCAAGAGCTGGATGCTCTACTTCCCCATGACCTTCATGTTCGTGGTGACCATGAGCGCCCTGTGCCTGTCCATCTATGGCGTTTACACCAAGATTATGGCCGGTACCTTCGCCGTAATGGTGGAAGGTCTCCAGCTGGTAGTAGCCCTGGCCCTGATGTTTCTGGCCATTATGGTGGTAAAGAACTGCACCAGAGAGCTCTTTAACGCCGGCACTTCCAAGAACACCGCAGCCGTAAAATCCTAATACAGTGAGTCCAAATCCCCGTCAGCACTAAAGCTGGCGGGGATTTTTTTGGCAGCAGCTTTCTACTTGCCCCCTGGCACCAAATCCTGTATACTCCAACTAACAAAATTCATCTAGGAAGATTTTGCCATTTTCTTCTCTTCAAATCATTTCAAGGGAAGATTTCGCTATTTTCTTCCATCATTTTTCGCATTTTCCCCTGATGTGGGAAGCTTCTTCCCACATGGTTTTTCCAAAAGTATTGCATAAACCCAAAAAGGAGCCGGACAAAAATGAAATCCATTTTTGTCCAGCTCCTTTTTATTTGTCTATTTTCCCTATACTCTTACCGCTCCGCCTTGCCAAACCGGCCAAACAGCAGCAGCGTAATCCCTGCGGTAATGCCCAGCAAAATCACCCGGGGCGCATAGTTCCGCAACAGTATAGCCCAGGACGGAAAGAAATTGGCCACGTAGAAAGGAAACAGCCAGATTCCAAACAGTTCCCCTGCATACGTCCGCTGCAGCAGCCCGGACCGCTTCAGGGCAAAAGCCAGTACCGTCAAAGACACGGTCACCAGGAGCGCCGAGCCCCCTGCTCCCATAAGAGCCGGAAGAAAGCCCTGGGGATCCAGCAAATATTGCAGCCCCGCCTGATGAAACGCCGCCCCGGCCCCAGCACAGGCAGCCACCGATACCAACAAAACAATCAATGCTTTCACGTTTTACTCCTTTTTCCAGAGAGCCTTGGCTCCATAAACAATCTAACTTACAATACAATACTATACTATAGATTTTACCACCGTGCAAGCAAATCTGCGGCCACAGGGCAGCTTCCTTTCCCGGAAAAAGCAGGATTCCCAGCCCCCCCAAAAGGGGACGGGAACCCTGCTTTTGTTCTTCCTTACTGACTCTTTTTTTCTTAAACCCTGTGCCAAAGGCGCTCTTGCCTTCCCTTGGCCTTGTTCCTTAGAAGTCCTCAGTCTCAGCATTTTCCCCAGCCTGGACAGGAACGGCCTGGGTATAATCCACCAGATTGTACCGTTCCATATAGGTCAGGCCCGGATGGAAAGCCTGCTGCCAGGAATTCATGAACTTCGCTGCGTGCTGGGTGCGCATCCAGTTGTTCAGGCTGTAGCGTTCCTTGTACACATAGTAGTGAGGATCCAGCTCCAGCAGATTGCCGTTGGAGTACTGCCGGTAGCCTCGGTCGTTGAACAGGAGATATTTCCAGGCCCCGTCCCGGCCAATGGGGTTACTGTCATCCATCCAGGCAGTCAGCTGGCTCCGAGGATCATTGAGTTTCGTATTGTTCCAGTAGCTGCTGCGGGTGGCCTCGTTGGGCAGAGGCGTGGTGCCATAGACCTCCGTGTCCATCACTCCGTTGCTGAAGTACCCGTGATCCAGGACGTAAAGCTTATCCAAATGGAGCTCACCCTGGGTGGCGGTAATGCTGCCGTTGCGCACCCACAGGTGGTCGAAACGGGCACCCGTGTTGGTACTCAGTTGGCCAATGGTCAGTTTTTCGATAGGTGCATCAGCGCTGGCACCATCGGGCTGGATGGAAAGGAACCCATCCGAACCAACACGCTGGCTTACATTTTCCAGGCCAATATCCGCCCCGGCTACCGCAATCTGGGTGCCGGCCGTCATATGTTTCACATCCATCACTTCAGCTCCGCTGCGGACAAAGACCGCTACCAGGTTGCCATCAATGGTATCCAGGTACAGACTGCCGTCCTTCACTTCCACACCGGCATCCTTCAGAGCATAGAGGAATTGGAGGTCCACATCGTCCGTGCCGTCCTGCCGGATAGTAATGTTGCCCGTGTCCGCAGAAACCAGAGCCTGGTCACCGCCTGCTTCCCGGTGGCTGTCCTTGATATCCCCGGTGCCGGTGGTGGTCATTGCGATATTGCCCTGCTTGGACGTTACGCGAATCTGTTCTGCCGTGCCGTCAGTCGGCCCTGCAAAGAGAATATCTCCGTTGTTGGTGCCAAAGCTGGTGTCCAGCCCGGAAGTCAGGTCCTTGCGCAGGATAATGGAACCGTTCTGGTCGGCCTTCAGTTGGATATTTTCCACTGCCTCAGCGGTGCCGTCCAGGATCAGATTGCCCTGGCTGGTGGTTTCGCCGCTGATGCTGCTGCCGCTCCAGATATCACTCTGGAAGTGGAGATTGCCGTTGTCGCTGCGAGTCTGGAGGTTTTGATCGGCTTTGACGGTGTTCTGGAATTCAATATTGCCGTTGTCCGTCGTGGCTTTTACGTTTCCTTTCAGTGCCTGGGTTGTGCCGGTGACGAGGATGTTGCCCTTCTGGGCCTCCACGCCGCTGTCGCTGGCCGTCAGGGTCGTGTCGCCGTTTTGCGAGGAAATGTCGCTATCGAGGCGGATGGAGCCTTCACTGGCCGCAGCCGTCAGGCTCGTGCCGGCCATAATCTTCTGGCCGGTCTGGCTGATGCTGCCGCTAGTGGCCTGGAGCAGGGTGGCTGCGCCGCTCTGAATATCGCCGGTAAGGTCGATGCTTCCGTTTGTCGTGTCGGCGGTAACATTGATGCCAGCTGTCAGGTCGCCAGTCATCTTGATGGCGCCGTTTTCGGACTGGACGAGGATGTCGTTCGTCTTGGCGATTGCATCGCCGGTGAGGTCAATGCTGCCGCTCTTGGTGTCCACTTGGACGTTGTTCTTGTCGGCGGTCAGGTCGCCTACGACGAGGATATTGCCCTTCGTGCCGGCCTGTACGGTGGTGCCAGTCTGGGACTGGGTATTACCGTAGCGGTTGATGTCGCCGGTGCCAGTGGCAATGGCAGCGGTGGTGCCGGCAGTGATGGTATTAACAGCGCCCTGCTTGCCCACGGTAATGCTGCCGTCTTTGGCGTAGAGGGTGGCTGCCGTACCGCTGTTGATATTGCCATAGACTTCCACCTGGCCCTTGGTCAGGGACTGGAGGTCCGTGGTGGTGCCGCTCTGGACGTTACCGGTCTGAAGGATATCGCCGGTGGTGGTCTGGACGTCGGCGGCAGCGGCTGCCGTGACAAGGCCTTTGTGATTAATATTCCCGGTGACAGTTTGGACGGTGAGGTCGTCGCTGCTCAGGATATCGCCGGTCTGGCTGATGGCACCGCTGTTGGTGGCGATGCGGACGTCGCCGGTTCCGGTGATGGTCTTGTCGCCCAGGTTCCAGGTCTTGACGTCGCCTGTGATAGTAATGTCACCGGTGGTGGTGGTTTCCACGGTGGTGCCGTGGGGCGATTCCACGCTGCCTGTGAGGGTAATGGTGCCATTGTCCGTTGTGACGGAAGCCGTGTTGCTGGCCCGCAGGAGGGTATGCTTCTCCGCTGTGCCGGCCGTGATGGTGCCGTTGTCCGTGTTCAGGTTCAGGAGGTCGCCGGCGGTGACGCTGCCGTCTACCACGATGTTGCCTTCGTCTGTCAGGGACTTGCTATCGTGGGCGTGAATGATGGCGTCGTCTGCCGCGCCAGTGAGATTGCCGGTGAGTTTGATGCTGCCTTCGTTGGCAACGAGGCTGGCGCTCTGTGCGGCTTTGACGTCACCGGTGATGGTAATGTCGCCAGCTTTCTTTGCGTCGCCCGTCTGGTTGGCTGCCACGTAGGCGTTCGTCTGGCTGGAGATAACCGGCGTGTCATCCAGAGTCGCCGTCAGGCTGATGTCGCCGTTATCCGTGAGCACATTAACGTTTTGGGTACTGCCTGCTTCGAGTTTGGTACCTGCTGCCGGTTTGACGGTTTGGAGACTGCCGTGGACATTGATGTCGCCGGTGCCGGTCTGGACAGTCGTACCGAGAACGGATTGCGTCAGGCCGAAGAGGTCGATGGCACCTGTGTTGGTGGAAATGGTAGCCGTGTCGCCGCTGAGGGTGAATTCGTGTTTAGTCCCATCTTTTTCCGCAGCTTGGCCGACGAGGATGTTACCCGTGTTGGTAGTCTTGATTTCGAGGGCCTTGGCTGCACTAGCGTTGCCTTGGAGGTTGATAGCGCCGTTATTGGTGCTGATGCTGGCAGCATCGGTGGCAGAGGTGATGTCGCCTGTGAGGGTGATGTCGCCTTTGAGGTCGTCTGCTGCATCTACCTTGTCAACGTCTTTATCGGAGGCACTGATGGTGGCTGTGCCGCCGTTTGCTGTGAAGTCGCCTGTGAGGTTGACATTTCCTTCTACTGCCTTAAGGGTTGCCAGCTTGCCGGCTGTGACGTCACCGGTAAGGGTGAGGCCGCCGCTGGTGGTGGTCTGGACTACGGAGTCGCCCAGGCTGGAGATGACCGGTGTATCCGTCAAGGTTGCCGTGAGGTCGATGTTACCCGTGCCAGCTTGGACGGTGACGTTCTGGGTAGCACCTTCCGCCAGTTCCGTACCTGCTGCCGGTTTGACAGTCTGGAGGCTGCCGTGGACATTGATGTCACCGGTGCCGGTCTGGACAGTCGTGCCGAGAACGGATTTCGTCAGCCCGTACAGGTCGATGGCGCCTGTGTTGGTGGAAATGGCTGCCGTAGCGCCGCTGAGGGTGTAATCATGCTTAGTTCCATCTTTTTCCGTAGCTTTGCCCACGGTAATGCTGCCGTTGTTCGTGGCCTTGATTTCCAGAGCCTTGGCTGCACTGGCGTTGCCCTGGAGGTTGATAGCGCCGTTGTTGGTGCTGATGCTGGCAGCATCGGTGGTGGAGGTGATGTCACCGGTCAGGGTGATGTCGCCCTTCTGGTCGTCCTCATCATCCACGTCTGTATCGGAGGCGCTGATATTGGCCGCACCGCCGCTAGCCGTCAGCTTGCCCTTGAGGTTAACATTTCCTTCCGTTGCCGAGAGTGTCGCTGCCTTACCGGCTGTGATATCGCCAGTTACGGTAATACCGCCGCTGGTGGTGGTCTGGACTACGGCATCGCCCAGGCTGGAGATGGCCGGTGTGGTGGTGCTGGTAGAATCAAGGGTGATATTGCCCGTGCTCGTCTGGACAGTAACGTTCTGGGTCGTGCCTTTTGCCAGTTCCGTACCTTCTGCCGGAGCGACAGTCTTCAGGCTGCCTTCAATTTTGATATTGCCCAGGGAGTTGGTCTTCACCGTAGTACCCGTTACCGAGGCGGCAGTACCGTAGAGGGTAATATCCCCTTTGTCTGCCGTGGTGTTGCCCGTGGTTTCCAGGGTAACAGTGGACGCCGTGGACGTCAGGGAACTGTCGGTTTCATCGGTGCCCACAGTGATATCGCCGGTCTGGGTCTGGAACAGGACTGCCTGGCCGGTACTCAGGGTGCCGCTATAAATAATATCGCCCGATTGGGTAATGAGCTTCGCTTCGCCGCTGGTTCCGCCCGTAAAGTCGCCGGCGGCGGTGATGGTACCGCTGGTACTGTCAATGTGGATGCCGGTTGTGGGCAGGGTCTCGTTGGCTTCGCCCAGAAGCAGCCGTTTGGCCTTCTTCGGCGTGGTTTCGGTGGCCTCAGTCTTTTCGGTGGTTTTGACCGGTGCATCGCTGGTGACGCTGCCGGTAATGCCGATGCTGCCGCTGGTGGTCCGGACGTTGACAGCCTGACCGGCTTTGATATTGCCGGTTACGGAAATCTTGCCGGTGGTAGTGATCAGGTTCACGTTGCCAGCGCCGGTGGCGTCCAGGTTACCCTTGACGCTAAGGTCACCGCTGGTGCAGGTCTGGAGGGTGGTGCCGGTTACAGACTGGGTGTTGCCGTAGATGGTAATGGGGCCTGCTTCGCTGTTAATGGCGGCTGTGGTGCCGGCGGTAAGGTTGTTTGCCACCAGCGCCGTACCGATGGCGATGGTGCCCTTCTTCGCCTTGAGGCTGGCAGCCGTGCCGCTCTCAATATTTCCGGTAAAGGTCAGATTGCCTTCTGTTTCGCTGGCTACGGTGAGGCTGGTGCCGGCGGTAATGGCGCCCGTCTGGGTGATACCATTCTGGGCGGTGAGGCTGATGGCGCCGCTGGTAGCCGTAACAGCCTTATCGTTGGTGATGCTGGTGGCGGCAGTGATGCTCAGATTCCGGCCTGCCGTCAGGGTGCCCTCTGCGTGGACATTGCCGCTGGCGTTGTTGATGACCATATCCTGGACAGCGTTTCCGTTGCCGGTGACGGTGAGGTTGCTGGTCTGTTTGTCATCGGCGTGGTTGTTGATATTTACGTTGGTACCGGTGGAGCCCTCTGCGAAATTCACCGTCACATTTTTGTTGTTCTTGTTTTCTACGTATACGTCCTTGGTCTTGTCCGTATTGGTAATATTAATCGTATCCAGAGCGTTGATGCGGCTGTCTTCTGCTTCGCCCTGCACATTGCTAGGCATGTTGATACCGGCTGCGGCCACCAGATTCATGGTGTTGGCCAAAATGCCATGGTTGCTGGTCTGGGTAATAACGCCGCTGGAGTTCAAGTTGACACTGCCCGTATTCGCTAAGAGCTTGCCGGCTGCATCGTAGGCACCGGCCTGCAACTCGCCCTGGGCCAGGTTGATGAAGCCTGCGGCCGTCAGGGTAATGTTATCGGCCTTGACGGTGCTGTCGATGGCGTCGACTGCCGCTGTCGTATCGGTGGCCTCTACAGCTTCCTGGCCCAGCTGGATGGAGCCTTTGCTGTCGATGGAAAGGTCGCCGCCGGCAGTTACCTGATTGAGGACCAGCGAACCCGAGCCTATACCAGCCAGGTAGATGCCTTGGCCGTCTGTTGCAGCGCTGGCGTTCAGGACGCCGCCGCTATTGGCGATGCGGAGGCCGTCTGTGCTAAGACCCAGGGCACCGTTGGCCGAGGTCAGGTTGATGTTCTGGCCGTCGATGGTACCCATGTTCTTGCCTTCTTCGGTGGTCATCTGCATGCCCGCATCAGAGGCCAGGGAAATCAGGTTGCCGCCCACGCTTTGAATGGTCAGAACCTGCGCCGCGTTGCCGTCGAGCCCAGTCTGGTGGAGATACAGGTTACCCGACGTCCGGGCATCCAGAGTACCAGAGAGGTTCGTATTCAGGTTCTTTGCGGCACTGCCGATGTCCCCGCTGCCGCCGGTGACGATAAGGTTCTTGGCGGTAATGCCGCCGCTTTCCATGGTGACGCCCTTATCCGCCATCAGCTTCACATCAGCCGTGGTGGAAATATTGCCCGTTACGTTCAGAGCGGAATCCTTGACCCCGGCCAGGTAAATGCTGCCGGCGCCAGTGGTATTGGAGGTATTGGCTTGCAGGGTGACACTGCCTGTGGTCTGGAGGGTCAGGGGGCGCTGCTGGCGTACCGTAACGGTCTGGTCCGCTGCACTCCAGGTCAAATCCCCGGCCTTGGCCTGGGACAAGAGCTGGAGGTTTTCCAGCTTCGTCAGGTCGGCGTAGTTGATAACAACCGGTTCGGCATCGTTGCCGATGTTCTTGGCAGCGTTCAGGGTAATGTTCTTCCCTTGGACGTTGGCCTTAGCTACAGTAAGTACTTCTCCTTTAGGCGCATTTAGGACGCTGCTTTGGAGTGCGTACAAGAGGTCATTCTTGCTCCAGCCGTAGGAATTGCTGCTCTTGATATCCCCCACAGAAATGATGTATTCCTGTTCTTCCCCAGTGAAGCCCGTAATGCCTTGGCTATCAAGGAAGCGCTTCCGGGCTGCGTCGTAGGTATTGTAAGCTTTCTGCAAGGCTTTTTGCTTGTCTTCTTCGGTTGCATACTGATACGCCTTGATGGCCTTGACCGCATCTTCATAGGTGGTCTTGGCTTTTTGCAGGTCCGTATCACTCTTGGCGGCAGTTGCGTACGTATCGGCGGCTGCGTTGTAATCGTCCAAGGTATGTTTCGAAGCAGCTGCCAGCTTGTTGCCCTGCCCTGTAAGAGCATCCAGGCGTTCCTGCTTAGCGGCTTCTGCTGCTTTAGCCTTGCTGTCATCGGTGTCTGCCGTGTTGATAATGCCCATATCCTGCCAGAGCTGGAGCTTGTCGCCGCTGCCGGAGAGTGTACCGCCGCTGGTGGCGTCTTCAAAGCTGCCGGAGGTGGTAAGATTAACATTGCCGTTATGGCTGACGATGGAGCCGATGCGCATGTTGCCATTGGTGTTTTTGAGGGTAATGTCGCCGGCTGCGTCAGCGTTGAGACTGGCCGAAAGGGTATCGGCGCTGAGGGCCTTGGTGGCCGCGTTGGCCGTGGCATTGATGGCGCCCGTGCGGCTGATCAGGTCGATGCGTTTCCCTGTAAGGGTCGTGCCGCTGGCCGAGGTCAGGTTGCCGTCAGCCTGGAGCTTCAGGTTGCCTGCTGCTGTGCTGGTCTTGACGCTGAGATTTCCTTTATCCGAAAGGACGGTGACGTCGCCGCCGGTGCTCTTCACAGACAAGGTGGCATCTGTGCCGAGGGCACTGTGGTTCAGGTTGATATTGCCGGCTGCGCTGGCTGTGAGCGTATCCGTGAAGATGCTGGCGCCGCCATCAGCCGTAATGCCGCCGGTATTGCTATTCAGGGTAACCGTGCCACTGGTGCCGGCAGAGGAAATATTCCCGGCCAGGTTGAGGTTCTTATTGGCCGTAATGGAAATGGTATCCTTGCCGCCGGTAATGAAGCCGGTCTGGATAGGGTTATCGGCTTTGATGGAATAGGTACTGCTGGTGGAGCTGTTTTGTGAGCCGGTCCAGCGATAATGTACCGTGCCGTAGCCGAGGACCTTGCCCCAGAAGCCGTCGTAATCTTTATCCACGCTAACGCCGCTCCACTGGGTGTACGGATCCGTATATACTTTCGTATCCACGGAGTAGGCTTTGTCCGTGGCAGTGTCTACCTTGGTGATGACCTGACCGGCTGCCAGGGCCTGGTCACCAGTCTGGGTTTGTGAGCTGGTCGTCGTCATGCCCTGAGAGACTTCTTTATTCGTAACGAAGTCTTCTGTAGTATTGTACGGAATAAGGCCCCACATAACGAAGTCTTTGTCGTAGCCATAGCCGGTTACTTTTACGTCGCCTGCGGTACCGCCAGTCCACTTCAGGGTCTGGGGTGCCGGGTTGTAGTAGGTGATGCCATTAGAGGTGCTGGTGTTGTTTACTACCTGCTTGCCGGTGATTGGCGTCACGCTGACCTTCACAGAGCCGTTATTTTCCGTAAACTCCGTGAGCATATTGGTATTGGTGTCTTTGATGCTGATGAGACTTTCAATGTCGTTATTTTCGATTTTGTGAAGGGTCAGGTCCTTGGCCACAGCAGTGGTGTCAATGGAGATGTCCGGGGTGCCGTCCATAGCCAGGATGCGGCCGCTGCCGTTGGTGCTGGCCACGGCGCCGGTGATGTAGATCTTGCCGCCGGAGGGAGCCAGGTTTTCGGCCAGGAGTTTGCCTGTGGCCGGGTTGTAGTACAGCTTCACTTCGTATTCCCACTGCTTGGTATCACGGTTGTAGTGGGGTCCGCCCTGGTTGATCAGGTAGTTTTCGTTGCTCATGACCTGGTCGTCTGTGAGGGCCCGTCTGTTCCGCTTCCACTGGCTATCCAGGGTATTGATGCGTTTTTGGTCATCCGCCGTGAGAACGGTCTTGTAGGTGCCGTAGCCGCTCTGGACGAGGCCGTCGACGATGACGTTCTTGCCAGTCAGGTAGATATTGCTGCCTGCATGAACCCCGGCACTTTCATCCGGTTTCCAATTCACAATTTTTGTAATTTCTAGCCCATTAAGTTCCAAATCTTTCGCATGCGTTATAAGCGCACTTCTGTAGCCATCATAGGTAGTCTGGCTGGTAAGCCACGAGACATCCCAGTTATTACTTGCGCCTTTAGACAGGTACTTCTGAATCTTTTGGGCAATGGAGTCGCTGAATTGGTAACGCGTAATCGGGTCGGAGCCTACAACGAGCCAGCCTTCGCTGGTCTGGGTGACGGAGCCCTTATCGGCCACAATGTGGATGTTCTTGCCGGTTACGTTGGCCGAGCCCACAATATAGATATTTTGATTCGAGTTCTGGATGGTCACATCGCCGGAACTGTTGAGGATATCCCCAAACACGCCAATATCCGGGCTGGCATAGCTAGAAGCAGTGCCCGTGCTCTTGATGGTAATGGCCGGTTCTGCCCCTGCGGCTGCGCTGCTGGACAGGCTGCCGGTAAATTCGGACAGGGAGCTTCCTACAAGGCTGTCGTTAAAGGTGAGGCTGCCGCCCTTATCCTTGATGATGACGTCGCCAGTCTTCAGGTAGAGGTCACTGGAGTTGGTAATATTCACGGCGTTGACGCCTTGGGCCTTCAGACTGCCTGTGCCGGTGACCTTATCGGCATCGATGGTGATGTTGCCGCCGGAAACCACTATGTCCGGCAGGTTGATGGCTGCTACATTGATTTCATCCAGGATGGCACCGTTGTTTTTAACGAACCCATTGGTTTCCATCAGGGACTTGAGTTCTTTCATTTCTGCTTCCAATACGTGGTATTCGTTGGAAGTCGGTGCATATTGGCCGATCACATTGGCCAGTTTCCGGTAGCGGTCAATCAGGGTATTGGGCAGGGTTACGCTGGAGGGCTTAACACTGTCTGCAGAGAACCAGTCGCTGCCCTTGGTAACCGTAGAAGTAATACCGCTCCAATCCAGGGCGGCTTTGCCATCTACCTTAGTTGCTTTCGTTTGTCCGGAAATGGTCAGGTCCAGATCCGTATGGATGCCGGCCGTCACAGAACCAGTATCGCCCAGGGACACGTAGTTGTCCGTGGTTTCACTGCTGGTATGGCTGCCCAGGGCCGTAGAGGTGGTGGAGCCTGTACCCGAATCGCCCGTGTAGTTGTTGTATTCCCGGGCGCTTTCGGAGACTGTGGTCAGCCCCTGTCCGGCTTTCAGATTGGTATGGCGGACAGAGCGGACGTCGCCGTTGATGAGTACCTGGTTGGCCTGGGTCATGGTGTTTTCCAGGCTGGGACTGCTCACCAGAGGCAGAGCGGTCTTGTTATAAGCATCAGCCAGGGCGGTGTAATTGAGCACGGACCGCAGACCGTTCTGGTCGGCGCCGGCGTAGAGATTGACGTCGTTCATGCTTTCCACCAGGCCGCCGGTGAGGCTGATGGTGTTGGACCGGTGGAAATTATTGATGGCTTCCGCAGAAGCGGCCCCTACAACCCCGCCCTGGGTGTCGGCCACGGTCTGGAAGGCACCATTGGTGGTATCCGTGGCGGCCAGGGTAATGTTCTGGTCCGCTTTGCCCGTCTTCAGGGTAGCGTTGGTGGCGCTTATGCTGTTGGCGTAGGTCACGTCATTCTTGCTGTAGGCTGAGGTAGCAGCCACCACCCCGGCGCTCTTCAGATTGTTGGTATATTTCATATCGCCGGTGGTTTCGGCCAGGGCCGTCAGGGTGCCCTTATCGCCGGTACCGGTGAGAGTCGTTCCTTCGTTCAGATTGACCTGAGCCGTGTAGTTCAGGGTATTTTCCATGGAGTTGGCGTTCACGGAAGCGCCGCCGTAGCCGCTGCCCTTGAGGTTCACGTCGTGGTCCACGGTATTGACGGCCGTGTAGTTCTGGGCCCCTGTGGTAGTAACGGTGCCGGCCACGTTGGTTTTGGCCGTATGGCTGACCTTGGTGGTCATTTTCGTGCCGCTGGCGCCGATGACAGCAGCGGACAGGGAGTCGGCTGTGGCATCTACGTCATCGCTGTTGGTAGCCGAGGCCGTCAGGGAACCGGCCTGCCAGGAGCCGTTCACGTTGGTCTGGGTATTGGTGGTAAAGGTCGTATCCGCTTCGGCTGCTGTTGGGCTGATTTCCACCAGCCCGCCGCCGGCACCGCTGGCATTATTAGCCAGGTTGCCATAGCCGCTGCTGCGGAGAGTGACGCTGCCCAGGCTGCTGCCGTCAGCTGTACCGGAGGCACTGACGTTGGTGGTCAGGCTGCCGGTCATTTGAGAGATATTTTCACCGCTGGCAATGGTGCCCACCGTGACGCCTTTGGCGTCGGCGTCAAGCGCCGACGAGTTCGTGCCAGAAATAGCCAGGGTATCTGCCTTGTAGCTGCTCTTGCCAACGCTGACCATAACGGCCGTGTTCTGGGACGCATCAGCCACGTTGGCTTGGAAGGATCCGCCCAGGGCTGCGGAGAGACCCACGGCGTTTGCCTTGGCATTGGCCTGGGCGGTATCGTCAGTGCCAGTTTGCTGGCCTGCGGCAGCGCCTAAGGTGACGTTTTTGCCACTGAAGGTGGAGCCGTCGCCTACGCTGAGGCTGACTTCTCCCCCGGCTTTGGCCGTGGCGAGGGAGGCACCAACGGCACCCAGCAGAGCGCCGCTTAAAGCCTCTGCATCGGCAGTAACGTTGGGCGCACCTTTAGCCAGGATAGAAATGCTGTCGCCGCCAAGCTTATTGGCGCCTGTCAGGGTAATCGCGCTATTTCCCTTATCTTCTGCATAAGCGACAATGCCCTGAAGAGCCCCTGCCCCAAGGGCCCCGCCAAGGGTGCTGGCGGAAATCCCATTGGCCTTATTGGCTGTCACACTGGTGGCGCCGGTGCTGGCAATCGTAGAGGCCTGGTTGATGGTAACCTTGGTGCTGCTGTCGTTTTCTGCGTTGGTAATCAGGGCACCGCCGGCGGCGCCAAGGGAGACCGTGAGGCCGACAACATCGCTGGTGGTCTTGCCGGTGTCTTCAGCGAGGATGGTCGCCCCGTAGGCTTCACCAGTTTCTTCGTTAATGGCCCCGCCTACGCCGCCTAAGAGGCTGCTGTCCGAAAGGGTGACGTTGGTGGCACCGCTGGATTTGCTTTGGGCAAAGGCTGCGTTCACGCTGAGACCGCCGGACAGGGCTGCCTGGTAGGCTTTAACGGCGGTTGTGCCGTGCTGTTTGGCCTGGACGGTCAGGTCCTTGGCAGAGGAAAGGACACTCTTGCCGGAAATGGTGACACCTGCGTCTTTCTTGGCATCCAGAGTGGCCACCGTCACGTTGGCGCCGCTGACCCCGGCCACAGTTGCAGCAGCAGCGGTAAGCGTGGCATCGGTTTGCCGGTCTGCGCTGATGGTGAGAGCGTCACTGGTGGTGATGGTACTGTTATCGACGAGTGTCTGCGTGCCTGCAGCAGGCGTTGTCACGCCGGTTTTGGCGCTGACGCCGGAGTTATTGCTGACAGTGACTCCCGCATCGCTGCTGATGAGGTTCGAGCCGCTCGTGAGATTATTATTTTGGGAACCGATGGCGTTATTGGCGTTTGCGAGGATGCTCTTGGTATCCACTTTGCCGCTCTTATCAGCATCGCTGCCGTAGGAATCGGCTACCTGGGTGCCAATGGTGGTGACCATGACATTGGTATTGAGACCGAAGCCGCCTAAGGTGGCACCTGCCATAGTCTGGTCCACGTCCAGTTCTTCCCGGGAGGTGACAGCGGCAGTCTTGGCGTTGACGGTGCTATTGGTAACCTTAGCCAGGGTCCCTGTGTCGACGGTGTTGATACCCACGCCGACCCCGATGGCTGCTGCACCGGCGCTGGAGGTGGCAGCGCCGAAGTTCGTCGTCACCTTATTATGGGCGTCGACGCTGACGTCCGGCGTAATAGTACCGGCCTTGCCGATGGTGCTGTTATTGACTTCGGCTGTGGTCGTGCTATTGATGTTATTGACGCCAATGGTCGCACCGGCGGCACCAACGGAAGCGGCTGTACCGATGACGTACGTATCCACGTCGGTGGTGCTGTCGGCGTTGACGCTGGTGGCGGTACTGCTCAGGCTGGTGCTGTTGTCGACGAGGGCCGACGTAGTGAAGTCATCGTTGACGATGCCGATGCCGGCGCCGATAGCGACACCGACAGGAGCGCCAGAAGCTGCAGCGGAAGCACTGTAGAGGGTCGTATGATGATCATGCAGGGCTGTTACATTTAGCTTGTCATTGGTGCTGGTAATGTTTTTGACGACGGCCTGGGTCGTGCCGTTTAATTTCGTAACAGCTACAGTGGCTGCTGCCGAAGCAGCGGCTGTGCCGCCACCGGAGATGGAGAGACCGTCGGCGTTGGTGACGACGCTGGACTTCTGGTCGGCAGTGACGTCGATATTTCGGCCGTTGACGGTCTTATTCTGGAGGCTGTCCGGATTAGACACATTGCCGGAGAGTTCGGCCTGGGTCGTGCGGCTGAAGGCCAGCGTATCGGACGCACCGGCTACGCCGGCACCACCCGTAGCGCCAACCCCTATGCTCAGGGAGCCTACGTGGCTTTCGCTGTTCGTGCGGTCGATGGCCTTGACGGTGACGTCATCGTTTGCGTCAGCCGTGCGGGTTTCATTGATGGTGGTATTGGTTACGACAGCTTTCGTGCTGCCGCCCAGCTTATTCAGCGTAACTGTGCCGGCTGCGCCAACGGACACGCTGCCCGATGCGGCGATACCACCGGTAACGGCGACGCTCTCTAAATCATGCTGGCCATAGGCGGCGGTGACAATGCCCTTGCGTGCATCAGTGATGACCTGCTCGTCTTTCGTCACCGATGTCTGGACGCCGGTATCGTCCATGGTCTGCGTGAGAGCTATGCTCTCATCATTTTTGCCAGCCGCTTGGAGGGTGCTGCCTGTTACTGTGGCGGCTGTATTGCCTGTGATTTCGTTGCTGCTGACGCTGACGCCGATACCGGCGCCGCCTTTAAATGCGCTGACACCGAGGGCACCGGCGTAGTTGCCCAGCTTTTCCCGGCCATTGGCCAGGACGCCGATGTTGCCGGTACTTGTCAGGGTACTGTCCGCAACGCTAGCCTGCACATCATTGCCGATCTGGTTGACGGCCACGTTGCCGGCGATGCCAACGTTACCGGCTGCGGCTGCGCCGATACCGGCGGAGGTGATATCATTGTTGCCCGTGGCCTGCACCAGGGTATCCGTATCGGTAATCTGGCTGCCGCCCGTAATGGCAGCTGTCGTAGCCTGCTTGATGCGGTTGACGCTGACCCCGGCCCCGCCGGCGAAGGTACCACTGCCGGCTGCGGCGACGGCAACGGTATTGATGGTACTCTTGCTGTCGGCTGTAACGGAGACGTCGCTTGTTGTGCCTCCCTCTGCAGCCTGGATGGTCGAGTTCTTTACTTCTGCCGTAATGTCCTTGTTGACCAATGCGGTAGCTGCGCCGCCTTGGATGGCCACTTTGCCGGCACCGCCCACGCCCACACCGATGGTGGTCAGCTTGGAGGTGTCAGCCGCATGGAGAGATGCCTTTCCTGCATCGGTGGTCGTAAGGGCAGCGTTTACCATAGCGGCACGGGTCTTCTGCCCGGCTTCGCCTGTACCGGCGCCGCCCACATCGTTATAGGCTACAGCGCCGCCCAGGGCGACTTTCCCTGCTATATCTACGTTGCCCACCACGGCCAGCCGGGTATCGCTGCTGGTGGCTTCGACGTTGGTATCGGCAATGTTCGTGAGAGTCGTCTTTTCCTTAGTGACGGTCTTGCCGTCTGCATCTTCAGCTTCACCGATGACGGCTTCTGTATCGCTGCCGCCGTGGTTGATGGCTGCCGTACCGCTGAGGCCGGCGCTCTTGCTGGCTGCTACCGTAGCTCCGATGGCATAGAGCTTGCTTGTATTGGCAGCGGTAACGTCCAGGTCCACGCCCGTTTCCGTCAGGTTCGTCACCGAACCGCCGGCCAGGTAGGCCTGAATCTGGTTGGAGAGCTTGTTGTAGGCCACCGCTGCGCCGATGCCGGCTTTGCCTCCATAGGCCACGGAACCGGCC
This sequence comes from Acidaminococcus hominis, assembly GCF_900291475.1. Taxonomy (GTDB): domain Bacteria; phylum Bacillota; class Negativicutes; order Acidaminococcales; family Acidaminococcaceae; genus Acidaminococcus; species Acidaminococcus hominis. The sequence goes on from NZ_OLMM01000004.1 coordinate 73,816, forward strand.
ACGTTCACTTCTTTGGCACTGCTGTCCGCCGTAACGGCCAGCTTATCTGTAGTAATGGTGGAGTCGCTGACCTGGGCCAGAATATCGTTGTTCTGGGTCTGCCAGGTTACACTGGCGGCACCGCCAAAGCTCTGGGAACCGGCGGCAATGCCGGCTGCCACGTCGACGCCTAAGCTGTCCGCTTCGGAGGCCGTGGTAATAGAGCCAGCTTGGATGGTGGCGTTATCGATGCGGGCCGAGAAGTCGATGTCCCGGTCAGCCACGTTGACGGCAGCACCGGCGGCATTGCCGTTGGAGCCGGCAATAATCAGGGCTGCGCCCACGCTGAGGCTGCCAGTATCGTCCATATCGACGGTCTGACCGGCTGTGTCGAGGCCATTTCCTTCTTCGTCTGTATCTTTATAGTAGGAAGAACCGTCCGTGTCCAGGCCGGCGTCTTCCGCAAACTGCTGATGCTTGGAGTAATCCCCCAGTTTTTCCTGGTAGGGCTTTGCTTCCTCGGAGCCGCTGGTGGTATCGTGTGCTTTCACCGCAACGTTCCCTGCGGCGGTAAGGTTTACGCCGGTAATGGCCGCATCCGCCTTGTTGGTCAGGCCGTTGTAGACGAAGGCACCGGTAAAGGCCCCGTTGGAGCTGCCATCGGTCTGGTCGCCGCCAACGGCAACCCCGGCAGAAACGGCCCCCGTAATCTGTTTGGTGGCCAGAAGGCTTTCCACCTTGGCAGTGTTCACATTGGTATAGGTACCGCCTTTAATGCCGGCGTTGATATTATTGTTGATATTGGCAACGGCAACGCTGCCGCCCACGGTCTTGCCGCCGCCTTTGGTAAGGTCGGCATTGACGCCGCCGGTAATCTGGAGGTCGCTTTCGTAGGCTGTGACATCGAGGTCTGCCTTGTCAGAAGCAGACCCGGTGACAGTATTGTCTTCTGCCAGTGCGGTGACATCCTTGTCGATGAGGTTCACCGAAACGGAAGCGCCGCCGGCGAAATTAGTGCCGGTATCCTTGATGACCGACAGGCCCAGTCCAGCTGCTGCGGCAGTACCGCCGCTAAGGGCCTCAATATCCATCGCTTTGACCCCTGTCAGGGTACTGTTCTTAATGGCGGCCGTCAGGTTGTTATCAATCCTGTTGACAGCAGCCGCACCGCTGACGGCGACTTTTTTCTTGGAGCTGTTGCCCTTGCTCAGGGAGAGGGCTGCACCGCCGCTCCAGGCCCCGACGAAAGCGGTATCCCGGGCACCCACCTGGACGTCGCCGTCGTTGTTGAGTTGGAGGTTAGCCCCGTCGATCAGGGCTTCGGTGGTATTCGTTTCCAGGTTGACGGAAACGCTGCCGGCTCCGGAAAGGCTGAGGGACGACTTCTTGCTGCCGCTGGTACCTGTCTGGCCGGTCGCCGCCGTGCCCGTAAGGGGCGAGGCTTCCGCCGTCGGGGTCGTGCTTTCGCCTTCTGCGCTGCCAGAAGCTCCGGCTGTACCTCCCTGGTTTTCACCGGCGCTTTCCAAGGCATCCGTCAGGTCTTCGCTGACCCCAGAAATACTGTCTAAGCTTTCGCCGATTGCATCGGGAATGGCGCTGGAAAGGGCACCGGTGTTTCCCCCGGTGTTGTCAATGGCATTGGTGGGCTGGGTGGTCGAGCTTTCGCTGGAGGTAGCCCCGCCGGCTACCGTAATGGTATTGATAAGGCCAGTGGTTTCGGCGCTGACGTTGAGAGCTGCGGCGCTGATGGAACCGGCCGTAGCGGGAGCCGCTGCTGCCGTATCCAGATCCTCGATGGCTGCCCGGTTGGTCACGTCAATGTTGTTCACGGCGACGGACATGCCCACGGCGGCGCTTCCCGTGCTGGAGGCCAGGGCGAGAATGGCATTATTCACGTTGGTATTGTTGTGGCCGGCCAGAGAAATGGTGCCGGTGCTGCCGCCACTGTCCTTTAAGGCCGTAAGCTTGGCATCCTTGTCCACCAGGACCTGGTTGTTGCTGTCGCTGTCCGTAACAGAGACCATACCGCTCAGGCTGTTGCTGGCAGCTTTCTTGCCGGCGGAAAGCGTAATGCCCGCATGGAAAACGTCAGAGTCGCTGGTGAGGTTCAGGTCCCCGCCCGTGAGTTCCGCCCCTTGCTCAACCCTGACCAAAGCGCTGGAATCAAAGTTTTGGTAATTGAAGCTGTCGCCCACGCCGGTTCCCGTTTTCTTGGCAGCCGTGCCCGTGGCGGCACCTGCACCTGCTGCTGCGCTGCCCAGGTCAGTACCTGTTGCACCGCCGCTAGTTCCAGTGTCAGAAGCAGACGTAGAGGCATTGAGTTTACCATTGATATTTACATCTTCAATTTTTTCTACAGCCTTCAGATTCAGGTTGTCAGCCGCCGTAAGCACCGCATTTTGGCCCACGGTGACGCTGCTGGCAAAGTCAATATTGGACAGGGTAATGGCGCCGGCCAGGGTACGCTGGGTATCCTGGTCCCCCAGGGACTGGGCCGAAGCCGATACGTTGGCGTAGTTCGTGGGTTCCTTAAAGGCGGCAGCACTGTCGACGGCTTCCGAGGCGCTGGTAAACAGGCCCTTCACATCGTCTGCCACATCCGAGCCAGCCGTCTTCACTGCGGTCAGCAGGTCGGCAGACTTAGCCAGTACGTCCGCCGCAGAGCTGGAAAGGTCAGCCAGCTTCTGCCAGGTGCTTTCCTCGTTGATGCCTTCGGCAGTGACGTTGGCTGCTGCACTGTCAAACTCATCTTGGTAAGCCGTTAAAGAGCTTTGCAGATCTTCTGCCGCAGTCTTTACGGCCGTAGATTCCGCAGAAAGGGTTGCCGGGAGTTTTGTCAGGGCAAATTTCAGCTTGGCAAGGCTGTCTTCCAGGTCCGCTTTCATCCGGTTGATGCGGTTATATTCCATTTCGGCGCTGCTTTGGAGGGTCAGGTCCTTGCCGGCGGTAAGCTTTGCACCACCGTCTTCCACCGTAACCTGGGCCGACTGGTTCAGCTTGTCGTAGACAAAGCCCACCGAAGCCACATTGGGTTTCGCGGTGGTTTCGTCTTTGCCAAAGGTGTTGGACGTGCCGGCTGCAGTGAGCTTGGTGTCTTCTATGGTCGCATCGGCTTTCGCCGTCAGATTGCCAAGTTTGGCTTCAGTTACAGAGTTCTTGCCTAAGTTGACGGCTGCCGTATTGGTTTCATCTGCGTAGACCACCGCAGCCCCGGCCGTAATGTTGTCAGCGATAGTATCAGCCAGAGAGGTGCCTTCGTTCTTGGCATCCTTACTGGAGAACAGGTCAATGATTTTTCCGGCAACCTCATCCTGGAGAGAAAAGTCCTTGATTTCCTTCAGCTGTTCTATATAACCCCCATACTTGTTTTCCAGCTGGGTTTTCTCTCTTTCTTTGGCTTCCCCGGCAGCATTGTTGGCCTGGTGACTATTGGATTTCAGGGTATTCTTCGCCGCAATATCCACGTTCTGATTGCCCTTGACAGTTCCCTGTACGTCCACGTTGGCCTTGCTGTTATGGTTCACCACGTCAACGGCCGTGCTGCCGGCAGATTCGTTCGGTGCTTCGGACTCGGCTTTTGAGCTTAACGTATTCTCAGCTGCTGCGCTGACGCCCACGCTGCCCCCTTGCGAATCCAGGGTGCCGTTAATGGCCACGTTGGCGTTATTTTCATGGTTGGTCACCGTGACAGCAGCCACCATCAGGGGAGCCCCAGTAGAGGCTTCGCCTTCTTCACCTTCCCCGCTTTCCACCTTGATAGAGGCTTCATTGGTCACAGAAGAGGCAGCGTTGGCCGTTACCTGAAGGGCAGGATTAGTGACGGTTTTGTTTTCTTCATCGGTCGTGGTGGTATCTGCACCAGTTGCGGTCAGCGTTCCGTCCACAGTGACCTGTGCCGTATTCTTGACCTGGGCATAGTTCACCGCTGCAGAAGGAATCAAAGCCGAAATGTTTTGGCTGGCCTTCTTGCCTTCTGCTTCCACGCCGATAACAGCTTCTGTCTGGGCATCGGCGGTGACGTTCACGTGTTTGCCCTGTACCTGGGCGCCGCTGCCTAGGGTAATAGCAGCCTGGTTTTCCAGGAGAGCCACGTCGGCCCCTTCTGCCAGGACATAACTGGCATATTCTTCTGCCTTCCCAGCCACAGAATCTCCCGTATCCACATATGTATTGTTGGCGCTGGCGGTAAGGGTGACGTCTTCTGCTGCCGTAATATTGCCTTGTACGTTGACATTGGCTATAGTCTTGGCATAGCCGCTGGTAACGTCTGCGATTACCGTGTCGTCCCCAAAGCTGGTGCCGGCGTCTACAGCTGCGTCTGCCTCCGCCTTGGCCTCATCGTAATTGCCATTAGAGGCTTCTGCCTTCAGTTCCACGCTGCCGGCTGCGTTTAATGTCCCATAGCTATCCACGCTGGCAGTAATGGTTTTGGGCGCAGAAGCAAGACCCAGGTTTTTGCCGCTTTCGGCAAATTCTGCGTCTGCTACATTTTCGTATTCGGCTTTGGCTGCCAGGACCAGGTCTCCGCTGCCCGCTTCAGCCGTTACTTTTAGGCCCTTGTTTTCCAGGCCGGCAGCCGTCTTCTGAGCAGCTGTAAGCTTCACCACATTGGTGAAATCCGTCACGCCCGTGTTGATGGCAGCGCCCGTTTCCAGACCGTCTGCAGCCGTGTCGCCCAGGGTTTCCCCTGAGATATTCTTGCCCACGGCAATGCGGGGAGCGTACATTTTCACGTTATTGGTGGCGTTGACGGTACCCAGGACCGTAATGGTACCGCTGGGATTCAGAGGAATGGCCAGATTCCCCGACTGGATATTGGCCAGCAGCTCAGCAGCCTCACTTTCCTGCATTGTTCCGTCAAAGCGTTTTTGCAGGCCTTCGTAGGTCATTTCCTCCGCAGACCCGCTGGCGGGAGTCATCACATACAGGGAGCCTGTGTTGATGACACCAGTTTTGCCCACCGCCATACCATTGGGGCTCAGGAAATAGAGGTTGCCCCCGATTTGCGCGTTGTGGATGGAGTTCAGCGTACCGTTAATATCAATACGGGTATCCACAAAGTTGATCAAGTTTCCCGCTTCTGTATTCGGGGTTTCCGCAGTATGGAAATACAGGTTGGCTATATCATTTTGTCCCAACTGGAATTTTTGAAATTTATTGATGGCGTTGCTGCCGTTCCGTTTTTGGGCTGCAATATCGTAGGCGCCATTGTTATTTGCTTTGTAAGCATTGCCGCTGCCATCAGTAATGTTCGTAGCTGCCAGCGCCGCATAGGGATTGACCAGCATGCCAGCTGCAGCAATGGCAGAAAGGATTTCGTAGGACAGACGGGCTTTGCCTTGCGTCTGCACAGAATGCGGGTTTCCCCGCTTGGTTTTATGGAAAAAGTTCCGGTTGCTCATAGGTCATGCCTCCTTAGAAAGCGCTGTTAAACGAAAAGTGGATCCGCGTCCGGCTTTGTTCTTCCCCGTTAATGGTACGGAGCAGCGGGAACGCCAGGGCTGCATTCAGGGACATATGGTCGTTGATTTCTGCCGTTACACCAACGCCGGTGCCCACCAGGCTCCGGTCCCCAAAGGCACTGCTGCCCCAGATCCGTCCGCCATCTACGAAAAGATAGCCCTTCAGCCGCTGAGATTTCTCCAGAGGGAAGCTGTACTGGGCGCTGGCCGAAAAACCGCCGTCGCCGCCAATCAAGCTTTCCTTGTAGCCCCGGACACTGTACATCCCGCCCAGGTAGAACATTTCGGCAGAGGGCAGGTACTGGGTGCTGGACAGCTGACCGTCCAGCCGCAGGGTCCATTGCTGGCCCGAGCGGAACAGTTTCTGATAGAGCATATTCGTTTCAAATTTGCCAAAAGAACGATTCCGGTCGTTCAGGTCCCTATACCAGCCGTTCCGGTAACCGTACTTCTGGTAGAAGACCGTGGACCGGCCATAATCCAACTGGTCGTAGTACAGGAAAAGTGTATCAATAGTATCATCGGTCCAGTGGGAACGCAGCCCCAGGCTGGTACCGTAGTCGGTTTGGGATTTCTGGTGTCCGTATTCAAACCCCCACTCCGATTTCAGCGTATCCGTCGTAACAATCGGGGAAGTGAGCGATGCCGTCAAGGCGTAGGCGTGACCCCGCACCCCCAAAGGTTCAAAATATCCGTCCGTAATATGGACACTGTTGGACGTATAGGACAGCCCCGCCCGGGTACCCGTCCGGTTGATGGGCGTATTGTAGCTGCCCGAAACGGCTTTCATCCCCTCTGACCGCAGAGTGCTCAGGAAAAGGTGATCCCGGTTGCCCGAAAGATCCCGGTCCTGCCAATAAGCCCCTACCCGGTAAAGACCGCTGGTGTCGCTGCCGGCATTATCTGCAAAAATACCGGCCACCTGTTTTTGGGGCTCCGCCACCGTAATCACGTAGTCCGTAGTTCCGTCCTTTTCACCAGCCTTCAGCGCAATCCGCAGCTGGGCATCATTGGTAGAATTGAACCGCAGCAGATCCTTGTTCAGCTGCTGGATATTCTGCACCTTGCCGCTGTCCAGGTGAATCCGGTGCTGAATATACGCTTCCCGGGTGCTGCCCTGGCCGGTGATTTCCACCTTGCCGGTTTTCCCCTCTACCAGGTCAATGTGCACCGTCCCCTCATGGATGGTCTGGGGCGCCAGAAAAGCCCGGCACGTCACATAGCCCTTGGAGCGATACAGTTCATTGATCCGCTGCACCACAGCATACAAATCGTCCAGGGAAACCTCTTTCCCTTCATAGTCCTTGACGATGGCCCCCAACTCTTTTGGGGACAATACCTGGGATTCAGGCATAACAAGCTTTTGCAGCACAAAATGGACGGTACCCTCGGGCTTTTCGCCCTGGTTCTCCGTCCCTTCCAGCAATTCCGTCCGCCGTTCTGCCGCTATTTCCCTGGCCAGGCGCTGCTGTTCCAAATACTGCCGGGTCCTGTTCAGCTGCACCCCGGAATCAATATACCCCTGAGGCCGATTCGCAGCACTTTCTGCCGCCCCAGCTATCGTCAGCGGTACACTGCTTCCCAACAGCAAAGACAGCAGCAGCCCCCGTATCAGCAATTCCTTTTTCATAAGAATCTCCCCTTCTTCTTAAAACAACTCATTTTTTACATTAAACCTCGTTATTTTTAACAGAATATTCAGTTTTTATTTTTTTGTACCACAACGAATCCCGTTTTATAAAATTTTCTGTTCCCACCATTTCTATGTTATCTACAGTATACCATGCATAAATTTGAAAACAATTATACGAAAGTATACTCTTTTTCCTTTGCAACACAAATTTTGCTAATTTTACGTATAGAGGCCAAGCAGCCAGTGCGGATTGTTCGAACTCCCGTTTTACAAAACACGAACTGCGGACGCTTGCAGTCCTGCCAGACATTTGCCTTTCCCTGTGCCCCCTGCCGCCCCCCATTTCAAGAGAACCCCCAGCCTGCTGCATTTTTTCTGGAAAATCGGGTAGCGTCCCCATCCCTAAGACCAGCACCACGGCCAGAATCACTGCCTGCACAAAAACACTTACAATTTGTCACGTTCCCTCTCTCCTCACAAAATTCATATGATTTCTTTCATTCCCTTTTCTACATATTGTAACAACTTATCAGCAAATTTTTTCACCCATAACCTGAAAGGGCGGTTTTTCGGCACGAAAAGTTGATTGTGGAAAAATTTGGGGGTGAGTGCGGTCAGCGGGGTGTAGTGATGTGATGCCGGGCAATCCTGAATTTGAACCCTATACCGTTCTCGCCTCAAAAACATGACGAGAACGAGGAGGCGTGAAAAAATGGCTTGCGAGCTCAAAAGAGTTTGCAAGCCATTTTTATTGTTCTTTATAGCCGTATCTTAATAAACTTCCTCAGTCATTCCTGCGGACTGACGTTCCCTACAACGCTTTGCGGCCGCATCCAAACAGCCAACAAATTCTGCAAGCGGCTGTTTGGTCAATAAGGCCCATGCGATAGCGGGATTGGTCTGGCCCCTTCAAGAGTTGCGCTCACATCCAAGAGCATGTTAGTTTATCAAAATGCTCTTGGCTAATGTGAGCCATGTGATAGCAGCCCAAGAAGCAAGCCCGCAGGGCGCGGCTGATTGGAGCGCTGCGAACCACTAAGGGGCTGGCAGCTCTATGAGCTGACTGGGGAAGTTCCAGGACGCAGCTGAGCAGCGAGCCGCGAACCGCTCAGGGGCCAGTCTTAGGCCCATACGAGTCAAGTGCAAAACGGGTATAGGAAAAGAAAGCATAGTACGTAGATGATTGCAACATCTCTTTTTATCACATGACTAGTAGTGGATAAGAACGCTTCCTGCAAGCGTTGCGGTCACGTCCAAATATCTTCCCAAGTTACCCAAAAGATATTTGGAATACGTGACCCATGTGATAGCTGCCCAGAAGGCAAGCCCGTGGGGCGATGCCGCCTGGCTTGCAGCGAACCACTGTAGGAAGTATCACCGAAGGTGACGATAGAAGTTTTACTATTTCACAGCCCCATTTTCTCTTAGTATATTCTCCCCTGCTGCTCTGCCCCAGGAAAACCTCCCCAGTCAGTTTTCACCTAAAAAAACGACCCAGCCAGCCCCTATTTGCCCCAATTTCCACTTTTTTTATTGACTGTATATAGTTATCTTATGTAATTGACTATTTCTTAAATGAGAATTTATGTTTCCTTCTAATTTTTGTAACTATTAGTTCAAAATAGTTCCTATTTTCATGGTTGTTAAAATAAATAACTATGTTTTGGATAATAATTATTGATTGTTGTTGTCTTTGGTGATACTATACAAGTAAGGAAGTGGGTTCCCTAGAGAGAAAAAAGTGAAACCCTCTTCCACCCAGGAAGCTGCCGGGCAGCCGGTGCGTTGGGTTCTCACCCCAAAGAGAAGGCCAGCAGCGGGCTACCCACCAGGTACACTTTCTGGAGTCAGTCCATTAAAACATCCGGGTTCCAGCTTGGACCCCATTCCCGTTTGATGGACGGCAGGATGATTCCAGTGAGTCATCCAACTAGGCGAGATAATTTAGCGGTTGTCTTCGGATCCGCTGGCCGGTCAGCGAATCACTTGACGGACCACAGTTCCCTTGAATCGTTGGTCCCAAGTCCACACCGGACTTGCCAGCTGCGAGGTACTTGGCAGGATCCCTCCACGATGGGACTGCTGCAGACACCCCGACAAAAAGCCAGCAAGGGCGATCCCCCAATCGTCCCTTGCTGGAAACCGGAAGGTGTGCAGCAGGCAGGGTTTCTGCACCATCGGCAGCGCCTTTCCCCAAGGCACTACGATTCCAGAAACCTTCTGACAAGGAAACGCAGCAGATCTCTTCCCCTGAGATTGGCAATATCGAAAGACCGGGGTCGCCATTCCCCGGTTTATCCCCAAGTTTGTTCCGGCAAGTTACCTTGAGTTTCTCAGTACCCCCTCCCCATAATCAACGGGCTTCGGGTGCCGGAACTGGATCCGCCGTTCCCCCTATAACGACTGGTCCACCCCAAAGCTTCGGCACTTCACCTGTTGATCGGAGTACTGACCTCCCCCTAAAAGAACTCAGGTACGGCCGGGCAAGCGATCATCTTCGATAAGTGTAGTAGGAAAGTTTCTGAAACCCCATTTCAGAAACCATTTGTAGCAAGACCTCCAATAATCCTCCTATCATTGCGGTCATGGGTTCCCCATCCATGACCGCCTTTTTAGTTATGTAAAATATCCTAAAGCAAAACGCGAAAAGCCCGGTACCTCTGTGCAGGTATCGGACTTTTCGCGTTGATAAGAGGAGTTGTGCAAACCTTACAATCCGGCAACAAATTTTTGAATGGCTGTGATGTACAGCGGATTGTAGGTATTGCCGATCAATATGGACATAGCCGGGAAAATAGTCCAGGCCATATTGGCCCAGCCGAACTCATCCATTACGGACTTTTCGTTGGCCACGGCGTTGGGAGCGGCTCCCAGCCCTACTCCCACCAGGCCAGCAACCATAACGGCTGCGTTGTAATTTTTCCCGTACATATAATACGCAATAAAAGCACCAAAGAAACAGGCCAGCAGGACCTCACCAATGAGAATCAGCAGCATAGGACCTGCCACAGCAAACAGCTTGGTCATATCCATTGTCATCAGCGTCAAGGCAATAAAGAAGTCCAGCATAATATGTTCCAATACGGAAATTTCTTTTTCTGGAATCTCAATTTTCAGGGCTTCCATTACGTTGCGGCAGATGACGCCGGAGAACAAGCAGCCCACAAAATAGGGCATTTCCACCTGGGGAATCAGTTTCAAAACTTTGTAAACGGGCACGCCTAGGCCGGCAATCAGTAGCAGCATAAAGAACGCCGTGGATACTTTCTTGGTATCCAGTGGATGCACTTCTTTTGTGTTGGTTACTTCTACGTTCTCCTGGTCTTCCGGAAGTGGCTGCAAATGATGGATCTTGATCAGGTATCTGGCAGTGGGGCCGCCAAACAAGGAGGCAACCACCATACCAAAGGTACCGGCCGCTACGCCAATGACCGTAGCGCCATCACAGCCCAACCGTTCAAAAATAGGGCCAAAAGCACCCGCAGTCCCTACGCCCCCGTACATGGCAGCCGAACCGCAGGCAATCCCAATCAGAGGATTGACCCCAGTCATTTTGGCAATGGCCACGCCCACGATATTTTGCAGCGTAATGAGAATCACAGAAGCAATGGCAATCTGTACACAGAGCTTGCCGCCCTTACGCAGCAGCTCGGCAGTAAAGCCAATTCCCACAGCCGTAAAGAACAGATTCATGGACCAGCCGGTGAGCTGGCCCGTCCACACTACGCTGATGCCGCCGTACACTTTCAGCAGACACATCAGGATACTTACCAGCAGTCCAGAAACCACTGCGGCCGGAATACAAAAATCACGAAACACTTTCACCCTAGCAACAATATATCTTCCTAAAAGTACGACAAAAGCGGCAACCCCTGTTGTAGTCAGTAAATCCAGCGTGATTTTCATGATATATTTATCCTTTCACGGAATAGGATTTCAGCCCCTCGCACAAATCTTTGTAGGCTTTGTACAGCAAATACTGCGGAAAATCGGTATGGTAGTGGGAAATACCCTTGCATTTGGCGAATTCAGCAGCATCGCTGGGCTGCAGCACCTGGGCAGAACAGCTCTTGCCATATTGCTCACACAGGGCAGCGCAGTCCAAAACCGCCTGTTTCACCTTGGGATGGAACACTTGTCCAGGAACCCCCAGGGCAACGGCCAGGTCGATATTGCCGATGGAAACGGTATCAATGCCCGGAGTAGCAATGATTTCTTCCATATTCCGAACCCCTTCCACCCCTTCAATAATCACGGAAACCGCTACTTCCCGGTTGGCTTTGGCATAGCAGCCAGCCCGGTCCACGCCGTACCCATTATTACGGGTAAAAGGACAGGCTCCCCGCACCCCTTCCGGCGGATACTTGCACAGAGCAACAGCCAATTTTGCTTCTGCTGCATTGGTAATTCCCGGCACCTTGATGGCAGAAGCCCCCATGTCCAGAGCCTTGCGGATACTGGTTTCGTCCAGCCCAGGCACCCGCACCATAGCGGCCATTCCGCAGGCATCACAGGTACGGATCATGGACATGACTTCCGTCATCGTCAGCTGTTCATGTTCCAGGTCCAGGATAACGAAATCCACCCCAGCCTGCTTCATGACCTCAATGGCAGTATCAGCAGGAAAAGTAATGTAGCTGCCAATAAATTTCTCGTGTTTTTCCAACAATGATCTGAATGTAGTCTTCATGGGTTTGCCTCTTTCCTTTTTTGCACCGGTGCACTCTCTTTAAGATAACTATAGCACTGGACGGAAAATTCAGGAAATAGCAATAAAAAATATCGCTTATCCAAAAAATGAATAAGCGATACAAAGTATTTCCGGCTAAGCCCTCAACCCTTTTGCCCGTGGTCTGCCAGCCACTGCCGGAAGAATTTTTGAAACAGCGCTGCTTCCCGAGAACACTGGGCAGCTTTCAGGGAATTCAGGGCCAGGTGCAGCGTCAGGTTCGGATCAGCAAAAGGCCGGAAGGTCAAATCGTAGCCATACCGTTTCAGCTTGCTGCAGAACTTGCTGGGCAAAAAAGCCACCCCATTGTTGTGTTCCACCATGGACAGCATCAGATCATGCTGCATGGTTTCCAGCAGAATGTGGGGCTGGATGTGATGCTCCGCAAACCCCCGGAGAATCTTGTCGTGCAATACATATTCTTCCGTGTAAATAATGATGGCCTCACTGCGCAAATCCGGATAATCCACCTGCTCCAAGCGGGCCAGAGGATGGTTCTTGGGCAGCACCACACTGTGGGTATCCTGCTCCATCCATTCCCTCTGAAATTCCGGATTCCCCCGAGGATTGAAAATACCAAAGTCCAAAAGCCCATCCTGGAGAAGCTTGGCAATATGCTTGGGCCCTGTTTCCAAGAGAGATACCTTGATGTTGGGATAAGCCTGCTTAAAATCCCCCAAAATGGCACTGATGGCCGTGTTGGCCGTAATCAGAGGGATACCAATATAGATGGTTCCGCAAAGCTTCTGGTCATCCCCTTTGCCAAACCCCTCCAGATTGTGGAAAGCCACCACCTGCTCCCGGGCCAGCGGCAGAAACGCCGCTCCCGCATCCGTCAGCCTGACCTCATGCTTGGTCCGGCGAAACAGCTGAACCCCCAGCTCCTCCTCCAGTTCCTTGATGGTCCGACTTAACGTAGGCTGAGAAATATGCGTCCGCTCCGCCGTCTTGGTAAAATTCAAATACCTGGCCACTTCCATAAAATACTCCAAATGCCGTATTTCCATACCATTCTCCCTATCCAGAAACAAAGGTGCGTTCCTTGCCCAGGCCCAGCCTCGCCGAACCCTAGTCCGTTTATCCTGCCCTTATTATACCATGGTGAATGTCAGGGAGAAGAAGCAACAAAAGCCCTTGAAAAGGCAATTCCTCGCTTTTCAGGGGCTTGTTGATTTGCCAGATTGGAAAAATAGTTCAATTAATTATTGGAATCTAAGGAAAAGAAAAAACTTTTCGCAGCTTTTTCTAGGGCAGGGAACACAGCCCTTCTTCTGTTCCAAAGTCCACAGCTTTGAAACAGGAAAAGGGCTTATTATAAGTTTTTTCACAAATTCGTTTCTTTTTCTTGAGTCTGTGTCAAAATATGGTAAAATAAAACGTAATCTTGTAACCCTACACTACACATAAAGGAGCCAATTATGCAACCTATCGACGTTGGGTTTTACTCCCTATTCCCTCCCATCATTGCCATTGCCCTGGCACTGATCACCAAAGAAGTTATTTCCTCCCTGATGCTGGGCATTTTGTCCGGCGGCCTGATCTACGCGGTGTTTTCCGGCGGTGGGCTGGTAGCCATGAGTTCCATTGCTTTTGAAATCATGGCCAAAACCGTGGGGACCATGGACAAATTCTACATTATCCTGTTCCTGGCCCTTTTGGGTTCCCTGGTGTGCGTGGTCACCAAGGCCGGCGGTTCCTATGCCTACGGCAAGTGGGCTACCCAGAAGATCAAAAGCAAGCGGGCGGCGGAACTGGCCACCAGTCTTTTGGGGGTTCTGATTTTCATCGACGACTATTTCAACTGCCTGACGGTGGGCACTGTAATGAAGCCGGTCACCGACAAGTACAAGGTTTCCCGGGCCAAGCTGGCCTACATCATCGACACCACGGCGGCACCGGTGTGCATCATTGCTCCTGTGTCCAGCTGGGCTGCGGCGGTGGGTTCCACCCTGTACGAAACGGGCGCCTTCTCCAACGAGCTTTCTGCCTTCTTTGCCACCATTCCCTATAATATGTATGCCATTTTGTCCATTATCATGGTGGTGACCCTGTCTGCTACAAACCTGGAATTTGGTCCCATGGCCAATGCAGAGTGGGAAGCGGAAGAAAACGATAACCTGGGGGCTATCGATACCATGATTACCCAAGGGGAAACGGAACCCAACACCAAGGGTACGGTGCTGGACCTGGTGATTCCTATTCTGGCCCTGATTGTCTTCACCATCCTGGCCATGCTGTACACCGGCGGCTACTGGGATAAGCCCATTTCCTTCCAGGAAGCCATTGGCGCCTGCAATTCCTCTGCCTCCCTGGTGCTGGGCGGCTTCTGGGCTCTGGTGGTGGCGTTTTTCCAGTTCGTTCCCCGGAAACTGATTTCCTTTAAGGATTTCATGAGCAACATCACCACGGGCATCAACACCATGGTGCCGGCCTACATCATCCTGACCCTGGCCTGGACCATCGGTTCCCTGTGCCAGAACTACCTGGGCACCGGCCAATACATCGGTATGCTGGTGGAAACCAGCCAAATGCCCACGGAGCTGATTCCGGCCATTGTGTTCCTGGTAGCTGCGGGGCTGTCCTTCTCCATTGGTACCGCCTGGGGCACCTTCGGGATTTTCATTCCTATTGTGGTTTTCATCTGCCAAGCTACCCCGCCTGAAATCATGACGGTGACCCTGGCTGCTACCCTGGCGGGTTCCGTATTCGGGGACCACTTCTCCCCCATTTCCGATACCACCATTTTTTCCAGCTCCGGCGCTGGCTGCAATCATATGCAGCACGTGAGCACCCAGATCCCCTACGCCTGCCTGGTGGCCTTCTGCTGCTTTGTCAGCTACCTGGTGGCTGGCTTCTCCGGCGGCAATGTGTATCTGACCCTGGTTACGGGCATCGGTTTATTGGCCTTGACCCTGGTTGTGCTCCACAGAAGAGCCAAGGGCAGATTGGCGAAAAAAGCGTAAGCACCTATGAAAAAAGAGGTTCCGAAATAGTCGGAACCTCTTTTCTTATGCGATTTTTCGTACGTTAGCCGCTAGTTTGTGGGGGCTTAGTGCAGAAGCAGCGCCCCAATGGGGTAGCCCACAAAGGTCATGGCCAGTACGGCCAGGATGGCGAAAACGCCGCCCCAGATGAACATATCCTTGACGGTGGTCCACCCGGAGCCGATGGCTACGGTGTTGATGGTGGACTGGCCGGCAGGGGTCATGTTGCAGATGCCGGCGCCAAACCCTATCAGGCACACTACAGCGCCTACGCTGAGGATGCCGGCCGGCAGGGCCTGGCAGACAGACAGGGCCACAGCGCTGACCACAGTGGTGGTCACGATGTTGGAGGAGAAGTTGGTTTCTAGGACGCACCAGGCGAAGAAGAACAAAATCAGGCCGAAGGCAGGCAGCCCACCGGCAATGGGAGCCAGCATACCGCTGAGCCATTCCTTGACGCCCATGCCGTTATGGGTAAGGGCGGAGCCCAGCATGGTGGCGGCGCCGGTCATAATGATGGAGGCCCACAGAACGCCTTTGGTCATGACTTCCCGGAAGTTCATAATGGGCTGGCCTTTGTCCCGGGCAATGAACAGGATGATGCAGCCCAAAAGGGGCGGCATGGCCGTGGTCCATTTGCTGACCATTTTGTAGAGGCCCGGGTCAAAGCCCTTCACCAGGCTGGGGCCCACCCACAAAAGGACGGTGAGGGCCATGGTGCCCAGGATAATCCATTCTTTCCGGTCCGCTTTGGGAACCATGCCCCGCAGGGCCATGGCCTTACTGGGGCTGATTTCCCCAATATCCGCCGGGCGGAACACAAACTTGAACACCAAAAGCAGGAGCAGCACCAGCACAATGCCGGTGGGAATGCCCATGGCCATGTACTGGAACTGGTTCACATCCCGGCCGGTAGCGGCGGTGTAGTAGCCGATGGCCATGGTGGGCCAGACGTGGCCGATGGCCGTCATGCCGGAAGACAGGCTGATGCAGAAGGCCGTTCCCAGCATAATCATATTGCCGGTGGGAGATCCTTTCTTCACTTCCAGTACCTGGAAAATATCCTCCAGGAAGGGCATAAAGGCAACGAACAAAACGGAAGGGGAAATAAAGAGTCCCATAAAGGTTACGGCAAACAGCAGAAAGGTCACAAAGGACCAGGGCCCTCTCCGGGCTACCCGGTTGGTGATGAAGCTGACGGTGCAGCGCCGGACAAAGTGGGTCTGGGACAGGGGGTACACCAGCATGAAGGTGAACAGCAGGAACGCCACGGTGGTATTCCCCAGGGTTCCCTTCAGGGTTTCCCCAAAACCGAAGCTGGGCAGAAAGCCCAGGAGCAGCACGGTAATCAGGCTGGGCCAGTCGATGGAGATGGTAATCCACATCAGCAGGGAGGTCAGGAAGATGCCCAGTACGGCCAAGCCTTCCTGGGTAAGGGGTGCCGGGGCGGGCAGGCTGCGGACCAGGAAGCCTGCAGCCAGGGAAACCACCAGCCAGAACGTATCTTTTTGGGATTTTGTCATGGCACTCGCCCCCTATTCGTTCTTGAGAATCTGGAAATCCTGACTCTCCTTGGACAGCTGGAACAGCAGGGTCTGCATGGGCGTCTGGCTCAGGTCCCCTAAAATAGTGAGCTCAAAGGTCACGGTCTTGTCGGGGTTGAAGCTGATTAACTCCATGTACTGCATGTTGTAGCCGTAATCCCCCACCATGTTCAGGATGCTGCTCATGGCGTTGGGGCGGTCCGGACGGGTGAGCCGGACCTTGACCCGGGTACCGCCGGGTTTGATTTCAATGCCCTTGGCCATTTCCTGGAACAGCTCGGGGTTCCATTCGAACAACAGGCCGTATTGGTACATCCGGCTGGTTTCCATAATCTTCCGGACCACGGCCAGGTATTCCCGAAGCCGGTCTGCGGGCACGCCTTCAGACAGCTTGTCCAGGATGAATTGTTCCCGGTCCGCCCGGTAGATGTTGGTCTCTCCGGCAGCCTGCTTGCTTTTGGCCACTTCCAGGGAACAGTCCAGCCGCTCCATGAGAAGTTTGCGGATTTGGGGGTCAATGGCGTCGATTTTTTGTCTTGCTTCTTGCAGGTTCATACATTTTCCTCGCTTTCCTACTCTACTACTATACTGCAGACGATGGTATAAAAAAACGGAGCCCCGGCCTTCCGGTTGGGTTCTCCGTTTTTTTCAATTTCAGGCTGCCCGGGTTATTCGGACAGTTTGCGCAGGACTTCGTCCCCTACTTGTGTGGTGGTAGCTGTGCCGCCCAGATCTGGGGTCAGCACTTTTTTCTCCACCAGCATTTCTTCGATGATGTTCAGCAGCTTGTCGCTCCAGGCCTTTTCTCCGAAGAATTCCAGCATTTGGGCTGCGGACCAGATGGAAGCCAAGGGGTTGGCTTTGCCCTGGCCGGCAATGTCCGGGGCGGAACCATGGATGGGTTCGAACATGGACGGGAACTTCCGTTCCGGGTTCAGGTTGGCGCCTGCGGCCAGGCCCATACCGCCGGAAATGGCAGCCCCCAGGTCGGTGAGAATATCCCCGAACAGGTTGGAGCAGACCACAATCTGGTACCGTTTGGGATCCTTCACCATGAACATGCTGGCGGCATCCACCAGGTAGGAATGGGTTTCCACTTCAGGGTATTCCTTGCCCACTTCTTCAAAAATCTGGTCCCAGAACACCATGGAATAGTTCAGGGCGTTGCCCTTGCTGATGCTGGTCAGGGTCTTGTGCTCCTTCCGGGCCAGTTCGTAAGCGTAACGGATAATCCGCTCACAGCCAAACCGGGAGAATACGCTGTCCTGGATTACCACTTCTCTGGGGGTATCCTTGTACAGCCAGCTGCCGGCGCCGGCATATTCCCCTTCGCTGTTTTCCCGGACAAACACCATGTCGATGTCTTCCCGCTTCACACCGTTTAAGGGACAGGGAGCGCCTTTCAGCAGCTTCACCGGACGCAGGTTCACGTATTCATCAAAGCTCTTGCGGATCTTGATTAACAGGCCCCGCAGGGAAATATGGTCGGGTACGCCGGGGTAGCCCACAGCGCCCAGATAAATGGCGTCGAATTTGCTCAGGGTTTCAATGCCATCTTCCGGCAGCATTTCCCCGTGCTTCAGATAGTATTCGCAGCCCCAGGGAAAATAGGTAAAGTCAAAACTGAAATTACCGTCCAGCTGGGCAGCTCCTTTTAACACTTTGATACCTTCGGCCAGGACCTCAGGCCCAATGCCGTCGCCGCCAATAACGGCTACTTTGTACACTCTTTTTTCCACGTTTCTGGCTCCCTTCGATTGGGTGATTGCTTTACATGGCCGAGCAGGGTTCAGAATGGTAAACGCCTTCGGTTTCCTCGTCGGTCTCCGCCTCCGTAGGGACGGCCGGGCCCCGTTCCAGCCAGCGCAGGTCGTAGGGCTCAAATTTTACGTGGGCATAGCGGTCCACGTCCAGCACCGTATCGTCCCAATCGGAATCGATCCGGCCGGTTTGCTTAATCAGGATATCGTACAGAATGGCATAGGTGATGCCGGTTTCCTTGTCCGTTTCGATAATGGTGCTGTAGGGCAGGGTTTTATGGTACACCAGTTCCAAATCCTTGTACTTGAAATGGAAGCCGCAGCGCATCCGGCAGCCGTCCAGGCCCGTATACTGGGCCACCTGCTTCAGGTCGTGGAGAATCTTGTCCCCTGCCTGGTCGTACAGGTTGTCCGGGGTGGTTTCCGTATAGTCGAAGCGGAACTGGATGGAGGGTGCGTGCACCTTCCGGAACCGTTCCATATAGGGAACCAATTGGTCCACCGGATAATGCTTGTAGAGCACGCAGTTGATCCGGAACTTCACCGGCAGCTTGGCCAGGAGCGCATCATTGGATTCCTGGACATAGTGCTGCATATGGCGGGAAATATTCAGGCAGGTAATCTTCTGGCGGTTGTGCTCCAGAAAGGCCAATACTTCCTCCTCGGTCTGCTCCTTGGATACGGGCAGCGTGCTGTTGATATACACCTTATGGGTGTCTGACACCTGGTCTAACATGATCTGCAAACTTTTTAAGTTGGCCAGCGGTTCGCCGCCGGTAAACACAAAATCACAATAGGGTGTCAGGGCATCCATCTTTTTAATACTCTGGCAAATCGCCTCCAGCGAAAAGCCAGTGGTATCTGCGTATTCTTCCTTATTCACACAGAACGGGCAATTGTTCTTGCAGTCGTAGGGCACAAACACGGTAACCGTGGCGCCGCCGTTTCTGGTTTTGTAAGGATGAATGGCTGCTTCCTCAGCAGTCTTTTCTCTTTTGATCATGACAATCCCCTCTGACTCTATAGTCCGGTCCAACGGGGCCGGAATTAGTACTACTGTACTCCTTACTATTTTACCATACTTGAAATTTACATTCCAATAATTTTATGGTGTTTTTGTGTTCTGTCAAACTTTCGCAAAATTTTCGTCAAAGGGGCTTCTTTCCTAGCTAAAAAGGAGTATAATAGCTCCTAGCTTCTCTATTTTATAAGGATTGTTATAAGGAGAAATTATGATTTCCATTATTCCAGAAGGTTTCAATGATTTTCACTGCAAGGCGGGCAGCTGCCGCCACACCTGCTGTCAAACCTGGGAAATTGATATCGATGAAGATACGGCTGACCTGTACCGCAGCCAGCCCGGCCCCCTGGGGGACGACCTGCGGGCCAGCCTGGAAACCGGTGAGGACGGGGTCACGCATATCCGCTTGAACGAAAAGGGCTTCTGCCCGCTGCTGGATCAGGATGGCCTGTGCCGGGTCATCAAGGAGCTGGGGGACGAATGCCTCAGCGACATTTGTGCCGTCCATCCCCGCTTCTTTACGGAACTGGACGACTATGTGCTGTGCGGCACCGGTCTGTGCTGCGAAAAAAGCTGTGAACTGCTGGCGGAGCAGCCCAATCCTCTGCGCTTTGCGGTGGAGGATTCTGACGAAGTGCTGACCTTCCCGGAGCTGGTGGCAAAAGCCGGCTGGGAGGAAGTGCCTCCGGAACTGCTGCGCTTTGTGCCCCGGACCAGCCGGGAAGAGTGCGCCAGAATCATCGACAACCTGCTGCCTACGGAACCCATTGACGAGGCCTGGACCCAGGAAATGCTCTGGCTCCGGGAACATCTGGACGAAGTCAGCGCCGCAGCGGCAGCCTACGCCAAGGATTACCCGGACGACCTGTTCCAGAAGCTGTACCAGTTCATTCTGTACCGGCAGCTGGATCGGGCGGCGGACTATGGCTTTGATGCCGGTGCCGAATACGCAGAACAAAGTACGGGCTATATCTTCCTGGAAGCGGCCCTCCACGGGGACCCGCTGGAACAGGCCCGGGTCTGGTCCGAACAGATAGAATACGATACGGACAACGTTCCGCTGCTGTTCCGGGAGATTCTGGAGGCGGAATAAATTTTAGCTTAAATTGAAAAGGCTTGTGAACCCACCAGGGGCTCACAAGCCTTTTTCTTATGCAATTTTATTTCACGATCAGTACGGGCACTTTGCCATACTGGGAAACTTTGGAGCTTACGCTGCCCATAAAGAATTCCTTGATGCCGCTGAGGCCCCGGCTGCCGATGACAATGGCGGTACAGTTCTTGTCCTCCACTGCGTTCAGGATCTCTTCGTAGGGATACCCGGCTTCTTTGAGAAATTCCTTCTCACCGGTAAAGTCTTCCAACTTCTCTCTGGCCAATTGAAGCACGCTGGTCCCTACTTTGCCCAGCTCCTCATTGCTCTCTTTCATCACCAGCTGGTCCAGCCCAACTCCCATGATGGAATTGTTGAACGGCTGTACCACGTGGATGACCACCAAGCTGCCATGGCATTTGTCAGCAATTGCTCGGGCTGTATCCAAAGCACGCCAGGCGGTTTCAGAACCGTCCACGGGAACCAAAATTTTCTCGAACATTGGACTCACCTCCAAAACTGGGAGCTCCCTTACGGAAACTCACTGCCTGCACCCTGGGTGCGGGCTTGCCGTTTTATTTGATAATGAAAACAGGGATTTTGGCGTATTCGGCCACCTTGGAGCTGACACTGCCCAGGAAGAATTCCTTAATGCCGCTGATCCCCCGGCTGCCGATGACAATGGTATCGCACTTTTCTGCCTCGGCCTGGTCCAGAATGGTCTGGGCCGGATTGCCTGCCTTCAGCTTGTAGCTCACATTGCCGGCGAAATCCTTCAGCCGTTTTTTGGCTTCTTCCAAAATGGCGTTGCCGATCAGGGCCAGTTCTTTCCGGTCATTTTTGATGACCTACTGGTCCATGGACAGCAGCATCATGCCGGATTTCCCATAAGGAACCGTCAATACCACCAAATCGCCCTGGTATTTTTCTGCCAGCCCCCGGGCCGCCTCCAAGGCTTTCCAAGCATTCTCGGAGCCGTCAATGGGCACCAAAATATTTTGCAGCATAGTCTTTTCCTCCCCTCAATGCGGTTCCAGGCCCCTCCTGAAACCTTCCAGCTCCGGGCCTGCGCCCTAACTGGAATGGGCCCAGGTGTACATAGCGTCCACCCAGGCCCTTTTTCGCACTATTTCACGATGGTAACAGGGCACTGGGCGCTCTGGGACACCTTGGTGCTGACGCTGCCCAGGAAGAACCCGGCCAGCACACCCATGCCACGGTTGCCCATGACAATCAGGTCCACATCTTCCCGTTCTGCTTCTGCACAGATTCGTTCTGCCGGGTCAATGTCCACCAATCTTCTAAAGGAAATCTTTTCATATTTTTCTTTGGCAGCCTCTGTCTGGGCACTTTCCAAAGGAGTAGGTTCCTTGAATTCGTCCACAATCACATGGCCGTCTTTATCTTTACGAGGGGGTTTAATTCTGCTCAGGTCATAGGGAATATCGATATTCAAAACGATAATCTCAGAGTTGAATTTCTTGGCAATATCAATGGTAAAGGTCAGAGCCCGCAGGGCAATCTGGGAACCATCAACGGGAACCATAATTTTGTTAATCATACACTCACCCTCCTTCAGGGTTCTGCTGTTTTATTTTACAATCAGAACCGGTACATCTGCATACTGGGATACCTTGCTGCTGACGCTGCCCAGGAAGAACTCGGCAATGCCGCTCAGGCCCCGGCTGCCGATAACGATAGCCGTGCATTTCTTATCCTTGCAGACCGCCAGAATCCGTTCGGACGGATGGCCCACTTCCAGGGTCAATTCCTTTTTGCCCTTGAAGTCTGCCAGTTTTTGTTCTGCCGTTTGCAGAACGCTGTTCCCCAGTTTGGTCAGCTCAGCGTTGCCTTGGCTGATGGTAGCCTGATCCAGGGGAACAATCAGCATTGCCGAATTGTTGTAGGGCTGAATCACGTTGACAACTACCAATTCACCATTAAAGGCCGTAGCCAAAGTTTTGGCTTCTTCCAGAGCCCGCCAAGAGGTTTCAGAACCATCTACAGGGACCAAAATTTTCTCGAACATAAAACCCACCTCCAAAATTCCTATGGCATTTTCTTTTCCTATTACACTTATTCACCGTAAACAGGAAAATTCCTGCTGAAAAGTTTCATATTTACCTGAAAAAGCAATTTAATTCTTAACAACTATGAAAAAGTTCCCCGAAGGAAATTCCTCCAGGGAACTGCCGGCTAGGCCGGTCTATTTGATGATGAATACGGGGACTTTGGCGTACTGGGCCACTTTTTCACTGACGCTGCCCAACAGGAATTCTTCTACGCCGCTGAGACCCCGGCTGCCCATGACAATGGCATCACAGCCAGCTTCTTCCGCCCGTTTCATAATGGTCTGGGCAGGGTTCCCCATGGTCTCCACATATTCCACGTTGCCGGAATAGCCGGCAAGCCGCTCTTCCGCTTGGCCCAGAATGGTATCCCTGGCTTTCTTCAGTTCTTCCTTCGTCCGGGTAATGGTCTGTTCATTGACGGCAACCTGCATCATAATCAGGGAGCTGTAGGGACCGGAAATGGTCAACACCAGCAGTTCACTGCCGTATTTTTCCCCCAGGGTTTTGGCGGCGGCCAAAGCCTTCCAGGCACCTTCAGAGCCATCTACCGGCACACAAATTTTCGTAAACATAGGACTGCCTCCTTCTCCCTCATCATTTCACAACCAGCACAGGGACCTTGGAATATTCCAGGACCTTGCTGCTGACGCTGCCCAGGAAAAATTCTTCAATGCCGCTAAGACCCCGGCAGCCGATGACAATCGCATCACACTGTTTGTCTTCGCAGACGGCCAAAATCCGGCGGGACGGATGGCCCACTTCTTGTACATATTCCACCGGCCCAATAAAGCCGGTGAGTTTTTCTTTGGCATCTGCCAGTATTTTTTCTCCAATTTCCCGCAGGGCCTTGTTGCCGTCCCGGAAGGTTTCCTGATCCAGCGGCACTACCGGAATGGACATACTGCTGTACATCTGCACCACGTTCACCACCACCAGGGAAGCGCCGAACTTTACGGCCAAATCCTTGGCCTCCGCCAAAGCCCGCCAAGCGGTTTCAGAACCATCCACCGGCACCAAAATTTTGTTCAACATAAATCTCACCCCCAAATAGAGTTGTCCTACTTTGCTTTATAAGTATTATTCTCTATCAGGGGGTGAATTTCCTGCTAAACTTGTATTTATTTTTCTGTCAAGCTTGTAACAGTTCCTGCAAAACGGGCTCCAACAGGCCGTCAAAACCATAGGCCTGGCTGGCAAGTTCCTGGGGAATGTACAGCTGACCCTTGTTGATGGTGATATACGTAATGGAGGGGTCCAAAGCCGCCAGCTGCATCAGGGGTGCCTTGATCAGCTGGTTCCGGGGTCCGATGCCCAGTTCCAAAATGACCTTCTTCTTGCCGATCCAGTTTTGGAGAAATTGCTTCAGGGCTTCTTCTCCCTGGGTGTTGGGCAGGAAACTGCTGTCCATGGCCAGGTGTACTTCCATGGGACCGCCGCAGTGGGGACAATGGGGCACCAGTTCTGTGGGAATCCGTCCGTCTGTTTCGGCAGCGGCCATTTTTCCTGCCAGGTCTTCCCAGGGATACAGGGTATTGTGACAGGCCCGGGCACACTGAAGTTCCAGCCAGGTTCCTTCTACTTCAAAGATCCGTTTGGGGTCAAAGCCGCTTTTTTCAAAATGGCATTCCCCGTTGGAGGTGACAATGAAATAGTCCTTCTGCCCTACCAGGGCCTGGAGGGTTTCCATCACCGGCGTTTTTTTATACTCCCGGCAATAGTGCTGGACCAGCCGGCTCCAGTAGGCCCATTTCACTTCTTCTTCCGGCCACTGGGCGCCCATGCCCTGGAGCAGGCAGCTGACGCCGTATTTGTCCTGAAAGTCCCCGCACAGGTCCCGAAAGGCCTGATTTGCCGCAAAAAGGTGCAGGCCCTCGGTAATGGAAAGGCCGTTGCTGGCGCCGATGAGAACGGCGTCCGCTTCCCGGAGTTTGCTTGCTGCTGCTTGGAATTCTGTCATCTTATTTCCCTTCTTCCTGTTTGTCTTGGGCGGCCAGGGTGAGGATTTTCCCCAGGTCCCCTTGGATGACTACGCCCCGTTCTTCCAATTCCTTGGGCAGGAAGGCGTATTTGTCGTTGATGCCTACGTACCGGGCCTGGGGCATGGACAGGGTCAGGTTCCAAAAGGGCTTCTGGATGAACATGGGGGTCATGCGGCCTACTCCCAGTTCCAAAAACAGCACCTTGTCGTTGTAATGGTCCTGGACGTATTGGGAAATCTTTGCGTATTCTTCCTGGTATTTTTTACCCTGGAGATAGTTGCCGTAGCCCCGGACCCAGGGGAAGGCTTCGCCGCCGCAGTGGGGACAGCGGGGAATCATTTCTTTGGGAATCTTGGTGTCGTCCCCCATGGCCTTCACCATTTCTGCCACGGGCTTTAAGGAATCCCAGGTATCGTCACAGCAGGGCTGGGCACACTGGAAGAACCGATGGTCCCCCTGGATTTCGGCTACCTTGCTTTCGGGATACAGTTTGATGAACTGGGTATCCTGGTTGGTGGTCACTACAAAAAATTCCTTATCCCGGATCAGCACGTCCAGATCCTTGTAGGGCTGACGCACAGGGGCGTGCTGGGTGGTGTACAGGAAGGTGGCCAAATAGCCCCAGAATTCTTCCCGGGTGGGGTACCGAACCATCATGCCGTTAAAGGCACCGGTAAAGCCGTACTTTTTGGCAAACTTGCCAAAGTGCTCCTGGAAGGATGGGGAATCACCATAGTAGAAATCTCCGCCACCGGCAGCGGACAGGCCGGAAGCGCCGCCTACGATAACAATATCAGCCTTCTGGATTTCTTCCACCAGGCGCTGAGCCCCGGCTTCCGGAGTAAGGGGCTTATTTTCGCTCAAGGCGTAGGGGGTACCGCCGGAAGCGTATACACCATAATACCGGTTATAATTCATCTGGGTTCTCATGACCAAATCTTCATAAAAGCTCATTGTGTTCTCCTTCTTTTTGCTGTCTATTTATTTTTATCAGCAAAATTAGTGTAACACCGACTTGAAGGAATGTCAATATGCTGTTATAATATTTTCGTCAGCAAGGAGGAGCAAACATGAAATATTCTACCAAGGTCAGCGATGCTGTCCACATTCTTTGTTTTATATATTTGAATCCGGATATGATTCTCACCAGCGACCGGATTGCCCAAAGCGTAAAAACCAACCCCAGCTATGTACGGCAGCTGATGTCCACCCTGCGCCAGGCGGGACTCCTGCGCAGCGTAACGGGGCATCCCCGGCCGGAACTGGCCAAGGCGCCGGAGGAGATTACCCTGCTCCACGTCTACCGGGCGGTGGAGGGCCACAAGCCCCTGCTCCACCTGGATACCCATACCAACCCGGATTGCGGCGTAGGGGTCCATGTGCAGAACGCCCTCCAGGATTATTTTGACCGGGTCCAGGAAAAGGCGGAAGGGGAAATGGCGGCCATTACCCTACAGGATATCCTGAACCGGTACCAGGAAAAGCTGGAGCAGGCCCAGCATCCCCTGCCCCCTGAGGAAGCCAAAGGAGTTTAATACGCGTGCGGTTAGAAGGCTCGTGCGGCCTACTGCGTAATTACAAAAACAAAAAATACAGTCTCTTGGGCAAGCTTGCCTGAGGACTGCATTTTTCTATTCGTTTCTTATTTGTGTTCTTCCGTTTTGCCCCGGTGGGCAGCTTCCTGCCGCTGGGCTCTCTGCCGCCGTTTCTCTGCGGCCCGCATGGATTTCACGCTGGTCTTTCTGGGAGCCAGTTCCAGGGGTTCCGGTTCATCGCTGTTGTTCAGCTTGGAGTACACCACCAGGCAGATGACGGCAATCACCGGGAGCGCTCCCAAAATGGCCCGGGAAATATCGTTCCGGGTAATCACCAGGAAATCCCACAGCACCACTGCTACAGGCGTAATAATAATCTGGGCCACCTTGGCTCTGGTGCCCTGGGCACCGAAAAAGCGCAGGCAGAAGCCGTAGGCCAGAAAGGCTACGGAAAAGGAAATCAGGGAAAGAATCAGGATAAAGATAAAGAATTCCATTACGCACCTCGTTGTTTAGAATACAATGTCTATTATAGCATAGGTGACCGGGGCTGCCCGGTTTTTCGGCAAAAAGGAATGGCTTGGGAACGGAAAGGCGCTCCCAAGTCATTTTTGTTTTTCTTGGCCAGGGCGGCGCCCTTACTCACTGCGGAGCAGGGACAGGAACTCTGCTTCGTCCAAAATCCGTACGCCCAGGGTCTGGGCCTTGGTATATTTGCTGCCAGGGTCGGCGCCGGCTACCACAAAGTCCGTCTTTTTGCTGACGGAGCTGGTTACCTTGGCGCCCACGTCCTGGGCCATGGTCTGGGCGGTGGCCCGGTCCAGGGTGGGAAGGGTGCCGGTAAAGACCATGGTTTTCCCGTAGAAGGGATGGTTTTCGTTGGCAGCAGGGCCGGAGGTCATGGTCATATTGAGTCCCAGTTCCTTCAGCCGTTCCAACAGGTCCAAATTGGCCGGGTCCCCAAAATAGGTAACCACGCTTTCGGCAATCTTGGGGCCTACGTCGGGAATGGCGGACAGGTCTTCCTGCCGGGCTGCCTTCAGGGCGTCCAGGGTCTTGTAATGGAGGGCCAGGGTCCGGGCTACTTTGGCGCCTACATGGCGGATACCCAGGGCAAACAGCAGCTTATCCAGGCTCTGCTCCTTGCTGGCAGCAATGGCCTGAACCAGGTTGTCGGCGGATTTCTGCCCCATCCGGTCCAGTTCCACCAGCTGCTCTGCGGTAAGCAGGTACAGGTCACTGGGGTCCTTCACCAGGCCTGCTGCCTGGAGCTGATTCAGCACGGAGGGGCCGCAGCCGTCAATATCCATGGCGTCCCGGCTGGTAAAGTGGATCAGCCCTTCCCGTCTCAGCGCCGGGCAATGGGGATTGGTGCAGCGCACGGCGGCCTCGTCGTTTTCCCGCTTGGTGGGCCAGCCGCATTCCGGGCAGGTGGCAGGCATGACAAATTCCTTTTCCTCCCCGGTGCGTTTTTCCGTTACCACTTTCAGCACTTCCGGAATAATTTCTGCGGCTTTGTTGATGATTACCCGGTCGCCGATGCGGATATCTTTTTCTTTGATGAAATCTTCGTTATGCAGGGTGGCCCGGCTGATGGTGCTGCCGGACAGCCGTACCGGATCCAGTACCGCCGTAGGGGTCAGCACGCCGGTGCGGCCTACCTGGATGACGATATCCCGGAGGGTGGTTTCCGCCTGTTCCGGCGGGAACTTGTAGGCCATGGCCCAGCGGGGGTCCTTGCCGGTGGCGCCCAGGATATTCTGCTGCCACACGGCGTTGACCTTTACCACCACCCCGTCGGTGTCGTAGCCCAGGCTGGCCCGTCTGGCGCCGTGGGCCTTGATCAGCTCGTTGGCCTGTTGGATGGTATCCACCTTGGTGCGGCCTTCCGTGGTGGTAAAGCCGTACTGCTGGAGCATATCCATGGATTCATTGTGGGTGGGCAGGGCGCCGGTGCCTACGCCGTAGGCAAAGAAGGCCAGGGACCGTTTGGCAGTTACCTTGGGGTCCAGCTGGCGCAGGGAACCGGCGGCGGCGTTCCGGGGATTGGCAAATTCCCGTTCCCCGTTTTCCAGCCGCTCCTCGTTAAGCACCAGGAAGGCATGGCGGGGCATATACACTTCGCCCCGAACGTCCAGGAGTTCCGGGATTTCCTTGCCGGGAATGGGTTTTAGCTGTTTGGGCACGTTCTCAATGGTCCGGACGTTTTCCGTCACGTTTTCGCCGGTGACCCCATCACCCCGGGTAGCAGCCCGGACAAACCGACCGTTTTCGTAGATGATGCTGCAGGCCAGGCCGTCAATCTTGGGCTCCACCACGTATTCCACCACTGCGTCCTTGGGCAGGCCTTCGTGGACCCTCCGGTCAAACTCCTCCATTTCTTCCGAGGAAAAGGCGTTGGCCAGGCTCAGCAGGGGCGTAATGTGCTTTACTTCCGTAAAACCGGTTTTCACCCGTCCCCCTACCTTCTGGGTGGGAGAATCCGGGGTCACCAGTTCCGGATACTGGGCTTCCAGTTCCCGGAGCTGGCGCATCATACCGTCGTACTCTGCGTCCGTAATGGTGGGCATGTCCTGCACATAATATAGATAAGAATTTTTCTGCAGCTCCTGCCGCAGGGCCAGCACTTTGGCTGCAGCCTGTTCTTTTGTCAACTCGCTCATGGAGTTACCCTCTTTTCTTTGGTTGTAACCAGCCTAGATTTTTTCCAGGATTCGATATTTGGTAGCCAGGGTCTTTACCCCAGCCCCAGGAAACGCCACCTTGACCACCTGGCCGCCTGCATCGGGAACGGCTGAAATCACGGTGCCGGTGCCAAACTTCTTATGCCGGGCCTTGTCCCCGGGAGCAAAGGTGGGTACGGCCCCGCCTTCCGGTACAAAGCCGCCGTGACCTGCCGGGGTCTGGAGCACGCTGCCGGTCCGGTGCCGGGCAATGCCCCTGAGGCCCGAACTGGTGCCGGGGGCAGCAGGACTGCTGCTGTGGTAGGTATGGGGGAAGTAGGCCTGCGGCCGCGCCTTGACGTTCTCCAAAAGGTTCCGGGGAATCTCCTGGAGGAACCGGGAGGGCGGGTACATGACAATCCGGCCGTACACCATCCGGCTCCGGCAGCTGGAAAGGAACAGCTGCTTTTTGGCCCGGGTGATGCCCACATAACACAGCCGCCGTTCTTCTTCCAGCTTGTCCTCGTCTTCCAAGGACCGCTGGCTGGGGAACAGGCCGTCTTCCATACCGCCAATGAACACCACGGGAAATTCCAGGCCCTTGGCCGCATGAAGGGTCATCAGGGTCACAGAATCCTGGGTCAGCTTGGCATCGTCAATGTCCGACACCAGGGCCACATGGTTCAGGAAGTCTTCCAGGGTCTTGTTTTCTTCTTCGTCCCCGTCCTTGGTAAATTCGTCGGCAATCCGGACAAATTCGCTGAGGTTTTCCAGCCGGCTCTTGGCCTGGTCGGAATTTTCCTTCCGGAGGGCTTCCAGATAGCCGCTTTTTTCCAGCAGCTGGGTAATCAGTTCTTTCAGGGGCACCTGGTCCCGGATGGTGGCCAGGTCGTCCATCATGTCACTGAAGGCCTGGATTTTCCCGCAGGAACGGCCCAGGGTGGTCTGGACCTCCGGAATCTTCAGCAGGTCCGGCAGGGGCATTCCAGAGGCGGTCAAAAGCCCCTGAAGCTTGGTCACGCTAGCGGCCCCAATGCCCCGTTTGGGTTCGTTGATGACCCGGGCCAGGGCCTGAAGGTCCCGGCGGTTGCCCAAAAGGCGCAGGTAGGCCAGGGTATCCTTGACCTCTTTCCGGTCGTAGAACTTTAAGCTCCCTACCATCACGTAGGGAATCCCCACGTGGATCAGATTTTCTTCGAACATCCGGGACTGTACGTTGGTCCGGTACAAAATGGCCATATTCCCCAGCTTGACCCCTTCTTTTTGGAGCCGCTGGATCTGGCCCACCACAAACTGGGCTTCTTCCCGGTCGTCCCGGGCTTCGTAGTAGGCAATGGGGCTGCCGTTGCCGTTGGCCGTCCACAGGTTCTTGGGCCGCCGGGCGGAGTTGTTTTTGATGACCCCGTTGGCTGCGTCCAAAATCACCTGGGTGGAACGGTAGTTCTGTTCCAATTTATACACCTGGGCCTTGGGATAATCCTTTTCAAAGTCCAGGATGTTGGCGATATCCGCACCCCGCCAGCCGTAGATGCTCTGGTCAATATCCCCCACGGCGCACAGGTTGTTTTCCGGGGCACTGAGGAGTTTGGCCAACAGGTACTGGACATGGTTGGTGTCCTGATATTCGTCGATCAGCACATAATGGAATTTCTGCTGGTATTTCTGGCGGACTTCCGGGTTGTTCTGGAGCAGGTCCACGGCCAGCAGCAGCAGGTCGTCAAAATCCACAGCGTTGCTCTGCTTCATGCGCTGCATATACAGCCGGTAGATTTCTGCCAGCTTTTTCTGGTGGTAATCCTGGGCAGTGCGTTCCACCTGGTCCGGTCCCATATGGGCGTTTTTGGCGTTGGAAATGGCCGAAAGCACCGCCGGCAGGGGGTAGAACTTTTCGTCCAGGTTCATGGCCTTCAGGACTTCCTTCAGCACGTTCTTGCAGTCCGTGGTGTCATAGATGGAAAAGTCCGAGGTATAGCTGCCTCCGGGCAGGTGCTGGATGTCCCGGCGCAGCAGCTGGTTGCAGAAGCCGTGGAAGGTGTACAGCCACACGTCCTTGGCGGCTGGTCCCACCAGGGCATCCACCCGCTGCCGCATTTCCTTGGCGGCCTTGTTGGTAAAGGTAATGGCCAGGATGCTGTAGGGTTTGACGCCTTTTTCCAGCAAATAGGCAATTTTCGTGGTAAGTACTTTGGTTTTGCCGCTGCCTGCACCGGCGAGTATCAAAATGGGGCCGTTGGTTTGCTCTACGGCCTTGGCTTGTTGTTCGTTAAGGGATGCTAAAAGCTCTGTCATAATTTCCTCGATTCTTCTAGATAGTCCATTTTATTCTATCAGATTTGCAGGCAATTTACCATAAAGCCGGCCCTTCCGGGGCGGCCCTGATTTTGGCCAAAAAGTGTATTTTCGTAGGTTTCTGGTGCCTTTAGGCAGCTGCGGACCTATTTCTCCAGCAGCTGGGGCCAGGCTTGTTCCAGTACCTTCCGGGTGCAGGCATAGGTGTACTGGGCGGCGGCAGGAACCCCTTCCTGCAAAAGGGCATCGCTGATGACCTCCACCCCCAGCACCGCAGGCTGAACGCCCTTCGCCCGAAACATTTGCACAAAGTCCGCGGTCCGGCCGCAGCCGGTGCCGGGGGCCAGCCGGTCGTGCATGGATTCGTCCCGGAGGACGCTAGAGGCATAGGGCCGGGGCAGCACGTCGTCAATTTGCAGGGAGACAATACGGTCTGCCGGAATCTCCTCCAGCAGCCTGCCGTCCAGGGGCTGCTGGGCCCTGACCCAATGCCACAGATCCAGCAGCAGACCGGCGTTGCTGCAGCCGCTGGCCTGGACAATTTCCCAGGCAGCCGCCAGCGTGGGCACCCCGCTGTAGGGCATGGGCTCCAGGGCAATAAGGCGCTTGCCGGCCCGACGGCAGAGTTCTTTCAGTTTCTGGGCGGTATGGTCCAGGGGATAGGTCTCCAGCAGGCCGCAATTGATGTGCTGAACGCCAAACAGGTCGCACATATGGAAACATACCTGTTCCTTGTATTTCTGCTCGTAGGAGCGATTTTCATCGGCCCACTGGGTAATGTATTCCACCTCAGTGACCCGCATATCGTATTGGTCCAGGATGGTCAGCAGGTCCTGGTCCTGGAGCCCCTCGGCCAGGGCGTCGGCGTAGGTTTCGGCCCGCAGGCCAAGCCCTTCGTAGCCAGCGGCTTTGGCGGCGCTGACCCGTTCCTGAAAGCTGCATTTGTCTCCCAGAGTCCAGGAGCTGATGGTAATCGGACAGGTTTTCGACATGGCAAATTCCTCCTTTGCACCGTGCTGCAGGCAGCAGGTTTTGCTTTCTATTTCTAACTGTAACGGTATTTACAATTTTATAGGTCTCTTTTCTTCCCTACGCCATTTATTATACGCTGTTTTCCCGGACTGTTTGCAAAAAAATACTGCACGGCTTCTCCCTTGAGAAACGGTGCAGTATTTGCTTGGGTTAACCCAACATCATCCGGTCATTATCCAGTTCGGTGCCGGCGGCCTTTTCAAACAGGGCCAGCAGGTCCGGAATGGTCAGCTTGGATTTTTCTTCAGCGCCGATATCCACCACAATGTGGCCGGCGTTCATCATGATCAGGCGGTTGCCAAACCGCAGGGCATCCTTCATGTTGTGGGTAATCATCAGGGAGGTCAGGTGGTCCCGAGCAATCACCTTGTCGGTGAGCTGGAGCACTTTTTCTGCGGTTTTGGGGTCCAGGGCTGCGGTGTGCTCGTCCAGGAGCAGAATCCGGGGCTTGTTCATGGCTGCCATAAGCAGGGTCAGGGCCTGGCGCTGGCCGCCGGAAAGCAGGCCCACCCGGCTGGTCAGCCGGTTTTCCAGCCCCAGGTCCAGTTCCTTCAGCAGGGTTCTGAAGCGTTCCCGGTCGGAGTCCTTCAGGGCCCAGGCAAGGCCAGGGGTCTTGCCCCGTCTGGAGGCAATGGCCAGGTTTTCTTCAATCATCATACCGGCGGCAGTACCCATCATGGGGTCCTGGAACACCCGGCCGATATAGCGGGCCCGTTTGTGTTCCGGGGTCTTGGTAACGTCCACGCCGTCAATGAGGATTTCTCCGGTATCCACCGGGAAGACGCCGGCAATGGAGTTCAGCAGCGTGGATTTGCCGGCCCCGTTGCCCCCGATGATGGTGATAAAGTCACCGGGTTCCATATGGAGGTTCACATCGTACAGGGCCCGTTTTTCGTTGACCGTGCCCGGGAAAAATGTCTTGGATAAGTGTTTGATATCAAGCATTATTGGCCCACCTTTCTTCCCAGCAGTTTACCCTTGAACATGGGCAGGGAGAGTGCCAGGGCTACCAACACTGCCGTAAACAGCTTCAGGTCGTTGGGGGGCATGCCCAGCTGGAGCACAAGGGCGATAACCAGCCGGTACACAATGGAGCCCAGGATAACGGAAATCAGGGAGTTCTTGAAGCTCCGGGTCCCAAAGAGGACTTCGCCGATAATCACGGAGGCCAGGCCGATAACGATGGTGCCCACCCCCATGCCCACGTCGGCAAACCCGTTGCTTTGGGCTACCAGGGAGCCGGCTACAGCTACCAGGGCGTTACTGAGAAGCAGGCCCAGGTTCAGCATCAGGTCGGTGTCCACGCCCTGGGCCCGGATCATCTGGGGATTGAAGCCGGTAGCCCGGATGGCAGCACCGATTTCCGTTCCAAAGAACCAGTAGATCAGCACGGAGAAGAACAGGCAGATGATAAAGCCCATAATGAGAATGGCGTTGGAATACGAGCTGCCCAAAAGGTCCTGGACCACGGAAAAAGCAGTGTCCTGTCCCAAAAGGGAAACGTTGGCCTTGCCCATAACCCTCAGGTTCACGGAGTACAGGGCAATCATGGTGAGAATCCCGGCCAAGAGCGCCGGAATCTTCAGTTTGGTGTGCAGAAAGCCGGTGATCAGGCCGGCCAGGCCGCCGGCTAAGGCAGCGGCAAAGATGGCCAAAATGGGGTTCGTGCCCTTCACCATCAGGGTAACGGCAACTGCCGCCCCCAGGGGAAAGGACCCTTCCACGGTCATGTCGGCCACGTCCAGTACCCGGAAGGTAATATAGACACCCAGGGCTAAAAGGGACCACAACAGGCCCTGGGCAATCGTTGGCAATAAGATATCAATCATGGATTATTTAGCTCCTTCGGCTTCCTTTTTGATGGCATCAGGAATGGTCAGTCCTAATTTTTTCACTTGGGCATCGTTGATCAGCACCGTAAAGGTCTGCTGGCTCTGGATGGCCATATTTTCCGGTTTGGATTCCCCTTTGAGAATGGCCGCAGCCATTTCCCCGGTCTGGTAACCCAGTTTGTAGTAGTCAATGCCCAGGGTGGCTACGCCGCCGGCCTTGGTCATGCCGCCTTCCCCGCAGAATACGGGAATCTTGGCTTCGTCGGTGATTTTCACCAGGTTGGCCATGGCGGAGGCCAGCACGTTGTCCGTAGGCACGTAAATGGCGTCCACTTTTCCCACCAGGCTTTGGGCGGCCTGCTGAATGTCATTGACGTTGGAAACGGTGGCTTCCACGGTCTTCAGCCCTCTGGCGGCAGCAGCCTTTTTGGCCAGGTCCACCTGAATCTGGGAATTGACTTCACTGGAGCTGTAGATAAAGCCCAGGGTCTTGGCTTTGGGCATAATCTGTACCAACAGGTCAATCTGGGCTTCCACCGGGTTCATGTCGGTGGTGCCGGTTACGTTGGTGCCGGGTTTGCTGGGGTCCTGCACCAGCTTGGCGGCTTTATAGTCGGTAATGGCGGTGCCCACAATGGGAATGGTCTTGGTGGCATTGGCCATGGTCTGGGCAGCCGGGGTGGCAATGGCACAGACCAGATCATCTTTGTTGGCCACAAAGCGCTGGGCAATGGTCTGAAGGTTGGATTGGTCCCCTTGGGCGTTCTGGCGGTCGAACTTCACGTTCTTGCCTTCCGCAAAGCCTTTGGCGGCCAGGCCGTCCACAAACCCTTTATTGGCGGCGTCCAGGGCGGGGTGTTCCACCAGCTGGAGGATGCCTACGTTATAGACCTTGTCCTTCTGATTTTTGGAGGCAGTATCGCTGCCGCCGCAGCCGGCCGCACCAATGGCCAGGGCTGCCAAAAGGGCTGCAATCCAGAGTTTTCCGCGTGTGTTCATAATAACCCTCCTTTGTCAAACAACTGCTGTGAAGCTTATTTTACGATTTCTGCATTTTTCAGCAAGTCTTCCGGGAAGGTAATTCCCAGAATTTTGGCTTCGGTTTCGTTGACAGTGACCTTCATGTCCTGCTGCTTTTCGATGGGCATGGTCTGGGGCTTGGCCTCGCCTTTCAGGATTTTGGCGGCCATGAGTCCGGTCTGGTAGCCCAGCTTGTAGTAATCAATGCCGATGGTGGCCAGGGCTCCATGCTTCACCACTTCCCCTTCCCCGCAGATGACGGGAATCTTGGCCGGGTTGGTGATTTTGGCCAGGACGGGCATGGCGGAGGCAATGACGTTATCCGTGGGCACGTAGATGGCGTCTACATTGCCCACCAGGCTTTGGGCGGCCTGCTGGATATCGTTGACGGTAGTAATAGTGGCTTCCCGCACGTTAAGGTTCTTGGCGGCGGCCAGGCGTTTCAGTTCTTCTGCCTGGAGCTGGGAGTTGATTTCACTGGAGTTATAGATAACGCCAATGGTTTTGGTCTGGGGTACCAGGCGCAGCAGCAGGTCCAGCTGCTTGTCGATGGGGTTCATATCGGTGGTGCCGGTCACATTGGTACCAGGCTTTTCCGGGTTCTTCACCAGTTTGGCCGACTTGTAATCGGTAATGGCGGTGCCCACAATGGGAATGTCCCGGGTGGCGTTGGCCACGGTTTGGGCGGCGGGTGTGGCGATGGCGCAAATCAGGTCCATATGGCCGTTCACAAACCGCTGGGCAATGGTCTGGAGGTTGGATTGGTCCGCCTGGGCGTTCTGCTTATCCAGCTTCAGATTTTCTCCTTCTTTGTACCCGCCGGCTGCCAGTCCGTCCACAAAGCCCTTATTGGCTGCGTCCAGGGCGGAATGTTCCACCAGCTGTACAATTCCTACTTTGGCTTCTTTCTTTTCCTTACTGCCGGAACTCTGCTCCCCGCACCCGGCGGTGACCCCTAGGGCCAACACCAGAAGGGCCAGGAGTCCCTTTTTCCAGTACTGCATCTCTACCATCCTTCTTTCCTGCGTCCGTTTGTCTGGAGTGTACGCAATCTGATTTTCTTATCATTCTAGCATATTTACCTTACAAGGGCAAAAAAATGTCAAATTATTTTGTCACAAAAAAGTTGATTTCCCAGCAGGGCACATAGGGGTGGCGGCGCAGGTAGATTTTGTACTCCGGCACCAGTTCCCACAGCTTCAGCGGCAGGGCAAACAGGTCCATTTCGTAGTGGTAGCCTGCCAGAAGCAGCTTGAACTGGCAGCGGGCGATGGTCTCAGCGCCGCCCTCCAGGGCTTCCTTTTCGGCCCCTTCCACGTCCATTTTGATGTAGGTAATGGGCTTGCCGTCACTGATGGCGTCAATGGTGGTCAGGGGCACTTCGTCCGTACCGTAGGACACCAGGGCGGACATACGGCCCCCCTTGGCCTGGAAGGAATGTTCCCCTTCCCTGCGCCAGATGCCCTTTTGGAACAGGGAGCAGTTCCGCAGCTGCTCTTCTTCCACATAGTGCCGGAGCTTGCGGAAATTCTTGGGATCCGGTTCCACGGCGTAGATATGCTGGTAGTGGTGGTTGGTCAGTTCCAGGAATTCGGTGAGAGTATCCCCGTTGTAGGCGCCCAGGTCCAGGTAGCTTTCCTCAGGCCCCAGGGGCAGCAGGGTGGTCAGGTCC
This sequence comes from Acidaminococcus hominis, assembly GCF_900291475.1. Classification (GTDB taxonomy): domain Bacteria; phylum Bacillota; class Negativicutes; order Acidaminococcales; family Acidaminococcaceae; genus Acidaminococcus; species Acidaminococcus hominis. The sequence goes on from NZ_OLMM01000004.1 coordinate 110,115, forward strand.
TCCCGGCGCTGGGTAACATTTTGCAAATATTTCAGGCTGCCGGTCAGCTTGTAGCGGAGAATGTCCTGAAACACCTGCCGGCTCAGGTCGTCGGCCAGGTTTTCGTAGACGGCGGCAAGCTCCCGATGGTACAGGTGGATCCACTGCTCGTCCACTAGCTGAACCTCGTCCAAGAGAGGCAGATGGGGCGCATAGGTTTCGTGGAGCTGGGCCAGGTGGAAAAACCGCTCCAGAATCTCCGGGCGCTCGCTGGCAAAAGCGATGAGAATAATAAAATCTCCCAATTCTTTTTGGATTTCCGCATATTTTTTTACGGTAAAGCCCCGGAACTCCTGGCCCCGGACAAATTCGTCGCTGGCAAAAATGCCGGCCACGGGAATGGAAAGTTCCTGGCACAGGTCCAGGATCTGGTCTGCGCCGTTGCCCATGCCATAGAGGACGATGGGTTTGGTGGTTTGGGTTAAATGGGCCCACAACAGGGGCTCCTGGGCAATCGATTCGAGTACGTCAAGCATGCTGGAGTTCCTTTCCGGCTGCCAGGGCCGGGGCAAAGGCCCGGGGCATCAGGCTGGCAGCAGATTTTTTCGTAGTGGTTTGGCTGGGTGCAGGGGCAGCCGTCCGGGTCACGCTTTGGCCTGCGGCCGGGGTCTGGTCAGCTGCGGCAGAAGCAGCAGCCCCAGCAGGGGCAGTACCCTTTACCGCCCGGGCCCAGTCCTGGAGCTTTCCGGCAATCTGCCGGGCCAGTTCCCCAGGCCGGCCATCCTGCTGGTTATCCTGGGGATACACCCGGAGGATGCGGATATCTTCATAATACACATCGGACCAGTTGTCCCCGTCCATGGTGAGAAAATGGGACTCATCAAGGCCCCGCTTCTGGGACAGGTACAGGGCTCCGGCCATCAGATAGACCCGGTAGGCCGGCTTGTCGTAGCCGGCAGTTTCTGTAATGGTATAGGACCAGCCGTTTTGGCTGACGGTGGCAGAGCCCTCGGCATTAACCGTTACCGCAGCCCCAATGTGCAGAGGTTTTACCCACTGGAGGGCTTTGGCCATCCGGACTTCCGGTTCCGGGTGGGAGGAGAACAGGCCGTAGCCCGGATTCCCCATTTCCTTGGACATATCGTCCAGCTTGGCCATGGTTACGTAAATGCCGTAGGGATTATAGCCGGCCTCGTTGCACATCCGAAAACCTTCCTGGTCCGCTTCCCGCTCGTCCGCCCGGCTGTAGCCGGCCATCAGGGCCTGGGAAGCCGTGGTGGCCAGGGCAATGCCCGCCCCCGGATCCCCGGCGGCAGCCCCGGCCAAAATGGACAGGAAGGACAGGGCCATCTGCTTTTCCAGCTGGTGGACCGTATGGCGCTTTTCCACGTGGCCAATTTCGTGGCCAATCACCGCAGCCAGCTCATCATCGCTGGTCATAAAATCCAAAAGGCCCTTGTACACGTAGATAAAGCCCCCAGGGCAGGACAGGGCGTTGACGTCCTGGGTATTTAATACCTTAAAGGTATAGGTCAGATTCTTCCGGTCGCTGTACTTTACCAGGCTCTGGCCAATGCGGTCCACCCGGGCCTGGACCTCGTCGTTCTGGTACAGCCCATACTGGGCCTCCTGCTGCTGGGCCACCTTCTGGCCCATTTCAATTTCCTGCTTTTCGCTGATCATGGCTGCCTGGGCCTTGGGCAGGGGCAGCAGACAGAACAGGCAGAAAAAACACAGCATATAAAAAAGTTTCTTCAATAAAATCACCTCGCAGGTCTAAAAACAGACTATGGAGTCATTATACACTATTTCCCGGGATAATTCATTTTCTAACGGCCCGTATCGTGCTATAGTATAAGGTATCAACTGTATTGCAAGGAGGAATTCTGAAATCATGCAGACTTACCGTTTAACCCTTTCGGCGCTTCTGGTGGCCATTGGTACCCTGACCGCCAACCTGCTGTATATCCCGGTGGGGATTTCCAAATGCTTCCCCATGCAGCACTGCATCAACGTGCTGTGCGCCGTGCTTTTGGGCCCGTCCTATGCGGCCGCCATCAGCTTTCTCATTGCCCTGCTGCGGAACCTGGCAGGTCTGGGTTCTCCCCTGGCCTTCCCCGGCAGCATGATTGGCGCCATCTGCGCAGCGCTGGTGTACAAGCGCTTCCACACCATTCCCGCCGCCATGGCTGGAGAAATCTTCGGTACCGGCATTCTGGGCGGCTACGTGGCCTACCTGGTAGCCACCTACCTATTGGGCAAAGCCACCCTGGCGTTCTTCTTTATTCCGCCCTTCCTGATCAGCACCACCGGCGGCAGCATCATTGCCGGCCTGCTGCTCAAGAGCGGCGTGCTGAACCCGGTAAAGAACCGACTGGCCCAAAGCCACTAAGCCCCTGCACCCCAGCCTGCTTTCCAGCAATTTCTCCTCTCCTATAGCACACCCATACCTTTACCAGAAAGTAGAAAGGATTCCCTGCCATGCGTATTTTACACACTTCGGACTGGCATTTGGGACGGATTTTTCACGGACTGCATCTTCTGGACGACCAGGCCCTGGCCCTAGAGCAGGTCATGGCCGCCGCCCGGGAGTACCGTGTGGACCTGATTCTCATTGCCGGCGACATTTACGACCGGTCCGTGCCTCCCACGGAGGCCGTCAATTTGCTGGACGAAACCCTGCAGCAAATGGTCCTGCAATTAAAAATTCCTGTGGTGCTGATTTCCGGCAACCACGATAACCCTGACCGGCTGAACTTCGGTCAGGCTCTTTTTGCGTCTTCCGGGCTGTACGTGTACGGCCAGGTTACCCGGGACGCCAAACCCCTGGTGCTCCAGGACGCCTTTGGGGACGTGTATATCTGTCCCCTGCCCTACTGCGAACCTCTGACGGCCACGGAGCTCAGCGGGGAAAAGCAGCATACCCATGAGGAGGCGCTGAAATGGCAGGTGGCCCAGATGCTGGCGCAGATTCCTGCGGGTGCCCGGAAAGTGGCCCTCGCCCACGTGTTTCTCACGGGAGCCCAGACCACCCCGGACAGCGAGCGGCCCCTGGCAGCCGGCGGCGCCACCACGGTGTCCATTGACTGCTTCAAGGACTTTGCCTACACGGCCCTGGGCCATCTCCACGCAGCCCAGGCTAACAGCTACAACGTCCGGTACTCCGGCTCCCTGCTGAAATATTCCTTTGCGGAAGCTTCCCAGAAAAAAGGCCTGCAAATTGTGGATCTGAAGGAAGACGGCGCGGTGGAGGTGGAAACCGTATATCTCACGGCTCCCCACGAGCTGGCGGTGCTAAAGGGGGAATTCCAGGACCTATTGGAAAATCCCCGGTTGGAAGCGGCCCAGGACTACCTGCAGGTGGTGCTGACGGATCAGGCACCCATTTTGGACGCCAAGCACCGGCTGGAAACGGTGTACCCCAACATTCTCCAGCTGGGCTACGAACGGCTCCAGCCCCGGGAAGAAGCCCAGGAAACCCGGCAGCGGAAAGGGCTTACCACCGAGGACCTGTTTGGGGCCTTTTTCCGGGAAACGGAGGGCACCGACCTGACGGACCAGGAAAAAGAGCTGCTGCACCAGGTGCTCAATGAACTGGCAGCAGAAGGGAGGAACGCCTGATGCGCCCATTGCAATTGGAAATGACCGCTTTTGGTCCCTACGCCCAAAAGGAAGTCATCGATTTTACGAAATTGGGGGACAAACGCTTTTTCCTGATTACCGGTCCCACCGGCAGCGGAAAGACTACGATTTTGGACGCCATTACCTTTGCCCTGTACGGCACCCCCAGCGGGGACCTGCGGGACAACCGCTCCCTGCGCAGCGACTACGCCACCCCGGACCACAAGACGGAGGTGCTGTTCACCTTCAGCAACCAGGACAAGGTGTACGAGGTCACCCGTACCCCGGAGCAGGAACTGACCAAGCAGCGGGGAGAAGGCACCCGGACGGTGCCAGCAGGAGCGTCGCTGGTGGAAATCCGGCCGGACGGGGAACGGAACATCCTGGGCAAGACCAACAATGCGGTAACCCAGGCCATTGAGGGCATTTTGGGCTTTCAGGCCCGGCAGTTCCGCCAGCTGATGGTGCTGCCCCAGGGGGAATTCCGCCGCTTTCTGGTAGCAGATTCCAAGGAACGGAAAAAGATTCTGGAAACCCTGTTCAAGACCGAACAGTACAGCCAGATTGAAGACCGGCTGGATGCCAAGGCCAAGGCCCTGGAGCAGAAGTACCAGCAGGCCGTCCAGCATTACAAGGCGCTTTTGGAGGCAGCCGGGGCGGAAAGTCCCGAGGCTCTAAAGGAGCAGCTGGTCCAGGAGGAAGCCCAGGAAAAGGCTCTGGAAGCCCAGCGCAAAAGTTCCCAGGAAGCCTACCAAAAGGCCCAGGAGGCTTTCCAGAATGCCCAGCAGACCAGCCATTTGTTCAAACGCCTGGACCAATGCAAACAGCAGCAAAAACAGCTGACGGCCCAGGAACCGGCCCTTGCGGAGCTCCGGCAGAAACTGGTGCTGTTAGATGAGGCCCAAAAGCTCCACCCCTTCTACGAAAATGCCCTGAAGGCCACCCAGGAAAAGAAAAAGGCAGACTACAATGCGGACCAAGCCCAGGCCAACTGGACGGCGGCCCAAAAAGAGCTGACCGCCTGCCTTGCCAAGGCCAACCAGACCAACAAGGACGCTCTCCAGGAACAGGCCAACCAGTGCCGGGAGGAAATGACCCGGATGGCAGTGGTCTCCGGGGAAACGGTGCGGCTGGCCCAGCAGCTGGTGGACGGAAAGCCCTGCCCGGTGTGCGGGGCGCTGGAACACCCCAGTCCGGCCAACGAAACCCAAAAGGACCGGCAGGCCCTGAAAGCCAAAATCCAGGCCATGGAGAACCGGCTGAAGGAGCTGGACCGGCTCCAGCGGGAACTGGACCGGGCCCAGGCCCAGGTAAACCAGGCGGAAGGCTCCTGCAAGGCTTCCCAGCAGCACGCCCAGGAGGCGGAAAAACTGTTCGAGGCAGAACGGGAAGCGTTCCGCGCCGCCCTGGAGGCCTCCTCCTTTGCCGACCAGCACGCCTTTTTGGCCGCCCACAGCCAGCTGGAACACAAGGCGGACTGGCAGGCCCAGCTGGACCGGTACCGGGAGCAGAAGGCCCGGCTGGAAGGAGAACGGGAAAGTCTGGAAAAACAGCTTGAGGGCAAGACCCTGCCGGAGCTGCCGCCCCTGGAGGAAGCCGTGCACCAGGCCCGGCAGGCCTGGAACAGCGCAGCCACCCAGGCAGGCGCCCTTCAGGCCAGTCTCAAGCGGGAGCGGCAAACCCTGGCTGCCCTGGAAAAGACCCGGGAGGAAGGGAAAAAGATTCACGAGGCCTACCGGCCCATCGGCCATCTGGCCCAGGCTGCCCGGGGCAACAACGCCCGGAAGCTGACCTTCTCCTCCTTTGTGCTTCAGGCAGTGCTGGACGATGTGCTGGAAACGGCCAACCTGCGGCTGTCCAAAATCAGCCAGGGCCGGTACACCCTGTACCGGAGCCAGGAGATTGTGGACGCCCGGAAGGAACAGGGGCTGGGGCTGGAAATTATGGACGCCTTCACCGGCCAGGCCCGGGCGGTAACCACCCTGTCCGGGGGCGAGATTTTCTTCACCTCTCTTTCCCTGGCCCTGGGGCTGTCCGATGTGCTGGAAGCCTACGCCGGGGGCCTGCACCTGGACACCATTTTGGTGGACGAGGGCTTTGGTTCCCTGGACCCGGAAACCCTGGACGGGGCCATCACCTCCCTGTTGGAACTCCAGAAGGGAGGCCGGCTGGTGGGCATTATCTCCCACGTGGCAGAGCTGAAGGAACGGATCAGCGCCCAGCTGGAAATCATTCCCACGGGCCAGGGCAGCCGGACAGAATTCCACGTGAGCTAGGCGCAGAAAAGCGCCCTGGCTGGATAACTCCAGGACGCTTTTGCTTAATTCTTATAAAAAACGGAGCAGTACAAAAATGCCATGCACTTTTGTACTGCTCCATTTGCTTTTTTAGGTTTATTTCTCCCCCAGCTTCAGGGAAGGGTCGGCATTCAGGTTCAAAGCCGCAAAGTCGTGATGCTTGTACTGATAGTACCCGCGCACGGCTACCATGACGGCGTTGTCCGTGCAGAGAATGGGCGTGGGATGCACCAGTTCGGCGCCCACGGCCTTGGCACCCGCTGCCAGGGCTTCCTGGAGGTGCTTATTGGCGGATACGCCGCCGGCCAGGACAATCTTTTTGAGGCCGGTGCTCTTGAGGGCCTGCTGGCTCTTTTGGACCAATACGTCCACAATGGCCTGCTGGAAGGAAGCGGCCACGTCGGCCTTGCTCCAGTCGCTGCCCCGCTGCTCCTCGCTATGGATGTGGTTGATGACAGCGGATTTCAGGCCGCTGAAGCTAAAGTCAAAGGTATTGGGCAGCAGAGGCCGGGGGAAATCAATGGCCTTAGGGTCCCCGCCCTGGGCCAGTTTCTCGATTTCCGGGCCGCCGGGATAGGGCAGCCCCATGAACCGGGCAATTTTGTCGAAGGCTTCCCCTGCCGCATCGTCCCGGGTTTGGCCCAGCAGCCGGAAAGTCATTTCGTCTTCCACTACCAAAAGGGAGGTGTGGCCACCGCTGACCACCAGGGCCAAAAAGGGCGGCTTCAGGTCCGGGTCCGCCAAAAAGTTGGCGAAAACGTGGCCTTCCAGATGGTTCACCCCGATGAGGGGCTTGCCGGTGCCCAGGGCCAGTCCCTTGGCGGCAGAAAGCCCTACCAGAAGGGCTCCCACCAGCCCCGGCCCGTAGGTGACGGCAATGGCGTCCACGTCCTTTAGGGTCAGGTGGGCGTCGCTTAGGGCCTTATCAATCACGGGCATTACGTGTTCAATATGTTTTCGGGATGCGATTTCCGGCACCACCCCGCCAAATTTCCGATGGACGGGGATTTGGGTGGAAACCACATTGGATAATACCGTGCGTCCGTTTTGGACCACGGAGGCAGCCGTTTCGTCGCAGCTGCTTTCTATGCCTAAAATGGTAATCGCTTTTTCTTCCATAATCTCCTCTATGCCAGGGTGCACGTCATCAAGATGGCGTCTTCCCCACTATCCGTATAATAACCGGCTCTCCGGCCGTTTTCGCTAAAGCCCCAGTGCGCATAGGTCTTGCGGGCAGGCAGGTTGTGCTCCCGGACTTCCAGGGTTACTTCCGTGGCCAAGAGCTCCCGGGCCCGGTCCAGCATTGCGCCTACCAAGGCATTGCCCCAGCCCTCTCCCCGGCGTCCCGTGTCCACCGCCAGGCGCATAATCTGGGCCTCTCCGGCCACCAGCCAAAAGCCTCCGTAGGCCACCGGGCTGCCTGTTTCATCAAGGAGCAGCAGGTAGTGGCTCAGGCGGCCGTTCAGCTCGTCCAGCCAGGTCTCCCGGCTCCAGGCTTCCGGAAAGGAGCCTGCGTCCACGGGCAGCAGCCAGTCCAGGTCCTGTTCCGTCAGGGCTCTTACGCCTTGGGATGTCGTTTTTCCCATAATTCTTCCGCCTCCGAGCGCCGGATATAAAAGGGATCCATGCCAAAATAGCTGTGGAGTTCTCCGGGCACGTACTGGGCTGCACCCAGAATGGCCACCGAGGACCCTCTGGGCAGCCGGGCACTGCTGGGGGCCAGGGAAACAAAGGGGCAATTGTCCAAAAGGGGAACCCGCTGGGTTTCTCCCATAAGAATGGCCGGCAGTTCCTGGGCATTGAGAAGCGCACCCACTTCCTTGCCCGGCACAATCTGCACCGGTTCCACTTCCACCATTTTACCCTCCTGCCACTGGTACCGCCCCAGGTACACATTCCCCTTTTGGGCGTCCAGTACCGGCGCCAGAAGGACCCCTTCCACCGGCAGATTATAGGCAATCACCTGCAGGGTATCAACGGCCACCAGGGGCAGGTTCAAACTGTAGGCCAGGGCTTCCGCCGTAGCCATGCCAATGCGCAGGCCCGTAAAGGAACCGGGACCCCGGCTTACGGCAATGAGCTCCAGTTCCTCTTTGGTCACCTGGGCCAGGGTGAGCAGCTGCTCCAGCTGGGGTACCAGACCCTCCGAATGGGTGAGCCCCACGTTGATGTCCACTGCTCCCAGAATTTTATCGTCTTTTGCCACCGCCACGGAGCAGACCCGGGTGGAGGTATCAATTCCTAATGTCAGCACAATTCTTCAACCTTTCTTGCCAAAGCTTCGTAATGTTCCCCATGGGGAATCAGCCGGGCTTCCCGTCCGTTGTCCTTCCGGAGCAGCTGGATTTCCAGATTTTCCGGGGGCATCTCTTCCGGGAACAGCTCGGCCCATTCGATGAAGGTCACCCCATCGTAACCGGCGTATTCGGAAAAGCCGATGTCTTCCAATTCTTCCTCCCGGTTGATCCGGTACAAATCGAAATGTTTTACGGACAGGTTCTTTCCCTTATAGATGTTCATCAGGGAAAAAGTGGGAGAGGTCACTTCGGCCGGATCCACCCCCAGGGCTTTGGCGGCTGCAATCACCAGACAGGTCTTGCCGGCTCCCAGGTCTCCATTGAGGAGTACCACGTCACCGTCCGTCAGCAGGCTGCCCAAATGGGTGCCCAGGGCTGCGGTTGCCGCCTCATCCGGGCAATACAGGGTTACCATGATTTTTCCCTCCTTCAGCACGGGCTGCGCCTAGCGCAGGTTCCCGTAAATACAAGAAAAGGGGCTGCAGTGCACAGCCCCTTGCGTCGTCTTATTTATCCAGAGTAGGACCAGCGGAAGCAATGTCTTCCGTTACCTCACCAGCAAATTTCTTGAAGTTTTCCTGGAACAGGCCGGCCAGTTTGGCACAGGTCTGATCGTAGGCTTCCTTGTCTTCCCAGGTGGACCGGGGATCCAGCACTTCGTCCGGCACGTTGGGGCAGGACTTGGGCACAGCCACGTTGAATAACGGCATGGTGGTCCAGCCTTCCTTGCCCAGTTCACCGTCCAGGGCTGCGTGGATCATGGCCCGGGTGTAGGCCAGTTTCATCCGGCTGCCAACCCCGTAGGGGCCGCCGGTCCAGCCGGTGTTCACCAGGTATACGTTGGTCTCATGCTTGGCAATCCGTTCCCCCAGAAGCTTGGCATAGGTCAGCGGAGGCAGGGGCAGGAACGGTGCGCCAAAGGCCGTGGAGAACGTGGCCTGGGGTTCCGTAATGCCCCGTTCGGTACCGGCAACCTTGCTGGTATAGCCCGTCAGGTAGTGGTACATGGCCTGCTCCTTGGTGAGCTTGGAGATGGGAGGCAGTACCCCGAAGGCATCAGCCGTCAGCAGGATGATGTTCTTGGGATGGGTGGCCATGCTGGGCAGCTTGGCGTTGGGAATATAGTTCAGGGGATAGGCTACCCGGGTGTTTTCCGTAATGGTCCGGTCGGAGAAGTCAGGAGCCCCGGTCTTGGAATCCACCACCACGTTTTCCATCACGGCGCCGAAACGCACGGCATGGAAAATCTCCGGCTGGCTGTCTTCGGTCAGGTCGATGCACTTGGCATAGCAGCCGCCTTCGATGTTGAATACCCCGTTATCTCCCCAGCCGTGTTCATCGTCACCAATCAGGGAACGTTTGGGGTCTGCGGACAGGGTGGTTTTCCCGGTGCCGGACAGGCCAAAGAACAGGGCTACGTCGCCCTTGGGGCCCTCATTGCAGGAGCAGTGCATGGTAAGAATGTTCTGCAGGGGCAGCAGGTAATTCATTACAGAGAAAATGGATTTCTTCAGTTCGCCGGCATAACGGCCGCCGCCGATGAGCACCACTTTCTTGTCGAAGTTCAGAATAATGAAGGTTTCAGAGTTGGTGTGGTCCAGTGCCGGTTCTGCTTCCACATCCGGCAGGGAGATGACGGTAAAGTCTTCCTGAACAGTGCTGGGTTCATTGGATTTAATGAACAGCTGGTTCACGAATACACTCTGCCAAGCCATCTGGTTGATGAACTTTACCCGAATCTGATACTTGGGATCGGCACCGGCCTTCACGTTGTTCACGTATACCCGGTGGGTCTTGATATAGGCTTCGCACTTGGCGTAAATCCGGTCAAAGGTTTCCTGGCTGCAGGGCTGGTTGTTGGTCCAGCTGACCACATCATGGGTCAGAGGTGTGTCCACAATGAACTTGTCCTTGGGAGAACGGCCGGTATGGGTACCGGTAGTTACCCGCAGCGCGCCCGTATCAGAAAAAGTACCTTCTCCGTTGCGAATGGCTTCTTCAATGAGCTCACGCACGCTTAAATCTCTGACTACTTCTTTTGCTTCCGCTAACAATCCCGTACTGATCATTTTTCGTTAACCTCTCCTATTTCCCCATGGGACCGCCAAAGTCCGCATATTTTGTATACCGTAAATTATATGACATTTTCCGTTATCTGACAATAAGCCAACTGAAGACAATTTATCTACTATTTCATAGGTAATAATTATATTTCCAATTCCTACCTATTCAATAAAATAAGGCTGTGAAGTTCGTTTCACAGCCTTATTCAGCCATAAATACCAGGTCAGGACCTGCACGCAGACAGGCCTTGCCCATTTTTTAACGGAAAAGCAGCCATCAATTATAATTTTTACTTTTCCATTTCTGACGCCATTCCAACCCACTCCAGCGGGCGGCAGCCGTCAAAACGGGATACATTATATTTAGTACAAAATCTTGTTGGCAATAACCATCCGTTGGATTTGGTTGGTGCCTTCGTAGATTTGCAGAATCTTGGCATCACGCATTTTCTTTTCCATGGGATAGTCTTTCATGTAGCCGTAACCACCCATAACCTGCAGGGCATCGGTAGCCACTTCCATGGCCACATCGGAGGCAAAGCATTTGCTCATGGCAGCTTCCTTGCCAAATTCCACGCCCTGGTCACGCATCCAGCAGGCTTTCTGCACCATCAGACGGGCAGTTTCTACCTTCATGGCCATATCGGCAATCATTGCCTGTACCATTTGGAAGGAAGCGATGGGCTGGCCAAACTGTCTTCTTTCCCGTGCGTAGTGGGCAGCCAGATCCAGGCAGGACTGGGCCAGACCTACAGCAACGGAGGCTACGAAAGGACGGGCGGAATCCAGGGTTTCCATGGCAATGCAAAAGCCTTGGCCTTCCCGGCCTACCCGCATGGATTCAGGAACGATAACGTCTTCCAGAATCAATTCGCAGGTGTTGGAGGGACGAATGCCCATTTTATCTTCTTTGCGGCCTACGCTGAAGCCCGGAGTGCCTTTGGGAACGATAAAGCAGGTCAGTCCGCGGATACCGCCGGATTTCCGGGTATTGGCGAACACCAGGTAGCTGTCGGCAATGCCGCCGTTGGTGATGAACACCTTTTGGCCGTTCAGGACATAGTGGTCCCCGTCTTTAACGGCTTTGGTGGCTACTGCGCCTGCATCGGAACCGGCACCCGGTTCGGTCAGGGCAAAAGCAGCCAGCTTGCCTGCGTTCAGCAGGTCGCATTGGTATTTTTTCTGTTCTTCATTGCCAGCAATCAAAATGGGATAAGAGGCCAGAGCATTGGCAGCAATGGAAGTAGCCACACCGGCGCAGCCCTTGCCCAGTTCTTCATAAATCATGGCAATGGTAATGCTGTCCAGTCCCGGGCCGCCGTATTCTTCCGGGACTACCAAGTTCAGCAGTCCCATATCACCGGCGATTTTGAAAATTTCCGGTCTAGCGTGGTTTTCCCGATCCATTTCTTCCGTATAAGGAACAATTTCCTTATCAACGAAGTCTTTGACTATGGACTTTAATTCTAATTGCTCTTCGTTTAACGCGAAATCCATAAGAGAGCCTCCTGTTTTATGGCGTAGCCTAGTATTTTAGTTGTTAATCTTCATTATTTTACCACTGATTGGGTATTTCGTCAAAATGCCCCACCACAAACATGGTGCCCGTTACATCCACCATTTTTTTGCCCTCGGGGTCGAAGATTTCAACCCGGCAAACCAGGGTGGAACGGCCTTTATGTTCCAGATGTGCCTTGGCAATAATTTTTTCCTTGGCAGAGGTGTTGCTGATAAAGTTGATGGAGGAAGAAAGGGTAACTACCTTGTCCCCAATGCTGTAGCCCACTGCCCCCATGGCCGTATCCGCCAGGGTAAAGAGGGCTCCACCATGGACCACGCCATACCGGTTCCCGTGCTTGGCCGGGTCCACCGCCATGCTCAGCTCGCAGCGGCCGCATTCCACTTTTTCCAGTTTCACATCTGCCAATTTCATAAATGCATTTTCGTCAAATTTCTTTTCCATCCAACCTGGGATTTCTGCAGCAGTTAACAATTTCTTCACTCCTATCTCTGAATTTTCAATAATTTTGTTTCAAAAAATCAATTTACAGTATATACACGTGTACCCGCCGACGGCCCCATTGAAGCGCCTGTCCGCGGTTGGAAAATGCCAAATCTATTTTGTTGCCCTTGATGGCGCTGCCGATATCGGCGGCAATCCCTTCCCCGTACCCCATCACATACATCCGGGTACCTAGAGGAATAATCAAGGGATCTACAGCAATAACGCCTTTTTGCATGGGAATGCCGGTATAGGTCACACCCGTTACGCCCGGGTCAGTGGGACTATAGCCCGTAGTTTCCATGGTCCAAAGTTTTCGGTAGTGGCCAAAACTCAGGCCGCTTTCCTTACTCATCAAATTGTAGACGGACCAAGTAACAGCTCCTGTCTGCTGTTTTTTGTGTTTGCGTTGGAAGGTCTTAACGGCATTCATTGTATCGGTCCCAAACTCTCCATCTATCTCGCCCTGGTATATATCCAGCTTGGACAACATAGCTTGTACTTCTTCCACTTTGCGGCCCTTAGCACCCAAGACCGCCACCGGTGGAACGGCAGCGGCCTGAGCAGTCAGGGACAGACTGAGGAGAAGCAGGAGCGTCAGCAGGAGACCTGTGGTCTTATGGTGCACGCTTGGCAGCCTCCTTTTCTAGCAGTCTAACTTACAGAATGTTTTCTGCGTAATCCTTATACAGTTTTTCCAATTCTTCCATTTTCTTGTCCATAGCCAGCTGCAAATCGGAAGCCTTGTCATAGTCGCCTTCGGTCAGGGCTTTGGACAATTGGGTGAACATGGATACGTTGGTATCGGTGTTCTTGGCAATGATAACCCGCAGTTCCTGGACTCTCTGCCACATACCGTCATCCCAGGCAGTGCTGCCTTCGGTGGTTTCGTGCAGGGGTTTCATGCTGGCAATTCTGTTTCTGTAATCCGGAATGATGTGGGTCAGCAGTTCGGTCTTCCATCTGATCAAAGCGCCTTCCTCGAAGGATTTCAGATACAGCGGTTTCAGAATATCGCCTTGGGTCAGCACGGCTACCTTTTCCGGATAAGCATCAAAGGCTTTCATGTTTTCCCAAACGGTTGCAGGCGGTTTGCCAAAGTATTGATCCCGTTCTTCCGGGGTAAAGTCTTCGAACACATCGTCTTCAGAACGATAGGCTCTGTCTTTTTCCAGGTAGAAGCCTTCTTCCCCAGCAGTCTTGGACAGTTCCTTTTCCAGTTCCTTGGTGGACTTGCCGGAAGCCAGGGCAGCCTTGATGCCGTCCAGGGCAGCCAGGTAGAAGCCAGCCAGGGCCAGGTAGGTGTTGGTGAAGGGGTTGGGAGCACGCATTTCCACACGGGTAGCCTTGGGATTGTCGATATCCCGGATCAGGCCGGCCAGGATGGTTCTGTTACGGGAAGGAACATCCGGAGCCTTGCCGATGGAGGTTACGATGCAGATAGGAGCTTCAAAGCCAGGTCTCAGTCGTTTGAAAGCATCGGTGGTGCAGGAAACGATGGGGTTCAGCACTTCGTAGTTCTTCAAAAGACCCATCAGGGCGCCAAAGCCGATGGCGGACAGGAAGTCAGCCTTCATATCGGAGGGGCTCATGATATTCACGAATTTGCCGTCCTTCAGGATGGCGCCGAAACCAACGTGGGTGTGTTCGCCGCTGCCGGCAACGCCCACAATGGGTTTGGCCAGGAAGGATACTTCCAGGCCGTTAGCACGGAAGATTTCCTTAACCAGGGTACGTACCAGAATTTCGTTATCGGCGCATTGCAGGCCGGTGGAGAATTTCCAGTCGATTTCCAGCTGTTCGTTAACGTGGGTCATGTTGCCGTTGGCATCCAGTTGACCTCTTACGCCGCCCACTTCTTTGTGGCCCATTTCCGGTTCCAGGCCATAGTAGCCCAGCACTTCAACGGCTTGTTCCAAAGCGGTACGCACGTTGCCGCGGGTACGGGCCCAGTATTGTTCCTGCATGATCTGGGAGGAAGACAGGGCAGTTTTGTCCACGTCTTCGGTAGGAGTCTTGACCCAGAATTCCAATTCGGTAGCGCTGGTAAAGGTTACCTTTTCTACGTCCTTGGGATCAAAGGCCAGACCAGGAACCGTGCCGGCAGCCAGCATGGCTTTGTGGATTTCGCTGGAAACGTATTCCAGGGATTTTTTCAGCAGGTAACGGGAATCCACGAATTCACCGTTGTGCAGCAGGAAGCAAGGTACACGCAGGGTGCCCACCAGTTTGCCGGTTTCAGCATCCACGTGTTCAATATTGTAGTCAACGAACCAGTTTACGGACAGGTCAGCAACCATATCTACACGGGCATCGTTCAGGGAAGCAACGCCGGGCAGTACTACGGAAGAACCGTCGGTTTGGGCCGTATGGCTGTACAGCATGGTTTCCATATCATCCAGCAGCAGGGAAATAGGCACCTTTTCATCCGTATCGTTGCCGGCAAAGTCAATGCCCATGAAAGATACGAATTTGATTTCAGGATGATTATTCAGCAGAATACGCAAAGTTTCCGGTGTCAATTCACTGTGTTTAATCACATAAAGCAGGTCGTCTTGATACATGTTGGTTTTATACATGTTTGATTTCCCCTTTCCCTCTTTGGCCCATTGGCTAGCATGCTCAGATTCATTTGAGCGGGTTGAACGGGTGGTCCCGTCCTTTGTTATTTTCTTTTAAGTACTTCTGAATTACATGGCTTATTATAGCACACCGCTTTTCATTAAGCTAGTAAGAAAAGCAATTTTTTCGAACTTTTTTCTTTCTGATTTTCTCTATGTTCGTAAATTCTTGTCTATTTCCTGAATTTGTCGGTGTTTCAGAGTCATTTGTCCTTCTAAAAATGAATTTTCCGAACAATACATGGTTTCCCATGGCTAACTATTCCCGTCTTCCGCCGTCAGCTCTTCACTTTCCCTGGGCCTGGCGGTAATGGGCCAGGGCATCCCGGTAGGCGGCCAGGATGGCCCTGCTGGAAGAACCGTAGTACCGGTCCTGTATTTCTGCCTCCAGGAAGGCTGCATCTTTTTCCAGAAAATGGTGCATAAATATGTTTTTCACGAATTTCCGGGTCAGCTCCAGGGTGGCGTTGCAGTCCACATCCAGGATTTCCCCGGTACCGGCCGCTACCTCAAAGGCCAGGTAGAAGGTCCCGTAGATCCGGGTAATGGCGTTGTCCGAGGTGGTCCGGGCTTCCCCGGTAAAGTACAGGGTGCGCTGCTTTGGCGCCGGTTTTTCTGCCATGGTCTAGGCCTCCCCTTCCGTAATGTGGTCATAGACCAGTTTGCCAAGGGTGCCCAGGGTCCGCTTGCCCGTCAGGCTGTCCGGTTGCTGCTGGGTCAGGACGGCCAGAATATAGGGATGGTCCGGCAGGAGAAAAATGCCGCAGTCATTTTCCACGCCCTTGAGGTCCCCGCATTTGTGGGCCAGGGGCACGTCTTCCGGCAGGTACCGCTGGAGCCGGTCCCCCTGCTGCTGCCGCTTGAGCATTTCCAGCATGGTTTTGCTTGCGTGGGGACTTACCAGAGTGCCTTCGTAGATGCCCCGGAGAAGAAGCACCAGGTCGTCGGCGCAGGTCCAGTTATCCCGGCCGGCGTCCCGGGCTGCGCTGTCCATCATTTTCCGGCCCAGGTGGGTAGCGGTGAGCCCCAGGTCCTCTCCCAGCTGGTTCACCTTGTCCATGCCCACCCGGTCAAGGAGCAGGTTTGCCGCCTCGTTGTCGCTAACGATGATCATCAGGGTACAGAGCTCTTTCAGGGTAAAGGTATGGCCGGACAGGAGTTCCTTCAGGATACCGTCCCCGCCGGTGCGTTTTTCGGCAGTCAGGGTCACCCCTTCCGCCAGAGACAGGCTGCCTTCTTCCGCCTGACGAAAAACTTCTGCCAATACCAGCAGCTTAATGGTACTGGCAGACAAAACGGCACAGCTTCCCCCAACAGAGAAGCCGTGCCGCAATTTTTCGTCGTAGAAGCTAAGGGTAACCTGACCGCTGCTGTTTTGGCACAGGGCTTCCAAAGAAGCCTGCCACTTGGTTTGCTGGTTCAAGTTTCCTTCCTCCTTAGGACATCATTTTTAAAACATAACCGCAGAACAGACCGGCAAAGTTCCCGATGGCGGCCCCCAAAATGCCCATAAGCACGCCGATGCCTGCATAGGAAGCATCATAGGCAGAAGCCACAATGGGAGCAGACGCTGCCCCGCCGATATTGGCCAGGGAAGCGGTGGAAACCATGCACAGATCCCAATGGAAGAGCTTGGACAGGCCAAACATCAGCACCACGTGAACCACCAGGATAAAGAAGCCGTACACCACCCACATGGGAGCGGCCAGCAGGTCCAGCACCGAAGCGGTGGAAGCCAAAAGGGAAACCACGGCGTACAGGTACACGCTGGACAGTTCTTCCACGGCGGGCACCTTGCCCAGCGGGGTCATGGCGCAGATCAGGCCCAACACCGTCACAAACAGGGTGGTCATGGTGCCTTTATCAAACATGGCAAGGCCCACACTCTTTAAAAGGGTGTTCAGGTTGGCGCCCACGGTTTGGGAAAGAGCAGAAACCAGCAGGGACACGCCAATCAGGAAAATCCAGTCGGCAGAGGTGGCCTTCTTCTTTTCCTTGGCGACTTCGGCAGCGGCAGCATCGGCCACAGCCTGGAGCTTGGAGGTGTCCGCCTGGGTGGCGGCGTTCCAGCGATTGGCATAGCGCACCCCCAGGAGCAGCAGGGCAATCCACACGGAATAGCACACGGTATCCAGGGCCAGGGCGCAGCTGTAGGCGCCGGCGTCCACCGGCAGGGCTGCCTGCATGGCCGCCATATTGGCGGAACCGCCCACCCAGGAAGCGTACAGGGCCGCTACCGCACCCCAGGTATCATTGCCCAGGAAGCCTTTAAAAATCGGATAGCCTACAATAAAACCCACAAACAGGGTCACCGAGCAGCCCAGGAAGATGGCTACCATCCGGCCGCCCAGTTTGGCCAGCTTCCGGAAGTCGCAGCGCAGCAGCATAACAAAGATCATGGCGTACAGCAGGTTGTTCTTCAGCGCTTTGTAGGCTTCAGAAACGCCCTTGGAATTGTACAGGCCCATGGTGCAGAAGATCATGTTCAGCACGTAGATCCAGACCAGGGGAGGAACAATGGAGAAAATCTTCCACTTGGAATATTTTTCCAGGGCCAGCAAGGCGCCGGCCAGAAACATCAGAAAGGCAATATACGTAAAACCACTGGTGATTACCATACAAATTCCCCCTTTTTCACACCCCTATTAGTCGTCCAGATACTGGATACCTTCAATGCCCCGGATGCCCAGACCCGGTTCATCAGCCACGGTAATTTCTTTTTCGTTAAATACGGCGCCGCCCAGCACCGGGTCCTCAGAGCACAGCACCGGCCCGTCCAGGTCCACCTTGGTGATAATTTGCCGGGCGCAGGCCAGATGCACGGCTGCGTTGACGCTGACCTTGGCTTCCAGCATACAGCCAATCATGCACTCCACCCCGCTGACCTCTGCCAGGGTGGCAATCTTCAGGGCATTGGTAAGCCCGCCGCATTTCATCAGTTTGATGTTGATCAGGTCCGCCGCCTGGAGCTGGACGATTTTCAGGGCATCTTCCACGGAGAAGACGCTTTCGTCAGCCAGGACAGGCACGTAGGACCGGTCAGTGACGTACTTCAAGCCTTCCAGGTCGTGGGCCTTTACCGGCTGTTCCACCAGCTCAATGTCCAGGCCCCGTTCCTGCATCTGGTTCAGCAGTTTCACTGCCTGCTTGGGAGACCAGGCCTGGTTGGCGTCAATGCGGATCCGGGGTTTGTCCCCCACCGCTGCCCGGATGGCGGAAAGCCGCTCCACGTCCAGGGACGGGTCGATGCCCACTTTTACCTTCAGGGTATCGTAGCCCCGCTCCACAGCGTTGACTGCGTCCCGGGCCATTTCTTCCGGGGGATTCACGCTGATGGTCAGGTCGGTGATAATCTGGTTCCGGCTGGCCCCCAGCATCCGGTACACGGGGATTCCGTATTTCTTGCCGTACAGGTCCCACAGAGCAATGTCCGCAGCCGCTTTGGCGCTGCTGTTTTTCACAATGCACTTCTGCACATCCCGGGTGAGATTCTCGAAATCCTCAACGTCCCGGCCCACCAGGGTCTTAATGATGTGGTCCTGGAAAGCGCCGATAATGGCCCCGGTGGTATCCCCGGTAATGGCTCCTGTGGGAGGCGCTTCCCCGTAGCCTACCTCGCCGGTATCGGTGTGGATTTCCACGATGATATCTTCCACGCTGTTGACTTGCCGCAGGGCGGTTTTAAAGGGCACCCGCAGCGGTACAGAAATACGGCCCAGCCGTACTTTGGTGATTTTCATATTTCTCTACCCCCTTTTGCAGAACTTGCTTGCTGTTTTTTATTTGGCCAGCCGATACAGGGTTTCCGCGTAAATCTTGGCGTTCAGCACCAATTTGTCGATTTCCCAGCATTCGTTGGGCAGATGTTCCCGCACGGTGTCCCCTGGGAAAATAGGACCAAAGGCTACAATGTGGGGGATGGATTTGGCGTAGGTGCCCCCGCCAATGCAGATGGTCTTGGGTTCAAAATCGGTCATTTCCCCGTACACGCCCAGCATGGTCTGGATGTAGTCGGTTTTGGGATCCACGTACAGGGCCTGCTTGTGGAATTCAGAAACTTTGGTGAAGCCGTTCTTCCGGAATTTATTGTCCAGCTGGGGAGCGCATTCGGCGTAGGTATGGGTTACCGGGTAACGGTAGTTGATTTTCACCGTCAGGCCCTTGTCGTCCCCATCAATGACACCCAGGTTAAAGGACAGCCGGCCAGAGGCATTGTCCCGCAGGTCGATGCCCATGGAAACCCCGTGAACCTCCAGGCCAATCTTTTCGCCCAGGAAGTTCATCACCTGGTGCAGTTCACCAATCAGGGGCAGCCGGGACAGGGATAGCAGCAGCCGGCCAATGGCGTTTTCGCCCTTTTCCGGAGAGGCGCCGTGGGCCTGTACGCCCTGGGCGGTGATAACCAGGCCCGGTTCTTTTAATTCATAGGTCACCTTGGGATCCAGGTGGCCAAAGCTTTCAATGACTTGTTTGCCCAGTTCCGGGGTGCAGGACAGCTCGGCCACAGCCAAGGCCGGCACTACGTTATAGGCAGAACCCCCGTGAATTTTCACCAGTTTCAGGGGACCGTACTGCTGATAGCCCACCTGGTATTCCACGTTGATGATGCCTTTTTCCCCGTTGATGACCGGGTATTCCCCATCGGGCGTAAAGCCGCAGACAGGCACTTCCCCGCCTTTTTCCAGGTAATGGACCATATCCTGGCTGCCAGTTTCTTCGTTGGTGCCAAAGAGGATACGGATCCGGCGCTTCAGGGGCAGACCGCTTTCCTTCAGGGCCTTCAGGGCATACAGGGCGGAAGTGGTGGGGCCTTTGTCGTCCAGGGCGCCCCGGCCGTACACATTGCCGTCAGCCACCCGGCCGCTGAAGGGATCTTCGTCCCAGCCGTCACCGGCGGGTACCACGTCCAAATGGCCCAGCACCGCTACCATTTCCTTGCCGGTGCCGTATTCGCACCAGCCCATATAGTTGTCCACGTTTTGGGTCTTGAAGCCCATTTTTTCCGCTTCGCCCAGCATAAATTCCAGGGCCTTGGCGGGGCCTTCCCCAAAGGGTTTGCCGGGAGCGGCCTCACCTTGCACGCTGTTGATCTGTACTGCCTTGGACAGCGTTTCCACCATTTCCTCTTTGTTTTTGTCTACCAGTTCTGCCAATTCCATTGTGCGGTCTCCCCTTCACTGTGAAACTCGCTGCTGCATGAAAAAAGCCCAGCAAAAAATACGGGTTTCCCCTCCATTTCCTGCTGGGTCTCCAGATGCTTCCTGCGCTATTGGCCATAGCCCACACACCAAGAAACAGCAACGGTTCTATACTATAGTATTAGTTTACTCTCCTGTTTCTTGCTCTGTCAACGCACTTTTCCATTTTCGTTACATTTTTTCCCTACAGCGCTCTCAAACAAGGATTATTGTGTATCGATTGAACACTTGCAGCCAAAAAGCCCCGCCTGCCTTCTCCCAACGGAGTGCAGAACGGGGCTTCTTTTCTTGCGATACAGTTGTGCAGGCGCTTACAGGCGTTCTTCGATAGCCACTACGGCAGCCCGGATGCAGTCGTCGCAGGGACACAGGACTTTGCCCGTGCCTACGCCTTTCAGGTCACAGCAGGCAGTGGCACCGGTTTCAGCCTTAAATTCATCTACTACGTCCTTCATGATGAATTTGGTGGGCTTGTCCGTATGGTTCAGCAGGCCCATAACAATGCCTGCGCCTACCAAAGCGCCGCAGGTAGCTTCCAAGCCGCCCATGCCGGAACCGAACCCGGAACCCAGGGCTTTCAGTTCTTCAGCGGACTTGCCGATTTCATCCTGGAAGGCCAGGAGAACGGCTTGGGCACAGTTGTTGGCAGTATGTTTGTAATTGACAGCCATTTCGGCTTTTTTACTGGTTTTCATTGTGGTAAGACTCCCCTCTATATGGTGCCTATCATTATAGACGCTTTGCCCCTAAAGCACAAGCAGGACGGAGAAAAGTTCCCCGTCCTGCCGCAAATACGCTTTTGTTGGTTAACACAAGTCTTACAGAATGCCAGGGGGCAGCGCCGTGCCTACGCCCGGCCCAATGGGAACGCCCAGCGCCATCCAGGCAATCATAAAGAGGATCCAGATGAACTGCAGAATCACGGCCAAGGGAATCAGGTTGGAAATAAAGGTCCCCACGGTTACGTTGGGATCGTATTTTTCCTGGGCCACGCTGAGCATCATCCACAGATAGGGCATCATGGGGGTGAAGCTGTTGCCCGGGGAGTCCCCCAGCCGGTACAGCAGCTGGGCAAAGCCCGGATGGTAGCCCAGCAGCATGAACATGGGCACAAAAATGGGAGCGAAAATAGCCCATTTGGCAGAACCCGAGGACATGAAAATATTAACGAAGGCGCACACCAGCACAAAGGTCACGCACAGGGGAATGCCCGTAAAGCCGGCGCTTTTCAGGAAATCCGCTCCGGAAATGGCCAGCAGGGTACCCAGATGGGTCCAGTTGAACAACCCCTGGAACTGGCCGCAGAAGAAGCAGAACACCACGTAGGAACCCATGGCTGCCATCTGCTTGACCATGGCGTTGTTGATGCTGCGGACATCCTTGAATTTCCCTACCGTAATGCCGTAGGCAATCCCTGCCAGGCTCATGAGCCCAAAGAGAATGGGAATCATGCCCTTCAGCAGCAGGGAACCCACCAGGGAACCGTTCTTGGACAGCACGCCGCTGAAAAAGCCGGCCGCAATAAGGGCACAATAGGCCAGAGTCACCAGCCCGGCGTTGCGCATCCCCCGTTTTTCTTCCTGGGTAACTTCCTGAACCCCTTCCAGGTCCTTGGCTTCGTACTTGCCAAAGCGGGGTTCCACCAGCACCTTGGAGAAATAGCCCAACACCCAGGAAACCAGGAAGGTGGATACAAACATAAAATACCAGTTGCAGGTCACGTCCACCACAAAGGAGCTGTTGCCCAAAAAGGCTTCAATGGCCTGGTTGGTCATGCCCTGAAGCAGGGAATCCGTCCCGGCAATCAGCAGGTTGGCGGTAAAGCCGGCGTTGGAGCCGGCGTAGCCCACAATCATGCCCACCAGGGGATTCTTCCCCACCCCGATGTACACCAGGGCTGCCAGAGGCGGAATCACCACCGCTGCCGTATCGGAGGCGATGTTGCCCATAACCCCAACAAACGCCACCAGATAGGGTACAATGCCGGGCGGCACGTTGTGCATGCTCCGGCGCAGCAGGCTGATGAGCAGCCCGGATTCCTCACAAAAGCCAATGGCCAGGGTCATGGTGATCACAAGGCCCAGGGGCGCAAAGCCCGAGAAGTTGCTGACCAAATGGGTCAAAAGCCAGTTTACCCCGTCCTTGGAAAACAGGTTCTGGGACATGACCAGCTTCCCGGTTGCAGGGTTTTCCAGGGCCACTCCGGAAGCCGTAAGACCTGCGCCAATCAGTGCGGTAATCAAAAACAAAATGCAAAACAGGATGGCCGGCGGGGGCAGCTTGGCACAAACCCGCTCCACTCCATTCAAAAACCGGTCCACCCAAGGGGTCTTGGGTGACGCTTTTCCTTCTGCCATACCCCATTCCTCTTTTCCCTGTAGATTTGCACTGCCGTGCTGCGTTACAAATTATGGTGTAACCGTTTTTTACTACTGCTCCTAAAAATGCTTTCCTTGTTCCTCATCCCAGCTTTCCAAGGACCGGGGTTTGCCAAGGACCATCGCCCAGGCCATACCCTGGCGCAGGCCGCCGGCCAGCAGAGGATTCTGCGGTTTGGGTGCCTGGGGAGCTGCGTCCGCCAGGGGCACCTCCGGGGTTAAATCCCGGATCTCGTCCTTCAGGTCTTCCTTTAGGGGCTGGATCGTGGGCTTTAGGTCCTCCACCTGCTCCTGCACCGTAGGCGTTACCCGGTGGCCTAAAGGCTCCGTGGCCGCAGCTTCTTCACAGGTAAAGGTACCGGGCTGGGCCGGCTGCCGCTTCACCGGCTGGGGCCCCTTGGGGAAACTGAGCTTGGGCAGCTTAGGCAGCTGCACGCCGCTTCCCGGCTTCTTGGGAGGCCGTTTTCTGGTCCACTGCCCCAAAATCAGAAACCCAATCCAGAGCAGCACAATAATCAGGCCGCTGTCCATAGGCGCCTCCTACTTCACCGGCTGGGAAGGTTTGGGAGCTGCTTCCTGGGAGCCAGCCGTCAGGCCTTCCCGCATTTTGGTATCGGCCAGCAGGTTGTTCAGCCGGTAATAATCCATCACTCCCAGATTCCCCTGCCGCAGGGCCTGGGCCAAAGCCTCGGGTACCTGCGCCTGGGCTTCCACCACCTTGGCCTGCATTTCCTGGGTATAGGCCCGCATTTCCTGCTCTTTGGCCACAGCCATGGCCCGGCGTTCTTCTGCCTTGGCCTGGGCAATATTCTTGTCGGCTTCGGCCTGGTCGGTCATCAGCTGGGCCCCAATGTTCCGGCCCACATCCACGTCGGCGATATCAATAGAGAGAATTTCAAAGGCAGACCCTGCATCCAGCCCTTTGCTGAGCACGGTCCGGGAAATATGGTCCGGATTTTCCAAAACGTCCGTATGCTCCTCGGAGGAACCTACGGTGGTAACAATCCCTTCGCCTACCCGGGCGATAATGGTGGATTCCCCGGCACCGCCTACCAGCCGGTCAATATTGGCCCGCACGGTAACCCGGGCCCGGACCTTCAGTTCAATACCATTTTTGGCCACAGCAGAAATCAAGGGCGTTTCAATCACCTTGGGGTTAACGCTCATCTGTACGGCTTCCAGCACATCCCGGCCAGCCAGGTCGATGGCTGCGGCCCGTTCAAAGGTCAGGGGAATGGCAGCCCGTTCTGCGGCAATCAGGGCATCCACCACCCGGTCCACGTCACCGCCGGCCAGGTAATGGGCTTCCAGCTGGTCCACATTCACGTCAAGACCGGCCTTGTTGGCCTTCACCAGAGGCAGGATAATCTTGGAGGGAATAACCCGCCGCAGCCGCATCCCCACCAGGGTAAAGATGTGTACGTTGACCCCAGCCGCCATAGCAGAGATCCACAGTCCCAAAGGCACAAAGTGCAGGAACAGGACAATTACCACCAATAAAACAATCACAAAAAAGGAACTACCTAGTAATGCCAGCATCTCAGTTCTCCTTTCGTACTACCGTGCGGCCGCCGGTAACGGCCACCACTTTCACCCGGGTCCCCGGCTCGTAAAATTCTCCGTCGGTAACGCAGTCCACCGGTTCCCCGTCAATCATTACCTTGCCTGCGGGCCGCAGCACCGTTTGGGCGATGCCCACCTTGCCCAGCAGGTCTTTCCGTTCCTCACTGCCCTGGTAGCCCCGTTCTGCGGTGGAACGCCAGCGCAGGGTCAGCCGCCGGCCCAGCCAGCTTTCCGGCATCAGCCGGATCAGCACGTAGGCGGCAAAAAGCAGCAGCACCAAAGCGATCAGCACCGCTACGGCAGCGGTAGTACCAGCGCCCAGGGAAAAATACAGGGCCCCCAAAAGGCACACCAGCCCTGCGGCTCCAAAGACCCCGAAGCCGGGAATCAGTGCTTCGATGCCCAGGAGGATGGCGCCAAAAACCAATAAATTGATTGCCATAACACCCTCCGTTTCTGCCAGTTTTCTACCTGGCAACAGATTAGATACATTGTACCATATCCCTGTTGCAATGTAGAAGGAAAAACAAATAAAGGAAAGCGAAATTGTTCAGAATTTCCAGGCATTGGCGAAAGTGAAAGGAAAAGAAGGACGGCAGGGCCAAAACTCGCCCCACATGAAAACGCCAGGTCAGGTTTCCCCAATCTGGCGTTTTCCCCTAGTTAGCAAACAATAGAAAGAAGTATGCAGTTTTTTAGGTTCAGGGATTAATCTTTTCCCTGAAGGTTTGGACACCATTCTTCAGTTCGATGATGGTGCCGCCGGTGATGGGATTGTGTTCCTTATCTACGGTGAATTTGCCTGTAGCAATGGGGAAATCCTTCATCTTGGCGATTTCTTCGGCAATCTTGGTGCCATCAGTGGTGCCGGCTCTCTTAATGGCTTCTGCCGCTACCAGTACGCAGTCATAGGCATGGATGGCGAAGCTGTCCGGTTCTGCGTTGTATTTGGCTTTGTAGTCTTTGATGAACTTTTGGATGGTAGGGTCCTGGTCCTGGGCAGAATAGGCACTGCTGAAGTAGGTATTGTTCAGGGCATCGGCACCGGCAATTTCTACCAGTTTCGGAGAATCCCAACCATCGGAGCCCAGAATCGGGCAGGTCAGGCCCACTTCACGGGCTTGTTTCACAATCTTGGAAACTTCTTCATAATAGGCCGGCACGTACAGGACGTCCGGATTGGAAGCCTTCAGTTTGGTCAGGGCTGCTTTGAAGTCCTGGTCCTTGGCCAGGAAGGCTTCTTTGGCAACCACTTTGCCGCCGCCTGCCTCGAAAGTCTTGGTGAACACGTCCACCAGGCCCTTGGAATAGTCACTGGAAGAATCAAAATAGATGGCTGCATTCTTCACGTTCAGGCTCTTCAGGGCGAAGGTTGCCATAACCTTGCCTTGGAAAGGATCGGTGAAGCAAGTCCGGAAGATATAGGGACGAACCTTGCCTTGTTCATCCACCGTAATGCCGGGAGCCGTTGCCGTAGGCGCAATCAGGGGGACCTTGGCGTTGGTCACCACCGGGGTAGCTGCCGCCACACAGCCGCTGGTAGCCGGGCCTACAATGACGGCCACCTTATCCTTGGAAATCAACTTGGTGGCCTGGTTGCCGGATTCGGAAGGCTCGGACTTGTTGTCGGCCTGAACAATGGTAATCTTTTTGCCGTTGATGCCGCCTTTGGCATTGATTTCGTCCACGGCCATGGTCATGCCGTTGTAGGCTGATTTGCCGTAGTTGGCCACGTTGCCCGTCATTTCGAACAGGGCGCCCATTTTCACTTCGTTGCTGTTGGCGGCCTGCTTTTTATCGCCGCAGCCTGCAAACAGTGTGGCCAGCGCCGTGGTCATGGCCAGTGCACCCACTGCTTTTTTCCATCCTTTCATGCCCAACACCTTCACTTCATTTTGATTTCTTGCCAGGGACCAGTGCTAACGAAAGCCTGTCTAACAAGTTAATGCCTATTATAGCATGTGTTTCCGATTTTGCAACACTTTATTTTACAAGTTTCTTAAATATTACCCGTATTGTATACCGTATTTATGTATACTTTGTTCTTTATTTGCTGTTTTTATGTACTTTTGTCCTTTATATAAATACTTTACCATTATTTTGTCCTGCTTGAATCTACTTCTTTAGTAGAACGATACCCTGTAAGTTCAATAAATCGTTTCCCATGAGTCTAAACAAATAAAATGAGGCAGAAAAAGAAAAATTCCGGCCAGAAAAACTGACCGGAGTTTTTTATTCCAAACGATACAAAATTGTGAAGCACCAAAAACCGCGGACGGGAACAGCCTTTCCCAGCAGGCCCTGGATTCCCCGCCCTAAATCACCCGGCAGGTTTCCCAGCTGCCCTTTTTGTACCGCCAGATAAAAATCAGCCCCCGAATGGTCCAGTCCAGGCACATGGCATAGGCAATGCCCAGGACCCCCTGGTGAAGCACCAGGGCAAAAAGGATGGAAAAACACAGCCGGACCCCCAGGGTGGTAAACAGGGACGTGGCCATGGTAAAGTTCACGTCTCCGCAGGCCCGCAGGCCTTTGCCCAAGGGGTCGGCAAAGGGGAATACCAGGGCGCTGAAAATATTGTGGATCAGCACCAGAAGAAGGGTCAGGCTCTTGGTCTGGGGCTCCAGAGCATAAAAGCTCAGCAGCACCGGGGTGGCGGCAAAGACCAGGGCATTCCAGCCAATGGCAAAAAACAAGGTGATTTTCGTCAGCTTATGGAAGTAATAGTCAGCCTGGGCAATGTCCCCTGCACCCATGCACTGGCCAATCACGGTAATGTACACCGGACCCATGGCAACACAGACCAGGGACGCCACGGACCAGATGCTTTGGGCCACGCCGTTGGCTGCAATCTGGTAGGTGCCAAACAGGGCCACCACGCTGGACAGGGCCACTTTCACCAGCTGGAAGATACCGCTTTCCACCCCGTTGGGAATGGCAATCCGCAAGATGGTATGCTGCAGAGCACCGTCCAACCGGAAGATCCAGTCTTTCACGTACCACACCGGGTTCACCCGGGAGAAACACAGGGCTGTCATCACCACTGCGGAAAAGCTCCGGGCCACCAGGGACGGCCAGGCCACCCCGGCAACCCCAGCGTGGAATACAAAGACGCCCAGACAGTTGCCCACCACGTTAATCAGGTTGGCCAAAATGGAAATGTACATGGAGGGACGGGTTTTCCCCAAGCTCCGGTACAGTGCCGAGCCTGCATTATAAATGGCCAGGGCCGGGTAGGAATAGGCAGAAATCCGCAGGTAGGTCACGCAGGCCTCCATCACCGCGGGCTCCACCCGGCCAAAAAGCAAGAGCATCAGCCGCTGATTGAACGCCAGCACCAGGGCGGAGCTGACCACCGAAAACAGGAGGGAGGCGGTCAGCAGCTGGGACGCAGAGGCTCGTGCCTTGGGCAGGTCCTTCCGGCCAATGTACTGGCTGATGACCACGGCACCGCCGGCAGCTAGGGCCACAAACAAATTGATAAAAATAACGTTGAACGCATTCACCAGGGAAACCCCGGAAACGGCGGCCTCCCCTACGAACCCCACCACAAACACGTCGGCCAGGCCCACCAGAGCCAGCAGCAGCTGTTCCAGGAATAAGGGAATAATCAGATCTCGTAAGGCTTTGTTGGAAAATAACGTGGGTAAGACTCCCTTTCTCCTGCATTTTGGGGCTTGCAGGCCGGCCCGGGGCGGTCTGCGCCCTTATCCTATTGTAGCGGCTGGGAGAAACTATGTTAAATGCCTATCCGATATCTTCTTGCATGCATTTTGCGCATAGAAAAAGCAGTTTATTTCTTTTCGTCCACGTACCGGATTTCCCCTACAAACACCACGTGGGGTTCCCATTCGCCCTGGGCATTTACCGGATACGCCGCCGGGTTGGCCTTGTAATATTCCTGGATTTCCGGATCCAGGTCTTCCTTGGCAAACTGGTGCTGGTAAAGCTTATGGCACACAAAGGAAATCTTGGCTTCCTTGTAGCTGAGTCCCCCTTCCGGGAGTTCCACCGGCGTCAGGCCCGCTGCCGCCGCCTTGTCTTCCTTGCGGCCAGAGTGAGAGCCCATATAGCCCAGGGCCTTCTTGTATTCCGGCGGAAAGAAGCTGATGGTAAAGGTATCGGCCTTTTTCAGCAGCTCGCAGGTATACCGGGCCGGATGCAGGTAGACCGTGGCCGTGGCGCCGCTTTTCCCTGGACGGGTCCACAGGGTACCAAAGCTGCCCCAGCCAATGGTGCAGCCATTATTCTTTTCCAGATTGCCTACGGACACCAGCGCCCAGTTTTCCGGGAACATGTCCAAAATAGGGTATTGCTTACTCAGATAATCAGTCATTGAAATGTACTCCTTTCGCTTACAAAAGATATAATACTCTTTTTGTAAGAAAAGAGCCAGTACTCACTTTTGGGGAACTTGGTATGGAAGAAAATACCGCCCTGCGCTCTCCGCCGCAGCCCTGCCTGAAAAAAACAATTTATTTCTTCTCGTCCACGTACCGGATTTCCCCTACAAACACCACATGGGGTTCCCATTCGCCCTGGGCGTTTACCGGCAGCACCGCCGGGTTGGCCTTATAGAATTCCTGGATTTCCGGATCCAGGTCTTCCTTGGCAAACTGGTGCTGGTAGAGCTTATGGCACACAAAGGAAACACTAGCTTCCTTGTAGCTGAGCCCCCCTTCCGGAAGTTCCACCGGCGTCAGGCCCGCTGCCGCCGCCTTGTTTTCATTCCGGCCAGAGTGGTAGCCCATATACCCCAGGGCCTTCTTGTATTCCGGCGGGAAAAAGCTGATGGTAAAGGTATCGGCTTTTTTTAACAGCTCGCAGGTATACCGGGACGGATGGAGATAGACCGTAGCCGTGGCGCCGCTTTTCCCTGGACGGGTCCACAGGGTGCCAAAGCTGCCCC
Organism: Acidaminococcus hominis; assembly: GCF_900291475.1. Lineage (GTDB taxonomy): Bacteria > Bacillota > Negativicutes > Acidaminococcales > Acidaminococcaceae > Acidaminococcus > Acidaminococcus hominis. The sequence continues at coordinate 139,043 of NZ_OLMM01000004.1, forward strand.
AGCCAATGGTGCAGCCATTATTCTTTTCCAGATTGCCTACAGACACCAGCGCCCAATCTTTCGGGAACATATCCAAAATGGGGTATTGCTTACTCAGATAATCAGTCATTGAAATATACTCCTTTCGCTTGCAACACATATAATACTCTTTTTATAGGAAAAGAGCCAGTACTCCCTTTCAAGGAATTTGGTATGGGAGAAGATCCCGCCCTAGAGATACTCTGCTCCTAGCTTAGACGCGCCTTGCCCAGCGCTTTCCCCCACAAAAAACGCCAGCCCCCGCTGCAATTGCTGGCAGGGGAGCTGGTGCTGGGTAAGGGAGCCCGCTAAAAGCTTGGAAAACGGTTTATTGATCGATAGAGAACAATTTGGGGCCGTCCGGCATTATAGTTTTTTGGTTTTCCCGGAGCTTTTCTTGGCGCTTCTCTTCGGTTTTCCAGAACGCTGAGCAGCATCCAGCCGGATGGATTCAAGGGCATCCTCCGGCACTTTGCCTACTGCGCGGAACTCGCTGACGGCCTCACTCATGGCCCTAAAGTTCAGTTCCGTACCGGCTTCGTCTGCCAGATAGTCCACCGCCCGGTCGGCACCAATGCCAAACTGGCTAGCCGTTTCCACCGCGTCCATATTGGCCCCCAGGAAGATGAACTCCCAGCCCTTGGCTTTCTGGGCCTCAATCAGGGCTTTGACTTTCTCCGTGGTGTACTCCCGGCTGGAATTTTCGTACCCGTCGGTGATAATCACAAACAGCACCTTTTCCGCCCGGTAATCCTCCGCCGTATTGGCCTGGACCTGTTTGATTTTCTGAATGGTTTTACCCAGGGCATCTAGCAGCGCCGTGCAGCCCCGCACATAGTAGTCCTTTTCCGTCAGGGGCGCTACCGCCTGGATATTGATCCGGTCGTGGAGCAGTTCGTACTGATCATCAAAGAGCACGGTGGTAAGCACGCATTCCCCCTCCACGGCTTTCTGCTTTTTCAGGAAGGAATTGTAGCCTCCCAGGGTGTCCGATTCCAGGCCTGCCATGGAGCCGCTGCGGTCCAAGATAAATACCAGTTCCGTTAAATTCTTTTTCATTCTAAAGCCCTCCTTTTGGGTTCTAAAAGCTTTTTCCGGGGTACCAGTTTGGGTACCTCCTTGTTGTCTTTAGCATACTCCCCATGGGAGGACTTTTGGTCGCTTGCCAGACGACAACTACGCCGCTCCCCCTAATAGGGGCTGGTCATAATGGAACAGGACTTCGTTGATGGCGTAGATGTCGTACTGACCCTTCAGGATAAAATACTGGACGATCACATCGAATTTCTGGCTGGGAGACAGGGCGTAGCCGGCCCGGGCCAAAAGGTCATCGGTTTCGTCCAGGGTCAGCTCCAGGGCAATGGCCAGGGCCAGAATGGTCCGTTTGGTAGGGCTATAGCCCTTCCCCGTGCGGATTTTGGAAAACAGCCGCCGGTCCAGGTTGGCCCGATGGTACACCTGGGCATCGGTCAGCCCCTTGGCATCAATCAGCCGCAAAAGCGTCACATTAAAGGGTTCGTCCAGGTGGCCCAGCAGGTTCTCCAGGTCCTGGGGCGCCAGTTTCACATTCTCGCAATAGCCCTTGGGCGGCAAGCTGATTTCCGAGGCGCAAAGCATTTCCTCGGCCACGCTTTCGTCCCCGCGGCGGGCCAAATACTGGTCCAGTTCAGCCAGCAGGTCTTTCTCCACCACAAAGGCCCGTTTATCCGGAAAAGCCAGATACACGTCCAGCTCCTGGGTTTCCAGGAAGGACTGGATGGCGGAGACCGCCACCCTCAGGGCCTGATCCTTGGGATAGCCGAATATTCCCCCGGAAATCAGGGGAAAGGCCACGCTGGCACAGTGGTTTTCCGCCGCCAGCCGCAGCGCGCTGGTATACGCCGACCGAAGCAGCCGCTCACTTTCTTCCGGATGCCGGGGGTTGTACACGGGCCCTGCGGCGTGAATCACGTACCTGGCCGGCAGGGCAAAGCCCGGGGTAAGGGCCGCTTCGCCAGTCCTGATGGGGGCCTTCTGGTCACAGGCCGCCTGGAGCTTTTGGGGCCCCGCCGCCCGAAAGATGGCGCCGCAAACCCCGGACCCCATCTGGAGCTGGGGATTGGCAGCGTTGACAATGGCGTCCACCGCCATTTGGGTAATATCCTGCTGTACAAATAACAGAGGCATTTTCTCCTCCTCCTTGCTTTCCGCTATTTTCCAACCTGGCTGCCGGCCGCATAGGCTTCTTTCATAGCCGGAGTGCCCAGCACCTCACCGGGCTGCCAGGCGTGTTCACCCCAGATGATTTTCCGTACCGGGCTGCCCAGCTCTGCCAAAATGGCTTCCAGGTCTTCCCCAGCCCTGCGCAGGCCGGCCTTTCCGTCGTGGCCAGTCACAATCACGTAGGCTTCCTTGCCTCCCAGGTCCTGCCATTTGGGCAGCAGCCGGTCAATCATCACCTTCAGCTGGCCGCTCATGGTAAGAAAATACGTAGGGGTAGCCCACACCAGCACCTGCGCCCCCTGGGTTTTCTCCAGGATTTCTGCCATAGCGTCCTTTTGGACGCAGCTGCCAGTGCGAAAGCAGGCGTAGCAGGCCTTGCAGGGGTGGATTACCTTCTCCCGCAAGGCGATTTCTTCCACCTGGTGCCCCGCTGCTTCGGCACCCCGGCGAAATTCCTGGCACAGCAGCTCCGAATTGCCCTGAGGCCGGGGACTGCCGTTAATCATCAGCACCTTCATGCTTTGTCTCCTTTCCGTCACTGTCCTCAAAGTTCAAGAACTTCCAAATCTTCCGGCACGTACACCCTGCCGGAAAAGAACTTTTTCCCTTCCTGGGTGTACAGCTCCTTGCGCCGCTCCAGCTGGTTGTCCTCCGTATGGTACAACAGCACGTTTTGGACCCCCAGCTTTTCCGCCGCCTGGCAGGCATGCTTTACCGTGGAATGGTGCTTTTCGTAGGGATGGAACACCGCCGCTTCCTCTTCCAGGCAGAACGCCTCGTGGAGCAGCCAGGTGCAGCCCCGGGCGTAGGGCTCCTCCCGTTCCGTATAGGGCTCGTCCCCGCAGCACACCAGGCTCTTTCCCCCGTCCAGTTCCAGCCGGAAACCAAACTGCTTGGTCTTGGTGGAGCCAATGTCAAAGAAGGTCACCTGCCGGCCGTTCACCCTGCGCTGCTCCCCATCTGCCACAGGAATAAAATGCACCCGGTCATCCAAAAAGCGAGTATATTTGTTTAGGAGCAGCTTCACCGCCATGTCCCGGAGCAGGTCCAGCACTTCCCGGTGCCCGTAGACGTTCACCTCCCCCTGGTACTTTCCGTCGTTCATAAAATGGCAGATCATCCGCACCATCCAAAGGACCCCCAGCAAATGGTCCACATGCTGATGGGTCACAAAGATTTCTTTGACGTCCTGCCAGTCATACCCCGCATGCTTCAGTTGGTGCAAAATCGTATTGCCCCCGCCGCCGTCCACCAGGAACAGCTTTCCCCCGTCATCCAGCAGAAAACAGGTATTGTAGCATTCCGTCACCAGGGCATTCCCCGTGCCCAGCATAATAAGCTTCATTGCAGATTCCCCCTATTCTCCTATTTTTACCCAGTGCACCTGCTTGCCCAATTTTTCCAGCAGCGCCATTAAAGCGTCCGCCGCCAGCCACAAAGTGGCCGTATTGTCGTTGGGGTGCACGCCGATTTTCTGATGCTGAAATTCTGCGTCCAAAAACAGGGTCACCCGGTGCTCCCGGTCGTTTAAAAGCCCCAGTGGCGTTACGGACCCGGGTTCCAGGTCCAAATACGCTTTCAGGTCTTCCGGCGAGGCAAAGGACAGCCGCCGGGTGCCGTTTGCCTCGCCAAAGGCCTTCAGGTCCACCCGCTTGTTTCCCCGGACAGTAAGCAGGTAATAATTCCGTTTTTTATCGTCCCGGACAAACAGGTTCTTGGCGTCCCATTCCGGGTAGGGCAGCGCCACGTCCCCCAGTTCTTCCATATTGTAGACGGCCTTGTGTTCCGTGAGTTCGTAGGGAATCCCCTGGGCCGTCAGGTAGGCCAAGGTTTCTTTTTTATCCATAGGGTACCTCCCAATCGCAGTTTTTTCTATTGTACCACGGCTCCTGGGTCGAAAAACCCCCAAGGAAAAGAAAAAGGACTTCCCGCCGCAGCAGGAAGTCCTCGTTTTTTATTTGTGGGGCAGAACTTTGTGAATCACCGCACTGGCCAGCATCACCAGCACAATCACCGGGAAGGTAATTCCCACCGGGGTCTGCACGTCCAAGAGCTCCCGGTACAGGGCGAAGCCGGCCAGCCACAGCACCAGGTTCAGCCAGTTGACGGCTTGGCTGCTGTGGTCCTGCTTCAGGATAAAGTAATCGGACAGCAGGATTGCGGTCATGGGTGCGAACACCGAACCGATGAAGTACAGGAAGTCTTCAAAGCTGCTGGCATCCACGGCGATGGCAATGGCAATTCCCCCAGCGCAGGCAATCAGGGCCAGGACCTTTTCCGAAATTCCGGGCAGCAGGCTCTTGCCGCTGACCCCGGCGGAGAAGGCGTCCAGGAAGGTAGTGGTCACCGTGGACAGCAGCACAATCAGAATGCCCACGACGCCCAGGCCGGCCTGAAGCAGGATTTTGGCAATGTCGTCCTGGCCGGTGTACAGGGCGGCACCCATGCCGATAATGAACATCCAGGTGCTGGCAGCAAAGTAGGCCAGACAGCTGGCCGCCGTAGCCTTAAAGGGCTTTGCGGCGTCCCGGGTGTAGTCGGAGATGACCGGCAGCCAGGAAAGGGGCATGGCCACCGTAAGTTCAATGGCTGCGCCCAGAGTCAGCTCCCCGGCAGCCTGGGGCACCCCGCTGCCCATAAAGATCACGTCGCTGAGCACCAGGGTCAGCAGGAACAGGGCAGCAATGACCACCTCGTTCACCTTCCCCAGGGTCTTCAGCCCCAGGATAATCCACAGGGCGATGAAGGCACCGATAATCAGGCTCCAGGCCGAAAGCCCCAGACCCGCCAGGGTATTGCCGGCAGCAGCTGCACTGGCAATCATCACGGCCGTCCAGCCAATGAGCTGAATCACGTTCAGGCCGGCAAACAGCTTGGCACCCTGGTGCCCAAAGGAAATTTCCACCGTTTCCATGGCACTGCGCCCGGTCTGGCCGCCGATGAGCCCGGCCCCAAACATCACAAGCCCGCCAATCACGTGGCCCACCAGGATGGCCAGCAGCCCCTTGGCAAAACCCAGGGGAGCCAGCAGCATCCCCGTCAGAATCTCGGCAATGGAAATCCCCGCCCCGAACCACAGCAGGGCGTTTGCTGTAACTGATGTTTTCACTGAATCCATATGTACAATTCCCCCACTTTCCCGCCGCAGACAAAAGCGCTGCCTGCGGCACACTTGCCTAAAAGTATAGTACAGGACAAGGGATTAGGCAAGAAAGGCAGCAGGAAAGGTCAACAATTCCTGAGAAAAAGGGAAAAATTGGGGCTGCTCCCCTTCCCCCCAGCTGGGGAGAAAAGCATTTTGGCAGCAGGGCTCAGGGGTTTTCCTGGACCATTTGGCGGCCCAACTGGCGTGCAGCTTCCAGTTCCTGGGGGAATACGGTCTCCCGGCGTTCCTTCCGCTGGGCCTCGTCAAAGACGCCCATGCTGTACCGCTTGTAATCAGGAACCTGGAGGGTTTCGCAGGAAGCCAGGGTGGTGACGGCGCCATGGAGGACCAGGGTATGCATATCGGCCAGCTCCTGGAAGCGGGCTTTGTAATGCTGGTTGTAGTAGGCTTCCGGGGCATTCATGGTGTAGATGAGCCCCAACGGCAGCTTCCCGGTAAAGTAGCTTTCCAGGGGCTTATCATAGGACAGACAGCAGAAAATCAGCCGCTCCCACAGGGCCCGGAACTGGGCGGTAGGTTCGCTGAGATAAATCGGAGAACCAATAAACAGCCCGTCTGCCTGGAAAATCCGGTCCAGCAGCGGGGACAGGTCGTCCTTCCAATAGCATTTGCAGCGTTGGGCTTCCACCCGCTTGCAGGCCATGCAGCTGCGGCAGCCGGTAAACTTCAGGTCAAACAGGTTGATCAGTTCCGTTTCCGCGCCGGCCTCCTGGGCCCCTTGTTGGGCAGCCTGCAGCAGCAGGGCCGTATTACCGTTTTTTCTGGGACTGGCGTTCAGCAAAATAATTTTTTTCATGATTGCTCCTCCTAACAAGTTTCGCCAATGGCTTCTCCAATTTTCCGGGCGGCAGCAGCGCTTTCCGGGTCCTCCACCTTGCCTTTGCCGTACAGACTCCCGTGGCCGTAGACCACTCCCAAATCCTTCCAGCCCATAGCCTGGGTAAACAGCCGGTGATACCAGTTCACCGGGTCCGGACACCAACCAGGCTGATTGGCGGTAAGCAGCAGCACGGACTGCTTGCTCCGGAGCTGTTCTGGCGACAGGGTCTGCCACAGGGCAAACAGCCGGTTGATGGCCGTCAGAAGGGGGCCGGTCACAAAAGCAAAGTACACCGGGGAGGCCAGGACAATGACCTCTGCCTTTTGGAAGGCCGGATAGATTTCCTCCATAGCGTCCTGTTGGACGCAGGGCCGGCCGTTTTTCCCGCACTGCCCGCAGCTTAGGCACCCGTGCAGCGGCAGGCTTTGCAGGTCAAATTCCTGGACGGTGTTCCCCTCTTTCCCGGCCCCTTCCCTAAAGGCCCGAATTAGTTCTGCGGTATTGCCGTTTTGCCGGGGCCCGCCGTTTAAGATCAAAATCTGGGACATTCTTCTCGCTCCTTTTGTTCTGCCTTGCAATTCGGGCAGCCCTATGGTATTCTTTAGTTAGAAAATTAACATAGGATAATTTTTAGCGTAGGTTTATTTTATAGCGTGTAAAAAGCCTGCACAAGTACGATTTTTAACAATACCCAGTATAGCAAAACATACTGGAAAGGAAGTGGAAACCATGTCTGAACCGGAGAGAAGCCTGGAAACGCCCCCGGAAGAAAAGGCCACCTGCCCCTGTATGGTCGCCCAGCGGCTGCTCCAGGGGAAATGGGCCATTGCCATTCTGTACCTGCTAAGCACCGGGCCGGTGCGATTCAACGAGCTTCAGCGGAAGCTCCAGAAAATCAACCACGCCACCCTGTCCACCCAGCTAAAGCAGCTGGAAACGGAGGGGCTCATTGTGCGCAAGGAATACGCCCAAATTCCCCCCAAGGTGGAATACTCCCTGACCCCCATTGGCCGGGAATTCCAGCCGGTGCTGGACAGCATTGGAGTCTGGGCCCAAAAGTACGTGGCTGCCCAAAAAAGTTAGTCTATAGTTGCCAAAGTCCCTGTCAGGCAAAATGTGCCGGGCAGGGGTTTTGTGCACTTGTGCAGCCAGGGGCCAGCAGCCCCGAAGCCCAGGGGAGACGGACCGCCTTGCGGCTCCATGCTATAATGGAAGTAACAGTAAAAGAAAGTGGTGATACTATGCCTCAAGTGGTTGTGGTAAACGCAGAAAAATGAATTTTGACGGAAAACTGGATTTTTCGGTGTTGTCGGATTCTGTGGCTGTCTATCCCAGCAGCACCCCTGAAGAACTGCTGCAGCGGATCCAGGGCGCCCAAGTGGTGGTCACCAAGGAACTGCCCGTGCCGGCAGCCCTGCTGGAGCAGTTTCCACGCAGCGTGCAGCTGCTTGTGGAAGCAGGCACCGGCTACAACAATATTGACCTGGCAGCCGCCAAAAAGCAGGGCATTACGGTGTGCAACATCCCCGCCTACAGCTCCCAGCGGGTGGCCCATACGGCCATTATGCTGCTGTTAAACCTGGCTTCCACCATGCAGGTCCAGCTGGCCATGCTGGCCAAGGGAGATCACCGGAACTTCACCCAGCACCTGTTGGTGCCCCATACGGAAGTCAACGGCAAAACCCTGGGCATCATTGGCGCCGGCCATATTGGGAAACAGGTCATCAAAATCGCCCAGGCCCTGGAAATGCACATCTTGGTCCATACCCGGACGCCCCGGGAAGACGGGGACGGCATCCAGTATGTGGGGCTAAAGGAACTGCTGCAAAAAAGCGACTATGTATCCCTGCACTGCCCCCTGACCCCTTCCACCCGGCATTTGCTGAACCGGGAAACCCTGGCTCTGATGAAACCCAGTGCATTCCTGATCAATACCTCCCGGGGTGCCCTGATTGACGAACCCACCCTGATTGAAGCCCTGGAAAACCACCAAATTGCCGGGGCCGGACTAGACGTTCAGGAGCAGGAACCGCCGGCAGAGAATAATCCCCTGTACACCCTGCCCAACGTGATTCTTACGCCCCATATGGGCTGGAAAGGGCTGGAAACCCGCCAGCGCCTGGTCTCCATCATAGCCCAGGACATCCACCAGTTCCTGGCCGGCAGCCCCATTAACGTGGTAGGCTGACCTGCTGGGCAGCAAAAAATTGAGAGGGTTCCACCTGGTCTCCGGGAAATTCCTGGGACCGTGGAACCCTCTTTCACAAACGGTCATTGACAGCCGTTATATGAACATTCTATAATAACAGTGTTCATGTGACCCCGACCTGGGCATGAACGAAAAAAGCTTTTGGGTAAGCTTTTAGGACACCAGATGGGGTATCTGGTGCCATCGCTATCGTTTGTTTTTTTACTTGACCTAACTTATAGGATTGCATCGCCTTCCGGACGTCTATTGGCGATGACCGCTTAGCTACTGCGCAGCTGGGCGGTATTTTTTTGCCCTGAAACAGCCCGGGAAGCCAGCTGCAGCCCCTAAGCCCCTAGGCCCGTTAGCCGGGCAGTACTTTCCAAACCTCCCGGACATTTTCTGGAACGACAAAAGACGAGCGTTCGCTCGTCTTGGGGTGGTGCTTTATTTTCTTTTTCGGGCCTGAGGAAGCTCGGCTATTCTTTTTTGTATTCCTTACATTTTTCCTTATTATGCATGACTCCCCAGGGTTTAAAAGGCTTATACTTTAAGCAATCTCCTACTGTATAGTTTCTATCTCGTCTCCTATATACGCAATCTTTACATTGCTCTGGCTTCAGCAGAAAACCAACAAATGGTTGCGTTAAATTGCTATCTTTACGCATCTCTAATTCCTCCCATTTTAGGGTTTGGAGAAACTCGGTTATTCCTTTTTGTATTTCTTACATTTTCCCGTATTCTCCATAACTGCATCGGGTTTCGAAATTTTATACTTCAGGCAAGTACCTACGTCATAATCTCTATCAGGACGTTTGTAGGCGCAATCCTTGCATTGCTTAGGATCTAATGGATCTCCATAAAAAGGCTCTGTCAAATTACTATATTCTCGCATTTGTATTTCCTCCCTTTTTAAAGCCTCAGAAATCTCGTCTATTCGTCCAGATTGAAGGGGACGCCTGGAGAATTAACCATGGTTTCTTTATGATATTCCCACACTTTATTTTTCAGGTCTTCCTTAAAACCATCAGGTGGAAAACGACGTTTATCGCTTCCAATAGCATACTTTCCTGGAAACGTCTTCAATCCCTCCGCTATGGCTTTTCTTTTTTCCAAAGGAATATCAGTCGTTTTTTTCGGAACTATCACATAGGTAATGTGATTCAAGTAACTGTAAGGTTGCCGAAAAACCCTGATTTCCCGAAAAAACAAACGCACCAAGTAATACCAATGGTTGTCCATTTCCACCATATAGTCGTCTCCGTCTGACGTATAGAAAAGGATTTTGTTAGGTTTCGCCTTCATGCGCCAGCCCTCCTTATTTGACTTGCAAACATGCTGTATTTTTTGAGTCTCGGGATTCTCGGCTATTCTTTTTTGTATTCTTTACATTTCTCTTTGTTTTCCATAACTCCCCAGGGTTTTATGGTTTTATACTTTAAGCAGTCTTTGACATCATAATCTCGATCAGGCCGTCTAAAAATGCAATCTTTGCATTGCTGTGGGCTCACTGGGACTCCAATAAACGGTTGAGTCAAATTGCTATTTTTACGCATCTTTGCTTCCTCCCTTTTTAGGGCTTGGGGAAGTTCGGCTATTCGTCCAGATTGAAGGGGACGCCTGGTAATTCTTCGAGAATTTTTCTTCCCATTGCAAGCCATGGGTTAGAGAAATTTTCGTTGAATTTTCCATCAAGGATAGCAGGCAAACCTACATGGTAAGGGAATGTTTTAATCCCTTCTAACAGATTTTTCCTTACTTCCAGCGGAATATCACTGGTCTTTTTGGGCACTTCAATATAAGGCTGGTGATTAACATAGCTTAAAGGCTGCTCATAAACAAGTATTCTTTTTGCACCCAGCATGACTAAATAATACCAATGGTTGTCCATTTCCACCATATAGTCCGTTTTATCGGAATCGTAAAACAGAATCCGTTTAGGTTTCGCCTTCATCAGCCCATCCCTCCCCCATCTGCTTTCTTACTTCAGAATACACCGTTTTTCTTCCAAAGTAAAGGACGACCCGTTGCAGGAAAGTCGGGAAAAATGGACAGTCTATACATGAGGCCACGGTTCCCCGTGTATCCTTTCTACAAATTTTGAATTACCAGGCTCCGTGGAAACACACCCCACCATCGGTGATTGACGAAGGGCCGCAGCAGCCTTTATAATCAAGGTATCACAAACCCCTTCTGACTGTAGAAGGCGGCTGTGTCAAATCGGGGAAACCCCTGCAGCCTGCAACCCTCGTCAGGCGCAGGTTCCCCAGCTTCCTTCGTGGCCGCACTGCTCTTATTGCCCAGGCAGTGCGGCTTTTGTTTGTCCGCACAAGCGTTTTTGCGCATCAAAAAACCAGGTACATTCTTTGGGAATGTACCTGGTTTTGGATAGGTCCGCAGGGGACCCAAAAATTATCTTTTAGAAAATAGGAATATCCCTTTATCCCCTGTATTGCCGGGGCTTTCTTTATTTTTTGTACCCTGCAAATGCCCTTTGGATTTATAGTGGTAGTTGCTGTCCGAGTCGTATGGTGTTCATCCCAATTGCGGAGCACCGGAAATCTGTAGTATAATGACATATGAGACTATGCCATTATAGATGGTACTCAGATTTACCGGTCATGGAAAATAAAATGGCGGTTTTATCCTCCATGGCAACAGCCCTTTATGGATTCACCCCGTATTGGGCTGTTTTTTATGCTCATTTTCTCGTTTTCCCCTTGATGCCATTCTACGCTTCCGCATTTGCCCTGACATCGTTTTTTGCATTTCCTCGATTACTTATTACTTGCTTGCGCGGAAAAATAAAAACGCTCATAGGGCAACCTCGCGAGTGTATTTTATCCTCTTTTTCCATGAACATCATTTTCCTCGTTTTTTGGGGCTAAATAGCAGAATAATCAATATTCTATTTGCATTTTTGAAACACTAGAGGTAATATCGACACAATAAAAGAAGAACTATTATCAAGGAGGAATAAATCATGGAACGGTATCCTAATCTGAAAATCATTGAAGCGCTGCAGAGAAAGTATCCCGCCGGTACGCGGATCCGTCTTGTGCAGATGGATGATCCCCAGGCGCCTCCCATCGGAACGATGGGAACGGTGATCTGTGTGGACGACATCGGGTCCCTGCTGGTAGCCTGGGATAACGGCTCCACACTCAGTGTGGTGTACGGGGCCGATACAGTCCACATCCCCTGGACCAATGCATACGAAAAGATTCCGGCCTTCCTGCTTGCGGTGCCTGACAAATAAATAAAAACGACCCCCGCCCGGACGAATCCGGACGGGGTGTTTTGTCATTTGGCAGCCCAGGCCACTAAGAGACCGGCAGCTACTACTTCCCAGGTGTTCCGCTGCGCCTTAATCCGTAGCCGGGTCCTTTTCTCCTCTTTCGCGGATTCCATCAAGGACCTGTTGACAGTCTCTAATGAGTTCTCCTGATTTTTGGAGGCCATCGTCAACAGATCCAGCTGCTTCTTCAGCTCGCTGGACTGCTTCCTGGCCTCGTTCAATTCTGTTTTCGACGTCGCCAGCTCTTTGCGCAGCGCTCTCACTTCCTGCTGTGATTGCTCGTTGCTGTCCTTGAGCTCGTTCAAGTTGCTGCTGAGCCGTTCCAGTTCGCTCTGCGTCATCATATACACCGGCTCCCGTGTGGTAGCCGATGCCGAAGCCGAGGCCGAAAATGAGCAAAGCAGCAGCAATCCGGCGGTACCAATCAGGGAGGCAAGGAGCCTTGATTGTATCATCATCTTTATTCCTCATTTCCCATTGCTTGAGCATAGTCTGTCACCCCACGGGCGATGGCCCGAGCGAAATCATCATACCCTGTCCGCAGAAGTTCCGAATCTTCACCGTTATCGATGAATGCAGTCTCCACCAGGCAGGCCGGCATATCGGTATGCTTTAATACCATGAGCCCCGGCATGACCTTGACCCCTCTATCTGTGGTGTTGATGCTGGCCACCATCTGCGCCTGGATTTTTTCGGCCAGTCTGGCCCCGTCCGTACCCTCTGCAAAGCACCAGGTCTCAGTTCCCCGGGCATCATGTCCGGCGCAGGCATTGCAGTGGATGGACACAAAAACGTCGGCGCCCCATCCATTGGCATCGTCGCAGACAGCCACCGGGCGGTCAGAGTACTCGCTATCATTGCACAAGTTGTCGCTCTGGAGCATCCGGACCTGGCACCCGGCGGCTTCCAGGTACTGTTTAGCCAGGGCTCCGATCCGGGCAGCTACGTCGCACTCCCGCAGGTCCACATCCCCATTTCCATCTGTATGGATAGCGCCGCTGTCATATTCCAGGTCATGGCCTGGGTTGATGTATACTTTCATTTTCTTCTCCTTCTTTCTTTTCCCATTCATCGGGAACGCCGTCTTCATCTTCATCCACCAGGCTCTTCCCGATGAAGCCTATGGCTGCGATGAAGGACACACCGGTCAGAGTCTGGAGCAGCATGTTCAGGGCCGGGAGGTCCACCCGCCCCAGGGCTGCCCACAGCCAGATCCAGCCGGCCCAGTATAAAAGGATGCTGCCGATAATCAGAAGCATCAGCACGATTACCAGGGCACGGGGCAGGCCTCGGACCTTCATGCGGCCCAGGGAGCCCATAAGGCTCAGCAGCACCCCGTGGATGCCTTTCATTCCCGTACCTCTTCCGGCATGTGGAGAACGGCTTCATGCTTGGCGCTCATGACGCCGTTGTCCGCCAGGTGTTCGTAAACTCCGTACATTTCCTGCCAGACCTGCTTTTCTTCCGCCGTGGGGGCGGACCTCTGGAACCGGATATACATATCGTTGAGGGACGCCCTCAGAATCAGCTGCATCCCCTTTCTCACGGCCTGCAGTCCGGTTACGTAGGCAATCACATAACCCGCCAGCCCGCCCAGCAGCAGGCTCACCAGCGTGCTCATTCCTTCAATCACAATTGCATCCAAAATATCACTCCCTTTTTCGCATCAAAAAAGCCCATCCCCAAATAGGAATGAGCTTAGAAATATGAAGCTGTTTCAGCCATTAAATTAGGCCGTTCGTTTCCAATAGGCTACAACGATATAAGGCTGACGGTTTTCGTGATAGCCATTGCCACCTGCACTACTAGTGGTAAAAGTATGCGTATGGGCTCCAGACAAGCTCGTGGTGCGATTCTGCGTCTCCTTTAAATATCCGGAGTAGTTGTTTCCGTCGATATTGGCCGTCCTAGCATATGATGTATAGGTGTGGTTATGTTCCCCTGCAGAGCTTGTGGTCCCAGAGTGAGTATGGCCCGGGGCTTCCTGCAAAGATAACTTATGTTTTGCTTCACCGCCTGTCTCTCCGTTATTGTAGGTATAATTAGTCCCGTTTTCAGAATATGTTCCTGCTCCTACAAGAGTACGCCCTTGAGCAAACTGTACCCACGTCATCCCTGACCATTTTGTATTGGGGTCAGTATCATCAGCAAATGCAAGTACGGAACCTACTGGGTGCACAATCTTAGCGATGTCGGATTCAGTAAAAAGAGTTTTCCATGTTCCATCTCCGGCCAGAGCTTTATTCTGGTCTCCGACCGCTGGGGCCGGTACTAACCCCGCGGTCCCATTTGCATCTGAGGTCGCTCCTGTAAATGCTACCGAAGTTTCCAAAATCTGGTTAATAGACTGCTGTGCAGCCGCAGCACTGGCTTCAGACGCCTTTGCCGCAGCCTGGCTTTCTGCCGCTGCAGTTGCGCTCTTACCTGCATTCGTTTCTGCAGTCTGTGCCGCCGTTGCAGAGCTGCCAGCACTGGAAGCAGAAGACGCCGCTTCTGTTGCGCTCTTCCCGGCTGCTGTAGCAGAACTTGATGCAGCATCACGGGCTGCTTCAGCAGACGTTTGCGCAGTAGCCGCGCTGGCCGCTGATGCAGCCGCATTACCTGCCTGCGTTGTAGCAGTGCTGGCCGAGTTCGCGGCTGCAGTTGCTGATTTCTGAGCACTTGTCGCATTCGCAGCAACACTGGTTTCAGACGCCTTTGCAGCCACTTGAGAGTCGGCAGCCTGTGAAGCGCTGGCAGCAGCTGCGGCAGCATTAGAAGCTGTTGCGGCATTAGACGCTTCAGCAGTTTCAGCTGCACCTTGCGCGCTGCTCACGGCTTCATTCATAGCAGTGACTTTAGCTTCGGCGTCCTCTTCGTCCCAAACAGTGGTGGAAGCACTGTACCTAGTGCCTCCGGCCCCGCCCAGGACCATTTTATATTTCCCAGATGTTTTCTTGGCGAAAACCATTTCCCCCTCACGCAGAGTAGGGTCTACCGTTGACCAGTTCGTATCAGTATCTGTAGAAAACTGGATTCTTGCATTTGTTTCCATTTCGTTTCCCCCTTATGCAGTGCGGACCCACATATACACTGCCAGATATTGCGGCCGGCAGTCCCAGGCTTTTCCTTCGCCAGTACTTTTAACTGTTACCGTGTGGCCGTGCCCGCCTTCCCATGAAGTTCTGCCAGACCAGGATCGAGAGGCGTCAAAGTTAGCAGGAGTGATATCGTGCCACTTGCTGCTTTCGTTAAAGTCTGCACCCTCGATGTTTGAATTGGTACCCTCATTGGCAAAAGCGCCATAGACATTTCCGTTCCATCGGCCCGTGTGTGTTGGCAGCATAAGGTGGCCGGTGATATTCATCGAGCCTCGGCCGTGATCATGGTAGCCATTCGTAGAGCACGTAACTTCATGGTCGTGTACTGGCATTTCGGCTTTGGTGTTTGTATGTGTGTTGCTGCCACCCGTAGCCCCAGCTGCCACTGTTTTCCCGGCACTCATAAGGAACGTTTCTTCTTTCAGTAATTTCCACGTGGTCCCAGCATATTTTTCAGCCGGGTTGGTTGAACTCTTTGTAAGAATGATTTCCCCCACCTCTGGAGTGGCAAATGCTTTGAGGGTCTTGACCAGTTCAGTAAGGTCAATGTTCCCCTTTTCATCCGGTTTTATATTATTGACGCTGCCCGCAAAAGTGTGCCGCATATTTGCCACCAGTTTGCTGTAGTCAGAATCCAGGGCATCGAACCCAGCCTGCACGATTACTTGGGCCATAGCAGCCGCCATAATGGACACTTGCTTATAGAGCTTGTTATGCAGAGCTGGTTCGGCGATACCCGGAACCACCCCGTTGATACGCTGGGTGTCTGTTTGATATACGCTGTCGGCTTCAATGTCGCTTGCCGCGACAGATTCACCGAAAACAAGAAAATTGGAATTCGCCATTTATTTCCCTCCTCAGGTTCCGGACCCGCTGCTGTTAGAGCCGGAAGTATCAGTTTTAGTAGTTTCAATCCAGTGAGAGTTATACCCATTGTAATTGAGCGTATTATACTTGTATGCAAAAATCGGAAGCCCTTCCGTGGAAATGAAGCTCATCAGATTAATCCGGACCCCTTCCGGTTTCGGGACAATGTATCCATGGGCAATCAGCTCCTGCATAAGCTGACTATAGTCGCCTAAAAGTACAATGTTATAGCTCATATCCTGAAGGTCCTGGATCTGCAGTTTCTGATTTGCTGGGAATAGTACATTCCACATTTCGTACAGATCTGCAACCGATCCTTTCCAGATATTCTGGATGATCTTACATTTGATCATAGTCCGATAAACATCATCCGTGATAAAATGATCTGCCTCAAGGTATTGTGCTACCCAGCCAACAACTATGGTTTTCGCGTCAGAAGATTTAACTGCGACTGGAGTTTCAATAGTATCATAAATACTAGTTGCCCCTGTATCAGCTACCATTTCCGATGGAGACGGGCATTTAACATCACTGGTGGCAATAGCTGAAGGCGAGAAATTCAGATTACGAGACACCCCCACGATAGCCCCCAGGATATCTAACTGTGCATCAGCCGCCGTATCAATATCGAACTGGTCGATCATTTTTAAAATTGCTATATCCAACTTGCAGCCATAATCCACCATTCCGCGGACCATATCGTTAAATTTAGGGCTCCCCCTGTATTCAGAGGTCATTAACCCCCTATAGTATTCTTTTTCGTTCGTCCGCATGATTACACCTCTACCGTGATGTTGTCATATACCGGCTGGGCAACCTCATTATAGGTGATAGCCATATCCACCGCAGACTTGCTGTCCGCAGTTCGCCCAATCAGCAGCTCTGATACCCCAAAGGTAGGTTTATAGACATTGGTGTTGCAGTCCGTAATGACCCCCATGAGGAGAGAATAGGATAGAGTCTGCCCGATTTCCAAAGACTTGATATAGCCGTAAACAGCAGCCTGGATTTTGGCCTTGGTCCCGCCCACATAACCAGTGTACTTTGCCACTTTTACCGATACGAAAACAGGGACGTAGGTGGGCCGGCTGAATCTGACTTTATTGGGATAATCATTTACATCAACGACTTCCACCTCTGTAGTTCCGTTGGTATAACAACCAAGTCCCTTATGGTAGAGGATACTCTCTGCAATCTCCGTGTCAGTGCCTCCTTCAACAACGCAGGTAACTGAATGAGGCGGCAGCCCGTACGGGTTATTGTCAGCATCCACCTCAGAGATATTCGTATCATTCTCATAGCAGGCTACCCGGGTAACGTTGTCCAGAGCAATCAGTGCGCCACGAGTTCCCGCTAACATGCTTTGGGAAGGATTGGCTACCGAAATTTCCTGCCGTTCTCTCAGCTCTGCATCAGTTTCTTCTGCAACGCCGGGGACCGCCGTAGAGTTATTGGTCACACTGACCCAGCCGTATGTAGGGGTATTGATTTGGGAGATATCTCCTACGCCAGCTGTCTTTGCACCGGCTGTTTCGCAGGTTACTGTGGTCGTAAGAGTCCCATTAGAACCGATAACCACCGACGCCGGCAAGTCCCAGATCAGTCCGGATGTATCTTTAACGGATCCCTTTTTGATTTCTGTAAAAGGAGTCCCCGTAAGCGTAACCTCACACGTACTGTAGCCTGCCGCCTTCCTCTCCAGCCCGTTCAGTTTTACAATGGAATCAAGGGTTGCCCCGATTGCCGTTTGTGGGCTCCTGGCGTTATAGGCGTACTGTACAGCCTGGTAAGAATCCGCGATCTTCAGTGCCAGGATCGAAAGAAACTGGTAATCCGCCGCGTCGTTTCCCAAGTATATATCCTGGCCATAAATGGACTTCATCAGGTCGATCATATCTTCAAGGATATCCTGGTACGTCGGCAGATGCAGACCGGACGAATCAATAAATGGAGTAAAATAACTCACGCTGCTTTCACCTCCTCATTAGTTACACTGAGCGTCCCGTATTTCGTTTCAACCAGAGCTCGGAAACCATAGTTCCGGTTTTCAAAGCTGGAAGTCCAGGCGGTAATGGCCAACACTCCTTCTGTTTCTGAGATCCGGTCCCGGATAATGAGGTCGACCGCCTGCTGGTTTTCCGGTCTGCCAGAAGTTCCCATAATCTTCTGCCACAAGGGCAGCCCGTCTTCCTGGTCTTCCCACCATTCCCCATAAAGAAGGAGCAGCCGGCTTTTGATGGCCTGGGCTACAGCTTCTGCTCCGCTCAAATAGTTGGATGTGCCATTTCCAAACGTATAATCCCAGTCTTTGCTGAGTCTTCGGTAAATCATGCCACGCCTCCTGTATTTCCACCACCGGTCTCGACTCCACTATGTTTGTGGCCGATGAAGTTCTTTCCATCAATCATAGTGGAACCTCCAATAACAACAGAGCTTCCCAGGATAGAAACAGTCCCGCCCACAATGTTAATGGAGTTCCCGGACAGCTCAATGTATGCCTCGCCGCTTTCTGTTCGAAGCTGTGCGGATTTCGTGCTGTAGTTCGGGACTATCCGCGGCTGGCTCCAGGGGCCCGGGATTGCATACCCATCAGATAGATCATGCCGCCTGCAGTCAATTTGGTTCTGAACCCCGCCAGACTGCCACCAGGCATCCATGCAGTTGTCACCGAACACAACCAGGCACTCATCTCCTTTTTGCACCGGAAGCGTAAGCAGGTATCCGCCGGCCCTTGGAAACACAATCGGTACATCCACTAAAAGTGGAACCTCTTCCCAGGTCTCTTCGCCATCGTTGTAGCGTTTTTCCCGGATAGCCAGCTGCACACTGACGGTCTGGGTTTCAGGGTCAAAAGACTGGATAATGCCAGGAGAAGCTACCCGTGTCTTGATAGCCCGGCTTCTCGCCTTGTTTTTTTCATTTACGCTGCGGGAAGGATCCCGTTCGTTCATAGGAATCACAACGTCATACCCCCATCCCATTGTTCTTCGTATTTGCCAGCATAGCCGGCAGCGTTCCCTTGCCATATCGGGAAATTCCCTGGCAAGACGTATACCAGTTTGTTCCTCGGGTGTCGCCCGAATGCGTCAGTGCTGTTACCCTGTAGATCCATTCGTCATCCAGAGGTGCCTGCTGCTGCCCTGGCGAAACCTGAGCTTCGTTGACTTCACTGTTCTTCAGCTTAACCAAGGTGCCCAGATGAATAGCAGGATTCAGGAGCAGCTTGAAGGATACCCCGAACTGCGTTTGCTGGGGCATTCCGACAAGGCCCGTATCGGGCGTCACAACTAGAGCTTCATCGTTTGATATATCCTGCAGACGGGTAACATGCAGGGTCCCATCTTCCACATAGTAATCTGCAGCATTTCCCCTGCAGATATCTGCGATGTAGTCCGTCGGGTCCCCAAAGAACACCTTTCCTCTGGGAAGGGCCTGCAGAGACAGCCCGTCAGTAATTGTCCCCGTGCTTGCTGGGATCTTCTTTTCCGCACTGTCACACACGGTCTGCAGGGCTTGCCGCTGGTTCAACCCCTTGTTCACGGTTTTCTTGATGAAGTTCAGATGCAAGGGACTGTCACCATCAATGGCTGTAAGGGTCAGGACATAGTCTACGTTGGATTCTTTGGAACGGCTGGACCAGATGATCTGCCCATCAAAGATTTTCCCGTACTGAAGTTCTACGTCAACCGTTTGAGAAGTGACCGTCTGTCCGCTGGCTTTAGCCGCACTGGCCTGCTCATCTGTAAGTACATTCCCAGAACTATCTACGTTGGCATTTTCCTGAACCGTCGTAGAATAGCCGGCTTCGATGATGAGCCGGTCCCCTTCGTCAATCAGCTGCTTTTCCGTAGCCGCAGTCAGATTATAGATTTTGCAGGTAGCATAGAACCCGTTCTTGTCCCGACTCTTGTGGACTTCAAAAGTACAATGCAGTTCTGACACGTTCAGGGCTTCATTGTCGTTTTTATCTGCAATGAGGATTTTCCATTTCCGAAGCCATAATTTCCCGTTCAAGAATCATCACCCCACACCAGAATAAACGTCGACCCCAAGGTAGTGTTGTCTGGCTGCTGCAGATCGCTGGCCTCATTTTTTACTACATATGCGCTGCCAATATCCAAATATTTGAACTGTCCCAGTAAATCAATACCGCAGACCAGTGGCAGCATATCAATCAGGGTTTTCCCTGTCGCATAGTCAATGACCGTCGCAGTCCAGTAATCGCACAGATCATGGTACCTGAGGCACAGCTTGATATGAATGTTTCTTGCCCCGCCGTCCAAGGTCAGTTTGAACGTTTGTTCACTAAAAGGTACGTTGGTAAGCGGGATTTCTGACCATGCCATTTAATCACCTCAATTCATGCCGGCTGCAATCTCGCCCTGGCGCATAACAGAAGTCGGGGTCTCTTTGGGCTGGGCTTCACCGCGTTTCGCTGTACCTGCGGAAGTCCAGTTCCTGGCCGAGACCTTTTCCGTGGCCACGCTGGCCATAATGATCTGCTGCATGTTCACATTGGCCCGCAGCCCCGTCAGTGTGTTGGGGCCATCCTCTACAGTAATTCCCTGGATAACCATATTCGGAAACTGGTTCATCCGGGTAAGAACCGTAATAGGCTGGTGGGACTGCATCAATTTGACGAGTTCCCTGTAGGCCGAAACAGATTTGGTATACGCACTGCAAAACTGGCCGGAGACCATGGTGGCCATGGCATCGCTCATGCCAATTTCCATCGAAATACTTACCGGGTTATCATACATATGATCTGAGATATTGGCCCCGTTTTGGACCGGGTGGGATGTTACTGTAGCCGTATGACTGGTAGTCGTAGAAAACACTGCGTCAAAGAATAGCCCGCCAATATTGGTTTTGCAATAGACCAGTTCTTCCACCCCAGCAGCAGGCCATTGCGGCGGCCGGTACCCTCCCTGGATTGCCTGCAAGAAAGCAGCCGTCTGGCTGCTGTCATTGATCAAAGATACAGCCAGATCAGACAGCCCGTTTAAAGATAGATTCATTTATACAAGCACCCCTCTTCCTGCGCGCGCTGCTATACGCTCGCTAATGTCTTCAAAGTTGCTTCCCCCTTCCTGAGCCGGAGCCTTGGATACATTGATCTGGATCGCCCCGATAGAAACTTCTGTTCCGGCCTGGCTGCCAACACCTTCCGGAGCCACCATAGGTGTGTACCCGCTGGACGCAGCAGCATAGGAATTGCTGTTAAAGAAGCTGCTTCCATTCCCGACAAGGCTGTTCCCAGCCCCGCCATAGCCACCTCCAGCAGTTCCCTGGCCGGCAGCTTGGATATAAGCATTGGTAGAACCATACCCGGTAATATTCCCAAACCACTCCTGAGCGGTATCCAGGTCAATGGTCTTGATCCCGCCGTCAGACTGGCGGTTAATCATCATATTTCCACCAAGGGAAATCCCTACATGAGAGGGGAAGAATACAGCGTCCCCTGCATCAGGGGTGTATCCTGGGCCTCTCATGGCATTGCCGTATGCTGTCTGCATCGAGCCGATATCATCCACAGCCGGAAAATTTACGCCCAGATTGCGGAGATAAGCGGAAGCAAAACTGGCACATTGTACAGCAGGATCTGTATTGCTCCCGTCCGGGTCCATCCATTGATACCCCTGCTGCAAGCTTCCAGCCAGGCCCGTTACCGAACCAGCAGAAAGATTCCCGTTATCATCCAGATTAGCGCTCAGGTTGCCAATATCATTAGAGGCCATACCACCATTAGCACCACCGGAAAAAGAGCTTCCAAAGCGGAATCCTCCAAGATTATCATACTTTACATGGGTTTGAGCTTTACCAAATCCGCCAAGGCCCCCGGCTAATTGGCTAGCCGCTCCCAACAGGCTTTTCCCTGCTTCCTGGAATCTTCCCTGTGCCACGAGAGCCAAAGCTTCGATAATTTTTGCAAAGACACCGACAAAAGAAATTCCCGACTTAATGCCTGTGGTAATAGCTTCCCCGATCACTTTCCAGTAGGAAGTCCCCTTCGACAACCGGGATGGGCTCTGGTTTTCATCCAGGGAACGATAGAGTTCTGAAATGGATTTTTTCAGATCCCGGAAAGCCTTCGTCAGTTCATCAACAGTTTTGACCCAGGTGTTCTCAATTTCGCCCCAGTCGATACTGTCATTGATTTCCTTGGCAATATTCCCTAACACTCTGAAAATGGTATCCAGAGCCCCGGAGATCTTCCCCAGAATATATTGGATCACACCGCCAATGGTTTTCACCGTATCACTGCGCATGAACTTCAAAACAGTTTCCCACATAGGGGCCAGAGTCTTAGAAGAATTCCATCCCTTTATGCAGTAAACAAAATCCTGAATAAGCAGCATTGCAGTACCCAGGATCATTACCAGCCGGCCAAAGGGGCCAGCGGTAATTGCAGCTCCTACAACTGCGAAAATCCCCGCCCACTTTTTCACACTGGCCGGAAGGTCTTCGACAAAATCGTATACCACGCCCAGCACAGATTTAATGGCATAGAACGCAGAATAGGCAACACCTACGATAGAGGACAAGCCGTTCGCTATTTTCTTTGCCACCTCCGGCAGATTCCGTCTAAGCCGTTCATTCAGCCACTGGATGAACCCCTGGAAGCGTCTTATGAACGGGTCCATGTATTTGATCAGGTAGTAAGCGATCCATTCCCGCAGTGCTTTCATCTTGACCTGCAGGCTCTGGATATCGTACCCGATTTCACGGATCCATTTAAACTGCTGTTCAGCGTCTACCGGCGTGGCCAGCTCATTCATCTCCTGCCGAAGCCGGAAAAACTGTTCACGCAGTTCAGGAACCCAGGCAATATCCTGTTCTGAGACGCCCATGGTCTTCATGGCTACAGACAGTGCTTTAGCGCTATCTCCAGTAATCCACATCTGGGTTCCCAGACGCTTGTACTGCATTTCAGCATCGGCCGTGCTCTTAATCAGGCCCGTAGTTACCTTAACCACTGCCGCGAGGCTAATACCAACGCCTACTGGGATTGCCATCCTGGCCATCCCTTTGAGTGCGTGTACCAGGTCATTAATGGCCGTCTTCGCGGTTTCAAAAGAACCTGTGTCTAAATCCGCACTTAATTTGATCACATATTGTTCCAATAGCGTCATACAATCACCTCACGCTGGGCCCTGGCATTGAGTCCACGTCTAAAAGCCTCATAGATTTCCTGAGGAGTAGCATTGGTACCGGATACATCAACCCGAATAATCCCAAAGCTGATACTGCTGCTTGAAGAGTTGTTCCAATTCGGGTTGGATATAGCAGCAGCGGCGTAACTCGTAGGGGAAACAGCCGGCATAGAAAAAGCTGCCGTATTCCCTGCAAAACCCATCGCCCCGCTTCGGGCACTAATACCGCCACCTGCGGAAGCCATAGCAGCCAAACCATTGGCCGCCCGCTCTTCTTCCACTGCAGCAGACTGATCAGCCGGGCTTTCAAAATCATGGAGGACCGCATCAGAGGCTTCCTTTACGCTGTCCGTAGAGGCTAATACCTGGTAAACGCTGGAATAGCTTTCCTTCAGTTCATTCAGCAGGAATTCCAGCTGCATGCCCAAATCCGCAATGCTCCGTCCGGTCGATTTCGCATACCGGTACAGTGCCCGCTTCCGGTTTTCTGAAGTCCACTGAGCCAGGCCAAAGCCAATACCGTCGCCGGCAAATTCATCCTCACTGATTGAACCATTATCCACCCCGGCCACATAGGCTGCATCGTCAACTCCGCTGCTGTCTTCCGCATTTCCCGGGTTCAGGCCGCTTTCAGCCTGGAGGTTCCCAACAAGGCCGGCGGCACCAGCAGGAGTAAGGCCAGCCTGTACCAAAGCCCCAATAAGCTGACCAGCACCGGCCCCGATTGACCCCATACCAGAATTACCAAAATTGCCTCCTATACCGAAATTGCCATATTCGTTTTCCAGGCTGTTATCACCCATAGCGCTCTGGATCCCTGCGAAAAACGGTATCCCCCACCGGTTGATTGAAAACTGGTGGGCAAACTGGTGCATGGTATTGGCCGCACCTTTGAAGTCTCCGCTGAACACCTGCGACGTTGCTTTCGCCAGCTTTGCAAACAGGCTGACGAATACCGCTAAGGTATTGACCCCGCCTTGAATAGCCCCGCCCAAGAGTTTCCAGAACACCAGATATCTTTGTGCGTCTAACCATCCGGATTTCTTAGCCAGCATAGTAAAGAAACTGTCGGCTGCTTCGTTCAGATCCCAAAAGGCTTTGCCCAGTTCCCCAGCTGCTTTCTGGGCCTCCTGCGCCACGCTATCCCAGTCAATTGCTTCACTGATTTCCGTTATGATTCCTACGACAGTTTTGAGAATCTTTTCCAGGATATTTGCGACTGCCGTTAAAAGCTTTGTAATGATTTCTCCCAGCTTCTTCAGGGTTTCGCTGTTCAGGAACTTCAAGACTTTTTCCCACATAGGGGCTAAGGTCTTTGAGCTGTTCCATCCGTTCGCATAGTACACAAAGTCCTGTACCAGAGTCAGAATAGCCGTAATGGCAATCAGGAAATACCCCATAGGGCCGGAACGGATTGCCGCGAACACAAGGCCAAAGATTGCTGTCCATTTCTTTACCTGGCCGGGGAGATCACCCACAAAATCTAAAATTTCCCCAATGACCGACTTCAAAAGCGAAATCGCCGAATAAGCAATGCCTACTATGGTCGATAAGGCTTTTGCTATCTTCCTGGCAATGGCTGGCATATTTTGCCCAAGTTGGGCATTCAGCCACTGGATGAATCCCTGGAACTCTTTAATCATGGGGCCCAAATACTTGATCAGAAAATAAGCTACCCACTCAGAGAGCATCTTTACGCGCACTTGTAAGGATTGAACATCATAGCCGATCTCCCGGATCCACTGAAATTGTGCTTCCGTGTCTACAGGAGCCGCCATAGCATCCATCTCTGCCCGGAGCCTAAAGAACTGACCCCGCAGTTCCGGTACCCATGCAATGTCTTGCTCAGAAACGCCCATGGTTTTCATTGCAACAGATAAAGCCTTGGCACTTTCAACGGTAGTCCACATTTGTGTGCCAAGGCGCTTATATTGCACTTCAGCGTCAGCAGCGTTTTTGATAATTCCGGCCGTTGCTTTGGTAATAGCTAAAATGCCACCGAACAAGGCAGCAGGTACAGCCACCGATTCGACGCTGCCAATGATCTGTTTGAGTTCCTTGAGGCAACTAATAGCCTGGTTGAAAGACCCTCGGTCAATCCCCGCTCCCAGCTTATATAAATACTCTTCAATCGGTGTAGTTGCCATTACTTATTCACCTCGCTACGGGCCGCCTCCTGAGCGCGGATTTTATTGATCGCATTGGTGTCCAGAAGTTCGTGGGCATCCAGCAAATCATCCAGATCATACGTCCCGTCAAACGTCTCGTGCTGCTTCCACAGTCCAGCTGTTACCGGGGCCATTAAAAAGGCATCCAAATTGGGATATGGAAGCGGGTCAAACCCAATCAGTCTTTCTTTTTGCCTTCCAAGATCGCCGGAGATAACCCGGCTTCTCCGAAAAAATCTCCTACGTTAAAAATTAATGCCTGTACCGTGAGCCCCATGACTGTAAGTACATCGTAGTTCAGTTCCGGGTCTACAAACCGGCCATCTTCCCTCAGCAGTGGTACCGGAAGGAGTTTGCCATCAACGTCGTCCAGCTTAACCACAGTTCGCAGAATCATGGTCTGGATCTCATCAAATTCCTTTCTGGGGAGGGACGGCAAGGTGGTAGTGAGCATTCCCACGATTTCCTTATCATTCCGTGCGGTCATCGCCGGTGCGAGTACCGCCGCAGCTTTCACAGCCAGATAGGAAGCAGACCGGGCGTCCAGTTTGCCCAGTCTGTATTTCACTCCTTTGATTTCAGTGATTTTTGTTTTCGTTTTTGGAGCCTGCATATTTCTTTCTCCTTTCATGCTCAAATGGCATTATTAGTAATGTCAGCACACATCAGTGTCCAGGTCACACGCTGCCCCTGGGACTGGTACGGTACGTCCGCTTCTTTCTGCGGGCTGACGCCGGAGCAAACATGGGAGCCGCCGGTACTGGTGTTTTTCAGCAGCATGGTGGTCGTTGCCCAGTTAGTCGTATTAGCCGCCCAATGAGCGTTGAACCAGTTCAGAAGCCAGAAATGCAGAGGGCTGGTCTGCTGGACTTCAATCGTAACCGTGCCATTATTCCCGGCCACCTTAGAAACCATCACAGAGCCATCCGCAGCCACATCATGCGCGCTGCGTTCGGTAGACTTGGACACCGAAACGGATCCGGCACCTTCGCCGGTAAAAATATAATCACCTACAAGATCGCTGTGGATAGAACCCACAAGATCAGTAAAGCTATAGGTCGTAGTTGCCATTTATCTTCCCCCCTTAGCGGTTGACATAGACTTCAATGGTCACAAATTCGATAGCGCCGGCCAGTTTAACAGATACATAGATAGGCGGCGCCTTGCGGGCGTCTCTATCGGCCTGAGACTGATCGTCCACGTCTTCGGCCTGTACCAGATAGCCATTCGTCAAATAGGTGCCGTTTGCCAATTCCAGGACGGTCCCGCCGTTCCACTTACCCGGCGCGATAAAGCCAGTGTTTACGTACTTGTTGCAGGCCGTATTAATGACGTTCACAATGGAAGCCACCCCTGCATTGGTCTGAGGGATCTTGCGGTTATTGGCCAGCAGGTCCATGACGTTCAGCTTGATGTCATTCTTCAGCATATCCAGGTTTAGGATTTCGTCGAAGGCGGTCCCGTCAGCCATACGCCCGTACTGCAGCAGATTATAGTCCTCATCCCGGGTGACATACACGTTCCCGTTTGCACCGGTGGAATCGCGTCCACCTGCGATTTGTTCAACCTGGTTTTCCGTCAGGCTGTCAGTTGTCACTCCCGGCAGTTTCTTATAAGCCAGTGTAAAAGCGGAATTGCTGGTCCCGCGATTGGCACCCATAGCATACCCGGCCGTTGCGGCTACCGCATCCAGAGTGTCTGCCTGGCCGCAGTATTGTCCGAAAGTACGCCGGTACGCTTTCTGCTTCATAGCATAGAAAATGGCGTCCTTACTGGAGGTGTCAGAAGCCGGGGATACACTGGAATCATCAGTCGTGTAGAACAATACTGTGTCCGGAGTCGCTGTTTCTACCCATGCCGCGAGAGCCACCAGGTCGTCATACGCCGCTCCCAGAGGAACCAGGATATACCATTCGCTGTTAGCGGCCCTGCAGGCCTGTGCAGCAGCCAGGAGGCTTTCGTCGTCAGAGCTCTTTACACCCACAGCCAGCTTGGTAGGCGTAATGGTCGCGGAGAAATACAGCAGTGCAGCCTTATACTCTGCGCTGTCCGTAGTGAAGCCATCAGCCAGGAGTGCGTCCACAGAAGTGTAGGTTCTCACCCTTTCATCTTTCGGGATTACCGAACTCGTCCCAAGGATCAGGGCAACGTTGAAGCCCCGTCTTGCGGCAGCTCTAGCTGCCAGGCTGACGGAAATATCAACAATGGGATTCAAAGTTAATTTATTAGCCATATTATGGTCCTTTCATTCAAGATTTATTGATTGTCAGACTGCCCAGCTGGGTGATCGTCCCCGCGGTTTTGCCTGGCAAAGTCTTGTCGGTGTTAACATGGACATCCACAGTAGCAATGGAACGCACGTCTTCATCAAATTCAACCGTAGAGTTGAATGTCATCTGAAGGTCGGCCCTTTGCCACCACAGCCCCTGAAAGATTTCCGGAGCATAGGTAACTGCATTTCCGCTGGGAACTACGTTAATCCCCTTTTCCTTCAGCTGCTTTGGGTTATCCATGAGCTTATGCCGGAGCGTCACCAGGTTGTCGTATCCGTTGGGCCCATATGCTACGAAGGACATTTGAAGGACCCGGTTTACCTTATGATGGCGGACAAGGTCATCTCCAGAGTTCTCCCAGGTCTCATCTACAGTCTGCGTTGAGTCGTCGTCCGCATCCCCAAAGAGAATGAATACCACGTCATCATTTACACCCCAGTCCGGTTGGCCCTGGGCCGGATAGGTTAGGCGAACAGGAGGCTTTTTAGAGCCATAGTCTTTATTCTGGTCGTAGCCAAGGGAGGCCATGACCGCTTCATAGAAAGCTGCTTCGATTTCTTCTCGTTTCAACGTCGCCACTAACTTTCACCTCCAGGAATTCGAACACAGATAGCCCGGTAAAAGCCATATTTCTGATCAGGGTCCACACTGACGATTTTATAGGTATCACCTTCCCAGGAAACAGTATCTGCCAGGTTCTCTCCTTCATTCTGCCCGGTCACATAAACCGGGATTGTGGTAAGAACGCGGATCCCGCCACCTTGACGATCCCCTTCGGGAACGACCGACAAGTCTCGCGTATTTGCTTTGGTGACGATACCCGTTGTCGTAATGGTTTCTTTTTCCCCAGCGAGAAAGCGACCCTTTACCCAAGTCCCACTTTGCCGGTTAATGACGACCTGCTGGGAAAGCATGGGGGAAAGGACAACCGAAGACAGATTGATCATGGCTTATTCCTCCCGCACGACATAGATAATACTGTTCCGCAAGCTCCCTGTATCGATCAGGGGACGCTCGCTGCCCTTTGCCTTAATGGTTTTCGGGGCATTTTTAGGCCAGTTGTTCCTGGGGTCATAGAACCAGCTCCTGCAGGCGTTCTGGGCCTTTAATCCAGTCCACGCCATGGCAGATTGCACGGCTGGTTCATTTCCGTCCAGCGTGGCTTTATAGATCCGCTGAAACCCTTTCCCAATTTCGTTCCTATGCGCTTTCAGTGCGGGGCCGATAACTGGCCGGGGCGGGACGGCATACAGGGCGGACCCGTTAGAATGGATATACATTTGGTAGGCTTCAGAATAGGTGCTGCCAGATTTCATCATTAGCTTCATGGCTTTTCGCATAGCAATTTTTCTGACGCCATGTGTGTGCATGAACAGCAGTTCTGCGTTTGTAAGTTCCGGGGCATCCCCATTTCGGTTTGTAGCCGTAGATTTAGGGACCCCTACATACAGAGCCCTTTTCTCTAAGCCCTCAAGTCTCTTCAACAGCCCCTCGATCCCGCCGTTCACTTCAATATGAGATACTTGGGCCTTTACTTTTCCAGCATCTACCATACGTACATCCCGCCTTTGCCCGCCATCTTGGCAAGAGTTGCAAACTGTACCCCATAAGAAGTCAGCTTGAAGCCAGCCCAGCCAGCAAGATCACTGGTAATGGAACCAATTTCTCGAGAATAGGAAACCCCGTCGGCGCTTTCGCCAGAAAGCAGTCCCGCATTTGTGGCCGCTGCCAAAACGGAATTGGCATCACTGCCAGCTTCTGTCTGAGACTGCAGATATAGAGCGCAGAAATGAGCGATGAACAAGCCAATAGCTGTTTTCCACATAGCCCCATACCGGCGCTTGTTAACACAAGCATTGCCCATTTCCACGTACTGGGAAATAGCGGCATCCGGGACCAGTCCCTTGAACTGTGGGTAAAGTTCCTCGAAATCTGCGACCGTGTAAGACGGATTACCGTAGGTTGGCTTCACATTGGACGCCTGGGCCAATAGCCCATTGATGAACATCAGCCGCCCTCCTTGTTAAGCCTTGATTTTAGCGGTAGTTGCTTTTGCTGCTGTTTTAGTTTCAGCTGCTGTAACCGCCTGGGTAGCCGCTTTTTCCGTAGGTGCGGTTGCTACGATGATATCGCCATCAGATTCTGCGGCCTTGAAGAAGTCATTATTAGCGCACCAGTCCGGGGCTTCTTCCATAGCCATACCGCCCTTGGTGGTAAAAGTTTCATTGTTTGCATTGCGGAATTCAAAGCGTTTTTTGCTCAGAATAAACATGTCATTTCCTCCTAATAAAACAAGGAGCTGCAATTAAGCAGCTCCCCATATGCTGGATCAGATTCCGTCGATATAGCGGACCGGCTGATAGTAGTTGAATTTAACCTGACCGATCTGAGCAGCGTAGAGGGTCAGATAAGCACCACGTTCTACAGACGGCTGCGTCATGGCCCGGGTAATAGGCACCGTAATATCAAAGTTCACTTTGTCTTCATCATTTACGTATACCATCATGCGGTCGGTTTTACCGGTTCCTGCTTCCTTGCACCAGCGGCAGGGCTCGATAGAGATTTTGCCACCCTGGTTACGGGCAATGTTGTTCTGCAGCAAATATTCCAGAATAGAGATGTTGCCAGCGTCGGATACCTTTTGAGTCACCAGGTAAGCGTACTGTTTGGAGGGGATCAGGATGTGGTTGGGCATACCGTCCAGATCATATTCGGCGGCAGTCCAGGCTGCTACCAGTGCATCATTGATATCATGCAGGATTTCATCCGGGGTCTTGGTCACCCAGGTTGCGGTCCCAGCCGCGCCATTAGCTGCGGTAGCGGCTACCACATTGGCGTCGTTCAGCAGGCCCGTAGTCCCAAACTTAGTCATGCCCTGGTACACGTTCTGGTCCAGAGTCTTGTTGTAGTTCAGTCGGATACCTTTATCCAGCAGATCTTCCAGGGAACGGCCGATCTGCTGCAGTTTTGCCTGATCAACAAAAGGAACCTGCATAGCGTGCATCCAGGTGAACACACGGAACAGATTCTTGTTGGTGTTGACCTGCATCACAGGGATAGCGGTAGTACCCGTACCCACAATAGACAGATCATTAGGGCCAGTGGTGCCATAATCCATGTCAAAGGTACTGGTGAAATCCACCCAGCCGCCACCAGTACGAGCTACAATATCCCGCTGCCAGGTTACAGAAGACAGCGGTTCTCTAATTTTAGTGTCCGTCTTTTCCAGTTCGCCCATCAAATAGGCCATACCGGAAGCAACTGCGTCGTTTGCACCACCGTAGAAGGCTTGCCGGCCGCCCTGTTTCATAGCAAAAGCAGCGCTGCCAGCCATGTTCCCGTTGGGTGCGCCAAATTGTACATTATCGTTCATTGTTTCCCCTCCTCAATCATGCGTTCAGCCGAGTCAGAATAGTGATTTCAGCAACACCATTGGCATCCACATAGCCATTAGTCCACTGTACATTAGTCAGCTGAACGGTATTCGTGCTATCCGCTTCTGCTTCAAAGCCACCTACAACCCCGGCAGGGATGGAGGAATTTTCCTTGATTCGTACATACACAGAACCACCTGCAGTCGGAGTCCCATGGTTGCAAGTCACAACCACAGCCCCGCGGTTGATGGCGTTTACCAGGTCTTTTGCGTGGTATGCGGTCGCGGTCTGATCGTCATATGCAGTTGCCTGCTTTACCACACGCAGTGCCACGCCGCCGAATTTAGCTGCAGTGAAATCATCCCCCACAGGGCTATACGTATTGTCCCCATTGGCGCACAGTGCCATACCAAAAGGAACATCAGCGGAGCCCTCTTTCAGCTGCCGGCTGGTTACAATATCGTCCGGAGTTCTTGCGTAGGTACCCGGAAAACCATAGTTCATAGAAATGCCAATTGCTTTTCCACTCATTGTATTGACCTCCTGTTATTTCTTCATGTAATGGGGATTGTATTTGTCTCTGATAGCGCGTCCCAGAGCTCTGTCATCTTCAGCGGTATCTCGTGCACCAGCATAGCCGTTCTTTTTAGCTTTTGCCAGCGTACCATAGCCATGATCATTGGCATTGCCACGAACCAGATAGGCCAGAGAATCCGCCACTTTCTTGCGCTTTTCCTGAGGCAGGTTTGCAATAATCGGTTTAATGCCCCGAATTACTTCCAGTGCTGCGTCACGCGCCTGCTTGCTGTTTTCGTCGCAATCACTGGAGACCACACCAGGGGCGCCCTCATCTTCCGTCTTTTTCGGGGGTTCGCCAACCTGGCCAGCCGGTGCCTGCACGTTGCTTTCGTCAGAAGGGTTCGCCGGAGCACCTTTTTCCAGTTCATTTTCCAGAGCGTCCAGCACATCCGGTTCTTCCTGGGCACCGGGTTCCCCATCATCCTGGGTTTCAGTACCTGCTCGCATCATTTTGGCCAGTTCAGCCACTGCATTTTCCAGACGGTCAAGGCGCTCACCGATATCGGTGCCGCCGGCCAGCCCCTCATCTTTTGCCGGTGTTTCCTCTTTCTTTTCATTCTCAGGGTTCAATTTGGACGCCTGTTCCAGATCATCCGGCGTGGTGTCCTCGTCTCTGGCAAAGCTTTTCAGCATTCTGCCAAACAGTCCTTGTTTCTTTTCCATCTTTTTCCCTCCATTTTTGGAATCTCGGATTGATACTTTATGCCCCGCGCGCCCCTGGTTCACTACCGCCACATGGTTACCTCTGATTTCTTTTTGGGTATACCCATTTTCACCACTTGGTACCCACAGGCAATTGTAGCCGCAGGATATATCGCGCTTGCCATTTTTAATTTCCTGGATCAGCTGTTTATCGTAGACGATCAGATCAGCCACCATACATTCGCTAAGCTCTCCGTCACCTCGTCTTACATCCCGGCACACACCTTTGGTATAGCGGGAATAATTCGTCGATGTAACATCTTCATTTGGGTGTTCATCGACTACCGGTTTTCCCTCGAAGGAAGCCAATGCCGCAGCGCTGAACACTTCCTCTTCAGGCCGTTCTACCTGGTAGATCTGCTGAGGCTCTGGGGCCCCGAATTCAATGCCCCTGTATTCCTGCACGCCAGTTCTTGCAATGGGAACCGACTTACAAATCAGATACCCTTCTGGGGTCTCGATCATGTGATCGGAAATCTTGCTGCCGTAAAACGCTCTCAAATAGCACCACCTCCCGTTATTTTCTTGAAGCCGGCCAATGTCATACTGGTAATTCGGCCGCCACGGTAAACCTTGTGGGGCCACTTCACATCGTCATAGTCAAGCAGGGGTTCAGCATAACACCGGCAGTTTGGGAATTCCCCCGCGTGGTAGGATCCATAATCTTTCATCCCGATCAGCTTTTCCGGGCTGGGCGGGTCACTCCAGTTAACCAGTACCCCGTCCATATGCGCATGGGAGCTGCGGACCCTTGCGTCTTCGCTGGTCCTCCACACATACCACTCTGCGCCAATACGCTGTGCCCGTACCCGGGTTAGTGCCGTGGCTGCCTTTGAGGTTTCCGTCCTGGCAATCAGCCGGGCTTTTGCCTCGGTCAGGTCTGAGAACCGGTTCATGATGTCTGCTTTCAGGTCTTCCGGCCGCACACCGGCTTCATAGCCTTCGGCCATCGCTCTGGCAAGGGCCTGGGTCGCGTCAGCCGGTACCGACTTTATAAGTTCTGCATTCCGGTCTATGATCTCTCGGAATGCATTGGACTTATTCAATTCCTTAGTAAGTGCATAATAGATTTCGGTTCCCTTGGATCCAGCTGCAGCCGCTTCTCTCCAGGTTCTGTAGCCATTCTGCATAACCTGGGTAGCCATGGCCATAGCGGCCATTCTTGCAGCAGCATCCATAGTAGGTGACCGTGCCATCTCTCGCAGCATCGTAATAGCCTGGGTGGGGGTAGAAGCTGTTTCCAGCTTCCTCCGCATCCGCCTCACGATACCTTTGATAGCAGCCTGGTAGCGCTTTTCTACAACGCGCCTGGGCTTGAATTTCTCCTTGTTCATAATCGTATCTCCGCTTTGACTTTCAACATAAAAGCGTTATAATGTGGCTACAAGAGCTTTAAGGTGGGCAAAAGAAACGGTCTGTTTGCTCGGTAACCCCAGATTAGTGAATCGTCTTTCTGGGATCTTAAAGCTCTTTATCATTTTGACTTTTTAACGAAAAAATAGTATATTGAAAACATCAAGAATAGCTAATTGACAACAGAAAGTCGCCACTGCTGTTAAAGAATGATGAGGACCGGGTTTCGACCCCGGAGGACGTTCATCCAATTAGCCATTCTTATTTTTTTGACTTTTAGCTGGAAAATGTTATAATTTAAATAGAAAGAGCTTTGAAGTTGGTAACGCAAGTGGTCTGGTTACCAAGCAATGTCCAATTAGTTTACATGCTTTGGACGCTTCAAGGCTCTTTATTTTTGGAATAATTTTCGTCCCATCCGGTAAGCAGGAAGGTAAATTTATCATCAAAGAAAGTTGGTGAAACAACTGCAGTATAATTGTCTTTTCTTATATACCACCTACCTCGATCTGTCTTCAGCTGCCCTGTTTCTATCACATTCGGAAGATTTGAAAGGAACTTATCTACATCAACCCCTTGTTCAGACCGTTCTTTAATTATATGTTTTAGCCCCATCCAATTATCGCCCCATGGAAGGGCAATCCCTCCGATATCCTCACGGGTAAAAGCATCAGGCACATATCCGCTTTGTAGTTTTCTTAAGAGATTAATAGCTTCAAGGCCTTTATGTTCCCCAGCTATAGGTTCCCCAATCTGGTTCTTATATGCTTCTCCTTTGGAATATCTAGGGGCTTTTTCTTTATGCTTAGGTTTTTCAGCACTTCCGTTGCCAAACTGTCCATTATCGGCCCTGGGGTGCTTACTTTCATCCCAGTTCTCGTCGCTGTCCCTACCGGGCAGTTCCTGGGGCTCCTGCTGCGGCAAACCCAACAGGCTGCCGAGCTCTCCTTCATTCTCCAGGTCTTCAGGGGCCTTCATGATATCGGCTTCCGTAATGTTCGTCCAAACGCCGGTACGTTCAGACTGCTGCTTCAGCTCCTTAAGGGCGGTCCGTTTGGATACCAGGCCGGCATTAAGTGCCGTGACTACGTTCTCAGTCCCGGATTTCGCCAGCTCTGCTCGTTCCTTGTCATTGGGCTCAGAAACAGGGTCAAAGTCGTAGTCCAGATCATCCGGCACAGCGCCGAATGCACTCATGCACACCACTGGCAAAAGCTTGTCCAGAATCGGCCGGAGCTTGGACTCCTGTTCTTCGGCAATCATATCGTAGTAGTTCTGAAGGTCCGATTCACCAGTAGCGTTCATTCCGGCAGGAGACCGCCCGAACAGCTTAGTAACCGGGATACGGGCAGCACCAGCAACGTCCATCATGAACTGAGAATAAACATCGGCCAGTCCGCCAAAAGTGTACTGGTGGGTTTCCATGCTGTCGTCCTTATCCATGATCTGCAGCCCCATATTGCTCATCAGCCAGTTCTGGGCCTGTACCGTGTGGTATAGCTCAGCCTTGGACTGTTCGTCTGCTGAACCGAGCATCTCCCCTAAATCAGCCATTTTCAGGATCCTCAAGTTTGCTACAAACGTTAGCTGCGCAATATTCCAGGAAACATTATCCCGCTTCTTCAAATCGTCAAAGACCGCCTCAACAACAGAGGCTCCCCATTGATTTTCTGCCAGGCTTTCCCAGTATGGCAGATCATCCCCAATAAACCGCAGTACGCGGCTATGGTGGACATTGCAAACAGTTCCACTTGCAGGATCTGAAATCTGGTAGTACTTGGGAAGCCCGTATTCCGGGTCCCCGATATCAGTAATCAGTTCTCCAGAGGGACTTACCCCGTTCCAGCGGTCAAAGTTCAGAATGCCGCAGAAATCACCAGGAAAGATTCTCTCTAGGTCCAGGGGCTGATCCAGCATATCTCCCTGGCCCTTGATCATGAGAACACCGATGGCCCCTCCAAAGAGGCGCCCCCACTCCATCCCCTCTTTCAAAGAATTAATTACGCGGGTTTGCCGGAGAGCCCTTTCAAACCGCTTCATCGTTGCCGGAGCCACTTCTGTGCTTAGCGTAATCCAGTTTTTCAACATATCCGAGGGAATCGTGTCCACAATGCGGCGGACAATCCACTGTTCCCGGTACAGCGTATTCAGCAGCGCATAATTCCTTGTGATCCGCTGCGGGATGTACTCAGTTGCTTCCAGCAGATTAGGGGTCCCTACGCCCAGCCTGGCCAGCGCATTAGAAAAGCCATCCTGGGCTTTCCCCCGGATGGCGCTATTTTGTCTTTTTTTCTTGTATCTAGGCATTTGCCAGCCTCCTTGGCCTTACAATCGTCATAACCCCATACCGCAGGGCATCCACCGTATGGTCCCTTGCTTTTATAGGCCGTTCCCTTCCGCCATTCTGGATGGCTTTCTCATCCCAGCAGTAGGATGTCATTTCTTGAATCAGCATAGGACAGCCTTCCTTGTAGATCCGTATCTTGCGCCGGGTCAGCATCTTGTTGACTGCCCGGATTCCTTCCAGTACTTTGTTGTCTGCATTAATGGTTTCTACAGTTTCTTTGGCGCGAAAGCCTCGGTTCTTCATCTCAATCTTGAAAGACTCAGCTGACGGGTCAATGATCACCGCAGTTACCGGCTGATCAATTGCTTTAATAAAATCCATCAAATCATCGCCATACTGGCTGTTGTCTTTTTCGTGATTTCCTGCAGCCCTGCTGTCCCAGTAATATTCCCTTGTGATCCACAACACATCTCCATCATCCCATATGTCAAGGAAAGCCATAGGGTTGACCGTCCCATAGTCGATTGCGATGTATCTGCGATACATGCGCGGGTTCAAGTAGATTAGATCCAACTGGGCTTTGCCAAAATAGAGATCTTCGCTCCAGGCGTCTTTATAAACAGCCCCTTGGGCCATGACCCACAGCCCCTGGATAAAACGCTGGTAGAAAACACCGCTGTATGTGGTCTTGTACCGCTCCCGTACTGAATCGCTAAGCGATGGATTGTCATCCATTGTAAAATGCAGATGCAGCAGCTTCTTTTCGGCCTGCTTCTTTATCCAGTTATTCAGAAACCAATGCATGGGGCTTTCGGGGTTGCAGTTGAACCACATTTTCGCACCGGCTACGCTGCAGCGGCCGGTCGCCTGGTTGACGAATGATTCTGGCATCAGGGCAACTTCATCACAGTACAGCCCCGCCAGAGTCAAGCCCTGGATCAGATCCTGGGAAGATTCATCTCTTCCGCCGAAAATGTAAAAATAATTAGTGCGTATCCCATCGCTAACTATAATAGTGTTCGATGTCCGGCTTTCTTTCACTTCCCACTTTCTTGCATAAATTACCGGCCGGAGCCAGTTCCACACGTTCCGTCTAAAAGCCCCAACTGTTTTCCCGCACATAGCAAAATTCTGATGATCATATGACGCCATTGCCCACAGAATGAAAGATACAGCCATTGCCACAGTTTTCCCGGCGCGAATGGATCCATCAGCAATGATTCCATTGTAGTTGCTATACGGAGACTCAGGCATCCACCAGGTGAAAACCTGCAGTTGTTTTTTAGAAAACTCCTGGAAACGTATTACCGGTTCAATCAGGTTGATCATCCTCATCCCACGCTTTCTTGGCGGCTCCACTCAAAGCCGCAGTCAGCCCGTCATCTGCAAGCTGCATTTCAAGCTGTT
This sequence comes from Acidaminococcus hominis, assembly GCF_900291475.1. Taxonomy (GTDB): domain Bacteria; phylum Bacillota; class Negativicutes; order Acidaminococcales; family Acidaminococcaceae; genus Acidaminococcus; species Acidaminococcus hominis. The sequence continues at coordinate 175,979 of NZ_OLMM01000004.1, forward strand.
CATTCTTATCGCGATCCGACTGGCCCAGATAGTTTTTACCAAGAAAAATGGCCATGGCTGCAGACTTCTGAGCTAACTGCCACTGGGCCCTTCTAAGGGATATTTTCCCTATTCCGCGTTTTACCTTAAAAACTTCGGAAAAACTCAGCTTATAAGTTCTCTTGCACCATCGGTTCAGCGTCTTGTCCGTCACTCCAAAGAAAGCACATACTTCTTGTTCTGTACACTGCAGCCCGCAGAGGCGCTCAAAATTTTTCTGATCAATCACAGCCATCGGGCGCCCTGTTTTCCGCATCTCATCACATCCTTGCATTAAAAAAGCACAGCCATTATAGACTGTGCTTACTTTATCCCCTTATCAAATTTTCTTTTGCATTTGTAGGAACAAAAAATATAATTCCGTCCCCGATAATTGGTTTTCCATGGCCATGGAGTGCCAAATGGTAGGTAAAACTTTTCCCCGCACCTTTTGCAAACCTTAAAATTCCCCAATACAGGCATGTCTTTCATAAACGCTTCCAATCTCTTCGTGTTTCAAAGCGAAGCATAATTTATAATTTCTTTATTTTAACATAAATTCTTTATTTAAAGTCGAATAATCTCGAATTTGAGAAAATATAGAAACATTTTTATTAATTGACTAACAGCTTAAGTTGAGGTATATTATAGGCGGCTTATGTTTGGTTCACAGAACAATCTAAATGACTTCGCGAATCATTTGGCCAAGGACAATTTTTACTTCAATATCCAGTTGCCCCCCCGAAAAAAGGCCCTAGATTTATCTGGGGTCTTTTTTCGTATTTACTATATATGCTATAATATATTCGCACGGGGCGCCCCGCCTCAATTCTTTACGAAAAGAGGTGGCAGCTGTGAACAAAAAACATAAGTCTAACGTCATCTTCAGGACTTGGCTCAAAGATCCTCGTACTGGAAAAATCTTATACGCCCGTAGCTACGGCTTGCGTGCTTGGCCCATCCCTGTTGATGACCTAAAAGATGACTCACAGTCTCGTGCAACTAAGTCTGAATAGGATTGCAACCTGTTCAGCAGACTCTCCTGGCTAATGTAAGGAGAGTTTTTTATTTTGGCGTGAGGAAAATACATATTCTCTCATTGGCTGCCCCCCTTTCCCACCTCCGCGATAGCCATAAAAAACAAACACATCCAACTTTTCGGGAACGAAAAAAGCACCCCATCAGGGTGCCTTTTCCGTACTGCCATATCTTAGAAAGGAGGTTCCGCAATCGGTTCGGGCTTGCCCTTTTCCCTTACCTTTTGCAGTCTACACTATATCACGTCAAGATAGGGAATTTCTAGGAACTCTTTGAACTGAATCTCAAACTGCTGCAGTGCTTTCCCATGAATCTTGATTACATTGCGGTAAGTGTAGTTCATGTCCACTGCAATCTGCTCCCACCGCTTGTTGTTTAGATATCGTTCCGTCAGTACCGCCCGGAAACGGCCATCTTCCAACTGCATGATTCGTTCCCTGGCTTCCTTTCGCAAATCCAGAAGCTGATCCCATTCCTTATTTATTACAATCTGCATATCCCGGATCCGCGCCACCTTATCGGCCATGGATACCGGTATCCCTCCGTCAATCCGTTCTCGGCTGGTGTCCACGGAATGGATAGTATAAAGATCTGACTCTAGCTGCTGTAGTTCCTGTTCCTTAACCCGGAGTCCAACTGAAATAAAACGGATCCGGTTCAAATATTCTTTTGCTGTCATTAGCTCCTCCTATTTCTGACTGCTAGCTTCAATCTTCCGCAGCATGGTCAGGCATTCGATGGCTTTGTCCAGATCTTGTAGGCCGTTTTTCTTTGGGTAACGGTAGATGTACTTAACGGTACATCCGATTAGATACGCCCGTACGCCATCCGATCCCTGGCACAGCTCCTTAGCTATATCAATACATTCCATACCACCTCGCCAAGTGTAATGGTTCGGCCGGTGGATCATATCACTCATGAGGTTCCTCCTTTGCATGATCATTGTTCTTTTTCATCCAGTTAAAAAAGGCTTCTGTAGATTTTTGATCCTGATATCGTCCGTAGATTTTTCGAATTTGTTCGTAAGCAAAAAGCGCAAGATCAATGGTAGCTAAAATAATTAAAGCGTTAAAAATAATCTGCATACCTTATTCCTCCTGTCTGTCGCGTCTGCCTGTGCTACCGAATCCGCCTGTGCCCCGTTCGGTTTCGCTGAGCTTTTCTGCCTGAACTAGTTCCACGTCCGGATCCTTCACAATGAGCATCTGGGCGATCCGATCGCCGTCTTTGATGCATGCCCTTTTCACCAGGCTTATGTTGTCCAGGATAATGCACACTTCCCCACGGTAATCAGAATCAATGATCCCGGTGCTGTTGGAAACCCGGAATTTGGTCTTAACTCCTATGGAGCTTCTGGGAAGGATTTCCGCATGATAGCCTTTGGGAAGCTCCATGGCAAATCCCAGGGGAACTTTGGCCCCCATGTCCATTGCTGAAAGGACCAGTTGATCCGTCGGGCTGTATTTTTCATGGATCCGTGCATAGCAGTCCCAGGCCGCAGCTCCAGCCGTCTTCTTTTTTGGCATACGTCCGCCGGGCATCAGTTTGATTTTTACCTGTTCCGTCATTTTCCCTTCTCCTTTCCATAGGCCATAACTTCTTCGATGGCAGCTTCTACAAATTTGCAGGCCGGTTCATCAAGATGGTTATCGCCGCTCCAGTGGTACCAGCCCCTTTTATACCTATGGACTGCTTCGTCCATAAGATTGCTGATCTCCTCAAGGTTCGCCAGCTCCGCAAGTTCTACTACACCCTCGCTTTCCAGCTCTTCCCGGATGTATCCGTTAATAATAACGTCTGGATCCACCTGGAAATTTTGCTCCCGGATCAGATCGATGAATGCCAGTTTGTCCTGGCCCCGGTAGTCCTCAGCCGTCCCTGCGGTATAATCGCGGAACGAGTTTCGGATCTGCTGCCTGAATTCGTCAGTCACCTCAGAACGCGGTGTGATCTTTACTTCGACCCCTCTGGGGAAATATAAAATCGATTCCATCATTTTCCGTCCTCCTCTATTACACTCAAATTTTCGTTTTAAAGCATTTTGTCTTTCAGGGTATGTAGTTATACCACCATCAGCACAAAACGCCAAATAGCCAGGATTCCGCCGATGTACATGGCTAATCCTGTTAAGACTCCGACTGCTATTACTACTTTCACGAAGGTTTTCATTCTTGTCGTTTCCATTTCTTGATCCTCGCTTTCAAACTTTCCAGGACATAATCTTGGGCCTTGTCCTTCCAATCCAATGCGTCCACCAGGTCATCGTCCCGAGTTCCCCGGCAAACCAACTGATGGATAATGACAGGTTCCGGCTGCCCCTGCCGATGCAGCCGCTTGTTGGCCTGTTGGTATAGCTCCAAAGACCAATTGAGGCCAAACCAAATGATGTGATGCCCGCCGTTCTGAAGATTGAGTCCATAGGCGGTGCTGGCGGGATGGGCCAGAAGAACATCAATTTTACCGCTATTCCAGTCTTTTTCCTCTTCTGCGCCCTGGAATACCCGTACCCGCAGTTTCGATGTTTTGAGGGCATCCTGTATGCGCGAAAGATCATGCTTGAAATTGTAGAACACCAAGGCATGCTGCCCGTTCAATTTCTCAAGCAGCTCTAGGAACGCTTCCAGCTTACAGTTATGGACTTCATGGACGCCATGTTCATCATCATACACCGCTCCGTTGGCCAACTGCTGCAGCTTGTTTGACAGTCCTGCCGCGCTGGCCACGTCGATATCCCCATCAGGCAGCGCCAGGACCATATCACGTTCCAGTTGATTATAGGCTTTCTTAGCTTTCGCGTCTAATTCAACCGGGATATCATCTATGATACAGTCGGGCAACTGCAGATAATCCGATGCTTTCATGCTGACGCAAATATCGGAGATCCGGCCCATGATGGACTGCTGGGCGCCGTCCTTGGGATCGTAGGAGTAAATCACTTCCCGCGTCCGCTTCCCCGGATCAAAGAATCTATCGCGGAAATGGGTGTAATACTTCCCCAGGCGCGCCCCGCCATCCAGGAGATACAGCTGGCTCCACAGGTCCATCAGGCTGTTAGGAGACGGCGTACCCGTCAGTTCCACGATCCGGTGGATATGCGGCCGGATAGAAGCCAAGGCTTTGAACCGTTTGGCCCGGTGAGACTTGAAACTGGAAGATTCATCCACGACTACCATGTCAAAGGGCCAGTCATTTTTATAGTAATCCACCAGCCAATCCACATTCTCACGGTTGATCACGTAAATATCGGCTGGCCGGTAAAGCTCCTTGATCCGATTCTTCGCGCTGCCCAGGACTGTAGCAAACCGGAGATTCCGGAGGAAGTCCCACTTGGAAGCCTCCTGCTGCCAAGTCGCTTCGGCTACTTTCTTCGGGGCAATCACCAAAACTTTGTTGACTGCAAATCTCCCGTACTTTAGCTCCATAATGGCGGACAGAGTGATCACTGTCTTACCGAGGCCCATGTCAAGGAACAATCCGATTGCCTGGTCTTTTACCACCCGATCAATACAATACCGTTGATAGGGATGCGGGGTAAATATCACGCTGCATCATCTCCTCCCGAATGATCCTCCATCAGATAGTCCACAACACTCTTCAGGCCATACAGCACCCGGGTGTAACATCCCAGCTTCAGAAGTCGGCAGATCTGCACCGACTGCAGCTTGCTCAATCGTCCGTTATCAGTCTTCAGTTCGATGAACTCGACTTTGCCGCCTGGCCACACCACGATTCTGTCCGGCACACCGACATTGCCAGGGCTCACCCACTTATAGGCTTTACCGCCCTGCGCTTTCACCCCGTTCACTAAATGACGTTCAACATCTCGTTCCAGCATATTGGTCCTACCTCCTTTGCATATTTATTTAATGCGACGGATATTTATACTTTTAAAATTTTTACCCAAGAAAAACCTTAAATCCAACTGATTCAACTGAAATTCAACTGCTTTCAACTGGTTATTTCAGTTGATTCAGTCGGTTTTAATATATTTCTTAGATAGAAGGTTCCGGGTACCCGTTAACCCATAAACCTAGAGATAATGCGGTTTAACGCCGGAACTTTAAGCGGAACTTTCTATTTTTGAGGTTCCAGCTATTTTTAGGGTGGAACTTTCGAAAGTTCCGTCTTTTATACACCGATATTCATGACCCTCTCAAATCCTTTTTGTTTTCCTGCATATCCAAATCTGCGCGAAGTAACATTTCTCCGCCACCCAGGTGTGTTCACCAGCACCTGGTTGATTTCGTTGGCATCGCTCCGCCGCATATGCTTTGGATCGCCCATGAAGAGTTCGCACCAGATTTCTGCGGCGCATACCTTCTCCCGGGGGACCAAATCTCCCGTTCCCGCCATCCCGCCATTCCAGAAGATCCGCCGCGCCGATAGACTCAGGCTGGTATAATTAGGCGGCACCGGCTTTTCGATCCAGTCCCGGATCATCCCTTCCCGGATGCTGTTCTCCCGGTGGGCTTCCTGGGCTTCCCGGGTAGCCGCATCCAGTTCCGGGGTATCCATGAAGAGTTGTTCCCCTTTCGTATACCGTACAGCCGCTTCGGCCCATAGTTGGTCTACTTCGTCAGGAAGCTGGACCCAGATATTTTTAGCCGGCTTATGCAGGCCCACATCGACGGGCCAGAAGCGGCGGTTTCCAGTCGGATCTTTCAGGAAGTCATGATTATTGCAAGTCCCGAAAAATACACCCTTCCGAGGGAACCGGACGGCGTGCTTGCCGTAGGGCTGCCGGTACACATCATCGCACCGGGACAGGAACTGCTTGACGATATCCATTTCGGACCGGTTGTACCCGGACATTTCGCCGATTTCGTTGATCCAGATGCCCTGGATCATTTCGCTGGCCTCTTTTCCGTTGAAGTTCTGCAGACTGTCGCTGTACCAGTTCTTCCCAATCGTCTTCAGGAAAGTCGTCTTACCGATCCCCTGGGGCCCGTTGAATACGGGTACATAGTCGTACTTGCAGCCAGGGCGCATCACCCGGGCTACGGCCGCGGTAAAGCTCTTGCGGGCCACCGCACGGGTATACGGTGTATCTTCGGCCGCCAGGTAATCGATGAACACTCTATCGAGCCTTTCCGTGCCATCCCAAACCAGGGCTTCCAGATAATCCTTGACCTCGTTGTATTTCTGCTGGTTGCTCACCAACATGACGGCTGCCAAGGCTTTATCCCTGCCGGTGATATCGTACCGGTACTCCAGCCACCACAGGAGACCTGCATCATCAGTATCCGTCCAAAGGCGTTTATCTGGGCAGGCATTCCAGGGCAGTTCCCCCAGGGCCATCCCTTGATTACTGAAATCGTCGATGGCGATTTTCCCTTTAAGCAGCGGGTCGAACCGGAGGATCCGCAGGATGTTGTCCATTGTCTTCTTCGGGTTACCGGTATCCGGGTTATAGTCCAACTTGGCTTCCCGCATCCAATCTACATTAAGCACGGTTTCAGTTGGTTTTTCTCCGATTTCCAGTTGATTATCTTCTGTTTTCACTTGATTATCTTCGTTTTTCAGATCAGTGAAAACTGACATCGTTTGCTGTGCTTTTTCTAAGTTAAGTTCCCGGAGGACCACTTCATCTTCCATGGCCAACTTACGCATGGCTTTGAAGGACGGCCTGGCATTACCGCCAGTATGCGGCTTTATATCAACATCCAGCTCGTTGAACAGATGGATCCGCACCAGGTCGAAGGCGTTCACCAGCTGATCGCAGCAGGGGTCCGTAGCATGGTGACTGTAAAGGAACTTACCATCCTCGTATAGCACTGCCCCGGCGGTTGTTGTGCCGCCTGTGTAGGTCATCCGATCGGCCTTGCCTTCCACATCTTCGTAAGCATTCGGGAGATACTTTAGAAGGGCGCCCCTGATGTCGTACACCCTGCAGAATGCACCAACGAGGCCTTCCTTTTTCGTAGGATCGGACTGCCGCGCCAGAAGTACCTTTGCCCTGGGGGCCGCTCCGGGCACCTGTGGCCACGCTGTCATATCCCGCCAGTCGTCATATTGGGCCAGAATCCCATCCGCACTGGCAAACGGCTTATCCTCGAATTGGAACACGTACTCGCTGTCTTTGCTGCAACCGGGCCAGTACATCAGCCGGGAGGCTTCAAAGGTTGTAGGGTCACAATATTCGATGCCGATCACAGCCGCCAATTTTCGTGCTACAGGCTCGTATTCGTCCGGCGTGACCGTTTTATCCAGCGGGATGATAATACGCAACCTGGGCCGGTATGGCGCATGGGAACGGGTACTGTAAATGCAGTAAGCGATGTCTAAAGAGGATACGCGCTTTAAGACCGCATCCGTGCCCCCCGATGGGATATTATCGAAATCCAGAGTCACAAGGTCCCGGCCGGTCACGGCTTCCGCTTTGCGCCGGAGCCCGTTAAGGGTCCCCCCAACGAATCCTCCGATATCCTTCAGGATTCCTTGCTGGGCCTTCTGCATCCGGATGTACTCGTCGAAAGTTTCCTGGCTGCGGATTGGTACTTTGACCCGGCGGATGAAGTCGGACCAGAGTATTTCAGTGAGCTGCCAGTTGAGAGAATTGCGGCTGGAGCCGACTGAGATTTTGAGTAATCTGTCGTTTAACATGGCTAATCCTTCTTATAGAATGGGTTGATAAAGCCGTCAGCATTGAGCAAGAGCCCGGGGGCCCAAGAAATCGGCTTACACATGAGCGCAATCACCCGCTGGAGTTCGTCTGGGTGCATCTGCGCCTCGGGGACTTCCAGCACTACTTCATCATGGATGTGCATCACAGGATCATATCCGGCAGCTACTAGGTTCCGGATTGCTTCACAAAGACAGTCTCTGGCGATTGCTTGGATACAATTTTCTGTGATTTTTCCGCCGTAGGTTTCTGTATACGTCCATTGGGATCCCAGTTGTGTCCGATACTGGATGCTGGAAAAGCCGAAACGGTTCTTGCACAGTCCCGGCTGTGGATAGAAAAGCTGCCGGCCGTTTGGCAGCGTCATCACCAGGTAGTCATACCCATAGAGCATGTTTGCCTTATGCTGGAAACTGACGCCTTTTGTCACGGGAACGGGTTCTGCAGTGCCCAGCGCCTTGATGGCCGCTTCCTCCATCTGCCCCCAGAGCCGGACAATGCTGGGGGACGCCGTGCGCCACTGGCTGACCACCTGCCGCAGTTCGTCATCGTTGAGGCCCATCTTATCCGCGCCCATGGCCTTAAGGGCGTTGACGCCGCCGCCATAACCACAGGCCAGCGTTGCCACCTTACCCTTCGCCCTCAGTTCACCGTTAATGCCGTGTTTCACAACCGGTACACCGAACATGGCAGAAGCTGTAGCACAGTAGATATCCTTGCCAGCTGCAAAAGCTTCCATTTCCCATTTTTCGTCCGCAAGCCAGGCAAGGACCCTGGCTTCGATGCTAGAGAAGTCGGCTACCACATACTGGCAGCCGGGCTTAGCCACTAAAGCAGTACGGATGAGCTGGCTCAGGATAGCAGATACGTTTCCGTATAGCAGCTCTAGTTTTGGCAGGTTGCCCTCCTTAACTAACTTTCTGGCCGTGTCCACGGCAGTTGGCACATCGTGGGGCAGGTTCTGGGGCTGCAGGATCCGGCCAGCAAATCTTCCGGTCCGGCTGGCTCCGTAATATTGCATCACGCCGCGGATCCGTCCGTCATCGCAGACGGCCCGTTCCATAGCGGCATATTTAGCTACTGAGCTTTTGGCCAGGTACTGCCGGATTTGCAGGACTTCTTTGGGGGTTCCTTTCGTTGTGCCCAAGGTATCTTTAACCGTGTCTTTGGTCAGCTTCTCAAGATCTGGAAGTCCGTTCTGGTTGAGCCAGTCCAGCAGCTGGCTGCGGCTGTTAGGGTTTTCGATTCCGGTGAGCGTTTGTACTTGCGCAATAAGTTTCTCTCGGTATTCGGTATCGATGGCAAGTGCTCCATGCATAAGATCCAAGTCGATGCCAACACCCCGACAGTTGAGATGATAGTTGATTTCCCGATCCCGCCATACTTCCTTCGGAACCGGGAAAGCTGCCAACCGTTTGTAGTCTTCCATTTCTGTGACAACATCCTGCCGGTTATATTCCTTGAAAAGGTCCCATTTTTCCGGATCTCCGTAGGGCTTGTTCCGTGTCCGGCCTCCGTTTTTCTGGGTCGGCTTGCAGGGTACGCAGAAGTACCGGATCAGAGCTTTGCCGATGGACATTTTCTGCTTATCCGCAGGAAGCCCTAATACTTTTCCCAGGGTGGCCAGCCCTGCCGGATAGCCCAGATACATGCTGTGGATCATCGTGCAGCGCCATTGCTCAATCGGCGTCTTATATCCGGCATGGTTCAGACAGGTCACTTCGAACTGATCATTGTAGGCGTGTTTGATTACATCTGGATCCTGGAGGTCTTGAATAATACTGTCCGGAATTGTTTCACCCTGGGCCAGATCGATGACATGGACTGCGCCAAAATCGTAAGCATAGGCGAACAGAAGGATTTCAAAAGCTGGTGTATCGCAATACCGCCATACCCCAGTTTTCCCGATATCCTGATCGCTAAATGTTTCGATATCTATACTGAGATGTCGCATGTTTCCCTCCTTTCTTCAGATAAAAAGAGCGGGGCCAATTAAGCCCCGCGATAAGCCTTACATCGGTTTGCCGGTCAGCGGGTTGATTCTTTGGGTATTGGCGGCCATGCTGGTGAATACGCTGGCCGCGGTCGGTGCGCCTCCGCCAAAAGCTTCCCCATCGGCTGTCTTCTGGACCGGGCCCAGGCCGCAGCCAATTCCCTTCTTACCGTTGTACAGGTAAGGATACATATTGACACATACGTTAGCATACATCCCGCTGTAAATCTGGGTAGGATCTAGGATCTTGTTCAGATGGCGGTCAACAATTTCAATCGGATAATCTGCTTTTGCACCGGCGGTCATAACCCAGTGCCCTTTGCATTCAGGGCCGAACTCTGTCCCATCCTGCTTTACACCATCTCCGTCATGCACCGGCGTCGGGCATACGGGAGGGATGATCCCGCCCCATTGGCTTTCTGCGCCACGTGCCTTGGCAGCTTCGATGGCCGCATCTAGTTTTGCTTTTCCCGCTACATCAGTCTTAGGCAGCAGGATCGTGCAGGAATATTTGGCCGGTTGATCCGGATGGTTTGCAAAAGGTTTTACCAGGTGGACATAACTCAGTCTGACATTCTCCAGTACGCATTGTGTGTTGTTCATAATTACGCCTCCATATCTTTAAATACATTTTCAGCCTTGGCCACGTTGCTGATGGCCGGCCGTTTATCTGAATCGGGCACCAGGGTAGGTTTTCCCGGATTCTTAACGATAAAGTCTTGCATCCATTCTTCGAATTCTTTCTTGCCTACGGCTTTCTCGGTCTGTGCCAGTGTAAGCGGCACCCGGTTGTACAGAATGGATTCAGGGATACCATGCTGCAGAAGTACTGCAAACGCTTTTTCCTGGTCAGTCCACCCCCGGCTGCCACGCCCTTCTACCGCTTTCCATCCAGGGATCTCCGCGCCGTTGAGGGCGGAGGTAAGTGCGTAATCCTGCAGATCCTCGATCCATTGTTTCAGCCCCTTGGCCAGTTCCAAATACTGGGAAAGGCTGCTTGGCTTCAGTAGTTTTGGATCTCCGGCTTCTTGAGCTTTTAGGCCAACGTTTTTGTAGTAGTCTGCCCGGGCTTTGCACTGCTGCCGGGCCCGGCAAAACCGGCACCATTCTCCGGGCTGAGCTTCTCCCTCGCCTTTCATGGCCTTATCGGCTGCAGGTTTGACCACGTTCGTTCCCCAGTCCCGCAATTCGGCGACCGAAATGGAATCGGTACTGTAGTTGTTGATCCGGGGCTGGATGATGGTCATAGTAACCTGCTTCAGAGGATACAGGATTGCGTACCGCTCCAGGGCGCCCAACGCATATAGCCGCAGCTGCGGGTTGTTTTTGGCGTCAACTTCCACGCCTTTGCCGTGTTTATAATCCACGATATTAAGGGTATCACCGCCCAAAATGAGGCAATCGGCTGTACCGAAACCATCCGGCACATACTTGGAAAAATCTACTTTCTGTTCGGCTACCACATGAGGTAAATTCGGGTAGGAAAGCATGATGCTTTTAATCCGATCCAGGTACTCTTCGCTGCATTCGTCCATTTCTTTTTGATACCCAGTCTCTTTCTGGAGTTTGTGCAACTGCCGGGTATAAGTACTGCTGGACATAGGCTCCACCGCATATTTCCGAAGCTTCAGTTCACAGAACTTATGCGCCAGGGTCCCCTCAGCCGCATATGGGCTGAGGGTATCCGGAAATTTTGCCTCCAGAGAAGGGGCGATGGGGCAGTGCAGCCAACGGTGTGCGCTGGATGCTGAAAGGAATGCATGGGCGGTCATAATTTAGCCCCCAGGGCCCGAAGGTCCGCAGCTACCGATCCGAAATCGGATTCCTTGATTGCCATGAAGCTATCCGCGCCATATTTCCGGGTAAGCGCAGTCATTTCATCGAACTTCCCGGCATCGAGTAAAGGAGCTGCCGCTGTGATCAGATCATCCAGGGTATAGGTTTTGGCAGGTGCTGTGGGAACCACGGGAGTTGCTGTTGGGATGTGCGCCGCGGGATTGTTGTTTTGGATGACCACGGTGGAACCCGGAGCCAGCTTGATGGACTCATCCTTCGCTGGGATTTTTTCGGCTACATAGTCTGGATGGGCCGGTTCGGTTCCGGGTACTTCCACCAGTACTGGTTCATCTTTGAAGCCTAGCAGTGCAGCCGCTTCCTGTCTGATTTGCTTCGGTGTGCCCTCAAAAATAACTTTCATAATAAAAACCTCGCTTTCTTTTTAATCAGTTTCGCGGTATAATCAGTGTTGTATATTTTTATGCGCTCATCAGTATGGCTGTGCTGATGAGCTTTTTTTTGCGTTCAATTGACCTCACCTCCCTTCAGCAGTAAGCGGCCATCCCGGCTAGAATAATTAGGCCAGCAAGAGTTGCCGCCATACCCGTCACAAAACCTTGGAACCGTGGCCCCAGGGCCTGGATGCCGTCGCAGATCACATCAATAAGCCACATAACCAGATCCATCGCCGTCCGGATCAGCACATATGGCAGCAGAATCATCAGCGCCGGCCAGGGTGCGTTCTTAGGTTTCTTTTGCATCGTTCTCCCTCCCTATCAATATCCCCAGGGGAATCCCCAGAGCTTTAGCAATCTTCTACCATGACTTGATCCCGAACTGGTTGTATCCAGCCAGGACTCTGTGCAGATGCCCTTTGCTGAGTCCCAGCCGGTCATTAAACTGGGGCACCGTCAGGTGTTTCTTCTTCCTCAGCTTTTCCAGATTCCGCAGTCCGAATTCTGCTTCCGCCCGGCTCACGTCCATGATTGTTTCAGGGACCGGCTTGATCAGATCTCTCAGCTTCATTCCGAGGACCCGGGAAATCTCTAAGAGAGCATCATCCGGTATACTCTTGATGGAGCCTTGCTCCACCTGGGTCAGCCATCCAGGTGACCGGCCCACCGCAAGGCTGATGGTCATCACGGAAATCCCTTTCTGAAGCCGCCAGTATCGTATGCTGGATATGATGTTGTCCATCATCTCAGCATCCATGGTGCCACCTCCCTTCACTGCATTTCTTCTACTCGCCTTTCCAGCTCTTCCACCGGAATGCCCAGCCAGGCTGCCAGCTTCCCGGGACTGATGGTGTAGTTCCACCGGCTTCCAGTCATCTTGTAGGCCACCCCGATATCCAGCAGCTTCCGCTGCAGGCCGATCCGCACATACATCGGACCCTTGCCCATCAGGGCTGCTGCCCTTGATACTGTCAGTTTCATTGTTTTCACCTCGTATTTCTATTTTAGAAATTTATCTTGTAAAAAAAATCAGTAGTATAAATCTTCAATCTTGCAGTCAAATGCCCGAGCTAAAACCGGTAGCATGTCCGCCCTGAACTTTCTCTCACCTTTTTCATAGTGAAAATACGCCGGCGCAGATTTAAATCCGAGCAGTTCAGCCATATACTGCATTGACAGGCCTTTTTCCTCTCTCTTCCTTTTGATGAATAGAAGATTGATGTTCATCTTATCTCCACCTCCCTTCATTTGCTCTTTCATTATAATATTTCTGTTTTGGAAATGCAACAACTTTATTGCTATTTTGTAAAGAAGCCTCTTTTTCCGTTTTATTAATGCTATAATGTAAACGTATTAACAATATAGAAATATGGAGGTGTGTCATGAATATTGGTGACAGGATTGCTGAACTGCGCGAACAAGCTGGAATGAAACAATATGAACTTGCTCAAAAGGCTAACCTGAACCCGGCCGTTCTAAACCGAATTGAAACCGGAAAACGTCCCGCCCGTGATGATGAAATCAAGGCTCTTGCACATATTTTCCATGTTTCTACGGACTATCTTCTTGGAAACTCAGATTCTGGGTACTATACCGATCCTGAAACCGCCCGGCTTGCCCAAGAGCTCCACGATAATCCGGAATACAAAGCCATGTTTGATGCCACCCGGGGACTCTCTCCCGAAGCGGTTAAAGAAGTCATGAACTTTATTAGATTCCAAAAAGCCAAGGAAGGCGGCAAGGACAATGGATGAACGGCCCCGTGCTGTGCTGTATGATTTGCCCCTGGGAGTGCGGGAGATGGTCTGTGAATCGGACGACGGATCTACTGTGGTGCTGTTGAACTCTCGGTACAATCGGGAAACAAACCAGGCGTCCTATCTCCATGCGCTATCTCATGTGAGGAATGGGGATCTGGACAAGGAATTGGATGTGGGACAAGTAGAAAAGGAAAGGCACTCTAAATGAACAGAAAAGTCAAATTTCTACTATTGGTCATCGTAGTACTTGTATTCCCGCCTTCCCTGATTGTTTTTCTGCTATGGAAACTTTTCCATAAAAATAGCCGTAACAATGAAATCTACGGGGGATATGCAATACCATCTGATGAAATTATGAAAAAACGGCGTCCTTATCTGAATCAAGCCAAGAGTTTTGGCTTTTTTGAATTGAGAAAAATGAGAGATCTTTCCAATGTGCCAGATGACGTTCTGCAGCGCTGGGCGTCCCGAGCTGTTGAAGATTTGGGGCGCAATGCTATAACCGCAAATGATGTGATTCCTTTTTTCTCCGGTATCACCAAAAAAGATGCAGGCTATTTAGCGGCATCCATTAAATCAACTTGTCGATCCTATTGGGATCAGGTAGAGGCTCAGCGGGTCGGCGCTCGGTTCTATCTATGGAGCTCGTTAAAGGGAGAACAGCACTTTCACCTAGACAACCTGGTTGTTCCAGTTGGGGTTCCCCTTCCTCCCAATTTGACGAAGGATACCCATATGAATGGTCCTATTTTCCCTGGGGAAGGGTTTCGATGCTTGTGCTACGCCGAACCCATAATTGATGCTGATCAATTGAAAAGAACCGTAAAAGTCTATGAAAAAGGGATGATTATTTCCATGCCGAAGCGAGAATTTTTACGAACTCATAAAATATAAAATACCCTGCCTTGTGAGCAGGGTATTTTAAAGGACTTTTAAGCAAACATTTGTACAATATGCGAAAGGAGATACGAACCATGAGATTACCAAGCGGTTATGGATCCATCCGGAAATTGTCGGGAAAGCGCCGGCGTCCCTTTGCCGTCCGGATCACTACCGGATGGACGGACGAAGGAGAGCAAATCAGGAAATATCTTGGGTATTTTGCCACCAGGCGGGAGGCTCTGGAAGCTCTGGACCTCTATAACCAAAACCCATACAATCTGGATTCCCGGTCCATCACCTTTTCCCAGCTCTATGAAAAATGGGCAGAATGGGAATACAAAGGGGAACCGATCCCCCACTGCTACACGGCTGCCTTCCACTACTTTTCCCCCGTCCAGGATACTGTGTGGGCGGACCTCAAGGTGGACCCGGTGCAGGACTGCATCGACCGCTGCCCACTGGGGTACAGCACCAAGAAGAACTTGAAGACCCTGGTGAACAAAATGACCAAGTACTCCGACCGGATGGAGCTGCCCCACCGGGAAATTGTCAGCCTGCTGAAGCTCCCGCCAAAAACCGAGAGCCGGCTGCACCGGCCCTTTACGCCGGCCCAAATCAAGGCCCTATGGGAGCACCTGGACGATGCCGGAGCCCGGATGGCACTTATCTACATATATACAGGGCTTCGGGCCACGGAGCTGCTGAAGATCAAAACGGAAAACGTCCACCTGGATCAGCTGTACATGATGGGCGGTATGAAAACCGCCGCCGGCAAGAACCGGGTCATCCCCATCGCAGAGAAAATCTTTCCCCTGGTGCAGGCTCTCTATGATCCCAATCAGGAATACCTTGTCATGGATCCGAAGGACGGGAAGCCTATGCTCGGGTATGACCGTCTGAATGATCATGTCTGGAAGCGGTCCCCGGTCCTGCGCCCCATGAAGCACCTGCCTCATGACTGCCGGCATACCTGTGCTACCCTGCTGAGCAATGCCGGGGTCGAGCTGAAGATCATCCAGCTCATCCTGGGGCATTCCTCCAAAGATATCACAAACCGTGTCTATACCCACAAGACGATAGAGCAGCTTATCGAGGCCATCAATCAGATATGATTGTGTGCCCTGTACGTACCCTTTTTGTACCCTGTAGATAAAATCAGCCTGGTTTTCTGTAGGTTTTATCCATTCTTGAAATAAAAAGAAAGCGCATCCCGTCTTGGGATACGCTTTTCTTCTTGCATAAATTTGCAACAGTTTGCAGAACGACTTACCTTTTAGAGAACTGGGAAGCCTTACGAGCTTTCTTCAAGCCGTATTTGCGGCGTTCTTTTTCCCGAGGATCTCTGGTCAGCAGACCAGCTTTTTTCAGCAGGGGACGGAAGTCAGCATCCACTTTCAGCAGGGCACGGGCAATACCATGACGGATTGCACCAGCCTGGCCAGCAATGCCGCCGCCAACTACGTTAGCGATAACATCGTATTTGCCCAGGGTTTCCGTGGTATCCAGCGGTTGACGAACCACCAGTTCCAGGGTCTTCAGGCCAAAATATTGGCTCAATTCACGGCCGTTGATTTCGATCTTGCCTTCGCCCGGAACAAGGCGAACGCGAGCAACAGAGCTCTTGCGGCTGCCAGTTGCATTATAGGTAACTTTTGCCATTTTCTAGTTCTCCTCTCCTCTTAGCGAATATCGATGGTCAAATCTTCAGGCTTTTGTGCAGCATGAGGATGTTCAGAACCAGCGTATACATGCAGTTTTTTAATGATTTGATTGCCCAGACGATTGTGGGGAACCATGCCGCGGATAGCCATTTCAACCATCTTTGCAGGATCCTTTTCCAGCAGTTCGCCGGCTTTCGTATACTTGTCACCGCCCAGATAACCGGAATGACGGAAGTAGATTTTTTGAACCAGTTTTTTACCGGTCAGTCTCACTTTAGCAGCATTGATAACGATGACGTTGTCACCAGTATCCATATGCGGGGTAAAGGTAGGTTTATGTTTACCGCGGAGCACCTTAGCAACTTCAGCAGCCAGACGGCCCAAAGTCTTATCGGTGGCATCCACTACATACCATTTGCGTTCAATGGTAGACGGGGTTGCCATGTATGTTTTCATCCTTATTCCTCCTATAAAGCTTTTACTTTAGCGTATCCGGTGATGACTCTTTGGGAGGCTGCCGGGGCTAACGGCACGGTCTCAAAGTGATACCCATATATTATAAACATTATTTAGATACTTGTCAAAGGGAAAAAGTATCTTTTTTAACATTTTTAGGAATTTTTTACGCCTTTTTGATGTAGGCAATGGCCTGCTGCAGCCGGGCCAGGGTCTTTTCCTTGCCCAGGAGCACCATGACGTCAAACATACCGGGGCTGAAGGTCCGGCCGGTCAGGGCCAAACGGGTGGGATGGATTACCTTGCCCAGGGACAGGCCCAGGTCTTCCGCCAGTTTGTTGTAGGCATCTTCCGTGGTCTTCAGGTCAAAGACTTCCAGGGCAGCCAGGGCGTCATAGCATTTTTGCAGCAGCTCTGCGGCTTCGGGCTTAAAGAACTTGGCTGCGCCCTTTTCATCGTAGCTTTCCACGTCCTTAAAGAAGTAAGCAGAAGCGTCCGCCACTTCTTCCAGGGTCTTCACCCGCACCCGAACTACATCCACCAGATGGTCGAAGTATTCCTGGTGGGCCGGCAGGTAGTTGTCGTCAATGAGGCCGGCCTTCTTGAAGAAGGGCACGGAAGCATCGGCAATCTCCCGCAGGGGCAGGGAGGACAGGTACTGGCCGTTAAGCCAGGTCAGCTTCTTCACGTCGTAGACGGCAGCCTTCTTGGACATTTTGCTGAAGTCAAAAGCCTTTACGGTATCTTCCAGGGTGAAGATTTCCTGGTCATTGCCAGGGGCCCAGCCCAGCAGGGTCAAGTAGTTGATGATGGCCTGATGGACATAGCCTTTATCCCGGAATTCCTCTACGCTGGTAGCGCCGTGGCGCTTGCTGAGCTTGCTCCGGTCGGGAGCCAGGATCATGGGCATATGTCCAAACTGGGGTACTTCGTAGCCCAGAGCTTCGTACAGCACGATCTGCTTGGGGGTGTTGGACAAATGTTCTTCCGCCCGCAGTACGTGGGTAATATGCATCATATGGTCGTCCACCACTACAGCAAAGTTGTAGGTGGGGATACCATTGGTTTTCATGATGACGAAATCATCGAATTGGTTGAAATCGAAGGTTACGTCCCCGTGAATCATGTCATGGACGGTAATGGGGCCGCTGGCCGGCAGCTTAATCCGAACAGAGTACTTTTCGCCGGCTTCCACCCGCTTTTTGGCTTCTTCCGGGGGAATATCCCGGCAGGTGCGGGCATAATGGAAGGGCTGCTTCAGGGCTCTTTGTTTTTCCCGCTGTTTTTCCAGGTCTTCTGCCGAGCAGAAGCAGTAGTAGGCTTTGCCGCTGTCCACCAGTTCCTGGCAGATTTTCCGGTAGATATCCAGCCGTTCGGACTGGTAATAGGGACCGTAGTCCCCGCCCACTTCCGGGCCTTCATCCCAGGACAGGCCCAGCCACTTCAGGCTGGTAAGAATCTGGGAAACGGAATCTTCCTTTAACCGTTCAATATCCGTATCTTCAATACGCAGGATCAATTTCCCGCCTTGGCTTTTGGCAAACAGCCAGTTGAACAGTGCCGTTCTGGCACCACCGATATGCAGATACCCCGTAGGACTGGGGGCAAATCTTACACGAATTTCACTCATTGCCGACACCTCTTCCCATCGTTTTCCCTACAATGTTTTTCATTATACCACGCAAATCCGCTGATTTCAGCAGAAAGTGTTATTTCTTTTTATTCTTCTGTTTCCGGGAGGCTTCCGCGTACTTGGTACCCCGTTTGTTGGGGCCCACGGCGTTTTTGCCCCGGCTGGGCACGTGTTTCTTCTTGGAGCGCACCGGCTTCATGGTCCGGCGCACGGTTTCCCCTGCCAGGTTCTGGCGCTCCAGGGTGATGTTCAGTTTCTGCTCCAGGTTTTGGAGCCAACGGGTTTCGTCCGCGGTGTAGAAGGTAATGGCCATGCCTTCGTTACCGGCCCGGCCTGTCCGTCCAATGCGGTGCACATACCAGTCCGCATCGTGGGGAATGTCGTAGTTCACCACCTGGGTGATGCCTTCCACGTCCAGGCCCCGGGCAGCAATATCGCTGGCCACCAGAATCTGGAGCTTGGCCTTCCGGAAGTTTTCCATCACGGTCCGGCGCTTGGCCTGGGACATATCCCCGTGGAGCACGTCCACGTTGAAGCCTTCCCCGTAGAGCCAGTCGCTAAGGGCAATGGCCCGTTCCTTGCTGGCGCAGAACACCAGCATCAGGTAGGGGTTGTACCGGTGGATCAGGGTGGCCAGGGCCTCCTGCTTGTGGTCTTCGTTGACCTTGATGCAAATCTGCTGGATGGTGTCCGCCGTAGCCTGTTTGGGGGCAATGTCAATCAGCAGGGGGTTGGTGGTAATCTTCCGGCCCAGCTTCCGCACTTCCTCGTCCAGGGTAGCGGAACACATCATGGACTGGTGCTGCTGGGGCAGCAGGGACAGGATGGTCTCAATATCGTCCCCAAAGCCCTGGCGGAGCATTTCGTCCACTTCGTCAAGCACCAGATACACCACCCCGCCCAGGCTGGTGTTGCCCTTGCGCAGATGGTCCAAAAGGCGGCCGGGCGTTCCTACCAGAACCTGGGCCTTGGTGGAAATCTTCCGTTTTTCTTCTTCAAAATCCCGTCCCCCGCTGACCAGCAGGGTATGGATTCCCGTATCGCCGGTGAGCTTGCGGATTTCCCCAGCGGTCTGCTGGGCCAGCTCCCGGGTGGGAGACAAAATCAGCGCCTGGACGTATTCCTTTTCCGGCACCACTTTATCAAACAGGGGAATCACAAAGGAAAGGGTTTTTCCCACCCCCGTCTGGGCCCGGGCAATTACGTCCCTCCCGGCCAGCAGGGCCGGTATGGCCCGCTCCTGGACAGGCGTGGGGATATCCTTCCCCGTCTTGTGGAGCTTCTCTACCATCTCCGGATTCACTTTCAATTGGGCAAAACCAGCTGCCATTGTGTCATCTCCTCTCGCTATTTACCTTTTTTGCAAAACTTTCCCCGCCCCGTGGCGGGGACAAAGCAAGGTACTACGCATACAATCGTATCTTTTATTATACCGTATGGCAGGGGCTTCGGTAAAGCAGAAAAGCATAAATTGTCCGTTTCTCGTGAAAATTTCACAGTCCTTCCCCTACGGCCTGCAAGAAAAAGAAGGGGCTGTGAAAAAATGAAACTTCTATCGTCGCCTACGGCGGCACTTCCTACACTCTTGCAGGAAGCGTTCTAGAGCTCTACTGGTCAAGTGAAAGAGAAAGATAGTACTACTATTTACATACCGTAATTTCATCTCTAACCCCGTTTTGCACATGACTCGTATAAGCCTAAGACTGGCCCCTTCAAGCGTGAAGGGGCTGTCAGCCTGTAGGGCTGACTGAGAAAGTTTAACCAAACAAAAGCGATTGGCTGAGAAAATTTTGATGTTCGGATATAGCTAAAACAAATGAATGCTAAAGAAGGGGCTGTGGAAAAATGAATACTCATTTTTTCACAGCCCCTTCCCGCATTTCACTTTTTATTCGCCAGCGCCCTGCAAAGCCTTAATGGCAAATACTGTCCATCCAGGCAAAAAGCTGGTCCAGGTCGTAATCCCCGGCGTGGCCCTTGCCCCAGACGGCAGCAAAGTTCACGTCAGCCCCGGTATTTTGCAGTTTCAGGGCCAAAATGGCGGGAATGGCAATGGCCGTATCCCGGTCCACGCTGCCGTGGCGGATCCGCCAATGGGGTGCCACGGTAACGCCCCGTTTGCCGATATAGGCCAGAGGGCTCAGGAGTTTGATATCCTCCGCCGGTGCCAGGCCGTTTTTGTCCGTCCGGTGCTTCAGGGAATACTCCGTAAAGTGCCGGGGTACATTGCTGCTGGTACCGAATTCATCGTTTTCCCCGGAAGTGCCGTCCAGCTTGTCAAAAGCCGGAGCCGCCTTCAGTCGAGTAGCGTACACGGCATATTTGCCCAGGTCCATAGCCACAGCCTTGCCGTTTTGGATGGTCAGCCAATCCAGACCGGACAGATCCTGCCCTGCAGCCAGGGCTGTCTGGGCGGAAGCCAAATACACGGACTTGATGTAATCGGCAAAGCTGCCCTGCCCCTTCTTATCCAGGGTCAGCAGCCTGCCGCTGGGGTCCTTGAGCCCCAGACTGTTCACGTAGGCCGGGAACAGTTTCTTCAGGTCGTCAGAGGTTTCCTGCTCCAATTTGCTCATGACCTGGACGCTTTGGGTTTCCTGGGGCGCATTCTCCGGCCGGCCTGCGGCTGCGCCCTTTTGGGAAGCGGCAGCAGCTTTGGGAGCACCTTGGGGCATTCCCTGGGCCCCGGGCATGCCTGGGAGCCCGCCGGGCATTTTGTTCTGGTGGTAGAAATTCACCCCGTTAAAGACCCATTCGTAGGCCATATCTGCATGGGACAGGTTGGTAATGGGGCAATAGTCACTGGAAGCGTAGATATCGTCCCGTTCTTCTGCGGCGCCGATTTTCTTCAGGGCCGCCTCATAATCCTTGCTGTTGCCGGTGGCCCCCAGCAGGGCGGACAGGGCGCCCCCGGCGCTGGTGCCGTTGGAAATGATCCGCTCCGTATTGCCGGCGGGCAGCCGCAGCTGGTTGTGGCGCAGGTAGCGGACCGCCGCCTTGTAGTCCACAATCAAGGCCGGTGCCTTGCCCACATAGGCGCCGTCCGCGCCCTGGGTGGTACGGCCCCGAATGGCCGGGGCAGCCACCACGTACCCTTTGGACAGGGCCACCAGGGCAGCGTTGGGACCCCCGCTCATCCGGTCCTTTTCCTGGGGTTCATCGGCGGTACCGGGCATATAGCCCCCCACCTTGTTGGGCAGGAAAATAGGCGCTGTCTGGGCGGTGTAGCCGTTGACGCTTTTGCCCTCCAGGTAAGCAGCGGGCACAAACAGATTCATACTTTCGTATTCCACATTTTTCGGTTTGCTGACATAGACAATATTCCGGTAGGCGTAGTAGTCCACCTGCTGGTTCTGGTAGGTTTTGCTTTCCCGGATGCCCTTTTCCGGGTGGAAGGTCAGGTCGTAGGTTTTCTGGGCCTCAGTCCCGGTTTTCACGGCTGCTGCCGAAGGCTTTTGGGTATCGGCCGCCCAAACGGCTGCCGGTGCATAACAGGAGGCACCCGCCAGGATGCCGCAGACAAGGGCTGCCGAAAGCAGCTTTTTCGATTGACGCATACAATCAGATCCTTTCTTTCCCATATACAAAAAGAAGAACAACGACGATGCAAACCCTGTGCAGCTATCGTTGTTCTTCCCCAATTTCTATTTTATTGTAATTCTTTTCCGTGCAAGAGTCAAACGCTTGCTTACCTTAGAGGGTCCGGCCCGGATATTGTTTCAGGCCTTCGGCCAGAATGTGCATGGCCTTTTCCAGGTCCTGGCAGTTCAGCACATAGGCCAGCCGGGCTTCATCCACACCCAGGTTCGGGTTGGAGGCGTAGAAGCCGCTGCCGGGGGTAATCATGACCGTTTCGTTGTCAATGGAAAAGTCTTCCAGCAGCCATTTGGCGAAGCTTTCCGTATTGTCCACCGGGAGTTTCACCATGACGTAGAAGGCGCCTTTGGGCTGGGAGGAAATCACCCCGGGCATGGCTGCCAGGGCAGCTTTGATGGTATCCCGCCGTTTGGTGTATTCCGCCTTCACGTCAGCCCAATAGGACTTGGGCGTGCTGTAGAGAGCAGCCGCACCGGCCATTTCCAGTTCTGGACAAGCCAGCCGAGCCTGGCAGCTCTTTAACAGTTCTGCCTGGAGGGCCTTGTTCCGGGTAATCACGCAGCCGCTTCTGGCGCCGCAGGCAGAGTACCGCTTGGATACAGAATCGATGAGCACCAGGTTATCGTTCAGTTCCGGCAGGGAAGCAAAACTGGTGTAGTCCCCGTCGTAGACAAATTCCCGGTACACTTCATCGGCAATCAGGGTCAGGTCGTGTTCCAGGACAATGTCCGACAGCCGTTTCATTTCTTCGGCGTTGTAAATGACGCCGGTGGGATTGCCGGGATGGGTAATCAGAATGGCCCGGGTCCGGTCGTTAATGGCCGCTTCAATCTGTTCCCGGCTGGGCATCCGGTAGCCGGTGGCAGGATCTGCGGGCACCCCGTTGATTTCCACGTTATAGGCGCCTACAAAGCTCTTGTAGTTGGCGTAGAAGGGCTCAAACATCACAATGTTGTCCCCGGGATCGCAGGTGGTCATCACCGCAAAGGCCAGGGCTTCGCTGCCCCCGTTGGTGATGTAGATATCGTCAAAGTCAAAGTGGATATTCCAGCCTTCATAGTACTTCTGGATAGCTTTGATCAGGTTCTCGTCCCCCTGGCTCTTGGCATAAGCCAATACCTTGGGATGGCAGGCGGCAACCCCTTCATAGAAGCTTTCCGGCGTAGCAATATCCGGCTGGCCAATGTTCAGATGGTAGATTTTGCGGCCGGCTTTCTCCGCCCGGTTGGCAATGGGTGCCAGTTTCCGGATGGGAGAGGTAGGGATGTTCAGTGATCTTTGAGAAATATACATAGCAAGACCTCCTATAATAGGTCACCAAAAATGGAGTGACCAATGAACTCACGGATAATTGAGTTGTTGGGAATGGCCTCGTCATCAATGGATTCAACGATACTTAACATATCCATCAAATTCTTGGCTACGGTGTACTCCGGTTTATCCGGGGTAATCTTGGCCAAGAGAGGCTGGGCATATTTTTTCAGCACGGCCAGTTCGTAAATCAGCGTGGTGTTGAACATAATGTCCGCCTCCTCACTGAAAGGAAATATGTACTTTTCTTCTCCCGCCCGAACTTTCGGCCAATTCTGCAAGGTTTGCAGGGCATTGTGGGACCGGAATTGGGAATCCCGGACCATTCGGCGCAGAAGCCGCATATCCGTTGTTGGTATACGATTATAATCGTCAAATGACAATGGTGTCAAGGCACTAATATAAATTTTTAATTTGTGTTTCGCTGAGACGTGACTAGAGAGCTTTTCGTTCAGTCCGTGTATACCCTCCACAACCAGCACCCCATCGCTGCCCAGTTGTTCTTTCTGGCCCCGGAACTCCCGTTTGCCGGATTTGAAACTGTAATGGGGAATTTCCACCGTTTTGCCCTTCAGCAGCTGTTCCAAATCGTAGTTGAACAGGTCCAGGTCCAGGGCATTGATGGATTCATAGTCGTAGCTGCCATCGGGCAGCAGCGGCGTATCTTTGCGTTCCTTAAAATAGTTGTCCAGGGAAATGGGGATGGGCCGCAGGCCGTTGACCCGCATCTGGACCGCTAGCCGCTGGGCAAAGGTGGTCTTCCCGGAGGAAGACGGCCCGGCAATGAGCACCAGTTTGATGTCCCGGTCTTCCTGGTCCGCAATCACATCCGCAATCTGGGCAATCTTCTTTTCGTGCTGGGCCTCGCACATCTGGATAATCCCCCGGCTGTCGCCCCGGGTAATGTACTGGTTCAAGGCCGCCACCGTGGGGCAGTGCATCACCTGGCCCATCTTTTCTGCCTGGGCATAGACGGAGGCCAGTTTCTGCCGCTCCTTAAAGGGCTTCAGATGATTGTATTGGCCCCGCTTACCATAGCGCAGCAGGATACCAGGCCCCATCCGCAGCAGTTCAAACTTCTTCAGGTACCCCAAATCCGGCAGCAGGGGACCTACAAAGTAGGCATTTTCCCGGCCCAGCTGGTAAATATTGATTTTGTAATCCGCCGGCAGGGCTGCCAAAAGCGGCGCCTGATCTTCGTAAAACCGGGGCTTCACATAGGGCCAGGCATCGTCCTTGGCAATCTGGGTCACTTCCACCGGTACCCGTTCCCGGATCATCTGTTCCATAAAGCCGGTCACGTCCGCCAGGTCGTACTTGCTCAGTACAATCCGGTTCTTGATATCGCAGAAAAGGGCATTGCCAAAGGTGTTTTCCACCTCCAGCCGCACTTCCGGCCGCAGCTTCTTCATGGCAGTAATCAGGGCAAACAAAAAGGTGCTGATGTAGGCCTTATACCCTTCGGCAGAATCCAAATCCAAAAAGCCCACCCGGTCCCCGTTGTGGGGACAGAGCTGGAGAGGCACAGCTTCTCCATTGACTACACCCACCGCAATGGGCGCCTGGTATTGGCTTTGAAAGTCCTTGGCCATTTCCACAAGCGGGGTTCGATCCGCGTAGGATCTTTTCTCCCCACCCGGTCCATAGATATACATACTGCAACCTCTCCTTTGCTGATGGTTTCTCGTGCTAAGTCTATATTGAATATTGTATACAAGAAAAATTGGCTGCCGAGGTCCGGCAGCCAATCCATTTCTGTTTATTCTCCTACTGCATCCATGGCAGCCTTGATTTTGGCAGCCAGACCCTTTACCTTGTTCAGGGAAATGCCGCACAGGGCTACACGCACGCCTGCAGCCAAAGGCACGCAGAATACGTTGACTTCATGCAGTTTTTCGCAGACCTTCATGGAATCCTTTGCCGGAATGGACAGGAAGAAACCGGAGATGTAGGGCACAATATTCAGGCCGCATTCCTTGGCTTCCTTGGTGAACAGGTCACCTCTGGCCTGTACCATCTTGTAATAGTAGGCTCTTTCCTGCTGTACCTTGTCCAGCAGTTCAGGGTCCTTGTAGATGATCTGCAGGGTTTCCATAGCTCCCCGGTTGATGTTGGACCAGGTGGAGCGGCCGGTATTTTTGTTTACGTCCAGGAACTGTTGGATCTGTTCCTTGTCGGAGGTTACCCCCAGCAGGGCGCCGCAGCGCTCGCCGTACATGGTAAAGCTCTTGGACATGCTGTAGGCAACCAGGCCGAAGATGTTCTTGGGCAGGTTGGACAGCTTCTTGAAGATTTTGCGGACTTCTTCCCGTTCGCCGGCATAGTCGATATAGGCTACGTCCAGGCACAGGGTAGCAGTCTTGTTGGTGCCCTTCAGTTCTTCCTTCAGCATATTGAGGACATTTTCCACGTCTTCAGGCGTCAGGCTGAAACCGGTGGGGTTGTGGGCCGGGGTGTTGATGATGACCAGTACCCGGTCCTGGCGGGCCAGCACCTTGTGGACCGTTTCGGTCAGGGCCGGCAGGTTGAAGTACTTATCGTCCGGGGTCAGCATGGGATACGTTACCAGTTCCCGATCCATGTCCCGGCAGATGGTGTTGTAGGCACCCCAGTACCATTCAGCGGTAATTACCTGGTCGCCCACTTCCGTATAGTTCCAGATGGAATGGTGGATGGCACCGGTGCCGCCGGCCGTGGCCAGGGCTGCGGTATAGCCTTCGGGGCGGGACTCGCCAAAGCAGGCGTCCTGCACCAGATCCAGGAATTCTGGAAGCCCCATAATGGGAGCATATCTGAAGTACTGGCCGTCTTCCAGGCTTCTGAACACCTTGCTGACGGTGGGCAGTACTGCGAATTTTTCATCATCGTCCATAATAGCGCCAATGGTGGCATTGGTCACTGCGTCAGCACCGATTTCTTTGATTCTCTTTTGGGCTGCTTCGCTGGCTCCGAAAATTCTGTCTACACTTGTCTTTCCGTGTGTATGCGGTGCTACACAACTAATGGTCATGATAGTTCCTCCCCTCAATGATTGAACAACTAGATAAACTCTGTTCATAACCGTTGCACTAAATATTATCTCATTAATTTTCGGGGAGGTCAACTGGAAGAACGGAAATTTTAGGATTTTTGGCCATTTTTTGTAGCAAAAATTTTTAATTTTCCATGAAAATTTAACATACTGTTACGATTTTTCCACTCTGTGCTAGATTCTGTCCATTGAAAAGTGCCAGGTTCCTGCTCCCACAGCTGGTGGAACAACAGCAATTGGGTGTAATCCCCCTCCAGAGCCAGGGACAGGGGCAGGTACGTTCCCCCCGCTTCCCGGCCGGGAGCCTGGGCTTCCAGAGAAAGCAGACGCACCCCGCTTTCCCGGCACAGGGCTTCCAGCCGGCTGACGGCTTCTTCCCGGGTCACCTGGTCCGGCACCTGCCGGCGCAGCTGCTGCCACTGCTCTTCCGTCTGGGCGGCTGTTCCAGGGTCATACCGTTTGGCAAAAAGCACCAGCTGCCGCTGCCGCTCCTCCAGGCCCAGCAGCTTATGCCGCTCCAGCCGAAGCTGGGTCAGGGCCGGGCGAAAGGCCAAAACCAGGAAGGCCAGCCATAGGCACAGGTGCAGGGCCAGTCGGATTTTGGGGTCCCGTTTCAGGTTAGCCAGCATAGCTGCCGCCTCCCTTCAGCTGAAGCCGGATCCGGAAACCCGCCGTCCGGTCCTTGGCCCCGTCTTCCTCCAGTCGTTCCAGCTGGGCGTCGCTGATGCCGGGCTGATGCTGGAGCAGGTCCACCAGCCTGAGGACGCTGTTTTTCTCCAGGGTCCGGCCTTCCAGCACCACCCCAGGCGCCTGCACCGCTTCCCCGTCCCCTTCCTGGGTCACCCGGGTTACCCAGCAGTCCGCCGGCACCAGGCTGCCCAAAAGGGCCAATAGTCCAGCCCAGGGCAGCTGTTTTTGCTGCACCTTCTGCCGGAGCTGGCTCCGGGCCTCCAGGTCCGCCTTGCGGCTCAGGCTGGTCTGCCACTGGGCTTCCCAGGGTGCCAGGGCCGCCAAATGCCTTTGGGTTTCTCCCAGCCGCCAGGCAGTGCCCAGCCGCAGCAGCTGGCAAAAAACCAAGCCGCAAAAGCCCAGACCCCAAAGCAGGGTAAACCCCCGTTTCTGGGACAGCCGCCCCAGGGACGGCTGGGCTCCCGCAGTCCGGTGGAGGGACAGCTTTCTCGTGTGGAGACAGGGTTTGGCCGCCCCCAGGGAGCAGAGGATTTCCGGCTGGGAAAGCAGTTCTTCCCCCCTGGCATAGGCTTCTGCCACCGTAACCTTGTCCAGGCCCGGCAGAGGCCGCAGCAGCCCCCGTTTCTGGAGCAGGGGCTGGAGCTCCTGGCCCAAAGGCTCCCCGCCGCCCAGGGCCGCATAAAGGGGCAGCGCCGCAAGTCCCAGCTCCTGCCGCCACAGCTCTGCATAGGCAGCAATCTGCTGGGCTGCCTGCTGGCCAGACTCCTGAAAAGTCCCCTGCGCCTCCTGCCACAGGGGGCTTTTGGTCAGCTCCTCCGCCCCCGTTTTCTCTTTTTCCGCAAGGGCCAGGGGCTCACTGTCCACAGGAATCCCCCGCTGCAGCACGGTGAGGACAAAGCGCTTCCCTTCTTTGGTAAGCAGCAGCGCCCCCGGTTCCTCCGTCAGCCATTTGCCCCAGCTGGCCGCCTGGGCTTCCAGGCTCACCAGTTCCCAGTCCAGTGCCGCTGCCAGGTCCAGCAGGGCCTGATTCAGGGCCTTGGACTGGAGCAGCACCGCCGTATTATTGCTTTTGAGCTGCACCGGAACCGCGGCGGCCGTAAAGGTGCCGGGCTTCCAGGGTACGTCCTGCAAAAGGCCCCACTGGGCCGCTTCCGCCAGGTTTTTCGCCGCTGCCTGGGGCAGGCTGGCCCGGCGCAGCAGCACCTGCCGGCTGGACAGGCTAAAGCTCACCTGCCCCGCCCCAAAGCCCCGCTTCCGGCACTGGTCCCCCAGCCATTCGGCTACGGCAGGGACCTGTTCCGGACTGGTAAGCGCCGGCAGTTCCCGGGGCCAGGGCAGCTGGGCCGTACGGGCAAGGTGCAGCTTTTCTCCCCGGCGCTCCGTTTCCGTCAGGGTCAGAGCCTGGTTTCCCCAGTGGACCACCAGGAGCCGCTTGGGCCAGGGGGAAACCAGTTTTTCCCAACGGCTGCGCAGGTTGTCCCAGGAAAGGGTTTGCTCCAGGGGCAGCAGCCCCAGCAGCAAAAGCCCCGGGTCCAGCGCCGACGGCAGCGTTCCCACCACCCCTTTACAATGCACCAGAAAGGCTCCCAGGGCCAAAAAAGGAGCCAGGGGAACACCCACCTTTTCCAGAGCCAGCTTTTTCTCCCGGGCACGGGACAGGGCCCAGCCCAGGCTCAGCAGGTTCCCCAGCACAATGCATTGGAACCCTTTCAAAGGTCCCAGCCAAGCTCCCAAAAGGGAACACAAAAGCACGTCCCCAAACCCCAGACCCTGGGGAAAAATCAAATGAAACACCAGCAGGAAACCGCCGCCGGCCAAAACCCCAAAAAGCCCTTCCAGCAGCGTTCCCCCTACCAAAAAACAGCGCAGGGCAATCCACCCGGCCAAGGCCAGCAGCACGCAGTGGTACACCGCCCGTTCTCGCAGGTCCTGCCAGACGATAAGGTACAGGGTGCCGAAGATACCCCACAGGGTAAAAAGCTGCCAGCCGGGAACCTGGCCCCAGCCCAACAGCAGAAACAGCAGGCCGCAGCCTAGTTCCTGATACAGCAGGTCCCGGGAAAGGGGCGTCCGGCAGTAGCCGCAGCGGCCTTTCCGGTACAAATAGCTTACCACCGGCACCAGGTCCTTTGGGCCCAGTCTTCTGCCGCAGGCCTCGCAATGGGACGGCGGCCAGCAGATGGACACCCCGTTTTTCATCCGGTCCGCGCACAGTCCCACAAAACTGCCGGCACAAAGGCCGGTGAGAAAATAGATGATTCCATAAAAAACATTTACTCCCATCATGTCCTCCCCTACCCTTGGATACTGGTGCGCAGCTGGATGGCTTCCCCCAAATGGGTGACGGTAATTATGGGACTTTTCGCCAAATCCGCAATGGTCCGTGCCACCTTGATAATCCGGTCGTGGCTGCGGGCGCTGAGCCCCAGAGCCACAAAGTACCGCTCCAGCAGGGCTTCCGCTTCCGGGGTCATGGGACAAAAGGCCTTCACTTCCCGGCGTCCCATACTGGCGTTGCAGTACAGGTGGGTGCCTTTAAGGCGCTGCCGCTGGATTTCCCGGGCCGCCACCACCCGCTGCCGGATTACGGCAGAGGATTCTTCCTTCTTATCGCTTTTCAGTTCCTGGTATTGCAGCCGGGGTACGTGAATCTGGATATCGATCCGGTCCAGCAGCGGCCCGGAAATCTTCTTCCGGTAGCGGGCAATATCCCCGGGCCGGCAGGAACACTGGTGCACCTTGTCCTCCTCTCCCCAAAACCCACAGGGACAGGGATTCTGGGCCGCCACCAGAATGAACCGGGCCGGATAGGTCAGGGAAGCCTGGACCCGGCTGATGGTCACCATTCCGTCCTCCAGGGGCTGGCGCAGGACCTCCAGGGCGCTTCTTGAAAATTCCGGTAATTCATCTAAAAACAATACCCCGTGGTGACTCAGGGTCACTTCCCCAGGATGGGGAATGGTGCCGCCCCCAATCAGGGCGCTTTGGGACACCGTATGGTGGGGGCTGCGAAAGGGCCGCTCGCTGATAATGCCGCTGCGCCGCTTCAGCAGTCCGGAGATGCTGTAGATTTTCGTTACCTCCAGGGCTTCCTCCTCCGTCATAGGCGGCAGAATGGTGGGCAGACGCCGGGCCAGCATGGTTTTCCCGGCTCCGGGAGCCCCCACCATCAGCACGTTGTGGCCCCCGGCCGCAGCAATTTCCATGGCCCGTTTGGCCACCACCTGCCCCTGGACGTCAGCAAAGTCCACGCTGTTGTCCTCCGGGTTTTCCAGCTGGAGAGGCTCCTTCTCCAAAGGTTCCAAAAGCTCCTTGCCCTGAAGATGGTCCACCAGTTCCAGCAGGGTTTTCGCCGTAAACACCTGGATGCCGTCCACCAGCTTCCCTTCCTGGGCATTGCCCCGGGGGATGTAGATGGTGTCCCGGCCTTCTTCCCGGGCCCGGAGAATCATGGGCAGAATGCCGCTGATGGGCCGCAGGCTGCCGTCCAGGGCCAGTTCTCCGGCAAAGACCGGAGGATTGTCCTCCGGCAGCTTGATATGCTGTTTGGCTGCCAGGATGCCCAGGGCAATGGGCAGGTCCAGGCCGGAGCCGTCCTTTTTCAGGTCCGCCGGCGCCAGATTTACCGTAATGTGGGTATCGGGAAAGTAGAACCCGGTGTTTTTCACCGCCGCCTTTACCCGTTCCTTGGACTCCTTTACCGCCGTATCCGGCAGTCCCACCATTTCAAAGGCGGGCAGGCCGTTGGCCACATCCACTTCCACGGCCACCATTTCTCCGTTAATGCCTCGGGTGGTTTCCCCCCATGTGCGTGCATACATTTGTTCATCACCTGTTTCAAATAGAATAGCGTTTGTAGTCTGGCCTAAAAGCAGGCCTGCATATGATTGATGTTCAGGGTCTCGTGCAGGGAAAGTACCTCAATAATGTCAAAGCGGATCTTGCCCCGAAAGCCTGGATGCTCCTTGAGATACACAAAAACCGCCCGGTGCAGGTGAACCTGTTTTTCGCGGGTTACAGCTGCTGCCGGACGGCCAAATTTCAGGCTGCGTCGGCTTTTCACTTCCACAAAAACCAGCGTATTCTTTGTTTGGGCAATAATATCCAGTTCTCCATAAGCACAAGCATAGTTCCGGGCTACAATCCGGTAGCCCTGTTTTTCCAGGTACTGGGCAGCTGCATCCTCTCCCCAGTTGCCAAAGCATCTGTGTTCGTGTATACCAATCCCTCCTGTTTCAGCGGCTGGCAGGCGCAGGACACGGGCACTCCGCCTATTTTAATACCAGCGTTTTTTCCTCACTGATTCCCTGATGCTGGGGAAAGTGGGTCTTAATGGGTTCGTAGCTGCCCCGGTGCCAGGGACAGGGGCCGTCCCGCAGAATGGCCTCCACATGGGTGGAAACGCCGTAGCCCTTGTGGGCTGCAAACCCGTACTGGGGATACTGGGCGTCCAGCTCCACCAGCAGCCGGTCACGGGTAACCTTGGCGATAATGGAAGCCGCCGCAATGGCCGCGCTTTTGCTGTCCCCTTTGACCAGGTCCTCCACCGGTATCCCAGAGGCCAGCGTCAGGGGCATGGCGTCTGTCAGGGCTGCCTGGGGCGGCGTGGAAAGGTGGTTCAGGCAGTTGGTCATGGACCACTTGGCCGCCTGATAGATGTTCAGGGCGTCAATCTCCCGGGGCCCCAGAATGGTCACGGTCACCGCCACCGCCTGGTCCAAAATTTCGTCATACAGTTCTTCCCGCCGGGCAGGGCGCACCTTTTTGGAATCGTTGAGCCCGGGCAGCCAAATCCCGTGGGGCAAAATAACCGCAGCGGTTACCAAAGGTCCCGCCAAAGGGCCCCTCCCCGCTTCATCGGTGCCGGCCACCTGATTCAGGCCCTGCTCCCAATACCGGCGCTCCAGGTCCTGGAAATGCAGCAGCCGGTCCCGTTCCGCCGCTTCTGCCGCCAGGCGCTTCGTATAGGCCGCCAGCAGCTTCTGGACCCCGGCCCGGGCATCCAGGCGCAGCTCCGCCAGCTGTTCTGCGGTGGGCGTTCCCGCCAGCAGTTCCTTCACTTCAGCAATCTTCATGGTGTTCCTCCGCCTTTTCGGCAGCACTTTTTCCCGGAACCTCCAGGGTGAAAGCCCCCAGTTTGCCGGTCTTAAAGTCCCGGATCACCATTTGGATGACCTTGTTGTAGTCCACCAGGCCGCCGGCTTTCAGGCAACCCCGGGAACGGCCGATTTTTTCTTCCAGTTCCTTGGCCCCGTCTTCTTCCGCCAGTGCAATGTTGTAGTAGGCGGACAGTTCCTGGGGATAGTACTTCTTCAGCCGCAGCAGCAGAATGTGCACGGCAATTTCCAAGTCGAATACCTCTTCCCGGATGGCCCCAGTCACGGCCAGGGAAAAGCCCGTTTCCGGGTCGTCAAATTTGGGCCACAGCACCCCCGGGGTGTCCAGCAGTTCCAGCCCCTTGCCCAGGATGACCCACTGGGGCCCCCGGGTTACGCCGGGCCGGTTCTGGGCCACGGTCTTGTTTTTGCCCAGCAGCCGGTTGATCAGGGTGGACTTGCCCACGTTGGGAATGCCCACAATCATCACCCGGACCGGATGGTTCTTGACGCCTTTTTTCAGCCATTTGTCCAGAGTAGGCTGGCCGGCCTTTTGGATGGCCGCCACCAGGGCCTTGACCCCTTTGTTCTTCTGGCAGTTCACTTCCAGGGCGGTAAAGTTCTGTTCCTTCAGCCGCTCCAGCCACCGGGCGGTCTGCACAGGATCCGCCATATCCGTCTTGTTCAGCACCACGATTTTCTGCTTGTTGCCAATGAGCTTTTTCAGCATGGGGTTGGCGCTGGACCGTGGAATCCGGGCGTCCAGCATTTCCACCACCACGTCCACCAGCTTCAGCTGTTCCTCCATCATCCGTTTGGCCTTGGTCATATGACCGGGGAACCACTGGATGTGAAGCTTGGGTTCTTTTTCCATTTCGTTCATAGTTTTTCCTTTCTATCCTACGCCCTGCCGCCCAGAGGCCAGCAGAGCCGCTCTTTTCTGTCCTTTAGGAGAGCCAGTTGCTCCCCCTCTGCCGCAGCCTTCAGGTCCTGCGGCTTTCAATTTGTTTTATTATAACAGTTTTCTTTCTCCCTGCAAAATGCGGGCATTTTTAGGGGTTTAACGGGAATCCCCCACTTTTTTCCCAGGCAAAAAAAGAAGCAGGGCCAGTTATTGCACCGACCCTGCATGTTCTTATTCTACTCAAGGCAAAGACCGAAATTGTCCCAAGGGCCAGAAAATCAGGCTGGCTTTGCCCTTGACCAGACTCAGGTCCACAAAGCCCACGTCCCGGTACCGGCTGTCTTCGGAATTGTTCCGGTTGTCCCCCATGACAAAAATATGGCCCTGGGGTACCGTGGTTTTGGGATAGTTGGTGTGGAAGGGTTCCCGGATATAGGACTCATCCAGCGCCTCACCATTCACATAGGTCTTCCCATCCCGGATTTCAATGGTATCCCCGCCTACGGCGATGACCCGTTTGATAAAGTCCCTGCGGGTGTCACTGGGATATTTGAAAACGATGATTTCGCCCCGTTTGGGCTCCCTGGTGTAGTACACCAGCTTGTTCACCAGCAGCCGTTCCTGGTCCTGGAGGGTATTCATCATGGAAGGTCCGGAAACCATATAGGGTTCCACCAAAAATGTACGAATCCCAAAGGCCAGCACCACGGCCACAATAATGGAAATCAGCCAGTCGCTGACAGTGTCCTGCCAGGACCCGGATTTTTCTTTTTCGTCCATACCATTCTCCTAGCACAAAATTGGAAAGCCGCAGCACCGCCGCTTCCAAAATTTTTACAGCAGATTCCCCAGCAAATGGAGAATTCCCAGCACCGCCACCAGTTTCACCAAGGTGGCCTGGGTGGCAAAGGCATCCTGGTTCCAGAAGTTCCAGACTCCGGCCACCAGCTGGTTTACCGCCTTCTTGTCCCCGTGGACGTACCGCTGCAGCAGGGCAAAGCCCTGGCGTTCCCGGATTACCGCCAGCCAGTACAAAAGGGACACCAGTCCCAGTAAGTTCAGCCCCTGTTCCGTCCAGGCCTTGTCCACAAAAAGGACCATGGGCCAGTAGGTCAGGATCACAAACAGCAGCAGACTGGACAACTTTCCGGACCAGCCCTGTGCGTTCTTAGGTGCAGCCATCTTACCAACTCCTAAAACAAAAGGGGACTGCGCAGACAGTCCCCCACCGTTTTTTGTTTCCGATTAGCGGCGTTCTCTAATACGAGCAGCCTTACCGGTCAGTTTACGCAGATAGTACAGTTTTGCTCTGCGAACGATACCTCTATGAGATACCTCAATTTTCTCCAGTCTGGGAGAATGTACAGGGAAAGTTCTTTCTACGCCAACGCCGGAAGCGATACGACGTACGGTGAACATTTCACGCACACCTGCGCCACTGCGGGAGATGCAAACGCCTTCAAACAGCTGAACACGTTCACGGGTACCTTCGACTACTTTTACATAAACTTTCAAAGTGTCGCCGGCACGGAATTCAGGAATGTCGGAACGCAGTTGTTCCTTTTCAATTGCTTCGATGATGTTCATTTATGTTCCTCCTCAGAATCCAAGACGTTCATTCTTAGCCTCGTGCTAACAGCGGACCGCCCGTTAATGCATACGCTGTATTATACCATACAGACAGGGTGGGCGCAAGAAAAAGGGCTGCAAAATCAGTCCTTTTCCGGGTCCTTTCCCTGATTTTTTTCTTCCGCCTGGACGGCCAGAAACAGCTTGCCGTCCCCGGGCTGCCAGGGCACCGTCCGGAGCAGTTCCGGCCGGTACTTCAGGGTAGTCCGCAGGGCTTCCTTCCGCCGCCAGGTTTCAATCTTCCCGTGGTCCCCACTGGTGAGGACGGAGGGTACAAGCTGTCCCTGATAGTCCACCGGGCGGGTATACTGGGGGTATTCCAACAGGCCCGCAGCAAAGGATTCCTCCTCAGCGCTGACGGCCTTGCCCAGCACCCCGGGAATAAAGCGGGCCACTGCATCCATGACGGCAAGAGCCGGAAGCTCCCCTCCCGTCAGGACGAAGTCCCCTACGGAAAGCCGCAGGTCCGCCTGGGCCAGAATCCGCTCGTCAAAGCCCTCGTAGTGCCCGCAGCAAAAGATCAGGTCCCGGCCGCTGGCGGCCAAGCTGCAAACCCGCTGCTGCTTCAGGGCTTCCCCGGCGGGGGTCATCGCCAGCACCAGAGCCTCCGGTGCCAGTTCCCTGGCCCGCTCCAGCGCAGCCAAATAGGTCCGGGGCTGGAGCACCATACCGGCGCCGCCGCCGCAGGTGGTATCATCCACACTGCGGTGCCGGTCCGTAGCAAAGTCCCGAGGATTCACGCAGGCTACAGAAAGAAGACCTTCCTGTACGGCCCTGCCCAAAATAGAGAAGGACGCCGCCTGCTGGATCATTTCCGGAAACAGGGTGAGAAAGATGAACTGTCTCACTTAGATCCACTCCGGCAGGACCATGACCACCTGCTTCTGGTCCCAATCAATTTTTTTGATATTCTCGGCAATGGAGGCCACCAGAATATCTTCCCCTTCCGGGGGAGCCACCACGAACACATCCGTGGGTCCCGGGGAAATCACGTCCTTTACCGTGCCAATGGGATCTCCCGCAGGAGAAACCACCGCAAACCCGATAATGTCCCTGACATAGAACTGCCCTTCCGGCAGGGGCGGCAGCTCCTCTGGCCTTAGGACAATGGTCCGGCCCCGCAGGGCTTCGGCCTGGTCCATATCGGTGACTTCCTGCACCTTTACCAGGTACGCATTCTTATGGAAGCGTACGGAAACTACGTGCAGCACCCGGCCGTTGTCCAAGGTCAGGGTTTCCCTGTCCTCGTACTGTTCCGGCTGGTCCGTCAGGGGCAGAACGCGAAATTCGCCCCGCACGCCATGCGGGGCGACAATTTTGCCAATCACAATCTTCTGTTCCATGGACTCACGCTCTAAAACCGATGACTTTGCCGTCTTCCACCAGGATTTCGGCGCCCATCAGGGATTCCAGATCGGAACCGATGGTGATTTCCACACTGCGTTCCAGTGTGCCGTGACCGACTTCACTGCCAATTTCCAGATTTTCAGCCCGTTCCAGTTTATCTTTCAGCTCCTGGAGC
This sequence comes from Acidaminococcus hominis, assembly GCF_900291475.1. Classification (GTDB taxonomy): domain Bacteria; phylum Bacillota; class Negativicutes; order Acidaminococcales; family Acidaminococcaceae; genus Acidaminococcus; species Acidaminococcus hominis. The sequence continues at coordinate 212,053 of NZ_OLMM01000004.1, forward strand.
GCATGGCCGCGCTGGGCCTTTTCGTACTCGATCTGTTCCTGCAAACCGCGCAGGGCATTGGGATCGGCACCAGCTTGTTCATTCAGTGCCCGTTTGGCATTGAACTGGAATTGTTCAAAATCCAGCTCGGCGGCCTGGACCTGGCGTTTCATATCTGCAACGATTTGAGATTTCAGGTCTTCGGTCACCTTGGCTTTGATGCCAACCGGTACCCGGACGATCATTTTATCCATAGTATCCACCTTACTGAACCCCTGACGCCAGGGCGCCGGGATCCGCGTCATGTCTCCTGACTAAAGAAGAGCATCACCTGCAATACAGGGGCTGCTCTTCCATTAATCAATGTCTACGATTACTTTTACGTTTTCACGGGTGGCAGCAGCTTTCATCACCAGGCGGATAGCCTTGGCAATGCGGCCCTGCTTGCCGATCACTTTACCCATATCTTCAGGTGCCACGTGGAGTTTGAGGATTACGGAAGAACCGTTTCTCTCCTCCTCCACTTGGACCTCGGAGGGATTATTGACGATAGCCTTAGCAATGACTTCAACTATCTCTTTCATAGTCAACCTCCTTATTTACCAGCCTTTTCGCCAGCCAGTTTAGCCATCAGGCCTTGTTTGCTGAACATGGAACAAACCGTGTCGGTGGGTTGAGCACCTTTCAGCATCCAAGCCAGAGCCTTTTCTTCATCAATATTGATCACTGCGGGATCAACAGTGGAATCATAGGTACCTACGGTTTCGATGAAGCGGCCATCACGCGGAGCGCGTTCGTCGGCAACAACGATACGGTAGAAGGGGCTTTTCTTAGCACCCATACGTTTCAGACGGATTTTAACTGCCACAAGATTCACCTCCTTAAAAGAATTTGTTTATTGCAGGAAGGGGAGCTTAAAGCGTCCCTTCCGTGCATACTTGTTCATGCCCTGCATGGTTTTCATCAGCTTCTTGCTTTCCTCAAACTGCTTCAGCAGGCGGTTGACATCCTGTACCCGCTGGCCGCAGCCGGCTGCAATGCGTTTCCGGCGGGACCCGTTGATAATCCGGGGATTGCGCCGTTCTTCGGCAGTCATGGAAGTGATAATGGCCTCCAGGCGGCGTACTTCCTTGCCGTCCAGGTCCACCCCTTCCAACTGCTTGCTGATTTTCCCCATGCCGGGGATCAGGCTGAGAATGGATTCCAGGGAGCCCAGTTTCTTGACCTGTTTCATTTGGTCCAGGAACATGTCCAGGGTAAATTCATTCTTTTTCAGATGCTCAGCCAGCTTTTGGGCTTCCTTTTCATCAAAGGCGGATTGGGCTTTTTCAATCAGGGAGAGCACATCCCCCATGCCCAGAATCCGGGAAGCCATTCTATCAGGATAAAAGGGTTCCAAAGCATCCAGCTTTTCGCCCATACCCACAAATTTTACCGGGCAGTTGGTCACTGCCTTCACACTGAGAACCGCACCGCCCCGGGCGTCGCCGTCCAGTTTGGTCACAATCAGGCCCGTAATGCCCAGTGCCTGGTTAAAGGCATCAGCCACCGTAACGGCGTCCTGACCGGTCATGGCGTCCACCACCAAAAGGATTTCGTCGGGATGTACGGCTTCCTTCATGTCCTTCAGCTCGTTCATCAGGGTTTCGTCCACGTGGAGACGGCCGGCGGTATCGATGATTACCGTGTCGCACAACAGGGCATTGGCCCGCTTCAGGGCTTCCTTGGCAATTTCCACCGGGGAAACCTTGTCGCCCAGGGTAAACACCGGCATGTCCAGCTGTTTGCCAATGACCTCCAACTGGGTGATAGCAGCAGGACGGTACACGTCCCCAGCCACCATCAGGGGCTTTTTGCCATTTTTCCGCAGGTAGTTGGCCAACTTACCCACCGTAGTGGTCTTACCAGCGCCCTGCAGGCCCGCCAGCATAATAATGGTGGGCGGGTTGGGAGACACGGCCAGTTTGCTCTGGGTGCCGCCCAGCAGATTGATCAGTTCTTCATGAACAATCTTTACAATATATTGGCCAGGAGTCAGGCTGGGGTCCACTTGCTGCCCTTGGGCCCGCTCCTTGATTTTTGCTGTAAATTCCTTGACGACCTTGAAGTTTACATCGGCCTCCAACAGAGCCAGCCGGACTTCCCGGAGGGTATCCTTCAAATCCTGTTCGGATACGGTCTTTTGTCCGCGCAGCTTTTGGATGGCAGCCGTCAATTTATCGGTTAATATTTCAAAAGCCATAGTTACCTGCCTTCGTCAATCAAACTCTGCAAGATGGTCCGGACTTCTTCCAGACGTGGGTCGGTTAAGCCGTCGGACTTGCAGGCTTCCAGCAGCGACAGGGCTCCCCGGAGCTTGAACCGGGTATCCTGGGCGCCATGCAGCAGCTGCAATTTGGATTCATATTTTTCCAGGGTCTGTTCTACCCGCCGCAGCAGATCGTACACTGCCTGGCGGCTGATGCCGCAGCTTTCCGCAATCTCTCCCAGGGAGAGGTCATCGTAAAAGTACTGCTCCATCACAGCCTGCTGCTTTTCGGTCAGCAGACCGCCGTACATATCGTAGAGCCGGCCAAACCGGATCTTTTTTGTCAATTCATCATCCTGCATGGTATCACCGACGCTTATTCTACTATAATGGCACAAGCCTGTCAAGCATTTTTACTTGACAGGCTCAGTTTTTTCCAGGCTAAACAAACTTTCTTCCACAAACCCGGTTTTCTCCTGGTTTTCGTCCTTCTTCACCGGCGTCTCCCGGCGTTTGGTCTCCCCGGAGAACAGGTCCTCCCCGCCGTACATGACTTTTTTGGCCATGCGCCGGGTTCTGTCCTTATCCCAGCGGACCCCGTGCCGGGTGTACTTTTTCAGCAGTTTGGACTCCGGATTGGTTTCCTTGTTCAGGTTTTCCAGGTCATAGGCTTCGGTGATCATCTTTCCCAAAACGGCGTTGACCCCATGGGCAGAGCTGTTTTTCACCGCTTCCCGGTACTGCTCCAGGAGCTCCGGGTGTTTCTCGATGAACTGGAAAATCTCATCGGTAATCCTGTAGGTAAAAAGCTCCAGGACCTTGCGGCCCAGAGCTTCCGCTTCTTTGTTTCCTGCCATAGGCACCTTCCTTTAGCGGCGGGCGGCGTACAACGCCTTCAGCCGGGTTACGGTGGCGGTAATGTCCGCTGCCCCCAAAATACCGCTGATCATGGCACAGCCGCTGGCCCCCAGTTCCAAAACCTGGGCGTACTGGTCCTCGTGGATGCCCCCAATGCCCACCACAGGAATCTGGACTGCGGCCACAATAGCCCGGAAAGTCTGGGCCGGCAGCAGTTTGGCGTCCTTTTTGCTGCCCGTAGGGTACAGGGCTCCTGCTCCCAGGTAGTCCGCACCCCGGCGCTGGGCCTCGGTGGCTTCCGCCACATTGTGGGCGGAGATGCCCACCACCGCGTCCGGTCCCAGTTCCTGCCGGGCCTTTTCGATGGCGGCGTCCTCCTGGCCCAAATGGACCCCGGCGGCGCCGATTTCCTTGGCCGCTGCAATATTATCGTCAATCAGCAGGGGTACCCCATAGCGGTCACACAGGGCTTTCACCCGTTTTCCCTTGGCCAGCAGTTCTTCCCAGGAGGCCTCCTTTTCCCGGAGCTGGACCAGGGTTACCCCGGCCTTCAGGGCTTCTTCCACGGCGGCGTAAAAATCCCGGCCCTTCAGGCAATGGGTATCCGTCACCAAATATACGCTGTAATCAATGATTTTCTTCGTCACGTTGTTCTTCCCCCCGAAATTTCTGCTGGAGCGTCAGGCCGTTTTCCTGGTATAGGGCATCCATCAGCCGGGCCCGGAAAGTTCCCGGTCCCGGGCAGTTCACCTGGGCCGCTTCCGCCGCCACGTTCATCAGGGTTAGCCCCCACAGGGCACCTGCCAGCGGCGACTCCGCCACGGCAATGCCGGCTCCCATAACGGTGCCGGTCATGCACCCTGCCCCGGTAATCCGGGAAAGCAGCGCCGACCCGTTCCGGGCATAGAGTATCCGTTTTCCGTCGCTGAGGGCGTCCACCGGACCGGTAATTACCGCCACACAATGATAGGTCCGAGCCAGGGCTTTGGCCAATAGGCCCGGCTGGGTTTCCAGTCCTGCGTCCACCCCTTTGCCCTTTCCCTGGCGCCAGTCCAAGAGAGCCCGGCCTTCGGCGCCGTTGCCCTTGAGCACCGTCACCCCGCCCTGCAAAAGTTTGAGGGCTGCCTGTTTCCGCCAGTCCACCGTCATGACCCCTACCGGGTCCAGGAGAATGGGCACCCCGCCTTCCCGGGCCGCCCCCATGGCTCTTTCCATGGCCTCATAATGGCTAGTGCTGAAGGTACCCAGGTTGCACACCAGGGCGTCCGCCCGGCGGGCTGCGGCTTCCACTTCTTCCGGGGCGTCCGTCATCATGGGCAGGGCTCCCAGGGCAAGGCCTGCATCAGCACAGAAGCCGGCGGTGACGTAATTGGTAATGTGGTGCAGCAGCGGCCGCCGCTCCCGGACCTGGCCGCTGATTACCGAAAACTCGGCCAGCAGGTCTTCCATCATTCCAGCCCGGCCTTCTTGAACATGGTTACAAAGTGATGGATGGGGCCGTGGCCGTGGCCCACCGGCAGACCGTTTTTGATGCCCAGGGCCACGTAGTCCTTGGCTTCCCGGACGGCCTGCTCCATCGTCATCCCGCTGGCCAGGTCCGCTGCCAAAGAAGAAGACAGGCTGCACCCTGTACCATGGGTGTTGGGGTTATCGTACCGGGGGCCGTCAAACCACTTGCCCCCGTCCCGGGTCAAAAGATAATCATCGGCCGTCTGGGCCAAATGGCCGCCCTTTAAGAGAACGCCCTTGGCGCCCTTTTCCAGGATGATGGCCGCCGCCTTTTCCATATCCGCCTTGCTGCGGATGGTCAGCCCGGACAGCACTTCCCCTTCCATCATGTTGGGGGTAATCAGGTCCGCCAGGGGCAGCAGGTCTTCGATCAAATCCGTCCGGGCGTCCTTTTCCAGCAGGTAGGCACCGGAGGTGGCTACCATCACCGGATCCACCACCAGGACCTTGGGCTTGTACTGGCGCATTTTTTCCGCAATGGTGCGGATAATGGGGGACGTGGAAACCATGCCGATTTTCACCCCGTCCACCCGGATGTCCGTGAATACCGCATCAATCTGGGCGGCCACCACTTCCGGGTCAATATTCTGGATGGCCGTAACGCCGGTGGTATTCTGGGCCGTTACGGAAGTAATCACACTCATGCCAAAGCAGCCATGGGCTGCAAACGATTTCAGGTCGGCCTGGATGCCGGCCCCGCCGGAAGAATCGGATCCGGCAATGGTTAATAAGTGAAACATCAGCGCGCCTCTTTTCCAAAAAAGAAGCGCCGCAGGAAAGGAAATCCATACAGCGCTTCTTTACCAGTTTCCTTTGATGCCAAGGAAGACAAATCTTATTTAACTTTCTTTACCATTTCTACCACATGGTCCACGGTAAAGCCAAACTTTTCGTAAACGGTCTTGCCCGGAGCGGAGGCTCCAAAGCGGTCAATGCCCAGCACCCGTTTCTCACTGCCGGTGTAGCGGGCCCAGCCCAGGCTGACCCCAGCTTCCAAAGCAATGACCGGCGTATCCTTGGGCAGGACCTTCTTCCGGTAGGCTTCGTCCTGGGCGTCGAACTTATCCCAGCTGGGCATGGAAACCACCGTTACGCCGATTTTTTCCTTGTCCAGGGCAGCCTGAGCGGCCAGGGCCAGATGTACTTCGCTGCCGGTAGCCAGCAGAATGGCTTTCACCTTGTCCCGGGGGGACGGGCTCAGCACATAGGCGCCTTTGGCGGCGTTCTTGGCAATCACCTTTGCATAGTCGTGGAGCACAGGCAGGTTCTGCCGGGTGAGCATCAGGCAGGTGGGCTGCTTGCGGTTTTCGCAGGCGGCTTTCCAGGCAACGGCCGTTTCCAGGGCGTCAGCCGGACGGAAAACGGATACGTTGGGAATCAGCCGCAGGCTCATGGTTTGCTCGATGGGTTCATGGGTAGGACCATCTTCCCCTACGAAAATGCTGTCATGGGTGAACACGAACATACTGCCGATACCCATCAGGGCGGCCATTCTTACAGCCGGGCGCATAAAGTCGGAGAACACCAGGAAGGTAGCGCCAAAGGGCAGGATGGCTCCGTGGAGGCACAGGCCGTTGACAATGCAGCCCATGGCGTGTTCCCGGATGCCGAAATGGATGTTCCGGCCGGTCCGGTCTTCTGCAGAGAAGAAGCCCTTGTTCTTCATTTCGGTCTTGTTGGAAGGACCCAGGTCAGCAGAACCGCCAATAAGCGCGGGCAGCTGGTCGGACAGGGTTTGCAGCAGGGTGCCGGAAGCACTGCGGGTAGCTACAGAAGTGGCATCCGCAAAGACCTTCATCAGCTCTTTCACATCCAGGTCCATTTTTCCGTTAATCCGGTCGGTAAGTTCCTGGGCCAGTTCCGGATAGGCCTTGGCGTAGTCGATAACCAGTTGGTTCCAGTCGGCTTCGTTCTTCTGGCAGTCCGGAATTTTGGCGTCAAAATGCGCCTTGACCTCATCAGGCACGTAGAAGAATTTGCTGCTGTCCCAGCCAGCGGCTTCCTTGGTTTTGGCCACATTGTCTTCGCCCAGGGGTTCGCCGTGGGCGCTGGCCATATCCTGCCGGGGGCTGCCAAACCCGATATGGGTCTTGACGATGATCAGGGACGGATGCTTGGTATCGGCCTTGGCTTCTTCCACGGCCTTTTGCAGGGCTTCCACGTCCTCGGAATTATCCACTCTCAGCACCTGCCAGCCGTAAGCGGCAAAGCGGGCGCCCACATTTTCCCGGAAAGCAATTTCCGTATTACCTTCAATGGTAATGTGGTTGTCATCGTACAAGAAAATCAATTTGCCCAAGCCCAGGGTACCAGCCAGGGAAGCAGCTTCAGAAGCCACCCCTTCCATCTGGTCCCCGTCGGAGGTAATGCCGAAGGTATAGTGGTCCACCACCGGGAAGTTTTCCTTGTTGTAGCGGGCAGCCAGCATTTCTTCTGCCATAGCCATACCCACTGCCATGGCAAAGCCGTGGCCCAGAGGACCGGTGGAAACGTCCACGCCGGCGGTAACGCCATATTCCGGATGGCCCGGAGTCCGGGAACCCCATTGCCGGAAGGCTTTCAGGTCTTCAATAGACAGGTCATAGCCAGCCACATGGAGCATAGCATACAAAAGTGCGCTGCCGTGGCCGGGAGACAGGACAAAACGGTCCCGGTTGAACCAGCTGGGGTTCTTGGGATTATATTTCATGAAGCGGTCCCAAAGGGTGTACATCAGGGGCGCGGTGCCCAGGGGCAGGCCCGGATGGCCGGAATTGGCGGCCTGAACTTCATCAATGGACAAAAAACGCAGGGTGTTGATACATTCTTGGTCAATATTTTTCATTTAGTTTGAACTCCCCCATGATTGGACAGATTGAAATACGGTGCAATTCATTTTGATTATAGGATATTTTTACCGTTTACGCAACACGTGGCACTTTTCAGAATTTTCTCCGTTTTCCAGGATTTTTCGGTCCAAACGCCAAAAAGCCGCCCCCTGTCCCGGTACAGCAGCGCTGCCGGCACAGAAAGCGGTTTTTCGGTTGTTGTTCACTATAAGAACAGCGGTTGTCCCGAAGCTCCTCCGGCCTGCCTGTTTTGGGCACGCCGGAGGATCCCCTGGCAGTCCAGGCCCCTACACCTGCAAACTGCCGCCTTCGTGACACTATTCTTATTCGCTAATGGTTAGGCTTTTTCCTGCTTACTTTCCGCAATAATTTTTTCTGCCAGTTTGGGCGGAACATCTTCGTAATGGTCGAACTTCATCTCGAAGGAGCCCGTGCCCTGGGTCAGGGCCCGCAGGTCCACGGCGTAGTCCAACACCTCGGCATAGGGAGCCTGGGCGTTGACGCAGGCCCGGCCATCTTCCAGGGTCTGCATGCCCAGAATCCGGCCCCGTTTGCCATTCAGGTCGGAAATCACGTCCCCGGTCATCCGTTCGTCGCAGTACACGTTCAGGTTATAATAGGGCTCCATAAGCACCGGCTTGGCCTGTTCGGCGGCCTTCTGGAAGGCCTGGTGGGAAGCCACCTTAAAGGCCATTTCCGAGGAGTCCACCGTATGGTAGGAACCGTCCAGCAGGCTGATTTTCAGGTCTACCACCGGATAGCCGGCCAGGATACCGTGTTTCATGGATTCCTTCATGCCCTTTTCCACCGCAGGAATATATTGATGGGGAATGGCCCCGCCAAAAATCTTATCCTCAAAGACGAAGCCGCTTCCCGGAGGCAGGGGTTCCATCTTGATGACCACATGGCCGTATTGGCCGTGGCCGCCAGTTTGTTTCTTGTACTTGCTTTCCGCGTCGGCGCTGCCCCGGATGGTTTCCCGGTATTCCACAATGGGCGCCTTCAGGTCAGCTTCCACACCGAATTTCCGCTGCATCCGTTCCATAATGATTTCCAGATGCTGGTCCCCCATGCCGCTGATCAGGGTTTCCTTGGTCACCGGGTTCCGGCTGACAATAATGGTAGGATCTTCTTCCGTCATCTTGGTCAGGGCGGAAGCAATCTTGTCCTCGTCCCCCTTCTTCTTGGGGTAGATGGCCCGGCTGTACATGGGCAGCGGGAAATCAATGGGCGGGAACAGGACCGGCACATTGGGGTCGCTCAGGGTATCCCCGGTAGCCGTAAATTGCAGGCGGGAGAGCACCCCAATATCCCCGGCCACAATCTGGTCCATGGGAATCTGGGTCTTGCCCCGGAGGGTAAAGATACCCGTCACCTTTTCGTTTTCTTCCCGGCTGGCGTTGTACACGGTGCTGTCCTTCTTGATGGTGCTGGAGAACACCCGGACAAAGCTGAGCCGGCCCACAAAGGGATCGGAGGTGGTCTTGAACACCAGGGCTGCCATGGCTGCGTTGGAGTCCTTGATTTCTTCTTCGCCGGTCTTAACATCCTTTACAATGAAGTCGTTCAAAATGGCCGGGAAGGTGTAGTCCACCACGGCGTTCAGGCAGCGGCCCAGACCGATGTTCTTATAGGCGGAACCGCAGAGCACCGGGAAAATCATTCCTTGGCGGATGCCCTTTACCAGGCAGCGCATAATGTCCTCGTCCGAAATGTCTTCCCCGTTCAGGTACCGTTCCATTACCGCATCATCGGCTTCCACCGCAGCTTCCACCATCTTGCTGTGGGCGTCTTCCACCCAGGCCTTCATATCGTCCGGCACTTCGATTTCGTCCGCTCCGTTGCCGTTGCCCCGATAGGCCTTCATATTGAACACGTCAATGACGCCGCAGAAATTTTCTTCCTTGCCCAGGGGCAGTTCCAGGGGCAGTACTTCCTTGCCGATCTTGGCCCGCAGGTTGTTCAGGATATTGTCGTAGTCCGCGTTTTCCCGGTCCATCTTGTTGACGAAAATCAGCCGGGGCAGCCCCGCTTCTTCCGCCAGTTTCCAGCATTGCTCCGTGCCAATCTGGACACCGCTGGTGGCGCTGACCACAATCAGCACGCTGTCCACAGCCCGGAAAGCACCCTTTACCTCGGCTACAAAGTCGGCAAAGCCCGGGGTATCAATGAAATTGATCTTCACGTCCCGCCATTCCACCGGGGCCAAGGTGGCGCTGACAGAAACGCCCCGCTTGATTTCTTCCGGTTCAAAGTCCGTGGTGGTCTGGCCGTCTTCCACCTTGCACATCCGGCTGATGGACCCGCTGCGATACAGCAGTGCTTCCGTCAGGGAAGTGGTCCCGGCTCCGCCGTGTCCCACGATTGCTACGTTTCTGATTTTATCGCCTGTATACTCTTTCACAATAAGCCCCCCTTAATCGGTAATCACAAACATCTGATGACTTTTTTCGGGTGCAGTGGGCCCTTTTCCTGCAAAGACCGGGTAAAGTTCTGAATTTTCTTCAAATAACAGGAATTTTTGTAAGGAAAGATACACAAAAAAGTTTTTCGGTAAACAAAAAAGCCCTCCAGCAGCAGTTCTGCCAGAGGACGTTCTTCAGGCTTTGGGCTTTTTGTGCCGTTTGTATTGGACATAGAGCAGGGTGCCGTAGGCCAGCACCACCAGGGTGGTGAGAATGGCCAACCGGTGCATATGCTCATGAAAGTTGACGATATCGTGGCCCACCACCACTTCCAAAAAGGTGGAGGGAAATTTTCCGAGAAAAGTGGCAATCACATAATCCCGCAGGCTCATCCGGCTGATGGCCCCCAGGCAGGTAAGAATCCCCGACGGAAAATAGGGCAGAGTCCTGGCCAGGGCCATGACCACCAGGCCTTTGTCGCTGCTCATGTCATCGATTTTCTTCAGGTTGTTGCTTTTGATAATGACCTTTTCTGCTGTGGCCCGGAGAAAGTAGCGCATAATCAGAAAGGAAATGATTACGCCCACGGACTCCGCCGCCCAGGAAATGGTAATGCCAATGGGCAGGCCAAACACCACTCCGTTGGCAGTAGACATGAAAATGGAGGGCAGAAAGCCCGCCGCATTGATGAACACGTCCAGGAAAAAGCTGATGACAATGGCCCAGGGGCCATAGGAACGGAGAAAGCACACGGCTTCTTCCATGTCCCCGCCTTTCACCAGGTGGAACACGTGGCCATAAAAGGTGGGGTCAAGCACATTGATGAGATACAGCAGCAGAACCAGGGCTGCAAAGGCAATGAATTTAAAAACCCGGGCTTCACAGTGGTCCTTGCTTTTATTCTTTTGAGGTAGGGTACTGGGATCTTGGTCTGGGGTCATAAGCGCCTGCTTTCTAGGGTCAGGTTGTGCAGGGCCAAAGGCGCCTGCAAGGAAGGTGGCTGTGCATTTATAGGCGAAGGCTGCCGCCTAGGCATTGAAAATCCGGTCAAAACGTCCGTCAAACTGGGTGGTGGCCGCAGCATTTTCCACAAAAGCCGCCGTCTCGGGGTCGTGCATGGCCCAAAGGGCTGCTTTCCGGGCTTCCACCAAAGTATCTGCATCTCGTAGTATATCAGCTATATAAAGGTCCGACAACCCATGTTGACGCAGTCCGAAGAATTGGCCAGCGCCCCGGAGCTCCAGGTCCTTTTCTGCCAGGAGAAAGCCGTCGCTGCAGGTGCGCATAATCTGGAGCCGTTCCAGGGTCACCGGATTCTGGGAAGCCGTCAGCAGCACGCAGTAGGATTGGGCGCTGCCCCGGCCTACCCGGCCCCGGAGCTGGTGCATTTGGGCCAGGCCGAACCGGTCCGCACCCTCGATAATCATCAGGGTGGCGTTGGGTACGTTCACCCCTACCTCCACCACCGTGGTGGTAATCAGCACCTTGGTTTTGCCCTTGACGAAGTCCTCCATCACCTGGTCCTTTTCCTCCGCCTTCAGCCGGCCGTGGAGCAGACCGCAGGGAATCCCCTTGAGATAGGTCTGGGTCAACTCGTCGTAGAGCTCCGAGGCGGCCTTGGCGTCCACCCCTTCCGATTCCTCAATCAGAGGACACACCACGTAGCCCTGGTGGCCCTGCCGGATCTGGTGAATCAGCCCCTTGTAGACCCCGGGGCGCATATCTTCGGTATAGCACAGGGTCTGGACGGGTTTACGGCCCGGGGGCAGCCCCTTCATCAGGGAAACGTCCAAATCCCCGTACACCGTCAGGGCCAGGGTCCGGGGAATGGGGGTGGCCGTCATGATCAGCACATGGGGCGCCGCCGTGGACTTGTCCTGGAGCTTGGCCCGCTGGGCCACCCCAAACCGGTGCTGCTCGTCGGTGATGACCAGAGCCAGGGACTGGAACACCACTGCGTCCTGAATCAGGGCGTAGGTGCCCACCACCGCCTGGATGCTGCCGTCCGCCAGGCCTTCCAGCACTTCCCGGCGCTGCTTGGCGCTCAGGCTGCCGGTAAGCAGGGCCGTATGGATGCCCGCCGGTTCCAGCACCTTCTGCATTTCCTTGTAGTGCTGCTCTGCCAGGATTTCCGTAGGCGCCATCAGGCAGGTCTGGTAGCCATTTTCCACGGCCTTGGCCATGGCCAGAAGGGCCAGCGCCGTTTTGCCGGAGCCTACATCCCCCTGGACCAGCCGGTTCATGGGTTCCGTGCCCTGCATATCGTCGTCAATTTCCTGCCAGGCCTTTTTCTGGCTGGCGGTCAGCTCAAACCCCAGGTTGTGCTTCACCTGGAGCCACAGCTTTCCGTTGGGGCTCATTTTGATGCCGCTGTTTTCCTGTTTGATTTTCGTCCGGTGGTGCAGCAGCCCGCACTGGAGAAAGAACAGTTCCTCAAAAACAAAGCGCCGGGTAGCCTCGTCCAGGCGTTTGGGAGAACTGGGAAAATGGATGTTCCGCAGGGCTTCGTAGCGACCCAGAAAATGGTATTTCTCCATAATGGGCGCCGGCAGGCACTCGGGCAGTTCCTTTTTGGCCAAAGCCAGGGCCTGCTTTACGGCGCTGCGCACCTGGTTCTGGCTCAGGCCGCCGGTGAGGGCATAGGTGGGCAAAATCCCAGGCGCCGCCTGCTGCTCCTCCTTTACCGCCGACAGGGAAGCATTGGTCACGCTTTTGGCCGTGCGGCCCTGGGTCACCTTGCCGATGACCAGTACCTCCTCCCCGTTTTTCAAAAACCGCACCCCGTACACCTGGGGTCCGAACAGCATCACTTCCGCAAAGCCCGTGTCGTCCCCTACGGTAACCGTGGCGTATTTCATATTCCGGGCGCTGCGCCGCTGGTTCAGCCGGACAATCCGTCCCTTGAACAGCTGCATTTCCCCGTCCGTGGTCAATTCCTTGATGGTTTTTACATGGGAATAGTCCAGGTAGCAGCCCTGCCGGGGAAAATGGTTCAGCAGATCCCCAATGGTTTGTATGTTCAAGTTTTCGAATTCCAGGGCTTTTTTGGGCCCGATGCCTTTTAATTTGGTAATGGGTTCCTGCCACCACATCTTTTTTCTCTCCTCTTGCTGAAAATATACTTGCATAAAACTAAGCGTATATGTTAGAATAGATACACTGATTTAAAAAAATGTAAAGCATTGCCTTATAACTAGAAGGAGGTGGGACCATGGCATGCATCTGTGAAATCTGCAACAAAGGTGAGCTGTCCGGTAACAACGTCAGCCATTCCAATAGACATGTAAAACGTTCTTGGGAACCTAACGTACAAAAGGTTAAAGCGGTGGTAGACGGTGAAGTAAAAAGCATCAACGTTTGCACTCGCTGCTTACGTTCCGGCAAGGTAACCCGCGCCATCTAAGCTATAAAGCTGAGGGATCAGTTGTCATTGACAACTGGTCCTTTTTTGTTGCGCAGTTTGGGCTGCGCCTACCCTTCTGCCCTAGTCCAGCTTCTGCCCGCAGTAGGGGCAAAAGGCCATGCCCACTGCCACGGCCTGACCGCACCGGCTGCAGATCCGCTGGTGCAGATAGGCGTCCACCTTCTGCTGGAACAGCTCCATGAACTGCTTGGTTTCCCGGTTTTGGGGCGTCAGGCTGTACACCTCCAGGTGTTTTTTGTGGATGTCCACAATCACCTGGCAGCCCTCCTCCAGCGGCTGCACCGCAAACGTCACGAATTTCCGCTTGGGCCGGCCAAACAGAAAGCTTTTTTCTTCCGTCAGCAGGGACCCAGAAAACAGATGCTGCTGATCGTCCTGGCTTTCTGCCTCAATGCCCATATCGGCAATGACCATAAGCCCCAGCTGCCAGGCAGCCTCCAGGGGAATCTGAAAAGCCTGCTGCACAAAACTGCCGCCGCTGCCATTTACACGCATATTCCTACTCCTTTATACCAGCTGATAGGGAACGCCGTTCCCTGTTTTTCTTTCCCATACCCTGAAAACAGGGCTATCTTTATAATTCTACCATTTTTAGGACGCTTTGTCAGCAGTCCCCTTCCCTGCCCCTTCTTACGCAAAAAGACTTCCTGGCGCTCCTTACGGAGTTCCAGGAAGTCTTTTTTGTCTAAACTTACAGAGCAGCTTTTCTGGACAGGTTCATCCGGCCCTTGCTGTCGATTTCCACCAGTTTCACGACGATTTCGTCGCCGACGCTGACCACGTCTTCCACCTTTTCCACCCGTTCCTTGGCCAGTTGGGAAATGTGTACCAGACCTTCACGGCCGGGCATGAATTCCACAAATGCGCCGAAGTTCATGATGCGGGTTACCTTACCGGTGTAGATCTTGCCCACTTCCGGTTCAGCAGTAATGCCTTTGATGGTGGCAATGGCCTTGTCAGCAGATTCGGAGTTCACGGCTGCAATGTAAACAGTACCATCGTCTTCGATATCGATCTTGGCACCCGTTTCTTCCACAATCTTCTTGATTACCTTGCCCCCAGGTCCAATGATATCTTTGATCTTGTCCGGGTTCACCTTCAGGGTGGTAATCTTGGGAGCGTACTTCTTCAGTTCCTTGCGGGGTTCGGAGATGCATTCCAGCATCTTGCCCAGGATGAAGGCACGGCCTTTTTTGGCTTGGGCCAGGGCTTGCTGGAAGATTTCCTTGTTGATGCCGTCAATCTTGATATCCATCTGGATGGCGGTAATGCCTTTGGCAGTACCAGCAACCTTAAAGTCCATATCGCCCAGCGCATCTTCCAGCCCTTGGATATCGGTGAGGATGGTGAAGTGTTCGCCTTCCTTGACCAGACCCATGGCTACGCCGGAAACCGGAGCCTTAATGGGCACGCCGGCATCCATCAGGGACAGGGTGCTGGCGCAGACGCTGGCCATGGAGGAGGAACCGTTGGATTCCAGCACTTCAGATACCAGCCGAATGGTGTACGGGAATTCTTCTTCAGAAGGGATTACCGGCAGCAGACCCCGTTCTGCCAGGGCGCCGTGACCAATTTCCCGTCTGCCCGGGGAACGCAGGGGTTTGGTTTCGCCTACGCTGTAGGGCGGGAAGTTGTAGTGATGGATGTACCGTTTTACCAGTTCGGTACCCAGTCCGTCCAAGGTCTGGGCTTCCCGCAGGGGAGCCAGAGCCAGGCAGTTCAGTACCTGGGTCTGTCCACGGGTGAACAGGCTGCAGCCATGAGGCCGAGCCAGAAGACCTACTTCACAGCTGATGGGACGTACTTCATCCAAAGCACGGCCATCGGGACGAATCTTGTCCACGGAAATGGTATGGCGCACTACCGCTTTGATGAGCTTTTGGGTAATGTAGGCTACATCTACGGCGTTGTCCGGATACAGTTCGCTGAAATGTTCAGCGATTTCCATTTTTACTTCATCCACCATTTTTTCCCGATGGAGCTTGTCCGCATCCATCAGGGCAGCCTTCAGTTTGTCTTCGCCGTACAGGCGGATTTCTTCCACCAGTTCAGCAGGAGGCGTGTAAACGGGCACTTCCATCTTGGGTTTGCCCACTTCAGCCTGAATTTTTTCTTGGAATTCAACCAGTTTCTTGATTTCCCCATGGGCGAACCAAATGGCGTCCAGCATGGTTTCTTCAGAAACTTCCTTGGCACCAGCTTCTACCATCAAAATGGCATCCTTGGTACCAGCCACACACAGGTTCATTTCGCTGACCGCAGCCTGTTCTACCGTGGGGTTCACGATGAACTGGCCATCAATCAGGCCCACCCGAACACCTGCAATGGGGCCTTCGAAGGGAATATCGGAAATGGACAGGGCGCAGGAAGCACCAATCATAGCCGGAATGTCCGGAGCATTGTCGGGATCCACGGAAACGGCAGTGGCCACAATCTGTACGTCGTTGTGGTAGCCTTCCGGGAACATGGGACGAATGGGGCGGTCAATCAGACGGGAAGTCAGGATGGCCGTTTCTGCCGGGCGTCCTTCTCTCCGTAAAAAGCCTCCGGGAATCTTGCCCACGGCGTACATCTTTTCTTCAAAGTCCACCGTCAGCGGGAAAAAGTCAACGCCTTCCCGAGGGGTATCCGTCCCGGTGACGGCCACTACTACAGCCGTATCGCCGTAACGCACCAATACAGAACCATTGGCCTGCTTGGCAATTTTGCCGGTTTCAATCGTGAGAGTTCTTCCTCCCAGGTCCGTGCTAAATGTATGCATCCTCTGCATCCTCCTTATGTTACACTCTTGACATGTATGTAAAATATTATACTACAGAAGTTGGAAAAACTACAATAAAAATCCCAGAAAGGTTCCCCCAGCAGTTGTGAAAAAGCCTGCACCCTGGGCGCCAGCGGCAGCACCAGAATGCAGGTGTACTTATTTGGGTATTTGGTTTTTCCCAGGGTTCTGCGGCAACTAGTCCGGGCCTACTCCAGCAGGGCTTTCACCAGGGCCGGCACCTTGGCAAAATCTTCTTCCGCCGGGTTCCACTGAGATCTCACTTCCGGCTCTACCACCTTAAAGCCAGCGTCCTTCAGTTTTTCCTTGAGGATCTTGACGCTTTCCCCGCTCCAGCCATAGCAGCCAAACGCAGCGCCTTTCTTGTTCTTGAATTTCAGCTGCTTCAGGAAGGCCAGCCAGCCGGAAACGCTGGAGAGAATGTCGTTGCTCACCGTGGGAAAGCCTACGGCAATGGCCTTGGATTTGAATACTTCCGTCATCACTTCGTTCTTGTCCGACTTGGCAATGTTGAACAGCTTCACCACCGTATCCGGGCTCTGGCGGGCAATTTCCCGGGCGATTTCGTGGGCAAGCTTGGTAGTACCTTCCCACATGGTATCGTAGGCAATGGTCACCCGGTTTTCCTGGTACTGGGCAGCCCACTGGCCGTATTTCTCCACAATCTGCAGAGGGTTGTCCCGCCAAATGGCCCCATGGGCAGGGGCAATCATATCAATCTGGATGCCCAGGCCGGCAATTTCCTTCAGCTTGTTGGTCACCAGCGGAGAGAAGGGATTCAGAATGTTGGCGTAGTATTTCATGGCTTCCTTCATCAGGAGGCATTGGTTGGCTTTGTCATTGAACATTTCTTCTACGGCAAAGTGCTGGCCAAAGGCGTCCATGGAAAACAGGATGTTGTCCCCAGTGAGATAGGTGGCCATGGAATCCGGCCAGTGGAGCATTTTCATTTCCACGAAAATCAGTTTCTTGCCATTTCCCACGTCCAGGGAATCCCCGGTTTTCACCACGTGGAAATCCCAGCCCCGGTCTCCGTATTGGCCCTTGATGCTGTTTACGGCATTGGCGGTGCAGTAGATGGGCGTTCCAGGAATTTCTTCCATCAGGGCCGTCAGCGCCCCGGAATGGTCCACTTCCCCATGGTTCATGACGATAAAGTCAATCTTGTGAAGGTTCACGGCCTTTTTCAGGCTTTCCACGAATTCGAACCGATGGGGCGCCCACACCGTATCCACCAGCACGGTCTTTTCTTCTTCAATCAGATAGGCATTTTGGCTGGAACCATTCATGATGGAATAATCGTCCCCGTGGAAATGTTCCAGTTCCCAGTCGATATAGCCTACCCAGCTGACATTGTTTTTTACCTGCTTTTTCATACTGCTCTCCTCCTAAATCCTCTTACCTGCTGCCATTATAAAACGCTTATCAATACGCCCTATCATACGGGATTTCTTGTTTTTCTGCAATCAGTATAGTACACTGAAACTATTATTTATGTTGGAAAACAAACAAACATGGAGGAATTATGGAAGATTACACAAAAAAGCTCCAAAATCACGCCCTGTTTAAAGGCATCAAGCCGGAAGAAAGCAAAATTTTAATGGGCTGCCTGGGCCCCCGGCACTGCCGGAAAAAAGCCGATGAATACATTCTCCGGGCCGGGGAACCCACCCAGGAAATGGGCCTGGTGCTGTCCGGCTCCGTCATAGCCATCCAGGAAGACCTGTGGGGCCACCGCCATATTATGACCCGGATTGGCGCCGGGGATATTTTCGCCGAGCCCTTTGCCGCCGTACCGGGCAGTCTGCTGAATGCCAGCGTAGTGGCCGCAGAGGACTGCGAACTGCTGTTTCTGAACGTCAGCCGGCTGCTCACCTCCTGCCAGGCTGCCTGCGCTTTCCACAACCGGCTGATTCAAAACCTGGTAGCCATTTTGGGCCGCAAGACCATGGTTTTCAACGAAAAGCTCACCCATCTCAGCAAACGGACCACCCGGGAAAAACTCCTGTCCTACCTGTCCTCCCAGGTCCTCCAAAAGGGCAGCCTATCCTTTGCCATCCCCTACGACCGGCAGCAGCTGGCGGATTATCTCTGCGTAGAACGGGCCGCCATGTCCACCGAACTGTCCAAGCTGCAAAAAGAAGGCATCCTCCAGTACCACAAAAACCATTTCGTCCTGAAAAAGCTGGAGGAGGAATAGCCGCCAGTTGGCCCCACCGCCCACAAAAAGACCCCAGAGCCGTTTTGGTTCTGGGGTTCTTTTTTGTTATTCCTTTTAGAAGTGGTACTGGGCGCCCACACTGAACTGGGTGCCTTTCTGCTTGCCGATCCATTGGGTAACGCGTACATCGGCGCTCCAGGGATTTTCCTTGCTGGCCTTGCTGATCCAGCCCAGTTCCACCATACCGCTGCTGCCCTTCACATCGGGGCTCAGGGTATGCATATCGTGGTAGGCTGCCCGGGCACTGCTGCCGAACTCGTAGTCCCAGGCCAGGCCGCCATACAGGCTCTGGCTGCTTCCATAATTCCGGGTCCAGCGGGTGCCAATCCGGCTGCGGTAGGAGTTCACGCTGTCGAATTCGTAGGGTGCACTGCCCAGGCTGCTGTGCAGGTGGGTTTCCGCACTGTTCATATGGGTGTAGAAGAACCGGGCGTATACGTCCAGGCTATCCTTGTCCGTCAGCTGGAACTCCCGGCCGGTGCCCATATGGGCCGCCGTATACGTATGATCCAGGTCATAGCTGGCCCGGTAGCCTGCAATAACGCCGCTGTAGTCCCCCTGGGTGTGCCCCACCCGGAAGCTGCCTTCGGTGTACAGGCCGTTGGCGTTCTCCTGGCGTGCCAGGAGGCCGGCCCCGTAGTACGTATTCTGTCCATCTCCCCGGGTACCGTCGTCCAGGTGGCTGGTATAATTGCCATTGCCATATTCCACAAAGGGCATGATAAGGGCGGTATGCTGCCCGCTCTTTAGCTGCCGGGCAAAACCCAGCTCGGCGTTCATGCCATGGTTTTTCACATAGGAACCGGTTTCGTACCGCAGGCTGCTGGCGCCCATTGCCGCAAACAGCTGGTACTCCCCGCTGCCGTCCTGGTTCTGGCCGGCCAGCAGGCTTTGGTTCACCATAAAGTCCCCGGCATTGTTCAGCATACCCAGGGCTGCTTCCTGGGTTTCCACCAGGCTCTTGGTCTGGGCGTTCAAATGGGGGCCCGCCGGTTGGCTGGAATTGCCATTATCGGTGCTGCCGTTAATGCGCTGGCCGCCCAGGATGGCCGTAATGCTGTCCGCGGTATATTCCAGGGACAGATTTCTTTGGGCAAAGCCCGCATCGGTCAGGAGGCCGTACGCAGCCGTGTCCACCCCGGTAATGCCGTTGCTGTCGGTGAGCAGGGTAATCTCCGCCCCTTCAGGCAGGGTAGTGGCATCGGCAATCCCCGCCTTCACGGAGGCACCGGTAATATCTGCGGTGCCTGTAACGGTGAGCAGGGTGGCATTGGCTGCCGCATCAGCAGGAATGTAGAAATTGAGGTTTTGGAAATTGCTGAGGCCGGCGACGGTATTGCCCGTGGTATAGACGTTCAGGGTATTGTCGCTGCTGCTCAGGCTTTCGGCAGTGGCCGCTTCCGCAGCCGTTACAGCCAGAAGGGAAACACCCGTTTCTGCCGCCGCAGCGGTGACGCCGTAGCCGCCGTTCAGGCTGGCCGCCGTGAGATCGCCGCCGTAGACGTTGACCGTGTTGCCGCTGGCTGTCCCGTTATTCGTATAGCCGCCATAAACCGTACCGCTGACCGTGCCGCCCTTCAGGGTGACGACATTTTGCGTGGCGTCGCCGCTGTCCGTATAACCGCCGTAGACACTGCCGGTGACAGTCCCCTGGTTGACGGTGACCGTGTTTTCGCTGGCCAGGCCCTGGGTCGTATAGCCGCCGTAGAGACTCGTCGTGCTGGTTGTCCCAGTTTGCGCCAGAGCCAGGAGGCGCAGGCCGTGCAGGGTGGTCGTGCCAGTTGTGGTTGTGCCCAGAGTACCGCCGTTGATGACGACGTGGTTGCCAATGGCCGAGCCGTCGGTGGTGGCCCCGCCATAGACGCTGCCGCTGACCGTACCGGCCTCGACGGTAACGCTGTTGCCGCCGTCCGCCGTGCCCACGTCGCCGCTGGTGCTCTGGCCGCCGTAAACGCTGCCCGAGACCGTTGCGGTGGTGGTATTTCCTGTGGTATCGGTGGCCGCCTTGAGGGTGACGCTGTTGCCAGTGGCTGTGCCGCTGGCCGTAGCTGCGCCGTAGACACTGCCGCTGACAGTCCCTGCGGCCAGGGTGACGCTGTTGCCCCCGCTGGTGGTGCCCACGTTGCCGCTTTCGGTTTGGGCGCCGTAAACATTGCCCGTGACGGTGCTGGTGGTAATCGTGCCGTCTGAGGTGGTTCCCGTGGTCAGGGCCACCTGGTTGCCGGTAATGCTGCCGCTGGTGGTATAGCCGCCGCTGACGCCGCCTACGGTGCCGCCGCTGACGGTGACGCTGTTGTGGGATACGGCTTCTACGACGCTCAGGCCATTGGTGCTGTCGTTGTAGCCGCCGTAAACCGTCGTTTCTATGTCGCCGCCGGTGACACTAACCGTGTTGCCGCTGGTGTCGCCTAGGTAATCCGTTTGGAAGGTATCGTACTTCTGGGTTTTGGAGTCAGTTTGGGAAGTGATTTCCACATTGGCTGCTGTACCAATGGTGAGCAGAACCGACTTGCCGTCAGCGCCCCTCATGAGGGTAAAGCCGCTGGTGGCAAAACCCGCATCCACCAGGTTGCCAAAGGTGACGCTGTCGAGGCCTTTGAGCGTATCCGCTGTGAGGAGGTTGATGAGCGTCGTGCCTGTGTAGTCGTTGATATTGGCCACAGCGGCGCTGATGACGGAATCCGTCACGTCCGCCGTGCCCGTCACGGTGAGCATGGTACTGCCCGCTGCGGTGGCTGCCGGAACGTAGAAATTGATATTCTGGAAACTGCCCAGGTTTTGGACGGTATTCCCTACGGTGTAGACGTTTAAGGTATTGTTGGAAACGGAACTGCCGGAGCCGCCGTAAAGGCTGGCGCCAGACACATCCGTACTGTACAGGTTGATGACGTTGCCCTCCACGGAACCGTTTTCGGTGTAGCCGCCATAGATGACGCCGGAGACCGTACCGCCCAGGAGGTTCAGCGTATTGTTATTGATGGTGCCGTAATCGTCACTGTCACTATAACCGCCGTAAATACCCTTTGTCAGGGTGCCGCCGTTTACAGTCACCGTATTGAACGTAGCCGCACTGCCCTTAGCGCCGTAGACCGTTCCGGCAATAGTCCCGCTGTTTACCGTGACTGCGTTATTATAGGCAGTCCTACTGACGCTGGCGCCCAGGACCTCACCGGTGATTGCAGGACCGGCTGTGCCGTCCGCGCCAAGGGTAACCAGATTGCCGGAGGCTCTCCTCCCGTAAGCGCCTGTGACGGAGCCGTTCAGGGTCCCTGCTGCAATCGTAACCGTGTTATTGTTTACAGCCTCGCTGTCGCTATAGGCGCCGTACACGTCTCCCAGGCTGCCTCCCGTAACAGTGACTTGGTTTTCCCCAGTATCGTAGAGGTAGCTCTTTTTAAAATCCCCATAAGAGGCAGTAAGGCCGTGGGTGGTAATCGTCACGTCATCGCCGGGCAAAGGCCCATTGGGGTCCGTGCCGAGGGTGAGGTACACGGCTGTGCCGCCAGCGTCCTTGGAAAGGTAGAAACTGGTCGTCGCAAAGCCCGCGTCCGTCAAGGTGCCCAGGGCCGCACTCTTTAGGCCTGTAATGCCCTGTGCGTCCGTCAGAAGCGTAATGACGTCGCCGTCTGTGAGCTGCGTCAGGTCTGAAATACCGGCCTGGATGGCAGCGTCCGTTACGTCGGCCGAACCTGTGATGGTGAGCATGGTGTCGCCCTTTACGGCCGTAGCTGGCACGTAGAAATTCAGGTTCTGGAAGCCGCCCAGATTTTGGACCGTATTGCCTACGGTGTAGACGTTCAGGGTATTATTATCAACGGAACCGCCATAGCCGCCGTAGAGGCTGGCACCGGACACGTCCGTGCTGTACAGGTTGATCACGTTGCTGCCCACAGAGCCATTTTCCGAGTAGCCACCATAGATGTTCCCGCTTACGGTACCGGCGTTCAGGTTGATGACGTTTTCGTCGACAGAGCCGCCGCTGGTGCTGTAACCGCCGTAGATGCCGTTGGTAATAGAGCCGCCGTTTACAGCGATGGTGCTCTGAGTGACCGTTGCGGCCTGGCCGCCGTAGACTGCGCCGCCCACAGAGCCGCTAGAAACAGTGACCGTGTTGCCGCTGGTAATGCCCGTACCGTCATAGGCGTAGAGATCCCCTGTAATGGTCGGTCCGTCCGTACCTGCTGCACCGAGGGTGACCGTATTATTCGTACCGCTGCTGCCGCCAAAGGCGCCGTAGACGGACGCGTCCACCGTGCCCGCAGAGACAGCGACCGTATTATCTGAGGTCTCGACCCCACTGGCGTAAGCGCCGTAGAGATTCGTTGCAAAAGTACTGCCCGTAATCGTAACCGTGTTGCCCTTCGTATTGGCGAGATACTCCGTGTCGTAGTCCGGATAGGCCGAGGTCAGGCCATTGGTCACGATAGACACATAATCGGTGGGCTTTGTGCCAATGGTCAGGATGATGGAGTTCCCGTCCTTACTCTTGGTGAGATAATAGCCCGTCTGGGCAAAGCCGCTGTCCGTGAGAGTGCCTACGGCAGCAGATTTCAGGCCCGTCAGGCCATTATCGTCCGTCAGGAGCGTGATGACCGTGCCTTCTGTGTAACCTGTCAGGTCTGCAATGCCCGCTTTAATGGCCGTGTTCGTGATATCCGCTGTACCTGTGACGGTAAGCATGGTGGCATCGGCCGTGGTCTTGGCCGTATCGGGGATATAGAAATTGATATTCTGGAAATTGCCGATATTCGCCACACTGTTGCCCAGGGTATAGACGTTCAGGGTGTTATTGGTAAATTCAGAGCCCGTGCCGCCGCCCCCGTAGAGGCTGGCACCGGACACGTCCGTGCTGTACAGGTTGATCGTGTTGCCGCTGGCTGAGCCGCTTTCGGAGCTGCCGGCGTAGACGCTCCCCTTGACAGTGCTGCCCTGGAGGTTTACCGTATTGGAACCTACGGAAGCGCTTACCCCGTAGGCGCCATAGACGTCGCCGGTGACGGTGCCGCCCGAGAGGGTGACCGTGTTATTATCCACAACGCCGCCATTGCTATTACTGCTATAGGCGCCGTAGATATTGCCTACAGAGCCGCCGCTGACCGTAACCGTATTGTACGTTGCCGTATCGGTCTTGGCACCGTAGATCGTGCCGCCTACAGAGCCGCTGGCTACGCTCACTGCGTCAAAGCTGGACACCCCGGTGCCGTCATAGGCGTAAACATTTCCTGTAATGGTTGGCCCGTCCGTGCCGCTGGTGCCCAGAGTGACGATATTGCTGCCGCCGCCTGTACCGCCGGAGGCGCCGTAGACCGAGGCCTGCACCGTACCGGCCGTGATGGTAACCTTATTGTCGCCTGTGTCGCCGCTGGTGGCCTTGGCGCCATAGATGTCCCCGGCAAAGGTGCCGCCTGTAAGGGTGACGCTGTTTTGCTGCTGGCTGGAAAGATAGTCCGTCTGGTAATCCGGATACGACGCCGTATTGCCATTCGTGACGATGGTAACGTAATCCGTCGGTTTCTCGCCAATGGTGAGGACGATGGCTTTGCCATCCCGGGACTTGGTGAGATAGAAACCTGCCTGGGCAAAACCCGCATCCGTAATGGTGCCTACCATGGCACTGGTAAGGCCCGTAAGCCCATTGGCATCCGTCAGGAGCGTGATCACCGTGCCGTCCGCATAGCCTGTCAGGTCTTCTATGCCCGCCTTAATGGCTGTATTCGTGATGTCTGCGGTATCCGTGACGGTGAGCATCGTAGCGTTTTCTGTGCTTTTGGCCGTATCGGGAATATAGAAATTGATATTCTGGAAGCCGCCCAGGTTCACCACACTGTTGCCCAAGGTATAGACGTTCAGGGTATTGGTGTCCATGCCCGAGCCCGTTCCGGCCGCGCCGTAAAGGCTGGCGCCCGATACGTCGGTACCTTTCAGGTTGATGTTATTGTCGCCCAGGGAGCCGTTTTCGGAATAGCCGCCGTAAATAGCGCCGGAGACTTTGCCGCCCAGGAGGTTCAGCGTGTTGCTATTGATGGCACCGTTGGCATCACTGGTGCTGTAGGCGCCGTAGATGCCGCCTGTGATGGTACCGCCGTTTACGGTAATGGTATTGTAGGTCGCCGTATTGCTCTTGGCGCCGTAGACCGTGCCATTAATGGTGCCGCTGTTTACGGTAACTTCGTTAAAATAGGTCGTCCCCGTACCGCTGTCACCCAGAACATCGCCTGTGATGGACGGGCCGTCTGTACCGACTGCGCCGATACTGACCTTGTTGCTGGTACCACCGTCGCCGCCATAGCTGCCATAGATGGAGCTGGTATAGGTGCCGCTCTTGACGGTAACCACGTTATCGGCGGCACTAGTCAGGTAGCTGGTCTGATAATCTCCGTAGGACGCAGTGGTGCCGCCTGTGGTAATTTCTACGGCATCGCCTGCCACCGGTGTCACGTCGCCGGAATCACTGGAGCCGGAATTTCCCGAATCGGAACCACTGCCGGAGCCGGAATCACCGGAGCCAGAGCCGCTGTCGTCCGTTTTCGTGCCGATGGTCAGGGTAACCGCATGGTTGTCTGTCGTCTTAGACAGATAAAACCCGGTCTGGGCAAAGCCTGCATCTGTCAGGGTGCCAAAGGTGACGCCATCAAGCCCAATAATACCGTTACTGTCCGTCAGAAGGGTAATGACCTGATTCGTCGTAAAAGCATCGATATTTTCCACGCCAGCACTGATGGTGCTGCCGGTCACATCGGCCTTCCCCGTAACAGTCAGCATGGTAGCATTGGCCGTCGTGGCAGCCGTGGCAGGAACATAGAAATTGAGATTCTGGAAGGCGCCCAGATTCACCACACTGTTGCCCAAGGTATAGACGTTCAAGGTGTTGTTTCCTCTGCCGGTGGCGCCGACACCGCCATAGAGGCTGGCGTCAGTGAGTGTGCCGCCGTAGAGGTTGATTGTGTTGCTGTTGGTCTCGCCCTCTGTGGAGTAACCGCCGTAAATATCACCGGTGATGGTACCACCTTTGATGGTGATAGTATTATTTTCAGCGATGCCGCTGCTGTAGCCGCCGTAGATCCCCTGATCGATGGTGCCGCCATTTACGGTCAGCGTATTTTGCGTAGCCAAGCTCCCCCAGCTGCCATAGACGGTACCTTTCACCTCGCCGCTGTTAATGGTAAGGCCATTGGCATAGGCCCACCCGGACGTGCCATAGGACCCATAAAGAGAGCCGCCAATAGACGGACCGATAGTGCTGCCCTCGGTGCCCAGGGTAACCGAACTGCCGGAGCCGCCAGCTCCATAGCTGCCGTACACATTCCCTTTTACCGTACCCCGGTCAATTTCTACACTGTTGCTGCCGACATCCCCTTGTTCCGAATAGCCGCCGTAAACAGAGCCGCCAATGGAAATATCGCCGGTATTGCTTGCATCCGTGCCTACATAGACGTGGTTATTATTTGCGGTACCGCTTTGGGCATAGCCGCCATAGACGTTTCCCTGTACGGTGCCGTCATGGATGGTTACCGTGCTGTAGGTCGCTATATCCGGGTCATAGGTGCCGTACAGGTTTTCCGTGACGGTACCATTATTTAAGGTAACCGTATTGGAGTCCGAGTAGCTGCCGCCGGAGGTACCCATACCACCGTAGGCAGAGCCGGTAATAGTGGTGGCTAGAGTGACCGACCCAATGGTCAGGTTATTGCTTTCCACCCCGTCGCCAGTGGCCGCATACACAGGACCGGTCTGGTCCGCTGTGACCGTTAGGTCCGCAGCCAAGGCCCTACCAGGAATGGCCAGTCCCCCAGCCAAAATCCCCAGCAGCAATACTTTTGTCAGTTCTTGTTTTCTCCCATTCACTGCAAGCTGTTTCATAATAGATTTTTCATTTTCCCCTTTACTTCAGAGCCCTGGACTTCTGCTGCAGGCTTCCTGTACCCTGCACAAAAAGCACCACCCCATTCAGAATTCCAGCAGCTATTTCAACAAATGTGCGTCAAAGCCATAAAATGACGGCCAAAACCTTTTTAGGGGATTTTGCATCATCTTAGTTGGATTTGAAAGTATTCTGTACTGCTTGTACCCGGTCTGATAGCAGCCAGGCTGAGTTTGATTGCGACTGCGCAGCTTCGTTTGCCTTTTCTTGCAAGGACAAAACGAAGACAATACACGCCCTCCTTTTTATAAAAGTTAATATTTGTATAATAATAATTATTATTTATTTTATATCGTTTATTATATCATAGTTTGCTTACTACAAATTGCGTATAAGTATATTCTTATGAATCTTAGGCATTGGCCTATGCCCATAGTGCATAAGCACTACAGAATTTCTATACTCCTGCACGCATCCAAAGAGAAGTGTAAAAAATTGTCCACTTACCCTGGTAAACCTCCAAAGAATTTCGTTATAAACCAGCGATTCCAGGGAAAAAAGTAATTTTATGAACTATTTCTGGCATAAAAAATACACTGCAAGCACAAAATACAACTGCAGCAGTGTATAAAAAAATTGTTTTATTTTGGTTTTCCCGTTAAGCCCCAAACCCCAGAGCCGTTTCTGGTTCCGGGGTTTTGTTTATCCAATTAGAAGTGGTACTGGGCGCCCACACTGAACTGGGTACCTTTCTGCTTGCCCATCCACTGGGTCAGCCGTACATCGGCGCTCCAGGGATTGGTCTGGCTGGCCTTGCTGCTCCAGCCCAGTTCCACCATACCGCTGCCGCCTTTCACCTCGGGGCTCAAGGTAGTCAGGTCATGGTAGGAAGCCCGGGCGCCGCTGCCGAACTCATAGTCCCAGGCCAGGCCTGCGTACAGGCTCTGGTTTTCCCGGTAGTTCCGGGTCCAGCGAGTGCCAATCCGGCTGCGGTAGGAGTTTACGCTGTCAAATTCGTAGGGTGCACTGCCCAGGCTGCTGTGCAGGTGGGTTTCCGCACTGTTCATATGGGTGTAGAAGAACCGGGCGTATACGTCCAGGCTATCCTTGTCCGTCAGCTGGAACTCCCGGCCAGTGCCAATATGGGCCGCCGTATAGGTGCCGTCCAGGTCGTAGCTGGCATTATAGCCCGCAATGGCGCCGCTGTAGTCCCCCTGGGTATGGCCCACCCGCAGGCTCCCCTCGGTGTACATCCCATTGGCATTATCCTGGCGTACCAATAGGCCGGCCCCGTAATACGTATTTTTCCCGTCTCCCCGGGCGCCGTCGTCCAGGTGGCTGGTGTAATTGCCATGGCCATATTCCACAAAGGGCATAAGTAAGGCCGTATGTTTCCCGCTGGGCAGCTGCCGGGCAAAGCCCAGCTCTGCATTCATGCCGTGGTTCTTCACATAGGAACCGGTTTCATACCGGAGGTCATTGGCTCCCAGCACCGCAAACAGCTGGTACTGCTTCTGAATGTCCCGGCTCTGGTCCTGGGCAGCCAAAATCCCCTGATTCACCATAAAGTCCCCGGCATTGTTCAGCATACCCAGGGCTGCTTCCCGGGCCTCCACCAGGATTTTGGTATCCGGATTCAGGTGGAGGGCCAGGAGCTTGTCCTCACTGCTGGAGTCAGTGCTGGTGTTGGTATTGGCATTGGTGTTCGTATTCGTATTGGTATTCGTGTTCGTATTGGAGTTTGTATTGGTGTTGGTGTTGGTGTTATCCGGATTGTCATCATCCTTGGCATCGGGCAGGGTGGCATTGCTGCTGCCGATGGTGAGAAGCACGGTTTTGCTGTCCTTGGACTTGGACAGGGTAAAGCCCGTGGTGGCAAAGCCTGCATCGGTAACTGTGCCAAAGGAAGTGGTATCCAGGCCCGTAATGCCGTTTTCGTCCTGGAGCAGGTTGATGACGGTCTTTCCCGTATAGGCGCTGAGATCGGACACCCCGGCGCTGATTACCGTATCCGTTACATCAGCCTTCCCCGTTACCGCCAGCATAGTGCTGCCGGTGCGGGTGGCAGCCGGCACGTAGAAGTTGATGTTCTGGAAGTCCCCCAGATTTTCTACGGTGCTTTTCAGGCTGTAGACATTCAGGGTATTGCCCCCGGTGGTGCTGCTGCCCACGCCGCCGTAAAGGCTGGCCCCTGTCAGGCTGCCGCCGTACAGGTTAATGGTGTTGTCGCTGGCCGCCCCCTGCTCGGAATAGCCGGCGTAAATATCCCCGCTGACGGTGCCTCCCTTGAGGTTAATGGTGTTGTGGTCCACGGAGCCGTTGGTGGCGCTGTAGCCGCCGTAGATGCCGGTTTGCACCGTGCCGCCGTTCATATTGACGGTATTGTACGTGGTTCCCAGGCCCCTAGCCCCGTAGACTGCGCCGGCGATGGTGCCGCTGTTCACGTTGACCGTATTGTCATAAATGGTTCCCGTACTGTCGGCCCCGTAGACGTTGCCATTCAGGGTGGGACCCACGGTTCCGGCCGCCCCCACGGTAACGCTGTTGCCCTGGCCCTTGACCCCGTAGGCGCCAATGATATCGTCATTCACCGTACCGGAGGCCACGCTTACGGCGTTGTTTACGGCCTTGCCGCCGTTGGTATAGGCGCCGTAGACCTTGCCGCTGATGGTGCCGGAGTAGTCGTCGATACCGTTATGGTCCACATCCCCTTTTTCCGAGTAGGCACCATAGACATTGCCGCTGATGGTACTGGCGGTAGTCTTCACTAGATGACCGGAGAGGTTGGTGGAACCAGTGCTGTAGGCGCCATATACATCATTATTGAGATTCTCGCCATTGATGTCCTTGGTATCTGTGTTTTGACTGCTGCCGGCAATGGTCAAAATCACGGATCTGCCGTCGGAAGACTTGGTAATGGTCATTCCCTCTGCGGCAAAGCCGGAATCGGTAAGAATGCCCGTAGTGGCCGTAGCCAGCCCGGTAAGACCGTTCTCGTCTGTGAGGAGAGTAAGGGTCTTGCCGCTGTAGGCCGCCAGGTTGGTTACGCCGACGCTGATGGTACTGTCAGTAATATCTGCGTTCCCTGTAACAGTAAGCATGGTATCCCCGTCCACCGCCGTACTGGGCACATAGAAATTCAGATTCTGGAAGCCGGAAATATTGGCCACCGTATTGCCTACGGTGTAAACGTTCAGGCTGTTGCCGCTGACACTGCTGCCCACGCCGCCATAGAGGCTGGCCCCAGTCAGGTCGCCGCCGTACAGGTTGATCATATTGCCGGAGACGGAGCCAGCTTCGTCATAGCTGCCATAGACACTGCCGGTCACCTTGCCGCCGTAAATGGAAACGGAGTTATAGTCGTGGGAGCCGCCTTCTGTGCCGTAGCTGCCATAGATGTTGTCCACAGTGCCGCCATAGATACTGACGTAGTTGTGGGTGGCCGTAAAGCCCCGGGCGCCGTACACATTGCCAGCCACCGTACCGCCGTACAGATTGACATAGTTGGTGGTGGTGCTGCCGCTGGTATCCGCAATATCCGTACCGGACACGTCCTGGGTAACGGTGGGACCGTCTGCGGAGCCTTCGGCTCCAAGAGTAACCACGTTATCCGCACCGCCGGTGCTGTGGGCGCCAATGACGGAACCTGTGACAGTGCCGCTAAGGACCCGGACCTCATTGCTGAAGGCGTCGCCCCCGGCAATATAGGAACCGTAGATGTCCCCTGTCAGGTTCCCGCTTTTCACGGTGACAATGTTGGAATCCTTGGCTGCCAGGTAGGACGTCTTATAATCCCCGTAGGTGGTGGTGCTGCCGGCAGAGGTGATTTCCACGTTGTTGCCGGTGGTGTCGGGGGTGTCCTCGGAGCCAGAGTCAGCAGGTTTGGTGCCGATGGTGAGAAGGACCGAGTTGCCATCACTGGCTTTGGTCAGGTAAAAGCCAGTCTCAGCAAAGCCCGCATCGGTGAGGGTGCCAAATTGTACCCCGTCAAGGCCGGTAATGCCGTTAGCGTCTGTGAGAAGGGTAATCACCTGGTCCTTGGTAAAGCTGTCGATATTTTGTACCCCGGCGCTGATGGTGCTGCCCGTTACGTCGGCTGTACCGGTGACGGTGAGCATGGCGGCTGTATTCGTTGCGGCTGCTTCCGGAACGTAGAAGTTCAGGTTTTGAAAAGCAGCGAGGTTTTTCACGGTATTGCCTACCGTATAGACGTTCAGGGTGTTGTTAGTAGGAGCGCTCCCATTACCACCGTACAAACTGGCATTGGTAAGATTGGTGCTGTAGAGGTTGATGGTGTTATCGCTGGAGCTGCCGGCGCCGGCGTAGCCGCCGTAGATTGTGCCCGAGATGGTACCGCCGCTGAGGGTGATAATGTTATGGTTTACTTGGTCCCCGGCAGTACTGTAGCCACCATAGAGGCCGTTTTGGAGGCTGCCGCCGTTTACGTGTACTTCATTGTAGGTGGCTGTTTGGCCTGCCCCGCCATACACAGTGCCTGCCACGGTGCCGCTGTTAATGGTTACTACGTTTTGGAAGGTCGTACCACCCGGAGTATTGGCGCCATAGACACGGCCGCTGATGGTAGGACCTGTGGTGCTGCTGGCGGCACCCAGGGTAACCGTACTGCCGGCGCCGCCAATGCCAGAACCGCCGTAGACAGAGCCGGTTACGGTGCCCCGGTCAATTTCTACACTGTTGCTGCCGGCATTGTAGGTTTCCAAATAGCCGCCGTAGACATCGCCGCCGATGGAAATGGTGCCCGTATTCGCTGTATCAGTGCCTACATACACGTGGTTGTAATCCGCCGTACCGTTTTGGCTATAGCTGCCATAGACGTTTCCCTGCACCGTACCGGCGTTGATGGTGGTCGTACTTATCGTAGCCGCATCCGTATCGTACGTGCCGTACAGGTTTTCCGTGACGGTACCATTATTTAAGGTAACCGTATTGGTGTCCGAGTAGCTGCCGCCGGAGGTACCCATACCGCCGTAGGCCGAGCCGGTAATGGTGGGGCCTGGAGTGACCGACACTGAGCCAATTGTCAGGTTATTCAATTCTACGCCATCGCCGGTGGCCGCATACACAGGACCGGTCTGGTCCGTTGTGACCGTTAGATCCGCAGCCAAGGCCCTACCAGGAATGGCCAGTCCCCCAGCCAAAATCCCCAGTACCACCAGTTTTGCCAATTCCTGTTTCCGCCCGTTCGTAAATACCTGTTTCATAAAAATCGCCTTTTTCCCCTTTTCCATAGCCATAGGTTCTGCTGCAGGCTTTCCATACCCCCGTACAAAAAGCACCGCCCCATACAGAACCCCAGTGGCTGTTTCCACAATTGCCTTAAACGCTGGTCAAAGCCCGGACTCCTGTCAGGCCCTTTTGCAAGGACTGGTCAGCAGCCTGGCCCGCTTGAAAAGCATTTGAAGCAGTTCGTTTAAAGCACTCTGCCGAAAGCAAAGGGAGGCACCAGCGCCCCCCTGCCTCCTTATAGAAACTCATATTTGAATAAAAATCATTATTTCTTATTCTGTACCATTCATTATAACACGCTTTCCTTAACAAAACACATTCATAAGCATCTTCTTATGAATATTAGTTGTAAACCTATGCCAAAAAGGAATCAGCCCTACAAAAATTGTTGATGCAGTTAGATGATTTCTATAAAATAACAAAGGTTCTCTGCCGATTCAGGAGAATATGTAAAAGTATTTGCTTATGCCAAAAAACCTAACGGAAACTTTTGCTTTTAGAAATTCCTGACAGCATAAAAAATACACTGCAAGTCCCAGAGGAAACTTGCAGTGTACAAAAAGTAATTTATTTTCTTAGTCGTGGACCCGGTAGTTTTTCAGCAGCAGTTCTCCCATCCCCGGCGTTTCCGGGTCATGGCTGCCCTTGCCCGTATCCAGGGCACGGATCTGTTCCATTTCTTCTGCCGTCAGGGCAAAATCAAAAATAGCCAGGTTCCCGGCAATCCGCCCCGGGTTGGTGGATTTGGGCAGGACAATCAGTCCGTCCTGCACCTCAAAGCGCAGGATTACCTGTCCCACATTCTTGCCATACTTCTTGGCCAGGGCCTTGAGCAGCGGCTGCTGCAGCAGAGTTGTGTCCCCATGACCCAGGGGCTTATAAGCTTCAATTTTTACATTTTGAGGGGCCAAAAGCGCCCGCAGTTCCTTCTGCTGGAAGAAGGGATTGCACTCCACCTGGTTCACCGCCGGCAGGGAGTCAAATTGGGGCACAAAGGAATTCCAGATTTTAGGCGTCATGTTGCTGACCCCAATGGACTTTACCTTGCCGGCCTTTTGGGCCGCTTCCAGGGCTTTCCAGGCTCCAGGTACGTCCCCATAAGGCTGGTGCAGCAGGTACAGGTCCACATAGTCCGTGTCCAGGTTCTGCAAGGAAGTATCCAAACCCTTGGTAGCAGCCGCAAACCCGTAGTCCTGCAGCCACAATTTGCTGGTGATAAAAATTTCCTCCCGGGGAATGCCGCTGTCCTTCACTGCCTTCCCCACTTCAGCTTCGTTGAAGTAGGCCGCTGCCGTATCAATATGGCTATAGCCTGCCTTCAGGGCTTCCAAAACCGCCTTATAGGTGGAGCCATCATTGGGGATCAGGAACACCCCAAAACCCACTGCGGGGATTTGATTTCCATCGTTTAACTTAACATATTCCATGTTGTTTCTCCTTTCCCAGAAAAGCAGCGCCCCAAACTGCAGCCGCTGCCCAAACACTTTGTTCCCCTTTATTGTAGAAGGCTGCGGCCCCGCTGTACAATGCCAATCCCGAACCCCGGTATACGCCCAGCGCATACCTCCACCTGCCGTTGCCCCAAAGCAAAAATGACCTGCAAACCCCGTAGGTTCTGCAAGTCATTTTCGTACCACTGTAACGCTTATTTATAGCTGATGCCGTGGGCTTCAAATACCTTGGCCAGCCGCCGGGCGTGTTCGTCTTCTTCCGGGATGGTGGCGGCAATTTCGTCAGCAATTTCCGGCAGGCCCGCGTCCCGTACCTGCTGGGCCAGTTCCAGCAGCTTTGTCCGGGCCCCGGCTTCTGCCTGGTAAAAGCCTACGGCCCGTTTCCACAGGGCAGCTTCTCCTTCTGCGCCCGGGTTCAGCAACGCCCCGTATTTGCCTCCGTGGAAGGCATCTTCAGCGGCGTTGGCCAGCATAGCCTCTGCCAGGTCCTCCAGGCCATAGCTTTTAGCCTGGGCCGCCAGCACATAATAGGCGTTGGCACCGTTTACTTCTGCCCCGTGCAGGGTCTTTATCAATTCTTCTATGGCCGTTCCTTTGGCCGTCAATTTTGGATTCATGGTATAGCCTCCTTATAACGACAGTGTCCTGGAAGCCAATCTTCCAGGACGGCTGCTGCCTCATTATACCATAGTCCTGGGGTTTGTTCCGGTTTCCCCAAAAAGAAAAGGATTGGCCCGGCTAAGCCGTTCCAATCCTTCTCTTTTAGTTTTCTACCAGCTGATCCATAATCCGGTTGATCAAATCCTTCCGGGTTACATGGGAAGATGAGCTGTAGGTGATAATCTGGTCGTCCCTGAGGCCAAAGGTTTTCTGGTACAGGGCTTTCTGGCTGGCCACTGCGTTCTTGGACAGCTTGTCCGCCTTGGTCAGGATGACCATCAGGGGCAGCCCCAGATTCAGCAGCCATTGGTAGCAGTCAATATCGCTTTCCATGGGAGCATGGCGAATGTCCATGAGTACACAAACCAGTTTCAGGAACTGGGAGTTTTCCATGTACTTGCAGATGAAGGCAGACCATTCGTTTTTGTTTCCCTTAGACGTCCGGGCAAACCCGTAGCCGGGCAGGTCCACCGCGTACAGGGTGTGGCGCTGCACCTCTTCCTCCACCTGGCGCTTGGCCTGGAAGGAGTAGAAGTTGATGGTTTGGGTTTTGCCGGGAGAACTGCTGACCCGGGCCAGGCCCTTACGCCGGGCCAAGGAGTTCAGCAATGAGGATTTGCCCACATTGCTCCGCCCGATAAATGCCACCTCATCAATGGTATCCTGGGGATACTGGGTGGCTTTGACGGCGGAAGCTACATAGTCCGCTCCGATGATATCCCACTGGGTTGTTGTCATGTTATTCCTCCAAAGCCAGTTTGGTCACCTGATCCATATGCTCTACAGGAATGAATTCCATATCAGCCCGGACATTTTCCGGAATTTCTTCCAGATCCTGTACGTTCTGTTTGGGAATCAGCACCGTCTTCACCCGATACCGATGGGCAGCCAGCACTTTTTCTTTCAGTCCGCCGATGGGCAGAACATGTCCTGTAATGGTGATTTCACCTGTCATGGCCAGGTCGGCCTTTACTTTCCGTTTCGTCAGTGCCGATTCCATAGCCGTAGCCATGGTAATACCGGCGGAAGGACCATCCTTGGGAATGGCACCTTCAGGTACGTGGATGTGGATGTCCACCTTTTCATTGAAGTCCGGCTCCAGACCCAGTTCTTTGGCCCGGGAACGGATATAGGTGAAGGCTGCCTGGGCAGATTCCTTCATCACATCTCCCAATTGACCGGTGAGCACCAGTTTGCCCTTGCCCTCGCAGACCACCACTTCTATCTTCAGCAGTTCGCCGCCTACGCTGGTCCAGGCAAGGCCGGTGCAGACGCCCACTTCGGATCTGGCCCGCATATCGCTTTCCAGGAAAATAATGGGTCCCAGGAAGTCTTTCAGGTTGGACGGGGTTACGGAAACCTTCTCCACTTTCTCTTCCACAATCTTCCGGTCTGCCTTCCGGCATACCGTAGCGATTTTCCGCTCCAGATTCCGGACGCCGGCCTCCCGGGTGTAATCCCGGATAATGTGCTGGATGGTGGCAGCACTCAGGGTCAGGTTCTTGCCGGTCAGGCCGTTGGCCTTCCGTTCTTTGGGCAGCAGGTGCAGCTGGGCAATCTTCAATTTTTCATCGTCGGTATAGCTGCTGAGTTCGATGACTTCCAACCGGTCCAGCAGAGGCGCCGGAATGGTTTCCACCGTATTGGCGGTTACAATCCAGAATACGTTGGACATATCATAGGGGAACTCGATGTAGTGGTCGCTGAAATGGCTGTTCTGTTCCGGATCCAGCACTTCCAGCAGGGCGGAAGCCGGGTCACCCCGGAAGTCAGCCCCCAGTTTGTCCACTTCATCCAGCAGGAATACCGGGTTGTCGGCGCCGCAGTCAATCATGCCGTTGATGAGACGGCCGGGCATGGCGCCAATATAGGTGCGGCGATGGCCGCGGATTTCGGCTTCATCCCGAATACCGCCCAGGGAAATCCGGGTGAATTTCCGGTGTACAGCCCGGGCAATGGATTCGGCCAAGCTGGTCTTGCCTACGCCGGGAGGTCCTACCAGACAAATGATAGGTCCCTTGTTGGTTTTGGTAATGGCCCGTACTGCCAGGTAATCCAGGATACGTTCCTTTACCTTCTTCAAACCATAGTGGTCCTTATCCAGGACTTCCGCAGCCTTTTTCAGGTCATAGTTTTCCCGGGTAGTCTTGCCCCAGGGCAGGGACAGCACCGTATCCAGATAGTTGCGGATGACGGCACTTTCAGCCATCATAGGCGGCATCTTGTACAGCCGGTCCAGTTCCTTTTCCAGCTTCTGCTTCACGTCCTTGGGAAGCTTCAGCTTGCTCATTTTCGCTTTATATTCATCTACTTCGGACTCTTTATCGGAGCCTTCATCCAATTCCTTGTTGATGGCCTTGAGCTGTTCCCGAAGGTAATATTCTCTTTGGTTTTGTTCGATCTGTTTCCGGACCTGGGCAGAAATATCCTTTTCCAGGTTCACGATTTCCAGCTCTTTGCACAGATCGGTGTACAGCAGCTTCAGCCGGGTCTTTACATCCACGGCTTCCAGGATTTTTTCCTTTTCATCTATTTCAATGGTCAGGTACCCGGCAATCAGGTCGGCAATCCGGCCCGGGTCTTCCTGGTCCTTAAAGGTCAGCAGCACTTCGGAATTGACTTTCTTGGTGGCAACCACCCACTGTTCGAAGGTCTGCTCCATCATCCGGCGCAGGGCTTCCACTTCAGCGGAGTTGTCAATAATATCCGGGCGCTTTTCCACGTAGGCTTCCAGATTCATGCCTACGGCATCTACTACGGAAATCACTTCTACCCGTTCCAGGCCTTCCACCAGGATACGCATGGCTCCATTGGGCAGCTTCAGCATCTGCTTCACTTCCGCAATCACACCAAAGGTATACAGGGACTTGGCCGTCGGATCGGCATCTTCAGCAGAGCGCTGGGTAACCAGCAGGATCTGCTTGGTGGTGTTCATGGCGGTTTCTACAGATTTAATGGAGCGTTCACGCCCCACGTCCAGGTTGATGATCATTCCAGGGAATACGATAATCCCCCGCAATGGCAGTAAAGGTAATCTTAAACTTGTTGCATCCAACATGGTTTTCACCGTCCTTACGTATAGAGAAAAAGGGGAAAAGGGATATCCCTTTTCCTTTTCTCTAGGCATTCTTTCT
Source organism: Acidaminococcus hominis (assembly GCF_900291475.1). Classification (GTDB taxonomy): domain Bacteria; phylum Bacillota; class Negativicutes; order Acidaminococcales; family Acidaminococcaceae; genus Acidaminococcus; species Acidaminococcus hominis. The sequence goes on from NZ_OLMM01000004.1 coordinate 248,660, forward strand.
TGTGTCGTTTTTCTTTTCCTTCAGCACCAGGGTGGGTTCCTTTTTGTCGGTGACCACTTCTTTGGTAACGATGCATTTTTCCACATCGTCCCGGCTGGGCACTTCGTACATCACATTCTTCATGATGTTTTCGATAATGGCCCGCAGCCCTCTGGCGCCTGCATTCCGTTCCAGGGCTTCATGGGCGATGGCTTTCAAGGCACTGTCCTCGAATTCCAGGTCCACATGGTCCATGGCCAGGAAGCTTTCGTACTGCTTGGTCAGCGCATTCTTCGGTTCGGTAAGAATCCGCACCAAAGCGCTTTCATCCAACTTGTCCAAGGTCACTACCACCGGCAGCCGGCCTACGAACTCGGGAATCAAGCCGTACTTCACAAAGTCCTCCGGCAGCACTTTCCGGAAAACATTTTCATCCTTCTTCTGCTGGGCAGTGGCGATATCCGCACCAAAACCCATACTCTTTTTGCCGGTACGGGCGTTGATGACGTTCTCCAGGCCCGCAAAGGCCCCGCCGCAGATAAACAGGATATTGGTGGTATCGATTTGAATCAGTTCCTGATGAGGATGCTTACGGCCGCCCTGGGGAGGCACATTGGCCACGGTCCCTTCCAGGATTTTCAGCAGGGCCTGCTGTACACCTTCACCGGATACATCCCGGGTAATGGAGGGATTTTCCGATTTCCGGGAAATTTTGTCGATTTCATCGATATAAATGATACCCCGTTCTGCAGCAGGGATATCATAATCAGCATTCTGGATCAGGCGCAGCAGAATGTTCTCCACGTCCTCCCCTACATAGCCGGCTTCCGTCAAAGACGTAGCGTCGGCAATGGCAAAGGGAACCCGCAGGATTTTGGCCAAAGTCTGAGCCAGCAGCGTCTTGCCGCTGCCCGTGGGCCCCAGCATCAAGATGTTGGACTTTTGCAGTTCCACATCCGAATGGTGGGCGCGCTCATAATTGATCCGCTTGTAGTGGTTGTACACCGCTACGGACAAGGTTCTCTTGGCATCTTCCTGTCCAATTACGTATTCGTCCAGGATTTCCTTGATTTCCTTGGGTTTGGGCAAATCCGTCAGCGTTTCTGCTACCGGTTTGCTCAGGTCCTTCTCCAGCATTTCATTGCACAAAGCAATGCATTCGTCACAAATAAACACGTTATGACCCGCAATGAGCTTTTTCACCTGGCTCTGCTTTTTGCCGCAGAACGAACAGGTATACTCCGGCCCCTGGGGATTCATCTTATCATCAAATGCCATCTGACACCCCTCCTAACAGCCAGGGCAAGATGGGTCTTACCCCTTACTGATGGAATGCGCATTTTCGACCACCTGGTCTACCAACCCGTATTCCTTGGCTTCCATACTGGTCATGAAATGATCCCGTTCCGTGTCCTCTTGGATCTGTGCAGGGGTCTTTCCCGTATGGAGTGCCAAAATGTTGTTCATCTCTTCCCGAACCCGCAGGATTTCCCGCGCATGGATGGCAATATCCGTTGCCTGTCCTTGGGCCCCGCCCAGCGGCTGATGAATCATCACCCGGGAATGGGGCAGCGCGAACCGTTTTCCTTTGGTTCCGGCAGCCAGCAAAACAGACGCCATGGATGCGGCCATACCCACACAAATGGTGGACACATCCGGGCGAATGTACTGCATGGTATCATAAATCGCCAGTCCGGCGCTTACACTGCCGCCAGGGCTGTTGATATAGAGATGGACATCCTTATCCGGATCTTCGGATTCAAGGAACAGCAGCTGGGCAATAATCAGGTTGGCCATGTGATCTTCAATTTCGCCGGTGACGAAAATAATCCGGTCCTTTAACAGACGGGAATAGATATCATAGCTCCGTTCGCCTTGACTGGTCTGTTCTACCACAATAGGTACATAAGGCATGCCGTCCACCTCCTGCGGTTTTATTTTTCTTCAGCAGCAGCCGTTTTTTCAGCAGCAGCTTCTTCTTTCTTGGGAGCGTTCTTTGCGCTGTCGATAACCAGCCGAGCAGCCTTGCGGCGTACAATGTTGGCAACCAACAGAGCCAGGGAACCATTTTCTTTCACGATTTTCTCAACTTGTTTAACCGTTGCGCCATGGGCAGCAGCCAGCTGAGCCAGTTCGTTTTGTACTTCTGCATCGGAGATCTTCAGGCCTTCAGCCAGAGCAATGGCATCCAGAACCAGGTCGGTTTTGATGTTGGCCAGAGCTACAGGTTTTTGTTCGTCCCGATAGGTCTTTACATCCTTGCCCAGATAGGACAGGTACATGGGCAGGCTCATTTTGTGGCTTTCCAGGTTCATGGCCAGTTCGTCAATCATCTGGTTAGCACGTTGTTCTACCATTACTTCAGGAACTTCGAATTTGGCGTTTTCAACAGCCTTTTCGATGAGTTTCCGTTCGTATTCGGACTGGGCACGGTCAGCTTCTGCCTTCTTCATGCGGTCCAGGGTCTTTTCACGGAATTCGGCAACGGTCTTGCTGTCGGAATTCTTGGCAATCAGTTCGTCGTTAACTTCGGGAACTTCCTTCACCTTTACGTCTTGGACGTTGACTTTGAACACAGCAGCTTTGCCAGCCAGTTCTTTGGAGAAGTAGTCTTCCGGGAAAGTAACGTTTACATCAGTGGAATCGCCTTTGCCCAGGCCTACCAGCTGATCTTCGAAACCAGGAATGAAGCTGTTGCTGCCTACTTCCAGAGGATAGCCTTTGCCTTCGCCGCCGGCAAACGGTTCGCCGTCAATGGTGCCAGCGAAGTCGATGGTAGCCAGGTCGCCTTTTTCCAGTTTCTTGCCTTCCGGAGCTTCTACCATTTTGGCAGCGCGGTTTTGCAGTTCTTCAACGGCTTTATCCACGTCAGCTTCGGTGATTTCTTTTTCTTCCTTTTGAACATCCAGGTCCTTATATTGGCCCAGTTCCGGTTCCGGACGCAGGGTGATGGCCAGGGTCAGGTCCAGAGGTTCGCCTTCTTCAAATTTGGAATCTTTGATTTCAGGGTCGGACACAGGAACCAGCTTGTTGTCTTCCAATACTTTTCTATATTGTTCATTGGCGACGATTTCGAAAGCTTCTTCCTTGATGGCATCCTTGCCTACGTGCAGTTCCAGCACACGGCGGGGAGCTTTGCCTTTACGGAAGCCAGGGATCGTTACTTGCTTGTTGATCTTGGCAACTGCTTTGTCAAAGGCTTTTGCTACATCTTCTACCGGTAAATTGATTTTTAACGTTGCTTCATTACCATTTCTTTCTACGGAAACGCTCATTAAAAAAATCCTCCTCACATTGCTGTCAGCCACAATCCATGTATCTCGCTAAACAGACTATCTGTAATTACTTAAAAAACCGCTCATATAGCATAGCACAAAAGGCATAAATAAGCAACTTTTTGTAAGGAAAGACGCCGTTTTCGCCTTTTTCGGTACGTTAAAGGGATAATTCATTATATTAGAAAAACTTTTTAGGTTCCCGGTAAAATATTTATGTAAAACAGCGTCTTTTCCTCCCCAAAATTGTATAAAGTATTCTTTACCATGTTAATTCAATAAATCTTTAACAATCTGTTAAAAAACCTTTGTATTGTTCGCCTTGATAGTATATAATTCAAGCAACAAAACATTATGATATTCTGTATTACATGTACAGGTATCAAAACAACAAGGGAGGAACAAACAATGTCTCAAATTCTCACCACGCTGGACGACGTACTGTATTACCCCATTCTGGTCATTGTTTTGCTGGTAGCCGGTATTTATTTTACTTACCGCACTCGTTTTATTCAAGGCCGCTGGCTGACCCAATGCATCCGCGTAGTCATGGAGAAACCTGAAAAAGAAGGGTCCATTTCTTCTTTCCAGGCACTGATGGTTTCCACCGCATCCCGGGTGGGCACCGGCAACATCATCGGGATTTCCACTGCCCTGTGCTTGGGCGGCTTTGGTGCCGTGTTCTGGATGTGGCTGATTGCCATCATCGGCGGTTCCACTGCCTTCATTGAAAGCACCCTGGCGCAGGTCTACAAACGCCGGGACGAACACGGCGACAGCTACGGCGGCCCTTCCTATTATATTGAAACCGCCCTGCACAGCAGAGGCCTGGGCTGCGCTTTCGCTGTAGCCCTGATTGCTACCTACGCCGGCGGCTTTAACCTGCTGGCTTCCTACAACCTGCAATCCACCTTCGCCGTCTACGGCTTCTATGACAAGGTAACCACCCCCTGGGTCATCGGCGGTATCCTGGCCGTACTGGTTGGCTACTGCATCATCGGCGGCGGCAAACGGATCGTCAGCGTCACCGAAAAACTGGTTCCCTTCATGGGCATCCTGTACGTACTGCTGGCCCTGGTGGTTATTGTAATGCACCTGGATATGATTCCCACCGTTCTCGTCGAAATTTTTTCCGATGCCTTCAACTTCCAAAAGATTCTGGCCGGCATTGGCGGTTCCTGCATGATGTACGGCATTAAACGCGGCCTGTACTCCAACGAAGCTGGTGTGGGCAGTGCGCCTAACGCCGCTGCCGCTGCTGACGTAGCTCACCCTGCCCAGCAAGGTCTGGTACAGATGCTGTCCGTATTCATCGATACCGTGCTCTGCACCGCTACCGCTTTCATGTGCATGTTCTCCGGCGTTATTCCCACCAAGGAAATGGCTGGTGCCCCCTATGTACAGGCTGCTGTACAAGTGGACTTTGGCGCTGTTGGCCCCATCCTGATCACCGTGGCCATGGTACTGTTTGCCTTCACCACCCTGATTGGCAACCTGTTCTACGTGGACAACTGCCTGAACTACCTGAACCACAGCAAGACCCCTGGCAAGAGCTTCATGACCCTGTACCGCATCCTGGCCGTTCTGGTTATCTTCGTAGGTGCCGGCATGACCATGGACAACGCCTGGGCTGCTGCTGATATCACCATGGCCTTCATGTGCCTGGTAAACATTCCTTCCATCATGGCCCTGAGCAACACCGCCCTGAAAGTAATGGACGACTACGGCCGCCAACTGAAGGAAGGCAAGAAACCCGTATTCAAAGCCAAGAACATCGGCCTGGATACCTCCAACCTGGACTATTGGAAATAACCTCCCTGTACAAAAAACCTCTGCCGCTTGGCAGAGGTTTTTTTATTTAAAATAGAAGTTGTGCAGACCACACTAGCCATTAAGAGGACTGTAAAATAATGAAACTTCTATCGTCGCCTGCGGCGACACTTCCTACACGTTTTACGGTCGCATCCAAATGTCAATGCAGTTTCTCAAGGACATTTGGAATATGCGACCTATGTGATAGCCGTCCAAGAAGCAAGTCCGTTAGGACGCCGCTGATTGGAAACGGCGAACCACTCAGGAAGCGTTCTATGCCGCTACTGGTCAAGTTCTAGAGGGGAATAGAAGTAGAAATTTATCTACATGCCATAGATTACTTTCCTATACCCGTTTTGCACATGACCAGTATGGGGTTAAGACCGGCCCCTTCAAGCGTGAAGGGGCTGGCAGTCCGTAGGACTGACTGAGGAAGTTTTGAGGCTTGGATACGGCTATAAAAAACGACTTGCGAATTCTTTTGCACTCGCAAGCCGTTTTTTCTTTCGGGAATAAGTATTTCTTCACACCACCAAATGAGGTTTTATCCACGCCCATCCAGCGGACCGTCCCACCTCGTCAGCGATAATACTTCTTATACCACTGGGCAAACTGGCTCAGCCCCTCCCGGATAGAGGTCTGGGGCTTAAACCCAAAGTCCTTTTCCAGCTCACTGACATCTGCATAGGTCTGGTACACATCCCCGGGCTGCATGGGCAGGAATTCCTTCTGGGCCTTTTTCCCCAGCACGTCCTCCAGGGTTTCAATAAAGGTCATGAGCTTTTCCGGATGGTTGTTGCCGATATTATACAGCTTGTACCGGTCCCCGGTTTCGTTGGGTACCGGCGGATTGCACAGCATCCGTTCTACTCCGGCGACGATATCGTCCACATAGGTGAAGTCCCGGTACATATCCCCCTGGTTGAAAATCTTGATGGGTTCCCCCGCCATAATCTTCCGGGTGAAGCTGAAATAGGCCATGTCCGGCCGGCCAAAGGGCCCATACACCGTAAAGAACCGCAGCCCCGTAGCCGGAATGCCGTACAGGTGGCTGTAGGTATAGGCCATCAGCTCATCGGATTTTTTGGTGGCCGCATACAGGCTGATGGGATGGTCCACCGGGTCCGTGGTGGCAAAGGGCGTCTTCTGCTGGTTGCCATACACCGAGGAACTGGAAGCATACAGCAGATGCTCCGGCTGAAAATGCCGGCAGGCCTCCAGGATATTGAAGAAGCCGATAATGTTGGAGTCAATATAGGACCGGGGATGGTCAATGCTGTAGCGGACCCCAGCCTGGGCCGCCAGATTCACCACAATATCCGGTTTAAATTCGTCAAACAGGCTATTTACGGCGCCGGCATCGGCCAGGTCCCCGCAGGTAAAGGAAAACGAGGGATACAGGTCCAATTCCCGCAGCCGGTCCAATTTCAGATGCACATCGTAATAAGGATTCAGGTTATCCAGCCCTGCCACCTGGGCGCCCAGGGACAGCAGCCGCTTGGCCAGGTGGAAACCGATAAAACCGGCAGCGCCGGTAATCAAGACTTTTTTCTCTGGATCAAAAGGCTTTTTTTCGCTCATGGTCTGCTCCCTTCTTAATCCCGGTCAAACAGGTCCCGGGTAAAGACCTTTTCTTTCACGTCCGCCAGTTCCTCCGACCAGCGGTTGGCCACAATCACGTCGCTGACCTTCTTAAATTCTGCCAAATCCCGAATCACCCGGGAATGGAAAAATTCGTCTTCCTTCAGGGTAGGTTCGTACACCACCACCGGCACGCCCTTGGCCTTGATGCGCTTCATGACGCCCTGGATGGCGGAGGCCCGGAAATTGTCCGAGTCCGTTTTCATGGTCAGCCGGTACATCCCCACCACCGCCGGTTTCCGAGAGAGAATGGTATCGGAGATAAAGTCCTTCCGGGTCCGGTTGGCTTCCACAATGGCGGAAATCAGATTTTGGGGCACGTCCTGGTAGTTGGCCAAAAGCTGCTTGGTATCCTTGGGCAGGCAGTAGCCCCCGTAGCCAAAGGAGGGATTGTTGTAGAAATCACCAATCCGGGGATCCAGGCAAACCCCGTCGATAATCTGTCGGGTGTTCAGGCCCCGGACCTGCGCATAAGAATCCAGTTCGTTGAAATAGGCCACCCGGAGCGCCAGGTACGTATTGGCAAACAGCTTGATGGCTTCCGCTTCCGTAGAGCCCGTAAACAGCACAGGCACGTCCTTTTTGGCAGCCCCTTCTTCCAGCAGCTGGGCAAACCGATGGCCTGCCGGCGTATCGCTGCCCACCACGATGCGGGAGGGGTACAGGTTGTCATGCAGGGCCTTCCCTTCCCGGAGAAATTCCGGAGAAAACAGGATATGGTCCGTCCCGTACTGGGTCCGCATAGCCTCCGTATAGCCCACCGGCACCGTGGACTTGATGACCATATAAGCTTCAGGAGCAATGGAAAGCACCTGCTCAATCACGCTTTCCACAGAGGACGTGTCAAAGAAGTTCTTCTGAGGATCATAATTGGTGGGCGTAGCAATGATGACATAGTCCGCCTCCCCGTAGGCCTCCTGGGGATCCACAGTGGCCCGAAAATCCAATGCTTTATTTTGCAAGAAACGGGAGATATCCTGGTCCTCAATAGGCGATTCTCCCCGATTCAGCATTTCCACCTTGGCGGACACAATATCCAGTGCCACAACGTGGTTATGCTGTGCCAAAAGCAGCCCGTTGGAAATTCCCACGTAGCCTGTTCCGGCAATGGCAATCTTCATGCTATTTTCCCCCTCTATTTCAGTAACACAATACATTCTATTATACCACAAAAGGACCGTGGAATGCCCACGGTCCCAAGGGTTTGGAACGGACTATACAGTCTATTTGGTTCTCGCCAATTGATACACATCCGGCCGGCGATTGGCCAGGGTAAAGGTTTCTTCCCGAACCTGTTTCACATAGTCCAGGTCAATTTCTGCCAGGATTATCCCCGGTCTATTGGACGCCCGGGCAATCACCTGGCCCCAGGGGTCAATGATCAGGGAATTGCCATAGGCCTGGAATTTGGGTTTCTTACCAATCTGGTCCGGGGCAATCACGTAGCATTCATTTTCAATGGCCCGTGCCCGGAGCAGCACTTCCCAGTGGTCCTTCCCGGTATTCACCGTAAAGTTGGCGGGAATGGTCAGCACCTTGGCCCCTTCTAACGCCATCAGCCGGAACTGTTCCCCAAAGCGGATATCGTAGCAGATGGCCAGACCCAGTTTTCCCAGCTCTCCGGCTTCCGCCGTCACCACCTGGTCCCCGGGACATACCCGGTCAGATTCCCGGCTGGTCACCCCGCTGGACAGCACCACGTCAAAGGGATGGAGTTTCCGGTACTTGGCCAGCAGCTGCCCCTCCGGGCTCAGCAGATAAGTGGTATTATAGGGCCGCTTGGGGTCCTGGTCGTTGGTTTCATAAATGCTGCCGGCTTCCAGCCACAGGCCGTAGTCCTTGGCCAGCTGGGCCATCACCTGATAGGTCCTGCCGCCCGGCAGACTTTCTGCATGGTCAGCAATACCCCGGCCCAGGTAGTTCATGCATTCCGGGAACACCACCAGCTGGGCTCCCCGCTGGGCCGCTTCTTTTACGTAATAGGCAGCCGCTTCCAGATTCTGTTCCAGGTTGTCCTGGGAATCCATCTGCACCGCTGCTGCAATCCATTTTGTCATAGGCTATAGCCTCCTTACAAAGCCTGGCAGGCCAGGCATCCAGGGTAATTTCTACAGAAAATGCAACTGTATATTTTATTATACAACGGGCAAAGAAGTTTCAGGGATTTTTTCCAGCTGACATCCCGGTTCACGGTTCATTTTGTTTCAACTCTTTCAATTTTCTTTGATATAACTTATAATAATGGCAAATATTTTTGTCACATATTATACACAATATTGGAGGTTTATCGTTGCAAATTCCGTTACTCGCCCCTTCCACCAAACACAATCTGTGCAGCAGTCTCAAGACTGCTTTGCGCATCGTCCTATTTTTCCTATTGCTCTGGTTTAGTTTCTTTCAATCTCCCTTGCTGCCCCTGCACCACATCACCCAGCTGCGGCTGCTGCGCAGCTTTGTCTTCCTCTGGGGCTGCCTGTTTCTCCAAGAGAGCCTAACCTCCAGGAAGCTCTCCCTGGAGTCCCTTCCCCTGCTGCTCCTGCTGTTATGGCTGGTTCCCTACAGCTATGTTTTTTCCTGGATTCCCGACTATTTTCAAGAAGACGTGGGCAGTTACTGGATTTTCCCCAGCCTGCTGTACACCACCGTCTGGCTGCTGCAGCAACTGCTGCCCCAAGCCGGACGGCTGCAGCTGCCGCTTGGTGTGCTTTGTGCCCTGCCCCTGTGGGGCGAAATCACCAGTGCCATGGCTTATCTGTTTTATTTCGTCCATTACGGCAAACCCATGGATGAGATCATCCTGATGTCCATCATCGCCACCACTCCGCTGGAAGCCTACAACTATTTGACGGCTACGTTTTCCCAGCCCCTGCTGCTTACCATTCTTCTGCTTCTGGCAGGGTCTTTTCTGGCGCTGGTCCATAGTTTGGCCTTCCCCGCTGCGCAGAAAAGCCTGTCGGTAAGCTCCCGCAAGAAACAGCTTGCCGTTTTGGCCTTAGTGTTATACTTTACAGGCAGTTATACCTTTTCCGTCTTTCCCTTGGACCGTTTGACGCATCTATACCAAAAAGGCGGCCCTATGCGCGCTTTTCTGGAGTTAAAGAAAAACCTGCCCCGAAATACACAAAAGCTTCAGCTGCTGTCCCAAGAACAGTTAATTAGTCAAAAAGTTCCCGGAACCATCATTTTGGTCATTGGAGAAAGTGCCACCCGGGATGCCATGTCAGCCTTTGCCCCCACCAGTTTTGATTCCACCCCCTGGGAACGGACCATGAAACAGAATCCCAATTTTTTCTTTTATCCCAATTCCTACGCCAATTTTCCCAACACCATTATGGCCGTAACCCAAGCTCTTACCAGTGCCAACCAGTACAACCGAGTGCCCCTCAAAAAGGCCGTGGATCTTATGAGCCTAGCCAAAAAAGCCGGTTATACCACCTACTGGCTTTCTACCCAGGAAGCCGGGGTTGTCTCCGATGCGGGCATTACCGTCATTTCCCAGCAGGCGGATTACCGGGAAAATTTCAAAGGAACCGATGAAGTGCTGCTTTCCGCCCTTCAAGAAGTTCCTGGCGGCCAGAACAATTTTATTGTACTGCACCTGACCGGCAGCCATTTCCGCTATGACTGAATATACCGATACGATTTTGCCATGTGCACGGACTTTTTTTACCACTCTGCCGCAGTTATTTGACCATCCTTCCGGAAGTATTTGCCACCCTGCTCAATAACTCTCATACTGAAGATAGCACACGGTTCTCGTGTGACTTTAGTATAAGGGGGTCCTCATATGACGGATTACCGAAAGATTCTTATGCTGCGAAGCAAGGGGTGCACTCAACGCGGGATAGCTTTAACCAAAGTTGCTTCTCGCCCAACCATCAGTGCAGTCTACAAGGCTGCAGACCAACAAGGCATTAGCTGGCCGCTGGATTCCAGCATCACTAATGCTGAATTGGAAACAATATTATTCCCAAGAAAGAGCATGACCAAAGTTTTTTATGTTGAACCAGACTATCCCTACATCCATCGGGAACTAGCAAAATCTGGTGTAACGATGACGCTTCTATGGGAAGAATATTGCAGACAGTGCTACGAGACTGGCAAAACGCCTTATATGAGTACACAATTTGCAGAGAAATACCGAAAATGGGCTCGGGTAACCAAAGCTACCATGCGTATTCAGCATAAACCTGGCGATGCCATGCAGGTCGACTGGGCTGGGGATACTCTTCCCGTATATGACCCGGTAACCGGCAGTACAAGCCCAGCGTATCTCTTTATTGCCACCTTGCCGTGCAGTTATTATACCTATGCAGAAGCCTGCGACGATATGAAAACTGAGAACTGGCTGAACTGCCATATCCACGCCTTCAAGTTTTATGGTGGTGTTCCTCGGCTTCTAATTCCTGACAATTGCAAAACTGCAACCACGTCTAATACTAAGTATGAAACAATCCTAAACCACAGTTACCAGGAATTGGCTGAACATTATGGTACGGCAATTGTACCAGCCCGTGTGCGCAGGCCTAAGGATAAAAGCTCCGCAGAAGCTTCTGTGCGTTTTGCTGAAACCTGGATTCTTGCTGCCTTACGTTCAAGGAAATTCTTTGGTAAATTGCAAGTTGAATTTGAACAACTATAATCAAGAAACACACTCAATAGCATAAACTTCATCGAGGAATGCATCAAATAGCTCTGACGGCGTATGGTAGCCCAAAACACGACGTGGGCGCTGGTTCAGCGTATCTGCCATGTTCAGGATATCCTCATCAGAGAACCGCTCTATATAGTGGCACGTTTGTCAAGACCAAAATCGATGAATTTCTAAATGTATCAGGCAGCAGACATTGCAGCATTGAGCAGCAGTGCCGGGAAGTAGCGCTCTGCTGGCGGGACGTTCCCGATGGCTGAGTGGCAGCGCTGGAAGTTATACACGTTGATGTAGTTGCGGATGGCCTTGCGAGCCTCCCGGATGTTGCGGTACTGCGTGAGATAGGCTTCCTCATACTTGAATGTCCGGAACCACCGCTCAATCTTGATGTTGTCGGCCCAGCGGCTCTTGCCATCCATGCTCTGGCGGATCTTGTGTTCCTTGAGGAAAGCCTTGTACTCCTTGCTGGTGAACTGGCATCCTTGGTCGGAGTTGAGAATCTGCGGCTTTGCTATACGGAGCGCCTTCCTTACGGCGGCAATGACCATCCGGGTGTCCAGGGTATCGTCCACCTCCCAGCCAACAATGCAGCNGTACTCCTTGCTGGTGAACTGGCATCCTTGGTCGGAGTTGAGAATCTGCGGCTTTGCTATACGGAGCGCCTTCCTTACGGCGGCAATGACCATCCGGGTGTCCAGGGTATCGTCCACCTCCCAGCCAACAATGCAGCGGCTGTACCAGTCGATGATGGCTGTCAGATAAACGAAACCGTGCTCCAGGGGAATGTAGGTGATGTCGATGGACCATGCCTGGTTAGGCTGCTGAATATCCACATGCTTCAGCAGGTAGGGCATCACCTGCGCTTGTTGCTGCCGCTTGGAAAGGTTCATCTTCGGATAGATGACGTCGATGCCCATCTCGCGCATATAGCGAGCTGTCTTGCGTCGTCCGGCCTGATGCCCGAGGCGCTGCAGCTGCGAGGCCAGCTGCCTTGCGCCCCAGGCAGGATTGTCCGTGTGGAAACGATCGATGATGCGCTTGCATTCCAGCTCTTCATCTGATGGAGTGTTCTCTTTGGGGTGGTAGTATTGGCTTGTGCGGTTGACGCCGAGCAGCTTTGCTGCTTTCCGAAGGGAAAGCTCCTTGCACTCACTCCTCGAAAGGTTTTGGAGAATACTGTTTCTCGTAGTCCGGTCCAAGAATTTCCTCAGATTTTTTTTCAACCAATCCACCTGCATGGTGAGTTGGCCAACTTTGCGGGCATAGGAGGCTTTCTCCTTCCGCTCGGTCTCGAGTTTTTGATTGAGGTTGTCCTCTCTGGAATCATCGAATATGATGCTTGCCTTGCTGAGAAACTCGTTCTTCCAGTTCCGCAAGAGGTTCGGCAGGATTTCGTTCTCAGCCGCCAGCGTGTTGAGGTCTTTCTCACCCTTGAGCAGCTCGATGACGAGATCGGATTTGAATTTCGACGTGAAATGACGGCGCGTGCGTGACATGATGATTATCTCCTTTTTCATTGATCGCCTCCAGTATACCACGAGATTCACATTAAGAAATAGTTTCGAAGTTGTCTTAATTCATAGTTCCATTATAGNTTTGAATTGCGACGTGAAATGACGGCGCGTGCGTGACATGATGATTATCTCCTTTTTCATTGATCGCCTCCAGTATACCACGAGATTCACATTAAGAAATAGTTTCGAAGTTGTCTTAATTCATAGTTCCATTATAGATTCTTCCAGCATATATAACAATGCTCAATTCTTTTCACTTTGCGCTTTACTGCCTAAGGCAATGCCCCAAAAAGCAAAATACAAATGTAATTCATATTTTGCATAAAAAGTGTTGTCCACCATCCCATGAATAAGAAGTAATCCGATGCAATACCACAGCATTCCATAAGGAAAGAGATTTTCTGGTTGTTTTTTCATTACATACAGTAGTAATAATATATTGCTTGCCAAAAAAGCCAAATAGCCAATTCCACCCAGCGTACCTGTGCCAGAAAAGAAATTAGCAATATTGTTGTGCGGTAAAGTCAGTGTCGGCTCATGAGCTCCGGGCAGAATATAATGGGCCCGGTATACCTCATTCCAACGGTCAAAGCCCACCCCATACACCTTGTGGTCCTGCCACATATGGTAGGCAGAATGGAGCAGCAGTACTCGTTCATGGTCATAAGAACGGACTTGATAGCGCCTAGAAATCGCAAAAAAACTTGTTGCACACACACTTAAAAGCACAACAAAGATAACGATTCGACTAGGCATTTTCCATGTAGTTTTTCTATTAAAAATAGAATACAGAAATACGACCATAAGCCCAACAAAAAAGCCGGCAATAGCACCTCTAGATTGGCTCATAAGCAGGGCTACCGTCATAAACAGTGCTGTACCGCCAAATAGCAGTGTATAAAGAATTCTTGCTGAGCCTCTTTTGGTATACCAATGATGAAGGGCTGTCAGATATAAAAAAGGCAACAGTGCTTCTAAAGTCATGCCCATATGATTGTATGCAGCAAAAGGTCCTCTTAGTCGTTCATACAGGTGACCATCTGTAATAGCTTTCATAGGGTAATACGCCAGCACCCAGCTGCCTCCCAAAAGTCCCCACTGGGTAGCGTCCCACAAAGAAGCCACCTTCTGCAAGGCGAAATAGGTCACCCAGACCGGCAGGGAATAGGCAATAAAATTCCGGGCCGTCCGGATGGAGCCAGGATCTCCGGTAAGAAACGAGGCCAAGGTCACGGTACCTAAAAAGCATAGGTATGGCATCAAAAATGCTTTAGGCGGCAGGGTAAATTTCTCTTTTTTAGCCAAGCAATACAGAATACCCGCAATTACCAGTCCCGCACTGATGCTAAACCCTGCATTCCATTTGGTACAGCACACAAATAACAAAAACAAATTTACACAGACAGTTATAAATGATTCTCTAGTAATTAATGCTTTCACGCTTTGCTCCCCATTACCACAGATTTTCCCATTACAATAGCTTGCTCCAAACTCCCGCCAGCTTCATCCGCAGCTCCTGCCGCAAGATGGACTTACCCTTCATATCCTTGCTGGGCTGGGGCATGGGGGCATCCGCAAAGGCAGTTTTGGCCAGCACGTCATAATATTTTTCGTTAAAGGCTCCGTCCCGGGCAAATTCCCAGGGTTTATACCGGCCGGCCCAGTGGAATACCGCCGGGTTTTCCGCTGCCCGGATGGCCGAGGTTTTCCATTGGCCGCTGCTGAGTACCTTCAGCGGCAGGGTAAACACCGGAGGAATCACATTCCAGCGCAGGGGCAGGGGCATCCAGTTGCCCTGAAACACCAGGTTCAAACCGTCCTGGTCGTGATGCCGGTAGGCCCCCTGCTCCACCTTTTCCAGCACCTGCTGGCCATAGTGGTGCTGGCGCCAGGCGGCCAGGTCAAGGACCATGACCCCGGAATTGAAATAGGGATCCCCAGCCTTAAGGCCCAAGGTCACTTCTTTTTGCTTCACCATCCGCTTGGAGCACAAGATGCCCAAATCGGGCACCGCCGCCAGGGGATGGCCTCCCAAAGGCGTATTCCAGAGCTTTTCAATATCGTCCAGGACCAGCAGGTCCGTATCCAGATAGATGACCTTGGTTACGGAAGCCGGCAGCAGCTGATCCAGCAGCAGCCGCAGATAGGCAGCCCGGTTCACATGGCCGCTGGTATGGGCCTCGATTTTTATATTTCCTGTAGGAATGAAGGTAATGATTCCCCCCAGGTTTGTTACCGTTGCAGCAATGCCGGACTCCTGTTCTTCCGAGATCCCGTCACTGAGAAAATAAAAATGCACAGGGAGACCTTCCCGGTGCTGAAGCAGAATGGAGGCACAAGTCACCGCCCCATGCTGGGCATACCGTTCATCGGCTGCCAATGCTACTGCAATCTCTTCCATGCTTGTTTCCCCCTCTGCCGCTAATTATTCTATTTTATCATACAATAGAACCACTGTTTTCTCAACTATTAGGCGCTTTTTCCCACAAAAAAACCACTGTCCAGGAACCCCTGGCACAGTGGCTGACTTTTACATGGAGCGGAAAACGAGATTCGAACTCGCGACCCCCACCTTGGCAAGGTGGTGCTCTACCACTGAGCTACTTCCGCAAAACATGATTAGATTTTACTGGATATGAGCAGTTTTGTCAATACCTTTTGTTGCATTTTTTACTATTTTTCACTCGGCCACCAGCGGTGCGGCCTGGGCAATAAACTGGGCCACCTGCTCCAGCGTGCTTAAAAAGGGCACGTCCTGGAACCAATCTTCCCCCAGGAAGCCTTCCTGGACCATTTGCTGCAAGGCAGCCTTCAGCGGCTGGTAAAAGCCGTTCACGTCCAAAAAGGCAAAGGGCTTGGTGATCAACCCCAGCTTTTGCTTGGCCATCACCTCGCTGATTTCTTCCAGGGTACCCACACCCCCGGGAAACGCCAGGAACACATCTCCCAGCTCCAGCATTTTGGCTTTCCGTTCCGCCATGGTTTTAGTGATCAACAGCCGGCTGAGACCGGGCTGCTGCATTTCCTTCTCTACAAAGAACCGGGTTTCTACACCTACCACCCGTCCGCCCTGGGCCAGCACTGTTTCTGCCAGTATGCCCATAAGACCGGTGCGGCTGCCCCCGTACACCAGGGTATGACCGTTCTGGGCCAAATAGGTACCCAGCTCCTTGGCAAATTGCTCATAGCAGGGATGATTTCCCTTGCTGGAGCCCAAATAAACCGTAATGTTCATACTTATACTCCCTGTAACATTTTATACACTCTGACGTCCATTATAAGCTTTCCCCGCAGCCGCTGCAATGGATTTTTCCGAAGAAAAAAGGGGGTTGAAAAAAACTTCCTCAGTCAGCCATGCTGACTGACAGCTCCTTAGTGGTTCGCAGCGCTCCAATCAGCCGCGCCCTGCGGGCTTGCTTCTTGGGCTGCTATCACATGGCTCACATTAGCCAAGAGCATTTTGATAAACTGACATGCTCTTGGATGTGAGCGCAACGCTTGAAGGGGCCGGTCTTAGGCCTATACTGGTCGTGTGCTAAACGTGTGTAGCAAAGCAGCATAGTTCGTAAATACCTGCACTAACCCTAGTCTATTACTTGACCAGTAGCGGCATAGAACGCTTCCTGCAAGCGTGTAGGAAGTGTCGCCGCAAGGCGACGATAGAAGTTTAATCAGCACAGCAGTTTTGAGGTTTGAATCCGGCTATGGCTATAATGAACAACAAAAAAGGAGCTGCCGCAGCAGCTCCTCTCACAATATTCTTTAGAACTCGCCCATGACCAGTTGGGCAATGTTTTTGGCGTGGTCGCTGACCCGTTTCATGTTCAGCAATAATTCCAACATCACAAAGCCAGTTTCCGGAGTGCAGATGCCTTTGTTCAGACGTTCTACGTGGCTCTTTCTCATGGCTTTCTGCTTGGCGGATACCTGATGGGACAGGTCCAGAGAAGCCTTGGCCAGTTCCTGGTCGTGGGTTTCCAGGGCTTTGATGGCCTTGGTGGCTGCCCCTTCTACCAGGACTTCCAGCTCCTTCATTTCCGCATTGGCTTGGGCAGAGAAGTGGGTGCCGTCTTCGTTCATGCTGCGAACCCGCTTGGCAATGGTTTCCGCATGGTCACCAATACGTTCAATATCGCTGCAGGCATGGAGCAGGCCCGTATGGACCGTGGACATTTCCTTGCTCATGTTGGTTTCGGACATTTTGGTCAGATACACCGTAATGGCTTCTTCCAGGCTGTCCACCACCGGTTCATGATCCAGGACAAATTCCACTTTCTTCTTGTCGTATTTGTCTACGGCTTCGAAGGCTTTGTGGATATTTTCCAAGGCCAGGTCGCCCATCCGGGCAACTTCCTTGGTGGAAAGTTCCAGGGCAATGGCCGGGGTATTTAATACGTTCCGGTCCAGATACTTGGGCTGGTAGTTGATTTCGGTTTCGTCCCCAGGCATCAGCTTCTTGATCAGCTGGGTGAACTTGCCGGCAAAGGGCAGGAACAAAATGGTGTTCACCACGTTGAAGCAGGTGTGGGCGTTAGCAATCTGCCGGGCAATATCCCCTGCTGGAGAAATATGCAGCACCAAATGGATGAACTGGGGCAGGAAGGTCATAGCAATAATGGACCCAATCAGGTTGAACATAACATGGGAGCAAGCCACACGCTTAGCGTTCAGGCCGGCCTGTACCGTTGCCAGTACGGCGGTAATACAGGTACCAATGTTATCGCCCAACAGGACGGGGATGGCGCCTTCCAGGGGAATCAGGCCCTGGCTGGCCATAGCCATCAAAATACCGATGGTAGCGGAGGAGGACTGGATCACCAGGGTCATGCAAAGACCAACGGCCAGGCCCAGCAGCGGATGGGTGGTAAAGCGGCCCAGGAAGTCAATCACGGCCTTATGCTGCCGCAGGGGAGTTACTGCATCCCCCATCATGGCCATACCCAGCATCAGGATACCAAAACCCAGGAGTACGGAACCCAGATGTTTCAGCTGGCGTTTTTTGCACACGGCCTGCATCAGGAAACCGATGGCCAGAATCAGGGTAATATAATCAGTTAACTTAAAGGCAATCAACTGGGCGGTCATGGTGGTACCAATGTTGGCCCCCATAACAATCCCAAAGGCTTGTTCCAAATTCATCAGGCCGGCGTTTACCAGACCAACAACCATAACCGTTGTGGCACTGGAAGACTGGAGCACGGCTGTAACGCCAGCGCCCAAGGCTACGCCGTAAATGGTTCTGCGGGTCAGTGCGCCCAGGATTTTCTGAAGCTTGGCGCCAGCTGCCTTTTGCAGCCCATCGCCCATCAGCGACATACCGTAAAGGAATAA
Source organism: Acidaminococcus hominis (assembly GCF_900291475.1). Taxonomy (GTDB): domain Bacteria; phylum Bacillota; class Negativicutes; order Acidaminococcales; family Acidaminococcaceae; genus Acidaminococcus; species Acidaminococcus hominis. The sequence goes on from NZ_OLMM01000004.1 coordinate 266,863, forward strand.
AGAAATACCACCTAAAAATAGAAAAAAGTGAACCAAGATGATCTCCTCCGCTATAGTCTGTTTGCGGTACTAAAGTAAAAAATGAGTAACGTTTGTGTAAAGCTTTACACGCCTAAATTCTATCACATCTAGTTCGTTCAAGCTAGCAATTTCCGTGAAATTGCACCATACTTTACATATTTGTCTATTCTGACTAAAAGGAGAATTTTCCTGGTTTTAGCAATTCTTAGGGGCCAATTCGTACATCCATCTCAATATTGTAATATTTTCACAAACCTGTCACGGATTTTCTGGATATTTTTCGCTGCAAAACGCAAAATTGCTGTATGCATTTAAGTTATCAAGACAGTTTTTTATTGTAAACTTTAGAAAAAATTCCGTAAAATTTTTTTCGCAGTATTTTCCTTTTTTTTAAGTGACTTTGCAAATTTGTCCATATTCCCTCAGAGGCCTGATTCGTACCAAATAAACGCAAAAAAAGAGAAGCTGTGCCAGAGGCACAGCTTCTCAGGGAATGCGTCAGTTATTCTGCAGCATCCAGTTTTTTGTAGTTTTCCAGACGTTCTTCGGCGTCTTTCTTCGTCTTGGCAAACAGGCTTTCCGCAATATCCGGGAAGGTCTTGGCCAGGGAAGCGTACCGAACTTCGCCCTTCAGGAAGGTTTCGAAATCTTCGGTAGGAGCCTTGCTGTCCAGGAAGAAGCTCTTCTTGCCTTCTTCTTTCAGTTCAGGGTTGTAACGGAAGTTTACCCAGTATCCGCTGTCAACAGCAGCCTTGGCTTCTTGGAAGGAGTGCTGCATGCCTCTCTTGATGCCGTGGTTGATGCAAGGAGAGTAGCAGATGATCAGGGAAGGACCATGGTAAGCTTCAGCTTCCTTAATGGCCTTCAGAGCCTGGTTCTTGTCGTAACCCATGTTGATTTGGGCAACATATACATAGCCATAGCTCATGGCCATCATGCCCAGATCCTTTTTCTTGGTTCTCTTGCCGCTGGCAGCGAACTTGGCAACTGCAGCTTCAGGAGTGGACTTGGAGGATTGACCGCCGGTGTTGGAGTAAACTTCGGTATCGAATACCATGATGTTTACATCATCGCCAGATGCCAGTACGTGGTCCAAACCGCCGTAACCGATATCATAGGCCCAGCCGTCGCCGCCGAAGATCCATTGAGAACGTTTTACGAAGAACTGTTTGTTGGCGTACAGATGTTCCAGATCAGCATTGCCAGCTTTTTCAGCTTCCAGCAGTGCGGTCAGTTTTTCTGCGCGTTCACGAGAGCCTTCGCCGTTTTCTTTGTTGGCTACCCAATCTTCCAGAGCAGCTTTCAGGTCAGCGCTAACGTTGCCTGCAGCAGCAGCGGTCATGTTTTCAGCCAGACGATCGCGGACAGCTTTTACGCCCAGGTACATGCCCAAGCCGTATTCAGCGTTGTCTTCGAACAGGGAGTTAGCCCAAGCAGGACCATGACCCTTGTAGTTCTTGGTGTAAGGCATTGCAGGAGCAGATGCACCCCAAATGGAGGAGCAGCCGGTAGCGTTGGCAATCATCATGCGATCGCCGAACAGCTGGGTAACCAGTTTGGCATACGGGGTTTCGCCGCAGCCTGCGCAGGCACCGGAGAACTCCAGCAGCGGTTGTTCGAACTGGCTGCCTTTTACGGTGTACTTGTTCATGGGGTTATCCTTGTGGGATACCTTGGTGGTGAAGTAGGTCCAAGCATCTTTCAGATGTTCCTGGGTAGCGAAGGGTTTAGCAACCAGTGCTTTGCCCGGAGCGGGGCAGGCATCGATACAGTTGCTGCAGCCTTGGCAGTCCATCGGGGATACTGCGATGCGGAAGTACATACCTTTTGCACCCAGAGCCGGTTTAGCGTCTACGCCAGAAGCATTCTTTTCTTCTTCAGTCATCAGTACAGGACGGATGGCAGCGTGAGGGCACATAATGGAGCATTGGTTGCATTGGATACATTTATCGATTTGCCATTCAGGAACGTTGATGGCTACGCCGCGTTTTTCATAAGCAGCAGTGCCGGAGGGGAACGTACCATCTGCTTGATCCATCAGTTTGCTGATGGGCAGGTCATGGCCTTCTTGTTTGTTCATGGGAACCATAACTTCGTCAACGAACTTGTTGCCGGTCTTCGGATACAGTTCTTCGTCAGCGCAGTTAGCCCAGTCAGCAGGAACATCGATCTTCACAATGGCGTCAACACCTTTGTCAACGGCAGCATTGTTCATGTCAACCACCTTCTGGCCTTTCTTGCCATAGGAGTGAACGATGGATTCCTTCAGGTATTTCACAGCATCTTCAACAGGGATGATACCGGTCAGTTTGAAGAAAGCGGATTGCATGATCATGTTGATACGACCACCCAGACCGATTTCGGAAGCAATCTTCACAGCGTCAATGGTGTAGAAGTTGATGTGGTGAGCAGCCAGGTAGCGTTTCAGCTGGCCAGGCAGTTCCTTGTTCAGTTCTTCAGCGGACCAAGGGCAGTTCAGCAGGAAAGTACCGCCATCCTTCAGGCCAGCAGCTACATTGTAGCGGCGAACGTAGGAGGAGTTATGAACAGCTACGTAGTCAGCGAAGTTGATCAGGAAAGGCATATTGATGGGGGTATGACCGAAACGCAGATGGGATACGGTAATACCGCCGGATTTCTTGGAGTCGTAGGAGAAGTAGCCTTGAGCGTACATATCGGTCTTGTCGCCGATGATTTTGATAGCGCTCTTGTTGGCACCTACGGTACCATCGGAACCCAGGCCCCAGAACATGCAGGAGGTGGTGCCTTTCGGGGTGATATCCAGAACGTGTTCTTTCGGCAGGGAGGTGTTGGTTACATCGTCCACAATGCCTACGGTGAAGTGGTTCTTGGGTTCAGCCTTCTTCAGGTTATCAAATACAGCCAGGGCATCGCCAGGATAGAATTCCTTGGAACCCAGACCATAACGGCCGCCAACGATCAGAGGTTTAACGGCTTCGTTGTAGTAAATGTCACGAACATCCAGGTACAGAGGTTCGCCGTTGGAGCCAGCTTCTTTGGTGCGGTCCAAAACTGCAATGCGTTTTACAGTCTTAGGCATAGCAGCCAGGAAGTATTTAGCGGAGAACGGACGATACAGGTGAACGTTCAGAACGCCGACCTTTTCGCCTTGGGAAACCAGCAGCTTGGCTACTTCTTCAGCAGTCTGAGCGCCGGAGCCCATCATAACAACAACGTTTTCAGCATCGGGAGCACCGGTATAGTTGAACAGTTTGTAGTCACGGCCAGTCAGTTCGCTGATCTTGCCCATGTACTCTTCAACGATAGCAGGCAGTGCTTCGTAATATTGGTTTACAGCTTCACGAGTCTGGAAGTAGATATCCGGATTTTGTGCAGTGCCGCGGATAACAGGGTTGTCCGGGTTCAGAGCATGGTCACGGAATTTCTTCAGTTCATCGTAGTCAACCAGTTTCTTCAGATCTTCGTAGTCCAGCAGTTCAATCTTTTGGATTTCGTGAGAGGTACGGAAACCGTCAAAGAAGTTCAGGAAAGGTACATGGCCTTTGATGGCGGACAGGTGAGCAACAGCAGACATGTCCATAACTTCTTGTACGCTGCTTTCAGCCAGCAGGGCAAAGCCCGTTTGACGGCAAGCCATAACGTCACTGTGATCGCCGAAAATGTTCAAAGAGCTGGTGGCCAGAGCTCTGGCAGCTACCTGGAATACAGCGGGCAGCAATTCGCCGGCAATTTTGTACATGTTGGGGATCATCAACAGCAAACCTTGGGAAGCGGTATAGGTCGTGGTCAAAGCACCTGCAGCCAGAGAACCGTGCACAGCACCAGCAGCACCAGCTTCAGATTGCATTTCCATGATTTCTACCGGGCGTCCGAACATGTTCGTTTTCCCATGGGAAGCCCATTCATCACTCACTTCTGCCATCGGAGAAGAAGGAGTAATGGGGTAGATCGCTGCAACATCACTAAAAGCGTAAGAAGTATACGCGGCAGCGGTGTTACCATCCATTGTCTTCATTTTTTTCATTGTTATAAGCCCCTCTTTCTAAGAGATAATGACTACGATAATAAGACTTCCATAGTCCCCCTAGTCGTAAATAGTATAACGCAAATTCTCCAGAAGCACAAATAAATTTTTCCTATTTTGCATACAATTTACTGAATACTGTCACCTATTGAATAATTTAACACTCCAAAATTTTTGTTGCATTCTTTTCATTTTTTTGTTAAACTAGCTCCATCACTAGGGGCGCATTCGCTGAGAGACCAAAACGGTCGACCCTTTGAACCTGATGCGGTTAGTACCGCCGAAGGAAAGTGGTAGACTCCGTTTTTTCGGCCGCTTTCCGCAAAGGGAAGCGGCCCTTTTTTATCCAAGGAGGAGTCGTCATGAAGACGCAGAGACAAGCAGCATTACAGGGAATCATCACCGAACAGATGCAGGCCGTAGCCCAGCAGGAAGGGCTGGAGGCCAGCCTTATCCGGGACCGGGTAGCCAAGGGCACCATCGCCATTCCGGCCAATATCAACCACCGGGGCCTGGTGGCCCGGGGCGTGGGCGAAGGGCTGTCCACCAAGGTTAACGCAAATATCGGAACCTCTTCCGCCTACCCGGATCCGGCACCGGAACTGGACAAGCTGAAAGCCGCCATCGACGCCGGCGCCGATGCGGTCATGGATTTGTCCACTGGGGACAACATTGACGCCTCCCGCCGGGCCATTCTGGAGCATTCCACGGTAATGGTGGGCACTGTGCCCATTTACCAGGCCACGGTCCACGCCATTACCACCCACGGCCAGGTCATTAACATGACCAAGGACGATATCTTTGACGTGGTGGAAAAGCAGGCCAAGGACGGGGCGGACTTTATGACCATGCACTGCGGCATTACCCGCCAGGTGCTGGATACCCTGATTGCCGAAGGCCGGGTCATGGACATTGTCAGCCGGGGCGGCTCCTTTATTTCCGGGTGGATGCTCCACAACGGCAAGGAGAACCCCTTCTACGAATACTACGACGAAATCCTGGACATCTGCGCCCGCTACGATGTGACCATCAGCTTGGGCGACGGCCTGCGGCCGGGCTGCCTGGCGGACGCCACCGACCGGTCCCAGATTCAGGAACTGCTGAACCTGGGCGGCCTGACCCAGCGGGCCTGGGACAAGGGCGTCCAGGTCATGGTAGAAGGCCCGGGCCACGTTCCCTTTAACCAGATTGCCACCAATATGCAGCTGGAAAAGCGCCTGTGCCACGGAGCACCCTTCTACGTGCTTGGTCCACTGGTAACGGACATTGCCCCAGGCTACGACCATATTACCTCCGCCATTGGGGGCACCCTGGCCGCCGTCAGCGGTGCCGATTTCCTGTGCTACGTCACCCCGGCAGAACACCTGGGCCTGCCGGATATCAATGACGTCCGGGAAGGGGTCATTGCCGCCCGGATTGCCGGCCATGCCGCAGACGTAGCCAAGGGCCTGCCCTCTGCCGTAGCCCAGGACCTGGCCATGGCCAAGGCCCGGAAGGTGCTGGACTGGGACGAACAGATCCGTCTGGCCATTGACCCGGTGAAGGCCAAAGCCTTCCGGAAAGCCAAGAATAAGGATTCCGAAGAATACTGCTCCATGTGCGGAGAGTACTGCGCCGTAAAAATCATCGGCCAATACCTGGACGAAGTGAAAAAGAAATAAGCCCCTGCTTCGCCCAAGTTGACAAAAAGGACCCAGTGATGGACAGTCAAACTGCCCCAAACTGGGTCCTTTCATTAATTTTAATTATACATCAGAGTTTTTCGTCAAGCAGCAGGACTGCCAAGTCATTCACATTGGTGCCCGTGGCCCCCGTAATCAGAAGACCGCCCGTCTTTTCCAGGGCATGGTAGGCGTCATTCTGCTCCAGGACCCCAGGAATGGTAATCCCCTGCTCCAGAAGCTTCGTTTTGGTACTGCCGTCGGCGTAGCCCCCAGCTGCGTCCGTGGGACCGTCGGTGCCATCGCTGCCAAAGGAAAATACTGCTGCGTTTGTAAGGCCGCTGATGCCTTCTCCGGCGGACAGGGCCAATTCCTGGTTCCGGCCGCCCTTGCCCCGGCCGTGGAGATGCACCACCGTTTCCCCACCGGCCATAAAGGCCAGTTTTTTGCCCTTGCCGGCGTACTCCCGGGCAATGGCCCCCAGGAAACTGCCGGCTTCTTTGGCCTGACAGGCCAGGCTGGTGGTCAGCACCAGGGTTTCGTAGCCCAGGGCTTCTGCCGCCGCTTTGCCGGCTGCAGCCAGTTCCGTAACGCTGCCGGTAATGATGGTTTCCACGTTATCCAGCGCTTTAGGCGTTTCCTGCTGGAGGGCAGCGGCTGCTTCTGGGGACACCATAATCTTGTATTTCCGGATGACCTCCAGGGCCTGCTCACTGGTGCTGGTATCGGGATAAGCCGGACCGGACGCAATCATATCCAGAGGATCCCCGATAATGTCGGAGAGCACAATGGCGTACACCTTGGCCGGTGCGCACAGCTGGGCAAACTTCCCGCCCTTGACGGCACTGAGGCGCTTGCGGACGGTGTTCATGGACACAATGTCCGCCCCGCTGGCCAATAGGTCCGAGGTAATGGCCTGGAGTTCCTTTAAGGGAATCAAAGGCTTTTCAAACAGGGCGGAACCCCCGCCGCTGATGAGAAACAGTACCGTATCTTCCGCAGTCAGGCCGGACACCAGGTCAATGGCCCGCTCCGTCGCCTTCAGGGAATTTTCGTCCAGCACCGGGTGACCGGCTTCCCAGATTTCCAAAGGCGGCAGCTCGCCCTTGGAGTGGCCGTATTTGGTAATGACAATGCCCTGGGAAATTTTGCCTTCTAAAATATAGTTGGCCGTTTTGGCCATTTGCCAGGCAGCCTTGCCAATGGCCACCAGCACAATTTTTCCTTTGCCAAATTCCTTATGCTGCAGGGCCTTTTCCACTGCGGTATCGGGCAGGGATGCGGTAATGGCGCTCTGCATGATTTTTTCTGCGTCTGTACGTAACGACATGGGGATTCCTCCAGTTTTGTTCAACAAGTTTTCACTGCCTCCGATTATACCATACCAAGCCTGCCTCCGTCCTGTTTTCTTGCACTGGGACGGCTTCCAATGGTACAATCAGACTATACTTTGTGCTACATCCCCTGCCCCAAAGGAGGTCCCTATGATCTTATACGATGATATTATGGCCTGGGTGCCCTGCTGCATCGCCCTGGCTTTTACGGCTTTTTTCTATATTGGTTTCCGGATTGTCAGTGAAAAGCTCATCCGCTTTATCCTGGACAAACTGCCGGTGGACGCCGATGCCAGCATTGCTTCCGCCGTGTACCGGCCCGGCCGGCTGGCCATTCTGGCCTTTGGCCTTTATACCGCCCTGGCGGCTTCCCCCTGGGGTGCCTTGGCCTCCACCTCCATTGCCCGGAACCTGCTCTCCTCAGTAATGATTACCGTCTTCTACTGGGTGGTCTACAACCTGAGCCGCAGCACCAACTTTTTCTTCAACTACTTCATCAGCAAAAAAGGCCGGAAGGTGGACCCCGCCATTAGCGGCATCCTGTCCTCTTTCTTCCACCTGCTGATTATCTTCTTCCTGGTAGCCAGCGTGCTGAGCACCTGGGGCTTCAACATCAGCGGTTTCATCGCCGGCCTGTCCATCGGCGGCTTGGCCGTTTCCCTGGCCGCCAAGGATTCCCTGGCCAACTTTTTCGCCTGCCTGGTAATTCTCATGGACCAGCCCTTCCACATTGGGGACTGGATCATCTGCAATGACGTGGAAGGCATTGTGGAATCCATTTCCTTCCGCAGCACCAACGTCCGGACCTTCGGCAAAGCCCTGGTGTACATCCCCAATTCCCTGATCATCAACACCCCCATCCAGAACTTCACCAACCGGGACCGCAGAAGAATCAACATGACCCTGGGCGTTACCTACGACAGCACTGTGGAACAAATGCAGGCCCTGGTGGAAAAAATCACCAACTACCTGAAAAACGACCCGGATATTTTCCAGGACGATATGACCGTAGCCTTTTCCGAAATGGCCGCCAGCAGTTTGAACATCACCATCATCTGCTACAGCCGCCTGACCAGCTACAACGACTTCATGAAAGTCCAGGAACGACTGAACCTGGAACTCATGAAACTCATGGACGAAACCGGCACCTCCGCCGCCTTCCCCAGCACCAGCATTTACGTGGAAAAGCTGCCTAAGCAGGAAACGGCCAATAGCTGACAGCATAAAAAACAGGGGCTGTGAAAAAATAAAACTTCTATCGTCGCCTACGGCGACACTTCCTACAGTGGTTCGCGGCTAGCTGCTCAGCTGCGTCCTACGGACTTGCTTTGCAGGCCGCTATCACATGGCTCGCGTATTCCAAACATCTTTTGGATAACTTATGGCGATGTTTGGACGCGAACGCAACGCTTGCAGGAAGCGTTCTAGACCTCTACTGGTCAAGTGACAGAGAAGCGTAGTGCTAATATTTACATACCGAGATTTCATTTCAATACTCGTTCAGCACACGACCAGTATGGGCCTAAGGCCGGCCCATCCAAGCGTGGAGGGGCTGTCAGTCCGCAGGACTGACTGAGGAAGTTTATTAGATACGGCTATAACGAACAAAAAATGGCTTGCGAACTCAAACTAGTTCACAAGCCATTTTTCACCCCCCTTTTTTATGTCCGTTTTCCTGGTGTCCAGCGTGCCAGGCCATCGCCTATAGCCTGCTGACCCCACAGCCCTCCTAAAAAGTTCTTACCTTGCAAAAAAAGGTAAGAACCAGGTAAGAAAATTTGAAATCTCAGAACCCGCATAGACACTGGGTTTGCGGCTCCTGTTCTTACCTTCTTACCTTTCTTACCTACATATAGATATATAAAGAGAAAAATAAAAAAAATAAAATACCCGTCTATCGTTAATTAATATATATATATATATATATGGGGCTGTATAAAAATAGGTAAGAAGGTAAGAAAAATAGCGCAGAGCAAGGACTGATGCGGGTTTCCAGTTCTTACCTTATGATTTTGAAAGGTAAGAAGGTAAGAACTTTTAGTAAAGTTGGTATAAAAAATGGAAGCATTATGTTAAATCAGCTCTTAGGTGGTGCAGTCAAGAAACTGCAAGGCAGCCCCTCCCTGCACAAAACAAGCCCCCGGCAACATGCCAGGGGCCATTTCATTTCCTTTTGTATGCGTTTTTCACTGGCGCTTAACGGGCGGCAATATAGTCCACCAGGTAGCGCAGGGCAAGGCCGTAGCCCTGGAAGCCCAGACCGCAGATAGTGCCTACACTGCCGGCGGCGGTTACCAGATGCTGCCGGTAGGTTTCCCGTTTATACACATTGGTCAGGTGAACCTCCACCGAAGGCAGTCCCACGCCCTTTAACGCATCCAGGATAGCTACGCTGTAGCAGGCGTAGGCGCTGGGGTTGATGACCAGTCCGTCGTACACATCCAGGGCTTCCTGGATCAGGGTCACCATTTCCCCTTCGCTGTTGGTCTGCTGCACATCCACGGTAATGCCCAGTTCATGGGCCGTGCTTTGGATGTACTGACACAGGGCCACGTAATCGTCATGGCCGTACATTTCCTTTTCCCGAATGCCCAACAGGTTGATATTGGGTCCGTTTAGCACCAATATTTTCATAATCCCAGCTCCTTGATCAGCCGCACAATCTGGGCGGCCGTTTGGTCAAAATCTTCATTTACAGGAATGGCGTAGTCACTGTATTTGAGATACAGGGGCATACGTTCCCGATACAGCTGCGTCAGCCGGTCCTCTGCGGAATTGAGCAGGGGCCGGGAAGTCTTGTCCACCGAACCGGCAATGGCTTCCAGATCCCGGTTCAGGAAAAAAATCTTGCCGTTTTGCTGCAAATACGCAATGTTTTCCGGCCGCTTGACCACTCCGCCGCCGCAGGAGATGATGATGCCGTCCATTTCTGACAGGGTCTTGATGGCCGCCGTTTCCGCCGCCCGGAATACGTCCTCCCCTTCCTGGAACAGGTCTTTCACGCTGCGGCCGGTTTCCTTGATCACCTGGTCGTCGGAATCCAGGACCGGGCGGTCCAGAAGTTTGTGCAGTTTCCGTCCAATGGTGGTTTTGCCGGCGCCCGGCATGCCAATCAGGACAATATTACTCATTTAAAATTTTCCTCCAGCTGTTTTACGATTTGCGGCACCAATTCTGCCGGTAATTTTTTTTGCAGCCAAATTTCTTCCGCAGCCACGGCCTGGCCCACCAGCATGTGGAGTCCGTTGCAGGTTTTGGCCCCTGCGGCGGCTGCATCGGCCAGAAATTGGGTCACGGCCGGATTGTAGATAATATCCACGGCGGCCCCGAACTTTCCTACAAAGGACGCGGGCACCGGGCTGACCCCGGTTTTGGGGTACATGCCAATAGGGGTGGTGTTGATGATCACGTCGCCCCCGGGCAGGTCTTCCAGTTCCGTGTACAGTTTCAGCTGGGTTTCCGGCTGGGCCTTCAGGAAACGGGACAGGCTGTTTTGGGCTTTTTCCCGGCTGCGGACTAAAATGGTGATTTGGGCCGCTTTCCGGTCCGCCACCACCTGCAGCACGGCCTTGGCCGCACCGCCGTTGCCCAGTACCGTAACGTTTTTCCCGGCAAGGGGAATATCGTAGGCCTGAAGCATCTGGTCAAACCCGTGATAATCTGTATTATAGCCTTTTACTCCCCCATCTGTAAAGAAAAGGGTATTGGAGGCTCCAATCTTTTCCGCCTCCGGGCTGATTTCTGTAAGATACGGCAGCACCGTTTCCTTGTAGGGAATGGTCACATTGCAGCCGTTGTAGGCCGGAGTCTCTTGGGTAAGAAAAGGCCCCACCTGTTCCGGTTCCAGCTCCACCAGGTCATAGGTACCGGAAATTCCCAGTGCCTGGAAAATTTTTGTATGAATTTCCGGGCTGAGGCTGTGCCCCAAAACCCGTCCCAATAATCCCAATTTCATAGTCACGCTTCCTTTCCATGGTCCGCCGGGTAGTTCCCCAGAATCTTGCATTCCGTGGTATCCTCCGGCAGCTGCTGCAGGACTTCCTGGACCGCCGGATCCGTCAGATGGCCGGTAATGTCCATATGGAAATAGTATTCCCAAGGCCGGCCGGGATACGGCCGGGACTCGATGTTGGTCATGTTGATATTCTGCTGGGCAAAATGGGCCAGCAGCCGGTACAGGGAACCGGGCTGGTGCTTCAAGCTGACAATCAGCGTAATCTTGTCCGCCTCAGGCACCAGTTCCTGCTCTCTGCTGATGATAATGAAGCGGGTATAATTGCTTTTGTTGGTATTGATCCCCCGGGCCAGGATTTCCAGCCCGTACTGGTCCGCCGCCTGAACGCCGGCCACGGCTGCCATGTGAGGGTCCTTCTTTTCCGCCACCAGTTCTGCGGCCTTAGCCGTATTGAAATAGTTGAACTGACGCATGGCCGGGTGCTCCTTAAAAAACAGGCTGCACTGGGAGAAGCCCTGGGGATGGGAATAGACTTCCGTAATATTTTCCAGGCAGGTACCCGGATAGGCCAGCAGGCAGTGTTCAATCTTCAGGATTTTTTCTCCCACAATGAAAATGCTGTAGCGCCGGGCCAGGTCGTACACGTCGGTAATGCCGCCGGTGGAGGAGTTTTCAATGGGCAGCACGCCGTAGCGGACTTTGCCCTCTGCCACGGCCTGAACCACATCCTCAAACAGCATGAAATTTTCTGCCTGAACCTCCTGGCCCTGGAAATACTGGAGCAGGGCCATATGACTGTAGGCACCAGGAACCCCCTGGTAGCCTACGGGAATTGCTTTTGTTGCCATAAAATCAGCCCCTTTGGGATAGATAGTACAGGTCCAGCAGCGTCCAGGCGGTAACGGCTTCCACCACCGGCAGGGCCCGGGGAACGATGCAGGGATCGTGACGGCCGTGGACCTCCAGGGTGGTTTCTTCCTGGCGCACCACGTTCACAGTCTGCTGTGGCTTGCTGATGGAGGGGGTGGGTTTTACCACCACCTGGAAGAAAATGGGCATGCCGTTGGAAATGCCGCCCAATACGCCCCCGTTGTGGTTGGTCAGGCAGCGGACTTCCCCGCCTTCCAGCACCATGGGGTCGTTGGCCTCGCTGCCCCGCATACCTGCCAGGGCAAAGCCGTCCCCAAAGGCCACGCCTTTGATGGCGGGAATAGAGAACAGGGCATGGGACAGCCGGCTTTCCACGGAGTCAAAATAGGGTTCTCCCCAGCCCACCGGTACGCCCACAGCCATACAGGCAATGGTGCCCCCTACGGAATCCTTGTCCGCCCGGGCAGCGGCAATGGCCTGTTCCATGGGTTCCCGCTTGCTTTCGTCCAGGAGAGCCAGGTAGTTGTCGCCCAGGTGCGTCAGGGTTTCCGGGGTTTCTCCCAGCGGGGAAAAGGGCCGGTCGGTGATTCCTGCCAGGCTGGCAATGTGGGCGCCAACCGTAACGCCGATTTGGGCCAGCAGCTGCTTCGCCACAGCGCCGGCAAACACCAGGGGAGCTGTCAGACGGCCGGAGAAACTGCCACCGCCCCGGTAGTCGTTGCAGCCGTGAAATTTCACATAGCCGGGAAAGTCCCCGTGGCCCGGCCGCATGACTTCCTTCAGCAGGCTGTAATCCTTAGAATGCTGGTTGCTGTTGGGAATCCGGGCGCACAGGGCCATGCCCGTGGTCCGACCTTCAAACAGGCCGCTTTCCACGCTGACGGCATCGCTTTCCTTCCGGTGGGTAGCCAGGGGATTCTGGCCGGGAGCCCGGCGCTTCATTTCCCGTTCAATCAGCTCCCAATCCAGCTTCAGGCCGGCGGGCAGGCCGTCAATGACCACGCCGATGGACGGTCCGTGGGATTCCCCGAAAATCGTCAGTTTAATCCGCTCACCCATTACACTGCTCATACTGTCCTCCTAAGTTTTGGAAATCCCGCCAAAAGTCGGGATACGATTTCTTTACGCATTCTGCTCCCACCAGGGTAACCGTCCCCTGGCATTGAATAGAGGCAATGGCCAGGCTCATGGCAATCCGGTGGTCGTTCCAGCAGTCCACCGTGCCGCCGGTCAGGGCTTCCACCCCGTCAATGGACAGGCCGTCAGGCCGCTGGGTAATCCGGGCGCCCAGTTTGGTGAGTTCCGTGGCCATGGCCTCCAGCCGGTCACATTCCTTGATCCGCAGCCGTTCAGCATGAATGATGTCCGTGTGGCCCTGACTCAGGGCTGCGGCCACAGAAAGAATGGGCACAATGTCCGGGCAGTCCGCCGCATCAATGACGGTTCCCTGGCTGACGGAAGGCCGGCTGACCAGAACGCCGTTTTCAAAGGTTACCTGGCCCCCCATCCGCTGGAGAATGGAGATAATGGCCTTGTCCCCCTGAAGGGAGTCCGGGTCCATACCTGCAACGGAAATGGTTCTGCCCAGCATTCCAGCAGTGAGCCAGAAGGCTGCCTGGGAATAGTCCCCTTCCACCGCCCCTTCCTGAGGCTGGTAGTGCTGGCTGCCGGGAATTTCGTATTCCCGGTAGTCCTTGTGCCGGACCACAATGCCGTACTTTTGCAGGGCGGACAGGGTCAGGGCAATGTAGCTCTGGGATTCCAGCTTGCCGGTAATGGTCAGCCGGGAGGGTCCAGGCAGCAGGGGCAGGGCAAATAGGAGGCCCGAAATGAACTGGCTGCTGACAGAGCCCGGCAGGGTGTACTCTCCGGGCTTTAGCGGCCCCTGAACGGTCAAGGGAAAATTGCTCCCCTCCCCCTTCTCAAAGCGCAGCCCCTGTTTTTGGAAAATGTCCTCGTAAGGGGTTAACGGACGGTCCCCCAGTTTCCCGGAACCGATAAAAGTAAAGGGCTGGTCACACAGGGCGGCCAGGGGAATGAGAAAGCGCAGGGTGGAGCCGGATTCCCCGCAGTCCAACACCTTTCCCGCCTGCTGGGGACGGCCCCCGTCCACGGTAAAAGCCGTCCGGCCGTCCGCCTGCTGCCGCTGGCTAATGGCTGCGCCCAGCTGCCGCAGACAGTCACAGGTGGCCAGAATATCCCGGGACAGGCTGATTTCTTCCACCTGGCTGCGGCCGCCGGCCAGGGCAGCGCAAATCAGGGCCCGATGGCCCATGCTTTTGGAAGAAGGAATCCGGAGGGTACCGGTAAGACTTTGGGGGGTAATCCGTAATGTTGTCATGCTTCACCTCTAAAATAATTGGCCAGTTGGCCCAGTTCCACTTTTTTGAGCAGTGAGGTGCCGATTTTGGGCACCAGCACCAAGGTAAGGGTATTGCCCCGTTTCTTTTTGTCCATGGTCACCCCGGTCAGGATGTCCTCCAGGGAAATGGAATCCCTGGTAGCAAGGGGCACCTTTTGCAGCAGGGTTTCCAGCCGCCGGGCCGTGCCCGGTTCTGTCAGTCCCAGCCGCTCGGAGTTTTGGGTAATCCGAACCATGCCCAGGGCCACCCCTTCTCCGTGGGTATATTTCTCGTAGTGGTACTTCCGTTCCACTGCATGGCCCATGGTATGGCCAAAATTGAGCACCATCCGGGCACCTTCGTCCCGTTCGTCCTGCTCCACCACCTGGATTTTCAGGCGGATGCAGGCGGAAATGATTTCCGTTACGTGGGAAAGAATTTCTGCGTCCCCCTGCCAGGTTTCCAGCTGGGCAAACAGGTTCGCATCCCCGATAGCGGCGCATTTGATGACCTCCGCCAGGCCGTCGTGAAGGAATCGGACGGGCAGGGTGCCCAAAAGCTCCGGGTCAATGAGCACGGCCTTGGGCTGGTAGAAGGCACCGGCCAAATTCTTGCCTTCCGGCAGGTCCACCGCCACCTTGCCCCCTACGGAGCTGTCAATTTGGGACAGCAGGGTGGTGGGAATCTGGATAAAGGGAATGCCCCTAAGGAAACTGGCGGCTACAAAGCCCCCCAAATCTCCGGGCACGCCCCCGCCCAGGGTGATAACCAGGTCCTTCCGGTCCAGGCCAAAAGCGGCGCAGCCCCGGAGCAGCTGACCGTAGGTTTCCAGGTTCTTGTGGTCTTCTCCGGCGGGCATCACCAGCCGGCGGACTGCAAAGCCCTGTTCCGTCAGCTCCTGTTCCAGCTGGGCCCCATACAGGGGATCCACGTGGGAATCGGTGATGATGGCTGCCTTGTCCGCCTGGGACAGCTGCCGAATCCGCCAGCCAAAATGGGCAAAGGAACCGGGTTCTATTTCGATATCGTAGCTGTCCTTACCCAGGCTAACGCTGATTCTTTCCATAGAACATATCCCTTCTTCTTTTCTTGGCCCGGTTCATCATCAGTTCCAGTTCGTCTTTATCGCCGACCTGAAGGGCCGTCTTCCAATGTTCCAGCTGCTCCTCCAGCCGGTTGATTTCCACTACCACCTTGTCCCGGTTCAGCAGGAATAGGTCGCTCCACAGGCTGGCGTTGATATCTGCCACCCGGGTAGCATCCCGGAAGGAACCGGCCACAAACTGCTTGGTATCTTCCTGCATGGAATCGCTGTTCACCAGGGAAACCGCCATAATATGGGGCAGGTCGCTGGTGTAGGCAATGATGCTGTCGTGTTCCGGGCCGGTGAGCTCCACCACCCGGCCGCAGCCCAGCTCATAGGCCATGTCCGTCAGCCATTTGACGTACTCGGGCCGGTTGTTGTCCCGTTTGATGATGATGAAGTTGGACCCCGGGAAAATCAGGGAGGTGCTTTGGCTGTAGCCCTTCCCTTCCCGGCCTGCCATGGGGTGGGTGGGCACAAAGTCCATGTTCGGTCCCAGCAGTGCGTCTACCTGGTCGGGGAGGTCCCCCTTGATACCCATCACATCGGTGAGCAGCACGTCCGGTTTAAAGTCCTTTACATGCTCTTTGACAAAGGGAACGAAGGCCCCTGGGTACATGGCGCAGACAATCACGTCCGCTTCCTTGAGCCGTTCCGGGCATTCGTCGATATTATCCGTAATATAGCCTTCGTCCTTGGCCATCAGGGTCACAATGGGATTGGTATCCAGCCCTAAGATTTTCTGGACCTTTTGGCCCCGCAGGGCTTTGGCGTAAGAGCCGCCAATCAGCCCCAGGCCCACAATGGCAAATACGGTTTCCTGTAGATTTTTCATGAAATTCCTCTCCTATAGACCCGCCTAGGCGGGGCATCAAATTTGCGTCAGCCAGGCCCCAGGCTCCAGCCGCCAAATTTGCAGCGGGGTTGCCCTTTGGGCCTCACTCTACCATGGTAGCGGGCTGGAACCAATTGTGCAAGATGGTTTTAGAAATTTTTCTTATTTTGTACCCTTTTGCGGCTCCAGCCTGGGTTCTCAAGGAATTTTGTCTACAGTTCCCGGCCCAGCACCGGGGCCAGTACCCTTAGGTCGTCCATCAGCTGGGCAAAGATGTCCGGGGTCAGGCTTTGGGCCCCATCGCACCAGGCGTGTTTGGGATCGTTATGGACTTCAATAATCAGACCGTCGGCACCGGCAGCAATGGCCGCTTTGGCCAGCTGGGGCACCATCCAGGCTTTCCCGGCCGCATGGCTGGGGTCTACAATCACCGGCAGATGGCTGAGTTTTTTCACCGCCAGCACGGCACTGAGATCCAGGGTATTCCGGGTGTAGGTTTCAAAGGTCCGGATGCCCCGTTCACACAAAATCACGTTCTCGTTGCCTTCGGACATAATGTATTCGGCGGACATGAGCCATTCCTCAATGGTGGCGGCCAGGCCCCGCTTCAAAAGAATGGGCTTATTGAGCTTGCCCAGCTCCTTTAACAGGGTGAAATTCTGCATATTCCGGGCACCTACCTGAATCAGGTCCACCTGGTCCACGAATTCCGGAATCTTGTCGGCGGACATGATTTCCGTCACAATGGGCAGGTGCTGGCTGTCCCCAGCGGCCCGGATCAGTTCCAGGCCCTTTTCCGCCAGGCCCTGGAAGGAGTACGGAGAAGTACGGGGCTTAAAAGCACCGCCCCGAAGCATCACCGCCCCGCTTTTTTTCACGGAAGCTGCAATGGTTTCCATCTGTTCCTTGCCTTCTACAGAGCAGGGACCGGCAATCACCGCCAGCTTTTTGCCGCCCACCGGAACCCCGGACACATCAATGACAGAATCCTCCGGATGGAACAGCCGGTTGGCACGTTTGAAGGGCTCCTGCACCCGCATAGCCTTTTCCACCCAAGGGTGCACCAGGAACTGCTCTGGATCCAGCACGCTGGTATCCCCTACAATGCCCATAACCTCCTGGCTGACCCCTATACTTTCGTGGATGGTGAAGCCCTGTTGCTCCAAACTTTCCTTCAATTCTTCAATGGCTTCCCGGGGTACTCCTGCTTTCATAACAATAATCATAATGAATCCTCCTTTGCTGCTTTCCTACACGGTTTGGGGTGGGCCGCTGCCCAGCCCCCTTTGCTGCCTTGCAAGCGGGCCCCTCTGCCCTGCCTGCGCTGCTTTTTGCGTCTTCTGTACTGCTTTCCTACACTACTTTCCTACATTTCCTACGTTACTTTTCTGCACTGCCTTACTGCCGTCCCGCAAAACCTTCCTGCTGTACTTCGTATAATTCTCCTGCTTTCCTGCCCTCCTGCCCTTTTCGTTATTTTGCGCGCTTTCCATAGCAACAAAAAAAGCAGACTCGCAAGGAGTCTGCTTCTACGGTCCGTCCTGACCCGGCGGCTTATTCAGCCAACCGCTGCGCTCGCTTTACGAAGGTTCCTGCATGCAATTTTGGGCAGCCAAAGTAACCAAAGCTAAAATAATAGCTCTGGCCGTAGGTAAACCCATATGCATGTTGAGAAAGCATTCGGGAGCTGATCATGGTGACACCGCCTTTTGTTATGGAATGGTTCAATTTTACCGCCAGTTACACAATTCGTCAACAATAACGGTAAATTTTATTAAATCGTTCAGATAACTGTTAACCCTGAAACACCTTAGCGCTGGAGTGCCGCATCCATATCGGCCAGACCATGACCCGTAGCGTCCACAAAGCGGATTCGCAGATTGCCGAACTGGGGCAGCTTCTTCAGAGGAATGGCTACTACACTGTCCTGGGTAATGGCTTCCCCGGCAGTTTGGGCACCGGTAGGATCGTTCACTGCTACGGTTACATTGATAAGCCGGCCAAACCGTTCCACCTTGGAAATGGTCAGCTGGCCGTTCTGGCCCTGGGTGGCCATGGAAGCGTACAGCACCAGGGAATGTTCGTAGCCCTTGCCGCTGTATTTTTGCTGGGCAGCCTTGATCTGTTCTTCAGCGCTGGAGATTTTTTTCACCCCCGGCAGTTCGTCGGAATTGATCTGGCTGATTACGTCCGTATCAAAAGCCGTGGCTACAAAGCCGGGAATGGCTTTTTCGCTGTCATGGTCCCATTTGGAAACATCCACCGTGGTTTGGTACAGTACTTTTCCCGTGGCATTCATTTCTTCGGAAACAAACAGTTCCCCGTCCGCCAATTTATTGTGTTCTGCCGCATAGGCAGGACCAGCGCAGACTGCCAGCACCAGGGCGATGGCAGCCGCCCGTTTCCATCCATATTGCATCTAAGATCACCCTTTCATTTGCTATGCTTGTATTATACACACTTTTCTCTGGGCAAGTAAGGAAGAAAGTGTAACTTATTTGCATTCAGTCCTTTTTTTCCTTATAATGAGCTATAAACCACTAATTTTTAAATTTCAACCCTATAAGGAGGTTTTCCCATGAGTGAATGCAGCGGCTGCAGCAAATCCGGTTCCGCCTGCTCCGGTTGTGCTTCTAAACCGAAGGTCAACGAACAGGATATTGCCATTGCAGATTTTCTTGCGCAGGTAAAACATAAACTGGTTGTCATGAGCGGCAAAGGCGGCGTGGGCAAAAGCACCGTGTCCGTGGATCTGGCCCTGATTCTGGCAGAACGGGGATATAAGGTAGGACTTATGGACGTGGATCTCCACGGCCCCAGTATTGCCACCATGCTGGGCTTTGACAAGGCCCGGGTACAGGTACTGGGGGACCAGCTCCTGCCCTTCCATTACAACGATAATCTGGAATTTCTGTCCGCCCAGGGCTTTTTGGCCAATTCCGATGATGCCCTGATTTGGAGAGGACCCATGAAAATTGGCGCTATCCGCCAATTCATGTCCGATACCCGCTGGGATCCTTTGGATTACCTGATCATCGACTGCCCTCCCGGCACCGGCGATGAACCTTTAACCGTAATCCAAACCATCACCGACGCCCAGGCCGTCATCGTGACCACCCCCCAAAAGGTGGCGCTGGCCGACGTGCGCAAATCCCTGAGCTTCTGTGAACTGGCCCACATCCCGGTACGGGGCATTATTGAAAATATGAGCGGCTTTATCTGCCCCCACTGCCACCAGAAAGTGGATATTTTCAAATCTGGCGGCGGCAAGGACCTGGCTGCCGAAAAAGGCCTGCCTTTCCTGGGTCAGATTCCCATCGACCCTATGGTGGTGGCTGCCGAAGACAACGGCTCTCCCCTGGACAATATCAGCCCGGAAAGCCGGACAGCACTGGACGAAATCGTCGACAACATTCTGGCTGCCGACAAGTAATTGCCCCAAAACAAAACAGCGGAACCTGGAGAATTTTCTCTGGATTCCGCTGTTTTTTTATTCCGTAAACTCTGCTCAGCCAAAAACGGCTTCCATCCGGACCAGGAAAATGGCCAGGATCAATAGGTCTGCGCAGCCGCCGGGGCTGATATTCTTTTGGATAAAGTCTTCGTTCAGGTCCCATACCGCCTGTAGACCTTCCGGGGTAAAGGCGCCGCCCCGGTCCAAAATATGCTTAGCCTGCTGCTGGGCTTCCTTCAGGGTAGCGCTGTCCGACCGGCTGAGGATATTGGTATCCTCCACCTGGCTCAGGAGCAGCAGCAGGGTCTGGATGTAGGCCTCGTTTTGGGGCCTCCCTTCCTGGACAAACTGTCTCAGGGCCGGCAGGGCCACCTTAGCCAGGGACGGGAAGCCTTCCATGGCCTCGCCCCGGATGCCCTTAAAGCCATATTTCACGTACAGCACTTCCCCGTGGGTATGGGGATGGTAGGGGTCGATTTTGGCAAAGTCCTGCTCCAAAACGGGGGTGACATTTTCCCCAATGGCCTTGAGCACCGCCTCACTGGAAACCTTGCCGGTCTGGGCCAGCTGCCACAGGGTAAAGGAGGTCACAAGCCCCAGGGAGAAGATAATTCCCTTGTGGGTGTTCACGTTGCCCGTAGCCCGGAACATAGCCTTTTCGGCCGCTGCTCCCATGGGCCGCAGGGACAGGAACAGGTCTGCGCCGCTGCCTTCCCACAGCCAGCCCTTTTCCGCCATTTCCCGCAAAAAGGGCACAATGGCATCGGTGCTGGCAGCAAAGGTGTGCCAGTCCATATCCTTGTGGGCGCCGGGGTTGTCCCGATCCACCAGCCCCGGTTTGGGAGTGGCGTCCACTTCCCCCTGGAGCCCTGCCCGCAGGTTCTGCTCCACCGTGTCCAGGAGGAAATTCTCCAGGATTCTGTGGATATTCCGCTGGAGGGTAGAAACGCTGTGCTTCCGGCTCCGGGCACAGGCCTGGGCGGGCTGGGAGCATACCAGGCACAGCCGGCCGGGCAGGCCCAGTTCCTGGCGTTCCAGCTTCCGGCCGTCCCGGTCCAATACGTCCATATCAAACAGACGGCCCAGCCGGTCCTGGTTTTCAATCTGGCAGGCAAGGGTCTTTATGGCCGCCGGTTCTCCGTCCAGCACGTAGTACTTTTCGTAGCCGGTTTTGGCCTCAATGACCTTCTCATAGAGAACGGGAATCCCCGCCTCCTGGAAAGCCGCCTCCAGCCGCCGGATGCCTTCCCGAAAACCCAAATGAATCAGAGGGGAGGTCTTTACCGGGCCGGGAATGTTCAGGGTAAAAAACAACAGGGGCTTCTGGTATCTTGCAAGAAGTACTTGCTGGGCTCTGGCCCGGCCGTCCCGGGCTGCCAGCATATCCGGCACTTCTACCGCCGGTCCCCCGTGCAAAATGACAAATTCTTTCATATAGTGACTTATTCCTTCCTTTTTCTGCCGTTATTCCGGATCAGTTCTGCAAAAGCCCGGGCATAAGGGCTGAGATAGGCGTCCTTGCGGATACAGATATAGCAGTACCGTTTGTTGGCCACGCCTAATAAAGGATATAATACACAGTTGCCTTTTGACAAGAAGTATTCGTCCAAATAAACGTCGGGGCACAGGAAAACCACTTCCATGGCGCTGACCAGCCGCTTGCCCACCTCGATGCTGGAGGTTTCCAGTACGATGCTGGGTTTGATTTCGTAGGTGCTGAACACGTTGTCCTGGACCCGGCGCACATTGTGGCCTTCCGTAATGGAAACGAATTCCTCGTTTTTGGCTTCGGTGATGTGGATGGGCGTCCCCGGCTTGATGCGCTGGGCCAGGGTGGTCTGCTTGTTGGCCACCAGCACCACGTCTTCCGTTTCCACCAGTTCGTAGCTGAGCTCGTCGTTGGTGGGGGTGGTAGTGGTAATGGCCAGGTCCACGCCGCCGTTGAGGACGGCATTTTCCGTAATGCTGCTGCCGGCCTCCTGAATTTCCAGCTTGATATGGGGATAGCGCTGCCGGAAAATGGGCACCACCTGGGGCAGCATCATCATGGCCCGCTGTACGGGGATTCCGATGCGCAGGGTTCCATACCCTTCATACTGGATATCCGCCACCTCGTGCAGCAGGTTGGAGCTGATGGTAATCACTTTCTTTACGGCTGCAATATATTTTTTTCCTGCTTCTGTCAGCACAATGGGGTTGGTGTTGCGCAGGAATATGGGTGCACCCAGGTACTTTTCCACGGCCTTGATGGTCTGGCTCAGTGCCGGTTGGGATACATGCATGGTTTTGGAGGCATTGGTGATGCTCCCCTCCTTGATAATTTCCATGATGTACTGTGCGTGTTTTAAGTTCATAGTTCCTCCTTGGCTCCCTATTTTTTCTGTCTTTTTTCATCCCGTCGGGGACTTTTTTTATTTGCTCGTTATTTGTGACAATTTCTCGAAATCCGGGAAGCCGCATTATAAGGCCCTTTCCGGGCCCTGATAAGAAATCGCTTATGCAGATTATATCATTATTTATATTAGTTTTCCAATTTTTCATATGTTACTATCAAAGTGCAACAATATGTACATTGTCTACATTTCTAGAAGGAGTGATTTGAATGGAATTGAAGAAGGCAGCCATGGCTGGCACTGTTGAGTCTTCTGATGCCCAAGTAACGGTCGAACCCGGTTCCAATGGTATCGAACTCAATATTGAAAGCAGCGTCATCCACCAATATGGTAGACAGATTAAGGCTGTTGTTCTGGAAACCCTGACGAAACTGGACGTGAAGAACGCCAAAGTTTCCGTCGTAGATAAGGGCGCTCTGGACTGCACTTTAAAAGCCCGCGTTGAAGGAGCGGTGTACCGTTCTATTAACGAGGACCCTGATACACCGAATCCCTGGGAGGTTTTATAAGATGGAAGTAGTTAACACGAATCCCAACTTCAAGCGCCTGAGAAGAACCATGATGTTCTTGAATGCGCAAAAACCGAGCCTGATTAAAGACCCGTATGTTTACAAACCCGATTCCATCATGCTGGACCTGGAAGACGCCGTCGCTGAAAACCAAAAGGACGCAGCCCGTTACTCCCTGTTCCATGCCTTGAAAGAAATCGATTATCATGGCTGTGAAAGAGTTGTCCGGATCAACGGTCTGGAAACTCCCCACTGGAAAGAAGATGTCCGGGTTTCTGTAGCCGGCGGCTGCGATGCCATTCGTCTGGCCAAGACCGAATCCGCTAAAGACATCCACACCGTGGAAGAAGCCATTCTGGCTGCGGAAAAAGAATTCCACAGACCTATCGGCAGCACCCTGATTATGGCTGCTATCGAATCCACCAAAGGTATCCTGAACGTACTGGAAATCTGCCAGTCCTCCGATCGTCTGTTCGGCGTTGCACTTAGCGGCGGCGACTACACCAAGGACCTGCAGACCTCCATTTCCAAGACCGGCGTTGAACTGATGGGCGCTCGTCAGCAAATGGTTATTGCTGCCCGTGCTACCGGCCGTATGTGCTTTGATACGGTTTACACCGATTTGGACGACATGGAAGGCTTCAAAAAAGACGTTCAAATGATCAAAACCATGGGCTTTGATGGCAAATCCATCATCAACCCTCGTCAGATTGTACCGACCCACGAAATCTTTACTCCCAGCGAAAAAGAAATCCGCTATGCGGAACAAGTAGTTCGTGAAATCGATACCAAGAAGGCTATGGGTATCGGTGTATTCACCATCAACGGCAAAATGCTGGATATCGCCTTCTATGACGGCGCCAAGAGAACCTTAGCTTTGGCCAAGGCTGCCGGTGTATATAAGGGGGAATTATAAGATGATTAATAAAGTCGGTAGAGATATTCCTCAGGAGATCCTGGATCTGACCGGTAAGGAAGTCTTCCAGGGTGCCTATGCCAAACAAGGCGTAGAGTACAAAACCGCTACCCATACGGTAGCTCCTGTAATGGATCCCAGCTATAGCAAAGTTGTCAATTCCATTGAAGAAGTTCTGAAGAAATGCGGCATTAAAGACGGCATGACCCTGGGCTTCCACCATCATTTCCGTGAAGGGGATATGGTTGTGAACATGGTTATGAAAGCCGTTCATGATATGGGCATTAAGGACATTACCATTTGCGCCAGCTCCCTGGGCAAAGCCAATGATCCTATCGTTCCCTACATTGAAGATGGCACCATCACCAACATTCAGTCTTCCGGCGTGCGCGGCAAAATCGGCCAAGCAATCAGCAACGGCAAACTGAAGGGTCTGGCCATCATGCGCAGCCACGGCGGCCGCGTAAGAGCCATTGAATCCGGCGAAACTCATATCGATATCGCCTTCATCGGCGCTCCTACCTGCGACGAATACGGCAACTGCCGTGCCATCGGCGGCAAGAGCGACTGCGGCGTACTGAGCTATGCTGCTGTAGATGCTGACTATGCTGACAAAGTGGTAGCCGTAACGGATACCCTGGTAGCATTCCCCAACATCCCCGCTTCCATTTCCATGACCAAAGTTGACTATGTCCTGGTAGTTGATGCCATCGGCGATCCCAACAAGATTGCTACCGGTGCTGCCAAACCTACCACCGACATGAGAAAACTTCTGATGGCCAAGTACACCACCGAATTCCTGGTGCACACTCCTTACTACAAGGACGGCTTCACCTATCAGACCGGCGTTGGCGGCGCTTCCATTGCTTCCACCAAACTGCTGGCTGACCACCTGAGAAAAGACAACATCCACATCAGCGTAGGCCTGGGCGGTATTTCCAAACCCATGTGCGACCTGCTGGATGAAGGCCTGGTGGAAAAAATCGTTGACACCCAGGATTTCGATATGGATGCCATCGAAAATATCAAAACCAACCCCAACCACATTGAAATCACGGCTTCCGAATATGCCGATCCTTTCAATAAAGGTGCTTATGTAAACAAGCTGGACTTCGTTATCCTGGCTTCCCTGGAAGTAGATACCCACTTCAACTGCAACGTTGTAGTAGGTTCTGACGGTGTGATCACCGGTGCTCAGGGCGGTCACCCGGATACCGCAGCCGGCGCAAAATGCACCATCGTAATTGCTCCCCTGCTGCAAGGCCGTATTCCTGCCATCTGCACCAACGTAACCACGGTAACCACTCCGGGCGAAACCGTTGACGTAGTTGTTACGGACTATGGTATTGCCATCAACCCTCGCCGCCAGGATCTGATTGACTGCATGAAGGACGTAGATCTGCCCTTCTACACCATCGAAGAACTGCGCGACATGGCGTACAAGATGGTTGGTGAACCTGATCCGGTACAATTTGGCGACCGGGTTGTAGGTATCATCGAAGGCCGGGACGGCACCATTATGGATGTGGTTCGTCAGGTTAAGGATTTTGAGTTCTAATAGCTTTGACCCTTGACCTAACCGGGACTGGTTATCCCGGTTAGGTCATTTTCCTAGAAAAGGAGGATTACTATGTTTCTTGGTATTGTTGGTTTCCTGATGGTAATCATCATCGTGGCAGCCCTGATTCGCGGGAAATCTAACCCCGTACCTCTGTTCGTTATTGTTCCTGTTGTTGCAGCCCTGATTACCGGTTTCACCCCGGATCAAATCTTTAAATTCATCACTGCTGGTGTAGGCAAGACTTGGTCCACTGCTGTACTGTTCATTTTCTCCATCGTTTACTTCTCCATGATGGGCGATATGGGCCTGTTTGACCCGATGGTAAACTGGCTGGTTAAAAAAGCCGGCGACAACATCGTAATGGTCACCATTGCCACTGCCTGCATCGCTGTTATCTCCCACTTGGACGGCGCTCTGGCTTCCACCCTGCTGATCACCATCCCTGCCATGCTTCCTATTTATAAGAAGCTGCACATGAGACCGGTAGTGCTGGTCTGCATCATTGGTGCTGCCATGTCCATCATGAACCTGCTGCCTTGGGGCGGCCCTGTTGCCCGTACCGGCGTTGTACTGAACGTCGATGTTAACGCACTGTGGCAGGAACTGATTCCCCTGCAGGGCGTTGGTCTGGTTATCCTGATGATCTTCGCTGCCTACATGGGTGTTATGGAAAAGCGCCGCGGCGCTGGCCTGAACCCCACTGGCAAGGCTGCTATGCTGTCTGAAGACGAAGACGAAGGCTCCAAGGACGACAACCTGTCTGCTGACGATGCTGCTTTCATGAAACGCCCGAAGATGATCTGGTTCAACGGCCTGCTGACCATCGTAGTTATCGGTCTGCTGTGCTTCACCGACATTCCTCTGTACGGTGCTTTCATGTTCGGTCTGGCCATCGCTTTGATTGCCAACTTCCGTACTGCTTCTGAACAAGCAAGAGCTATCAAAATGCATGCTGCTACCGCTCTGACCATGCCTATGATCCTGCTGGCTTCCGGTGTATTCCTGGGTGTTCTGTCCAAGACCGGCATGATGAAAGCTATGGCACAAATGCTGATTGCTATTGTTCCTGCGGCTCTGGGACCCCATCTGCAAGACGTATTCGGCTTCTTCGCAGTGCCTATCGGCATGATGCTGGGTACCGACTCCTACTTCTTCGGTCTGCTGCCTCTGGCTATCGGTGTTGGTCAACAGTTCGGTGTTGATCCTCACAACATGGCTATGGCTATGCTGATTGGTAAGAACTACGGCGTTATGGTTACTCCTCACGCTGCTACCACCTTCCTGGCCTGCGGCCTGGCTGGTATCTCCATCAAAGAACTGCTGAAGTTCTGCACCCCGCGTCTGTGGGTTCTGTCCTGGTTCTCCCTGCTGGGCGGCCTGATGCTGGGTCTGTTCAAATTCTAAGCAAGGACTTACTGAAACTGCTCTCCGGTTATCCGGAGGGCAGTTTTTTTATGGGGTTTTGGAGCGGCAATAAAGGGCAAGCAAAAAACAACCTAGACCGCCAAAAGAAAGGCCCTTGCAGGGCAAATTTGGCGGTGCTGGGAGGCATTTTATCCTGGAAGCAAGTTTTGTGTACCCATTAGTTTCTGCAGCTTAACCCCAAAGCTTGCTTCTAGGACACCGTCCCCAGAAAAACCTCGTTTATACGGCATCACCTTTTGCTCCCAAATGCTAACGTTGGTCCCAGTCGCCTCACTGCTCCCCTTATTTCTTCCGTTCTCCTGACAATCCATTTTATAAAGCCATCAGATTTTCGCAAATCTGTAACAGATTGTTTTTCCGTCGACTGCAAAAAAGAGGTGTTTTTTGTTCATTTTTAGCACTTTTTCTGTTTTTCCATAGTTCCTCTGCCCGGAATTTTGAAAAAATTTCTATTTTTGTACATTTGAAACAATTTACAAAAACCTGCTAAGCCACATCCTGTGCCCGTTTCCGGGTTTCCATAAGTTATTCCTTATGGTATTTATTTTATTATTTATATTAGTTTTCCGAATATTGCTATGCTAAGATTTTAACGAAGTCAAGGGAACCCATCTTACTTCTCCGCTGACCGTGACGGCCCGTCCGGGAAGCCGCATTACACTTTTAAAGGAGGACACTACTATGTTCTTGGGCGTTGTTGGTTTTTTGATGGTTGTCATCATTGTGGCAGCCTTGATTCGCGGGAAATCTAACCCCGTACCTCTGTTCGTTATTGTTCCTGTTGTTGCAGCCCTGATCACCGGTTTCACCCCTGCTCAGATCTTCAAATTCATGTCTGCTGGCGTAGGCAAAACCTGGTCCACCGCTGTACTGTTCATTTTCTCCATCGTTTACTTCTCCATGATGGGCGATATGGGCCTGTTCGACCCGATGGTAAACTGGCTGGTTAAAAAAGCCGGCAGCAACATCGTTATGGTTACCATTGCTACCGCCTGCATCGCTGTTATCTCCCACTTGGACGGCGCTCTGGCTTCCACCCTGCTGATCACGATTCCTGCTATGCTTCCTATTTATAAAAAATTGCATATGAGACCAGTAGTGTTGGTTTGCATCATCGGTGCTGCCATGTCCATCATGAACCTGCTGCCTTGGGGCGGCCCTGTTGCCCGTACCGGCGTTGTACTGAACGTCGATGTTAACGCACTGTGGCAGGAACTGATTCCCCTGCAGGGCGTTGGTCTGGTTATCCTGATGATCTTCGCTGCCTACATGGGTGTTATGGAAAAGCGCCGCGGCGCTGGCCTGAACCCCACTGGCAAGGCTGCTATGCTGTCTGAAGACGAAGACGAAGGCTCCAAGGACGACAACCTGTCCGCTGACGATGCTGCTTTCATGAAGCGTCCGAAGATGATCTGGTTCAACGGCATCCTGACCCTGGTGGTTATCGGCCTGCTGTGCGCTACCGACATTCCTCTGTACGGCGCTTTCATGTTTGGTCTGGCCATCGCTTTGATTGCCAACTTCCACACTGCTTCTGAACAAGCAAGAGCTATCAAAATGCATGCTGCTACCGCTCTGACCATGCCTATGATCCTGTTGGCTTCCGGTATTTTCCTGGGCGTTCTGGACAAAACCGGCATGATGAAGGCTATGGCTCAAATGCTGATCGCTATTGTTCCTTCCTTCATGGGTGCTCACCTGCAAGACATATTCGGTTTCTTCGCAGTACCTATCGGCATGATGCTGGGTACCGACTCCTACTTCTTCGGTCTGCTGCCTCTGGCTATCGGTGTTGGTCAACAGTTTGGTGTTGATCCGCACAACATGGCTATGGCTATGCTGATTGGTAAGAACTACGGCGTTATGGTTACTCCTCACGCTGCTACCACCTTCCTGGCCTGCGGCCTGGCTGGTATCTCCATCAAAGAACTGCTGAAGTTCTGCACCCCGCGTCTGTGGGTTCTGTCCTGGTTCTCCCTGGCAGCCGGCGCTATGCTGGGCCTGTTCCACCTGTAAGAATCAGTTTCAGAAATAGCTTATAGAAATAAAATAGGTTCCCAAAGAGGATGTGCTCCGGCACATCCTCTTTTTCCTTATTAGGCCCCTCCAAACGTGGAGGGGCTGGCAGTCCGGAGGACTGACTGAGGAAGTTCAATGCAAAGAGGCCCCTTCAGCGGTTCGCGGCTCGCTGCGCAGCTTCACCCTACGGGTTTGCTTTGCAGGCCGCTATCGCATGGGCCTTATGGACCAAACAGCCATTTGCAGAATTTGTCGGGCTGTTTGGATGCGGCCGCAAAGCGTTGCGCTCACATCCAAGAGCATATCCGTAGTTCAAAATGCTCTTGGTTTATGTGAGCCATGTGATAGCCGTCCGTGATTCCGAACCCGAAGGGTGAAGGAGAACGGAGTACGGCGAACCACTGCGGGGCTGGCAGTCCGGAGGACTGACTGAGGTAGTTCAATGCAAAGGGGCCCCGACCGTTCCTATCCACTCGTTTTCCACTTCTTGCTGCTAGCAGGGTCTATGGCCCTCTCCTCTGCCCTTTTAGCCGCTTTCCTGCGGTGCCAGGGGAAATGCCTAAGCCGCTTTCTTCTCCTGCTGAAGGTCTTCCAAAATGCGTTTTTAAGCGTTCTTGGTTTCTCCCCTACCACCAGGTATTATTCTCTCCCAGCGGCTCTCTCAGAGCCAATTTGGCGCTGCTTCAGGCAGTAAAAAACCGGGTAAGCTGTACACTTTGGTACAACTTACCCGGTTTTCTTTATTTTCTTTCACCCTATGCTTGGTTATTCTGTTTCAAAAGCCGTTTTTCCGCATGGGCATTTTCCTTGGCGCTGATGTCGTTCATCACCAGCAGCAGGGCATTTCCCGCCCAAAACAGCATACCCAGCTGAATGTTGAACAGGGTATAATCCGTCAGGCCGCTGACAAAAATCCCCACCAGGCTGGCCAAATACCCGCAGGCCACGCCCCGGATCCAGGGGGAAGCCTTCCGATGCCGGATTTCCTTGGCCAGGAGCACCAGCCGGAAGATGACGTACAGAAACAGGAGAATCCCCGGGATGCCCAGCTCCGCCGTAATGTTCAGCAGCATATTATGCCCGTGGTACATGATTACATCTTCACTGATAAAGAAGTTGTAATTGGGAAAGGCGAACTGGTACCCGTACCAGCCCACCCCCAGGGGATGGTCCTGGATCATGTCCAGGGAGCTCTGGAGGTACATGAACCGCAGCTCTGCCGAGGTATCCGTTACGGAAAAGATGGACATAATCCGGGCCGCCAGTTGGTTCCAGCCCAGGTACAGCACCGCCAGACCGCCTCCGATAAAAGGCAGCAGGGCTTTGTGGTAAAAGGCGCCGGCAAACACAAACAGCACCCAGAAATACGCCACCCAGTTGCCCCGGGAGAAGGTGAAGATCAAGCAGGCCGTGGACAGCAGGAAAATCAGCACCAGGGACCAGCGGGTTTTGCCGCCCTTTAAGGGAGCAAAGAGCCCTTCACAGTAGGCCACGGTCATTACCAGGTAGGTCCCAAAGATATTGGGGTTTACCAGGGTGGAAATGGCCCGGCGCTGGAGCTGGTGGAAGGCCTGGTGGTCAATCCAGTCCGCTTCCTGGAGGCTGTTGCCAAAGAAGTATTGCCACAGCCCGAAAACAGTTACCACCGCAGCGGAAATCATGAATACCTTCATGAGAAACAGGGACCGCCGGCTGGTGCTGGCATAGCGCAGCAGCAGGTAGAAAATCCCCGCTTCCTGGCCCATGACCCACACCCAGTTGAACAGGCTGGCACCCGGGTTCAGAGACCACAGGGTGCTGACGCCGCTGAGGATAAACAGGGCCCACAGGGGTCGGCTCAGGTAGGAGGGCACCGTGATGGCCGGCCAGAACTGCCGGGTGCGCACCACATTCACCAGGTTCAGCAAAAAACAAACCAGAAAGGCAATTCCTGCCGCCCACTGGTTCAGGGGCAGGACAAAAATCAAGACGGCCAGTGCAGCATAGGTAACTTGGTTCAGATTCCAGGATTGGGGCAGTCCCCAGCCTCGTGGTCGTTTACGCATTCCATCACCTATCCAATCCCAGCTCTTTGAAGGTCCCTACCAGGTACAAAGAGCCGCAGACACAAACCACAGCCTCCGGACCCGCTTCGCTGACCGCCCTGTGGTAGGCAGCAGCCAGGTCCGGCATGGGAATGGCATTTTTGTGAAGCCGTTTGGCCAGCTTTTCCGGAGTTTCCGCTCTGTCCCCGGTATGGGCCAAGACGGTATAGATGGTATCCGTATCCCGGAACAGGATCTGGGAAACCAGGCTCACGTCCTTGTCCGCCATCATGCCGAAGACGAAAATCCGGTGGGCGTCAGGATAATAATCGTCCAGGGCCTTCCGCAGCACCGTCACCCCAGAGGGGTTGTGGGCGCCGTCCAGAATAATGTCCGGCTTTTGGTGGATCAGCTCCAGCCGGCCGGGCCAGCGGGCAGCGGCCAGGCCTTCCAGCACGGCCTTTTCCGTAAGGGCCGGGTCCTTTTGGGCCAGCACCCAGGCAGCCTGCATAGCAGCTGCTGCGTTCAAAATCTGGTGGGCTCCCGCCAGATGGATGGTAGCTTCCAGTTCCGTCTGGGGGTTGCGGAAAACGAATTCCTGGGCCGCCATGGTGCTGTTAAGCATCTGGGCGGAAAAATTCTTTTCGTATTCATAGCAGGGGGCGTGCTGGGCTTCCGCTTCCGCCCGGATGACCCGCAGGGCATCACCTTCTGCTTCCGTAACCACCGGCACCCCCGGCTTGATAATACCGGCTTTTTGGATGGCAATGGCCTCAATGGTCTTCCCCAGCCGGTCCGTATGTTCCAGAGTCACGTTGGTAATCACAGAAACTTCCGGGATAATCACGTTGGTGGAGTCCCACAGACCTCCCATGCCTACTTCAATCACGGCGTAATCCACCTGCTGCTGGGCAAAGTACAGAAAACCCATGGCCGTAATCACTTCAAACTGGGTGGGTTCTTCCCCGCCCCCGGCCAGCCAGGCGTCCACTGCCTGCTTTACCTGTTCCGTTACCTGGGCAAAGTCAGCATTGGAAATTTCCTCACCGTTGATGGTCATTCGCTCGTTGTACCGGACAAAATGGGGGGAAGTATAGGTCCCGGTCTTTTTCCCGGCCGCCATGAGTATCCGGCTCAGGAACGTGGCCACACTGCCCTTGCCGTTAGTTCCGGTAATATGAATGGTCCGGAGCTTGCGTTCCGGATGGTCCAGGGCCGCCAAAATGCCCTGGATTCGTTCCAAGCCCAAATGAATGCCGAACTTGCCCCGGCTTTCCACATACGCTAATGCAGACGCATAATCCATTGGTGCAGCACCTCTCTCTAGTCAAATGCACTTACAGCTTGCGCAGGGTTTCCATCCGTTCCTTCAGCCCTTGGATCTTGGCTTCGGTTTCTGCCTGTTTGGCTTTTTCTTTTTCTACCACTTCGGCAGGAGCCTTGGCCAGGAAGCCGGCGTTGCTGAGCTTGCCAGCCGTCCGTTTGGCTTCTTTTTCTGCTCCGTCCAGTTCTTTCTGGAGCCGGGCCAGTTCTTTTTCTACGTCAATCAGGCCCTTCAGGGGCAGGTAGACCTTGGCACCGGTTACTACGGCGGTCAGGGCGTTTTCCGGAGCTGCGTCTTCGGCGCCGCCTACCGTCAGCACGTCCACGGTACCCAGCCGGCATACGTAGTCGCTGTTGTTCTTGAATACGTCCACCAGTTCAGGATCTGCCAGTACCAGGGCCGGAGCCTTATGGCCGGGGGCAGCGCCCACTTCCGCTCTCATGTTCCGGATGGCCTTGATCACATCCATCAGGGCGGTCATTTGCTTTTCAGCGGCATCATCCAGCAGGTCGCCGGCCATATGGGGCCAGGGAGCAATCATGATGCTTTCCCCTTCGTGGGGCAGATGCTGCCAGATTTCTTCCGTAATAAACGGCATGAACGGGTGCAGCAGCTTCATGGCATCGCCCAGCACCTGGCACAGGACGGCTTGGGCAGTAGCCCGTTCCGCTGCATCGTCCTTATTGTACAGGCGGGGTTTGATCAGTTCGATATACCAGTCGCAGACTTCACCCCAGATGAAATCGTAGATCAGGCGGCCAGCTTCACCCAGTTCAAATTTATCCAGATAGGAGGATACTTCGCCGATGGTGTGCTGCAGCCGGGACAGAATCCATTTGTCTGCCAGGGTGTAGGGGTTCCGGGGTGCCTTGGGATCGTAGCCGTCCAGGTTCATCAGGGCGAACCGGGAAGCATTCCAGATCTTGTTGGCAAAGTTACGGGTGGATTCAATCCGGTTCCAGTAGAACCGCATATCGTTGCCCGGGGTGTTCCCGGTAATCAGCATAAAGCGCAGGGTGTCGGCGCCGTATTTGTCCACCACTTCCAGGGGATCGATGCCGTTGCCCAGGGATTTGGACATTTTACGGCCCTGTTCGTCCCGGACCAGGCCGTGGATGAACACGTGCTTAAAGGGAATTTCCTTCATGAATTCCATGCCCATGACCAGCATCCGGGCCACCCAGAAGAAAATAATGTCGTAGCCGGTGACCAGTACGCTGGTGGGATAGAACTGTTCCAGTTCTTCCGTCTTGTCCGGCCAGCCAAAGGTAGAGAACGGCCACAGGGCGGAGCTGAACCAGGTATCCAGGGCATCTTCATCCTGGTGTACATGGCCGCCGCATTTGGGGCAGCGGTCCAGATCCGTCCGGGAGGCGGTTACTTCCCCGCAGTCATCGCAGTACCACACAGGAATCCGGTGGCCCCACCAGATCTGCCGGGAAATGCACCAATCGTGGAGGTTGTCCATCCAGTTGGTGTAGGTCTTGGTAAAGCGGCTGGGTACAAACTGGGTCCGGCCGTCTTCTACGCAGTCCACGGCGGCTTTCACCAGGGGCTGCATCTTTACGAACCATTGGGTGGAAACCAGGGGTTCCACAATATGGCCGCAGCGCTGGCAGTGGCCTACGGAGTGGGGGCATTCCTCCACTTTCACCAAAAGCCCCGCAGCTTCCAGGTCAGCCACAATGTTCTTGCGGCATTCGTAGCGGTCCTGACCGGCGTATTTGCCGGCTTCCTTGGTCATCTTGCCGTCCTGGCCGATAACGGTAATCATGTCCAGGTGCTGGCGCTGACCCATTTCATAGTCGTTGGGGTCATGGGCCGGGGTAATCTTTACGGCACCGGTACCAAACTCCAGGTCTACATAATCGTCGGCAATAACGGGAATCAGCCGGTCCGTGGTGGGCAGCTTCACCTTTTTGCCCACAAACTTGCCGTACCGTTCATCCTTGGGGTTCACGGCAACGGCGGTATCGCCGGGCATGGTTTCCGGACGGGTGGTGGCGATGGTCAGGTAGACCCCTTCTTCGCCGTCCACCGGGTATTTTACATACCACAGATGGCCTGCATCATCCTTATGTTCCACTTCTACGTCACTTAAAGCCGTACGGCAGTTGACGCACCAGTTGATCATCCGAGTGCCCTTGTAAATCAGGCCCTTTTCGTACAGGCTCACAAAGGCTTCCCGCACGGCACGGCTCAGGCCTTCGTCCATGGTAAAGCGCTGGCGGTCCCAGTCGCAGGAAATGCCCAGGGATTTCAGCTGGGTAACGATTCTGTCCCCGTATTCTTCCTTCCACTGCCAAACCCGTTTGACGAATTCTTCCCGGCCCAGGTCATAGCGGGTCAGGCCTTCTTTTTTCTTCAGTTCTTCTTCTACCTTGATTTGGGTAGCCAGGCCGGCATGGTCATAGCCGGGCAGCCAGCAGGTATTGTCCCCCATCATCCGGTGCCAGCGCACCAGGATATCCTGGAGGGTATTGTCCAGGGCATGGCCCATGTGCAGCTTGCCGGTAATGTTCGGCGGGGGAATAACCACGCTGAACGGAGGGCGGCTCTTGTCCACTTCCTGATGGAAGTAGCCCTGTTTCATCCAATATGCATACCATTTCTTTTCCACCGCGGCAGGATCATATACCTTGGGGATGTTGTTTTCTTCTGCCATTTTCTTCCTCCTTAAAAAAAATAACCCGTCCCTGTTATAGGACGAGTTGACTTCGCGGTACCACCTACATTCTCAATTGCTTGAGCACCTTGGAGGCTTAACGCGCCTTGACGGGCAGGGCTGCTGCACCCTGCCGGCTCCCGGACGACTTCCAGCGGCTGACGTGGATGCTTGCACCGACCGCACCCTCTCTGCAACGCAGCTTGGCTGTACTCCTTCCGTTCATAGCCATTGGTCATATGATATTACAGTTAATTCTAGCAAGCCTCACCAGAAAAGTCAATGGAGAACGCCCTACAGGGACTCGATCTGCCGGCAGAGGATTTTTCCCATGCTTTCGGCCATTTTGTCCAGCTCATGAATCCGGATGCAGTCCTTGCCGAAGATTTTCCGGGCGTCTTCCATGCCGCCCTTGACCTCGTCGTTGATGAGGCCAATAATCCGAATGCCTTCCCGGCGCAGGGCCGCCGCCTCGTCCGCCGTATCCGCCACGGCCCGGCCTTCCCGGTACTCGGGCTGGTACAGGCTCCCTTCCTTCCGGAAGGGCCGGTCATCGTTGGGCTGGGCATCGGTGAGCATAATAAGGATTTTTTTCGTCTGGGAAAAGTCCCCCATCAGCTGCCGGGCGCCCCGCAGGGCCAGGCCATCCCGGTTCCAGCCGGTGGCCACGTAGTTAAAGACGTTGGTGCACTTCTTTTTTTCCTCATAGCTTTTAAACAGGGTCAGCACCGTGTAGCTGCGCAGGGTGCTGAAGGAATACACCTGGTAGGGAATGCCGCACTGGCGCAGGGCCTCGGCAATCACAAAGGCCTGGGAGGCGATGACGGGTTGGGCTTCCCCCCGGGAGGCTGAGGCATCCAGCATAATATCCACGGTAAAATCCGGGGTAGCCACCACTTCCTGGTTGTAGAACACCCGGGGGTCCTGGAGCTTGGCGGCCCGCCAGACCAGACTGGGCACCAGTTCCCCGGCCTTGACCGGCACCGGCAGCTTGGTCCGTACCAGGCGCATGGCGCTGCGGATCTGCTGGGTCAGGCGGATAATGCTCTGCCGGGCCTTTTCCCCGTGTTCCTTATAGTAGGCCAGGTTCCGCACCCGCTGACGGCGGGCTCCCTGAAGCCACAGGGAGGCTTCCCCGGTGCTGCCCTTGCTCCCCAGGTGCCCCCGGGTAAAGTGCAGGTGGCAGCCCTTATGGACGCCTACGCAGCAGGCCTGATCGATTTCCAGCTGCTTTTGGGGCGGATAAATGGACGTCCCGAAGCAGTGGATGATGTAGTCATAATTTTGGGCAGCGGTCTGGCCGGTAATAATGGCCATGAGCCCGTTATGGGCGTGCTTCCCCGACAGCAGGTCTTCCGCCTGCTGCTTGGAATATAAAAAATTAAAGATGGATTCCTGTTTTTTGGCAAACTGAGGCACAATCCAGCTGAGGAAATCCCCCAGTCCCTTGCCGATGATGACCTTTTCCAGGCTTTCCCGCACCAGAAAGTGGGACACAAAGTACTTTTTGGTCAGCTTCCGGAAATGGTCACACAACGTGGCCGTATCCCAGCTGGGGTCAAAGGCCAGGCTTTGGTACAGGGCCTTGGCCCAGGGGTCGATGAGACCGTTCTTTTCCCCCAGCACCTCGTGCCAACGGGCCGCCTGCATTTCGTGGGCCACCCCGTGTTTGTCCGCCAGGGTGCCGTTAAAATAGGCCCGGGCGTGCTCCTGCCGCAGCTGGGGCAGCACGGGCCGTACCGGGGCCTCCTTGGCGTAGGTGGCGTATTCCAGCCCCAGCCACAACAGGTCCGTAAAGGTATCCACCAGGGCGGAATTTTCCATTTCCTGGAACATCGCATGGAGCTGGTCCGTATCGTAGTATTTCCGGGTGAACCCCACCACGGCATTGAGGTACAGATCCGGTGCCCCATCATCCCCGTAGGCCAGAAAATCCGGCTGGAAGCGGTAGTCGGCCGAGGTATCCCAGACCATATTCAGCGCCCGCCGGCGCTTGGCATCGTATTTTAGCTTGGCCATACGCCCTCACTCCTCAAAGATATCCTGCTTCCGGTAGGTGGAGGGAATGCGCAGCTTGATCACATCCCGGATAATGCCGGGCTCGTATTCGTCAAAGGATTTGTTCACCAGACCCATTTCCAGGGCATCGTGGGCTTCCAGGCCCTGCTGGATCAACTGGAGGGCGTCCAAAAGGCCCCGCAGGTCCAGCGCCCGCTCGGAGATTTCCGCTTCCTGGCACTTCTTTTCCAGGTCCAGGAACAATTGGCCAAAGCCCTCCCGGGCCTGTTTTTTCAGCGTAGGAAATTCCGTGGAGAGCAGCCGGTCCAGGGTGGCCCCGTCAATGGGCGGCAACTGGATTACCGCAAACCGGGAGGTCAGGGCTTCGTTCAGTTCCCGGGTGCCGGAGTAGCCGTAGTTCATGGTGGCAATAAAGCGGCAGGCTTCGTTGGCCTGGAGCAGGTCGTAGCCGGGAATGTCCACCCGATGCCGGTAGTCCAGCAAGGAATGGAGCACGGCCATGGCTTCGTTCCGGGCCATGTTGATTTCGTCAAAAACCCCAAAGCCGCCCCACTGGGCGCACTGGTACACCGGCCCCGGCCGGAACACCACTTCCCCGTTCCGGAAGGTATCCGTGCCCAGCATGGAGGTGGCATCCACGTTGATGTGGAAGGAAATATTCCACATAGGCCGCTGGAAGGCCGCTGCCAGGTTTTCTGCCAATACGTTCTTGCCCGTGGCCTTAGGCCCTGCTAGTAGCAGGTTCTGGCCGCACAGCAGGGCCGCAATGGCCTCCTCCCAGACCTTTTTGCCATAGTACGGGAAACGGGGCACCGGCACCCGGTTCTTCCACTGTTCTTCCACCGGATGGGCCTTCCTATAGGCCTCCACCCCGGCAATCAGTTCTTCTGAAACCTGTTCTTTCCGTAAAAAATCCAGCATACTCTGCCCGCTCCCTCCGTCGCAATCTGTGATAATTATAGCATTTTCCCAGTAGGATGGTGCAGAATCCCGGGAAAGAAATGTCCCTTTTGCAGAAGCTGTCTGAGCGGGGCGTGAGCCGCCTGATTCCCCTTGGGTTGAAGAAAAAGGGAGAAGATCATATAATAAAGGTAATAGAAGCTATGGGAAGTGGAAATATGAAGTTCAAGCAGGTTGTACGATGGCTAAGGGAACACGAAGTAGGCGATTACGAATTCGCTACCATAAACACCGCATTCGTAATCGCCACGTTTATTGTATTTCCCCTTCCAATAGTTATCGGCCTTTTTTTGCATTATTTTTTTGATGCTTTGGGTATTTCTGTAAGTGGAGTTTTATGTTAGAGATTAGGAGGAAAAAAATGATGAAAAACGTAGGGAAGAAGTTCGCAGCATTGTCCATGGCCACCCTGCTGGCCTTTGGAGTCCTAGGGTGTGGATCCGATAAAAAGGATGACGCAAAAGTTCCGGCAGCTGTCCAAACTCAAAAAATCGACACGCCAGAGGGAAAAATCCAAAAAGGCATCATCGATGCAGTCAATAACTCACAAAATACCCAAAAGGATATTGGCCCTATCAAGAGCATCGACATTAATCCCCTGGGAGATAAATATAACGTAGTTATTAATGCCTCTTTTGGCTCCATGCTGACTCCTGACCATGCGCAGGCTCTGCTAGGCATGGAATCCCTAGCAGCTTTTAACGGAGCCTTTAATAGCGGAGTGCCTGTAGCCCATGCGGCCTTTATTGTCACTGACAAAGCTATGAATAAGGCCACTGGCCAGGAGTCCATGATTAAACTCTATCAGGCAGAAATGAGAGATGACCAAGCCAAAAATATCAATTGGAAAAACGTAAATGCTTTGAATCCGAAAGACGTTCTCATTAAGCCGTTCGTACATATTTCCATCCGCAAATAAAAAAAGGCCAGACGGAACGCAATCCGCCTGGCCCTTTCTGTATACTTCCTATAACGCAAAAAAGCGAATGTCCCGATGACTCGGCAACATTCGCTTTTATCTTAAAGTGGTGACCCCGGAGTGATTCGAACACTCGACACACGGCTTAGAAGGCCGTTGCTCTATCCAGCTGAGCTACGGGGCCAAAAGAAATGGAGCGGGTGATGGGAATCGAACCCACGTAGCTAGCTTGGAAGGCTAGTGCTCTACCATTGAGCTACACCCGCACATAATGTGGTCGGAGCGACAGGATTTGAACCTACGACCCCCTGCTCCCAAGGCAGGTGCTCTACCAAACTGAGCTACGCCCCGTCGTCAATCACTTTGCAGTTTTTACAAAAAAAAATGGTGGGCGATGACAGGATCGAACTGCCGACATTCTGCTTGTAAGGCAGACGCTCTCCCAGCTGAGCTAATCGCCCGGGAAAATGGTGACCGGAGGGGGAATCGAACCCCCGATACCGCCGTGAAAGGGCGGTGTCTTAACCGCTTGACCATCCGGCCATTGGCTCCCCGAGTAAGACTCGAACTTACAACAACTCGATTAACAGTCGAGTGCTCTACCATTGAGCTATCGGGGAATTTGCATCGCTAGTGCGTTGCAAAAAGTATTATATAAGAGATGGGGGTTTCTGTCAACAACTTTTTAAAACTTTTTTTAAGATTTTTCAGGGGGCGGAAAATCAGCCCTGGGCGGCCACTTTTTTCTGGTGAATTTGGCTGGAACCACCCAGGAGATGCTCCACACTCTCCAGCAGGGTCTGGGTCATATTCACCTGCCAGAACTGCCCTGCTTCCGTCAGTTGGTACAGATAGCCGTTATCCTGCCACAGGCCATATTCCTCCCACAGGGAGCCCAAAAATTCCAACCCTTTCAGCCGGGGTTCCATACGGATCAGCTTTTGCAGGTCCAGCCGGCTCTGGTTCATCTGCCCCATAATCACTTCTGCCAAAGGGGCATAGGGGGACTGGCGCATCAGGAACATCAGAGGTTTTCTCCCTTGGTCAATGGCGGCCTGGTAGGCCGGCAGCCGGCGCTCCAGCATGGTGGAAAGGCCGTCCACATGGCCCCCTGCCCCGCAGCCAAAGGGGAACAGGTGGGTTCCGCAGCGGGCCTGGGTATTGTACAGGCTCCGTTCCCGGTTGTTTCTTGCCCAGTGGCAGTAGCTCAGCCGCTTGTAGCCCTGGGCTTCCAGATAGTTCTTGCCAAAGGAGAACATGGCAGACTGCTCCTGGGTGGTAGCCGCCGGAGGCAGCTTGCCCTTTTGGATGTACACATGGAGGTCGCTTTGTTCAAATACGTCCAGCTGGTACAGGTCCGCCCCGTCAATGCCGGAGTCCACCAGGGTCTTCACGTCGTCCTGCCAGACCTCCTGGGTTTGCAGGGGCAGGCCGTACATCAGGTCGATGACCACCGAGCACTGGTTATAGGAGGACAGGGTTTGCAGCCGGCGCAGCACTTCCTCCCGGTCGTCCAGCCGGCCCACGGCCCGGCGCACCTCCGTATTGAAGGACTGGACCCCCAGGGACATCCGGTTCACCCCGTTTTTAAACCACACGTCCATTTTTTCCGGCACCAGGTCGTGGATCCGCCCTTCCAGGGTCAGCTCATAATCGTTGGCCAGGGGCAGGCAGTTCTGGATGGTGGACAGCAGCCGGCCAGCATTTTCCGGAGACAGGGAGGTGGGCGTACCGCCCCCAATGAACACGGCCTGAATGGGCGCCCCGCTGAGTCTGGGCAGGGCAGCATCCATTTCGATTTCCCGAATCAGACGTTTGATATAGGCATCTTCTGCCGCCTGGTCCGTTCCGTTCTGAAAAAAGCCGCAGTACAGGCATTTGGTTTTGCAGAAAGGAATATGGAAATAGGCCATTTGGGTGGGATGTCCCTGGACTTTCTGGTGCATCAGGTCCTGCCAGGTCTTTTGGGCCAGGGGCGGCGGCACCATTTCCCCGTTCATGCCGGCATGCACCACCCGTTTCACGTCAAAGGCGTGCCGCAGAGGGTCTGCGGCCTTACGGCCAAATTGCAGTTCCCGCTCCTTGGTTGTCA
This sequence comes from Acidaminococcus hominis, assembly GCF_900291475.1. Taxonomy (GTDB): domain Bacteria; phylum Bacillota; class Negativicutes; order Acidaminococcales; family Acidaminococcaceae; genus Acidaminococcus; species Acidaminococcus hominis. The sequence continues at coordinate 307,251 of NZ_OLMM01000004.1, forward strand.
ACTGATTAAAATAACTTTTCAGGTCCATAATTCCTCCTTAGTTCCCCGCCTGGATGGACAGCAGCACCTCCCGGGCAAAAGCCGCTGCATCTCTCAGATCCGTGGCGTCCGGATGGGTGGAGGCAGCCTTATGCCGGGCCTCGCTGGCAGGATTTCTGCCGTGGAGGCTTTCCGGCGGAAAGCGCTGGTACATGGCTTCAATGAGCTTGGGATCCACTTTTCCCTGGCAGATGAAGCAGGCTTCCGGTTTTTGGCCTGGAGGCAGCAGGGCGGCGCCGTTTTCCAGGCATTTCATTGCGTGCTCCCCTTTGGGATTGGCGCCCAGGGTGGCAAACAGGGCCACATGGGGGTTGTGCAGCTGGGCCAGGACCTTTTGGGAGGCAGCGTCCGCCGTTCCCTTATCCACCCAGTAGCCCATGAACACGCAGTCGTAGGCGTCCAAGGGCTCCTGCAATTTCTGGATATCCAGGCAGGGTGTGCCCTTGGGCAGGGCAGAGGCAATGGCCTCTGCCACCATTTTGGTATTTCCGGTCCGAGAAGAATATAAAACGATGCTTTTCATCAATAGCCTCCTTAGAATTTGAATTCCACGCCTGCTCTCCAGGTGCGCCCGTAAATGGAGAACGCATCCTCGTAGGAGAAGGTCTTGTTGAACAGGTTGTCCACCCCGGCATAAATATGGGTGTTCTTGTTCAGGTCCTTGGTCACCACAAAGTTAGTGGTACTGTAGGTATAGTTCTTGCCTTCCCCATCCAGGTAGTCCTTATACCACATATTGTACAGGGAAGCAGTCCAGGGATTGGGTTTGGCGTCGGTCCAGTTTAACTCCACCAGTCCGTTCATCCGGGCGTGGCCGGTAAGCCGGGCGTTGGTGTTGCCGTCTTTGGCGTCCAGGTAGGTAAAGTTCAGCTTGGCGTCCCAATGCTTGTCGAAACGATAGCCGTATTCCCCTTCTACGCCGTCCATCACCGCCTTGTTGATGTTCACGTAACGGTACCGGACTGCCCGGCCAAAGCGGCCCAGGAACTCGCTGTCGATCATATTGCTGATCTTGTTGTGGAAATAAGTGAGTTTGCCCGTGCTCTTGCCCTTCTCGGCTTCCAGGTCAATATCGAAGGTCCGGGATTTCTCGGCTTCCAGTTCGCTGTTGCCCCAAACCTGTACCTGCATCCGGCCCATATTCCGGTCCATATGGGAGTACAGTTCGAAAATGCTGGGAGCCCGGTAGCCAAAGCCGTAGTTGGTCTTGATGCGGGCATTTTGGCTCAGATTGTAGGTCAGGCCGGCCCGGGGCGACCATTCCCCGCCAAAGCTTTCGTGATGGTCAAAGCGGATACTGGGCACAAAGAACAGCTTATCCGACAGCTGCCATTCATCCTGCAAATAGGCGGCGTAGGATTCCACGCTGGCAGAAGAATAGGTCTTGCTCATGCCCAGGTACGTTTCCGTATAGGGATTGCTGGCCCCTGCCCCCAGGCGGGTGCCCCCAGCCTTTTGTTTCCGGTACTCCGCCCCGTAGGTCAGGGTATGCTGGGTGTTGGGCCGGTAGGTATTTTTCCCTTCTACCACAAAGGTTTCATACTTGGCGTGGTCAAAGTCCTGCCAGGAGCTGCTGGTCCGTTTCCGGGATTCCTTCCCCAGCCGGTTGTAGTAGGTTTGGATTTCGTAATCGTTCTTCTTGTCGAAGCCGTAATACTTCACATGGTAATCCGCCCGGTTGTTGTCGTACCATTCCGTCATATCGCTGGCGGAGGTGGTGCCCAGGGTCAGGGAGCGGTATTGTTCTTTCAGGAAGGAAGCCCCAAAGTCCAGGCCGCTGTGGTCGTTGAACCGGTAATTGCCCTGGAAATTGAAGTACCGTTTGGGCCCGTACATATTGGTATCACCGTTTTCGTCCTGCTTACGGATTTCCGTCAGGTTGTAGTTGAAATTCAGGTTCAGCTTGCCCACATCCCCGGTGGAATAGCCTCCGTAGACGGAACTTTCCCGGGAGCCCAGCTGGGTGCCGGCGTAACCGCCTTCCTTCTGGTTCTTCTTGGTGATGATATTGATAACCCCGCCCATAGCATCACTGCCGTACAGGCCGGAGCCGGAGCCCCGGATCACTTCGATACGCTCCACGTCCTGGAGGTTGACCCGGTTCAGTTCGTACACGTTCATGGTGCTGCCGGAGTCCTCCCCGGACATCCGCCGGCCATCCACCAGAATCAGGGTGGAAGAAGTTCCCATCCCCCGGATGGACACCATGTTGCCGGTCATGCCGGCTTCCATTACATTGAGGCCGGCCAGGGTTTTCAGCACGTCCCGGACATTATAGGCACCTGTTTCCTTGATTTCTTTTTGCGTAATGACCTGCGTAGACATAGGCACTTTTTTCTCAGCCAGTTTTGTCTTGGTAGCGGTTACCACTGTTTCGCCCAAATCATAGGCTTCCAAGTCCTCCGTTTCTGCAGCAGCGGCCTGGGCAATCCCCAGCTGCGCGCCTCCTGCTGCCACCCCCAGGCACAGGGCCAAGACAATTTGCCGGGTCATCCGTTGTTTATCCATCATCATTCTCCTTTATCAGTGCATTATAAGTCAGGCTCCCGCATTGTACTATATAGACTGCCTTTGGCGGCAGGCCCACTCCCCAGACCTGCCAGGCGAAATCCCATAATCCAAATAAAGCAATTAATGCAAATAAAACCGGAAAGTCCGGGTGGCGTAGCACCGCACCGGAATGCCTTCCTTGTAGGCCGGGCTGAAGGTATACCCATAGGCAGCATCAAGGGCTGCCTGGTCCATGAGCCCGTAGCCGGAGCTGGCAATCACGGAGGCCGTTTCCACCGAACCGTCCTTGCCCACCACCAGCTGCACCCGGACGCTGCCCTGGATGCCGTGGCTCCGCAGCTGCTCCGGATAGGCAGCCGGAACGGAGCTCAAAAGCTCCGGAGAAACGTCGGGTTGGATGGCGTCCACATCAAAGCTGGGGCCGCCGCCTCCCGTACCTTCTCCTGTGCCGCTGCCGTCCCCACTGCCGGCTTCGGTACCAGAACCTATCCCTGCTCCTGTTCCTGTACCTGTGGCGGCACTGGAACCTACAGCTGCGCCCGCAGGTTCCGGAGCCTCCAGGGGGGCAGAAGCATTTGCCGCAGGGACGGGTGTGGCTCCCGGCAGAGGAATCTCACTGCTGGGGCGTACCTGGGTTCTGCTCACAGCCTGACTGGGCTGGGCCGGTAAGGCTGCCGCCGTGCCACCGCCGCTTTTTGCTCCCGGCACTCCGCCGGAAACAATCTGTACGGTATAAATGCGGTTATCCTGCTGCCGGCTCTCCCAGCTCTGCCAGCCTGCCAGGCCCAGCAGCACAAAGACCAGCAGATGGGCTCCCAGGGAAACGGTAATACCCTTTTGGCAATTATTGAGCTGCATGGGGCGCCGCCTGTTCTGCCACCAGTCCCACCCGGGTAATGCCCGCCTGCTTGCAGGAATCCAGCAGGTGGATGATGGCCTCGTAGGGGACCTTGCCGTCCCCATAAATCACCAGGGAAAAGTTGGGGTTTTGGGCGGCCTGGGCTTTGGCCTGGGCCAAAAGAGTGTCCTGGGTAATGGGGGTGGTACCCAAATAGAGGCTGCCATCCGCCTTTACCGTCACGGCAAACTGGCTGCTTTGCTGGAGCTGCACCTGGGAGGCTGCCGGCAGCTGGACGGGAACGGTTTTCACTTCGCTCATGCTCATGGTGCTGACCACGAAGAAAACCAGCAGCAGAAAGCTCATATCAATCATGGGACTGATCATAATCCCGATTTCCTGTTTCTTGCGATTTTTCAGCTTGATCATGCCCGTCTTCTGCCCCCTTGCATCAGTTCCGGGGTTTCCCTTTCCGTCTTTTTCCGGACGGCTTCCAGGAGGGTATTGCCCATTTCTTCCAGGTTCAGGGTCAGCAGCTTCATCCGCCGCTCAAAATACCCGTGGAAGCAAACGGCCACAATGGAGATGCACAGGCCAAACACGGTGGTAATCAGCGCTTCGGCCAGCCCTGCCGTAACGGACATGGGGTTGGCCATGCGCTGGGTCAGGTTGTTGAAGGCGTCCATCATGCCGGTTACCGTACCTAAGAGCCCCAGCACCGGGGACAGGGTCACGATGATGCTCAGGTAGGGCAGATTCTTTTCGAACTTGTCCAGGGCCCGTTCTGCCCGGTAGCTGATAAAGTTTTCCAGGTACTCGTAGTTGTCGTGCCGGTCCATGACAATGGTGGCCAACTTGGCAATTTCTCCCTGGGTATGGTCGGCCAAAGCCTTGGCATGGTTCCAGTCATTATTTTCAATATAGCGGCAAAAGCCCTTGGTAAACGCCCGGCCGCTGTCCGCCTTCCGAAAGAACAGGAAGCGTTCCACGCCAATGGCCACGGCAGCCAAGGAACACAGCAGCAAGGGGTACATGACCCAGCCGCCTTTGATAAAATAATCCAAACCTACCGCAAAGATGTTCATTTTTGTCTCCTTCTTTCCTTTTCTTCCAGTTTTCCGGTTTCCTTTTGCCAAAGCCGGTAATAGGCGCCTTTGCGGGCCAGCAGCTCCGCTGGGCTGCCCTTTTCCACAATTCGGCCCCGGTCCAGCACCACAATGGTGTCAGCCTGGGCCACGGTGCTCAGTCGGTGGGCAATCATCAGGGTGGTCTTGCCCCGGCTCAGCCGCTGCAATTCTCCCTGAATCTGGGCTTCCGTAATGTTGTCCAAGGCCGAGGTGGCCTCGTCCAGCACCACGATGGCGCCATTCTTCAAAAAGGCTCGGGCCAGGGCCAGCCGCTGGCGCTGACCCCCGGAAAGCTTGATGCCCCGTTCGCCAATTTCTGTAGCAAATTGTTCCGGCAGCTGCCGGATGAAGTCCAGGGCTCTGGCCGCCTCTGCAGCCCGGCAGACTTCTTCTTCACTGCATTCAAAAGTACCGTACACCAGGTTGTGCCACACCGAGTCGGAAAAAAGAAATACGTCCTGCTGCACCAGGGCAATTTGCCGGCGCAGACTGCGGCGGGAATATTGGGAAATATCCCGGCCGTCTACCAGGATGCTGCCCGACTGGGGCTCATAAAAGCGCAGCAGCAGACTGATCAGGGTACTTTTGCCGGTACCGGTGGGACCGACAAATGCCACCTTTTCCCCGGGCTGAATCACCAGGGAAATGTGCTGGAGCACGGGGTTTCCCGGGTGGTACCCAAAGGATACATCTTGAAATTCTATTTTGCCCTGCACCGGCGGCAGTTCCGGCAGCGGCTCCTGGTCCTCAGCCGCCTCGCCCATCAGGGCCCGAAAGCGCCGGAACCCGGCCATACTTTGCTGGTACGTTTCCACAAAAAGCACCAGCTTCATCACAGGTTTGATAAAGACGCCCACATAGAGGAAGAACGCCACCAGGTCACTGAGCAGCAGGGCGCCTCGCTGGATTTGCCAGCTGCCTGCCAGCAGAATGGCCAAATAGATGGAATTGGTGAAAAAGTTCACGCTGGCCCCAAAATAGGACCGGATGCCAAAAGACCGGCGGCGGGCTGCCAGATAGGCCCTGGAAGCCCGGGCAAAGGCCCGGACGCTCCAGCTCTCTGCGGTGGAGGCGCGGACCATGCGGACCCCGCTGAGGTTTTCTTCCCCAATGGCGGACAAGTGGCCGTATTCCTGCCGGACCTGACCGAAAGTAGCCTTGAGCTTCAGATTAATCCAAATGGTATGGAGAGCTTTAAGGCCCATAAGCAGGGTCACAAGGCCGCCCAGCAAAGGGTCCAGATACAGCAGGATACAGGCGGTGCCCAAAAGGCTCACCACGCTGACCAGCAGGTCCCCGGGCAGCCGGGCTGCCAGTTCTCCGGTTTCCGCCACATCCCCGGTGAGGGTAGCCAGCAGCTGGCCGGTTTTGGCATTATCAAAGAAAGCAAAGGGCAGGGTTTGCAGATGCCGGAACAGCTCCTGCCGCAGGTCATTTTCCAGCTGGGCGCTGAGGAGCCCTCCCCCATAGGAAACCCCAAACAGTACCAGAAAGTTCAGCAGATAAACCAGTCCCAACCCTATACACCAGCGCAGCACCGGCGGCCAGGCCGCCTTAGGCAGCTCCGTATGGAGGATCTGCCGGACCCCCAGGGGAAACACCAGTTCCAGGGCAGCCCCTGCGGCAGCGCCCAGCATCAGAAAAAAGGCCAGTTTCCGGTACCGGGCAAAATAGTGGAGGAAAGCGCGAAAGTCCGAGCGCTGCCAGGCTGCACTGCCCCTTGGCATCACGAAATCTCCCGGTAGGCCAGTATGGGTTTGCGCCGGCCGGGCAGCCGCACCACTTCACATTCCACGTGGTAGACCTCCCAAAGCATTTTCGAGGTAATCACCTGTTCCGGGGTTCCTTCCGCATATTTTTTCCCATTTTTGATAACGATGACCCGGTCACTGATTTCCAGGGCCTGGCCCAGATCATGGAGAACCATGACCACGCCCATGCCCTGCTCCCGGTTGAGCTTTTTCACCAGCTGCAGCACCTCGTATTGGTAGGCAACGTCCAAAAAGGTAGTGGGTTCATCCAGAAAGAGGATTTCCGGTTCCTGGGCCAGCACCGTGGCAATCCACACCCGCTGGGCCTCTCCCCCAGAGCAGGCGTAGACGGTTTTATCCCTGAGGCCCCAAACCCCAGTGGCCTGCATGGCCCGTTCCACCGCCGCCTCATCTTCCGAGGAGTTGCCCTGATGCCAGTTCTGGTAGGGCACCCGGCCATAGCTGACCAGGTCCTTGACCTTAAACCCCGGAGGCACCAGATGCTGCTGGGGCAAGACCCCCACCTGCCGGGCAAACTCCTTGGACGGAATCCGCCGCAGGTCCACCCCGTTGCAGAACACCGTACCGCTGCGGCAAGCCAAAAGCCGGGTCAAGGTTTTTAACACCGTGGACTTGCCGCTGCCGTTGGGTCCAATCAGGGTGGTAATTTCTCCCTTTTGGACCGAGATATCAAAATCCTGAAGCACCAGCCTGTTTTCGTAGCCGATGCCCAGCTTCGCACCATAAAGCCGCATCTTCATCATCCTTTCTTCCGCAGCATATATAAGAAAAAGGGACCGCCGGTCATGGCCATTACCAGGCCCACCGGGATTTCCATACTGGGAATCAGTACCCGGCCCAGGGTATCCGCGGCCAGCAGGGTACAGCTGCCCAAAAGGGCAGAAACTGGTACCAGGGCGCGGTAATCCGCTCCCACCAGCAGCCGGGCAATATGGGGCACTACCAGACCCACAAAGCCAATCATCCCGGCTACGGCCACTGTAGCCGCTGCCAAAAACGCAGCCACTGCCGAAATCCCAATCCGCCAGGCGTTTACGTTGACTCCCAGGCTGGAAGCCATCTCGTCTCCCAATTGGAGAATATTGGCGCCCTTAATGCAGCACAGGGTCAGCAGGATTCCTACGCCAGCGTAGACAGCCACCAGGAAGACCTGGTCCCAGCCCCGGCCGGAAAGGCTCCCGTTCAAAAAGCCCAGCACCCCGGACAGGTTGTCCGCATTGAGCAGCTGGAGAAAGGAAGTGTAGGACCCTAGCACAGCGTTTACCGCCACCCCGGAGAGAATGATCCGCACCGGATCCACGCCCCGTTTCCAGGCCAGCAGGTAGATGATGACGCAGGCCAGCAGGGCACCGCCAAAGGCGAACAGGGGCACCAAAAGCAGCAGCTTAGGAGCCAGCAGCAGTACGGTAGTAGCTGCCGTTACCGCCCCTGCGGAAACCCCAATAATGCCGGGATCAGCCAGGGGATTGCGCATCACCGCCTGGAGCAGGGCCCCAGAAAGGGACAGGGCGCAGCCGGTTAGAACAGCAATCAGAATCCGGGGCAGCCGCAGGTTGAGCACCACCAAGCGAATGGTGCCGTCCCCCTGCCACAGACCTTCCACAATCTCCCGGGGCGAAAACCAGGCACTGCCAAGACCCAGAGCCAAAAGGGAAAGGCCGGCCAAAACCAGGAGCAGCAGCAGGCAAAGCCCTGTAGTTTCTTTTTCCCCACCCTTCATGGGCGGGCTCCTTCCGTTTCCGCCAGTTTTTGCATCAGGGCATCCAACTGCTGGAGTTCATCCAAACCGCCCGAGATAGCAAACCACTTAGGAAGATATACCACCTTGCCCTGGCGCACCGCTGCAAAATGGTTCCAATAGGCGGCATGTTCCTGGAATTCTTTTTCCATGGCCTCCCGCTGCTGGTCTTCCCCATTCATGGCGCTGACGCAGACAAGCAGGTCCGGCTCATAGGAAAGGGCAGTTTCCTGGTTCATGGGCACCATGGCGCCGCCTGCTGCCGGAGCCACGTTGGTGTAGCCCAGCAGCTCCAGCATGGAGCCTACGGTGCCGTTCTTGTTCTGAAGGAAAAACCGAGGCGGAGCAGCCTGGAGTACCAGTACCTTTTTCCCTTGGTTTTCCTTGCGCTGCTGGTTCAGCCGTTGTTCCATAGCAGCAAAATCGTCCTTGATTTTCTGAGCAGCCGGCTTATTTTTCCCTAAGGCATCGGCCAGAATCAGGGTCAGCGCTTTCACGTCCTCATAGGGAACAGCAGGCCCCGCTGCCACATAGTAGACAGGAATCTTTTCCCGCTCCAGGAGTTTTCCGTAGGTATCCTTGGCATGGGCGCCCACCAGCACCAGGTCCGGCTTTAGGGTCAGCACCGTTTCCAGATCAATATTGGAACGCATACCCGTCTGGAGTAGTTTCGCCCGCTGTTTCAGGCTGTCCGGCCACTGGAGAATCTTGGTATCCGGAATCCCCACCTGGGGAACTCCCAGAGTTTCCAGGGCCAGGACAGGGGTATTGGCCAGAGAGATGACCCGCTCCGGCTGTTTGGGCAGTACCACGCTTTCCGTAAACCCCAGCTTCTGCATATTCTCCGGATAAGGCAGTACCACCTGATTTTCTGTTTTTACCGCTGTTTCCTGCTTTTGTTCCCCGCAGCCTGCCGCCAGCAGAAGGCAGCAAGCCAGGCCCAGCACCATCCATTTTTTCACGATAAGTTAGTCCTTTCTAATTATTTAATATAAGTATTCCTAGCTTTAGGCTGTTCATTATGTTAAATAGTTAGTATTTACTAACTAGCAGGGATAGTATACCACTGAAAAAAGTACGAGTCAATGTATGTATCACGCATTCACTCGTACTTTTTGGCAATGGGTTGCAATTTATGAAAGCCTGTTTGCAAGAAACTTCCAATTTTATTTTTCTAAAACAGGTCCTAAAAGAGAGCTCCCTGCCCCTTAGAAACGGAATTCCACCCCGGTCCGCCAGGTGCGGCCGTAAATAGAGAAATCGTCCTCATAGGAGAAGGTTTTGTTGAACAGATTGTCCACCCCGGCGTACAAATGGGTGGTCTTGTTCAGGTCCTTGGTGACCACCAGGTTGGTAGTGCTGTAGGTATAGTTTTTCCCGCTGGCGTCCAGGAAATCCTTGAACCACAGGGTATACAGGGAAGCGGTCCAGGGATTGGGCTTGGCATCGGTCCAGTTTAGCTGCACCAGGCCATTCAGCCGGGCCCGTCCGGTAAGCCGGGCATCGGTGCTGCCGTCCCGGGCGTCCAAGTAGGTAAAGTTCAGCTTGGCGTCCCAGTGCTTGTCGAAGCGGTAGGCGTACTCCCCTTCCACCCCGTCCATCACTGCCTGCTTGATATTGGCATACTGGAAATAGAGGGTACGGCCCTGCCGGCGCAGCAGCTGGGCATCAATCAGGTTGTCCACCTTGTTGTGGAAATAGGTCAGCCGGCCGGTGCTCCGGCCTTTTTCCGCTTCCAGGCCAAAGTCAAAAGTCCGGGACTTTTCCGCTTCCAACTGGCTGTTCCCATAAACCTGGACCTGGGTCTGCCCTTCGTTCCGGTTCATATGGGAATACAGCTCAAAAATGCTGGGAGCCCGGTAGCCCAAGCCATAGTTGGTTTTCAGCCGGACAGCTTTGCTCAGGCTGTAGGTCAGACCGGCCCGAGGGGACCACTCCCCACCAAAGCTGTCGTAATGGTCGTAGCGCAGACTGGGCACGAAAAACAGCTTGTTCGACAGCCGCCATTCGTCCTGGACGTAGGCTGCGTAGGAATCCAGGCTGGCGGAGGAATAGGCCTTGGAAATGCCCAAATACGTTTCCTCCTGGTTTCCGCCGGCGCCGCTGCCCAGCCGGGTGCCCCCGGCCTTCTGCCAGCGGTATTCGGCCCCGTAGGTCAGGGTATGCTGCTTGTTGGCACGATAGGTATTCTTGCCCTCCATTACGGTGGTTTCGTACTTGGCATGGTCAAAGTCCTGCCAGGCGCTGGTGCTGCGCTGCCGGGATTCTTTTCCCAGCCGGTTGTAATAGGTCTGGAACTCGTAGTCGTTTTTCCGGTCAAAGCCGTAGTATTTCACATGAGCGTCAGTCCGGTTGTTGTCGTACCACTCGCGCATATTTCCCGCCGCCGTATTGCCGTAGGTCAGGGACTGGTACTGCTCCTTCAGGAAGGAAGCCCCAAAGTCCAAGCCGCTGTGGTCATTGAACTGGTAATTGCCCTGGAAGCCAAAATCCCGTTTGGGACCGTACAGGTTGGTTCCCACCTTTTGGTCCTGCTTCCGAACTTCCGTCAGGTTGTAGTTAAAGTTCAGATTCAGCTTGCCCACGTCCCCGGTGGAATAGCCCCCGTACACGGAGTTTTCCCGGGAGCCCAGCTGGGTACCGGCGTAGCCGCCTTCTGCCTGCTCCTTTTTGGTGATGACGTTGATGACCCCGCCCATGGCATCACTGCCGTACAGCCCGGACCCGGCTCCCCGGATGATTTCAATCCGTTCCACCTGGTGCAGGTTCAGCCGGTTCAGTTCGTAGACGTTCCGGGTGCTGCCAGAATCTTCCCCGGCCAGCCGGCGGCCGTCCACCAGAATCAGGGTGGCGGAGGTACCCATGCCCCGGAGGGAGGCCTGCGCCCCCAGGGGCACGCCCCCACGTTCCGTGCTGATTTCCATTACATTGAGGCCGGCCACCGTTTTTAACACATCGGTGACGTTATAGGCGCCCATCTGCTGGATATCCTTTTCCGTAATGGTCTGTACGGACATAGGTGCACTTTTTTTATCCAGTTTTGTTTTGGTGGCCGTAACCACCAGTTCTCCCAAATCGTAAACCGGCAGCTCCGCCGCTGCCGCTGCCTGCACCGTGCCGGCTGGCAAAGTGCCAGCCGCCCCCAGGCACAGGGCCAAAAGGATTTTCCGTGTGATGCCTTGCTTCTCCATCTGCTGCTCCTTCACTTCTTCTTGATGCGTATGGCCGCTCCAGGCTTTTTTTGTGTGCGCGCCTGCTGCGGCCAGGTTCTTCCCTATTATGCCACAGGTTGCCCCAAAAGGAAAACAGCTGGGGAAAATTCTGCCGTTCTTCCCCCTGCGGCTGCCCAGGTCAGCAAAAAACCGGGCCAATGCAGCTGCATTGACTCGGTTCCTCAGCATTTTCAGGGGCTTAGGCTCTCACCTTCACCACCACTTTTTTAACCTGCTCCGGACTGCCGGCAAACTGGCAGTTGGGGCGATGGACTTCCCAGGGATAAAAGATGGCGAACTGGCCTTCTTCCAGCTCCAGCTTCTTTTCCTGGGTCACAGAGGCGTAGAAGGACACATCGTTGGTTTCCCGCTTGTCTTCGGTCATGGGGCCGGCATTTTCCACGTCCCCGTAGCCGATAATTTCCCGGCCGGCAGCTACAATCTGGATATCGATGTACTGCTCATGCTTTTCCGGACGGCGGTCCGCCCAGGGTTCCGTAGCGTACTCGTTGACGCTGGCGTAGATGTTGTCCCCGTCCAGGGGGGTCTTGCCCACCGGCAGGGCTTTTACGTCCAGCTGGGACAGGATTTCCAGGGCCTGGGCCACCCGGCCCTGAAGCGCTTTGGCCATTCTTGCCATATCTTGGGGATTGCCTGTAATCATATTATTCCTCCTTGGGAAGCAATGGATTGATTTTGCTGAATACCCGGCGGGCATTGTCATAGAAGAATTCCTGGTAATGGGCTTCTGGAATCACTAGCTTCATCACGTCAATGTAACTGCGGATGTTGATCAGGGGCCAGTCGGTGCCATAAATCACCTTATCATAGCGGTTCACATAGTCCAGCCACATTCTCATGTACCTGAAGTAATCCCGGTGCTTTTCGTAGAATACGGCGCCGTCAAAGCGGCCTTCCAAAAGGCCCGACAGGTCCACGTACACATTGGGGTCCTTGGCCACCACTTCCATGGCATCCAGGATCCAGGGGTTGCCGCAGTGGGCAATGACGAATTTTACCCGGGGGAACTGCATGGCCACTTCATCGATGGTCAGGGGATGGGCGTACTTCAGCAGGCCATGGCCCCCAGCCGTATCTCCCGTATGGAAGACCACCGGCACATTGTACTTTTCCGCCAGTTCGTACAGGGGGAAATGGCGCTTGTCGTAGGCATAGACCAGGCTGTAACCCAGGTAAATCTTGATGCCCACGCACTGGGGCGTCTGAAGCACCCGCTCAAATTCCTTGGCGGTAGCCCGGCAGTTTTCTTCGGTCAGGGCGTTGCTGTCCACCCCGGCACAGTAGACGATTTCCTTGGGCTGGTTGTAATGCTCCAGGTCAAAGGGCCCCGCCAGGTCCGGCACCCGGGGCACCGTGCCCCCGTACAGGGAAGGTCCCAGGGGTGCATTGCCCATAACCACGGACATGACCACGTTATTTTCCTTGCAGGCCTTCAGATAATGCTCCGCCGTATTTTCATGACCGGCCTCTTTGGCCAACTGGTCAAAGCCCGGGGTACGGTAAAAGTGCATATGCCCATCGATGATTTTCATGATAATTCCCCTCTTCTCCTACTCTATTTCGTTAACAGTCTGCTGGGAATTCACCGGCAGAAGCTGACGTAAAGCAATTTTCTGGTTCTCCAGCAGCCGCAGGGTGCTTTGCAGAATGCCCTGCTCAAAGCGGACCCGGGTACTGCCGGTAGTCAGGGACAGCACGCCCCCGTTCTTCAGGTCAACGACTTCCTGGCCCAGGCTGATGGCCCATTTGTCCGTCTGGCCCAGGCGCTGGCGTTCTCCGTGAACCACAATTAGGTACTGGGCTCCTGCGGCCAGAGCTTTGCCCCGAAGGTCCTGAGCCGGTATTTCTTCCCCGGCCTCCCGGGTATGCTCGCTGGCAATGACCACGTACCGGGGCAGCAGGCTCCGGTATTCGTCCAGCAGGAACTGGCTAAGATCGGGAGAAAAACGGGTATCCGCCCCATTGTCCCTACAGAAAACGGCAAGTGCCACAATGGGTCCATTCCCCTTTAGGGAACGTTTGGGCAAAGGCTGGATAAGCCCTTCATCCAGGGCTTCTTTCCGCACCTGATGGTAATCCCGCACGGCCAGGTCCAGGTAATAGGAAATGGGGTGCTGGTAATCGGTGTAGTTCCCGGACAGCCGGTACTCCTTTTCCCGGCCAAACTGCTGGTAGCCTCCGCAGAAGGTCTGCACCAGGCCGGGCACCGGGTCTAGGCTGGTATAGATCCGCAAAAGGTCCAGCCTGCTTCCATAGGTTTTGGCAAAGGCCGGGTTTCCCACTGCCGGAGCCCCAAAGGTAATAATGGGCAGCTGGCTGGGGGAAGCCCCCTGCTGCACCAGTTCTGCCCCGTACAGCACAGCACCGGCGCCGCCCAGGCTGTGGCCGGTCAGCAGCAGCTGCTGGTCCGGGTGGGTCTTTAAATACGCCGGAATATTGTCCGGGGTGCCGTCCCCGTCCAGGTCCACTGGACAGTCCAGGGCGGCCCTGGCGTATTGGAGGAAACCCTGATGGACGGCAGGAGCGTTTTTAGCTTCCGGTTCTTTCGGTTTTCCCCCAGGAAAGAGCACCTGATCCGTTTTCAGGTTCAGCTGCCAGTCTCCCTGGGTTTGGCTGCCCCGGAAGGCCAGTACGGCCAGGGGCTTGCCCTGCACCAGGCCCCGATGCCGGGCCAGGGTGAAATGCACCTGGGCCTTGCCGTCCTGAAAGGCGTAATATTGGGTATCCCAGCCGTAGTCAGCCAGGTAGCGGTTTCCCGTACTTTTTTCAGAGCCGTTGTCGTAGGTACCGGCGCAGATGGAGGCGGCCAGCACCGTAAGGGAGGCTTCCTGGAGCTTGTCCAGGGTTTGCTGGGTCTCTAGGTTTGCCGCCCCCATAGACAAATGAGGCACGGCCAGACAGAGGAACGCCGTCCCCCAGCTGAGCCTGTGCCTCCAGCGGCTTTTTGATTGTTTCAGCAGCATATTGTCCTTTTCTGATTATTTTCTAGGATTCTTGGCATTCAGGGCAGAAATGTCCTGAGGGCTCAGCCGCAGGTACACATTGCCCTCCAGCAGACTTCCCATTTCATTGGTCTGGTACAGCAGGCAGATGCTGCCGTCCGGGTTCAGGAAAAAGTCCGTGGGAATCCGGGTTGCCGGATGGTCCGGGTACACATGCACATCCCCATCCCGGTAGAAGCCGGTTTTCAGCCGGTCGTTGATATCAGCCAGGGTAATCCGGACAAAGGAGGCCAGGGGCAGCCGGTCGCCGGTGGACATATCGTAGACAGCGCCTACGGTTCTTTGGGTGGAGACAGAGCCTTCCGTGCGCACATCGCTCAGCAGCAGGGAAAGCAGCTGGGGATCTTCGAATTTGGTTTCATACCAGGTTTTGCCAGCGGTAAATTTCCGGTCCACAAAGCCATTGCGGAAGTCGTCCATGAAAGCTTTGATGTTCTGGTTCACCATTTTGTCCGCAGCCTTGTTGTCGGTTTTTACCTGGGGCCAGGTCATATCCAAAAGACCTACCGAGGCTTGTACACTTTCTACTTCAGCAAAAGCGGGCAGGGCCATCCCCAGACACAGGGTCATAGCAGCCGCCAGGACAGCTTTTTTCAGCATTTGCATACGCTCCTTCCAAATTTGGTTTCATTATGTAATCATACTACAAAAATCAGGATTGGTGCAAGAGAATTTATCGATACTGTAAAATGAAAAGGACCCCCGGCACTTTCCGAAGGTCCTTCTGCTTATTCTTCCAATTTTTCAACCCAGAGGGTATTTCCGTCCACTCGGAACTTCACATTCCACCGGTCAGACCGTAGACCCGCTCCGGGTCCTTTTGGTAATGGGGCCGGGGATCCTGGGCCAGGACGCCCCGGAGGGCTTCCTGCTGGGTCTGGGGCAGGGCTTCCAGAAGGCCCTGGGGATCTTCCACGGTAAGCTGGGCATCCGCTGCCGGAGCAAAGCCGCTGCGAGCTTCCGGCCGGGCGTCAGCGTAGGGCACGTAGGGCTTGAGATCGTAGATGGGGGTGCCATCCAGCAAATCTGCCCCCGCCACCCAGATTTCCGGACCCTGGGGACCCTCCAGCCGGATTTCCCTAATTTCCACAAGAGAAAGCCCTAACGGGTTGGGCCGAAAAGGCGACCGGGTGGCAAAGACCCCCAGCCGGGTATTGCCGCCCAGCCGGGGCGGCCGCACCGTAGGGGACCAGGTATGGTTCTTGGAAAAGCCCCAAAGCAGCCATAGGTGGGAAAAGCCTTCCAGCCCCCGGAGGGCCTCCGGCCTGCGGAACCCCTCAGCCATAATAATCTTGCCGGCAAGCTGGGGTACCAGCCCGCTTTGCCGGGGCAGGCCAAATTTTTCCTTCAGGTCCCCCTGGTACCAGGCCACCGGGTGCAGGGTCAATTCCCCTGTTTCGCTCATAGGGCGCCTCCTTAAAGATTATTGGGCTCGGTGAGCTTTTTATCCACGGTGAACCGGGTGCCGTTGATGCCCAGTTCGGCTGCCAGGCCTTTGGTGCTGACCCGGTACATCCACATGCCGGGGGCTACCTGGAAAGCGCCTTCCAGGGAATCCCCGTGCACACCGTCCCGAGCTGCGGCCGCAGCCTGTCCGCCGAAGGTCCAGCCCTTCTTCACAAAGGAATCAAAGGCTTCCGGGGTATCAAAGACAAAGATGATGTTGGACTGGAGTACACCCACCCCCAAGCCCACCTTCATCTGGCTCATTTTCATAAAGACTTCCCGTTTGCTGTGCTGGTTGATGGCCCGGCCCCGGCCGTGACCACCGCCCAACAGGCCCAGATTGTAGCTGGTATCCACAAACACGGCGTATCCATAGGAATGCTGGATGGCTTCCCGGGATTTGGGCTGCTTTTCGTAGAGCTGGAGCAGAGCCTTATACGTTTTGGTTCTCAGCTCCGCCCGTTCACTGGCCAGGTCACTGGCACTGGGCGCCGCCAAAGCGGAGGCTGCCGGCAGGCAGACCAAAAGCGCCATGATGACACAAAGGAAAATCCTGCTGAGTTTTTTCATGATGTCCTCTTTTCTTCCGGACCCGGTCCGGAGGCCTGAATCTCAGGCTTATTTCACCGGCTTCAGATAGCCGCCGTTTTGCAGTTCGTAGGTCTTGCCGCCCAGGGCTGCATTGGCTGCATCGGCTGCGTCGTAATAAACGGTGAAGCCGTTGCCCTTAATGTTGGCCAGGGTGGTGTCCGCATCCTTGAGAGAAGTAATGTAGCTGGTACCGGCCACCTGCCAGGAAGAAGAAGCGTCCAATTGGACGTCCACCCGTTTGGCCGTCTGGCTCCGGTTGATGGCGCCGGAATAGTGGCTGCCGTTTTGCAGATCCAATACCAGGGTGCTGGCATTATCCACAGAGATGTTGCCAAACAGAGCCTGCTGGTTGGCCATAAAGGTCAGGTCTGCTCCGTTGGACCCTTCCGTCCCCCACTGGCCGGCGGAAACCTTGATCAGTTCCCCGCCCAGGTATTGGAGGGTGTTCAGTTCGGAATAGATCCGGGCCTGGGTATTGGTCACGTAGAACAGGGGGCCAGTTTTCAGGCTGCGCAGGGCAGAATTTTTCACGGACAGCCGGGTGGGATTGGCCCCATCAGCCCGGACCCCGTTCTGGTACAGCAGAATGCCGTGGGTGCCGGAACCGGACACGTCCACGTATTCCAGCCGGGCAATATTGCCGCCTTCCACTACCGCAATCTGGCTGGCTGCGGCAGCGCCCTTGGCCTCAGCCAGGGTAATGTCCCCTTTGGAGTACACCAGGGGCGAGGCCTGGCCGCTGGTATTTACGGTGCTCTTGCTGACGTTCAGCACGGCCCCTGCCGGCTCGGTGGCAAGAGCAGCGGACCGGAGGCCCGTGGTGCCAATATTGATGTTGTCTGCAGTAATGCTGGCGCCTTTTACGGCATCCAGGCCCCGAGAATTTATCCCCGTGGTACGGATATTGGAATCATGAATCTTGATGACGCCTTTGGGCCCAGCCGCAAATACGGCGTTGGCGCCGTCCGCTTCCGTCCGGATGGTGCAGCCGTCCAGGGCCAGGGTGGCATCTGCAGCCAGGACCCCGGCGTTTTGGCCGTTAAACTTGCTGCCCCGGACACTGGTGGTATTCCCGGTTTTGTTTAGGGCGCCGTGGGACAGGGTAACGTCTGCGCCGTTTTTCACCAGCACAATATTTTCATCGTTTTTCAAGGCAGCGTAACTGTCCGCCAGGGTGACTTTCTCCCCGGAAACCATTTTGGCTGCCGTAAATTCTACCAGGTCCAAAGGGGCGTCGGGCATGGGAACGGAAGCATTGCCGTAAACGGTGGTTTCGTCCTCAGCGGCCTCTGTGCTGCCAGTAGTCATTGTATCGGTCTGGGCAGCGGCCGTTTCTGCGGCTGCGGGAGTGGGTTCTGCGGCCCAGGCACAGGGGCTGGAAAGCAGGGCTGCCAGGATGGCCAAGCTCAATATTTTCGTCTTTTGCATGAGTATCCCTTCTTTATCTTAGAATTGTACTATTTTAGTATATACCAAAACGGTCCGGGACGCAAAAAACGGTTCCGCCCTTTGAGAAAGCAAAACCGTTTTCGTAACGTCTTTTCAGTTATTTTGCATTTTTTAAAGGCTCTTACGGCTATTTTGAACCAAAGCCTGAAGCTTTTGGCTGAGCTTCCTGCTGTCCACCTTGCCGGCTCCCGTTAGGGGCAGGGCGTCCAGTTCCAGCCAATAGCCGGGGATTTCGCCAGGCAGCAGCAGGTCTTTCAGCTTTTTTCGCAGCTGCCCCAGGGTAATTCCCTGAAGAATAACGCAGGCTCCCAGGTCCTCTCCCCGGGCTGCCTCCTCTACGGGCAGCACCACTGCGTCGGCTACCCCGGCAACCGAAAGAATCGCCTGCTCCACATGGGTGCAGGATAGGGTCAGGCCGCCCTTGTTGATTACCCGGCCGTCCCGGCCCAAAAAAGTCAGGTAGCCGTCCGCATCAAAATAGCCCCGGTCCTCCAAAGTAAAGGGGCAGGTCACCCCTTCCACATGGTAAGGGGTATCCACGTAGATTTTCCCGTCCAAAACGGAAACCTTCACCCCCGGACAGGGGCGCCCTACGCTCAGGGGGTGCTGCTGGAGTTCTTCGTAGGTGAGCCAGGTAATATAGTTCAGCTCGCTGGCTCCGTAGTACAGGTAAATCTGGCTGTGGGGAAAATGGGTCTTCAGCTGATCCGCTGTTTCCGGCGCCAAAAGCTGGGACCCGGCCATAATGGCCGTTACCGAGGGGTATTGCCCCTGGGCCGCCCGCAGCAGCAGCTTCAGCTTCACCGGCACCAGGTACAAGAGGGTCACCTGGAACTGGCCAATTTCCCGGAGCCAGGTGCGGCTGTAAAGGGTATCCGACAGCACCAGGGACGCTCCTGCATACAGCAGGGAAGCCCAGACGCTGAGGTTTCCCGTAAAGCTCATGCTGCCTTCCGTAAAGCCTACAGTATTCCCAGTTACCTGGAACTTTTTGTTCTGCTCAGTAAAAAAGCCGGCCCAGCTTGCGTAGCGCCGGAACATCAGCTTGGGCAGGCCGGTGGAGCCGGAACTCAGGACGCCCATGCACACCGGCTCAGGCTGGGGGTCCCCCTGGGGGGCAAATTGGACCTTTTCTCCCAAAAGATCCCCGTAGGGAATGTTTCTCCTGACCATAAATTCCCGGGCAGCAGCAGGCTTTAAATCTGGATGGGCCAAAACGGGTACGCAGCCCGCCTTTTCCGCTCCCAGAAAGCAAATCAGCTGCTCCAGGGCCGTTTTCCGCAGGATCAGCAGGGGCCGGTGTTCCGGTTGGAAAGCCGCCAGGGTTCTGGCATAGTCTTTCGCCCGCTCCAAAATCTCCTGATACGTATAACTGGCCTTTGCCGTAATCAGAAAGGGGCGCTCCGGCTGGACCGCCGCCCATTGTTCCAAAAGACCCAGATAATCCATAGTTTCCTCCTTAGACCCTGCGCAGCAGCAGGCCGGATCCGGTGCCCCCGGCGCCGGCAATGGCGCACAGGCCCCAAATGCCCCCCGTTTCTTTCAGCCGGGCCAGGGCGTGGAGTACCAAAACAGCCCCGCTGGCCCCGTAGGGATGCCCATAGGCCAAGGCCCCGCCCAGGGGCAGGTATCGGTCCAGGCAGCCGGGATATTTCCGGGCAAACAGGGCGCTGATTACCCCAAAGGCTTCATTATATTCAAAGGTATCAATGGCTTCAGGCCCAAGGCCGCTGCGCTGCAGCAGCTTGTCCCCCACAGCGAGGGCTCCCAAAGGGCTGAACCGGGGGTTCACGCCGGCTTCTGCGGCGTCCGCCACTTCCGCTAGCATTTCCGGGGCTTTGCCCTCCTGCTGCCACTGGCGGACTTTCCTTTCCGAGGCCAGCAGCACAAAGGCCGCCCCATCCTGGTGCAGGCAAGCGTTGGCTGCGGTCAGGGTGGGAGCAACGGTCCCGCACTGGGCCCGTTCTTCCGGGGTCAGCAGGGCTTCCGTTTCTTCCTGGGTAAACAGGGTGGGCATCCGGGCCGCCAGTTTGGCGGACATACGAGGACGGATGCTTTCGTCCCGGGTACTGCCAAAAAGGCTGGCAATATAGGGAGCCACCACCGACCCCGCGGCTGCCGCCTTTTGGTGGCTGCGCACCGGCCAACGGTCCAGCTCCTCCCTGGTAACCCCGTACACCTGGGCCGTCCGTTCTGCGCCCTCCAGCATCACCCGGGGACTATTGGAGTCCGGGGAAAATTGGGCCGTCTGGAAGCCGTCCGGGGTATATCGGGGATCTGACGGGGCGTAATGGCGCAGAGGCTGCAGGGAGGCCGATTCAAAGCCCCCGCAGAGCACTACGTCTGCCAGGCCGCTGCGCACCTTGGCAAAGCCCAAAGACAGGGCAGCCGCTCCGGAGGCGCACTGCATATCCAGGGTCAGGCAGGGAACTTCCGGCTTTACGCCGGCCAGAAGTGCCGTCAGCCGGGTCAGGTTGCCCCCGGTACCCACCGCATTGCCTCCCAGGATTTCTTCTGCTTCCCGGCTCAGGGGATAACGCCGAAAAAGGGCCTGCAGCAAGGCAGCCCCTAATTTTTCCGGTGAAACCGTTTTAAATATGCCATTTTCTGCACCCAGGTGGCTGCGCAGGCCACCCAGGATATATACCCGCTCCATGTTAAAACACGTACCGCTGGAGCCGGGAAGCCAGGAAGGCTGCCAGCACCACTTTCAGCACGTCTCCGATCAGGAAGGGGAAAACGGCCATAACCAGGGTCTTCCACAGACCCACCTTGGCTACCAGGTACATACTGATGCAGCCGCCGGCGTAGATGATGGGCATACCCACCAAAACCCCCAAAGCCACCAATTTGCCAAAGGACCATTTCCGGCCGCCCCGAATGGCGCTCATGGCCACTACGGCTGCCAAAAAGCCCAGGTTAAAGCCTCCGGTAGGTCCAAAAATCTTGGCCATGCCGCTGGTACCGCCTACAAAGACGGGGACCCCCACCATGCCCAGCAGCAAGTAGATGCCAAGAATTACTGCGGCCTGTTTAGGGGTTTTCAGGAACCCCACCAGATTCACCATAATGGTCAGGGCCGTCACCATGGCCGGGGTAAAAGGCAAGGGAAAAGAAATGTAGGCCGATACGGCCAGCAGTGCCACGCAGACGGCGCTGGTGGTCAGGGCCCGGGTGGAACTGAGATGGCTGCCCTGGGTTCCCCGGGCAGAATGTAAAGTTTGATTGATTTCGCTGCTCATGTTGCTCCTCCTCCAAATAAATCCCCTCCCCGGCATGCACCGGTTCCTGGAAAATAACTTCCATACGGCTGGGTTCTCCCAGCTTGCTAAATAGTTCCTGCCATAAGAGCAGGCCCTGGACCACAGGACGCTCCGTCAGGTGGATGGCGTTGTCGTCCCCGGTTGCCTGGGAAAAGGCGTACACCTCCTGGGGCGTAAACGCTTTCCAATATACACCTGGAGGCAAAGCCTCTCTTGAAGCTTCTTTAGGTAAACTATATTCATTATCATTGTTTACCTTCGTTGCCTGCCAAAACAGCAGTAACTCCAGCTGGCCCACCTGCTGGTGCTGCTCCCAGCCGGTAATCCGCAGCAGTTGGAACCGTTTCCGGTCCTTTACCACTTCTGCCGTAAACCGGGCAGTGGGTCCCGCCTTAGCCTGACGGCTATAGGCAATTTTTCCGATCAGGCTTCCCTGATACCGCTCTCCCTGAAAAGCCTGGAGCGCCTTGATGTATCCTGTCATATTTTCATTCATAGTGCAATTAGTGTACCGCTTTTTTCTTTCTTGTTCAATTCTTTTCTTAGAATGGTTAACGTATTTTGTTAAATTTAGGCTAGGATTTGCCACAAAAGGAATTTTTCTCTTACAATTTTACAGATTTCCTACAAATTTGGTTGCACTTCTGTTTCTATAAGCCTATAATTCAGGTTATACTTATTTTTATTTATTTTTCTTTGGGAGGGATTTTCCATGAGCGCTGCCAAAAGCACTACCCGGTCTGCTCTAGCCAACTACCGGGACCCCATTATCCTGATCACCTTCTGTATTATTGGTGCCATCCTGGGACTCTATTTGGGGGACAAGGCTTCTATCCTGAAGCCCATTGGCCAGATTTTCTTGAACTTATTGTTTTGTTTGATTGTACCCCTGATTTTCTTCTCCATTGCCGGCTCTATTGCCAACACCAAGGATACGGGCAAGGTAGGGAAAATGATTGGCTACACCCTGTTGATTTTCATTACCACCGCCATCATTTCCGGTGCACTGATCCTGATTGTCACCCACTTTACCGGGGTGCCCACCACCTTTAACGCCCCCAAAGCCACCCAGACGGCCATGAAGACGGTGTCCATCAGTGACCAGATTGTCAATACCCTGACGGTGGGCGACCTGCCGCTGTTGATTTCTCGGTTCCACGTACTGCCCCTGATCATCCTGACCATTTTCTTCGGCATCTGCGTCTCCATGATTGGCGAACCGGCCAAACCCGTAGTGGAATGGATGAACGCCATGTCCCTGGTATGCTACAAGATGGTGGCCATTCTCATGAAAGCCGCTCCCATTGGTCTGGGCGCCTACTTTGCAGACCTGACCGGGACCTACGGCATCGACCTGTTAAAGGCCTACGGCAATGCCATGCTGGTGTTCTACTCCGTGGTCATTCTGTACTTCTTCCTGTTCCTGGGGCTGTACGCCTACATTGGCGCCGGCAGCTGGGGGGTCAAGAACTTCTTCAAGGTCATCCTGGCTCCTGCCCTGACCGCCCTGGGCACCCGTTCCTCCGCCGCCACCATCCCTCTGCAGATGGAAGCCTGCGACAAACTGGGGGTTCCCCGGGAAATTTCTTCCGTGGTGGTAGCCATGGGTGCTACCTGCCATATGGACGGTGCCTGCATTGCCATCGTGTATTCCGAAGTGCTGGCCACCACTCTGTTTGGCACCCCGTTGGCCGGCTTTGACTTTGCTTTGGCCCTGTTCGTGGGCGTAGCCTCCTCCGTAGCCACGTCTTCCGTACCGGGCGGCGGCGCAGCCGGTGAAACCATGATTGTATCCGTGTTCAACCTGCCGGAAGCAGCCTTCCCCATCCTGTTGATGGTTATCGAACTGTTTGACCCGGGCTGCACGCTGCTGAACTCCTGCGGCGACACCGTGGTTTCCATGGTCATCAGCCGGATTTTCTACGGGAAAGACTGGTACAAAAAGAACTTGAATGGAAAGGATGTCCTGGCCTATGAAGATTGATGCCTCCTATGTACTGCGGGAACCGGAACAGGGCAGCGCGGCCCTGCCGGACTCCCTGGACCTGATGCTCAATATTGGCGGCTCTCGGGTCCTGGGGGAAATCTATCTGCCCAGCGGGGTCTACGAGGCTCCCCATCCTGCGGTGGTCCTGTGCCACGGAATTCCTGGCACCAACTGCAACGACGACCTGGCCCAAAGCCTCCGGCGCATGGGCTGTGTGGTGCTGCGGCTGTACCACCGGGGGGCCTGGGGCAGTGACGGGCTGTATTCCTTCTCCCACTGCCTGGAAGATGCCCTGTATACGGCCAACTGGGCCCGGGAAGAGGCTCCCAAGGAATACGGCATCGACCCGGACAATATTTTCCTGGCAGGCCACTCCAACGGCGGCAACACGGTACTGAACGCCGCCCGGCAGCTGCCCTGGATCAAGGGCATTATGGCCTTCTGCCCCTTTGACCATGCAGCCCTCCGGGACCTGCTGCAGGAAGAAGAAATCAAGGCCCTGTTTACGGAGATTTCCGCCGTACTCCATATTGAGAGCCCGGAAGTCCTGTGGCAGGACAGTTTCTCCCACTATAAGGAGTGGGGCTTTGCCCAGCTGGCTCCGGAATTCCAGCACCGGAACCTGCTGCTCATTGGCGGCAAGCGGGATACGGTGGCACCTCCGGACAAGATGGTGCTGCCCCTGTGGAATGCCCTGGAGCAGCTGCCCACCCAAGCTAACCACAAACTGGTACTCCTGGACTCCAACCACTCCCTGGATACCGCCCGGCTGGCCCTGGCCGAAACCCTGGGCACCTGGCTGGAACAGGTGGTAAAAGGCTAAACCCTGATGAACCTAAAAGCCCTGACTGCAAGCTGTGCAGCCAGGGCTTTTTCATTTGCAAAGCAAGACAAAATAACCGTTC
This sequence comes from Acidaminococcus hominis, assembly GCF_900291475.1. Lineage (GTDB taxonomy): Bacteria > Bacillota > Negativicutes > Acidaminococcales > Acidaminococcaceae > Acidaminococcus > Acidaminococcus hominis. The sequence continues at coordinate 331,152 of NZ_OLMM01000004.1, forward strand.
CCAAAAGCAAGCTTTTGAGAACGGTTATTTTTATAATTGGGTTTCCAGCCAGTGCTTCAGCACCACCGCATTGTTGTGTTCCTGGTCCTTGGCCCCGTACAGCAGGGTTACATTCCCCTGCTGGAGCAGGTTCCGTACCTTTTCCAGGAATGCCGCTGCGGCAGGATTTGCTGCCAGCTCTTTCTGGTAGGATTCCGTAAAGGAGGGAAACAGGTCCGGTTCATGGCCAAAGGACTTGCGCAGCTCTGGACTAGGAGCAATTTCCTTCTCCCATTCCTCCAGCTGGGCCTTGGCTTTGGCAATGCCCCGGGGCCACAGACGGTCCACCAAAATCCGGCAGCCGTCCGTTTCCTCACAAGTTTCGTAAATCCGTTTGATCTGGAGATTTCCCATAGGAAAGCCTTCTATCTGTTTATTTCTTGGCCTGTTTTTCTGCCTTCCGGGCCAACTGCTCGCAGGCCGTCAGAGGATACTTCTTGGAGCTGTGATGGAAAGCGATGCAGGGTTCGCACTGGGCAAACCGGGGACAGGAAGTCCGGGGGCAGGGACAGATACTGGGGTCATATAGGGCCATCTTAGGCGCCGAAGAACAGGTTCATATCGTCTTCCACAGAGCCGATGCCAGCGATGCCGAAGTTCTTCACCAGAACGTTGGCTACGTTGGGGGACAGGAAGGCAGGCAGGGTGGGTCCCAGATGGATGTTCTTCACACCCAGGTACAGCAGGGCCAGGAGAACGATAACAGCCTTTTGTTCATACCAGGCAATGTTGTACACGATGGGCAGCTTGTTCACATCGTCCAGGCCGAAGACTTCCTTCAGTTTCAGGGCAATCAGAGCCAGGGAGTAGGAGTCGTTGCATTGGCCGGCATCCAGTACACGGGGAATACCGCCGATGTCACCCAGGTTCAGTTTGTTATATCTGTATTTGGCGCAGCCAGCGGTCAGGATGATGGTATCCTTGGGCAGGGCTTCTGCAAACTTGGTGTAGTAGTCACGGCTCTTCATGCGGCCATCGCAGCCAGCCATTACCACGAATTTCTTCACAGCGCCGGATTTTACAGCTTCTACTACTTTGTCAGCCAGGGCAAATACCTGTTCATGAGCAAAGCCGCCAACGATGGTACCATGTTCAATTTCTACAGGAGGTTTGCATTCCTTGGCTTGGGCAATCAGGGCGCTGAAGTCCTTGTGGCCATTTTCGTCAGCTACAATGTGTTTGCAGCCAGGATAGCCGGCAGCACCGGTGGTCCACAGACGGTCTTTGTAGCTGTCTTTGGGCGGAACGATGCAGTTGGAGGTCATCAGGATGGGTCCGTTGAAGGTTTCGAATTCTTCTTTTTGTTTCCACCAGGCGTTGCCATAGTTGCCGGCAAAGTTGGTGTATTTCTTGAAGAACGGATAGTAGTGGGCCGGCAGCATTTCAGAGTGGGTGTATACATCCACGCCGGTGCCTTGGGTCTGATCCAGCAGCATTTCCAGGTCCTTCAGGTCATGGCCGGAAATCAGGATACCAGGGTTATTGCGTACGCCGATATCCACGGTGGTGATTTCAGGATTGCCGTAAGCACCGGTGTTGGCACCATCCAGCAGGGCCATGCCTTGTACGCCGTATTTACCGGTTTCCAGGGTCAGGGCAACCAGATCATCCACGGTCAGGCTGTCATCCAGGGTAGCGGCCAGGGCGCGCTGCAGGAAAGCATCTACTTCGGGGTTATCCTGTACCAGGTTGTTGGCATGTTTGCTGTAGGCAGACAGACCTTTCAGACCATAGGTAATCATTTCCCGCAGGGAACGGATGTCTTCGTTTTCGGTGGCCAGTACGCCAACGTTCTTAGCTTTGGCATCAAATTCGCTTTCTTCCCCGTTCCACAGGGCAGCTTCCGGCAGGCCGGCCTTATCGGTCAATTGACCCAGCAGCTCAGCTTTTACCTGCAAAGTCTTTTTGATTTCAGCAATGATGGCTTCCCGATCGAAGTTGGCATTGGTGATGGTAATGAACAGGTTAACAGTACACAGGTGGTTTACTTCCCGGCTGACTTCCTTGCCTTCAGCACGCAGTTTGGTGGTGATGGCGGACAGGCCTTTGGTCACGTAGATCAGCAGGTCCTGCATAGCAGCTACTTCCGGTTTCTTGCCGCATACGCCTACAACCGTGCAGCCTTTGCAGCCGGCAGTTTCCTGACATTGAAAACAGAACATTTTATTTTCCATACTTTTACTCCCCTTTTCTAACAGGTAAAAATGAGATTCTTTGAGGTGTTGTTCGCTCGATGGTTTTATTATAAAGAAACCCACCTCCTTTGTCCGTTGTTAAAACAACGAAAATAAAATTATCCCAAGGAAACGTCCAAAATCATCATCACCGTGAAACCCAGGGCAAAGGTCAGCACCCCAATATTGGAATGCTCCCCTTCGGACATTTCCGGAATCAGTTCTTCCACCACCACGTACAGCATGGCCCCTGCCGCAAAGCTGAGGAAATACGGCAGCAGCCGGACAATGTACTGGGAGGCCCAGATGGTAAACACCGCCGCAATCGGTTCTACCACCCCGGACAGGACCCCGCCGACAAAAGCCTTGTGGTGTCCCAACCCTGCTGCCCGCAGCGGCAGGGAAATAATGGCTCCTTCGGGGAAATTCTGAATGGCAATCCCCAGGGACAGGGCAATGGCACTGCCCAGGGTAATGGTCCCCGGGTCATTCAAAAAGCCGGCATAAATCATGCCCACGGCCATACCTTCCGGAATATTATGGAGGGTCACGGCCAAAATCATCATGGTGGTCCGGGCCAAATGGCTTTTGGGCCCTTCCGCCTTTTGGGCGTTGAGATGCAGGTGGGGAATCAGGGTATCCAGCAGCAGCAGGAACAACGTCCCCACCCAGAACCCTACAGCCGCTGGAATAAAGGCCAGACGCCCCAGGGCAGCGGATTCCTCCAGGGCAGGAATCAAAAGGCTCCAAATGGACGCCGCCACCATAACCCCGGCGGCAAAGCCCGTCAGCCCCCGCTGGAGCTGCCGGTTCAGCTGGTCCTTCATAAAGTACACACAGGCAGCCCCCAGGGATGTGCCTAAAAAGGGAATTAGGATTCCCTTCCAAATTTCAGAATTCATGGATTGGCTCCTCTCTGAGATGTTTCCCGTTTAGATTTCCGGCTTGTTTTCCATTTTCATGGCCAAATTGCTAAGGGCATACTGGATTTCCCGTTCCGGCGGCACCGCCAGGGAAACCTCCGTGGTTTCCACCTTCCGCAGGTTCTTATGCAGGAATTTCTGGTTCTCCTGCTTGTACAGGTACAGATCGGCAGCGGTCAGCACCCGGAGCCAGGTATCCGGCCCGTCGTCCCACCAGCCCATAAGCATAGGTTCCACATAGTATTCTTCCATGGCTTTTACAATCACCACGGCCACCACGTCCGCCTGGGCCTTTTGGCCAATGGCAGCAAATTCCGCCGCAGTGTAATGGTCGTCATCGGAATTGGACTGGCTGAGCACCGCACTGGCCGCCTGGACAGCCTGGGGATCGTCAATGAAGGTATACTCGGCCCTAGGGTAGGCCTGACGCACCTGCCGCTTCCACAGGGCTTTCATGGCCGGGGTCACTTCCCCCGTTTGGTCGTAGACCACAAAGGCCATGCCCTTTCGGTTCAGGGGATCCCCCGCCACCGTTGGAACGGCCGCCGGGCTTTCCGCCGGGGCCTGGGCGGCCCAGGCAGGGCTCCCGGGCAAAAGCATAACCAAGCTCAAGAGCGAAGCCAAAAGTACCAGTACTTGTTTCAGGGCTTTCATTTTACCACCTTCTGTGCAGTCCCCCGTTTCAGGGTAAGGCCCAAATGCTGGGCCAGAATCTGCCCCATATCGGAGTAAGTTTCCATGGGTTTCAGGGCGCCGGGAAGCACCTCCGGCCCAAAGAACAGGGCGGGCACGTGCTCCCGGGTATGGTCGGAGCCGGTCCAGGTAGGATCACAGCCGTGGTCCGCCGTCACCAGCACCAGGTCCCCGGGCTGGAGCTTGGCCCACAGTTCCGGCAGCCGCCGGTCAATGAGCATCAGCCCTTCCCCGTAGCCTTCCACGTTCCGGCGATGGCCGTAGGTAGAGTCAAAATCCACAAAATTGGTGAATACCAGACTCCTGTCCCCGGCATCGTCCATAGCCTGTAGGGTAGCGTCAAACAGGGCATCCAGGCCCGTTGCCTTATAGGCCTTGGTAATGCCCCTGTGGGCAAAAATATCCGCAATCTTGCCAATGGCGTACACGCCCCCGGCCTGTTCGTAAACCGCATCTACCAGGGTGGGTTCCGGGGCGGGCACTGCATAGTCGTGGCGATTGCCGGTGCGCACGAAGGTATCCGCCGTTTCCCCTACAAAGGGCCGGGCGATAACCCGGGCAATATGGTAGGGCTGCACCAGCTGGTAGGCCGCCTGGCAAAGAGCGTACAGCCGGTCCAGGCCAAAATGCTCCTCATGGGCGGCAATCTGCAGCACCGAATCCGCAGAGGTATAGACAATGGGCTTGCCGGTGCGGATGCTTTCCTCCCCCAGTTCCTTGAGAATGACCGTACCGGAGGCGTGCTTTTCTCCCAGCACCCCGGGCAGGTTTCCTGCCTGAATCAGGCCGTCAATAATGTCCTTGGGGAAGCAGTGGGGTACGTTGGGAAAATACCCCCAGTCAAACTTGACGGGGACCCCGGCCATTTCCCAATGGCCGCTGAGCGTATCCTTACCGCTGCTGATTTCCCGGGCGTAGGTATAGGCCCCTTTCAGGGGCTCAGCGGCGTTTAGGCTGGCCGCAAGTTTTTTGCCTGTACTGGCTTCATGGGCCAGTTCCAAGCCCACCTGGGCCAAATATGGCAGTTTTAAGAGGGGTTTTGCGGCATCCTCTGCGTGGCCTTTGGCAAACCACTGGGCAATATGCCCCAGGGTATCCGCTCCTGCGTCCCCAAATTTGGCGGCATCCGGTGCGCCTCCAATGCCAAAAGAATCCAACATTAAGATGATACAGCGTTTCACTGGAATCACTCCCTTACCAACAACTCGTTCAAAGCCCGGTGGAGAATGGCCTGAAAGCGGCTTTCCGCCTGTTTATACACCTCCGGCGAAGCTATGCTCTCGCTTTGGGTCCGTTTGGCCACCACCCCGCACAGGCTGGCTGCCTTCATTCCCAGGGCCTGGGCCGTCACAAACACGGCGGCGGTTTCCATTTCATAATTGGTGACCCCCAGCTGCTGCCATTCCTTCATGCTGCCCTGGAAACGGCGGGGCACGTACCCGGTAAAGCTGTCATACCGTTCCTGGCCGGGCCAAAAGGTATCCGAAGATACGCAGATGCCCACCTGGTGCGGGATATTGAGCAGCCGGGCAGCATACACCAAGAGCTGGGTCAGTTCCAGGTCCGCTACCGCGGGAAATTCCAAGGGGGCGTAGTGGGTACTGGTACCCTCCAGCCGCACCGCTCCCTTGATGATGACCACCTCTCCCAGGTTCAGGTTCTCCTGGATGGAGCCGGTGGTGCCCACCCGGATCACCCGGCGAATGCCCAAACGGGCCAGTTCCTCCAGACAAATGGCGGTGGACGGCCCTCCCATGCCTGTAGAGCAGACCAGCACCGGCTTGTCCTGCACCTGCGCCAGGGCGCTGGTGTATTCCCGGTGGCTGGTCAGATCAATGGTCGGCCCCATAGCCTCTGCCAGGGACCGGACACGCCCCGGGTCTCCGGGCAGTAACGCGATATCCGCTCCCAGAAGCATGTTCTGGGACAATTGGGTGTGGTACAATACTTCTTCTGGTTTTGCGTAATGTCCCATACAAACTCCTTTCCGGCCACAACGGCCAACTCAGTATACTTATATAATAACACGCAGGCGGAAAAAATGCGGGGCAAAAATTGCTTTTGCTCCGCATTCTCTTCCTTATTCTTCCATTTCTTTTTGTACCGTTTCTTCACAGGAACGCATGGCCAAAATGCTCTGCTCAAACAGTTTGTTGAGATCCCAGCCCAGCATATCGGCTCCCTGCTGGATTACGTCCCGGCTGCAGCCGGCGGCGAAATGCTTATCCTTGAATTTCTTCTTCAGGGACTTCACTTCCATATCCTGGACGCTTTTGGAGGGCCGCATCAGGGCTGCGGCCCCAATGAGCCCGGACAGTTCGTCCACGGCATACAGCACCTTTTCCATTTCCAGCTGGGGTTCCACGTCACTGCAGCGGGGCCAGCCGTGGCTGGCTACCGCATGAATCAGCTTTTCGTCCCAGCCTTTTTCCCGGAGGATTTCCGCTTCCTTCCGGCAGTGCTGGTCCGGATATTTTTCATAATCCAAATCGTGGAGCAGACCTACCAGGCCCCAGAAATCTTCTTCGTCCCCGTAGCCCAATTCCCGGGCAAAATAGCGCATACAGCCTTCTACCGTCAGCCCGTGCTGCCGGTGGAAAGGCTCCTGATTGTATTCCTTTAACAGTTCCCAAGCTTCTTCACGCGTTCCTGCCATAGCTTTCTCTCCCCTCGGATATTTGAGTATTGTGGAAAATTCCCCTATAGTATAGCACAAACCTGGGGTATCCGCCTAAAAAAATGCCGTGCCCAAAGGCACGGCCAATTTTATTTTGCATAATCCACGGCACGGGTTTCCCGCACAATGACCACTTTGATCTGCCCAGGATATTCCATATCCTCTTCGATCTTTTTGGCCACGTCGTGAGCCAGAATGACGGAATCATCGTCGTCAATCTTATCCGGCTTCACCATAATACGGATTTCCCGGCCTGCCTGGACAGCATAGCATTTTTCTACGCCATCGAAGGATTCGGCAATTTCTTCCAATCGCGTCAACCGTTTCAGGTAGGTTTCCAGGGTTTCCCGGCGAGCTCCCGGACGGGCTGCCGAAATGGCATCCGCGGCAGAAACCAGGACCGCCTGGACGGAGGTTGCTTCGCAGTCTCCGTGGTGGGACATGATGGTATTGATGACGATATCGGATTCGTGATACCGTTTGGCCACTTCTGCCCCCAGATCCACATGGGATCCTTCCACCTCGTGGTCCACAGCCTTGCCAATATCATGCAGCAGGCCGGCCCGTTTGGCGGAGTTTACATCCACGCCCAGTTCGGCAGCCATAAGGCCAGCCAAATGGGCAACTTCGGTGGAATGCTTCAGCACGTTCTGACCATAGCTGGTGCGGTATTTAAGCCGGCCCAGCAGTTTGATCAGTTCAGGATGCAGTCCATGAACGCCTGTTTCAAAGGTAGCCTGTTCACCGGCTTCCTTAATTTTCTGATCCAGTTCTTTTTGGGCCTTTTCCACCATTTCCTCAATACGGGCAGGATGGATACGGCCATCATTGATGAGCTTCTCCAGGGCAATCCGGGCAACTTCCCGGCGCACAGGGTCAAAGCCGGAAATAATGACAGCTTCCGGCGTATCATCAATGATCAAATCGATACCAGTTAAGGTTTCCAGGGTACGGATATTCCGGCCTTCCCGGCCAATAATCCGTCCCTTCATTTCGTCGTTGGGCAGGGGAACAACGGTAACCGTAGTTTCCGTAACCTGATCAGCCGCACAGCGCTGAATGGCAAGGGAAATGATTTCCCGGGCCTTCTGGTCTGCCACGTCCTTGGCTTCCTGTTCCATATCCTTGATCAAACGGGCTTTGTCGTGTTTGACTTCTTCCCGTACATTGTCCAACAATTCCTGCTTGGCTTCATCGCTGGTCAAACCGGAAATCCGTTCCAGTTCTGTGACCTGCTGGCCATAAAGAGCATCGACTTTAGCTTGGGCAGCCTGCAGACGGTTGCTTTGCTCAATGAGTTTTTCTTCCTTCTTCTCATAAGCATCCATTTTCTTGTCGACGTTTTCTTCCTTTTGCACCAAGCGTCGTTCATTTTTACTGAGTTCAGCTCTTCTTTCCTTGTTCTCCCGTTCCATTTCAGAACGCAGACGGTGGATTTCCTCCTTGGCTTCCAATAAAGCTTCCTTTTTCTTGGCTTCGGCGTCACGCATAGCCTCTTCCAGGATTTCTTTGGCTCTATCTTCTGCAGCCCCGATTTTGCCTTCGGCAACATTTTTCCGGGCCATATAGCCACCGCCCACACCTAACAAACAAAGGACAAGAGCGATAAATACACTAATGGGATCTATGATGTACACCTCCTCTTCTCTAGAATTTTTGCAAAACTTGTTCATACAATAAATAAGGCAACCAGAGGTCGCCTTAAAACCCAATAAACACGATTGGACAAAGTTATTTTATAGTATTTTCATAAGAGTGTCAATAAAGCTGCACAGCAAAAAGGGGACTATGCCTCGCATAGCCCCGCTTCTATACTTTTTCTGCTAAAACAGGTCTTCTTCCCCGCCAGCTTCCTGCCACAATTGCAGGGCAGAAGCAATGGCTCCAAAGCCAAAGCCCCGGGAAGCCAGGCCTCTGGACAAGGCGGCTTTCCCCTTCCGGGGGTCTGCCTTGTACTTGCGCTGGAATTTTCCCAGTTGGGTCCTGGCCCAGTCACAGGCCCGCTCTGTTTCTTCTTCTTCCGTTACCTGGGCCAGTTCTTCCTGAATCAGTTCCTGGGGCACCTGCTTTTTGCTGAGCATCAGCCGCAGGTACTGGCGGCCGTAAAACCGCTTGCCCCGCCAGGCTGCCGTAATCCGGGCGGCGCAGCGGGCGTCGTCCAGGAAATGGCGTTCCGTCAGCTTGGCCAAAACCTGGTCTGCAAGGTCCTCCGGGCATTCCCGCTCCAACAGCTTGTCCCGCAGCTCAAACCGGGTGAAATCCCGCAGGGACAGCTTGTCCAAGGCAAAGTTATAGGCTTCGGCGTAGGTACCCAGGGCTTTTCCCGACTTATTCCACATTGTCCGGATTATCCTCCGGCGTCATGAGAAGGCCATCGTCTTCTTCCGGCTGGGCAGGAGCTGCCTGGGCCGTACTGGCCAGACCGGCTGCTGCCCGGATTTTCTGCTCAATTTCCGCAGCCATATCCTTGTGTTCTTTCAGGAAAGTCTTGGTATTTTCCCGGCCCTGGCCAATGCGTTCATCCCCGTAGGAATACCAGGCGCCGCTCTTATTGATAATTTCGTACTGGACCCCCAGGTCCACCAGGCAGCCCTCGTGGGAAATGCCCTGGCCATACATAATATCGAATTCGGCCTGCTTAAAGGGAGGTGCAACCTTGTTTTTCACCACTTTCACCCGGGTCCGATTGCCGATGATTTCGTTGCCGTTCTTCAGGCTTTCAATCCGGCGTACATCCATCCGGATGGTGGAATAGAATTTCAGGGCCCGGCCGCCGGTGGTGGTTTCCGGGTTGCCGAACATCACGCCTACTTTTTCCCGGATCTGGTTGATGAACACCGTAGCCGTCCGGGACTTGGAAATGATACCCGTGAGTTTCCGCAGGGCCTGGCTCATCAGCCGGGCCTGGAGGCCCACATGGGATTCACCCATTTCCCCTTCGATTTCTGCCTTGGGCACCAGGGCTGCTACGGAGTCGATGACGATAATGTCAATAGCACCGCTGCGCACCAGGGCGTCGCAGATTTCCAGGGCCTGTTCGCCGGTATCCGGCTGGGAAATCAAGAGGTTGTCCACATCCACCCCCAGGTTCCGGGCGTATTCCGGATCCAGGGCGTGTTCGGCGTCGATGAAAGCTGCATAGCCGCCGCGCTTTTGGGCTTCGGCAATCATGTGCAGGGCAACCGTAGTTTTACCGGAAGATTCCGGTCCATAGATTTCAATCACCCGGCCCCGGGGAATACCCCCTACTCCCAATGCCAAATCCAGGGATAGTGCACCTGTAGGAATGGTTTCTATATTCATCTTGGCGCTGGCTGCCCCCAATTTCATAATGGAGCCTTTGCCAAAATCCTTTTCAATCTGTTTTAAAGCCGCATCCAGGGCTTTCGTCTTATCTGCATCCATACTCATGAATTCATCTCCTTGTCCATTGCTGTACATTATCTATTTTACAAACATTTGTTCGTTTCGTCAAGATTTTCTAGGAAGCTCTCTCAGCTCGTCGGGAGTAAAGTGGTACGATTTGTTGCAGTATTGGCAATGAACCTCGGTTTGAGGGTCTTGAAGAATTTCCTGGAAGTCCTTTTCCGGCAGGCCGCAGAGCATCTGGGCCACCTTTTCCCGGCTGCAGCTGCAATGGAAGGAAACCGGGTGGGATTCCAGAATTTCTACCGGCAGGCCTTTGGCTACCCGGCGAATCATCTCCTCCGGGGTACAGCCGCTGCTCAGCAGTTCGGTTACGTAGGGCAGGGTCAGGATATTGTCTTCCAAGGTCTTGGCCGTTTCTTCGGACGCTTCCGGCAGCAGCTGGACAAAGTAACCGCCGGCAGTGGCCACAGAGCCGTCCTTTTCAATCAGGACGCCCAGGGCAACGCTGGAAGGGGTCTGCTCGGACACGTACAGGTACCGGGTCAGGTCCGCAGCGATTTCCCCACTTTTCAGGGTGGAAACCCCGGTAAAGGGTTCGCCCTTTTCCGGGCACCGGGTGACGGTGACAATGCCGTAATGGCCGACCCCGCCGCCTACATCCAGTTTGCCGTTTTTGGACGGCAGCATCACTTCCGGGTGCATCACAAAGCCCCGGACCGTGTAATCCCGGGCATCGGCCATCACCTGGCCCAAAGGCCCGTCGCCCTTAAAGCGCACCGTTACCGCTTCCCCGGACTTCATGGTAGCCGCCAGGAGCAGAGCCCCGGCAGCGGTACGGCCCAGGGCCGCCGCAGCCAGAGGAGAGCAGTGATGGATTTCGTTCATATATTGGGTCAGGTGGGTGGTGCTTACCGCATAAATCCGGGCATCCCCCGCCGTAGCCTTGACTAAAATATCTTCGGACATCTTACAGGCTCCGGGTCAGGTTGACCATTTCAATCATGGACAGGGCCGTATCGGAACCCTTGTTGCCGGCCTTGGTACCAGCCCGTTCCACAGCCTGTTCAATATTTTCGGTAGTGAGTACGCCAAAGCCGGTGGGAACGCCAGTTTCCATGTTCACCAGGGCAATGCCCTTGGACACTTCGCTGCATACGTAGTCATAGTGGCTGGTAGCGCCGCGAATCACTGCGCCCAGGCAGATGATGCCGTCGTATTTGCCGCTTTGGGCCATTTTCTTGGCTACCAGGGGGATTTCAAAAGCCCCGGGAACCCAGGCCACCGTAATGTCGTCTTCTGCTACGCCGTGACGCACCAGGGTGTCTTCCGCGCCGCTGAGCAGCTTGCTGGTAATTAACTCATTGAAACGGGCAACTACGATGCCAAATTTTAAACCCTCTGCCAGTAAATTTCCTTCTACTACTTTCATTTTTTAGCCTCCACTTCTTTTTCGTGTAATTCATGTCCCATGCGGACTTGTTTGGTTACCATATAGTGATGGTTGTAGCAATTGTCTTTCATGATGATGGGCACGGTTTCCGTAATGGTAATGCCGTAGCCGGACAGGCCCGCCCGTTTGGCCGGGTTATTGGTCATCAGCCGGATGGTGGTAAGACCCAGGTCCGCCAGGATTTGGGCACCAATGCCATAATCCCGCATATCCGGGGCAAAGCCCAGTTTCACGTTGGCGTCCACCGTATCCAGGCCCTGGTCCTGGAGTTCATAGGCCCGCAGTTTGTTGGCCAGGCCAATGCCCCGGCCTTCCTGGCGCATATACAGCACCACGCCGCAGCCTTCCTTCTCGATCATGCGCAGGGCCGTAGCCAATTGGTCCCCGCAGTCACAGCGCAGGGAGCCGAAGGCGTCCCCGGTGAGGCATTCGGAGTGGACCCGGACCAGCACGTTCTTTTTGCCGGTAATGTCCCCTTTGATAATGGCCACATGGCATTTGTCGTCCAGATCATTTTCGTAGCCGATGGCCCGGAAGGTGCCGTACTTGCTGGGCAGGGCCACGTTGGCAATCCGGTGGACCATTTTTTCGGTCTTTTTCCGGTAAGCTACCAGGTCTGCCACGGTAATGAAGGTCAATTGGTGCTCTTTGGCAAATTCCATCAGCTCGGGGGTCCGGGCCATGGTGCCGTCAGCGCTCATGATTTCGCAGCAGATGCCCACCGGCTTCAGGCCTGCCAGCCGGCACAGGTCCGTAGTGGCTTCCGTATGACCGGTACGGCGCAGCACGCCGCCTTCCTTGCTGCGCAGGGGGAATACGTGGCCGGGCCGGCGGAAGTCGGAGGCCTTGGCGTCGTCCTCAGCGCATTTTTTCATGGTGTAGGCCCGTTCCACAGCGGAAATGCCGGTGGTGGTATCCTTATGGTCGATGGAAACGGTGAAGGCCGTTTCGTGGTTATCGGTGTTGTTGGCTACCATGGGGTCTAATTGCAGCCGGTCCAGAATTTTGCCGTCGCAGGGCATACAGATCAGGCCTTTGGCGTAGGTGGCCATGAAGTTGATGGCTTCCGTGGTCACGTGCTCTGCGCTCATGATCAGGTCCCCTTCGTTTTCCCGGTCGGCATCATCGGTAACCAGCACCATCTTGCCGGCTTTCAGGTCGGCAATGGCCTGTTCAATGGTGTCAAATTTATACTCTTGTTCCATAGGTAATTTCCTCCTTAAAAGAAGCCATTTTCCAACAAGGTTTCCTTGGTCAGGCCCCCTGTTTTGCGTTTTTCCAGCATGCGCTGGACGTACTTGCCCAAAATATCGGTTTCCAGGTTCACCTTGTCGCCGGGCTTTTTGAAACCCAGGGTGGTGAACTGGACCGTCAAGGGAATCAGGGATACGGAAAAAGTGGTATCCGTGACTTCCGTAATGGTAAGACTTATGCCGTCAATGGCAATGGAGCCCTTGCTGACCATGCCCTGGAGCAGTTCCGGCCCGCAGCTGATGGTGGTGACCTTGGCAATGCCTTCCGGCACCATCTTCACAATGGTGCCCACCCCATCTACGTGGCCGCTGACAATGTGGCCGTCCAGGCCGTCCCCTACATGGAGGGTCCGTTCCAGGTTTACCTTGTCCCCCCGCTTCAGGCTGCCAATGGTGGTGTGCCGGGCAGATTCCGGCATGACGTCCACGGTGAAGTGGCCCTGGTCAAAATGGGTCACGGTGAGGCAGGCCCCGTTGCAGCAGACGCTTTCCCCAATGGAGAGCAGCGGCGGAATCTTTTTGGCGGCAATGGTCAGCCGGTAGGAATTCTGTTCCCGGCGCAGGGTGTCCACCGTCCCCAGTTCCGCAACCAGTCCTGTAAACATACGCTCAGCCCCTTTCCAAAAGGCCCGTAAGCATTAAATCCTCACCAAACACCTTATGCTGTGGTTCGCTGAGGGTAACCCGCTGGGCCATGGTTCTGGCCCCCCGGCCTCCAATGGCCGTCAGGTTCTTTTTCCCGCCCAAAAGGCAGGGAGCGATAAAGGCGTATACCCGCTGGGCCAGTTTCAGGTCCAGGAAGGAGCCATGGATTTGGCTGCCCCCCTCCACCAGCAGGCTGGTGATGTTGTTTTCGCCCAGTCGGTCCAGCAGTGCCCCCAGGTCCAGGGTACCGCCGTTTTCCGGCAGCTGCCAGATGGTCACCTGGTCCAGCCCCTTGAAGGCTGCCAGCCGTTCCGGATCTGCCTTGCAGGAGGTAACCAAAAGGGTTTTGGCCTCCCCGTCCTGGAAGACCTTCCGGTCCACCGGCAGCTGGCATTTGCTGTCCAGCACTATCCGCAGGGGATTTTTGCCTTCCACCAGCCGCACCGTCAGGGACGGGTCATCATTTAGCACCGTATTTTTCCCTACCAGAATGGCGTCGTACTGGCTCCGGAGAGTATGGGCGTATTTCCGGGATTCTTCCCCGCTGATCCATTTGGAATCCCCGGAAGCCGTGGCAATTTTCCCGTCCAGGGTCATGGCGTATTTCAGTGCCGTAAAGGGCCGCTTGTGGGTTACCCAATGGAGAAACACCTCGTTCTGGCGCCGGGCTTCCTCAGCCAGCACCCCGGTAACCACTTCCACGCCGGCTTCCCGGAGCCGGGCAAAGCCCTTGCCCCCTACCAGGGGATTGGGGTCCTCAATAGCGGCCACTACCTTGCGGATGCCCGCCTTGATCAGCGCCTCGCAGCAGGGACCCGTGCGCCCGTAATGGGAACAGGGCTCCAGGGTAACATAGGCCGTAGCACCCTTAGTTTTCTCCCCGGCGTCCGCCATGGCATTTACTTCTGCGTGGGGCTGCCCCGCCTTGTGGTGATAGCCCCGTCCTACAATTTCGCCCTCAGGGCTGACGATAACGCAGCCCACCAGCGGATTAGGGCTGGTATTTCCCCGCGCCTGCTCCGCCAGGTCCAGAGCGATTCTCATATATTCCTGATCTGTCAAAAGTCCACCTGCTTTCTGCAAAATAAAAGCCGCACTGCCTGGGGCAGCACGGCAAAAATACACTTTTCGCTGTCTTTTCTCATCCAGACTGTACTGTCGGTATCGGGATTCCACCGATTCGTGCTTGCGCTCGCGGACTGTAACCGCCGGTAGGGAGTTCCACCCCGCCCCAAAGACAATTTCACTATAAAATTACTCATTCATTATATCATATGCACGGGACTTTGCAACCGCCTAGCCAAAGAAGCGGATCCGGGTCCGGCGGCCGTCCGGGGACACGTAATACAGATTGCCCAAATGCAGGGAGCCGTCCACCAGCTCAAACTGGGGCGCCACAATATCCCCGCCATCGGACTTGATTTCCACATCGCTGAACTTTAACTCCTTGTACTGGTTGGAAAAGGTGCCGTGAATGGAATTGAACTGGACAATGGCGTACATCCCCTTGCCGGAATAGAAGGAGCCATAGGTCAGGGTGGACCGGTTGTCCCCATCGCAGAGCATCTTCAGGTCCAGCTGCACCAGGCAGCGGAAGAAGGGCACTCCGGTGGCGTCCTCGCTGTGGAGGTCGTGACCCATCACGTTGACCGTATAGGCCTTGGTATCGATGTTGAAGCCCCCGTGGGCATCGCAGGTACCGCCAAACACATCTGCCGTCACGTTCTGGGCATCAATATAGCCGTCGGCGTATTTAAAATTGCCCTTGACCTTGGTAAATTTCAGACCGGGCAGGTTCAGGTTGGGCATATACAGCTGGCCTACAATCACCGGATCCGGCAGGTCCCCGGTAACATTGGCGGCGGCGGTCACCCGTTCGTGGATATTCAGCCCCGTTCCCAGGGAAGACGGATTCAGTTCCTTGATGCCCAGCTTCAGGTCGTAGGTGGACACCCGGGGTTTCAGGTCAACCGCTCCCTGGATATCCACTCCTTTGCCTTCCAGGGTACCCCCCAGTTCACCGGTAGAAAAGTCGATGGTCAGTTTGTCCTTGCTGTTGTAGTGCAGATTGGCATTTACATCCTCAAAGGTATGGGTCCGCTGCTTGTAGTAGGCCGTCAGGTGGCAGTGGTTCAGGAGTACCTCCACATTGACATTTTTCAGCTTGATGTCAAAGTTTTTCCGGTCTCCCTTTTTCCGCTGCTCCGGCGGCGGCAGCTGGGCAGCCCGGATGCCCCGGACGTGCATATTTTCGCTGAAGGTCAGGACAATATCTGCGTCGTCCAGCTGGAGCCGTTCAATGGTCCGGCTGTTGGTCCGCCGCAGGATAATGTCCAGGGGATTCACGTGGAAATACCCGTTGGGAATGGTTATCCGGTTGCCGTCGTGGGCCCCCTTCCACTCCAGGTTTTCAAAATGCACGTGGCCAAAGGGGGTAGCGGTAATCCGCTCCACCGTAATGGTGCCGTCCAGGTAGTGCTGCCGGGCCATTTCCCGGTTGAAAATGGCAGCTGCATGGATGCTGGCCAGATAGGCCAGCCAGCTGACCACCAAAAGGGCGGCCAGCAGACCTACCACTACCAGTTTGATTTTGACCTTATGGGTCCGCCAAAATGCCTTCATCGACAGTTACCGCAGGGCGGCAATGGCTTCCTGCCGGTCCGGCGCACCAAAGATGTAGAAACCGGCCACCAGCACATTGGCGCCGGCTTCCCGTACCTGTTTGGCCGTTTCGGCGTTGACGCCGCCGTCCACTTCGATGAGGGTCTTCAGTTCCCGGGCTTCCAGCATAGCCTTCAGACGGCGGATTTTGTCCACGCTGGCCGGGATGAACTTCTGGCCCCCAAACCCCGGGTTGACGCTCATCAGGAGAATCATATCCGCGTCGGCCAGGACTTCTTCCACCAGGCACAGGGGAGAAGCCGGGTTCAGGGCCACCCCAGCCTGGATGCCCTTGCTGTGGATGGTCTGCAGCACCCGGTGGAGATGATGGGTGGCCTCGGCGTGGACCACAATCATGTCCGCCCCGGCAGCGGCAAAGCTGTCGATATAGTTTTCCGGATGTTCCACCATCAAGTGGCAGTCGAAGAACATATCCGTCCATTTCCGGAGGCATTTCACCACCGGCGCCCCAAAGGTCAGGTTGGGCACGAATTGGCCGTCCATTACGTCAATATGCACCCAATCGGCACCGGCTTCTTTCAGGCTGGCAGTTTCTTCGGCCAGCCGGGCAAAATCGGAGGAAAGAATGGAAGGAGCAATGATTGTCATGATTTTTGACCTCTTTTCTTTTGTGCCGCCAATTCCTGGCGGATCATGCAGTAGGATTCATACCGGCTGGCGGCAATTTCTCCAGCAGCCACCGCTGCCTTTACGGCACAGTCCGGTTCATGGGTATGGGTACAGCCGCTAAACCGGCACTGCCCGGCCCGGGCTTTCAGTTCCCGGAACCCCTGGGCCGCATCGTCCATAACCAGTTCGGCCAAGTCGATATTGCCGAACCCTGGGGTATCCACAATGTAGCCCCCCTGGAAGGGCAGCAGTTCCGCAAAGCGGGTGGTATGCCGGCCCCGGCCGATTTTGGCGCTTACCTGGCCTGTTTTTAAAGAAAGTTCCGGATTCAGGTGATTCAATAAAGTGGATTTTCCCACCCCGGAAGGACCGCCAAACACCACCGTGCTGTCCGAGATTTTTTCCAGCAGGGCGTCCAGGCCCTTGCCGTTTTTGGCTTCCACCTGAAGCACCGGGTAGCCCAGGGGGGCGTACACGGCTTCCAGCCGGGCAAAGAACCCTTCAGGCGCCAGGTCAGCCTTGTTGAGCACCAGGACGGCGGGAATGTTTGCGGCTTCTGCCAGGGCCAGCAATTTATCGATTAAAAGAAAGCTGGGGTCCGGGTCGGCACAGGCAAACACCGCCGCCAGCCAGTCCACATTGGCCACCAGGGGACGCTGGAGCAGGTTCCGGCGGGGCAGGATTTCCGTAATCATGCCCTCGTCCCCGGCTGCGTCCAGTTCCACCCGGTCGCCGGCGGCAATGATAAAGCGTTTCTGCTTCAGCCGGCCCCGAACCTTGCAGGTGTACCAGGTTCCGTTGTCCCCCAGCACATAATAGTAGCCGTTATAGGTTTTGATGATTCTTCCTGTTTGCTGACTCACAGGGATTTATCCTCCGCCAAAGCGCCGTTCACATAAATCTGTACGCTGGCATCCGGGCCCAAAGTGACCTGACGGGTAATCTGGGTTCCCGGCGCAACGGAGCCCGAGAATACCGTCCGGCTGCTGGTGGCATCGGATGCAATGATTTTCACGGTTTTGGCGCTGCCGCTGCCGGGTACCGTGTAGGTAATGGTCCGGGTGGAAGTAGTGCTGCCGGAAGAAGAGGAACTATCCTTGGTTTCCTTCTTTTCTTCCTTCTTGCCGGCGGATACCACCAGGTTCACCGTGCTGCCCCGTTCCACTACTTGGCCGGCCCCGGGGCTCACAGAGAGCACCGTGCCCTTGGCCTTGTCGCTATTGGTTTCTTCCAGCTTGCCCACGGTCAGGCCCATATCGCTGAGCTTGCTTCTGGCATCGTCCAGGGACAATCCTTCCAGGGAAGGCACAGCAGTCTGATTGCCGCTGATATTCATGACCAGGTCCACGCTGGTTCCTGGGGTTACCTTGCTGCCTGCGGATACGCTTTGGGAAATCACCGTACCCTGGGGCACGCTGGAATCATATTTCACCGTCAGGGAGCCCACCTTCAGCTTGGCTTTCTCCAAAAGCTGGGTGGCCTCGGACAGGCTCTTTTTCTTCAGGTCGGGCACCACCCCGGGTTCCGCCCCCTGGCTGACCACCAGTTTGATTTTCCGGCCGGCCTTCACCTTGCTGCCCGCACCCGGGCTCTGCTTGATGACCACGCCTTCGGCCACGGTGGGACTGTATTCCTTGGTGACCTCAAAGCCCAAATTGGCCTTGGTCAGCAGCAGTTCTGCTTCTGCCTGGGGCTTGCCCTTCACATCGGGTACGGGAATATCCCCGCTGGTATAGCTTAAAATGGCGTAGATTACGCCGCTTAGGACCACAATGGCCGCCAGGAAAAAGGCCAGGAATTTTTTCTTTTTGGCCCGGGCTGCCGCCTCCTCTTCCGGGGTCGGCACATCGTCCTTTTTGGGTTCTGCCGGCTGGGGTTTCAAAATCCCGTCCAGCATCTGGGTCTTGCTGATAACCATGGTCTCGTCGCTGACCGGCTTCCGGCTGGACGTATCGTACCAGGCCGGATCCAGGGGTTCTTCCTTGCCCAAAAGCCGGGTCTGGGCGTCCTTCAGGTCCGCCAGGAAATCATCGGCGGAAGCGTACCGCAGCTGGGGATTCTTGGCCAGGGCCTTGGTGACAATGTTGTCCAGATAGTAGGGAATGTCCGGGTCATAGCGCCGGGCCGAAGGGGTGGATGACTCCAGATGGTGCCGGGCCACCTCCAGGGGTGTTGCTCCATCGTAGGGCAGCTTGCCGGTAAGCATTTCAAAGAAGACCACCCCCAGGGAATACAGGTCCGATTGGGGGGTTACCGGCTGGCCGGCAGCCTGCTCCGGAGACAGGTAGTACACGGACCCGATAACGTTCTTGTCCGGCCCATTGCTGGGCTGGCCAAAGGCCCGGGCAATGCCAAAGTCGGTGATTTTGGCCACGCCCTTGGTGTCGATGAGGATGTTCTGGCTCTTTACGTCACAGTGGACAATGGAATGGTCATGGGCCTGTTTCAGGGCCGAGCAGATGCCGATGGCGTAGCGGACTGCGGTCTTGTAGTCCAGGGCCCCGTTTTCTTCAATGACTTCCTTCAGTGAGCGGCCCACCACGTATTCCATGACAATGTAATAGATTTCGTGTTCGTTGCCGCAGTCATAGATATTGACGATATTGGGATGGGACAGGCCGGCCGCATTGCAGGCTTCCTGCCGGAAGCGAGCCACAAACTGCTTGTCCTGGATAAACTGGTCCCGGAGGATTTTGATGCCTACGTCCCGGTGCAGTACCGTATCGTAGCCATGGAACACTTCGGCCATACCGCCGCCGCCAATTTTATCAATAATCTCATACCGGCCGTTCAAGGTTATTCTTCCGTTCATTTGACAGCCTCCAAATCGATGACAATAAAGGAAATGTTATCTTCGCCGCCTGCGGTAATGGCTCCGTCCAGCAGGCCGTCCGCCAGCCGGTCCAGGTTTTTGTATCCCAGGAGCCGTTCGATTTCCGCTTCGCTGATCATATTGGTGAGCCCGTCGGAGCAGATGAGGAGCTTTTGGGCACCCTCCAGCAGTACTTCAAAGGTGTCCACCTCCACCGCTTCCTCCACCCCAATGGCCCGGGTGATCATATGCTTCTGGTCGGACTGGTCCGCTTCTGCCTGGGTCATCTGCTTTTGCCGCACCAGCTCGGCCACATAGCTGTGGTCACTGGTCACCTGGCGCAGTTGGCCTTCCTGGAAGACGTAGATCCGGCTGTCCCCTACGTGGCCCACAAAAGCGCTGCGGGCGTCCGGCAGGTACACAGCGGTCAGGGTGGTTCCCATGCCGTTAAAATTGGGTTTATCCTGGGAAAGTTCCCAGATTTTCCGGTTGATGTTCTGGATGCCGTGCTCCAGGGCAGCAAGAATTTCCTTCCGGGGCACCCCGGACAGGTCCAGCCGTGCCAATTGCTGCACGGCCTCGTAGCTGGCTACTTCACCGGCATCGGCGCCGCCCATGCCATCGGCAATGGCATACAGGTCCGGTTCCCGGACCAAGATGCTGTCTTCATTCTTCGGACGCACCAAACCCCGGCTGGTCCTTGTGACTGCTATCATTTCTTTTGTGCCTCCTTTAAAGCACTGGCCCGCAATTGTCCGCAGGCCGCATTAATGTCTTTGCCCATTTCCCGGCGCACGGTCACGTTGATATGGCGCTTTTTCAGGATTTGGAAGAACCGGTCCACGGCCCGATCATCGGGACGGCGAAAGCCTTTTTCCGGAACCGGGTTGGCAGGGATCAGATTGATGACACATTCCTTATGCTCCAGGGCATCTGCCAGGGCCTGGGCATCTTCCGGCCGGTCATTGAGCCCTGCCAGAAGGATATATTCGTACATGACCTGACGGCCATTGCTTTTTTCGTAGGCTTCCGCTGCCCGGATTACCTCCGGATAGGGGTACCGGTGGTTCACCGGCATCAGCTGGTCCCGCAGTGCCTTGCTGGCGGCGTGCAGGGAGATGGCCAGGTTGATGTTCCGGCCCTGCCGGGTCATTTCCTCAATCCCGGGCACAATGCCGCAGGTGGAAATGGTCATGTTCCGGTAGCCGATGCACTGGCCCCGGTCGCTATGGAGCAGGTCCAGGGCCCGGAGCACATTATCCAGGTTCAGCATGGGTTCCCCGCTGCCCATAATCACCACCCGGCTGACCCGTTCCCCGCTCTCCTGCAGCTGGCTTTGGAAGTAGTACAGCTGGGCCAGGATTTCGGCGGCGGTCAGATTCCGCACAAAGCCGTGGAGGCCGCTGGCGCAGAAGGCGCAATTCATGGCGCAGCCCACCTGGGAAGACAGGCAGGCACTGTAGCCGTAGTCGTGGTGCATCAGCACCGTTTCCACCGTGGCGCCGTCTTCCAGTTCCAGCAGCACCTTGTGGGTCAAGCCGTCCTGGGAGCGGTATTCCTTAATAGGTTTCACCTGTCTGGTCATAATTTTATAATGCTCTGCAAGCAGCTGCCGGTTGTCCTTGGACAGATTGGACATCTGCTCAAAGTCCACGGCGGATTTTTCGTACAGCCAGCGGAACACCTGTTCCGCCCGGAATTTTTTAAGGCCCAGAGCCACCAGTTCTTCCTGAAGCTCGGGCAGGGTGAGTCCCAGGATTTCCCGTTTTGCCATGTTATTCACCCTTCCTTTCGAACAAACATAAATAAAAACCGTCAATGCCGTCCCGCCAGGGCAGGATCTGCAATTCCTCCACCAATTCCCCGGTCAGGGGGTGGGCAAAGGGCACCGGCGCAAAGTTAGGCTGGTCCTTGAGAAAGGCTTCCCGCACCCGGCTGTTTTCGTCCCGTTCCAGGGTGCAGGTACTGTAGAGGAGCCGTCCCCCCACCTTCACGTACCGGGCGGCATTGGCCAGAATTTTTTTTTGCAGGGGCGGGAACTGACTAAGGGTCCGCTCCTCTTTCCGCCAGCGGGCTTCCACCCGGCGGTTCAATACCCCCAGGCCGCTGCAGGGGGCGTCCACCAGAACCCTGTCCGCCGTCTTTTCCCATTCCGGCACAACCACCGTACCGTCGGCCTTCTGGGTTTTGATGCAGGTAATCCCCAGGCGCTGGGCATTTTCCCTGACCAGTTCCAGCTTGTGGTCGTAGATGTCAAGGGCCAGGATTTCTCCCTGATTGGCCATCTTCTGGGCCAGGTGGGTGGTCTTCCCGCCAGGGGCGCTGCACATATCGATTACCCGCTGTCCGGGCTGGGGATTCAGCACCGCCGCGTCCAGCATGGAACTTTCGTCCTGGATATACAGTTCCGGGCCAAAGTCCTGGAGCAGGCTGTCCAGGGAGGGCAGGCTGTCGCACAACAGCCCGTCCGGGGACCACTGGGACAGCCGGGTCACAATGCCCCGCTCTGCCAGCCGCTGCTGGAGGCTTTCCCGGGTGGTCTTCAGGGTATTCACCCGTAAGGCCAGGGGCGGCACCTGGTTGTCAAACTGGCACAGCTTCACGGCCTCGTCCAGGCCAAAGCGGAACTTCCAGCGGCGAATCAGCCACTCGGGGTGGTAATAGCGCAGGGCCAGCCGGGTCAGTTCATACTTTTCCCCAGCCGGCAGCTTCCACTGGTTCTTGGTCCGGGCCAGTTGGCGCAGGGCCCCGTTGGCCAGCTTTACGCTGCCCTCGTTCACCCATTTCCGGGCCAGTTTGGCGCCTTCATTGCAGGCCGCCGAGTCCGGAATCCGGTCCAGGAACAGCAGCTGGTAGGCGCTGAGCCGGAGAATCACCAAAAGGGTTTCGTCCAGCTTCCACAGAGGACGATTCACCACCTTTTCCAGGTACCAGTCCAGGGTCCCCAGGGTTTTCACCGTGCCGTACACCAGCTCCGTGGTCAGTTTACGGTCTAACGCAGACAAAGGAGCCCCACGCAGCCCCTGGCTTAAAGCCAGGTTTGCGTAAGCCCCCTTGAGCAAAGTTTGTTTTAAAATCAGCAAAGCCGCTTCCCGCGGATCTTTAGTGGTTACGTTCATGTAAATCCTCTTTTATAATGAAAGACTTGATGGCCTCTTCTACCTTGTGCATATCCGTGTGGGTATTGAAGCAGGGCCCGTTGGGCCGCTCGTTCAGCACCCCGATTACCGGCAGGGGAAAGACATCCTGGATGCCGCTGGTCAGGTCCCGTTCACAGGCTACAGCCAAGATGGCTTTGGGCCGGGCCTTCTTCACGGCCTGCCGGGCCAAGGTCCCCCCGGTGGCAATGGCCACATGGACCCCGTATTTGTTGGACAGGGCCAAAAGGTCCCCTACCCCGCAGCGGCCGCACTGGTGACAGTTGTGGATGTCCCGGGTCACCTTATAGGGACAGGTATCCAGCTGGATGCAGTGGGGGGTCAGGATCAGCAGACGATTGGCGGGAACCCGCACATGCTGCCGCCGGACCAGATGGTTGCTGACCTCAATAAAGGATTGTTCAATCCTCCGCTTGGAAATTCCCATCATTTTCCCCAAAAACAGTACCAGGGGATACAGAAAATTGATGATATGCCAGGCCCACATATAGAAAAATTTCATGGTGGGAAAACCCACAATGGCCATGACAATCCCCAGCACCCCGGAAACCAGGGCTACCGTTACAAGCAGCGCGGCAATCCCCACCACATGGGGCAGCAGCGGATGAAGCTGCTGCAGGCCCGGCACCATCAGCCGCCACAGGCCAAATACTACAAAGCCCGCCAGCACCGTGGCCAGGGAAACCAGCGCGATAAACAGCCGTTTTTTCGGCCGCAGTACCATATCTATCATTGTTATGCCAATATTTCTCCTGGTTCCAGACTTTTGCCGTTGACAAATTGGTCAGCCAGCATCCGTTTCTTGCCTTCCGGCTGGCATTGGGTAATTTCCAGACTTCCCTCTCCGCAGGCAACCAGGATGCCTTCCGGATTGGTTTCCAGCACCGTTCCCGGTGCCCCCAATTGACCCTGTTCGCTGCGAATCCGGCTGGCCCAAACCTTCAGGCGCTTGCCGCTGGGCAGCAGGGTAAAGGAACCCGGCCAGGGATCAAAGGCCCGGATCTGGTTGTGCAGCTCCCGGCTGGATTTGCTCCAATCCAGCTTTTCCATATCCCGGGTAATCAGGGACGCATAGGTAGCGTCCTGTTCCGGCTGGGGCACAGCCTTAGCCGTTCCCGCTGCCAATTGGTCAATGGTATCCAGCAGCAACTGGGCGCCCCGTTCCTTGAGAATATCGTGGAGCTGCCCCTGGGTCATTTCGTCCGTTACCGGTACTGCGGTTTTGGCCAGCATAGCACCCGTATCCATGCCCACGTCCATCTGCATAATGGTGACACCCGCTTCCTTTTCGCCTTTCAAGATGGCGTAATGGATGGGGGCCGCACCCCGATACCGGGGCAGCAGGGACGCATGAACATTGATGCAGCCGTACCTAGGCAGTTCCAGCAGGCTTTTAGGCAGAAACTGGCCAAAAGCAGCTACCACAATAAGCTCCGGGGCCAGTTCTTCCAGCGCTTCCAAAAATTCCGGGGTCTTCACCCGTTCCGGCTGAAGTACCGGCAGGTTCTGGGACAGGGCATATTCCTTGACGGCGGACATCATCACCTTGTGTCCCCGGCCTTTGGGACGGTCTGGTTGGGTGACCACCGCCGCAATTTCATGCTGGCCGCTTTCCACCAGGGCTTTCAGGCTGGCCACCGCAAATTCCGGGGTTCCCATAAAAACAATTTTCATATGCGTTCCTCTTCCTTGGGTTTGGCCGTCAGGCTGATGGCCTTATCAATAAACAAAATGCCTTCCAGATGGTCACATTCGTGCTGGAGAGCACGGGCCAAAAGGCCCTGGGCCGTAAGGCGGTAGTGGGTGCCCTTGGCGTCCTGATAGGTGACCGTAATCTGGGCCGCCCGCTCTACTTCCCCTTCGTAGGTGGGTACACTCAGGCAGCCTTCCTCGTCCACTTCTTCCCCCACGGGGTCAGACAGTACCGGGTTCACAAACTCCCGAATGCCATAGCCATCTCCAGCATCAATGACCACAATGCGCTTGCCCAGACCAATCTGGGGAGCTGCCAGACCGCAGCCGTTGGCCCGGTACATGGTTTCCGCCATGTCCTTCATGAGCTTGGCCAATTTTTTATCAAAACGGGTAACCGGAGCTGCCTTTTCCCGCAGGATGGGCGCCCCAACTTTTACAATATTATAGATTGCCATATGCATCGCTCCTATATCTTTTATTACCATTTTACCGTTAACCTATATTATACCATTGAATGGCAAAAAATCACCAGCCCACAGCCCGGTTTCTCCAGGAATCTGGGAAATTTCCGAAAAATTGCCCTATACGTAAAGTTTTAGAGATGATTTTTCCAAAAATCCCTTAAAAAGAAGGGTTTTCAAGGGTGCGCATAGAATATATAAAATAACAAGGAAAATATTCAGCACCCGTACTGTGAAAAGCAGCTGCAAGCTAGGCTGCTGCGTCACAGCTCTCCCCGCCCGAGGTTCTGCAGCTGCAGGCTCGGGCTAAGGCCGCCTGCCCAAGGATGAGGCAGGGCCCCATCAAGGTCTGACTGGCCGCCCGCCGTCAGACAGAAAAGGAGGGCACCATGGAAATGCAAAACGGACTGCCCTGGCTCCAGGGCCCCAGCCTATTCAATTTCATAAAAGAACATTTGACTCCCCAGGGCTTCTTTACCCTGAAAAACCTACCGGATACGGCGCCGGATTCCCTGTCCGCCGGGATGTTTCCCCTGCCGGGCATGAAAGACCTGTACCTGCTGGACGACGAGGCGGAAGCCGGGGAGTCCGGGGAAGCACTGTACCTGGACATCTACCAGGCTCTCCAGCGCTACAAGAAGAAACCCAGCCCGGAAGCAGCCCTCAGCCTGTACCAGCGGGTTACCCACGCCCCCTGCATCTTGTATTTCGATAAGCTCAGCCGGCGGGTCACCCACCTGCGCTACTCCCCCAGCCTGTGGAAGCTGACCAAAACCTGGCTGTACCAAGCCACGGACCGGGAAGCGGTAAAATTCGCGGTGATTGCTGCCGGAGCCTTTTTAAAGAACAAACGGGGCAAACCGGAAGCAGAAGCCCTGAAACAGGATCTGCTGCTTTTGGCCCGCTGCGAGGAGTTCACCAAATTTGTCCTCCAGGCCCTGGAGGACAGTGACAGCCTGGACCAGGACGACCTGCGGGTCCTGCTGCTTCACACCACGGGCTGGGGCCGGGTCTGTGCCATCAAGCATTTCCACTTCACCACCCGGGCCTCCCAGGAATGGCTGCTGATGAAGGGGCTGAAGCTCACCGTCCACGACCCCAGTCTGCCCTTATGGGTGCTGGAACATCTGGACCTGGAAAAGTTCCTGGACCAAAAGAGCCTGTCCCACCCCCTGTTTTTGGGGATTACCCGGCTCCTGGCAGATTACTTCCAGTACCTGCTGGAATGCATCCAGGAAGACCTGCTGCCCCAGGAAAACAAGGTGGACCTGTTTACCCTGCTGCCCAAGTATTTTTCCCAGGCGGCGGACCATTACCTGGATATTGCCGTAGCCTCCTCCCTGGTAGCTATGGCGGCAGCCATCCAGTACATGCTCCAGAAAAAGTTCTACTTTGCCCTGTCGGCCATCCAGTGCCAAATCCTTTTGGATTCCCTTAACGCCCTGTTAAGCTCCGTGGACTGGCGGCCCAAGATTTTGGCAGCCCTTCTCACCCCGGAAGGCGAAGCCAACCTGCCGGTCATCGAAATGGCCGCCATCCTGGACATTGATATCCAGCCGGAACTTTGGCGGCTGCTCAAAGAGCAGCCCAGCCTGACCACCCTGTACCGGCCCCTGCTGTGGCAGGCCAATGACCAGGATGTGAAAGACGTGCTGGCCTTTGCCCGGCTCCATCTGGACGACTACCTAAAAGGAAAGGGCCAGCTGGCAGATATGCTCCATCCCCTGGAATACTTCCCAGGACAGGGGGAAGACCTGCTGGAACGGAGCCTGACCAGCGGCAGCAGTGCCAACCGGTCCGATGCCCTGGACGTATTGGAATCCTGGTCGGACGGCCAAAAACCCCTGTCGGAGAAAATGCGCCAGGCCCTGTCCAAGGTCCAGAATCTCAGCAACACGCCACTGACCCGGCTGCGGATTGATAGCCTGCTCCAGGGAAAGGAACTGAACCTGGATGGAATCCGGAAAGCCCTGGAAAGCGGCTGTACTACCTAGAAAACTCCGTATAGAAAAAGGGAACTGCCCAGGCAGTTCCCTTTTTTTGTGCAATTACAATCCTTTCAGCGTCCGGTTAAAGAATTCCAGCACCACTTCCATTACTTCCGGCTGGTACCAGTACACGCCCCCGTGGGCGGCGCCGGTAACCACGTACCGGGTGGAATCGATGCCCTTCTCTACCAGGGCCTTATGGAGGATTTCCGTCTGGCTGGGCGATACCACCACATCCTTATCCCCGTGCATCAACAGGAACGGCGGGGTCTTGGAGGAAATGTAGGTAATGGGGTTGGCGGCTTCTGCCTTTTTCAGGTCGGAAGACACATTCCCTGCATGGCCGGTAAAAACGGAAGAACCGTTAAGCCACAGGTTTTCCGTAGCCCCGTCCGAAGCGTGGAGCTTCTGTACGGCTTCCGAATAGTCTGCCCCAATCTTGGTCAGGTCGGACAGGCCATATTCGTCAAAAACGGCCTGGACATCACTGGACTGGTTCAGGTATTCCCCCTTGTCGAATTGCTTGGTGCCGTTGGTGGTACCGGCAATGGCCACCAAATAGCCGCCGGCACTGCCGCCCCACAGACCGATATGTTTGCTGTCCACATTATACTGGGCAGCGTGGGCTCGAAGGAAGCGGACCGCCGCCTTCACATCTTCCAGGGGTTGGGGCATTTGGGCCGTAGGAGCCACCCGGTAGTTGATGCTGGCCACCACGTAGCCGTTTTCGGCCAGTTCCACCCGGCGGCTGAGCATATTATCCTTGTTGGCGTTGATAAAACCGCCCCCGGTGACAAAAATAACTGCCGGCAGAGGCGTTTTGGGGTTCTTGGGACGAATGATGTCCATAGTAAGGGGTACGTTCTCGTAGCCCCGGCTGGGCACCTGGGCGTAAACTACCCCGGAAGTATAGGTCATTTCCGGTTTGCTCAGCTGCAAATCAATCCGGCCGCTGCCGCTTTTGTCGGCAGCCGGGGTGATTTTCCCCTGGGCAATATATTCTTTGACAGTTGTCATGGTTCCCTCCTGACTTTGGACAGCGGTTTTACCGGGGGCCGCAGTCACCGGGGAAGCCGGTGCCGCATAGGCAGCGGCAGACAGCGCCGTCAGGCAGGCGCCCAGGGCTAAAGCCGTACGAATTTTTTTCATGGGAGATGCTCCTTCCATAAAATAGAATGAAGTAATACTTTTACTATATCACGCTGATGGGATCCACGTCAAAAGAC
This sequence comes from Acidaminococcus hominis, assembly GCF_900291475.1. GTDB lineage: Bacteria > Bacillota > Negativicutes > Acidaminococcales > Acidaminococcaceae > Acidaminococcus > Acidaminococcus hominis. The sequence continues at coordinate 359,006 of NZ_OLMM01000004.1, forward strand.
AGGCTGGGCTGGGCCCAAAATTCCGATTGGCGCAGCCATTCCTTTACGGGATCCATTTTATGACTTTTTAGCAGGATGTTGATTCGATAAATTCCTTTTACCATAGGCACAATGGCAGGGAAGGGGCCCAGGATTTCTACTTCCGCCTGGGTTTCCAACTGCCAGGCCTCCAGATTGTTCACCACCCGCTGGGCAGTGGAAAAGGCCGTTTCCATTTCCTTGTGCTGGACGGTAATCTTCAGCATCTTGGTAAAGGGCGGATAATTCAGCTCCTGCCGCTGGTCCAGTTCATGCTTGGCAAAGCCTTCATAGTCCTGCTTGGCTGCCAGCTGGAGAATGGGATTTTCCGCATCGTAGGCCTGAAACACCACCTGGCCAGGTTTGTCCCCCCGGCCGGCCCGGCCCGCAGCCTGGGTCAGCAGGGCAAAACAACGCTCCCCGCTGCGAAAGTCCGGCAGGTTCAGGGCTGCATCAGCGCTAAGGATGCCCACCAGGGTCACATTGGGAATGTCGTGGCCCTTGGCCACCATCTGGGTGCCCAAAAGCACGTTGTACTCCTGCTTGCCAAAGGCCCTGAGAATCCGCTCGTGGGCAAATTTGGCTGAGGTGGAATCCTGGTCCATGCGAATGGGATGCACCCCCGGACACAGCTCCTGGATTTCCATTTCGGCCTTTTCCGTGCCGGTGCCAAAGAACTTGATCCGCTTGCTGCCGCAGTTGGGGCAGGTGTGGGGCACGGGCATGGTATAGCCGCAGTAATGGCATTTCAGCAGCTGGTCCTTGGCGTGGTACACCAGGGAAACGGCGCAGTGGGGACAGGTAATGGCCTCCCCGCAATCCCGGCACAGCACAAAGGTGGAGAAGCCCCGGCGGTTTAGCAGCACAATGGCCTGCTCCCCATGCTGGACGGTCTGCTCCAGTTTTTCCCGGAGTTCTCCCGAAAGTACGGACCGGTTCCCCTGCTGCAGCTCCGCCCGCATGTCCACAATGGATACCTGGGGCAGGCGGCTGCCGCTTTTGGCCCGCTGGGTCAACCGCAGCCGGGTATATTTCCCCTTCCGGGCGTAATAATAGGATTCCAGGTCCGGGGTGGCCGAGCCCAAAAGCACCGGCACCTTCCGGTAATGTGCCCGGTACTGGGCCACCAGCCGAGCATGATAGCTGGGCCGGGTTTCCTGTTTGTAGGTACCTTCGTGTTCCTCGTCGATGATAATCAGGCCCAAATTTTCAAAGGGGCAGAACACCGCTGAGCGGACCCCAATCAGCACCCGTGCCTGGCCGGAGCGCATTCTCTCCCACACGTCCGCCCGCTCATTGGCGGACAGCTTGCTGTGGGCCACGGCCACATGGTCCGAGAACCAGGCCTTAAAACGCCGCACGATCTGCCCGGTCAGGGCAATTTCCGGCACCAGTACCATCACCTGCTGCCCGGCCCGGACGGCCCGGTCGGTCAGCCGCAGGTAGACTTCCGTCTTGCCGCTGCCGGTGATGCCTTCCAGAAGAAAGGTCTGGGGCTCCTTTTCCGTTCTGGCCCGGTCCACCGCTTCCACCGCAGCCTGCTGCTCCGGAGTCAGCTGCAAATTTTCCCGGGGTGCCTCCAGATGCTCGTAGCTGTCCCGCAGCACCCGGCGCTGCCCTTCCTCCAGATAGCCCAAAAGCACCAGAGCGTGGATTACATCGTTGGAGATGCCCTTGGCTTGCAGTTCGTGGCTGGTCAGCACGGTCTTTTCCGGTAATAGGGAAAGGGCGGCCTGCCGGCTTTTACCCCGGATCAGGCCGTCCTTTAGGGCCTGGCGCCCTGCGGCAGTGCTTTGCAGGGTACGTTCGGTCTTTTCCCGCAGCTTGTATTTGGTTGCGAAGGACAGGCTCACTGCCCCTTTGGTGATCAGTCCCTTCAGGGCATTTTCCCCTCCGTCCAGGCGGCAGATTTCCTTCCGGGACCGGCCGCCCCGAAGCAGCAGATAATCGTAGAACTCCTGCTCCGGTTTGGTCAATTCTCCGGCAAAATCCGGTTCCGGCTGGTAACGGCCGGTGACGGCCACACTGCTCTTGCCTGGAATAAACAGGCGCAGGGCTTCCGCCAAGGTACAGAGATAGTACTGGGACAGCCAATGGGCCGTGGCCAGCATCTCCTGATCAAACCAGGGCGCCGTGCCCAACACATCGGCAATGGCCTTCAGGTCCAGGGAAAGGTCCGGCTCCCGGTCCTCCTCCACAATAAAGCCTTCCAGCATTTGTGAGCCAAAAGGCACCACTACCCGCCAGCCTTCGTCCAGAAAGTCCATGCTTTCCGGCACCCGGTAGGTGAACTGCCGGAACATATTCTTTACCGGCAAATTAATGGCAACCTTTGCATACTTCATTTTAATGCAGAGCCTTTTTCAAAACATCTACCTTGTCCAGATGTTCCCAAGGCAGGTCCACATCCGTCCGGCCAAAGTGGCCATAGGCTGCGGTCTGGCGGTAGATGGGTCTTCTCAAATCCAGGCTCTTGATGATGCCGGCCGGGGTCAGGGAGAAGTTCTTTCTGATCAGTTCCACGATTTCTTCTTCCGGAATGGCATTGGTGCCAAAGGTGTTGACCGCGATGGAAACCGGGCGGGCTACGCCGATGGCATAGGCCAGCTGGATTTCACATTTCTTGGCCAAACCGGCAGCCACCACGTTCTTGGCCACGTAGCGGGCTGCGTAGGCAGCACTCCGGTCCACCTTTGTGGGATCCTTGCCGGAGAAGGCGCCGCCCCCATGACGAGCCATGCCGCCGTAGGTATCCACGATGATTTTCCGTCCCGTCAGGCCGGAGTCCCCCTGGGGACCGCCGATCACAAAACGGCCGGTGGGGTTGATGTGGTAAATGGTCTTTTCGTCCAGCAATTCTGCCGGAACCACCGGTTTGATAACGTATTCCAAAATGTCCTTGCGCAGCTGTTCCATGGAAACCTTTTCGCTGTGCTGGGCAGAAACTACGATGGTATCCACCCGGACCGGCTTGTCGTCATCATATTCCACGGTAACCTGGGTCTTGCCATCCGGCCGCAGATAATCCAGGATTCCCTGTTTCCGGACCTGGGCCAGCCGGTAAGCCAGCTTATGGGCCAGGGAAATGGGCAGGGGCATATATTCCGGAGTTTCGTCCGTGGCATAGCCGAACATCATGCCCTGATCGCCGGCGCCGATTTTTTCATCGTCGTCCTGGTTGCCGCCCTTGGCTTCGTCGGATTCATCCACGCCCATGGCAATATCCGGGGACTGTTCGTCGATGGACAGCAGCACCCCGCAGGTAGCTCCGTCAAAGCCGTATTTGGCACGGTCATAGCCGATGTCCATTACGGTCTGCCGGGCAATTTTGGCAATATCCACATAGCAGCTGGTGGAAATTTCCCCTACCACATGGATTTGGCCAGTGGCTACCAGGGTTTCACAAGCAACCCGGGCATTGGGGTCCTGGGCGATGATGGCATCCAGGACTGCGTCGGAAATCTGGTCGGCAATCTTATCAGGATGGCCTTCCGTTACAGATTCAGATGTAAAAAACTTTTTCATAGTTCCTCCTTGAGTAAAAAAAATACTCCCCATTGAGAGAGAGTATATAGGCTCTCATCTCACAATCGAAAAACCGCATTGTAGGATTTAGCACCGTTGGCTTACGCCATGGTTGCTGTGGGTTCATTGGGCCATTCCCTCCGCCACTCTTGATGAGCAATATGTAGTTTGCAATAAAACATTATATACAACTGTATCAAAAAAAGCAATAGTCAACCCAGCCTTCCCGGAGAAAGGCCGGGGCTGCCTTTTAGTAATGGACCACATTCTTGCCGGCCCGGATTTTGTCCACCACCGGCTGGCCTTCCTCACTGCGCAGGTAGTTCCAGGTAGTCTCCGGCACCAGGGCCTTCACTTCGTCCCAGTTGCCCTGCTGGATATCCCGGCGCACGGTAGAAGCACTGACCACAATGCCGTTTTGGGTTTTCCGGGGCACAATGACGCAGCCAATCCCCGCTTCCGGCAGCCGTTTGGCCATGACCTGGTTGTAGAGCCCGGTCACCAGGCTGGTGGGTTCCTCCCCTACGTAGCGGGCGGTAATGCCCATGCGGGCAGCAATTTTCGTGAAAATGGCCAGGTCCAGGTTGGCGTGGCTCAGGATTACCGCTTCCTCATCCTTTTGGAAGTAGCTGGGGAAGGTGTTCTGGCTGATGATGTAGGGACCGCTGTCGTGGTAGCGGATATTCTTCAAATGGGCCGTGCCTTCCATAATCAGGCGCTTGCGCACCGTATAGGGAAAGAAGCTGGCGTCCTCGCTGACCATGAACAAGTGCACCAGGTCATTTTCCTGGGCGGCCTTTTCCACCAGGTACTGGTGTCCCAGGGTAAAGGGGTTGGCGTTCATCACCACGGCTGCCACCCGGGGTGCTTCCACCTTGCTTTGGGCCAGCTGGTCCAGGTAGTGGGCAAAGCCATCGTGCTTATTTTCCATAAATACCACCTGGTCTTCTACCCGGGCAATTTCGTAAAAGCCCAGGTCCCCGAAGAACTTGGCGGACGAACATTTGGTGTACAGGAACAGGTGGGTATGGCCCTGTTCAAACTGGCGCTGGACCAGATGGGAAACGATTTCGTTCATCAGGCCTTCCCCCTGATGGTGGTGATCCACCGCCATGCAGCGCAGGGTATTTCCAAAGCAGCTGCCGGTGGCTACGGCGTGGTAATCCTGGTCAAACATGACACAGGTATAATCCAAATTGGCATCCCGGCGGATTCCTTCCTGCTCCAGCAGTGCATTCACTTGGGCATTGGTGCGGGTGTCAGAAGGGTACACCGGAGAAATTACATAATCAGACATAAGCTCCTCCGTACGTTCTAGAATGGTTCCATTATAACACAAAGGAGAGGGCCCCCTAAAGGGCACCCTCTCCAATCTGACACTCAACTTTTCTTATGTACCGTAAAAGGAAACAGTTACATCCGGACCAGTTCGTATTCCCGGGTGCCCAGGCCTATCTTCACGCCATGTTCCAGCGTGGTTTCCCAGTCCACCAGGGGGTTGCTGTCCAGGAAATGGTCGTGGTGCTCCTCCCAGCCCTTTTCGGCCAGGTGGTCGGACAGCTGGCTGTTGGGCAGGGGCGGCATCTTCTGGCAGGCATCGGCGCAGGCCTGATCCACGGCAATGGGATCGGTGGAAGCAAAAATGCCGATGTTGGGCAGAATGGGTGCGTCATTTTCCCCGTGGCAGTCGCAGTTGGGGGAAATGTCCATAACAAAGTTGATGAAGAAGCTGGGCCGGCCGTGGAGCACAGCCAGGGTGTACTCAGCCATTTTCCGATCCAGCAGCTCGTTGGCATCCCACTGTACCGTTTGGATGGCGTCAAAGCTGCAAGCCCCAATGCAGCGGCCGCAGCCTACGCACAGGTCTTCGTGAATAAACGCTTTGTTGTCAATGTACTCAATGGCGTCAGAACCGCATTCGCTGGCACAGTGCCGGCAGCCCCGGCACAGCTCCGGGTCCACCTTGGGAGTACCGGAGGAATGCTGTTCCATTTTCCCGGCCCGGCTGCCGCAGCCCATGCCGATATTCTTGATGGCGCCGCCAAAGCCGGTAGATTCATGACCCTTGAAGTGGGCCAGGCTGACCACAATGTCCGCATCCATAATGGCCCGGCCAATTTTGGCCTTTTTGATGTATTCCCCATTGGGTACGGGAACTTCCACTTCATCGGTGCCCCGCAGGCCGTCCCCGATGATGACCTGGCAGCCCGTGGTGGTAGGATTGTAGCCGTTTAAGGCGGCACATTCCAGATGGTCCAGGGCGTTTTTCCGGCTGCCCGGATACAGGGTGTTGCAGTCTGTCAGGAAGGGTTTGCCGCCCCATTCCTTGATTAGGTCCGTAACCGCCTTGACATACTGGGGCCGGATGGTGGCCAGGTTGCCCAATTCGCCAAAATGCATCTTCACAGCCGTATATTTGCCTTCGAAGTCAATGCTGTTCATTTTGGCCACTTTGCACAGCCGCTGGAGTTTGGTCAGCATGCTGGTACCCACTGGGCAGCGAAAATCCGTAAAATACACTTTTGCTTTTTCCATGAATGAATAACTCCCCTCGGTGCTTTGTCCTCAAACGGGACAGGTGCCCTGTACCTGATAAAATAGAGTAAAACCGCTTAATGGTGGTACTTTTCGTTGCGCAGAATCTTGAAGGCCCGGTAGATCTGCTCCAGCAGAAGAACCCGGATCATCTGGTGGGTGAAGGTCAGGGGTGAAAAGCTCCAGCGGAAATCCGCCCGCCGGCGCAGGTCATCCGTATAGCCAAAGGGGCCTCCAATGACAAAGGTCAGATGGCTGACCCCCTCCACCATCCAGCGGTCCAGCTTCTCCGCCAGCTGGGGAGAGGAAATTTCCTTTCCCTTCAGATCCAACAGCACCACATAGCTGTGGTCGTCAATCAGCTTCAGGACGCGCTCCGTCTCTTTTTGCAGTACCTGCTGCTCGGCAGCCGGAGAGGCGTTTTCTGGCATTTTTTCTTCCGGAATGCATTTGATTTCCAGCTGGCAATAGGCCCCCAGCCGTTTCACAAATTCCGCCTCTGCGCTGCGCAGATAGTCTTCTTTTAATTTGCCCACACAGGCAATGGTAATCTTCAGCATCAGTTATTGCTGTCCTGCTGGGGCATTTCTGTTAAGGTTACGTTCTTATCCACTTCCGTATCGCCCCGCAAGATGGTGACAGGAACCGTCTGCCCTACCTGGCACTTGTTCAAAGCGTCCCGAAGAGCAGCCACCGAATCAACCTTAGTCCCATTGAATTTGGTAATGATATCATTCGGGCGAATGCCTCCCTGATAGGCTGGACCATTTTGAAACAATTTGGCTACAAACAGCCCTCCTCTCAGGTCGATATTGAACCCAAACCGTTCTGCCAAGGTCTTGTCAATGAGGCTGACCCCCAAATACGGGCGCACCACCCGGCCCTGTTCGGCCAACTGCTTGATAATGGGTTTGGCTTCGTTGATAGGAATGGCAAAGCCAATGCCTTCTACGCCGCTGACCACAATCTTGGCGCTGTTGATGCCGATGACCTGACCGTCTGCGTTGGCCAGGGCCCCGCCGGAATTGCCGGGGTTAATGGCTGCGTCGGTCTGGATCAGGCGGAAGCGCTGCTCACCCAAATCAATGGTCCGGTTCAGGGCGCTGATGACGCCGGCGGTTACCGTACCCCGGAATTCCATGCCCAGGGGGTTACCGATGGCAATGGCCGGTTCGCCCACCATCAGGGTATCGGAATCACCAAATTCCGCTACCGGCAGATCCTCGTCGGCCTGGATTTTCACCACTGCCAGGTCCGTGGTGGGATCGGTGCCCAGCACCTTGCCGGTGTAGGTTTTGCCGTTGGACAGGCTGACCACAATTTCCTGGGCCCCTGCCACTACGTGGTTATTGGTCACAATCAGGCCATCCTTGCTGTAGATGACCCCGGAACCGCTGCCCTTTTCCACCAGCTGGGTCCGGTTGAAATAATCCCGCACCAGGGCCTTGTTGGTAATACCCACAACCGTAGGACCCACTTTCTTGGCAGCCTGGACGATGGGAGTATTCCGATTGGCACTGAGCTTGGAATCGGCTTCCTTCATTTTCTCTTCCTGGGTGGTAGCCGGCTTGGCAGCCGTCTTATCATTGGTGGCCTTGCTGGCCAGCCCGCAGCCGGCAGTAAAGAAGCTCATGCTGAGAGAAAGAGCCAGTAAGGTGCTCAAGGTTTTTTGGGAAAGTTTGCGTTTCATACGATCACTCCTTTAGGACCGGACATTGCTTACCAGCTCCTGCTGGGAAGCCACGAACAGTTGAATCTGGTGGGGCTGGGGCATTTGCTTCAGCTGGTTTTCCACCGTTTCATAGGCGATATGGGGGGTATTGTTTTTTTCACTGAGATGGGCCAGGAATACTTCCTTGGGCAGCACCGGCAGTTCCGTAAGAAATTGGCCCGCGGTCACATTGGACAAATGGCCGTATTGGCCGGCAATGCGCCGTTGGAGCTGGGGCGGATAGGGTCCGTTGCGCAGCATGGTTTCATCATGGTTGGCTTCCAGGATGAGGACTTCTGCGCCTTCCACAGCATTTCTCACCGTTGGGGTAATGGTGCCGCAGTCCGTCAGGTAGGTACACTTTTCGTCCCCGTAGAACAGCTGGTACCCCACCGGATCCGCCGCATCATGGGAAATCTTAAAGGGTTCGATCCGGAGCCGGCCCAGGGTGCAGGACCGGGGTACCGCCCGCACCTGTTCCCGGGTAAGCAGCCGGCGCACCGGCAGCTGGGACCAGGTCTTTTCATTGGCGAAAATGGGTACGGTTCCGTAATGCCGGCCAAACACATCCAGTCCGGCCACGTGGTCCTTGTGCTCATGGGTCAGGAAAATCCCGCTCAGGTCTTCCGGCTCCAGGCCGCATTTCTTCAGGCCCTGGACAATCCGCCGGCAGGAAATCCCTGCATCAATAAGCACCGCCGTGTCCCCCACCCGGATCAGGGTGGAATTGCCCCGGCTGCCGCTGGCCAAAATATCAACTTCAAAGTCTGTCTGCATCGTTTCTAACACCTTTACCAATACAAAATTACCGTTTTTTCTAGGAAACAGCCCTCATAACGTTACTGTATATTATAACAAATCCAAAGGGCAAAATGTAAAAAAACACCGAACTCTTACAGCTCGGTGTTTTTACAGCTAGGATTATGCTTTCCGCTGGCATTTAGGGCAAACGCCATAGAAATAAAATTGGTGTCCGTTTACGTCAAAACCGGTTTGCTTGGAAACCATGTCTTCAATCTGTTTGGCCTCGATATGGGGCACATCAAAGACTTTTCCGCATTTGGTGCATCTGATATGCGGATGTTCCATTACATTGGCATCATACCGGTAACTTTCTTCCCCCGTATTCAGTACCTGGACTATACCCAGTTTGCTGAAAATCTCCACAGACTTATACACGGTTGCAAAACTCATCGTAGTGTATTTGTCTTTCACCTTGTCATAAATCATTTCTGCGGTGGGGTGTTCTTTTGTATGAGCCAGCATCTCATAAACGGCCAAACGCTGAGGCGTTACCTTGCAGCCATTGTCCCGGAGCACTTTTGCCAACTCATTGGAGCTTAACATTCTCGCCACCTCCCTTCCTACCCACAAGTGAATGCGGCTGATATCTTATTTAATAACTGTAATTAATATATATTATTTTTTGTTCTTTGTCAATTTACTTTCCTAACTTGTTATTTAAAAAAAATGATAAAGTTTAGATTGTTAAATTTGTAGCTTTTTGGATTGTTTAATGTTATTTTTTAGTTAACACTTAGTTTCACCCTGAAAAAAATAAAGCCTTCTGACAGGCAGTGCAAATGCATCCATTTCTCAGGAAAGCATCCTGCTGCGGCAGAGAGCCAAGGGCTGCAAAAATACATAAATATTTTACCATTATTATTTGGATTTTTCCATAAAAACTAACAATTTTTTTTAGGAATTTTTACACTTTTGGTTTTCTCCTTCCCGCGCAGTAGTCGTGCTATAATACATAGAGACCTTTTGGCCTGTTTGCAAGGAGGAAATGCCATGAAAAAATCTATGCTGCTCTTCACCCTGGTACTTCTGGGCCTTTGGAGCCTGGGCGGTGCCGTGCTGGCCTCCAGCCCCGTGCCGGAATACGGTCCCGGCTACGGGTGGTATTGCCAGGGCGGCGGTCCTGGTTACGGCTATGGCTGCGGCCAGGGGCGCGGCAAGGGCTATGGCAGCGCCAGGGAAAGGCTGCCCCAGAGTGCTCCCCCAAATGGGAACTGCCAGGGCGGTACCTGCTGGGTCGGCCAATAACAAAAAATTCGGGTGTGCTCAGCACATCCGAATTTTTTATTTCCTGTATTCAATCTTGAATGGTTACCGGCATACCCACATAGGCTACCTGGCGCAGCTCTTCCAGCTGGTCGTTCTGCAGCCGGACGCAGCCCTCCGAGGCATTGGTGCCGATGGAAGCTGGATCATGGGTGCCGTGGATGCCGATGCCGTCCCAATTGCCCCCGCTGAGGTTTCTGGTATCCAGGCTGATAAACCAGGGCCCGTAAGCTCCGGCAATGGAACCGTTGCCATCTCCAAAGTCATGGGTCCAGCTGGAAGCATCATCAATTTCGTCCACCAGAAAAGTGCCCGTTGGGGTCATGTTGTCCCCGCTGACCTGTTTCTGGCCCAGGCCGCCCTTGCCTACGGCGCAGCCCCAGGCCCGGACCACCATTTGGCCGTCCATAAGATAGAATTTATGGTCACTTTTATCAATCAGCACCCGATATTTAGTTCCTTTTTGCAAGGGAGCCGTCAGCAGATTGGTTCCTTGGGAACCTTCTCCCAGGCCCGGGCCTCCCTGCTGGGTGCCGATTTCCCCGGTTCCGGAGCTGCTGGCTGCGGGCTGGGCAGGCGTCTTTTCCTGGGCAGCCGTTTGGGCTGAAGCAGCCGTTTGGGCCGGTGCCTTTATGGAAGGACTGGGTCCCAGTCCTCCCTTGTAGCCAAAAGCAAAGCAGCCGGCCAGTACCAGCACCAGGCAAAGGACTGCCAGTACCCCTGCCGCCAAGCCTTTATGGGAATGCCCCCCTGGGCGAGAATTCGTAGTCATATGGTCCATCCTTCTTTCCTAATGTCTTTTATCATACCATTCTGCTATTTTTCTAGCAAGCGATGGTCCAGGGCCCAGGGTAGATTTTGCGTTTTTTTCACTTTTTGGACTGCGGTAGGGCGAGCAGTCCTCCCCTTCAGGGATTTTGCTTCAGGTATTCGCTCCAGCTTAGATTGGTTTTCCCCGCCTTTTTCTCCACGGTATATTGGTAGAACTGGCGTACCCGGTAGATTTTCCGGGCATTAGCGCTTTCCATCCAGCCAGTGGCCTTTAGGTTGAGCAGATCCAAGCCCCCCAGCTTGGCCTGCCGGTCCGTAATGGTTTCCAGGCTGTCCTGGGGTGCATTCCGCCAAATGTCCCAGATGGCCAGAAAGGCCGTAGTCCGGCCCACCCCGGCCTGACAGTGGAAATGGAGCCAGGCCTCGGGAGGCAGGGTATCCGCCCACTGCAGGAAGGCATCCACCTGCTGGGCCTCGGGCCAGAGATGGTCCGTGCAGGGGAACCGCTTATAGCCCACCCCAAAGACGGCGGCCAGCTGCTCCTCAGTAGGTGCCAGCAGCACCTGTACGGAAACCGGATCCTTGGGGAGCTTTTTCTTGCTCAGGGAATAATAGGTTTCTTCCCTGCCGCTTAGCTGGGAAAGCTGTCGGTTCTCCGCTGCCGTAACCGCTGCGGGGGCAAGACCCACGTTGCCCCAGTTGTTCTTCCCGTACCAGCTGACCGCAGCCCCATTAAAATAGCCGTGGGATTCCTGGCGCAGGTCCACATCCACCACCTGTCCGGGCTCCACTCCCCGGGCTTTCAGGTCGTTTACCACGGCCGCCAGGTTCAGGGCCGAGGGCTGGCCGCTGCCGCTGGCCCGCAGGGGCTGGTCCACCCGGTAGTTCCGGGGCAGTTTCAGGGTATTGGGGGCATCCAGCCGCCACACAAAGCCCGGCTCCCGTTCCACCTTGACCTGCAAAGCCGGGGCCGCCGCCCAGGCACCTCCCATAAACAATTGGCTGACCACCAGCCACAGGGCAGCACGTTTCTTCCACTGCATCCCATCATCTTCTTTCCTAATATAGTCCTTTAGCGGAGCTCTGCAGCTTGCCGTACAAATGGCACACAGACTCCGGCACTGCTATTTTTCCGGCAGCCAGCCAAATTTCCGGCAGGCATTGAGGATTCCGCCCTTATCATTGTCCTGGGTCACATAATCCGCCCGTTCTTTCAGGACCGGCCGGGCGTTGCCCATGGCAATGGCGAAAAAGGGTTTCCGGAACATGGTCAGGTCATTGAGCCCGTCCCCAAACACCACGGCGTCAGAAGGATCGGCGTGAAGCAGGTGCATGAGCTTTTCAATGCCCCTACCCTTGTCCACCGGCTCCACCAGATACGTATGGTCAATATAGGGCAGGTGGGGCAGGCCCTGCTGAAAGGCAGGTTCTGTACCTTCCGCTTCCCGGGCATAGGTAATCTTGAAAATCGGGTCCAGGGCTTCAATGTCCACCGGACCTACGTGGGTGGTCATGTAGTTTCTAGGGTCTTCCCGGGGGTAATCCTGGTAGGGCGTATACCGGTCCAGGGTGTTATCCACCACCACCGCCCAGGGCTGCTGCCGTCTGGTCAGGTCCCGGAGCAGGGCCCGGGCAGGTTCCAAGGGGAGCCCTTCCATGGACAGGATTTTTCCGTCCACCGTAAGGCTGCTGCCCCCGTCCGCCACCATAGAAGAAATTCCGTGTTTCTGGGCAAAGGCTGCCGCATCACACTGGATTCGGCCTGTGGCCAGGGCTACAAAGTGCCCGGCGGCCTGGAGGGCATCCAGGCAATACTGGGTATCCGGAGGTACCTGCTGGGAAATCCCCAGGCCCAGGGTCTGGTCAATATCAAAGAAAAAATATTTTTTATGCATAAGTCATCCTTTTCCTTAGCCGGCGAGCCGGCTGATTTTTCCTTATTATACCACGGGGATTTGTGCTTTTTGGAGAACAAGTGTAAAATAGAGCCATTGACCCCACAGGTTCGGGCTGACGCTCTGCGCCGGCCTAACAATAGAGAAGGAGTGATTCATATGCTGAAATTTCTGCGCAGCTGGCATACCCGCCTTACCGCAAAGGACCCTGATGCCAAGGGCCGTTCCGTCCACGGCCTGCTGGCCTTTGTCCTCTTGGCTGTGCTGTGCTTATGCCTCTTTTTTGCCCATTCCATCTACCAAAAGAGAGAAGCCGAAAAAGCCGAACTGGAACGTTCCCTGCGCCTGCAGCAGGCAGAACAGCAGCAGCGCCTGGAAGAAGCCAAACGGGCAGCCCAGCAGCCCCGGACCCCGTCCCTGCCAGTTCCTTCCCAACCCGGTAACGCAGGAACCCAGCCCCAGCCAAATGTCCGCCCGCAGAATCCGCCTCAAGGCCAAACTGGCGGCTTGCCCCTGGAGCCCAAGGTAAAGGCCCAGACTCCTACCATGATTCAGCCAGGAAAAGGCGTCCGTTAAGGACAATTCATATTTATCTTGATAAAAACAAGAAAAAACAACCCCTTTTTGCTTGAAACTTGTTTCATCCTAGTATAGAATGGTACACAAGTGTTTCATATTGCAGAAAGGGGTTGTACTACTTTGTCCGAACAAAATCCTTTAGATTCTTTCGGTTCCCGCCTTGGCTTTATCCTGGTTTCTGCCGGCTGCGCCATTGGCATTGGGAACGTCTGGAAGTTTCCTTACCTTTGCGGCCAATTCGGGGGCGCCGCCTTTATCCTGATCTATTTAATCTTTCTTCTGATTATGGGCATCCCCGTCATGGTCTGCGAATTCGCCATTGGCCGGGGCAGCCGCCGCAGCGCTGCCAAAAGCTTTGAGGTGCTGGAACCGCCGGGCACCCGCTGGCACCGGCTGAAAGGCATCAGCATTGCCGGCTGCTACCTGCTGATGATGTACTACACCACCGTTACCGGCTGGATGCTGTACTACTGCTGGCTCCACATCAAGGGCACCTTTGTAGGCGCTTCACCGGAGTTTATCAAGGCTTCCTTTGGCACCATGCTGTCCAGCCCCAGCATCCTGGTAGGCTGGATGGTGATTACCTGTCTGCTGGGCTTTGCGGTCTGCTATTTGGGCATCCAAAACGGGGTGGAACGGATCAGCAAGTGGATGATGTCCGCCCTGCTGCTGCTGATGATTGTCCTGGCCGCCCACTCCCTGTTCCTGGACGGGGCAGAAAAGGGCATCGCCTTCTACCTGATTCCCAATTGGGACTCGGTAAGCCAGCTGGGCTGGGGCAACATGATTTTTGCCGCCATGAGCCAGGCGTTCTTCACCCTGTCCATTGGTATCGGCGCCATGCTGATTTTTGGGGCCTACCTGCCCCACGGCCGCAGCCTGTTTGGGGAAGCCACCACCATTACAGCCCTGGACACCTTTGTGGCCCTGATGGCCGGCTTCATCATCATCCCGGCCTGCTTTGCCTACGGCATTGAGCCGGACGCCGGTCCGTCCCTGATTTTCCTGACCATTCCCAACCTGTTTGTACAAATGCCCGGCGGCCGCTTCTGGGGCATGATGTTCTTCATCTTCCTGTCCTTTGCCGCCCTGTCCACGGTCATTGCCGTATTTGAAAACATCATCGCCTTTGGCATGAACCTGTACGGCTGGGACCGGAAAAAGAGCGTGCTGATTAACGCCGTCTGCGTGATTCTCCTCAGTGTTCCCTGCGCCCTGGGCTACAACCTGTGGGCCGGCTTCCAGCCTCTGGGCCCGGGCACCGCCGTGCTGGATCTGGAAGACTTTATCGTTTCCAACAACCTGCTGCCCCTGGGCAGCCTGGCCTTTGTGCTGTTCTGCACCCGGGAAAACGGCTGGGGCTGGAAGCACTTCCTGGCGGAGGCCAACGACGGGGAAGGCCGGAACATTCCCACCTCCCTGCACAGCTACCTGCAATACGTACTGCCGCTGATCATCATCTCCATCTACCTGAAGGGCTATTACGATATGTTCGCCAGCCAGGGTACGGAAGTGCTGGTCAAATGGTTCTGCGTGGCCTTCCTGTTCCTGGGCTTCATCTTCTATTGCAGCGCCGGCAAACCTGCGGCTTCCAAAAAAGCTGCCAACGAATAACCTAAAAAAGAAATGCCTATGGATGCTTTCGTCCATAGGCATTTCTTTTTTTGCGTTTAGGCGTCTTCCAGTTTTTTCCGGATGGGAATGGGCCGGCCTGCCTCGTTGATGGAGACATAGGTAAAGACCCCGTCCGCCGCCTTAATGGGCGCCGCGTCTTCCGTTTCCGGCTCCAGATAGGCCACCACCTCCACGTCCAGGGAGCTGCGGCCCACCCGGATGACCCGGCCTTCCAGCTGCAGCACCGTGCCGTAGTGGATGGGCACGTAGAAATTGATGCTTTTCACTGCTGCCGTGGTCACCCGGGTCCAGGTAAAGCGATGGGCCGTAATCCCCGTCACTTCGTCCATCCAGCCCATCAGGGTGCCCCCAAACAGATTTCCCGCGGAGTTGGCCATATTCAGCATCACCGAACGGGTCATGGTGCAGGTGGCAGTCATGCCAGGGCCCTGCTTTCCTCCATGAGTTTCACAAAAGCAGCGGCCACAGCCTTGTAGCCTTCTGCGTTGGGATGGAGCCCGTCCAGCAGCAGTTCCTTGCCGCTTTCTGCAGCGGCCTTGGTCAGCACTTCCTGAAAGTCCAGCACCGGAAGGTTCCGGCGGGCAGCTTCTTCGTCCAGCCAGGCCCGGTAGGTTTTCAGGGCCTCATTGTGCTTGTCCACTTCACTGGGCACCTGCCAGCCGGCTTCGGCACTTTTCAGGGTAGTCAGCGGCGGCTTGCCCAGCACAATCACCTTCAGCCCGGCTTCCTGGGCCTTATCCAGGGTCACCTGGATATTTTCTTCGATGGAGCTCATGGGTTCATCCAGCATGATATCCCGCATGCCGCACAGGATAAAGACCCCGTCGGCATTTTCGTTCAGCACATCATAGGGGAACATCCCCCGCATCACCAGGGTCAGTTTGCCGCCGGCAGCGTTGTTCACCACTTCCAGGCCCAGCTTTTTGCCGGCAATGTCCGGCCAGGTTTCTGTTAACGTTACGTTGGGGCAGCTTACCAAGCTGTCACCGATAAAAGCCATTTTCATAGTCATTCTCCTTATTTTAGGTGCGGGCGCTGAAATCCTTGCCCGCCTTCAGCTGCTGCAGTGCGTTGATGGCCAGCTGGCTCATCAGCCGGGAACCGACCACCAGGGCCTGTTCATCCGGGCAGAATTTGGCGTTGTGCAGACCGTGGACGGGCTGGTCTTTGATGCCGCAGCCCAGCCACAGGAAGGCGCCGGGCACCTTCTGCAGGTAGAAGCCAAAGTCTTCGGCGGTAAGGTCCGGGGAAATACCGGGCACCAGGGCCTCGTCCCCCAGCACCTGGCGCACCGTTTCTGCTGCCAGCTGGGCCGGTACCGGCCAATTGTCCAGTACCGGGTAGCCATAGAAATATTGGAAATCGTAGTCGATGCCGGCACTGAGCTTCAGCCCTTCCAGAATGCCCTTGATGAATTCCGGAATCTTTTTCCGGTTGTCTTCATCCAGGGTCCGGATGGTGCCTTCCAGGGTCACTTCCCCGGGTACCACATTGTACCGGGAACCGCCCTGGATGGTGCCGAAATTGATGGTGGCCGTAGCCAGGGGGCTGATCCGCCGGCTGACAATATGGCTCACCTGCTGCAGGAAGTCGGCAGCCGCCATAATGGCATCCACCCCTTCCTGGGGATGTCCGGCATGGGACGTTTTCCCTTTGATAATCACCTTGATCCGGTCGGAGCCGGCCATTAAGGCGCCGGCCTTAACCCCTACCTGGCCGCATAGGAAAGTGGGCCACATATGGAGGCCAAAAACCCCCTGGACCCCGTCCAAAAAGCCGTCCTGCATCATGTACCGGGCACCGCCGGTAGGAGACATTTCTTCCGAGGGCTGGAACAGCACCCGGACGCTGCCTGCCAGTTCGTCCTTCCGGCGCAGCAGGCGCAGGATGGTCTCCAGCAAAGTGGTGATATGCATATCATGGCCGCAGGCGTGCATGACCCCAGGGTTTTGGGAAGCATAGGGCAGACCCGTAGCTTCCGTTACGGACAGGGCATCCATATCCGCCCGCAGGGCAACCATAGGGCCGGGCTGCGCCCCTTGAATAGTAGCAGCCACCCCGTAGTGGCCCTTGCCCCGGACCGGGTTAAGGCCCAGCTCCGTCAATATATCAAAAACCTTTTGGGACGTTTGTATTTCTTTGGTGCTGACTTCCGGGTGTTCATGGAACCAGCGGCGCCAGGCCACACATTGGGCCTGCAATTCTTCTTCAGTCATTTTCTGTACATCCATAGATTTCCCCTCCAACCTTGATGTTCCAGGCAGCTTCCCCACTCCAGAGGAAATTTCCTGGTAAGGCTATTCTAACACGGAAACAGGGTTTGGGAAATGGTTTCCCCGGGTCCCCTTCCCGGCAGAGAAAAAGCCCCCGTCCCAAGGGACGGAGGCTCAGTACTACAGGATTCAGGCGTAATCGGCACCTTCCCAGAGGACAATCTTTCCAGTTTTCAGGGATGCGGGAACGTTGATGATCCGCTGGTTCCGGCTGCCCTTAAAGCGCAGGTTCAAATCCTTCTCGGCGTCCACAAACTCGCCATCTACCAGGATATCCAGGTATCCCAGCATTTCCCGGGTAATTTCCGGGTCCCCCACCTTGCCGGCCAGCAGCTCCGTATCGTACAGATAGCCGCTGTAGCACCAGATGGTCTTTTCCGGAAACCGTTCCCGGATGTGACGCAGGAGGCCTACCAAAACTGCCTGGTTGGCGGGTTCAAAGGGTTCCCCGCCCAACAGGGAAAAGCCCCTGATGTAACTAGGTTCCAGGTCTTCCATAATTTCTTGCACGGCTTCGGACCCAAAGGGTTTGCCGTATTGGAAGTCCCACGCCTCCTGGTTAAAGCAGTTCTTGCAGTGATGGGTGCAGCCGCTGACGTACAGGGATACCCGGACGCCGGGGCCGTTGGCCACGTCACATTTTTTTATGACAGCGTAATTCACGAACAAAAGCCTCCTTACAGGTGTAATACTCTGGATTTGATTTCTTTGGTCTTGCCTACATTCCAGAAGTTTTCACCCAGGTAGCCGCAGGTCCGGCGGGTTACGTTCATCTTGGACTGGTCTTTGTTATGGCATTGCGGGCATTCCCATTCCAGGTTGTCGTTGATCATAATCTCTCCATCAAAGCCGCAGACCTGGCAGTAGTCGGATTTGGTGTTGAATTCCGCATACTGGATATTATCGTAAATGAACCGGACCACATCTTCAATGGCCGTGGGGTTCTTCTTCATGTTGGGCACTTCTACGTAGGAAATGCAGCCGCCGGAAGAAATGGGCTGGAACTGGCTTTCAAATTTAAATTTGGAGAAAGCGTCGATGGGTTCCCGTACATCCACATGGTAGGAGTTGGTGTAGTAGCCCTTATCGGTAATATCGGGGATGGTACCAAAGCGTTCCTTGTCGATCCGGGCAAAACGGTAGCACAGGGATTCTGCCGGGGTGCCGTACAGGGCAAAGCCCAGGCCGGTCTGTTCCTTCCATTCGTCGCAGGCCTTGCGCAGACGCTTCATCACCCGCATAGCGAATTCTTCCCCTTCCGGGGTGGTTTGGCTGACGCCCTTCATAGCCTTGGTGCATTCGTACAGGCCGATGTAGCCCAGGCTCAGGGTGGAGTAGCCGCCTTCCAGCAGCTTGTCGATGGTTTCGCCCTTCTTCAGCCGGGCAATGGCGCCGTTCTGCCAATGGATGGGGCTGACATCGCTGCGAATGCCTTTCAGGGCGTTGTGGCGCACCATCAGGGCTTCGTAGCACAGCTGCAGCCGTTCGTCCAGCAGCTTCCAGAATTTGTCTTCATCGCCTTTGGCAATGATGCCAATCTGGGGCAGGTTCAGGGAAACTACGCCCTGATTGAAACGGCCTTCGAATTTATAGTTGCCCTTTTCATCCTTCCAGGGAGACAGGAAGGAACGGCAGCCCATGGGAGAGAACACATTCCCCTGGTAGATTTCCTTCATCTTCTTGGCAGAAATGTAGTCCGGGTACATCCGTTTGATGGAGCAGCGTACGGCCAGCTCGGTCAGATAGTCGTACTTGCCGCCCTTCAGGCAGTTATTTTCGTCCAGCACATACACCAGTTTGGGGAAGGCCGGGGTCACATACACGCCCACTTCGTTCTTGATGCCCTGGAGCCGCTGCTTCAGGATTTCTTCGATGATTTGGGCATTTTCCTCAATGTATTCGTCCTGGGGATCCAGGTGCATGAACAGCGTTACAAAGGGGGATTGGCCGTTGGTGGTCATCAAGGTGTTGATCTGGTATTGGATGGTCTGGACGCCGCTGGCCAGTTCATCCTTCATCCGGCTGTCCAGCACAGCTTCCATGTCCTCTTTGGACATTTGGCCATGGGTGGTTTCCAGCAGGCGTTTCTTGAATTTTTCCCGGCTCCGGCGCAGGTACTTGCCCAAATGGGATACATCTACGGACTGGCCGCCGTATTGGGCAGAAGCCACGGAAGCAATAATCTGGGTCATTACGGTGCAGGCTACCTGGAAGCTCTTGGGGCTTTCAATCAGCTTGCCGTGCATAACCGTGCCGTTGTCCAGCATGTCGCCCAGGTTTACCAGGCAGCAGTTGAACATGGGCTGGATGAAATAATCGGCATCATGGAAGTGGATGACACCGTCATCGTGGGCCCGGGAAATTTTTTCCGGCAGCACCACCCGGCGGGTCAGGTCCCGGGAAACTTCCCCGGCAATCAAGTCACGCTGGGTGGAAACCATTACCGCGTTCTTGTTGGAGTTTTCTTCCATAACGTCCTTATTCTTGTTGCTGATCAAAGACAGGATGGAGTCGTCAGTGGTATTGGCCTTGCGGACCAGTGCCCGGTTGTACCGGTAAATGATGTAGGCCTTGGCCAGGGCATAACGGCCCCGGGTCATGATCTGTTTTTCCACCATATCCTGGATATCTTCCACCAGCAGTCTGGTTTTTTGCTTGTGCTCCACGAAAGAAGCGATCTCTTCAATATCTTCCAGCGGAAGCTGCTCTTTTTCCTCTACGGCCTTGTTGGCCTTTTGAATGGCTGTTACGATTTTGCTGCGGTCAAAAGTTACCGTAGAACCGTCGCGCTTGATTACTTTTTTAGCCATACCCGATCCCTCTCTCCTGAATTTTTTCTACGCAATATATTGTCATTCTTTTATATACAGTTATTTTTGACTGCCCTAATATCATACAATATCTCGAACCATTTCGCAACTACATATTGTGTAAACATCAACGTAAATACACCCAAAACACAACAGGCTGTGTGTTCTCGCAAAGCGGACAAAGATTACGCTTTTGCCTTTTTCCGTTTCAATCTGTCTTTTTATCTATTTTTTCAGAGGCCAAAAAAGGCGGAGGAATGAGCCCTCCGCCTAGTTGATAATATTTATTGTTTACACTTCATTATTGTTTTCCGCAGACAATCTGGCCCGAAATTCTTCCTGAATTTTTTGTAACTCTTCTGGCTGCTGAACCAATTCCAAAATGGTATCCGCCAGAATTTTGGCTCCAAACACAATGGCCTTATGGGCCGCCTCCGACTTGCCGGCCTGGATAAAGGCTTCCGAATGGGATACCGTTCCCGGGGGAACAAAGGCTACCCGGATGCAGGAGCCGGGAACCCGGTGCATTACATTGGCAAAGTCCGTGGACCCGGTCCGCTCCCGGGGCGGCTGGCAGTTGGGAGCCTTCAGCTGCCGGGCGTGGCGCATCAGGATATCGTTTAAGGTCAGGTTGGGAATCTTGTTGTCCAGCAGTTTGCCCAGCTGGTATTCCACCTGGGTTTCCGTCATCAGGGCGGCCCCCTGGTAGATTTTCTCCAGCCGCTGCATCAGCCCCTTCACTTCCCCCACTGTATTGCCCCGGACCATTACCTGGGCCTGGGTAAAGCTGGGGACCACATTGGCAGCGGTGCCGCCGGCGTTCAAAATGTTGTAATGGATCCGCACATCGTCGGGCACATGCTCCCGCAGGCACTCAATGCCGTGGAAAGCCAGCACCATGGCGTCCAGGGAGCTTCGGCCGTCTTCCGGCTTTAGGGCTGCATGGGCCGCCTTCCCATGGTAGGTCAGGGTGTATTCCCCGTTGGCCAGGCATTTGATATCCGTCTGGGTGGCGGGGCCCCCGTGCATCATAAGGGCCACATCCAGTTCCTCAAAGGTCACCCCATTTTCAATCATAATGTATTTGCCGCTGATATTTTCTTCCCCGGGGGTGCCGTATACCGTCAGGGTAAAGGGTCTGTCCCCAGCTACCTTTTTGATGGCCGCAGCAGCGCCCAAAATGGCCGGTCCCTGCATTTGATGGCCGCAGCCATGTCCCATACCGGCTAGGGCATCATATTCGCACAGAAGGCCAAAATTGGGGCCCCCTTCCCCGTTTTTCCAAACGGCCTTAAAGGCTGTGGGCAGGGTAGCCAGTCCCCGGGTTACGGTAAAGCCCTGCTGCTCCAGATAATCCGTCAGCAGCCCGCTGGCATACACCTCGTTGGGCCCCACCTCCGGGTGATCATAAATGGCATCGGACAGCTGCCACAATTGGGGCGCCAATTCATCAATCCAGGCATTGGCCTGGGCAATTTTCTGTTCCAGCATGTTGTCTCCTTCTTTCTTGGCAAAGTTTTACATCGGTCCCAGCTGGATAAATTGGGCAATGGCCGCCAGGATGCAGCCCACCACCAGCCAGATGAGAAACATTTTCCACATAAACCGCATCCACCGGTCGTAGGGGATGTTGGTCACGGACAGGGAACCCATAAGCGCTGTGGAGGTAGGCAGGATGTAGTTGCAGAACCCATCCCCAAAGTTGAAGGCCAGCACCATGGTCTGCCGGGTAACCCCCAGTACATCGGAAAGGGGCGTCAGGATGGGCATAACCGCCATCGCTTGGCCGCTGCCGCTAGTCAGGAAAACGTTGATGATGGTATTGGCCACCACCATGCCGGGAGCAATTACCACCGCCGGCAGCCCTTCCAGCATTTGGGACAGGGAATGGACAATGGTGTAGGTGATTTTTCCGTCGTTCATAATGGAACTGATGGCAGCTGCCATACCGATGATGTAGGCAGCCCCCAGCATCTTTTTGCTGCCCTCAATAATGTCCTTGCACACTTCGTTGGCGCTGGCGCCGCACAATAAATCTGCAGCTACCGCATAAACCAGGAACATGGCAGACATGTGATTCATTCTCCACTGCCAAACAATTGTGCCATAGATGATAAAAGCAAAAACTACAATCAGCAGAATAAGGGGAATAATTTTTTTGGTAGTCAGTTTTCCGGTTGCTTCCAAATCCAGCGTGCCTTCCCGCTGGAGAGTTTCCTGGTCCAGGTCGTACATGGGACTCAGCTCCGGTTTGGCTTTCACCTTATTGGCATACCGGATCAGAAAGATATTGGTCACAATGTAATACACCACAAAGCAGAAGGACCGGTAGCCCAAGCCGGAATAGGGCGGTAGCTCCGCAATGTTCTGGGCCACCAGGGTGGTCGATACATTCAGGGTCCCCGTAGAAAAACCAATAGCTCCACCCAGCAGCATAATGGAAGCCCCAGAAATGGAATCCAGGCCCATGGCCATGCTCAGCATCACCATCACTGGCGCAAAGGGAATAAAGGTATTCACGGCCTGGGTGGTGCAGATTAACCCAAATAGCAGGGTCAGGGCCGGGATAAAGATGTACAGCCGGTCCGAGAATTTCCGGGCGCCAATGGCCAAAAGGGCCTGGAGCGAGCCGGTTTTCGTCACCACATGGAAGGCGGCCCCGGAGAAGAAGATGATCATCATCAGTTCCGCCCTCTGCACACAGGCATTAATAATGTACAGAGGAATCAGCAAGGGGTTCACCCCGCTGCTCTGCACATAGTGGAAAGTTGCCGGATCCACCATTTTCCGGCCGCTGGCATTTTTCACGAAATCATACATCCCTGCGGGAATGATCCACGTAAGAAGCACCGCCAGCAATATCATCACGAAGATGATCACAAAAGTATGGGGTACTTCCATTTTTTTGACAGGTTTTCCTGCCGCCGCATTTGCTGTCATTTTCCTACTCCCTTTCCGCAGCAGCCGTTGCGGGCTGCTGCCCTTGATAGGTTCATTGTAAGAAAATTCAGCTTGTACGTCCAATTGTTCTATTTAATCTACTGATAGATTTTTTCTATCATTTGTACAAAATACTGGCTTACCGCAGCAGCTTCCATGCTATAATGGATGAAAATCGGTAAATTTGTCCCTAAGGAGGCAGCAGCATGACCTTTCCCCTGCGCCAGCTCCAATATCTCTGCGTGCTGGCAGAAACCGGCAGCTACCATACCGCTGCCCGCAAACTCTATATTACCCAGCCCACCCTCAGCATTGCCATCAAAAAGCTGGAGGAGTCCTTGGGGGTTCCCCTGTTCCTGCGGGACGGCCGGTCGGTAACCCCCACCCCAGAAGGGGAGCTGGTCCTCGCCTACGCCCGGAAAATCTTGGACCTGGACCAGGAGCTGGCCAGTGCGCTGCTGCCCTTGCAGCAAAGGCGCCAAAACAGTCTGCGCATTGGCACCTACCTGATCTATTCTTCCCTTCTGATGCCCACCCTGATTGCCGCCTTCCACCGCACCCATCCGGACGCCGAAATCAAGCTGACCCATGAGCACCACCAGGAACTGCTGCAAGGGCTGAAGAATAACCAATTTGATGTGATTCTCTCTATCCAGGATCAACCGGACCCGGAATTTGCCCAGCGGCTGTTGAAGCGGGAACCCCTGCTGCTGGCCCTTTCTCCGGACCACCCGGCCTGTGCCCAGGCCATTCCCGTAGCCGGCTCTCCCTATTCTTTTCTGGATTTGGAAGCTCTGCCAAAGGAACTACTGCTTTTGCAGCGACCCTACCAGCAGGTGCGGCTCCAGGAAGATAAGCTGCTGAAAACCGCTGGATTAAACCAGGCAAGGTTCAAAGAAGTGGGCAGCATCGAAACGGCCGTGCGCCTGGCAGCGGAAGGAATGGGGGCTGCTTTCTGCATGAGTTCCTACGTCCATGCCCTGCACATTCCCAAGCCCATCCGCTATTTTCTTACAGGGGACCTGCAGACGGCTCCCTGGCTGACCCTGTCCTATGCCAAAGGCCAGGAACACAACCCTACCCTCCGGGCCTTTCTCCGGCTCACCCAGGAAACCGTGGCCCAAATACTGTAAAAGGCGTTTCTCCCCAGTTAGGAGAAACGCCTTTTGGTTTAGCTTGCTAATACAATAGCCCGTACTTTTTGGCATCCTGCCGCAGCTGCTCCCGAAACTCCGGGTGGGCAATGGCAATCAGGGCTTCCACCCGCCGGGGAATGGAAAGGCCCCTGAGGCAGGCAGTACCGTACTCGGTTACCACGTAGTCCACCAGGGTCCGGGAACTGGTCACCACTGTCCCCGGCCGGAAGCTGGTGACAATCTTGGATTGCAGCACCCGTTTGCCGTCGGCAGTCTTGGCTTCGTAGGCGGAGGGCAGGGCCAGAATGGATTTACCGCCGGGAGAAAATTGGGCTCCTTGGATGGTTTCCGGCTGGGCCCCGCTGGCCGAGAACTGGCGAAAGCCCATGGATTCCCCTGCGCTTTGGCCAGTGAGATCAATTTCCAGGGTGGAATTCAGGGATACCATATTTCGGTTTTTGGCAATAATCCGGGGGTTGTTGGTAAAGGTCCCTGCCCGGAACAGGACGCTGTGGTTGTCGTCCACAAAGTCGAACAGGTCCTGTCCCCCGCTGACGCTGGAGCAGATGGAAAAGCCGTCCATAAAACCCTTTTGGGAATTGTCCACGGCGCCGGAACGGATCAGCTCCAGCATGGCATAGCCAAACACCCCGGAGTGGATGCCCAGGTGCTTCCTATTGCGCAGCTCCACAGCTACCGCATTGGGCAGATGGCCCACCCCCAGCTGCAAGGTGGAGCCGTCCGGAATCAGTTCTGCCACCCGGGCGGCAATCTTCTGGTCCACAGGCTTTGCTTTTCCGGGGTTCCCTGCCGGTACCGGCCGGTCCGTTTCCGTAAAGGCGGTTACCCGAGACAGTGGAATCAGGGTATCCCCGCAGATTCTGGGATACTTGGAGCTGACTTCCAAAAGGACCAGGGCTCCCGCATTAATAAGGTCCCGTTCAAACAGGGTACTCACCGAAAGAATGAAGTTTCCTTGGGCATCCAGGGGGGCCGCCGTTGCCAGCAGCACCGGCCGGCGACCTTCCCACCGGGCCCGGTCCATAGTCTTGCGCACCAGGCTGGTGGTATCCCCGGGCAGAAAACTGCACAGCCCTTCCTGGCAAGCCTTGCGTACAGGCGGACTGAAGAACCAGCTCACATGTTCCACCGTATCCCGCATAGCCGGGTCATGGAACCAGGCATGGTCATAATTGGGCCCACAGGAATTGAACACCAGATTTTTCCGGCCCCACTGCCGCAGCAGGGGCATCTCCTCAATCAGGGTCACCGGTGCTGAACTGCTTTGGGCGCTGAAAATATAATCGCCGTCCTGGATAGAGGCAAGCACCTCTGCCGGCGTTTTCCGTTTGGCCAGGTATTGGCTGTTTAAATCCATGATAACCTCCCTTAGGACTGGTGTGCTCCCCGTCAAGTAGACAGTTCCTAATAATATAAACCTCTACGCCGCCATTTGGTAGCTATTATGTTTTTGCATAGGGGTCAAACGGCCCAAATTCCGCTGCAAACGGCCACTGTTGTAATACTCCATGTAGTTATTAATCATCGTTACCAAAGCTTTACGGCTGTCGAAGTCACGAGTATAGTACCGTTCTCTTTTCAGCATGCCCCAGAAGCCTTCCATCGGGCCATTATCAATGCATTTTCCTATCCGTGACATACTCTGCGTCATACCAGCATCTAGAATCATCTTGCGGAAATCCCTGCAGGTGTATTGGAATCCCCGGTCAGAGTGAAACAGGGGATGCGCGCCAGGGTTTTTCAACAATGCCTTATTGAAGGTATTGAATACCAAATTTTTATCGTTCCGGTTGCTTATCACATAGGAAACAATTCGTCTGTCATACAGGTCAATAATCGCGCTCAGATATACCTTATGCACAACTACCCCCTCATAGTAGTGAAATTCTGAGACGTCAGTACACCATTTCTGGTTAGGGGCATCGGCTTTAAATTCCCTATTCAAGATATTTTCTGCAATGTATGCAGGATCTATTGCACGCTGGGTGCAGCCCTTAGGGGCATATTTAATCGTAGACTTTATATTTATCACTCGACAAAGATGAAGAACGCGACCGTCACCAATTGCTATTGGTTTCGTGTCAGGATAGATCTTCTTATTT
Organism: Acidaminococcus hominis; assembly: GCF_900291475.1. Classification (GTDB taxonomy): domain Bacteria; phylum Bacillota; class Negativicutes; order Acidaminococcales; family Acidaminococcaceae; genus Acidaminococcus; species Acidaminococcus hominis. The sequence continues at coordinate 385,024 of NZ_OLMM01000004.1, forward strand.
GGGGCTCGTAAGTCATCAGCTATTCGTCTGTACCCTTTAGCTGGGTCAGCCTTGTATATCTCTTCTATTCTTTTAGCAATTTCCTTGTCGTCAATTTCGCGTGCTGAAGGCTCTCTATGAAGCCATTTGTAGTAGCCGGCCCGGGACACTTTTCCCAATTTGCACAGGCCAAGAATAGGGTAATTCTTTTCAGCGTGCAGTTCTTTAATGGCTTCATAAATGGCTCCATATCTTATTTGTGTGAATCCCGCCTCCTTTCCACAATATCGAGTTTTTTTAGGAAATCAATCTCCATATCCTTGGCTTTGAGTTTTGCATTAGCCAGTTTGAGTTCAGCTTTCATACACTCATATTCTGTAGGGGCTTCTTCAGGGACTTCTACTGGCTTCCTGTGTCCGCGCCCATCTATGAGTCCTTCGGTATTGTACTTATTATATTTTAAGACGTAATTTCTGACTTGCTGGTAGGAAACCTTAAACTTTTCAGCGGTTTCATGGTAAGCATTCCCGTTTTCAATGCAGTATTTTACGATTTCAACGCGCTCGTCAAAGGTCGTTTGTCTAGCTTTAGTCATGATCTTGGCACCTCCAGTACCCGAACTTTTTAGTTCCTCATGACTATTATACTTCTTTAACCAGTCTCTGATTTGACGAGAACTTTTTAATCCGTATTTTTGTACCAGCTGGGACATAGTCGTTTCGCCCTTAAGATATTCCTCTACGCATTGGATCTTAAGATCAGCAGAATAACTTTTAACCTGTCTTTTGTTAAATACCTCAGGACCATTTCCTATATATTCATCTACCCAATACTGTACTGCTTTCCAGTGAACCCCTAACCTTTTTGCAGAAACCATTGGTGATTCTTCATGAGCAAGAACAGCTTTGACAGCCTTTAATTTATCCTCTGCACTGACTTTCGATATAGACATTTTACATACTCTCCTTTCAACGAATCCAGGAGGTTTAACTATATGCCAGTCTACTTTATTCATAGCATACCAGNCATGAGCAAGAACAGCTTTGACAGCCTTTAATTTATCCTCTGCACTGACTTTCGATATAGACATTTTACATACTCTCCTTTCAACGAATCCAGGAGGTTTAACTATATGCCAGTCTACTTTATTCATAGCATACCAGACTGCTGCGCAGCCCGCTTTTAAGCTATTATAACAAAAAAATGAAGGATGATTCACCACGAATCATCCTTCATTTTTTGTACCTCAGCCTGCAAGCAGGCTGGAGGAAGAATTATAAGCTTTCAGCAAAGGCTTCCAGAGCAGTTTGTGCTTGGCCAAAGTCGCGGGTCTGTTGATCCACACCAACTTTGATCTGAGGAATATGGTGTTTGTTCAGAGCCTTCTTCAGGTCCGGATATTCCATTTCTTCAGGATCGCAGAACTGCATCATGAAGACTACAACGCCTTCGGCGCCGCTTTCTTCAGCCAGTTTGCAGACATGTTCGGAACGGGCATCTTTGGCGTAGTCCGGATCGTACAGGATAACATCGTTGTCCTGTCTGCCGAATTGTACAGCCAGAGCCTGCAGGCCGTTGTCCAGATCTTCCGGAGCATCTTTTGCGAAGCTGCGGCTTTCGTAAGCCACATCATCAGCAGCGATGGCCAGTTTGTTGTCGTCCAAAGCTTTCAGGATGCCAGGCATGTTGTAGGTGATACCGGAAACCAGAATCTTGTGACCATCGAATTTGCCCACAGGAGTGGCAGCCAATTCTTTGTTCAGTTGTTCCAGTTTGGCAGTGTATTCATCCTTCAGCATGAAGTAGGCAGCTTGCAGCACATAGGAACGAGCGCTGGCGGTGATTACATCGCAATGTTCGTTGGCCAGTTTGCAGAATTCACGACGAGCCTTGCGGCTGGCGTTGTAAACTTTGATTGCATTCAGGATGGCATCGTTGGCGATTTCATGGCCGCAGATTGCTTCCAGATGGGTCTTTACATTGTTGTATTGGTCATAGGTGTACTGCTTACCAGCAACATCTTGACGAACCTGAGGATGGGCCAGGAAAATAACCGGCATTTTGCCTTCCATGGCTACCTTGAAGTTCTGGCTCATAGGACGCAGGGTATCGCACAGAACGGGGGTAATGATACCGTCCAGGCAATCCAGGGTGCCGTCCAGCAGCATTTCCAGGGACAGCTGGGCCAGCGTGCAATAGAACGTAGCGCAGTATTCCTTGGAACGAACTTCGGTTTTGCCATTGGCGCCCCAAACACCCATGGGAACCATGTCAGCAGCATAAACCAGTTCTTCCGGGCAATAGTAAGGCAGGCAGCCGATCAGCTTTTTGCCTTCTGCCTTATATTTGGCAGCTTGTGCCTTCGGATTCAAAGCGATCTGTTTAAACTCTTCAATAAGTGTATTGATTGCCATTTTTATTTCCCCTTCTTCTCAGCGTTAGCTTCCATGGCCTCGACCAAACCTTGGACACGAGTCTCATACTGTGCAGCGTTGAAGTTTCTGGGATCGGCCTGGTCACCGTCGAAACCGGCAGTGGGGATACCCAGATCCTTGGTGAAGCGGCGCTGCATTTCAGGCATGTAGCCGGACCAAGGTTTGCAGGAACGGTTGTAGTGAACCAGAACGCCGTCAACCTTGTTTTCACGGCACAGGCCTTCACGCCAAGCAACGCCCTGTTCCAGACATACGGAGTTAGGAGCCTTGCAGTAGGCGCGTACCAGTTCATCGTAGTTGTTGTAAACGAAACCAAATGCAGGAGCGTATACAACACCGGTGATGTTCAGACCGTTGGCTTTCAGCGGCTTGAACAGGTCAGGCAGCTTCGGCCAGCAGGGGATACCTTCGAACATGATACGATATTTTTCTTTGAAAGGAGCGGTAGTGGTTCCTTCTTTTACGTGTTGTTCCAATTCGCTGGCCAGCAGTTCGAAAGCTTCAGCAGCTTCTACTCTGCCACGGGCGGTAACAACGTCAGCCATATGGTTGAACAGGTCAAAGCCGTTGAACGGAGCCGGTTTGTATTGCAGATAGTCACAAACCTTTAACCAAGCCTTAGCGGTACGGTTAGCGTATTGGCAGCATTTTTCGAACTTATCTTCGTCAAATTTCTTGCCGGAGATTTCTTCCATTTGACGGATGGCTTTGTCAAATTGGGAACGAATGTATTTTACGTTGCTTTCGCTGACTTGGTCAGTTTCGTTGTAAGGAACGTCAACCATAATCAGGGGAATGTTGTGTCTGCGGGCAATATCTTCATACCATTTGGTCATGCAGTTGCAAATGTTGTTGCAGCACAGAACAAAGTCCGGCATGGGCATGATCATCTGACGATATTTATGCAGGGCGTTGGTACGGCGGGTCTTTTCTTCGCCGTCCGGCAGAGCTGCGATTTCATAGATATCATCGATAACGGTATAAGGTTTACGGGTCTTAGGATCGATAACCGGTTTGCCGGTTTCAGGATCGATGACCTTTTTGCCGTTTTCATCTTTCAGCGGTTTGCCGCTGTTGGGGTTGATGATATAGTTACCATCTTTGTCCATCTTGTTAGCAGCTCTCTTACCAGCGGCATAGGCCAGGCTGATACGGGAGTAACCGCAGATATCGTTGTCGTAACCCAGATCTTCAGCAGCTTGGCACATTACTTCGCCGTCACGGTTGGCAGCGATACCAGCGGCCTGGTTTTCCGGATATACAACGTGCAGGCCGAAAGATTCAGCCAATTCGCAGGGGAACTTGGAAGAAGACCAACCTACAGGTTCGCCTGCAGCTTTTGCTTCACGGGCTTCCCGGTAAACTTTTTCAACTACATCTCTCAATGCCTGAACGCCAGGGCTTACTGTCTTTGGCATAATTATCCTTCCTTCTTCACATGAGTGAACTGTTGTAAAACTTTATTTGGTTGCTTTCTTGTAGGCATACAGGGCGGCACCCAGGGCACCGTTGTACTGTGCAAGAGGAGAAGTTTGGATTTCTACTCCCAAACCTTCCCGCAAAGCATCCACCACACCATAGTTCTGGGCTACGCCGCCGGTCATCACCACGTCGGGAACAATCCCCACCCGGTTTGCCAGACCGATTACCCGGCTTGCAACAGAACGATGGATACCAGCAATGATGTCGATCTTGTCCGTACCCTTGGACAGCTGGCTGATAACCTCGCTTTCCGCAAATACGGTACAGGTAGAGCTGATGGCCACCCGTTTTTTGGACTGTGCGCCCAAGGGAGCCAGGTCAGACACTTTTACTTCCAGGACATTGGCCATTACATCCAGGAAACGGCCAGTACCTGCAGCACATTTATCATTCATTTGGAAATTGGTCATGGCACCATTTTCCACATGGATGACCTTTACGTCCTGCCCACCGATATCAATAACGGTGTGCACGTTAGGCCAAATGAAGTAGGCGCCCATAGCATGGCAGCTCAGTTCGCTCATCTGCTTGTCGGCAATGCCTTCCAAGGAGTTGCGGCCGTAGCCGGTAGCCAGGGTATAAGCCATATCTTCTTTTTTCATGTGGGCATTCTCCAGTACTTCGGAGATGGAGCGTGCAGGACCGGAAGTACCGGTCCCCACGTCTACCAGGGATTTTGCCACAATTTCTTTACCGTCTTTCAGAATTACGCACTTGGAAGCGGTAGATCCAACATCAATACCTAAGGTATAAATACTCATTTAGCTTTCTTCCTCCGTAAGGATTATTTCTTTACGAAAGTGTCAAATTCTCTAATGGCTCTAGGAAGAAGCATTTGATGGAACGGGCAAATCGATTCAGGGTTCTGATATGCAGCTTCCGTAAATGCTTCTACATAGCCGCGCAGAGCCGTCATGTCAACGATTTCGTCAACCAGACCCAATTCAGCGCACACTTTCGGACGAGATTTCGTATGGAAAGCCTGGATCAGATCGTTCATCTTGTCGATGGTCGGCTGCAAATCCTTACCAGCTTTTCTGTCCTTCGCCAGTCTCCGGGAGTACATAGCGGTAGCAGCGGTTTCACCGTTCATTACGTAGATTTCCGTTGCAGCAGTACCAATGGAGAATGCGTTGGTGTCGTTGCCCTGAGGTCCACCCAATACGTAATGGGCTGCAGCAGAACCTTTTCTCAGGGTAATTTCAAATTGAGGAACATGGGAGGTCTGGATGGAATAAATCAGGGATTGGCCCAAGCCCAGCAATTCAGCTTTTTCAGCGTCGTTGCCTACATCAATACCGGTGGTATCCTGAACCCAAACGATGGGCAAACGGTCTCTGGCGCACAGCGTCACAAACTCGTTCATTTTTACCAGGCCCTGACGGTACAGCTTGCCGCCCATACCAACGGAGCCGGCAGCCTTGTATTCAGGGTAATTCATCAGCAGGCCTTGTACGTTGGCAACAACGCCAACCAGCAGGCCGTTGACTTTGGCCATACCAGTAATCATTTCGGGGCCATAGCCCTTCTTGTATTCCTTCAGTTCGCTGTTATCGAACAGACGACCCAGAACATTGTAGATATCGTAGGCTCTCTTGTCATTCAGAGGAACCATGCTGTACAGGTCTTCGCTGGGCAGAGCCGGAGCTTTGGGATCGTCAACGCGGAAGAATTCCGGGTTGTAGCTGGGCAGCATACCGATATACTTTTTGATACCTTCCAGAACGCCTTCTTCGGAAGCATAAACTTCGCGCATGAAGCCGGTTTCCGTAAAGTGGATATCAACAGCTCCAGGGGGTTCTTGCTTGCCGCTGCGGTCTACCATGTCAGCAATCTGGTTAGCGCCTTCCATGTCAATGTAGCCTTTGGGGTTCATGCCGCCCAAAATGCCGGCGCCGCCTACTGCCATGTTGGCCTTTTCATGGGCAATCAGGACAGTGGGGCTGATGCTGTGGTAACCGCCGCCAGCAGGGTTGGTACCATAGATGCCGACGATTACGGGAACACCCAGTTGGTTCAGTTCAGCGTTTCTGAAGAACGGGGTGCCGCCGCCGCGGCGGTTCGGATAAACTTTTTCCTGCTCGTCGAATTTAACGCCGGAGCAGTTCAGCACATACACCAGGGGAATGTGCAGGGTTTTTGCGGTGTCGGAAGCACGCAGCAGGCATTCAGCCTGGCCAGGTACCCAAGCGCCGGCCAGCTTCTTGTTATCGGAAGCGACCACAACAGCCCATTTGCCGTTGATTTTGCCCAGGCCCTTAACGATGCTTACGGAACCGTTTTTGTTGCCTTCCGGGTTGAACAAGGAGTTCAGCGGTCTCCAGGTGCCCGGTTCTACCAGTTTTTCCACTCTCTGCAGGGCGGTCAATTGACCGGATGCATTCAGGGATTCGGTGGAACGGCCTGCATCTTCAGCAGCTTTCACCAATTGGTGAATTTCTTCTTCGATGGCTTTCAGTTTGGCAGTATTGTCTTCGTCTACTTTTTTCAGCACCTTGCCGACTTGGGGCAGTTGTTGAAAATATCTAGGCATTGAATAGAAACCCATTTAAATGATTCCTCCCTAATTCTCTCTTATTTCTTGTCTTCTACGGGAACTTGAATGAAGGCTTGGCCCGGGTCGATTTCTTCTCTGATCAATTTGATAACAGAGGGTTCCGGAGCTTCCAGCAGAACGGCTCTGGATACATCCAGATCGAAACCGGTGTTTTCCAATACGTCTTCAGGGGAAGAAGTCGGATAGTAGCCAGCCAGGTACATCCGTTTGGTCTTTTCATCAAACTTCAGTACGCCGCGGTCGGTAACAACCATTTGCGGACCTACATCGCCGGGCAGACCCAGTCTTTCACGTCCGCCAGGGCCGTCGATCCAGCCAGGGCTGGTTACATAGTCAATTTTCTGCATGAATCTGCGTTTTTCATGCTGCATCATAATGATGGTGTTGGAGTAGGTAGCAATACCATTGGCACCGCCGGAACCGGTGAAACGGGTTTTCGGATGATGGTAATCACCAATGGAGGTGGAGTTTACGTTGCCGTACGGGTCGATTTGAGCGCCGCCGATGAAAGCAATCAGACGGTTGGCTTTATGCAGGTATTCGTTGATTTCGAAGCCAACGAAACGAACGTTGGGCCAAATGGTGCCGCAATGGGCCATGAATCTCAGATCGCCTACGCTGCGGGGAACTTCCACAGGAGAGCAGTCCATCAGGCCGCTTTCCACGATGATGTGGCAGTCAGGAGCGTATACTCTCTTGGCAACGCTGGCGCCGATCAGAGGAAGACCGGTACCTACGGTTACAACCTGACCATTTTTGATTTGCTTGGCAATGGTCACAGCCTGCATTTCTTTATTGGTATAATTCGTGTAATCAGCCATTGTTATTTGTCCTCCTTCGTCATGTCGATATGGTAGCCCAGGCCAGGAACTACTTTCAGGTTGATCAAACGGGTAGCACCCAGTTTGTTCAGGTATTCGTCATGATCTTTCAGGTCAAACACCCATTCTTTGCAGAAAGCATCGAAGTCTTCCTGGGTCTTGCTGACTTTGTCATAAACCTTCAGGAACGGATTATCATAGTCATACATACCATAGCATTGAGAAGGATGTGCACCATAAGGAGCCAGAACAACAGCATCTACGCACATGCCGGGAATGTCATTCTGAGTAGGATCTCTTCTGATTTCTTCATTGCTGATGATTTCTTCAGCAGTAACGATCGTGTATTTGGCAGCCATGGCAATATCCACATCCTGGAATTTGCCGCCCCAAATGCGTACAGTGCCGTCCGGAGAAGCCTGTTGTGCATGGATAATAGCTACATCAATTTGCGGAACAGGAACAGCAACAACTTTTTCGCCTTTTTTGAAGGGGTTATCAATATAAACGAATTTGTCATCAGGAACCTTGTCCAAAGTCTTGCGGACTTCCTTGCTGATGCCCCATTCATCGGTCAGGCCGGAGCCTTGCATCAGGGTTACAGGCAGGAAGGGCAGACCCAGTGCAGCAGCATGCCACATCATGTAGATTACATCCTGGGAATAGTCTTCCATGATCAGTTTGCCAGCTTCAAACCATTTTCTGAACCGTCTGGAAACGTTGGTAACACCGGAGTTGGCAGTATAGCAGTTGATATATGCCTTTACCCGGCCGCAGCCGATCAGCATATCCCAGTCGCCGCCGGCAGCGCCGCCCAGACCAGTCAAATCGGTGATACCTTGTCTTAAGATTTCATAAACGGCAGCATACGGTTTCCGGTCAGTTGTGAAACCGCCCAGGGCGATATGATCACCACTATGCACATACTTGGCAACTGCGTCTTTTAACGTCATTACTTTACTCAAAGCAAAAACCTCCTTAAGATCCATACTAGTTTTGAAACGTCCGGAACCCTCCTCTAATGAAATAATCCATCCCCCTTTGTAATTGAGTATTTTTTCAATTCGAATTCCGGTAGACCTGCTTTTTCATAGTACACGTTGATTATAGCACAAATAATTTTTTTTTAAATCTCAAGTGATTAATTTGCGCTTTTTTTGCCAATTCTATGTTAATTCTAATAATTTTTATCAATTTTACTTATTTTTGACATTCATTCCCCATAAAATTGGCAACACGTACACCTATATATTCTCACAATTTTTCTGTATTGTCTATACCCAAAAGTATTTGTCTCATAAAAAAAAACTGAGGGATACGAAAAAACATATCTCTCAGTGTATGATTTTACCTATTTTTTGTTTTTTTGACGTATAACCCAATTCTTTGCAGCCTGTTCCAAGGCTTCCGGTTCGTTTTCCAGTTTCAGGTCCTGGACCCGCTGGAGCAGAACGGGCATCAGTTCCCGGAGCTGTTTGGGCTGGGCCCCTGCCTTTAAGGCATCCCAACCGGTGAAATTCAGGTCTGACGTGTGCACGGGCATCAAATAGGCCATGGAAACCAAGCGCTTGCCGTACATCTGGGCATGGATAATATCCGTCTGACCGGCATTGGCCGCTGCCACATCGGCGGTGCACAGGGCGGTCAGCTGCTTAAAGGCTTCGGCCATTTCCTTGTTCAGCCGAAAATGGCCGCTGCGGGCCTCCTTGCGCAGCCAGCGCCAGGTCTGGGCGTCGGTTTGGGCCATGGCAAAGCCAAAGTGCATATGGTTCTTTACCAGCCAGGCCACCCGGTCCGCCAGTTTTCCCGGCAGCTGCAGCCGAGCCAAAATGGCATGGGCCATTTTGGCTCCCACCACCTCGTGGCCATAGTCGCAGGGCTGGCCCTCCTTGTTGATGCCCCGGACCCCTTCCCGGCCCTTGGCAATATCGTGGAGCAAAATAGCCCAGCCCACCGGCAGAGTCCGGTCTCCCTGATCCAGGGCAGCCGCCGTATGGTTCCACACATCGTACCGATGGTAAAGGGGATTTTGCTCCACCCCTACCAAATCCAGCAGCTCCGGCAAAATGGGCACCTGACTCCAGGTTCCCCCGTGCCGGACCCGGCAGCTTTCAGCCGCCAGCCCGCTGCGCACCATTAGGTCCATGCCCCGTCCGGCGTAGGTGCCGCACAGGGTCTTGTTCAGCTCCGTCCGCACCCGCTCCAGGGACAAGCCTTCCGTCCGGGCCAGGTTGGCCTGAATGGCCGGCAGAATCTTTTCATCCGGGGTAAAGCCCAGCTGGGCCACAAAACGGCAGACCCGGAACATCCGCAGGGCATCCTCCTGAAACCGCTTGTTGGCATTGCCCACCGTGCGCAGCACCCGGCCCCGCAGGTCGCTGAGCCCGTCGTAATAATCGATAATATTCCCCTGTTGATCCAGGGCCAGGGCGTTGATGGTAAAATCCCTGCGTCCCAGGTCCTCTTCCAGGGTTTCACAGTACCAGACCTCTGCCGGCCGGTGGGCATCGGCACTGCCGTAGGTTTCGTTCCGGTAGGAGGCCACTTCCACCGCCATACGGTCGGAAACCAGGATTACCACCCCGAAGTTCTGGCCCAGGTCTCTGACCACAGGAATCTGGGCCTTTTCTGCCAAAAGCTGGATTTCGTCCGGCCGGGCGTTGGTCACCACGTCGTAGTCGTCCGGAGTGCGCCCCAGCAGCAAATCCCGGACTGCTCCGCCCACCACGTAGGCTTCAAAGCCGTGGGAACGCAGGAGCTCCATTACTTTTTGCACATATGCCGGTATTTCCAGATTCATGCCTGCCACCTCCTGGCTCAGTGATCCGCTGCCAGGATGGTAAAGACTCCTATATCCAGCGCCGCGTCACTGGCGGTTTTGATTTTGCAGCTGAATTCCCGTTCCATATCCTTGACGCCCTGTTCCATGATCCAGCTGTAGACCATGGGATGAACGGTAATCAGCAGCGAATGACTCATATTGCCCTCTGCAAAAATGCTCCGGAGCCGGCGGCGGATTTCCACGTACACCGTTTCCGGGGAAAGAACCCGGCCGCTGCCCCGGCACGTGGGACAGGTGCTGTACAGGACGCTGGCCAGGTTTTTCCGGGCCTTCATCCGGGTCATTTCCACCAGGTTCAGAGAGGTAATATCAATCACCTTGGGTTTCATTTTGTCGGAAGCAAATTCCTTCCGCAGGATTTGCAGGATTTCCTCCTGCTCCTCCTGGGTGTCCATATCAATAAAGTCGGCCACAATAATGCCGCCGATATCCCGAAGCCGCAGCTGCCGGGCAATTTCCACAGCCGCTTCCCGGTTGGTGGCCATACCGGTTTCATCCCGGTCCCCACCTCCCGAGTAGCGGCCGCTGTTGACGTCCACTACGGTCATGGCTTCCGTATAGTCAAATACCAGGTAGCCGCCTCCCGGCAGCCACACCACCCGGTCCGACATACTTTCGATTTCCTCATCCAGCTGGTAACTGGAAAACAGGTCATCGGTACCACTGTAGAGCTTCACCTCAATTTGGGGCAGCCCCATTTCCTTTAGCATATTGGTCAGGGTATGGTAGATGGTTACATCGTCCACCACAATCTTCTGCACATCTTCCGTCACGTAGTCCCGAATCATCCGGATGGACAGGTCCAGTTCCCGGTACAATAGATGGGGTCCCCGCCCCAATTTGCTCCGGCGCAGGAGGATTTTCCAGCTGTGGAGCTGGTTTTCCACGTCTGCCTGGATTTCCTTCTTGTCCGCACTGGCTGCGGCGGTCCGGAGCACCAGGCCCATCTTGGGCGGCAGCACCTGGGAAGCCCATTCCCGCAGCTGGCTGCGCTTGGTCTTGGACTCGATTTTCCGGGACAGGGAAATCCGGGAGCCAAAGGGCTCCAGCACCACATACCGGCCCGGCAGGGTAATATTCCGGGTAATGGCCGGGCCCTTGCTGCCCCGGGCATCCTTCACTACCTGTACCAATATCATTTGACCCTGAGAGAGTTTTTCCTCTTTTTTTAAGGTCAAAAAACCGTTTTTGCCTACATCCAAATCTACAAAGGCGGCCTGTATCCCAGGAACCACATTGCACACCTGGCCCCGATACACATTTCCCACCAAGTTGTCCGTGTTCCTACGCTCCACCGCATAGTCCCGGAGACGTCCTTCCTCCACCAGGCCCATGCGGGTTTCTTCGGGCCGGACACTGACATAAATGATCTTGGTCATGGCTGCGCCGTGCCGATTAGCGAGGTTTTATGCCCCGCCGCATCCCGTCCGAACAGGTCCGTACGGCGGATATCGGCTTCATTGAAGGACAGTCCCACCCCAAAATCCTTTTCCAGAATTTCCAGGAGCTGGGACGCTTTCATGCTGCCCGTAGGTGTGATACGGCAGTCAAAAGCCAGCTTCAGGACCCCATCCTGCCAGGCTGCGTCCACCTGGGGAATAAAGTCCTTGACGTTGATGGTTTTGGGTTTTCCCTTGGCCTTGTTGTGGGTTTTGGTGTAGGGCACCTCTGAGGCCTGGTTAAAGGCCGCAATACCCGCTGCCGGGTCTTCCGGGCAGGGTACCTCCACCTGGTAGCTGGCCCCTTGGGCGGAGGCCATGAGCATGGGGGCCTTGTCGTCCGCCAGGTCCGCCTTGACAATCCGGATGCCCATGGGCAGGGCTGCCTTGAGGGCAGTTACCAGCTCCTCCAGGGGCCGCTCTTCCACCAGCCGTACCTCGGCAAACTCGCAGGTGCTGGTAACGCCCACGCTAAGGGCCGATGCCAGGGAAAACTTCATATGGGGATTGAAGCCTTCCGAATAGGCCACCGGTAGGTCCGCCCGCCGGATGGCTTTTTCCAGGCTCCGCTGGTATTCCAGATGGGAAATGAAGCGGATGCCCGGCTCTTTGGTTATCTGCAGCCGTAATTTCATGCTTCCGTCTCCTTCCAATCGATGATTTTTACGTTCAGTTTCTGGCAGACCCCGCAGCCCGTGCAGGTATCCCGCCGGCAGTCATGGGTCAGGTCCGCCCGTTTGGCCTTTTCCAGTTCGCTCCACAGGAACTGCCGGGTCACTCCGCAGCTGGTATGCTCCCAGGAGAACACTTCCTTTTCGCCCCGGGGCCGGCTGTTGTAGAAGTCCATGGTAAGGCCCACGTCTTCAATGGCCTGTTTCCACCGGTCATAGTCAAAGAACTCACCCCAGCTGTCAAACTTGGCGCCCCGCTGCCAGGCCAGATAGATGGCTTTTCCCAGCCGCCGGTCACCCCGGGCCAGGACCCCTTCCATCAGGCTGGTACGGGAATCGTGGTATTGGTAATTGATGTTCTTCAATTTGGCGAAGGCATTCTTGAGCAGCATGTGCTTCCGGTCAAATTCAGCCTTGGTATTCTGGCCGGCCCACTGGAAGGGCGTATAGGGCTTGGGCACAAAGTTGGCCACGCTGACCGTAACCTTGGCGCCGCCCTTGCCGGTAACCTGCTTGTACTTCCACTGGACCATTTGGGCCAGCTTGGCAATGGCCAAGACGTCCTCGTCGGTTTCCGTGGGCAGGCCAATCATAAAGTACAGCTTCACCTGGGACCAGCCGTTGGCAAAGGCTGCCCCCACGGCGTTCATCAGGTCTTCTTCCGTTACACCCTTGTTGATGACGTCCCGCATCCGCTGGCTGCCCGCTTCCGGAGCAAAGGTCAGCCCGCTTTTCCGCACCGCCTGGACCTCCTGGGCCAATTTTACGGAGAAGCTGTCAATACGCAGGGAGGGCAGGGACACGCTGACCCGGTCCTTTTTGAACTCGGAAATCAGCTTTTGGGTTAACGGTTCCAGGTAAGAATAATCCGCGGTGCTCAGGGAGAACAGGGAAATTTCGTTGTAGCCCGTTGCCGGCACCAGTTTCTCCGCCAGCTTCAGCACCGTTTCCGGCCGCCGTTCCCGGATGGGCCGGTAGATCATGCCGGCATTGCAGAACCGGCAGCCCCGGGTGCAACCCCGGAACAATTCCAGCATAATCCGGTCGTGGACCGTATCACTGTAGGGCACAATGGGATTGGTAGGAAAGGCCAGGCCGTCCACATCCTGCTCCACCCGTTTGTACACCACTTCCGGTGCCGTAGGTTCATTGGGGGTATAGGCCTTCAGGGTACCATCCTCGTTATAGGTGACATCATAAAAGCTGGGTACGTAAACCCCCTGAATCTGGGAAACCCGGCGCAGAAATTCCTTCCGGCCTCCAGGCTTGCCTTCCCGCTTCCAATCCCGGTACAGCAGGGAGACTTCCACAATAATCTTTTCCCCATCCCCCAGCATGCAGAAATCCAGGAAATCTGCCAAGGGTTCGCTGTTAAACACACAGCAGCCCCCGGCACAGACAAAGGGATCGTCCAGGGTCCGGTCCTTGGCCCAAATGGGCACCCCGCCCATATCCAGCATATTCACAATGTTGGAATAGGACATTTCGTACAGCAGGGTAAAGCCCACCAGGTCAAAATCCTTCAGGGCCCGGGAATTTTCCAAAGAGGCCAAGGGCAGCTTCCGCTCCCGCATTTTTTCCTCCATATCCACCCAAGGGGCAAAAGCCCGCTCGGCGGCAATCCCTTCCACAGCATTCAGGCAGGCGTACAGGATTTTAAAACCCAGGTAGCTCATGCCGATTTCGTAGGTGTCCGGGAAAGCCAGGCAGAAGGAAACCTCCGTTTCGGCTTCGGATTTGACAATGCTGCCGAATTCCATTCCCGTATAACGGGCCGGTTTTTCTACAGCGCTGAGTATATCGATAGGAAAATCTTTTTTCATGGTCTCTCCTTAATGAAAACGTAATGTCTGATGATGGGCGTTGATGTTCAGCAGCAGGGTGACCATCAGCATATTGGTGGTCAGGGAGCTGACGCCGTAGCTCATAAAGGGCAGGGGCACGCCGGTAACGGGCATAATGCCGCTGGTCATGCCCACATTCACCAGAATATGGAACAAAAACATGGATACGATGCCCACGGACAATAGGGTGCCAAAGTCATCGGAGGCATGCAGGGCAATCTTGATGCCCCGGTACACCACCACCCCGTAAAGCAGCAGGATAATCGTTACCCCGATAAAGCCAAATTCTTCCCCGGCCACCGCAAAAATAAAGTCCGTGTGGTTTTCCGGCAGGAAGTTTAACTGGCTCTGGGTTCCCTGGAACAGTCCCTTGCCAAAAAACAGGCCGGAGCCAATGGCAATCATGGACTGGATTACGTGGTAGCCGCTGCCGTAGGGCTCCAGGCCAGGGTTCAAAAATACCCGGATCCGGTTCCGCTGGTACTCGTGAAGCACCCGCCAGACCAGGGGCGCTGAAGCAAGACCCAGACCGCCCATGGCCAAAAAATAGCGGAGCTTAAAGCCGCAGACAATCATGGTGCCCAACAAAATGGCCAGGAAAACCAAAGAGGTTCCCAGGTCGGGCTGCTTCATAACAAATAGGAAGGGCACCAGCACGTAGCCAAATACCGGCAGCCAGCTACGAAAATCCGTTAAAAGCGGCAGCCGGTCGTCCACGTAGGAGGACAGGGCGATAATCATAATGGCCTTGGCAAACTCACTGGGCTGGATGCTGATGGGTCCCAGCTGCAGCCAGCGCTGGGCGCCCAGGGCACTTTTGCCAAAGAGCATGACGCACAGCAGCATGACGATGTTGAAAATGTAGAGGGGCCGGGCCAACTGTTTCAGCACCCGGTAATCAAACCGCAGGAGGAAAGCCCCCAGCACCAGGTTGATGCCCGCAAAGCTCAGCTGCCGCAGCACAAAGCTGTAGCGCTTGGGGCCGGGCACATTGGCGTGGGTGGCGCTGCCAATCAGGATAATGCCAATGGTAATCAGCAGCAGGACACTGACCAGCAGCGGCATATCGATATTGCGAAAATATTTTTTGATCTGTATCCGCATAGCTGCTCCTTATTTCTTGTTGCCTTCCCGGCGTACCCGGGGATCCGTAAAGGCATATTCCAAAATACTTTTGACAATAGGCACTGCGGACACGGCACCGTAACTGCCCTGTTCCACAATGCACACCACTACCAGCTGAGGTTTCTTGGCTGGGGCATAGGCGGCAAACCAGCCATGGTCCAAGCCATGGGGGTTTTCTGCCGTACCGGTCTTGCCCGCTACGGCCACCGGCAGGTTCTTCAGGGAAGAAGCGGTACCGCCTTCTTCCGTAACGGCTTCCAGGCCTTCCTGCACCAGTTTCAGGGTAGCCTCCGAAACCGGCAGTTTCCCCTCCTCCACCGGTTCAAAGGTCTGGTCCACACTGCCGTCATCGTTGATGATCTTGCTGACCAGATGGGGCTTAAAGCGACGGCCGTCGGTAGCCACCGCACTCATCATTTCCGCCACCTGAATGGGGGTTGCCAGGGTAAAGCCCTGGCCAATGGCGGTATTGAAGGTATCCCCCAAATACCAGTCTTCGTCAAACACTTTCTTCTTGTATTCCGGCGTAGCAATAAGCCCCTCGGCTTCCCCGTGAAGGTCAATGCCCGTCCGCTGTCCAAAGCCAAAGTCCTTGGCGTATTTGTCAATCAGATTGATGCCCAGTCGGTTGCCCATTTCGTAGAAGTACACGTTATCGGAAGCCGCCAGGGCCCGTTTGAAGTTGATATACCCCAGGGCTTCCCCGCCGGCGTTGCGCATATCAATCAGCCAGTGCCGGCCGGAGTCGTAGATCAGTTCGTCCGGAGTTACCTTCTTTTCTTCCAATGCCGCCGAACCGGTGACAATCTTAAACGTAGAACCGGGAGGATATTCCCCGGCAATGGCCTTGTCGGTCATGGGATGGAAAGGGTCCGTATTCAGGTAGTTCCAGTTCTTTTCGCTGATGCCGTTCACAAACCAGTTGGGGTCAAAGCCCGGCCGGGAGACCAGGGCCTTCACTTCCCCGTTGTTGGGGTCCAGCACCACCACGGCGCAGCCCCGGGCCCCAATGGCCTTCAGCTGGCGGTCCACCGCTTCTTCCGTGATTTTCTGGAGCTTGGCATCGATGGTGAGCACCAGGCCCTCCCCGGGCTTGGGCTCCACCTTATCCATGACCTGGACCACACGGCCCACCACGTCCACTTCTTCCCGGTAGCTGCCGTCTTCCCCTCTCAGGTTGGCGTCATAGTAGCTTTCCAGGCCTGCCTTGCCGATAATGTCCCCGGCTTTCAGGTCGCTGTACACCCCTTGTTCAATTTCGTAATCGCTGACTTCCCCCACATACCCCAGTACGTGGACGGCCAGCTCCTTGTTGGGATAGTACCGCACCGGCTGCACTTCCACCATTACCCCGGGCAGGTAGCGCAGATTTTCTTCAATCTTGGCCACCACTTCCGGAGAAGCATTCCGTACCAGCCGGATGGGTTCCGCCCCTACGGAATGGAGCTTGATGGTATCCTGGATTTTCTCCATGGGCAGGTTCAAAATAACGGACAACCGCTCCAGAGTTTCCTTGTTGTAGCCGTCGGAACGGCGCACTAAGGAAATCATAAAGCCCGGCTTGTTGTTGGCCAGTTCTTCCCCGTTGCAGTCGTAGATAATGCCCCGGGGGGCCACAATCCGGGTGTAGCGGGTCCGGTTCCCTTCTGCCTGACGGCTGTAGTAGCTGCCCCGCAGGATTTGCAGGTAGAACATCCGCCCAATCAGGATGCAGATAATGATAACGCCGGAAAACAGCAGGAATTCCAGACGGTAAGCAAACTTTTTATTCAGCACAGCGTTTCTCCTACAGATGATAATAATAATCCATCCGACTGTGGAGCCGTTGTTTCAGCTTGTGGTACAAAAACCACATGACCGGGGCACAGATCAGATTCCAGCCTATACTTTTCACCGTCAGCACCAAAAACGGCCAAAAAGGGAGCCACCTGCCCTGCATGATGCACAAAAACAGGGAGGTTGCCACCCGCAAAAGCAAGGTTACCATAAAGGTCAAAATCAAATAGGTGGGCAGCCGGTCTGCAAACATATTCAGCCGGTTCTTTCCCACCACGTAGCCGATAAAAACCCGGGTCACCATATGCCAGCCAAAATAGCTGAACGTGACCACATCCAATAATGCACCAATACCCAGTCCGTAGAACGTGCCGCCCCGCTCTCCCTGGTCCAGCGCGTAGAGCAGGAGGAAGAGCAGCAGCAAGTCAGGAGACTGGGTGGTGGTGAAAAACATAAACCAATGATTTTCCAAACTAAACAAAAACAGGGTAAAAAACAGCCAAGCCAAGGCGCGCAGGATCATGATCTGCCTCCTTTGGAAGCGGGCACATCAGGGTCCTTCCCTTCCTCCCGGAGGAAATCTGCAAACCCATGGAAGTTGGTAATGACCAGGGCTTCCTCCAAATGGGCATAATCCACCGCTGGAGCAATGGAAGCACTCTTAGTCAGGCCCCCAGGGTCCATGCGGACTTCCTCAATGGTGCCAATGATGATGCCTCCAGGATTGTAGCCGCTGTAACCGCTGGTCACAATGGTATCCCCCGGCAGCACATCTGCGTTCCGAGTCAAGTTCCGCATTTCCAGCTGCTGGTCCGGCCCGGCCACGCCGTTGACGATTCCCGCCGCCCGAGAATCTCCCCGGAGGTTCAGGCCGCCAATCCGGCTTCTGGGGCTGGAAATCAGCAGTACTTTGGCCATATGGGGATACACCCCATCGATAATGCCTATCAGGCCGGAGCTGTTCACCACCGGCATATTCATCTGGAGGCCGTCGTCGCTGCCCTTATCAATCAGGATCACGTCCTTGAAATCCCCCAGGTCCCGGCTGATGACCTTGGCCGGGGTGGTCTGCCAGGCAGGATGAAGTTCCGTAAACTTCAGCAGTTTGGCCAAGCGGACATTTTCCGCCTTCATGGCCAAAAGCTCTGCGTTGCTTTGGCGCAACTCCTCATTTTCCCGTTTCAGGTCCTTGTTTTCCTTGGCCACCCCATTGCGGTTCGTCAAGAAGTCGGAGGCCCCCTGTACCCCTTTGCCCAGGCCGCCCACAATAAAGTTCACGGGCCGGGAAAGGGTGGAAAGCACGGTGTTGCCCGCTGCAAAATGATGCAGCAGGTCCCAGCCTACGCCGCCCAGTACCAGGACAATGGCAGCCACCACTGCCAGCCGTATTTTTCTCTCCTTCTTCATTACCACTCGTCGCTTTCTCATTTGCTCCCCGCCGGTCGATGTCCCTTATGGAACAGATTCATATTTTCCGCAGCTCGTCCTGTGCCCAGGGCCACACAGCCCAGGGCGTTTTCGGCCACCACTACCGTCAGACCCGTTTCCCGGGTCAGTACCCAGTCCAGGTCCCGCAGCAGGGCGGCCCCGCCGGTGAGCACAATGCCCCGATCCAGCACATCTGCCGCCATTTCGGACGGCATCTGTTCCAGGGTTCCCCGAATGGTCTCCACAATGCTGCGCACCGGTTCCAATAGGGCTTCCCGGACCTGGTTCTGATCCAAAAGGCGGCTTTGGGGGAGCCCTGTCAGCAGGTCCCGGCCCCGGATTTCCATCACAGCGCTGGGGGTTGTTTTTCGCAGGGTTCCAATTTCAAGCTTGATGGTTTCCGCCATCTGTTCACCGATAAGAAGATTATACTTTTTCTTGATAGCCCGTACAAGAGCATCATCCATTTCTGCGCCGCCCAGCCGGAGGGTTCGGGAGAAGACAATCTGGCCCAGGGAGATGACCGCCACTTCCGTGGTGCCGCCTCCCAGATTCACCACCATAAGCCCGGTGGCTTCCTTAATGGGCAGGCCTGCCCCCAGAGCCGCAGCCAAAGGTTCTTCCAGCAGGTAGGCTTCCTTGACCCCGGCTTCCAGGGCCGCATCGATGACCGCCCGTCGTTCCACATTGGTCACTCCGCAGGGAACGCTGATCACCGCCCGGCTGCGGACAAAGGAACGCTTTTGGAGAGCCTGCCGGAGCAGGTGCCGCAGCATCACCGCCGCCAGTTCAAAATCGGCAATTACCCCGTGGCGCAGGGGCCGTACCGTACTGATGCCCTGGGGCGTCCGGCCCACCATCTGTTTGGCAGCCTTGCCCACCGCCAGTACCTTGCCGGTACGGTCATCCACCGCCACCACGGACGGTTCCTGGAGGGCGATTCCCTGGTGCTTCAGGCAAATCAGGGTATTGGCCGTACCCAAATCAATGCCCACATCCGTATGCAGCGAATCAAAAAATTCCAGCATGGGTTTCCCCTCCCTTTCTTTTCTATATTTCCGGCAGCTGCCGGCCTAAATCAAATCATGTTCCTTAAAACTATAGTAGACCCCATCCCCGATGACCAAATGGTCCACCACGGGAATGCCCAAAATTTCTCCGGCCTTGACCAGGGTCCGGGTCAGGTCCCGGTCTTCCTGGCTGGGCGTGGGATCCCCGGAAGGATGGTTGTGCACGGCCAAAAGGGCCGCTGCATGATGCACCACCGCCGGAGCAAACACTTCCCGGGGATGGACCACCGACGCGTTCAGGGAGCCTTGGGAGATTTCCTTGATGGCCGTTACCCGCCCTTTGCTGTTGAGCAGGATTACCTGAAAATGTTCCTGGTTTTCGTGGCGCAGCCGGCTCATCACCAGCATGGCCCCGTCTTCCGGGCAGCGGATCAGGCCCATTTTGGGCTTGCTGTTGGCGGCCACCCGGCGGCCCAGCTCCAGGGCAGCCATAATCACCGCCGCCTTGCTGGGACCCAGCCCATGAACCACCGTCAGTTCCTGCAGGTCCTGGGTCCGGGCCAGGGCTTCATCCTTCAGCAGGTCCCCTACCAGTTCTCCGGCAATATCCAGGGCCGACCGGCCCTTGGTGCCGCTGCCAATGAGAATGGCCAAAAGTTCCCGAGGGGTCAGGGCCTGGGGTCCCAGCGCCAGCATTTTTTCACGAGGCCGTTCCTCCGGCAGCATTTCCTTGATCAAATAGTGTGTCATCTTGCATCACGTCCATTTCTGCGAATAGTGTAAGTAAAGTTGCTAAGGGAAGTCCTACCACATTACTGTAGGACCCGTGTATAGTGGGTATAAAAAGTGCTGCTTTTCCCTGAATGCCGTAGGCTCCGGCTTTATCCAGGGGTTCCCCAGTACCAATGTACCAGGCGATCTGCTGGTCCGTCAAGGGTGCAAAAGTCACCTCTGTCACGTCCACCCGGGCTTTCTCCTGCCCCCGGTAAAACAGGGCTACCCCGGTAAGTACCTGATGGGTCCGGCCGCTGAGCAGCCGCAGCATCCGGGCAGCGTCCTTGGTATCCTGGGGTTTGCCCAGGATTTTCCCGTCCACCGCTACCACCGTATCGGCGGCAATCACCAGAGCTGAAGGGTTTTCCTGGGAGGCCACAGCCCGCCCCTTGGCCAGAGCATTGTGCAGCACCAGATCCTCCGGAGAAGCGCTTTCCTTCAGTTCTTCGCAGTGGCTTACCACCACCCGGGGATTCAGGCCCGCCTGACGCAGCAGTTCCAGCCGGCGGGGAGAAGCAGAAGCCAAAAGTATCTCCATAGGTCCTCCTTATAACTTGTTATAAATAATGGCTCCCAGCACCATGCCAACAATCGCCACCAGGTTGGGAGAAAAGGTAAAGCCGATGGTCAGCTTGGCAATGTACAAATCCACATCCACCGGCGGCACGGAAATAATCTGGTACTGCCGCACCAGGGTATCCGTAATGGGGCCCAGTACTTGGGACGCCTGGAGGCTTTCTGCCACAAGCCCTCCCATCACAGCCCCTGCCGCCAGGGCTCCTACCAGCCACAATCCATTTTTTGCGCCCAGCATGCTTATTCCTCCTCAGAAGAAACCGGGTCGTCCACACCAGGAATCATCCCATCGCTGTAGTACCCGGTAACGGTCCACTGGGCACCCCGGGGATTGACCACCTTGCGAAAATTCCGGGCGTAGTTCCAGCCCAAAAGCAGCCAGATAACAGTGCTGCCCAGCACCACCTGCCACTGGGGCAGGGGGAAAAAGTGGGCCATAGCCCGTCCAAAAGCCGCCCCGGCCACTGCGGTCAGCACAGGAATGCCCCGGGCAATGAGTTTGGCCTTGCCAGCTTCTACTTCCTGGCGTTCCACCAGGACCCGCATTCCCCGCTTGGCTTCGCAGGCGTTCCAGCAATCCAGCTGCTTGGGGCGCTGCTCCCCTGGCTTTTGTTCAATTTTTACTCGTGCCTGCTGGCCATGAATGGCCACCACGGTTCCAATATACGTATTCACAACCATTCTCCTTTATTCCGGGAATTGCAGGTACTGCTTGGGGTACCGCTCTGCCAGCAGCTGCATCAGCTTACCGCTGGATTTGAACAGCAGGGCGCACAATTTGCCGTTCTCCCTATACACCAGGATCCGCTGGGGATTGGGATCGATGGAAGAATAGCGGTGCACATACTTTTTGATGGCAGTTTTGCGGAAAAAGCTCCGCTTATACTGATTGGAAAAACTTTCCATATCTTTTAAATGGACGGTCATCCGGCGCTCAATGCCCAGGCCATACATAATCACCCGCAGGTCCTTGCCGGTAAGCACCACCGTATAATCAAACATACAGCGCCAGCACCACAGGAGCAAAAACAGCACATTGTAGCCCCAGCCCATCAGGCTGAACTGGTACAGGGCAAAGGTATGGTACCCTTCGTAGGCCCAAGAAATGCCAATTACGGCCAGGGCCGCCCACTGCAAATACCGTCGTTCCTTACTGACTGTTGAATATTCCTTGTATTCTTCCACGTGTTTCTCCTTCATTTCTTCATTCCTCACCTAAAAATCCTTAACTTCCTTATTATATCAAAATTTACCCGTAAAGTAAGGCATTTCTTGGGATTCTGGGGAATTTCGGGAAAGAGCCGGGAAATTTCTGTTCCGTCCCTTGGTAAAGTATCGGTATGGGCCTGAAGCAGAAGGGCTGCCTGACAAAACAAGGCCCCTTCTCTTTAAAAGGAGCCTTGTTTTTGCGTTAACTCATTAAAAAAAGTGGTTATGACATTTCTGTCATAACCACTTTTCAGGTTAAAGCTTATTGTGCAGGTCCAATCATTGCCAGCATGGTACCAGCAGCAACTGCCGTACCAATTACACCAGCCACGTTGGGGCCCATAGCATGCATCAGCAGGAAGTTGCCAGGGTTGGCCTGTTGTCCCACAATCTGGGAAACACGGGCAGCCATAGGCACTGCGGATACACCGGCACTGCCGATCAGCGGGTTGGTCTTGCCACCGTCAACGATGCACATCAGTTTACCGAAGATAACGCCAACAGCAGTACCACCGGCGAAAGCAACCAGGCCCAAGAAGATAATCAGCAGGGTTTGGGTGGTCAGGAAGCTTTCAGACTTCATGGTCAAACCAGTACCAGTAGCCAGCATAATGGTAACCGTGTTCATCAAAGCATTTTGTGCGGTATCGGACAGACGGTCCATACAGCCGGATTCAGTGAACAGGTTGCCCAGCATCAGCATACCGATCAGAGAGCAAACGGAGGGCAGCAGCAGGGAGATGAAAATGGTGCACATAATCGGGAAAACCACTTTTTCGAAGTGGGTTACCGTACGCAGCTGAGCCATTTTGATCTGACGGTCTTTCTTGGTGGTGAACAGCTTCATGATAGGAGGCTGAATCAGGGGAACCAAGGACATGTAGGAGTAAGCAGCTACAGCGATTGCGCCCAGCAGATGGGGAGCCATCTTGGTTGCCAGGTAAATGGAAGTCGGGCCGTCAGCACCACCGATGATGCCGATAGCAGCAGCTTCACGCACGTTGAAGCCCAGCAGCATTGCACCCAGCAGGGCAACGAATACGCCGGCCTGGGCAGCTGCGCCCAGGAGCAGGGTTTTGGGGTTGGCAATCAGGGGACCGAAGTCGGTCATGGCGCCTACGCCCATGAAAATCAGCGGCGGGAATACTTCGTATTTGATACCGCCCAGGATCAATTGCATTACACCAGGATCGGTTTCGAAACCGGTGCGGGGTACGTTAGCCAGCAGGCAGCCGAACGCAATCGGGGTCAGCAGCAACGGCTCGAAACCCTTTACGATTGCCAGATACAGCAGGACACAGCCTACCAGCATCATGATGGCATTGCCTGTGGTAAAAGCCACGAAGCCGCTGTCGTTGATGACAGAAGCAAGGGCTACCAGAAAAGCATCCATATTTTAATATCCTCCTTTAGATTGGTGGCGCAAGGAATTAGAGAATTACCATTACGTCGCCAGTAGCAACGGTGTCACCAGCGTTTACGCGAACGTCGGTAACGGTGCCATCTTCAGGAGCCATAATTTCATTCTGCATTTTCATGGCTTCCAGAATCAGCAGGACATCGCCAGCTTCAACTTTGTCGCCAGGTTTAACGTTTACGGACAGAACCTTACCAGGCATAGGAGCTTCGATGGTGTTGGCACCAGCAGGAGCAGCCGGGGCAGCAGCAGGAGAGGGAGCAGCGGCAGGAGCCGGAGCAGGAGCAGCAGCAGGAGCAGCAGGAGCGGCTACAGGAGCAGCAGCTACAGGAGCAGCAGCGGCAGGAGCAGCAGGAGCAGCAGGAGCTGCGCTTACAGTACCGCCAACTTCTTCAACTTCCACTTGGTATACAGTGCCATTTACGTTAACATTGAACTTTTTCATTAGAAAACCCTCCTCGAATTTTGGAAAAATAGAATGTGGTCCATCACGAATCGCCCCTCAACGATTCCTTAAAAGAAATGATGAGGCAGAGCCATAGGTTCCATCATTTTCTTATGCTGTGCGATAGCGGCCATCAGGGCGGCTGCAACAGCATCATCTTCGTCCTGTACCATTGCCAGGACAGCGGCGATAGCCGCTACTTTTTCTTCTTCCTGCCGTTTGTTGGCAGCAACGGAAGGAGCCGGCTTAGCAGCTACAGGCTTTTTTTTTGCGGCAGCTTTCTTTTTTGTCGGGTCAATCATATGGATGATGGTCATCATGATGCCCAGTATAATCAGCACGCCGAACACGATTGTCATGTTGATCACGGCAATCAGCCACGGGTTGTCGGTCATGTACGTCACCTCGCTTTCCTCTAAATGGAAAAAATGGTTTATATCAAAATCCCAGCGGAACGGATGCTTTTGCTTGGCAAATTGCTTCCCGCTTCGATTTCAACATACAAACAAGCAGCACGCTGCGAAAACCAAGGTAGAGAGAGATGAGTAGCGCCGCGGGCGATTGGCCCGTATGCGGCTCATGAGCCTCTAGAAACTGCAGCTGAAGGGCAGTCTAGACACTGCATTTGAATTGTGTAGACAGGTTATTTTTTCTTCGTTGGATCGATTGCATGGACAAGGGTCATCATAATGCCCAACACAATCAGCACGCCAAAAACAATCGTCAGATTGATGGCTGCAATAAGCAACGGATTCTCTGTCATTACCTCACCTCTCTTTCCTCTTGGTCGTTTTGTGGGTCAAGGGGTGCGCAGCACCAAATTACAGCGGGATATTGCCGTGCTTTTTCTTAGGACGGTCTTCCTGCTTGCTCTTGAGCATGCGCAATGCTTTAATCAGGGTAGGACGGGTGGTCTTCGGTTCGATGACCATTTCCACCATACCATGCTTAGCAGCATAATAAGGGGTAGCGAAGTTGTTGATGTATTCTTCCGTCTTCTGTTCCACATCGGGATCATGACGGAAAATAATCTTGGCAGCGCCTTGGGGTCCCATTACGGCAATTTCTGCCGTGGGCCAGGCGATAACGTGATCGGCACCCAGGTCTTGGGCACACATGGCCAGATATGCGCCGCCGTAAGCTTTCCGGGTTACCAGGGTAATCTTGGGAACGGTTGCTTCACAGTAGGCGTACAGCATTTTGGCACCGTGGCGGATAATGCCGCCGTATTCTTGGTCCGTACCGGGCAGGAACCCAGGCACGTCCACGATGTTGATCAGGGGAATCCGGAACGCATCGCAGAAACGGATGAAGCGGGCAGCCTTATCCGAAGCGTTGATGTCCAGGCAGCCGGCCATAATCCGGGGCTGGTTGGCAATGATGCCCACCGTAGAGCCGTCCAGACGGGCCAGGCAGGTGATGATGTTCCGGGCATACATCCGGTGGGGTTCCACATACTCCCCATTATCCACAATGCTACGGATAACCTTGTACATATCGTAGGGCAGGTGGGAACCATCGGGGATGATGGTGTTCAGGGACTCATCCATCCGGAAAGCGCTGTCGCCGGTGTCGTACACAGGCGGGTTTTCCCGGTTGTTGGAAGGCAGGAAACTCAGCAGGTACCGGATCTGTTCCAGGCAGTCTGCATCGTTTTCGGCCGCAAAATCAGCTACGCCAGAGCGGGTGCTGTGGGTAAAGGTACCACCCAGGTCTTCCTGGCCCACATCCTCGCCGGTAACGGATTTCACCACTTCCGGTCCGGTAATGAACATCTTGGAGCTTTTCTTCACCATGTAGATGAAGTCCGTCAGGGCCGGGCTGTACACGGCGCCGCCGGCACAGGGTCCCATGATGGCGGAAATCTGGGGGATTACCCCGGAGGACATGGTATTCTGCTTGAACATCTTACCAAAGCCTGCCAGGGCATCCGTGGCTTCCTGAATGCGGGCACCGCCGGAATCGGCCATGCCCACAATGGGAGCTCCAGTTTTTAAAGCCATTTCTTGAACTTTTGCAATTTTATTGGCGTGCATTTCGCCCAAAGAGCCACCTTCTACGGTGAAATCCTGTGCGAAAACAAATACTGTGCGACCGTTAACCGTGCCATAACCAGTTACTACACCGTCTCCAGCCAGATATTTCTTTTCCTGTCCGAAATTGGTGCACCGGTGTTCTACGAATTTATCCAGTTCCACGAAACTGCCTTCATCCAAAAATGCGGCAATCCGTTCCCGGGCAGTCATTTTGCCAGAGTCATGCTGCTTGCCGACTCTCTTGGCACCGCCGCCGGCTTCGATTTTTTCGTAGCGGGCAAACATATCATCGATTTTTTCTTGTGTTGTCAAATACACGCACCTCCTCAAACATGATTATTTATGCGAAAAACCAAAACACGGTAATTGTAACATAAATATCATTGTGTTGCCACATGTTTTCGGAAAATTGGGTTTTACTTCACTTCCATGGTGCCAGTTTTCAGTAGACGTTCATGGAAGGAGAACGCTTCTTCCAGGATGTGCGGGGTCTGGCTGTTATGGCAGGCTACGCAGGCCCGTTCAAAGTAATCCTTCAGCAGGGGCTGGTATTTGGGGTTGGCAATCTTGTCGATGATGATGGGTGCTCTTTCTTTCGGGGACAGGCCGCGCAGGTCGGCAACGCCCCGTTCGGAAACGATAATGTCCACATCGTGTTCGGTGCTGTCGATATGGGAGCAGAAGGGAACCACGGAGCTGATCTTGCCGCCCTTGGCCATGCTGTTGGTAAAGAATACCGTCAGGTAGCCGTTTCTGGCAAAGTCACCGCTGCCGCCGATACCGTTCATGATGTTGGTGCCGCAGATGTGGGAGGAGTTGATGTTGCCGTAGATATCGCATTCAATGGCGGTGTTCATAGCAATAACGCCCAAACGGCGCAACACTTCCGGGTTGTTGGAAATTTCCTGCGGACGCAGGATCAGGTGTTTCTTATATTTGTCAAAGTTCTTGTACAGTTTTTCCATATACGGAGCGGACGGGGTCAGGGAAGCGCCAGAAGCCACTCTCAGCTTGCCGGCATCAATCAGGTCGAACATCCCGTCTTGGATAACTTCCGTAAATACGGTCAGGTCCTCAAAATCGGAGTTTACCAGGCCGTTGATAACAGCATTGGCTACAGAGCCTACGCCGGATTGCAGCGGCAGCAGGTTCTTGGGCAGACGGCCGGCCTTGACTTCTGCCTTGAAGAAGTCTACCAGGTTCTGGCCCATAGCCCGGGCATCGTCGTCTACGGCAGACAATTTGCTGGGTTTATCCGGAATGTCGCAGGGAACAATGGCCGCTACCTTGTCCAGGTCGCAGGGAATGTACGGAGTACCAATCAAATCTTCCGGCTTTTCAATGGGGATGATTTTCCGGTACGGAGGATCCAGGGGAACGTAGCAGTCATGCATACCTTCCAATTCCACCGGCTGGGTCACATTGACTTCGATGATGACCTTCTTGGCGCTCTGCACATAGCCGCAGCTGCCGCCCAGGCTGGTGGTGGGGATGATGCCGATTTTGCCCTTGCCCAGGTCTTTGATGGCGCAGGCTTCAATAATGGCCACATCGACATCCCGGCGTTCCGGCAGGAAGCCAAAGCGAGCCAATTGGTTGAAATGGCTGATGTGGGCATCCACGTATTTAATTTGGCCATTATTGATGGCATTCCGGCAGGTCTTGTCGGTTTGGTACGGCATACGGTTGCCTACAATACCGGCGTTGACCATTTCCGTATCGATTTCCGGACCAGCTAATACCGTCCATACGTTAACCTTGAAGGGTTCCTTCTTGCCTCTTTCCGCCAGAGCCAAGGGCAGTGCCTTGGGATAGCCGGAGGGCGTGAAACCGCTCATGCCCAGGTTCATGCCATCTTGGATAATTTCGGCGGCTTTTTCAGCCGTGGTGATTTTGCTCAGTGCTGCTGCACAATGGACTCGATCGTTAATATTGATCATTTGCAATTCCTCCCGTTTTGCCTGTTGCCAGGCGCAGTGAAATTTGGTATTTCTGAAAATTGCTATATTTAAGACAGACATCCATGCCATAAATAATAACAATATTTTCTGTAACTTGCAAGAACAAAGCTAGCTATAATGGGAAAAACTTTCGATAGAAAAGCTGACCTATTGATTTTTCCTATCTTTCCCCCACTCTTTCCGGTACACAAAGATGCAGTCGTCCTTCTGGGCATAGCCCCTAACCACATCTTCTGCCAGGGTATTGCAGGTAGGTGCCCCGCAGGCTCCGCAGTCGATTTGGGGAAGTTCTGCCTGAAGCTGCCGCAGCTGGGACAGCTTGTCCAGCGCCTCCCGAAAATCTTCTGCCAGGGGCGGATCCGGCCGGGGCTGGAGAGCCTTGATGTAGCCTTCCGACAGGGGGAAATCCTCGCACACCTGGTGGCGATGCAGGGTTTCCAACCGGTCCTGGGGTTCCCGTTCCCGGCGCCGCTGGACCCGGCGATGCAGCTGGGCATTGCCCACAAATTTATTGACGGCCACGCAGGGACCGCCTACGCAGCCCCCGGCGCAGCTATAGCAGCAGGCATAGCGTACTTCTGACAGCTTGTTCAGGCTGATCTGCTGGAGCAGCTCGTCCACTTCCTGGGGGCCCTGGGCTGCCACATAGCTGGTGGTGCCAGTGGAAAGGACTTCCCCCTCCCAGGTGCCCCAGCTGAGGCCGTAGGACGACCCCAGGGTGGCTTCCGGCCACTCGTGGCGCTTTTCCCGCAGTTCCTTTACGGCCTTGCTTAACGGTCCGTAAATGGAGGCAATGGTAAAGGAGCCCGTAACGGCTGTGTGAAGTACGTCCACGGACTGATGGATGTTGGTACCCTTGGCCGGACAGGGAGAAATAAACCAGATGCCCACCTGCTCCGGGTCAGGGCCCAGCCGCTTGGTGGTCTCCCGGCGGGTATAGATGGCTGCCGCTTCTGCCGGAGCCAATACCGGCAGCACCTGCTTAACCAGTTCCGGGTACCGGGTCTGAATCAGCCGGAGCACCGCCGGGCAAGCCGAAGAAATTACCGGCCAGGGGCCCTGATATTGGGCCAGATACCGTTCCATTTCCCCACTGACATAATCCCCTGCCAGGGCCACGTCAAAGACCCCGTCAAAGCCAATTTCACGCAAGCCTTCCCATAAAATGGACGCCGGCAGATCCCCGGGGAACTGGGCATACAGGGAAGGGGTGGCCAGAGCCAGGTTTACCCGGTAGTCCTTTAGCCGGTCCAGCGGGTCCGCCAGGCCCTCAATGGCCCGGGGCGGGCAGCAGCGGATGCACTCCCCACAATCAATGCATTTGTCGGAAATAATCTGGGCTTTGCCCTGCCGGACCCGGATGGCCTGCACCAGGCAATTTTTGACGCAGAGCAGACAGCCCGTGCATTTTTCCCGGTCCACCTGGACCGAACACAAATAGCTCTCCATCAGGCCTCACCTGTCTTTCCCGCCGTTTTCCCTGGCAGGGAAAACGTCATGGTTACCTTGGTCCCCTTTCCCACTGTGGACTGGATATCCAGCTGGTCCGCCACTTTTTTCATATTGGGCAAACCCATGCCGGCCCCAAAGCCCATGGAGCGGATTTTGGCAGAAGCGGTGGACCAGCCTTCCTGCATGGCCTGGGGAATATCCGGGATGCCGGGGCCGTCATCGCTGACCTGGACCCGGATGGCGTCCGGCTCCACCTGGAGCTTCACCTGGCCGCCGCCTCCGTGGATCAGGCAGTTCATTTCCCCTTCGTAGGCTCCAATGGCCACCCGCCGGATAAATTCCGGAGGCAGGCCCAGCTGTTTCAGCAGGTCCTTGATGGCCATGGAAGCCGCTCCGGCCCGTTCGAAATCCTCCGGCACCACCGGATAGAGCTCTTCCATGTTACAGTTCCTCCGTACTGTCCTTGGGAGAGCAGCCTCTAAGGCCCAGGGTGTACAGCCGGCCGCAGGCTTCAAACATGGTGCAGCGGGTGTAGAGCACAGGGATATTCTTGGCCTTGGCTGCCAGCAGCACCTCCTGTTCCGGATGCTTATCCCGGACGAAGACAATGGCGGAAATATCGCTGATGTCCGCCGTACGCACCACCTGGATGTTCAAAAGTCCGGTAAGCAGTACCGCCCGGTCCTTGGCGTAAGCCAGTACATCGCTCATCATATCGCTGCCGCAGGCAGAATTCACTTCCCGGTTCAGCTCCTTGGCGCCTACCACAACCTGTGCATCCAGTACTTCCATTACTTTTTTCAAAGAAACCATATTCATTCCTCCCCGCACAAACTTGCTTCCCTGCGGGTGACCGCCTTTGGCAGAGGCCCCTGCAGGAGGCCGGACCCGGCTTTTCGACCAGGGCCAGCTGCTGGCCATTCATCACATTTATTTATGCTTGCTCAGTCAAAGTGACTGGAAAAACCGCCATTTTCCGCAAAGAAACTACAATCATTCTTATGTTGCAAAGGTCAATTTTCGAACTAATATAATTATACCTTATTATAATATAATTTCGCCTCCGGAAAAAGGGGCAAAAAAAGACTGCCGGGGAAATCGGCAGTCCTAAAAAGGGGTATTTTATTAGCCCAAAAGCATGGCGCCAATCAGGCCGCCGATAAACAGGGTAATATCGTAGAAAATAAAGGTGGGTACGCAGGTATCCCAGATATGGTTGTGCTGCCCATCGGCGTTCAAACCGGAGGTAGGGCCCAAGGTGGAGTCAGAAGCAGGAGACCCAGCATCCCCCAAGGCCGCAGCAATCCCAATCAGCAGGATGATGGCCGGTGTACCAAAGCCCAGTTGATAGCCCAAAGGAATGTAGATGGAAGCAACTACGGGAATGGTCCCAAAAGAAGTGCCGATACCCATGGTAATCAGAAGTCCCACCGCCAGCATCAGGAAGGCACCGCTGAATTTGGTATTGATGACGGTGGTGGTGGCAGCCACCAGGGCTTCTACAGAGTGGGTTTCCCGCAGCACATTGGCGTAGCCGGCGGCAATCAGCATAACGAAGGCAATGAAACCCATCATGGCAACACCGCCGTTAATGATTTCATCCATGTCCTTCCATTTGATGGAACCGGTAACAATCATCACCAAAAGGCCGCACATGGCGCCAATGGGCAGGGATTCGAAATACAGCTGCGCCAGGAATGCCGTTACGGCGCCGGCCAGGGCTTTCCAGCATTCGGCGTTCATGGTTACTTCCTCAGCGTGTTCATCCATGCCGGTAATGGGCAGATCCTCGTATTCCCGGTCACCGCTGTAGAAGAAGACAGCCAGTACCAGACCCACCACCATGGAAACCCCGCCAATCCACATAACAGAAGAAATGTCACTGATGGAAACGGTCACATTGTTGGCCACCATCTGGTCCTTGATGATGGTCATAAAGAGCAGGCCAAAACCTACCGGCAGGGATACGTAGGGGGCTTTCAGGCCAAAGGTCAGGGCGCAGGCTACAGCCCGTCTGTCCAATTTCATATGGTTCATGACCACCAACAGGGGCGGAATCAGGATGGGTATGAAGGCAATATGCACAGGAATCAGGTTCTGGGAGAAGCAGGAAACAAAGGCAATCAAGAAAACAAAAGCGGTCTTTTTCGTTCCCACCACTTTGGTAATTTTCCGGGCAGCGATATCCGCCAGGCCGCTGCGGCCAATGGCCACTGCCAAAGAGCCCAGCAGAATGTAGCTCAGAGCCGTTTCCGAGTTGCCCCCCATGCCGGCAATCAGGGTACTGATGGTAGTCACCACATTCATGCCGCCGGTAAGCCCGGCAATGATGGCGGCCACCAGAATGGCCAGCATTACGTTAATCTTCAAGAGGCACAGGGCAGACATGACGATGACAGATACAACAATAGGATTTCCGATAATTTCCATACCAATCGACTTCCTTTCGTTTCCGGCATGCCTAGGCAAGGCTGCTGCCCACCCCTGGAAACAGCCTGCTGCACGCAGCGGGATTTGCTTTACTGTATTAGAGTAGCAAGGAATTATAAATATTTCAAGCTGAAAATATTTTTGCACCAGGCCAGCTTGCCGTATTTTTGGCGCAAAAAAATCTGCCGGCAAACTGCGCCGGCAGAAGCTATCAAAACAATTTTTCCATTTGGGCCCGTTCCCAGGTATCCCGATAGGGATCCAGTTCCTGCAAAGCCCGGGTGCCGTAGGACAGCACCGTCCCTTCGTAGTGCTGGGCAATCCGGCTATCCGGGTACTGTTTTTTCAGCAGGGCAATGACCATATACACATAGCCTGCCTCCCGGGGATTATTCATATTCCCCAGTTTCTGGAGGGCGTCATCCAAGAAGCGGATAGCTTCCTCCTCCTTGTTTTCCCGCATGGCCAAAAGGCTGAGACCGGACTCCACAATGGGATGCCGCCAGTAGAATACGTACCGGGGGAACAATTGGTAGGCCTGGAGAAAATATTTTTTGGCCTGGTCATAATCCCCCATATTCCAGCAGGCAACCCCTGCATTGCAGGAAAATACCACCCAGGAACTGTAGGCTTCCTGGTCCTTGCTGTAGTCCAGGGCCTGTTTGTAATAATCCAGGGCTTCCTGGAACTTGCCCTGGCCCCGGCGGATTTCCCCCAGGTAGTTATAGGCCCCGGCAATATTCAGGGCATACCGCCGCTTCACATTTTGGGTCACCATGAAGGTGGAAATGGATTCCTTCAGCAGCCGCTCTGCCTCCTCAAAGTTCCCCTGCATAATCATATTCAGGCCCTTCAGCCGGAGCAGGATACCCATTTCCTTGTGGTAGTTGCATTCATCCGCCAGGTTCAGGGCGATTTCCAGATAGTTTTTCATTTCTTCCGTATTGCCAATCTGGATATCGTAGTAGATCATCTGCTTGTAACCCATGAGCATGTAGTCCCGGTTGTGGACCTCAGAGGCCTGCTCAATCAGGCTCAAAATGTTCCGCACGCCCTTCTCGTATTCCCCTACCCGGATATAGTGCCGGCCCATAAGGTGGAGATAGGTCATTTCCAAATCCCGGACCTCGGGAGTTTCCCCGTAGTTCCGCTTGATGGTATGCATCATCTCATCCACTTCTGACAGGAATTGGGACAAATTGGTCTCAATGTAGCAGCTCTTTTCGTCATCGGGGGTAATCTCCGTGCTGCTGAGCACCGGGAACAGTTCGTTGCTGAAGTTCAGGTAGTACATCAAAATCTTCAGCTTGTAGCGGCCCATGTTCACCAGTTCCCCGGCCTCCTGATAATGGTACTCCAAATGGTGATACAGCCGAATATCCTGGGGCGAATGGGTCAGCCGCTTTTCCCACAGGCTAGCCACATAGCCGTGAAGGATCCGCCATTTTTCTGGGGATACCTGCTGATGGATGTATTCCTTGAGCTTTTGCTGGATGATTTCGTACAGCACTTCCGGCTGCTGGGTCACCGGCCGGATCAGGTTTCGGCTCCGGAGTTCTTCCAGAATTTCCAGGGCCTGGAGGCTGTTCAGGTGCATGTATTCGGAAATCATGGCCAGCGGCGCTCCATCGTAGAACAGAGCGATAAATTCCAACACCTTCTGCTGGGTGTCCGTCAGGGAGCAGCAGCCGGTCTTAAAAATGTTGATCATATTTTCCGTCAGATTATCCAAGCTGCCGGTATTTTTAAAGGCCGTCAGGCATTCCTTCAAAAGGAAAATATTTCCCTCCGACTCCTGCATCAAGCGATGGACCAGTTCGTCGGTTACCGGCACCTTGAGCTCCGCCTGCTGAGCAAAAAGCCGCACCACGTCTTCTCCCACCGGTTTCAGGTCCAGAGTTCGCAGTTTCTGGTACATACTCACCGCCGCCTCAAACTGCTGGAAAGCTTTTTCCTTGGATTCCTGGGCAGTCAGGAGAAACAGTAGCCGGGGGGATTTCTTGTGAAGAATCAGGGAGCTTAACAGGGACAGACTCAGAGGGTCCATCCACTGGAGGTCCTCAAAGATAATTACCACAGTCTTATGGCTGGCCGCTGCCTCCAGGGTAGTGTACAAAGTATGGAATACCGCATCCACCTTGAGCATATCCTTGACTTCCGCCAGCCCCGCTTCCCGGTCCCCGCCCATGTCCATCTGGGGAAATAATTCGTTCAGCCGCAGGTTTTCCAGCCGGGGCACCTGCAGCCGCTCCCGCTCCACCAGATTACCGAGCCCCTCCACAATCCCCGTCCAGGGCCGCAGCAAAATGTTCTGTTCGGGCTGGTAGCAATTGGACTGGAGCACCACCACGTTGCTGGGCAGCCCTTTCACCAAGGCATCCTTCAGCAGGGTTTTGCCGCTGCCGGCGTCCCCTCGAATCAGCAGGGTTTCACTGCTGCCTCCCTGGAGAAATTCTTCCACAATCCGCCGGACCTGCTGCAATTCCTTTTCCCGGCCAGTAATCTGGGTCTGCTTGGGCAGTTCCACCTTGTAGGGCTGATTCCCCTGCTGCCGCCCCTGGCGGAGCAATTCGTCAATTTCCACCGGCACGCTGCTGCGCAGCTCCTCGTGGAACACCTTTTTCATTTCCTCGTACAATTCCTGGGCCTGGTGCACATTGCCTTCCTGGCAGTACACCTTCAAAAGGTGCAGGTAGACCCCTTCATCGTAGGGATCATGGGCAATCAGCAGCCGGCCGTACCGGGTGACCTGGGGAATATTCTTCACCGCCGTGGCATCCTTCAGTTTCTGGAGCAGGGCTTCCATATACAGATTTTCCAGCCGGTCCCGCTGGGTCAGATACCAGTTTTCGTACTCCTCCGCTTCCTTGACGAAAAACCCCTGAAGGAATTCTCCCTGGTACAGTTCCAGCTGACCCCGGGGGTCCTTCTCAAACTGGTTGGCATCCACGGTCACCGCAATGGCCGGATTCACCTTAATTACCGCTTTCCGGGGCGAGATGAACACATCCTGTCCCAGAACCTTCTTGGTTTCGTAAATGGCGTTGCGGAGATTCTTCCGGGCCACTGTATCGGGCTTATCCGCCCACAGGATCCCGCTAAGCTCGTCCCGCAGCACAGTTCCTTTCACCAGCATATAATACACCAAGGCGTTCACCTTGTTGTAGGGAAAGAACATTTCCTTCCCGTCCTTATAGATTACAGGAACGCCCAAAAAACGCGCTTCAATCCGTTCTGTCATTGTTCTGCACCTCAACAAACCCTGATATTTTGACTCCGTTTGTCCTAATTTGGGGAACACTTCAAAACCATAACCAGTTCTTATTATAATATAAATTCTGCTTGTACACAAAAAAGAAGAAGGAATTATGTCATTTTTTACATAATTCCTTCTTCTGGAGTCAAAAAGTGGAGCTGCAATTTCTCTTAGGCGTTTTGGTGAACCACTTTACCGTTCTTTACCACCGTTTCTACAATGTTCACGCCGGTATGGTAGGGCAGGAATTTGTAGGAAGGATATTGGAGAATCACCAGGTCGGCCTGTTTACCGGCTTCCAGGGAACCAATCCGGTCCGCCCGGTCTACGGCAGCCGCCCCGTTCAGGGTCAGGGCCGTAATGGCTTCTTCGGCGCTCATACCCATGTAGATTACTGCCAGCCCAATCATCAAAGGCACGGAGAAGGTAAAGCCGCTGCCCGGATTAAAGTCCGTGGCCAAGGCTACCGCACAGCCGGCATCAATCATTTCCCGGGCCCGGGCAAAGGGTTCCTTCAGGCAGAAAGCCGTAGTGGGCAGCAAGGTGGATACTACCCCATTCTCGGCCATGGCCTTGATGCCAGCGTCGGAAGCGTGGAGCAGATGGTCCGCACTGGTGGCGTGGAGTTCTCCCGCCAGTTCAGCACCTCCCAGGCTGACAATTTCGTCGGCGTGGATTTTCAGCTTGAAGCCCATTTTCCGGGCTTCCGTCAAAAGGTGCCGGCTCTGTTCGATGGAGAAAACGCCCTTCTCGCAGAACACATCGCAGAATTCCGCCAGGTGATCCTGGGCCACTTCCGGCATGACGTCGTGAATGAGAAACTCCAGGAAGTCGTCCCCCCGACCGGCAAATTCCGGCGGTACCGCGTGGGCTCCCAGGAAGGTGGAGACCAGTTCAATGGGCTGCCGTTTGTTCAGTTCCCGGACGGCCTTCATTTGACGGATTTCCGTATCGTGGTCCTGGCCGTAGCCGCTTTTGGCTTCTACGGTGGTCACGCCCATGGCCAGCATTTTTTTCAGATGGTCCAGGGCATGGTCCACCAGTTCTTCTTCAGAAGCAGCCCGGGTAGCCTTCATGGTGTTCAGAATGCCCCCGCCCCGTTCCATGATTTCCATATAGCTCATGCCGCTCATCCGCCATAGGAATTCATCCGGCCGGTAGCCTCCAAATACCAGATGGGTATGGGAATCCACAAAGCCCGGCAGTACCGCCTTGCCTTGGGCATTGAGCTGTTTCTCCGCCGGCACCTGTTTTTCCCAGTTAGGGTCCTGGCCGATGGCCTTGATTTTGCCGTCCTCAATCAGGATGGATTGGTTTTCGTAAATTTTTACGTCCTTCATGGCCGCACCCTTCCGGGCCGTTTTTCCCAAGGGGGTCACAATCTGGGACGCATTTTTGATCAGCAGTTGTTCTGTCATGCTTTACCTCCTTCTGCTTTCCAGCTTTTCAGCCAGAATAGAAACAAAGGGGTGTGAAAAAATCACACCCCTGTTTACTTGCAGCTTAGTCTTTTACTACGTGGGCATGCGGATAAACTTCTGCTACCGCAGCCTTAACCTTGTTTTCATCCGCCAGATACGGCAGGGTGATTTGGCCGATGCCGAAGCGGGTCTTATTGAATTCCATAGCGGTTTCCATGGCGTGTTCATTCCGGGCCCAGGAACGACGGGCTACACCGCCCATAACATCCCAGGACAGGGCACTGCGGATGATTTCATCCACTCTGTGGCTGCCATCCAGTACCAGACCAAAGCCGCCGTTGATGGCTTTGCCGATACCGGTGCCGCCGCCGTTGTGCAGGGCTACCAGGCTCATGCCTCTGGCAGCGTTGCCGGCGTAGCATTGTACAGCCATATCAGCCATTACGTTGGAACCATCTTTGATGTTAGAGGTTTCACGGAACGGAGAGTCCGTACCGGATACATCGTGGTGGTCACGGCCCATCATGACAGGACCGATTTCCTCGTTGCGTACCAGTTCGTTGAAGCGCAGGGCAATCTTAATCCGGCCTACTTCATCCTGGTACAGGATACGAGCCTGGGTACCTACCACCAGTTTGTTCTTCTCAGCATCCCGAATCCAGTTGTAGTTGTCCCGATCCTGATACCGGCGGTTCACGTCGATGCATTCCATAGCGGCCATATCGGTCTTATGCAGGTCTTCGGGCTTGCCGCTGAGGCATACCCAACGGAACGGGCCATAGCCATAGTCGAACAGCTGGGGTCCCATAATATCTTCTACATAGCTGGGCCAAATGAACCCATCTTTGTCGTCTACGCCGTTCTTGGAGATTTCCTTGACGCCGGAATCGAATACGGCTTTCAGGAAGGAGTTGCCATAATCGAAGAAGTATACGCCTTTGGAGGTGATTTTCTTCAGGGCTGCGAAATGAGCATGGAGGGTCTTGTCCACCAGTTTACGGAATTTCACAGGATCTTCTGCCAGCATCTTGGTGCGTTCTTCGAAGGTCAGGCCCTGCGGGCAGTAGCCTCCGTTGTAGGCATTGTGGCAGGAGGTCTGGTCGGAAACCAGGTCTACGTGAATGTCGTGGTCGGCAATGTATTCCAGCAGATCTACAATGTTGCCATGGTAAGCATAGGCTTTGCCCACTTTTTCTGCCATGGCCTTATGAGCCATTTCAATAACTTCAGGAATGGAGTCGGATACACCGGAAATCCAGCCCTGATCCAGACGGGTCTTAATCCGGGAAGCATCCACTTCTGCGATGATGGCAGCGCAGTTGGCAATTTCAGCAGCCTTGCCCTGAGCACCGCTCATGCCGCCCAAACCGGAGGTAACAAACAGCCGGCCAGCCAGGTCGCCGTCTTCAGGAATCCCCAGTTTCATACGGCCAGCGTTCAAAATGGTGTTGAAGGTACCATGGACAATCCCTTGGGGTCCAATGTACATCCAGCCGCCAGCGGTCATTTGCCCATAGTTGGCAACGCCCATTTCTTCTGCGATTTCCCAATCCTTCAGGTTATCGTATTCACCAATCATCAGGCCGTTGGTGATGACAACCCGGGGAGCTTCCGGTTTGGAATGGAACAGGCCCACAGGGTGGCCGGATTCCATAACCAGGGTTTGGTCTTCGGTCATTTCTTCCAGGTACCGTTTGATCAGGTTGTACTGCATCCAGTCATGGCAGACGCTGCCGGTTTCCCCGTAGGTAACCAGTTCGTAAGGATACAGGGCTACTTCAAAGTCCAGGTTGTTGTCGATCATGACCTGGAAGGCTTTGCCAGCGGTGCATTTGCCTTTGTATTCGTTGATGGGTTTGCCGTAAATCCGGCCTTCCGGACGGAAACGATAGCCGTAAATCCGGCCCCGGGTAGTCAGTTCTTCCAGAAATTCAGGAATCAGTTCATCATGATATTTTTCAGGAATGTAGCGCAGGGCATTCTTCAAAGCGATTTCCGTTTGGGCAGGAGTCAGCCGGAAGCCCCGGTCAGGAGCTCTGCGGATGCCTTCCTGGAACGGTTTCTTCGGAGGCAGCCCGTTAGGGAATTCCAATTTAATCGTCATTGCCTTGGCAATATCTTCATTCTTCATTGATCAACACTCCTTTGCAGATAATGGGGGATCCTTCCGATCCCATCCTTGCACAATACTATTGTAGAAACTAAACATCTAAAAAACGTCTATGCAGCCGTCCAAAATCCGTTTTTTTCGGCTTTTTTCGTCTGCCGCTTTGGACGTTTCCCGCCCCCAGCGTCCATAAAGAATCAAAAAGCCCGGATTTCTGGCAGAGAAAAAGCCCGTTGGGGGCAACAGGCTTTTTCCCGTCAGAGGACCACTTTTTATTAGAAGTAAGCCAGTTTGACTTTGTCTTCTACAGCATCCAGGATGTCGCCATCCTCTACCAGTTTGGTAATCTTTTCCAGTTCCTTGAACATTTCAATGTCTTTATCGTAGGCAATGAACTTGTTGGTTTCACGCACCCGGTCGTAGGCAGCCTGGGTACCAGCACCCAGTTTGAAGCCTTCGCCTTCCCGCAGGTCGATGGCCTGGCAGGCAGCCAGGATTTCCGTAGCAACCACCCGGCGGGTATTGAAGGCAATTTCGCCGGCTTTCCGGGCTGCATGGGCACCCATGCTGACCAAGTCTTCCTGGTTTTCGCAGGTAGGAATGGAATCCACGGAAGCAGGATGTGCCAGCACCTTGTTTTCGCTGACCAGTGCAGCAGCAGCGTATTGGGTAATCATGAAACCGGAGTTCAGGCCGGAATGTTTAACCAGGAAGGAGGGGAAGCCGCTCAGGGAGTTGTTGATCAGTCTTTCCAGACGGCGTTCGGATACGTTGGCAATTTCGGAAATGCCGATGCCCAGGAAGTCGAAGGGCAGAGCCATGGGTTCGCCATGGAAGTTGCCGCCGCTGATAACATCGCCATCCGGCAGAACAATGGGGTTATCCGTAGCGGAGTTGATTTCGATATCCACTTTGTCTTTTACAAAGCCCAGGCAGTCCTTGCTGGCCCCATGAATCTGGGGTACGCAGCGCAGGGAGTAGGAATCCTGTACCTTGAGCTGAGCCTGGTGGGTTACGTAGGTGCTGCCGGCCAGCAAAGCTCTCATATTGGCAGCGGTGTCCAGCTGTCCTTTATGCGGACGGATGATGTGCAGCCGTTCGTCGTAGGCATCGATAATGCCTCTTTGGGCTTCTACGGACAGGGCAGCCGCAATATCGCTTTGTTTCAGCAGGTTCATGCCTTCCCACAGGGCAAAGACGCCCATAGCAGTCAGGATCGGAGTGCCGTTGATCAGGGCCAGGCCTTCTTTGGCTTCCAGATGGATGGTAGGAATGCCAGCCTTTTCCATGGCTTCCTTACCGGGCATTACCGTGCCTTGGTATTCCGCATCGCCCAGACCCAGCATGGGGAGAACCATATGGGCCAGGGGTGCCAAGTCACCGGAAGCGCCCAAGGAGCCTTTTTCCGGAATGTAGGGATGTACACCCTTATTGATCATGGCCACCAAAGTTTCCAGGGTGGACAGCCGAATGCCGGAGTAGCCTTTTACCAGAGCGTTGGCACGAATGGTCATGGCAGCCCGGACCACTTCCCTGCTCAGGGGTTTGCCGTAACCACAGGAGTGGGTACGGATCAGGTTTTCCTGCAGCTGGGAGCATTCATCTTGAGAAATATGCACCCGGCACAAAGAGCCGAAGCCCGTGGTAACCCCGTAAACAACGCGATCGCTGTTGACGATATCATCAATCAAGGCACGGGAAGCCTTGATTTTTGCAACAGCGTCCGGATCAAAGGAAAGCTGTGCCCCATAGCGGCTGACTGCAATCAGTTGTTCCAGGGTCAAATCATCACCGGTCAATACGACTTCTTTAATGGCTTTAACGTCTTTTAACATTTGTGCATCCTCCTATAAAATGAAAGTCCCAAAGTGTTGGGTTTGTCAGGCGAAAAGGAAAATCAGCTAAACAGGTTACAACGCGGCATTACCCCAAAATCATAGCACCAATCATGCCGCCGATAAACAGGGTGACATCGAAGAAAATGAAGGTGGGTACGCAGGTATCCCAAATGTGGTTGTGCTGTCCGTCGGCGTTCAGACCGGAAGTAGGTCCCAAAGTAGAGTCGGAAGCAGGAGAACCAGCATCACCCAAGGCAGCAGCAATACCGATCAGCAGAATGATGGACGGAGTGCTGAAGCCCAGTTGGTAGCCCATGGGAATGTAAATGGAAGCCACAACAGGAATGGTCCCGAAGGAAGTACCAATACCCATGGTGATCAACAGGCCTACAGCCAGCATCAGGAAAGCCCCGCTGAATTTGGTGTTGATAACGGTGGTAGTGGCAGCTACCAGGGATTCTACCGAGTGGGTTTCCCGCAGTACATTGGCGTAGCCGGCTGCAATCAGCATAACGAAGGCAATGAAGCCCATCATGGCAACGCCGCCGTTGATGATTTCATCCATGTCCTTCCATTTGATGGAGCCGGTGACAATCATCACCAACAGGCCGCACATAGCGCCAATGGGCAGGGATTCAAAGTACAGCTGAGCTAGGAAAGCCGTTACGGCACCGGCCAGAGCTTTCCAGCATTCGGCGTTCATGGATACCTCTTCTGCGTGTTCGTCCATGCCGGTAATGGGCAGGTCCTCGTATTCCCGGTCACCGCTGTAGAAGAAGACGGCCAGTACCAGGCCTACCAGCATGGCAGCGCCGCCGATCCACATAACGGAAGAAATGTCACTGATGGTAACGGAAACGTTGTTGGCAACCATCTGGTCCTTGATGATGGTCATGAACAAAAGACCAAAGCCTACGGGCAAGGATACGTACGGGGCTTTCAGACCAAAGGTCAGAGCACAGGCTACGGCACGTCTGTCCAGTTTCATGTGGTTCATAACCGTCAGCAGAGGCGGAATCAAAATAGGAATGAAGGCGATGTGTACAGGAATCAGGTTCTGGGAGAAGCAGGAAACAAAGGCAATCAGGAAAACAAAGGCCATTTTCTTCGTTCCTACTACCTTGGTAATTTTCCGGGCTGCAATGTCAGCCAAGCCGGAGCGGCCAATGGCCACAGCCAGGGAGCCCAACAGGATGTAACTGAGTGCGGTTTCCGAGTTGCCGCCCATACCAGAGATCAGGGTGCTGATGGTGGTGGTAAGGTTCATGCCGCCGGTCAGGCCAGCAATAACGGCTGCGACCAGGATTGCCAGCATCACGTTCATCTTCAGCAGGCACAGCACTGACATGATAATAACGGATACGACAATCGGGTTGGTTAAGATATCCATAACAATGATCAACTCCTTTTCAATATGTGATTTTCTTTGCGCCTGTACAAATCCTTTTCGCTATCCATTGTATGGGCTGTCAGTCAGAGAATGGTCAAAATCAGAGAAACGGCAAAATTCTTTTTATTGAAACTAGTACCAATAAAAAAACATCGGTCAGTTGTAAAATGAACTTGAACAGTTAATCAAAAAATAAAAATCCATAGTGAAGCCTCATGCTAAAATGGTTTTGCGAGAAATCATCAACAAAGGAGCAATCACGATGGATCACATCCATTCTAACACAATGGAGGACGTACGTATCCCCGGCCGCCATCTTTCTTTGGAAGAACGTGGTATGATTCAAGCTCTGCATCGTCAAGGGCTTTCCCTTCGCAACATTGCTGCTGCAGTAGGATGTGCTCATACGACTGTTTTCTATGAGCTTCGGCGTGGAACGCCGGAACGAAAAAGCAAGCACGGTCGTGCCCCACAGTATATGGCAAAGCGCGGTCAGAAGGCATACGCAAAGAATCGCAAGAACTCCAGGAAGACTTGCAAAATCGATCATGACGACTGCGAATCGTTCATCCAATGGATGGTAGAACAAGTCCGCCAGGAACGTTGGTCACTGGATGCCTGCGTTGGCTATGCTAGGCGGAACAAGCTATTTACGCCGGAACAGATTCCCTGTACCAAGACGCTTTACAACATGCTTTGGGCTAATAAGCTTCCGCTGTCGCTCTTCGAAGTCCCGCGAGCCTTAAAGCATAAACACCGTCGGAAATGGGTACGTAAGAACAAGCGTATGAAGGGTCGCTCCATTGAGGAACGTCCTGCCGTCGTCAATGAAGGTACCGAAATTGGCCACTGGGAAGTGGACACGGTCGTTGGTCAGCGTGCAGGCCGTGAGGCAGTAGTCTTCACTGCTGTTGAAAAGGTTACGCGCAACTACATCGCCATCCGCATTCCTGGACGTACCTGTGCCGGCGTTGAATCCGCTCTTGCACAGTTGCAGGAGCTATATGGCGCAGAGCGCTTCAGCCAGATTTTTAAGACGATGACGGCCGATAACGGTCCTGAGTTTGAGAACTTGTCACAGTTCGAGAGTCTCGGCACCAAGATGTACTTTACACATTCGTACAGCTCGTGGGAACGGGCTCAAAACGAACGCCACAATGGCTTGCTGAGGGATTTCATCCCAAAGGGCATGTCCGTAGAGCGGTTCTCTGATGAGGATATCCTGAACATGGCAGATACGCTGAACCAGCGCCCACGTCGTGTTTTGGGCTACCATACGCCGTCAGAGCTATTTGATGCATTCCTCGATGAAGTTTATGCTATTGAGTGTGTTTCTTGATTATAGTTGTTCAAATTCAACTTGCAATTTACCNATACGCTGAACCAGCGCCCACGTCGTGTTTTGGGCTACCATACGCCGTCAGAGCTATTTGATGCATTCCTCGATGAAGTTTATGCTATTGAGTGTGTTTCTTGATTATAGTTGTTCAAATTCAACTTGCAATTTACCATAAAAAAACATCGACTCTATAAAGGAATCGATGTTTTTCTTTCATTTTGTAATAATATTTACAGTTTTTGTATTTTATTTTTGTACTACAGATAAGAACATGTAGGCTTGCTGGAGCAGTTCCTCCAAACCCACAGCCGGCGGTCTTAAACAAACTTTTCAGATATTTCTCTTTGTCTCTTTTTCACTTTATCCCGTTAGAGTGATAAATAAGAGGGGTCGCACCAAACTATGCTTTTCTTATTTATTTTTTCTTGCGCTATTAGTATATCCGTCAACCGTCCAGAAAGAGTCCATAAAATGAAATTCACCCTTATTTTTCCATATTTTGCCATTCCTGATGGATATACCAGATGGCATAGCCGCTTACTCGGATATCCTGCCATTTAAAGCCATTTTTGTATCCTTAATACAGAATACAGGAATCCAGACCTTCCTGCTGGAGAGTCTGGATTCCTGAAAATAATTTTATGCGGTTAGGGAGAAAAACCATTTACAGCAGCTTTTTGCCCATCCCCTGCTCTGCCCAGGCAATGATTTTCCCTTCATGAATGGCCTGTCTCAGATATTCGATGCAGGGATACAGGTACATATCCTCTTCCATGGGCGGCACCTGCTTGGCCACCTGGGCCAGCACTGCTGCGCTGGCGCTGCTGCGGGCTTTGCCAGGCGCCGCAAAAGGCTGGGCCTGGTAGACGGACAGTAGTTCGATGGCCAGGATGTATTCCAGTTTTTCCGCCACGGACAGGGATTTCTTCCCGGCGTTATACCCCATGGCCACGTAATCTTCCTGGTTGCCGCAGGTAGGGGTATTATCAATGACCGCTGGGGTGCACAGAATCCGCATCTCGTTGAGCAGCCCGGCCTGGGTATACTGGGGAATCATCAGCCCGGAATTAAGCCCCGGCTTCTTGATCATGAACCAGGAATAGCCGGACAGGCTGCCGTCAATCAGCCGGTTGTTCCTGCGCTCGGACATTTTGGCCAGCATGGTAGCGGCAATGCAGGAGGAATCCATGGCAATCCCCACGTAAGCAGAGTCGGCATTGCAGGCGGAAATCACTTCTTCCTCCCCGGCTTCCGGCCAGATAATGGGATTGTCGCAGCGGGAATTCATTTCGATTTCCAGAGTCTTTTTGGCATCCAGCAGGGTCTTTTTGGCGGCCCCGTGGAGCTGGGGAATGCAGCGCAGGGACAGGGCATCCTGAACACGGGTTCCCTTGGCCGCTGCAATCACCTGGGAATCTGCCAATAGGTTCCGGACGTTTTCTGCGGTCTTCCCCTGGTCTTCATGGGGCCGCACCGCCATAACCCGAGGATCAAAAGCGTTCATGACTCCCTGAAGGGCTTCCAAACTCAGAGCTCCCACCACATCGGCCGTTTTGGCGGCCTGGAGCATATCATAGAGACCGATAGCCCCCATGGCTGTTACCGCCGTGGTGCCGGACACCAGCGCCAGGCCTTCCTTGGACGCCAGCTG
The DNA here is from genome assembly GCF_900291475.1 of Acidaminococcus hominis. Classification (GTDB taxonomy): domain Bacteria; phylum Bacillota; class Negativicutes; order Acidaminococcales; family Acidaminococcaceae; genus Acidaminococcus; species Acidaminococcus hominis. The sequence continues at coordinate 429,735 of NZ_OLMM01000004.1, forward strand.
GATAGGGCTAAGGCCGGCTTTTTCCAGGGCTTCCGCCCCAGGGAGCAGCTCTCCCTGGTAATAGGCCTTGCCCCGGCCGGTAATCACCAGAGCCATATGGGCTTCCGGGCTCAGATACCCCACACTGCCGTCCCCCGGTGCCCAAGGCACCAGGTTCCGGTTCAGAAACTGCCGGTACTGTTCCAGCACTTCCAACCGCACGCCGCTGTAGCCCTGGCCCAGGTTCTGGAGCACCATCAAAAGGGTTCCCCGGACCGTTTCTTCGCTCAGGGGCTTGCCCACAGAGGTGGAATGGGACAAAATGATGTTCTTTTGGAGCTGGGCCGTTTCGTCCTTGTCAATGGCCTTGGTGCACAGGGCCCCGAAGCCCGTGGTCACCCCGTACATAACCTTTTCCTCTTCCACCCACTGCTCCACCAGGGCCCGGGACTTGTTGACCCGAGCCTTATAGGCTTCACTGAAAGTTACCTGCGCCTTGTCCCGGACCACTGCCAGGAAGTCCTCCAAATCAATTTTACCGCCCAATTCAATTGTCCGTGCCATACGCTCACTTTCCTTCCTCAGCATTTTCCACCACGGTATTTTCTACCTGGCTTTCACTGTCCACAATGTCCTTTTTGGTTTCCTTGTCCATAAAGAAGACCTTCCCGGCGGCCAGCACCTGCAAAATAAAGATGGCCAGCACCACAAAACCACCGCAGGCGGACAGGTACTTAACGCCGTCCACCCCCTGCTCACCGCCGCCAAAAGCTACCATGATGGCAGAAATAGCGCCGATGGATACACCCCAGACCACCTTCTGCCACAGGGCCGGTTCTTCATCGTGCCGGGCACCCTTGGTGCACAGGGCCGCAATGGTGGTGGACATGGTGTCCGCCGTAGTGGAGAACGCCGCAATCAGCGTAATAATGATAATGGGGATCAGGATACTGCCCAGGGGCACCGCTTGAAGGAACGCCCAGATGCCGGATACGGCACCACCGGCCTTAATGGCAGCTACAATATCCACTCGGCCGTTGATCTGCCACTGGAGGGCCGTACCGCCCCAAACCGCAAACCAGATCATGCCAAAGACCGCCGGCAAAATCCAGTTGATGATCAGGAATTCCTTAATGGTCCGGCCATAGGCAATCATGGCGAAGAAAATTCCCATCAGCGGAGCATAGGCAATCCAAATGGCCCAGTCGTACATGGTCCACCAGGTAACCAGTTCCTTGCCGCCCACCGGATAGGGATCCAGACCCCAGGTCCAGAAATGATCCAGCCAGTAGCCCATGCCGATGTTGCCCATATTCATAATGTACACCGTAGGGCCAATGATGATTAACAGGAACAGCAGGGCGTAGAAAATCTTGGTGGTCAGATTGGCCAGCCATTTGATGCCCCGGTCAATGCCCAGCACGGAAGCAATGGTAAAGGTGGCCGTGATAATGGCCGTCAGCACAAACCAGACCAGAGGTCCCTGTTTGATGCCGTAGGCTGCCGTAAGGCCGGTTCCGATCAGGGCAAGTCCCGCCCCCAGGGAAGCTGCCAGTCCCAGGGCAATGGCCAGTACGGATAGTACGTCCACCAGGGAACGCCAAAACCCTTTGTTGACCTTTTCCCCAAACAACGGGGTCAGGGAAGCTGCTACGGACAATTCCTTATTCCGGTTATAGTATAAATAGGCCATGATTACGCCGGTCAAGGCATAGATGGCATAGGGAATAAAAGTCCAGTTATAAAATACCCGGCCCATGGAGAAAAAGGCCGCTTCCGGTGTAAAGGGTTTGATGCCCGAAGCATTCAGCTCCCCGTAAATATTGCCGTAATAAATGATGGGTTCATTGACCCCGTAGGTAATCAGGCCCGTAGCAATGCCCCCGGTCAGGGTCATGGCAAACCAGGCGCCAAAGGAGAATTTGGCTTTGGCATTGGGTCCCCCAAAGCGAATCTTCCCCAAAGGAGAAAAGGTTAACAGGGCAATCATAATCAGGGTGCCAATGGCCACCCATTGATACAGCCAGCCAAAGGTTTCCAGGGACCAGCCGAAAATGGCCTGGGTAACCTTGGTCAGCCATTCATTGTGGAGGACCCCCAACAGGGCAGAACCCCCAATGACTACAAAACAGGGGATGAACACATCCCAGCGTACGCCTTTCTTGACTTCTTTTTCTTCCACGATACTCCCTCCTTAATGGATGTAATTGGATTAGCTTGGCCTAGCACACTACTCTAATATTTTATACATCACACTCCTTATTGTTCGTATTTCTTTATTCCAGTAGATGGTTAAAGAAAAACAGGCAAAAATTTTGTTTTGCTTCTATTTATTTGTATTTATGGGCATATGTATAGCTGATTTTCGTCCATAAAAGGTCAATTTTCCTTGTATACATGATTTTTAACGAATTTTTCTGTTTTCTAACGTTTGTACCATATAATAACTATAACATTCTTTACAATTTAATTGTTCGGTCATTTTGCACTGCCAGCCTCAGGTTAACCACGTCCAAAGGGCGTCAAAAAAAGGATGCCTGCCCAACTCTGGGCAGACATCCTTGAGAAGCAATCTGCAATTACAGCTGTACTTTGTTCAGCAGGGCTTGTTCCCGTGCATCCACATCTTTTTCAATGGCAGCCATCTTTTGGCGCAGGTCTTCCGCAAAGGCCTGGTCCTTGATGCTTCCCAAATTGATTTTTACATTCAGGAAGGCGCCCCGGACAGCAGCCCGGGCGTTCATGGCAGCTACCGCGCCGTCGGTGATGGCGTTGGCGTTGCCTTTTTCAATCACAATAGCAGCCAGGTCAAGCAGGCCATAGGCCGTTTCCCCCACCGTAAAGGGTACCAGGGCAGCGCCCTTGGTAGCTTCCTGGATGGCGGCAGAACGGGCTTTTTTGGCTTCGTCCGTATCCTTGGGTAGCTTGAAAGCGGCCATGATTTTGTTGAAGGCATTGCTGTCTTCGTCAATCAGTTCCAAGAAACGGGCTTTCAGGGCATGGGCCTTTTCAGCCACGTCCTTCATATCCTCCTGTACTGCTGCGTATTTTTCCTTGCCGATAGTCAGCTGAGCCACCATTTCGATCAGGGCTGCAGAGGAAGAGGCGTTCAGGGCAGCAATGGAGCCGCCGCCGGGCGCCGGAGAAGAAGATCCGGTTTCATCGATAAATGCTTCTACAGACAGTTTCCGCAATTCCATGGGACGTATTGCCTCCTATCAGAACAGACCGTAAATCTTGCCGTCGTTGTCGATATCCATCTTCAGGGCAGCCGGTTGTTTGGGCAGACCGGGCATAACCATGATGTTGCTGGTCTGGCAGACAATGAAGCCTGCGCCGTTGGATACCCGTACATCCTGTACGGTAATCTTGAAGTTCTTGGGTGCACCCAGGAGAGCCGGGTTGTCGCTCAGGGAGTACTGGGTCTTGGCTACGCACACCGGCAGTTTATCCAGGCCCCAATCCTGCAATTGTTTGATCTGTTTCTTGGCATTGGGCGTAAATTCCACCCCATCGCCGCCGTAGATTTTCGTTACGATGGCATTCAGTTTGTTGGGGATGGTATCGTTGACATCGTACAGTTCCACTTTCTTGGGAGCTTGGCCTTCCAGGATTTCCACCAGCTTGTTGGCCATATCGATGCCGCCTTCGCCGCCCTTTTCCCAGCATTCGTTCAGGCTGACTTCTACACCGTAGCTGTTGCATTTCTGCAGCAGCATATCGATTTCTGCCGGGGTATCGCTGGAGAACTTGTTGATGGCTACCAGTACGGGCAGGCCAAAGGTTCTCATATTTTCCACCTGTTTTGCCAGGTTGGTGAAGCCGTCGCTGACAGCCTGGACATTTTCCTTGCTCAGGTCTGCTTTGGCTACGCCGCCATGCATCTTCAGGGCACGGATGGTGGCAACCACTACCACGGCATCCGGATACAGATTGCCATAGTGGCATTTGATATCCATGAATTTTTCAGCACCCAGGTCAGCACCGAAGCCTGCTTCCGTAATGGCGATATCGCCCAGCTTCAGGGCCATCTTGGTGGCCAAGAGGGAGTTGCAGCCATGGGCAATGTTGGCAAAAGGTCCGCCATGGATAATGGCAGGGGTGTGTTCCAGGGTTTGCACCAGGTTGGGTTTAATGGCATCCTTCATCAGCATGGCCATAGCCCCTTCGCAGCCCAGCTGATGTACATGCACCGGGTTGCCGTCCAGGTCGCAGCCGATAACAATGCGGCCGAACCGGGCTTTCAGGTCTTCCAGGTCCTTGGCCAGGCACAGGATGGCCATGATTTCAGAAGCCACGGTAATGGTGAAAGCGTCCTGACGGGGGAAGCCGCAGACTTTGCCGCCCAGGCCCACTACCACGTTGCGCAGGGCACGATCGTTCATGTCCATAACCCGGCGCCAGGTGATTTGGCGGGCATCCAAACGCAGGGCGTTGCCGTGATGGATATGGTTATCGATCATGGCAGACAGCAGGTTGTTGGCTGCGGTAATGGCATGCATATCACCGGTAAAATGCAGGTTGATGTCATCCATAGGTACAACCTGGGCATAACCGCCGCCGGCTGCACCGCCCTTAATACCGAAGACAGGTCCCAGGGACGGTTCCCGCAGAGCTACTACGGCCTTCTTGCCCACTTTGTTCAGAGCCTGGGCCAGGCCAATGCTGGTAGTGGATTTGCCTTCGCCAGCTGGGGTGGGAGTAATGGCCGTAACCAGGACCAATTTCCCATTGGGTTTGTCTTGCAGGCGTTTCAGCACATCCAGGGAGATTTTGGCTTTGTAGTGGCCATATTGTTCCAGCTCTTCCGGCAGGATTCCCAAGCCGTCAGCAATCTTGCTGATGGGTTCCATCACATTTTTTTGGGCTATTTCGATATCGCTTAACATATGCGCACCTCCATGCGGAATTTGTTTTACTTACTCTTCCAATTCAAGCAGACGTTTTTCCAAGATTTCATCCATATCGAAGTTTTCGATCTGGAGATAGTATTCAGCAGCCATCAGCAGGGCTTTCATGGGCACCGTACCGATTACTTCGCTGCCGGCAATGGAAACGCCGTAGCGGCGGGCTTCCATTTTGATCATTTCAAAAGCTTGGTAAACAGCGGTCTTTTCGTAGTTTACCAGGTTCATGGAAACCTGTACCTGGTTCCGTTCTTCCAGCTTTACGCCCATGGCCTTTACAAAGCGCAGGCCGCCGCCGATGTGACGGACTTTCCGGGCAATGGCGTTGGCCACTTCAATGTCGCTGCAGTGCAGGTTTACGTTGAAGGCAACCAGGGGAACCCGGGCGCCAATGGCAGAGCAGCCAGATTTTTCGTTCATGACAGCCGGACCGTAATCCGGTTTCCAGGCAGGATCCTTAATCTTTTCGAAGAAGCCTTCGTACTGGCCTTTCCGTACAGCAGCCAGGTTCCGGCGTTCTTCCTTGGTGCAGGCATCTTCGTACAGGTAAACAGGAATGCCCATTTCCCCGTAGGCTTTGCCTACCGTATTGGCAATGGCAACGCATTCGTCCATGGTTACGCCCATAACCGGGGTAAAGGGAACTACGTCCACTGCGCCAAAACGGGGATGTGCCCCATGATGGGTTCTCATATCAATCAGTTCAATGGCGGTTTTGGCCATGTTGATGGCGGCTTCCGTCACTGCTTCGGGAGTGCCGATAATGGTGACCACGGAACGGTTGTGGTCTTCATCGCTGGAGTAATCCAAAATTTTCAAGCCTTTGATCTTGCGGGCTTCGTCAACAATCTTTTCTACCTTTTCCTTATCGCGACCTTCACTGAAATTTGGTACAAACTCAACTAACTTTTTAGCCATGACGGCACCTCCGTAATAGATAGTCAATCCGAACGGCAGGACTATGTCCCGTTCTGTTATTATATTATTTTTTTCACGACTAAAAAACGTCTGAATGGAAAAAAATCGGATTTTTTTATTTTTTGACCATCTACGGACGCCGTTTCGGTACTATGAAAGGCAAAATGTTCGCAAAATTTTGATTGTGAGGTGAGCTTATGCAGATTATTCCCCGCTCCCAAGCTACAACCACGGCCTGGTCCGGCGGCACCACCACCGAGTTTTATCTGGACCCTGCCGATGGCTCCTACGCCAAACGGCAGTTTACCTTGCGGATCAGCTCCGCCACCGTGGACCTGCCCGAATCAGATTTCACCCTACTGCCGGATTATCTCCGGATCATTACCCCCCTCTCCGGCGGCTTTACCCTGACCTATCAGGAAAACCCTGCAGGTACCGTAACCCTAAAGCCCCTGGAAGAAGCATATTTTGACGGCGCCTGGCACACCCATTCGGTGGGAAAAGCCCTGGACTTTAATGTTATGTACAAAAAAGGCCTCACCGCTCAGTACACACTTTTGGCCGGGTCGCACACCCTTACGCCGGCACCCCGGCGCTATGTGTACTTGCCGCCCCAGGCTGACCCAGAAAAAGCGCTGGGAGTCCTTTGCGGTAAGGTGCTAACCGCAGATACCCTGTACGTACTGGAGGCAGAAGACGGGGCGGCTGCCCTAACCCTCGCATCCGGCGTCCAGGCCATTTACATTACCGTCCAGTAACCCATGCCCTTCTAGCCCGGATGGCCTTTGGCCGTCCGGCTTTTTTTGCAGAAAGGAGCTGCTCCAAAAAGGGAACAGCTCCTGGCAAATCAGAACTTCAGATGGCAGTACATTTTATCAAATTCCTCCCGGATGCAGGGAGCTACCCATTCACTGGAGAACATAGGATGGGAAATGGCCAGTGCATGCACTCTTTCCTTGATTTCTTCCAGCACGGCAGGGTTGTCCTTGTTTTTCAGGGCCCGGCCCAGCAGATGGCCGATTTCCTTCATTTCCGCTTCCTTGGCGCCCCGGGTGGTCATGGTCGGAGAACCAATCCGCAGGCCGCTGCCCAGGCTGGGCGGCAGGGTATCGTAGGGGATCATGTTCTTGTTGGTAACCATGCCCAGGCTGCACAGCAGGGTTTCGGCTTCCTGGCCGTTGGCAATCACCGGCGTTACGTCCAGCATCACCATATGGGTATCGGTACCGCCGGTAATCAGGCGCATACCTTCTTCTTCACAGCCCTGGGCCAAAGCCTTGGCGTTCAGGCAGACCTGTTTGGCGTAGGTCTTGAATTCCGGCTGGAGCAATTCCAAGAACAGTACGCCTCTGGCCGCCAGCATATCCCCTTTGGGACCGCCCTGGAGCCGAGGGAAGACGCCCCGGTCAATTTTGGAAGCGATGGCTTGTTTGCACAGGATGACCCCGCAGCCCCGAGGACCCCGCAGAGTCTTTTGGGTGGACATGGTCACCACATCGGCATAGGGAACCGGGCTGGGAATGGCGCCGCCGGCAATCAGGCCGCAGTCATGGGCGCAGTCCACCCAGAAGTAGGCTCCCACTTCATCGCAGATTTCCCGGAAAGCTTTGTAGTCAATGGTCCGGGGATAGGAAGAAGCCCCAGTAACAATCAGTTTGGGCTGGTACTTATGGGCCATTTCCCGTACCTGATCCATATCAATCCGTTCCGTTTCCTTGTTGACCCCATAGTGGATAGCGTTGAATTCTCGGCCGCTGAAATGGAATTTGGCACCGTGGCTCAAATGGCCCCCGTTGTCCAGTTCCAACCCCAGGAAGGTGTCGCCTCTTTGCAGCAAGCCGTAAAGCACGGCCATATTGGCAATGGTGGCGTTGCCGGACTGGATATTGGCGTGTTCTGCTCCAAAAACCTTCTTTACCCGCTCTACGGCCAGCTGTTCAGCCTTGTCCGCCAGTTCACAGCCCCCTACAAAGCGTTTGCCGGGGTACCCTTCCGTGTTCTTGTTGGTGAAGACGGAGCCCTCCAGCGCCGTACACAGGGGAGAAGCCACGTTTTCCGAGGCAATCAGACCGATGGTCTCAAACTGTCTTTTTTCTTCCTTGTGAAGCAGACCGGCCATTTCCGGGTCAAACACGTCCAGCAATTTGATGGCATCTTGTTTCGTAGGCATTTCCATTTTGTTTTCTCCTTTCAAGAGCAGCACAGGAACCGCAGATAGACAAAAAGAAGGACGCACCAGCTGCAAACCGGTTTGTCCTTCTCTAAATTGGTTGTCAGGGGCTGCCGGACAACCTTTAAAAAAGACCTATGGAGTTATTTCACGTACTTGGCATTGGGATACACCATCAGGTAGTGGTTCTGGGCATCCTTCAGGGCCGCAATCACAGCCTTTTGGGACAGGGCCAGGAACCGCTTCCGCAGGATTTCTGTCAGCGCATCAATGTCCGTCAGCAGGTTATGCCCCACCAGGATTTCCCGCAGGAACACATTGGTGGCTTCCATGATCATGTTGGCACTGGCATCGATGATGGTGTTGGTATGGACGTCCAGCACCAAACTCAGGGAAAAGATCCCGTACATGGCGTTGATGGCGTCTTCCTTGGAAACCTTGGCTACACCCGTTACAAACACCGCATCCTCCGGATACTTTTTGGCAGTCATTGCTCTGCAATTCCCCTTTCTATTGGGTGGAATAAAGCAAAAAGCCGACCAAAAGAAGAGTCCTTCATTCTATGGTCAGCCTAAAATACGTTGATTTCAGGAGGTCATCCTGAAACCCATATGTTCGACTGGAATCAGCATACCATACCTGAAGAAAGATGTCAACGGATTTTACAGTATACTGTATGCATTCAGATAATAGCACGTTTTCAGAAATCTTTATTGCTTTTTATTCCCTTTTGTGCTACGATGTTCCCAATTAAGGGGCAGGCAAGATTCCTGCCCAAACAGAACATATTCCTTATGTTCGCGGAAACAGCTGCCCTGTTTCCATCCGGCGATAAGGTCTGAATGCAGTACACAGTGGTGTGCTGGTTCAGGCCTTTTTTTATTCCAAGAAAGAAGGGGAACGTATGAAACTGGCATTCAACCTGTACCAATCCATGTGCCTGGCAGTCGTGGTCTTTTACCTGGGCGCCTTTCTGAAAAAGCGCGTGAAGCTTTTCCAAACCTACTGCATTCCCAGCCCGGTGATCGGCGGCATTATTTTCGCTGTGGTCAACCTGCTGCTGTACGAAGGACACATCCTGGATCTGACCCTGGACACCACCCTGCAAAGCGTCTTTATGAACATCTTCTTTACCAGCGTGGGCTTTACCGCCGGGTTTGGCATGCTGAAAAAAGGCGGCAAGACCCTGATCATCTTTATGGTCTGTGTGGCTCTCCTGATTACCATCCAAAATGCTACAGGCGCCCTGCTCTGCTCCCTGTTCGGTCTGAACCCGCTCCTGGGACTTTCCCTGGGTTCCCTGCCCCTCACCGGCGGCCACGGCACCTCTGCCGCCTTTGGTCCCCTGCTGGAACAAATGGGGGTGGATAATGCCCTGACTGTCGCCATTGCTGCAGCCACCTACGGTCTGGTAGCCGGCAACGTCATCGGCAACCCCCTGGCCCGGAAACGGATTTTGCAGCTGCACCTGAAGAGCACCGACGCCCAGAATGTAGATACGGACGCTGTCGCTGAGCTGCGCCGGAACACGGAAATTACCCAAAAACTGGATCCGGAACGGGGCACCTGGGGCCTGTCCTTGATTTTTGTAGCCATGGGCTTGGGCACCTTGGTCAGTATGGCCCTGGATGCCGTCCACATTACCATGGCAACCTACGTAGGCGCCATGATCATCGGCATCATTATCCGCAATGGCTGTGATGCCAAGGGCCTTGAAGTACCCATCCAGGAAATCAGCACCATTGGCATCATCGGTCTGAACTTCTTCCTGGCGCTGGCCATGATGGGCATGAAGCTGTACCAGCTGGCGGGCCTGGCTACGCCCATGATTGTCATTCTTCTGGTGCAGACCCTGTTTACTGGTCTGTTCGTCTATTTCATTACCTTCAATCTCTGCGGCCGGGATTACGATGCGGCCGTGCTGGCGGCGGGCCACTGCGGTTTCGGCATGGGTGCCACCCCCAACGCCATGGCCAACATGGACTCCCTGACCCAGGTGTATGGGCCTTCGGAAAAAGCCTACCTGATTATCCCCGTCTGCGGCGGGTTCTTTACGGATATTGTCAACTCGCTTCTGATTACAGCCTTCATGAACCTGCTGTAACCACCCATTTTACCTTGCATCCCATCAGAAAAGGAGTAATACTATGGCACAAATCTTGTCTGGAAAAGAAGTGGCTGCCCAGCTGACAGCCCATTTAACGGAAGAAGTGGAGAAACTGAAACAGCAGGGTATCGTGCCCAAACTGGCCCTGGTCCGGATTGGGGAACACCTGAGCGACGTGCGCTACGAAAAAAGCGCCAAGAACCGCTGCGCCAAGATTGGTATTGCCACGGAAAGCTACGTGCTCCCGCCGGAGGCTTCCCAGGACCAGCTGGTGGCCGTCATCCGCCAGATCAACAACGACGCCTCTATCCACGGCTGCCTGATTTTCCGGCCTTTCCCGCCCAGCTTTGACGATGCCTATGTACGGTCCTGCCTGGATCCCAGAAAAGACGTGGACGGCATTACGGATACGTCCCTGTCCGGTTTGTTCACCGGCTCCTTTACAGGCTTCACCCCCTGCACGGCAGCTGCCTGCATGCATATCCTGGATACCTACCGCATCCCCGTTACCGGCAAGGATGTGGTGGTCATCGGTGCCAGCCTGGTGATTGGCCGGCCCGTAGCCATGGAATTTCTCAAACGGGAAGCCACCGTGTCCATTTGCCACATCAAGACCAAGGACGTGAAACACTACTGCCAGCAGGCCGATATTATCGTGGCAGCTGCCGGCCATGCCGGTCTGGTAACCCGGGATATGGTCAAACCCGGCCAGGTCATCATCGACGTGGGCATTAACGCCACGCCCCAGGGCACCCTGTGCGGAGATGTGGACTTTGCCGCCGTCAGCCCTGTGGTGGCAGCCATTACCCCGGTACCAGGAGGCGTAGGCTCGGTAACCACCTCCGTACTGGCCAGCCACGTAATCCGGGCAGCCCAGCTCCAAACCCAAAAATAATCTTGTTTTTCCTTATTTTAGGAGACGCCCTGCGCCTCCTATTTTTTTGCTGCCCCAGTGAACCTCCCAAAAATATAGTCTTTCTATTCTGAACATGTTATAATAGTTTTCTGTGAATCGGAGCCCCAGAGCTCCAGAACTAGGAGGCCACTATGAATCCAATGACCAATTCCAACAGCATTTCTTTTCCTGCGTATCCCTTCAGCCACAGCGGAGACAGTACTCCAGCCTGGACCCAAGGCACGGGAATTTTCGACTATGTAAAAGAAAATATTGACGCAGAAGGCTTTTTCACCAAGGAGATTCTGCCGGACAAACCCGCTGCAACCGGCGAGTTGGACTTCCAGCCGATGCTGGGTTCCTTCGATCCCTATCTGATGTCCGACCTTTCTGCAGACTCAACCCAGCAGCGGGAAATCCGTGCAGAAAACTTTTCCCGCCAGATACACACGGTACTCCAGGCATTTCTGGAAGACCCTACCCCAGTGCACGCAGCCGACTTTTACATGAAAGCGGCCACCCTGCCCTGCATTCTCTATTACGATACCGTTATAGAAACCCTGAGCCAGGAGCCCATTCCCGCCTGTCTGAAGGATTTGACCCAGGAATGGCTGTACAAGGCCGTCAACCGGGAAGCCGTCAAACTGGCCATTGTCATTACCGGGCTCTGCCTGCTAAATGAGGATAACCTGACCCTCTGCTGGCAGCTAAAAAAGGATCTTTTGCTCTTGGCCCGCTGTGAAGAATTTACCTGTTTCGTGGTCTACGCCCTAAAGCTCAGCCACCAACTGGAAAATTCCGACCTGTGGGACCTGATGACCCATACCAGAGGCTGGGGCCGGCTGGGAGCCATTGAGGCCTGCGAGTTCAACCTAATCAAGGAACGGAAATGGCTGCTCCACAATGCCTTTTTGCAAACCATCGATTATCCGGCCATGGCCCTGATGGTCTTCAACAAGCTGAATATCATGGACCTATTGGATCATGAGCATTTGCAAGAGGACACCTTCCAAGACCTGACCACCCTGATTCTCCACTACTTAATCTATTTGACCGAGGAACCTGAGGGACCCAAAGCCAACATCGACCTGTGGGAGCTGCTGGAAGCATACCTCCATCATGCAGAAGAACACCACACGGACCTTGTCACCGCCTCCGGCCTGACCAACCTGCGGGAATATCTGAAGCAATGGACGGAAAACCAGTACTGGGATTATCTCACCAGCAACCAGCTCCACCTGCTGATTGGCAAAATCGAGACCCTGCTCCTGTCCACCGATTGGCTGCCCCAAATCAAAGCCCACCTGCTGGACAAAGACGGCAATGCCAATTTGGACACCATCCATATGGGCTTTGCCCTGGGGCTGGACCTGCACAAGGAGCTCTGGGCCATCCTGAAAAAAGATCCTCTGCAAACGGAATTGTATGGCTTTCTCCTGGACCCCAAACACAAAAGAATGGCCGGCATGGCAGCCAAATTTGCTTCTGCCCATGCTGACCTATATTTGGAACAGGAAGAGCCCTGCCTGCCCCTGCTGGATACCCTGCAATATTTCCCAGGGACCTGCGGCGACCTGGTGGAAAAAGCGTTGGTTTCCATCTACGATTCCTGCCGTTCCCTGGCCCTGCAGGTCCTGGAGGCCTGGCCGGAAAGTACCTGGCCAAAGGATGCCCAATTGGCACTGCAAAAGGCCCGGACCATGACCACCAGCCCCCTGCAAAAGCTGCAGATTGATGTGCTGCTGAAAAAACGGACTATGGAATATCAAGATTTTCTGGATGTCATCAGGGAATCCAAAAATAAGTAGCTATAAAAAAAGCCTGGGAGAGCTAAGCTCCCAGGCTTTTTTGTGCGTTTTGCAGCCCCTCTTAGAAATCTACTTCCAGGTCGTAGTAGCAGGCCTTCAGCAGTTTTTCCATATCTTCCTGGCTGGGCTGACGGGGGTTGGATCCGGTGCAGGCATCCCCAATGGCTTCTGCCGCAATCTTGGGCAGTCTTTCCAGGAACACATTTTCCGGTACAAACCCTTCTTCCGCAGGCAGGGAATCCTTGCCATAGAATTTGATGGCATGGGGGATGTTCAGTTTGGTCTGCATATCCCGAATCCAGGCAATGAGTTTGGCCACCTTTTCTTCATCGGTATTGCCGCCCAGTTTCATATAGTCCACAATGACCCCGTAGCGCTTCAGGGCTTCCGGATTCTTGGCGTTGTAGGCAATGACCTTGGGCAGGTACATGGCGTTGGCAGCCCCATGAATCAGGTGGGCACCGTAGTCGGCAAAGGCAGCCCCGGTCTTATGGGCCATGGAATGGACAATCCCCAGCAGGGCATTGGAGAAGGCCATGCCGGCCAGGCACTGGGCAACGTGCATGTTGTCCCGGGCTTCCATATCCCCGTTGTAGGAGTTGGCCAAATCCCGTTCAATCATTTCAATGGCGTGGATGGCCAAAGGATCGGTGAAATCACAGTGGGCAGTGGATACGTAGGCTTCCACGGAGTGGGTGAAAGCGTCCATGCCCGTATGGGCTACCAGCTTCTTGGGCATGCCATGGGTCAGTTCCGGATCCACAATGGCAATATCCGGGGTAATTTCAAAGTCCGCAATGGGGTATTTGATGCCCTTTTTATAGTCGGTAATGATGGAGAAGGAAGTTACTTCCGTAGCCGTCCCAGAGGTAGAGGAAATGGCTACAAAGTGGGCTTTTCTGCGCAGTTTGGGCAGGCCGAACACCTTTCTCATTTCTTCAAAGGTGATTTCCGGATATTCGTACTTGATCCACATGGCCTTGGCTGCATCAATGGGAGAACCGCCGCCGATGGCCACAATCCAGTCCGGCTGGAATTCTTCCATAACCTTGGCACCTTTCAGTACCGTTTCCACGGAAGGATCGGATTCTATCCCCTCATAGATCTTCACTTCCATGCCGGCTTCCTTCAGGTAAGCTTCGGCTTTCCCCAAGGAACCATTCCGTCTGGCAGAACCGCCGCCAGTGCAGATGATGGCGCGTTTGCCCTCCAGGGTTTTCAGAACGTCCATGGCATCGTAGCCATGGTAAATATCTCTCGGCAAAGTAAATCTACTCATACGTTTGTCCTCCTTCATGATACAGAAAGTTGATGATACAGACTATATTCGCCACCGCTTTATCAAATCCTTCCTGCGAGGTATACAGGTTTTCTATAATATGTATATTTTCAGTCTAATATTTCCGGCCATACCATTTCAGGTACAGCCCCAGCGCTGCCAAAATGTCCAAAGCCAGGAATACATACACCCCGCGAAAACTGGTTAAGGGAATCAAAGGACCTAGGATAAAGGGGCCAAATCCCGTTCCCAATTCGGACACGGCAATGTAGGTGGAAGAGGCGATTCCCAGCTTATGGGGCGGCAGCCCCCGAACGGCAATAGCCCGGCCCAGGGTGGAAAAATTTCCGAAGCCAAAGCCAATAAAGACGGCGGACAGCAGCAGCATCCATTCCCAGCGGGCCTGGCTTAAAAGCAGCATCCCCAGGGAGAAAACCAAAAACGTGGGGATAATCACATAGGCGCCCTTCCTGTCGTACAGCCGGCCCATGGGCGGCCGGGAAACAATAATCAAGATGGAATACACCAGGAAAAACAGGCTTCCAGCGTGAACCAGATGAATCACCTTCACATAGGATGCCAGGAAACTGCTGAGTCCGGAATAGGCAAAGTACATTAAAATGCTGATATAAGAAATGGGCAGGGCGCTTTTCTCAAAGAGTCCGGAAATCCCCTTGCCAAAATCCTTCAGTTTGGAAGGATCCACCGTCAAATCCGGAATCTTGGCGGTCAGCAGAACCACAGCACTCAAGACTCCCAGTATCATACAAGCGTGGAGAATCATCTGGAAACTGTAGTTGGCGTACAGATACATCCCCAACATGGGTCCTACCGCCATAGCCAGGGTGGTGCTCAGGGAAAAGAAACTGAGCCCTTCCCCCTGCCGTTCCGGAGGCAAAAGATTTACCACGATGGTTGCAATGGCCGAGGTGGATACCCCCAGCCCCAGGCCGTGCAGCAGCCGCAGGGTAATAAAAAACGGAGCGTTGGTCACAAAATAGTACAGGGGTACCACCAGGATGTAGAACAGACTCCCCCAGACCATCATCCGCTTCTTCCCCAGTTGTTCTATGTAGCGGCCGGTAAACAGCCGGGCCACCATGGCTGACAGCAGGAAGCAGCCTGCGGCAATCCCCGCCAGCCAGGGTGCTCCTCCCAAAATATCCATGGTGTAGGCTGCCGCCACCATCATTTGCAGATAAAAAATCCCGTACAGCAAAAAATTCAGTGCAGACAAAGCCATAAAGGGCCTTGTCATATAACTGGGTCTCCCCTTTTCATGTTCCATACCATTTCCTCCTTCAGCTAAACACCCTCTTACAATTATTATAAAGAAATGCCCTGAAAGAAACAATCTGAATTTTCTTAGCGAAAAAAAACACCCTGAACAGGAAATCCTGTCCAGGGTACGGTTCTTGCTTAGCTTTCTGTTGTGGCGGTGGTATCCACCGTTTCTGCTTCTGCCGGAGCATCCGGGTTGTTGCCGTTTAAGATGGCCATGAACTCGTCCCCGGTAATGGTTTCTTTCTTCAGCAGGTACTGGGCCAGCTCGTCCATTTTGGCCCGCCGGCTTTCCAGGATTTCCCGGGCTTCCTTATGGGCCTTCTTCACCAGCTGGAACACGGCTTCGTCAATCTTGGCTGCGGTTTCCGGTGCGCAGGCCAGGGAGGTATCCCCGCTAAGATAGGCACTATTCACGGATTCCAGGGCAACCATATCGAACTCATCCGTCATGCCAAACCGGGTAATCATGGCCCGGGCCAGCTTGGTGGCCTGCTCAATATCGTTGGAGGCGCCGCTGGTTACCAGGTTGAACACCACTTCTTCGGCGGACCGGCCGCCGGTCAGGGTAACAATCTTTTCGTACAATTCCTTCCGGCTCATGAGCACCTTTTCCTGGGTATCCACCTGCATGGTATAGCCCAGGGCTCCGGAAGTACGGGGGATAATGGTAATCTTGTGAACGGGGGCAGAATTTTTCTGGGAAGCTGCCACCAGGGCGTGGCCGATTTCGTGGTAGGCAATCACGTTCTTTTCGTCCTGGGAAATCACCGCACCCTTTCTCTGGGCCCCGGCAATAACCACTTCCACGGATTCTTCCAGGTCCTCCTGGGTCACTTCCGTCCGGCCCATCCGCACCGCCCTAAGGGCGGCTTCGTTGACAATGTTAGCCAGTTCAGCACCGGAGGCCCCGCTGGTAGCCAGAGCCACCGTGTGGAAGTCCACCTGGGGATCCATGCGTACATCGTGGGAATGGACCTTCAAAATAGCTTCCCGGCCCTGGAGGTCCGGCAATTCTACCGGTACCCGCCGGTCAAAACGCCCCGGCCGCAATAGCGCCTTATCCAGCACTTCCGGCCGGTTGGTGGCGGCCAAAATGATGACGCCCTTGCTGCCGTCAAACCCATCCATTTCGGAAAGCAGCTGGTTCAGGGTCTGTTCCCGTTCATCATTGCTGCCAAATTGGCCGCTGTCACGCTTTTTGCCGATGGCATCAATTTCATCAATGAACACAATACAGGGAGCCTTTTCCTGGGCCTGCTTAAACAGGTCCCGAACCCGGGCGGCGCCCATGCCCACAAACATTTCAATGAACTCGGAGCCGGAAATGGAGAAGAACGGTACCTTGGCTTCCCCAGCTACGGCCTTGGCCAAAAGGGTCTTACCAGTCCCAGGAGGTCCTACCAGCAATACGCCCTTGGGCATCACCGCACCAATGGCCGTGTACCGGGAGGGATTATGCAGGTAGTTGACGATTTCCTGGAGGGCTTCCTTGGCCTCGTCCTGGCCAGCCACATCCTTGAAGGTGGTGCCGGTCTGGGCTTCGATATACACCTTGGCGTTGCTTTTGCCAAAGCTCATCATATTGCCCCCGCCCATTTTGGGGCCCAAATACCGCATAATCAGCTGGCCGATTACCATGAAAATCAGGAAGGGCAAAATCCAGTTGTTGAAGAACCGGGTAATGGGAGATTCTTCCTTAGGAATCACCTGGGAGAACTCCACCTTGGCCTTCACCAGCCGGCTCACCAGTTCCGGGTCGTCCACCCGGCCGGTAACGTAAATCTGTTCTTTTCCGTCCTGATTGCACAGCAGGGCAATCCTGTCCTTGGTGATTTCCACCTTGGAGGCCTTTCCCTCGTCCACCATGCTCAGAAAATTGGTATAGCTGACCTCATGCACCTGGGGTTTAAAAAACAGCGGGGTGATGATGGTATTGATGATCAGGATGATCAAGATGGCAGCAATATAATAATATTGCTTGCTTTTATTGGGGTTGCGGTCGGATTCATTCATCGCAATCAATTCCTTTCTGCCTGGTAATAGGAAACTTTGATAAGTTTTATTATAGCACAGAACGGCCCCTTTGACAGAACTGTACAGTCAGTTTGTACGAGAAGTGCAAAAAGAAGGAGCGGAGGAAAAGTTTTCTTCTCCTCCGCTCCTTGAAACTACCCAATCAGGCTTGTTTTTTCCGGTGAATGCCCAGCTGGATGGCATAGGAAATGGCGTTTTCCAGGCTCAGCTCGTTGGCATTGCCGCTGCCTGCATGGCCAAAGCCGGTGCCGTGGTCCACACTGGCCCGGATAATGGGCAGGCCCAGGGTAATGTTGACCCCGGCCACTGCATCCCAGCGGCCCAGTTCATGGTTGTACACGAAGCCCTTGACCTTCAGGGGAATATGGCCCTGGTCATGGTACATGCAGACCACAATGTCGTACCAGCCGCCCAGTGCCTTGGAGAACACTGTATCTGCCGGAGTGGGCTTGCCGTCCGGTATGCAGATGCCTTCTGCCATAGCTTCATCAATGGCGGGCTGGATTTCCTCGATTTCTTCCCGGCCAAACAGGCCCCCTTCCCCGCAGTGGGGGTTCAGACCAGCTACGGCGATTTTAGGTTTCTCAATACCCAAAGCCTTGCAGCCAGCATCGGCAATCCGGATGACTTCCAGCACCCGGGGTTTCTTTACCCGTTCAATGGCTTCCCGCAGGGAGACGTGGGTGGAAACGTGGACCACCCGCAGGTTATCGTGGGCCAGCATCATGGTGTAATGCTGGGTATGGGTATATTCGGCGTAGATTTCCGTGTGGCCGGAGTAATGGTACCCTGCCATATTGATGGCTTCCTTGCTGAGGGCGTTGGTAACTGTAGCATCCACCTGATTCTTCATAGCCAGGTCGATGACCTTGATTACGTATTGGAAGGCAGCTTCCCCGCCCAGGGCGCAGGCCCCCACCCCAAAGGGAGCGGGTTTCCCGTCCTTTTCGTGCTGGGGAATTTGTTCCGGTTTCACCAGATCCAGACTGATCAGGTCAATGGTGCCATATTGGAACAGGGCATCCTTTACGTCTTTGATGGTATGGAGTTTCAGGGTAAAACCGCTGACCTTTTCCGCCACCTTTAAAGCGTATTCCATGCAGGACGCATCGCCTACCACCAGGGGACGGCATTGTTCATAGATTTTCAGGTCGTGCAGAGCTTTTACGGTAATTTCCGGGCCGTTGCCAAAAGGATCTCCCATGGTAATGGCCACAATGGGTTTTTCTTGCATTTATTTTTCCTCCTTCGTCGTGGTTTGCAGGGTATCCAACAGCCGCAGAATCACATCCGGGTCTCCAAAACCCCCGGACTTGGAAATCAGCAGCTGGGTCTTGCCATCAAGCTGCACTGTGGACAGCACAGTGCCGGTAAACAATTCCCGAATAGGGGTAATCTCGTAGGTTCCCAGAGCCTGTACAAAGCCCATGAGAATGTCCCCTCCGGTTACCATCAGGGTAGTCCGGACCTGCCGGTCCAGCAAGCCCTTGATCAGGGCCCCCATATCCTCCGGAATCCGGCTGCGCACATCGGACAGGTTCAGGCCCCGATCGGCGGCGTAGGCTTCCACCGGTTCTTCTCCGGGAATATCATTGGTATCCACCAGGCACTGCCGGCCCTGTTTCAGCTGCTCCGCCAGGTCGTCCAAAAGCACGGCGCCGTCCGTGGTGGCAAAATACCCTGGGGTCAGGCTTTGGGCGAGTTTTAAGGGATAATACACCATCCTTCCACTGTCCACTGCCTGCTTTACCTGGGTGCGGGTAATGGGATTCACGCTGCCGCAGACCAGAAGAAACGCTTTTTCGGCCTTGGGCAGCGGCGGGCGCTTCCCGGTAATTTCCATCAGCCGGGCCAGCACCGAAGCAAAACCGGCACAGCCAGCCAGGACTTTTAAGCGTCCCAACTTTTTCAGTTCCAGCCCCCGGTTCAGGATATCCTCCTGGGTCACGGCATCGTACACCTGGATGCCGGGCTGCTCCCCGGCCATTTCCCGAAGACCAACGCTATGCACCGTAAAATCCGTCTGGGTATGGAGCACATCGGCTACTCGGGAATACTTCACCGGATCAAAGGGATCCTGGCCAAACACCGAGTCCGCCACGGGAACTCCCTTAATATAATGGATTCCGTCTACTGTAGTCCGCTCCGTTTTGGGATAAGCGGGAATAAAATGCAGCTGGGTACTGCCGCTAGCGTCCAGCAGAGCGCCCAATTCCGCGCCTACATTTCCCCGGAGGCCGGAGTCCGTCTTCTTATAGATGCAGGCCACCCCCAGGGCCACCGCCTGTTCCGTAATGGAACGGACCAGGTCCGCAGCCTGGGCGGGAGGAATATGCCGGGATTCCGTATCAATCACCAGGACCTGTACCTGGGGATCCAGGGCTTCCAAAGGATATTGGGGATCCAGCACCACCCGGGTATTGGCCCCTTCATCTACAAATTGGATGCCGGTATCCAGGGCCCCCGTCAGATCATCGGCCAAAATCAATAGTTCCATAGTTTCAGCTCCTCTTTTGTGCGCTTCCTTTGTTTGGAGTACTTGCTCTTCCTATTGTAGGGGTTTTCTCCCCTTCGTGCAATCCTTTGCTCCCTTTTTGCCGGGTTACAAAGAAAAGGGGCTGTATCAACGAAACCTCTTGATACAGCCCCAAGGCTTAGCCAGCCCTAGGCTTATTTGTAATCTTCCGGATGGGTTGCCATCTCATGCTTATGCAGCATAGTGACCAGCAGCGGGCACAGGAGAGCCGTGGTAATAATGGCGGCAGAAACCTGTACCGTAGCCGCATCGCTGAGAGCGGTGGAAATAACCCCAGCAGCAGCCACAGCCGCCGGCGTGCTGGCAGCGTTGCCTGCGGTGGTACCGATGGCGGCACCGACTTCGGCATGTTTGTAATGCATCAGTTTGTAGCCTGCGTACCCGGCAAGACCAGTGAGCACCGTGGAGGCAACCCCCAAAAGGATACCGGCAGGGCCGGCCTTCACAATGGAAGTCAGGGTCAGGCCAGCGCCCAGCGGGAAGGCAAAGAAAGGAATCAGCAGGCTGGCCCCCGGTTCACAGAACTTCTTGATATCCGGGTCCAGGTTGCCCAAAATGCAGCCTACCACAATGGGGATTACGCAGCCAATCAGTACTTCAACAGGAACTGCATAGCCTGCAGCCCCCAGAGCCAGCAAAGTGAAGAAAGGACCATCGTTGATGGACAGGATGGAAACAGCGCCTACGTCGGTGGCATCGCCGTATTCCCCAGCCAGAGCCGCATACAGGCCCCCGTTGGAGTTGGCAATGGCGGCAATAATGGCAATGGGTGCCAGGCCAAAGATACCGGCTTCCCCAAAGGTATAGCTGACCGCTACCCCGATACCCATGCCCACCAACACCTTAATGGCCGTCAGCAAAACGCCTTTGGTCAGGGTGGTTCCGGCTTGCTTCACATCAATGGTTGTCCCCGTTACAGAACAGGAAAGCTGCCAAAAGCGGCATGGCGCCAGTTTTCCATAAGTAGGTAGTAAAGGTCCCTTTGAAGATTACCCAAAATTCAGGAACGCAGGTATTCACCAGGGCACCCAAGAGCAGCGGAACAATCATCAAACCGCCCGGACATTTCTTTACAGTCTGTAATATTTTCATAATAGCCCCCGTCCTTGCTTAGAATGTGCCAGATACTTTGTAGATACCAAACTCCCGGTGCCCCAGGGCTTCTGCCTTGGTCAGCTTGCCGTTGCAAACGTCCAGCAGCAGCTGGAAGGTTTCTTCACCGATATCTTTGATGGTTGCGCCTTCGGTAATGATCTTGCCAGCGTTCACATCAATGTTGTCCGGCATATTGTTGTAGGTATCCGTGTTGCCCGTAATCTTGATGACCGGAGCAATGGGGCTGCCCGTAGGCGTGCCGCGGCCGGTGGAGAATACAACTACCGTAGCGCCGCCGGCTACCATGCCGGTAATGGATTCAATATCCTGGCCCGGGGTATCCATGAAATACAGGCCTTTCTTTTCCAGAGGCAGCATTTCGGAATAATCCAGGGCGCCCATGAAGGGAGCTTCCGTCCCTGCTTTGTACATGCAGCCCAGGGATTTTTCTTCGATGGTGGACAGGCCGCCGGCTTTGTTGCCCGGAGTAGGTTGGCCGGTACGCAGATCTTCGCCCAGTTTCAGGGCCCGTTCTTCCACGTTATGCACCATGGTCAGGAATTTTTCCCGCTGATCCGCATCCACAAACCGTTTGGCCAGGATGTGTTCAGCCCCGATAACTTCAGTGGTTTCGCTGAGGATGCTGCTGCCGCCCAGGCTGCACAGCTTATCGGACACATAGCCGATGGAGGGGTTGGAAGCCAGACCGCTGGTGGGGTCAGAACCGCCGCATTCCATGCCCAGAATGATTTCGCTGATGTCCCCTTCGGTCCGTACTTGGGTAGACAGTTTGGCAGCCATGGCGCAGGCAATTTCCCCGCCCCGGGAAATTGCTTTCAGGGTGCCGCCGCAGCCTTGAATGGTAATGGCGTCCACAGGTTTACCCGTAACGGCAATCCGTTTGGCCAGGTCATCAGCCTGAATACCGTCGCAGCCCAGACCTACCACCAGTACAGCGCCTACGTTGGCGTTCATGCCAAAGCCGGCCAAAGTGCGTTCGGTCTGTTCCTGGTCGGAACCGATCTGGCAGCAGCCATGTTCATTGCTTACATACACAGCGCCGGGTACCTGAGCTGCAATTTTGGCAGCCGTATCCGTAGCGCACACGGAGGTGGGCAGAATCAGCAGATGATTCCGTACGCCGAAAGTTCCATTTTCACGTCTATAGCCTAAAATTTTCATGATAGCTCCCCCTGTTCCTTATGCCTTCAAGTCGCCGCGGCCGCGGGTGCTGGCCAGATTGTGTACGTGTACATAATCGCCAGGATGCAGATCCGTCAGGGCTTCCCCAATGATCTGGCCGTATTTGTAGCAGTACTCGTCTTTTTTGATTTCTGCTACTGCCATTTTGTGAAACTTGGGAATGTCGCTGGTGGCCGTGTACTCCTTGCCTTCAAACGTAATGGTTTCGCCCTTGGCAATGGGACGCAGGCAGGTGACCAAATTGTCCTTGCTGTTTACATGAATAACCGCATTCATTCTGATACCCCCTCTGAATTCGGACCTTCGTCCGTTTTGACGTCTTTATTGTAACAAGTGCAGGAAAATGGTTCAAGAATACAAAATCCAAAAATCGTTTAAATCTGAAACATATTTTTAAATTGTTCAGAACATTGTAATTTGCTTGTATATATGTTACATTATGAAACAGGAGGAATCCCTATGAACCATAAAATCCAATTGCTGGCCATTGCGCCCTATGAAGCCCTGAAACATGTAATCCTGGAAACGGCCAAAGAATTTCCCCAGCTCCAGGTTACGGTGGAAGTCGGCACCATTTATGAAGGCGTAGAAAAACTGAAACAGCACCACCTGGAAAACTACGATGCCGTCCTGTCCCGGGGCGGTACCAAAATGGAAGTGGAAAAGAACACCACCCTGCCGGTTTTCGGCATCCCCATTTCCTACTACGACCTGCTCCACATCATCAAGCTGGTGGAACACTACCAGGGGAAGGCCGCCATCCTGTCCTACGAAAATATTGCCAACTCGGCCCGGGTGCTCTGTGACGTATTGCAGCTGCATTTTGACATTTATAATATCGACCAATGGCATAATGCTGCCGAAAAAGTAACCCAGTTAAAGGAAATGGGCTACACTCTGATTATCGGGGACGCCGTATCCGTGGAATATGCGGAGAAACTGGGCATGCAGAATGTCCTGCTGACCTCCGGCCGGGAAAGCGTCCGGGAGGCCCTGACCCAGGTCACCCAGGTTACCACCTATCTGCGCCGGGCCACCGCCGAAAACACCCTGTTCCATGCCGGACTCAGCCGGCAGGGCGTACACCTGCTCTGTTATGACGAAACGGGAGAGCTGCTCTACGACGACCTGCCCAAGAACCTGCACAAACTGCAAACCTTCTGCCGGCGGCTGCTGCCTGCAATCCGCACCGAAGGGGACAAAACCGTGTACCGCAAACTGCCGGAGGGCTTTTTTGAAATCAGGGCCCAGCGCCACCACTATCGGAACGCCCCCTACAGCCTGTTTTTCATCCAGCCCCAGCGCTTCTTTACCCAGTCCGGGACCCCGCCCTATCTAACCTTTTACGAAGCCTCCTCCGGCCACAGTGAGCAGCGGGGCCTGCCCAATTTTTTGCAGATTGTTTCCCCGACCGCCTGGACACAGGCCCTGGAAATGGCCAAAAGCGTCCAGCCCCTGTGCATTACCGGGGCCCCCGGCACAGAAGGGGACATTTTCTGCCAGCAGCTCTACGAAAAAAGCGGCCGCACCCAAACGCCCCTGCTGCAGCTGGACTGCCGGCTGCTGCACCAGGAGGACATTCTCCATTTCTGCACGGACCCCCATTCTCCCTTGTTTTTGGAGCAGGGTTCCCTCTGCTTTAGGAATCTGGAAGGCTTGGCACCGGAGCTATTTACCCTGCTGGTAGATGAACTGGCCGCTGCCCGCTACAGCGCCACCGGCCGGCTGTACTTTCAGCTGACCGGCAGCCCGGAAGATCCTCTGCTCCAGGAAAGGCTTACCGTCCTGAGGGAAACCTTCCGGGTCTTCCACATCCCCCTGCCGTCCCTGGCCCACAAGGAGGACAAAATCCTGAACTACGCCCTGCTCTACCTCCAGCACCACAACCACCTATACGATACCAAACTGGTGGGCATGGATCCTGAGGCTGTAACCCTCCTGTGCCAATACAGCTGGCCCCAAAACACCAGCCAGCTGCGCCAGGTGCTGCGCCGGGCCATTGTACTTTCTACGGAGACGCCCTGGATCCGGGCCCACACCATCCGGCAGCTGCTCCGGCACGAGGAAGAAATCTTCCGGCCATCCCTAAGGCAGCCCCTGCCCCTCCACCAAACCCTGGACCAGCTTATCCAGGCCGTGGTCCAGAAAACCCTGGAAGAAGAAAATATGAACCAAAGTGCCGCAGCAAGGCGGCTGGGCATCAGCCGTACCACCCTGTGGCGGCTGCTCAAAAAGAAAAAGGAATAAAAAAACAGGAGAAACCGGACTTGCGGTTTCTCCTGTTTTATTTTCGGCTTTTAAAATTCCAGTACCGGAGCCAATTCCCCCTGGCAGATTTTCTCCGCCAGCTTGGCGTGAGGCCCGGCCAGCGGCAGGCGCTGCCATTCTTCAGGGCTGAGCCAAAGATATTCCCCCTCCGGCACCTGGCTGCCGTTCAATAGATACCCGGTCATCAGCCAAATCTGGTGGGTAAATACGTGCTTGTGGCTCCACACGGCTGCTTCCGTCCGGCCTCCCAGCAGCTGTTCCAGCCCTGCCTTGGCAGCCGATTCCGCGGCCTCCAGCACCATGGGAAATTCCCACATGGACGCCAGCATGCCCTTTTCCGGCCGCTTGTGCAGCAGGTACCGTCCCTCCTGTTCCCACAGGGCACAGGCTGCATAAAACACCTTCTGGGGGGCTTTTTTGCTTTTGACGGGCAGTTCTTCCTCCCGGCCTTCCGCTCTAGCCTGGCAGACCCCTGTCAGGGGGCAAAGAGAGCAGCGGGGATGCCGGGGAATGCAGACTTCCGCGCCCAGATCCATCATGGCCTCGTTAAAGTCCCCTGGCCGCTCCCCGGGAATGGCCTTTTCAGCCAGCCGGGTCAGGGTATTTTTCCCCGCAGTGCCGGCAATATCCTCGTCCACCCCGTACAGCCGGGCCAGCACCCGCAGCAGATTTCCGTCCACGGCGGGGATTTTCTGCCCGTAGGCCATGGACAGAATGGCCCCTGCAGTATAGGCTCCAATCCCCGGCAGGCTGCGCAGGGCTTTCTCCTCCTGGGGCACCTGTCCCCCGTACTGGACCAGCACCTGCTGGGCCGCCTTGTGCAGGTTCCTGGCCCTGCTGTAGTAGCCCAGCCCCTGCCAGGCCCGAAGCACCTGTTCTTCGCTGGCCTGGGCCAAGGCCTGAAGCGTTGGGAACTGTTGCCGCCAGCGGGCAAAATATTCCTTGACCGCTTCCGTCCGGGTCTGCTGGAGCATGATTTCCGATACCCACACCTGGTAGGGATCCCGGGGGCTCTTTTCCCGCCAGGGCAAGTCCCGCCGGTTCTGGTCAAACCAGGTCAGCAGCAGCTGGGGCCAGTTACTTGCCGGGGTCAAGATGAACCTCCGCATACACGTCATGGATTACGTGGTTGCAGTCCTCGTCAAACTGCACCGTGCCCCGGAGCTGTTTTCCCTGAAGCAGCAGAGGCAGCCAGCGTTTATCCGCTTCCCACATCTCCTCATAGGGCAGATCCTTCACCGCAAACCACCGGGGCTCCATTTCTTCCGTTGCCCGGACCTGCCCCTGCCAACGGCGGACAAAGTACACCATGCCCACATGGGACCAGTTTCCATCAGAAGGCTGGTCAAAATAAATATCCCCCACCAGCTCCAGATCCTCCGGGCGGACCGTAAGTCCGCTTTCTTCCCACAGTTCCCGGACGGCACACTGCCGCAGGGTTTCCCCCGGTTCAAGCTTGCCCCCGAAACCGTTCCATTTGTTCACGCCCATGCCCCGCTTCTTCCGGCCCAGCAGTACCCGGCCCTGGGCATCAATGGGGTAAACCAAAGAAGTATCCCGCATACCCGCCTCCTACTCCGTCAGCAGCGTTTTCACCAACGCTGCAAGAAAGGCAAACCGGGGTTCCAGGCTGGAAATCAGCCCGTATTCCGTAACGGCGTGGCCATCTCCCCCAATAGGACCCATCCCGTCAATGGTGGGAATGCCCAGGGCAGAGGTAAAGTTGCCGTCACTGCCGCCCCCGGCTGCCTGCCAGTGGAAACGCAGCCCCAGATGCCCAGCCACCTGCTCCGCCTGCCGGCAGAAAGCCAGGGATTTTTCCGTAGGCAGCATGGGAGGCCGGGCTACCCCGCCGTCCACGTCCACCTTCACCCGACTGTCAAAGGGAGCAGCCTGCAGCTGCCGCAGGGCCTTGTCAATTCTCTCCCCCTCTGCCAGGGTCTTGATCCGCACATCCAGGACACAGGTGCATTCTGCCGCCAGCACATTGGCTGCAGTGCCGCCGTTCACCAGGCCAATATTCACCGTGGTGCCTGCTTCTGGGCTGGCCAAAGCTATAATTTTTTCTCCCCAGCGGATAAATTCGTTAATGGCACTGGCGCCTTTGTCCGGGTTTACCCCCGCATGGGAAGCAATTCCGTGGAAGGTCAGCCGGTACTTGGCAATGCCCTTCCGTTCGTTGACCAGATCCCCATTGGGCCGGGCCGATTCCATAATCAGTGCATGGTCCGCCTTTTGGGCTTCCCGCTCTATAATAGGCCGGGAAAACCGGGAGCTGATCTCTTCGTCCGGGTTAAACAGCAGGCAGACACTGCCCTTGGCCTTTTCCGCGCTGAGCAGCTCCGCCAGATATACCATGAACAGGTCCCCGCATTTCATATCCGAAGCCCCAGGACCCTTAAACTTGTCCCCTTCCGTAGAAAACGGCCGCTGGGCCGCCGTGCCCGGGGGGAATACCGTATCCATATGGCCCAAAAGAATTACATCATAGTGGTCCTCCCGACCCCATACCGCCTTCAGACAGGGTCCCACTTCCTCCCCAACGGGAATCAGGGTCGTTTGCCAGCCCGCCTTGTCCAAGCGGTTTTGCAGCCAGGCCGCCACCTTGGCCGTTCCTTCCGGATACCGGCTAAAAGACTCCAGACCCACCAGCTCCGCCAAATCCGCCAAATATTGCGTTACATCCAGTGCCATCGCTTTGCTCCTTTACAAAAAAGTACCCTGCAGGAAACTCCTGCAGGGCAAGGTTTTACTACTGCAGTTCTCACTGCATTATACCATATGAACAAAAATCTTACCGAGCGGTCATCAAGGCCGCTTCTTTTAGAAATTCCCGCTGCTTGGCCAACGCTCCTTCCGCTTCTGTCAGTGTCACCAATTTAAAGCGGAGCTTTTCTCCCGGGCGCAGCTGGGCCAGCCGGGGCAGATCTGCTTGAACTACCTGGCCAATTTTCGGATAGCCCCCGGTGGTTTGC
The DNA here is from genome assembly GCF_900291475.1 of Acidaminococcus hominis. GTDB lineage: Bacteria > Bacillota > Negativicutes > Acidaminococcales > Acidaminococcaceae > Acidaminococcus > Acidaminococcus hominis. The sequence goes on from NZ_OLMM01000004.1 coordinate 457,193, forward strand.
CGGTCCGCCATCAGGATGATGGGATTCCCGTCCGCCGGTACCTGGATGGACCCGAAGGTTACCGGTTCAGAAATCAGGGACTTGCCCTTTTCCTTGTAGGTAAGAGGTTCTTCCCCGGACAGCCGGTACCCCATCCGGTCCGATTGGGGCGTAATGGTGTAAGGCCGGCCAAAGAAGATGTTGTAACTCTCTTCCGTAAACCAGTCGTACTGTAGCCCTTCCGCTACCCGAATGGGGCCAGGCTCCAGTACGCCTCCATTAGGGAGGGACCAGCCCATACTGGAGAAGGCCTTGCCTCCCTGTTTGGAAAGCTCTGCGGCAAAGGCTTTTTGGCTTTCCATCAGCGCTCCCACCGCCAGCTCTTCTCCGTCCTTTAAGGGTGCGCCTCCGACTCCGCCCAGCTTAGCCCGCAGGTAGGTGCTTTTGCTGCCCATAACCAGGGGCACGTCAAAGCCCCCAGCTACAGTAAGATAACCACGGGTTCCCGTTTTTGCCATGCCAAAAAGCAGGGTGCTGTCTTCTTTTACATAAATGGCCCGGTTCATAGGCACGGGCACACCGCCCAGTTTGGCCTGGAGGTCAGCACCCGTCAGGGCAAAGACCAGCCCTGCCGGCAGCTTTAGTACGGGCCCGCCCATGGTCATTTCCAGAGCCCCTTCCCCCGGCTTGTTCTGCACCAGTAGATTGCCCAATTCCAGGGACAAGGAGTCCATGGCTCCGCTGACCAGTACTCCATATTTTTGGTAGCCATACCGCCCCAGATCCTGCAGGGTCGTCAAAGGGCCGCCTTTCTTCACAAGGATGTTCATTGTACGGCATCTCCCTTCTCTTTGGCTGCAATCTCGGCATACTCTTCCGGCGTAATGCTGTAAAATTCAATTCTATCCCCTGCCTGGAGCACACTGGGATGCTCCGGATCCTGAGGCCGAAACAGTTCTAGGGGCGTCCGGCCAATCAACTGCCACCCACCAGGGGTTTCCAACGGGTAAGCCCCGGTCTGGGTACCGGCAATACCTACTGTCCCTTTGGGAATTACCAGTCTGGGCGTATCTCGGCGAGGGGTGGCAATGGCTTCCGGCAATCCCCCAATGTAGGGGAAACCGGGAGCAAAACCAATCATGTACACCAGATAATCACCGCTAGTGTGAATTTTCACCACTTCTTCCGGCGTCATATGGTGGTACTCTGCCACATACTCCAGGTCCGGTCCAAATTCCCCGCCGTAGCAGACAGGAATCCGCACCTTTTCTGTTTCAGCAGCTTCGCTGATTTCCAGTTTTTTTAATCTCTTTTTTAATTCCATAGCTGCTTCCCGGTAGCCCTTGGACAGCACCGGATCCTCGGGCAACTGGGATTTCTGGGCCAGAACCAGGGGATCATAAAAAATGGTCACCCCCGTATAGGAAGCTTCAAATTCCTGGATACCCGGGAAGGGGTCCTCTTCCAGTGCCTTTACCAAAGCCCGGGCACAGCGCAGCAATTCCGGGTTGATGACATTTCCAAAAGACACCATAATGGCCGCCTCTCCCACAGGATGAATTTGGGCAGCCTGTAAATAGTCTTCTGCTTTATTCATGGCCTTCACTCCTTATCCCAAAAGCTGGGGCAGCATATGCAGCACGGTCTGCACGCCCATATACAGCATTACTACAAAGACAATCCAACCTGTGATAATCAACAGCTGAGAATGGTGATATTCTCCCACAATTTTCTTATTCCGGGCAGCCAGCAGCAGGGAGCCCAGGATAATGGGCAAAATCAATCCGTTCAGGGCACCTACTACTACCAGCACGGTAACCGGCCGTCCAATAAAGGAAAACACAAAGGACGATACCAGGATAAACGCAATAATCAAGTAGCGATGGTATTTTTCCAAAGTAGGGCTGAAGGTCCGGATAAAGGAAACGGAGGTGTAGGCACAGCCCACTACAGAAGTAATGGCAGCTGACCACATGACAATCCCGAAGATTTTATACCCTACATCCCCTACCGCCAACTGGAAAACAGAAGCCGGCGGGTTGGCAGGATCCAGGGTAAAGCCCTGGGCAATAACCCCCAAAGTAGCTAGGAACAGCAAAATCCGCATCAAGCTGGTAATACCAATGCCCATGAGAGAGCTGCGGTTTACCTGGTCCATATTTTCCACCCCGGAAATCCCCGCATCCAGCAGCCGATGGCCGCCGGCAAAGGTAATATAGCCGCCCACGCTGCCCCCAACCAAGGTCACAATGGACATCACGTCTATGGTATCCGGCATTACGGTCTTGGAAATGGCCAGTCCCAGAGGCGGATGGGATGTAAAGGCTACGTAGATGGTCAGCAATACCATCAGTCCCCCTACACACTGGGCAAATTTGTCCATGAGACTGCCAGCTTCCTTATTCAGGAAAATAAACACGGCAATTACTGTACTGATTAAAGCTCCTGCCACCGGAGAAATGCCAAACAGCACGTTAAGCCCCAGGCCAGCCCCACCAATATTGCCAATATTAAAGGCCAAGCCCCCGGCTACCACCAGTGCGGACACAAAATACCCCAATCCCGGCAGCACCAGGTTGGCAATATCCTGCCCTGGCTTTTTGGCTGCGGCAATAATGCGCCAAACGTTCAGTTGGGTAATGGCATGAATAATGATGGTAGCCAAAATCACGAAGCCGAAGCTGGCTCCCAATCTTCCCGTAAATACAGTGGTTTGGGTTAAAAAACCGGGCCCGATGGCAGAAGTAGCCATCAAAAAAGCAGCTCCAAGCAGAACACTCAAATTCGACTCTTTCATAACTAGGTTTCCTCCATTTCACGATTGGGTCAAAATTTAGAATGCAAACGGGTATTCCTTGGCTGCAAACCACCTTTAGCGCAGGAACGTACCAGCAGCGGCAATTTCTACGCCATTCTCAGCCAATGCCTTACGGATTTTCTGGGTGAACTGCAGCGCTTTTGGTCCATCCCCATGGACACAAATGGTATCAGCCTTTACAGGAATCACCTTGCCGCTAAGGGTGGTTACCTTCTTATCCAGTACCATGGACAGCACCTGGGCAATGGATTTGTCTTCATCGGTAATCATGGCACCGGGCTGGGTCCGGGGCGTCAGGGAGCCGTCTTCCTGGTAGCTTCTGTCCGCAAATACTTCGGAAGCCACTACCAGACCTACCTTTTCCCCTGCCTTGACACTTTCGCTGCCAGCCAGGGCATAGAGAATAATTTCCGGGTCTACATCATAGATGGCTTGGGCAATGGCTTCTGCCAGTTTGGGATCCTTGGCAGCCATATTGTACATGGCCCCATGGGGCTTTACATGCTGCAGTTTGGTGCCATGGGTCTTGGCAAAAGCGGACAAAGCCCCTACCTGATACACCACCATGGCGTACACATCAGCCGGAGATACAGCCATTTTCCGGCGGCCAAAGCCTACCAGGTCCGGATACCCAGGATGGGCTCCCAGGGCCACGCCTCTTTTCACAGCTAGGTCCACGGTCTTTTTCATCACGGACGGATCACTGGCATGGAAGCCGCAGGCAATATTGGCGGACGTAACCAGAGGCAGCACCTCTTCATCCAAGCCAATCTTGTAGGCACCAAAGCTTTCACCCAAGTCGGAATTCAAATCGATTTTCATACCAATCCCTCCTAATTTGTATTTTGTATATAATATCCAGTATCAGTATATCGTATAAATCGACATTGATTCATTCAAATATTTCATGTATTCTGTTTGCTTTCTGATTTAATGAAATAACAAGTTAGTTCCAAATCCATTGTTTTACTTTTTTACATTTTTACAAACAAAAAGCAGGCCAAGCTGCGCTGCTTGGCCTGCTGCCTTTTTAGCTTATTTAACCATACGTACCAGTTCCATCAGACCCTTCACCACAATAGCAAAGAGTATCAATGCCCGGGTGCGGTCCTTTACGTCAAATTTCGTCTTGGGCCGGTGGCAAAACTCCACAAAACCCCGCCATTTCTGTCCCAAAGTGGGTTTTTGCTGCGCTGTCATGGCATCACTCGTAGCGCAGGGCATCAATGGGATCCAGAAGGGCTGCCTTCTTGGCTGGGTACAGTCCAAAGAACAGGCCAATACCCACGGAGAAGAGAACGGAGATTACAATGGCAAGCCCCGAAATCACCACTTTCCACCCAATCACATGGGCTACAATGGAGGATACAATAACCCCCAGGATCATGCCCGTGGTTCCGCCAGTGACCCCGATAACCATGGATTCCACCAGGAACTGGAGGAGGATATCCTTGTAGGTGGCCCCCAGGGCTTTCCGTATGCCGATTTCCCTGGTCCGTTCGGTAACCGAAACCAGCATGATATTCATAATCCCGATGCCGCCTACCAAAAGGCTGATAGCAGCCACAATGGCCAGCAGCAGGGTAATGGACCCTGTGGTTTCCTGGGCAGTCTTGATGATTTCCGCCAGGTTTCGGACGGTAAAGTCATCGTCCTCCCCATTCCTGATCTTGTGCCGGGTCCGCAGCAGGGTAATTACATCGGATTGGACCTGATTGATGGTATTTTCATTTTCGCACTGGATGGTAATATTCCGGACGCTGGTAAGACCCATCAGTCTCTGCATAGCCGTGGTCAGGGGGATGAATACCACATCATCCTGATCCTGGCCCATGGAAGACTGGCCCTTGGCTCCCATTACCCCAATCACCTGGAAAGGAGCTTTGTTGATCCGCACCAGCTGGCCTACGGCATTGCCGTCAGGATACAGGTTGTCCGCCACGGTTTTCCCAATAACGCACACCCGGTCCCGGCTGCTCATTTCCCGTTCCGTAAACATCCGGCCATCTGCAATGGTATAGTTGCGGATTTCGATGATGTTGGGGGTATACCCCTGTACCGAGGTATTCCAGTTCTGGTTGCCGGCAACCAGCTGGTAGCTGCTCTGCACGCCAGGAGCCACATACTTGATACCGTCCACGTTTTTCTCAATGGCCTTGGCATCTTCATAGGTCAGCTTGGCGCCGCTGCCGCTGGCAATCCGCTGGCCATTGGCCGTCCGGCCGCCGCTCATGACAATCAGCAGGTTGCTGCCCATACTGCTGATGTTCTCCTTGACCTGTTCCTGCATGCCCAGGCCCAGGGACACCATGGCAATCACCGAGCCAACCCCGATGATAATACCCAGCATGGTAAGAAAGGTTCTCAGCTTATTGGACACCATACCTTCCAGTGCCATTTTCACACATTCTCGAAACACCTTTCTACCCCTTCCGTTCGTCTTGGATCAAACAGCCATCCCGCATGGTCAGGATCCGCTGGGTCATTGCCGCCAGTTCCGGTTCATGGGTAACCATGATAACCGTTTTGCCGTCATGGTTCAGCTGTTCAAAAATATCAATGATTTCCAAGGTTGATTTTGTGTCCAGGTTGCCGGTGGGTTCGTCGGCCATAATAATGGCCGGGTTGTTGATCAGGGCCCGGGCAATGGCCACCCGCTGCCGCTGGCCGCCGCTCATCTCGTTGGGCTTGTGGTACAGCCGCTTGCCCAGCCCCACCGCTTCCAGGGCTTTTTCCGCCCGCTCCGTCCGCTCCGCCAGCTTGACCCCGGCGTAGATCAGGGGCAGGGCTACATTTTCCACGGCCGTCAGCCGGGACAGCAGGTTGAAACTCTGAAACACAAAGCCAATCCGCTGGTTCCGGGTTCGGGCCAATTCATCGTCCGAGTATTTGGCAATGTCCTTGCCTTCCAGCAGATAATGGCCGGAAGTGGGACGGTCCAGGCAGCCCAGGATATTCATCATGGTGGATTTGCCGCTGCCCGAAGGGCCTACAATGGAAGTGAATTTGCTCTGCTCAAACTTCACAGAAACGTGATTCAGGGCCATAACCACTGTGTCGCCCATGGCGTAGCTTTTTACAATGTCCTGCAATTCGATTACATCCATTCCCGTCTGCCTCCTTTCCCTTACATGGGAGGACCCATCCGCTTGTTGCTGGTGGAGGTTGCCGACGTGGTTCTCACCAGCAGCTCATCCCCCGGCTGAAGATCGCCTTCTACGGCAATCCGGTCTTCCCCGGTAAGCAGTACCTTTACCGGCACATCCTTGCTGGTGTTGGTCTTCTTGTCGTAGACCTGAACGTAATTTTTCCCGTCCTTGGTCCGCAGGCATTTGCTGGAAATGGTCAGGGCATCCTGCACCTGGTCAACAATGACGTTGGCCCGGGCAGTCATGGTGGGCATCAGCTTGCCTTCCGTATTTTCTACATCCACGTAGCAGGTGTAGTAGTTTACGTTGTTGGTAGTGGTAGCACTGCGGCTGACCAAAGAAATAATCCCTTCAAAGGTGGTATCCGGGTAGGCATCTACCGTAAATTCCACCTTTTGGCCCACCTTGATCTGGCCAATATCGGATTCGTCCACCATCAGATAGATCTGCATCTTGTCCAGGGTGGCTACGGTCATCAGTACCTGAGGCGTAGAAATACCGGAGGATACCGTCTGGCCTACAGGCGTCGGTTTGCCAATGACAGAACCATCAATAGGCGTAGAGATTACTGTATCGTTTACATTGGAGGTTGCCTGTTCATATTCGGCCTTGGCCACCAGATAATCGGCTTCCGCGGTATCAAATACGCTTTGGGCAATGGCCCCCTGTTCCAGCAGCTGCTGGTCACGGCGGTAGGTCACTTCCTTATCCGCCAGGGTGGCCCGCTTCATTTCCTGGGTGGCCTTTAAAGAAGTATCATCCAGTTTTACCAAGGGCTGGCCTGCCGTTACGTGCTGGTTTTCCTTTACGTACACCTGCACAATACGGCCGGTAATTTTGGAGTTGATTTCTACGCTGTCCACAGCGTTCAGGGCACCGGTGGCAGAAATGGTTTTCCGCACGTCGCCCCGGGTTACGGCATCCGTCCGGGTAGCCGCCACCGTTTCCTCCAATTTTTTATTCTGGTAGTACTTATAGCCGCCCAGGCCGGCGATGATCAGCACCACCAGCACAATCAGCAGCGTTTTGTACTTTCGTAGTTTGTCCACACTCTCCCCTGCTTTCTTCGCTAAAGTTCTTCCACGACTTCCGTTTCCATAATACACCCTCTTTGTGAAGGTTTCATGAAAACTCAGCCCCGTACCTGCCCATTCCCATTAATCAGGTACTTGGTGGTAGTCAGTTCCGGCAGGCCCATAGGTCCCCGGGCGTGGAGTTTCTGGGTGCTGATGCCGATTTCCGCCCCGAAACCGAATTCAAAGCCATCGGTAAACCGGGTGGAAGCATTCACATACACCGCCGCTGCGTCCACCAGCAATTGGAATTTCCGGGCGTTTTCGTAGTTTTCCGTGACAATGGCTTCAGAATGGCCAGTGCCGTAGCGGCGAATATGGGCCACCGCTTCTTCCAGGCTGTCCACCACTTTGACGCTGAGCCGCAGGTCCCCATACTCCGTAGCCCAATCTTCTTCCGAAGCAGGCTGCACCTCTGCGCTGTAGCTTTGGGTCTTGGCGTCGCCCAAAATGGTCACCCGGGCCTTTTTGTAGGCCTCCAGCATGGCCGGCATAAAGGTATCGGCAATGTTTTTGTGCACCAGCAGGGTTTCCATGGCGTTGCAGGTGGAAGGCCGGTTCACCTTGGCATTCAGGGCAATATTTACGGCCATGGGAATCTGGGCGTATTCGTCCACATAGGTATGGCAGACCCCGGCACCGGTTTCAATCACCGGTACGGAGGCGTTGCGCACCACGCTTTGAATTAGCCCGGCGCCGCCCCGGGGAATCACCACATCCACCAGACCGTTCAGATGAATCAGTTCCGTTACGGCATCCCGTTCCGGCACGTTCACAAATTGGATGGCACCCTTGGGCAGGCCCACCTTTTCCCCGGCAGCAATCAGCACATCGCTGACCGCCTTGTTGGAATGGAGGGCTTCCCGGCCGCCCTTCAGGATTACGGCGTTGCCGCTTTTCACGCACAGGGCAATGGCGTCCGCCGTTACATTGGGCCGGGCTTCGTAAATGATGCCAATAACCCCCAAAGGCACGGTGATTTTGGTCAGGGTAAGGCCGTTGGGCAGCATGGAACCGCTGAGGATTTTCCCCACCGGATCCGGCAGCGCCGTTACCTGGCGGATGCCCTTGGCCATTTGTACCAAACGGTCGTGGGTCAACAGCAGCCGGTCCAGCAGGGAGTCCTTCAAGCCCCCGGCTTTTCCCTTCTCCATATCCAGCTGGTTGGCTTTCAAAATAACTTCTTCCTGCTCCAGCAGGCTGTCAGCCATGGCCAGCAAAATATCATTTTTCACCTTCGTATTGAGAATTCCCAGGGTCACTTCTGCGTCTTTGGCAGCAGCAGCCTGTTCCCGTACCAACCCTTCCTTATACATGGCGCACCTCCTTACAAGATCACCAGGTTATCCCGGTGAATCGCTTCATCATAGTGTTTGGCTCCCAGAATATTGGCAATTTCCTCGGACTTGGCACCCTTGATCTGTTCCAGTTCCTCGGAGCTGTAGAAAGTCAGCCCCCGGGCCAGCTCGTGATGCTCCTTGTCCTTGACGCTGACCGTCACGCCGCTTTCAAAATTGCCTTCCACGGCGGTAATGCCCACCGGCAGAATGCTGCAGCTGCCCTTTTCCCGGATGACCTTGGCCAGGCCGTCATCCACAATCAGGGAACCGCAGATCTTGGCCCCAAAGGCCAGCCACTGGTTCCGGAACCGCAGATGGTTTTCCCGGGGAACAAACAGGGTCCCCACTTCGTCGCCCCGGACAATTTTCCGGAGGATTTCCGGGTCTTCCCCGGAAGCGATAATCAAATAGATGCCGGAGCTCATAGCCGTTTTGGCAGCCTGGAGCTTGGTCAGCATACCGCCGGTAGCGTTTTTGGAACCTACGCCTCCAGCTGTAGCTTCGATTTCCGGCGTCACCTTTTCCACTTCGTGGACCATCTGGGCGTCCGGATGGGTTTTGGGGTTTGCCGTGTACAGGCCGTCAATATCCGACAGCAGAATGTCCAAATCCGCATCGGCCATACTGGCCACCAGGGCGGACATATTGTCGTTGTCCCCGATTTTCATTTCATCCACCGCCACCACGTCATTTTCATTGACAATGGGAATCACGCCCCATTTGATCAGTTCCTGGAACGTATTCCGGGAATTGGAGTAGCGATGCCGGTCGATGGTGTCAATCCGGGTCAAAAGGACCTGGGCCACCACTTGACTGTATTCCGCGAAAAGACGCTCGTAAATGTTCATCAGGATGCCTTGGCCTACGGCAGCGCAGGCCTGCTTGCCCGGCAGGTCCGAGGGCTTTTCTTTAAGGCCCAGCCGGCCTACCCCGGCTGCTCCGGCGCCGGAAGATACCAGAATCATTTCCTTGCCCTGATTCTGCAAATCTGTCATCACCCGTGCCAGTTTCTCAATCTTCTCGTAGTTGATTTTCCCGTTGGGATACGTAATGGTGCTGCTCCCTACTTTCACAACAATCCGTTTGACGTCCTTTAGTTTATCCCGGTTCATACAATCACCCACCCATCTAGATAGTTATATAAAATTATTGCACTAGCAAACTCACTGGGGTTGATAATCAAAGACCATATCGCCGATGCGTACGGTCTGACCTTCCTGAATGCCCTTGTCCTTCAGGGCCTGCTCGATGCCCAGGCGCCGCCAAATCAGCTGGAAGCGGTACACCGCTTCGTCGTTGTCGAAATTGGTCATGGCCACCAGGCGCTCGATGTTCTTGCCTTTTACCTCAAAATCAGCATCTTCCACATTATTGGTAATGATTTCAAAGGAATCCGGATCTGCTTCCTTCAGCGGTCCGATTTCCAGGATTTCTTCTTCCTGAGGGGCATGCTTCAGCATATCGTAGGCTTTCCACATCAGTTCCTTCAGGCCTTGGCCCGTAGCGGCAGACACCTTCATAATGGGATAACCGGCCTTCGTTACATATTCTTCCAGCCGCTTATAGTTTTCTTCCGCATCCGGCAGGTCCATTTTATTGGCTACCACCAGTTGGGGCCGCTTGGCCAGCTTTTCGCTGTACAGGGCCAGTTCTTCGTTGATTTTCTTGAAGTCTTCCACCGGGTCCCGGCCTTCGCAGCCGCTGGTGTCCACAATGTGGAGGATAACCCGGGTCCGTTCAATATGCCGGAGGAAATCGTGGCCCAGGCCCACGCCCTGGGAGGCCCCTTCAATCAGGCCCGGCAGGTCGGCCAGCACAAAGCTGTTTTCTGCATCCAGCCGGACCACGCCCAGTACCGGGGTCAGGGTGGTAAAATGGTACGCAGCAATTTCCGGCCGTGCGGCGGAAACCCGTGCCACAATACTGGACTTGCCCACGCTGGGGTAGCCTACCATGCCCACATCGGCCAGCATTTTCAGTTCCAGCCGCAGCCAGGTTTTGGTTCCCGGCTCGCCCTTTTCCGCAAAGGTTACCCCCTGCTTGGTGCTGGTCACATAGCAAGCATTGCCCTTGCCGCCCCGGCCGCCCCGGGCTGCTACAAATTCATCCCCGGGATGCGCCAAATCCGCCAGGGCTGCGCCTGTAGCGTCATCAATTACCACCGTGCCCAGGGGCACCTTGATTTTGATATTTTCAGCCTTATGCCCGGTGCAGTTTTTGGCAGCACCATTGCCGCCCCGCTCCGCCACAAATTTCCGTTTGTACCGGAAATCCACCAGCGTATTCAGGTCCTTGTCGGCCACCAGAATCACCGAACCGCCCCGGCCGCCATTGCCCCCATCGGGACCGCCGCAGGCCACATATTTTTCTCTGCGGAAGCTGGAGGCACCATCGCCGCCAGAACCCGCTTCCACGTAAATTCTTGCCTTATCCGTAAACAGCATTTTACACCTTTGCCTTTCCTCAAAACACAAAACATACAATATAGATTAATATCTCATTTTACCATATCCAAGACGTTTCTACACGCCAATAATAACAATTCGCTTCTATATCATAGACTTTTTACAAATACTTGTGAGTTTTGCCCCTGCTCCCCCCTCCCAAAAAATTCTTTGAGAAAGTTTTAAAAAAATGTTGACAAGAAACCCAAAAACCGCTATACTAATCCTTGTTCGGTTATGACTCCGTAGCTCAGCTGGATAGAGCGTTTGGCTACGAACCAAAAGGTCGAGTGTTCGAATCACTCCGGGGCCACCATTTGAATATTGAATCCGCAGGAGCTTCCTGCGGATTTTTTATTTGTGTAAAACATTCTCTATTTTAGTAAAATTTCCTGATTTTGTATTGTATTTTACACTTTAAAACGGTACAATGAGGCCATTACGCTCCCTGCATACAAGGAATCCTCCGAGTATTAAGGCGGTGAATCGACCCGTTCTTTTCGCATGCCTATTTGGCATGCTTTTTTTATGGAAGAACCCGGTGAGCAGAACAGGAAAGAAGGAAATTATCATGACAAACATCCCCTACAATCCCCATTCTACCCAGGCAGAAGAATTCATCAACCACCAGGAAATCCTGGACTCCCTGACCTATGCCGACAGCCACAAGGAGGACAAGGCCTACTGCCTGTCCCTGGTGGAAAAAGCGGCCCAAATGCAGGGGCTGACCCACCGGGAAGCAGCCACCCTGCTGAGCTGTGAGGCTCCTGAAGTGACCGAAGCCATTTACGACCTAGCCCGGAAAATCAAGGACAAAATCTACGGTCAGCGCATTGTCCTGTTTGCTCCCCTATACCTGTCCAACTACTGCGTCAACGGCTGTGTGTACTGCCCCTATCATGCCAAGAACAAGCACATCGCCCGGAAAAAACTGAGCCAGCAAGAAATCATCAGGGAAGTCACGGCCCTCCAGGATATGGGACACAAACGTCTGGCCCTGGAAGCCGGGGAAGATCCGGTAAACAACCCCATTGAATACATTCTGGAGTGCATCCGCACCATCTACAGCATCAAGCACAAAAATGGCGCCATCCGCCGGGTAAATGTGAATATCGCAGCCACCACCGTGGAAAACTACCGGAAGCTCAAGGAAGCCGGTATCGGCACCTACATCCTGTTCCAGGAAACGTACCACAAGGAAAACTACGAAAAACTCCATCCCCAGGGCCCCAAGCATGATTATGCCTACCATACGGAAGCCATGGACCGGGCCATGACCGGAGGCATTGACGATGTGGGCGTAGGCGTTTTGTTCGGTCTCAATATGTACCGCTACGACTTTGTAGGCCTCCTGATGCATAAGGAACACCTGGAAGCCAACTTTGGTGTAGGCCCCCACACCATCAGTGTGCCCCGGATCCGTCCGGCAGACGACATCTCTGTCCAGTCCTTCCCCGATGCCATTGACGACCAGCTATTCAAGAAAATCGTGGCCATCCTGCGGATTACCGTGCCCTACACCGGCATCATCGTTTCCACCCGAGAATCGGCAGCCACCCGGAAAGCTGTGCTGGACGTAGGCGTTTCCCAGATCAGCGGCGGTTCCCGCACCAGTGTAGGCGGCTACGCTGAAGAAGGGGAAGAAGAGGATTCCTCCCAATTTGAAGTCAATGACAACCGGACCCTGGACCAGGTCATCAACTGGCTCCTGTCCGATGGGTATATTCCCAGCTTCTGCACCGCCTGCTACCGGGCCGGTCGTACCGGGGACCGGTTCATGGCCCTGGCCAAAACCGGAGAAATCTCCAACTGCTGCCAGCCCAATGCCCTTCTGACCCTCCGGGAATACCTGGACGATTACGCGTCCCCGGACACCCGGGCAAAAGCCCTGGACGCCATCCAAAAGGAGCTGGAACACATTCCCAGCGCCGTGGTCCGTGCCACCTGTGAAGGGTACCTGGAAAAGATTGACCAGGGGGAAAGAGATTTCCGTTTTTGATATAATTGTTACAAATTTATAATCTTTTTCCATATTTTTCCCTGTAAAAACGCTTTTTTCTTGTATTCTCTCCCGTAACACATTAATATTAAGGTATAAAAGTATTGAATGGGGGTATGATTATGGATATGAAGAAAAAAGCAGCTATGGCTGCCGCCGCAGGGATGATTGCTCTGTCTACCTTGGGTACTGCAGTACCGGCTTTTGCCGCTCCGGCAGATTTTACTGATTTGGTCACCGAAAAACAGGCCGCCGTCAATTCCGCCGCTGCCGTAGTGCCTTCCGCTGCCGTTCTTACCAGCGCCAAGACCGGCGAAAATGCCTTTGAAATGGAATTCCTGGATCCCAACACGCTGCAGCGCTTCCATGTAACTGTGGACCGTGCCACCGATAAGGTTGCCAAGGTGGTTATCGATTCCTCCAATTACCCTGGTTCCGTAACAGTCAGCAAGACGGAAGCCGATGCCAAGGCTACCATCCTGCAAACCTATCCGGATGCTACCGACATTGTGGTTACGTCCGTGAAAGACAGCTCCAGCGGTACGCCTTTTGTGGTGTACAAGGCTACCTTCAAGACCAAGGAATTTACCGGTACGGCCCTGCTGAACCCGGCTACCTGCCTGATTGGCCATCAGGAATTGGTATACTAAGCACAAACCCGAAAACAGGTACTGCCCTTTGCGCAGTACCTGTTTTTTCTCACCCTTCTTCACAGTTTCTTGACAGTTTCAAATCTTTTCACATTCTTTTAGGCTCCAACTGTTTCCCTTCTATTGACAAGGGTCCCGCCTATCCGATACGATACTATTGTAAATAAGTCTTTTGGCACCCTAAAAAACCTAGAAATGAGGAATATCCATGAAAAAAGTATTGATTGGCATCTTGGTTGTACTCTTGCTCTGTGCAGGCTGGATCTTCGGCTCCTACAACGGCCTGGTTTCCGCCAACGAAAACGTCAACGGCAAATGGAGCCAGGTAGAAACACAGCTGCAGCGCCGTTCTGACCTGATTCCCAACCTGGTAAATACCGTCAAGGGCTATTCCGCCCACGAAAGCCAGATCTTTACGGATGTGGCCAACGCCCGGGCCAAACTGGCCGGTGCCCAGAATGTTGCCGATACGGCCCAAGCCAGCGGTGAACTGTCTAGTGCCCTGACCCGGCTGCTAGCCCTCCAGGAAAACTATCCCAACCTGAAAGCCAACACCAACTTCCTCCAGCTCCAGGATGAGCTGGCCGGCACGGAAAACCGCCTGGCAGTAGCCCGGAAGGACTACAACGATGCAGCCCAGGCCTACAATGCCAAAATCAAAAGCTTCCCTACGGTCATCATCGCCAATATGATGGGCTTTACGTCCCGGTCCTATTTCCAGGCCGACCAAAACGCCCAGGCGGCTCCCCAGGTGAAGTTCTAAGCCCGCTGACCCTGCCCGAGAGGAGAATGCCATGAAAAAAATATTGCTCTGGCTGCTGCTCCTCTGCCAGCTGGTCTTCTCTCCCCTGACCGCTCTGGCAGAACCCCAGATTCCGCCCCGTCCCACCACCAGTATCTACGTGCAGGACCGGGCCGGGGTACTCTCCGCCAGCACCAGAAACACCATCAACGCCTATGGCTCCGCCCTCCAGCAGAAAACCAAGGCCCAAATCGTAGTGCTGACCGTTCCTACCCTGGGGGATGCCACCCCGGAAGAATACGGACTGGCCGTACTCCGGGGCTGGGGCATTGGGGACAAGAACCTGAACAACGGCGTACTGCTGCTGGTAGCCGTCAACGACCGGAAAAGCCGGATTGAGGTAGGCTACGGCCTGGAAGGGGCCCTGCCCGATGGGCTCACCGGCCGCATCCAGGACCAGTATATGCTGCCCTATTTCAAGAACGGCAACTACGATAAGGGTATCCTGAACGCCTACGGGGCCCTGCTCCAAACGGTGTTAAAGGAATACAACCTGTCCGTAGAAGACCTGGGCGTCCAGCGCAGTGCCCAGGCCGCTGCGGCCCAGAATCCCGGCAGCAGCGATACAGCCTGGAATCCCTTGAATATCCTGCTGCTGGCCGGCGTCTTGCTGCTGATTATTGTAGACCAGCTGCTTTTCGGCGGCGCCATTCTCCGTTTCCTGCTGTACCTGTTCTTTTTCCGGGGCGGCGGCAGAGGCGGCGGCTTTGGCGGCGGTGGTTTTGGAGGCGGCTCCTACGGCGGAGGTTCCGGCGGCGGAGGCGGTTCCAGCCGCAGCTGGTAAGACAAAATCCTAAAAAAACACGGTGTACCTAAAGGCACACCGTGTTTTTTTGCGCGTTATTTATTTTTCTTCCAGAACCGTTCCATATAGGCGGCCAGCGCTTCGCAGCCGTCCAGGGGCATGGCATTGTAAATGGACGCCCGGATGCCGCCAATGGATTTGTGACCCTTCAGGCTCACCAGTCCATGTTCGGCCCCTTCGGCCACAAACTTCTTTTCCAGTTCCGGCGTAGGCAGGTTGAAGGTAACATTCATCAGAGAACGGCTTTCCGGCTGGGCGTGGCCCTTGTAGAATTCCGGATGGCTGTCCAGAACGCCGTACACCAACTTGGCCTTTTCCTTGTTGCGCTTTTCCATGGCAGCAAGACCGCCCTGGGCCAGCAGCCATTTGGCCATAAGACCTACCATGTACACCCCAAATACCGGCGGGGTATTGTAGACGGAATCGTGGCCGCTGAAGGTTTCATAATTCATCATGATGGGCAGATTGGGATCCATGCCGGTGACAAAATCCTTTTTGGCCATGACCACGGTAACCCCAGCCGGCCCGATGTTCTTCTGGGCCCCGTTGTAGATCAGGGAGAACTTGTCTACGGGAACGGGCCGGGACAGAATATCCGAAGACATATCCGCAATCAGGGGTACCTCCCCGGTATCCGGATATTTGTGGTATTCCGTGCCTTCCGCCGTGTTGTTGGCAGTAATATGCAGGTAGGCGCAATCCTTGGGCAGTACCAGCTCCTCCGGCTGGGGAACCCGGTCGAGGCCGGTGGGTTTGCTGGTAAAGACTTCTACTGCGTCCCCGACCTTTTTGGCTTCGGCAATGGCCTTTTCCGAGAACGTACTGGTAATGGCGTAGGCCCCTACTTTCCCCGGTTTCAGGAAGTTCATGGGAATCATGGAGAACTGGAGGGTTGCCCCGCCGCCCATGAACATCACCACCCAGCTGTCATCCATCCCTAGCAGCTTTTTGATATCGGCCTGGGCTTCGTCGTTGATTTTTTCATACAAGGCACTCCGGTGGCTGATTTCCAGCACGGACATGCCGCTGCCTTCATAGTCCAGCAGTTCCTTCTGTACTTCTTTCAAGACCGCCAAGGGGAACATCGAAGGCCCCGCACCAAAATTATAAACTCTTTCCATTTTTTCCATCTCCGATCAGGTGTATAGTCAGTGCGTCACGCAGTTTGGGTTCGAACCAGGTAGATTTGGGCGGCATCACAAGCCCCTCGTCCGCCGCAGCCATCAGCTGGTACATGGAAGTGGGATACAGGGAGAAAGCCAGGGTGTAATCCCCGCCGTCCACAGCTTCTTCCAGGGCCGAAAGGCCCCGAATGCCTCCCACAAAATCAATGCGTTCATCAGTCCGGGGATTCTCAATGCCCAGAATGGGGGAAAGCACATTGCTTTGCAGAATGCTTACATCCAGGGAAGCGATGGGATCCGTCAGCGGGAAGGTATCGTCCAGAGCCTTTAAGCTATACCACTGGCCGGCCAGATACAACCCAAAGGTATGGAGGGTTTTGGGCTCCACGGCCCGTTCCGCCTTTTCCACCTGGAATTTTTCCCGGAGCAGCTCCAAAAATTTTTCCTGGGACAGTCCGTTCAAATCCTTGACCACCCGGTTATAGGGCAGAATGTGCAGCATATTTTCCGGGAAAATCACGGAAAGCACATAATTGTACGGTTCCTCCCCGGTTTGGCCCGGCCGGGCACCCAGTTCCTTGGCCACCCGCAGGGCTGCCGCGCAGCGGTGATGCCCATCAGCGATGTAGAGGGCCGGCACCTGTTCAAACAGGTGGGTGATTTCCCGCACCTTGAGGGGCTCCTGGATCACGTACAGGGTATGCCGCACCCCGTCTTCCCCGGCAAAATTGTACACCGGCGTATGATTGCCCATGTACTGGAGCAGTACGGCCGTCAGCACCCCTTTGCTCCGGTAGGCCAAAAACACCGGTCCCGTTTGGGCCCCGGTCGCCAGGATGTGGTTGACCCGGTCCGTTTCCTTGACTTCCCGGGTCAGTTCGTGCCGCTTGATAATGCCTTCTTCATAGTCCTTCAGGGAAGCCACGGCCACCAGGCCAATCTGGATATAAGCCCCCATCTGCTGCCGGTAAATATAGTAGCAGGGCTGGGGATCCTGTTTCAGCTGGCCTTTGGCAATGTAGTCTTCCAGGTTTTCCCGGGCCTTGGCGTAGACCTGGGGATCCGTTTCGGCAATGCCTTCCGGCAGATCGGCTTCTGCCCGGCTGACCCGGACAAAGCTCAGGGGATTCTTTTTCAGGATTTCCCGGGCCTCGGCAGTGCTCATTACATCATAGGGTAATTCTGCGATTTGGCTGACCAGCTCCGGTGTAGGCCGCAAGGCAGCAAAGGGTTTGATATGAGCCATAGTATCACTCCAAACTTGTTCTTTTTCCCATCAAAGGTAATACAAATTCTTTACAAAACCATGAATTACATTCCCTTATTATATCATATTTATGTAAAAGTAGTAGGGGCATGGACAGTGTTCCTTAAAATTTTCTTGATAGCCAAACGCAAAAAAGGATTGGGCGTCAGACAAACCGACGCACCAATCCTTTTTCCATTGCAGGCAGGGCAAGGCGCAGTACCAGCACCTTCACCACCAGCCCGCCAAAACATTGAAACAAGCGCAGCCACAATAAGGTTCTCCAGGGCACCTGATACAGCAGGCTCAGCCAAAAGGTATTTAAGACCAGGCTCAGCCCCAGCTGCACCGTAACCACTGCCCCGAGAATTTCCTTGAGGCCGGTTCTCTTTCGGAAAAACAGTCCGTACACAGCCCCATCCAAAAAGGCCGTCAGGGTAAACCCGGGAAAATACGTGCCCACCGGAAACAGCAGTGCCCCAATCAGGTCCCCCAAAAGGCCGGTCAGGCCCCCGGCCAGGGGACCTCCCCAGTAGGCCGCAGCCACCACCGGCAGGAAGCTGAAGCCGATTTTCAGATTCCAGGTATGCAGGGACAAGAACCGGGCCAGAATCACTTCCATGGCCACACAGAGGCCAAGGGTAGTCAGCCATGCCCCTGGATGCCGGGACTGCCGCATTTCCATGTTATCCCTTCTTTTCCCGTGCTTTGGTAATAAAGCCCAGTTCATCAGAAATCAGCCGGGCTGCCAGGTAACCGGTGGTACCGCCCACGTCATCAAAGGGGGGAGCCACTTCCGTCATCACCATGGCAATGGGATCCGTATAGTCCGTCAGAGCTTCCAGAATGTCCACTGCCTCATCGTAGGTAAAACCGCCGAACATGGGAGAGCCCGTAGCCGGTGCGTACACCGCATCCATGGCATCAATATCAAAGCAGATGATGCTGTGGGCCTGGGGTTTGAACTCCTCCAGAATAGCCTGGATGCCCTTTTTCCGAATATCCCGTACGGAATAGATACCGTCCCCGTGGGAGCGGGCTTCCGCAAAATCTTCCGGACCGCTGCTGCCGATGCCCCGGATTCCCAAATGGAGAATCCGCCCTACATAGGGCAGCCCTGCGGCGTTGCGCATGGGAGAGCCGTTGAAGTATTTCTGTCCGTCCAAGGGTTTGGTCCAATCCAAATGGGCATCGATATGGATGATGTCAAAAGGACCGGCTGCTTCCATACCCTGGAGTACCGGATAATCCACGGCGCAGTCCCCGCCCAGTACCACCGGCATAATGCCCTGGTCCTGGAGGATCCGGACGGCTTCCCGCAGGTTGTCCATAGTGCCCTTCAAATCTCCGGGAATATAGTCCACGTCCCCGCAGTCCACCACTTTCCAGCGGTTGGCGTCCATATAGAATTCCTGGCGTTCGGAATCGTAGGTCCCGCCCTTTTTGTAGCTGAACCGGGTAGAACCCAGGCGGATGCCCCGGGGTCCCAGGCGGCAACCCGTCCGGCCTTGGATGGCCAGGTCAAAGGGAGCGCCCAAAACGGCGATATCCCCTTTCACATGGTACATATCCGTTGCCAGTTCGGTTTTGGCAAAAGTAGCAATGCCCGTAGGGGCCATATTTAAAGGTTTGCGTAAGCTGAAGTTGTCCATACTGTATCTCCTTTGTTTCCCTTTTCTGTTGCCCATTATAGGAGGGGGCACCGGGTAAGTCAATGAATTTGGACACTATTTAGCAATTTGTGCACTATAATGAAACTAACCCCCTTGACGCTCTCCCCTGTCCTTTTTATAATAGGGGCATCTTCAGCGTCTAAACAGAAAGGAAGCGCCTCTATGGAAACCACTCCCCTTGTCCATTCCGTGCTCCACGCCACCCGGCTGTTGGAGCTGTATGCGGCCCAGCGCAAGGAATCCCTGAGCCTGACGGAGATCAGCCAGGCCCTGGGCCTCCACAAAACCACCGTATACCGGCTGCTGCGCACCCTCCAGTACGCCGGTTGGATTGAGCAGTCCGCCAAAAGCAGCCGCTACCGGCTGGGCACCGGGATACTCCTGGTGGCCTCCGCCGTATCCGTCCACAATACCACCCGGGAAATCCTCAGCGAGGAGATGCACCGGCTGGCCAACCAGTTCAACGAAACCGTGGTCCTGTCCGTACTGCTGGGCCATACGGGCATCTGCGCCGACATGGCCAAATCCCGGCACACCCTGGGCCTGGCCCGGGAACGGGGCTACATCGTTCCCTTGGACCAGGGTGCTTCCGGCAAGACCCTTTTGGCCGCCCAGCCCCCAGAACTCCGGGACAGTATTATCCAGGAAATCGGTGGGGACCGGACCCAGCAGCGGCTGCTCAAGAACCAGCTGCTCCACATTCTCCAGACCGGTTATTGCATTTCCGAAGGAGAAGTGGACCCGGGAATTGCCGCAGTAGCCGTGCCCCTTGTGATGAAGGACCGGATCTATGCCCTGAGCATTTCCGGTCCCCTGGAGCGCCTGAAGGCCCTGGGCTACACCCAGCTGGCAGACGGGCTCCTCCTGGCCGCCCAGCGGCTGGAGCAGAAAAGCGCCCTGCTGTCGGATTAGGCCGGATAAAGAAAAAACGGGATGCATCCCCACGTTTGTGGGGCACATCCCGTTTTTTGTTGCCTGATAGCTCAGTCTTTTACGGCAAACGCTTCAATTTCCACCAAAGCGCCTTTGGGCAGGGCTACTACCTGGAAGCAGGCTCTGGCCGGGCAAACGCCGGTAAAGAAGGTTCCATACACTTCGTTCATGGCACCAAAATCGGCAATGTCTGCCAGCAGCACCGTGGTTTTTACCACGTCATCCAGGGTATACCCGGCAGCTGCCAGGATATTTTTGACGTTGGTCAAGGATTGCTTGGTTTGGCTCACAATATCCTTGCCAGCAAATTCACCGGTAGCCGGATCAATGGGAATCTGGCCGGAAACATAAACGGTTTTGCCTGCGGCTTCAATGCCTTGGGAATACGGTCCAATGGCGCCGGGAGCGTTTTTCGTGCTGATTTCTTTTTTCATGGAAAGCCTCCTAAAGGGTATTTCTGGCTATTCTGCCAGAAATTATTTTTTTTGATAATACGTGAACAGAGCCTGGGTGCCCAGGTTTCCTTCTCCTGCCTTTTCCAGTTCCAGGTACTCGGAAAGTACTTGGGCCAGCACCGGCAGCTGCAGGTCTTTCTTGTCCGCTTCTTCCTTAGCCAGGCGCATATCCTTGATGAAATGCTTCAGGAAAAACCCCGGAGCATAATCCCCATGGACCATCTTGGCCCCAAAGGCGTTCAGCTGGGCACTGCCGGCAGCCCCAGTAGAAACAGCTTTTAACAGGGTGTCCAGATCCAGGCCGTTCACCTTGGCGTAGTTCAGGGCTTCGCAGATACCGCTCATGGCACCGGCAATCATGATCTGGTTGGCCATCTTGGCGTGTTGGCCATTGCCGGCAGCCCCCATATAGTTGATGTTGGTGCCCATGCCCTGGAAAATCGGCAGCAGGGTTTCATAAGCTTCTTTGTCACCGCCCACCAGGATGGACAGGGTACCGTTTTTGGCGCCGGTGTCACCGCCGGTAACGGGAGCATCCAAAACCGGCAAGCCCTTCTTTTTGCCTTCCGCATACAATTTCTGGGCCAGGGTGGGGCTAGTGGTGGTCATATCCACCAGGTAGGTACCGGGGGCTGCACTGTCAAAAATGGCCCCTGGAGCAAAATATACTTCTTCCACATCCTTGGGGAACCCTACGATGGTAATCATCACCTGGCAGGCCTTGACGCAGTCAGCAATGGTGGAATGAACCGTTACCCCTTCGGCAGCCAAATCTGCCACCTTTTCCGGATGACGGGCATAGCAATGCATGGTATAGCCAGCTTTTTTCAGATTCCGCAGCATGGACTTGCCCATGATACCTGTGCCGATAAAACCAATATTCTGTAGTTTTGTCATAATCGCTTCTCCCTTCTACCCTCATACAACCTGATTATACAATGAATAAGGCAATTAGACAAATATCCCCCCAAGAAAAAACTCCTGGCAGAATTCCTGTCAGGAGTAGGTCCAGCAGGCTTATTTTGCCTCGCTGGCGGTGATTTTCAGGGTATTGACCAACTTTTTGTACAGGGGACGGCTTTCGTCCTCCCAGTAGGCCTTATCCTGCTTGCGGCTGGTTACCGTCAGGGTATGGACCCGGTCCCGGTTAAAGAAGGTCCACCGCTCTACGTGGAAGGTCACCTGGAGCTTGTTCTGATATACAACGTCTTCCTCATAGGAGGTATATAAGCTCTCCACCCCGTTAATGATGACACTCTTCATGGGCTGCCAATCGTGGAAATTTAGGCTGTAGCCTTCCGGCAGGTCCTTTTGGGCCATGCCCGTCAGGGCCTTTTGGGTAATATCCCCAAAGTCCTTGATTTCCGCAGCCTTCAGGCCCAAATTTTGCCCATATTTCGGCAATTTTTCCGGAGTGGGCATGGTCTTGAATTCCACCCGGGCATAATGGTTGTCCCCTTCCCAGGGCAGGGCCGTTACATCCGTTGTCTGGGCAATAACGCACCCGGCACTTTTGCCGGTAATCTGGTCTTCCGTCAGCCATTTCCGAAGCAGGGGATTCAAATCCTCTTTCTGCAGCTGGGCCGTCACGTATTCCTGGGATTCTTCCGCCAGTTCTGGAGGCACCGAGAAGGAAGCCTGCTGGCCGGCATTTACCTGAATCCAGCCAGGATAAGAAGCCACCTGGGTATTATCTACTTTCTGGGTACTGCCGCAGCCTGCCAGAAGAAACAGGGACAGACAGCAGCAGAACAATGCAAGCTTTTTAAACATCACTTCACCACTTTCTGCGTTTAGCTCCCCTATTATACCATGGAGCCGGCCTAAAGGCGAAGAAGAAAAGCGTTGAGCCGCAGGGCATACCCAAAAAACAGGGCAAGCCCCAGCACCAAAAGGAAGATTCCCGCCGCCTTTTGTAAAAGTGGCAGGTACCGGTACAGGGGCCGGATTCTGGGCGCCACTTGGTTCCAGACCAGGGCCAGCAGGAAAAAAGGCAGGGCAAAACCCAGGGTATACATGCCCAGCAGCAGCAGCCCCGCTCCCACCGTAGCCTCGTGTCCCGCCAGCAGCAAAATCGCCGCTAAGATTGGTCCCGTGCAGGGCGTCCAGCCCAAGGTAAAGGAAAGTCCAAGCAGAAAGCAGCCCAGGGGCCCTTTCGCCTGAGTCTGAAGAAAGGGCCTTCTGTCCCTGACCAAAAACAGGGGCTGCCACAGTCCGGAAAGGAAAAGCCCCAGGAGCACCAAAAGGATACCCCCCAGCTTTTCCCAAAAGGCCAGATGCCCCAAAAGCAGACGCCCCACCAGGGTGGAAGCTGCGCCCAAAGCCATAAATACCACGGCAAATCCCAACAGGAAAGCCGTAAGATTCACCCCTAGCCGGCTTTTTCGCCCGGTACCGCTGCCGGCCAACAGCAGCAGCAAAGTGGGCAGCAGGGGCAGTACGCAGGGGGACAGAAAAGAAGCCAGCCCGCCCACAAAGGCCGCGCCAAAAGTTAAGGACGCATGCATCCTACTGCTCCAGCCCTTTGAGGACCTTTTCCAGTTCCTGGGAAGTAGTTCCCCCCACCTTCCGGAACACTTCCTGGCCGTTCCGGTTCAAGATCACCGTGGTGGGAATCCCCCGGACCCCGTACTGCTGGGCCACCTTGCCGCCCACGTCCAGCAGCACCGGGAACTGGAGCTGCTGCTTCTCCAGGAAACCCTTCACGTCCCCCTCCGGTTCATCCAGATCGATGCCGTAGAACCGCACGTCCTTTGCATGGGCGCTGGCAAAAGCGGCGATTTCCGGCAGTTCAGCCCGGCAGGGCGGACACCAGGTGGCCCAGAAATTCAGCACGTAGAGGGCTCCGTCCTGGGCCGGGCTTACAGCAACAGTTCCCGCCCCCAATTGTTTTAGGCGAAAGCCAGGAGCGGCAGCAGTCCGGGTCTGGGCCGCGGGCTTAACCGACTCCGGGGTTTGGGCCGTGCCGGCACTGCAGCCGGCGGACAGAGCGGCCAGCACAGCCGCCAGACAAAACAGGGTCTTTTTCATAAAAGGTTCCTTTCCAAAGCAGAATGATTTTCCTTTAGTATACCATAAGCCCCTGCCCTGCTCTGTGAAGAAAGTGCAAAAGCGGCAAAAAAAAACTGTAGCATCTCTGCTACAGTCTTTCTTTATGTCGTTAGATCAGCTCTAAAATTGCCATTTCAGCAGCGTCACCGCGGCGAGGAGCTGTTTTGTAAATACGGGTGTAACCACCGTTGCGGTCCTTGTATTTGGGAGCAATGGTGTCAAACAACTTCGTGGTAGCTTCTTCATCAGCGAGGAATGCCAAAACCTGACGACGGGCATGCAGGTCACCTTGTTTAGCCAGGGTGATCAATTTAGCAGCCAGACCGCTAATTTCTTTAGCTTTCGTTTCGGTGGTTTCGATTTTCTCGTTTTTGAAGAAGGCGGTCAAGATGCTGCGGAACATAGCTTTCCGGTTGCTGGAGTTCCGGCCCAATTTTCTGTATGCCATCTTTCGTCTTCCTCCTATTCTTCATCGGAATTGCGCAGGTGCAGGCCCAATTCCTCAATCTTGTTCTTGACTTCTTCCAGGGATTTGCTGCCCAGGTTGCGGACGCAGATGAGTTCATCTTCCGTCTTGTTGATAATATCTTCTACCGTATTGATGCCGGCCCGTCTCAAGCAGTTGTTGGAACGAACGGTCAGGTCCAGATCGTCAATGGACATCTGGTATACGGAGGATTTACTACCCTCTTCGCTGGTCTTGGCGCTATCCTCATTCCCTTGGATCTTGGGAATGTTGGTGGTCTTGAACAAGGCCAAATATTTAATCAAAATTTCAGCTGCAGAAGTTACAGCTTCATCAGGTCCCAGGCTGCCGTCGGTCCATACTTCCAAGGTCAGACGGTCATAGTTGGTTACATTGCCTACCCGGGTATCGGTAACACCGAATTTCACACGGGTAATGGGAGAGTAGATGGAGTCAACAGGAATAAAGCCAATGGGCTGATCCTTGCTCTTGTTCTTCTCTGCCGGCACGTAACCGCGGCCCACGTCAACGTAGATTTCCATGTTCAGGACGGCGTTCTTGTCCAGGGTTGCAATATGCAGCTCGGGGTTCAGAACTTCCGTGTCCTGATCGCAGATTACGTCAGCGCCGGTCACTTCACCTTCGCCGGACTTCTTGATATAGAACGTCTTGGGCTCAAAGGTGGTGCTGTCATCCATACCCACCTTGAAGCACAAGGACTTGATGTTTAATACGATATCTGCAACGTCTTCTCTGACTCCCTCAATGGTAGCGAACTCATGGAGCACACCATCAATCTTGATGCCGGTAACAGCCATACCGGACAGGGAAGAAAGCAATACACGGCGCAGACTATTACCTAAAGTAATACCGTATCCACGTTCCAAAGGTTCCCAGACGAACTTGCCATAACGCCCATCGGGGGAAATTTCGTCGATAACCAGGCTAGGTTTTTCGATTTCCTTCATGCGGAAGCCTCCTTTCGCGCATTACCACAATACGCGGTATAAATAGTGGAGAACAGTATCAATTACTTGGAGTACAGTTCGATGATCAGCTGTTCTTCAACAGGAACATCAATATCATCGCGTACAGGCAGACGGTCAACCTTTCCGCTGAGGTTCTGTGCGTCTACAGAGATCCAGGCAGGAACAGAAGCCTTGCCCAGAACATCAGCCATACCCTTGAAGTAGTTGGAGCTGCGGCTGCTTTCCATAACGGAAACAACATCGCCGGCTTTTACCAGGGCAGAGGGAATATCCAGGCGCTTGCCGTTAACGGCAATGTGGCCATGGGTAACCAGCTGACGAGCTTGACGACGGGTGTTAGCCAGGCCCAGACGGTATACAACGTTGTCCAGTCTGCGTTCCAACAGGATTAACAGGTTGGCACCAGCGATACCTTCCATTTTCTTGGCTTTTTCGTAGTAGCCACGGAATTGTTTTTCCAGAACACCGTAGATGAATTTAGCCTTTTGTTTTTCAGCCAACTGCATACCGTATTCGGATTTCTTTTTGAACTGGCGTTTCGGCTGACGATGGGATTCTTTCATAACACCCACGAATGCCGGAGACATGCCCAGAGATCTGCATCTTTTCAGAACAGGAGTCTTATCAATTGCCATTCTATTATTTCACCTCCAATTATACTCTTCTGCGTTTCGGCGGACGGCAGCCGTTATGAGGAATCGGAGTCACGTCTTTAATGGATTCCACTTCCAGGCCTGCAGCCTGCAGAGCACGGATGGCAGCTTCACGGCCGGCACCGGGGCCCTTTACGAAAACTTCAATTCTCTTCAGACCATGTTCCATAGCAGCCTTGGAAGCTTGTTCAGCTGCCATTTGGGCTGCAAACGGGGTGCTCTTACGAGAACCACGGAAGCCCATGCCGCCGGCAGATGCCCAGCTCAGGACACTGCCGTTCAGGTCGGAGATCGTAACGATCGTGTTATTAAAGGTGGAGCGAATATGTGCCACACCAGCTTCTACATTCTTGCTTACTTTCCGTTTGTTACGGACAACTTTTTTCCCAGCCACTCGTCTAATCCCTCCTTAAATTACTTCTTTGCGCCGGCCGCTTTTTTCGGGCCTTTACGGGTACGAGCATTATTTTTGGTGTTTTGACCGCGAACAGGCAGGCCTGCACGATGTCTGCGGCCGCGATAGCAGCCGATTTCCACCAAACGTTTGATGTTCAAGGATTCCTCACGGCGGAGGTCACCTTCTACTTTGTATTCATGATCCAGAATTTCACGGAGCTTTGCGATTTCAGCTTCCGTCAAATCCCGAACACGGGTATCCGGGTTAATACCGGTCTTACCCAGGATTTCCCGGGAAAGAGTCAAACCAATACCGTAGATGTACGGCAGGGCGTATTCGATACGTTTATCTCTCGGCAAATCTACACCGGCGATACGAGCCATTCAAAGCACCTCCTTTTTAACCTTGTCTTTGTTTATGTTTCGGGTTTTCGCAAATGACCATAACACGGCCTTTGCGTTTAATGATCTTGCATTTTTCACAAATGCGTTTTACAGACGGTCTTACTTTCATGTTGCTGAACCTCCTCTTGCCAATCCTCTTTATTTAAACCGATAAGTAATCCGGCCGCGGTTCAGGTCGTAGGGCGTCAGCTCTACGGTTACCTTATCCCCAGGCAGGATTTTAATAAAGTTCATACGTATTTTTCCGGAAATGTGGGCCAGGATCTCATGATCGTTTTCCAATTTCACACGGAACATAGCATTGGGCAAAGATTCCAAGACAGTACCTTCTACTTCGATTGCATCTTGTTTCGACACTTGTAATGCCTCCTTACCCTTTTACAGCTGCTACCACATCAGCATACACCTTATCGATGGGCTGAGTGCCGTCAATTTCCTTATACACGCCTTCCGTTTTGTAATACGCAATAAGAGGAGCAGTTTGGCTATGGTACGCTTCCAAACGTTTTTTCACAGTGGTTTCTTTGTCATCATCACGCTGGTACAATTCCCCACCGCATTTGTCGCATACATTTTCCACTTTGGGAGGGTTGTATACCACATGATACGTAGCACCGCAGCTCTTGCAGATGCGCCGGCCGGTTACACGGCTGATCAGGTCCTCATCGGGAACACTGATGTTTACCGCAGCGGTCAGCTGGATGCCCAGATTCTTCAGAATCCCATCCAGGGCAACTGCCTGCTCTTTGGTACGGGGAAACCCGTCCAGAATGAATCCTTTGAGACAATCCGGTTGGCTCAGGCGCTCTCTGACGATACCAATGGTAACTTCATCAGGCACCAAACCGCCGGCGTCCATATATTTTTTGGCTTCCTTGCCCAATTCCGTACCATTTTTCACAGCCGCACGGAACATATCTCCCGTAGAAATATGGGGAATTGGGAAATCGGCAACTAATTTTTCCGCTTGGGTCCCCTTGCCTGCGCCAGGAGGTCCCATTAAAAGAATATGCATGTTCTCTCTCCTATTTCATGAAACCTTGATAGTGTCGCATGAGTACCAAGGACTCTACTTGTTTCATCGTATCAAGCGCTACGCCAACAACGATCAATAGGGCCGTACCGCCGAAGTAAACTCCGGAAATTCCTGTGAGCCATACGATGATGTTAGGCATAATAGCAATGAATGCCAGAAAAACAGCACCCGCTAAAGTGATCCGGTTCATCACCCGATCCAGATAGTCCGTGGTAGGTTTGCCGGGCCGAAGGCCAGGAATAAACCCGCCGTACTTCTTGATATTGTCGGACATCTCGGGAATGTTCAGGCTTACCGCCGTATAGAAGTAAGTGAAGAACAGGATGAGCACAATATAAAGTCCTGTCTGCAGCGGAGTGCCCCATGCCAAATAGCTGGCTGCCGTCTGGATCCAGGGGATCTTGATGAACTGCGCAATGGTCACAGGAAACATCAATACGGAAGAAGCGAAAATGATGGGCATAACACCGGCCTGATTCACCTTTAAGGGAATATAGGTGGTGTGGCCGCCGTACATTTTACGGCCCACAATCCGTTTCGCATACTGTACCGGTACCTTCCGGTATGCCACCGTAATTGCTACGACGAACATTACCATCAGCACGGCCAGAACCGCGAAGATCAGTACATTGAAGACATTGACGGTGCCTGCCTGCAAATACCGGCCGATAACAGCCAGCCCGTTGGGCAGACGGGAAATGATGCCTGCAAAGATGATTAAGGAAATACCATTCCCAATCCCTTTTGCAGTAATCTGTTCCCCAATCCACATCAGCAGCAGGGAGCCTGCCGTCAAGGTAATGACGATCATGGCAAACGAGAAGAAGTCAGGATTATTGACTGCTGCCCGTAAGCCGTACGCCATACCAATTGCCTGAATGGCACCCAGACCAACCGCCGCATAGCGGTTGACTTTATTGATTTTCTTTGCTCCTTCCGCTCCCTCTTTGGACCATTCTTCCAAAGTCGGGATCACCACTGTAAGCAGCTGCGTGATAATAGACGCATTGATGTAAGGAGTAATGCTCATAGCAAATATAGAGAATTTACTAAGTGCACCGCCGGAGAACAGATCCAGTAGACCGAACAGGTTCCCATTGTTGAATAACCGTTCGATCATGGCTGCGTTAACCCCCGGAACGGGAATTTGCGTTCCAGCCCTGAATACTATGAACATCGCAAGGGTAAATAATACTTTCTTTCGGAGTTCCGTAGCCTTCATCAGGTTATCAAGGGCTGAAGCCAATTAGATCACCTCTACTTTACCGCCGGCAGCTTCGATCTTTGCCTGTGCAGTTTTGCTGAAGCCCATAGCTCTTACGGTAACCTTTTTGGTTACTTCGCCATTGCCCAGCACGCGGATGCCGTCACGGATATTTTTAACCAGACCGCATTCAATCAGGGAAACAGGATCGATTACAGCACCGTCGTCAAAGCAGTTCAGTACATCCACATTGATTTCAGTGTAATGCTTACCGAATTTATTGTAGAAACCGCGTTTCGGCAGACGCAGGTATAACGGCTTTTGACCACCTTCGAAACCAGGACGCTTTACCCCGCCGCTACGGGATTTCTGTCCTTTTTGGCCTTTGCCGGATGTTTTGCCCAGACCGGAACCAAGACCGCGGCCTACACGGACGCGAGCTTTTTTGGAACCAGGAGCGGGAGCCAATTCATGCAAATACATTTGCAGCCCTCCTTGTTAAGCCTTGACTTCTTCTACTTTAACCAGGTGGCTCACTTTATGGAGCATACCTTGCAAAGTGGAATTGTCTTCTTTTACTACGCTGGTGTTGATCTTACCCAAGCCCAAAGCTCTCACGGTTGCGCGTTGGTCTTTCGGATAACCGATTAAGCTACGGGTCAGCGTGATTTTTACTTGTGCCATCATGCTACCTCCTTAGCCTAATAACTCTTCAACAGTTTTGCCGCGCAGGGCAGCAACTTCTTTAGCGTTCTTCAGGTTTTCCAGACCTTTCAACGTAGCGCGAACCACGTTGTTGGGGTTGGAAGTACCCTGGGATTTCGTCAGGATATCACGCACGCCGGCCAGTTCCAATACGGCACGAACAGGGCCGCCGGCAATAACACCAGTACCTTCGGAAGCCGGTTTCAGCAGAACTTGGCCTGCGCCAAAGATGCCGATAACTTCGTGGGGAATGGTGGTTCCTCTCAGAGGAACAGTGATCAGGTTCTTTTTGGCATCATCCACACCCTTGCGGATTGCTTCAGGAACTTCGGCAGCTTTGCCCAGGCCCATGCCAACATGACCATTTTCATCACCAACAACAACCAAAGCAGAGAAGGAGAAACGACGTCCGCCTTTTACGACCTTAGCTACGCGGTTGATGAAGACTACTCTTTCTTTGAAGCCATCATCTTGTTTTTCGTAATTAGCCACTCTAATGTCCTCCCTCTGTTAAAATTCCAGACCGGCTTCGCGGGCTGCTTCAGCTAAGGCTGCCACGCGGCCATGGTACAGATAACCACCACGGTCGAATACAACAGTTTTAATGCCTTTTTCCAGGGCTTTTTGAGCGATTTCAGTACCAATCGCTTTGGCAGCTTCAATGTTGCCGCCGTAGTTTTCCTTGTTGCCTTTTTCTACGGTGCTGGCGGAAACCAGAGTTTCACCAGTAACATCATTGATGATTTGAGCATAGATGTTGCTCAGGCTGCGATATACATTGAAACGGGGTTTTTCAGCCGTTCCTACAATATTTCTCCGCATACGCAGATGCCGTTTTTGGCGAGCTGCGTTTTTATCTTTCTTGTTCAGCAAGAGATTCACTCCTTCCTTCTAGAAATTATTTCTTGCCTTTGGCGCCCGCTTTACCAACCTTACGGATGATATGTTCGCCAGCGTATCTGATACCTTTGCCCTTGTAGGGTTCGGGAGCACGCAGGCTGCGGATTTCAGCAGCAACAGCACCGACTTTTTCCTTGTCGATACCGGAAACTACGATTTGGCTCGGTACGGGAACTTCGAAGGTAATGCCTTCGGGAGGATCCATTACGCAGGGGTGGGAGAAGCCCAGGTTAAAGCTGATTGCTTTGCCTTGCTTCGTTGCACGATAGCCAACGCCTTGAATTTCCAGGGATTTGGAATAGCCTTCCGTAACACCAATGATCATGTTGTTGATCAGGGTCCGGGATAAGCCGTGGAGGCTGCGATGTACTTTATCATCGCTGGGACGAGTCACAGTGATGACGCCGTCTTTCAGTTCCACGGTCAATTCTTTACTGATCTGACGGCTCAGTTCGCCTTTAGGTCCCTTAACGGAGACCAGGTTATCTTCTACCGTTACCGTTACCTTATCAGGCACAGTAATGGGAGTTTTTCCGATTCTTGACACTTATAAGCACCTCCGGTCCTTTAGGATTGATCTTACCAAACGTATGCGACAACTTCGCCGCCCAGTCCAGCCTTCCGGGCTGCTTTATCAGTCATCATGCCCTTGGAAGTGGAAATTACTGCAATACCCAGGCCGCCCAAAACGCGGGGCAGTTGGTCTTTTTGCGTGTAAACTCTCAAACCGGGTTTGGAGATACGTTTGATGCCGGAAATAACTTTTTCCTTGTTAGGACCGTATTTCAGCTGTACACGGATCACATTCTGATGTTGTCCGGGAACGACTTCGAAATCTTTAATGAATCCTTCGCTCTTCAAAATTTCTGCAATGGCAGTTTTAATTTTGGAGCAGGGGATTTCAACTTTATCGTGATGCACCGAGTTGGCGTTACGAATTCTCGTAAGCATATCGGCAATCGGATCAGTCATAGTCATTTACAAATACCCTCCTTCCTTGTAATCCGCTCTTACCAGCTTGCCTTCGTTACACCGGGAATAGCGCCTTCGTAGGCGTATTTCCGGAAGCAAATACGGCAAATGCCGAATTTACGCATGTAAGCGTGCGGTCTGCCACAAATTTTGCAGCGGTTATATTTACGAACCTTGAATTTCGGTTCAGCTTTCCATTTTTCGATCAATGCGGTCTTTGCCACGGTTTTCCCTCCTTATGCCCCAAACGGCATACCAAGAAGCTTCAGCAGTTCTCTGGCTTCTTCGTCGGTCTTAGCAGTAGTAACAATGATTACATCCATGCCGCGAACCTTGTCGACCTTATCATAGTCGATTTCAGGGAAAATCAGCTGTTCTTTCAAGCCGATGGAATAGTTGCCGCGGCCGTCGAAGGACTTGGGGTTAACACCTCTAAAGTCACGTACACGGGGAAGGGCAATATTCATGAATTTATCCAGGAACTCGTACATCCGGCTGCCCCGCAGCGTAACTTTTACGCCGATAGGCATGCCTTCACGCAGTTTGAACGCAGCGATGGATTTTTTAGCTTTGGTGATAATGGGCTTTTGACCAGCAATCATGGTCATGTCTGCTACAGCAGAATCAATAGCCTTGCTGTTGGTCACAGCTTCGCCACAGCCGATGTTCAGTACAACTTTTTCCAGTTTAGGAATTTCGTTGACGTTTTTATAGTTGAATTTTTCCATTAAGCCTTTAACAGCTTCGGAAGTATATTTGTCTTGCAGTCTCGTTGCCATCTGATATCCTCCTTTCCCACAAATTATTTGTCGATTACTTCGCCGCATTTTTTGCAGGCTCTGACGTATCCTTCGCCTACAGCTACTTTCTTAATGCGGGTGGGTTTCTTGCAGGACGGGCATACCAGCATTACGTTGGAAACACTGATCGGTGCTTCTTTGGTAACAATGCCGCCCTGGGGGTTGCTTTGGGAAGGTTTCGTATGGCGCTTAACTTCGTTGACGCCTTCTACAGTAACCTTGGATTTCTTCGGGAAAGCAGCGATTACTTTGCCTTCCTTGCCTTTATCTTTACCAGCCAATACCACAACGGTATCGCCTTTTTTAACGTGCAATTTTACGGCCTCAGCCATGTCTGCAACACCTCCTTATTGTGCTTGTTCTTAGAGCACTTCCGGTGCCAGGGAAATGATCTTCATGTAGTCTTTTTCACGCAGTTCGCGGGCAACAGGTCCAAAAATACGGGTGCCCCGCGGGGTCTTATCATCTTTAATCAAAACGGCTGCGTTTTCATCGAAACGGATGTAAGAACCATCCGGACGACGGGTTCCCTTTACGGAACGAACCACAACGGCCTTTACAACTTCACCTTTTTGGACAACGCCACCGGGTGTAGCATCCTTAACAGAAGCCACAATTACGTCACCAATGTTAGCATATTTACGATAGGAACCGCCTAACACACGGATACACATAATCTTTTTGGCACCGGTATTGTCCCCAACATTCAGCACAGTCTGCTGTTGAATCATGGTTTACCTCCCTTGCCAAGCAATGCTCAGCAGTATCACTTATTTCGCCCGTTCTACGATTTCTACAACGCGCCAGCATTTATCCTTAGACAAAGGACGGGTTTGGGTAATCTTCACAGTATCGCCAATATGGGCATCATTGTTTTCGTCATGAGCTTTTAATTTAATGGTATGCATTACGCCTTTTTTGTACAGAGGATGCTGTACCAAACGTTCGATAGCCACAACAACGGTTTTCTGCATCTTGTCGCTAACGACCTTACCAGTACGCGTAACACGCATATTTCTCTCTTCAGCCACGGAATTTTCCTCCTTCGCTTAGGA
The DNA here is from genome assembly GCF_900291475.1 of Acidaminococcus hominis. GTDB lineage: Bacteria > Bacillota > Negativicutes > Acidaminococcales > Acidaminococcaceae > Acidaminococcus > Acidaminococcus hominis. The sequence continues at coordinate 490,315 of NZ_OLMM01000004.1, forward strand.
TTAACTCGGATTAGGAGTTAATTTCGCGTTCCCGTTGGATAGTTTTGATCTGGGCAATGGACTTCTTGACTTCTCTGATTTTCATCGGATTTTCCAATTGTCCGGTTGCCATCTGAAAACGCAAGTTAAACAATTCATCTTTTAAGCCTGCCAGCTTCGTATCCAACTCTGCAACAGACATTTCTCTAATTTCTGTAGTTTTCATTAAGCTTCACCACCTACTCCATTTTCACGCGCGGTGACTTCGGCATCCAACTGAGCTTTGGTTACGAAACGGCTCTTGATCGGCAGTTTGTTGCCAGCAAGACGCATAGCTTCTTTAGCAATGTCTTCCGTTACACCGGCCATTTCGAACATAACCCGGCCCGGTTTCACCACTGCTACCCAGTATTCAGGAGAACCTTTACCACTACCCATACGGCTGCCAGCGGCTTTGGCCGTTACAGGTTTGTCAGGGAAAATCTGGATCCATACTTGACCGCCACGTTTGATGTAACGGGTCATTGCAATACGGGCTGCTTCAATCTGACGGTTGGTAATCCAAGCGGGTTCCAGTGCAACCAGACCAAATTCACCATGAGCAACTCTGTTGCCACGCATTGCACGGCCTTTCATGCGGCCTCTATGTTGTTTACGATGCTGTACTCTCTTCGGTAATAACATTATTTCGCCCCTCCTTCTTGCGCTTCAGGAGCTTCTTTTTTCACAGTTCTGGTAGGCAGAACTTCACCTTTGTAGATCCATACCTTTACGCCGATACGGCCATAAGTGGTATGAGCTTCTGCAGTCCCGTAGTCGATATCGGCACGCAGGGTGTGCAGAGGAATGCTGCCATCACGGTAGCTTTCGGTACGAGCAATTTCAGCTCCGCCCAGACGGCCTGCGCATTGGATTTTGATACCCTTTGCACCCAGACGCATGGTACGGCCAACGCACTGCTTCATGGCACGGCGGAAAGCGATCCGGCGTTCCAGCTGGGAAGCAACGTTTTCAGCAACCAGAGTAGCATCCATATCCGGGGATTTAACCTCGATGATGTTGATGTCCAGCTTGCTGTCAGTCAGCTTAGCCAGGTCTTTCTTCAGCAGTTCGATGTTGCTGCCTTGGCGACCGATTACGATGCCCGGTTTAGCAGTATAGATGCTGATGCGCATCTTTTGTTCCGTTCTTTCGATGGTAACCCGAGAGATACCAGCTTGGAATTGTTTATCTTTAATGAAGTCACGAATCTTGATGTCTTCCAAAAGATTTTTTTGATAGTCTTTGTCGGCGTACCACTTAGAATCCCAATCAGCAATAACGCCCACTCTGAAACCATGTGGATTAACTTTTTGCCCCACTATTCATTCCCTCCTTCTGTCAGGATGTTATTTTTCTGCAACAGCCACGGTCACATGGCTGGAACGTTTCAGGATCTTGAAAGCCTGTCCACGAGAACGCGGATGAATTCTCTTCATGGTAGGGCCCTGATCAACGAAACAGCTGGAAACAACCAGGTTGTCAACGTTCATGTCGAAATTATGTTCAGCATTGGCAACAGCGGAACGCAGAACCTTTTCAATAACCTCAGAACCAACCTTCGGGGTGAATTTGAGGATTGCAAAGGCTTCGTTTACGGACTTGCCGCGGATCAAATTGATTACGATACGCAGTTTGCGCGGTGCAATGCGGATGTATTTAGCAACTGCTTTAGCTTCTTCCATCTATATTATCCTCCTTCCCCTTCTTATTTAACGGCTCCGGCTTTATCGCCATGGCCCTTGAACAAACGGGTGGGAGCGAATTCGCCTAATTTATGGCCGACCATATCTTCGGTAATATATACAGGCACATGTTTCCGACCGTCGTGAACGGCGATGGTGTGGCCCAAAAATTCAGGGAGAATGGTAGAGCTGCGAGACCAGGTTTTAATAACTTTCTTTTCCGAAGCAGCGTTCAGCGCTTCAACCTTCTTCAGCAGACTAGCTTGGACATAAGGTCCTTTTTTAACGGATCTGGACACTCTTTATGCCTCCTTTCAAAAAGCTCTATTATTTCGTTCTACGTTTCAGGATCAGTTTAGAAGACGCCTTCTTAACCTTACGGGTACGAGTACCAAAGGCGCTCTTGCCCCAAGGAGTAACAGGACGCTTACGACCAACAGGAGAGTGGCCTTCACCACCACCATGCGGATGGTCGTTCGGGTTCATAGCAACACCGCGGTTGGCAGGACGAACGCCCATCCAACGAGAACGGCCAGCTTTACCCAAAGTCAGGTTTTCGTGGTCCAGGTTGCCGATCTGACCGATGGTAGCACGGCAGTTAATGTGTACCTGACGCAGTTCACCAGAAGGCAGACGCAGCAGAGCGTAGGAACCTTCCTTAGCCATCAATTGGATAGCAGCACCGGCGGAACGGCCCAGCTGGCCACCCTTGCCGATTTTCATTTCCACGTTGTGAACCATGGTACCCAGAGGGATGTTCAAGAGAGGCAGGGAGTTGCCAACTTTGATATCAGCCTGAGGACCGCTGACAATCACATCGCCCACTTTCAGGCCTTGAGGAGCCAGAATGTAGCGTTTTTCACCATCAGCATAGTTCAGCAGAGCAATGTTGGCGCTGCGGTTGGGATCATACTCGATGGTAGCAACTTTAGCAGGCACATTGTCTTTATTCCGTTTGAAATCGATGATACGATATTGTCTTTTATGACCGCCGCCCTGATGACGAACCGTCATTTTACCGGTGTTGTTGCGGCCGGCATGTTGGTTCAGTTTTACAACTAAAGGGCGATGGGGCTTGTCCGTAGTAATCTCTTCAAAGGTGGACACAGTCATGCTGCGTCTGGAAGGAGAATACGGATTAAAGCTTTTAATAGCCATTGTTTGACCTCCTTAGACGAATTACATTCCTTCGAAGAGCGGAATCGTGTTGCCTTCTGCCAGCTTAACGATTGCTTTCTTATAATCGGAACGCTTACCTTCATATTTACCCATCCGCTTGGTTTTGCCCATAACGCGGATCGTGTTTACATTCACAACCTTCACATTGAAGATAGCTTCAATGGCTTGGCGGATTTCAGTTTTGTTGGCACCAATTGCTACTTGGAAAGTATACTTGTTGTCCTTCATCATGTCGGAAGTCTTTTCAGTAACAATGGGTCTTACGATAATGTCGCGAGGATTAGCAGCCATTATGCGAGCACCTCCTCAATTCTAGCTACGGCATCTTTAGCCAGCAGTACTTTTTCAGCATTCAGGATATCGAATACGTTCAGGCAGTCATTGGACAGAGCCTTTACTTTTTCAATATTCCGGGAAGACTTTTCTACGTTTTCATCCTCACCATCGGTGATCAGCAGAGCTTTTTTGCCTTCTGCTTCGAAGCCTTGCAGCATAGCTACAGCGCTCTTGGTTTTCGGTGCGTCGAAGGTCAGACCATCAACGATTACCAGTTCACCAGCAGCAACTTTAGCGCTCAGTGCGCAGCGGATAGCCAGACGACGAGCTTTGCGGGTCATGGATTTGGCATGGCTCCGGGGAGCGGGACCAAATACGGTACCACCGCCAACCCACAGGGGAGAACGGACGGAACCGGCACGGGCACGGCCAGTACCTTTTTGTTTCCAGGGTTTTCTGCCACCGCCGCGAACCATACCGCGGGTCTTGGTTGCATGAGTGCCCTGACGTTCATTGGCTTGCTGCATAACAACAGCCTGATGAACAACAGCTTCATTGAATTCTACGCCAAAGACGTAGTCCATCAATTCTATTTCTTCACCGGTCTGTTTACCGGTAATATCATAAATTGCTAATTTCGGCATTGAAACGCCCTCCTTTCAATCTTATTTCTTATTTGCTTTGACAACATCGGGGCGAACCGTGTCTCTCAGCAACAGGAAGGTACCAGCGGCACCAGGCACAGAACCTTTAACCATAATCAGGTTACGGTCTGCATCCACTTTAGCGATAGTCAAACGTTGAACCGTTGCACTGGTTCCACCCATACGGCCAGGTAATTTCTTACCTTTGATAACACGGCCGCCAGGACCGGAATGCATAGGACCATTAGAACCGGGTTCACGATGGGACTTGGAACCGTGTTTCATAGGACCACGTGCAAAGTTGTGGCGCTTGATCGTACCAGCGAAGCCTTTACCGCGGGAAACGCCGACAGCATCCACCAGATCACCGGCTGCGAAAATATCAGCCGCAATCTTGTCGCCAACTTTATAATCAGAGGGTTCGGTGAGACGCAGCTCACGCACGTATTTCACAGGAGATACGCCGGCTTTGTCGAAGAAGCCCTTCATGGGTTTGTTTACTTGTTTTTCTTTGATTTCACCAAAACCGAGCTGCAGGGCATTGTAGCCGTCGCTTTCTTCGGTCTTGTTTTGCAGCACGACGCAGGGGCCCGCTTCTACAACAGTAACGGGAACCAAAGTACCGTCAGCTTCAAAAATTTGGGTCATGCCTAATTTCTTGCCTAAGATTCCTTTAGCCATATTCGCACACCTCCTTACGCTTTGATCTCAATATCTACACCAGCAGGAAGATCCAAGCGAGTCAGTGCATCGATCGTCTTAGCTGTAGGTTCCAGAATGTCTACCAGTCTCTTGTGGGTTCTCATTTCGAACTGTTCACGGGAGTCTTTGTTGACATGAGGAGAACGCAGAATCGTATAGATGTTCTTTTCGGTAGGCAGCGGAATCGGGCCGGATACTTGAGCACCGGTACGTTTTGCCGTCTCTACGATTTTGGAAGCACTTTGATCCAGTGCTTTGTAGTCATACGCTTTCAGGCGTATACGGATTTTTTGAGTCTTTGCCATTGATAATTTCCTCCATTCGCCACGTTTCTAAGAACGGACATACTCAGCAAAAGTTCCCTTCTTGACCAGGCAGGCCAGAAGCCATCTTCTGCCTCATCGCGGGCCCATTAAACATAAGAATATGAGGGGCTTTGGCCACGCCCCTCATATGGGCTTACATCATTCATCGGATAAACCTTGCGGATTAACCTTCGATTTCGGTAACAACGCCAGCGCCTACCGTATGGCCGCCTTCGCGGATAGCGAAACGCAGACCTTGTTCGATAGCGATCGGGGTGATCAGTTCAACGTCCATTACAACGTTGTCGCCAGGCATAACCATTTCGGTACCTTCAGGCAGGTGAGCCACACCAGTAACGTCGGTAGTTCTGAAGTAGAACTGAGGACGATAGCCGTTGAAGAACGGAGTATGACGGCCGCCTTCTTCTTTGGTCAGTACGTATACTTGGCCTTTGAATTTGGTATGAGGATGAATGGAACCGGGTTTAGCCAGAACCTGACCTCTTTCGATTTCGCTTCTGTCAATACCGCGCAGCAGGCAGCCGATGTTGTCGCCGGCTTCAGCCTGATCCATGGTCTTACGGAACATTTCCAGACCGGTAGCAACGGATTGTTTCTTTTCTTCGCTCAGACCAACGATTTCAACCGTGTCGCCAACTTTGATTACGCCACGTTCTACACGGCCAGTAGCTACGGTGCCGCGGCCGGTGATGGTGAATACGTCTTCAACAGGCATCAGGAACGGTTTAGCCAGGTCATGGACAGGGGTCGGAATGTATTCGTCAACAGCATCCATCAATTTCATGATGGTTGCTTCTTGTTCTTTGTCGCCTTCCAGAGCTTTCAGTGCGGAACCAACAACGATGGGCACTTCATCTCCAGGATAGCCGTATTGGCTCAGCAGTTCGCGAACTTCCATTTCAACCAGTTCGATCAGTTCAGGATCGTCAACTTGGTCGGATTTGTTCAGGAACACAACGATAGCAGGAACGCCAACCTGGCGGGCAAGCAGGATGTGTTCACGAGTCTGAGGCATAGGACCATCAGCAGCGGATACAACCAGGATTGCGCCGNGTTCAGGATCGTCAACTTGGTCGGATTTGTTCAGGAACACAACGATAGCAGGAACGCCAACCTGGCGGGCAAGCAGGATGTGTTCACGAGTCTGAGGCATAGGACCATCAGCAGCGGATACAACCAGGATTGCGCCGTCCATCTGAGCAGCACCAGTGATCATGTTCTTTACATAGTCAGCATGCCCCGGGCAGTCAACGTGTGCATAGTGTCTTTTTTCGGTTTCGTATTCAACGTGGGCAGTGTTGATAGTGATACCACGTTCTCTTTCTTCAGGAGCCTTATCGATCATGTTGTAGTCCATGAACTGAGCGCCGCCGCGTTCAGCCAGAACTTTGGTGATAGCAGCAGTCAGAGTGGTCTTGCCGTGATCGACGTGACCGATGGTACCAATGTTAACATGGGGTTTGGTTCTATTGAATTTCTCTTTAGCCATTGTTATTTCCTCCTAATTGATCACAGGTCTTAGTCCTGTGCGTTTCCTTTGTTTTTAGCAGTAATTGCTTCAGCAATATTCTTAGGAACTTCTTCGTAGTGATCTACTTCCATGGAATAGTTGCCGCGGCCCTGAGTCTTGGAACGCAGGTCCGTTGCGTAACCGAACATTTCGGACAGAGGAACGAAAGCAGTGATAACTTGGGCACCGCTTCTGGCTTCCATGCCTTCGATACGGCCACGACGGGAGTTCAAGTCGCCGATTACATCACCCATGTATTCTTCAGGGATGACAACTTCGACTTTCATGTACGGTTCCAGCAGAACAGGGTTTGCTTTCTGTGCACCGGACTTGAAGCCCATAGAACCGGCAATCTTAAATGCCATTTCAGAGGAGTCGACTTCGTGGTAGGAACCGTCGTATACGGTAACGCCGATATCAACCATCGGGTAACCAGCAACAACGCCGTTTTCCATAGCTTCCTTAACACCTGCTTCAACAGGAGCAATGTATTCTTTAGGAATAGCGCCGCCCACGATCTTGTTTTCGAACTTGAAGCCTTCGCCCGGTTGCAGCGGAGTCAGTTCCAGCCAGCAATGACCATACTGACCTTTACCACCGGACTGACGAACGAACTTACCTTCGGATTTGACGCTCTTGCGAATGGTTTCTCTGTAAGCTACCTGCGGGTTGCCCACGGTGCAGTCTACGTTGAATTCTCTTCTCAGACGGTCAACAATGATATCCAAGTGCAATTCGCCCATACCGGAAATGATGGTCTGGGAGGATTCGGCATCCGTGCGAATCCGGAAGGTCGGATCTTCTTCAGCCAGTTTGCCCAGGGCAACGCCCATCTTTTCTTGGTCGGCTTTGGTTTTCGGTTCAATAGCAACAGAGATTACAGGATCAGGGAATACCATGGATTCCAGGATAATCGGTGCTTTTTCATCGCACAGGGTATCGCCGGTGCTGGTATCCTTCAGGCCTACAGCTGCTGCAATATCACCAGCGAAAACTTCTTCAATTTCCGTACGGTGATTGGAGTGCATACGCAGGATACGGCCGATTCTTTCTCTCTTGTCTTTATTGGCGTTATATACATAGGAGCCGGCGGTCAGGGTACCGGAGTACACTCTGAAGAATGCCAGACGGCCTACATACGGGTCAGTTGCAATCTTGAAGGCCAGAGCAGCGAACGGTTCAGAGTCGCTGGAAGGTCTTTCTTCTTCTTCGCCCGTTTCAGGGTTGGTGCCTTTGATGGCAGGAACATCCAGAGGAGAAGGCATGTAATCAACGATGGCATCCAGCAGGGGCTGTACGCCTTTGTTCTTGTAGGAAGAACCGCAGGTTACAGGATACAGTTTGCATTGGCAGGTCATCTTACGGATGGCGCCTTTGATTTCTTCTTCCGTCAGGTCTTCACCTTCCAGATATTTTTCCATCAGGTCATCGTCGCTTTCAGCAACAGCTTCCAGCAGGACCTGACGGTACTTCTGGGCGGTTTCAACATAGGCTTCCGGAATGGGTTCGAATTCTTCTTCCTTGCCCAGCTTGTCTCCGTAAACAATTGCCTGCATCTTTACCAGGTCGATCAGACCTTCGAAAGTATCTTCAGCACCGATAGGTACTTGAATTGCAACTGCATTTGCACCCAGGCGATCTTTCATCATTTGAATAACATTGAAGAAATCAGCGCCGGTGGTATCCATCTTATTTACATAAGCGATACGGGGTACATTGTATTCTTCCGCTTGACGCCAAACCGTTTCGGATTGGGGTTCAACGCCGCCTTTGGCGCTGAATACGGCCACGGAACCATCCAGTACACGCAGGGAACGTTCAACTTCTACGGTGAAGTCAACGTGCCCCGGGGTGTCGATGATGTTAATGGAATGGCCTTTCCAATGACAGGTCGTAGCTGCGGAAGTAATCGTAATACCACGTTCTTGTTCCTGAACCATCCAGTCCATGGTGGCAGCGCCATCGTGAACTTCACCGATCTTGTGAGTCTTGCCGGTGTAGAACAGGATACGTTCCGTGGTAGTAGTTTTACCAGCATCGATGTGAGCCATGATGCCGATGTTTCTGATTTTATCTAAGGGAAACTCTCTACCCACGAATTACTCCTCCTTAATGAATCTTACCAACGATAATGGGCAAACGCTCTGTTTGCTTCAGCCATCTTATGAGTGTCTTCACGTTTCTTAACGGAAGCGCCCGTGTTGTTTGCAGCGTCCATCAGTTCGCCGGCAACACGTTCATACATGGTTTTTTCTCCGCGCAGACGGGAATAGTTGACCAGCCAACGGATTCCCAGAGTCGTTTTGCGGTCGGCTCTTACTTCAACAGGAACCTGGTAGTTGGCACCGCCCACCCGGCGTGCTTTAACTTCCAGAACAGGCATTACGTTCTTCATGGCAGTATCGAAAACTTCCATGGGGTCCTTACCCGTCTTGGAGTGGATCAAATCAAAAGCGTCATATACGATACGCTCGGCAACACCTTTTTTACCGTCGAGCATAATTTTGTTGATGAATCTGGTCAAAAGTTTGGAACCATATACTGGATCCGGTAATACGTCTCTTTTAGTTACAGGACCTTTTCTCGGCATCTGTATTTCCTCCTTCGTTATTTATCATTCTGCGTGCCAGCCAAAATTATTTCTTAGCTGCTTTCGGGCGCTTAGCGCCATATTTGGAACGGCCCTGGTTGCGATCAGCAACACCGGCGGTATCCAATGCGCCGCGAATGATGTGATAACGAACACCGGGAAGATCCTTTACTCTGCCGCCTCTGATCAGAACAACGCTGTGTTCCTGCAGGTTATGGCCAATACCAGGAATATAGGCAGTGACTTCAATACCATTGGTCAGACGGACACGAGCAACCTTCCGCAGTGCGGAGTTAGGTTTCTTCGGAGTGGTGGTGTACACTCTCGTGCAGACACCACGTTTTTGTGGTGAATTTTTTAATGCTGGCGCCGTTGATTTTTGAGTAATTACTTGTCTACCTTTACGAACCAATTGGTTGATTGTAGGCATTCCGGCACCTCCTTTCTCGAGTATAAGATTTAATGATTATAAAAACCTTCTGCAGGGCAGAAGATTCTACCGGGTTTTGAGTACAGCGGCTACGGATGCTCCCACGTGGATGCCGCAGGCCTTGCCAAGCTCCTGCATGGTAGAGACTGTTTCCAGTCTTACGCCAGCAGCTTCGCACAGCGCCTTGATGGGCCCCGTTACATGTTCATCCGCATCCAGGGCAATCAGCGCTCCCACAGCCTGACCTCTGGCTATGGCTTTCTGGGACTGCTTCACACCAACAACAACGGGCGAGCCGTTTTTCACGTCTGCGAGAAACAATTTCACACCTCCGAAAGACATAGTAACCCCTGTGACACTCGAGTATTGTAACATTCTTGACACCCCATGTCAAGAATTTTTTTCGTTTTTTATGGCCTTTTGGCACGATTTTAAGCCGCTCTTTCTTTACACAGTGCCTAGTGTATCATAAACCCTAGAAACCCGCATTTTTCCCGGGTTTTTCCTGGGACTTTTTCCCTGAAATTGGATGGAAATCGCAACAAATTTAGAACGGAAAACCTTTTTTCTTCCCCGCGGCCCCAATATTTCACAAAAAGTTTTCAAATTTATTTTTTCTGGATAACGAAAAGAGCTGCGAAAAACGCCAAGGTATTTTTCACAGCTCTCTTTGCTTGAGACAAAAGTTTTATTTCTTTAACGTATTGGCAATCAGGGCAATAAACACCAGATCGTCCTTGCCGGTGTTATACAAGGCATGGGTGCCTCCGTCCGGGCAGAAGGTTACGTCCCCGGCCTTTACGGCCACCTTCTTGTCCTCATCGGTGTATTCCCCTTCCCCTTTCAGCAGGTAGTAGGTTTCGTTGTTGCCCTCGTGCTTATGCAGGGGCACAGCGCAGCCCGGGTGCAGGGTGATTTGGGCAAACATCTCGTTGGCTCCCCCAAAAGCTGCGGGATCCATGATCACTTCCCGGATAATGGTGCCGGTACCCGGATTTTCCTTCACGACTTTTTCCAGTTTCGTATAAACTGCCATAAGAACGCCTCCCTATTTTTCCGTGGTGACTGCATACTCACTGCCGTTGGAGATAATGGTAATGTCACCGTTGTCATACGTATTATAAATCTTTGCGCCGGCGGTCTTCAACCGTTTCAGCACAGTTTTGTTGGGATATTTCCGGGTGCCCGGTTCGTTGCCGCAGCTGATTACCGCCACCATGGGCTTCACCGTTCTCAGCCAATTCATGGAGCTTGACGTATTGCTGCTGTGATGCCCCACCTTCAGCACGTCGCTTTTCAGTTCCTTGGCATCGTACAGGCTCATAATCTTGGCTTCCGTCTGGGTGTAGGCATCTCCGGTGAACATCATGGTGAAATCCTGATAGGTAAAGCGCATGACCATACTGTTGGGATTCACGTTGGTATCCCCGGGCACCGTTAGATGGTCCTTCTCCGGCCAAAAGACCTTAAAGGAAGCCCCGTTCTTCAGGGGAATATCCATGGGCGCCGTCACCAGCACTGCGTCAATGTGCTTATCCTCAATGAGCTTCTTGACCTTTTTCATCAGCCCCGACTGGGGATTGACCACATTGGTGTAGTACACATGCTCCACGTGGAGGCTGTTCAGAATGGCCACCGCCCCGCCAATATGGTCCTTGTGGGGGTGGGTCAGGAACAGGCCATCAAGAGAATTCACACCCAGTTTCCGCAGCCGGGCCACCAGGGTATTGCCGTCCTCAAACAGCCCCGTATCCACCAGGTAATTCTTCTTGTCCACCTGAATCAAGATGCTGTCCGCCTTCCCCACGCTGAGCATGGTGATTTTTAACGGTCCATCTACCTTTTGAACCAGGGTGGCCTCGTGAGCCGGAGGCTTAATGGGCGTTACCGCCTGGGTTCCCGCCTTAGGGCTGGGACTGGGTTTACTGCCCGTCCCCTGGCTCAGACCGCAGCCCGCCAGCAAAAATTGCAGGGCCAGCAGCAGGCTGGCCACCTTACCCCAAATTCCGTGCCATTTTTTCATCAATTTCGCTCCTTTCTGCCAAAAACGCCGCAGCAATCAAAGACGACTGCTCCGGCGTTTTTGTTTTACCAATTTTTTGCTGGTTTTCCATACCTTGGCCAGACCGGACACCAAAAGGATGCCAATGGCAATGGCCGTAGCATCCAGGGCCGCTCCGATAAAGGTATGCATCCCCATGCTGTAGGAATCCAGCATGGTATAGTTCATGGCCCGGTACAAAGGAAGTCCGGGCACCAGGGGAATCACCCCGGGAATGGAAAAGATAGGCACCGGCTGCCGGTACCAGCGGGCAAACACCTCGCTGCACAGGGACAGTGCCACAGTGCCGGCAAAGTTGCTGAGCATGGAGCTAAGCCCCAGCCCGCTAAGCAGCACAATATAAACCCCAAAGCCCACCATCCCTACAAAGCCGGCTTTGTACAGGCAGTTTTTGGGGCAGTCAAACAGCTTCCCGAAAGCTACGGTAGCAAAAAACGAGAAGATGGTCTTGATTACAATGGTTACAGCTAGCGGCATAGGTCCTCCTACATATACAGAACGCCCAGAACGGTAGCTATGCCAATAGCCACCCCGCCCACCAGGAAAATCGCTTCCCCGGCCCGGCAGGTGCCGCTGAGCAGATCCCCGGCCATAAAGTCCCGAATCCCGTTAGTAAAAGCCATCCCCGGCAAATAGGGCATCACGCCCCCGGCAATGGCCAATTCCATTACCGTATCCGGCAGAGCCTTGCGGAACAGTACCGCCACCAGACAGATAATAGCCCCTGCCATCGTGGTTTCCCAGAAGTTGCTGGGTTCAAAGGGAGAGACTGCCTTGACAAACGCCATGGACAAAAGAGAGCCTAAAAGGGCTGCGGTAAACTCCAAATAGCCGCCGCCCAGCACCACCGCAAAAAAGGCCCCAGCCAGCCCGGACCAAAAGATTTCCTCCCAGGCCGGCCGAGGGGGCCGGTGGAGCATTTCCTCCAGCTGGTCCATGGTTTCTTCAAAGCTCTTGTCCCAATGGGGCATGGCATAGGACATTTCATTGACTTCACTGATCAGCGTCAGATTGGTGCCCCGTTTGGTAATCCGGTACATCAGGCTGTCCCCTTCCAGGGTTTCCCGGCCCAGCATCACCAGGGACGGAGTGCAGAAGGCCGCCACATTGTTCATGCCGCCTTCGTGGCAGATGCGCAGCATGGTATCTTCCACCCGATAGGTTTCTGCCCCGCTGCACAAAAGGATTTTCCCTGCCGTCAGGGCAATCTTCAGCACCTGCTCCTTGCTCATCGCCGCCAAAGTACTTGCCATAATTGTCTCCTTTACCGCTGAAACAGTTCCGCCACTGCCGCCCGGAACCGGTTGGCCCCGCCCATGGAGGGATGGGGCACCGCCGCACAGGGCACCCCGTATTTTTCCAGGGTCCCGGCGCTTTTCCGGCCGATGGCAATCACCTGCATCCCCGGCACCAGGTCCAGCAGCATCCGGGCAAATACAATGCCCTGGTCCAATTCCGGCCCTGTGGGGGTCCGGTTGGTCAAAATGCCGCTGGGCTTATAGGGATGAAAAGGATAAATATTCCAAAGAATGGTCTGGAAGGAGGCCAGCTGCTGATGGGCCAGCTCCCCCCACATAATGGTGGCAGTGGGTTCGTTGAACCCCTGCTCCTTCTGTTTTTTGTTTAAAAGCGGACTTTCCGGATTGCTGGTCCGCCGGTAGTCCCAATCTCCCAGCACCACCTCCGGCCGTACGTCCGGATGGTGGCCCAAAAGGATCCGCTCGCTGGTCATGGCCATGCCGGAAAAATGGCCTCCCTGGTAACCCAGGCCTTCGGCAATAAACAGATAGCGGGCCTCCTGCCGCAGTTCCAGGTACCGTTTCAGGTTGGCCGCCCGGATAAGCGGCGCCTGGGGCCCAATATCACAGGAAGGATCATAGTCCGCCCAGGGATTGAAGCTGGTTTCTGAGTGCACCTGCTGCAGGGCTGCAATAAATTCTTTAATGGTCATTCTAACGACTCCATGAGGGCTTCCCATTTGGTCATCAGCCCGTCCAAAATCTCACTAAGTTCTTCGTATTCCTTGGCCAGTTTGGTACTGGTTTCCAAGTCCTGCTGGTTGGCCGGGTCGGCAATCTGGCCGCTGAGGACCTTCTGCAGGGCCTCATATTCCCGGATTTTCAGTTCCACCTGGGGCAGCAGCTTTTCCGCTTCTGCCGGGCTGTAGGCCGGTTTCTTCGGTTCCTCCGCCTTCGGGGCAGCAGGGACCGCCTCCCTTTGGGCAGGAGCCGGAGCCTCTTTTTTCGTTTCCTTCGGGGCAGCCGGCGCAGCCGCTGTTCCCATTCCCTGGCGTTTGGCCTTTTCTTCCTGGTAGAAATCGTAGTTGCCCTTGTAGTCCGTTACGCGGCCATTTTCCACGGCCCAAATCCGGCCGGCAATCTCATTGACCAGATAACGGTCGTGGCTGACCAGCAGCACCGTGCCGTCAAAGGTCTCCAGGGCTGCTTCCACCGCTTCCTTGGCAGCAATATCCAAATGGTTGGTGGGTTCGTCCAGGAGCAGGCAGTTGGCCCCGTCCAGTACCAGCTTGAGCAGCACCAGCCGGGCCTTTTGGCCCCCGGACAGGGTACCGATGACCTTAAACACATCGTCCCCGTGGAACAGCATGCTGCCCAAAAGCCGCCGGGTCTGTTCGTCGGTGTAGCCATATTCCGTCAGGAAGTTTTCCATAATGGTCTGCTTTTCATCCAGCCGCTCGTAGCTCTGGGAGAAGTAGCCAATCTTCACCCGGTTGCCAATCCTGGCCTCCCCTTTAAGGGGCGGCAGATCCTGAAGGATGGTCTTCAAAAGGGTGGATTTCCCGCAGCCGTTGGGGCCGATAATGGCCACCTTTTCGCCTCGGCGCAGGGTCAGGTCCACATCCTTCAGCAGCAGGGTGCCGGGATAGCCCACGTCCAGATGCTCCAGCATAATGACTTTTTCCGCGGACTCTGCCGCATGGGGCAGCCGCAGCTCAAATTCTTCTTCCTTTACCGGAGCCTCAATCCGTTCCAGCCGGTTTAGCTGGGACTGGCGGCCCCGGGCCATCTTGCTTTTGATGCCCGCCTTATAGCGGCGGATGTATTCTTCCGTTTTGGCGATATATTCCTGCTGGGCTTCGTAGGCCCGGGTCTGGGACAGCACCTGAATGGATTTCTGCTCCAGATAGGCCGAATAGTTGCCCTTGTAGCGGTGCAGGGTGCCCCCCTCCATTTCCAGGATTTCCTCGGCTACATGGTCCAGGAAGGCCCGGTCATGGGAGATCACCAGGACCCCGCCCCGAAACTCCTGCAAATATTTTTCCAGCCATTCACTCATAACAATGTCCAAGTGGTTGGTAGGTTCATCCAAGACCAATAGGTCGGGGGAGTTTACCAGGGCCGCCGCCAGCATCAGCCGGGTCTTTTGACCGCCGGACAGCTTGTCCGCCCGGTCATTCCAGGTTTCTTCCGGATACCCCAGACCTGTCAGGACCTTTTTGATATTGCTTTCGTAATGGTAACCGTCCAAATGGGCATAGCGGTTTTCCGTCCGGGCGTACTGGTCCAGGACCTGCTGCAGTTCGTCCCCCTGGGCCGTGCCCCCAGCTTCTTCCAATTCCCGCATTTTCTGCCGCAGGGCCAGGATATCCGGGCAGGCTCCCTGCATAAACTCCCAGATGGTTTCCTCCCGGAAGTCGTTGAAACCCTGCTGGACGTAGCCCAGTCGCAGTTCCCCGGCAAATTTCACCGTGCCCCCGTCGGCAAAGTCCGGTTGGAGCAGGCATCGCAGCAGGGTAGTTTTCCCGCTGCCGTTGACGCCTACTAATCCCACCTTTTCCCCTTGGCGGATGGTAAAGCTTACATTTTTAAAAATATCGTGGACGCCGAAGCTTTTCTTCAAGCCGTCCACGGTGACTAAAATATCCATACCTCTATTCTTCGTATCCGTTGGGATGCCCTTCGTGCCAGCGCCAGGCAGTGGTGACGATTTCCTGGATGGTGCTGTGGCAGGGCTGCCAATGGAGCTCCTCTTTGATTTTGGCGGAGGAAGCAATCAATTTGGCCGGATCCCCAGCCCGTCTTGCTTCTTCCTTCACGGTGAAGTCCCGGCCGGTAACCTTCTTCACGGCGTCAATGATTTCCCGGACGGAGAACCCGTTTTCCGTGCCCAGGTTGTACACCCGGCTGCTGCCGCCCTCTGCCAGATGGTTCAGGGCCAACACATGGGCAGAAGCCAGATCCTTGACGTGAATATAATCCCTCAGGCAGGTGCCGTCGGGGGTGGGATAGTCCGTACCAAAAATGGACACGCTGTCCCGCTTGCCCTGGGCTGCCTGGAGAATCAGGGGAATCAGGTGGGTTTCCGGCCGGTGGTCTTCCCCGATATTGCCGGCAAGGGCTGCGCCGGCTGCATTAAAGTAGCGCAGGGCCACGTAGTTCAGACCATAGGCACTGCTGTAGTCCGCCAGCATCTTTTCAATCATCAGTTTGGTGCGGCCATACACATTGGTGGGCTTTAAGGGCATATCCTCCGTAATAGGCACCGCTTCCGGTTCCCCATACACGGCCGCCGTAGAGGAAAATACCAGCTTGTCCACGCCTGCTTCCCGCATGGCATCCAAAAGGCCCAGGGTGCCCGCTACATTATTGTAGTAGTATTTCCCCGGGTTCACCATGGATTCCCCCACCTGGCTGCTGGCAGCAAAGTGGAGCACCCCGTCGATTTCATACTGGCCCATAATATGCTTCAGGAAAGAGAAATCGTGGATATCCCCTTCAATCAGCTGGACCGTTTCCGGCACCGCATTCACATGACCGGTGCTGAAGTTATCATAAACAAAAGGAGTATAGCCCTTCTGGACCAGCTCCTCTACCACATGGGAGCCGATGTAACCGGCTCCCCCTGTTACTAGTACGTTCAATGTATTTCCTCCTATACCCGTTTGCCGCCAATCAGGTCCAGCATTTCCCGGGTCTTTTGTTTCAGCAGCTGTCCATCGCCCCGGGTTTCCACGTTCAGGCGGACCACCGGTTCGGTGTTGGATTTGCGCAGGTTGAAGCGCCATTCATTGTAGACCACGCTCAGGCCGTCCATCCGGTCTTGGATGCCGGACTTGAACCGGGCGGATAGGCTTTCCAGCACCTGGTCGGCGTCTTCCACCTCCAGGTTGATTTCCCCGCTGCAGGGATATTCCTGGATCCGCTGGTCCACCAGCTGGGACAGAGGCTGACCGGAACTGGAAATCAGGGCAATCACCAAAAGCCAGGGAATCATCCCGCTGTCGCAGTAGGAGAAATCCCGGAAATAGTGGTGGGCGCTCATTTCTCCGCCGTACAAGACCCCTTCCCGGCGCATGCATTCCTTGATGAAGGCGTGTCCGCTCTTGCAGCGCACCGGCTTGCCGTCAAACCGGGCAATGATGTCTTCCGTATTCCAGGTAAGCCGGGGATCGTACAAGATTTTGCTGCCCGGATGCTTTTGCAGGAAGTACTGGGCCAGAAGCCCTACCAGATAGTAGCCTTCAATGAAACGGCCGTTTTCGTCAAAGAAGAAGCAGCGGTCAAAATCCCCGTCCCAGGCAATGCCCAGGTCGGCTTTCTCTGCCTTTACCGCAGCCGCCGTAGCCTGCCGGTTTTCCGGCAGCAGGGGGTTGGGCACCCCGTTGGGGAAGTTCCCATCAGGGGTATCGTTGATCATTACAAAGCGGCAGGGCAGGTGCTTGGCCAGTTCCTTAACTACAGGCCCGGCACCGCCGTTGCCCGGGTTGGCCACAATTTTCAGCGGCAGCAGCCGGGAGCTGTCGATATAGGTCAGCAGGTGGTCCACATAGCTGGGCATAATGTTGACTTCTTCGTAATCGCCCCGTTTTTCCGCCTTGGGCACCCGGGTCTCAAAATCTTCAGCGGACACCAGGTCTGCCAAATCCTTCAGCCCCGTATCCGCAGAAATGGGCCGGGAACCGGAGCGGACCAGCTTCATCCCGTTATAGTCCTTGGGATTGTGGCTGGCCGTAACCATCATGCCTCCGTCCGCTTTCAGGTGGGCGGTGGCAAAATACATCATTTCCGTGCCGCACTGGCCCAAATCCCAGACGCTGGCGCCGCCGTCCCGCATACCTTCTGCGGCAGCCTTGCTGAGGGCCGGTCCGCTGAGCCGGATATCATGGCCGATCACCAGGTGCTTGGCCTTCAGGTAAAAGGCCAGGCTCCGCCCCAGGCGGTAGGCCAGTTCTTCATTGACTTCAGTGGGCACAATGCCCCGAATATCGTACGCTTTAAATGCTTTGGTACTGATCACGTAGGTTCCTCCAATAATTCTATTTCCCGCCTTAATAATTTAAGGGAGTTGTATCCAGGGGCAATAGGTCCTGGGCCTTGCCCAAAGGCGTCCTAAGCCCCGTCCGGTTGATGATGGTCACATTGCCGTTTTTGATGACAATGTCCGTCCGCGCCAGTTCCCTAAGCACAAAGCCCAGGGCCATGACAAAGTTCAGCCGGTCTTTCTCTTCCAGGGTAAAGCCTTCGTAGTCCGGTTTGCGGGCAGCCAGGTCCTGCAAATAGCCAATTTGGTCATCGTGTTCCTGTTTCAGGGTTTCCATGGTTTTGAGCACATGGGTTACCACTTCCACCAGCCGGGCGGTCCGGGCTTCCACGTCCGCCAGCAGCAGGGACTGGGTATCGGTTTCCGTCTTGAACTTCAGGGCTTCTTCCCGGGTCATCTTGCTGCCGTCCTTGCCGGCAAAATAGCCGGGGCGCAGCACCTTGGGAAAGCCCATAATCCGTTCGATGACGCTCATTTCGTCCAGTGCCGTCACCTCGGAGGTGTACAGCGGCTGGTCCATGATTTTTTCCATCACCAGCCGGGATTCGTCCCGTTCCAGCTCATTTTGGCTGTAGGAGCTGGCAGCTCCCCCGTGCAAAGCCAAAATGGTCAGCATGCCCGTGCCTTCCGTATCCAGCTTCTGGTCCCGGATCCGGTCCACCACCCGGGCAATGCGGCGCAGTTTCCGCACGTCCTGGGGCAGCAGGTGCATATTCTTATGACTTTTGTACGTATAGTGGCCAGGAAGGTTTTCAATCTTGTCCAGAATGGCAAAAACCTCTTCATAATGATGCCAGGTATCCAGTTTCAAATGGGCCAAAGCTTCCACTTGGGGCAGCAGCTCCTCCATTTTCTTATAGAACTTGAACCGTTCCTCATTGTAGCGTTCAATGGCATTTTTCACCATGTTTTCAGAGCTGGTGGCGCTCTTGTACAGTTTTAATCCTGCCGCGCCAATTCCGGCTGCGGCCCACACAAAAATTGGTATTGCCATGCAAATCCCTCTTTTCCCGCACCTTACCCCCTGTTTGGTACAATTGTAACTGTACAAATTATAGCCCGATTTTCCTTCTGAGTCAAAACGAAAAGACATTGAAACACGTTCCCATCCGTTGTAAAATGGTATTTGTAAAAAACTACGAGGAGGATCACCCATGAAAAAATTTCTGGCCTTGGCTGCTCTTTTGGTAACGCTGCTGTCCGTGCCCCTTACCGCGGGTGCTGAAAAAAGCGGCTGGAAGAGCGACAGCTTTTCCTTTAACAAAGTAAAGGTGGTATACCTGAAGGATCTTAGCCGGCGGGATGCGGCTTTCCGGCAGGATCATCCTTCCTTCGTCCGGGATGAGGACGCAGTACGGCAAACCTATCTGAAGCTGCAGAAGGATTTGGATAAGGAAGGCGTTACCCTGTACACCAACCCGGTGATGCTGCCTGACAAAAAACTGCGCCAGACCATCAGCTTGCAGGTTATGGTCAACTACGTAGGCACGGAACCTTCCCAGTCCGCCCTCCAGGAAGCAGCTGCCCAAGCAGCCGCTGAGGAAACCGCTGCAGCGGAGGACAAGAAGGATACCAAGAAAGACAAAGAAGACAAGAAAAAGGGACCGGACGGCACAGCTTACGCCAGCGTAACCTTCCTGGCCACCAAAAACGGCGAGGCCATCTGCCAATACACCGACGCCCGTACCAGCACCAAGGAAACCTCCCAGGAGCTGCTGGAACAGATTGTCCGGGAAGCGGCCGATACCCTGACTGAAAACGGCAAATAACGGCATAAAAAATAATGGTGCGCATTCCTGCGCACCATTATTTTTTTGTTTATTTCACCACTACATCGATCTGGCCATTCTTCAGCACCACTTCGATGGCATCGCCGCTCTTGATGTCCCCAGCCACAATCTTGTTGCTGACCACCGTTTCCACGGTGTGTACAATCAATCTCTTGAGCGGACGGGCACCAAAGGCAGGATCGAACCCGGTCTTGGCCAGGTAATCCACCGCCTCGTCCGAAGCCGTCAGCGTCAGTTCCATCTGGCTATGGAGCCGGTCACCCAGTTGCTTCAGAATCAGCTGCACAATGCTCTTAATCTGTTCGGGTTCCAGAGGCTTAAAGACCACAATGTCGTCCACCCGGTTCAGGAATTCAGGACGGAAGAACTTCATCAGCATATTCCGTACTTCTTCCCGGCCGATCTGGCCCTTGTTTTCCATAATCTCATGGGAACCCAGGTTGCTGGTCATGATAATCAAGGTATTCTTGAAGTCCACATTCCGGCCCTGGCCATCGGTAAGCCGGCCGTCATCCAGGACCTGCAGCAGTACGTTGAACACATCTGCGTGGGCCTTTTCGATTTCATCAAACAGCACCACGGAGTACGGATGCCGCCGCACCGCTTCCGTCAATTGGCCGCCCTCCTCGTAGCCAACATAGCCAGGAGGCGCCCCGATCAGACGGGATACCGTATGCTTCTCCATATATTCGCTCATATCAATCCGGATAATGCTCTTTTCATCATTAAAGAGCACTTCTGCCAGGGCTTTGGCCAGTTCGGTCTTGCCCACCCCGGTAGGTCCCAGGAAGATAAAGGAACCAATGGGTTTGTTGGGATCCTTGATGCCGGCCCGGGCCCGGATTACAGCTTCCGTAACAGCCTGGACAGCTTCGTCCTGGCCAATCACCCGTTTGTGCAGGATTTCTGCCAAATGGGCCAGTTTCTTCTTTTCCCCTTCCACCAGCCGGCTGACAGGGATACCGGTCCAGGTGCTGACCACCTTGGCAATATCGTCTTCGTCCACTTCTTCCTTGAGCAGGCGTTTGTCGGACTGTTCTTCCTTTTCCAGGACAGCCAGCTGTTTCTGCAATTCCGGCAGACGGCCGTATTTCAGTTCAGCCAGTTTGTTCAGGTCATAGGAACGTTCCGCTTCTTCCATTTCCTTCTTCACGTTGTCCATTTCCTTCTTGACCTGACGCACCTTGGCAATGCCGCTCTTTTCCTCTTTCCACTGGGCCATGAGCTTGTCATTGTCGGCCTTCAGCTGTTTCAGTTCCTCCTGGATTTTCTCCATTCTGTCCTTGGACTGGGGATCGTCTTCCTTGCTGAGAGCCTGTTCCTCAATCTGTAATTGCAGAATCCGGCGCCGGCTTTCGTCCAGTTCCGTAGGCATGGAGTCGATTTCCGTCCGCAGACGGGCAGCGGCTTCATCTACCAGGTCGATGGCCTTATCCGGCAGGAACCGTTCATTGATATACCGGTTGCTCAGAGTAGCAGCTGCCACCAGGGCGGAGTCCTTGATCCGCACCCCATGATGCACCTCGTACCGTTCCTTCAGCCCTCTCAGGATGGAAATGGTATCTTCCACGCTGGGTTCCTTGACCATGACAGGCTGGAACCGACGTTCCAGAGCGGAATCCTTTTCAATATATTTCCGGTATTCATTCAGGGTGGTGGCGCCAATGCAGCGCAGTTCCCCTCTGGCCAGCATGGGCTTCAGGATGTTGCCTGCGTCCATGGAGCCTTCGGAAGCCCCGGCTCCTACCACCGTGTGCAGTTCATCAATGAACATGATAATCTGACCGGCAGAATCGGAAACAATCTTCAAAATCTTTTTCAGCCGTTCCTCAAACTCGCCCCGGTACTTGGCACCGGCCACCAAAGAGGCCAGGTCCAGTGCGTACAGGGTCTTGTTCTTCAGGGATTCCGGCACATCGCCGGCTACAATCCGGCGGGCCAGGCCTTCCACAATGGCGGTCTTGCCAACGCCCGGTTCACCAATCAGTACCGGATTGTTCTTTTTCCGGCGGGACAGGATTTCAATGGTTCTCCGGATTTCATCATCCCGGCCGATGACCGGGTCCAGATTGCCTTTTTTGGCCTTGGCAGTCAGATCCTGGCCGTATTTTTCCAGGGTTTTCTTGGTTTCTTCTGCATCCTGGCCTCCCTGGTACTTGCCCACCAGGTCCCGGATGGCACTCCGGGTAATGCCGTATTTGTGGCACAGGGAAACTACTTCACTGTCCCCATCGTCACACAAAGCAGCCAGCAGGTGGGAAGGGGTCACCTCTCCCTGCCCGGCAGCCTTCTGGGCCAGAGCAAACACCCGGGCCAGGCCCGTGCTCATGCTCAGCTGATCCGTACCCTTCACGGAAGGGATCTCCTTCAGCAGGTGATCCACATCCCGGTTAAAGGCATTCTCATCCACGTGCAGGCTTTTCAGGACAAATTTGAAAAACCCGTCCGGCTGGCTGCACATGGCGGACAGCAGATGCACCGTGCTCAGCTCCTGATGGTAGTTCATCACGGCCTGCTGCTGGGCTGCCTCCAGTAAACTTTTAACTTCATCATTCAAGCGTTCTGCCTGCATATCCAACACCTCCGCAAAACTTCTTCATAGCATATTGTTATAGCACTTTTTCTGTAAACAAGCAGGAATTTTCACTTCTGCAACGAATAGAAATGTAATGGAATTATACTTTTTTTACCCGTCCACAAGGAGGACATCATGAATTCGTCCATTTATTTATACCATTTGTTTGACGTAGCCGACGAAATCAATCTGAATCTGGTAGAAGCCCTTTGGACCAGCCGGAACAAGATTGCCTCCCGTCTGCGCCTGGAGAAGGTTTCTCCCCAATCCATTACCTTTAAAGATCCGCCTGTACTGGTGGAACTGGGCAGTCACGAATTGACCCTGGCCGGCCAGGAGTACCTGACCGAAGTCAAAGCCCGGATTTTCGATATCGGGGTAGTCAGCCTGATTTTCCATCTGGATGTACCGGAAGACATCACCTATACCCAATACCGGGACCTGGCCATTGCCTTAGGAGCCCTGCCCAAGGAAGATGTCCGGGAATTTATCGATGGAGTCACCGATACCATCAAGCCCGCCTGCACCAAAATGCGTATTTCCGAGTTTGACGAGGACTTTGTGGTGTACTACTTCCGGGATCCCCTGCCCGATTGGGACTGGGCTCCCCTCATTATGAAGGAAAAAGCCAGCCTCAGCCAGGAAACCCGGGATCACGCCCTGGCCAACCGGTTCTCCTACGGTCCGGACGATGTGGTGTATCTCACCTGGGATACCGCCCTCTTGTACGATAAGACCGGCAGCATGGACCTGCCCGACCTGCTGGAATTTGCCAATGCCCAGTTCCTGGAGCTGCGCTATTACGACGCCGCCCTCAACCGGGCCATTGACCAGACCTACGCGGAAATCGACGGGGCCAGCCGTCCCGAAGGACCGGGCCGCCTGCGCACCTTCCGGCAATTGCGCCGTCACCTTTTGGAAGTTATGGCGGACATGAGCGTGCTGACGGGGAACGTGGACAACGCCCTTAGGGTTACCGAGGACATTTTCAACGCCCGGGTCTATTCCCGGTACATGTACCTGCTCCATACTTCCGTTTGGCGGGAGAACATCAACAACAAAATCAATGTGCTCCAGCGCTGCTACTCCCTCCTGAACTCCGAAATCCTCATGCACCGCTTTACCCAGCTGGGCATGGTGGGCATCGGACTTCTGGCGGTCATTGTCATTCTGCTTCTGCTTATATTCTTGTTCTAAAAAAATCACCCAGGAAGCTCTTCTCACTTCCTGGGTCTTATTGTAAACTTTAAAAGTCAAAAAGTCAAATACTTTTTTGATTTTTTGACTTTTATTTTTTTCTCCTAGCCCAAACTAATTTCAGCGTGGCGCTGGATTTCCTTACGCAGGGCCTTTCCGGCCTTCTCCGCCTTTTTCAGCTGTTTTTCCACCCCGGCGCTTTCCCAGCCTGCCGCATAGCACAGGGCAAAGCCCAGCCGGCGCACCCGCTCTTTCTGGGCGCCAGCCTGATAGGCTTCGATTTGGGCGCAGGTCCGGCAGACCTTGTACCAGGCAGCCTGGTAGGCTTTCCCGGCCTTCACCAGCTTCTTTTTGCCCAACGAGCCGGACAAAGCTTCTTCCAGCACCAAGAGGCCGCTGAGCAACGCCATATTCTCCCTGGCAGCCAAAGGGCTGGGATTGCCGCTTTCACTAAGCAGCCGGGCCTCCTGCTGCCACTTGTTCCAGTAGCGGGTCCGCAGGTCCCCCAGGTGCTGCACCTCCTGGTTTTCCACCGCCAGGGTGGACAGGTACAGCAGCTGCCACAGGCCTGCGGCGGCGGCCTGGGCATAGTACCGGCTGCCCTGTTGTTCCAGCTCCGCGCCCTGGCGTTTCAGCCATTGGGCTGCTTCCTGCAGAGGCTGGCCTTCCTGGCGAGCCAAAAGGTCTTCCAGCCGTTTTTCTTCAGGAAGGGCCTGCTGATCAAAGGGCAGCTTCAGAAGCCCTTGCAGAATCGTGTCCCCCTTTTGCCAGGAGGTACCGGAAAGAAAGTCCTCCCCCAACTGCCACAGACCCCGGCAGGCTGCCAGCTGCTCCTGATATTCTTCCAAGGAAAAACCTTCCGGGTCCCGGCGCCGCTGTTCCAGCTGATCCAGGGCTCCGCCGAGGCTGGCAGCCACAAGACCCCGCCAAGCCCCTTCCGGCGGCATTCCCGCCTCACAGCTGTACCGGGCCTGTTTTTGCCACAGCCCCCGGTCCGGGGTTAGCAGTGCCAGTCCCCGCTGGAATTTGCTGCGTTCTTCCGGCAGCAGGGGAATTTCCCGGGACAGGGCCGCCGTAAAGCGCAGCAGGTCCTTTTCCCGGCCCTTTTTGATTTCCAGCTCGATTTCCTCAATGGGTTCCGTACTGTCCCCAGCCTGGATGCTGCCCGTATCCACCGCCACTTCTACCACCGTACTCTTGGTCAGCTGAAGCAGCGCCACTTTTCGGGTAAACTCCACGGTAAATAACGGCAGCAGCTCGTCTTCCGTCAAAAGGGTCTGGAGCTTTTCATCCATTTGGGGGGCAAAGCCCACCAGCACCGGCTGCTCCTTTTCCAGCTGCACCGTATACTCCTGCCGTGCGGAGAACCCGTTCACCGTTTCTCCCCGGGTTTTCACGGTGGCTTCAAACGCCTTGCCGTTGGTCCGGCGGATCCGGTAGGCCATTCCCGTCCGGGTCAGCTTCTGGTCCCTTGTATCGTAGTATCGGTTCACCAGGGCCAGCTCATGCCGGCTGCCTGCAATCAGCTTTTCCTTTACCAGGGGAAGCTGCAGCAGTTTTTTGCGTCCCGCCGGGGTTGATACCAATTTGATTTCCTTTTCTTGTCCGTTTGCCATAAAAGCCACTCTCCTCGTCTTCTTGTACTATTGTATCATACGTAACCTGGTTGCAGAAGACATACAGCTTGACTTGATTTGTTATAATGAAACTGATTGTGCAGTATATAGAGGAGGAATTTGCATGAAGAAACCCATTGATGTTTTTGCTGCGGCAGAAACCATTTTAAAAGCCCTGCCCAAGGGCATCCTGCTTACCACCCAGGAAGGCACCAAAACCAACACCATGATTATTGGCTGGGGCAGCCTGGGCGTCAACTGGGGCAAACCCGTTTTCACTGCCTACGTCCGGGAAAGCCGGTACACCTGGCCCCTGCTGGAGCGTACCCGGGAATTTACCATTAACGTACCCACCGGCGCCCTGGACCCCAAGGTGCTGCAAATTGCCGGTTCCAAATCCGGCCGGGACCTGGACAAAATCAAGGAATTGGGCTTAACCACCGTTCCCGGAGAAAAAGTCAGCGTTCCTGCCATCAA
Organism: Acidaminococcus hominis; assembly: GCF_900291475.1. Lineage (GTDB taxonomy): Bacteria > Bacillota > Negativicutes > Acidaminococcales > Acidaminococcaceae > Acidaminococcus > Acidaminococcus hominis. Next base: position 515,674 of record NZ_OLMM01000004.1, read on the forward strand.
AGAACTGCCCCTGACCCTGGAATGCAAGGTCATCTATATCCAAAAGCAGGATCTGGACCAACTCACTGATGAAGCCAGCAAAGCCAGATTCTACCCCACGGTCACCCCGGCGCTGCCCAGCGGTGACACCCAGGACACCCACTTCACCATTATGGGCGAAATCGTGGCTGCCTATCTGGAAGAATAGTTTTGCAAAGAAAAGGATGTGCCTTCGGGTGCATCCTTTTTTAGGTTAACTATTCCCGGGGCCGTTTTCAGCTTTCCTTTTTTACCATGCAGAAATGTTAAGAATTTTACACATATATGATAAAAATTGTAAACTCGTCAAAAAATTTTTTTCTGTGTTTTTTCCCTTAAAAATATTTTTATTCTTGTGTCCAATCGGTAAAAATTATGCCATATATGGAAAATATTAATAAAAATATGCACGCTTTGCATCTATATTGAGGAAAAACTGTGCTTTTCTTCGGGACTTTTGTTGATTGATAACATTTTTCGAGTATCGGCTATAAGAAATCTCTACGCTGTTTTTATTGACAATCTTCTTCTTAAAAGCTATTATTAAAATGGTTCTTGTATATATTTCAGAAACTTACGTATAATTCTTGGAAACGGAACTTCCTTAGCCGGCTTCGTTTCCCGCCGATGAGTCCAAAGGAGGGGCTACTACCATGTTAACACGAGAAGAGCTGGCCCAGCGTCTGAAAGAAATGCGGTTAAAGATCACCCCGCAGCGGCTGGAGGTATACGCAGCACTATCCGATCCTGATCGTCACCCCACTGCCATGGAAATTTATGAGGATGTAAAGCTGCAAATGCCTACGCTGAGCTTTGCAACCATTTACCAGGCGCTGAACTTTTTCTGCCGTATAGGCCTAGTCCGCATGATTGATGTGGGTGACGGCATTATGCGCTACGATGTGGATACCCGTCCGCATGCCCATATTCGCTGCGAAACCTGCGGCCGGATTTTCAATCTGGACTGGGACTACAAGAAGGCCTTTGATGATGAAGTGGCAGATAAAAGCGGCTTCCTGATCTATCGCCATCAAACGTATTTCCTGGGCCTGTGCCCGGACTGTCAAAAAGCATCCCCCAGGCAATAAGGCCTAGCGCCTTTTGCGGGGTCCGGGCTGCCAGAGCCGGCAGCCCGCCAACTTCATATTTTTTATCCATAGTATCTAAGGTTGTACAGCCTGGAACTATGGATTTTTTTCTGCGGCCCGTCTGCGGCCGCAGAAAAAAGGGGGTGTGAAATAATACTTACCCCAAAAGAAAAAACGGCTTACGAGCTCAAAAGAGTTCGCAAGTCGTTTTTTGTTCTTTATAACCGTATCTAACAAACTTCCTCAGTCAGTCCTGCGGACTGACGGCCCCTACACGCTTTGCGGCCGCATCCAAATAGCCCGACAAATTCTACAAGTGGCTGTTTGGTCAATAAGGCCCATGCGATAGCTGCCCAAGAATTGAGCCTGTAAGGCGAAAATGATTGGCTGGCAGCGAACCGCTCAGGGGCCAGTCTTAGGCCTATACGAGTCATGTGCAAAACGGGCACCGCAAAGCAGCATAGTTTGTAAATACTTGCACTACCCTAAGTCTATTACTTGACCAGTAGCGGCATAGAACGCTTCCTGCAAGCGTTGCGGCCGCATCCAAACATCCCCAAATCCTTCCAAAGGATGTTTGGTTAATAAGGCCCATGCGATAGCTGCCCAGGAATTGAGCCTGCAAGGCGAAAATGACTGGCTAGCAGCGAACCGCTGTAGGAAGTGTCGCCGCCCTTTCCGCCGCACGTTGTGCGGCACCTTCCCCATAAATGGTATGCTATGAATAAAGTAGACTGGCATATAGTTAAACCTCCTGGATTCGTTGAAAGGAGAGTATGTAAAATGTCTATATCGAAAGTCAGTGCAGAGGATAAATTAAAGGCTGTCAAAGCTGTTCTTGCTCATGAAGAATCACCAATGGTTTCTGCAAAAAGGTTAGGGGTTCACTGGAAAGCAGTACAGTATTGGGTAGATGAATATATAGGAAATGGTCCTGAGGTATTTAACAAAAGACAGGTTAAAAGTTATTCTGCTGATCTTAAGATCCAATGCGTAGAGGAATATCTTAAGGGCGAAACGACTATGTCCCAGCTGGTACAAAAATACGGATTAAAAAGTTCTCGTCAAATCAGAGACTGGTTAAAGAAGTATAATAGTCATGAGGAACTAAAAAGTTCGGGTACTGGAGGTGCCAAGATCATGACTAAAGCTAGACAAACGACCTTTGACGAGCGCGTTGAAATCGTAAAATACTGCATTGAAAACGGGAATGCTTACCATGAAACCGCTGAAAAGTTTAAGGTTTCCTACCAGCAAGTCAGAAATTACGTCTTAAAATATAATAAGTACAATACCGAAGGACTCATAGATGGGCGCGGACACAGGAAGCCAGTAGAAGTCCCTGAAGAAGCCCCTACAGAATATGAGTGTATGAAAGCTGAACTCAAACTGGCTAATGCAAAACTCAAAGCCAAGGATATGGAGATTGATTTCCTAAAAAAACTCGATATTGTGGAAAGGAGGCGGGATTCACACAAATAAGATATGGAGCCATTTATGAAGCCATTAAAGAACTGCACGCTGAAAAGAATTACCCTATTCTTGGCCTGTGCAAATTGGGAAAAGTGTCCCGGGCCGGCTACTACAAATGGCTTCATAGAGAGCCTTCAGCACGCGAAATTGACGACAAGGAAATTGCTAAAAGAATAGAAGAGATATACAAGGCTGACCCAGCTAAAGGGTACAGACGAATAGCTGATGACTTACGAGCCCCAAATAAGAAGATCTATCCTGACACGAAACCAATAGCAATTGGTGACGGTCGCGTTCTTCATCTTTGTCGAGTGATAAATATAAAGTCTACGATTAAATATGCCCCTAAGGGCTGCACCCAGCGTGCAATAGATCCTGCATACATTGCAGAAAATATCTTGAATAGGGAATTTAAAGCCGATGCCCCTAACCAGAAATGGTGTACTGACGTCTCAGAATTTCACTACTATGAGGGGGTAGTTGTGCATAAGGTATATCTGAGCGCGATTATTGACCTGTATGACAGACGAATTGTTTCCTATGTGATAAGCAACCGGAACGATAAAAATTTGGTATTCAATACCTTCAATAAGGCATTGTTGAAAAACCCTGGCGCGCATCCCCTGTTTCACTCTGACCGGGGATTCCAATACACCTGCAGGGATTTCCGCAAGATGATTCTAGATGCTGGTATGACGCAGAGTATGTCACGGATAGGAAAATGCATTGATAATGGCCCGATGGAAGGCTTCTGGGGCATGCTGAAAAGAGAACGGTACTATACTCGTGACTTCGACAGCCGTAAAGCTTTGGTAACGATGATTAATAACTACATGGAGTATTACAACAGTGGCCGTTTGCAGCGGAATTTGGGCCGTTTGACCCCTATGCAAAAACATAATAGCTACCAAATGGCGGCGTAGAGGTTTATATTATTAGGAACTGTCTACTTGACGGGGAGCACACCATNCATGGAGTATTACAACAGTGGCCGTTTGCAGCGGAATTTGGGCCGTTTGACCCCTATGCAAAAACATAATAGCTACCAAATGGCGGCGTAGAGGTTTATATTATTAGGAACTGTCTACTTGACGGGGAGCACACCATAAATGTTGAAGGTAATAAGGAACGAACGACGATAGAAGTTTCATTATTTCACACCCTCTTTTGCTGTCTATAGAGTTTTAGGCCTCAGAAGGGTCCCAATTTTACGGCGGTGCAGTAGCTCATGACCCCAAAGGCCACAATCCACCACAGTCCCACCATGGGCACCGCAAACTTCCACCATTTCTTCAGGGGCACCCCAGCTATGGTCAGGATGGTCATAGTGGTCCCGCTGGCAGGGGTAATGCAGTTGGTAAACGCATCCCCCATTTGGAAGGCCATAACCGCCGATTGCCGGGTCATGCCCACCAGATCCGCCAAAGGCGCCATAATGGGCATGGTGATGGCAGCCTGACCGGAACCGGAAGGCACCACAATATTGAACAGGTCCTGGACGATGAACATGCCAAAGCCCATCAGGTAATGGGGCAGCAGGTTCAGGGCGCCAGCCAGATAGAAGATAATGGTGTCCAAAATCTTGCTATCCGTCATGATAATGGTCACGCCCCGGCACATGCTGACCATCAGGCAGGGCAGGGCCATATTCTTGACCCCGGCTACAAAGGCATCGGAGTAGCCCTTGGGGCTGAGTCCCCCTACCACGCCGGCGTACACCGACAGCATCAGGAACAGGGCAGCCAGTTCTTCAATGTAGAAGCCAAACTTGATAACCCCTACCAGCACCGCACAGATGGTGGCCACAAAGCCCACCAATACCAAGGTATGCCGTTTGGTCAGGGCCACATGGGCATTTTCGTCTTCCTCGATATTAAGCTTTTCCTTGTAGATCTTGTCCAGTTCATACATGGGGCTGCTTTCCGGGTTTTTCTTGACCTTTCTGGCGTAATGCATCACGTAGGTAATACTCACCAGAATCAGGATGACCAGCATCACCATACGCACCTGGATGGCAGAGAACATGGGCAGGCCGGCAATACTCTGGGCCACCCCTACGGTAAAGGCGTTGGTCACCCCAGCGCCGTAGCCGGTGCCTACAGAAGCCAGCACCAGGGCCACTGCCGTAATGGAGTCAAACCCCAGGGCATAGCTGACGGACAGAATCAGGGGCAGGAACGCAATGTATTCTTCGCTGCACCCGGCAAAGGAACTGAGCATACTGAACACGGTAATGATCACGGGTACCATCAGGATTTCCCGGCCCGCCATTTTCCGCACCACATGGCCCATGGCCGCGTGAATGGTACCGGTAGCGGCCATTACGTTCAGGGCGCCGCCGATGATCATCAGGAAGCCCACAATTTCGCTGGCTCCCTTGATGCCCTTGGGAATGGACATAAAGGCTTCAAAGATGCCCACCGGATGCTGCTTAATAAAATGGAAGGTGTTGGGATCCACCACCATCCGGCCGCTGGCCGCATCTTTTACCCGGTCAAAAATCCCGGCAGGAATGATGTAGCTGGCCACCACACTTAAAAACAGGATAAAGGCAATAATCAGAATCGGACTGGGTACCGATAAGGTTTTGTTGACGGGCTTTTCCGGCACCGTCTTCGTTTCTTCACTCACAGTGGACTCCCCCTCAAAATGGTTATAACTTGCAAATGGCTGCTGCCAGCAGCTTGGTCCGGGTAAACATCGTTTCTACATTGGCAAATTCATGCTTGGTATGGGCTCCGTCCCCCTGCACCCCGCAGGAACACAGGATGGGAATCCCTGCCTTGGCCATAAAGGACGCATCGGAGCAGCCGCCGGGGTGGGCCGGGCCAAAGGCTGGCTGGCCAAATTCCTGGGCAGCCTGGTTCACCAGGTCCAGGAGGTGCTCATTGCCCGCCGTCTTTTCAAACACCGGCATGCTGGACACAAACTGCACTTCCGTAGTCGTACCGGGCACATAGGTCCGGGCACAGATTTCCTTGATTTTTTCTTCCAGCATGGGCTTATCCGCATTGAAGTCGTAGCGGCAGTCCACCTCAATCCGGCAGTGGTCCGCCACCGCATTGGACACCGTACCGCCGGAAATAATATCCGTGCTGACAATCAGCCCTAAATCCAGGTTGGTCAGCTTCCGCAGCTCCACAATCTTGTAGGCCATTTCCTCAATGGCGTTGCTGGAAGACGCATAGGCGTTGCCCACATGGCCGGCCTTGCCGGTTACCGTAATCCACACGTCCATGCAGCCTTTCCGGCCCACGGTAAGCCCGTTGTCCATCCGGCCCGTTTCAAAATTAAACGCCGCCAGGCAGCCTTCCGCCTCCTGGGCCAGCAGCACATCGGCCTGGGAACCTATATGGGTGGTTTCCTCGTCCCCGACAAAAACCAGCTTGAAGGGATGCTTAGCATACCCCAGCTTGTCCAGCACCTTGGCCAGGTAAATGGCCATGACGATGCCGCCCTTCATATCATTGACCCCGGGGCCATAGGCCTTTCCGTCCCGGATGGTAAAGGGATTTTCCGGATAGCTGCCGTTGGGAAATACTGTGTCCAAGTGGCCGCTAAGCAAAATAGGTTTGCCCGGCCGCTCCTTGCCCAGGTACGCCCGCAAAAGCGGAATGGGGCTGCCCGTGGGCAGCAGTTCACTGGCAAAGCCTTCCCGGTTTAATTTGGCATTGACCTGGCTCAGCAGAGCAAACATGCGCTCTCCTTCTTTGCTGCCGGCCTGAAAATTCACCAGCTCTTTCCAGTAGTCCAGCATTTCCTGGCGGTAGGACTCCACCGCCTGTTCGATGGCTTCCCTTGTGATTTCCATAGGTACGCCTCCTTGTAATGGATAATGATAATTATAATGAGTATTTTTTATTCTATACTGTATCCCTGGAAATAGCAACAAAATTGGATAAATATGCAAAAAAGATAATTTCATTACAATTTCTTGTAACAAAATTATCTTTTTTATCCTACGCTTATTGCTGGCTTCAGCCAAAAAACAGCATCAGCCCCGTGGTCAAAATGCCGCAGACACACAGGGAAATAGAACTCATGGCCCCCTGGACCTTGCCGATTTCCAGGGCCTTGCTGGTGCCGATGGCATGGCTGCAGGCCCCGATGGCCACCCCTTCCGCTACCGGATGGGTTATGCGGAACAGCTTGGCCAGCCAGGGAACGATCACCGCCCCTTCAATGCCGGTAAACACCACCGCTGCCGCGGTGATTCCCGGAATGCCCCCGCCGCTTTCCGATATGCCCAGGGCAATGGCCGTGGTCACGCTTTTGGGCAGCATGGAAATGGAAAACACCTGGTTGGTGCCAAAAAGCCGGCACAGCAGGATGGCCGCGCCAATGCTGACCAGGCAGCCCACCGTGCAGCCAATCACCACCGAAAGAAAATTCTTATGGAGAATTTCCCGCTGCTGGTAGATATTGAGCGCCAGCACCGCCGTGGCAGGTCCCAGCATCAGGGACACCAGGGAGCCCCCTACATTGTATTGTTTAAAGGAGATACCAAAAACCGTAAGCACCACCACAATCAGCACCGCTGCCACCAGTACCGGGTTCAGCAGCAAAAGGCCGGTCTTTTTCTGGATTTTCAGCCCCAGGGCCCAGCAGGCAAAGGTCAGTGCCAGGCCAAAGAACGGATTGCTGGCAAAGGAACTAAGCATGGGGCACCTCCTGTCTGTCCCGGAACTTCAGCACCAGCTGGATGGTCCAGGCCGTAACAAAATACACCAGGGGCGTGGTCACCAGGGTTACCACCGCAAAGGGCAGCAAATAGGCCTTCAGGGTTTCCAGATACTCCACGGTTCCCACCAGGGCAGGCACAAAAAAGATGCCCATGCTGCCCATCAGAAAGGTGGCAACGCCCCGGATCTGTTCCGGTTTGATGACCTTCCGGTACAGCAGCAGGGTCAGCAGCAGAAGGCTTACCACGCTGGCCGGCATGGCCACCGGCAGCAGGTGGGTAATGCCTGCGCTGATAAGACACAGGCTGAACAACAGGGCCAGTTCAGTTACGATTTTCATGAGTTCTCCTTTTTCTGATTTGTGTATTTTTTTGCATGATTGTTTTTAGTATACTTGATTCCTGTGCAGTTGAAAAGGCATTGGCCTAAAAAAGTAGAACTTTTTTCTCAGAATTGGTATAATAGATGCGTTATGCGGTTGTAGCTCAGATGGATAGAGCATCTGCCTCCTAAGCAGAGGGTCGCGCGTTCGACTCGCGCCAATCGCACCAAAGCTGTTTCTGGGTCCTGCCTGCGGGCGGGGCCTTTTTCTTTTGGACGCAAAAAAGCGCCCTTTCCTGCCCCTTTGCAGGAGCCGGAAAAGACGCTTGCGCCGCAGCTTTTAGAATTTGTAGGATACGCCTACGTTGACACCGTGGGTCTTGGCATCAATATCGCCGGAGAAATCCTTGTACTTGCTGTCGTTGTAGGAAATATTGCCTTCCCAGTTATCGGTAAAGGCATAGCCCACGCCCACTTCGTATTGGGTGATGGTGTTGCCGATGCCAAACTTGGCCCAGCCCGTGGTCTTGTCCGTAATGGGCAGCCGGCCAATGGCGCCTACCTGATAACCGCTGGTGTTGTCATGGTAGCCATGGAGTTTGGCCCGGTTCCGTACATAGCCGCCGAAGCCGTACAGATAGGGGTTAAATTGATAAACCAGGTTTACCTGGTGGGATTGCACCGATGCATTTTCGTTGCCTTCGTGCGCTGCATACGTGTAGTCCAGACCCAAATTGTCCGCAATGCCTACCGTAGCACCTGCCCGGTACCGGGTATCACCGTCGAAGTCCACGGAATGGCCGTCTTTCTGGCCTTCCAAATGGGTGCCCACCGTAACATTGGCATCGATCTGGGCTGCTCCCGGGGCGATTTTGGCAAGCGGAGATGCGCTGGCCAGGGTCAGGGGCAGCAGGCTCATTACTGCAGCCGCAATGATAATTTTTTGCATGGGAAATCCCTCCTCGTATGAAATATCATCCCTGGATGATTGTTATTTACCTTACTATTATACACTTTTCCCCAAAAGAACGCAAAATCACGCCCGGTCGCCCACCAGCTTCACGCTGATAATGGCCAGCAGCAGGGCCACAAAGGTGGGCACTACCCAGCCCATACCCAGGCTAAACAGGGGCAGAATCTTGTAATAGCCGAGAATCTGCAGCACCAGGGGAGAATTGGCCAGGCCCTGGGGCAGTGCGCTCAGGGCGTCCCCAAAGGCAGCGATTCCGGCCAGCACCATGGGCCAGCGGTACAGCCGCTTGCTTTGGCCAAACAAAGCCCGGGCAAAAGAAGACAGAATCAGGGTAATGGCCAGGGGATACAGGAACATCAAAATAGGAATGGCCAGCACAATAATCTGGGTCAGCCCCACATTGCCTACCAGGAAGGCAATCACGGCAAAAGCCACGCACCAGCCCTTATAGCCCAGGCTCATGGGGAAGAATTCCGCAAAGGTATCGGAGCAGGCGGAAATCAGGCCGATGGCCGTCTTCAGGCAGGCCAGGGTCACGATGACAGCCTGGAGCAGGCCGCCCAAGGGGCCAAAGTAGTACTGGGCAATCTGGGCCAGGGCAATGCCCCCGTTGGCAGAAAGGGCCAGCTTGCCCATGCTGGAAGTACCCAGCCAGGTAATCATGGTGTAGATCAGGCTCATGAGGATTACTACAATCACGCCCACCTTGATAATGTCCCGGGAAACCGTTTTCCGGTCCGTGACCCCCAGGTTATGCATGGTATCCACCACGATAACGGAAAAGGCCAACATGGCCAGAACGTCCATGGTGTTGTACCCTTCCTTAAAACCGGTCAGGAAGGCATGGCCGCTGTAATCCCCCTGGGGTGCAATCATGGCCACGGACCCCATGGGGTGCAGCAGGGCGGCCAACACCAAAAGGCACAGGAAGGTCAAAAAGGCCGGGTTCAGCCATTTGCCGATGTACACAATCAGCTTGGAAGGCTTCAGGGCAAAGGCCAGGGCCACCGCCATAAACACAAAGGTAAATACGGCCAGGGCCACTGTGGGATTGGTACTCCCCAAAAAGGGCACCACCCCAATCTGGAAGGATACGGTGGCTGTACGGGGCAGGGCAAAAGCCGGCCCGATGGTCAAATACAGCAAAATGGTAAAAATCCGGGCGAAGATGGGATGCACATTGCCCGCCAGTTCTTCCACCCCGGAACTTCCGGTAAGCCCAATGGCCAAAAGGGCAAAGAAGGGCATAAATACCCCGGTAAAAATGAAGCCCCAGTTGGCGGACCAGAAATTGGATCCCGCCAGCTGCCCCATATGCACCGGGAAAATCAGATTGCCGGCCCCAAACAGCATGCCAAACAGCATGGAACCGATAAACAACGCATTGGCTCTCGTTAATTTTTTCTCCATGTGGCGCCTCCTATTTTGCCGTCAGTCCGCCGTCCACGCTGACTACAGCGCCGGTCATAAAGCTGTTCATAGGCGACAGGATGGCACAGATCATATGGGCCACTTCTTCCGGCTGGCCAATCCGTTCCATAGGATAGATGGAAGCCATGGCACTCATGGTGTAGCCGCCTTCTTCCATTTGCTTGCGCACCAGGGGCGTTTCCACATCCCCGGGGCACAGGCAGTTCACCCGCACCCAAGGCGCCAAATCCAGGGCCAGGGACTTGGTAAAGGCCACCACAGCCCCTTTGGAGGCTGCGTAGACGCTGCACCCATAGTTGCCCTCCAAAGCCGCGTCAGAGGCAATATTCAGCACCGAGGGGCCCTCCTCCTGCATAAGCGGCAGCAGGGCCTTGGTCAGGAACACCGTTCCTTTCACATTCAGGTTCATTACCTGGTCATAATCTTCTTCCGTCAGCCGGTCCAGCATCCGTTCCTGGTACATCCCGGCACAGTTCACCAGAAAATCCAGTTTCTGGTCTTCCAGGGCTGCCGCCACACTTTGGCAGCCGGCCACTGTGCTGAGATCTGCCTGGACAAACCGGGCCCTGCCGGCGCCGCTTAGGCTTTCCACCGCCTGGGCACCCTTTTGGGCATCCCGGCCAATGAGAATCACTTCCGCACCATCCTTCACCAACAGCTGGGCTGCCGCCAGGCCGATACCCGAGGTACCGCCGCTGATGACGCCCCGCTTTCCTTCCATTCCGTACGCAGCCATTGTCCAATTCCCCTTTCTGTGTGCGCAGGTCTGCTGCCCTTCCAGGCAGTTTCCCCGGCGCTGTTTCTGATTGTTATAGAATGACAGTATGCGCCGCCCAGGGCTCACCCACCCCAGACATAGAAAAAAAGGAGTATCGCATTTCTGCGACACCCCTTTCATTGCTTGGTTGTTTATTCTTCAGATGCTATATCTTACAGCTTAACAACGTTCGCAGCTTGTTCACCGCGGTTGCCTTCGACTACATCGAATTCAACAGCTTGGCCTTCTTCCAAGGTTTTGAAACCGTCGCCTTGGATTGCGGAGAAATGTACGAATACGTCGCCGCCATCTTCGCGTTCAATGAAACCATAACCCTTTTCAGCATTAAACCATTTTACTTTGCCAGTCATATTACTTGGCCTCCTAAAAAATATTGCGAAAAACGATCCACCTATCTGTGATACTTTGCGTTCAACATTCAGTAAGTCCGCTTTCTCTGAGAATCATTCTAGCATAACAGGACTGCTTTTACAAGCAAAAGTACAAGAAAAAGAGGCTGTATTCATGTAATTTTCTGAAGCTTTCCCGTAAAGCATCGAACCAGCTCCTCTTTCCTCGCTTTCTTTAAATGTTTTAGAACATACTCCCGTTTCAAGGCATCTTCCCGGCTGGAAACTTCCTCAAAATAGACCATTTCCACCGCCTTGAAGCCCCGGGTAAACTTAGCGCCTGTCCCCGCTTGATGCTGGGCCAGGCGCCGCTTTAGGTCAGTGGTCCACCCGGTGTACAGCGATCCATTGGCACAGCGGATCATATACACGTAGGCTGCCATTATTTTACGATTTCAACCTTTTCCATCACAACGTCTTCCAGGGGACGGTCACTGAAGTCCGTAGCCGTGGAGCCGATTTTGTGGACCACATCCATACCTTCGGTGATTTTGCCGAAAATGGCGTGATGGCCGTTCAGCCAGGGCGTAGGAACCAGGGTAATGAAGAACTGGCTGCTGGCGGTGTTGGGGCCGGCATTGGCCATGGACAGGATGCCCTCGCTGTCGTGGGCCAGGCCAGGACCGAATTCATCCCGAATCACGTCCTTGGAGCCGCCCCGGCCGGTACCAGTAGGGTCCCCGCCCTGGATCATGAAGTCATCGATAACCCGGTGGAAAATAATGCCGTCATAGAATTTTTCTTCCACCAATTTCAGAAAGTTGGCAGCCGTAATAGGCGCCTTATCCTCAAAAATTTCCGCAGTGAAATCCCCTAACGTTGTGTGAAAATGTACTTTTCTGTTCATATTGCATCTCCTTTTTATTTATAGACGGCAAGCCGTCAAGATACCACAGGCTGTTTCCGTACTTTTGACTGATACACGTAAATTCCGCCCACCATCAGCACCAGCCCGGTCAGGGCCAGAATCTGGCCAATGGTCATAAAGGCTCCCAGAAAACCCCCGGCCAAGGGGCCGATGGCGCCGCCCAGCTGGTCCGCTGCCGTGGCCAGGCCAAAGGCCTTGCCACGCTGGGAAACCGGAGTTTCCTGGGTCATGCTGGTGTACAGATTGGGAGCTGCTCCTGCCAGGAACAGGCCGTAGACAAAGTACAGAATGGCAAAAATCCAAATATTGTGGCCGAAATACTGGGCCACGTCCATAACGCCGGCGCTGAAAAGCACCAGGGACAGGACCCGGTTGCAGCCATAGGTATGCCCCTGGGTGCCCCAGAAAGGCGCGGCCACAATACCGGCAATCCCTGCCAGGGACAGGATTACCCCGGAAATGGTCACCACATCCGGAGCCCCCTGGAGCAGGTCGTTGACATAAATGGTCAGCAGCGGCTGCACCACCATAATGCAGGCCTTTACCAGGGCAAAAAGCAGCAGGATGCCAAACAAGGTTTTCTGGGTGAGCATGCCCCCCAGCTGCTGAAACATCCCCTGCTTGGCTTCGGCAGCCGAAGGCCCTTTGGGATGGTCCCGGGGTACCAGGAACACCAGCGCCAGAGCCGCCAGGCCCAAAGACCCCGCCGCCACCATAAAGGACATCCGCATACCAAACAGGCTGCTGAGAAAGCCCCCCAAAAGCGGCCCCATAATGCTGCCGCTGGAGTTGGCGGTCTGCATCAGTCCCATGCCCCACCCCATCCGGCTTTCCGGCAAGATGTAGGAAGCCATGGCCATACAGGCCGGCACAAACCCGCTGATGATGCCCATCAGCACCCGCACCCCCAAAAGCTGCCAGGGGTCCGTTACCAGGGCCGTAGCGGCATAACAGAAGGTCAGCCCCACCCCGGCCCGGATGGCATTGATTTTCTGCCCGGACACATCGCCCCGGGCACCCCAGTAGGGAGCCATCACCCCTGCCAGGACAAAGGTCACGGCGATAATCACCCCGGACCACATTTTGGCATTGGCCGCCGGCAGGTGCAGCTCCTGCACCAGAAATAACGGCAGGAAAGGCACTACCATGGTATAGCTGGCGCATACCAGAAAAACACAGATCCAAAGGACCCCGAAAGTCCGCTTCCAATTGGCGGACATGGCCTGATCCATGGTTACCCTCTCCTTAGGCTTGATTTTGTTTTAATAGTCCCGCACCACCAGATCCGACAGGTCTAAGGGAACCCGTCCCGGCTCCGGCTGCTGGACACTGGCCAGGGCAATGAGTTTTCCCTGGTCATCCACGTAAAAATTGTCCGGGTCCAGCCGGGCATCGCTGCCCAGCTCTGCCAGCCGCTCTTTTACCGCAGCTTCCCGGTTCTTTCCCAGAAAATACTCGTAGGTCAGCCGGCTCCCCGTATTCAGGTCAAAAACCATGCCGTACTGGAGATCCGTCCGCTCGGCCGTTAGGGAATTGGGGTCCGAACCCCCAATCAATGGGGAAACGTACACGTATTTTTTGAGCTGGGACCAGCTGGCCAGGTTGTTCACCTCGGACACCGGATAGGTCCGGTACCGGATGGGCTTGCCGGTAAATACCAGGCTCAGCAGCCCCCGCCGGTTATACGTCACCTTGCACTGGAGCTCGCCCCCCACCGGCCCGATAACGTGCCGGTATACCGAGTAGTAATTGCCCAGCTCCTGGTTGATCCGGTCCTGGACCCGGGGCGGTACTTCCCCGGTTACCTGGGGATAGGTGCTGCGGTAAACATTTTCCGCAATCTGCAGCGGCGGCCGCTTGTCTTCCTTTAGTGCCCCTTCCCGGGCCGGCGCCGCGTACCAGGCGGTGACCCCATCCCGGGTAGCCACCTTGGCCCATTCCAGGCCGTTGATTTCCCGTTTCCCAAAAATCATTCCCAGACTGCCCGCCGGGGCCGCCCGCATAATGGTATCCGGCTTTTCTTCCGGCAGGGTCCGGAGATAGCCCCCGGAAAAGGTGATCCGTTCCATCTTGTGTTCCCGGGTCACAAATTCCACCCGGGCGCCCCGTTCCCCTTCCCCAGGAGCCAAGGTCTTGGTTTCCTGGCTGGGGGCCGGGCTGGTCAGAAGTTTTTCCTGGGTGCTGGCCGCTTCCGTCCCCTTACTGGAGGCAGTGCTCTGGCTCCCGGTACTGCTGCCGCAGCCCGTCAGCAGGCTGGCAGCAAGAAGTGCCGCTAGTAATCCTGCCTGGAGCCGCCTTTCCCCGGTCATTGCCGGTGCTCCTGGAGCCACGAAGCCACAGAGAGCAGGGCCACCTGCCCTTCCCCGGCGGCCTTGTTGATCTGCCAGGGCAGGCCGGTGCAGTCCCCGGCGGCAAATACCCCGTCCACGCTGGTAGCCATCTGCCGGTTCACCGCAATAAAGCGGCCGTCCAGTTTCAGGCCCGGTAGCAGCTTTTCCAAAGGATCCGTTTCCCGGAGGATAAAAATACCGTCCACCGGTTCCGTGCCTTCCGTGGTTTTAAGGGCGGTAACCTTCTCCCCGCCTTCCACGGCGGTGGGTTTCCCCGTCCGAATGCGAATATTCTTTTCCGTAAAGGCCGGCACGGGATATGTGGCCCAAACGTCCACTTCTGCCGCCAAAGAAGCCAAAAACAGCACTTCTTCCCAGCCAGATTCCAGGGTGGTGATGACCCCAATATGTTTTCCTTTATAGAAATTCCCGTCGCAGGTAGCGCAGTAGCTGATGCCCCGTCCCAAATAATCCGCTTCTCCCGTAAGGCCCTTGCCGTGGGCCACCCCGGGAGCCAGGATGACCGTTTTGGCTTCGTAAATATCCCCCGGAGTCGCCAAGTAGAAATGGTCCTTCAGGCTCATGACGCTGAGCACCTTGTGGGGCACTACCACAGCGCCCCCTTCCTTGGCGTGAGCCAGGAAGGCGTCCATCAGCGCCTTGCCGGATTGGTCCGGCATACCCAGGTAGTTCTTGATACTGTGGGATTTGCGCAGTGCCGGGGCAAAATCCCCGGCGTCAAATAACACTGCGGACTGGTTCCGGGCGGCTGCCGTAACGGCAGCACTCAGGCCCGCAGGACCTCCGCCGATAATGGCTGTATCATAGATCATTTTGTACTCCTTGCCGGCCCTGGGTTCTGTTTTCCCCAGGGCCTACCGTTTCAGCAGAACCGGGCCACGTCCTTGAGCTTCAGCTTGGGCACGTAGTAATCCCGTTTCTCGTCCACATAGTAATCCAGGCTGCCGCCCTCCTGGGCCTCCACCAAGGTGCTTTGGTGGCTGGGATACCCCAGGGCCAGCACAATATTCACTTCCCAGCCTTCCGGCACAGAAAGGAGCTCCCCAATGGCTTTCCGGTCCACAGCTGCCATAATGCAGCTGCCTACGCCCTGTTCCCAGGCGCAGATGGCCATAGTGTCCAGGGCAATGCCCAAGTCCACATTGGTTAGCGGCCCCGCATTGTTTTCCCGGAGCACCACCACAAAAGCCGTGGGCTGTTCTCCCTGGACAGGGGTGCCGATGGCCTTGGGCAGTGCCGCCGCCCAGCGCACCAGCGGCTGCATCGCAGCCACCTTTTCCGGGCTTTTCACCACGATAAACCGCAAAGGCTGGCCGTTGCGGCCGCAGCTTCGGGTATGGGCCGTGTCCACCAGCGTATGCAGCAGCTCCTCCGGCACCGGTTTTTGGGTAAAGCGCCGGTAGGTCCGGCAGCCCTTATATAATTCAGACAAACTCATGCTGGTTCCTCCTTATTTATTCCACATCCACCAGGTAGCCCATCGCCCCATCTGCCGATAAGGTCAGCACGTGAGGCGCGTCTTCCAGAAACAGCACAGCCTGATTCTGGCGGATCTGCAGCGGCGAATTGAATACATCTACCGGCTCAAAGCCCACTACGGGCAGGGGCCGCACCACACCCAGGGCGTCCTCGCCAATCACGGACACTTCATTCAGGTGGGTCCGCCCCACCCCGTGCTTGCCGTAGCTCAGGATCAGCAAATCTTCCTTGCCGGGACGAAAGTTCAATTTATACAGGGCATAGTCCACACCCTTTTGGTAGGCCACCAGGCCGATATTCTGGTCGTTCTGCCAGGCCAGCGCCATGACCCGCTCACTGCCGGGCGTCCCCGTCAAAATAGCCGAAATCTGCCGGGGCACCCCTTTGGTAAATTCTACCGTCAGGGCCGGCTGCAGCTGGCCATTTTGGGAAAAGCCATATTTCGGGGCAAAATACTGGGCGGCTTGAACGGTCGGTATGGGCAGCGTCAAAGCCAGGGCCAAGGCAGCTGCCTCCCATTTTTTATGCATCGCCGCACCTCCTTGCTTACAGGTAACTTCTTCTTGCTTACAATTTACTTCTTATATACTATATTTTGTTCCATTATACCCTAGAACAGTAGGGAAACACAATGTACCCGGCCGCTATTTTTCCGGTACCAGGGCCCGGTACAAAGCCTTTACCCCGTCCCGGATCTTATCTTCCCCAATCCCCGCAAAGGACAGGAGAAACTCCGGGGGCTGCCCCTCCGGCGTTCCCTGGACAGGAATAATCCGCACCCCCTGCTTCAGGGCCTGCTGGGCCAATTCTGCCGCCGTGCCCGGCAGCCTTAGGGCAATGTGCAGGTGAAGCCCGGACCCGTAGCTCATGGGCAGGACCAGCTCCCCAAACACTTCCTGGAGGGCCTGGCGCAGCTGCCGACTCTTTTCCCGGTACCGGGTCCGCAGCTTTTTCACGTGCCGGGTGAGATGCCCGTCCTCAATATACTGGGCCAGGGCCAGCTGTTCCATGGTGGATGCCGTCTGGTTGTAGCGGGCTGCCACCGCCCGGTAGGCCGGCAGCAGTTTTTCCGGCAGCACCAGGTAGCTGATCCGCAGGGAAGGCAGCAGGGTCCGGGAAAAAGACCCTACGTAGATGATCTGCTCCCGGTTGCCAAAGCTGTGCAGGGCCGGGGTGGGCTGATGCAGGTAGCGGAATTCCCCATTGTAGTCATCCTCCAGCAGATACACCCGCTCCAGCTGGGTGGCCACAATCAGGTTATTCCGTTCCCGTTCTGTCAGGGCCCGCCCCTTGTAGGGGTTGGCGGGAGAGATCATCAGCAGCCCCGGCCAGTCCGCCTTGGGGTCCCCAGGGTCAAAGGTCTGGGTTTCCCAGCCCAGCAGGTGGAATACCTGCTCCGCCTGGGGAAAGCCCGGTGCCTCCAGTCCCACCCGTTTGGGCTCCACCGGCAAAATGGACAGCAGAATCACCAAAAGGGCCTGAAGGCCGGCCCCTACCAGGATCTGTTCCGGAGTGCACACTACGCCCCGGGCACTGTAGCTGTACCGGGCCAGGACCTCCCGCAGTACCGGTTCCCCCTGGGGGTCCCCGTAGCCGGCCAGCGCCCCAGGACTATGCAGCACCTTGTTCAGGCAGCGCCGCCACAGCACCGTATCGAAGGTGGACGTATCAATGTAATTATTGGAAAAATTATAGAGCACAGGAGGCGCTTTTTTCTCTTTTTCCGCCCTAGCCCACTGGGGCCGTACCTTTTTAGGGGCAGGAATCCTCCCGGTATCCACCACCTGGTAGCCCCGGCTGGGCAGGTTCTGGACGTAGCCCTCGTCAATGAGGATTTCGTAGGCCGCCTCCGCCGTAGTCCGGCTCAGCTTCAGGTCCCGGTTCAGCTTCCGGATGCTGGGCAGGAACTCCAGGGGCAGCAGCCGCCCTTCCCGGATTTCCTGCCGGAAATAGCTGGCCAGCTGCCGGTACAAGGGCCCCTGGCCCCGCTCCGGACGAAAATTAAACGTGGTTGCCAACGCTTGCTGCCTCCTTTACTTTGTCAAACTGTGTTTCCTTATTCTACCACAATTTACCCCTTTTAGAGCACAGTCCCCTTTACTGCACGTTCTGCGTTCTAACTTCTTAGCGCCCTGTGCCCTTCGCCCAGCTTCCTATACACCAAGCTCGTCCAAATCTGTTAATCTGCCTCCGCCGTTCGCTTTAAATATTGGGCAGGCACACCTTTGGTCAGCCACACCCCGTTTACAGACTGATAAAACCGGAAGCCGGCCTTCTCCATTTCTCCCGCGGCAACCCGGTAAACCACAGGCTTGCCGTGGCGGGCCCCCACCTTCACGGCGGTTGCGTAGTCCCCGGACAGATGCACATACAGCCTGGATTTGGGTATCAGGCCCTGGGCCTCAATGGACGCGGTATACTTTTCACCGGTGCCGTGCCACAGCACTTCCGGCGGCGTCTTTTCTGCCAGTTCTACGTCCACGGGAAGGGAGTGTCCCTGGTTGGCCCGAATCAGCGTATGGTCCTCGTTAAAGGAATAGCGCTGCTTGCTGTCCGTGCGCACGATTTCTTCTAGCATCGCCCGATCAAAGGGCTGCTGCCTGGCAATCCCCGCAACCACTTCCTCCACCTTGGCCCAGCCGTGCCGGTCCAGGGTAATGCCGATTACCTCCGGCTTATGCCGCAGGATTAACGCCAGAAATTTGCTTGTTTCGTTGAGTGACATGCTGCACCTCCTAGGGCAAAATCCAAAAGAGGCTGGGAAAAAATGAAACCTCATTTTTTCCCAGCCTCTTATTTTCCGGCACCCTACGCCTGCTTGGCCATAATTTCCTTGGCCTTCATCAGGCGCACCGTGCTGGCTCTTTCGTTCTCGCTGAGCTTCATGGTGATATACTTGATGCTCTCCTGCATTTCCGGAATCATCACGTATTCCAGGGCGTTAACCCGCCGGCGGGTCTTTTCGATTTCATCTGCCAGCATATTGCAGGTCTTTTCCACCTCTGCCAGTTCCAACAGTTCCGGCAAAAGGGTGGTCAGTTCTGTTACAGCCGTATCCAGTTCTTCCGCCGTAAAAGCAAAGGAATAGGGAATGGACGCAGCATCGTCCGCCGTGTTGCCGGTGTACTTCAGTGACGGCACCTCCACGCTCATCACGTTCTTCCGGCCCACTTCAAACTCGGCACTCCGTGCCGGGTACAGCAGGGCTTCGTTGACGCTCAGGGCCCCCATATGGGCCTTGGCCATCCCGAAATGCCGGGAAACGTTCTGGAGGGCTTTTTCCATTTTCTGCCGGAGTTCATGGTTGCGGCGGATGTAGATCATGAACTGCCGCACCATTTCGTCCCGCTTGTCCTTCAGCAATTTATGTCCCCGAACGGCAGTGGCCAGCCGGTTCTTCAGCCGGGTCAGCTCCATCCGGGTAGGGTTTACGTTTGTAGCCATGGGTTATTCCCCCTCGCTGCCATCCGCCGGTTTGTAGTACTTGTCCAGATATTCATCACGGATACGTTTCAGTTCGGATCTGGGCAGGATACCCAAAAGCTTCCAACCCAAGTCCAAAGTCTCCTCAATGGAGCGGTTGGTCTGGTAGCCCTGGGACACGTATTCCCGTTCAAAAGCATCGGCGAATTTGGCATACAGCTTATCCACCTTGCTCAGGGCCGAATCCCCCAGGATGGTGGCCAGTTCCTTGGCCTGCTTGCCCCGGGAGTATGCAGCAAACAGCTGGTTCATGGTATCGGCATGGTCTTCCCGGGTCTTGCCCTTGCCCACGCCCTTATCTTTCAGCCGGGACAGGGACGGCAGCACGTCAATCGGCGGCGTCAGCCCTTTCCGGTACAGTTCCCGGGACAGGATAATCTGCCCTTCGGTAATGTACCCGGTCAAGTCGGGAATGGGGTGGGTCTTATCGTCTTCCGGCATGGAAAGGATAGGAATCATGGTAATGGACCCCTTCTTGCCCTTGATCCGGCCGGCCCGTTCGTACATGGTAGCCAGGTCCGTGTACAGGTAGCCAGGATAGCCCCGGCGGCCGGGCACTTCCTTACGGGCAGCGGATACTTCCCGCAGGGCATCGGCGTAGTTGGTAATATCCGTAATGATAACCAGTACGTGCATATCCAGCTCAAAGGCCAGATATTCAGCAGCGGTAATGGCCATACGCGGCGTTGCAATCCGTTCTACAGCCGGGTCGTTGGCCAGGTTGATGTACATCACCGCACGGCTCAAGGCGCCGGTCCGGTTAAAGTCCTGCATGAAGAAGTTGGCTTCTTCAAAGGTAATCCCTACGGCGGCAAACACTACGGCGAATTTTTCGCCGGTGCCCAGTACCTTGGCCTGCCGGGCAATCTGGGCAGCCAATTGGGCATGGGGCAGACCGGAACCGGAGAATACCGGCAGTTTCTGGCCCCGGACCAGGGTGTTCAGCCCGTCAATGGCGCTGACCCCGGTTTGGATAAATTCCGAAGGATAGTCCCGGGCAGCCGGGTTCATGGGTTCCCCGTTGATATCCAGGAACTTTTCCGGAATAATGGGCTTGCCTCCGTCAATGGGGCGGCCCATGCCGTCGAATACCCGGCCCAGCATATCGGGAGATACCCCCAGCTGAATGCCGTGGCCCAGGAAACGGGCCTTGGCCGTAGCCGGACGCAGCCCCTGGGAGCTTTCAAACAGCTGTACCAGGGCCTTGTCCCCGTCGATGACCAGCACACGGCCGCTGCGGACTTCCCCGTTTTCCTGGTGGATTTCCACCAGTTCATCGTAGGTGGCACCCTGTACCTGGTCCACCAGCATCAGAGGGCCGACTACCTCGCGAATGGTCTTATAATCTTTACGCATTGTCGTCACCCTCTTCCGTCAGTTCTGCAAAGGCCTGTTCCAATTCCTTGTTCAGTTCGGCGAACTTTTCCTTCCGTTCGCTTTCCGGAATGTACTTGGCACGGCCAATCTTTTCCCGGATAGGCATTTCAATGATCTTATCCAGGTTCACATGCTTGGTCATGGCTTCCAAAGCCTGTTCGTACCAGGTAATGATCAGCTTCAGCATGTCGTATTGTTTTTCCAGGGAAGTGTACGTATCCACTTCGTGGAAGGAGTTCTGGTGCAAAAAGTCTTCCCGAATGGACCGGGCGCATTCCATGGTGATCCGGTCCTTGAAGCCCAGGGCATCGATACCTACCAGGCGGACGATTTCGTTCAGGCTGGATTCTTCCTGCAAGATTTCCATGGTGGTGCCCACCAGTTTGGACCAGTCCGGCGCCACGTGCTTGTCGTAGTAGGCCCGCAGCCGATCGGAATACAGGGAGTAGCTCTGCAGCCAGTCGATGGCCGGGAAATGCCGGGCATAGGCCAGGGCAGAGGACAGGCACCAGAATACCTTGACAATCCGCAGGGTAGCCTGGGAAACCGGTTCAGAAATATCGCCGCCAGGAGGGGATACGGCCCCAATGGCAGAAACGGCGCCTACCCGGTCATCCTTGCCCAGGCATTCCACCTCGCCGGCCCGTTCGTAGTACTCTGCCAGACGGGAAGACAGGTACGCCGGGTACCCTTCTTCACCGGGCATTTCTTCCAACCGGGAGGACATTTCACGCAGGGCTTCTGCCCAACGGGAAGTGGAGTCGGCCATAATGGCCACCTTGTAGCCCATATCCCGGTAATACTCGGCAATGGTAATGCCCGTATAAATGGAAGCTTCACGGGCGGCCACCGGCATATCCGAGGTATTGGCAATCAGCACCGTCCGCTTCATCAGCGGCAGCCCGGTGCGGGGGTCGTTCAGGGCCGGGAATTCGTTCAATACGTCGGTCATTTCGTTGCCCCGTTCGCCGCAGCCTACGTAGACGATAATATCTGCATCGGCCCACTTGGCCAGCTGGTGCTGGATAACCGTCTTGCCGCTGCCGAAAGGCCCGGGCACTGCTGCCACGCCGCCCTTGGCAATGGGGAACAGGGTATCGATAACCCGCTGCCCGGTTACCATGGGTTCATCCGGAGGCAGCTTTTCCTTATAAGGACGGGCCACCCGTACCGGCCATACCTGGAGCATGGGGTATTCCGTGACCTTGCCCTGTTTGTCTTTCAGTTTGTACACCGGGTCCAGGATGGTGGCTTCCCCCTGGTAAACCCATTCCACCGTGCCGCCCTTGCCAGGAGGCACCATGACTTTATGGAGTACGGCCGGGGTTTCCTGGACGGTACCAATCACGTCCCCGCCGGACACTTCGTCTCCGACTTTGGCCACGGGCACGAACTCCCATTTTTTCTGCCGGTCCAGCTTGGGCACATCAATACCCCGGCGGATTCTATCCCCGGCCAGTTTATAGATTTCCTCCAGCGGCCGCTGGATCCCATCGAAAATACTTTCGATCAGGCCAGGTGCCAGTTCTACGGACATGGGCACCCCGGTGGATTCCACCGGTTCCCCCGGTCCCAGGCCGGCCGTTTCTTCGTATACCTGAATGGAGGCTTTATCATCCCGTAATTCGATAACCTCACCGATCAAATGCTTATCGCTGACGCGGACCATATCATGGAGTTCCACGTCCTTCATGCCTTCAGCAACAATCAGCGGGCCGGATACTTTTACGATTTTTCCACTCACAATCTATCCCTACCCTTCCTTGAACAGAATATCGGCGCCCACTGCTTTTTCCACGTTTTCCCGAACACGCTGCATACCCAAGCCCAGGGACTTATTGCCGCTGGGAATGAGAATGATGGCAGGAAAGGTAGCGGCAGCGTATTCGTCAATCACTGCTTTGGCTTTCTGGGCAGCGGTTTCCGTAATGTAGATGACCACATACCCGGCATCCGCCAGCTTGTGGATCCTGCGCTCTATTTTTTCCTGTTCTTCTTCGTAGAACACGTCAAAACCAACGGCCTTGAAGATCATAACGGAGCTGGGATCACCGATCACTGCTATTTTCTTTTTTTCCATTTTCATCCTCCCAAGCTTCCGGGCCCTTACGCATAGACCTCCGGCAGCGTTACTTCAAAGCCGCCCTGCAGTCCGCCGAATATCAGCCGCAGAGCTTCCGCCTCGGTTTCCCGGGCCATCAGGTAGCCCACAATGGGGCCCAGGGTGTGGGTATCCCATTTGGCCCGCCGGATGATCAGGCTGAGGCCTTCCTTCATCCGTTTGGGGATTACACCCAGCTCGTTGGTCTGGGCATATTCGTTGATGGCCTGGATCAGTTCCCCCTTGTGGGAACCCTGTCCCAGGCTGGCGCCCAGCTGTTCCGCCGGTACGTCCAAACTCTCCTCAAACACCTTCAGGGGGATTTCCCCGCAAGTAATCAGCACCTGGCGCAGTTTGGCCACGTCCCAGTGCAGGTTCTGAGCCCGGATCAGACTCAGGGTATTGGTAAAGTCCGCCCACAGGGAAAAGTACTCCCGGATAAAGCCGTGTTCCTTTTTCCGGTCCAGTACTTCCTGGGCCTGGGCAAACATGGCCTGGTCCAATTGGGCGCTGAGCAGGAAGGGATCCGGTTCCCGGTTCAGTTCTCCCTCAATAGCTTCCAGCGTATGCTGGTAGATGGGGGGCAGATCTTCGTAATACTTGGTCTGGACCATATCCTTCAGGTCCTGGAGGGAAAAGTTTCCGCCCTCCCGCAGAATGTCGTCGGCAGAAGTCCCCAAAAGCCGGGCCTTCAAAAGGGCCTTCAGGTTGTGGGTATCCACCGGCAGCAAAAACAAGCCTGTCAGTTCCGGATCCGGAGTAATTTCCTGAATCCGTTTCCGGGTCAGCTGGAGCTGTTCCCGGATAATCAAATCAATTTCACCCAGGGCGATTTCCTGTTCTGTGGTCTGGTTTTCACCATACCCGGTTTCCATCAGCAGCTTGATGGCTTCCTGGGAACTGCCTGCTTCGGCAATCCGGCGCAGCTGCGCTGCTGTAAGGAGATGGGTGGACAGAACACTGATGCGGCCCAGGGCATATTCATAACTGGGCTGGGGCATCTTACTTCACCTCCGCGCCAAACAGAAGCTCTGCTACGCGATATTCCTCCTGATCACGCACATCCTGCAGCAAGGTGGCAAAAGAGCCATCGTAATCACAGCTCTTGCCCCGGATCAGCACGCCGCCGTCAAAAGCAGCCGCGTCCTGGGCCAGCTTCAGGTCGCCCTCTTTCCCCTGCTGCCGCAGTTCCTTGTTCAGCTTCTTCAAAAACCCGCCTTCATAAATGGCACGGTCCTTGGCGGGAACCACCAGTTCCTCGTGCCCTTCCAGGTCGCAGGACAGCACAATCCGGGTAATCAGGGCTTCCCAATCTGCCTGAGGCAGCGCTGCCAGCCGGGCAGCGGCCTCCGTAAAGGCTTCCTGGATCACAGCCCGCTTGCTGGCCAAGGTGTCCTTCCGGGACTGCAGCTCACCAATGAGCTGCTGCCGGACGGCGGCTTCCTTGGCTTCAGTTTGGGCCTTGGCGGTTACGTCCGCTGCTTCTTCCTTGGCCTTGGCCAGAATCCGGTCTGCCTCCTTGGTAGCCTTTTCCTGGGCTGCGGCCGCGATGGCTGCCGCGTCCTGCTTCGCTTCTTCTTCTATCTTCTGAATAATCTTATCGCCTGCCACGACGCGTCCACCTCACTTATAGTTTAATGCCGTTCACCATGATGAAGGAAATCAACAGGGACAGTACGGCGTAGGTTTCTACCATAGCCGTCAGGATGATGCCTTTACCAGTTTCTTCCGGGCGTTTTGCCGTCAGATAAATACCGGAAGCAGCCACCTTGCCCTGGTAGATAGCGGAAAGCAGACCGCCAATGCCCATGGGCAGGGAAGCAAAGAAGAAGGCCAGTCCCTGATACGTGGTCAATTCCTTGATATCGCCGCTGATAACCCCCAGATTCAAGATGATGATGAAGGCAATCAACAGGCCGTAAATGCCCTGGGTACCAGGCAGAGCCTGCAATACCAGAACGTTACCAAACTTATCCGGGTCTTCACTGACCACGCCGGAAGCTGCCTGACCAGCAATCCCTACACCAATGGCGCTTCCTACGCCTGCCAGAGCTGCTGCCGTGGCAGCGCCGCCAAATGCCAGAGCCGTTCCTAAAGTAATCATAATTACATCCTCCTTAAGGTTTTATTTCGTGATATCTGTATATTTGGTCCGCAGGGCCAAGGGCAGGAACGCCCGGCCGCCGGCCTCATAAAACTTGCCGAAAAACTCGATATACTGCAGCCGGCTGCTGTGCACGAAGGCACCCAGCACGTTGATGATGATGTTGAAATAGTGACCGGCAAAAAGCACCAGGATAGCAGCCACAATGCCAATTGGGCCAGCACCCCACAGCATCTGGGCCACGGTATTGATAACCATGGCGATAACGCCGGTAGCAAGCCCCAGGGCGAAAATCCGGGAGTAGCTCAAAAGGTCACTCAGATACCCGCTGATATTGTACAGGCTCAGAAGCCCGCCCAGCAGGCGGCTGACAATGCCCTTCTTTTCCCGTCCGCCGAACAAGATGATGATGGCGGCACCCAAAATGGCCAGGTACTTGCCCAAGGGGCCCGGTACCAGTGCCATGGCAAAGAATCCGGCAAACATGATCAGCCAGCTCACTTCATCACAAATGGCCCCCAGCATATCCCCATCCCGGATCAGCAGATACGTTTTGATCAGCATCCCGGTAACCAGATGGAGGACCCCCAGGCCAAAGCACAGGGCCAGCATCTTGATGGGCTCTTTCATGGGCACAAACAGCAAGGGTTTCCATTCCAAACCAAACCAGCCGCCAAACATGGCGCCCCAGATAATGGTAGAAATGCTGCCGAAGAAAATGACCATAGCCAGTTTCCCGGCAAACCCTTCCGGTTTGAATTTCTTCATGGCGATGTACAGCATAATGGTCAGTACCAGCCCGTACCCGGCATCGGAAAGCATCATCCCAAAGAAGATGAAATGGAACGGGGCCATAATGGCATCCGGGTCAAAGGAGCCAGCCATGGGTAGGGAGTACAGCTCCACCACCGACTCGTAGGGCCGGACCAAGGAATTGTTTTCCAGCACCGTAGGTGGGATTTCCCCGTCCGGTTCTGCAAAGGAAATTTCAAAAGCATCGGTGACGCTGCGGATAACTTCTTCCACGTGCTTTGTCCGGTCTTTCCGGACCCAGCCCTGGACCCTAAAAGCCTTGGCGGTTTCTACCCCGCCGTTGGCCAGCCGGGCGTTGGCCGCGGACAGCTGGTCATAGTACAGCTCCAGCTGCTGCTTTTGGCCGCCGAGCTCCTGGGTTTCCTTTCTGAGCTCTGCCACCTTCTCTTCCCGCTGGCGGATTTCCTCCAACAGTTCAGCTTTTACCTGCTGGGCCGTACCGCTGCGTTTGGGCAGCACCGCTTCGCTGAAGTCATTTTCCTTTAACAGGTGCTTGACCTCCTCGTCGGCGCTGAGATAGGCGATGATTACCACCGCCTGCCCGTCTTCACTGAGGCCATAGACGCTCAGCTCCACCGGCAGGTCCTTGAGCCCTTCCCGAACGGTTTCCAGCTGGGTATCGGGCAAAAAGCCCGCATAGCACCGGGTGGTCTCCGTAAAAGCCAGCTGCTCCAAAGGAACGTCCAGCTGCAGCCAGGGTTCCAGACTGTCCGCCTGGGTCCTTAAAGCCGCCGCTTCACTTTCCAGGGAAGCAATCTTGCCGGCAATGGTGTCCAGCTGCTCGGTGAGCTGCCGCCCCTGATCGTTCTTCTTCAGGAAGTCCCCATAGGATACCCGCTCCTTTTGGGGGAACAGGGCACTTTTGGCCCCGTTCTGCACCATAAAGCGCAGAGCCTGCCCGGCCTTATCCAGCTGGGCACTGACTTCTTCGGAACCCTCCAGGGCTTTGCTGTCCTCTTCCGGTTCCAGCATGACACTGCCATCTTTTTGCAGGGCCAGGTACAGGGCATCGCGATCCGCCTTCAACGCGTACAGCGTCAGCTTTTGCATGGGAACTAACATGCGATCACGACCTTTTCCATAATATAGTCCACTGCCTGGGGCAGATTCTTCCGGGCCTTGGCAGCCACAGCGTCAGCTTCGCCCTTTTTCTGGGTAATGGCAGCCTCGGCTTCCGTCTTGGCCGCAGCTTCTGCAGCCGCTACCGTTTCAGCCGCCCGTTTCCGGGCTTCCTGCAATACTTCTGCAGCCTGGGCGTGGGCCTTTTCCTGGGCCTGGCGCAGGGTGCTGCGAGCATCTGCAGCCGCCTGTTTTTTCAGTTCGTCTGCCTGCTGCTCGGCATTTTTTATTTCTTCTAACATGGACATGGTTTCACCACCTTTGTACCGTAGAGAGATTCATTACAGTTATGGTATATACATTCTACAGAGCTAGAAAAATCCCTTCTGGTACTTAGAATATATATAATTATACTATATATTTAATGATAATAGGGGATTTTGTAACATATTTTTAAGAAAAGTTATCAATTAATTAGATATGTTTTTCGTAAAACGCCTTTTTTTCTCACATTTTGGCCCACCCTACATGGATTTTCCAGTCTCAAAACACTTTCTGCGGCTGTTAAAAAGAACCCTGCCAGACTTCCCCGGCAGGGCCCTTTTTAGACTTCCCGGCTGCCAAATTCCCGCTTCAGCAGGTCAATGAAATACCGTTCCGCTTTATTCAGATAGCTGTTCTTCTTATAAATGGCATTGATGTTCCACTGAAAAGGATGGGGAGAATAATCGTAGCAATACCGGGCATAATCCGGCCCCAGGATTTTCTTGGCCCGGCCGGGCACAATGGTAAAGCCCAGGCCGCAGGCTGCCAGCTGGACCGCCGTCATGCTGCTTTCCACTTCCATCAGTTCCTTGGGGGAAATATCATACTGGCGGAAAATCCGCTCCACCTGGGCATGGATGGAATGACGCTTCTTGATGCCGATAAAGGGCATATGCTCCAGTTTCTTCAGATCCACCAGCCGGCTGGCCTTGTCCAGGAACATATCGTCCGTAAAGGCATCTTCCGCCGCAATCAGCTGCACCTTTTCCCGGTAGATCAGTTCCGTCACCATGGGCACCGGCAGATACTCCTGGTCCCGGGGGCAGACCAGGAAGGTCACCTTATTATTCTTCAGCAGCTCAATCAGCTCGTCCGTACCCGCTTCCTGAATGAAAAACTCCGAATCCGGAAAGCGCTGCCGGAAGGTATTGATAATGGGCGGCAGCATATACCCTGCCCGCTCCGCCGGAATCCCCAGACTGATCCGGGCCCCCTGGCCGTCCTTCAGGTCCGCCAGGCGGTTTTTCATCTCAATCCGTTCCTGAAGAATATCCCGGGCCGTCTTCACGTAGATAATCCCCGCATCCGTCAGCGCCAAAGGCTGCTGGGACCGGTCAAAAAGCTTGACGCCGATTTCCTTTTCGATCCGGGCCAGGGCATAGCTGAGGGAAGGCTGGGAAATATACAGTTGTTTGGCCGCCTGGGTAATGTTCCGGCAGTCAGCTACAGTTACTACATATTGCAGTTCACGAAAATCCATAATGTACCCCTCACCTTGCAAGAATCAAACTATTATTACTTATATTCTACCATTTTTCAAGCCCTCTGACTGCCAAATTCCTGCGCCTTTGCCAATTTTTCTTCAGGACAGCAAAAACCCCTGGAACGGGGTCCAGGGGCTCTTGCTGGTTTTGTTGGTTTTCAGCAAAAAGGAGGATATCGCATTGCTGCGAATTACTTATTTTTAGCCTTGTTCCGGTTGAAGTTGATCAGGCAGCCAGCTTTGATGATAGCCCGTTCTTCAGCGGTCAGGTCTTTGATGTACAGGTTGATGGGGGTGGTTTCGCCGTTCTTCACCACGTAAGCGGTGATGTCCTGCAGGTCCCCATCCAGAGCTTTCCGGGCGCCGGGTACGTAGATGTAGTCGCCTACTTCAAAGGCCACCGGTTCGCCTTTCAGATGGAAAGGCAGCATGCCCCAGTTGATTACGTTGGAACGATACCGTTTGGTAGCGTAGTCTTGGGTGATGTTGGCCAGGCCGCCGATAACTCTCTGGCAGCTGGCAGCCTGTTCACGGGCAGAACCGTCGCCAGGTTTATTGGCATAAACCATGGAGCCGATTTCCGTGTTGGCAGGAGTTGCTTCCCCAGGCAGGCTCTTCAAGGTTTCGAACACAGCCTTTACTTCTTCCGGCAGGTCCTTGCCAGCTTCCCGGGCCACTTCTACTTCCTTCACAGCCTTGGTGCGGCCTACGTATTCCGGATCCCGGCGGGACAGGGTGAATTCAGCCAGGCCCAGGGGGTTGGAACGGTAGGAGGAGGTTTCACCAGAAGGAATCAGTTCGTCGGTGGTGGTAACCGGATCCAAAATCTTGGAGCAGACCTTCAGCAGTACGTTGTCACCCAGAGGCGGCATTTCCGGCCAGTCTTTGATGTTGGGGCCGTAGAACAGTTCCTGGTCCTTGTTGGCCTTGCCAAAGCCGTAGAATACACGGGCTTTGTAGGAGCTGTCGTCGAAGTGGTATTCAGGCACATTGCCGAAAGCATCGCCGTATTCTTCAGCAGAGGTCAGGATGCCGTTGTTGGCAGCGGTAGCAGCGATGGAACGAGCATCCATCAGGGCTACTGCAGCCATCTGGCCTTGGCCCGGTTTGCTGCCTTCCCGGTTGGGGAAGTTACGGGTATTGTGACGAATGGACAGGCCGTTGTTGTTGGGGGTGTCCCCTGCGCCGAAGCAAGGTCCGCAGAAAGCGGTCTTAACCACAGCACCGGCAGCCATCAGGTCCGTCAGTTCGCCCTTCTTCATCAGGTCCATATAAACGGGCATGGAAGAAGGATAAATGTTCAGGGTAAATTCGCCGGTGCCAATGGATCTGCCGCGCAGCATGTTGGCAGCTTCCACTACGTTCACGTAGTTACCGCCGGCACAGCCGCCGATAACCCCTTGCTGTACCTGGAGCTTGCCATTCACGATTTTGTCGGTCAGGGTGAATTCTGCTCTGCCCTGGCTAACCTTTTCCGCAGCCTTTTCGGTTTCCCGCAGGATGTCGCCCAGGTTGGCGTTCAGTTCGTCGATTTCGTAAGCGTTGGAAGGATGGAACGGCAGGGCAATCATGGGTTTAATGGTGGACAGGTCCACAACCACAACGCCATCGTAGTACGCTACGTCAGCCGGATTCAGTTCCTTATAGTCAGCTTCCCGATGGTGTTCCTTCAGGAAAGCATGGGTGTCTTCGTCAGTTCTCCAGATGGAGGACAGGCAGGTGGTTTCCGTGGTCATTACGTCCACAGCGTTCCGGTAGTCGGTGGTCATGGAGGAAACGCCAGGTCCCACAAATTCCATTACCTTGTTCTTTACGTAGCCGTTCTTGTAAACAGCGCCGCAGATAGCCAGGGCGATATCATGGGGTCCTACCCAGGGTTTGGGAGCACCGGTCAGGTATACAGCCACTACGCCAGGATACGGGTTGTCCCAGGTGTCCAGCAGAATCTGTTTGTCCAGTTCGCCGCCGCCTTCACCTACAGCCATAGTACCCAGAGCGCCATAACGGGTATGGCTGTCGGAGCCCAGAATCATCTTGCCGCAGCCGGCATACATTTCACGCATATATTGGTGGATAACAGCCATATGAGGGGGAACGTAGATGCCGCCGTATTTCTGGGCAGCAGTCAGGCCGAACAGATGGTCATCTTCGTTGATGGTGCCGCCTACAGCGCACAGGGAGTTGTGGCAGCAGGTCAGTACATAGGGCATGGGGAATTTTTCCATACCGGACGCACGGGCCGTTTGAATAATGCCAACGTAGGTAATATCATGGGAGGTCAGGGCGTCAAAACGGATTTTCAGGTTATCCATAGAGTCGCCGGTGTTGTGGCTTTTCAAGATGCTGTAAGCGATGGTACCTTTTTTGGCTTCATTCTTATCCAGCTTCTTGCCCAGCTGCTGCTCCGCTTTGGCAACATCTTCTTCGGCAATCAGTTCGGTACCGTGAAGCAGGTACGCACCATTTTTGTACAATTGAATCATGAGTTTCCTCTCCTTTTTTCAGGCCCTGTCCGGATGATCGCAGTCCACCCGGCCGGGGCATAGTGGCTTGTAGTCAGGCTGTTTGTATCTGGCTTATTTTGCCAGGGTATCCAGCAGATAGTCCGTGAATTCTGCAGCCGTAGCTCCGTCCTTGTCGGTGGTGATAACCACTTTCTTTTCGGTGCGGGTGCAGATATCCAGGGCATCCACCAGTTGTTGTTTCTTTTCAGGGTAGCCAATGTGGGCAATCATTTCGCCCATGGCCCGAATGAGGCTGCACGGATCGGCATACTGGGCACGGTTGTGCTGTACCAGGAAGTTGCCCACCCCATGGATGGCTTCAAACAGGGCGTATTGGTCGCCGATATTGGAGGAGCTAGCCGTTCCCAGGCCGCCCTGGTATTCGGCAGCCACGTCGGTAACAATGTCCCCGTACAGGTTGGGCAGCACAAAGACCTGCATGCCTTTGGTGAATTCCTGGTCCGTCAGTTTGGCGGCCATGGAGTCAACCAGTTCTTCCCGTACCGTAATGCCCGGGTATTCCTTTTCCAGGGCATGGGCCATTTTAATGAAGTTCCCATCCACCAGTTTCACAATATTGGCCTTGGTTACCACCGTTACATTGGTCTTGCCATTGGCTTTGGCGAATTCAAAGGCAGCCCGGCAGATCCGTTCTGCACCGGGGCGGCTCAGGACCTTGAAGTCCACTGCCAGGTCATCGTTTACCTGAATGCCCTTGTTGCCCCAGATGTATTCGCCTTCGATGTTTTCTCTAAAGAAGGTCCAGTCAATGCCCTTTTCCGGAATCCGCACCGGCCGTACTGCTGCATACAATTGCAGGGCCCGGCGCATCAGGCTGTTGGCACTGACCAGGTTGGGCCAGGGATCGCCGGCCCGGGGAGTCACAAACGGACCCTTCACCAGTACGTCGCAGGCTTTGCAGGCTTCCAGTACTTCGTCCGGCAGGCTCTGGTTCTTGGCAGCCCGTTCTTCAATGGTCATGCCTTCGATGGTGGTAAATTCCACCTTCCCAGCGGCGATTTCGTCCTTGAGCAGGAACTTTGCCACCCGCAGGGCCTGTTCCATAATGTAGGGGCCAATGCCGTCCCCAGGCAGAATGCCTACGGTAACGTGGTCCAGCTTGGTGAAATCCTTCCGGCCCGGTGCATTTTTGATGGCCTCAATACGTTTGAAATCTTCCCGGATGAGTGCTGCAAACTTCTCTGCCGCTTCACGAATAACTTGTTCTTGATCCATGTTCTTATCCCCTTTGCTAGGCTTATCTGAAAACTTACTTCTAGTCCAATCTCGATACCCTTATTGTAGGAGATTATTCAGTTAATTCCCAATACTTGTACTCCCATAGGGGGTATCAGATTTTCTCTATAGCATTGTTTACAGCTAATAGCAAAGTTCCCATAACTTATTTCCGGATGTAAACAAAGCCATCCATGGTCCGGCGGGCCGTACGCTGTACTGCCACCCCGTGTACCAGGATTTCCCCGTTTTGTTCTTCCAGGTCCGGATACACCGTCATCACGCCGCTGGGGTGACCCAACCGCACGGACTTGGTCCCTTCCGGCAGTGCCCCCAGGGTCTTTTCAATAATGGAACCCGGGAGGAACGCCGCTACCGCAATGGAGCTGGCGGCCGTCAGCGGGCAGGCCTTGTGGCATTTGAATACGGAGATCACCCGTACGCACAGATCCATAGCGGACGCTTCCACCGGCTGGCCGGCAATGTCCGTATAGCCTACAGGAGCCGTAAATACGCCCACCTTGGGAACTGCCGGAGAATTGGCCGTAGCATCTGCCAAATCCTTGGCAAAGCCCATTTTCACTGCTGCTGCGCCCCGGATTTTTTCCAGGAGGGCAGAGGCTTCCTTGTTGGCGTCCACCACCGCAGGCATTTCCGTGCCCGTAAGGCCTACGTCTTCTGCCTTCACCAGCACCAGAGGGTTGGAGACGTCCAAAATGGTGGCTTCAAACTTCCGGCCCTCAATATCCAGCACGTCCAGGGTGCTTCCCGTAGGCAGCAGTTTCCCTGTTTTGGCACCGGCCGGGTTCAGGAAGTTTACCTTCAGTTCTGCCGCCGTGCCGTCAATACCGGCAATGTGGCAGTCCCCGTCCTGGGCAAAGGTATGGGTTTCCGGGTCAATGGGCACCGTTACGTTGATGTACTTGTCCGTGTTCTTGTTCAGCATCCGTACCGTAGTAATGGGTTCCACCACGGGCACCAAACCTTCCTCCACGGCAAAGGGAGCCACCGCAGCTGTCATGTTGCCGCAGTTGGACTTGTAGTCCACCTGTTTCTTGCCCACAATCACCTGGCCTACCAGGTATTCCACATCCACATCTTTTTCTGCGCTCTTCCACACAATCACAATCTTATTATTGGAAGAAACCGTACCGCCCATGCCGTCCATCTGCTTGGGATCCGGATTGCCCATAACCTGAAGGAAAATCTCATCCCATTCCTTCCGGTCCGCTGGCAGATCCTCCCGCAGGAACATACAGCCCTTGCTGGTACCGCCGCGCATATACACCGTTTTAAATTTTCTCATTTTGCATCCTCTTTTCGTCAAGTTATCCGGCTTGTGCCGGTTCAGAAAATCGATGCGAGGCTAACTGCCTACGCTTTCGATTATAGGCCGGTTTTCAGAATTTTACCAATGATTCTCTAGTTATGCCTTCCATAACCTACATTTCTCACAGGAACTGGAAAAAGCTCCCTGGTACTGCGTCTTTTCTTCCCCCCCTGTAGTATCCGAAGATTTTTCTATTTCCATTCTAGGTGAATAGTTCCAGCTTTGCTAATACTTATCCCCCCATATGAGTTATTTGAGTTTATCTATGAAAGATTCAATAATCATTGGTTAATCATGATAGTCAAAAAGACGTTCCTTTCCTGTTCGGCCAAAACTAGCCCGTTTAAATTACCGGCTTCATTTCTGCTGCCCAAGCATTTCTGGGGCCCTTACCGAACAGCTAGAACAATTATTATGAAATCAGCTTTTAGGTATAGCTTTCCTCCCATAGCCCTATCATAGAGAAGGTATTGGTATTTTCTAACAATTTCTTCTAGAATAAAACACGGGAAAATCCCGCCCTATTCCCCCGCTAATCTACAATAGGACGGATCGCAGGCGGAAAGGCACCTAGGACTGCAGGGCCTTTCCGCTTTTCCCTTATAAGCTCCACCCTTTATGCGGCCGCATCCAAACAGCCCCACAGTTTTCCAAAGGCGGTTTGGTCAATAAGGCCCATGCGATAGCGGCCCGCGAAGTAAGCCCAAAGGGCGCAACTAAGCGGTTTGCCGCGAACCGCTGGGGAGAGATGTCAGCCCCAGGCTGAATGAGGGAGTCGTATCCACCTTTCAAGGCGTCAGCCGCAGAAAGGTGGAATATACGACCCCTGTGATAGCGGCCTGTGAATCAAGTCCGAAGGACGATGACGAACAGCGAGCCGCGAACCACTGAGGGAATACCCGGCACCACATCACTTCAGATTCACTGACCGCACCACCAAAGTTGACACCCAGGGGCGGGGCAAAGGAAATTTCCTTTGCCCCGCCCCCAGTTTTCTTTTCCGCCAAATTCAGCTATACTGTAACTGTACGTTGTCTTGTCACACCATCCTGAAGGAGGTTTTTCACATGAAGGATTTTATTTACGATATTCCCACCAAGATTTATTTCGGCAAGGACCAGTTCTGTTATTTGGGCGAGGTTCTGGCCCAATACGGCAAAAAGGTGCTGCTGGTCTACGGCGGCGGTTCCATCAAAAAGATTGGCCTGTACGATACCATCCAGCAGGAAATCCAAAAAGCCGGCCTTACCTGCTTTGAAGTTTCCGGCGTGCTCCCCAACCCCCGCATCGACAAGGTACGGGAAGGCGTGCAGGTCTGCAAGGAGCAAGGCATCGATATGGTACTGGCGGCCGGCGGCGGCTCCGCCCTGGATACGGGCAAGATGATTGCCATCGGGGCCTGCGTGGACTGCGACCCCTGGGACTTCTTCATCAAACGGGTACCGGCGGAAAAAGCCCTGCCCATTATCACCATCCCCACCCTGGCCGCTACGGGCTCCGAAATGGACAATGTGGCCGTGCTCAGCAACCCCGACACCGATGACAAACGGGGCGCCAAAACCATGCTGATCCAGCCCAAGGTTTCCTTCCTGGACCCGGAAACCACCTATACGGTAAATGCCTACCATACCGCCTGCGGCGCCGCAGACATTTTGTCCCATACCATCGAAACGTATTTTAACCCCACCGAAGGCATGTACCTTTTGGACACCTTCATGGAAGGGCTGATGAAAACCGTGATCCGCTATGCCCCCATCGCCCTGAAGGAACCAAACAACTACGAAGCCCGGGCCAACCTGATGTGGGCCGCTTCCTGGGCCATCAACGGCCTGTTCAAAACCTGCCAGAACCAGATCTGGAGCTGCCACGCCATGGAGCACCAGCTGTCCGCCTACTATGACATTACCCACGGCCTGGGTCTGGCCATTCTCACCCCCCGGTGGCTGGAATACTGCCTCACCGAGCAGAATGTGGACCGGTACGTCCGCTTCGGCGTCAACGTCTTTGGTCTGGATCCCCAGCAGGAACCCCTGACCATTGCCCACGAAGCCATCAACCACCTGGAACACTTCCTGTTCACCACCCTGGGACTCAAGAGCACCCTCCACGAAGTGGGTATTGGGGAAGAACACATCCCCGTCATGGCCCAAAAAGCCTGCTCCTCCAAGGGCAACGTGATCAAAGGCTTCCGTCCCCTGCTGCCGGAAGATGTGGTCCAAATCTACAAACGCTGCCTGTAAAAAGCAGTTGTATGATAAGAAACAGCCTTGCATAAATAAAAACCGCTGAAAAGCAATTTCTTGCTTTCCAGCGGTTTTTTCTATGCAGGGTTCTTTCGTTTAGGAGCTTATTTCACGCCAAATTCCTTGGCAATTTCCACCGTAGCCTTCAGGAAGGTATCGATGTCGCCGAAGTCATGGCAGTGCAGCGGGGATACCCGTAGCAGGCCCGTATGACCCAGGGATTCTACAATCCGTTTGGAGTACAGGCTGGTGTTGATCCGTTCAAAGACGATGATGTGGCGTTTTTCATAAGCCAGGCGCAGGTCGGTGTAGTCCACACCCTTCATGCCCATAGCCACTACCAGGTCACGGGTTTCGTCAATAGGACCATCATCGAAGTACACTTCTACCCCGGGGATATGGCGCAGGCCAGGAACGGTTTCGCTGCCTTCCAGCATATGTTCCAGCAGGGCTTCTTCCTGTTCGTGGGCTTTCTTCATGCCTACCACGTATTGTTCCCGGCGGCTTTCAGAATTGGTGTAGTGACGGCCCAGCCAGCATACATAGTCCACCATGGCGCTCATGGCAGCGAAGTTGGCATGGGGATAGGTGCCCAGTTCCCATTCCTTGGCATCCTTGCCGTTTAATTTATCATGGGGCAGCACAGCAGCCCGGTCAGAAACGTAGCCGTAGCCGCAGCCCCGGATACCCATCGCTTTATAAGGAGCAATAATCATGCCGTCCAGCTTCAGGTCGTGGGCATACAAAGCGGCGTGGGGCATATGCTGTACTGCATCGGAAATGATGTACAGGTCCGGTTTGATGGCCCGGGCTTTTTCGATGATTTCCTTCATGGGGAATACTTTGCCGGAAATGTTGGAAGCGCTCATGACGCTGAGCAGGCAGGTATCCTTGTCCACCAGGTTCACAATGGCGTCCACGTCCACCCCGCCAGTTTTGGGGTTGGCTTGGGCCACCCGCAGTTCCATGCCCATTTTGGCAGCATAGATGGCGGCAGCATCATAAGCGGACGGATGTTCGATGGAGGTGGTGACCACGTTCTTGCCAGGAACATTTTCAATAATGGCACGGGTAATGCTGAAGGTGGTCTTGGACGGGGTCAGTTCCGTTACCAGAGCCCCTTCGCCCGGTTCTGCACCAAAAATAACTTCCAGCAGGTCAGAAATGCCCTTGGCTTTCACTTCATGCAGTTGCTCGGATACGTCATGATAACGCAGGGGGCAGTCAGGAATCATTTCGTATTTGGCCTTGGCATCTACGCAGGCCTTCAGGCGCAGGGAGCCGCCGGAGTTTTCAAAGAACAGCCGTTTATGGCCGAACATATCCTCATCCATATAACAGAACTTGCTTTTGATTTCCTTTTGCAGCGCTTCATCAAATACCGGTTTATTTGCCATGTTATTTCCTCTTTTCTGTATAGTACCCGGACCGGGCAGCCCTGCGGCCCCCAGCCCGGATCAAAAGTCAGCGTTTCCGTATGCTTATTTGCTTCTATACCGTTCCATCAGCTGCAGCACCCGGTCCAGGGCGGCAATGGCATTGTCCTTGTCCTGGGAGAAGTTCATCCGGAAGCTGTGGGTGAATTGCGGGCCAAATTCCGTGCCCGGCGTCAGGGTCACATTGGCCATTTTCCGTGCAATTTTGGCAAAATCACTGATGCTTACATCCAAAGGCGGCAGGGTGGGGAATATGTAGCTGCCCCCTTCGGTCTTTCTTACCGAGCAGCCTTCGTGGGATTCTACCAGTTTAATCAGGG
Source organism: Acidaminococcus hominis (assembly GCF_900291475.1). Taxonomy (GTDB): domain Bacteria; phylum Bacillota; class Negativicutes; order Acidaminococcales; family Acidaminococcaceae; genus Acidaminococcus; species Acidaminococcus hominis. Next base: position 553,059 of record NZ_OLMM01000004.1, read on the forward strand.
CATCGCGGATTTCCTGATGCTGCCGGATCCGGTCAGCCAGCCAGCCTTCCGGTTCGTTGAACCAGACCTTGAATACATGCTGGCAGTAGCCGGGAGCCCGCAGGGTAACAATGGCCTGGAGTTTTTCCATCCGGTCAATGATCCAGCTGGAACCAAAAGCCGTACCCAGACGGAAACCGCTGAGGGATTCCGTTTTGGACGGTCCCATAATGGTCAGCATATTATCCGGTTTCTCTTCCAAGGCCCGGAGATGGGTGTAAGGATGGCCGTCAAAAATCTGACGGGAGTACAGTTCATCCACCAGCAGGGTTACATTGTATTTCTTGGCCAGTTTGGCAATGGTGGTAATTTCCTTTTCAGAATAAATCACACCAGTGGGGTTGTTGGGGTTGGAGAACAGGAACAGTTTTACGCCCTGTTTGAAGGATTCTTCCAAATCATCCAGGTTCACCCCAGCACAGGTATTTTGGCTCAGATAATCCAATTTAACCGGTACCAGTTCCCCTTCGAAGAATTCCACCAGTTTCCGGTTATCAAAGTAGTCCGGTTCCACAATGGCGACCTTGTCGCCCCGGCCTACCAGGCAGCCCAGTGCCAGGAACAGCGCGCCCTGGGTACCAGGAGTCAGGATCAGTTCCTTGTCCGGATCCACAGGAGCTCCGGTAAAGGCGGCCAATTTGGCGGCTACGTCCTGCCGAGGGTCTTCCCCGCCCCGGTATTCCGTGTACGCTACGCAGCTGCCCATGTTGAAGCCTTCAATGAATGCATCCAGAGAACCCGGTGTGGGTTTGTGGGCATCTACATCCCCGTGGGAAAAGTCCACTTTGGGGCCCGGCAGGGGTTCGCCCCGCAGGTCCAGCTGAGCTGCAGCCTGCAATTTTTCCTGTCCCGGTGCATTGTCAATTCCCAAGCGTTTAAATTTCTCCGTCAGTAAATCCATAATATTCCCTCCTGAATCAAAATTGATTGTGGTTGTTTCCATGCGTCACTTGCCAGGTGTTTTGCCAAACATCTCTTGTCTCTATTATAGAAAAGCCCGGCCCCAATTACCAATTGGTATTTAAGACACCTGTTATATCAATTTACTTATAGGCTAAGGATTCATTTCGGCTTTCAGGCCCGCATCTATACTGGATTCCTTTATTTTTTCACAAATATTTCTGTGTTTTTTCCCTGCGAAGGGAGATTATAATCCACCAAGAACTTTCCCGTACTTGGCCCCTTCCTCCTGGCAAAATTCCATAAAGGCCTTGGCCAAAGGAGACAAAGGCACATGCTTCTTATAGTACAGATTTACGCCCCGTACTGCCAGCGGGTCCGCCACCTTGTAGTACACCAGTTTGGGCGTAGCCTCCAGGGAACTGATTACCTCCGCCCGGATCATGGTCACCCCTTTGCCGTCCCGGGCAATAAAGTAGCTGGTAAGCATCTGGTCCATTTCCAGCAGTACCTGGGGGCGAATGCCCGCATTCCGGAACATCTTCTTGATGCGCTTATGGCTGTCGTTGCCCTTGGTCAGGAGAATAAAGGGATACTTCTGAAACTCTGCCAGGGATACCTGGGGACAGTCCGGCTCCCAGTACCGGCCCTGTTTCACCTCTTCCCAGGAAAGCGCCGCCTCCCGGAGCCGTTGGTTCACCGGGTACTCTGCCGGCACCACCAGCAGCATCATTTCCGAATATAGGTAGCAGCCCTGGCATTTGCTGCCGTAGCTGGTATCCACACTGAGCACCATGTCCACCGTATCCTTTTGCAGGTACTGGACCAGGTCCGCCGTATTCCCTTCCAGTAAATTGATGTTGGCTGGCTTTTTGCTGGCCTTCCGAAAGGCATCCGCCAGTTTGGGCAGCTCATTGGCGCAGAAAAACGCCGAACTCCCAATGCGCAGGGTCCCCTGTTCCAGGCTTTGCAGGGCCTGGAGCTCCTTCCCCAATTTCTGCTCGATTTCCCGAATTTTCAGGGCGCTGTTGATGTACTTGATGCCTGCTTCCGTCAGCGTCAGGGGCGTTACCCGCCGGTTAAAAAATTGCAGCCCGTACCGCTGCTCCTCCTTTTTTACAATGGCGCTGAGTGCGGGCTGGGTTACAAAGAGCTTGGCCGCGGCTTTGGAAAAGCCATGTTCCTCGTACACCGCCAGCACATATTCCATTCCTTTTTCCATAGCGCTCCCCTTTCTTGTATTCTGCACATTGTATACTTTTTACCGAAATAAATCTTGTTGTCTTTGATTATACTCCTAAAAAGCAAGTATTTATGCCCTTTTCCCGTTTTTTCCCATACGTATTTTTGTATAAGGTGATATCTATTTACATATTGGCAAAAGGCCCTTGTTTTTTTCTATAATATTTTTAGCTAAGAATCACACGCATGGAAGCCGGGCCGTCCGCCAAACATCCCCGGACTACAAGGGAGGTTTTTTTCATGAAGAAACTCATTCATATGGCATTATGGAAACAGATTCTCATCGGTATCGTTGCCGGCATCCTGGTGGGCGTCTACGCACCCGGTGTGGTACCCCACATCAAGTTCCTGGGCGACATCTTCCTGCGGCTGTTAAAAATGCTGATTGCACCTTTGGTGCTCTTTACCCTGATCAGCGGCGTGTGTAAGATGGGCGACATCAAGCGCCTGTACACCGTAGGTATCCGCATTGTCTGCTATTACCTAATTACTTCCGCGGTCAGCGCCGCTCTGGGCCTGTTGTTCGCCCTGTTCACCCAACCCGGCAAAGGCGTAACGGACCTCTTGACTTCCGAATCCGGGAAAACCGTTTCCTACGATTTTCTGTCCAACATGATCCAGTGGATTCCCACCAACATTTTTGAATCCCTGGCCAAAGGCGACACCCTGCAAATCATCATCTTTGCCCTGCTCACCGGTATTGTCCTGCTGCTGTTGGGCGACGAATGTGCCGGCGTTGTCAAACTCATTGACCAAGCCGCCAACGTGATGTTAAAGATGACCGACCTGGTCATGAAATACTCCCCCATCGGGATTTTCGCCCTGATTGCGGACATGATGACCACCATCAGCGGCCGTATGCTGTACCAGGTTGTAAACTTTATCGCCACCGACTGGGCCGTATGCCTGGTAGTCATCTTCATCATCCAGCCCCTGCTGGTACAATTCCTGGGCCGGCTCAGCGCCATCCAGTATCTGAAGAACGTAGCCCCCATTATGGTTGTGGCTGCTTCCACCACCTCTTCCGCTGCTACCCTGCCTTTGGAATTAAAGATTGCCAATGAAAAAATGGGCATTCCTGAAAACATCTACGGCTTCTGCCTGCCCCTGGGCAATACCTGCAATATGAACGGCATGGCCTGCGGCATCGGCGTAATTTCCGTCTTTGCATCCAACCTGTTTGGCGTACCCATTACCATCGGGGCCTGTGTCCAGTTCATCTTCCTGGGCCTGGTACTTTCCGTAGGGGCCGCTGGTGTAAAAGGCGCCGGGATTGTCATGTCCTCCGTGCTGCTGCAAACCGTAGGCATGCCCCTGACCCTGGTACCCTTGCTGGCTGCCGTATGGCCCATCCTGGACATTGTCCATACCACCGCCAACGTTTCCGGCGATATGGCTGGCACCATCATCGTAGCCAGATCCCTGGATTCCCTGGATGTGGAAAAATTCAACAGCTAATACTCCAAAAATGCTATACCGTTGCTGCCCCGGACTGGCCCCTCCAGTCCGGGGCTTTTTCCTATTTGTCTCCTCCAAACGTGGAGGAGATGCCGACGCAGTCGGCAGAGATAGTTCAAACCCAATAGGCTCCTTCAGTGGTGGCGGCGAAAGGCGTCGAAGAGAGTTTAGCAAATGAAGAACATCGAGTAAATTTTATTTTAACGAGGGTATTTTTTGCGGCCGCAGGCCGACTTGCCTTCCGCTTACCTGTTCGCGCAGCGAACAGGAGAAGGGGAAGGGTGGCTGCGCCCCAAGAGAGTAAGCGCAGCCGGGATGGGGTTTCGTCCAGGAGTCCGAAGGGCCGCCCAAACCTCCGCTGACCGCACAAAAAGGAGGTATGAAAAAATAAAACTTCTATCGTCGCCTGAATCCTGGAAAACTTCTTCCGTCAGCCTCTCGGCTGCCACCCCCTTCACGCTTGAAGGGGGCTATAAAGGAAAATGCGATACTTCCTACAGTGGTTCGCTGCTAGCCAGGCGGCGTCGCCCTTCGGGCTTGCCTTCTGGGCAGCTATCGCATGGCTCGCGTATTCCAAACAGCTTTTGGAATACCTGTAGCGCTGTTTGGACGCGAACGCAACGCTTTACGGTCGCATCCAAATGTCAATGCATTTTCCCGAGGACATTTGGTATATGCGACCTATGTGATAGCCGTCCGTGAGCCGAACCCGCAGGGTGAAGGGGATGCGCTCATATCCAATAATCCACCAAAAATTCTAAGGGATTATTGGCTAATATGAGCCATGTGATAGCAGCCTGTGAATCAAGCTCTTTGAGTGCAGATGAACAGCTAGCTGCGAACCACTACGGAGCACGGCGAACCACTCAGGAAGCGTTCCTATCCACTACTGGACATGTGATAAAACGGGATATTACAATCATCTACGTAACTATGATTTCTTTTCCTATACCCATTTTGCACATGACTCGTATAGGCCCAAGACCGGCCCCTGCAAGCGTGTAGGGGCTGGCAGTCCGTAGGACTGACTGAGGAAGTTTAGTTCAGCAATTTTATTATTTCACACCCCCGAATGAAGTCCAATTCAATTGGCCCGGAGGGCCCCGGCCCAGCGGGCGCCCATAGCACCAACCACTGGGAGAACTGTCACCGCAGGATGACTAAGGGAGTCGTATCCATTTCTCAAGGCCTTGGCCGTAGAGAAATGGAATATACGACCCCTGTGACAGCCGTCCAGGAGTCGAGCCTGCAAGGCGATGACGACTGGAATACGGCGAACCGCTGAGGGGATTCCCCAGGCCAGCACACTTCAGGTTCGCAGACCGCACAAAAAGGCGGAACCCGAAGGTTCCGCCCCAACAGCACAAACTAATAGTTCTTTCCCTTACCCTACCACAGCCGTCAGAGAAATCTCCACCGGCGCGTTTTTCGGCAGGCTGGCCATACCCAGGGCGCAGCGGGCACAAACCCCAGCGTCTCCCAATTGTTCCGTCAGATATTCAGAAGCAAAGTCCGCCAGTTTGGTGTGGTCCACAAAGCCTTCTGCGGCGTTGACATACACAATCATCTGGAGTACCCGGCCAATTTTTTCCCCTTCCTGGAGCTGGTTTTTGGCAGCCGTCAGAGCATTGGCAGCCGCTTGAATGACGGCTTCCTTGTATTCTTCCAGGGGCTTGTCCGCCTGCACCTTTCCGGTGTAGATCAGCACCCCATCTTTCCGGGACGTCATGCCGGCGGTCATAATCAGTTGTCCAGCCCGGACGGCGGGCACGTATTTTCCTTGCGGTACGGGATTTTTCATTACTCATCTCTCCTTTGTGAATTGCTTTTATGTGAGAAGCTTTGCTTCTTGCTGCCTTGTAGTTTTATTATAGCGATTTTCTTTCTCTTTTGCCTGCGCCTTTCCCAGACCAAGCCCAACAAAACGGTGCACTTTCCTGCTTGTATTTTTCAGGTTTCCGGCTTACCATGGAAGCAGAAATTATTCCTGTAAGGAGGTATCACCACCATGTTATCCCTTGAAACTGTGTTCCAGGCCCAAAACCGCCTGGCTCCCTACGTCTACCATACACCCCTGATTCATCTAGAGGCTCTGGACGCCCTTCTGGGCTGCCAGGTATACGTCAAGGCAGAATGTATGCAGCTGACCCATTCCTTCAAGATTCGGGGCGCCCTAAACCGGATTCTGGAGCTGTCCCCGGAGGAACGGTCCCGGGGCATTGTCACCGCTTCCAGCGGCAACCACGGCCGGGGCGTTGCCTACGCCTGCAAAATGCTGGGCATCAAGGCCACGGTGGTGATTCCCTCCCATGCGCCGGCCATCAAAATCCAGGCCGTCCGGGATTTGGGTGCCGAAGTGGTCCTTTGCGAAAAGCCCCAACGCTTTGCCATTGCCGAAAAATTGCAGCAGGAGCGGGGCTATTGCTACGTGCCGCCCTTTGACGACTACGGCGTCATGGCCGGCCAGGGCACCATTGCCCTGGAAATCTTCCAGGATATGCCCAATCCCGATGCAGTGGTCATTCCCATTGGCGGCGGCGGGCTCACCAGCGGCATTGCCACCACCGTAAAAGCCATCCGGCCCCAGACCAAAGTCTACGCCTGCGAACCGGCCCTGATTCCCCGCTTTACTGCCAGCCTGAAAGCCGGCCATCCCGTAACCGTACCCCAGGTGGACACCATCGCCGACGGCGTGGCCACCCTGCGGCCCGGGGATAAAACCTTCCCCATTGTTCGGGATAAAGTAGATGAAGTATTGGACATTCCCGAAGAAGCCCTGCTGCCCGCCATGAAACTGCTGCTGACAGAAGGCAAGGTACTGGCAGAACCTTCTTCCTCCATCGGTCTCGCCGCCATTCAATGCGGCAAACTCCACGTTACCCCGGAAGAAAAAGTCGTATTCGTTCTTTCCGGCGGCAATTTGGACCTTTCTTTAATCCAGTCATTATAAGAATTGGGTCAGTTGTAAAATGAACTTGAACAGTTAATCAAAAAATAAAAATCCATAGTGAAGCCTCATGCTAAAATGGTTTTGCGAGAAATCATCAACAAAGGAGCAATCACGATGGATCACATCCATTCTAACACAATGGAGGACGTACGTATCCCCGGCCGCCATCTTTCTTTGGAAGAACGTGGTATGATTCAAGCTCTGCATCGTCAAGGGCTTTCCCTTCGCAACATTGCTGCTGCAGTAGGATGTGCTCATACGACTGTTTTCTATGAGCTTCGGCGTGGAACGCCGGAACGAAAAAGCAAGCACGGTCGTGCCCCACAGTATATGGCAAAGCGCGGTCAGAAGGCATACGCAAAGAATCGCAAGAACTCCAGGAAGACTTGCAAAATCGATCATGACGACTGCGAATCGTTCATCCAATGGATGGTAGAACAAGTCCGCCAGGAACGTTGGTCACTGGATGCCTGCGTTGGCTATGCTAGGCGGAACAAGCTATTTACGCCGGAACAGATTCCCTGTACCAAGACGCTTTACAACATGCTTTGGGCTAATAAGCTTCCGCTGTCGCTCTTCGAAGTCCCGCGAGCCTTAAAGCATAAACACCGTCGGAAATGGGTACGTAAGAACAAGCGTATGAAGGGTCGCTCCATTGAGGAACGTCCTGCCGTCGTCAATGAAGGTACCGAAATTGGCCACTGGGAAGTGGACACGGTCGTTGGTCAGCGTGCAGGCCGTGAGGCAGTAGTCTTCACTGCTGTTGAAAAGGTTACGCGCAACTACATCGCCATCCGCATTCCTGGACGTACCTGTGCCGGCGTTGAATCCGCTCTTGCACAGTTGCAGGAGCTATATGGCGCAGAGCGCTTCAGCCAGATTTTTAAGACGATGACGGCCGATAACGGTCCTGAGTTTGAGAACTTGTCACAGTTCGAGAGTCTCGGCACCAAGATGTACTTTACACATTCGTACAGCTCGTGGGAACGGGCTCAAAACGAACGCCACAATGGCTTGCTGAGGGATTTCATCCCAAAGGGCATGTCCGTAGAGCGGTTCTCTGATGAGGATATCCTGAACATGGCAGATACGCTGAACCAGCGCCCACGTCGTGTTTTGGGCTACCATACGCCGTCAGAGCTATTTGATGCATTCCTCGATGAAGTTTATGCTATTGAGTGTGTTTCTTGATTATAGTTGTTCAAATTCAACTTGCAATTTACCNATACGCTGAACCAGCGCCCACGTCGTGTTTTGGGCTACCATACGCCGTCAGAGCTATTTGATGCATTCCTCGATGAAGTTTATGCTATTGAGTGTGTTTCTTGATTATAGTTGTTCAAATTCAACTTGCAATTTACCATTATAAGAATTGGGTCCCTCTTTTGATTATAGCAAGCCCACTCCCGTCCGTAAAAGTCGTAATCTTATATACTCGTATAACCCACAGCTTATAGCTCCAGGAAAATTTTCAAGTTTTCCTGGAGCTATAAATAAATTCATATAAGTACATACCAAAATATCATTTCGCCAAAATTTCAGATTTTTGCTATGATAAGAGCAAGACAAAACGCTGGCTCCAGTACCGTTCAAAACCTTCACCCTCTGACGGTCTCCAGACTGGAGCAGCGTTTTTTCCAACATTTCAGGACCGTGCCCAGCAAAGGGCAGAAAGGAAGGCTTAGCATGGAAAAAGATCTGGTTGAAACCTTTTTGGCTGTGGCTGAGGTCAAAAACATCAGCAAAGCCTCCCGCCTGCTCTACGTATCCCAGGCCACCGTCAGCTACCGGCTAAAGCAGCTGGAACGCCAGGTGGGCGCAGACCTGATTGCCCGCCGCCAGGGCGCCCGGGAAACCAGCCTGACCGACAGCGGCCGCCGCCTGCTTCCCCTGGCCCAAAGCTGGCTCACCGCCAATCTGGCCCTGGAAAACTTCCAGCCCTGAAGGCCCGCCGTCCAGGAACAATTGTCCGCTAAAAACAAAAGCAGCCTTGTGAACGCCGCTTCCGTTCACAAGACTGCTTTTTTCTTGTTGCTTTAGGCCTGCCACCACACGCACACCGGCGAACCCGCAGGAATTTCCTCCGTTTTCTTTACCAGCGTTCCAGCTTTTTGGACAGCAAACCGGCTAAGGGTATGGGTCAGCTCGTTGGCCGCCACCAGCTCCGTACCCTCCGGATTCAGCCCGATGAAACGGGGCTGACGGCCCCCGGTCAGCACGTTCTGGACATAGGTCATCCGGCCAGTTTCCGGCTCCAGGGCATACACCGTCACCGAGTCGTGGGTCCGGTTGGACACGTACAGTGCCTGGCCCCCTTTCCCCATAACGATTCCGCTGGCCCAGCCGGGACCAAAGTAATCCTCCGGCAGGCTGGTAAGCAGCTGCTGGGGTTCCAGACTCCCCGTTTCCGGGTCAAAGTGGAAGAACAGCACCGTGCTGTCCTTTTCGTTCACCAGGTACACAAACTTCCCATTGGGATGGAAGGCCATATGCCGGGGTTCTGCACCAGGCCGTGCCTGCCAGAAGAAACGGGCTTCCAATTCTTCCGTTTCCGGATGAATGGCGTACACCGTTACCCCGCCCACCCCGTGGTCCCGGCCCTGGGCCGGTACCAGCAGCCAGCGGCCACTGGGATCCAGACATACTTGGTGGGGATGGGAAACGTACCCATGGCCGGGCTGCCCGGGCACAAAGGTCAGCTGCCGAACAGCGCCCAGACTCCCGTCCGCTTCCACCGCCACCTGGGCCACACTGCCGGTTTCCAGGCTGGCCACGTACAGGGACGTTTCCTTGGGGCTCAGCACCAAATGCACAGGGTTAGTGCCGTACACCGGCACCGTGTTCAGTTCGGTCAGCGTGCCGTCCTTGGCTCTTGCCAGAGCAGTGGCCGTGCACCCATCCCCATGGATGGCGTACAGCCGGCTGCCCGCCCGGTTGCCGCAGAAATAGGACGGATTTTCCAGACAGGGCAGCGTTTGGAACTTCTGCCAGCTCCCGCCTTTTTCTTCGTATACTGTAATCCCTTCTCCCTCCGCCTTTCTGGCTTTGGTAGTCCGGGAACCTACATAAATGGTCATAGCGTTTCCTCCTAGGACAAGAATTTCAGACCGCCAGCCAGGGTGAAGGCAAAAACAATCACCACGCACAGGGCGGACAGGCCAAACAATTTAGCAAACAAACCAGCTTCTTCCGCTTTTCCCCGTTCTTCCTGGGCCACCCCGGCCATAATCAGGGAACCGCCGGTGGACATGGGACTGATGCCCGCCACAGTAGCCGAGCACACAATGGCTGCCACCATCTGGATAAGAGATGCCCCGCCTACATTGGCTGCCACCTTGGACACCGTAGGAATCAGCGTGGGGAACACCACTCCGTTGGCGCTGGAGAACCAGGACATAATACCCCCGGTCATCCCCATAAAGGCTGCCGCCGTATATTGGTTCATAAAGTAGGCCAGACCCTTGGCCATCAAATCGATACCCCCCAGCAGCTTCACCAGGTTCATCAGCACGCTGATGCCGCAGATGAGGATCAACGTATTCCAGGGCAGCCGCTTCACCGCCGCCTTCTCGTCCACCTTGCCCGTCATCAGCAGCACAAAAGCCAGGGTAAAGCAGACAAAGCCCACATCCTGGGAGAAGCCTACCACAGCCACAAACAAAATGGCAATCAGCAGCAGGCTGAATTTCTGAATGCCGTCAAAAGCAATGGCTTCCTGGCTTTGGGTACTTTCCCCCCGGAGCTTCCAGCCCTTAAACAGCAGATACACCACCAGGGCGCACATCACGTTGGCCGCGGTTACCCCCAGGAAAATGGCATTGCCCGGCATGGCCACGTTCATTTCGCTGAGCAAATCCCCCACAATGATTCCCGTCAGGGCAATGGGAGACGCCGTACCGCCCACAGCACCCAGAATGGCCATGACTCCCATAAGAATGGGGCTTACCCCCAGCTGGAAGGCCAGCGGCACTGCAAACAGCACCATCACCGTCTGGACACTGATGGCTCCAGGTCCAATGGCCGAGAGAATATAGCTTACCAGATAAATCACAATGGGCACCAGGAACACCTTGGTACCGCACAGCCGGGTCAGTTTCTTGGAAGCCTTTTCCAAGGTACCGTTTTCCTGAAGCAGGCTAAAGAAAAACATAGTTCCCAGCAGGGTCAGGAACAACTTTCCCGGAAACCCACCGTACATTTTGCCCAAGGGAATATTCCCCAGCCGGCCCAAAATCACCGTAAGTCCCAAACAGATCAATCCCACATTGGACTTTTTCACAAAGCCCAGCACAATGGCTCCCAGAAGAAACAGGAGCGCCACCAGCGCCATTGACATGATACTTCCTCCTTCATTTGTTCAGAGTTTTCCGAATCTATTTATGTATTTATTATAAGATTCGAAGGGTATGCTGAAAAATGAAGAAAAATAACCTTTTCCCATTCCCATTAGGAATAGTATGCAACAAAAAAAATGGATTCCCCGCCGTTCAGAGGAGAATCCAGTTTTTACAAAAGCTCTTAATACGCCTTGGTCATGGCGCCATCCAGCAGAATGGTCTGTCCGGATACGTAGCTGTTGGCCTCGCTGCACAGAAAGGCAGCCAACCGGCCGTATTCTTCCGTGGTGCCGTAGCGGCCCAGGGGGAAGTTCACCATATCGTCTTCTTCCACCTTTTCCAGGGACAGTCCCTGCTTTTCAGCACGAATTCTATTCAGCTGGTCAATACGCTTGGTAGCTACCCGCCCCGGTCCAATCACGTTCACCAGGATGTTGTCAGGCCCCACTTCCCGGGCCAGGGTCTTGCTCATCCCCACCACACCCATGCGCATGGTATTGGACAGCAGCAGATTATCCAGGCAGTCCTTTACCGAGGAGGACGTGCTGTTGAGAATCCGGCCGCCGCCCAGGCGCTTCATGGAAGGCAGTACCGCCCGAATGGTGCGCACATAGGACAGCAGGCACAGGTGGAAGGCCTCCTCCCAGTCCTCATCGCCAAACTTGTCAAAGGTGCCGGGCTTGGGCCCAGGGCATACATTCACCAGCGCCCAGATATCCCCCACCTGGCTGACCACCTGATCCACCAAACGGGTAATTTCTTCCGGGTGCAGCAGGTCGCACACAAACCCTTCCGGCCGGTTGCCGGTCTTTTGGGCAATTTCTTCCTGCACGTCCCGCATCCGCTGTTCGTAGGGCCCGGAAGTAGCCAGCACCACTTTGGCCCCTTCCCTGGCCATTTCCGTGGCAATTCCCTTGCCCAAGCCAGAAGCCGAATGCATCACCAAAACCACTTTATCTTTTAAACCTAAATCCATAGTATCCCTCCTTAGAAAAACACCTGCAAACGATGGGTTACGCGGACTGGACCCTGGCGGCCCACTGCCGCCGTCCTGCCCTTACCTTGATTATACGGCGAAGGCCCCCCTTTGTAAAAGGCAGGAATTCGTACACCAAGATAAACTGGGGCTTATACCTATCCTCAATTTTTTCTCGCTGGCCAAAAACCATACTCCCCTGTAGGTCACTCCTTGTGCCTGCAAAAACTGACGGTTTTTTCGCCATTTTTGCGTCCAATTGCATGCAAAAACCGTATTTTTTTCTGACCTACAAGTCCAGTCTCCATGCGGGTTTTCGGTTTTTATAACTTTCTTATGCATTTAACGTTTTGCTAAATTAGCAATTTTAATACATTTTGTGGTATAATTAGTTATTATGTATGATAATTTGTATCAAAACACGCATATTTTTGAAAGCGAAAACGCATGTTTTTTGTCATTCTAAACAAACGCATTTCCAAAAGGGGGAATCCTATTGAGCACATGGGAAAAATTGAAAAAGTATACTTCGTTTGATCCGGGAATTACCCTTCCCAGCATCATCATTATTTTCACCGTAGTATTTGGCTGTGCAGCCTTTCCAGAAATCACCGAAACCTATCTGACCCAGGCCCGGCATTGGATTACCAGCTCTACCGGCTGGCTGTTCATCCTGGGAGCCTCTTTCTTCGTGATTTTTCTGCTGATTCTCTGCGTCAGCAACCTGGGGAATATTCGTCTGGGCAACGATGATGACGAACCGGAGCACTCCTTCTTCTCCTGGCTGGCCATGCTGTTTGCGGCCGGCATGGGCATTGGGCTGATGTTCTTTGGGGTAGCGGAACCCATTTCCCATTTTGCCCAGCCCCTTCACGCCGGTCTGTCTGTCAATGACCAGGCCAAAACCGCCATGCTGAATACCTTCTTCCATTGGGGCATCCACGCCTGGGCCATTTATGGCGTCCTGGGCTTGGCCCTGGCCTACTTCGGGTTCCGTTACCACGTGCCCCTGACCGTACGCCGGGCCTTCTTCCCCATCCTGAAAGATAAGGTCAACGGCCCCATCGGCCGCTTCATCGACGTGGTGGCCCTGTCCTGTACCATTTTCGGTATCACTACCACCCTGGGCTACGGTGCCCTGCAGCTGGCGGCGGGCTTTAAGGAAATCCACCTGATCGATTCCGTCCAGCCCTCCACCCTGGTACTCATCATTCTGGTCTGCACCAGTTGCTCCATTCTGTCTGCAATTTCTGGCGTCAGCAAAGGCGTCCGGTATCTGAGTGAAATCAATTTGCTGCTGGCCTTTGGCCTGATGCTGTTTGTTCTGCTGGCCGGTCCCACGGTTTTCACCTTGAATGCATTTACGGAAAACCTGGGCGCCTACATTGCCAACCTGGTTCCCCTGAGCTTCCGGACCTTTGCCTACGACCCCCAAAACGAGGGTTGGTTCACTTCCTGGACCGTTATGTACTGGGCTTGGTGGATTACCTGGTCCCCCTTTGTGGGCATGTTCATCGCCAAGATTTCCAAGGGCCGCACCATCCGGGAATTTATCCTGGGCGTACTCCTGGTGCCCACGGTATTTAACCTGCTGTGGATGACGGTTTTCGGCAACACCGCCATTTGGGTGGACCTGACCCACAAGGGCATCCTGTCCGGCCTTACCGGGCAGACCGAAAGTATGCTGTTTGCCTTCCTGCACCAGCTGCCCTTCAGCCAGATTACCTCCTTTCTGTCCATTGTGGTCATTACCCTGTTCTTTGTAACCTCCGCCGACTCAGGGATTTTCGTGGTAAACGGCATTGCCTCCTCCGGCGGTACCCAATTCCCCCGTTGGCAGAGCATTCTCTGGGGCGCCGTACTGGCAGCCCTGGCCATCCTGCTGCTGTACACCGGCGGTCTGGACGCCCTCCAGGCCATGAATATGGTTATGGCCCTGCCCTTCCTGCTGATTCTCCTGCTGCTGTGCTTCTGCCTGTTCAAAGGCCTCCTGGTAGACGAAGACTACTTTGGCCGCGGCCTGTCCGCCTGCACCTCCTATTGGACCGGCTCCGCCTGGCAGGACCGGCTGCATTCCATGGCCATTTCCCCGGACCTGAATCACGCCCGGGACTTTATCCGGAACACCGCTGTTCCTGCCTTTAAGGAACTGGCCCAAGAAATGGAAAACTATGGAGTCAAAGCCACGGTAAAGATGAACGGCCCCTACAATATGCCCAGGGCCGAATTTACCATTGTCCAAAGCACCATGCGGAACTTTACCTACGGTGTCATGTGCCAGGAAACCGACGTATCGGAATTTGCTACCGAAAACCCGGCCATGCCCCAAATCAACCGGGAAGTCATGTACGTGCCCGTCAGCTACTTTGCCGATGGCCGCATTGGCTACCCCGTCCGCTATATGAAAAAAGAAGAACTGATTGTAGACGTACTGCGGCAATATGACCGGTTTACCAAACTGGCCACCGACAAACGCCACCGCCTGTTCCTGTTTGATCCGGAAGACTAACCTAAAATAGACAAAGCCCTGAAGCATCTGCTGATGCTCCAGGGCTTTTTGCTGCCGTTTTTTATCTTTTCTCCACGTGTTCCGCTTCCGTCATAGGCGGCTGGCCAATCCAGGACAGCGCTTCGTCCTCGCTTAACGTCAGCGTTCCATCTTCCTTCTGGAAGGCCGGAATCCCGATGCCGCTTTCCGGCTCCCGGGTCCGTACCCCTGCAAAGACCGGCTGATGATCCCGCAGGGTCAAAAACCGCTTCATATTGGTGGTATTTTCCGTAATATCTACCAGTTGGAACTCCTTTTCCAGCTTCCGGCTGGCCATGAGCGCCAGGAAATTCCGGCAATCGATGCAAATGCGGCTTCCATACATTGTAATCATAGGATATTCCTCCTTTGGGTTTCTACAGGTATTATAGCACGCAGGCACAAACCCGACAGTTCCCCCATGAATCTTTAGTTTTTGTTCTCCAGCGGCTTAATCTTATCCAGCATAATGTTCAGAATCTCCACATCCGTGGATTTCATTCCCACCCGGCCCATATCACCAATGGCCACAATGATTTTTTCTACTACAGGCTCCTCCAGTGGTTCGCGGCTCGCTGCGCAGCTTCACCCTACGGGTTCGCTTTGCAGGCCGCTATCACATGGCTCATATTAACCAATTCTCTGCGGCTTACAGCCTTGATAATTGGATATGAGCGCAAAGCGTTGGAGGAGGTGGCAGCCACTACCTTCCACGTTTGGGAGTCGCATCCGGTCGTCCACATCAAGGCAGCAATGGAGGACCGGCTAATGCGACCTCTGTGATAGCATTCCAAGAAGCAAGCTCGAAGAGCGCGGCTGATTGGTACAATGCGAACCACTCGGGGAAGGGGAACCGCCCAAAGGGTGGTGGAAAGGGGGCTGACGGAGAAAGTTTTCCTCTGCTAGTCCTTTATCTCTTGTTCTCTAGTGGCTTGATTTTATCCAGCATAATGTTCAGAATCTCCACGTCCGTGGATTTCATCCCCACCCGGCCCATATCACCGATGGCCGCAATGGTCTCCTCTACATTATCTTTCACCAAGCCTTCGCCGCTCTTGAAAGCCCGTTTCTTCCGGGCCATATGGATGGCCACCGTAGCACATTCCACTGCGGCCGCAATCTTAGCCGCACAGGAAGACTTGGCACCATCGCAGGCCATGCCACCGATGGTGGCAATGCTGTTGGTGATGACTTCACTGATTTCCTCGTAGTTCATGCCCATCATGTACGCAATGCCGGCCCCGCTGCCGCAGGCCGCACTGGTAGCCCCGCAGTAGGCGGACAGGCTGCCGATATACCGTTTCTGGTGAATAGAAATCAGGTTGCTGACAATCAGCGCCCGGTACAGTTTCTCTTGGGGAATATGGTAGTATTTGGCATACACCACCACCGGCATGGTCACCGTAATCCCCTGGTTGCCGCTGCCGGAGTTGATTACCACCGGCATGGGGCAGCCGCTCATCCGGGCATCGGAGCCCGCCGCAGCCAGCGCTTTGGCCTGGACTTCCACCTTGCTGGTATCAAAGTCTTCCATCAAAGTCCGTCCGATTTCAGCCCCGTAGGGATGCTTCAGTCCTTCTTCAGAGATGGCCGTATTGTATTCAATCTGCCGTTCCAGTACGTCCTGAACCTCTTTCAGATCCACCGTATCAGCAAATTCCAAGATATCCTTTACGTTCAGCAGGCTCTTGTCCGGTCCCACCGGTGCAGCTTCCTTGCCGGCGGCATTGTCCCGGTTCAGCAGCACCTGGTCGTCCTTGACGATTTTCGTAATGTTGGAATGGTAATCCTGGATTTCCACTTCTGCAGAATGTTCCCCTGCGGTAGCTTTGATATCAATATAAAGATTAGCCACATTTTCTACCAGGTTACAGTCTACAAAATCTGTTTTTAAAAGCGCTTTGCATTTTTCAATATCCGCCGGTTTTACCGCTTCCAACACCGCCAGTTCCTGGGAAGCATCTCCTCCGATAACACCCATGGCAGCTGCAGCCTGAATCCCCCGCTGGCCGCCGGAATTGGGCACCGTTACCGCCTTCACGTTCTTGACGATGTTGCCGCTGCAGCCCACTTCCAAATGCTCGGGCATCTGACCCAGCACTTCCCGGACCTTGGCCCCTGCGTAGGCAATGGCAATGGGTTCCGTGCAGCCCAGGGCAACCTTCAATTCATTTCTTAGAATCTGTACATACGTATCATAGACTTTCTTTTCCATGTGAACGCTCCCACTCTCTTTGCGATTGAATACCAAGCCTTCCCGGTTACCAGCGCGGTGAACTCCCTTGCTGCCCTGCTGCCAGTCCCGCCATCGACCAGAAATACCTGTTATTCGATTGTATTTAAGCTATGCTGCATATTTTCTCTCTAACTCTTATTATACCAAAAAGGAATCATAGGAAAAGCAGGTTTTCTCGCTTTTTGTGCACAAAAAAATCCGGAGTTTGCACTCCGGATTTTCTATATGCTTATAGTCCCGTCCAACCAGCAACCTGTAAGACTCCCAGCGCAATGGAGGCCAGGATGCTCTGCAGCAGCAGGAAAGGAGCAAACCATTTGGCATACCGATTGTAGGCAATGCCTGCAATCCCCAGGGAGCCCATGATGGTCCCTGCCGTAGGAACGATACAGTTGGACAAGCCATCACCAAACTGGAAGGCCTGCACAGCTACCTGCCGGGTAATTCCCGTCAGGTCGGCCAGCGGCACCATCAGCGGCATTACCGCAGCAGCCTGGCCGGAACCGGAAGGAATGAACAGGTTGATGAACAGGTTGGCCCAGAACATCAGAATGGCGCCCACCACCGGGCCGAACATCCCAATGGGAATGGACAAATAGTACACAATGGTATTCAGGATGTGCCCGTCTTTCAGGATAACGGAGATGCCATTGGCAAAGCCGATGATGAAAGCCGCATTCAACATGGGTTTGCACCCTTCGATAAATTCCTTGGTGGTACCGTTGACCCCCAGCTTTTGGGCAGCCCCCTGAAGGATTACCGCCAGGAACATAATGGCCGCAATCTGCTGGTTCCCCCACTTGGCGACTACTGCACCGGTCATGATAGCCACAATGGCCAGAATCATAGTACCCATGCAGAATTTCTGTACTCCAGTCATTTTACCGGAGCTTTCCACGGTTTCGCCCAGCTTATCCCCCATAACGTCAGCTTCTGCCATGCCGTCATAGTAGCAAAGACTGGTGGTGTAGTTCTTTTGAATCCCCTTGATATACCGCATAACAAACAGATAGTTCAAGACGAAGTTCACCGCATGGAACACAAACCTCACGGACATCCCGGAGAACACCGGCAATTCCGCAATAGGATGCGCAACCCCTAGGGTGGACGGATTGGCCCAGCCTACGTTGAAGCCGGAATAGGCACCCAGGTAAATCATCATAAAGCCGGCCGCTGCATCCAATCCCATGGTCTTGGCTACCACCATGCCGATAGGGATCAACGCTACCGTAGGATTGGCAAATACGCCGGTGGCGCCGCCTACGGACATGAAGGCCATGATTACGAAAATAATGGCACCCAGGTTGGCTGTTTTGCCGCCCGTGGTCAAAGATTTAAAAGCTACTTCTACAGCCCCGCTTTTTTGCATCATGTGCACCGCGGAGCCCGTAAACAGCACCATGGCAAACAGCACAGCCGCTCTTTGGAAACCGATAACTACCGCATTCAGTACCGCAAAGGGTCCCTGAGGCGTCTGCTTAACAGCATGATACGTACCTGCTACTACCCGGGTTACATTCCCCACCTTCTGGGTATCAAACTCCCCTGCCGGCAGGATCCAGGTCAATACGGCCGCAAAACAAATCAAGAAAAACAAAAGTGCAACTGTTTGTGGAAATTCCTTCGCTTTCATTGGCTTCCTCCCCCTGTTTTCAGTGACTTAGCCCAGATAGTCCCGGGTAAACTGCACCAGGACTTTCACCCCTGTGGCCAAAGCCTTTTCATCGAATACGTTTTTCGGATTATGCAGTCCCCAACGGGTATTGCTGTCCTCATTGTTGCCCGTGCCTAAACGGAATTGGGCTCCCGGACACAGCTTGGGGAACATCCAGGAAAAGTCGTCGGACCCGGTGGAAGGATAGGGAATGGGTTTTACGTTCTCCGCTCCAATGGTCTCCCCGGCAGCCTTCACCACAGCATCAATGACCTTATCATCGTTAATCAGCGGCGGCATACCATCGTCCCATTTTACCGTTCCTTTGCCCCGAAAGGCCGCAGCCCCATGTTCCACAATCCGGTTGATTTCTTCATGCATCAGTTTCCGGCTATTGGGTTCCAGGGAACGCAGAGTTCCCACCATTTCCACCTTTTCCGGCACCACATTGCCAGCCTTGCCCCCATGAATGGAGCCAAAGGTCAGCACTGCCGGAAATACCGGCCGGTTCACCCGGGATACCACCGTTTGGAGTTCCGCCAGCAGATACCCGCTGATCATAATGGGATCCACAAAGTTTTCCGGGTGGGCCCCGTGCCCAGCCTTACCGGTTACCGTCACCGTAAGAAAATCTGAAGACGCATTGGCCGGTCCTTTGATGACCCCAATGGTTCCTGCATCCCATTCTGGAGAGCAGTGCAGCCCCAGCAGCACGTCCGGATGAACCTTTTCGTAGAACTTCGTTGCCAAGGTTTCCAAAGCACCATACAGCGCTTCTTCAGCCGGCTGGAAGATAAACAGCACATCACCAGCCAATTCGTCCTTGATTTCGGACAAGGCCTTGGCCGTGTACATCAGCACCGTCTGATGGATGTCGTGACCGCAGGCATGCATTACCCCTTCCTCACAGGAGGCAAAAGGCAGCCCTGTCTGTTCCACAATGGGCAGGGCATCAATATCTTCCCGCAGGCCCACTACCTTGCCGGGTTTGCCGCCCTTTAAGAGCCCGATGCAGCCCGTCTTCATGCCCACCTCCAGCACCTCAATGCCACAGTCTCTGAGGAACTTCTCAATCCGTTTGGTGGTCTCAAACTCCTTGTTGCTTAGTTCCGGATGCTGATGAATCGTGCGCCGCACCCCAATCATCTCTTGCTCATACTTCTCTACCAATGTGTTGGTATCCATATTCCAGCCTCCCATCCATTATTGCTTGACGGACCTTATTCCCGGTTCTTGTAGCTGGTCCGGTACTTCCAGTCCGCTGTCAGTACATAAAATCGTACGTATTCAACCAATCTGCCATCTTGCCCATACGTTTTCCGGCTTACCTGCATCACCGGAGTTCCCTCCGGCACCTGCAGCTGCTTTGCCGCTTCTCCCTGGGCCCCTACGGCTTCCAAGACTTCCGCCGTCTGCCCAATGGCCCGATGGTACTTATCATACAAGGCCAGCATGGAAGCAAAATTTCCTTCCTGCTGAATCAGCTCCCGTTCCAACCCGGCCACATAATGGTGCAAATAGTACAGGGGCTTGCTTTTATAATACCGAACCCGGGTTACCCCTGTAATGGTCAAGCAGTTTTCCAAACCCGGTTCTCCTTGTAAAAAGGCAGGCAGGGGTTCTTCCTCTACCTTTAAGGTTCTGCAATAGATCAGCGCCGACTTCTCGGAAAACTCCTGTCCAAAGCCCCCCAGATTTAAATGGGGCCAGGCCTGATGAACGGCTACATAAGTGCCTTTGCCCGGCCGGCGGACGATAAAACCTTCCAGTCCCAATTTTTCCAACGCCTGGCGTACCGGCGCCTTGCTGCTTTGAAAGAAATCGCTCAGCTCACTTTCCGTGGGCAGCTTTTCTCCTTCCTCGTATTCATGCTTTTGTATTTTTTGATACAGATATTGATAGATTTTTTCATGCAATGGTTCTGCCATATGTTCCACTCGCCTTCTTGGGTTATCCCCTTTGGAAAAAGGGTGCGCCGGAAAACCTTACATTTTCCTGCGCACCTCATTATATCATTTTTCCAGATAGGCAAGGGCAACAGAAGTCATTGCCGTAATACCCGTAGGCAGAGCTTTTTCGTCAAAAATAATGGCCGGATTGTGCATCCCCAGTTTGGACTGGGGATTGTCATTGGCCGTGCCCAAACGGTACAGCACCCCAGGAATCCGTTCCTGGTAGGCAGAGAAATCCTCACTTCCCAGGGAGGGTTCTGCCAGCTCGCTGACCTGTTCTTCGCCTAAGGCAGCCTTTACCGCGTTCCGAGCCAAATCCGTCAGTGCCGCATCATTCATAACCGGAGCCGGCCCCTTGGTGTAGGTAATCTTGGCTTCGCAGCGATACCCTGCAGCAATGGAAGTAATAATTCGGCGCAGCCGTACTTCCATGCTGTTGCGCACCTCCGTATCCGTGGTACGCACCGTTCCCTGCAAAGTAACGGAAGGCGCAATCACGTTCCGAGCCGTACCGCCCTGGATTACGCAGAAGGAAACCACCGCGCCCTTGGTAGGCGGCAATTCCCGGGAGACAATGCTCTGCACCCCTTGGATAACCGCAGCTGCAGCCACAATAGGATCCACACAGTTGTCTGGATGGGCCGCATGACCGGATTTTCCTTCGATAACCACATCTAAAGAATCCGCCGAAGCCATAAAGGAACCAGCTTTAAAGCCAATGGTACCTGCCGGCAGGAAAGGCCAAGTATGAAGCCCAAAAATAGCGTCTGGCTTAGGGTCGTCCAGGACACCCCGTTCAATCATGCTTTCGGAACCACCCAAAGCTTCTTCCGCACATTGGAAAATAAACTTCACTGTACCTGGCAGATTTTCCCGGACCTGGCTCATTGCCCGGGCCGTACCCAACAGTACAGAAGTATGCAGGTCATGGCCACAGCTATGGGCCACCCCGGACTCCAAGGAGTGGAAAGGCAGTCCGGATTTTTCGGTCATGGGCAGAGCATCGATGTCCGCCCGCAGAGCCAACACCTTACCGGGTTTACCACCTTTCAGAACACCCATTACTCCGGTTTTTCCTTCCCAGGTAGTTACTTCCACACCTGGCAGTTTTTCCAATTCTGCAGCAATCCGCTGGGTTGTTGCAAATTCCTTATAACTCAGCTCCGGATGCTGATGCATATTCCGGCGGAAAGACCGGATATACTCCTGATCTTGTTCTATAAAGGCTTTCGCCTCTACTTCTAATAACGCTTCCATCCCGCTCACGCTTTCTCAAAATATTTGTAGTTTCCGTTGATATGGGGCAGGCTTTCTCCAGCGTCAATGCGCTTTTTGGTAGCCGGTTCGCCATTTTGTTTGGCAATGGCCCGTTCGCCGTATTCCTTGGCAAACTTGGGATCCACTACGAAAATGCCATCATCATCAGCCACCACCAGGTCACCAGGTTTTACCACTACATTCTGGATAGCAATGGGTACATTGATCATGCCTTCAATACCCAGGCTGCGGGTAGTCAGGGCGCTGACGCCATAGGAATAAATCAAGAGTCCCATTTCCTTCAAGGCTTTCACGTCTGTAATGCAGCCATCAATAATAACCCCAGCCACGCCTTTGGTCTTATAGGCATAGCCCACCAGTTCGCCCAAAGGAGCCCGGTCGTATTCACTGCAAGTATTGACGCACAGCACATCTCCCGGTTTTACCACATCCACGGCCTTATGGATGGCAATGGAATCCATATGGGGCAGCTGCACCGTTACCGCATTGCCCACAAAATGGAAGTTGCTCTGGAAGGGCTTTAGCCCGGTAATGAAACCAAAGTCAGTCATATGACCAATGGTAGAAGGACAAACCTTTTCATACAAATCCAATAGTTCCGGAGTCACACCTTGTACACGTTCATTCAGCAAAAACATTTTTCAAGACCTCCTCAAATTTTCTTCTTTATTTCATAAATTCGTAAAAATACCAGATAATGGTGGAAGCTACCAGCCAAGCCAGGGTTACCAGCGGCAGGCCCACCTTGAAATAATCCTTGATTTCATAGCCGCCGGGTTTCCACACCAGCAGGTTGGGCCCAGTGCCAAAAGGTGTGCAGAACGCCAAGGAAGATGCCACGGCAATGGCCATAACCACACCCCGAGGATCCAAGTTCAGGGATTGGGCGTACACAATGCCCAAGGGCAGCATAATAGCGGACAAGGACGTGCCCATCATAAACTGGGTCAGGAAAGCCGTCAGGCCGGAAATCAAAAGGATTCCCACATAGGGGCTTACGGAAGAGGTATATTGACCCAGGAAACCAATCAGCATTTGGGTTACACCCGTCTTTGCCATAGCGCCGCTCAAGGGGAACACACCGGCTACCAGGAACAGGGTAGGCATACTAAAAGAAGAAATGGCATCATCTACGGTAATGCATTTGGTAACTACCACAATGATACTGCCCAATACAGCAGCCAAATGGAAAGGCATAATCTTGGTAGCCATAGCTACCACCAAAATAATGAAGACCAGAGACGTAATCACCATGCCCCGTTTATCCTTCTTGGCTACCGGCGGTACATCGTCATAACTGGTTTCTACTTCAGGGAGCATTTTGCTGCCAATAAAGTACATATACAGCCCGCCGATAATGGTAATGGGGAGACCTACTTTGGTAAATTCAAAGAAGCCATAGCCTTGATACCCGGCTTTTTCCAAGAGGCCGCTGGCAATGATATGGGGTGTGGTACCCACAAGAGTGATAGTACCGCCCATGGAAGCAAAGAAAGCCAAGGTCATGTAAATCCGGGACAGCTTCACATGGGCCTTTTGGGCCATAGCCCCTACAATGGGCATCAGGCACCCGGTGGTCCCTGTATCGTTCAAAAAGGCGCTCATGCTGGCAGAAACTACCGCCACACTCAGGGTCAGCCGTCTTTCCGTCCTGCCAATCAGGTTAATGATGGTACTGCCGATGGTGTCTGCCAGGCCGGTTTTCATAATGGCCCGTCCAATGACAAACATACTCATAAAGAACATACAGGTTGAATTGGAAAAATCCGAAAAAGCCGTTGCCGGATTCAAAATCCCGGTCAGCGCAAGTATTGTAGGAATCGAAATCCCCACGATAATCGGATCAGCAATCTTCCAATTCAGGGCAATAAACACCCAGAAAAACAATCCAATTACCAACCACATTTGCCAAGTCACTGCAATCTCCTCCCTATTTTCAGCGTTGCTGAAACATTATAATATTATAATATTATATGCTATAAACCTGTTTCAACTTTTTCCTTCTATAGGGAAATGTTCGTATTTTCCTTGTTATTTTTCGTTTTATTTTATACACTCATGTACCTGTTATTTTGTGTATTCTTTTGTTACAGTGCTTTTACACGCGTACTTTTGTCTTTTTAAATTTTACTTTTCTCATTTTCGACACATATAAGTTCGTTTATATGGACAAATATTTATTTCTTTCCTCCCTTTATTTTATTCTTTGCACTTCTCCTATTCTACACTATAATAAAATTGTCTATTTTTTTATTCCCTGTTACGGAGGCCCCCTATGATTGATTTGCGCAGCGACACCTTAACCCAGCCTGACCTGCCCATGCTGGAAACCATCCTCACCGCCCCGGTAGGCGATGACGGACGCATTGACGAAAATGGCCGGGGCGAGGACCCCACGGTAAACAAACTGGAAGACCTGGCAGCTTCCCTTACCGGCAAGGAAGCGGGGCTGCTCTGCTGTTCCGGCAGTATGACCAATCTGACGGCCCTGCTTACCTGGTGCCGGCCAGGAGACCGTGTACTGGTCAACAATCTCCAGCACCTGGACAAAAGCGAGAAAACCGCTTTTTCTCCCCGCTTTGGCCAGCTCCAGCGGGCTACGTACCCTCTGGATGAAGATTTCCAGCCGGACCTGAATGTCATTGAAGACCAATTGAAAAAAGGCGGTATTTCCCTGCTCTGCCTGGAAAATACGCATAATTTCTCTGGCGGCACCTGCATTACGGAAGAAAGCCTGAAACAGATCTACACATTGGCCCAACAGTACCACGTGCCCGTCCACACCGATGGCGTGCGGATTTTTAATGCCGCCCTGCACCTTAAAACCACCGTGGCCCGGCTGTGCCAGTACACGGATTCCGTAGATTTCAGCCTGTCCAAGAGCCTGGCGGCCCCCATTGGCTCCCTGCTCTGCGGCACCAATGCCTTCATCCGGGAGGCCCGGGATACCCGGAAAATGATTGGCGGCGGTATGCGCCAGGCCGGCATCATTGCAGCCCCCGGCATTTATGCCCTGGAGCACAACCGGGACCGGCTCCAGGAGGACCACGACCACTGTGCCCTGTGCGCTTCCCTGCTCCAGGATTTGAACGCCATCGTATCCCCGAACCCCAAAGCCGTCCAGACCAATATCCTGCTGCTGGATGTCACCCCCACCGGCCTGTCCAACCACGAATTCTGCCGCAAGGCCAAGGAACAAGGCCTCCTGATTAACCCCATTTTGGACAAATTCGTCCGGATGATTTTCTACAAGGGCATTACCACCGAGGATGTCCGGGCTGCCGCCCAAATCCTCCATACCATGGATAAAAAGTACCGCTAAGACAAAAAAACTGCGTGACACGAAGCCTGTTCGTGCCACGCAGTTTTTTAATACCAATCGTGTTTCTCGTTCCGATTCAGTGCCGCAATTTGCGCCATTTCCTCGTCCGTCAGGCTAAAGCCCAACAAATCCAGATTTTCCCTGATATGCTTGGGATTGCTGGAACCGGGAATCACCACCACGCCCCGCTGGAGATTCCACCGGAGAATCACCTGGACAGGCGTAACCCCGTGGGCTTTGGCAATGGCCGCCAGGGTCTTATCCCCCAGCAGTTCCTGGTTATGCCCCCGGCCGCCCAACGGATACCAGCCCTGGACCGTAATACCCAGTTTCTGGATATAGGGCACCACGTCCGGCTCCTGGTAATAGGGATGGATTTCGTTTTGCACCAGGGCCGGCGTAATCTGCACCTGGGGCAGGAATTTCTCCAGCTCCGCCTGGTACCAGTTGGACAAGCCAATGGAGTGGATTTTCCCCGCTGCCACCGCCTTTTCCATGGCCTGGTAGGCTTTCACATCCCCTTCCCCGGGATGGTGCAGCAGCAGCATGTCGATATAACCGATATTCAGGGTATTGAGCGCCTGGGTAATGGCCGCCTCAGGGTCCCCATACTGGCTGGGATACAGCTTGGTAATCACAAAGATTTCCTCCCGGGGCACCCCGCTGTCCCGGATGGCCCGACCCACTGCGGCCTCGTTGTTGTAGGCGTAGGCCGTGTCGATCAGCCGCCCTCCCGCTTTGAGGAAAGTAGTAATGGAATCGTAGCACACCTGGTCGCTGAGGGAATAGGTCCCCATACCCATAATGGGCATTTTATAGCCGCTGTTGAGCGTCACCGTGCCAGCTTTCAAATCAAAATGGCCGGGATTGGTTTCCCCAGCCGCCGTCTTTTCTCCGACCGCAGGCGCAGCCGCCTTGCTGCCAGCCGAATTACCCTGGGTCGTTTGGCCGCAGGCCGTCAGCCCCAGCACCAGCAGCAGCGTCAGGGTCATCGTTAAGAGTTTTTTCATGCTATGCCTCCCATAAATGACTTGTCAGCCCAAGACGACCGAGATTCTGCCCGGCCCGTCAAGGTCCTTAATACCACCCAAACAAGGAACGGCCTTCGTTCAACGTGCTAAGCTGGGCCATATCCTCCGGCGTCAGTTGGAAATCCAAACAATGCAGGTTCTCCTCCATACGCTCCCGGTGCACCGATTTGGGAATTACAGCAATCCCGTTCTGAAGCAGATAGCGCAGCGCCGTTTGGCCGGCCGTCTTGCCGTATTTTTCCCCAATCTGGTTCAGCAGCGGCTGGGCAAAGATATTATGCCGCCCCTCGGTAAAAGGCCCCCAGGACTGCATCTGCGTGCCCTGGCGGTCCAGCTGCGCCTTGAGTTCCAGCTGCGGATAATACACATGGGCTTCCACCTGATTGACCGCAGGCACCAGCCCACACTGTTTCAGGAACCAGTCGTAAGCTTTAGGTTCAAAATTGGATATGCCAATGGCCCGAACTTTGCCTGCTGCATAGGCTTCCTTTAGGGCTTCGTACATTTCCAGCGCCTGCTCGTAGGGTTCATGAATCAGCAGCAGATCAAGATAGTCCGTTTGCAGCGCTTCCAGGGATTTGGCAATGCCCTCCTTGGCCTTTTGGTAGCTGCAGCTGGGACGATAGAGCTTGGTAGTAATAAAGACGTCTTTCCTGGCAAGGCCGCTTTCCCGTACCGCCTGCCCCACAATTTCCTCGTTCCCGTACATTTGGGCCGTATCGATTAGACGATAGCCCACCTCCAGCGCCGTTAGAATCACCTGTTTGCCGGCCTCACCCCGTACATCCCAGGTTCCAAATCCCACCGCTGGCAGCTTCACCCCATTATTCAGCGTAAAATATTCCATTCCTGCCCCTTTCCCGGCAACCCTGAAAGCGTTGCCGCCGTTTTGCACGCAGCTGCCGGGAGAGCCAAACCCGCTCCCAGGCGCCAGCGCACAATTCTAATTCCATTATAAAACCCACTCTGCAAAATGCAAAATAGCAATCCGTCATTTTTCATTATGCTTTTTTCGAATGATAATACCAAAAGCCCCAACTGCGTCCCGCTCCCAGCAGCCGACAAAAGAGACTGCCTGGCACGAAAAACTTTCTGCCAAGCAGTCTCTTTTTATAAAGGAGGAGTGTTTTTTATTTCAAGCTTACTTTGCCGGATTCACCACGTACTTCGGTGCTTCTCCATTCGCCAGCCGCTTCAGATTTTCTACAATCATGGGCATAATAGAATCGGAGATATCATTGGTGGTGCCGCCAATATGGGGCGTTACCACAATGTTGGGGTCGTGGAGCAGCGGGTTCTCCTTGGAAATGGGGGATTCCTCGGTGCAGTCCAGACCAGCGCCATTCAGTTTACCGCTCTTTACAGCTTCCACAAGCACGCTGTCGTCCACAATGCCGCTCCGGGCAGTATTGATGACAATGGCGCCGTCCTTCACCTGCTTGATATTGTCGGCGTTCAGCATATGCTTGGTGCCGTCAGTCAGGGGCACATGGTAGGTAATCACATCGGAAGTGGCCAGCAGGGTATCATAATCCACATAGGTCATATGAAAGGCCTTTTCCATTTCTGCCGGCAGCCGGAACGGATCATAGTACTGGGTGGTGGCACCAAAGGCCTGTACCTTCTGAGCCACCTGACGGCCGATGTTGCCGCCGCCTACAATCCCCACCACCTTGTGGTTCAGGGAGCTGCTTTGGGCCGTGTACAGTTCCCGGCTCCAGACCCCTTCCTGGAGCTTCCGTTCATGGCAGATCAATTTCCGGCCCACCGCCAGCATCAGTATCACTGCCAGTTCGCTGACCGCATAGGCATTGGCCCCCGGCGTATTGCAGACGTCCACGTTCTTTTCCCGGGCTGCTGCCACGTCTACGGCATCATAGCCCACGCCCCAGCGCATAATCATTTTCAGCCGGGAAGAGAAACGCTCGATCACCGGCCGCGGCATCTTCAAAATCCGCAGCACAATGGCGTCCACGTCATTTTCCTTGGCAAATTCTTCTTCGGTCACCACGGCCCGGATGTTGATGTCCGTACCCTTTACCATAGCCTGCATTCTTTCCAAAGTCCCTGCAGGGAACGTCCCTGCCAGCAATACTTCAAACATTCCATTTACCTCCTTAGCCCTTGGCTTATGCCTTGATTTCCCCAGCCACCTTGCGAATCAGGTCTTCAGACGGATTCTTCCGGTCAATAACCGCCGTATGCACCATCAGCTGGTACAGGTTAACGCCCGTTTCTGCTGCCACCTTCTTGAACAAAGCGCTCTTGGAGGAGTGCAGGCCGGTAATGCCCAGTACCAGGTCAAAGGGCGTAATGGGGTTATGGTAATCATGGTCCTTCTTCATGATGGGTTCCAAGTCATCGTTGATGAATTGCAGCAGGCTGTACAGGTTGATGTGTTTCAGTTCCCCGTATTTTTGCAGCACCGCAATGCCCGCTTCCGTAGGCAGGTTCCCAGCGCTTCTGGCCATCCCCATGAGACCCCCGTCCAGTACGGAAGCGCCGCCCCGGTAGGCAGCCAAGGCATTGGCCGCAGACAGGGCCAGGTTGTTATGACAATGGAAGGCGATGGGAATGCTTACGCTCTTGGTCAGCAGTTCCACGGTCTTTTCCACTTCGTCCGGCAGCATGCAGCCTGCAGAGTCCATAATGGTAAATTCATCCAGGCCGGCCGCTTCCAGTTTCTTGGCGGATTCTGCCAGTTCTTCCGGAGAAACGATGTACGCCTTCATAGCAGAATAAAACGCCTTCATGCCGTTCTTTTTGATGACCTTAATGGGTTCAATAGCCAGATCCGGTTCATCGGCATCCACGCCCACCCGCAGGAAAGCCAGGTGATTGGCAGCAGCCAGTTCCACGTATTTTTGGCGATACCGTTTGGCGTTCAGGAACATCCCCACCTTGCCCGTAGCCGCATACGGCTGCATCAGCTCCAGGTACTTTTCATCCGTTTCCGCCTTGGTGAAACCAGCCACTTCGTAGGCCCCAATGCCGCCGGAGTTGCCCATTTCAATATAGTCCACATTGCAGTCAATCAGTGCTTTCAGCATCATAGAAGTCAGATTGGCATCAAAGCCCTTGCCCACCACATTGCCGCCGTCACGTAACGTACAATCCAAAATTTTCAACATAGGAAATAGCCTCCCAGTACTTTTCTTTTATCTGTATTTACGGTATCATATTTTTAAACAATGATAAAACAGTATTTAATTGCAAAATCGACAGCTATCTGATTGTGGAGGAAAGTATGAGCTTACTAGGTTTTGAGTATTTCGTAGAAGTTGCCAAAGAAGGCAATATTTCCAAGGCAGCAGAAAAGCTGTACATCAGCCAGCAATCCCTGAGTGCCCACATCAAACGCCTAGAAAATAAGTACGGAGTAACCCTATTTGAGCGGAAGCCCGCCTTCCGCCTGACCCCTGCCGGGGAAGCCATGCTGTTCTACGTCCAGCAGATGCTGCGGGAAGAAAAGGACATGACGGACCGCTTTGCAGACCTGGTCCAGGGCCACTACGGCACCCTGCGCATTGGCGCCTCCCGCCAGCGCAGCGAAGCCTTTTTCGGGGACATCTGGGAACGGTACCAGGAAAAATATCCCCATATTGAAGTCCAGATTAAGGAATACAACAGCGACCAGCTCCTGGACATGCTGCGCACCCACCAGATTGACCTGTGCGTGGGCCTGAACGTGCCGGAGGCTCGGGATATCCAGGTGGAACCCCTGGTGGAAGAACACCTGTGCTGCGCCCTGAGCAAGTCCCTGCTGCTGCAGTACCGGCCGGAAACCGGAGAACAGGATTTCCAGCACTACCTGAAGGAAGGCGTGGACCTTCTGGAGCTCCAGGATCTCCCCTTCTTCCACCGGCCGGAAACCAACCAAATTCGCGTAGCCATTGACCAAATGTACGCCGCCCACTCCGTCTATCCCCACCACGTACTGGAAACCAACAACCAGCGCCTGATGCTGCGGCTGGCCTCCTATGGGGTCTGCCTTATTACCCCAATTTACCTATACTTATGCTGGCAAAGCCAAAGTGTCGCTCTGGGCATGCCCCAGATTGTAAAACTCAAGGGAGACCTGCCTTCCACCATCGTTAGTATTGTCACCCTGAAGGATCAACAGCTTCCCCAGTATGCACAATTTATGCTGCAGCTGATCCGGGAAGAATTTAATCGATACAAACGAATCATTAACGACCTAGGAGATTTCCCCCTAATTTCCTAATTACCCCAGCCGCTTATGCTAAAATCACTATAAAAAATACAGCAGTAACGCCATTTTACGTAACTGCTGTATTTTTATGTTTATTTATCACTAAACTTCCTTATTTTTTTGCATATTTTTGATAGCACTCTTTCACAGTATTCCAGGTCTTTGTCAAAATCTGAAGAGTATCTCCATAAACCTGCTGCTGTACCCTTTCCGGTTCCCCGGGAATCTGAATCTTCATTCCTGTACGAGGCCGGCTGTCCCGGATTTTATCAAACCAATTCTGTGCCCTTTGTTCAAACTCTGCCACCGGCAGAAAATGAGCAATATCCACAGCGTAAAGGAAGTGTCCGATATCCGCTTTTCGGTTGGCATCCACCACCGAGACAGATTCGCAGCTTAAATTGGCTCCTGTCAGCAATCCGCACATAGCATCCACAGCCATAGCCAGTCCATACCCTTTATGTTCCCGCATGGGCAGCAGGATTCCCTTTAAGGCAGCGTGGGGATTATCTGTATCCTGCCCTTGGGCATCCAGCGCCCAGCCAAAGGGAATCTTCTTTTCTTCCTTGGCGTAAATCCGGATTTTCCCCTTGGCCACAGCACTGGTAGCCATATCAGCACAGAAGATTTCGTTCTTTGCAGGGAAACCTATGGATACGGGATTGGTGCCAAACAATCGGTCTAAGCCGCCATAGGGGGCTACAGTAGGGCCAGCATTAGTAGAACAAAAACCCAGGCAGCCCTGTTTCGCCATATACCGGGTATAATATCCTGCGGCGCCAAAATGGTTAGAATGATGAACAGCTGCAGCACCAATACCATATAACTTGGCCAATTTCACTGCCTCGTCAGCCGCTTTCATAGTAACTACCTGGCCCAGCCCATAACCACCATCAATTTGGGCAATAGCTCCCTGCTCATTGATTTTGATTTGAGGCACCGGTTCAATCTGCCCGCTTACCAGTCGGTCCACGTAATCCTTTAACCGGATTAATCCATGGCTTTCTACCCCGCCAGCTTCTGTATCAATCAAGATTTCTGCGGTTATTTCCGCGTCCTTGGCAGGAACTCCCAGCCCTTCCAAAATGGAGACAGCCGTTTCTTTGGCTTCTTCCAGTGACACCGCTACCCGTTCTTCCATGCCTACCACACGCCTTTCCCCCAGTTTTTTTTAGTCCATGCGGAGTCCAAGAGATGATTCTCTGCTTCTTAAATCCTAGCATCTTCTATTTAAACCCACAAACAGTTTTTCCGAGGGAATTGCACAACCTAAAAATTGACGCTGCAGCAAAGAAAGCGGAACAGCAGCGTTCTTCGTATAATACCTGCCATAGCCAGCTTGGTTTACCATGTTATTTTTATAGATAACGAATTGGCATAGTTTCCAGCCTTCCTCAGAATCCTAAGTTGAAATACAAAAAAACGCAATTTTTATCATTTCAACCGGGAAAGCGGCAGGTGAGAACCAAAAAAACGCAATTTTTTGATTCTCACCTGCCGCCCAGCAATAGAAAAAAGCATCGCTGGAAAGGACTAGACCCTTCCGGCGATGCTTTTTTATTTATGCAGTTATCCAGCGTTTTCCGCTTATTTTACCAGATATACGTCCGGTCTCCGGTTCTTGAAGGAGGGGAGCTTTTTCCGTACGCTCTTGATCCGGTCGGTATCAATCCGAACAGGAATCAATTCTTCTTCTTCACTGCCGCCGCCCACGGATACGCCCATAGGATCTACGGCAATGCTTTCGCCCAGATAGGACGGGCCGCATTGGTCGCAGGCCAGCACGTACACCGTATTTTCTACGGCTCTGGAAGTAATCAGGGTCTTGAAATGCAGGCTCTTCAAATCCCCTTTAGCCCAGGCTGCCGGCATAATGATAATGTCAGCCCCTTTGGCCGTCTGGTCCCGGGCCACTTCCGGGAAACGGATTTCATAGCACAGGAACATCCCAATCTTGCCAAAAGGCGTCATTACCGGGTTGAACAGTTCATTCCCCGGTTTCGTGTCAGCAGATTCCTGGTGGCCAAAAGCATCATACAAATGGGTCTTTCTGTAGGTACCTTTGATTTCCCCGTTGTTGTCCACCATAACGCTGGTATTGTAGTTCCGGTCATCATTGTCATCATGCACCGTTTCGTTCATGCCAAAGACCATCCAGACCCCGTATTCCTTGGCCAGCTTTCTCATAGCCGTAACAAAGGGACCATTGATAGGCTGGGATGCAGAAAGAATGGTCTTCCGATCCGTTCCTTCCGGATATTGGAACATAAACCGTTCCGGGAATACCATAAAGTCCGGGTTATATTGGGCTTTTGCATCTTTAATTGCCTGTTCTGCCTTCTCCAAATTATCTTTAGGATCTGGAAGCGCTTGTAATTGAGCCATCACAAATGTACTTTTCATATCGTTAGCTTTCCTCCCTCAACGCGATTGATTTACGCCATCTTTCTTAATTTTTCCACACTTTTCCGGTTTCGTCAACCAATAAATTATTTATATTTTGACTATTTGGAATAGACGTTTCCTATAAGAGAAGCTTTTCCTTCTTACCTGTACTCCTTAGCCCTTACGCCATACGTCCAGCTTGCAATACCAGCGTTTAAAACTCGTATGAA
Source organism: Acidaminococcus hominis (assembly GCF_900291475.1). Taxonomy (GTDB): domain Bacteria; phylum Bacillota; class Negativicutes; order Acidaminococcales; family Acidaminococcaceae; genus Acidaminococcus; species Acidaminococcus hominis. The sequence goes on from NZ_OLMM01000004.1 coordinate 585,789, forward strand.
ATGTAATAACTGTGACTTTTTTCACAGTAATAAAAGCTCCCCATGAGCCAGTGTTTCAAACGCTAGCCTATGAAGAGCTAAAATAATTCAATTTTCAACAAGATGGTTTAACTGCGCTTACGCAAGGCCCAGCAGTTTCTTTTGGTTAGTCTTGGTCATTACTTCCATATCGGCTTGAGAAATGCCATGCTCCAGCAAATATTTCATGAAAGTGAAGTAAGCATCGCTCCAGTCCAAGTTGTTGACCTGCCCCACATCTGTAGCCAGTATGGTACTGGCTGCACCCACTTTTTGGATGTTTTCCAGGGCAATAGGCATATGCTGATGCATCGGATCCAGCATACCGAAGGTCCGTTCAAAGTATACGTCATACTGGGTAAGGTTCAGCTGCTGTTCTACCGTCAATTTTGTTCGGAACAATTCCGGATGGTTGACAATAATTTTCTTGACGCCCACTTCTTTTGCCTTGTCCACTACGGCAACCATTTCCGTATAGTCGATATGCCCTGTAGCAAGAATTATATCGGCATCCGCAATAAGCTTTAAAATTTCGACCAACTCCGCCCGTACATGCCCCCAAGTATCCAGGCAGTACAGACCTCCCCTCTTTCCCTTGCTTTCGCGATCATTTAAGGAAGACAGTGTGGGCAGCCAGACAATCTTACCACCCAAATGAATGGCTGCATCCACTGCATAGGGATTAAAGCCGCCAACCCACTGGTTCAGCGTGATACCGCCAAACACATCCAGGTCATCATACTCCTTATTCACTAACTGGGCTCTTGCAGCCGTTTCCATCGCATGAGATTTAATCACAATGCAGCGAGCTTTATACTCATGGGTCTGCTTGGCAATCTCAAAATCATCAAAACGCCGTTTCGTATAAGGATCCGGTGCCGTATGAATATGCGTATCAATAATACCGTTCAAAATCGACTTGTCCATTTTTTCTCCTTTGCCTGTCTTACGCTTAGAACCACTTCAGCGGAACAATAATCATCACCAAAATAAAGTTGATGATTGCAATAGGAAGGCCCACCTTAAAGAAGTCCGTAAACTTGTAATGGCCAGGTTCTGCAATAACTGTCAGAGACTGGGTACCTACAGGAGTCAGGTACGCCGCGTTAACGCCTACAGCCACCACGATAGCCATAGCCAGCGGGTCAACATTTACGCTATTAGCAATAGAAATAGCTATGGGAGCCATCAGTGCCATAGTAGAAATATTGGACAGGAACTGGGTCAAAGCCATGACCACTAGGAAGAAGACTGCCGTAATCACATAGGGATTGGCATTGCCGCCAATTACACTTACTACCCAGTCAGCAATCAATTTGGCACCGCCGGTCTTGCTGACAGCACCGCTGACTGCCATCATGGCACCGCAGATTACCACCGTGGTCCAACTGATGCTGCTATAGGCCTGTTTAGTGGAAATACACCCCGTGAGAATCAGGATCAACGCTCCAATACTGGAAATCATGTATAGTGGGAAACTCTTGGGTGCAAAAGCCATGCCAATAACTACGGCAATCAGGATAATACCAGAAATCCACATCTTTTTGGTATCTGCCATGGTATCATCCACGATTTCGATTTTGCTCATATCAATATCATAGTTGGGAATTAGCTTCTTGCCCAGGGTGACCATGTAAACCACCGTTGCCAGAGTCAGCGGTACACCAAGCCAAGCCAGTTCCACAAAGCCAATGCTCTTGCCAGTCATTTCATTCAGTACTGCGCTAGCTATAACAGAAGTTACCGTACCTACCAGCGTCAGCATAGCACCTACTGCAGCCCCATAGGACATGGGCATCAACAGCCGGGATGGAGAAATATGGCTGGTCTTGCACATACTTAAAACAATGGGCATCAAGGTCATAACCACGCCGATATTGTTGCAGATGGAAGACAAGAGAGCCCCCAGCAGGGTAACCGTGATGATCAGGCCATTTTCCGAATCACCGGTAACCTTCAGAAACGCCATACTGATTTTTTTCGCCAAGCCAGTATAGAATAGAGATGAACCTACAACCATCATGCTTACCAACAGAATGGTGGAAGTTCCGCCAAAACCAATAAAAATATCCGGGTACTTGATCAAACCCAGCAAGCCGCATGCAATTGCACCTGCCAGAGCAACCATATCGATGGGGAAACGGTCCCAAACCAATACAATCGCTAGAACTAAAATTACCAATAGTGACATCGCCGCCGCACTCATCATAAACGCCTCCTCAAATAATTTTCTTCTATTTGCATTATAACGATATACCCATGGAAGAATCCAACAGTCTTTAGCGGCCAGATTAACAACGTTTTTGTTGTGTATATTCCAAATTATTACAGCAATTGTACGATTTGCGTATGCAATAGCTTTAGAGAGCGAAAAAAACAGCAGGGAAATCGCAAAGATTTTCCTGCTGCTTCCTATCTTTTCTTTTATTTCTATTCTGCCAAAGAAATAATATTGACCAACGTTCTCTTAAACGTATGCTTCATGTGATTCTTCATCGCGCGCTTGGCTTCTGTGGGATTCCGAGCTTCCATGGCATTCAAAATTTTAAGATGTTCTCCAAATACTTGTTTAGCCGCCGTGCGGGTAGCAAAAGCTCGTTGGGTTTCAATCCGCAGGAAATTTTCCCGCAATTTTACGTTCAATTCTTCCAGCCAGCTGTTTCCCGTTGCGGCAAAGATTAAGGCGTGAAATTTATAATCCAGCCGATACAGCACACTGGATTCACTATCTGCGCCAGCGTCCAACATCTCTTGATAAAGTTTCTTTAATTCGTCAAACTGCGCATCCGTGATTCGTTCTGCTGCCAAAGAAGCGCCAAAAATTTCTATTTCCTGCCGGAGTTCAATAATTCCCAAGGCCTCCTGGCGTGTAATCTCGACAACTTTAAACCCTCTGCCACGAACAAATTCAATAAAGCCCTCACTTTGCAGCTCTATAAGTGCTTCTCGTACTGGAGTGCGGCTAATACCCAATTGACTGCAAATATCATCTTGAGAATAGACTACATCCAACTTCAACCGCCGATATAAGATAGCATCCTTAATTTGGCGATAGGCTTGGTTTTTTAAGCTATTGGTTTTTAGCGGGCCTTGATTTGTAAATAGAGACTGATCCGGTTTTTCCGTCATACTGATAACTCCCTGTAAATATTCCAATTAGTGTTACTATTATACAACAGAATCAGAAAAAATTCCGGGCGATAATTTTTTTACTCAACATATTGGTATTTTGTTTCTATGCCTCCCTATCGTAAAAATTCCTTATTTCTTGCTCTCCACTTTCTCTCCCGACCTTCATACACATAAATAGGGTGCATCCAAAACGGACACACCCTATTTATATGACAAATTGTACGAAACGCTAGGTTTTGGCAGGAATTACTTGAAGATACTGGGCAGGAACAGTGTCAAACCCGGAATGTAGGTTACCAAAAGCAGTACCACCAACAGAACACCCAGCATGGGCAGCAGATCATGCATCTGGTCCTTCAGCGAAATCTTGGCAATAGAACCCGATACGAACAGGCATACCCCCAAAGGAGGAGTACACATACCGATGGTCAGGTTCACCGCAATGATTAAGCCAAAATGTACCAAATCAATGCCCATAGCTTTTACCAGAGGGATAAACAGTGGAGCAAAGATTACGATGGCACTAGTAGTATCAATAAAGGTCCCCGCAATCAGCAGGATAATGTTAATAACCAGCAGCAATACATATTTGTTATGAATCGTTGCCTGTAGGAAGGCCGTTACCACTTGAGGCACCTGGTTTACAGTGATTACCCAAGTAAACAAGGAAGCACAGGCTACTACAATCAGCACCTGACCGCTGCTCTTAGCACTGTTGACCAGGGCTTCCCAGAAGGTCTTCCAATTCATTTGGTGGTAAATCAATACGCTGACCACCAGAGCATAGAATACAGCAACTGCACCAGATTCAGTAGGGGTAAAAATACCGGTCATGATGCCGCCAATAATGATGATGGGCATCAAAAGTGCGAGTACCGTATCTTTGCCTGTTGCCAAAATTTCTTTAAGCGTAGCAGCCTTTTCACGGCCTACATAGTGTCTTTTCTTGCCAATAAAGTAGCAGAAAATCATCAGACCGATACCCATTAGGATACCAGGAACGACACCGCCGATAAACAGGGCACCTACGCTGACATTCGCCAATGTGCCATATACCAGCAAAGGAATAGAAGGAGGAATAATCGGTCCAATAGATCCGCCACAAGCCAGCAGTGGTGAGCTAAAGGTATAATCATATCCTTTTTCCTTCATGAGCGGAATCATAATCCCGCCAATGGCAGCCGTTGCTGCGATAGCAGAACCGGTAATTGCTGCAAAGAACATGCAGGCCAGGATACTTACCATGGCCAGGCCGCTGGGCAAATGCCCCAAAAGGGTATCTGCAAAATCCACCAGGCGCTTAGACATCCCACCTCTGAACATCAATTCCCCGGAAAGCATAAACAAAGGAATTGCAATCAGGGCGATACTGTCCACCCCGCCAAACATCCGCTGAATTACAATCAACAGGTTAAAGTCTTGACCAGCCAGAACCCCTACGGACACCAAGCCAAGGGCAAAAGAAATGGGAATACCAACCAAGAACAGGGCAAATAAAGCGAGGATAATACTCATGCTTCTTCTCCTCCTTCCTTTAGCTCTTTAATCTGTGCCACAATATTTTGGATTACATAGAAAATCATGCAGATTGCAGAAAGAGGAATCCCTGCATAATAGTAAGTCATAGGCAGCAGCAAATATGAGGTAGTTTGGATATACCCCATCTGTGCAAAGGAAAAACCAAAGTTCACCAAGAAAATGAAGAATCCCATCAACACAAAATTGATAATGATTTCAACGATTTTCCGGTTTCTCTTGCTAAGCAAGGTCAGCAGCACATCCACGTTCAAATGAGAATTATCTCGAACACAATAGGCAGCACCAAAATAAATCATATACGTGAAAGCCAACCGGATAACGTCCTGTGACCATGGCAATGGAGAATGCAGCACATATCTAAAGATAACAGCCAGAAACGTTACAACAAAGATGACGCAGGAGGACAGCCCCAGCACAAAGCGAATCAACGCTGTGAGAATCCGATCAATTCCGGAAAGAATGTTCATTTGTGCCCCTCCTTTTTAAGACTTCGGCATGGTTTTAATGGCTTCTTTCACCATTTCCACCAATTCCGGTTTCACCAATTTAGCAACAGCCGGTTCTTTGTACAGATTTTCTGTAGCCTTCTTAAAGGATTCAATATCGACTTCATCGACCTGCAAGCCAGCAGCTTTCATTTCTGCCAACATTGCCTGTTCTTTCCCGTTAATGTCAGCTCTTTGAGCATCCCTTGCATAAATAGCTGCTTCATCCACAGCCTTTTGGTATTCCGAAGGCAGGCTGTCATAAAACTTTTTATTGATCAAGGCACTGCCTGCAGCATAGGTGTGGCCATCTAAGCTCATATATTTCTGCACTTCATAGAATTTAGAACTGGCAATAGAAGCTATAGGGTTTTCTTCCCCATCAACCATGCCCTGCTGTAAAGCTGTATACAGTTCTGCAAACGGTACTGGCGTTGCCGTAGCATTTAAGTCGTGCATCAAGGCAAACCAAACCGGAGCTTCCTGTACACGGATTTTTAAGCCAGCCATATCAGCGGCTGTTTTTACAGGTCTTACGTTATTGGTGAAATGTCTGAAGCCCAGTTCAGCAAAAGCCAAATGCTTGGCACCTTTAGCTTCGAATTTGGGTTCCAAATAATTTTGTAAGGTATTATCCAATACGTAATAGGCTTCTTTTTTATTCGCAAACAAGTAAGGAATGGAGAGGATCTGCGTTTCAGGCACCCAGGAAGGCAGCGTGCCGTCAGAAGTAACACAGCACATTTCGATAGTTCCCATCAAAACAGATTCGGCCATTTCCCGTTCATTACCCAAGGCATTGTTGGGATAAATTTCCACTTTTACTTTACCATTGGTTAATTCTTCAACTCTCTGTTTGAAGTATTTTCCATAAACGGTGTACTGATGCTGGTCATTCCCGGTAGAACCGAACTTAATTGTATAAACACCGTCTTTATCCGGACCTTTTGGGCCACTATTGCACCCGGCAGTGAGCATCACCGTAAGAGAAAGTAGAGCCATGCCTAATAATTTCAGTGTTTTACCCATCTTTACCGTTCCTCCTCACTAATTTCATGGACAGAGTATTGGCAGGTTAATTTTCTGTTCAAGATAGGATCAATCATCTCCCCTCTGAAATGTGTGCCGAATACGAAACCAGATTTCACAGGCACCGTACCGGAGAAAATAATGCTGCGGGGAATAGCTTCTACCCGTTTATGCATCTCTTCCAAAATCCGTTCCACCGGCAGGATGTCCTTTACGCCGCCCTCTTGATACAGGGTTTCCTTACCATCCACAACCTGGTAGGAGTTTAATTTAATGTCGTCCCAATGATCTTTTACATCATCATAGTCCCAAACCACACCGCCAATAGGCTTCGGGCATACCTGCTTGGCTTTGGGCACGCTTTCCCCTTCCAGCTTTCTATCCGTATGGTCACTGCCAATACCGATATAAACCTTTTCACCTTGGGTAATAATGACATATTCCACTTCCCCACAGGTATCATGGCTGACAAAATGAATATCCAAATCGTGAGTCAGCAACATATTGGACATTTGGAAAATCGTAGGAATCAGTTTGGGAGCAGGAACACCAAAACGTTCTTTCAGTTCCTGGATATGTTCTAACGTTTTTGCCATATTCCGGCCCGCATACCCAATTGCATACAAATCATCATAAACTATATCTAAATCACTTACTTTACCGCCTTTTTCCAATTGAAACCGTACCATTGACATAGTTCCTGCCTCCTTAGAATTTTGCATATAAATCAGGGCGGCGATCCACGTATACGTTAATACTGGAACGAATCCCTTTTAAAATCTCAAAATCAAAATCACCAGAAATAATTTCTTCACTAGGCCCAGCTTCTTGAATAACCTCGCCCCAAGGATTCAGCAGGCAGGAAGTTCCTCCATATACAGTTTCACCTGCTTTTCCGCAAGAGTTGCAAGCTGCCAGGAAAACTTGATTCTCAATAGCACGTGCTTTAGTGAGAATTTGCCAATGGGTACGACGAACAGCTGGCCACTGAGCAGAAATAAAGAGGATATCAATACCTTTCACAGCCAAAGCCCGAGTCAATTCCGGGAAACGGATATCATAGCAAATAATCATCCCGCAACGATGCCCATCCAGTTCAAATAAAGCCAGATGATCCCCCTTTTGATAGGCAACATCTTCCTTCATCGGAGTAAAGGCATGAATTTTATCATATTCCGCGATGCAATTTCCCGAACGATTGAAAATAAAAGCTGTATTGTATACTTTTCCGTTTTTTACATTTGAGACAGAACCAGCCACAATATTTACATTCAATTCTTTGGCTAATCCACCGCATAATTCTTTCGTTTTTTCACCATTTTGATCACTTAATGATGCCAAATTCTTATCCGGGAAGAAACCCGTATTCCAGGTTTCCGGCAATACAATCACATCTGGTTTTTCTAGTGCAGCTTTTCTAATTAGTTCTTCTGCGTGTTTAAAGTTAAATTCAGGATCTGCAAATTTCATGTCCATCTGTGCAATGCTGACTTTCATAACTAACTTCCCTCCTAAATTAAAATGTAGTATGTAATATATTTCTAAATTCAACTTCATTGTATGTTCCTGTAAATATTTTGTCAATTACTTTTCTCATTTTACGAACAATTATATTATTATATCTATTAATGTTATGATATATACATAACATTCCTTGAATTGACTTCTGACGTTATATTTCTTGTTTTTACAGGCAGATTCTTCATATTTTTCAGTTATTATCTTTGTCATATGAGGAATTCTGCCGGTTATTCTGCAAACTTTTTTAATCCAGTAATCCTCTCTTCGTTCGGAAAATAATTGCTTCTCATTAAAGCTATCTTGATTAACTAAGCATGCAATTAATACTAAATGGCAATAAGGAGGCCTTTTTTTATAAAATTTAAGGCAAAAAAGGCCGCTGGCAAAAGCACAATTCTTTTGCTAGCGGCCAAAATTTCTCTATTCTCTTTTTGTATGCGTTTAGATAATCCCTACAAAGTACAGTACCAACGTAAAGGCCATGCAGAATACACCAGATACTGCAGAAACCAATCCTACACTGCGCATGCCTTGTTTGAAATTCAAATTTGCCAAAGAGCAAATCAGCCAAAAGCCAGAACTGTTGGCATGAGCAATTGCAATGGATCCGGAGCAAATGGCCAAATAAGCAGCCAAGTTGGAAATGCCCAAAATATCCAGCATCGGTCCACAAAGCGCAGCTGCTGTAGCAATTGCCAAGGTATTGGAACCTGCTGCCGTCCGAATCAGAAAACCGATGGCCATCGGCACAAAAATACCAGGAATATGTGCATCCACAATAGCGTGAGCCAAGATTCCGGCAACACCCGAACCTTTAATAAAGGAAGCCAGAGCACCGCCCAAGGCTGTGATGAATACAGGGCCTACGCAGTCAAGCAGAGCAGAATTTACCCATTTACCCCGAATATCCATATTGTGTACCCAATCCTTGACTTGGGTGAGCAGCGCATATAAGCAGCCGATAAACAACGCTGACATGGGGTCCCCAATAAACAGCATCAATCTTGCAAAGAAGCTGCCCTTCATAAAGGCTGCGCTCACAGTTTGCAGCACAATCAAGATGACCGGAAGAATAATAGGAGCAATGGCTTTTTTAAAGTTCATATTCGGAACATTTTCCTGCTGATCTCCACCATCGCTCAAATAAACTTCATTAAGGGGAATTTGATCATTTTTTAAATAATAGGCATACAGCACTGTTGCAATGGTTCCTGGAACAGAAACTAGAATGCCCCAGGGAATCGCGATTCCTAACGGCAGGTTAAGGGCAGCGGCTGCCGCCACAGGCCCCGGTGTAGGCGGAACAAGGGAACTGGTAATCAACGCTGTCTGAATAGCCGCAATAAAGGCCATCATGGAAATTCCCGTTTTCTTCGCTAAATTGGTGCACAGAGGAATCACCAAAAGGAAGACTGTATCTGGGAAAACAGGAACGCCCAAAATAAAGCAGCTGATACCCAAAGCCCAAAGGACCCGTTTCGAACCGAAAAACGACACCAAGGAATCCGTTAATTTAACAATGGCACCGGTCTTATTTAAAATAATACCCAACAAAGATCCCAGAAAAATGACCATAGCAATGCCTTTGCAGGTATTTCCAAAGCCATCATTAATCATCTTAGGGATTTTTTCCATTGGCGTACCGACCAAAATGGCAAGCAGCATGGAGGTTATATACAAGGAAATAGCGGCGTGCAGCTTAAATTTGCTGACCAAAACAATCAAAATGCTCACCGTAAGGACGATGATCAAGGCAATGTAACCAACTGACATACTAGCGCCCCCTTTGCAGCAGATCTTATCGGATTTTAGCTAAAAATGCTTCCAACTGTGCATTGAAGCTTTCGCTTTCGCTCCAAAACAGCATATGGCCGCCGTTTTCATAAATGTGATGCTCATGATAAGTGAGAATCAACGTTTCATAATATTTTCCCATGGAAGGTTTATGCCCCAGAGAACTGCCGCTGAAAATAATCACCGGCACTGTAAGTTCTTTTAAATAAGGGGTACAGTCCTGATGACACCAATCACTGTGGAGAGCAAAACCAATCCAAGGTGGGGTTTTTCTAATTTCTTCCCGCACCATGGCAGCAGCTTCCTCTGATAATGTCCCTTTTACCCGATTGCAGAAGTTATCGATATACTGTTCCGGATCTGCATACCACAACCGATATTTCTGATTCCAGCCGTCCATGTTATAGTTTTTTAAATTGTAGGAGTTCCAATCATCTGGGGAAAACGGGAATAAACAACAATCTAAAAGCCCCAACCCTTGTAGATTTTCGTCATGATAGCGATGTGCGTACGTAACCACCACACTGCCGGACAGGGACCAGCCAAGAAGCAGCACCTTCTTCAGTTGAAGATACTCGATGATTTCGTGAATATCCTCACTATGCCGAGCAATAGAGTTGCCCTGCAATGGTTTCGACGAATTCCCAAAACCCCGGCTGTCAATGCAGACTACCCGATGTTTTTTCTGCAATTCCACAACATTTCTTTGATAGAACTTGGTGGTACACATATGTCCTGGAATGAGCAAAATGGTATCATCACCCTGTTCCGTATCCTCGTAATAAATAAAGGCATGATCGCTAGTTTCCATATAGCCTTTTTTCATTACTGCCTCACCTCTTTGTCTTATTTTTCTGTTTATCTGCTTATATTATGGCACGAGTTTATGTATATTAAAAATATATAAATATTATATATTTTATTCCTTTAGACTATATATTATAATAAAGATATCCCTAGAATGGAGATGAGGACAAATGGACTTCCGTGATTTCACCTACGTTAAAGCCATTGCTGAATATCGCACCCTATCCAAAGCAGCAGAAATGCTATATGTGGCCCAGCCTTCCCTGACCAAATTTTTGCAAAAACTGGAACAAGAGATAGGTACGCCTCTTTTTGAGCGGATTAACAAGCAAATGCAGCCTACCTATGCAGGAAAAGAATTCCTTCGGACCGGAGAACAAATCTTATTGCTGCAGGACAAACTCCGTTTCACCCTAAAACAAGCAGTCAATCATACGGAAGGAATTTTAAGTTTAGCCATCACCCCTGTAAGAGGAGCCTACGTTCTGCCAGTAATACTGCCGCTGTTCAAAGAACGGTACCCTAATTACCATATTGAAATTTTCGAAAGACCTATCAGTGAAGCGGAAACTGCGCTGGAGAACGGTGCAGTAGATTTAGCCATTTATTCCCAGCCTACCCGCAATCGCAACCTTGATTATATCCATATCAATCAAGAGGAAGTCCTGCTGTGTATCCCCCAGGATTTTCCTTATCAAAAATATATACAACAGCGTGATGGTTTCTCCCACCCTTGGATTGATCTTTCCCTTTTTAAGGATATGGTATTTTACAGCAATGACCCTCAGCAGGCCCAAGTTGCCCGTTTTGGGCAGCAGCTTCTTTCCACCTATCATCTGCATCCGCCTATGACCATCCTGCGCAGTTTAGATACCTGTCTGGCCTTAGCCAGCCGGGGCATGGGCGTAGCCTTCTGTTATGATATCTGCATTCGCTATTTCAAAAATTACGAGAAGTCTCCCGTCTACCTGTCCATCGGAAAGCAACCCAGCTACTCTGAATTTTTGATTGGCACCCGGTCAGGTTATGTATGTAACGAAGCCCAAAACTATTTTATTTCCCTTGTCAAAGAGTACTTTGGTGACAAGAAACCAGTATAAATCATCCTGTCACCATAGAGAAAAGCGCTGCAGCCTAATTTAACTGCAGCGCTTTTCCTTTATTTTTCTTATTTCTTCTTTTTTCTAAAACAGAAAGTGCAATGCCCATCTTTGTACATGATGTGGTCATGGATGCATTCCATATCCTCATTGTAGCCTTTGACAATGGCCGGATCGATATTCTCGCAGTAAATGCGGCCATATTTCTCCTCTCCGGCGTCTATCCAGGTTTGGGCAAATACGCAGCGGTCAAAATCCTGATGGATTTCATCCGGCGTATATTTGGTTTCAGCACCGAACAGCTCACTGCGTTCCATATCGTAACTGGGCAGATAAGCTTCCAGATCATTGGTTTTACCGCTTTGGGCTGCACGATGGGCAATATCCTTGCCTCTGGCAACGCCCCATTCAATGACGGTTTCTTTCAGTAAGTCCAGACCTTCTGCACCGTATTTCTTCTCCAGGTTTTTAGCCAGGATAGAGAAGAACCGGGCAAATAGGACAAACATATTCACGGGTTTGTCCACTTTTTCCATTGCCATTTATACTCCCCCTATTACAGTACTTCTTATTTCTTATGGTTCAAACGGTATTCCGCCAGCCCATTCATAAAGTACAGAGCAGCCCAGCAGCCCACATGAGAAGCGGTTTGCAGCGTACCATTTTCCGGATAAATTTCCACAAAGTCCAGGGAAGAAGCACCTGCCAAGCCAGCTTCATGCACCATCATCAAAAGTTCAAAGCTGGTCAGGCCTGCCATATCTTGCGGGCCTTGGGGCATAAAGGCAGCATCCAGGCTGTCAGCGCAAATAGTAACATACAGCACATCCGTATCTTTAGAAGCAATTTCAATGGCTTTCTTGATAGAGGCTTCCCAACCATTTTTCTTTACTTCAAAGCAGGGAATTACGGTAGCACCAAACTTCTTGGCATTTTCCCGTTCTTGTTGGTGATTTCTGGGTCCCCGGATACCAATATGCACAATCTTGGTGGCATCCATGTTAGGATCATTGTACAGACGGTAGAAAGGAGAACACCGGGACAGGTCATCGTCACCAAAAGCATTGTAGTTATCCAAATGGGCATCGAAATGCAGAACTCCTACACGTTTGGGATGGCGTTTGGCCAATTCACTGATGGCCGGATAAGCAATACCATGGTCGCCGCCAAACAAGATGGGAACAGCCCCTGCATCCACAATTTCACCGTACCGTTCCCGAATCTGTTGGAAGGTGAAGTCATAGTTACCGTTTTGTACAGCACAATCGCCATAATCTCCAGCCTTCAATACGGATAAGGAATCCAAATCGAAGTCAGGCAGATAACCAGTGTAGCGGATAGAAGCTGTACGGATGGACTTGGGACCTTCTGTGCAGGAGGAATAGCCGCCAATGGTGCAGCCGCCTTCCCAAGGCACACCCAGGACTGCCACATCCACCTTCTTCAAGTCTTCTTTCTTTTCCAGAACGGACAGATTCAAAAAGGACGGAACCCCGCTATAGATATTGGTGGGCAAAAATGCAGGATCGTAGATACAAGGTTTGCTTTCTTTCATCTAAGAACATCTCCTTTTATTAATAGAACACCATTCACAATATATGCAATGTGTTTTTACTTACATCAGGCTGACCACACTGCTCAGACCTAGCACCAGGGAAATTCCAAAGATGCCAACACCCAAGACCGTTTCCAGCTTGCTGTTAACAAATTGGCCCATAATCCCATGACGGCAGGTCAGATAGATGGTAACGCCTACCACAACTGGCAGGACTATGCCATTGACCATTTGTGCTGCCATAATTAATGCAATCGGATTAAAACCCATACCAGCAACAACGATACCGGTAATCAGCACCAGGAAATTGGTGATGGTGTAACGTTTGTCAGAACGATCGGTTTTCCATTTGAATAGACCAGCCAATACGTAGGATACACCCATAGGAGTGCAGACTGCAGAAGAAACGCCGGCGGCCACCAGGCCAATAGCCATAAACGGTTCAGCCCAAACTCCCAAGGTAGGGCGCAGCTGAACAGCCATATCCATAGCATTCCGAACTGGCATGCCGTACATCACCGTAGCAGAAGTTACCATAATGGCACCGGTAACAATGCCGCCGATGATCATGGGAATGTTGGTACCAAAACGGCACAGTGGAAGTTCATCTGTAGAATGCCAAGTCCGTTTGGCAGAAGCTGCATGAAGGAACATGTTGTAGGGTACTACTGTAGTGCCAATCAGGGATAGGCAAGTCATCAGGCCACCCTGGGGAATATTAGGCACGCAGCCAGCCAGCAAATCTCCGACGTCTGGTCTCACCACAATCATGGTTACCAGGAACACCACAGCCATAATTACTACGCAGATGCCCAGAAGCTTTTCCAGATACTTAACGGCATCACCGGCAAAGCTCAGAATCAACAAAATGCATAGGCCCCAAATAGGAGCAATAATGCGGGTAGAAACGCCGGTTAAGGCGCTGATGCCGATAGCGGTACCAGTCAAGTCGCCGCTCATATAGGCAAACCCACCAATGGTAATGGCTACGGCCACCAGGCCGCAAAGCAGATTCCGCAAAAGAGGGCGGTCTTCAAAATCTTTCACCAGGTTTTCTGCCAAGCCCATTTGGGTTACAATGCCCAGTCGGGCAGCCATTCCCTGCATGACCATAACTGCAATTACCGAGAAAATTACGCACCAGAACAAGCTTAAGCCGTAGTCCGCACCGGCTTTAGTAGAACTGGTAACCGTGCCCGGTCCAATGAAGGATCCTACAATAAGGAACCCAGGTCCCAGTGATTTCATTTTGTCACTGAGCGTGTACTTCTTTGCTTCTGTTTGCATGTTCGTCATGCCTCCTACTCCCCTCGATTAACTACCTGCAACTCATAGTCATTCTCTCTGTTTTGACTACATTGTCGTTTTTTATGTTGCATTGTAGTTTATGGGTAGAGTTATACCACGAATGAAAATGATTTGTCAACAAATTTCATTCGTGGTACTCTAATAGCATCAAAACAGAAAGCAAAAGGAGCCATTATGGAAAAGAAGTTACAAAAACCCATCCAATCCGTAGAACGTGCCATCAAAATCTTAGATTGTTTTTCCCTTATTACCCCTAGTCTTTCCTTAGCTTCCATCAGTGAAATGACGGGACTCAACATCAATACCACCCGAGGCCTGGTGAATACTTTGGTAGAAAATCAGCTGCTCCTGCGTGATGCTGATACAGGCAATTACAAGTTGGGATTTTATTTTGTTTCTAAAGCATCCATGATTCACGAGGACATTAACCGCTATATTAGATTATTCAAGCCACTTTTGGATGAAATTGCCACGAAATATCATTTTTCCACCAGCTTGCAGATGGTTTATCACAATCAAATATTTAGTATCTACTGTGCCTATCCTACCAAGGCCGCTTACTACATTGTCATGTCTGAATATACGGATTTGCCGCTTAGTGCTACCAGCTCCGGAAAATTATTGCTGGCCAATCAGATTTCTCAAGGCCGAAAAGATATATTAGACAATTTTGACTATCATGCTTACACCATTAACACCATCAAAACGAAGGAGCAACTGTTATGGCAGTTGGAGGACATTGCCCGCAAGGGCTACGCCACGGAGATTGAGGAATTTGTTTATGATGTGGGCAGCCTTGCAATTCCGTTATATGACGAACTAGGTCGGCTCAGCTTCACTGTGTCATCAACTTTTTTTGTTAAATATTTGCTGAATGTCAAAGATGATTTACTAAAGGATTTCCAGCGGGCTGTAGAAATCTGGAACACGACCCTGCATAAGGAGGTTTAAGAATGCTTTCTTTAGAAAAAATCTGGGAGGACCTGTTCTTCCCCCTTTCTCACTTTGGCTACACAGAAGGAAAAGGCACTACCCGTCTATCCTGGTCTCCAGCCTTTCAGGAGGCGCAAGGGTATCTAATGGATTATGCCCAAAAGATTGGTCTTACTGCCGTTCAGGATGCCTGCGGAAACCTATTTCTGACTGTCCCTGGCACCCAGGACCTGCCCCCCGTCTACACAGGTTCACACCTAGACACCGTACCCCAAGGCGGCAAATATGATGGTGCCTTGGGCATTACCGTTCCCCTGGCTATCGCTAACTATTGGCATCAGCTTGGCTATTGCCCAGTTCGGCCGCTTTGCATCATCGCCTTTGCCGAAGAAGAGGGAACCCGTTTTGGTAAGGTATGCTTTGGCAGTCAAGCTCTTACTGGCAAGCTGAAAGGCCTGGACCCAACAGCCTTGATGACTCGAGAAGGCAAAAACCTACCTGAACTTCTTCAAGCTTCCGGGCTTACTGGCAATCCCTTCACACCCCATTTCCCGCCTGGGAAATGCTTTCTGGAGCTTCATATTGAGCAAGGCAACGCTTTGGAAACTGCGGGTTTTCCCTTGGGTATTGTCTCTGCCATTGTAGGCATCCGGCATTTCACCCTTACTTTTACAGGTAAAGCCAACCATGCCGGAACCACCTCTATGGATTTACGGCACGACGCTTTGGCCGCGGCGTCCTCCTTTATCACCCATGTGTATAACAGTGCGCTAGCCTCTCAACGGCAGTATGTAGCCACAGTAGGCCATATCAAAGTAGAACCTGATGCCAACAACGTAGTTCCTGGCAAAGCTGAGATTTCTCTGGAAATCCGCAGCGAAACAGATACTCTGATGGATTCCGTTTTGGCTGGGTTTCAGAAATTTTTGGACCATACAGCTCAAAAATACGGTGTTACCTATGAAATTGCCAAGTTGGATCAAATTCCGCCTCTGCCAATGGATGCAGGCCTCAAAAATCTCATTGCTGAAGAAGCTCAAGCCCAGAATATTCCCTACCAAGTGCAGCCCAGTTGGGCCGGCCATGATGCGATGATTCTAGGCCACGAGCTGCCCACTGCCATGTTCTTTGTTCCTAGTAGAGGTGGCATCAGCCACTCCCCGGAAGAATTTACTCCGTCCCACGACATTGGCCAAGCCGCTCAGGTTCTGGAAAAAGTACTGCGTCGCGTCAGTGCAGAATAAGAAAAATCCCATTGTTATGAGATTGAATTATATCTCATAACAATGGGATTTCTATTTAGTTTTCATACACCCAACATTTCTCTTATTTCGCCTGCACAAAGAACTTAATAAAGGCGATGGTCTGGGGCTGGTAGATGATATCTACCAGAAAGGCGCCAACAATGGGCACAATCATAAAAGCTTTCCGGCTCATGCCGTATTTTTCCTTTACGGCGGTCATGTTCACAATGGCAGAGGGGGTGGCGCCCAAGCCGTGCCCCATTAGTCCTGCACACATAACGGCTGCATCGTAGTTGCTGCCCAGCACCCGGAAGATGATGAAGTAGCAGGCTGCGGCCAGGAAGATGACCTGTGCAGTCACAATCAGCAGTACGCCGCCCAGAAGGCCTGCCAGTTCCCACAGTTTCAGGGTCATCAGGGCAATGGCCAGGTAGTAGTTCAGCATGACGTCCCCAATAGAGTCCACCAGGGAGAAGCTGAAATTGTAGAAATGGAAGCTTTCGTTCAGGTTACGCAGGATTACTGCGGTGAACATGGCACCCACATAGGTGGGGAAGCTCATATTGATCAGCTTGCCGATCCAGCCGGAAATCATTGTGCCAATGGCCATACACACCACAATGGCGGTAACATTTTTGATGATATCCAAAGAGGACAGTTTTTCCTTTTGGTCGGCATTGACGTTCAGAACGTCCGTATCAAAGTTCTCGGATTCGTCGGGTTTTAATTGGTACTTTTCAATCAGGGCCCTAGCCAAAGGACCGCCTACCAGCACGGCAGAAATCAGCCCAAAGGTCGCTGCTGCCATCCCCACTTCCATAGCTACAGGATAACCCATTTCTACGAAGGTCTTGCCATACGCGCCAGCAGCCCCGTGACCGCCAATCATGGAAATGGCACTGGCCAGAAGTGCATAGGGAGCTTCAATCCCCACCAGCTTGCTAAAGCCAATTCCGATGATATTCTGGAAAATGGAAACAATTCCCGCTACCAGCCAATAGACGATCAGCAAGAAGCCGCCTTTCTTCAAAAGGGTCAGGCTGGCACCCAAGCCTACGGTGGTGAAGAAGGCCAACATGAAGGGACTCATGTAGTAAGTGTCAAACTTGAAGGCAAAAGCCCCTGTCTGATGCCCAAAAAACGTGACGAACATAAACAGGAAGCCGCCCACTACAGGTGCGGGAATACAATACTTGCGCAGCGCAGCAATGTTGTTTTTGACCCAATACCCGATTAGAAGCATAATTGCCGCCAGCGCGGTGGTGAAAATTGCATCGGTCTTGATGGTAAGCACATTTTTGATCATTTCAATTGACATAGCCATCCCCCTTTTCCTGGTCCTTTTTTCAATTTTGTCACATTTATACAGGGATGTCAATTTACTGCTGTCAAAGCAGTGTTTTTTTTCAATGCACAGTTGTATTTGCTAAAAAAGCAACAATCTAGAGTTATACTTGTTCCAAAATAGCAAACCTGACCTAACTCATCGTTAACCAAACTTTCAGTCCCCATTGCTGCCAACACTGCTTTTCTGCACAAAGAAGGACTTGTGAATCCCCTCTCAGCATGGGACACAAGTCCTTTTCCGCTATGGATTTTTTCTTATTGCAGTGCCAAAAGTCTTACCCAAACGCCTGTGCCACCCTTCACATTGGCAAAGGTGCCTACGGTATAGCAGCGAGTTCCCTTAATGGACTCCAGATTGCAGACATTTTCCAATACTGGAATTTCGTGGCTCAGCAGAACTTTATGGGAATTGGGGGCCGGACCATCGGGAGAAATGCTTTCCGTTCCTACAAAGCGAACCTTTTTGCTCACCAGGTATTCAGCGGCTTCCGGAGATACGGTGGTATAGCCGTTTTTGATATAGGCATCATAGCCTTTGCTCCAATTGGCATCATGGCCGGTATGGAACAGAACGGCATCACCTGGTTTAATTTTTCCATTTTTCTTTTCCCAGGTAATGATATCTTCCTTGGAAATCACATAGGCACCGGGATGGCCGGTTTTGATGATAACAGCTGGTCCCATGAGAACATCGGCCTTCCAGCCTTCGATGGCATGTTTGGTATTGTCGATGTGAAACGGGGCATCCATATGGGTTCCTGTGTGGGGGCAATAGCTGATGGTTTCCAGATTATAATCGCTTTTTTGTCCCACTCGGGAAAAGAACTTCATGGAAGGCTGGGTCAGGGATGGATCAGCCGGCATTTGATTTTCCACGATTTCATGGGACAGGTCCACCACCTTGTCGTACTGGAGCTTGGCCATTTCTGCATTGGACGGGCATAGCAGAGTCCCCAAGGATAGCCCTGCTGCGCATAACAACCATGATGCTTTCATACAATCATCTCCTATGCATATTTTTCTGATTTATGTGATTATTATCCCATGGTGAGACTTCTCCTGTCCAATGTATATTCTTGCAAGAATTGATGAATTATATTTATTAATGTATTTTTTTGTGGTACATATGCTAGATAAGAAGTGGGTGTGAAACAATACCTACTCCGAAAGAATAAACTGCTTGCGAGCTCAAAAGAGTTTGCAAACGTTTTTTGCGGCATACCATCCATCTAGTGCTGTACTGGGTGCAGAAAATCATAGAACGTTGGCACCGAGTTTCTACAATTTTTAAAGGATAGTCAGGTTAGACATAACAACCTTTAGCAGTATTACCGGTTAGGAAACAGCAGTGCTTCCGAATCAGTATTCGTAACGCTTTCGTCCAGTGGCTAATTAATCCCTAATTTTTCAGCAGACTGTTGGACAGCCCTGGTGGTTTCCCGGGACGCAATCTTGCTACGAGCAATATCGCGTTGACTTTCCCATGTTTAGCAGCATAAGAATTTTTCGGTAATCCGTCATTATGAAGACCCCCTATAGTAAAAGTCACACAAATTCAGTGTGCTAATTACAGTATGGGTACTCATGAATGATGTGGTAAGTATTTCCGGCAAGGTGGCTTAAATTCTGCGGTAAGGTGAAAAAAGCACCGTGCAGGTGGCCCTTAATCAGGCCGGAATATGCAACTTTGTAGGAACCGTATAATCCAAGCTGAAGATACATTGGGATTATTAAAGAAGACCGCTCCTATAAGAAACTGGTGCGAAGATGACTGAAATTCGTCCAAATGGAGATATATCTGGTTTCTATTGGTTTCAACCTAAGTAAATACTACAGGAAAGCACAGCGAAACAAGCTGGCAGCTGCTTAACTAAAGCTTACGCTTTCTTGAGAAAAGGAGAAGTCTGCCCTTTTTACAAGAATTTTTCTCCTTTTCAAAAGTTTACTGTGATTTTGGGGCACAAAAAAGGGGCTGTGAAAAATGATAACGCATTTTTCACAGCCCCCACAAAAAATGTGAAGCACCCATAAAATTTATTCAGCTACTTCTTTTTCCCATTCCAGTACATACTGAACAAAATACCGGACGCCCAACCCCAAGGCTTTTTCGTCAATATCGAAATAGGGGCTATGCTGGGGATACCGTTTGGCTTCATCATCAAAGCCGCCGCCCAAGAGCAACAAACATTTGGGATTGTAATACTTGGCAAAGTCTTCTCCACCCATCTGCAGCTCCCAGTCGATGATCTTGTCTTTGTCGAAAACCTTTGCACAGGCTCGGCGTCCCGTATCCACACAAGCGTCATCGTTGATCATAGGAGGTGGTCCGAAGTGATATTCGGTACGAATGGCAGCCCGAGTTGCGGTCCCGACGCCTTGGGCCACCCGTTCCAAAATATGGGGATAGTCTTCCCGCAGTTCCTTGTTAAAGGTACGAGCGGTGCCGGACAGATGTGCTTCGCCTGGAATCACGTTGGAAGTAGTACCGCTCTGGAAGGTGGTAACGCTGAGCACCGCCGGTTCCAAGGGATTGACTTCCCGGCTGACTACAGTCTGGAGGGTGGTGACAAATTCAGAACCGGCCACAATGGGATCTATAGTCTGATGAGGCAGGGCTCCATGGCCCCCCTTTCCTTCCACATAGATATCGAAGGTATCGGCAGCACTCATCACAGGGCCATAACGCAGGGAAACACAGCCTACTGGAATCTTACTCCAGATATGCAGCGCAATGAGCCGGTCACATTCCTTCACCAGGGGTTCTTCCTTCATATAGTAAGCCCCACTGTCCTCGATGAATTCTTCCGCAGGCTGGAACAGCAGCCGGACGGTAACTTTCAGTTGGTCTTTCATCCCCGCTAAAATTTTAGCCGTTCCTAGCAGGATGGTGATGTGGGTATCATGGCCGCAGGCATGCATGGTCCCTTCATTCTGGGATTTATAGGCTTCTGTTCCCAGTTCCGTGATGGGCAGGGCATCAATATCCGCACGAATACCGATAATCTTGTCCGAAGAATGGGGCCCCTTGATGGTGGCAATCACACCAGATTTGCAGGCCTTCACGTATGGGATACCCAATTTTTCCAGATATTCCATGATATATTTTTGGGTTTCAAATTCTTTCCAAGATCTTTCAGGATGCTCATGAAAATGTCTCCTCAGGGCAACCAGTTCTTCTTGGATTCCATTGACTCTTTCTTTTACATCCATTGTTCAACGCCTCCAGATTAAAATGGACCATAATTGATTTTTGTAGCAACCAGCAATGCAATCACGCAAACAACGCTCAAGATCAGCAGCAGCGGAGTCACGAATTTCCACCATTTCTTCAGCGGAATTCCGGCAATAGTTAGGAAAATCAGTAGAGTACCGCTGGTGAACCATGCCGAGTTGGTCAACCCATCCCCAAACTGGAAGGCCAGGATCATGGTCTGACGGGTCATCCCTACCAAGTCTGCCAGAGGGATTAAGATAGGCATAAGTGCCATCGCTTTGGCGGATCCAGAAGTAATTAACCCGTTGAACAAGGCAATAACAATCATGACGGCGATAGGAGTAAGGTATTTGGGCATAGCCATTAGAGGCTTAGAGATACCGTTAATGATTGGGTCGATGATTGCAGAAGCTGTCAGTATCCATTGAATCCCTCTTGCCAAGCCGATGACAAGTGCCGGTGTCAGACCATCCTTGACCCCAGCGATAATCACATTAACAAGTTTCCCAGCCGGGATTCTGTTGATCACTCCAGCTGCAATAGCCGTGAACAGGAAGCAGGCAGACAGGTCATTCATGGACCATCCCTTGGTGGAAACCCCCACGATGGAAGCCACAAACGTTACCAGGAACACCACAAGAGAAATGCTCTGCCGCTTATTCAGAGGCTCTTTCAATGTTTCGCTATAGTCGATGCGGAATTTGCTGTCATCCAAATCCGCTGTCAGGGACGCCCGTTTTCCGGATTTCACACCCCGGGCATAGCGCAGTACATAGATGGCCATGATAATGTTGGCGATGATCAGCAGCACCAGACGGAAAAGGAATCCGGAGAACATGGGCAGCTGAGCGATTTCATCGGAAATGCCCACAGTGTACACACTGGTGGGAGAGAAGGAGAAACTGATCATATCCACCATGGCGGAACAGGTGACGCCGGTCATCAAATCATAGCCCAACGCCAAGCAAAGGGATATGATGATGGGGATAAAGGGGACAATTTGTTCATTCCACCCCAGGAAACCGCCCAGGCAGCCAAAGACGAACATAATGGCGCAAAGGATTTTTTCAGATCCCATGGTATCTGATTTGGCCAGAACGCCTGCCATCGCCTTATCCAAAGTACCTGTCTGTTTGTAAACTTCAATGCACCCGGCCACCAGCATAACCAGGAACATCATGCTGGCACTGGATACCAACCCGTTGGGGATGGCCTGGAATATAGCCTGAGGTCCCAGATAGACTTTTGGAACACTGTGGAAGGAATTGGGAACCACCACAGTCACTCCGTTCAAGACTGTCCGTTCAAAGGCGCCGGGAGAAATTAGAAATGATAGCAGCCAGCAACCTACGATGACGGCAAATACAATGACAAAGGCATTGATTGTGCCCACTTTCTTTTTTTCCATTTTTCTCATCTCCTGTTGCATCTGTACTCAGTCACTGCAATGCAGCATTTACATCGACTTTCCCAATCATGGTCTTTAAGATTTCGATATCCGTCTGCTTCATTCCTACCTTTCCCAAATAACCGATATTTTTAATGGTCTCTTCGATATTTTTGCCAACAAGACCTTCGCCTTCCTTGAAGACCTGGCCGTGCATGCTCATATAATGGCCCATCAGGGCTGCATGGACGGCAGCGGAGATTTTGGCGGCACAGCTAGGTTTAGCACCATCGCAGACCATTCCGCCCACATTACACAAGGTATTGGTAATAGTATCTGCCACATGCTGGTAATCCCTAGTAGCCATCCAGGTAATGGCTGCTCCCGCTCCGCAGGCGGCATTGACTGCACCACAGAAAGCGGAAAGGGGGCCAATATAATGCTTGATGTAGACAGAAATCAAATCCCCTACAATCAGTGCCCGTAGTGTCTCATCGTGAGAGAGCCCCCATTCCTTGGCATAGACCAAGATGGGCATGGTAACGGTGATTCCCTGGTTGCCACTCCCAGCATTGATAACCACTGGTTTAGGGCATCCGCTCATCCGGGCATCACTCCCTGCTGCAGCAGCAGCCTCAGCCCTGGCCATGACGCTGTCCCCGATGGTCTCCCGGATAGTCCTTCCTACCTGGCTTCCCCAGGGATGATCAAGGCCTTCCTGGCTGATGGCTGTGTTGTCTTTGATTTCTGTGTCCAACACATCCCGCACTGTGTCTAGATTCACAGCAGTGGCGTATTCCAAGATTCCTTCTAGGGACATAAGGCTGCGATCAGCACCTTGGTGCTTTCCTTCCTTGGCTTCCAAGCTCTGGTCATAAAGGACTTGTCCATCCTGGACGACTTTATAGACATTGGTGTGGTTCCCAGAAAGAATCACTTCCGAACTATGTTTCTCGCCCCAGAGCTTCACATCGATGTACAATCCTGGTACCCCTTCCACCAGTTCCACATCGCACACATTCCGAGCCACCAGTTTCCGGCAGGCTTCCCTCTGTGCGTCGTTGACGCCAGCAATGACTTCCAGAACCTTAGATGGGTCTCCGCCACAGATACCCAGTGCCGCAGCCGCTGGAATTCCCTTCTGACCGTTGGAATTGGGAACGGTGACACCTTTCACGTTCTTAATCATGTTTCCGGAACAATCCACCTCGTAACGGACCACTTCTTCCGGCAGGTAGCTTTTTGCCTTAGCTGCGGCATAAGCAATGGCAATAGGTTCTGTACAGCCCATTGCGGGAATCAGTTCCTCATGTAAAATCCGCGAGTAATTATCCATGATTGCATCAGACAGTGCCATTTTGCTTACCCCTTTTCTTTAAACAATTTTAGATTATTATCCTTATTTTTAATATATCACTAATATGATTAGATTGCAAGAATTTTCTGAATACATAGTGTGCTACTATTAATTAACTAACAAGAGCAAAGAATTCTGCGGAGAATCTACTTTAGCGCTGTACTGCTTGCTAACTCCTAACGGCCATTGACCATTGAACGCTGACAAAAGAGGCTGCTGCACATGCTAAGGCCATACATGTGCAGCAGCCTCCCTTTCATTTTAACAAGGTAAAATCTTTCAGATCCTGTTTCAGCATTTTCACTGCTTTGGCACTATTTTTTTCCCGCAGAGCATCAAGGATGTCTTTGTGATGCCGGCAGTCGCAGGACATGTGAAGGTCCTGTTTGTCCACACCCCACCGGAACTGGGCGTAAGCCCGGGTCAGCCGTCTCATGCAGCCCTTCACCTGCTGATCGATATAATCATTTCCACAATCATGAATCAGTGTCACATGGAAAGCCAAGTTGGCCATCCAGTGCTCCCGAGGTGTCACATCATCCCGCAGGCATTCCTGGTTCAGTTGCTCCAGTTCGTCAATCTGACGCTGGTTAAGGTGTTCGGCCCGGCTTTGGAGGATTCCACCTTCCAGATAATAGCGGAATTCCAACATTTCCCGGATATCATCTATGGTCAGCCGGGTTACTTCGTAGCCATACCGGGGTATGTTCCGGAGCACTTGGTTCTCACATAGGGCAATCAGGGCTTCCCGTACTGGGGATTTACTGCACTGATATTTTTCTACTAGAGTTCCCTCATTCAGGATGTCTCCCGGCTCATAGACACCGGCATAAATGTCTTCCATGATAGCATCATATACTATATCCTTAAGGTATTTTTTCTTCATCCTGTCGCCCTCTTTCCCCCACAAAATCTCTTTTTATTATACTCTCTTTTTGGAAGGAATAAAAAAGAGATAGCGTAAAATATTTGTCTCTTAACGCAGCAGCATACAAAAAAGGCGATTCTCGCGAATCGCCCTTTCTATCTACGCATTTTCGATTTTTCCTTATAGGAACTCTCACAGTTCAGCCTGAAGGAAGCGTCTCTTTTTAGATGTGTACAATACCCAGTACCACTGCACAGGCCAGGGTAATCCAGCTCATGATCCACAGATACGGGGTGCAGAACTTCAAATGTTCTTTGATGGATACGCCGGTCAAGCCAATCAGTAGGAAGGTGGTAGCGTTGTGGGGGGTAACCAGGATGGTGAAGTCCTTACCAATCAGCATGGCCATGGCAATGTCATGGGCACTGGCCGCGAAGCGTTCGCCCATGCCGAGAACCAGCGGCATGAAGCCGAAGAAGAAGGAGTCGGTGCCCAGCAGCATGCCGATAGGACCGGACAGCGCGCCGATAACGATGGGCAGGTGAGCGCCTACTGCCTGGGGCATCAGATCTACCAGGATGTTGGCAATGGAAGTCAGCATTTTGGTGCCGTTCAGGATACCCAGGAAAACACCGGTGGTCAGCAGGATCATCGGGGTGGTCAGAGCTGCAGAGGCATGGGAGGAAACGGCTTTCAGCTGTGCCTGGCCGCCTTTAAAGTTCACAGCCAGTACCAAAGCCAAGCCGATCATGAAAGCGCCGTACAGAGGAATCTTGGTCAGGCACATCAGCAGGATAACACCAAGGGTAACCAAGGCGTTGAACCAAAGCAGATTTGGGCGCTTCAGCGCAGCTTTATCCGCAGCATTGCCGCTTTCTTCCATTTCCTCGGACAGTTCAGCAGCTTTGCCGGTAGGATTCAGGCCTGCACCGCGTTTCTTTTCCATAATACCCAGGTAGGCGGCAAAAGCCAGAACCAGCACAATACCTACGCCCTGCAGGGGCAGCAGTTCCTGCCACAGTGCGTTCACGTCCGTGTTAGTAACGATAGCCGTACGGGCCGTAGGACCGCCCCAGGGAACCAGGTTCATGATACTAATGGCTGCAGAGATGATGCAGCCCAGCACTACCGGGCGGATATGCAGCTTCTTATACAGCGGCAGCATAGCAGGAATGGTGATCAGCATGGTGCCGGCAGTAGTGCCGTCCAAGTGGGCTACGGTAGCGATAACGCCGGTGGCAACGGTGATCAGCACAATGTTGCTGCCAGCCCGTTTTACCAGGAATTTGATCAGAGGATCAAACAAGCCCACGTCGTTCATAATACCGAAGTATACAATGGAGAACAGGAACAGCACAGCCGTGGACATGGTGGTGCCAACGCCCTTTTTCAGGAACTCGAAGATGACCGCAGGAGCAAAGCCGCAAAGCAGGGCTGCTATAATAGGGACAATAACGAAGATAACCATGGCGTTGGACTTGCCGGAAATCAGCAAGTACACAATCAAGAAAATCATTAACAAACCTACAATACCGAGAAACATAATCTTACCACCTTTCGAATAGAGTACGAACCGTTTACTATGAGAGCTCGAATCTTTGTTGTCTTAATTTTAGAACCTTCTGTCAAAGAGTACAAAGACGGATAAGTTATCTCTGAAATAAAAAAGAGTTATCGGAGAAATTTGCGTATTTTTGTACCTAGCAAAACAGGAAAAGCAGTTCCCGGAATTATACTATGTTATTTTTTGCGGACTTTTCCGGTACTTTGTCCACAAAGTCCCGGAGCCAGCGCCCTCCGGCCCTTCCAGCCCAAAAATCCTGCTGAAAATTTGCCGCAAAAAATAAAAAGAATGGTTTTTGGGTTTATGGATAAAGCCCAAAAGCCATTCTTTTTTAGAATTTTACTTTTACCCCAGCCGTTCCTTTACTTGCTCCAGACTCAGGTTCTGCTCCCGGGCAATCCGGGCCAGGTCTTCGTACTCCACCTTTTCCCGGGTAACGCCGTAGCCTGCCGCGGTTTTCACGTGCACCGGGCCAAACTCTGTAGGCTCCGTGCGGATGCTCCGTTCCAGGGTATACCGGCGGCTGATGGTTTCCCGAATGCCCAGGGTGGTGGTGTGCCGGAACAGCAGCTGCACCAGCTTTTCCTTGTCTTTTTCCTGGCACATCACGGACAGCAGCACCCCCGGCCGGGATTTTTTCATTTGGATGGGGGTGGTGTAGACCTCCACCGCCCCAGCCGCAAAGAACTGTTCCTGGGCAAAACCCAGGGCTTCGGCGGTCATATCGTCCAGGTTGCATTGGAGTTCCACAATCTGGTCCCCGGCGTTTTCCGTTTCTCCCAGCAGCACCCGGACGCAGTTGGCGGCAGGGAAGTCCTTCTTCCCCAGGCCGTAGCCAATGGCAGTGGTTTTCATCACAGGCATAGAGCCAAAACGGGTGGCAAAATGCTTCAGGAGGGCGGCCCCCGTAGGGGTGCACAGTTCTCCCTGGATACTGCCGCCGTACATGGGCACGTCTCGGAGAATCCAGGCCGTAGCCGGAGCCGGCACCGGCAGAATCCCATGGGCACAGCGGACCTGGCCGCTGCCCACGTGAATGGGGGAAACGATGACCTGTTCCGGAGCCAGCTTGGCCATCAGCAGGCACACAGCAGTAATGTCCGCCACAGCGTCCAGGGTTCCCACTTCGTGGAAGTGGATCTGGGTCACGGGAATGCCATGGCTGTGGCTTTCCGCTTCCGCAATCAGCTGGTACACCGCCAGGACGTCCTGTTTCACCCCTTCCGGCAGCTGAAGAGCCCCTACGATTTGGGCAATATCCGCCAGGCTGCTGTGGTGATGGGTGTGAGCATGGTCGTGATGGTGCTCGTGGTCATGGTCATGGTGGTGCTCGTGTTCAGGCTCCTGGTCATGGTGATGCATCTCACCGGGCCAGTCTTCCGATTCTTCCTCCACCCCGTCCACCTTGACGGTGACGCGGGTGCCGCAGATGCCGCACTTGGCCGCGGCTTCCTTCTGTACCGTAACCTTGGGAATCCCCAGGCTATTCATTTCCTCAATAAAGCTGTCCGGATCCGGCAGCAGTTCCAAAAGGGCCGCCGTCAGCATATCCCCGGCGGCGCCCATGCCGCAGTCGATATAGATTGTCTTCATCGTTTCGCCTCCATATGGTTGATGCGGCTGGCCAGAAACCCAGCCCCAAAGCCGTTGTCGATATTCACCACGGATACCCCGCTGGCGCAGGAATTCAGCATGGACAAAAGTGCCGACAGCCCGTGGAAGGACGCGCCGTAGCCCACACTGGTGGGCACTGCAATCACCGGACAGTCTGCCAGACCGCCAATGACACTGGCCAGGGCCCCTTCCATGCCTGCCAAGGCAATGATCACGCTGGCATCCATAATTTCGTCCAAATGGGCCAGCAGCCGGTGGAGACCGGCCACCCCCACGTCGTACAGCCGGGTGACCTGGTTGCCCAGCACCTCCGCCGTGAGAGCCGCTTCTTCCGCCACCGGAATGTCGCTGGTGCCGCCCGTAGCCACCACAATGGTGCCCAGGCCGCTGGGCTGGGGCAGCTCCCCGATAATGCCCACCCGGGCGTCCGCATGGTAGTCCAGCTGCACCTGCCGGCCCACAGCTTCCGCCGCCTCCGGGGAAAGCCGGGTAATCAGGATGGGGTCCCCGCTCCGCTGCTGCAGCACCTGGACAATGGCCACCATCTGCTCCGCCGTTTTTCCGGCGCCGTAAATCACTTCTGCCGCCCCCTGGCGCAGTTTCCGGTGAAGATCCACCTTGGCAAAGCCAATATCTGCAAAGGGTGCTTCCTTTAGTTTTAGTTCCGCCTCTGCCACAGAAACCCGGCCGTCCCGGACCTCCCGAAGCAGTTTCCGTACGTCACTCATGCCGGGCCTCCAGGTCCAGCAGCACGTCCGTGTACAGGGTCTTCAGCTGCTTCACAATGGCCAGCCGGTGCGCCAACAATTTTTCCAGCTGGTCCGCCGGCAGCTGGAGCTTGGCCGTATTCCCCAGACTCCGCACCCGAAAGTCCGTAAACCCCAGGGAGAACAGGTAGTTTTCCGCCTGTTCTGTCCGGGCCAGCTTTTCCGCCGTAATGGTCTCCCCAGTAGGAATCCGGGTGGCCAGGCAGGCGTAGGAAGGTTTGTCCCAGGTAAAGAGCCCGGCAGCCTTGGACCGCTTCCGGATTTCCGTCTTGGTGAGCCCGCACAGCCGCAGAGGGGACAGCACGGACAGCTCCTGCAAAGCCTTCATCCCCGACCGGTCCGCCGCATCGTCGGAGGCATTGGTGCCGTCCAACAGCGTGGTGTACCCGTCCTGGGCCGCCTGTTTGCCAATGCCCGTAAAGATGACCTGCTTGCAATAGTAGCAGCGGTTTTTCGGATTGGCCACGACCGTTTCATTTGCCAGCACATTCGCCTGCATAATGGTCAGCTTGGCTCCCACCTGTTTCGCTAGTTTTTGCGCATCTTCTAGCTCAAACTGGGGCTGGAAAGCGGATTTTACGTAATAGGCATGGACATCTGCCCCATTTTGCAGGGCCGCGTACAGCAGATAGGAAGAATCCACCCCGCCGGAAAACGCCAGGGCCACCTTGGGATGGTCCTTAAAAAATTCAGCCAGTTCCATGTTTCACCTCATAAGATAGATAGCAAAGCGGGCAGCCATGCCTTTGGCACAGCCGCCCCACAAGATTTATTTTTTCAAAAGTGACGCCCGAACTACGCCCTTGGGGTCTTTCACCAAGAGCCGCACCAGCCAGATGACCAGGCCCAGGGCCACCACCGACAGCCCCAAAAAGCTGTCGTTAAGCATGGCCTCCGGTGCCGGGGTAAAATACCCTGCACCTTCCTCCAGATACCCAAAAATAGCGTCCCCCAGCCACATGATGGAAGCGCCCCAGTACAGCCAGCACAGGGTGCTCACCTGCATGTCATCCTGAGGTGCCTGCCGGTACCAGACCACCGTGCTGATAATAGCCGCAAACACCGTAAGCAGCAGCGTCATAGCTTACTCCTTGACCGTTACCAGCTCCGCCTTGGGAGCCCGGCGTTCCAGCACGTGGCTGACCAGCAGCATACCGCACCAGACCAAAGTAATGAGAGCCGCCATGGTAACCCCTACCGTCGCCATTTCCTTCAGCATTTCCGCTGTGCTGGCCGGATCACTGGCCGCCGTCAGGAACGGGAACCAGGGCACCACTTCCCCGTGCCAGACATGTTCAAAAGCCAGCAGGGCAGAGCCGCCCCAGAGCATTTTATTCAGCCAGCCCAGTTTCTTGGAAAAGGGCACCATTTCCGCAGCCGCAAAATGCTGCCCGTCAGTAACCACCTTTACTGCCTCCTGGGTTTCTTCTTTTCTTTTTGCCAAATGCGTCAGCGCCGTGGTTACCACAGCTTCCGTCATCGGAACAATAAAACATGCCATATTAAAGCCTCCCCTAACTAAAAATCTGCTTGGCCGCCTGGGAGCACCGCCCCCAAAGACAGAAAAAGGCATACAGCTTCTCGTCTGAAAAGCCGCATGCCTTCTTAGCATACAAATCATGGAAATTCCAACTGCTGCACAGCAGGACGCTTCTGCGTCCCAACCCCAGCTTCCTGCTGGAGAATACATAAAAATTATACCGCAAGCCTTGGTATTCGTCAACTTTTGGTTATACTACTGCAAGGCTTTAATCTGCTCTACGGCACTTTGAATCAGATGGGCAGGAGAAAAGTCCGTCACCCCTACAATCACATTGTCGCAGTGGTTGAAAGGAATCAGCACCCGCACCGCCTGACTTTGTCCTACCGCCCGAGCCATAACAGGCGTAATCTCCCCGTAGAGCGAATCCGCGATCACAATCCCCAAGGGACCCGCAATCACGTCCGCCTTCCGGCAGCCCACCACCACCGCATTCTCCCCGGTGGCCGCAATATCCGCTCCCGCCTTCAACATAGCCCCAGTGGCCGCACTGTTGGTGCCCACCGCCGTTACCTCTACTTCTGGCAGCTCCCGCTTGAGCGCATTCACCAGCTGCCGGCCAATCCCGCCCCCTTGGGCATCAATCACCAGTATCTTCACGCCAATCCCTCCTGGCTGCTAAAATCGTATAAAAACTTGCTAGTCCTATTATACCTGTACAAGAGAGCGGAGACAACGAGGAGCGGCAAATCCCCAAACTCCGAATCAGGTAATAGGCGCCGGGTTAAAGATACACAGGTCGTTGTGAAAGCCATAAATATCGCTATAGGGCTGTTTAACGCCGCTGGCCACGTCCAAAATGAAGTTAAAGATTTCGGTTCCCACTTCCGGAATGGTCTTTTCACCAGTAGCCACACCGCCTGCAGAAATATCAATCAAATCAAACCATTTATCCTTCATTTCATTCCGGCTGCACACTTTAATGACAGGAGCCACCGAAAGGCCATAAGGTGTTCCCCGTCCCGTCGTAAAAACCTGCAAACCAATACCGGAAGCTAGTTGACAGGGACCACAGACAAAATCAGACGCAGGTGTTGCCGCATAGATCAACCCATGTTTTGTAGGTTTTTCCGCCGGTGAAAGCACTTCCACAATGGGGCTGCTGCCGCTTTTGGCAATAGACCCCATGGCCTTTTCGACGATATTGGCCAAACCGCCTTTTTTGTTGCCTGGGGTAGGATTGGCGTCCCGGTCCACGCCTCCCTGGGCCAGATAATTATCATACCATTTCATTTCTGCGGCCAGTTTGTCCCGCACCTGTGCATTCACGCAGCGGGCTGCCAGCATATGCACTCCATCCCGCACTTCCGTTACTTCGCTGAACATGGCCGTTCCGCCGCCTTTGACCAGCAAATCTGCCGCATAGCCAACGCTGGGATTAGCAGTTAAGCCAGAAAACGCATCGCTGCCCCCGCATTGCAGGCCAATAACCAATTCACTTAGGGGCAGTACTTCCCGCTTTCTTTGGTTCAGTCGTTCCAGTTTTTTCTGGGCCATGGCCAAAATAGCATTCATCATAGCCTCGTGCCCAGGATAATCCTGAAGGGTCAAACAATTGTCCCCATTGATTTCTTCCGGTTCCAGCAGCCGGTCATAGGTCAGCTTTTCACAGCCCAGCCCTACTAGCATGATTTCCCCGCCAAAATTCGGATGGCGAATCAGATTACGGACAGCACGAATGGGCAACACCGCCAAAGGCGCATTAATAGCTACCCCACAGCCGTAAGGATGATTTACCGCCACCACATCTTCCACATTGGGATACAAAGGCAGCAGTTCCTGTTTAATTCTCTGCACAGCCGCATTTACCACACCCGCTGCGCATTGCACTGTGGTGACAATCCCCAGCAGATTACGGGTACCCGCAGGACCAACTGCATTGCGGTACCCCAGCCAAGTAGTACGGGGCGGATCCGGCAACTGCTCCTTAGCCACAATATGAGTGGCATAGGGCATATGTTCCAGGCCTGGGCTTTCCGGGAGTTCCAGCATATGTTCATTAATCCAACTGCCCACTGGAATATCTTTGTTGGCATAGCCCAGCACCACACCATAGCGGATAACAGGCTCCCCCTTGGGAATATCCACCAAAGCAATCTTATGAGACTGAGGAATGGGTTCCCGGGAAATCACTCCGGGAACGACTTCTGTACCCGCGGATAAATCATGCACAGCAATGCCTACATTATCCTTATCCGTTACTTTAATAATTAAAGGAGCACTCATGCTATTTTCTTCCTTTCATTTCATACGCTTTAGCGAAACGTCTTGTCCGCATAAGCCTGGAGCTCTGCCCGGCAATCGGGATGGGCTACGGCAATCATGGCCTGGGCGCGTTCTTTCAGGGACAGACCGGTCAAATGGGCCACGCCATACTCGGTAGCCACGTTCTGAACCAGGGCTCTGGGAGCGGAAATGGTGCTGCCTGCGGGGATGGTAGGCAAGATGTTGGAATGGCGGACGCCCTGTTTATCCACCCGGGAGGACTCGATGCAGATGTAGCCTGCGCCGCCCCGGGACAGGAAGGCGCCTTCCAAAAAGTCCAGCTGGCCGCCGGTGCCGGAAAGCTGCCGGGTGCCCACGGATTCAGCATTTTCCTGACCCATCAGGTCCAGCTGCACGCCGCCGTTGATGCTGATATAATTGGAAATGTTTTCCATCACCCGGGGATTATGGACGTAGTCCACTTCTGCCGGGTAGAACAGTTCGGGTTTTTCCTGAAGCCAATTATACAGCTCCTGGCTGCCGCTGGCCAGGTTCCAGGTGGACAGGCCGGTACGAACTTCCTTTTTGGCGTTGGTGAGCTTGCCGGCCTTATAGAGAGCCAGGAAAGCGTCACTGATGGTGCCAGTATGGCAGCCCAGGTTTTCCCGGTCGCTTTTGGCCAAGAGCTGAGCAATGGTAAAGGGAATGGTCCCTACCCCCAAACTCAGGGTAGCACCATTCGGAATCTCAGCCACTACATTTTGGGCAATCTGGATATCGGCTGCAGAAGGCTGCCGGTAGCCGGAGGTGATTAACGGGCCGTGTTCCCCTTCCACCAGGTAATCAGCATCCTCAATAGATACCCGGTGGGAACCGTCCACGCCCTGGAGGGTGGGCAGCTTTTCGTTGATTTCAAAGATAACGGTCCGAGCTTTTTGGATAATGGTTTTCCAGCAGTAGCTGGCAAGCCCCAGGCCGCAGTACCCATTGGCGTCGGGCCTAGAAACCGGCACAATGGCCACGTCCACTTGCAGGTAGTCCCGGTACATTTCCGGCAGCAGCCGCAGAATCATGGGCACAAAGTGCAGCCGCCCCTGGGTGAACAGCTTCCGTTCGTAGGCTCCCAAATGCCAGCTGTAGTACTGGAAATGCTTCATTTCCGGGTCACAGTCCACGGTATGGATAATGGGCTGGTACACCAGTCCGCCCCGGATTTTTACGTCCGTCAGCTCATCCCGGCGATTCGCCAGGGCCTGGTCCATGAGCTCGGCAAAGCCGCTGCCGAAGCCAAAATCCACCCAATCCCCACTTTGGATTACTTTTGCCGCTTCTTCCGGTGTTTTCAGCTTATTTTGATAGGTTGTAAGCATATACGGCCTCTTTTCCTTGTTGTTCTTTCCCTTCTCTAAAAGAAAACATACTGAATCCCTCTCATCAAAAGATTCAGCATGTTTAAGAGGGGTCATTCTATCTTAAGGAGTATTTATGTAATGAACGATTTTGTTATTCGGTCAAGTGGAAAGAGAAGCCTCCCCACTCACCTTGCAAATAAATAAACTTGATTTTTCCATTCTCATTGCGACGGATGGTGTCTTCCTGAAAGGTAATACCTTTCTTGGCCAAGTCTGCCATAGCAGCTTCCACATTTTCCGTTTGCAGGGCGATATGACCATGGGTGCCCCGCCGGGGATTTTTCATCACTTCAAAAGCTGAGCCTACAAAAATATGGGAATCATTTTCAGCCCCCGGCTCCATATTAAACAAACTGCATAATAGGGAAACCAGACTTTTGGCCTCAGCTTCATCGGCGCAATTGATTCCCACATGTTTTAACCGATAACTTACTTTTCCCTCCATGTGAACCTCCTTAGTCCTTCACTTCCAGGATTGCACCTTTATCGGCAGAAGATACCAAGGCAGAATATTTCTTCAAGAGAGGAGAGGTAGCTTTCACCACTGGTTTAAAGTGCTTGCGACGCTTCTCCATTTCTTCTTCAGAAACATCTACCGTAAGGGAACGGTTGGGAATATCAATATGAATTACATCTCCATCTTCCAATAGGCCAATGGGACCGCCTGCAGCGGCTTCCGGAGAAATATGGCCGATACAGGGCCCACGGGTGGAGCCAGAAAAGCGCCCGTCCGTAATGAGGGCTGTACTCTCGTCCATACCCCGGCCTACCAGAAGTGCCGTTACCAGGAACATTTCCCGCATGCCGGGACCGCCTTTAGGCCCTTCATACCGCAGCACAATAACTTCACCAGGATGGATATCTCCAGCTTCCAACGCTGTAATGGAATCTTCCATACTGTCAAAGACCCGTGCCTTCCCAGTAAACTGGTGCATGGAGGGTTTTACCCCGCTGGCTTTCACCACAGCTCCATCAGGGGCTAGATTACCATGGAGAATGGCAATACCGCCCTGCTTGTTTTTGGGTTTGCTTCTGGGGAAAATTACATCATTTTCCACCAACGGCTGGGCTTCCAAAATTTCTTTAATGGTATGCCCGGTTACCGTCAGTTGGGAATCATCAATCTTATCTTGGATGGCCTTCAGTACTGCAGGAATACCGCCAGCATCATGGAGTACATCCACCGCATATGCGCCAGAAGGACGCAGATTGCACAGATAAGGCACATCCCGGCTGATCTGGTCAAAATCCTTCAGATCCAAATCCACCTTGGCTTCATGGGCGATGGCCATCAAATGCAGTACCGAGTTGGTAGAAGCCCCCAGGGCCATAACGGCTTTAACCCCATTCAGCAGCGCCTGTTTGGTCAGTATCTTTCGGGAGTTCAGATTTTCCCGGACTTCTTCCACAATGCGTCTGCCACTGGCCCGTGCCAGCCGTTTCTTTTCGGAAGATACGGCTGGAGCTGTTCCCATTCTAGGCAAGGTCAAACCCAATACTTCTGCCAACGCAGACATAGTATTGGCCGTACCAAACATGGAGCAGGAACCCACCGTTGGCAGGGAAGCCATTTCCATTTTCTGCAACTCTTCAAAAGACATTTTTCCCACCTGATACTGGCCTACGAATTCCCGCAGATTGCTCAGGCAGATATTGTCCTTGCCGCAGCCCTTGCCTGCCAGCATAGGGCCGCCAGTTACCACAATGGCCGGAATATCCAGCCGCGCAGCAGCCATCAGCATGCCGGGGACAATTTTATCACAGGAAGCAATCAGCACAACCCCGTCCAGCTGGTTGCCTTCCACCACTGCTTCCACCGAATCAGCAATCACTTCCCGGCTGGGCAGAGAATACCGCATCCCACAGTGACCTTGGCACAGGCCATCGCACAAGGCAATGGTGTCAAATTCCCGGGGCAGGCCGCCTGCCGCCAAGATACCATCGCTGACTTCCCGGGCGATTTCCCGCAGATGAATATGACCGGGGACCAGTTCGCTAAAGGAGTTGGCAATACCAATCATAGGCTTGTGGAAGTCTTCTTCTTCCAGGCCCATGCTATATAGTAGGGCCCGGTTGCCGCTGCGGTCCACTCCGTTGACCAGAATGCCGCTGCGGTTGTGTTTATAAATCATATCATTTTTATCACTCATGGAGACACCTTCTTCCATTCATATCATTTAAATTTATCGATGCTCCTAAAGTTCCAGGCCTTTTTCGAAAGCCTTTTGGTTGCTGTCAATAACCTTCTGTTTCCCGCCAAAACGGGCAATGATGCCCTGCTTGACGCTTTCCGGCTTCAGCAGCCCGGTCTTCTTCATCATGGCACCCAAGGCAATAAAGTTGGCACTTTGGATGCTCCCCAGTTCTACAGCCAGCTGGCGGAAAGGATAACCCAGCGCTGTGCCTTTGGCACCTGCCTTGGGTTTTACTTCGTCAGAATCGTAGAACACCAGGGTATCATCTGTAAAGCTGTCCACATACCGGTCATAGGCCACTTGGGCCAGGCACAGGATAATGTCGGGCACCGCAATGTTGGGATAGCCAATCAGTTCATCGCTTAAGATAACATCCGTCTTGGTAAAGGTCCCGCGGGCTTCTGAGCCGTAGGAAGCACTCATGGTTGCGTTCAGGCCTTCTTCATGCAGGGAGGCTTGGCCCATGACTTCACCCACGGACACAACCCCCTGGCCGCCTACACCGGACAATACGATTTCTTTTTTCATCTTTATCCCTCAACTTCCTGCGCATCGATAATCTTCTTGTAGCTGGTATAGTAGTCTTCCCGGGGCGCATTCTTCAGGCAGCCTACCACCAGTTTCCCAGCCAGTTCTTCTTCCGTCATTTTGGCGGCCTGGGCCACCGTGACGCTCTGGTCGTTCATCAGTTTCATCATCTTGGAAGCTTCGCCCAGCTTGTTGAACTTGCCATAGTGGGTGGGGCAGTCGGACATGACCTCAATCAGGGAGAACCCTTGTACCTGCATCCCTTCCTTGATCAATTTACGGATCAGTACGGGATTGTAGACAGTAGCACGGCCTACATAGGATGCACCTGCCGCAATGGCCAGCTTGCAGATATCGAAATTCTGTTCTACATGGCCGTAGGGAGAGGTTTGGGTAATGCTGTGGGTAGGGGTGGTAGCGGAATACTGGCCGCCGGTCTGCCCATAGTTGTAGTTGTTGGAGATAATGGCCGTTACGTTGATGTTACGCCGGGCTGCATGGATCAGATGGTTGCCGCCGATGGTGGTGCCGTCCCCGTCGCCCATGGTGCACAGCACGTGCAGGTCCGGGTTGCCCAGGGCTACGCCCGTAGCGGCTGCCAGGGCACGGCCATGGGTTACGTGCATGCAGTTGATGTCCAGATAGTCGTCCACACGGCCAAAGCAGCCGATGCCGCTGACCAGGGCAATATCATGCTTGTCCAGGTCCAGATCCGCCATGACCTGGGCAATGGATTGCAGGACAATACCGTGCCCGCACCCGGCACACCAGGTATGGGGCAATTTATTGAACAGCATATAATCCTTATACGATTTCATTATTTCGTACCTCCCTTGTAAGCATCCACAATCTGCTGAGGAGTAATCAGCACGCCATCCGTCCGGTTGGCTTGGATTACCTGGCAGCCATAGTCGTTGAACTTCCGGACTTCACCGGCCAATTGGCCCATGTTCAGTTCGGCAACCACCACGGTCTTGGCTTGTTTCAGGGCTTCCCGGATTTCCTTTTCCGGCATGGGCCATACGGTTACCAGCTGCAGCAGCCCGGCCTTGATGCCCTGCTTGCGCAGCAGCTGTACGGCGTTCAGGGAGCTCCGCACAGAGCAGCCAAAGGAAATCAGGATTACGTCAGCATCTTCCAACTGGTATTTCCGGGTGATGGTAATGTCATCCACGTGTTTTTCAATCTTGTCCAGCAGGTAATGGGTTACCCGGTTGATGTTTTCCGGGGAGGGGTTGAATTCACCCTTTTCGTTATGGGTAGAACCGGTGGTGCGCATCAGGAGGTTTCTGTCCCCTACAGCCACCATGGGCGCCACTTCCGCGTTTTCATAGTTGTACGGCCGGAAGTCCTTTTGGGCAGTGCCAGGAGCCGGGGCCTTGCGGTTTACGATTTCTTCCGGTTTTACCGGGTGGATGGTCAGGGTTTCCCGCAGGTGCCCCACCACTTCATCGGCCAGGAAAATTACCGGGGTACGGTATTTTTCGGCCAGGTTGAAGGCCGTAATGGACAGGTCGTAGCAATCCTGTACGGAGGAAGGAGCCAGGGCAATGATGCTGTGGTCCCCATGGGCTCCGTACCGGGCCTGCATCAGGTCGCCCTGGGCCGGTTTCGTAGCAGCACCGGTGGACGGGCCGCTACGCTGCACATCGTATACCACGCAGGGCAGTTCGGACATGATGCCCAGGCCCAGGTTTTCCTGCATCAGGGAGAAGCCAGGACCGCTGGTAGCGGTGAAGGCCTTCTTCCCAGCCAGGGAAGCACCCAAAAGTGCTGCCATGGAGCTCAGTTCATCTTCCATCTGGATGTAGATGCCGCCGTGGCGAGGCAGTTCCTTGGCTGCGCTTTTGGCAACTTCTGAACTGGGAGAAATAGGATAGCCTGCGAAAAAGCGGGCTCCGGCAGCAATGGCACCGGCGGTCATTGCTTCGTTACCTTCCATGAATTTCTTTTCTTCTTTAGCCATTCTATTTGACCTCCACTTCTATAGCAAAATCAGGACAGCGCATCTGACACAGTTTGCAGCCAATGCAGTCCTCCGGACGGGCAACTACCGGATAGTCCCCGTACTTTTGATCAAACACCTGTTTGGGGCACAGTGCCGAGCAGATTCCGCACTGTTTGCAAAGCTTATCAGTGATGATAACGTCAAATTTCCCTTCCATGGTATCCCTCCAAATATGACCTGATTTCAGCAGGTTAAGTAATGTCGTTATCCCTTATGGGGATGGTTGATAATATATAAAGGTTCTTTGCCTTGCAGCAGATCATCTATAGCCTGAGCGCAATTCATAGCTACAGCCGTTACTGCTTCTTCACTGAGCGCAGCCGTATGCGGCGTCCCGATAAAGTTGGGCAAGGTAAACAGCGGATTATCCGAAGTTGGCGGTTCTTTTTCATATACATCCGTTCCAGCAGCGGCAATCTTATGGTTTTTCAAAGCTTCATAAACAGCTTCTTCATCCCAAATAGCACCCCTGGAAACATTTAATAAAATGCCTGTTGGCTTCATATGGGAAATGGATTCCGCATTCAGAATATGAAACGTGCCCTGATTTAACGGCAGATGGGGTGAAACGATATCAGCCTGTTCCATCAGTTCGTCCAAAGTATCTACAAATTCGATCCAATCCGGGAATTTGCTGCGGTCTACAAACTTGTCATAGACCAGAATCTTCATTTGGAACCCGAAGTGGGCAATTTTCACAGCTTCCATACCTATGGGTCCAATGCCAATGCTGCCGAAGGTTTTGTACCGGGCTTCATGGG
Organism: Acidaminococcus hominis; assembly: GCF_900291475.1. Classification (GTDB taxonomy): domain Bacteria; phylum Bacillota; class Negativicutes; order Acidaminococcales; family Acidaminococcaceae; genus Acidaminococcus; species Acidaminococcus hominis. Next base: position 625,021 of record NZ_OLMM01000004.1, read on the forward strand.
TTTCTACCGTATCCCGGCTTTTCCAGTTTCCTTGCTGTACTTGATTGTTCAGCTGGGGAATCTGACGCAGGCAGGCAAGTGCCAGCGTAATGGCATGTTCTGCCACTGAATAGGTATTGCAGCCCCGGGCCAGAGTGACTGTAACGCCCTTGGCATCACAGGCCGGCAGGTTGATATTGTCATACCCGATGCCATAACGGGCAATGATTTTCAAATTTTGGGCAGCCCCAATCACAGCTGGCGTATATTTTTCCGTGCGGGCAATAACTGCATCCACAGTGGCTATGGCTTTTTTCAGGGTTTCCTCATCGCTGCCGGGTAATTCCACCAGTTCATAGCCTTTCTCCAATAGGAAATCTCGAGCTTTTGGTTTTAAGGCTTTCGGAACCAAAATTTTGTACATACACAGGCACCTCCTAAACAGCTGCAGAAACAAGTAAGAAAAATGTTTTTATTCACTGCTAATAAACATATTCTTATATTTATTAGTTTAAATACATGGCTTTTAAATTCTTTTACTAGAAAATTCCTAACTTTCTTTTATCTCTCGACTTTATTGTAAAAGGAAAGCAACTATAATTCAAATTGTTAATATTTAGTATTAGACTTAATTTTTTTAACTAGAAATCTATTTGAAATTATAAAAGGAGGAACTTAACCATAAATTCCTCCTTTTGAAATATTAGATGAAATACTGGGCAACCAGCAATTCAAATAGACCAAAGAAAGCCATGATCAAAGAAACTGCTGTCTTACAAGATAATTGTTCCTTTAGGTCAGAAACCCCAAACAGTCCGTTCCAAACCCAGAAACCGGAGTCGGTGAAATAACCAAAGGAAATGGCACCAACGCAGCAGGACAGGGACATCAGCAGCGGGCTGATGGTCAGCTGCCCCATCAACGGCATGGTCAGGGAAGCCGCCGTAACAATAGCCACCGTTGCGGAGCCCAGCACAATACGCATCAAAGCTGCAATGCAGAAGGGAATCAATACCGCAGGAATGGGCATAGCCACAACCATGGAGCCCAGGATGTTGCCAATACCGGACATCCGAACCACATAGCCCAGGGAACCGCCTACACCTGTAATCAGCATAATGATGCCGGTATCTTTAATTCCGTCGTTCATGATGTTCAATACTTCCTTGGTATCTCTATCAGGGACTAAGCCATAGATGGCAATCAGCGTACCAATCATCAGTGCCACAATGGGGCTGCCCAGCAGGGCAATCAGTGGATAATAGGACGCGTCCTTAGGAATCCCCACTAAATCCAATACCGTTTTCATTAAAATCAGCAGAATAGGAATCACAATAGGCGCTGCGGAAATAGCCAGGCCCGGCAGGTCCGTACGATTCAGGAACTTGTCCAACAATTCAGTAGAAGCCTGTCTAAATTGGGTAGGATCGGAAGGACGAACGTATTCATCATCTTCGTTTACAACTTGATAAATCTTTTTGCCGATCCATTTGCAGTAAGGGATGATAATCAGCAACATAGGAATAGAAAGTAAGGCACCACCAGCAATCATCTGTCCCACATCCACGTTCAGCATACCGGCTGCGGCCAAAGGTCCAGGAGTCGGAGGCACTAGAGAGTGGGTCAGCTGCAGGCCGCAGGCCAGGGACAAGCCCAAACCTATAACAGATTTACCTGTTACCTTGGAAATAGCCTTGCACAGAGGGCAGAGCATAACCACCGCAGAGTCAGCAAATACGGGAATGGAAACTACCCAACCGGTAACCCCCAGGGCCCATTCTTCATTGCCCTTCCCTACCAATTTGATAAAGCTGACGGCCAACCGTTCAGCAGCGCCGGACTTTTCCAGTACAGCACCCATCATTACACCTAGCCCAATGATAATACCTGTGCTAGCTAAGGTATTGCCAAAGCCACTGCTGATGGCGTTGATTACGCCCACAATCGTATGACCATCAGCAGCCTTTACCGAAACAATGGGCATGCCGCCAATAATACCTGTAATTAATGCTGCCAAAAGCATGGCGATAAAACTATGAACTTTTGTTTTAGCCACCAGGATAATCATCGTAATAATCCCGATGCCCAGGCCCAAAAGCATTCTTGTCGATTCAGCCATTTATAATACCCCTTTTCTCATAATCGGTTTGCCGTGAATAGTTTCTTCTGCCAATGCTTGCTGTTTTTGCACAAAGTATCGCTCCAGGCAAAAACAACCGTGTTCTCTTTACCGTACCAGGCAGGGAGACTTGGCATCGAATTTCCAACCCGGAATCAAGTACTGCATGGTAATAGAATCATCACGACCGCCCAGGCAGTGCTGCTTATAAAGCTCATGAGCTTTCAGGACCTGTTCCCGGTCAACTTCTACGCCCAGGCCCGGCTTAGCCGGCACCCGAATACCGCCATCCTTGATTTGCAGGGGTTCCTTAGTCAGACGTTCAGTGCCTTCCTGCCAAATCCAGTGCGTATCCAATGCATTGTACTCACCGGGTACAGCAGCACCTACCTGCACACACATGGCCAAAGAAATATCAAAATGGTTATTGGAATGGCTGCCCCAGGTATAGTGGCACGTTTGTCAAGACCAAAATCGATGAATTTCTAAATGTATCAGGCAGCAGACATTGCAGCATTGAGCAGCAGTGCCGGGAAGTAGCGCTCTGCTGGCGGGACGTTCCCGATGGCTGA
>NZ_OLMM01000022.1 GCF_900291475.1 Acidaminococcus hominis
GAAGCAACATCGGGTGCAGGTGAAGTGCGCCCTTTTTTTGATTAATACATAGAATATCTTAAAAAAAATATGCTTGACATATTACCAGAATGCTAAAGGCGAGAGGTTAAATGCTAGTACTGGCAAATTTGTTGCAGATACCATAGTGCGTCTGCGCTGCCACTCTATCGTGTCCTTACTTTGGGCATGGGCCTCCCAAGTGCAGACACCTTACCAGCGGTTCGCAGCTTACCAGTCATCATCGCCCACAGGGCTTGATTCCTGGGCTGCTGTCGCGGGGGTCTCATTAGCCGTCCTTCTGCGGCTAGTAGCCTTGACGGACGGATGAGACTCCCAAAAGCGGGACCCGTAAGGGCCTATCAGGACGACGATGAAGACTCCAGGACACTGCGGAGTGGCAGTTACGTTGCGCAAGCTTGGGAGGTATGTATGCACCCCTCCGGGGCAGCGGGGAAGTAGGGCACCTTTTGCCACCGTGCTGGTGGTGCGGTTAATGAACCTGAAGTGATGTGGTGCCGGGAATCCACTCTCTGTCACCTTCGGTGACATCTCTCCCCTACAGGCGAGAGATTTTAGCGCGGTGGCTACTTCCTCATTTGTGATTGTTGCGCAATCACATGACCGAAATCAATTTTTGCTAATTGAATTCGGTCAGTAATGAGGCAGACAGCTTGATTTGGCAATATTTCTGTTTCTCGCAATAGGCTCGTGCTGGAAGTCTGGTAGTGCTTGCCCCAACCGACTTCCTGCGGAAGTCACCTTCCCCGCTTTGGTATGCTATGAATAAAGTAGACTGGCATATAGTTAAACCTCCTGGATTCGTTGAAAGGAGAGTATGTAAAATGTCTATATCGAAAGTCAGTGCAGAGGATAAATTAAAGGCTGTCAAAGCTGT
>NZ_OLMM01000006.1 GCF_900291475.1 Acidaminococcus hominis
GCCGTGTAAATCGTAAATCTCATTTTTCTGCCTCCTCGAGGGTTTCGTTAAAGAATCTCAGCCGATAGTTCTTCCATCTGGCCCGCCGAATCTCCGCATCCATGCCAGGAGATATGGTATCCCCGAATACCCACACTTCCCGGCAAAGGCCCATCAGGATGTTGCCGAAATGGAGCCCTGCCTCCCGTTCCTTTGGATCCCGGTCATCCAGGAACTGGGGAAAGAGGAGATGCGGAGCCAAGGGCAAGTACCCTTCTTCGAAGGCAAAGCGGCAGTACCGCCTTGCTGCCAGGATATTTTTATCCGTTGCCCCGGAATACGGGGAACAGATATATACGAGAGGCCGGTAAGCCCGGAGTGCCTTCCGCTGGGCTTCGACAGCACTGAGGGCTCTCTGCGGAGTCGGATCCGGATAGTGTTCCTGGTTATGCATGTCCATAAATGCCACACTCCTTTTCGATCAGGGGATAGTTTCCTTCCTCAGTCATCAGCCGATAGATGAACAGCCGACCTTTCTGTGTCCAGTAGGTATGGACACGATTATGCAGGACGCCGTTTCCGTCCGGGATATTGAAGGTCTTTGTCGAGGTGTATCCCATGGGAGCATAAGCCTGGTAAAGCAGCCAAATATTGCCCTGTTTGTACTGGATCCCGTGTTCATGGAGCCACTGGTTCATGCGGTTTGCAGACCATCCATAGTCCTTGGCAATGGTCGATGTGTTCACCAGATCCCTGCACTGCAGGACCAGATCGTAGTACGTAGCCTTTGGCCGGAGCTCCGCAATCTGCTGCTGTTGAGCGGCATTTATCTGTGCCAGTTCCCTTGCCCTATTCCGTTCCTCTTTAAGCTTTGTAAGAGCTGCAATCGCAAGATCCGGATTATCCAGAATGGCTTCTGTAGCATAAATGCCTGTTTTTCGGATGGCTGGAAGGACTTCATGCGTCACCCAACGCTTAAATGCCCTGGCTTCCGGTTTCCGGCTTCTGAGAATCAGCGTGTAGAGACCTGCTTCATTGACCACACGTTTTTCGGGATTCCCCGGAATACCCTCGGTTAAAACAAGGGTATTCTTCTCATCGTCATCCAGTCTCGAGAGTGCATCGCTCGGATTGCCGATATCCAGGATGCGGCATATGTCCGCAGCTACGAACCAGGATTCCCCGTTTACAACAGCCGTACGCACGTTCATTCCGTTATAAATAAAATTTTTCATATCAGTCATCTTGCTGACCTCCCTGTATGTAGTTGGGAGTTGCCTCCCACTTTGTAGCCACGGCAATCCATCAAATCTGACGGTTTCCAAAAACTTCCTGCAGCTTTTTTCTTGCCCGCTTCAGCTTCTGGGTGATGTTGTTTTCATTGGCACCGATTCTTTTGGCATAATCCCGTACCTTTTCTCCGTCGATGTCCACAGCAATTACAGCTGCAGCCCATTGGGGTTTCTTTGTTAATGCTTTTTTTACATCACTACAAGTGGCGTCATATTCTTCTTTTTCTTCCAGCCATCTTGAGTAACGGGTGTCTTCTATATAACTCAAGCCATCGGTATCATCTGCATCCTGGTCATCCTTCCGATACGGTTTTGAAGGTACACCGCGGTGCCGGTCCATTGCATGCCAGTTATTGTATTCCGGGCGATTCAAGAGTATATCTATCGTTTCCTGTACTCGTTTTTCTCTATCACCTATTGGTTCATCCGATTCCACCGAAATATCCAGCCACCCTTCCATTTCACGCAGTTCTACTTCGATTTCCTGAAAAGTGTTTTCATATCTTATCTTCAGCTTCATGATTGCCTCCTCGCCGGAGACACGATCATCGGCAAGATATGAAAAACAGGCCTGTGTTTGAGATACACAAGCCTGCTTGAAGCCAGAAAGAGCGCACAGCAAAGGAAGGGTATCTCTCACAGATCCCTCCTACCCTAATGGGATGGGAGAGAACTGTATTTGATATCCTGCCTAGATCGCGCGCTCTACGGCATGATTTTCTTTTTTTTACCCTGAGTCAGCCCCGGGCTAAAATAATTTTAACTCAACTTGAACTCCTCCATTTAAGAACGAAATTCAGGATTTTTGGGGGAAAGGGTAAAAAAAGAGCGGTGGTTATATTGATTTTGTCAACATAACCACCGCTCTTTTAGAATTTAACAACCCTTATCAATTGCTGTTAATACGGTACATCTTCTGCTATCATTGATCTACATATGTTACGGAAACAGCGTATTTTTTTATTATTCCATTCCTTATTTACATATAATTTCTGCATATCATAGTTCTCATGTAAAAAATTAACCCATTCATGTACTGGCTTGTTTTTATAAAAATCATCTATTTTTTTACATCGTGGAATTACTTTTTGTCTTAAACACATAGAAGCTTTCAAGTATTCCCTTATCTTAATCGTAATCTTACCCCACTCTTGCTCGTCTTCACTAAATAACATGGGGACGATTTCTTGTCTTCCAAGAACAAACCTACTATCTGTATGAATGTTATTTCCTTCATTATCTATAAAATTAACTTTGCCGCACAACATCCCTAATTTATTAGCAGGTATTTCTTTTAATGAATGTTCTTCCATATATGATGCACAAGTATAAAAAAATTCAATATTATATTTCCATTCTATATTAAATAATTCTAATGTTGCAAAGATAACATTCTCATCATCACTTTTTAACATATCAGTATATCTGAGGATTAATTTATCATATTCCTGCATATAAGCATGAAAATCTGTTATAGAGACTTTTTTGACATCGCATATTCTTCTACTTCTCATTGCTTCAAATAAAGAAATGTTCTCTAGATTTTGTAATTCTTCATATTGCATCTTAGTTAAAGCATAACCTGAAATCTTATTTTTTATTGAAGACATATCACTTACAGATAGTGTACCTATCTCAATTCCAGTTCTTTCTTTTATATCTTTGCGTAATTCATCTCTATTATGATTAATTTTTTTTATGTAACGGCTATCCATCATTCTCTGGTCATCATTATCATTGCCTCTATGTTGACGTAATGATTTTTTTTTAGATCCATCGAAATATTGCCGATGTAATATAAAAAAAGCTACATTATCTCTGAATTTTTCAAAAGAAAAAGGATATCCTAATGGGATTTCTTCTGTAAAGTATCTAATTAGTAATCCGCCTGTCATTTGAATAATACTCTCTTTTTCCAACATATTCATCTTAAGCACCTCGCATTCTCTATTTTAACTTAAAGTCAAGTAAAATGTGAACAATCTGTTAGGATCTAAATCATGAACGATTACCAAACTATAGAACGATACCCTTTAACCTACCGTTCAAATGTTGTGCATTCTGCGCTTTAGGAAATGAGGTATGGAAAATGCACAAATAGCTTTTTACCGAAAAATAAAAAATGGACCCTCGAAGCAATGTGCTTCAAAAGTCCATATATCAAGCGATTTTCAATGTTTGGGGTGCGGAAAATTCTTTTATCAATACGGAAATGGCCATTTCCATCACGGTCAGGTCTTCCGGCTGGAGACAGGCATAGTCATTCCGGAGTTCCTGCAATTGCTCTTCCACCGCCGGTTCCTGTTTGGCTTCCGGAACGTAATACTTCCATTTGGCCTGAAGGGTGGCATCAGGATGGCCGGACAGCCAGAGCCGCCCCAGGGAATTTTCCACCATGTAGCGGACGATCCAGTCCGGGGTGAACAGCTGGGTAGCTGCAGGAATATTCTCTTTGGAGACTTTAATGTTCTTTTTCAGATTGGCAAAGACTTGGTCCTTCCATTCGGAATTGTAATACTGATACAGCCAACCGATGATTTGCACCTGATCCTGGAAGTCCTCTTCCGGGATATCGTGGACCAAGTGATACACCACCCCATTGGGGTCGATGTAGCTGAACTGGAGAAAGGCCTCGCTGATTTCATCATCGGCAGCAAAAAGCCCCGGAAGCCAGGCCGCCAGTTCCCGGCAGCGTTTAGCCAACAGAAAGGTAAACAGAGCGTCATTCTGGTTTTTATCCTTCCAGGCCAGGATTTGGGATTTTTCTTCCGTAGTGAATTCCAAATCGGAATCAAAAGGCCGGGAAACCAGGTCCGGATCCACTTTATCTTTTACTTCAGAGGAAAGAATCCGCATATGATCCGGGAAATAGTCATTGATTTCCATATACCGGATGGCCGCCAGACGGTTGAACCAGGTGGAAGCCATTTCCTCTATAAGGGCCTGGTACGCAGTCCCATAAGGAATGGTTTTATCCTGGAGCAGGCGTTTTTCGATTTGTTTCCGGGCAGCGATGGCTTTCCCTTCCACAGCCAAAGGAGCCGCAGCCCCCACTTCAAAATACAGGACTTCCGAAGTGGAAGAAGGCAGGGGCTTTTGGATGCAGGAGGGAGTGATTCCCAGCCGGCCTGCTTTTTGCTGCATTTCTTCCTTCAGAGTCACCCGGGCCCAGGTGGCAAAATTCCGAATGGCGGTTTTATTCATGACAATCTCCTTAATATCTCAGTGTGATTTCATCGGCATTTTTCAGAGCTTCTTCCAGTTTTTGCTTCAGCTCGGCCAGATAAGCATCAATATCCTGTTCGTCTCGGAGGATGACCACAGATTGAGGCATCAGATTCCGGGCCAGAAGGTTTTTGACCTTTTTTTCCATGATAACGGGTGCAGGAGGAATATCCGGCATACCAGGTGCTACCTCTCCCGGCTTCTCCTGTTTTTCTGCTTCTTCCTGTGCTTTCTTCTGGGCCAGTTTCAGATCTTCCTGGTTGAAGGTTTCCAGGAAGTGCTGACACCGTGCTGCAGAACGGTCTTTGTATCCCAGCAGTTTGGAAATGTTGTTTTCCCGTCCAGCAGATTCTTTCAATTCCTCGAATGTCCGGGCTGCCGCAGCTTCATAATTGCCGGCATATTCCTTCCCCTGGAGGGCGTCCAACACGGTATGGACATCCGCTTCAATAGTCCGGGCCACGTCTTCTCCCATGGGTTCCAGCACCTTCATATAGGCATCCCGGAAAGAATCATTGAGGGCCGGCAGATCTTTGATGCTCCGATAGGGGTTAGGATTGTCGACGATTTCCTGGATCTGCTGCGCCAGTGCGGTCACCAGGGGAGCATCCAGCAGATGGTCTTTGTTGTCCTTGTAAAGATGGAGGGGCGTAAGGCCGCTGTCCACAAAGATCTTCTGCTGATTTTCGTTATCCAGGAAGCTTTGGACGGGTTGCAGGTCTTCGGCCAAATCCAATAAATCGTCTTCTTTTTTGGCCAGAGTGGCAAAAAATGATTCCGGCTGGGAAATTCCCAAAAGACTGTTCCACTGGTTCTTTACCTGGTCCAGCACCTTTTTTCCGGGGAATTCCGGATGCTGCCAATAGATTTTCACGGCCTTGTTATCCAGGACATGGAGCAGGTTCCGCACCCGGTCTTTGATATTCCCCATGATCCGGTCCGGATCTTCGGAGGGTTCCGTGTAGTTGAAGAACTCTTTAATGATGTCTTTGGCGGCTTTTAATTCCCGGGGTTTAATGGTGGCTTTCAACCGGAACAGCAGCCGTTCCTCATTCCGTTTCCCAGTAAAATAGCTGATCAGATCCCCAGGGTCCGCAGTAAAACGGTTGATGGGTTCTTTGTCAATCCGGGCAGACAGTTCCCCTTTCAGGAACAGGACGGCCGCCAGCCATTTGGTATCGGTTTCCGTATACCCATAGGGAGCTTCCCGGAAAATATCCATAAGGTTCCGCAGGGAAACGGAGTCGAACCCCTGGGTTTTCTCTTCCACTTTGCTTTTGACCGCTTCCAGGGCGTTGGCATTGGGGATTTCTTCGGTTTCCCCGCCAAAGAGCGTCCCCTGGTTCTGTTTCTGGAACAGTTTTTTAATGTCTTCTTCTTCCCGGGGTGCCGTAATATCCTTCAGATGGTAATAGACTGTATCCAGCAGGATGGTCATGGCTTCCTGGATCCGGGCCACCGGATCGTGGGTTTTGATGGTGGAAACAAGATTCCCGTTGACATACACTTCCGCATTGCCAATGGCTTCCTTCAGGGCCTTTACTGCAATTTCTTTGCGCTGTACCGCTTCGGACTGCTTTACGCCCCGAAGCAGGGTGGATTTGCCCTGTTGGGGATCCGCTACTTTCCGGAGGTAATCTTGGATCTGCAGGGCCTGCTGCATTTCCAGATAGTAATCGTTCTGGCTGCCGGGCAGCACCAGGATAGCTTCCCGATTCTGCCCGCTGAGCAGGCTCACGGCCATGGCGTCATTGGGATTGCACTGGTCATAATAGGGTGTCAGGATCCGCAGCCCCAGGGTGTTGTTCTGGTTGCTGCCGAAGGGCTGGGAATCCACGGCTTTATTAAAGCCATAGGTATACTGTCCCCGTCCCTTGCTGACTTTGAACCGGGTTTGGTCATAGATCCCGTTAAAGACCACATCGCCGATTGCTGCCACCACATCCGTCTGAGAAATATTCCGGTTGCGGATAGCCCGGTCCATATCCTGTTCGTCATCGGTCAGGAAGGAATAGGTATCCTGTTTTTGGGCAATATAGAGATTTTCCCGGAGCAGATGCAGGGCTTCTCGTACCCTGCGCCGCAGGTCCGCTTTGTCTTCGTGGATCTGGGTCACCATGAAATTGACCAGATTGTTTTCGTTAAGAGGCACCCCATCCACATACTTCAGGAGGAACAGGACTTTCAGCACATTCACCGCAAAGCAGTCCGTATCTCCGTTGGGATTGATTTTGGGATTCTGCATGGCCCGTTCGATGACGATTTTATGGGTATGATCGATGACCTGATCCACATTGTCATAGAAACGGTAAAATGGCACCAGGGCGCCTTCTTCTTGTTTCATGATGCTGACGGCTGCCTGCTGGAAAGCCCCCAGAACAGACCGTTCCCCGGTGGAAAGGCTGCGCCCGGAGGAGCTGTTTTTGCGGATGGAGGTGAATACGTCGGCCAGCAGGTAGAACTGATAGGGCAGGAAGGGATATACGTCAGCAAATTCGTCCGCGTTCTGGTACTTTTTCATTTCATGAGGCGTATCTCTGAAATCAACCACATTCTGGATGGTGGTTTCCTCAGTCCCGTACAGTGCCGCCAGGGCATCATGTCCCGTTTGGTTCTTTTTCAGGATCCGCTCCCGGATGACTTCATCGGCGTTTACGGAAGAAAGAGTCAGCCGGGTGTTGAACCGTCCCTGAATCTTGGAAAAGTCGTTTTTCCGTTCCTGGGCATTGTCGATATTGGCCGTCATGTCATCGATGGCTTCCTGGGCGGTGACGATGACCCAGGCTTTGCCCTGGCACTTGGTCCCCAGTTCTTCCGTCAGGGTCTGGAGATTCAGCATCAAATGAGAATCCGTACTGATGAACTGTCCGATTTCATCCACCAGGAAGACTACACGTTTACCGGTGCGCTCACTATACCGGCGGACCTGTTCGGCAAAATCAGAGATGGACAGTTTGGCATTCTGGGTGCTGGCTTCCTTGGACCAGTTTTTGGCCGCATCCGCATCCATGTAGCCCATGGCCACCAGGGCCTTTTCCACCCAGCTCCGATGGACCCTGAATTTGTGCCGGTCATCCAGCCAGCTGACCCCGTTCACCTGCTGATAGGTATCCTGGAAAAGCTGGAATTTTCCTTCTTCATCCAGGGTCCGTTCCAGTTCCGCTAAAAGAGGAATGGAGCCTTCATAGCCCAGTCTTTCGTTGAATACTCGGTTGAATACGGTAACAATGGCATTGCTGTCGCTTTTGGCCGTGGAAGTACTCTTGGAATCCACATTGAACAGAACGGTCAGGGTGGGAGCGGCTGCTGCCCGTTCCATATTTCTGACCAGATCCGGATCGGAAGCAATGGCATCTTTGGTGATGAGATACTCCATGGCCTTCTTCCCGGCCACTTCCGGTTCGTCCAAGATATAGGACAAGATCTTCAGAAAATGGGATTTACCACTTCCAAAGAAGCCGGAAATCCAGACACCCATTTCATCCATGGGCTGGTCGATGCTTCTCACATAATTGGCGAAAAACCGCTGGAAGTGCTTCTTCAATTCTGCAGTGACTACGTATTCTTCCAGTTCCTGCTTCTTGTCTTCTTCCTTGTTCTGCCCTACTTTGATGACCCCGTTGATGCGCCGGTCAATGGGCTTTAAAAACATGTCTTGGATCTGCATAGTACCCATCCTTACCTTTCTACAATCGGGAAAGCCCGATAATAATTGGAATTGGCATCTCCCTTGAGTTCGCCAAAAATATTCAGTGCACTGCCGGTATATTGACCCGGGAAGAATAAGATCACAGGGCAGTGGTCCATCACCTGGTGGAGATTGTTCAAAATCTTGTGGGATCGAAGCACAGGATAACATTTCCCCACCCCTGTGAGAAAGACGATGGTGTCCGGCTCCTGGGGGGTGTGGCCCACAATATACTGGATGATCTGATTGTCTTCTTCCTCGAACCGAAGGATGTCCCCGATGGTGGTAAAGACGTATTCGGTGCCCTCTTCCTCTTCAAACTGTTTCAGATCTTCCAGGACCCCTTCTTCCTGGAGCAGCTGCAGCATAAGCTCATAAAGATCGAACACAAACAGTTTGTATCCAAATTTGTATTCCGTATCAGTTTTCTTCAGTTCCTGTACCCGCTGACGGACATACAGTTCATCTTTCGGATCATAATCAAAGACATAGTAACTGACTTCTCCGCTAAGCCCTTTGCTGCTGCGGAAATTCACATCCCGCAGCCGGCTTTCGAGAAGATCCATCCGTTCTGAAATGGGTTTCATATCCGTGCTCCTGTGTAAATTTTCTCAATATCTCCCAGGCCTTCCTGTTGAAAGAAGTTGTGAAGGGCCTGACTGATTAATGGTTTCTGGATCTTGTAGGGAGATTTGGTTCCCGTTAGGATGCCCGCTTCTTTCATAATCACCCGGTAATTGGAACGAATATGCTTCAGGGTAGCATCCGTCCATTTCCGGGTTTTGGGATCCTCTTCCTGGATATCCCGGAAGACCCGGAAGAAATCTCTGTCGTCCAGCTGGAAGTTCCCCGTCATTACCTTTTCCCGGAAACAATCGTCCATAAAGCGGAAGAAGGTATGGTCTGTAAGAAGGACCAGCGTCAAAGCCAGGAGTTTCTGGGTCTCCAAGGGAGACTGGAGAAAAAACGCATAAAAAGAAGCATCCACCGCTTTCAGCCGCCGTTCCACCACTCTCCGGATCTCCAGAGCCCGGCTGACAGAAGTGGCACCGAAAAAGTTTTCCTCTTCACTTTTCTGCTTCAGTTGGGCCAAAGTACCGCCATCCTGCAAAAAGGCAATGGCCTGCCGGAGTTCCGGAAACCAGAAAATTTCTTTTACCCGCGCTGGATAAGGCTGCGTTTTTACTAAAAGAGCGGACATAGTGGGGCTCCTTTCCTTCCAATTTATAATAAAAAGGGCTATCCTAACTTTTCCGTTAAAATAGCCCTCCCCTTCCGATGGATTAAACATTTCTATTATATCATGCAAGAGAATGTTTTAGGAAAAAAATACAGTTCCTGCGGGTACATAATTTTCTCCCTCTTACACTATTATTTATACCAAAGATGCTGTCCATTTTAGTGGACAGTAAAAAAGTACCGTGACGGGAGCTTCGCCACCACGGTGTTTGTTCTTTTCTAAGCGAACATATTAGTGATTATGAATGTAAATTTAGTTCCATGAACGCCTGAGCGCCGTTTTTCCCAAGATCCGTACCGTATTAGGTGTTTTCTGAGTACACAATATGTATTAATACTATATTTTGTAAACCACTATATCTTGTGGTTAGTAGTAACGCAGTAGTTGTTTTCGTACACATGTTCGCTTATACGCCCGGTTTATGCGGGTCTCTAAAAACAGATATTCGTAGTGCCATGGCATTCTTTACAAACAACAAGTGTTTTCCGCTTTCTTGCAATCATCGCCATTTCCCATTGCTCCTTACCTTTGAGGTTTTTCATCTTGTTGATGTGATGAATTTCAAAAGCAATGCCATCACCTTCCGCACCGCATAATTCACATTTACAAGCCTTCAACCTGGCTTCAAGAGAATTTCTTGTGTTGAAATGGATATGGTTCTTCACCGTATCAATGCTTGGTTCGTCAAAGACAGTTCCTCGTTTGAAGTCCGAGAATTTCACAATCATCATGCGCTTTTTCTCTTTCTTCGTTTTATAAGGAATGCCCCACGACTTTCCGCACTTGAATATCCTCTTTATGCCTGATATTCTGGTTTTATGCTTCTTAGCAAGTGTTTTCAGACAGCTGTATTCCATCAGATAAACGAAATACGTCAGCTTTGAGAAATTACTGGCTATGCAGTAATAATTACAGATTCCACGAGTCTGCGAGTTATAGGTATCTACAATTTCAAGGTCAGTAAGACCCGCCATTGAGTTTCTTTGCCATGGGATGAGTTTGCCGTCCTTACCTTGAATGACAATCTCACGGTCGTACATGAACTTCTCAATCCGCTCCATGGGAATAAGCAATTCCACAGAGTTATTAAGCGTCCGCTGTAAAACCCCATTGGTTTTCCTTTTGGATTCCTGACATCTGCGCACGTTGATGTCATATCCGAGAAAATGAGCATTGCCGGAACTGTGCGTGATTTTTGTTTTCTCGTCAGACAATTCCAGTTTTAATCTTGTTGCCACAAACAACGTAAGCTCCTGCTTTATACGCTCCGCATCCTCACGGCTTCCGCTGACACCGATAATAAAATCATCAGCATAGCGTACATAGGCGATTTTCTTGTCGGAAGCGTCCTTGTATGGCAATCTGCGCTTTTCCACTTCAAGCTTATGAATCTGTTTTAACAGTTCTTTCTTTTCCGCTTCATCAACGCATTCGCCGTAACGCTTTTGCAATTTGACAATTCCTCTCACCTTTTTGCCGTATGCAGGTGTATAGGCATAATCAGCAGGCGCATTAAATTCTTTCTGCATGGCTTCTACTTTCTTGTCCAACTCATGCAGATATATATTTGCAAGAATCGGGGAAAGAATGCCGCCCTGCGGAGTTCCGCTGTATGTCTTGTGGTACTCCCAATTTTCCATGTAGCCCGCTTTCAGAAACTTTCCTATCAGATTTATGAACTTGCTGTCCTTAATCTTCTCAGAAAGCAGATTCAGCAGAACCGTGTGGTCAATGTTGTCAAAGCATCCCTTAATGTCTCCCTCGACAAACCATTTCGTACTGCGGAAAGAACGGCTGATTTCTTTCAGCGCTGAGTGACAGCTTCTATTCGGTCTGAATCCGTGCGAATGAGTACTGAAAACAGGCTCATAGATTACTTCAAGTATCTGCCGTATCGCATCCTGTATCAGTTTGTCTCTGAATGACGGAATACCTAATGGACGCATTTTTCCGTTGCGCTTAGGAATGTAGACACGTTTTACCGCTTTTGGCTCATAGGTTTGGTTTTTCAGTTCATCAATAATCTGATTCACATATTCCTTTCCAAAACCGTCAGCCGTATCATTGTCCACACCCTCAGTTCCTGCGCCCTTGTTTGCGTAAAGGTTCTTGTATGCGGTCATGTAAATATCCTCTCGCAAAAGATACCTATAGAGCCGCGTGTAGATACCGTCTGAATGCTCTTCAGAATTTCTGTACATTCGTTCTAAAATTTCAGATGTTGGTTTCATTGAGGTTTCTCCTCCCTTTCACCTTTCCTTTTAGAGTTGCATAAGCTGCGTTCCTTCGCCATGTAAGAGCTATTAACTCTCTCGGACTACTACGAACGCTCCGTACCCATGGGCGGTATTCAAGTCCTATAGACTATAGCCTTTCGGCATCCGCCTTTAGGGTATCCCCAGTTAGCGTCATTGCTTGGTATGCTCGAATTATCGGTTCCGCTTTAGACTCTTTAACACAGGTTCTCCTGCTCGTGCCGTGACATTCGCAATCATGCCGCCTTTGAAGGATGTAAAGACAGTCAGTCACGGAATGGGTAACAGGCTAATTTCCCAATTCCCCTCGGAAATGGACACTCAAGTCTCACGTTCAGTAGATACCTTAAACCTCATATCCGATTGTTGTGGCGGTTCAGTCGTACCCTTTAGCCTTTGAGTAACTTACCGCTTTCCTGTCGTGCTATGTTCCCGTATCAGCTTTCACTTTGCGGTAAGACAGGTCAACTCACCCATGATTGTGGGTGGTAGTACCAAACACTACTATCAATGACGCCCATCTGGGCGCACGCCTTCTTCCAGGACGGCCACCTTCCCGGCATTACTGCTGCCCCCAAACTGGGACTGCCAGGCTTCCCGGACCCGCTGGGGATCCTTGATGGTCCCCGGATGCTCCAGGACCCCACTGGGAGAAGCCCCATTGGCGAAGAACTTGGCCCCAAACTCCTCACAGGCAATGGCCATGCCAATGGTGTTCTTGGCCATGGCAATGGGAGAATAGCCCACCAGCCCATCAAACCCAAGGCCGGGAATGTGCATCACATTCTCCTTCCGGAGCCGGACGGTACCATATTCCTTGATTTTCGGATTTTCATCGGTGGCTTTGGTGTAGAGGTAGTAAATCTCCCCATCCCCGTCCCGGCACACTTCCATCCGGTCCGGCATCAGGGGATACAAGGCTACCACCTGCCCTCGGCCGTTCCGGATGATCTGGGCGAAGGCATTCCCCCACAGCAAAAGGTGGGTCATAAGGGTCTCCCGAAAGACAAAACTGGTCATCTCCGGGTTCGGGGCATCATGAAGAAGCCCTGCCAGGGTATGATTGAAGTCTCGTACCTTCCCATTCCCCTCCCGGTTGTACCGAAAAAGATGAAGAGGCAGGCCGGCAATGGATTCCGAAAGGACCCGGACGCAGGCATAAACCGCCGTCATCTGCATGGCGGACCGTTCATTGACTGCCTTCCCGGAAGAAGATCCGCCAAAGAAGAACCAGTGGCCGCCGCCCAGAAGGCTATTTTGGGGCTTGTCCCTGGATTTGAAGAGTTTGGAAAATAAGTTCATAGGAAGGTTCCTTTCTATACAAAAAGCAGGCCCCGGGAATCATAGACGCTTTCGTGGGCATTGTTCCCGCACCGGATGGCCCGGTCCAGGCCCATGATGGTGGCAATGGCCCCGTCTATTTTTTCCGTGGACTTTTCCTTATCTGCCTTGATATTGCCGGCAGGATCTCTCCGGATATAAATATTATCCATCATCCATCGAAGGACTGGATGCCCTCCATGAGCAATTCGCTGCTCCAGCGTGAGCTTCATAAGCTCCTTAGTAGGAGGGCTCATGTCCTTGAATCCCTGTCCGAATGGGACCACGGTAAAGCCCATCCCCTCAAGGTTCTGGACCATCTGTACCGCACCCCACCGGTCAAAGGCAATTTCCTGTATATTGAACTTTTCACCCAGCTTCTCGATGAACTTTTCAATATACCCGTAGTGGATGACATTGCCTTCGGTTGTCTGGATAAATCCCTGCTGGGCCCAGATGTCGTACATCACATGATCCCGCTTCAGCCGCAGGGGCAGTGTCTCCTCCGGCAGCCAGAAGTACGGCAGGATGCAGTACTTATCCTGGTCATCCAGAGGCGGGAATACAAGTACGAAGGCGGTAATGTCCGTGGTGCTGGAAAGGTCCAGACCGCCGTAGCAGATCCGGCCTTCCAGATCTTCTTCCCGCACCGGGAACGCACAGGCATCCCACTTATCCATAGGCATCCACCGAACAGACTGCTTCACCCATTGGTTCAGCCGCAGCTGACGGAACACATTCTCTTCGCTGGGTGTCTCTTTGGCCGATTCACAGGCTGCTTTCACTTTGTCGATTCCCACGGTAATCCCAAGAGAAGGGTTGGCCTTCTTCCAGACTTTCGGGTCGGTCCAGTCATCCTGCTCCGCGGCCCCGTAGATGACAGGGTAAAACGTGGGGTCATGCTTCCGCCCTTCCAGGATATCCATGGCCTTCTGATGGACTTCGTAGCAGATGCTGTGGGTATCCGTCCCGGCTGTAGTAATGAGGAAATACAGAGGCTGCATCCGGGCATCCCCGGAACCCTTGGTCATTACATCGAACAGTTCCCGGTTGGGCTGGGTGTGGAGCTCATCAAAGACCACTCCGTGGATGTTGAACCCATGCTTGGAATAGGCTTCTGCCGAAAGGACCTGGTAGAAGCTGTTGGTGGGCCGGAACACCATCCGTTTCTGGGAGGACAGAATCTTGACCCGCTTGCTGAGAGCCGGGCACATCCGGACCATGTCGGCTGCCACTTCAAACACAATGGAGGCCTGCTGCCGGTCGGCGGCACAGCCATAGACTTCCGCCCCTTCTTCCCCGTCACCGCAGCAAAGCAGGAGGGCCACCGCGGCAGCCAGCTCACTGTTATGGGTCGGTATAAAAGACCGCCCTGCAAGGTAGCAATGGCTCCGGCTGTCTACCTGGATGCACTGCATGGGGACTTTTTCCTTCATCGGCTCGATGCTCTCCAGATAATGGAAAAGGGAGCGTGTCTTTTTCACACGTTCCCTCTTCCGGCTGCTTTTTCTTTTCAGTTGTGATGTCGGTTGGTCAGAAAATGAAGTGAACCGGATGACATAGAGCGTTTCCCCGGTGGGTTTGCCATACCGCAGGGAAGGCCCTTCCGTCATGGCGTTCTTGATGCCAAGACTCCAGAGCAGTTCCCGCACATCAAGGGCAAGCTGCCTGATCGTGCTGGTATAGGTACTCTGTGCTTTTTTGTCCCCGATGCTCCCGTCAGAATCCACAAGGCCCTGGAGAAGTCGCCAGCGCTGTGCCTCGGATGCCCGAAGATATTCCGGACGGATCCTTTTATCCCGGAAGGTCGGTACGAGGATGTCCCGCAATTCATCAAAATACACCACATCGCTCCCGCCGCACTTCTGTGGATAGCGGTTATGCGTTTCATAAGGAATATGGGACAGGACTTCTTCCACGTCCTCTGTCCGGATGGTGATGCAGGGTTTGTTGGCACATCCATTCCCCAGCCAGTATCCGTAAAGGTACGGATCAAGGGGGAGCTGTGCGGGAAGCGTCTGCAGAGGGCTGGCAACGGGGATTCGGATTAAGGACCGACGCGCTTCGGGGGTTCCTGTAAAACGTTCTCTGTATGCCCTGACCTTTTTATAGATCTCTCCTGTGGTCCATTCCTTTTTCTTCCGTTTCCCGTGAATGTATTCCACATCCCACAAATGGCGCTCGCCGGCCACAATGGAGGAACCGTCCCGGAATGTCAGGCGATAGGCCTGTTCCGTGTCATCCACTACGCTTTTGGCCACGATATTGCAAGGGGTTCCCGTTTCATCAAAGACCCGGTCTCCCACCATAAGTTCTCCTATGGTTTTCCAGCCATCAGGAGTCGGGATCGGCGTATCAAGGGCCAGCTGCTTTCCCTGCTTCTTGGGGATCTCGATATAAGCCGTGTTAAACTGCCGATAGCCATTGGGCTTTACCGTCCCGAACAGATCTCGGATAATCTGTTCCTGCCAGTCAATCAGTTCGAAAGGATGGCCGGCCCAGGTCCCCTTGGTGTGACACAGGCTCTCGATAAAGGCTACAGCATAATCCGCCAGTTCCCTGTTGTAGGTGGACGTTTTGGCCTTAAATTTTGTGGGCTTGTATTTTTTGAGTTTCCGCATTGGGCTGCCTCCCTTCTTTTAAAATACGCAGTAGAAAAGGAGCCCGCAGGCTCCTTTCTCGTTTTTTCTTTAATTAATCTTAAAAATGTAAGCCGGGACTTTTTCGTATTCGTTGCTCATGAGTTTCCTGCCAGATCCGTAAATCTCGGTCATTCCTTTGAGAGTGCAGCCCATCTGGGTAAATTCCCAAGCCACCTGAATGGCGCTGGACCAGGTGGAGGAGAAGGTGAATTCCGTCACCCCAAATTCCCGGAAGGTTTCGAGGATCTTTTCTGGTTCCCGGTAGGTCCCGGAAAGGTCCAACCGGCTGTTGCCATGCTTTTTCATGTCGCTGTAAAGCCTCATCATATCCCCGAAGGCTTCCCCCTCAGCCCGGACTTCCTGGAGAAGATCCTGGTAGGCATCCTGGCAAGCATCCATGGTTTTTGCGTCCCCGGCTTTTTCGGCTGCCTCGAACTTTCTTTCCAGTTCCTCGTTCCGCCCGTAGAATCTTTCGATCATTTCCATCTTCGTCATTGTTTTTTCCTCCTTGTGATTGTGTATCTTTGCCTTTTGGCATGTACATTAATCACTCTAAAGGCAGATAATAGCAAGCAAAATCTGTGTTTTTATGCAAGTATACAAGAAAGGAACAGGGCCTTTTGGGCCCCGTTCCCTACCTGTAGCTACCCTCTTCAAGCAGCGTTTCTCCAGGCGGCGTTTCCAGTAAGGTGTTTCAGCAGGTGCAGCCGGCAGGTCTTGAATTCATCTCCAATGAGCCCAAGCCGGAGCATCCAGCACCGGAAGGCATATTTTTCGTTGTCCGTCTCCGTCTTTCTGGCCGAGGCTTTCTTTTGGGTCAGTGCCTGATGGGCTAACGCTAGGCAAAACTGGATGTATGCCTTGATTTCCCCAGCGTGGAGGGTACCGTTGAAAAGCCGGAACTCTACTGTCCCTTTGGTGAAAGTGGCGTGGAGATTAAGTCCGTGGTACCGGCTGCAATTGTAATGTTCATTCCGTCCAAAGGGGGCCTGGATGTACCAGATATCGGCAAACTCTGCCATAGTCTGAGGCTGCTTTTTGTTCAGTTTGGCAAGAAAAGTACCATCTGTCTTCTGGCAATATCTGCCTTCCCGGATCGGATCGATCTGGAGAGCATGGTAAATCATGTCTTCCTTACTGGCCATCAGGTTCACCAGGTTCCGCAGGGTTTTCGGAGTGAACTGCTCGGCTCCCACATGGATGTGGATCCCGCAGGAGCTATTTACCAGGGCTCCTGCTTTTCTCAGGGTCCGTACCAGTTCCTGCAGCTTCGGGATGTCATCGTAGGAAAGGATGGGGCTAACCACTTCTGTGCGATACTCATTGGTGGCTCCTTCGATCTGGCCGTCCACCTTTCTCTGCGCCCAAATGCTGGAATCGCTCATGGCTTTCCAGGTTCTACCCTTATCATCGCTGGCAGTGTAGGTGTCGTAGGCACCGCCTTTATGGGTACCTCGTCCTGTCCCGAAGAAGGCCCCCATCAGATTGGCGGCTTGTGCTCTCGTAATCCCCGTCATTTCCATTTCAATCCCGAAGTGCAGTGTTTTCATAATTCTCGTCATCCTTTCGCTAGGTTTGTGTGTTCTTTGGCATGTGTATTAATCACTCTAAACGCACATAATAGCAAGGGATTTTGAGAATAATTATTTGTTATTCTGTTTCTTTATTCAGTTTCCTGACTACATCCACTCCATAGATCACATTCAGGTGGGAACCGTTGTCCCAATCCACCAAAATAGATCCCATATCATCTACACCGGTCACAGTACCTTTTGTTCCCAAAGGCGGGGCCTGGGAGTCATCCATCCGCACCAGGATAATCCGAGTTCCGGAAGGATATTCTCTGCAGAGAAATTCCAGCATTTCTTTATTGGGAAACCGCATCTTTTCCTCCTCCATTCCGATAGGCTGCGGATCCGCTGAGTTTTTCCAGCAGGATCTTCCGGCAGTCTTTGTACTCCGATCCAATAAAGCCCAGCCGCAGGAGAAAACACCGGAAGGCATATTTCTCATTGGGGACTTCATGCTCTTTGGCGGTGATCCGTTTGGACTTCTTGGCCATTTGGCAAAGGGCCGTCACCAGTTTGGTATATACCTGGACCTTACTGCTGTCAGCTTCATGGAACCAGGGGAAGGAGATCTTACCATCTCCCCTTTGGATGGTCAGGTCATTTGTACCCAGAGCCTTTTTGAAGAGGCTGGCTTTGGAGGCCACCAGGTTCTGAAGCTTCGCGAAGTCTTCTTCTGTTAAATTATCCGGAAGGGAAATGGTGAGGGTGTCGACACTTTCCATCTTAGAAGTTTCTTCCGGTTTCACCCCTTCTTCCAATATGGAGACTCTGTTTTCCGGGCGGAATCCTTTGGCTGCCAGTTCCTGAACAACCTGTTGGAAAAGTGCCGCCTCCTCACATTCCACCGTACCGGTCTCCCCGACCATGATGCTGCCGATTTGATAGGCCTTGGTGGGAAGAAACAGGTATTTCGCACTTTCTCCTGTAATTTGGCTGATAGCATCCGCCAATTCCTTCCGTGCTGCACCTTGTTTGTTGTATTCTGCCTTCATCATATGTACCTCCTTAGGGTATTTTGGTACTGTTATTCATCACTCTAAAGGCGAATAATAGCAAGCAAAATGTAGCCTTTCGAGCCTTTATTTTTCTGTTCCCGCCACTTCCTGGTAGGTATACTTCTTCCCGTCCCGAAGGACGGTTACTGTCTCGTCCTCGTGAGAAGCCAGATATCGCTTTACTGCCACATCTACGAACTTGGGCTCCAGCTCCACCCCATAACAGATGCGTCCCAGTTGGTCGCAGGCTATGAGCGTCGAAGCAGACCCTAGGAACCCATCCAATACCACCCCATTGATCTGGCTGCTCAGCTTGATCAGATAGGCCAGCATAGGCACGGGTTTACTGGAAGGATGGCCAAAGCCGTCTTCCTTACTGCTTTTAATGCCATCGAACTCAAAGACCGCTTTCTGCTTCTGGTCCCCATACCAGTTGTGTTTCCCATCTTTCCGCCACCCAAAGATGATGGGCTCCATGTTGAACTTCCAATCGGTGCGCATAAAGGGCGCCTTTGGTTTCTTCCAGATAAGCCCTGCCCCCACCTTGAAACCGGCATCTTCAAAGGCATCGTAAAAGACCCGGGCCTTCATGGTGGCATAGAAAACATAGATGGAGGCGTCGGGAGCCATGACATCATGGAAGCAGGAGAAGGCTTTCTTCAGGAATTCATATCCTTCCTGGTCGTTCAGGTCATCGTTCTTGATTTTTCCGGAGGTGCTTTGGAGATTTACTAAATACGGAGGATCCGTCAGGACCAGGTTCGGTTTGGTATCTTCCAGTAATTTCTGGTAGGTCTCGGGCTTGGTGGAATCTCCACACAGGACCTTATGCTTTCCCAGCTGCCAAATGTCTCCGGCTTTAGAAAATACCGGCTTCTGGAGTTCTTCTTCCACATCAAAGTCATCTTCTTTGGCTTCGGTTTCTTCGTCAAAAATATGAGCGATTTCATCTTCATTGAAGCCGGTGAGACTGACATCGAAATCCACTCCCTGGAGGGATTCGATTTCCACCCGCAGCATCTCTTCGTCCCATCCCGCATCCAGGGCCATCCGATTATCAGCCAAGATGTAGGCTTTCTTCTGGGCCTCAGTAAGATAATCCACCAGGACGCAGGGGACTTCTTTGATCCCTTCTTCCCGGGCTGCCATCACCCGGCCATGGCCGGCGATAATGTTTTTATCCTTGTCGATGATCACCGGGTTGATGAACCCGAATTCCCGTAGGCTGGCCCGGAGCTTGTTGATCTGTTCCGGAGAATGGGTCCGGGCATTATTCACATAAGGAATGAGCTCATCAATGGGGATGAGTTTCATCTCCTTGGTTGTTTTTTCCATACTTTCTTTTCCCTCCTGTTACACCTTCCGAGACCGGAGCAGCCGCTCCATTACGTCATCCTGGGGCGTGTTTCCGGCGAACTCCACAGAGCAATTTTCCTTCACCACCTGGTAGATCTGGTACCAGATCTGGTTCACCTGCTTCATATAGTTCTGGCTCATGGTCACGTAGGGAGAAGCAATGGCCGCATTGGTGGTGGGATGCTTTGCCAGGAACCCGTATTCGGAGATGGCGTGTTCGCACTGGATCCACCGGGAAACCGCCATGGCGTACTGGCTTATCAGCTGGGGGCTCACTAGTTTCTCGCAGTGCCGTGCCTTGAGCCACAGCCAAGTTTCCCGGTAGATTTCTTCGGCTTCCAGCTTCCCACCGTTTCTCTGTTTTTCCTTCATGTAGGCTTTGGGTTCCGGCATGTCTTCTCCGTTAAGGTCCGCTCCTTCCGGTAGGTCCATTACCTTCAGCGGCCGTTTCCCCGGATTGTCCGGCAGTTTATCCAGCAGGGCCCTGGGTTTCCGACCCTGGCCGACTCTGAGTCCGCCCCGCATGGTTCCGTCTTTGGCTATTTTTCACACCCCCTTATTTCCATGGGTCAATACCTTGTTTGAATACGCGTTTTTTGCGCGCGTGACCCCTCGCCCGTTCTGGCTTTCCGGGCTTCCAGAGATTCATACACCCCCTGGGTATATCACTTTGTTTCAGAGTTATCATTCTGATAGTCCACTTTTTCTTGTGGCTTTTTGGTGCCATCGATCTCCTCTTTGGGCATGAATTCTTGCGTGACAGGCTTTGCATAAAGCGATCAGGTTGTTCCAGTCGTGGGTCCCGCCTTCCGCCAGGGGCTTCTTGTGGTGGACTTCTTCCGCCACCACGTACCGGCCATTCTTCAGACACAGCTCACAGAGAGGATGGCTGGCCACGTAGGCATCCCGGATTTTCTTCCAGGTCCTGCCGTACCGTTTCTTCGTACCAGAACTTCGCTCATACTTTTCGTACCGCTTGGCGATGATCTTCTGGTGCTTCTCACAGTACCGGCCGTCCGTCAGGTTCGGGCAGCCTGGGAAGGAACAGGGCCGTTTGGGTTTTCTCGGCACAGCTGCCACCTCCTTTCGGGCATGAAAAAAGCCTTGTAGGATTTTTACATCCCGCAAGGCTTGTCTTTATTCCCTTTTCTCGTGATTCTATCATACCACGAAGGGGCTGTTGAATTCTAGTGTTCTGTTACTGTATTTTCCTGCATTTTACTGCGCTCCTCCAAAATTTTTTCAACGGCTGCCACCCCATCACTGTGGACGGCGTAGATCCACCGGATCCCTTTGCCCATGCTCCGGGCAATGTCCTCCCAGGCATCGAAGTGGATGTACCGGTCCCGGAGGACCAGCCGCTGGGCTTCGTCTTCCACCCGGTCAATGACCTGGCCGATCTCATACTTCAGGTCCACCAGCCGGTCCACTTCCCGGTTGATCTCCTGCTCTCTCTCCCAGATCTTCTCGATGGTCCGGACGAAGGGGGCTTCCGTGGGCCGGTTGGGGTTGTGGCTTTCTTCCAGCCCGGCTGCGGAGATGCCAAGGCAAAGATGCCGGAGCTCGGCCACCTCCCGCAGGTTGCTCTCTATTTTCTTATCCAGGTAGAATCCCTGTTGCAAGTACTCTTTCGCGTTCATGCTTTTCCCTCCAAATCCGCTTTGACGGCTTCAATCAGAGCCGCCTGGGAACTGTCTTTCTTTTCCAGGGCCTTCAGGATCCGTTCGTCCATGGTGCCCTTTGTCACAATGTGCTGGACGATCACCGTCCGGCTGGTTTGTCCCTGCCGCCAGAGCCGGGCCACCGTCTGCTGGTAGAGTTCCAAACTCCAGGTGAGCCCAAACCAGATCAGGATGGACCCGCCCTGCTGCAGGTTGAGGCCGTGTCCGGCAGAAGCCGGATGGATCAGGGCCACCGGAATCTTCCCGGCGTTCCAGTCGGCAAAGTCCTGGGAGGACTTCAGTTCCCTGGCTTCCATCCGTTTCTGGATTCTTTCTCTGTCGTGCCGGAACCAATAGGCCACAAGCACCGGCCGGCCATTGGCGCTTTCCACCTGGTCTTCCAGGGCATCCAGCTTCCGATCGTGGAGATGGATGGTCTTTCCGTCATCGGTGTAGATGGCTCCGTTGGCCATCTGGGTCAACTTCAGCGTAAGGGAGGCCGCATTGGCTGCCGTCACCTCGCCTCCCGGCAGTTCCAGCACGAGAGACTTTTTGAAGTCATTATACCGCTTCCGCTCCGAGTCCGAAAGATTAACCTCGGTTTTCACACGCACCAGGTCCGGCATCTGCAAATAGTCTGTGGCCTTCATGGATACGGTGATGTCCGAAATTTTCCGGTAGATGGCGTCCTCTGCTCCCGGCAGGGGCTTGTAGGAAAACACCACCATCCCGTTCCGTTTGTCCGGCTGGAAGTAGGTATTCCGGTACTGGCTGATGTATCTCCCCAGCCGCTCTCCCATGTCCAGGAGCCGGAACTCCGCCCACAGGTCCATAAGGCCGTTGCCGCTAGGAGTCCCCGTGAGGCCCACGATCCGTTTCACCTTGGGCCGCAGGGCCTTCATGGCTTTGAACCGCTGGGCCTGCTGGTTCTTGAAAGAAGACAGTTCGTCCAGGACCACCATATCAAAATCCAGCCGGCAGTTCTTGCAAAGCCACACCAGGTTCTCCCGGTTCACGATGTATAGATCCGCAGGTTTCTGGAGGGCCTGCCGCCGTTCCGTCACGGACCCCACGACAGCGCTGCAGGTCAGGTCCTTCAGGTGGTCCCACTTCCGGAGTTCCTCCGGCCATGTATCTCTGGCTACTCTGAGGGGGGCCACGATCAAAACCCGGTGGACTTCAAAGGAGTCATACATCAAATCCCGAATAGCCGTCAAGGTCGTCACCGTCTTGCCGAACCTAAGCCCATATCCAGCAGGAGAGCCGTCACCGGGTGGGTCTTGATGTACTCGATGGCATAGGTCTGGTATGCACGGGGTATGAACTTCATTGGGCATCACCTCCTTCCGCGATGGTCTGCAGCAGCCCGGGGATATCTTCCAGGGCATCCAGGACGAACACCCGGAACCCCAGCTCTCGAAGCTTTTCGTGCCTTTTCACCTGCAGAACCCGTGGTTTCTTCCCCGGTGCCTTCACTTCCACAAAGGCCAGCTTCCCACCAGGGAGAAGAACCAGCCGGTCCGGCATGCCGGAAAAGGAAGGGGAAACGAACTTCAAAGCCAGGCCGCCTTTCTTCCTCGTTTCCGTCACCAGCTTCAGTTCTATTTGTTTCTCATTTAAAAAGGACATCTGCTGCCTCCTTTGCCTTTGCCATCACTTCCGCATCCACCGGGGTTCTGGGTTCATGCTTCAGGTCTCCGTAAAACACATTCAGATAGTCATTGCTGACTTCCGGATGGTCATGGAACATATTGTCTTCCGCCCGGGACCGCACTTCATCAATCTTTTGCAGGACCCGCATGAATTTGTCCGTATCCGTAGACAAAAGGACCTGAGACATGTGGATGGCAAGATTTCCACCCAATGTCCGGAACAGCCGCATTTCGGCTCCCACCAGTTTGTACAGTTCAATCGTCCGTTCTTTCTTGTTGATCATCGCTTTTCCTCCTTCAGAGTGACGGTGGTGACACTCCCCAACATACCCTCCTATACAAATATTTTTAAAAATATCCTTTAGGACTTTCAGGGTGAGAGTGTCACTACTGTCACTTTCCATCAATCCCATAGGGAGTGACGGTGGTGACACTCCTCAACATACCCTCTCTATAGAATCTTTTTAAAAATCTTCTTTAGGACTTTCAGGGTGAGAGTGTCACTACTGTCACTTTTCATCAATTCCATAAGGTGCAGGTGGTGAAGGTCTCCAACATACCTTTATATAGAACTTTTTAAAAAATTCTTCTTTAGGACTTTCAATAGTAGACCTGCACCCACCTGCACCCTTTAGTCCAGAAAATCCTGTCCTTCCTTTAACTTCAGGCCAAAAACAAAATGGCCCTTGTTTGTTTTCCTTCTGGTGAAGCCAGCCTTCTCCAGATTCCCATAAAAGTCCGAAGTGCTTCTGGTGTATTCACCCGTCTGCATACAGACGATCCGGTACTGCTGGTACAAATCCCCCGACTTCTCCGTGAAGGAGGGATCCACGTCACAATGGGCGTCCAGGAATTGTCCCAGCCAATCGTTGTCCTCCCGGTATTTCTCTACCGCGTTCCGCACGGCTTCCGGTTCCTCAATCTTGAACTTCTTCCGGATGGCAGCTTCCGCGCCTTCAATGACCCACTTCAAAATGGCCGGCCCGGCTTGTTCGAACAGGTAGTCCGAATAGTTCTTGATGTCGTTTTTCCGGGTAATCCTGGCGTTGAAGGGAATGATAATCAGCCTCCGCCAGGTTCCGTCATCGTTGGCGGCCACTTTCGGCAGGTGGTTGGTGTAAAGGACCAGTGTGTGGGAGGGGACGAAATGGAAGGGAGTCTTGAACTTCTTCTCCGCTTCGATGGGGTCCACAGAACAGATCTGCTTCACCATCCCCGTATTGAGCCGCTGGCCTTCTTCCAGTTCGGAAGCGATGATCAGCCGCTTCCCTTTCAGTTCTGCAATTTCCGGTTTTACGTTTCGCCGGCAGTTCATGGTCATGGTCTCGGCGGAAATCTTTCCGGAATACAACCCCAGCACCCTGGCGATGGTGTTCCAGAAGGTGGATTTCCCGTTGGCCCCGCCGCCATAGGCGATAATCATCTGTTCGGCATAGACTCGGCCCACTGCGGCCATCCCCACGATCTGCTGCACGTACCGGATCAGCTCCTGGTCCTTGCAGAAGAACAGGTCCAGGCTTTCCTGCCACATGTTTCCTCCCTGGGTTCCGGGAGAGCAGGCGGTGACTTTGGTGATCATGTCATCCGGGTCATGGGGCCGTTTTCCATGCATCCCTTTGGAAAGGTCGTAGGTGGCTTCCGGGGTGTTCAAAAGTTCCGGATCATAGTCCAGCTCGGAAACATCCAGGGCCAGCATGGGGGTGGCGGCATTCTGGACATTGAGAATGTTCTTGTAGTTCCGGTTTTTCATGACGAATTTCTTGTAAGCATCCGCGCTGAGAAGGGCCGTCAGCAAATGGACTTTTTCCCCGGGAATCTGGTTGGCCAGGGTCTTGCTTCTGGACTTCACGTCTTCCCGGGAGATCCCGATGGCGGTCAGGTCATCTTCTGCCTGGCGGATCTTTTCTTCTGCGTCTGCCAGCTGGTCATCCATAAAGTCCTCGATGACACCCAGAGGCTTATGTTCATCTTCATCCCAGTGATTACCCACGTAGGCGATGTACTTCGTAGCACTGGTGTACCGAAGGCGTCCCATACAGGTCCGGGCCAGGACTTTGGCTTCCCCGATGTCCGAGAAGTCATCCGGCTGGAGGGACGGGTGGCCAACAGCTTTGTTGTATTCATCCGGGGGCACATACCCCTCGCTTTGCTGGATTTTGTTCCGGAAGAACTTCAGGGCACTTTTCCAGATGGTGTCCAGCTCTTTTTCCGGAAGCCGCGGTTCGCAATTCTCAGCCCGCTGCAGGTAGGCTTCGTAGGCTTTGTCCGTATCCCCATACCGCTTCAGCACCCGGCCGGCAAAGTGGGACATGGTGTTGTTCCGGTTGCCTTCCGGGATAGAACTCCCGGTATAGAAGGGAGGTTCCGTCTGGTCGGGTTCCAAAGGTCCCAGGCCGGCCAGAAAATCCGTGATGGTTTGCTTCCCTTCCTGCCAGAAGATAGCTTCCGGCACCACTTCCGTGCCATACAGGAACCGGGCTGCATCCAGAGCCTGGGCGTCGAAGAAGGGAAACTCTTCCCGGATCCCCTGCTTCAGGGCCGTATAGGCTTTTTCGTCCTGCACTTCGGTGATGGGAAAATACGCATGGAACCGGGGCCGGGCTTTCCGGCCTTCCTTGGCTTTCCCGCTATTCCGGGACGGAACGATGGCCACAGTCACGTTTGGCAGCATGGCAAGGAGCTTTTCTCCCGTCACCCACTCCTTCGGATTTTCCGTATGATCATTGTCGCAGTCCATCACTGCCACATCGGAAGCCAGGAAGTTATCCCGGCTCCGGTAGTTGTCCTTATAGGCCGCACAAACGTGGTCGAAAGCAGCAGCCGTCCCCAGTTCCCTGCTGCTTGTGATGACTGCTTTATTAGGATATA
>NZ_OLMM01000005.1:0-1007568 GCF_900291475.1 Acidaminococcus hominis
AGAATGGATGTGATCCATCGTGATTGCTCCTTTGTTGATGATTTCTCGCAAAACCATTTTAGCATGAGGCTTCACTATGGATTTTTATTTTTTGATTAACTGTTCAAGTTCATTTTACAACTGACCGATGAATCATAATTACTGAAATTTCAGTATTAGCCTTGTTGGTTTTATTGTATTATTCTATAATGTAAAAGTACACTTAATTATTGACTCATTTATTCTTAAATTTTTTAAGGAGGTCAAAGGAAGAGTTCTATGGATACACGGCTTATCGAACATATCATCAAAATCGCTGAAGAAAAAAGTATCACCAAGGCTGCTGAAAAGCTCTACCTGACGCAGTCAGCACTCAATCAACAGCTGCTGAAGCTGGAACATGAACTGGGTACCGAACTGTTTAAACGAAACAAAGCAGACTGGAGTCCTACCAAAGCGGGGGAGATTTATCTTGAAGGCGGCAAGGAAATTCTCCGAATCAAAAAACAGTCCTACAGACGCATCAGTGATCTGACGGACAGCTATAAAGGCACCATTACTGTGGGCATGACCCCCGTCCGGGGGCCGGATATGTTCATTCATGTCTATCCCCATTTCCATAAAACTTACCCCAATATGGTTGTTGTCCCCTATGAATTGAGTGTTCACCGCATGCAGCCCATGAT
The DNA here is from genome assembly GCF_900291475.1 of Acidaminococcus hominis. Lineage (GTDB taxonomy): Bacteria > Bacillota > Negativicutes > Acidaminococcales > Acidaminococcaceae > Acidaminococcus > Acidaminococcus hominis. The sequence goes on from NZ_OLMM01000005.1 coordinate 666, forward strand.
TGCCTCCGGGGATCTTGATATCGGTTTCGTCACCTTATTTGACAAGCAAAAAATCGATAATGAATATATCAACCTATACGAGGAAGAAATTTTAATAGCAATTCCTTCCTCCTTGGATGTGTCAAAGTCGGTGATTCCTAGGGCAAATGGCCGACCAGCACTGCCACTTAGCGCCTTGAAAGATGAGCCTTTTATTTTTTTAAACAAAGAAACCACCATGCGCCCTTATATCGATAAAATATTCCGGGAACAGCAAATTGTACCCCAACTTCTGTTTGACACCGCCAACACCAATACCATTCTGGAAATGGTGCGCGCCAATATCTGCTGCGGAATTGTTTCTGAATCCACCGCTCGCCGGTATAAGACAGGAATCCAATATTTCTCTTTTGAAAAACCGCTGAAGTGGAATGTTACAGTTAGCTATCAAAAAGGAGTTCTGCTGAGCAAGGCTTCTCTGCTCTTTATTGAGTACGCCAAAAAGTATTGGCTAAGTTTACTGGAACGCAGCCGGAATAATATATAAAAAGACGGGATACCTATTTCAACACGAAACAGGTATCCCGTCTCTTTATTCCAGCATCATAAGGGTGTTACAAGATTCCCTTCTTGATCAAACTTCATGAATTGCGGTTCATCCAGTGCTTTGAGACCCTCATATTTTCCTGCAAGCACATCCTGATAATAGGCTTCTGAAAGCATGATTTTCCCAATATGCAGGCTGTTTTGTATCCGAATTACCCTTGCATGGTCCTTATCTGCATTATTCAGCGTACGGATACAAAATTGAATGGCTTCCTTGTCCGTTGCCATAATAATAGGAATTTCTGCAGAACGGATAACAGTATTGGTAATCGTATTGGGATACATTTTTTGCAAATCAATCTTATCAAAGAGGCGCTTTGTAATTGCACTGGCAAGCCCCGTACCTAATGCATTGCCATGGGACGCTTCGGTCAAATCCAAGAAGCAGGTTCGCTGCACCTTTACCCCACCAGAAGCATAGGGCGTGGAGAAGGTTCCCGTAATATTCGGGTCAACGCCCGTGCCGCTGATGTTTTTGCCGATTTCATTGACTACAAGAACGTCACATTCTCCCACAATCAGCTTAGGCATATTTCCAAAAGCTTCCTGCAGCAGCCCCGGTTCCTCATCCAAAATATCATCGGCGTGAACGGCCACAATTTTAGCCGTTTCATCGTAGGCATTCTCGATTGTCCCTACTCCCATGAGAATCGGCGCCTTTTCAAGAATGACCTTGGCATTAGCCGGTAAATTTTGGGCAATGAGGCCCATCCCATCGCTATGAACACTCTCTGCTCCTTTTTGTTTACCCAAGCCAACAACCATCATCTTGCAAAAACCGCTTTCGTACTTACCTCTAAAAGCATTATGAGGTTTTACGCGACAAGAGACAATGATTCCATCAGATTCGTAGGCTAGGCGATCAATATAAACAGGTTTTCCTAATTCAGAATACCCTAATAAAACAGCATCCATGCAAGAGCGTACCGGACATCCCATGGAGGCTTCCGTAATATTATAGCCTGTTAAAATTTCTGTCTGTCCTTCAGCTGTAGCACCGCCATGACTCCCCATGGCAGGAACAATGAAAGGGTTTGCACCGCGGGATTTTACAAAGTCTACAATCGCTTTAGTAATAACATCCACATTGGCTATACCCCGGCTGCCCGCAGTAATGGCAATGTTTTTCCCAGGCTGAATAAGCTCCGCAACACGCTCCTTGGACATTTCTTTTCTTACTACTTCTGGAATGTCTTCGCGCGCAATCTTAGGCCGTGGAAAAGTCTGTTCTGCCCGAAACATTTTGGGAATGGGTACATCTTTCAACAATTGCGAAACGATACCGCCTCTTTGAATCTCCATAATCAGTTCCTCTTTTCAAGAATAATCAAGGCTAATTGATTTTCTCGGTTATATTACAGATGCAATTGCTGTTCCTTCAGATACCGCATTAGTTTATCCTCAAAGTCAGCAATGTTTTGCTTATTTTGGACGGCCGTCATAAATCGCGGCGTCACTTTATAACAAATTCTATTGGGTGGCGGCGTAGTCATCTCATAGAATTGTATTCCTAATTTTTTAATCCGTTCATCACTTTGCAAGTACTTTGCAGAAGATTCCGGAATAATACTCCAGGTTTGTTTTGACAACACACCTGAAAGTGCGTTAGAAGTCCCAATCACAGCCAGTGGCTGAGCATCAGCACCAAAAATTTGAGTATGCCAGGGCATAAAGGACGGTGACCAATCCGCCAGCAGTTCCTTTCTAACATCCAGTTTAGCAGGATCAAGCACTGCTTTATCTGTGCCAAGATCACCAATGACAAAATGCTTTTCAGAAAACAGCGGCTGGGTTTCCAGGAGATGGCTCATCCTCTGCCGCACAACAAAGCCAAAATCCAATTGATGCTGTTCAAGTTCATTATAAATATGAAAGGACGAATACGTATAACAACTGAGCAGCATCGTATTTTCGACTTGTGCTAAATCTATCAGGTTCTTGTAAAACGGACTAAATACGAAAGTCAGAGATTCCACACTGCCGATTCTAAAGCTCTGCGTCTTTCGTTGGTTATGAAAATTTAAAATCGTGCTGTGCAGAGACATCCATTGTTCTGCCAAGGGGATAAACTCAATACCCGCTTCAGTAAGATAAAACCCTCGTTTCCCTCTTCCTCGGCTTACCAATACGTCCTGAATTTGACGTTCTAAAAGATGAATGCGGTGACTCAGCGTGGACTGAGAAATGCTTAGTTTTTCGGCAGCAACGGTAAAGCTTTTACATTGAACCAGCGTCAAAAAAGTCGCAATCAACTCCGTATCCACTTCATCACTCCTCCAATATCTATTTAATTGATAATATACCACCATATTATCAATTTTACAATTTCTATTTTTCATGGTATGATAACCATAAAGATTTCGAATTTTTCAAGTATTAGCCTTGTACGCTTGATATTCAAAATCTGAGAAAAAGGTGTGAACAAAATTGAATAACTTAATTGTAAAGTTAAATTCTCATGACAACGTTGCCATTGCTGTAAAACCCTTAACGAAGGGGGAAACTGTAACAGAAAGTCTGACTGCACTGGACGATATTCCCCAAGCGCATAAAATCGCACTTTGTGATATCAAAAAAGGTGCAGAGATTCTGCGCTATAATACGGTAATCGGTTACGCCAACAAAGATATCAAAAAAGGGCAATGGATCAACCAGTACATGGTAACCTTACCTACTGCACCCTCCTTGGATAACATGGAATTTGGCACAAATATTGTGACCGAGCTTCCTACTCCTCCCAGAACAAGCTGGCTGGGTTACCCCAATCCCAACGGCGGACCTGCTGGAACCCGCAACATTTTGGGTATTATGACGACGGTCCAATGTGCAACAGGTGTAGTAAATGCAGCGGTAAAAAAAATTCGGGCAGAATTATTGCCGCAATTTCCCAATGTAGATGATGTTGTTCCCATCAATCACTCCTACGGCTGCGGCGTGGCAATCAATGCTCCAGAAGCAGTAATTCCCATCAGAATCCTGCAAAATCTAACTCACCATCCAAACTTTGGCGGTCAGGTTATGGTTGTATCCTTAGGCTGTGAAAAATTAACGGTAGAAAAACTGCTGCCGCCAGAAGAAAATACTCCGGATAATGTTATTGTACTCCAAGAACAACAGGGTTTCTCTGGAATGGTTAATGCCATCATGACCATGGCAAAGAAAAAGCTCACTATATTGAATGAACGCAAAAGAGTAGAACTTCCTTTAAGTGATCTTGTTGTGGGTCTGCAATGCGGTGGAAGTGACGCATTTTCTGGGGTTACAGCAAATCCCAGCGCTGGCTATGCAGCCGATATGTTGGTAAAAGGCGGAGCTACTGTTATGTTCTCCGAAGTAACTGAAGCAAGAGACGGTGTGCACCTGCTTGCCAAACGTTGCGTATCAAAAGAAGTTTGCCAAAAGTTAGCTTCTGAAATGAAATGGTATGATCACTACTTAAGTGAAGCCCATGTAGACCGTGATGCAAACCCTGCTCCGGGCAATAAAAAAGGTGGACTTGCCAATATCGTAGAAAAAGCAATGGGTTCCATTGCTAAATCGGGTACGTCCCCTATTGTAGAAGTTTTATCTCCTGGAGAAAAACCGACAAAGCACGGTTTAATTTATGCTGCTACACCCGCTAATGATTTTGCTTGTGGTACTTGTCAATTGGCCAGTGGAATGAATGTGCATGTGTTTATGACAGGGCGTGGTTCTACTTATGGGCTTGCCTTGGTACCAGTCATTAAAGTTAGTTCCAGAACAGAATTAAAAGAACAATTACCCGATATCATTGATGTGAATGCCGGCACCATTGCAACGCATGATTCCACTATTGAAAAAGTAGGCCTTGAAATTTTTAATCTGATTCTCGACACCGCAAGCGGCAAAAAGAAAACTTTTGCAGAACAATGGAAAATAGAGAATGATCTCTGCGTATTTAACCCTGCTCCCTTAACCTGATTTGATTTCAGCTATAACAATCATATCTACATAAAAAAATCCCCTTTCCGCCAAACTTGGTGAAAAGGGGATTTTTTTATTCGCTTACCATTTCAGTTTTCTGTGGGTGTTGAAGAAGATGAACCCGCAGGCCATGAATACTACGAAGATGGCGGCACCAACGCCGGCGGTAAGGCCAACGCCGCTCATCAGCCAGATAGGAGTCAGACCTACGAAGGCATCTTTCCAGCTCATCAGGGTAGAATATACGCCGTGGCTGTCACCTGCATGGGATTGGGAATCCGGGTCGATGGCACGAACCAGAGCCAGGCCGGTGGAGGTGTTGCCGGTAGCAGCGCCGAAGCACATAACGGCTTTTTCAAACCATTCTTCCTGGGCAAAGGTCTTAGCGCAGAACAGTACCAGGGGTACGGTCAGGGCAGTCAGGACGATGGAGTAGATGGCCAGGGCCAGTGCATAGGTAGCGATGAACTTCAGGTTCAGGGTAGCCATAGCGGTGAATACTACCAGTTCCAGGAAGAAGCCGCTGAGCATTTTGATGGTCTTCAGGTCAACAAATTTTTCCAGATGGAACACTTCGATGAGTTTCCAGCCTACAGCACCGCCGATAACGCCGTGGAGCACGCTGGGGAGAATCTTGAAGAAAGGAATGTAGGTGCCCAGGAACTTGAAGATGCAGGTGCCCAGGAACAGGGAACCCAGCAGCCAAGCGCATTGCAGGGCCAGGTGGTTGATGCTGATACCGGTGGTAACGGTAGTACCGGTGGATTTGCGTTCATTTTCCGGCAGTGCACCGCCGTAGAATTGGGGAGGCTGCTTCTTGGGTTCCTTTACGTAGGTGCCCCAGCCTTTGCGGACGCCGAAGTTTACCAGGGCCATACCAACAACCATGGCCACAATCAGACCTACGGTGGACAGCACCATACCTACAGCCATGTTGCCTTCAATGCCCAGCTTTTCAAAGGAAGCTGCGGCAGCGGCTGCAGTACCATGGCCGCCGTGGAAGGAGAACACACCCATTACGCCCCAGCCCAGGGGCAGGCCCGGCCAAATGTCACGGAGCAGGGCGCCCAGCAGGGTGCCGATGCACATTTGCATACCGAAAGCCGGCATAGGCAGGCAGATGTAGTCCAAATAGGAATGGATTTTTTCTTTGTTGAAGCTTACGCCAAATACCAGGGAAGCCATTACTACGTTGATCAAAACGCCGGGAACGCCGCCCATAACTTTGGGGATTTGGTAGATACCCAAGCCCTGTTGGCCGCAGGCCAGCATCAGCAGGCCGCCGATCAGGGATGCCGGGAGGAATAATTTTTGCAGGGGTTTTACAATTTCACGCACGCCCCAGCCCAGCAGCATGAACATGCAGATCATCATCAGCATATCGAGTAACTGTTTAACTGTCATCTTCGCACCTCATTGCTTTCTTCAAGATAGAAAAATTATTGCGTTCAACCATAAACAAACTTGCTTTTTGTTTGCCTTAGATTCTCCGTACCGGACCCTCTACCCGGTACGGGAACCCTCAGCTGCCAATTTGTGCTCCAGTGAAAGCGGCGAATTTTGGGAACCCTCTTCCTCTCCAGCCGCTTTCCACAAATTGTTTTGCTCTCAGGAGTCTGCCAGGTCTCCAGTCCTGGCAGCTTCCTGTAATAGCCTTACCTAGGGCTTAGCCTTTGTACATGCCGTCGATGACTTCGACGCCTTTATCGGCCAAGCGCTTGTCAACCCATTCTCTCTTGGAGTTGCCGGTTTGGGCAGCCACCAGTTTGGCTTCGTCCTGGGCTTGGAAAGCTTTGGCAGCTTCCAGTACGGTTTCGCCTTCCTGCCAGGGAATCACGATAACGCCGTCCTGGTCCATAACGATGATGTCGCCAGGGTTAATGCTGATACCGCCGCAGGAGATGGGCACGTTGATTTCGCCAGGGCCTTCTTTGTAGGGACCGCCGGGGTTGGTGCCGGTAGCGTAGATGGGATAGGTCATTTTGCGGACAGCGTCGATATCCCGGATAGGACCATCGATGATGATGCCGCCGATGTTCTTGGAACCGCCGTAGGTGAACATGATTTCGCCAATCAGGGAACGGTATTCTTCGCCGCCATCGTTGGAAACGATCAGCACATCACCAGCTTTGGCCATGTTCAGGGCCTTGTGCAGCATCAGGTTGTCCCCGGAACGGGTTTTGATGGTGAGAGCCCGGCCTACATTTACGGGATCCGGAGGATTGCTTTGCAGTTTGATGCGGGGATGCATCCCTACCAGACGGCCCATGGTGTCAGAGATGTTGGCACAGGGGATTTTCTTGAAAGCGTCCAGCAGTTCTTGAGCAACTTCCGGTTTTTGCAGGAATACACGATTTCCAATAGACATTTACAATTCCTCCTTGAAATAGACAGTTCCGAGAATCTAATGTGAATTTATAATTTTCAGTCATTCACTTTTCGTAATTGTATGATATCTTATTGTGTCAACAATGTGAAACAATAATATTGGGGAAAATCCACAAAGAAATTTTGTTGATTTGAATAAAGGTTGATGTAGGCTGGTTGGTTTATGGTTCACTTTGGTGGTGCGGTCCGCGAACCTGAAGTGATGTGGTGCCGAGTATCCCCTCTCCTACAGCACTACCTTCAGAAAAAGGTAGTGCTGCTTTCCTCTCCCCTACAGGGTAGAGGTTTGGGTGCCCTTCGGGCAGATTGGCAGCAAACCCCATCCCGGCTGCGCTTGCTTTCTTGGAGCGCAGCCACCCTTCCCCTTTACCTGTCCGCACAGCGAACAGGTAAGGAGAAGGCAGGCGGCCTGCGGCCGCAAAAAAACTTTTCTTGACCTGCCTGGTATACTTCTTTAAGCTTCTTTATATTGCACACCGCCGTTTTTCTGGATTTGTCACAAAATTATTTTGTTTTACGGGAGCAAAAAAACATCCCCGGAGCGTGGTTCCGGGGATGTTCAGAGGGCGGGGTTAAACCCCTTAGAGGCCGCAGCAGAAAGGGTGTACAGTCCCTTTCTGCCTTGTGTTCCCTATTCTAGAGGGTTTTGCCCTTTATGTAAAACAGTGTTTCTTTGCCGCTGCACAACCAGGGGTTGTGGTGTTTACAAGGCCCGGGTATAGTACCGGGCAGGGTTGTCCACCAGCATGATGTGGAGTTCTTCCGGGGTGATGCCTTCGGCCAGCAGCAGGTCGCCCAGCTTGCTCAGGGCTTCATCCGGATAGGGGGACGCGGGCTGGCCCACATCCGTGGACAGGACCACCTGTTCGGCGCCTACGGCACGGATCCGCTCTGCCATTTCTGCCGGGGTAATATGGCCGGCCTGGATATTGAAGTAGCAGTGTTCCGTCATGGCACCCAAGGCTGCCGCCTGTTTCAGCTGCTCGGTGGTGTAGTAGTCCGCTGCGCCGTCCACATGGGTGGCCACCAGTTTCTGGATGTCCTTGTCATGGGCGGCCTTGAGCACGGCCAGGCCTTCTTCGGCGCTGACGTGGCCGGTGGCCAGGACCATATCGTAGGCTTTGACAATATCCAGGATTTCGCTGATGCCGGGCACCAGCTGACCGTTGTCATCCAAGGCGGTGAGATAGGCAGCAGCCTCCTGGTCACTCATTCCCGGATGTTTCTTTTTCTGGTAGCTGCGGGCTTCCAGAGTGGGCAGCCAGACTACCCGGCCCCCCAGCTTGGCGCAGTTTTCCACGGCGTAGGGGTTGAAGCCGCCTACGGTCCGGTTCAGCACAATGCCGCCGATAATCTTCAGTTTGGGGAACTGGGCCTGGAGCAGGGCAGCCCGAGCGGCGGTTTCCGTAAAGTGGTTTTTCACCAAAAAGCCGGCCATGCCCTTTTCTTCCAGCCGGGCGGCCAGTTCGGGATCCGTGAATTTCCGTTTGCTCACATCGGGAGCTGTATGTACGTGTACGTCATAAATACCTTTTACATCCATGTTGGTTCTCCTTCTTTTGCAGGTAGCTTTGCCTTGAGAAAAAAGGGCTGCGCCAATGCACAGCCCCTAACTTTACTTAGTACGGCAGGAAAATGGGGATCAGGCCTACCACCACCAGATAGGTGAGGATTACCATGGGCAGACCAATCTTCACAAAGTCCATGAACTTGTATTGGGTCCAGCCTACGGTCATCATGTTCTGGGGTGCAGCAAAGGGGGTTGCATAGGAAGCAGCACCGGCCAGGGTGATGATCATGGCAATGGGATACGGGCTAACACCAATCTGCTGGGCAATGGACACGCCGATGGGCATGAACACCAGGATGGTGGGAATGTTGGACATAATCTGGGTCAGGCCGGCAGCAGCTACAAACATGACAGTAGAAATCATGAAGGGGCTGGGGTTGTTGCCCAAAATGGCGATAATCAGGTCGGCAACGGCCTGGCCTGCACCGCTGTCCTTTACGCCTTCGGAAATGACGCCTAGAGCGCCTACCAGAATCAAGCAGTTCCAGTCAATGGCCTTGAAGGCATCCTTGATGGTCATGCAGCGGGTTCCCACGATAACGCAGGCACCCAGTACAGCAGCCACGTGCATGGGCAGGGCCTTGCTGCCGCTGGCGATGATAATCAGCACCACAATCATGGTCAGGGCGGCGATGGTGGCTTTTTGTTTGTTCAGGGGTTTCTTTTCGATTTGGGCAAATTCAGGAACGTAGCCGGTATCGGGAATCATCTTGGAACCGATGAAGGTGAAGTACAGGGTACCCACAATGCACACGCCGATGCCGAAGGGGGTGATGCTGAAGAAGCCGAAGGGTACCAGACCCAGCTTGCCCATGGCAGCAGCGGCAGCAGCGTTGGAGCCTACGCCTACCAGGGTTACGAAGCCACCGAACTGGGCACCAAACAACAGGCCCAGCAGAGCCCGGGAAGGACCTACGCCGGCAGATTCCGCCATGGCCGTTACCAGGGGAGCCATAGCAACCATAACGCCGATGTTGCTGCACACGGAGCTCAGGATGCAGGAAACGATCAGGGTTGCCAGGATGATGTTCCGTTCGCTTTTGCCGGTAATGGCAATCATCTTTTCACCAATCTTGTCGGTGATGCCGGTGTGGAACAGGGAAGAACCGACCACCATCATGCCGGCCAGCAAGATGTTGGTGTTGTTGTCGTAGCCGGAGAACACTGTGCTCATTTTCACAATGCCCAGGGCGCCGTAGGAAATGGAAGCTAAGATAGCAGTAACTGCAATGGGAATGGGTTCCCAGATAAATAGCAAAATCGTGATAAATAGAATACGGTCAGTTGTAAAATGAACTTGAACAGTTAATCAAAAAATAAAAATCCATAGTGAAGCCTCATGCTAAAATGGTTTTGCGAGAAATCATCAACAAAGGAGCAATCACGATGGATCACATCCATTCTAACACAATGGAGGACGTACGTATCCCCGGCCGCCATCTTTCTTTGGAAGAACGTGGTATGATTCAAGCTCTGCATCGTCAAGGGCTTTCCCTTCGCAACATTGCTGCTGCAGTAGGATGTGCTCATACGACTGTTTTCTATGAGCTTCGGCGTGGAACGCCGGAACGAAAAAGCAAGCACGGTCGTGCCCCACAGTATATGGCAAAGCGCGGTCAGAAGGCATACGCAAAGAATCGCAAGAACTCCAGGAAGACTTGCAAAATCGATCATGACGACTGCGAATCGTTCATCCAATGGATGGTAGAACAAGTCCGCCAGGAACGTTGGTCACTGGATGCCTGCGTTGGCTATGCTAGGCGGAACAAGCTATTTACGCCGGAACAGATTCCCTGTACCAAGACGCTTTACAACATGCTTTGGGCTAATAAGCTTCCGCTGTCGCTCTTCGAAGTCCCGCGAGCCTTAAAGCATAAACACCGTCGGAAATGGGTACGTAAGAACAAGCGTATGAAGGGTCGCTCCATTGAGGAACGTCCTGCCGTCGTCAATGAAGGTACCGAAATTGGCCACTGGGAAGTGGACACGGTCGTTGGTCAGCGTGCAGGCCGTGAGGCAGTAGTCTTCACTGCTGTTGAAAAGGTTACGCGCAACTACATCGCCATCCGCATTCCTGGACGTACCTGTGCCGGCGTTGAATCCGCTCTTGCACAGTTGCAGGAGCTATATGGCGCAGAGCGCTTCAGCCAGATTTTTAAGACGATGACGGCCGATAACGGTCCTGAGTTTGAGAACTTGTCACAGTTCGAGAGTCTCGGCACCAAGATGTACTTTACACATTCGTACAGCTCGTGGGAACGGGCTCAAAACGAACGCCACAATGGCTTGCTGAGGGATTTCATCCCAAAGGGCATGTCCGTAGAGCGGTTCTCTGATGAGGATATCCTGAACATGGCAGATACGCTGAACCAGCGCCCACGTCGTGTTTTGGGCTACCATACGCCGTCAGAGCTATTTGATGCATTCCTCGATGAAGTTTATGCTATTGAGTGTGNCGTAGAGCGGTTCTCTGATGAGGATATCCTGAACATGGCAGATACGCTGAACCAGCGCCCACGTCGTGTTTTGGGCTACCATACGCCGTCAGAGCTATTTGATGCATTCCTCGATGAAGTTTATGCTATTGAGTGTGTTTCTTGATTATAGTTGTTCAAATTCAACTTGCAATTTACCATAAATAGAATACCTAATGCCAATGCCATAGGAGTCATTGTCGTCATCCTTTCTTGATTGCCAATGCTTGGTTCGGAAAGCCGGCTCTCCGGTTTCCCTTCATTTTGCCTGCCGTTTTGGCGGTGCAGCCCGCGGCTGCACCGCCAAAACGGAAACTGCTGTGTAACGGTCCCCCTTTCTATTTCACCCGCGATGGAATGAAATGTAAATTAGTAATTTTCAGTCTTTGCATTTTTGGCAATTGTATGATAACTTGAGACTATAACAAAGTAAAACATAGATATTTTGGGTGTGCTACAAATAAAATTTGTGAAAGGGTAGTGCGGTCTGCGGGGTGTAGTGTGGTTCGGCCCTCCGGGCATCCTGGATTTGAAACCCATCCCGGCTACGTTTTATTCTTGGGGCGTAGCCACCCTTCTTCTTCTCCTGTTCGCTACGCAGCGAACAGGTAAGTGGAAGGCAGCGGCCGATGGCCGCGAAATGCTGAGTATTAAACTTTCTCCGTCAGTCACGCAGTGACTGACACCTCTTTCACGCTTGAAAGAGGCTTCCAGGCCACCACTGGTCAAGTGACAAAGAAAGGTAGTATTAGTATTTACATACCGTGATTTCATCTCAAAACCCGTTTAACACACGACCAGTATGGGCCTAAGACCGGCCCATCCAAAGCGTTGCGCTCACATCCAAGAGCAAATCCGTTAGTCAAAAGGCTCTTGGCTAATGTGAGCCATGTGATAGCAGCCTGTGAATCAAGCTCTCTGAGCGAAGATGAACAGCTAGCTGCGAACCACTGAGGGGCTGTCAGCCCGTAGGGATGACTGAGGAAGTTCATCCATGTTTTGCGGCCTCCGGCTGCCTGTCTTCTCCGTTTCAGCTGTGGAACAGCTGAAATGGAGAAGATGCGCCTATCATAAGAATTCCAAAGGCGCAGATGGGGCGTGTTCAAGAGAAGGTGGGGCGCACAGCGCCTCGGATGGGGGCAGCAGGGCCTAATTATAAGCACAAGCCTATCGAGAGAAACGAATCAGAAATACATTCAGCTTTCTGCCTCGTTGCTTGCGGTGAAAAATCCTACGTCAAATTTTCTCAAGTTCCGTTAAACTGTTTACAATTATAAAAGTGAGCAACCGCTTTTTTGTGAAGGAAATGTGAAGTACTAGTCACGAACGCAAAAATGAGTATAATAAAGATAGTTCGATATTAACCGAACAAAAAAAGGAGGATGAAGCTTATGGAAATGGATAAGAAAATGGTCTCTAGTGCCGCCAAAGAAGGTTTTGATTTTGAAGGTTTGCTGCTGGATTTATTCGTTTCTAAGGCATTCTCTAGCAAAGTTCCCAGTATGCTGGACTGGGATCCGATGGCGTATTTCGATTTCGAATAAGCCATTTTATTTCCCGAATATTAAAGTACTTTTTCGCAAACAATTTTCAGAAGTAACCCGGTCAGTTTTTGTTTGACCATGGTTTCTGCCTATTGCGTACTATCTACCTCCATATAGCTCCTTTTCTAGGGAAAAACAACCAAGGGCCGGGGCCTGTACTTCACGTACAGGCCCCGGCCCTTTGGCGTATAGGCGTTTATTCCACGCCCGGTTCCGGTTTATGGACGTAACTGGGGTCCATGGTTTCCACATTCTTAAAATAGTTTTCCAGCAGTTCAATGAAGTACTTCAAATACCGGGCGTGGTACCGATTCTTGAAGTAGGCCAGGTACAGGTTGTGGTACACGGGCTTTTCCTTGTACAGTAAAGGAAAGATGTTCACGTCGGAGGCCAGCTGCTTTTTGGTCTTATTGAGGGGCATGGTGGTACTGAAGGTGGCGGCCAGTGCCTTGGACGAAATGGTTTCGCTCATGCGCAGGTGGTCCGTGCGGATATACACCTGGGGTGCGCAGCCTGCTTCCTCAAAGCAGTTGGTCAAGATGGTGCCCATCCGGTTGGGGGGTGTCAGCATCAAAAAGGGCAGCTTGGCAAAGTCTTTCAAATGGGCTCCGTGCCGGGAGCGTTCCTTGATAATTTCCGTTTCCGCCCCATAGTATTTTTTCAGCAGCCGGTCGGATACCAGCAGATAAATTTGGTTGGCCAGCAGCAGGGTGCTGCTGAGGCCGGGAATATTTTCGTTACGTACGGAGAGGATTACGTCCAGATTCCCTTCCAAAAGCTGGGACTGGAGATGATCCGAGGTATCGTCCGTCAGGTCCATGGACACATGGGGGTAGCGCCTGGTAAGGTCCGGCAGCACCGCCGGCAGGGCAATATTGTAGCGGATGAAGCTGGCCCCAAAGCGAATGGTGCCCCGGGCTTCTTCGGCAATATCCGACAGCACTTCCTTGAATTCCTGCTCCTGGTTCAGCACCTTGTCGGCAAATTGCAGCAGGGAAAAACCGGCGGTGGTCAGGGTCAGCCGGGGTTTCCGGTAGAACAGCGGGATACCGCACCACTTTTCCAGCCGGGCAATGTGGTTGCTCAGGGTCTGCTGGGACAGGAACAGCCGTTTGGCTGTCTGGGTCATGTTCAGGTCCCGGGTCAGTTCTTTAAAGTAGTATAAGCTTTCCAGATCCATAGGGTCCTCCTTGATGCCAAGTTCCGGTGCTCCTTGGGCCAGGCGCCCCGGTAAATTCTCTTAGCCACAAAATTATTTTGTTCCTCCTCCAAATTATAACTGTTTTACTTTGTGGTTGTCAAAAGGTATTATACGGTTGCAAGCAATAAAACAGAAAATTGCGAATTGCCATTTGATTGCAAACCGTTATGTATTTCAAGGAGGAATTGTAAATGTCTATTGGAAATCGCGTATTCCTGCAAAAACCGGAAGTTGCTCAAGAACTGCTGGATGCTTTCAAAACCATCCCTGCTGCCAACATCTCCGACACCATGGGTCGTCTGGTTGGTATGCATCCCCGCATCAAACTGCAAAGCAGCCCCAAGGATCCCATCAACGTAGGCCGGGCTCTCACCATCAAAACCCGTTCCGGGGACAACCTGATGCTGCACAAGGCTCTGAACATGGCCAAACCCGGTGATGTACTGATCGTTTCCAACGATGGCGGCGAAGAATACCGTTCCCTGATTGGCGAAATCATGTTCACCTACGGCGGTTCCAAGAACATCGGCGGCATCATCATCGATGGTCCTATCCGGGATATCGACGCCGTCCGCAAAATGACCTATCCTATCTACGCTACCGGCACCAACCCTGGCGGCCCCTACAAAGAAGGCCCCGGCGAAATCAACGTTCCTATCTCCTGCGGCGGCATCAGCATTAACCCCGGCGACATCATCGTCATGGACGAAGACGGCGTTATCGTGATTCCTTGGCAGGAAGGCGAAACTGTACTGGAAGCTGCCAAAGCTTTCCAAGCTCAGGACGAAGCCAAACTGGTGGCTGCCCAAACCGGCAACTCCAAGAGAGAATGGGTTGACAAGCGCCTGGCTGACAAAGGCGTAGAAATCATCGACGGAATGTACAAAGGTTAATAAAGGAGCTAACGAACATGCCTTGGAAAATTTTACTGCCTCAAGAAATTATGTCTGAAGGCCGCAAACTGCTGGAAGATGCTGGCCATACCCTGATTGCCGGCCGCGGCTTTGAAACTGCCGATGTACTGGCAGATATGAAAGAATACCAACCGGATGCCATGATTGTCCGGATTACCCCGATTACCCGGGAAGTTATCGAATCCAACCCCAACCTGAAGGTTATTGTCCGTCACGGTGCCGGCTTCGACGCCCTGGACGTAAAGGCCTGCCACGACAATGGCGTACAAGCCCTGTATGCTCCGGTGGCCAACTCCACTTCCGTAGCCGAAACCGCTATGCTGCTGATTCTGGAATGCAGCCGCAACGTAACCGTGCTGCACAAGACCTGGGTCAACGACTACTACAAAGCAAAATTGAAGGTGCGCAAGAATACCATTAACGGCAAGACCCTGGGCATCATCGGCTGCGGCAACATCGGCAGTCGCCTGGCCAAACGGGCTTTGGGCATGGAAATGAACGTACTGGCTTACGATCCCTACAAACCGGCTGCTGACTTCCCCGATGGGGTTGAAGTGGTACGGGACCTGGACCGGATCTTCAAAGAAAGCGACTACGTATCCATCCATACCCCCAATACCCCGGTTACCCATCACATTGTGAATGCCGAAACCTTGGCTATGATGAAACCCACCGCTTTCCTGATCAACACTGCCCGGGGCGGCTGCGTGGATGAAGATGCCCTGTACGAAGCCTGCAAGAACGGCACCATTGCCGGCGCTGGCCTAGATGCCCTGAAGAAGGAACCGGTGGATCCTAACCTGCCGCTCCTGACCCTGGACAACGTCATCATGTACCCGCATATCGGCGGCAACACCCAGGAAGCTGCCCACCGTGCCAGCTACTTCTCCGCCATGGGCGTGCAGGAAGTATACGAAGGCAAGGAACCTACCTGGCCGATCCACGATATCGATTATGAAACAGCCAAAACCTATACCGACACCAAGAAACCCAATACCAAACCGGCCGGTATGTTTGACTTCTAATTACTCAGCTTTTGCTTGTTATAGATTATGGATTGTTTACTCTTGAGAAGCCTTTCCTGTAGACACGAATTGCAAAAGGTCCCCTCCTTTTAGTTCAGGCCCTCAAGGGTGAACAGGACATAATCAGCCCCTCCTTTACAGGCGAACCTCAGGGCGCAGAGCAGTCCTCTGCGCTCTTTTTTTAAGGCTGTTATATTGAAATTTCTATTTATTTTTACATTTCTCACAAACTTTTGGATTTAAGGAGGCATATCATGTTCACCCCTGCTACTATTGCCATTATCATTCTGGTACTGGCCGTCATCTCCTTCCTGATGGAAAAGATTCCGGTCAACCTGACCATTATGCTGTCCATGATTGCCCTGGTGCTCACCCGTCTGGTCACCCCCAAAGAAGCCATTGCCGGCTTTGCCAGCACCACCATCCTGATGCTGATTGGCGTGGTCATCGTAGGGTCCGCCCTGTTTGAAACCGGGGTCTGCGACAAGATTGCCCACACGGTCACCAAGTATGCCAAAACGGAACGGCAGCTCATCATGGCCATTCTGCTGCTTTCCAGCATTCTTTCTTCCGCCGTTTCCAACTCCGGCACCGTTGCCGTGTTCATCCCCATTATCATGGGTATCTGCGCCCGGACCGGGTTCAGCCATTCCAAGCTGTTAATGTGTGCCTTCCTAGGCTCCATGTGCGGCGGCCGTCTGACCCTGGTGGGCGATGCGGCCATCAACGTGCTCATCGGCAACCAAATTCTGGAACTGGGCTACCCGTTCGGTTTCTTTGAAATCGGCAAAATCGGCCTGCCCCTGACCATCATCATGATGGTATATATGTACTTTATCGGCTACCGCTTCCTGCCGGACATCAAAATGAAGGGCTTCGATGATGCCCTGTTCTCCTCCCACAAGGAAATCAAACAAGTTTCCAAGTTTAAACAAAATGCTTCCATCATCATTATGCTCCTGGTATTTATCGGTATGATTTTTGAAAAACAGACCGGTATTCCTTCCTACATGGTAGCCATTATCGGCGCTGTAGCTGATGTGTGCTGCGGAATTTTCACCGAAAAGCAGGCCTACCAGCTGGTCAGCATTCAGACCGTTATCCTGTTAGGCGGTATGGTGCCCCTGGCCACGGCCCTGAAAAAGACCGGCGCTGCCCAGCAGATTGCCAACCTGCTGATCACCCTGATCGGCGGCTCCACCAATGTGTACTTCATTACCGTAGTCATCTTCCTGCTCACCATGGTGATGACCCAGTTCATGTCCAACGTAGTAACCGTAACCCTCCTGATGCCCATTGTTATTGCTGTGGCCCGGTCCATTGGGGTTATCCCCTCTGCCCTGGTTATGGTGCTGGGTATCGCTTCCACCATGTCTATCCTGACGCCAATTGCCTGCCCGCCGGCCAACCTGATCTACTCCTACGGTGGCTACAAGTTCTCGGATTATCTCAAGAGCAACATCGGCCTGGCCCTGGTATTTATGGTCACTTGTATCGTGGTTATCCCCATGATTTGGCCGTTCTATTAAGGAGATGCGCCTATGTTTGATGTAAGTATCAAAAACGCCCGGCTGCTGGATACGGAAACCGGGCGGGAAAGCCGGGGCACCGTTCTGGTGAACCGGGATAAAATTGTGGAAGTCCTGCCGGAAGAAGCCGCCGTACCGGCGGCCCGGAAGGTGCTGGACGCCCAGGGGAACTACGTGTTTCCGGGCTTTGTGGACTACCATGTACACCTGTTCCGCCACGGCAGCGGCTTTGGCCTGGACGCCAACCGGCTGGCAGAAGCCGGCGTCACCACGGCCTGCGACATGGGCACGGCGGGCTACGCCAACTACGCCGCCCTCCACGCCTGTGACCTAGTGGGCAAAAAGCTCCGGCTCCACAGCTACCTGAACATTTCTCCTGTAGGCCAGCCAGGCCGGGGCATCAACGAACCCCTGGACGACAAGGTCCTGGACCTGGGGAAAATGGAAGCCCTGCTGGATGCCTATCCTGGGGAAATCCGGGGCCTGAAGGTCCGGATCAGCCAAAACATCGTGGGGGACCTGAGGCTGCGGCCGCTCCAAAAAGCCGTAGAAATGGGCGAAGCCCTGGGGCTGCCCGTCTGCGTCCACACCACCAATCCTCCGGAAAGCATGGGGAAAGTGGCTAGCCTGCTGCGGCCTGGGGATATCTTCAGCCATGTGTACCATGGTTCCGGCCGGACCCTTCTAGGGGAAAACGGCCACGTGGAACCGGAAATCCTGGAAGCTCGGCAGCGGGGCGTCCTGTTTGACGTAGGCAACGGCCGGGTGAACTTCAATTTCCCGGCAGCAGAAGGCGCCTTTAAGGACGGCTTCTACCCGGACATCATCAGCAGCGACTCCACCATTACCACCTTCCATAAGGAACCAGCCATGTGGGACCTGCCCCGGTGCATGTCCAAACTGCTCAATATGGGCATGAGCCTTTCCCAGGTGCTCACCAGCGTCACCACCACCCCGGCCAAGGTCCTGGGGCTGGAGGATACCATCGGCAAGGTGGCCCCGGGCTACTGCGCTGACCTGGTGCTGTGCAAGCTCCAGGAAGGGCCTGTAACCTTCGCCGATTCTGCTGGCAACGAACGCACCGGCACCCAGCAGCTGCTCCCCTACACCACCCTCCGGGCAGGCCGGGTCATCTGGCAGCAGGAACAATAATTCCTTTCGTTAATTTCATTAGTTTCACTCCTTTGCATAGAAGAAAAAACTCCGGCAGTCCTATCCCCCCGATAGGCCTGCTGGAGTTTTTTATGCAGGAAAGGGAAACCATTAATGACAAATTATTTTTGTTGCCAGTTCAATTTATAACTGTTTCCCTTTGTTCTTTATATACGGTAGAATAAAGTTAACGAAGATACTGAAAATTACGAATAACGACTTTATTCCATTTATAAGGAGGCAAAACGATGAACGTAGGATTTATTGGCTTTGGTGAAGCAGCGTACAACATTGCGTTAGGGCTGTATGGGGAAGGGCTCCACGGGATCAAGGCCCATGACGCTCTGCAGAATGACCCAATGATGGGCAAGTTGGTGCACAAGCGTGCAGAAGAAGCCCATGTAGAACTGGTGGACAGCTCCACGGCCATTGCCCAATGGGCGGACGTGATTTTTGCAGCGGTGCCTTCTTCCTTTACTCTGGGGGTTTGCGAAGAAATCAAAGGAGTTCTGAAACCTGGCCAGCATTATGTGGACGTATCCGCTTCCACCCCGGCCATCAAAAAGACCATCTGGGAAGAAATCAAAGCCACCGGCGTTCTCTTTACCGATGCCGCCATGCTGGGTTCCCTGCCTAAAAAGAAACACCAGGTGCCCATTACGGCCAGTGGCAACGGGGCTGCTGCCTTCAAGGAAACCATGGCCCCCTACCATATGGACATTACCCTGGCAGGGGAAGTGGCCGGTTCCGCTTCTGCCATCAAACTGGTGCGCTCCATCTTCATGAAGGGCATTGCCAGCCTGATGATTGAAATGCTGGAAGGGGCCCATGCCTACGGGGTAGCGGACGAAGTGGTGGCCTCCATTGGCAAGTCCATGGACGGCACTTCTTTCGAATCCCACCTGAACCGGCTGGTGACCGGCACCGGCGTCCATGCCAAACGGCGGGCCGCCGAACTGAAGGGCTCCATTGCCCTGCTGGAAGATGCGGGCATTGTTCCCCGGATGACGGAAGCTTCCAAGGCCGTGCACGAATCCCTGGTGGACTTCAACTTTGCGGAAATGTTCATTGACAAGGCTCCCACCCAATGGGAACAAATCATTGATCCCGTTCTGGAAAACCTGCAAAAGAAATAACTATCCCCTCCTGAAAAATAGAATAGAAATAGGCTGTGAGTCCTGCCAGCGCAGGGTTCACAGCCTGTTTTTATCCTGTCTTATTCCCATTTTTTCCGTGCAGACTTATCGCCAATTCCCATTTTTGTCCGGTACTTGTTCACCGTCCGCCGGGCGGCCTTGATGCCCTGCTCTTCCAGTTTTTGGCAGATGCCCTGATCGCTAAGAGGATGTTTCTTGTCTTCGGCGTCAATGATGGACCGAATCAGGTGCTCGAACTTCTCATCGGTGATGACCTGCTGGGTTTCCGTAGTCCCTGCATTCACCAAGAAGGAGTCCGCCGGAAAGGAGCCCCATTTGCAGGCAATGTACTTGTGGCTCAGAGCCCGGCTGATGGTGGAAATGCTCATGCCCGTTTCTTCTGCCAGGTCCGCCAGCTTCAGCGGCTGCCGGTGTCCTGGGCCTTCCCGGAAAAAGGGTTCCTGGTGGGTCACCAGGGCGTGGAACACCAGTACCAGGGTATGGTGCCGCTCGGCCAGGAGCTGCTGGAGCTGCCGGGCCTTGCCCAGCTGCTCTTTCAGGTAGTCCTTTACCTGGTTATTTGTAGTAGTTTTAGACAGCTGGACGTATTCCTGGTTCAGGGTGAACTTGCCGCCCCAATTGTCGTAAACCGTGAGTTTCAGGCCCTTCTCCGTAGCTTCCACAAAGGCGTCTTCCCGCTGGTACAGCACGGGACTGCCCGAGGCAAAGCCGGCGCCGGGCTTAGGGTTCAGCTTCAGAATCTGGTCCCGGGCGGCCAGGATTTTCTGCTTGGTGGTATGGAACTGGCTGGCCAGGGCCGGAATCTGATTGCCGGCCAGCTGCTCCAGGCCTTCCTTGACAATGCGTTTGGCCAGGCAGGTATCCCCATCCTGCTGGCAAAGCTGGAGCAAAAGACATTCCTGGAAATTCTGGGCCCCCACCCCGGCAGGCTCCAGGCTTTGGATTTTTTCCAGGGCCTGCCACACCTGGTCTTCGGTAACCCCGAAGGCCTTGGCCGTATCCAGGGAATTTTCCGTCCAATAGCCCCGGGCATCCAGGGTTCCGGCAATGTACCGGGTCAGCCGCCGCTGGGTTTCGTCCAGCTTTTGGCAGCCCAATTGGACTTCCAAATATTGCTGCAGGGTATAGTCCTGCTTTTTGGCGTTTTCCACCGGGTCGGGCATATCCTCATTCTCGTCCGTGTCCCCCTGATAGGCAGGACGGTAGGACCGGGCTTCTTCCTCGGTCCAGGGAAAGTCCAGCACCGGATTGGCTTCTACAGCCTGGGCAACAAAATTGGTCAAATCCATACTGCTCAGCTGCAAGAGATGCATCTGCTGCACCAGGTGGACATTCAGCTGCTGTTTTAAGGTATGCTGCAACGTTATCTTGCCGTTCACCGCGCTCCCCCCTCTGAAAGTTCTTCGGATGGCGGCTCCCCACCGCCAAAACGGGCAAAACAGGAATCTGCCTGAGCGGCAGACTCCGCAAACAATGCATACTAGGTTCAGCCGTTTTCTGCGGCTAATTTCTTTACTTGGTTGTTATGCCGGGAGGCATAATGACGGTACACATAGACCCAGTAGAACGACAGGGCTATGAGAATCAGGACCCAGGAAATGGGATAGGACAGGTACACCATTTCTACAGGGACTGCCGGGGCCTTGATATACCAAATCCATACCAGCCGAAACAGGCAGGTGCCCAGCAGGTTGATGAGCATGGGGCCCATGGTGATGCCAAAGCCCCGGATGCTGCCCACCAATACGTCGGCACAGCCAAAGATGACGTACAGGGCGCCCACCCAGTGGAGGCGCACGGTGCCGGCGGCAATGACCTGGGGATTGCCGTTAAACAGTTCCATCAGCTGGGGGCTCCACAACAGCATGCAGAGGCCCTCAAACAGCCCCAGGAAGAAGGCCAGAGTCAGGCAGGTGGCTGCCACTTTCTTCACCCGGGCCCATTTTCCCGCCCCCAGGTTCTGGCTGATAAAGGTCATGGACGCCTGGTGGAAGGAATTGATGGCAATGTACAGGAAATTTTCGATATTGGCGGCGGCGCTGTTGGCAGCCACGATGATGCTGCCGTAGGCGTTGATGGCGCCCTGAATGGCTACGTTGGACAGGCTGAACAGGCAGGCCTGGATGCCGGCGGGAATGCCGATCCGGCAGATTTCATACAGGCTTTGCCGGTGTACAAAGAAGCATTTCCAGTGGTAACGCCAGGCACCCTTTTCCCGGGACAGGCAGCGCAGCACCAAAAAGGCGCTGAGCAGCTGGCTGATTACGGTGGCCACCCCTACCCCGGCCACGTCCCAGCCCAGCCCGATAACGAAGTACAGGTTCAGCACCACGTTGGTCAGACCGCTGATCAGGAGGAAAATAAGGGGCCGGCGGGTATCCCCAATGGCCCGCAGCACTGCGGTACCATAATTATACAGCATCACAAAGACGGAACCCAGGAAATAAATCCGCAGGTACAGCACCGTCTTGGCAAAAATATCCGCCGGGGTGGATACCAGCCGGAGGATCCAGGGGGTCAGAACAAAGCCCAGGGCCCCCAGCACCACGCCGCCTACGGCGCCTACGGTAATGGCCGTGTGCAGGGTCAGGAAAATATCCTTCTGCCGGTTGCCGGCCCCTACAAAGTTGGCAATGAGCACGTTGATGCCCACGCCCAGACCGATGAGCAGGTTGGTAAACAGATAAATGATGGACGAGGTGCTCCCTACGGCGGCCAGGCTGTCGTACCCGGCAAACTGCCCTACCACCACCACATCTGCTGCGTTAAACAGCATCTGCAATAGATTGGTTACCATTAACGGCAGACTAAAGCGCAGGATTTTCCCTACCAAGGGTCCCTGGGTCATATCCATGGTCTGTTTGGACAACTTACTCACTCCTTTTATTCAGCTGGTTTTGGCAATCATGCGGCTAAGCTGGCGCAGCTCATCCTGGACGGCCCGAACCCGTTCATTTTGCGACCCATATAGTTTAGCACAAATTGTCTCCGCTTCCCAAAGAGCTTGGTAAGCTTTTTGTAAATTTCCCATGCCCCGCAGGGCCCAGGCCTGATGCTGGCGATTCACTGCGTATTCATGGTTCTTGCCGTAGAACCGGGCAATGTACTCGGCGGCCTGTTCGTAGACCTGGGCCGCCCGTTCATACTGGTGGGTTTCGTACAAAAGCCCCCCTAAGCCGTTCAGGGCCTCTGCATAGTGGGAAATCTCCTCCCCGCTGTGGGCCTGGAATTCGGCCAGGGCCTTGTCAATGCAAGCCTGGGTCTTTTCCGGCTGGCCGGCCTTCCGGTACAGCAAGGCCAGGTTGTGGTACCCGGGCCCCAGTTCCTCCACCCGACCGGACAGTCGCAGATACTGGAGGCATTTTTCCAGGTATTCAGCCGCCTGCTCCCATTCCCCCAGTTCCTGCTCCGTCTGGGAAAGATTCCCGTAAATGCTGGCGCAGGCTGAGGTATTGGTCTGCCGCTGGGCCTGGTAAATGGCTAAGGCATCCTGGAACAGCCGGATGGCATACTTTTTATTCCCGGCCAGGCGATGGGTCCCTGCCAGGTTGTTCAGAAGCGCTGCATACTCCGGACCGTTTTTGCCAAAGCGGCTGCCGATGCACTGTCCCACCTGCGCAAAAACTTCAATGGATTTGTCGTATTGTCCCAGGCTGCGATAGAACAAACCCAGCTCATGGGAAACCTCCAGCCATACCCCCTGATTCTCCTGCTCCCTAGCCTTTTGCTGCCAGTCCAGGAGAAAGGCTTCCCACTCCTTGGGGGAACTTTGCCGGATGGCGCGGGTTCTCTGCTGGTAATATTCTTTCATTAGGTTGTCCATAACTCGCCGCCCCTTTCTGTCTTCCTTATTGTAGCTTTTTTGCGTTTTTTGCACTTTGCTTTCTTCCTCCGTTCCTGTGCCTATTCTCATCTTTTTGGCCGTTCAGAAAGCGAGAATCGGCAAAAAAACAGCGAGGACTTGCACATACTTACAGGGGGTATCCCGCTATAATAAAGGCATAGTCAACAAGCCACGGAAATTGTGGAAAAAAACAGGAGGGTATTACAGATGGATAACTTTACTTTTTACAGCCCCACGTATTTTGTATTCGGCAAGGGCACCGAAAATGAAACCGGCGAATATGTAAAGAAGTACAATGGCCATAAGGTTTTGATCCATTACGGCGGCGGCAGCGCAGTGCGTTCCGGCCTGCTGGATCGGGTAAAAAAGTCTTTGGACGCTCAGGGGATCGGACATGTTGAACTGGGCGGCGTAAAGGCCAGCCCCCACACCGACCTGATTTACAAAGGCATTGAACTGGCCAAAAAAGAAGGCGTAGACTTCATCTTGGCTGTAGGCGGCGGCTCCGTTATGGACTCTGCCAAAGGCATTGCCCTGGGTGTTGTATATGACGGCGACTTCTGGGATTTCTACTGCGGCAAGAAGGGCCCGGTTACGGAAGCTCTGCCGGTTGGCTGCGTAGTAACCATCGCTGCTTCCGGTTCTGAAGGCTCTACGGACTCCGTAGTAACCATGGATACCGAAGACGGCCACCATTACAAACGCTGCGCTGACGGCGACATCCTGCGTCCGCTGTTTGCCATTATGAACCCTGAACTGATGATGACCCTGCCTCCGTACCAAACGGCCAGCGGCATCTCCGATATTATGGCCCACTGCATGGAACGGTACTTCTCCCACACCAAAGAGAATGAACTCACCGACCGTCTGCTGGAAGCTGTTATGCTGACCATGATCAAAGAAGCCCGCCGGGTTATGAAAGATCCCATGAACTACGATGCCCGTGCCAACATTATGTGGGCTGCCATGGTTGCCCAGAACAACTCCACCGGTGTAGGCCGCGCCCAAGACTGGGGCACCCACCATATGGACAACGAAATCGGCATCCTCTACGGAGCTTCCCACGGCGCCGGCCTGGCCCTGCTGTTCCCCTACTGGATGCAATATGCCATGAAGACCCAGGGACCCACCCTGTTTGCCAAATATGCAACCCGGGTATGGGGCTGCCAGATGGACTTCGAACATCCTGAAATCACCGCTATGGAAGGCATCAAAGCATTCCAAGACTTCGTGAAGGAAATGGGCATGCCTACCCATATCAGCGAACTGGGCGGCAAGGAAGAAGACATTCCTAAGATGGTGGAAAGCATGTTCCACGGTGCTCCCAACCACGGCAACTTCGTGAAACTGACTCCGGAAATTGCCGCTGAAATCTACAAGATGGCAATGTAACGTAACGTATCACTCCTAGCAGAAACTTCATAGAAACCCTTCTAAGCAAATTGACCCGATGGGAAAGCCCCCTCTTTCCCCATCGGGCCTTTTTGCGTCCGTAGGTGCAGATATTTACGAACTATGTTGCTTTTTCAATACCCGTTCTACACATGACTCGTATAGGCCTAAGACCGGCCCCTTCAAGCGTGAAGGGGCTGTCATCCTATAGGGATGACTGAGGAAGTTTTGTAAGGTGAATTGTCAAATGCTGATGCATCTAAGTTGAATTTTTGGGAGCCCCACATGGTTGTTAGGGTTCATACCATTCGGTTCGGCTTTGATAAAACTTCTATCGTCACCTTCGGCGCCACTTCCTTCACGCTTGAAGGAAGCGTTCCTATCCACTACTGGTCATGTGATAAAAAGAGAGATTGCAATCATCCACGTACTATGATTTCTTTTCCTATACCCGTTTTGCACATGACTCGTATAGGCCTAAGACCGGCCCGGCAAAGCGTTGCGCTCACATCCAAGAGTCCGGCAAATTTGCAAAGGGACTCTTGGTTTATGTGAGCCATGTGATAGCCGTCCGTGAGCCGAACCCGCAGGGTGAAGGGGAACGGAGCACGGCGAACCACTAAGGAGCAGTCATCTCGCAGAGATGACTGAGGAAGTTTTAATGAAGAACTGCGGTTTTGATTAGACTTCTATCGTCGCCTGAATCCTGGAAAACTTCTTCCGTCAGCCTCTCGGCTGCCACCCCCTTCACGCTTGAAGGGGGCTATAAAGGAAAATGCGACACTTCCTGAGCGGTTCTCTGCTAGCCAGAGTGGTTCGCGGCTTGCTGCTCAGCGTCACCCTCCAGGTTCGCTTTGCTTGGACTGTACCCCTTATTAAGGAGTCCACAGTGATAGGGTAACCAAATAAGGGAGTTGCGTCCCGATGCACGCAAAAAGGTCCTCCCCGCCAAGCGGGAAGGACCTTTCTTTTCGTTTTACAAGGCTGCGGCTCAGGCTTTTTCCGCATCGGCTTTCTGGTAAATAACCACATCCAGGCCTTTTACGTCCACCTGTACCCGGCCGTCGGGAGCTTCCACCTGGTAGGCTTCCGGCTGGGTCGCCATCCGGTGGCTCTTGGAGGCCAGCAGTGGGGTTTCCAGTCTAAAGATGATCAGGCACAGCCACAGGGTGGGCAGGGTCATGAGCAGACCGCCAATATTCAGCAGGCCCTTTACGGCGTTCATGCCGCCGGAGACCACCAGCAGGTAGGCTACGGCAGAAATGGCCGTACCCAGGATGATTTTCATAGCCTTGGGGGGTTCGGAGTCGATTTCCTGGCCGTGCACACACAGGGTAGCCAGGGCAGCGGTGTTGGGGTCAGCCAGGGTAATGAAGGACAGGCACACGGTAATCAGGAAGACCAGCTGCACAGCTTTGCCGCCGGGCATGGTGCCCAGTACCTGGTACAGGGTGGTCTGCATGCCTTCCTGCTGGATCATGGCCCACACATCCATGGTGCCGCTGGTTTGTACGTACATGCTCTGGCCAGCGAAGATGGCGATGAACAGACAGCAGAACAGGGACGGAACCAGAATTTCCACCAGGAGGAATTCCCGGACGGTACGGCCCTTGCCCAGCCGGGCCAGGAACATGCCGATAACCGGTGCATAGATGAAGAAGGAGTTCCAGAAGGTGATGGGCCATTCGTTAGGCCATTGGTCCTGGGGAACCAGGGTGTTGTTGATCATGATCTTGCCCCAGAAGTTGTCCATAATCTGGCCCATGGCTTCGGTGCCGATCTTGCCGATGAATTCAGAGTTGCCGGTGACCACCACGTAGATCATCAGGCCGAAGAAGCAGAACATGCAGGCAGAAGATACGTAGGTCAGACCCTTGTTGATGCCGGTCAGGCAGGAAATGATGAAGAAAGCAGCTACCAGTACGGTAATCACAAAGTACATCAGGGGTCCCTGGGTAATGCCAAAGACGGCGTTCATGCCGCCGGAAATCTGCATCAGGCCGGCTGCCATGGAGTTGGATACGCCGCAGGCTACTGCATAGCCGCACAGGATGTGCAGCAGGGTGGTAATGTGCCGATGCTCCTTACCAGCGGTTTCCTTTACCATGGGTCCCATGGACAGGGATTTCTGGTAGTTGAAGCACAGCAGGGCAAAGGCGGTAGCAGGCAGGGAATAGATGAAGTACTGGACGAAGGACCAGTGGAACATGGCCTGGCTGACGGCGAAGATGGCCGCATCCCGGCTGCCCAGGGCAGCATGGATGGCCAGGGGCGGGGTCATAAATTGGAACATGGGTTCGCCCATGGCCCAGTACAGCAGGCCGCAGCCGATACCGCCGCAGATGGAGATGGACCACCACTGCCAGGTGGTGAAATCCGGTTTGGCATCAATGCCGCCAATCTTGATGTCCCCCCATTTGAAGATGATCAGTACCAGACCCAAGATAACCGTCAGCACGGACAGGAAGTTGATCCACCAGCCAAAGGTGTCCCCAATCCAATACAGCATGGTGGACATGGCAGTACCAAATTGCTTGGTGAAGAATACCCCAAGTATGATTTCTGCGGTCAGGAGAAGTCCTATGACCACCAGGACTTCTTTGTAGATTTTGCCTTTCAGGTTTGCTTCCGGCATTTTCATTTCCTCCTTATTGTATTATTCCGATTTTTTAGGCTGGGTTGGCGCCAGTCCATTACGATTTTCTATATGGCAAAAACCGTGCCTATTTGCCAAAGGCGCTGTAGGCACGGTTCACTTTCCCGAGGGGCTACAGAAAAACTCCAGTACCGGTCAAGGTCCAGAGGCAACTGTTTTATTTTGGATTACGCAAAGTGCAAAAAAATTCAAAAGATTTCTTTTGCACTTTCAGGACGATTTTGCACGCCTAACTTTAAGCATATTTTTGCTCCCCCTGCAAAGATTTTTGTCATTTCTGAATCTTCTCGTTATTTTTCAGAGCTAGAGTACAGCCCAGGTTCAGGCTGCCCACCCGTTTTTCCCAGAATTTTTTTGCACCAGAAAGCTGCCCCAGGGCCGCAAATTATTTTTCTTTCAGGTTAAATACATTTTTTCAGCTGCCCTATATTTTGCTGCCAAAGCTGCCGGTTTCCCGTCGCCATTCAGGCAAAAAAATCCCTGGTCTCCAGGAGGTCCTGAAAACCAGGGTATAGACAAACGCGGCAGCCGGAATGAACCGCGTATGTCACTGGTTAATAGGCTGAGCCGGTTTTACCAACCCATTTTGTTCAGCCACTTGTTGGTGCTGCGGGGTGCCATGGGTTCCCCGTTATCCGGATCGTTGACGCATTCGTCTTCGTAGACGTAGGAACCGTCCAGATTCCGGGGGCGTTTGGCCATGTAGCGGATAAAGCCCAGGGTCAGCCAGCCGCAGATGAAGGCCAGGGGGATACCGCAGAAGGATTTGATGGTCTTAACCCCATCAATGCCGCCCAACACAATGAAGACAGCGGCAATCACGGCGAAGGTAATGCCCCAGAACAGCTTCAGTGCAACAGGAGCTTCTTCGTTTACGGTGGTTTCCTTCATGGTCATACTGGCCAGGGTAATGGTCATGGATTCGCACTGGGTAACCACGGAAATGGTGATGATGATCAGCATGAAAATCTTGGAAACCAGGGGAATGGGCAGTACGTCAAAACTGGTCAGGGTCATGGCTTCTGCCCCATTGGCCAGGTATTGTTCATAGAAATTGACACCGTCCCACAGCTGGGAGTGGAGGATGTTGCCGCCAAATACGGCGAACCACACAATCCCGAACATGGCAGGAGCCACCCATTCAATGGCGATAAATTCCCGGATGGTACGGCCGTAGGCCACTTTTACCATGAACAGGCCTAGCAGCGGTGCATAGGCCATCCAGTCAGCCCACCAGTACATATCCCAATTCTGGGGCCACATGCCGGAATCCGCATAGGGCATGGTGTTCAGGCTCATAGCAATGAAGTTGGATACGTATTCGCCCAGGGATTCGGCAAACAGGTTGCAAATGTAGGCGGTGGGACCAAAGAACAGTACAAACAGCAGCAGGATAAAGAAGAACTGCACATTCTTGTTGGACAGCCAGGTGATGCCTTTTTGCAGACCGCTTAGCGCAGAGGCGTTGTAGAACAGGAACATGAAGAAAATAATCGCTACGTATACCGGCAGGGAAGGCGGATAACCGGCAAAGGCTTTTACAGCAGCGGACAGCTGCATAGCACCGTACCCCAGGCCGCCGGCTACAGCACCGGTCAGGGCGAAGGTGGACAGAGCATCAAACCAGTCGGCTTTCCGGCTGCCAATGACTTCCGGTCCAAAAATAGGGATCAGCAGGGAGCTGGTACGGAAAGGGGCTTTCTTGTTGAGAATTACGTAGGAAAGAATTACGCCGGTCACCACGCAGGTGGCATAGGGAGTAAAACCCCATTGGAGGAAGCAGCGGGCCATGCTCCACAGCACGGCTTGGTTGCTGCCAGGAATCAGGCCCAGGGACTTGGGCGGTTCCATGGCCAGCATCAAAGGTTCAGCCGAGCCCCAGAACACCACGCCGGCGCCAATGCCGGTGCACAGGGAAATCCCGAACCATTGCATATAGGTGAACTTGGGTTTGGCATTGGGACCGCCCAGCCGGATGGAACCAATGGGGGTCAGCATGCAGACCACGCAGAAAATGACCATGAAAAAGCACAGCAGACTCAGGAACCAGCCAAAGTCCCACATGGCATTATGCATGACCAGGTTGTTCAGCACGTTGTAGAAACCCTTGGCATCCACCACGATGGCTATCAGCATCAGGGCGAACAGCACCACTGTCACAGACATGACGATGGGGCGCAGCTCGTACTTCTTTCTCTCTTTACTCATCTCAAAAACCCCTTTCCTTACGATCTAAGATAATAACAGGAAACCTGTTTCCTCCGGTGCTGCCCCTGCACGTTCTTCCATACCCTGGGCGGCTCCGGCGCGGCAAATTCCTCCTTTCTGTTCAGTCCGTTTTTCCTCTAATGCAAATATTCCGATTTTTCAGGACCAGTGACAACCAGTCCTCCTACGCTTTACTATCTTGCAAGAAACGTGCCTGTTTGAAAAAAGTTTGTAACTCATTAGAAAAACTAATGGATATACTGGTTCAAAACCGCCGTTTCAAGCCATTTTTCCAGTTTCTGTACTTTTTATTTTTACACTAAGTGCAAATAAAAAAATGAGGTTTTTGCACCTGCTGATTTTCTTTTTGCGTGCCAAATTATAGGCATTATATTTGCATAGCTGCAAATAATTTTGCTATATTTCAAGATTTTTTCCTGTCGTTTTTCTCCAGGTTTTACGCCATTTTTTATAGCAAAAGCAATTCCTATGCAAATTTTTGCGTTATTTTGCAGAGTCAATACGTCTGCTTTTTAGGCGCAAATTATTTTTCCTTTTTTTACCCTGCAAAAAGCGTTTCACAGGCAGCTGCACCCTTCACAAAAAAGCGGGGCAGGTTTCCCTGTCCCGCGGGCATGGTATGCAGTTAGCCTAAAAATTCGTTCAAATCAATGCTGTCCCGTTTGATCCGGTACTGGAGATTCTGCCGGCTCATACCCAGCTGCCGGGCAGCCGCCGAAATATTGCCGTGCTGGGCCCGGAGGGCCTGGCAGACGGCAGCCCGCTCCACTTCCCGGAGGGTCCGCTTCCGGGTCTGCCGGGTGGGTTTGGCCGGCTCCAGCCCCGGTGCAAAACTGGGGGCCACAGGATAGAAGCCCTCTGCTTCCTCTTTTTGCAGCTGGCTGATGTTTTCCGGGATGTACTCCAGGGTAATCAGGTTCCGGTCATCGGGAAGCACGTTCATGGCATACTCGATGGCGTGCTGCAGCTCCCGGACATTGCCGGGCCAATTGTAGCCCTGGAACAGCTCCAGCACCTGATTATCTATAGTGCGGACGCTTTTGTTCAGCTTCTGGTTGTAGTGCATAATAAAATGCTTGGCCAAAAGGGGAATATCCTCCAGCCGTTCCCTTAGGGGCGGGATTCTCAGGTCCACCACCCCCAGCCGATAGAACAGGTCCCGGCGAAGCTTGTGTTCCTGGAGGGCCTGCTGGGGCGTGATGTTCATATTGGACAGTACCCGGACATTCACCGGCCGCTCCGTCATGCCCCCTACCCGGCGCACCGTACCTTCCTGAAGCACCCGCAGCAGCTTGGGCTGCAGGTTCAGGTTCATGGAGTTGATTTCGTCCAAGAGCAAGGTTCCTCCGTCCGCCTGCTCAAACAGTCCCGGCCGCTGCTCGGCGCCGGTATAGGCACCCTTTTCCGTGCCAAAGAGGATCCCTTCCAGCAGGTTCTCCGGTATGGCCGCGCAGTTGATGGCCAAAAAAGGCCCATTGCTGCGCTTGCTGGCGTTGTGTATGCTCTGGGCAATCAGTTCCTTGCCGGTGCCCGTTTCCCCGTAGATCAGCACCGAGGAGGAGGACTGGGCCACGTGACGGCAGCGGTGAATCAGGGCTGCCATGGCATCACTGGCAAAGACAATATCATCAAAATGGTACTTGGCTTTCAGTACGTTCTTGTGGGAATGCCGGCCCCCGTCCTTGGTCAGGTGCAGCAGCTTTTCCTGGAGGTCGATGACCTTCTTGTGGAGCTGGTCCACGGCGCTCCAGTCCTGCATGACACTGCAGCCCCCCAGGATCTGGCCGTTTTGCACAATGGGGTAGCAGCTGGCCATAATGTCCACGCTTTTTCCCCGAAAGATGGTGTAATGCTGCCGGAAGTCCCGAACGGCTTCCCGATGCTCAATAACCCAGGGCACCCGCAGACCGTCGCCGTCCTGGCTTTGGTACACCTTGTCCAGCTTTTCCCCCACCACTCCGTAATTGGTGAGCCCGTCCATGCGCACCGCCGCATCGTTCAGGAAATAGATTCGGGACTCCTTGTCGCAGACAATCACGGACTCATTGATCTGGTTCAGGGTGCTGAGCAGCATATCGTGGCAGGCTTCGTAGTCCGCTTTTTGAAACACCACCAGGCGGCAGCCCTCCGGCAGCCCCTCCACCTCGGGATCCGGACAGGGCATTACGTATTCTCCAAAAGCAGGATTGCTGTACACCCGCTCCGTCCCGGATTGGAGCAGGGGCATACAGTAGGCAGGCAGGGGCGCGCCCTTTAGTTTTCCTTCCCCGTGGAGCAGCTGGTCCCCTCTGGCATTGATGTCCAGTACCCTGCCGTCCGGGTTCAGGACCAATGCGCCCAGATTGCACTGGGACAATAAGGTAAGTGCTTCTGTGCTTTTCATGGAAAATTCCTCCGATACATATGGCTGTCTGATATTTTTAACATAGTTTAGCCAAAAAGCGGAAGTTCCTATGTAAATTTTTCTTACAAAAAAGGCTGAAAAAACATACCCCATGTCCCTAGAAAAAATGGCCTGCAAATCCATTTCCGGTTTGCAGACCATTTTTTCAATCAGTTTTCCATTTTTAAAATACTTTTTGCATCAACTCAGGAACTCATTCAAATCGATGCCACCCCGTTTGATCCGGTACTGAAGGTTCTGCCGACTCATGCCCAGCTGCCGGGCTGCCGCCGAAATATTCCCCTGGTGGTGGCGCAGGGCCTGGTAGACCGCTGCCCGCTCCACTTCCCGCAGGGTCCGCTTTTTGGCATACTTATCCCGCTTGGGCTTGTCGTAGGGGGCGATCAGCCCCGGCTGAACAGGATAGAAGGCGTCCTTCTCCTCCTGCTGGACCTGGACAATATTCTCCGGAATGTAGTCCAGGGTAATCATGTTCCGGTCATCCGGCAGCACGTTCATGGCAAACTCGATGGCGTGCTGCAGCTCCCGGA
The DNA here is from genome assembly GCF_900291475.1 of Acidaminococcus hominis. GTDB lineage: Bacteria > Bacillota > Negativicutes > Acidaminococcales > Acidaminococcaceae > Acidaminococcus > Acidaminococcus hominis. Next base: position 33,205 of record NZ_OLMM01000005.1, read on the forward strand.
CATTGCCGGGCCAGTTGTAGCTCTGGAACAGCTCCAGCACCTGGGCATCCACGTTCCGGACGTTTTTGTTCAGCTTCTGGTTGTAGAGCATAATAAAATGCTTAGCCAAAAGAGGTACGTCCTCCATGCGCTCCCGCAGGGGCGGCACCCGAAGGTCCACCACCCCCAACCGGTAGAACAGGTCCCGGCGCAGCTTGTGCTCCTCCAGGGCCTGCTGGGGAGTAATGTTCATGTTGGACAGCACCCGGACGTCCACCGGATGCTCCGTCATGCCCCCTACCCGGCGCACGGTGCCTTCCTGAAGCACCCGCAGCAGCTTGGGCTGGAGGTTGATGTTCATGGAGTTGATTTCGTCCAAAAGCAGGGTCCCTCCGTCCGCCTGCTCAAACAGGCCCGGCCGCTGCTCGGCCCCGGTATAGGCCCCCTTTTCCGTGCCAAAGAGGATCCCTTCCAGCAGGTTCTCCGGAATGGCCGCACAGTTGATGGCCAAAAAGGGCCCGTCCGCCCGGCTGCTGGCGTTGTGGATGCTTTGGGCCACCAGTTCCTTCCCGGTACCTGTCTCCCCATAGATCAGGATGGAGGAAGAAGATTTGGCCACGTGGCGGCAACGCTGCATCAGGGCGGCCATGGCGTCGCTGGCAAAGATAATGTCCTCGAAATGGTATTTGGCCTTCAGCACGTTTTTATGGGCCTTTTTGCCGCCTTCTTTGGTCACGTGCAGCAGCTTTTCCTGAAGGTCGATGATTTTCTTGTGGAGCTCATCCACGGTGCTCCAGTCCTCCATCACGCTGCACCCGCCCAGCACCTGGCCGTTCTGGACAATGGGATAGCAGCTGGCCATAATGTCCACGGCCCGGCCCCGACAGGTGGTATAGTGCTGGCGCACATCCCGGAGGGGCTGCTTGTGCTCAATGACCCAGGGAACCAAGAGACCCTTGTCGTCCTGGCTCTTGTACACATTGGGCAGTTTCTCCCCTACCACCCCATAGTTGGTAAGGCCGTCCATGCGGACTGCGGCGTCATTGAGGAAGTAGATCCGGGAATCCTGGTCGCAGATGATGACGGATTCCTTGATCTGGTTCAGGGCGCTGAGGAGCATATCGTGACAGGCCTCATAATCGGTCTTCTGGAAGACCAGGAACCGGTACCCTTCCGGCAGATCCTCCAGGGTGGGCGTGGGGCAGCGGGCAATGTACTCCCCAAACGCCGGGTTCCCGTACACCCGCTCCTCCACCGGCTGGAGCAGGGGCACGGCGCAGGCGGGCAGGGGCGCCCCCTCCAGTTTGCCGTCCCCATGGAGCAGCTCATCCCCCCGGGCATTGATTTTGCGTACCTGTCCGTCCAGATCCAGGATCAGCGCCCCCAGACCGCATTGGGACAGGGCTGTAAGTGCCTCCGACCATTTCATGACATTTTCCTCCCATCAAAAGGTTTCCGCCTTAGGGACAAAAAGCCTGCCGCCGAAGCGACAGGCTTTCCTCTTAGCGGTTGGTTCCGATATCCAGAACTTCGTGCATGTATTTGATGCTCTTGCGCATAGCGGCAATTTCTTCTTTCCGGCCGTCTTCCAGGGTGTAACCGCTCAGGGGCAGTTCGATTTCCAGGTCGATGGTATCCAGTTCTTCCGGAGCTTCAGCGCGCAGGATCTTCATGACTTCGATTACATCCACATCCCCGTCGCCAATGGCGCAGCCCAGGGAATGGGTGCCGTCAGGATCGGCAAATACCCGGTTGTCGCAGAAGTGTACGCAGTAGGCATAGGGAGCCATTTTCCGTACGCATTCTTCAATGCCTTCGGCCAGCATCAGGGAGTTTATGGTATCGCAGCAGGCACCAATCAGAGGATGGTTCAATTGTTTTACCATCCAGATCACTTCGTCGGAGAACAGGTCGCAGTGGTTTTCGATGGCAATCTTCATGCCGTATTTTTCAATAGTAGGAATGTTCTTCTTGAAATCCAGGACAATCTTGGCCATTTGTTCCATGGCTTCCGGGCACATGGAAGCGTGGGAAATGGGATGGGGATGTTCCACGTCGGTGCTGAATTTCACCAGTTTGGCCCCAATAGCATGGCCGATTTCCAGAGCGTCTTCGATGGTAGCATTAACCCGGGGATCGGAAGGAGCGTTGAAGGAAATGTTCAGTTCCAGTTCTACGCCGTGTTCTTCAGCTTCCTTTTTCACCTTGGCCAGATGTTCCGGCGTGGTATCGTTGTTCAGGTCTACCAGGGTAATATGCAGTACCTGGATGCCTTCTTTTACAGCCAGGTCCATCAAATCTTCCAGGGTGCCGGCCTTTTCAAAAGCGTAATGCTTGCCTTCGCTTTGGAAGCCCCAGCTTTCGCCGTAGCCGCTCAAATGCAGGGTGTAGCTGTGCATCCCCAGTTTAAATTGTCTCTTGGCGTTCTTTCCCGTGATTTTGCTCATGTGATTTCTCTCCTATCATTATTGAAATTTGAAAAACAAATAAAAGCCTTTCGCATCAGCCAATATCTTTAATGCCATGTTCTTCCCGGAACACTTTGGGCGGTTTCCCCGTAATGCTGTGGAAGGCCCGGGTAAAGGTGGAGTTGCTGCTGTAGCCCACCATAACGGCAATCTCCATCATGGTATGGTTGGATTCTAACAACAATTCCTTGGCTCGGTCAATCCGCATTTTCCGCAGATACAGGCTGGGGGAACAACCGGTTTGCTGTTTGAACCAGTCGTTGTAGTAGGTGACGTTGTAGTTTTCCATTTCCGCCAACTGGTTGACGGTAATGGGCAGGTCATAATGCTCGGTGAGATAGCGAATGGACGGAGCAGCGCAGTTTTCCAGCAGTTTGCTGTACAGGAAGCTGTACAGGTAGCGTACGGACTGGCTGTTAGGATTCTGTTTCAGTTCCTTTTGGATCAGGTCCACCAGTTCCGTAATCTGGCCGCACATGGAGACAACCACCGGATAGGACAGCAGCTCTGCGTCCCGGTCCTCGGTGCTGATTTCCGTCAGGTTGATTACCAGAAGTTTGCCGCTGTAGCTGCATTGGTGATCGGTTTCCGCCGGAATCAGGCACAGTTCCTGGGGCGTTACCTTGTACTCCACATCACCAATCTGAATGTCCATGGTACGTTCCAGGGGCACCAGAATTTGCGGATACGCATGGTCATGTTCCCCATAACATTCATGATACAGTTGGATATCAAACTTTTGATTCAGCATTGTCTCCCTCTCCTCTTTCTCACCGAACTGTCTCTCTCAGTTCTGTTTACTTGCGTTATCAATAATCAGAATACGGATATTGGTGAATCACTACATCCAGCCCTCTGACCTTGGCAGAAATGTTGCCGGAAGGGGCAACCACTTCGTCCACCACCGGTGCGGTGCTGATTCTATGGCTCTTGGAGGCCAGCAGGGGTTTTTCCAGTTTGAAGATGATCAGGCACAGCCACAGGGTGGGCAGGGTCATAAGCAGGCCGCCGATGTTCAAGAGGCCCTTAACGGCTTCCATACCACCGGAGACTACCAGCAGGTAGGCCACTGCGGAAATGGCAGTACCCAGGATAATTTTCATCACCTTGGGAGGCTCAGAGTCGATTTCCTGGCCATGAACACACAGGGTGGACAGGGCGGAAGTGTTGGGGTCTGCCAGGGTAATGAAGGACAGGCATACGGTAATCAGGAAAATCAGCTGTACCACTTTGCCGCCGGGCATGGTGCCCAGTACCTGGTACCGGGTGGTCTGCATGCCTTCCTGCTGGATCATGGCCCAGACATCCATAATGCCGCTGGTTTGTACGTACATGCTTTGGCCAGCGAAGATGGCGATGAACAGGCAGCAGAACAGGGACGGAACCAGGATTTCTACCAGGAGGAATTCCCGGACGGTATGGCCTTTGCCCAGCCGGGCCAGGAACATGCCGATAACCGGTGCGTAAATGAAGAAGGAATTCCAGAAGGTGATGGGCCATTCGTTAGGCCATTGGTCCATAGGAGCCATGGTATTGTTGATGGTGATCTTGCCCCAGAAGTTGTCCATGATTTGGCCCATGGCTTCGGTGCCGATTTTGCCAATGAATTCGGAGTTGCCGGTGAGCACTACGTAGATCATCAAGCCAAAGAAGCAGAACATGCAGGCGGTGGATACGTAGGTCAGGCCTTTGTTGATGCCGGTAATACAGGAAATGATGAAGAAGGCTGCCACGGCTACGGTCAGGAAGAAGTACATCACAGGTCCCTGGGTGACGCCGAAAACGGCGTTGATGCCGCCGGAAATCTGCATCAGGCCGGCTGCCATGGAGTTGGATACGCCGCAGGCCACTGCATAACCGCACAGGATGTGCAGGATGGTGGTTACCCGGCGGTGCACCTTGCCGGTGGTTTCATACACCATGGGTCCCATGGACAGGGATTTCTGGTAGTTGAAGCACAGCAGGGCGAAAGCGGTAGCAGGCAGGGAATAGATGAAGTACTGGACGAAGGACCAGTGGAACATGGCCTGGCTGACAGCGAAGATGGCTGCATCCCGGCTTCCTGCTGCTGCATGGATGGCAACGGGCGGCTTCATAAAGTGGAACATAGGTTCGCCCATGGCCCAGTACAGCAGGCCGCAGCCGATACCGCCGCAGATGGAAATGGACCACCACTGCCAGGTGGTGAAGTCGGGCTTGGCATCGATGCCCCCGATCTTAACGTCCCCCCATTTAAACACAATCAATACCAGACCGAGAATAACGGTCAGCACGGACAGGGAATTGATCCACCAGCCGAAGTGGTCCCCGATGTAGTAGGTACTGGTTGACATGACTGCGCCGAATTGCTTGGTGAAAAATACACCAAGGATGATTTCCGCGGCCAGCAGCAGTCCGATGACTACCAGCACTTCCGTGTAAATCTTGCCTTTCAGATTTTCTTCCGGCATTTTGCGATTCCTCCTCTTTTTGGTTTCTCCTCTATATTGGAGCCCTCTCTCCAATCTCTACACTTTTATATATTGCAAAAACCATGCCAACTTTTTTAGTTGTCTGAAAATGGTCAGTTGTAAAATGAACTTGAACAGTTAATCAAAAAATAAAAATCCATAGTGAAGCCTCATGCTAAAATGGTTTTGCGAGAAATCATCAACAAAGGAGCAATCACGATGGATCACATCCATTCTAACACAATGGAGGACGTACGTATCCCCGGCNTGAGTGGTTCGCATTATGCCAATCAGCTTCGCTCTCCGAGCTCGCTTCTTGGAATGCTATCACATGGCTCATATTAACCAATAGTCCCTTAAAAAGCTGATGGACTATTGGATATGAGCGCAACGCTTGAAGGAGCCGTTCAGACCCATCAGGTTTCCAGTGTTTAACAATACCAGCATCATAGTTCCGGCATTAGTTGACCAGTAGTGGCCTAGCATGCCACCTTCAAGCGCTCAGGAGGTAGGGCCCGCAGGGCCTCGGAAGAAGTTTCGATGTGCGGATATGGCTTGAAACAAATGAACACTAAAAAAGGGTGCTGCGAAAAATGAGCTTTCATTTTTTCGCAGCACCCTTTACACCCTTGCGGGCAGCCGATCGAAATACAGTTGTCTTACAGCACCACGTTATCCAGATACTGTTTCAGGAATTCCTGGCACCATTCCATATGCTCCGGAGTGGGAGACGGAACGCCTGCCAGCTTGTAATCCCGGCCCAGTTTCTGATAGGTGCTTTCCCCCAGCCGGTGATACGGCAGCAGCTGGAGGTGCACCAGCCGTTTCAGACTGGCACAGAATTCGCCGATCTTCGCCAGCTCAGCCTCGGTATCATTGATACCGGGAATCAGCGGGGTCCGAATAATCAGCCGGAAAGGATTGGGATCCTTATCCATAGCCCGGAAGTTATCCAGGATAATTTCATTGGTGATCCCGCAGTGCTCCTTATGGAGCGCAGGGGTCACGGCTTTTAAATCCGCATACACGGTATTGATGTAGGGAAGCAGGGATTGCAGAGCATTCCAGGGTCCAAACAGGCTGGTTTCCACAGCCGTATTGATGCCTTCATCCGTGCAATTGTGAAGAAGTTCCCGGGCGAAGCAGGGCTGGGCCAGCAGCTCCCCGCCGGAGATGGTCATCCCGCCCCCCGGTCATGAAGTAGAACGGGCTATCCTTCCGGACTTCAGTCATCACTTCCCCTACGGTCATTTTCTTGCCATAGGTAGTTTTGCCATCCTGGGTGGTTTCCTGGTGGAAATTCTGGCTTTCCGGGGTGGAGTACCATTCGCATTGCAGCGGGCACCCCTTCAAAAATACCACCGTTCTCATACCGTCCCCATCGTGAATGGAAGACCTTTCAATCCGCAGGACCATCCCTGCCAGCTGTTCCGCAACCATACTCCCCACATCCTCTCAAATAATCCGCTTATTTAGCCACGCAGCATTTGTCTACATGCCACTTGTTGATTTCGGTACGTCCAATGATTTCGTCCTGGGTTTCCTTGCTCAGTTCAACGAAGAAGGCGGTGTAGCCAGCTACACGGATCAGCAGATCCCGGTGGTTTTCCGGATGCTTCTGGGCGTCAATCAGGGTATCCCGGTCTACGCAGTTGATCTGTACATGGTATACATCCAACAGGTTCATGGTCTTCAGCATGTTCATGGCGTTCACCATGCCGCCGTTGCCTTTAATCAGTTCCGGTTCGAACTTCATGTTCAGCTGGGTGCCCTGGGTATAACGAGCATGCGGCAGATGGCTTACGGATTTCAGCAGTGCGGTAGGACCATTCACGTCGGTACCGCCGGTAGCGCCGATACCATCGGTCAGAGGGGTCTTGGCTTTACGGCCGGAAGGCAGTGCGCCAACCCATTCACCAATAGGAGTGTTGCCGGATACAGGCAGCATGCCCATGGTCATCTTACCAAACTTGGTGTTGTATTTTTCGAACTGGTCAGCTACGTGAGTGTAGATAGCGCCTACGCAGAAGTCAGCTTTGGGATCATCGTTGCCGTACTTGGGAGCTTCCAGGCACAGTTTCTGCACGTCTTCATAGCCTACGAAGTTGGCATCCAGGGCCTTGATCAGGGTATCCATGGAAACTTTCTTGGTATCGTAAACCAGGTACTTCACATCGGCGATGGAGTTGATGATATCTGCCTGGCCAACGGTGATAACGCCGCCGCCTGCGCTGTATTTGGCACCGCCGGGCTGGCTGTAATCCAAGCCGGATTCCATGCAGTGTTCATAGCTCAGGGACAGGGCAGGTACTGGACGATAGCGCATGCTCAGGTAATCCAGCAGCTGGTTGCCGCTGACGATAACGTCTACCGCATAGTCGATATGTTTCATTACGGCATTCCAGAAATCGTCAAAGGTCTTGAAGTTCCGGGGATCGCCGGTGGAAACGGATACCCGTTTGCCGGTAATGCGGCTGACGCCGTCGTTCAGGGCCAGTTCAACCATGGCGCCCATGTTGATATCGGCAATATCGGTATATTGTTTCATACGGCCGGACAGGTTGGTTTCTACGCAGCCGCAGGGGTTCCAATCCCAAGCTTCACGCAGGGGCACGCCCTTGTTCTGCATCATGGAGATACCAACTTGGTTGGAGTAGATGGCCGGCATGGTCAGGCCGCGGCTGATGGATTCAACAGCCTTGTGCAGCAGGGAATCCGGGTTCTTGGCAATATCATAGGTGAAGCCCAGGTTCGGTTCCTTGAAGCGGACATCTTCGGTAGCTTGGATCATCATGTAGGACAATTCGTTGGAAGCATCGTTGCCATATTGGTCAATACCGCCGCAGGAGGTTTGTACCGTGATGCAGTAACCAGCAGCATATTGGGCGGTTACTTCATCCTGGAACAGGGACATTTCAGCAATCTTGATCCACAGGCAGTCCAGCAGTTCCTGTGCGTCATCGTCGGTGAGGATACCAGCAGCCTTGTCGGCTTTGTAGTACGGATACAGGTATTGGTCCAGACGGCCCAGGTTGTAGGAAGAAGCGTTCTGTTCCATGAAGATTGCATATTCGTAGGACAGCATGCTTTGACAAGCTTCGTAGAAGGTGCGGGCAGGATGTTCAGGCACCCAGCGGCAAACTTCTGCAATCTTCAAGAGTTCCTGTTTCCGGGTTTCGTCCTTTTCTTCAGCAGCCATCTTTTCGGCCAGGTCTGCATGACGGTTGGCCAGGAGAACGATGGCATCGCAGTCCATGATTTCTGCTTTGTAGAAGTAGCTCTTTTCCAGATCGCCAGGGTTGGCATCGTCCAGTTTAGCCAGGGCTTCTTCGGCTTCCTTCTTGATGCCGCCCAAGCCTTTGGTCAGGATGCGGGTCCAGCCCGGGGTATTTTCGCCATAGCCGCGGACGGCTTTCCGGTCGATATAAATGATGCCGTTGTCCCGCAGGGTGTTCATATCCTGGGGAGCCATCAGACGCCAGCGGTCAAACAAGCATTTGTTCTTCCAGTAATCGGAAACATCTTCCTTGAAGACCTTCTTGCCTTCTTCGCTCAGGTAGAACGGGTCATAGGGACGGGTACTGATGGTATCCAATTCCCGGTCAATGATGGAAGCAGAGCTGTCAGCGCACAGAACGCCGGCACGGGGTTTAAAGGCTACGCCGCCGACCAACAGTTCATGGGGCAGAATGTAGATGTTCTTATCTCTGCACTGATGATAATACCCAGTGGCCTTTTGGATGATCCAGGGTTGTCCTTCAGATTCCTTGAAGCCTTCGGTCAAATACTTTGCGTTGTAAACGTCCATGTCCACCCGGGTTTCCAGGTACTGTTTGCGCAATGCTTCAATCCGTTTCAAATACTCTTTTGCCATGATAAAACTCCTCCTTATCACTTTCCGGCTATCGACTGCCAACACTTACGGGCCAATTTCTTTTTTGGAGACCTCTCCAATGCTTTCACCTATATGTATTGCAAAAACCGTGCCAATTTAAAAAATCTTTTGTCAGCATTGCCTGTACTTTGCCAATTTTCAGGTAATTCAGTCTTGAAAACCCGCACGGGCTGTGCCTTCCGGGGACTTTGCCCCTTTTGGGAAGAAAATCCTGTTTTCCTGATTTCCAGTACAATTTCAGGGCCAAAGAGCAGCCAAACTGCAAAAAATAACGGCTTTTGGCTAAATTATTTTTGCATGCCCGCAAATTGTTTTGCGCAAAATATTCTGACATTTGCGGTTTTTGCAGGAGTAACAGGATTCGTTTTTTCGGGGATTTTTGCTGCTTTTCACGCAAAAAAACAGGAACTGCCGGCTCCCAAGGGAACCAGCAGCTCCTGCTATATATGATGCTAAACAAGCTTCCTATTATTTTTTCGGGGTGAAGACGCCTTCACGCAGGTATTTCTGCAGTTGTTCGTCGTTCATGTGGCCGATATCCAGGTAATCCAGGGTGTACTTGCTTTCGCCAGCCAGGTCGCGTTTCAGCATGGTGGAAGCCAGCAGGATCATAGCATCGATGATCGGGGTCTTTACGCCGTATTTCTTGCCCAATTGGCTCATCAGGTAGCAGCCAACAGGAACGTCTTCAGTGATGTAGCGGTTTTCCAGGTCGAACGGGCCATCGCCGAAGAAGTTTTCGTATCTTTCGTTAAAGGGAACTGCGAAGTCAGGGCCCATGTATTCTTTGCCGTACATGGTGGTACGGGAGAAGAAGTCTTCATAGTTTACAGTGCACAGGCCGATGTTCATAGCTTTGGCCAATTCTTTTTCTTCTTCCCAGAATTGAGCTTGTACTTCAGCAATGCCGGGGCACAGAGCGAAACCATACAGGGAGTAGTTCTTCTTTTCTTGACCCAGAACGGTGTCGAAGTTCTGCATGGTGGATACGCCCAGAACGGTGCCAGGAACGTGGATTACAGGGTTAACGTTGGACAGGTTGATATCCAGAACGGTGTTGCCGGTTACGAAACCATGATGGTATTCGCTGCCGTCTTTAGCAACCGTTACTTCGCCTTCAGCGTCCATGATGGCGCCGAATGCAGGAATGTACCAAGCGGAAGCCATGAAGGCATCGTTATCGGTCATAGGCAGAGCGCAGCCGCGGATGGTGGTGATTCTGTCTTCTACTTTGCATTCGTTGGTGGTAACGCCGCCGCGTTTTACAACACGGATGCCGTAAGGAGCAGTGTACCAAGCACCTACGATGACTTTCTTGGTGCAGTTCAGTTCACGCATCAATTTGCGGAAAATGAAGGTGCCACAGTTATCCGGCAGGATGTGGATGACTTGGCCATCTTCCAGCAGAGGAATCAGTTCACGGAACAGGTTTTCGTGAGCCAGAGCTACCGTAGCAACGATGATGATGCCGGCGCCTTTTACAGCTTTAGCCATGTCATCGGTAGCCAGGGCAACCTTTGCAGTGCCTTTGCGATTGTAACCAAAATAAGAGAATTGGTTGCCGCTCAGGGTAATACCGGTTTTTTCAATGTTGACGAAGTTGCGTTTTGCGAAAGCAGGTTGGTCCCAGATCCGAACTTCCTTGCCAGCCAAAGCGCAGTCAGCTGCCATGGTCTTACCAACGGCACCGCCGCCCAGAACTGCAATAGGCATGTCTTTCAAATAGCTCATATCCATTTTATATTTCCTCCTTTTACAGCTGCCGGCTCTGGCCGGGCTGTTATAAACTGCTTAGGTTTAGCGGAAGCAGCTCTTTGTTTTGTTGTCCTCATTATAGCTAGTACAGGTTTTGGGTTCTTTGCGACAACCCATTATTTTTTTGCCGTTTGTCGGATGGTTGGCAAAGGGACAAAAGCCTTCCTTATATAGCAATTTTGCTTTTTTTCTCCAACTGGCGGAAGGGATTCCTGCAAAGTCCAGGAAGCCGCACGGCGCCTTGCTTTGCGCCGTTTTCTCCTGCTTTTTTGGCATTTTTTCAGGAGGCTTTGGTGGCCTGGTGTGAAAAAAAGCAAAATATATGCGATGGAGTGCAAAGCACCGGAGGCCAAAAAAGGGTATATATGAGATAACTTCAAAAATCGGTCCGCTTGCGCCGGATCGATTGTCAGTCATTACCCAATGATTGGCTGACCCGGTGAAGCAGAAGGTTATTCTTGAACAACAATTTAAGGGAGGACGTAAAATGGCTAAGAAAATTGAGTTGATGGACGGCAACCAGGCGGCTGCCTATATCTCCTACGCATTTACCGAAGTAGCCGGTATTTTCCCCATCACCCCTTCATCTCCGATGGCAGAACACGTAGATGAATGGGCTGCAAACGGAAAGCTGAACTTATTCGGACAACCGGTTCAGGTTGTAGAAATGCAGTCTGAAGGGGGCGCTTCCGGTACCGTACACGGTGCGCTACAATCCGGTGCCTTGACCACCACCTACACCGCATCTCAGGGCCTGCTCCTGATGATCCCCAATATGTACAAGATCGCTGGCGAAATGCTGCCGGGCGTGTTCCATGTTTCCGCCCGTACCCTTTCCGCCCATGCCCTTTCCATTTTCGGTGACCACTCCGACGTAATGGCCGTCCGGAACACGGGCTTTGCCATGCTGGCATCTTCTTCTCCGCAACAGGTTATGGACTTGGGGGCTGTTGCCCACCTGGCTGCCATCCACTGCCGGATGCCGGTGCTGCATTTCTTTGATCGGTTCCGTACTTCCCACGAAATCCAAAAGATTGATGCTTTGGATTACGAAGACCTGCGGCCTTTGGTAGACTACGATGCCATCCGGGCCTTCCGCAAAAACGCTTTGAACCTGGAACATCCGGCTACCCGCGGCACCACCGTAAACCCGGATATCTTCTTCCAATGCCGGGAAGCCTGCAACCAGAGAGTGGCTGCCATTCCTGATGCTGTAGAACACTACATGCAGGGAATCAACAAACTCACCGGCCGCAGCTACCATCTGTTCAACTACTATGGCGCTGCCGATGCCGACAGAATCATCATTATGATGGGTTCCGGCGCAGAAACTGCCAAGGAAACCGTGGATTACCTGGTAGCCAAAGGCGAAAAGGTAGGCCTGATCAACGTTCATCTGTACCGTCCGTTCTCTGCCGACTACTTCCTGAAAGCCGTTCCTGCTACGGTAAAGAAAATTGCCGTACTGGATCGAACCAAGGAACCTGGCGCCATGGGCGAACCTCTGTACCAGGATGTATGCAGCATCTACAAGAACAAGGGCATTCCTATGGAAATCGTGGGCGGCCGCTACGGCTTGAGCTCCAAGGATACCACTCCTGGCCAAATCCTGGCTGTCTATGACAACCTGAAACAGGACAAACCCAAAAACGATTTCACCATCGGCATTGTGGACGATGTAACCTTCACTTCCCTGCCGGTTACCCAGGAAATCGAAACCTCTCCTGCCGGCCAGACCAGTGCAGAACTGTGGGGCATGGGTTCCGACGGCACCGTAGGCGCCAACAAGAACTCCATCAAGATCATCGGCCATACCACCGACCTATACTGCCAAGCCTACTTTGTGTACGATTCCAAGAAATCCGGCGGTCTGACCCAATCCCATCTGCGTTTTGGCAAAGAACCCATCCGTTCTCCGTACCTGGTAACCCAGGCTGACTTTGTAGCCTGCCACACCCCGTCCTACGTGCATAAATACGATATGGTAGCCAACCTGAAAGAAGGCGGCACCTTCCTGTTAAACTGCGGCTGGAGCGATGCAGAACTGGAAACCCACCTGCCGGCAACCATGAAACGGGCCCTGGCAGCCAAGAAAGCCAAGTTCTACACCATTGATGCTACCTCCATTGCCCGGGAAATTGGACTGGGGAACCGCACCAACACCATTCTGCAAGCTGCTTTCTTCAAACTGCTGAATGTCATTCCCATCGATCAGGCTGTTACTGCCATGAAAGATGCCATCTATAAGACCTACTACAAGAAAAAGGGCCAGGCAGTGGTAGACAAGAACAATGCTTCCATTGAATACGGCATTGAAAAACTGCACCAGGTAACCATTCCTGAAGCTTGGCTGACTGCTGAGGATGCTCCGGTAGAAAACAAGAACCCGGAATTCATCCAGGAAGTGGTAGAAGTCATGAACCGTCAGCAGGGCGACAGCCTGCCGATTTCCACCATCACCAAGTATGGTCTGGAAGACGGCACCTGGCCGGCTGGCACCACCAAGTACGAAAAACGTGGGGCTGCTGTGGATGTACCGGAATGGCAGCTGGATAAATGCATCCAGTGCAACCTGTGCTCCCTGGTTTGCCCGCACGCAGCCATTCGTCCTGTACTCCTGGACGCTGCTGAAAAAGCGGCTGCTCCTGCCGGCTTTGCCACCAAGAAAGCTTTGGGTGCAGGTCTTGGCCAATACGAATTCCGTATGCAGGTTTCCCCGTATGACTGCACCGGCTGCGGCAGCTGCGCCAATGTGTGCCCTGCCAAGGAAAAAGCCCTGGTGATGAAACCACTGGAAAGCCAGCTGGGCGAAGCTCCCAATTGGGATTATGCTGTAGAAACCGTTACCGTGAAGAAAGATGCGGTCAGCGACAAGAACGTCAAGAGCTCCCAGTTTGCCAAACCGTATTTTGAATTCTCCGGTGCCTGCGCTGGCTGCGGCGAAACCCCATACATCAAACTGGTTACCCAGCTGTTTGGCGACCGGATGTACATCACCAACGCTTCCGGCTGCTCCTCCGCTTACGGCGGCTCCACTCCTTCTTCCCCGTACTGCACGGACAAGAAAGGCTTCGGTCCTGCCTGGGCTATGAGCTTGTTCGAAGACAACGCTGAATACGCTTACGGCTACCTGCTGGGCCAAGATGCGGTAAAACGGGAACTGAAAGCTTCCGTTACGGCCCTGAAGGCTAAGGGCGTAGCTGTGGAAGCCTGCCAGGCTTACCTGGACAAGGCAGACGTTACGGCTGAATCCCGGAAGGTCAGCGATGATCTGCTGGCTGCCCTGGAAAACAACGCCAGCGAAGAAGCGGAATTCATCCGTCACAATAAAGAATACCTGGCCAAGAAGAGCGTTTGGGCCTTCGGCGGCGACGGCTGGGCTTACGATATCGGCTACGGCGGTTTGGACCATGTACTGGCTTCCGGCCGGGACATCAACGTACTGGTACTGGATACCGAAGTGTACTCCAACACCGGCGGTCAGGCTTCCAAGTCCACCGAAGCTGGCGCCATTGCCAAGTTTGCTGCCGGCGGCAAGGAAACCAAGAAGAAGGACCTGGGCCTGATGGCCATGAGCTATGGGTATGTGTACGTAGCCCAGGTAGCCATGGGTGCCGATCCTGCCCAAACCCTGAAAGCCATTCGGGAAGCTGAAGCTTATCCGGGCCCGTCCCTGGTTATCTGCTACTGCCCTTGCATCGAACACGGCATGAAGTGCGGCATGGGCCTCAGCCAGAACGAAGAAAAGAAAGCCGTAGAAGCTGGTTACTGGCATCTGTACCGCTTCGATCCCGACAAGAAGAAAGCCGGCGAGAATCCCTTCACCCTGGATTCCAAGAAACCCACTGGGGACTTCCGGGCCTTCCTGCTGGGCCAGAACCGGTATGCATCCTTGAAGCTGTCCTTCCCGGATAAGGCGGAATAACTGTACAACAAGTGTGCACGGGATGCGGAAGAACGGTACAACACCTACGCAGCCCTGGCCGGCAAATAATGATATAGCCCTCTCTCTAACCGGTCCGCCTCCTTCGGGCGGCGGATCGGATTTCTTTTTCCAATAAAGGAGAACCCAAAATGACTTTGATGACTGCTGCTGAATACGTAGAAAGCCTGCGCAAGCTCCACACGAAAGTATATATGTTCGGGGAAAAGATTGATAACTGGGTGGACCATCCCATTATCCGTCCTTCCATCAACTCTGTAGCCATGACCTATGCCCTGGCCCAGGATCCCAAATACAAGGACCTGATGACCGCTACCTCCAACCTGACCGGCCATACGGTAAACCGCTTCACCCACCTGCACCAATCCACCGATGACCTGATCAAGAAGGTAAAGATGCAGCGCCTGCTGGGTCAAAAGACCGCCAGCTGCTTCCAACGCTGCGTAGGCATGGACTCCTTCAATGCCGTTTATTCCACCACCTATGAAATCGATGAAAAATACGGCACCCATTACCATGAAAACTTCAAGAAATTTCTGATCTACGTACAGGATAACGACCTGACCGTGGACGGCGCCATGACCGACCCCAAAGGGGACCGCTCCAAGGCTCCCCATGAACAAGCCGATCCCGATATGTTCGTCCATGTAGTGGAAAAACGGCCGGACGGCATTGTAGTCTGCGGCGCCAAGGTGCACCAGACCGGTTCCATCAACTCCCATTGGCACATTTTCATGCCCACCATTTCCATGAAGGAAGCGGACAAGGATTACGCCGTAAGCTTTGCCTGCCCCACCGATGCAGATGGCCTGTACATGGTCTACGGCAGACAATCCTGCGATACCCGGAAAATGGAACCCGGTGCCTGCATTGACCTGGGCAACGCCAAATTCGGCGGCCAGGAAGCCCTGGTGGTACTGGACCATGTGTTCATTCCCAACGAATACATTTTCCTCAACGGCGAATATGAATTTGCCGGCATGATGGTAGAACGGTTTGCCGGTTATCACCGTCAATCCTACGGCGGCTGCAAAGTAGGCGTAGGCGATGTGGTGATTGGGGCCGCTGCCCTGGCTGCCGAATACAACGGCGTAGAAAAAGCCAGCCACATCAAAGACAAACTGATTGAAATGACCCACCTGAACGAAACCCTGTACAGCTGCGGCATTGCCTGCTCCTGCGAAGGCTGCCCCACCAAAGCCGGGAACTACCAAATTGATATGCTGCTGGCCAACGTGTGCAAGCAGAACATCACCCGGTTCCCCTACGAAATCGTCCGCCTGGCAGAAGACATTGCCGGCGGCCTGATGGTGACCATGCCTTCCGAAACGGACTTCAAGTCCAACACGGTAGTGGGCCGCAACGGGGAAACCATCGGCGAAATCTGCAACAAGTTCTTTGCCGGCCGGCCTGCCGTTTCCACCGAAGACCGTCAGCGCATCATGCGTTTCCTGGAAAATATGTGCCTGGGCGCTGCTGCTGTAGGCTACCGGACCGAATCCCTGCACGGGGCCGGTTCTCCTCAAGCCCAGCGGATCATGATTGCCCGCCAGGGGAACATCGACGGCAAAAAACAGCTGGCCAAGAATATTGCCGGCATCAAAGATTAAGCCAAAATCTGTTTCAATCTTGCTTTTTAATTCAACATGCGGTATTCTTCAAAGAAAGGAAACAGGTTTCCGCCTGTTTCCTTTCTCATACCATACGCCGCGATGCGGCTCTCTAGATTAAGGATGTGAAACCATGCCTCGTAGATTTGAGATTGTAGAAAAGGAAGTACTGAACCCCAACATTACGCGGATTTCCATGTACGCTCCGTTGATTTCTGCCAAAGCCAAGGCTGGTCAGTTTGTAATCCTGCGTTCCAACGTGGATGCAGAACGGATTCCCCTGACCATCTCCTCTGCAGAAAACGGCTGCGTAGACGTGATTTACCAGAAAATCGGCGCCAGCACCATTGACCTGGACCAGCTAAACGTAGGCGACTGCCTGGCTGACCTGGCAGGCCCCCTGGGCAAACCCACCCCCGTGGAAGGCTATGGCCATGTGGCAGTAGTCGGCGGCGGCCTGGGCTGCGCCATTGCCCTGCCGGTAGCCCGTGCCCTGCACGAAGCCGGCAACAAGGTAGAGCTGATCAGCGGCTTCAAAACCAAAGATCTGGTAATCCTGGAAAAGGAAATGAAGGCAGCTTCCACCAACCTCTACATGTGCACGGATGATGGCATCTACGGCTACCACGGCTTTGTCACCAACAAGCTGGAAGAACTGATCAACAGCGGGGAAAAGCTGGACCATGTATTTGCCATTGGACCCCTGCCCATGATGAAGTTTACTTCCCTCTTGACGAAAAAATATAATATCCCCACCACGGTAAGCATGAGCCCCCTGATGATCGACGGCACCGGCATGTGCGGCTGCTGCCGGGTAACGGTGGACGGAAAACTGCGCTTTGCCTGCGTGGATGGCCCGGACTTTGACGGCCACAAGATTGATTATGATGAAGCCATTGCCCGGAACCGTTCCTATACGGAATTTGAATCTAAAGAGCGGGAAGAACATCTTTGCCGCCTGACGGGAGGAAAACGCCAACATGCCTAATCCGAATCTGAACCTGCAAGCTACCAAAACGCCCATGCCGGAACAGCCGGCGGACGTCCGCAAATGCAACTTCCTGGAAGTAGCGCTGGGCTACACGCCGGAACAAGCCATCAATGAAGCCCGCCGCTGCCTGCAATGCAACAATCCTGCCTGCGTAACCGGCTGCCCGGTAGGCATTCCCATTCCCCAATTCCTGGAAAAGACCGCTGAAGGCGACTTTGCCGCTGCCTACGAAATTCTGTCCGGGGCCAATGCCCTGCCGCGGATTTCTGGCCGGGTCTGCCCCCAGGAAAACCAATGCGAAGGCAAATGCGTCCGGGGCATCAAACAGGAATCTGTTTCCATCGGCCGGATTGAACGGTTTGTCTCCGACTGGGCTGCCCACAACAACGCAGAAAACACGGAAACCGCTCCCAAAAACGGCCACAAGGCCGCGGTCATCGGTTCCGGCCCTGCGGGCCTGACCTGCGCTGGGGAACTGGCCAAAAAAGGCTTTGACGTTACCGTTTTTGAAGCTTTCCATGTGCCCGGCGGCGTGCTGAGCTACGGCATTCCTGAATTCCGCCTGCCCAAAGCCATTGTGGCCCAGGAAGTGAATAAATTAAAGAAAATGGGCGTTACCATCGAAACCGATATGGTTATCGGCAAGGTACTGACCATTCCTGAACTGTTTGAACATGGGTTTGAAACCGTCTTCATTTCTTCCGGTGCCGGTCTGCCCCAATTCATGAAGATTCCCGGAGAAGGCCTGGTAGGCGTATATTCCGCCAACGAATACCTGACCCGGACCAACCTGATGAAGACCTATGATCCCCGGAGCAACACCCCCATCCTCCACAGCAAGCGTGCTGCCGTAGTCGGCGGCGGCAACGTGGCCATGGATGCGGCCCGGTGTGCCCGCCGGATGGGTGCGGACGTGCATGTACTGTACCGCCGGGGCGAGGCTGAACTGCCTGCCCGGCTGGAAGAAATCCATCACGCCAAGGAAGAAGGCATCCAGTTTGACTTCCTGACCGCTCCCCTGGTAATCCATGGAGACGACACCGGCCGTGTCTGCGCCGTAACCTGCCAGAAGATGCAGCTGGGCGAACCGGACGCTTCCGGCCGCCGCCGTCCTGTACCCATTGAGGGCAGCGAATACGACCTGCCGGTGGACATGGTAATCATGGCCATTGGTACGTCCCCCAACCCCATGAGCTACGAAGGCACCCCCGACCTGGAGCTGACCAAAAAAGGCTGCGTCCAGGCTGACGAGGAAACCGGTGCTACGTCCGTGCCCGGCCTGTACGCCGGCGGTGACGCTGCCACAGGTGCCGCTACCGTAATCCTGGCTATGGGTGCCGGCAAGAAAGCTGCCGCCCATATGGCCGAATACATGCTGAACAAATAAGGGACTTGCCCCTGAACGCAAGACAAAACCACACACACGCAAACGAGGCTGGAAAAATGAATGTTCATTTTTCCAGCCTCGTTTTTTATTTTTCCGGCAGCTGCGCAAAAGCTCCCATACCCCAGGCTCCGGCAGCCCCGGCAGCAGCAAGCTCCGGGAGCTTTTCCCGGGTAACGCCTCCGATAGCCCAGACGGGCACCGGGGAGCGGCGGCATACCTCCTGGAGCAGCGTCACCCCTCTGGGGGCCAAATTTGGCTTACAGGCGGTGGTATAGATATGACCCAACGTCACCCTTGCGGCACCTAGTTTCGCCGCTGTAAGGACGTCTTTCAGGCTATGGCAGGAGGCTCCCAGGGGCGGCAGGGCGGCCCGTTCCTCCGGCCTAAGGCGCTCCAACACCGGAAGCGGCAGGTGCAGGCCCTCGGGGCGCAGTTCCCGGGCCGCTTCCGGGTAAAAATGCAGAATGCAGGGCACCCCGGCCCGGCGGCACAGAGAGAGGACCTGCCGGGCCAGCTGCCGATAAACCTCTGGATTTAAATCCTTTTCCCGAAGCAGCAGGGCCGCAGGCCGCTGGGCCAAAATCCCTTCCACCTGTTCCAGCAGGGGAACCTGGTACAGCTGGCGGTGGGTGACGCAGCCAAAGGGCAGGCTACACGTAAAGGTAGTCATTGCGCACCGGCTGGAGGCCTTCCCGGTCCAGATCCTCCGTCATGGCCCGGAGGCTCCGGCCGTCCTGGATTTCAAACTGTTCGTCCCCTTCGGACCCGCTCTGCTCTCCAGTATACTTTTCCTCGTGGTCCCCGATGCCCGTGGACACCCCAGCGGAGACCTTGGTGGCCGCAATGCGCACAATGCCGTTGCGAAAGGCCGCGGATTCCCGGCTGGAAACGGTAATTCCTGCAAAGGGCAGGAACAGCCGGTAGGCGCAGAGAATCTGGCACAGCTGGCGCTCCCCTACGTCCTGGGGGTTGATGGAGGCGTTGTTGATAATGGGCCGCAGCCGGGGGCAGGACAGGCTCATTTCCGCCCAGGGATACTTCCGCTGGAGGTAATACACGTGAAGGGCTGTGGCCAGGGCGTCCTTGCGGAAATTGGACAGCCCCAAAAGGGCTGAAAAGCCCACCCCCCGCATGCCGCCCCTAAGGGCCCGTTCCTGGGAATCAAACCGGTAGGGCCATACCCGTTTGTGCCCCAAGAGATGCAGGGTTTCGTATTTTTTCAGATCGTAGGTCTCCTGGAATACGGTGACCGAATCCGCCCCGCAGGCATGGAGATACCGATACTCGTCGGTGTTCATGGGGTAGACCTCCAGACCCACGTTCTTGAAGTACTTGGCGGCCAGCTTGCAGGCCTCCCCGATATACTCCACGCTGCTTTTGGCCCGGCTTTCCCCGGTAAGCAGCAGGATTTCCTCCATGCCGCTTTGGGCGATTACCTGCATTTCCTGCTCCATCCGCTCCCCGGTGAGCTGGAGCCGGTGGATGGGATTGTAGCAGTTGAAGCCGCAGTAGATGCAGTAGTTTTCGCAGTAGTTGGCCAGATACAGGGGTGTGAACAGATACACCGTGTTGCCAAAATGCCGGCTGGTAACTGCCCGGGCCTTTTGGGCCAGTTCTTCCAGGAAGGGCTCCGCCGCCGGGCTGAGCAGCGCCTTCAGGTCCTCCACGGTCACCCGCTCATGGCACAGGGCCCGGCGCACGTCCACCGCCGTATAGGCGCTGGGGTCATAGGACTCCATTTGGCTGATAACCTTTTCCCGAACCTCCGACTGGAGCTGCTCCATGCCGGGCAGGTATTCCATCGGGTCCTTCCGGCAGGAAGGGTCGTTTTCCAGTTGGTGTTTCCGTTTCAGGGCAGCCGGGGTTAGATTCTTGCCGTCCACCAAAAATTGATTTTCTTCTTCCATCAGGCATCCTCCCGCAAAAAGCCAGTCAAGGGATCGCTGGAGGCGGCGCCCCGGCTGAGCACCCGTCCCAGGCCGGACAGATACGCTTTCCTACCGGCTTCCACCGCGCTGCGGAAGGCCTGGGCCATGAGAGGTAAATCCCCGGCAGTGGCCAGGGCGGTATTTACCATTACCGCAGCGGCCCCCATTTCCAGGGCTTCACAGGCCTGGGAAGGCCGGCCAATGCCCGCGTCCACAATGATGGGCAGGTCAATTTCGTCCAGGAGGATCTGGATAAAGTCCCGGGCGGACAGGCCCCGGTTGGAGCCAATGGGCGCAGCCAGAGGCATAACAGCCGCAGCCCCGGCACTGACAAGGTCCCGGGCCGCATTCAGGTCCGGGAACATATAGGGCAGCACCACAAAGCCGTCCTGGGCCAGAAGTTCCGTGGCCTTGATGGTTTCCTGGTTGTCCGGCAGCAGGTACCGGCTGTCCCGCATGATTTCAATTTTCACGAAGTTCCCGCAGCCCAGTTCCCGGGCCAGTTTGGCAATGCGCACCGCCTCCTGGGCATTCCGGGCGCCGGAGGTATTGGGCAGCAGGGTTACGTCTTGGGGAATGTACTGAAGGATATTGTCCTGTCCAGTGGTATTGGTCCGGCGGACCGCCAGGGTAATCATTTCGGCACCGGCGTCCTGAATGGCCGTTTGAATTAACGGCAGGGAATATTTCCCCGAGCCCAGAATAAAGCGGGAATGGAAGATTTTGCCTCCCAGCTGCCAAGTATCATTTGCGTTCATAGTATTCATCCTTTCCAATTTTTTCTGTTTCTCCAGCTAGCAGCTGAAGCACCGTAAGGGCCTCCTGGGCCGCACACAAATTGACCCGGGCCCCGTAGAGCCCGTCTCCGTCCCGGATATCCGCCGTCCTGTCCCCGCACAGGTAAAAATGAGGGGACAGTTTGCGCACCCGGACCCGGTTGCCGGAGGAAAAGCCGGCCATACCGGAGGCGGCCACCAGCACCGCCTGGGGAAAGCACTCCCGGACCGTATTGCACAAAAGTGCCTTTTCCCGGGGCCCGTCAAAGGCTTCTACAATCAAGTCATAGCCGGCCAGCTCCTGGGGGATATTTTCCGCCGTCAGCCGCAGGATCCGGGGCACCAACTCTGCGTAGGGGGTAATCCGCCGCAGGCTCGCCACCAGGGCCTCCGCCTTGTACTGGCCCAGCTGGTCCATAAAATACAGCTGCCGGTTGAGATTGGTGGCTTCCACCCGGTCGTCGTCCACCAGCCGTAGGTGTCCTACCCCAGCCCGGACCAAAAGCTCCGCTACCCGGGAGCCTAGGCCCCCCAGCCCGCAAATGGCCACCCGGCCCTGGCGGAATTTGGCCTGACGCGCCGCTCCGTGGCGGCTTTCCAGGGCGTCAAACCATTCTTTTTGGCTGAGCATCTCAGCCCCCGCCTACAAACGACACGATCTCCAGCACGTCTTCCGGCTGGAGCAGCACCGAGGCATACTGGCTTTTGGGCACAATGTCCCCGTTTCGTTCCACGGCTACGTTGCCCAGGTCGATCTGCCGCTCCCGAAGGTACGCCAGCAGGGTCCGGCCCTCAGCCTTTTCTTCTTTTCCATTGATTCGCATTTCCAAGGCCTCCTTGTTTTGGGACAACAAAAAAGAGAAGCCACCTGAATCCGGGTAACTTCTCTTGCCGTTTTGCTCGTTTGCATCCCTACGTTGGCATTATCCAAATCAGGTTCACGGGTCGAAGGGCCTACCTTCCTCTCAGCCTGTCCGGCATTTCTGCCTGCAAGCTCCCCTGCCCTGCGGTTTTCACCGCCGGCTTCTCTATTCTGTTTGCTTTTGATTATACCGCTATTTTCTGGAAATTGCAAAAAACAGGTTAACTTTATACGCTCCCAAAATCTTCCGTTTGCCGCCCGAAAAATACAGATCAGGCCTTGAAAAAAAGCGGAAAACATGGTAAAATACTCTCCATGAATGCTACTGTAGCTCAGTTGGTAGAGCATCTCATTCGTAATGAGAGGGTCGTAGGTTCGAATCCTATCAGTAGCTCCATTTTTTTACCCTTTTTTGGACCTGCCGGGTTTCCGGTCTCCCCAGGGAGACGGAGACCTGTTTTTTTATGCCCCAAAACGGCTCTTTTCTGGGAGGATTTCGCCCCACCCTTCCTGCTATACTGAAAGTATGGAAAAACGCAGGATTGCCCCCTGCCCTGGCAGGAGGCAGCAAAGGAGGAGCCTATGGATATTACAGAGATCATCAAGGAAAAATTGGCAGACCGCAGCCTGCACCAGCGGGACCTGGCGGAACGGACGGGCATCCGGAAGGACTCCCTGTCCCTGTACGTGAACCGGAAGCGGGAGCCCAATCTGGAAACCCTGCTGCGGATTTTGGAGGGGCTGCATTGCAGCCTGGAGGTCCGGGATGAGGAAACCGGGGAAACCTACCAGGTGGCCGCCGGGGATTAATTTCCCCAAACACTTACCTGGGAGGATTTCACCCCACCCTCCCTGCTATACTGAAAGTAAGGGAAGCTGTAGGGCCTGGCTAAAGCCGGATTGGGGAATCCGGGGCGCCGGGCCCACCAGAAAGGATGGATGCCTATGGAAGATTGGGAAGAAGATAAATACCTCAAGAAAAAACGCCTGTCGGTGCGCATGGAGGAGGAGCCCCTCCGGCGGTTTGGGGAGCTCTGCCGGCAGCAGGGCACTACCCCCAGCCACGTGATCCGGGATTTCATCTTCCGGTTTATTGCCCGGAACTCAAAAACCCCCAGGCAGGGGAACGCTTCTGGGGAAAGCAAAAAACAGGATGTGTGACCACCAGGGTCATACATCCTGTTTTTGCTTTATCATAATTGAATCAGCTTGAAGACGCAGCCGTTTGTGTCCATGACCCGCTGGGCCAGCCGCTGGCCCCGTTCCACATCGGCGGTAAAGCAGATTTCCGTTTCCCCGATGCCTTCCGTCTGGGCCAGTCCCCGGGCCGCCAGGTCCTCGATGGCATCCTGGGTGGTCCGCTCTGCCGGGTCCAGAATGGTCACCTGGGATCCCAGGGCCTTTTGCAGCTCTTCCCGGACGAAGGGATAATGGGTGCAGGCCAGGAGCACCGTATCCACGTCATGGGCCTTCAGGTCGTCGGCATATTCCTGTACGGCGCTGGCCAGTTCCGGAGTGCCAAATTTCTCCCCTTCAATCAGGGGCACAAATTTAGGGCAGCCCTGCCCAAACACCTGGATTTCCGGGTCCATGGCCTGGATTTCCCGTTTATGGGCCCCGGTGGACACCGTAAAGTCCGTGGCCACAAAGCCCACCCGTTTGTTCTTGGTTACGCCTTTCACCATCCGGGCGCCTTTGGCCATACCGATAACGGAAAAGTCATACCCGTTTTGGATCACGTCCTTACCCAGCACCGTAATGGTGTTGCAGGCCACCACCAGCTGCTTGATGTGCCGTTTGTCCAGGTAGGCGGTCATATCCCCTACAAATTCAATGATCTGTTCCCGGGACCGGTTGCCATAGGGCGTCCGTGCCGTATCCCCGATAAAGATAAAATCCTCGTGGGGCATTTTTGCCCGGAGCCATTTCAGCACCGTCAAGCCCCCTACTCCTGAATCGATTACGCCAATGGGTTGTTTCTTATCCATCTGTATGCCCCCTCTTTAGACTGCCGCGCCGGCAGGTTCGTTCACCTTCTATTATACCGCAAAACAATCCTGTATTTACAAAAAATTCAGCAGCGGTCCAAAAGACCGCTGCCAGTTGTTGCAAAGCTGGGTGCTGAAGGAAAAATAAACGGACAAATTTCTCCGTTTTCCCCTTTAGCCCATAAAAAAACAGGTGCAGTTCTCACCACACCTGTACGCTTTTAGGCCAGGCTCTTTAAGAATATGGACAGGCCGTTGGCTGGCAGCTGTCCCGGTGCCGAAGCTTTGCCGGCAGTGCCGAAGGTAATGCAGGAACCGAAGGCTTCGCCGCAGATCCTGCTGATGACGCCCTTGTGCCCCATGGACATGGTAATCACCGGCGTTTCATCGTGTTCTTCCTTCATGGTCAGGGTGGCATCCAACAGGGTCAGCACATCCCGTTCCGACTGGGGCATCACGGCGAATTTGGCAATGTCACAGCCCAGGTCCTGCATCTTGCACAGGTTCCGGACGATGATGTCCTTGTCCGGGGTACTCTTGAAATTGTGCCGGGAGCCAACCACCTTGACGCCGGCTTCGTGGGCCGCCTCTACAATGGTCTTCATGGCTTTTTCGCCCCGGGACAGTTCCACGTCCACCAGATCAATCAGGCCGCTGTCAATAACCGCCAGGAGCAGATCCACATAGTCCTGGGTATCGATTTCCATCATGCCGCCTTCTACGTCCGTGCGGACGGTGAAGAGCAGCGGCAGGTTCCACAACTGGTCCCGGAACAGGGTCATGGGTTTAATCCGAACTTCCGGATCCGTTACATTGTTGAAGAAATCTGCTCTCCATTCAATCAGGTCACAGGGGGAATTCATGATTAGATTCACGGATTTCCGCACCCCTGCGTAATCGCTGTCCGAAATGGGGATGGCAATCTTGGGCATTCCTTCGCCGATACGTACATTCTTTACCTTTACTACTTCGCTCATTTGGCTTACCTCTTTCCATGCTACTATCCTACTGGTTTGCTATAAGTGACTAAAAGTATACCACCCAAAGTTACTGCTGTCAAACATTCTTGCCACAAATTTTAAATTTTTGTAAACAATTGCACCATTTATTACAGGTTAACTTTTCCTGTAAAGAAAGAAGGATGCGCGGCCATTAGAGGGGAAAAGCCGCACATCCTTCTTATCTATAAGAGGATTCAATATGAGTAATTCGCAAATGGTGCCAAGAAAATGGTCAAGCTGGATTATTCTTCGTCCATGCCCGGTTTGAAGAAGTCACCGAACAGTTCTTCGTTGGAAGGCATATCGTATTCCAGAGGACGGGATACCCAAGTGGTGTTCATGTAATGTTTCAGGGAGATGTTCTCGGAAACAATGTTGCCGCCCCAGGTGCCGCAGCCCATGGAAGAGGTCGGAGGCATGCCGTTCCAAGCGGAACCAGAGTTGCCTCTGTTGTTAGGTTGACGAACCATGATACGGGAAACAGGAGCTGCTTTGCCCAGACGATCGATATGGTCATCATCGAAGGAGTAGATGCCGCAGGAGTGGCCTTTGCCGCCTACTTCGAAGATAGCTCTCATCATATCCAGAGCGTTTTCGAATTCGCCTTTGTATTTGAACAGGGTCAGCAGGGTGGTCAGTTTTTCGCTGGAGAAGAAGAATTGTTTGCCGATATGTTCGATGCCGCCGCCAGTTACAGCGATGAATTTACGGTCAGCAGGGATGGTGAAGCCAGCAGCTTCAGCCAGGGCTTGCGGGCTAACGGCAACGGTGTCAGGCAGACGGTGGCCGGTTTCATCCCACATAACCTTTTTAATCTTTTCAGCTTCTTCTTCGTTGGCCAGGTAAGCGCCTTCTTCAACCAGGGCTTTTACGAAGCCATCGTAAACTTCTTCAGAAATAACCAGGTTGCCGTCGCAGGAGCAGCCAGAACCAAAGTCGGAAGTCTTGGAAATCCGGGTGTTGGCAGCAGCTTCTTTTTGACGTTCCGGAGTGTTGCAGGTGTTATCAATGATAACGGTAGCGTTGCCGGCGCCAGAACCATAGGCAGGAACGCCCTGGCTGTAAGCAGCCTTAACCATGGGCCGTCCGCCGGTAGCGATGATCAGGTCAGCCCGTTTCATCAGTTCGGAAGACAGGGCAATGCTGGGTTTTTCAACGCCTTGGATGATGTCGGCAGGAGCGCCTTCACGAACCAGGGTGTCACGGATCAGGTTGATGGTCTTGTTGGTGATGTTCTTAGCTCTGGGATGCGGAGAGAAGACAACAGTGTCTCTGCATTTGATAGCAAACAGAATCTGGCCAGCAGGAGTCAGGCAGGGGTTGGTGGTCGGAACCAGGGAAACGATTACGCCAACGGGTTTTGCATATTTCACAATGCCTTTTTCAGGAATGGTTTCTACTACACCGATGCTGGGGTTGCGCAGGCAATCTCTCAGGATCAATTTGATTTTGTTTCTCTTGTTTCTCTTGGAGACTTTGTCGCCCAGACGGGTTTCGTCAACGGCTTCGTCGCAGATCTTGCCCCAAACCTTCAGGTCGCATACAGCGGCTGCTACAGCTTGGCACAGTCTATCAATACGTTTTTGATCATAGGTTTCCAGAATCTTTTGTGCTGCATGAGCACGGGCAATTTTCTCTTCACAGACAGCAATTTCTTCGGGAGTTACTTCTCTTGCCATTATTATCTCTCCTTTGCATTCTTCACACGGAATCTTCTAATTATTCCGTTTCGTTAAGTTCATTATACTTTGAATTGACTGATTAATCTAATACAAGATTTATTGCTTTATGATAG
Organism: Acidaminococcus hominis; assembly: GCF_900291475.1. Lineage (GTDB taxonomy): Bacteria > Bacillota > Negativicutes > Acidaminococcales > Acidaminococcaceae > Acidaminococcus > Acidaminococcus hominis. The sequence goes on from NZ_OLMM01000005.1 coordinate 60,033, forward strand.
AGTCTTTCTATAGTTTTATTTATAGATACAATCTATAAATCGACTCTTTTCCCTGATTCTGCCGATAGGTACGCAGCATAGATTACTTTCATGGTTTCACGGGCTACGGCAAAATCTTCCGACGTATCCCAATCATAGGCCACTGCCTTCAGGAATCGGGTCAGTTCATCGGCGTAGCCCCGGATCACTTCATCGCTGACAAAGGCCTTGTTCCAGCCAATGGCCTGGGGCAGCATTTCGCTGATGTACACGTCCTGCATCCCATCCTGGTCCAGGAAATACGTATTCATCAGATCCGTAGGCGTCAGGTTGCAGACAAGGGCCGCATCGTTGGCGTAAACCTCAATATAGTTTTTGGTGCCCCCCAGCACCGTATCGCTGGCAATGGTCAGGCATTTGGTACCATCGGAGAAGATCACCGTTACAGCGGCGTAATCCTCCACGTCCAGGGGATTGGCCCGGATGTGCCGGTGCTCATAGGCATTCAGGCAGCGGGTGGTTTGACCCACATCGGCAGAAACGCTTTGGACCGTAATGGTTTCGCCCCGGGCGGCTGCCTCCTGCTGCTTGAGCCATAGCATGCCGCTTAAGGGGTGGGTACCGGTACGGATCAGGGTGCCGCCGCCCACCTTGCTCCACTGGCTGGACAAGGCGGAGCTGGAGCCGCTCAGGCTCTCCTCCCCTTTCATAAAGAGGATTTTGGACTTTTTGGCCCGGACCACCTCTGCGGCCTTCCGGACGGCCGGGGCATAGAGGAAGTTTTCCGCGTACATGAATTTCCGGTCCGACTGCCGGAGCACCTGCCCCAATTTCTCCATTTCGGCCAGCACCTGCTCATACATGACCTGTTTGGGGGTATCCCCCACCCGTTCTTCCCCAGGCTTGCCAAAATACCCGGTCAGGGGCTTTTCGCAGATGACGTGCTTGCCGGCCTGAATGGCCTGAATGGCCATGGGAATGTGCAGCAGAGGCGGCGTTACAATATCCACCACAGTGATTTCCGGATCCTCCAGCATTTTTTCGTAGGAAGTTTCCACCTGTTCGTAGCCAAATTCTGCCTGGACCTTTAGGGCCAGCTCCGGCACAGTATCACAGATGGTCTTTAGCCGGAAGGGTACGCCCCCGGACTTTTTATATCCATTGCCGTGAAGCCGGGCAGCATACCCCGCTCCTACGGTGCCAATGACCACAGGCTGCAATTCTTTTTCCATACTTCCATCTCTTTTTGGGGCCGGCAAGCGGCCCGATTGATAGAAAACACTGTTATTTTTCCATAGAAAGCTTCTATAATTTTTTCCTTTCCCATGATACAATGAAGAAGTATCACAGGAGGTATCCCATGACATTACTGCAATTGCTTTACTTTGACACCCTGGCCCGGGTACTTCACTATACCCGCGCAGCCCAAGAGCTCCATATTTCCCAGCCCAGCCTTTCCTACGCCATCAATGAACTGGAAAAGGAACTGGACGTTCAGCTTTTTGTCCGGGAAAAGCGTCATATTACCCTGACCCCCTACGGCCAGCGCTTTCTGCCCTATGTGCAGAAGGCCCTCCAGTCCCTGGACCAGGGAAAAACCACCCTAAAAGAAATGAAGGGGGAAGCGGAATACGTGGTCCGTTTGGGCTACTTCCATTCCATTTCCTCCTCCCTGATTCCTTCCATGATGGAGTCCTTTTACCAGGACCTGTCCCACCGGCAGACGCATTTTCAATTTTCAGAAGGTACATCCTACCAGATCTATTCCCAGGTCAAGGAAGGGAAACTGGATCTGGGCTTTTCCACCCACCGGGGGCCGGGGGTGGATTCCCAGCTGATTTTAAAACAGCCCCTGTACCTGGTGGTTCCCTTGGAGCATCCCCTGGCCAAACGGTCCTACGTAACTTTTGAGGATTTTGCCAAGGAGCCCATCATCAGCCTGGACAAAGGCAGCAACCTGCGGGACCAGCTGGACCGGGCCTACAGCCGACACCAGATTGTTCCCAAGATTGTCTTTGAGGTCCAGGAGTGCAACGCAGCCCTTCAGTACATCGACCTGAAATTCGGCCTGGGCATCCTGCCGGAAATTCCCGGCATCAAAACCGCCCGGGTGGTGGCCCTGCCCATTGCGGAGCAGAACACGGACTTTATCCGGAACGTGTACCTGGTGTGGAACAATACCCGTCCCCTTACCCCGGCGACCACCCTGGCCCGGGACTTTATCCTGGAAAACTACGGTTTCCGGGGCAGTGCCGAATGATTACAGCTGCCCGCCGTAACTGATGTACAGGTAGAACAGCGGAAACGCCACCAGCACGTAGACTACGGTCGTCTCCAGAAACGAAGCCACCGACAGGTCCACGTCCAGCCCAAACAACTGGGCGGTGATTACCGAGTTGATGGCGGTGGGAGTAGCCGCTGCGATAAGGATGGTCCCCAACAGCCGCTGGTCGTGAATAAAGGGCCGGGCAATCAGGTACACCACCAGGGGCACAATAAGAAAACGCAGGGGCAGGATGCTCAGCACCTTCTTGTAGTACTTGGAGGCCTTGCTGAAATCAATGGTGTAGCCCACCGGGGTAAAGGCGATCCAAGCCTGGATGTGCACCAGACAGTGGAAGAAATTGGCCACCACCGGCGGCCGTTCCACCCCTGCCAGCTGCAGGCCCAGGCCAATGAGCATCCCCAATACCCCCAGCTGCTTTTTCGTAAAGAACATATCTTTGATGCTGATCTCCCAATGGAGTCCCGCTGCGGACTCCAATTTTTTTGCGTAATAATACTGGGCCAATGGGAAGGCCAGAATCACCATCAGCACATTCTGGGGCACGGCAAACAGCTGCACATAGGCAAAGCTGATTTCCCCGTAGGCAATGAAAGCGCAGATACCCCCAAGGGTTCCAATATTGGACAGCATGGCGGAGACAGCAAAAGACCCCTTTTCCAAGGGGTCAGAAAGTGACCGCCCAAAAACAAACACGGCAAGCCCTACGGAGAGTAGGGCCATCACCACGCTTAAAATAGGCAGCAAAATGAAAGAACGGGAAATGGGCAGGATCCAGAAGCTCATCAGGTTCATCACCGTGATCAGCGCCACTACGTTAAACAGCATCAGAGCATTGCACGCTTTCTGAGACATCCACCCTTTCTTCCGCAGGATATACCCTGTGGCCAGGGGGCAGAAAATATCAAAAATAACGGTTAGGATCTGTACACTGTTCATGGCATGGCCTCCGCATCGCCCATTCCCGTTCTCTTAGGAACAGAAACAGCTTTTTATTTTCTTCTTATTTTTTATCAGTTAAGGTATGATTCTTAGCTTGTTTTTTAGGAATATCCAGAATCAGGTCGCTGGCTTTTCCGGCACGCAGCAAATAGCTGTCGGTTTCATGGCCCACCATTTTCACCACGTCCCGGCTGATGGCCATAACCTTATCCAGGTCAATGCCGGTATCCACTTTCATTTCATCCAGCATATGCACTACATCTTCAGTGGCTACGTTGCCGGCAGCACCGGGAACGAAGGGGCAGCCCCCTACACCGGCAAAGCTGGAATCAAACTGGTCAAAGCCTGCTTCCATAGCAGCCAGGATGTTGCTCATACCCAGGCCCCGGGTGTTATGGAAGTGCATCCACCAGGAAACCTCCGGATAGGATTTCTTCATTTCCGTACCCATATCGTACACCTGGGAAGGGAAGGCCATGCCGGAAGCATCGGACAGGCTGATTTCCGTAATGCCCACACCCATGTAGGCTTCTACGATTTCTTTCACGGTAGAAACGGGGATTTCCTTATCCCAGGGAGAACCAAAGGCCATGGAAATGGAACCGGAAATGCCGATGCCGGCTTCCTTGGCCCGTTCCACGCAGGCGGCAAAGCGGGCAACGCTTTCAGCCGGAGTGCAGTTCAGATTGGCCAGGTTGTGGGCCACAGAAGCGGAAACATTCAATTTCACCTTTTTGCAGCCGCAGGCAATGGCCCGTTCCACGCCTCTCAGGTTGGCAATGAGGGCCCGGTATTCCACTCCTTCTTTTTGCTTGAAGTTCTGGAACACTTCGTCGGTATTGGCTACCTGGGGTACGGCCTTGGGGCTGACAAAGCTGCCCACTTCAATCACCGGGAATCCGGCGTCCGTCAATTTTTGCAGCAAATCCAGCTTCTGCTCGGTGGTGAGCAGGGTCTTTTCATTTTGCAGGCCATCCCGCAGACCTACTTCACAGATACGTACTTTTTTGACTACGTTTAATCCCATAATGCTATTTGTCCTCCTGGTGGTCTATTCCTTCAAATATTTGGCGCCCAATTCCCGCAGTTCATCTACGTGCACCAGTTTGATGTAGGTGTTGAAGTCGATCATGTCGCCATCGTAGCCAGCATCGCTGCCATGCTGTTTGATATATTCCAGTACCCGCAGTTCAGCTGCTACCTGAGCAAACAGGACGCTGAAGGGGAAGGTAATGATCTTGTAGCCCAGTTTCTTGCCGCAGTCTTCACTGCTGAAGCCCTTGAAGAAATCCTGGTTGGGGAAGAAGCCCAGATGGATGGGACCATGGACCTTTTCCGGCAGGGCAATCAGTTCTTCCCGGGATTTCGGCAGAATCTTGACCATGTCAGCGCCGGCGTCCAGATAGGCGTTGGCCCGTTCTACAGCTTCTTCGTAGGGAGCATCGGTTCTGGCAATGATCAGCAGATCCGGATCTTTCCGGGTTTCTACCGCAGCCTCAATCTTGCCCACCATTTCGTTGGTGCTGATCAGCTGGGTATCGCTGATAAAGGGGCAGTTGGGCGGCTGCTGCTGGTCTTCAATAAAGAAGCCGGCAACCCCGGTCTTTTCATATTCCTTGACGGTACGTACTACGTTCAGGGCATTGCCGTAGCCGCCTTCTGCATCGCAGATAATGGGGATATTGACGGCATCGGCCATTTTGCTCAAGATATCCACGGATTCATTCAGGGCCAGCAGGCCGCTGTCCGGCTGAGCCAGGACGACGCCGTGCATGCCGTAGCCGGTGGTGCCGCACACATCAAAGCCGGCCACTTCAATGGCCCGGGCGCTTAAAGCATCGTAGGCGCAGGGGGCTACCAGATAATCTTTTTCCTTCAACAGACGACGCAGTTTCGTGGTCATTTTTTCCATAGGAAACCCTTCTTTCTGTACAGTTGATGGTTCTTTACTTCTCTCCATTCACAAATACCCTGTTCTGGTTGAAAACGGAACAGGGTATTTGCCTTTATCATATTATTTTGCTTTGTGGGACTTTGCGTGGTTGGGAGCTACAAACTCACCGTTTTCGTCTTTCACCAGTTTGCCGTCTTCAACCAGCTTGTTGGGGCTATAGATATCATTGATGTTCCAGCAGCCAGGAGTAGGAACTACAATGTTTTCCATAGGAGCTTCTACCAGGAAGGGTCTGCCTTCAGCGTTGGCTTTCATGGCAGCTTCCATGGCCGGTTTGAATTCTTCAGCGCTGTGTACGCAGATAGATTCCACGCCATAGGCTTTGGCTACGCCAGCCCAGCTGGGGCTGTAGGTTTCGCCGTCCGGAGTCTTGAATACCGTACCAAACTTGGTGCCGTAGTTGGCATTTTCCAGACCAGCAATGGTACCGAAAGCAGAGTTGTTCATTACTACCCAGGTTACAGGGATATCTTGTTCCACAGCGGTAGCCAGGCAGGTGGGGTTCACGCCGAAGCCGCCGTCACCGGTCAGGGTGATGCAGACCTTGTCAGGAGCACCCAGTTTGCCGCCCAGTACAGCGGAAGCACCAAAGCCCATGGTAGCCAGACCGGAGGAGTGATGGATGCTGCCGGGAACGGTAATATCATATTGCTGTGCTACACCATTCTTGTTCCAGCCCACATCGGTGAAGATATGTGCATCTTCGGGAACAACGGCCTTTACATCCTTCAGGATCCGCTGCGGGGTCATGGGGAAACGGCTATCGTTGGAAATGGCTTCGTTGCTCTTCTTGAATTCCGCCTTGGCTTCAGCAATGGCTTTCCGCAGTTCGGGATGGCTCTTGCCTTCGGGGCAGATTTTCTTTACTTCGTCAATGATCTGCTGCAGGCCCAGTTTCAGGTCGCCTACGGCGCCAATGGCTACAGGATAGTTACGGCCGATTTCGGTAGGATCGATATCGATTTGCAGGAATTCGGTCTTTTCCGGATCAAAGGTTACGCCCTTGTACCAGCTGGAGCTGTCAGCTTCGGCAAAGCGGGTGCCCAGGCCCAGGATAACGTCAGCCTGGGTGGTCAGGGAATGGGTGAATTCCATGCCCCAGAAACCAGTCTGGCCAATCATCAGAGGATGGTTGTCGCTGATGCAGCCTTGGCCCATCAGGGTACGGGAAACGGGGATATCCAGCAATTCGGCCAGTTCAGCCAGCTCATCGGAAGCTTGGGCCAAAAGGATACCGCCGCCGGCATGCATTACAGGATGTTCTGCTTTTACCAGTTTTTCAGCAATGGCTTTGGCTGCAGCCGGATCCAGGGCCGGTTTCATGGTCACGTGGCTGTCTTTGTAGGTCCGATCCCACAGGTAATCTTCTACTTTTTCGGAGAAGATGTTCATGGGAACGTCAATCAGTACAGGGCCAGGACGGCCGGATTCTGCCAGACGGAAGGCCTTGTCCATAATGTCAGCCATGGATTCAGGATCGTCCACCCGCCAAGCTCTCTTGACTACCGGTTCCAGAATCTTGTACTGGCTGCCATCTTCGTGCATATTGACTTCCTGATGGGGATGTTTGCCGAAGTAGTAGCTGGGCACATCGCCAGCGATAACAACCATAGGAATGGAGTCAAAAGCAGCGTTGGCCACGCCGGTCAGGACGTTGGTCAGCCCAGGTCCAAGGTGGCACATGCAGACGGAAGCCTTATGGGTTACCCGGGCGTAGCCGTCAGCTGCGGTGGAAGCCACCGATTCGTGCCGGTTGGAAATGTATTTTACTTTCTTGCTGCGGGACAGGGCATCCAGCATGGCGATAACCGTATGGCCGCACAGACCGAATACGTATTTCACATCCCGTCTTTCCAAATAGTCAACCATCAAATCTGCAATCAATTTCTTGGTCATAATGTAGGGTCCTCCCGATTGTTCATCTGGTCTGCATCAGCGGTAAAGCTGATGCCGTGACGAACGAAATATTGGTTTAATACGTCGCCGCTGCGCATGATATAGTTCTTGAAAAACTCCGCTGCCGGGGGAATGTACCGGTCCTTGTTCCATTGCAGGTACAGGGGCCGGTCCGTCATGGCCTCGTCGGCAATGGGAATCACCTTGGTGCCGTAGGGCGCTCCGCTTAAAGGATAGGGAACCACGGCAATGCCGTGCCCCGCTGCCACCAGGCCGTAGATGATTACGTCGTTGGGAGTTTCTGTGACAATATTCACGTGCAGGTGTTTCTGCTCAAAAATTTCCTTCATTCTGCTGCTGATCTGCCCGGAGGAGTCAAAGGAAATGAAGTTCTCTCCTTGGAAATCTTCCAGCTTCAGGCTGGACCGCTGGGCAAACCGATGTTGTTCGGATACCAACGCCACCAGGGGATGGGAGCCGATATAGTACGACCCGACCCGGGGCGAATTCACCTTGGTACATAGGATCAGATCCATGGATCCATCCAATAGATGCTTTTGTAGATTGAACCAGCCTTCCGAGGAATACTGGAATTGTACGCCCAGGCGGTTGGTTTCACTGTGGTAGCGGATCATCAGATCCGTGGTAAAAGCTTCGATAGAATAGAAACCGCCAATGATGATGGTCCCGGAGTTGGGATCGATGTATTCTTTGAGAGCGTTTTCCCCTGCTTCCAGGGTATTCAAAGATTTCTGGGCGTAGGGCAGGAACAGCTTGCCATACTTGTTGAGTTTTACATTCCGTCCCTGCCGTTCAAACAGTTCCGCGCCCAGTTCCCGTTCCATGCTTTTGATGGCATGGCTCAGGTTGGATTGGCTAATCTTTAGTTTTTCTGCAGCCCTGGTGTAGTGTTCCAGTTCTGCGATTGTTACGAAATAGTACAACCATTGCAGCTGCATAAGCGTTTCCCCCTCTTCCTTCCACATTGCTTCATAGTACGTCTGGTTCTATTGTACCCGAAATAGAAGAGGGAAGGAAACGAGTATTCATTCTTACTGACTTACAAACCCAACTTATTTGCTGGCAGCATCCAGTTCTTTCATCAGCGTAGTGCCCAGGCCGCCGATTTGGTCGTCGATTTTCTTGTACAGGGCTTTTACGCCTTCGTTGTTCAGAACCTGATCGAAGAAGGACTTATCATAGGTAATCTCGGTCATGCCTCTCTTCTTCAGGATGTCCTTGTTGTCCTTGTCAACCTTTTCCAGGGTCGGACGCAGTTCATCCATGGCTTGTTTAACAGCTTGGTTCAGGGCTTTCTGGTAGGCAGGATCCAGGCTGTCATAGGCTTTCTTGTTGATGGCCATTTGGTTGGCGTACAGGATATGGTTGGTATCAGCCAAGTACTTTTGTACTTCGTTGAAGTTGGAGTTTACGATGGTATCGCTGGCGTTTTCTTCAGCATCTACGGTACCGCTCTGCAGAGCAAAGTACAGTTCAGAGAAAGCCAAAGGAGTGGGGTTAGCACCCAGGGCGGACCAGAAGTCCATGTGGTTCTTGTTGCTCATGGTACGAATCTTCAGGCCTTTGTAGTCGTCCACAGTCTTCAGATCCCGGTTGGCCGTGGTCAGACGGAAGGTACCATTTTGCAGGATGCCCAGGTAATGCAGGCCGGCCTTATCATAGGCAGCGGACAGTTTCTTGTTGAATTCCCCATTGCCGTTCAGGACCTTGTCAATGGCATCGCCTTTATATTTAGCAAAGGACATGGGCAGGTCGAATACAGCGGTTTCCGGAATTACAGCGGTCAAAGGAGCCATCTGGCAAACCACGATCTGGATATCGTTGGATTTCAGCTGCCGGATCAGATCTTCGTCGCCGCCCAGTTCCCCATTGGGATGGTAGTCGATTTTCAGCTTGCCGCCGGTGATATCAGCTACGTTCTTGGCAACTGCTTCGCCGAATTTTTGGCCGATGGCGTCTTTAGCAGCCGTATCGGCACCAATCAGTTCCACTTCCTTCAAATTGGCAAAGTCACCCTTGCCGGCGGATTTGGTGTCTTTCTTGGCGTCGTCACCGCCGCCGCAGGCGGTCAGGGAAGCTACCATCAAACCGGCCAATACTGCACTTGCGAGCTTTCTCATGGATTTTTTCATACGAATACCTCCTTAAGATGATGAATCTATAGGTTCGGGCAGAAGCAGGTCCTGCCCGAAAACACCAGGTTTATTTCAGCAGTCCCGGCAGATAGGTGGACAGCCAGGGGATATACACAATCATGAACAGGGCAATGGTGAAGGAAACAATGAAGGGGAAAGCCTTCTTGGCTACATCCATTGGCTGTTTCTCCGCTATGTTCCCGGCTACGAACAAGTCCAACCCAAAGGGAGGCGTTGCCAGGCCGATGGACAGGCAGCATACCAGTACTACGCCCAGGTGAACCGGATCTACACCCAGTTTTACGCAGGCAGGCAACAGGATGGGAGCCAGGATGATGATGGCCGGGCCGGTATCCATAACCATACCCAGCAGGAAGAAGATGATGGTCAGTACGGTCAGTACGGAGAAGGCGGAAGTGAAGTTGCCCAGGATGAAGCTTTCCACCACTTTGGTGGCGCGGGTCAGGGACAGTACGCGGCCGAAGGCGGTAGCAAAGGCCAGTACGAAGGCCAGGCCGCCGTAGGTCTTAACGGATTCACACAGCATGGGCAGCAATTCGCTGAACTTCATGGATTTGTAGATGAACAGGGAAACCAGGATGGCGTAGAATACGGATACGGTAGCAGCCTCGGTAGGAGTGGTGAAGCCGGTGTAGATACCGCCCAGTACGATTACAGGGCACAGCAGAGCCCAGAAGCTGTCTTTGAACAGGTTAACCAGACCCCGGGAAGACAATTCGCTCATTCTTTCTTTGATCTTGTCTTTGTCTTCGCCTTTCTTCACACAGTAGTACACAGCATAAACCATCAGGGCAACACCAATCAGGATGCCGGGGAATACACCGCCCAGGAACAGGTCACCAGTGGATACGCCCGTTGCCAGGGAGTACAGTACGAAAGGAATGGAAGGCGGGATGATTACGCCCAAGCCGCCGGCAACAGCAATCAGGCCAGCGCTCCAGGTTTTGTCATAGCCCAAGTCCGTCAGGAACGGTACGCACATAGCGCCTACAGCGGCGGTGGTAGCAGGACCGGAACCGGAGATGGCACCGTAGAACAGGCAGGTCAGGATTACTGCGCAGGGCAGGCCGCCGGTAAACCGGCCGGCAAAGTAAGCGAAGAAGTTGAACAGTTTCCGGGAAATACCGCCCTTGGCCATGATAACGCCGCCCAGGATGAACAGGGGAACAGCCAGGATAGGGGTGGAGTTGGCGCCGGAGAAGGTGTTGTTCAGCAGCTGTACAATAGAGCCGCCTTTATGCATCAATTCAATAGGGGCAACGGAGCCCAGGATCATGCTGACCCCGATGGGAATGGAAAGTGCAATTCCAATCAGGAATACCGCGAATACAAGTACTGCAGCCATTACTTCACATCTCCTTCCTGTGCCAGTTCAGTTTCTTTCTTGGCGTCTGCCATGGTTTGTTCAATGGTGGTCAGTTCTCTGTCACCGAAGTGCTGAATATGACGGACGATGACTTGGATGCCGCGCACACCACCCAGGAAGAAGCCGATAATCATGAAGAAATATACAAAAGACATAGGCCATTGCATTGCCGGAGAAATTTCATGACTTCTGGCGATGTTGTCATACACTTCGATGGAATAGTAGCCCAGGTAGAACATGCAGGCCATGGTAACAACGTCTACTACAATGTTGACTACTTTCTTTACCTTGTCCGGCAGCATATCTTTCAATACGCCCACCCGCAGCATATTCTCATTGAGGATGGTATAGGGCAGGGAGATGAATACGCTCCAGATCCACATGAACCGGCAAAATTCCTCGGCCCAGGTCAGGGAACTCATCCCCGGAATCTTTCTAACGATAACCTGCAGCATGCTGACGCAGGCAATGAGAACCAGCATGACGACCATGAATGATTCTTCCAAATGTTTATTCAGCCAATCAAGCAATTTCATTCTAATAAGCCTCCTTTGGTTGGTGTAGGAGCAGAAGCATCATTTCTGATTCTGTTCTGCCAGGATGGTCAAGAGTTCGTTGCGCATTACGTCAACAGGAGCCTTTTTGCCGGTCCACAGTTCGATTTGGGCCGTACCCTGGTACAGGGACATCATCAGGCCGTTCATAATCTGGCAGCCAGCTTCTTCAGCGTTTAGCAGAAACTGGGTTTTGTCCGGGTTGTAGCAGGCATCAAAGAAGATTTGGCCTTTGTTGATGTATTCCTTGGGCATGGGGGTTTCACCAATGCTGTGACCCATACCAACGCCGCTGGCGTTCAGGATAATATCGCAGGCTGCAAGTTTGGAGAAATCACCATGGGGAACGAATTCGGCGATAGTGGAGAAGTTCTTGTTGATGTCATCTACCAGGGACCGGGCGCAGTCTTCAAACAGGTCGGTGATGTAAATCTTCCGGGCGCCGTGGTAAGCCAGGATGGAGCACATGGCCCGGCCGGCACCGCCGCCGCCGAAGCAGAAGAATACGTTTTGGTCAACCTTTACGCCGGCTTCCGTGATGGCGGTGTAGAAACCAACGCCGTCGGTGTTGTGGCCGATGAGCTTGGTGCCTTCCTTCACAACCGTGTTGCAGGAGCCCATCTTCTGGCACAGGGGATCCAGTTCATCCAGATACTCCAGCACCTTGATCTTGTTGGGTTTCGTTACGGCAAACCCAGCAAAGGGCATATAGCGCAGGGCATTGACGATTTCACCCAGGTGTTCGTTGCCGGTCACCGTGTAGAAATACACCATGTTCATGCCGGCTGCTTCATACGCTTTGTTCTGCATTCTGGCGGCAAAGGATTGTGCCAAAGGATCGCCTAACAGCGTAATGAATTTCGTGTTGATATCAACGTTCATTTCATTCCCTTCTTTCTTTAGCCTCAAAAGTAATTTTTAAAATAATTTTTTCAGGTTTTTCAGGCAGCTTTTCGCATGGCCCAGAGCACCGTATTTCTCAATGTATTCCTTGTTGGGAAGCTCAATGGAGCAGGGCAGCTCCGCCGGGAAAGCTTCCAGGTACTGGGCAATGGGAGCAGCTCCCAGGCCCGGGTACTCTCTCTTTTCCCGCATGATGACGACTTTTTCGTAGGACAGGTAATCCTTGGGGCAGTCGCACATGTGGATCAAACCAAACCGGGAAGGATCCGTATTCTTGATCAGTTCCGGGGTTTCGTTATCCCAGTACACATACAGGATATCCATCAGCAGCTTCAGGTTGGGGGCCTTGATGGCATCCTGTACGGCGATGACATCTTTCAGGCTCCGCAGGCCGGAAATTGCCGGAAATTCCAAATCCATCTGCAGGCCGAATTCCTTGGCCTGTTCACAGTAGCTGCCCAGCGTATCGATGGCGAAGTTTCTGTCTTCCGTCCAAACGCTGCACAGTACCTGGGTGGCGCCCAGCTGGGCGGCCTTTTCAAAAGCGCCCCGGTAATCCTTGGGCAAATCTTCCTTCACGCGTACCAGTTCAATGTCCAGAGGCTTCAGGTTGTAAGCCTTTAAGGTTTCCTGGATTTTCTTGAACAGGGCAGGATCCTTTTCCAATTCATTGGCCGGTTCACCAGGTTGATGCATGGGAATGGTCCGCAGGCTGACAAAGTCATAGCCTGCTTCGGCAGCAATCCGAATCTGGTCCACAGCTTCCACGCCGGGGATGGTCAAATACGCGAGAGAAACCTTCCGTTTCATTACATTACCTCCTAGAAAGTCTATTTAGAATGGTCTGAAAATTCTCTCTATTAAAATTCTCTTGTTCTCCACTTCTCCTTATGCAATTTTTGTGTTGCCGCTTTCCCCTGCGGCACTCCGAATGATGAAACAGATTATTGTCTGGAAATTATGAATTTAATGAATCCATTTAATTCTCTGTTCCTTACAAGAACATTATATCGATGAGTTCTATAAATTACCAATATTATTACTTCATCATTTAATCTATTTTATTCATGAATTGTCTGATACGTTCGGATTTTTCTTGGCCAAATCCCGGTTTTTCTGTTCCGGAATTGTGAAATCTCCTTACATTGTCACCGTTTAAGACCTTTTTATATGCAACTTTTTGAACTTCCTGCAAACAATTTCTTACATCAAATTATCTCTTTTATGCATAATTTAACATGTATGAATGAAACGTATAGCCAAATCAAAAAAGGGGCTGCGAAAAAATGAAACTTCCTCCGAGGCCCTTCGGTCCCCACCTCCTTCACGCTTGGTGTGCTCCCCGTCAAGTAGACAGTTCCTAATAATATAAACCTCTACGCCGCCATTTGGTAGCTATTATGTTTTTGCATAGGGGTCAAACGGCCCAAATTCCGCTGCAAACGGCCACTGTTGTAATACTCCATGTAGTTATTAATCATCGTTACCAAAGCTTTACGGCTGTCGAAGTCACGAGTATAGTACCGTTCTCTTTTCAGCATGCCCCAGAAGCCTTCCATCGGGCCATTATCAATGCATTTTCCTATCCGTGACATACTCTGCGTCATACCAGCATCTAGAATCATCTTGCGGAAATCCCTGCAGGTGTATTGGAATCCCCGGTCAGAGTGAAACAGGGGATGCGCGCCAGGGTTTTTCAACAATGCCTTATTGAAGGTATTGAATACCAAATTTTTATCGTTCCGGTTGCTTATCACATAGGAAACAATTCGTCTGTCATACAGGTCAATAATCGCGCTCAGATATACCTTATGCACAACTACCCCCTCATAGTAGTGAAATTCTGAGACGTCAGTACACCATTTCTGGTTAGGGGCATCGGCTTTAAATTCCCTATTCAAGATATTTTCTGCAATGTATGCAGGATCTATTGCACGCTGGGTGCAGCCCTTAGGGGCATATTTAATCGTAGACTTTATATTTATCACTCGACAAAGATGAAGAACGCGACCGTCACCAATTGCTATTGGTTTCGTGTCAGGATAGATCTTCTTATTTGGGGCTCGTAAGTCATCAGCTATTCGTCTGTACCCTTTAGCTGGGTCAGCCTTGTATATCTCTTCTATTCTTTTAGCAATTTCCTTGTCGTCAATTTCGCGTGCTGAAGGCTCTCTATGAAGCCATTTGTAGTAGCCGGCCCGGGACACTTTTCCCAATTTGCACAGGCCAAGAATAGGGTAATTCTTTTCAGCGTGCAGTTCTTTAATGGCTTCATAAATGGCTCCATATCTTATTTGTGTGAATCCCGCCTCCTTTCCACAATATCGAGTTTTTTTAGGAAATCAATCTCCATATCCTTGGCTTTGAGTTTTGCATTAGCCAGTTTGAGTTCAGCTTTCATACACTCATATTCTGTAGGGGCTTCTTCAGGGACTTCTACTGGCTTCCTGTGTCCGCGCCCATCTATGAGTCCTTCGGTATTGTACTTATTATATTTTAAGACGTAATTTCTGACTTGCTGGTAGGAAACCTTAAACTTTTCAGCGGTTTCATGGTAAGCATTCCCGTTTTCAATGCAGTATTTTACGATTTCAACGCGCTCGTCAAAGGTCGTTTGTCTAGCTTTAGTCATGATCTTGGCACCTCCAGTACCCGAACTTTTTAGTTCCTCATGACTATTATACTTCTTTAACCAGTCTCTGATTTGACGAGAACTTTTTAATCCGTATTTTTGTACCAGCTGGGACATAGTCGTTTCGCCCTTAAGATATTCCTCTACGCATTGGATCTTAAGATCAGCAGAATAACTTTTAACCTGTCTTTTGTTAAATACCTCAGGACCATTTCCTATATATTCATCTACCCAATACTGTACTGCTTTCCAGTGAACCCCTAACCTTTTTGCAGAAACCATTGGTGATTCTTCATGAGCAAGAACAGCTTTGACAGCCTTTAATTTATCCTCTGCACTGACTTTCGATATAGACATTTTACATACTCTCCTTTCAACGAATCCAGGAGGTTTAACTATATGCCAGTCTACTTTATTCATAGCATACCACCTTGAAGGAGGCCTGCTAGGCCGCTGCTAATCAATTTAAGCCTTAACTGTAGTGCCAGTATGGATAAGCACTGGATTCCTTACGGCTATGAATGGCCCCTTCAAGCGTGAAGGGGCTGTCAGCCTATAGGGCTGACTGAGGAAGTTCCGGTGTTCGAATACTACTACACGAACAACGTTAAAAACGGCTTGCGAACTTAAACAAGTTCGCAAGCCATTTTTTCACAGCCCCCAGCAAACACTTCATTTCAGCCCAGGTAATCCAGGGCAAATTGGACTTCAATAGCGGTTCCCGCAGGCAGTACGTCCTCGTCCACTTCAAAGCCAGGATGGTGATGGACGCAGCAGATGCCCTTCTTTTCATTCCGGGCGCCCAAAAACAGAAAGACCCCGGGGACCTTTTCCATCAGCACGGAAAAGTCTTCCGCCCCCATCTGCCGTTCCATGGGCACTAGGGCCGCTTTTCCCAGCACCTGGGTGACGGCCTGGCGTCCCAGGTCGTTGAGCTCCAGGTGGTCGTTGCTCAGCGGTGCCGGGCCAAAGAAATAGGTACAGTCTACCTGACAGCCCAGGCCTTCCCCCACTCCCTTGGCCACCTTCTCGATTTGGGCGGGCAGTCCCTTTCGGAAAGCTTTGTCAAAGGTCCGGGTGGTACCCACCAGTTCCACCTGCCGGGCGGTCCGGCCGGCTTCCCCGGTGCTGTTAAACATCCCCACCGTCAGCACGAAGGTATTTTCCGGGTCATTTTGCCGGCTGGCCAGCTGCTGCAGGGCCAGAATCACAGCCGCTGCCGCTGCAATAGGATCCCTGCCCTGCTCCGGGGCAGCCAGGGGCGCTTCCTTCCCGGTCAGGCGAATGGTAAACCGGTCGCTGCAGGCCATCCGGGGACCGTCTTCCAAGTTCACGGTGCCAGCCTCCAACAGGGCCCAGATATGCATGCCAAATATGGCGTCCACCCCCTCCAGGCAGCCTTTTTCCACGTAGTGCCGGGATTCGGTGCCAATTTCCTCAGCCATTTGAAAAAGGAATTTAACGGTACCGGAAAAATCTTCCCGGTGCTGGCTGAGGATTTTGGCGGCCCCCAGCAGCATGGCCATATGGCAGTCGTGGCCGCAGGCATGCATGACCCCGGGATTCTGGGACGCGTAGAATTTACCAGCAGGGTCCTCCGCAATGGGCAGGGCATCAATGTCCGCGCGGAGCATCAGGGTCTTTCCCGGGCCTTTCAGGCCAGTCAGGGTACCAATGCAGCCAGTAATATCCGGAAAGGTTTCCACGGCAATTCCCATTTGCTCCAGTTCTTGTGCCAAATAGTTCGTCGTATTCCGTTCTTCCCTCCCCAGTTCCGGGTGGGCATGAAGATAATGGCGCTGGTCCAGGATATAATCCTTTTCGGCCAGCGCCAGTTCCTTAACATTCCTTAGCATCAGCATATGCCTCCTTGGCTGGAAAACCGCACCTCTGACTTACAGGCAAAAGTTTCTGCGGTCAGTTCCGCCATCCGTTTTAGTTTTTCTGCCATCTCTGCCAAAAGTTCCTCGTCGTAGCCCAAAAGGGTGCCCTGCAGCTGAACCTGGTCACAGATGATATTGAATTGCTTGCCCGCCTTGACGTTTTCCAAGGCCAAGACCAGGGGCCGCAGGGGATTGTTCACCCGGCTGACCAGGGTTTGGAGGGCCTGGATAATGGCCGCAGCAGCCACAATGGCGTCTTTGCCCAAATGGGGCGTGGAACCATGGGCCGCCGCCCCATGGACCAGAATCGTAAAATCAAGTTTGTTTTCCTTTTCGCTCACAAGTGCCATAAGAACCCCTTTCTGCGGCATTTGCCGCATGGGCTGGCAAAACTGGGAGAAGAAAGCGGCTGCGCCAGCCGGCAGCCGCTTTCGTTTTTAGTGAAGATAAATGCCGCCGCCAGGTCCCAAGGGCAGGTTCAGTACTACCCAGATGGCCAGGAGTATCAGCCAGGCCACGGAAAAGCACAGGGAATAGGGCAGCATATTGGCAATGATGGTCCCCATGCCGGTGTTCTTCTCGTACCGCCGGGCAAAGCCCAGAATCAGCGGGAAGTAATAGAACAGCGGGGACAGGGGGTTGGTCAGAGAGTCACCAATCCGGTAGGCCACCTGGGTCAAGGCCGGATCGTAACCCATGAGCATCATCATGGGCACCATTACCGGTGCCAGGATGGCCCATTTGGCAGACGCGGAACCGATGAAGATGTTGATGATGCAGGAAACCAGCACCAGGCCGAAAATCAGGGGCAGCCCAGTAAAGTGCATGGCCTGCAAGCCGCCGGCGCCTTTAATGGCCAGCACCACACCCAGGTTGGACCAGGCGAAATAGCTGGTGAACTGGGAGCAGAAGAAGCACAGCAGAATGTAGGAGGAAATATCCTTGAAGGCCAGGGAAATATCCGCAAACATATCCTTGTCGTTCTGGTATTTGCCGGAAGCAAAGCCGTAGACGGCCCCGGGCACAAACAGCACCACGGTCACCATCAGGATAATGCCGGTCATAAAGGGAGACGTGGCGCTCATGATGGAATGGGTCTTGGGATCTCCCAAAATGGGGTCCGCCCCTACGCACAACAGGGCGATGACCACCAGGGTGGCCAGGGTAGCCCACAGGGCTTTGGTGACGGCCTTTTTGTTCCGGTCCGTCATATTAGTCAGGGATTCATCCAGTTCATACTGGCTGAGATCCGCCCCGGCAAACCGGGGAGCCATAATCTTTTCCGTTACGAAGGTTCCCACCGCCGTCAAAAGGAAGCAGGAAACCACCAGGAAGTAGTAGTTGATGGCGGGAGACTGCTGGTAGTTGGGGTCAATGAGCTTGGCCGCCGCTTCCGTAAAGCCGTAGGCCAGGGAGTCGGACATGCCCAGCATAATGTTGGCGCAGAAGCCTGCGGCCACGCTGGCAAAACCACAGAACACCCCTAGCAGTGGATGCCGGCCCATGCTGAGGAAAATCACCCCAGCCACCGGAGGCAGGACCACAAAGGCCGCATCCCCGGCTACGTTGCCGTTGATGCCGATAAAGATGATGACAGCGGTGACCAGGGCGGGAGATGCGGATTTCAACATCTTCTGCATAAAGGCCGCCAGAAAGCCGCTTTTTTCAGCTACCCCGGCGCCGATAACGCACACTAGCACCATGCCCAAAGGAGCGAAACTGGAGAAGTTGGTGACAGCCTTGCTCCACATCTGCCGGAAGCCCTCCACGGAAAGCAGGTTCACTACTTTGATGACCTTGCCCGTACCGGGGTGCACTGCGGAGACGCCCATACTGCCCAAAAGGGCGGAACAGGCCACCACAATCAGGGCCAGCAGAATAAACAGACTGGCCGGATCCGGCAGTTTGTTGCCGGCCACTTCCACCATGTTCAGAAAGCGGTCCATCAGACTTTTTTTCTGGGTGGTTGGATTTTCTGTTGTCATAGCTATCACTCCTTTTTGTCAGCGCTTCCCAATAAATACAACATTTTCTGCTCCATGAGGGAAGATAGTTCGTTTTTATTATAAAAGATATAAAAAAACATGTCTAGAAAATCCATGTAAAATCTTCTTTACACAGGCTTTTTCGCTGATTTTCAGGCTAAAAATGGAATAAATGAAACAGTGCAGGCAAATAATGGAAAAGCAGAAAAGTTTGGGATAATACCAAACGATTATTTTTTATTAGTATTATGCGTTCGTTATGTTTTTCAAGCCTCCTTCTGCAATTCCTTTGGGTTTCTAATTTCTGCGTTTTTTTAACTAAGTTTATTTTTATTTTTCCTCAAATTTCGTTAAGTTAACGTAAAAAAATAAGGCTGCAAAAAATGCACAGGCATTTTTTCACAGCCTTACGGTATATTCTCTTATACGTTCACAGGATAGCCCAGTTTCTTGAGCAGCTTCCGGTAAATGGGGAAAATGGCATTTTCCGGGCTATCCGGGAAAGCGGTTTCCGGCAATTGCAAAATAGGCACCCAATGGGCGGCGTTGATTTCCGGGGACAGCACCGGTTCCTTTTTATGGGTAAAGCCCATAAAGCAGTGCATCAGCATATCTCCCCGGCCAAACCAATGGGTCCCAGCATATTCCAATTCTTCCAGGTCCAGGCCCAGTTCTTCCTTGACTTCCCGCAGGGCAGCGGCTTCCGCGGTTTCTCCAGGAATAATAAAACCGGAAGTGATGACCTCGTACTCTTTGGACAGGTATTCCTGCCGACACAGCATTACTTCATCCTGTTCGTTGTAAATCAAGATGATTACACAGCTGGCAAAAGTATCAAACCAATATTTCTTACAGCTATTGCAGTAGGGAATCAGCCCATCATCCCCAGCCTGCCGGTCCACCAGTTTCTGCCCGCAGTGGGGGCAATATTCATAATGCATGGAGTTTTCCTGCCTTTCTGTTTGCAATCCTACAGTGACAGCATACGCCGCCGGGCCCATCCCTGTCAACTTGTTTTACCCGCAGGGAGCGGACCTTTTAGCCAAAAGAATACCGTTTCTGCCCCTGGACGCAAGTTAGGCAGGTCCTCCCCCAGAGGGGAGAAACCTGCCTAACGATAGAAACCCCTTCTAAAAGGCTTCCGTTGCCTTATACTGTAAGCGTGGGTGCCGTATACACCCGGGTCAGCAATTCGGCATTCAGCGCATAGAGACCCTTAGGATCCTTGCCAAACAGCTCGTATTTCTTGATGATATCCGTAATGTTCTTTTCTTCTTCGCCCTGTTCCTTCACAAACCAATCATAGAACTGCATGGTCCGGTAATCCTTTACCTTATCTGCAGCCTGATAAATGGTGTTGATCTTGTTGGTAATATACCGTTCATGTTCCAAAGCAGCCTTCAGGGGTGCTTCCAAATCAGCATATTCCCGGGTAGGATCCTCAATGGGTCCGAAAACAACCTTGCAGTCGTTGTTTTGCAGGTAGGTTCTCATTAAGAGGGCATGATCCCGTTCTTCCTGTTCCTGAATCTCGAACCAATGGGCAAAGCCATCCAAGCCCTTTTCCTGATAGTAGTTGGCAAAATCCAGATACAGATAGGCAGAATAAAATTCAAATACAACCTGTTTGTTGATCAGATCTCTAACTTCATCTGTTAACATAAGAAATCCTCTCCTTTGAGGAGTCAACTGGCTCCATCTCTATTATAGCAGTTTTTAATAAAATTACGACTGCTTTTTGGGAAAGAAAATCCTTTTGTACCATTGTCATTGGGCCAATACGGCCTGAAAACGCTTTTGGGCCGCCGCCAAAAATTCCGGCGCTACGCCTAGCTTTTCCTCAAAGGGCGGCTCCGGGGTAACTACCTGAAGTACATCCGGGTGCAGCTGCTGGACGGCCTGGGTAAAGAAGGCCAGGGAGGTTTCATCATCGCTATAGCCTTTCACCAGGGTAATTTCCAGCCGGAATATGCCCTTATATTTTTTCCGAAAGGCCACCATATTGGCCAGATGCTGCTCCACCGTATAGCCGTGCAGGGGCCGCTGGGCCTTGAGGAAAGCCTCGTCCCGGCCCATTTTCAGCTCCCCGATGACTTCCTCACACTGCCGGGCCAGGCCTGCGCAGCGGTCATCTCCATACAGGTAGCCATTGGACAGCAGGCGGATGGGCAGCTCCCGTTCATGGATCCGCTCAATGACTTCCGCCAGGCCTGCGTGCAGAAAGGCTTCTCCCAGGGAATTGATGAAAACCAGGTCCGGCTTCACCGTATCCAGCTTTTGGTCCAGCTCGGCCAGGGCCTCCGTCAGGCTGCCAAAGCTCCGAACCAGGTCCGTTTTCTCATGGTGCAGCTGCCGGCTGACCGGGCAGAAGATGCAGTCAAAGACACAATACTTGCCCGGCAGAATATTCATTTCCAGAATTTTGCGGCCCTCTTCCTCATAGGGCTCCTTGTAAAAAAAGCCTTGCATTTTCTTAGCTCCTTAAAAATTAGTGATATTTTCCTTAATGAAAGAGACTTAGAATGATATTCAGTACAATACTGATGACAATGCAGGTCACCACAGGGAAATAAAAACTGCCATGGCTGCCGGTAATCTTGATATCCCCGGGCAGGTGTCCAAGGGGCAGGAATCCGGACCCCAGCTCGATCAGGGCACCGATGATGATGCAGAGAACGCCCACGGTGATCAATAGTTTGCCCATACACTGCTCCTTTCCCAGTCTTCTGACTGCCCATGTTTTCCAACGTTCCCTATTGTAGCAAATTTCTGTCATTTTGGCACAAAAATTTTGTAAAAAATCCAAAAAACCGGCTCTGTCATTCCACTCTCTAGCCAGTGGAATCACAAAACCGGTTTTCTGCGTTGTGCGGAGCTCTCTCGCTTTGTGTGGAATTGAACCAAAGGGGATGGCAATCAACCTGTGATTGGGAGGGTTTTGCAAAAGGTTCAAGCCCGAAGGGAGCCAAGGGAAAGTGCTTTTCTCTAGTTCAGGCGGCCCTGTCATCCACGGAGATGCTTCCCGGCGGCAACTGGAGTTTTGCAGCCAGGGACCAGGGGGCCTGTTTTTTGGTACTTGCCCATGGGGAGAGATACTCTCTGTAACACATGAAACAACTATAGCAGGTTCTATATACAATGTAAAACAATGATTTACCAATATTTCCACAAGGTTTTCCTTGTGATATAATGGAAGCCATGTAAAAGGAGACTGCCCATGGATACTTCACAAAAAATGTTTCTTCTGGCTGTGGAAGAAATGAACTTTACCAAAGCCGCCCACCGGGCCTACGTGACCCAGCAGTGCCTCAGCGAGCATATCCGAAACCTGGAAAAAACGCTGGGGACCCAACTGTTTTTCCGCACTCCCCGGCTCCAGCTTACCCCTTCCGGAAAGGCCCTGTACGAAACCCTCCAGCAGATGTCCCAGCTGGAAGCCAACCTTCACGCCCGGATCAACGAGCTGGAACAGGGACAGGTAGGCGAAATCCGCTTTGGACTCAACACCACCCGGGCCCGGCTGTTCCTACCGGAACTGATGAAAGCCTACCACCAGCGCTTTCCCAAAGTCACCCTGTCCGTAACCCTGGGGGATACGGAAGCCTTGATGGAAGACCTGCTAAAGCAGAAACTGGACCTGGTCCTGGGGGTGGACGCTCCGCCCAGTACGCTGCTGGAGCGGATTCCTGCCGGAGAAGAAGCTCTTTTGGTAGCCGCCACCAACTCCTTCCTGAAACGGTACTATAAGGGCGGCCGAGGCTGGCAGGACTTCCACACGGGGGACGCCATTGACCTGCGCTCCTTTGAGCCCTTTCCCCTGGCAGGGAACCTGAATGTCAGCACAGTACTGAAACTGGCGGGTTCCTACTTGTGGCAGCTGGATATTGTGCCCAAGCAGATTGTTTCCATCAGCGATTACGATACCCAGCTGAACCTGTCCGGCCAGCAGCTGGCAGCTACTTTCTGTGCTTCCTTTATGCTGCCGGCCATCCAAAACCAGAACCAGCTGCATCCCCAGCACGAACCCCTGCTGGCCCTGAAGCTTTCCGGTTTTTCCCATCCCATCAGCATTGAGATTCTCCGGCCCCGGCAGCTGTTTGTACCCAGGTACCTGGAAGAATTTATTTCCCTGATCCAAGCCCACCTGGTGGTGTGGCATGAAAAGATTGCCCAGGCCCTGGCCTAACTTTACACGGTGAAAAAAGCGATGCCCGAATTGGACATCGCTTTTTATTATGGAAAATTTTATTTTCCCATTTTTATTTTTAATCAGTGTACAGCCATACAGCGCCTTTTTCGGCCCCTTCCACCACTTTCCGGTACTGTTTCATAATGCCGTAGGCAGGATGGTCCGGTTTTACGATTTCTGCCTTCCGGCGTGCCAGCTCTTCCTCCGAGACTTCCACTTCCAGCAGGTGCTTGTTCAGGTCGATGTGGATCATATCCCCGTTCTTGACGCAGGCAATGGGCCCACCGTCCCAGGCCTCAGGAGAGATATGGCCCACACAGGGACCTCGGGAAGCACCGGAAAAACGGCCATCGGTAATCATGGCCACGGATTTTTGCAGCCCCATGCCGATGAGCATGGCCGCAGGAATGGACATTTCCCGCATGCCCGGACCGCCTTTAGGGCCTTCGTAGCGGATGACCAGTACGGAGCCCGGTTTCACATCGGAGTGCAGCAGGCAGTCCATGACTTCTTCCTCGGAATCAAAGACCACTGCCGGACCCCGATGCTCGAACATGGCAGGGTCCACGCCACTCTTTTTCACCACCGCGCCTTCCGGCGCCAGATTGCCGTAGAGCACGGAGAAACAGCCCTTTTCCTGGAGAGGATGCTCCAGGTCGTGGATGATGTTCCGGTCTATGGGGCGGGTAAACCGGTCCAGGGCTTCCTTCAGGGTGCCGCCCATGGCCAAGGGGACTTCTGTATGGAGGAATTTTTCCAGGGTCTTCAGGCTTCCCAGGGCGCCGCCAGCCTTGCCGTAATCAATCAGGTTGTATTGGGAAGAAGGCTTAAATTTGGCAATCAGGGGTACCCGTTCCTGAATGGCATCAAATTCTTTCAGATTCAACTTCACCCCGGCTACTTTGGCGATGGCCTGGATGTGCAGGGCAAAGTTGCTGGAACCGCCGGCAGCAGAGGTATGCATAATGCCGTTTTCCAGGGACTCCCGGGTCATAAAGGTTTTGGCCGGAATCTGCTGCCGGGTCAGTTCCACAATCCGTTCGCCCACGTCCCGGGCCTGTTTGAATTTGGCGGATACGCAGAAGGGCATGGTGGCGGAACCAAAGGGCGCCAGGCCGATGGCTTCAGCAAACACTGCCATGGTATTGGCCGTGCCGTACATGGAGCAGGTACCGCAGGAAGCGCACATATTCTGGCGGTAGCGGTGGAAGGTTTCCTCGCTGATTTTGCCGGCTTTCCATTTGCCGATAGATTCCTTCAGGTCCGGGGTGGTGTAGACCACACCGTCTTCCTCGTAGGGCAGCATGGAACCCGGGGGCAGAAACAGGCTGGGCAGGTTCAGGGAAGCGGCGGCCATGAGCATGCCGGGAACAATCTTGTCGCAGGCACACAGGAATACCAGGCCGTCAAAATTGTGGGCCCGCACCATGGTTTCGATGGAGCCGGCAATCAGGTCCCGGCTGGGCAATACGTACTGCATGCCCCGGAGCTGGGCCATACCGTCGCAGGGAGCGGGCACGTTAAATTCGGCGGGAGCGCCGCCGGCCGCCCATACCCCTTCCTTCACGTACTGGGCCAGTTCCTTTAAGGGCTTATGGCCGGGGTTTACTTCATTCCAGGAATTGACGATGCCAATAATGGGCTTGTGCAGGTCCTTATCCCGGTACCCGCAGGCATTCATCAGGCCTACGTAATAGGCCTCTGCATTGGGATCAATATGACTCATAATTTATTACTCCTTTCAAATAGGCAGTTTGCAAAATACCAGTTTTACCGGAGCATTTCTGCCGTGTACAATTCGTTTTCGTATATTACCTGACGCATAATATCCATGAAATCCGTTAGATATTGGGGACGGCTGGAAAGCTCCGGCCAGACAATAGACAGATTGACCGTCCGTTCCCAGCCGGCAATGCGAAAGACCAAAAGCCGCTGTTCCTCTGCCCTGCCCCGGTTATAGGCTGCCACCTGGGACAGGATGGTCTGGGGACAAAAGGCCGCCGCCAGTGACCGGCCGCAGAGGGAAATTTGGGTTTCGTAATCACTGACGCTGAACTGCTGGGTAAAGACGATGCCCTGCTGCAGCAGAAAGTGATGACACAGAGCGGCAAAACTGCTGCCTTCCCGGTTGCCGGTAAGGGGCAGACTGGGAAAGGCTGCCAGGTCCAGGAAATCTCCGGATACGGGAGGGCGGCGGTCCGTGCTGCCGGGCAGGTGCTGCTGGAGAAATTTTTCCGTAGCCAGCAAGAATACCTGGTCCCGGGAAACCGTTTCAGAGTGGAGAACGGGATCCGCTTCGTAATTAACGCCTAAAAATAAATCCAGTTCATTATTAATTAGCCTTTTTTCTAAGGAAACGTTGTCATCCAGCACCACGGATACTTCCACATGGGGATAGCGGCTTTGGAAACGTTCATAGATTTCCGGCAGCAGTACCCGGCCCCGGGAACTGTTGATACCCAGGGTCAGGGAACCCAGGCTCTCCTGCTGAACCTGTTCCAGCCGGGACTTCAGGTCATGCTCCAGGATTTCCACTTTCCGCAGGGTTTCAAATACCATACGTCCTGCCGGCGTCAGGGTAAGTTTGGGGGACCGCTTGAACAGTTCCACATTCAGTTCCTTTTCAAACTGTTTGATATTCTTGCTCAGGCACTGCTGGGTTACAAAACCCCGTTTGTCGGCTTTGGTAAAATTCATTTCTTCCACCGTCAGCAGGAACAATTTTTGCATGGTTTTCAAGCAATCACCCCATTTGAGATTTTAGCGGAACAGGCTGATAACCACCGTTGCCAACAGTCCGGCAAAAGCCATTACGTGCTGTCCAACGCAAAGTGTTTTTAAGGAAGTTTTGGTATCGTAGCCAAACAAGTTGGCGAATACCCAGAAATAGCTGTTGTTTACATGGGAACCGAAGCCGCTGCCTGCACAAATGGACAGGAATGCTACAATCGGATCTATGAGCCCGTTCTGCATCAGGGGCAAGGTCAGGGTGGAAGCTACAATAACAGCCACCGAAGAAGAACCCTGAACAAACTTGGAGAACCCGCAGATCAGGAAGGGAATCAGGATAATGGGCAGGGACATGCTGCTGAGTGCATTGGCCATTACCGTGCCTACACCGGTGAGATCAATGACCTTGGCCAGGGCACCGCCGGCAGCGGTAATGAAAATTACCGGACCGGAGGGGGTCAAGGCTGTAGTCATGGAAGCAAACACTTCTTCCCGAGGAATGGAACGGTACAGCATCAAGATAGCCGAAATGATACCCAAAGCCAGAGCAATGTTCTTATCGCCTAAGACTCCAGTCACCGCCAGGACAGAACTGCCCTTGGGCAATACCATTTTACAAGTTGTATTCACCAATATCAACACGATGGGGACCAGGATAGGAATAATGGACTGAATGAAGGAAGGCATGGGCAGGTTATTGGGCTGCTCCTTTTCTTCTGCCAATTCCTGAACCTGTTCTTCCATTTTGGCAGCTGCACTCTTAGTGAACCAGCCCTCCGGCTTCGGGGCAATAAACAAGCGGCAGAAGGCCAAAATAGCTACGCAGTCTACAGCGGAAACAATCAGGCCCCACAGAATGGATTCACCCAGGTCAATACCCAGGATGGAAACAATGGACAAAGGCGCCGGCGTAGGAGCCACAAAAGTGTTGGTGGTCAGAAGGGACAGCGCCAAAGCCGTGGCCAGGGAACCCAGACCCAAACCGCTTTTCTTGGAAACAACCTTCACCAGCGGTGCCAGCATAATCAGGGCTACATCACAAAATACATGAATGCTTACCAGGAATCCGGTGGCACTTAAAGCAATATCCGCCTTTTTCTTGCCGGTAACCTTCAGCAAGGTGGATGCAATGCGCTGGGTGGCGTTGGATTTGTCCAAATAGTCCCCCAGGATAGCGCCAAAAATAATGACAATACCAATACTCTTACAAATTCCCCCAAAGCCCGTGGCGATGGTGTCGATGGCTTTCTGGGCCGGCAGGCCACAGCCTACGCCGATGATCAGTGCCCCCAGAAGCATGGACATGAAGGGTCCGATTTTTGTTTTGATCATCAAAGTCAGCATAATTGCCAGGCCAATCAGAAATGGAATCATCAGTGCCATAACTATTTACCCCTTTTCTCTTTGTTAGATTGGATTTAACTCCGTTGTGCAACCTACACTTACCGCACCACAATAGTGCTTTCCCATCCCCTGTACGCTGCCTTACAGGAACCTGGTTCCTGCATCCTTTGGAAACACCGCCGCGCAATGGCAGTGCCTCAGCGAAAAGACGCCTGAATGTTCTGATAAACTCCGGCGCATTCCCTTTCCCTGACAAAGGATTTCCGATACCCTCCCTTCCTGTTAGGACTTGGACTGTTCCATTCCGAACAACAGACCGTACACAGGATTTGTTCAGCTACAACTTAACATCATTTGAGGTAAAATAAAAACAACCTTTTAGCGTATTTCCACAACTTTCCGTTGTACCACAAGGGATGGACCGCTTTTCTTTTTTCTTCAATAAATATAGTTGCGGCGCAAAAAAAGCACCCTCCTGATAATAGGAATGGGTGCTGCACAAAATTATAGGGGTAATTATAGGCGGCCAATGGCTTCCAGAGCCAGCCGGGACCGTTCACATTCGCTTTCCAGCATGGTAACCTGGCAGCATAGGGGGCTGCCCTTCATTTTTTCTGAAGCATAGCTGAGGCCGTTGGTACGCTCATCCAAAAAGGGCTTGTCAATCTGCTGGGGATCCCCCAGGAGAATAACCTTGGTGCCCTTCCCTGCCCGGGTAATGATGCCCTTCACCTGGTTAGGGGTCATATTCTGGGCTTCATCGATGATCAGGTAAATCTTTTCCAGGGAACGGCCCCGGATAAAGTTCAGGGCTTCCATCTGAATCAGGTTCCGGTCAAAGACTTCTGCCAGAACGCTTTCCAGTTCCAGTTCATCGTCATACCGGGCCGTATCGTCCTTATCCAGCAGCTGTTCCAGATTATCCATAATGGGCCGCATCAGGGGAGAAATTTTTTCCTGTTCGTCCCCTGGAAGAAACCCAATATCCGTATCAAACTGGGCATTGGGCCGGCAGATCAGAATCCGCCGGTATTCGCCGCTGGGGTGATCCAGCAGCTTCTCCAGCCCCACGGCCAGGGAATAGAAGGTTTTGGCCGTACCTGCCTGCCCCTTGATAATTACCAGGGGAACTTCGTCCGCCGGCTTCATCAGAGCTTCCTGCATAAAATACTGGCCCGCATTCCGGGGCTTGACCCCATAGGGCGTATCCTTGGCGTAGGCAAGGGGCACCACCCGGTCCCCCCAAACCCGACCCAATTGGGTTTTCCGCAGGGAGGCGTCAGCCCGCAGCAGGATAAACTCATTCTGGTAAACCGTTACCGGCAGAACCTGCCCCGCCGCATCGCATTGGTACAACTGAGAAACGGGAATCCCCTGCTCCCCAAACCGGTCAAAGAACGGCTCCGGCACATAGCATTCCTGCCGGCCCCGGTACTGCTGCTCTCCTGTAAGAACCTGCTGGGAACTGAAATCCTGGGCCTCAATGCCCAGCAGCTGGGCTTTCGGCCGCAGTACCAGGTCCTTGGTTACCAAAATGGGTTTCTGGTCCCGAAGGTGGAAACAAACTTTAAGGATTCGGTTATCCCCCTTGTCCTCCGGCAGCCCTTCCGGCAGCTCCTCATGAATGCAGTTAGGTTCTACCCGAAGCCTGCCGCCGTGGGGCAGTGCCGCCCCGGCAATCAGGTCATCCTGCCGTCTCAGGTTTTCCAGGTAACGGATTACCTTCCTGGCATTATAGCCCTTTTCTCCCTCTGCCTTTTTAAGCCCGTCCAATTCTTCCAGGACCACCAAAGGCAGAACCAGTTCGTTGTCCTCAAAGCACTCCAAAGCACCGGGGGACTGGATCAGCACATTGGTATCGATTACATAGATTTTTCCCATAGGTACGCCGCCTTTCTTTTACAGCCAAAGCTTCTCAAGAAATGGTTCCTAGGGATACCCTATCAAAGAAAAGTAGGAGAAACAGCAAGAAAGGGTAAAGATTGGGTAATATCTGAAATTTTTACTCCGTCAGGGCCTGGTTCAATGCCTTCAGGATATGGCCGCGCTGTACATATTGCTTTCTATACATAGCCGTATGCTCCCCATTGGGCATAAATTCATCCCGTACCGCCAACTGACGCTGCAAAGCGTCCTTCAAATTGGGCACATCGCCTACAGCGTAGGCAGCTACCACACAGTTGGTGGGAACGGCGCCGCCGGCTACCTGAAGGGTTACCACCCGGGTATCCAGCATATCCGCCTTGATCTGGTTCCACAGGGCATCCCGGCTGCCCCCTTCGGTAATGGTCAGCTGGGACAGGTCAATCCCTGCTTTCCGATACCGGTCGGTAATTTCCATATAATCGTAGCCGATGCCTTCCAGTACGCAGCGCCACAGTGCCCCCTGGTCAGAATCCAGGGTAAGCCCGGTAAAGGTGCCCCGAACATGAATATATTCCCCATTGCTGCCGGTAAGATAGGGAATAAACAGGGCCCCGTTGCAGCCAGCGGGATGGGCTTTGGCCAGCCGGTCCAATTCTCCATAGTACAAATCATCGGTTTCCTTGCGGGCAATGCTGTCCTTGAACCAGCGCAGGGCCAGCCCTCCAGTCCGGACCATGCCCCAGTAGAAATACGTGCCGGGCAGGGTACCGGAATTGAAAATCAAATTGTTGCCGGGAGAAGACAGGGCGGGAATGATGCCGTCCGTGGCTGCACAGAACATGGAACAGGTGCCGGCCACGTCCACCGCCCGGCCCGGTTCCAGAATGCCGCTGCCCATCATGGACTCCATGGTATCCCCGGCCCCGGCACAAATGGGAATTCCAGCAGGAAGACCCGTTTCCGCAGCATCGGCTGCACAAAGGGTACCGATAATATCCCAGGGCTTCACAATCCGGGGCATGTACTTGGGGTCAATACCCAGGATAGAAAGCTGCTCCGGAGACCATTCCTTCTTGAGGACGTTATAGCCTAGGCCCCAGCCGGACATGGTACCCCAATCCACAAAAGCTTCCTCACCGGAAAGCCCGGCCAAATGCATCAAAATATAAGGGCAATTGTGAACGAACTTCACGCCCCGTTCCCGGACTGCTGGAATATTTTTGAGAAACCAGCGAGCGTACATGGCAGGAAACATAATATGGGGTTCCGGATTCCCAGTTTCTTCCGCCCAAATGGATAAATGCTGGGCCTTCAGTGCTTCCACATCGTCGGAAGTCCGGCTGTCCAGGTAGTTGATATAGGGAGAAATGGCGTTGCCCTCTGCGTCCACACAAACAATGCCGCAGATAACGCCGTCCCCCATAATGGAACGGATCTGGCCCACGTCCAGTCCCTTGGCTGCCATTTGCCGGCTGCAATCCCGCATACATTGTTTAATCAGCTGATAATATTCCCCCACATCCATCTGTACCCAGCCCGGCTGCGGGTAGAGCAAGGTGGTAGGAGCCGTTGCCATAGCCACTTCCTGGCCTGCCTCATCGTAAATGGCAACCTTCACACTTTGGGTTCCTGCGTCAAACCCCAGATAATATTTTTTGTCCATACTGACACCGTCCTTTACGGCAGCCCTAGAAATAATGCTGCCAAGTTCCCCTCTATCATAACAAAAAACTGCCGGATCCGGAAAACATTTTCCCGGCGTCCGCAGGACAAAAAAGATGAGAAAAATGCATGGAAAGGCACAAAGAAAAAAGTGAAAAATATTTCATACCAGCAACAGGGTCTATAAATGGCCTGATGTGAAAAGAAATACAGAAAAAACCAGAAATCACAGGGATTTTATGCATAAATAGCTAAAATTATAGGCACATGGATAAGAATAAAAGAAGTACCTGGAATACGGCAGCCTGCGGTCAACCTTTCTGCCCTAAAACAACAGCCCAGCACGTTCCCGGGTTCTCCCGGAACGCGCTGGGCTATTTGACTTTACATACACGCTTGAAGGAGACTAAAAAGGTAAAAGAAAAACGCCTGAGCGATTTCTCACTCAGGCGTTTGCCTAACCGGCAGCTTCCTATCCTCCCGGACCGTTTCCAGTCGAGTACTTTCGGCGTATGAAGGCTTAACTACTGTGTTCGGCATGGGAACAGGTGGATCCCTTCAGCCATAACCACCGGATTATCAATTAGAAGGCATGAGCCTTCAAAACTTCATGAAGAGACGTTCTTTACTTCTTGGACTTGCGGTTTAAGTCAAGCCCTCGACATATTAGTACAGGTCAGCTGAACACATTGCTGTGCTTACACATCCTGCCTATCAACCTTGTGTTCTTCAAGGTGTCTTACCGGATTACTCCGTGAGAGATCTCATCTTAAGGATGGCTTCACGCTTAGATGCTTTCAGCGTTTATCCGTTCCAGACGTAGCTACCCAACTATACCCTTGGCAGGATAATTGGTACACCAGCGGTCTGTCCACTCCGGTCCTCTCGTACTAGGAGCAGCCCCCTTCAAATCTCTTACGCCCGCGATGGATAGGGACCGAACTGTCTCACGACGTTCTGAACCCAGCTCACGTACCACTTTAATGGGCGAACAGCCCAGCCCTTGGGACCGACTTCAGCCCCAGGATGTGATGAGCCGACATCGAGGTGCCAAACCTCCCCGTCGATATGGACTCTTGGGAGAGATTAGCCTGTTATCCCCAGGGTAGCTTTTATCCGTTGAGCGATGGCCCTTCCACTTGGATGCCACCGGATCACTAAGCCCTACTTTCGTACCTGCTCGCCGTGTTTGGCTCGCAGTCAAGCTCCCTTCTGCCTTTACACTCCGCGCGCGGTTTCCGTCCGCGCTGAGGGAACCTTTGGGCGCCTCCGTTACTCTTTAGGAGGCGACCGCCCCAGTCAAACTGCCCGCCTAACAATGTCCCGGCGATCGTTACTCGCTCGGTTAGAATCCCGATAGTTGAAGGGTGGTATCCCAACGGCGGCTCCGGTAATCCCAAAGGACTACCATCTCTGCCTCCCACCTATCCTGTGCATCAAATATCAGAACCCAATATTAGGTTACAGTAAAGCTCCATGGGGTCTTTCTGTCCAGTCGCGGGTAACCTGCATCTTCACAGGTATTTCAATTTCACCGGGTCCCTCGTTGAGACAGTGCCCAAATCGTTACACCTTTCGTGCGGGTCGGAACTTACCCGACAAGGAATTTCGCTACCTTAGGACCGTTATAGTTACGGCCGCCGTTCACTGGGGCTTCAGTCGAATGCTTTGGGTCGAACCCGGACATCCTTCTTTAACCTTCCAGCACTGGGCAGGTGTCAGCACCTATACATCAGATTTCTCTTTCGCAGGCACCTGTGTTTCTGGTTAACAGTCGCTTGGGCCTCTTCTCTGCGACCATCCTAGGCTCCAGGAGCAAGTCCTTTCACCACGATGGCTACCCTTATCCCGAAGTTACGGGTACATTTTGCCGAGTTCCTTAACGAGGGTTCTCCCGCGCACCTTAGGATTCTCTCCCCGCATACCTGTGTCGGTTTACGGTACGGGCGGCAGCTTTCTCACTAGAAGCTTTTCTCGGCAGCGTAGGCTCAATCCCTTCGGGAACAAGTTCCCTCCGCGTCACACCTCAGCCTCAGTGTACGGATTTGCCTGTACACCAGCCTGCATGCTTGCACACGAACTACCAATCTCGTGCGGACCTGCCTTCCTGCGTCACTCCATTGTTCAAACGATTGCTGCCGGTACTGGAATATCAACCAGTTGTCCATCTCCTACGCTCTTTGCCTCGGATTAGGTCCCGACTTACCCTGAGACGACGATCGTTGCTCAGGAATCCTTATGCTTTCGGTGGAAAGGATTCTCACCTTTCTTTTCGCTACTCATGCCAACATTCTCACTTCCCACCAGTCCACCGTACCTTACAGTACGACTTCAACCCGATGGGAACGCTCCTCTACCACGCAAGCCTAAGCTTGCATCCATAGCTTCGGTTCCATACTTTAGCCCCGGGAATCTTCGGCGCAGGGCCTCTCGACCAGTGAGCTATTACGCACTCTTTAAATGGTGGCTGCTTCTGAGCCAACATCCTGGTTGTTTATGAGACCCCACATCCTTTTCCACTTAGTATGGCATTGGGGACCTTAGCTGATGGTCTGGGCTGTTTCCCTTTTGACAACGGGACTTATCTCTCGTAGTCTGACTCCCAAGCTCTGCAGCATAACCATTCGTAGTTTGACAGGGTTCGGTAACCATTACAGTCCCTATCCCGATCAGTGCTCTACCGCCTATGCTTACTGCTTGAGGCTAGCCCTAAAGCTATTTCGAGGAGAACCAGCTATCTCTGCGTTCGATTGGAATTTCACCGCTACCCACGATTCATCCGAAAGTTTTTCAACACTCACCGGTTCGGTCCTCCACACAATTTTACCTGTGCTTCAACCTGATCATGGGTAGATCACTACAGTTTCGGGTCTGCGAACACTAACTCATCGCCCTTTTCAGACTCGGTTTCCCTACGGCTCCGCATTTCCTGCTTAACCTCGCTAGTGCCCGCAACTCGTTGGCTCATTCTTCAATAGGCACGCCGTCGCTTGCGCTCCGACTGCTTGTAGACATACGGTTTCAGGTTCTCTTTCACTCCGCTCCCGCGGTTCTTTTCACCTTTCCCTCACGGTACTATGCGCTATCGGTCACTAAGTAGTGTTTAGCCTTGGAGGGTGGTCCCCCCGACTTCCCACAAAATTCCTCGTGCTTCGTGGTACTCTGGATACTCACCTTCTCGCTCGTCCTTTAACCTACGCAGCTTTTATGCTCTGTGGCTTACCTTTCCAGGTAATTCGGCTAGGATGAACTTGAATTATGTGAGTCCGTAACCCCGGAAAGCCGAAGCTTCCCGGTTTAGGCTCTGCCCTCTTCGCTCGCCGCTACTGTGGGCATCTCGTTTGATTTCTCTTCCTCCGGCTACTTAGATGTTTCAGTTCACCGGGTTCCCTTCCCTAAGGATACCAGCCCATTACGGCTGGTGGGTTTCCCCATTCGGACATCTACGGATCAAAACCTGCTTGCGGTTCCCCGTAGCTTTTCGCAGCTTACCGCGTCCTTCATCGGCTCTTAGTGCCTAGGCATCCGCCGTATGCCCTTAGTAGCTTGACTTATCTCCTAGCAATATTCGGCCATTTCTTTGTCGCTCGTCACAAATTTTCCTCGATATACTAAGTGTATTATCTCCGGAAATTTGCTTCCTCGCTTCGCGAACTGCCTCGAATCTTGCTGGAGCTTTCGTTTCCACTTTTCAGTGAAAACTGCTAGTTCTACTAAGGAACATTTACGTTCCTAGTTTTCTCGTTACTCGTCTTCTAAATTCGCATTTAGATTAGAGGTTTCTACTACATATTCATCACAATACGTAGTAGATTTAATTTTGATTTTCATCAAAACTGTTTTTGTCTCTTCTATGAAGTTTTCAAGGTTCATACGATAGTAAGTAATTGGTGGAGACGAGGAGAATC
Source organism: Acidaminococcus hominis (assembly GCF_900291475.1). Classification (GTDB taxonomy): domain Bacteria; phylum Bacillota; class Negativicutes; order Acidaminococcales; family Acidaminococcaceae; genus Acidaminococcus; species Acidaminococcus hominis. Next base: position 94,287 of record NZ_OLMM01000005.1, read on the forward strand.
GAACTCCTGACCCCCTGCTTGCAAGGCAGGTGCTCTCCCAGCTGAGCTACGCCCCCAGCATACATTCCTTTAGGAAAATATGGTGGGCCCAAGTGGACTCGAACCACTGACCTCACGCTTATCAGGCGTGCGCTCTAACCAGCTGAGCTATGGGCCCATTTCCTTACCATCTTGAGGGCAGAACCCTCAAAACAGAATATTGATATTGACAGATGTGCGTCGACGAGAATAGTTGATGTACCGTAGTACCCAACGGTTCTCCATAGAAAGGAGGTGATCCAGCCGCTCGTTCTCGAACGGCTACCTTGTTACGACTTCACCCCAATCATCGGCCCCACCTTAGACAGCTGACTCCTTACGGTTATCTCACCGGCTTCGGGTGTTACCAACTTTCGTGGTGTGACGGGCGGTGTGTACAAGGCCCGGGAACGTATTCACCGCAGTATGCTGACCTGCGATTACTAGCGATTCCAACTTCACGCAGGCGGGTTGCAGCCTGCGATCCGAACTGGGGTCGGGTTTATGGGATTTGCTCTGCCTCGCGGCTTTGCTGCCCTTTGTTGCCGACCATTGTAGTACGTGTGTAGCCCAAGACATAAGGGGCATGATGACTTGACGTCATCCCCGCCTTCCTCCAGGTTATCCCTGGCAGTCTCCTATGAGTCCCCACCATTACGTGCTGGTAACATAGGATAAGGGTTGCGCTCGTTGCGGGACTTAACCCAACATCTCACGACACGAGCTGACGACAGCCATGCACCACCTGTTTTCGTGCTTCCGAAGAAGGGGACCTATCTCTAGGTCTTTCACTCAATGTCAAGCCTTGGTAAGGTTCTTCGCGTTGCGTCGAATTAAACCACATACTCCACCGCTTGTGCGGGCCCCCGTCAATTCCTTTGAGTTTCAATCTTGCGATCGTAGTCCCCAGGCGGGGTACTTATTGCGTTAACTCCGGCACAGAAGGGGTCGATACCTCCTACACCTAGTACCCATCGTTTACGGCCAGGACTACCGGGGTATCTAATCCCGTTTGCTACCCTGGCTTTCGCATCTCAGCGTCAGACACAGTCCAGAAAGGCGCCTTCGCCACTGGTGTTCCTCCCAATATCTACGCATTTCACCGCTACACTGGGAATTCCCCTTTCCTCTCCTGCACTCAAGACTTCCAGTATCCAACGCCATACGGGGTTAAGCCCCGCATTTTCACGTCGGACTTAAAAGCCCGCCTACATGCTCTTTACGCCCAATAATTCCGGACAACGCTTGCCACCTACGTATTACCGCGGCTGCTGGCACGTAGTTAGCCGTGGCTTCCTCGTCAGGTACCGTCAATACAAACGCTTATTCAACGTTCGCACATTCGTCCCTGACAACAGAGTTTTACAATCCGAAGACCTTCATCACTCACGCGGCGTTGCTCCGTCAGACTTTCGTCCATTGCGGAAGATTCCCCACTGCTGCCTCCCGTAGGAGTTTGGGCCGTGTCTCAGTCCCAATGTGGCCGTTCATCCTCTCAGACCGGCTACTGATCATCGCCTTGGTGAGCCGTTACCCCACCAACTAGCTAATCAGACGCAGGCCCATCTTCCAGCGATAGCTTATAAATAGAGGCCATCTTTCATCCCTTCTCCATGCGGAAAAGGGATCACATTCGGTATTAGCATTCCTTTCGGAATGTTGTCCCCAACTGGAGGGCAGGTTGCCTACGCGTTACTCACCCGTTCGCCACTAAGAATTTACCGAAATAAATTCTCCGTTCGACTTGCATGTGTTAAGCACGCCGCCAGCGTTCGTCCTGAGCCAGGATCAAACTCTCCAAAATAGAATTATTTTGAAAAGCCGCTTGGCTCTTGAAAATACTAGCTTTGATTTTTTTACTTCGTTGTCTCGAAGTGACTCGATCTCATCACCGTAAAGGTGACTTGACCCGCACATCTGTCAATCAATATTCAGTTTTCAAAGTTCGTCGCTGCTGTCTCACTGACAGCTTGTTTATTCTAGCAAACTTAGAAGTTTTTGTCAACCACTTTTTAAAATTTATTTTTTAAATCGTGATTGGCGCTTTTTCCTTCTAAGGACCGCCAGGCCTTTCGCTGCGTTTCCGTAACGAGAAAGCTTGTATATAATAGCACAGATATCGAAGGTCGTCAACTGTTTTTTAGAAAAAAATTCCCCCTGCCAAACGGCTAGCAAAAACGCCGTTGTCAGGGGAAGTTCTCCCTGGTTTCGGTGTAGTCATACCGATTGGGCTTCCAGGGAGTAGGCGCCAGCAGCAGGTACAGCAAAAACAGTCCTTGGAGGGCAGGAATCAGGAGCAGCAGCATCCACCAGCCGCTGGCGTTCCGGTCGTGAAGCCGGCGAACGCCCAGGCTTAGGTGCATCAATATCAGGACGACGCCCGCAGTGCCTTCCAGCAGCAGCACAAAGTCGTCCCCCAGGCCGATGACGTCTCCCAGGGTATAGGCAAAAAGTGCCACCACCAGATCCGCCGCCCCCAGCCACAGGGACCGACAGAAATAATCTCCCCGGTGCACCCGGCCTTTAAAATTCAGATACAGCTGCCGCCACGTATCCTGGTCCGGCAGATTATCTTCCAGCATACGTTTCCAGGACCGATGGGGCTCCCCCTGGGCATAGGGATTGTACAGGGGCTGCCCGTCCCTTAGGGCTTCATCGCCCGGCCGCAGCTTCTCCACGGATATATGGAGTACGGTTTCCCCCTGCTGGGATCTGGTTCCAGACGGACTTCCGCCCTGCACTCCCGGACTTTGCTTTAGCGGCGTTCCGTCTTCGGAACAGAAATTTTCACTGTCCGGATAAATCTTATAACAGCGGGGACAAATTTTCACGCTGCTTCCCCCTTTCCCCAATCCACCAAAACACGCCTCAAGAGACCTTTTCTTTCTTTAGGTTTATTCCCCGTACTGGTTAGGTGCTTCTTCCGTAGGAGAAAGCAGCAGATACAGGGTGAGCAGCGGATGCACCACCGGAATCAGCATCAGGAGCAGCCACCAGCCGGTATGGTTCCGGTCATGGAGCCGGCGAATGCCCAAACTCAGGAACATGATGATCATGCCCACAATCACCAGTCCGCCCAGGCTGCTGATGACAGGTACAATCACACTGATGGTGCTGACCAGCACCATGGCCAGGAGCAGCCACAGCCACCGGCACACAAAATCTCCCCGGTGCACCCGGCCCCGGGTATTCAAGTACAGTTCCTTCCAATTTTCCTGATTGGGGAAGTTATCTTCCATCATCTGTCCAAACCCTCTGCTGGGTTTGGGCGGGACGTACTGATTCTGCTGAAAGTCTTTTTGTCCTTCCTGTTCTTCCTTTTGGAAGGTATCTTCCGTTTCTGCTTCTGCCTGCTTTTCCTCTCCCTGGGGCTCGGCAGCCTCCACCACCTTGCCTTCCTTTTCCGGGATCACCGGGGTCTCTTCCGAAGTAGGCTGCTCTTTTCTCATACTTTGGGACACGGGGCTCAGTTCCAGCCGGCTGCCATCAAGGGCACAGAAGTTTTGGCTATCTTCATACATTTTATGGCATTTAGGGCAGATTTTCATGACATTCTTCCTTTCTTGTCCATATATTCTATAGAGTTATATCATTAATTTCTTTTTATTCAACTCTCTTGTGTTTTATGAGTGGTGATGCTGGGCGTAATAGCTGGCCAGCATGGGACCGATATATTCGCCAAACTGGTCCGTTTTCTGGCTCCAGGCATCACTGACAGCGTAGTGGTCCGTCATGACGCCCTGGCTGTTGAAGGTACACAGGTACAGGGTCCGTGCCCTTCCATTGGACAGATCATAGCGGGTATGGGATAGGAGAATTTCCGTACCGTTTGCCGGTTCCTTCAGCCAGGTCTTTTCCCACACTTCATAGGTATCGCTGCCTTTTTTCTCCAACGTCTGGGGATTGAACCATTTCTTACCCAGTTTGGGCAGAGTCTTGCTGAAGACCCAAGGGCCGTTCAGCCGGGCATAGTCCCATTCGTACCGGGCCCGGGTAAACAGGGCCGTCATGGCCTGAAAGGGCTGCCATTCCCCGATTTTTCGGCTGCCGGTGACCTTTTGGCCTTTGGTATTCAGGGCATACACGCTCAGCTGCCGCCATTTCTTCTCTTTCAGGTCGTACTCCTGATGGCGCAGCTCTCCGGCAATACCCTGGGCACTGACCATCGGCCACTCCACCTTTTCCCAGACCTTGAGATACCGTTCATCCTGGGTCAGTTTCAGGCTGTCCCGGTCCATGGAGACCAGGCCTTCTTCACTTTCCCCCAGGGGCATCCACTGCACGGCCTGGGCCGGCGCTGGCAGCAGGGTCATAAGACAAACGGCTGCTGTGACGAACCAAGCCTTCCAGTTTCCCATACTCCCCACTCCTTCCGCCTGTTTATTTTTCCATTATAGCATAAAAAAGAAACCCCTTCTGCAAGAAGAATTTCTCCTACAGCGCAAAAAAGAGGACCGGCCAATAGGCACCAGTCCCCTGCTTTTTATTCCTTATGTTCCAATACATCCCGTACCGCTTTTTCGAATTTGGCCCGGGGCAGCATCACATAATGCCCGCAGCCCCGGCATTTGATGCCGAAATCCATACCGACCCGCACCACATCCCATTCATAGGAGCCGCAGGGATGGGCTTTTTTCATCCGTACAATGTCGCCAACGTGATAATCAATTTTACCGGACACTGGGATCATCTACTTTCAAAGTAGAGATATCAGTAATGTTGTAGCCTGCGTCACGGATGGTTTGGATAACATCCATAGCGTTGGTCAGGTCTGCACGAATGGTAATTTCCCGGTCATCATTTCCTATATCACGGGTCAGGATGGAAATGATGTTGACGCCTCTATCCTTGAAAATGTTGGCCAGTTCTGCCAGAACCCCCACCTTATCCTTGGAATCGATGGTGATTTTGGTAGAGGTTTGGGCATAGCCCATCAGGTCCACAAATGCCTTGAACAAGTCCGTATCAGAAATGATGCCTACCACCTTGTTGTTGTCGTCCACCACCGGCAGGGCGCCGATTTTAAACTTGTACATCAGGTAAGCAGCCACTTCCACCCCGTCCACTTCCTTAACGGTAATGACGGCTTTGGTCATCAAATCTTTCACCTTCAGCTTGCCCAGCAGGTAGTTGGCTTCATACCGGCTCAGGGTGCTGGCATCGGAGGGCGTAGCCCGGGCTACATCCCCATCGGTGATGATACCCCGCAAATGGCCTTCCTTATCCACCACCGGTACCCGGCGCAGATTGTTGTTGAGCATCAGTTCCTGGATTTCCAAAAGGGACTGTTCGCTCTCCACTACCTTTACGACTTTGGTCATCAACTCTTTTACTAACATGGTTTCTGCCTCCTCATCAGCCGCCCAAATAGGCTTTCTGTACAGCTTCGCTGGCTGCCAGTTCGGCTGCAGTGCCGGACAATACCACCCGTCCGGTTTCCAATACATACGCCCGGTCGGCAATGGACAGGGCCATGTTGGCATTCTGTTCCACCAACAGGACGGTGGTTCCTTCTTCGTTGATCTCTTTGATGATAGCAAAGATTTCCCGTACCAGCAAGGGTGCAAGACCCATGGAAGGTTCATCCAAAATCAGCAGTTTGGGACGACTCATCAGGGCCCGGCCCATGGCCAGCATCTGCTGCTCGCCGCCGGACAGGGTACCGGCCATTTGCCCCACCCGTTCTTTCAGCCGGGGGAACTTGGCGAAAACCTTTTCCTTATCCTGGGCAATACCGTCTTTGTCACTGCGCAGGTAGGCGCCCATGTCCAGGTTTTCCATAACCGTCATGTTGGAAAATACGTGACGGCCTTCAGGGACCTGGACCAGCCCCTGGCCCACCAGTTTATGGGCCGGAACGCCCACGATTTCGTGGCCGTCATATTCGATGCTGCCGTTTTTCGGTTTGATCAGTCCGGAAATGGTATGCAGGGTGGTGGATTTTCCAGCCCCATTGGACCCAATCAGGGTAACAATCTGTCCATCGCCTACTTCCAGGCTTACATCCTTGACTGCGTGGATGGCCCCGTAGAATACATCCAAATGTTCTACCTTCAGCATCAGGACACCTCCTCGCCTAAGTACGCTTTGATTACGCGTTTGTTGTGTTTGATTTCATCAGGGGTCCCGTTGGCAATGCAGATGCCGTATTCCAGTACGTAAATCCGCTGGCAGACGCTCATTACCAGACCCATATCATGTTCAATCAGAAGAATGCTTAAATTAAATTCTTTTTTGATCCAGCGGATCAGTTCCATCAGTTCCTTGGTTTCCTGGGGGTTCATGCCTGCTGCCGGTTCATCTAACAGCAGCAGGCGGGGTCCCGTAGCCAGGGCGCGGGCAATTTCCAGCCGGCGCTGTTCGCCGTAGGGCAGGTTCTTGGCCATTTCATCCTTCAGCTTATCCAGCTTGAAGATTTTTAACAGCTCCAAAGCTTTTTCCTCCACCGCAGCTTCTTCCGAGAAGTACCGGCCAAAACGGCCGATGGCTTCCAAAAGGCCATAGCGGATATGCTGGTTAAAGGCAATCTTTACATTGTCCAGTACGGACAGTTCGGAGAACAGACGGATGTTCTGGAAGGTACGGGCCACGCCCATATTGGTCACCTGGTACGGTTTCTTTCCGTTGATCCGCTGTCCGGCAAAGGTGATTTCCCCTTCAGAAGGTTCATACACCCCGGTAAGCATATTGAAGGCAGTGGTCTTGCCGGCGCCGTTGGGACCGATGAGGCCAATCAGTTCCCCTTCATCAATCTGCATATTCAAGTTGGATACAGCACGCAGGCCGCCGAAAATCATGGAGGCGTTATTCACTTTGAGCAGTTCCGCCATGAGATCCACCTCCCAGCTTTATAGATTTAAACATATTCAGGCTCAGTTCCTTGCTGCCAAACAGGCCCTGCGGGCGGTTCAGCATCAGGACAATCATGACAATGGAGTAGATGACCATACGCCATTCCGGATAATCTGCCAGAGCAGCAGAAATAGCGGTTAAGAGAACAGCACCGGTAACAGCACCGGTCATGGAACCCAGGCCGCCCAATACCACCATGGTCAGGATATCAAAAGAACGCATGAAGGTAAAGGATGCCGGGTGGGCAATGTAATAGTAATGGGAGAACAGGGCACCGGCGGTACCGGCAAAACCAGCTCCAATGGTGAAGGCCATAACCTTGTACTTGGTGGTGTTGATACCCATGGTTTCCGCCGCAATTTCGTTTTCACGAATGGCCAGGCAGGCACGGCCGTCTGCCGAATTCTTGAAGTTTTTGATGACGTATACCACAAAAACCATAATCCAGAAGGCAATGGGGAAGGTGGTCAAACGGGGAATCCCCATGAAACCGGAAGCCCCGCCTACATAGTTGATGTTCAGGATGGCAATCCGGATGATTTCCCCCAAACCCAGGGTAGCAATGGCCAGATAGTCACCGTCCAGCCGCAGGGTGGGCATGCCAATCAGGAAGCCCAGGAAAGCAGCGGCCAAAGTTCCTACAATCAGGGCAAGGGCAAAGTCCATTCCCAGTTTTACGGTAATAATGGCGGAAACATAGGCGCCTACTGCCATAAAGCCGGCATGGCCGATGGAGAACTGTCCCGTAAAGCCGTTGATCAGGTTCAGGCTTACGGACAGGATGATGTTGATCAAAATCATGATGACGTTGGTTTCCCAATAGTCATCCAAAACTTCCTGGTCAAACAGCAGATAGAATACCACAAAAATCACTGCAAAAATGCCCAGGCCCAGTAAATCCTGTTTGCGTAAATTTTTCATGGCTCCCACCTACACTTTCTCTTTCACGTTCTTGCCCAGTAAGCCCGTAGGTTTATAGAGCAAGATGATAATCAGGATGGCAAAGGCTGCTGCATCACGGAAGGTGGAGGAGAAGAAGCCGCTGACCATGGCTTCTACCAGACCCATGATGATGCCGCCCAGCATAGCGCCGGGGAGAATGCCGATGCCGCCTACAACAGCTGCAATGAACGCCTTGATACCGGGCATCATGCCCATCAGGGGATCAATGGAGTTGTAGTAGATGCCTACCAGTACGCCGGCGGCAGCAGCCAGGGCAGAACCCAGGGCGAAGGTCATGGAAATAACCCGGTCGATGTTGATGCCCATGAGCCGGGCTGCGTCTGCATCATAGCTTACCGCTCTCATGGCCTTGCCGGCTTTGGTCCGGTTAACGATGTAAGTCAGAACCAGCATCAGGATAAAGGTGCTTACCAAAATGATGATCTGCTGGTTGTTGATGATGATGCCGCCGATGTTATAGACCGTGGGGGCAAAAATTGCCGGGAAGGTCCGGGGCTGGGGCGTAACCAAAAGTATCATGCCGTTTTCCAGAAAGAACGATACGCCGATGGCGGTAATCAGGGCCGCAATCCGGGGTGCGTTCCGCATGGGGCGATAGGCAATCCGTTCAATGATGATACCAGCAATAGCGGAGCCCAGCATGGCCAAAACGATGGAAGGCAAAAAAGGTAAACCAAACTTGCTGGTGGCTACATAGCCAATATAGGCACCCACCATGTAAATATCACCGTGGGCGAAGTTAATTAATTTGATGATGCCATAAATCATGGTGTACCCGAGGGCAATCAGCGCATAAATGCTGCCCAGTGACACCCCGTTTACAATTTGCTGTACAAATTGTAAAGCAAAAGAACCCGTGTCCATAAGCCTTCCTCCTTTGGAAAAATTTTGGCGTCAGGTCAGTTGAGCCTGACCCAACGCCATATAGACTGAATTTGAAACTTACAGGTTAATCTTTTCTTTGAAGGTCTGTACGCCGTTCTTCATTTCGATGATGATACCGCCGGATACAGGGTTGTGATCCTTATCCAGGGTGAATTTCCCAGTGGCTACTTGGAAATCTTTCATCTTGGCCATTTCGTCGGCAATCTTGGTACCATCGGTGCCGCCAGCTCTCTTGATGGCTTCGGCTACAACCAGGCCTGCATCATAGGAGTGGATGGCAAAGGTATCCGGTTCTGCGTTGTATTTGGCTTTGTAGTCTTTGATGAACTGTTGTACATGGGGATCTTGATCCTGTGCGGAATAAGCGCTGCTGAAGTAGGTGTTGTTCAGAGCATCAGCACCAGCAATTTCTGCCAGTTTCGGGGAATCCCAACCATCGCTGCCCAGGATTGGGCAATCCAGGCCAACTTCACGAGCTTGTTTTACAATCTTGGAAACTTCTTCATAATAAGCCGGTACATACAGGGCTTGAGGATCAGCAGCCTTCAGTTTGGTCAGGGCTGCCTTGAAATCTTGGTCTTTAGCCAGGAAAGCTTCCTTGGCTACAACCTTGCCGCCGTTTTCTTCCAAAGTCTTGCCGAATACTTCCATCAGGCCTTTGGAATAGTCACTGGAAGAATCATAGAAAATAGCCACATTCTTCACGTTCAGGCTCTTAACCGCGAAGGTTGCCATAACCTTGCCTTGGAACGGATCCGTGAAGCAGGCACGGAAGATGTAGGGACGAACCTTGCCTTTTTCATCCACCGTAATGCCAGGTGCCGTAGCTACAGGAGCCATCAGAGGAACCTTGGCGTTGGTGACTACAGGCGTGGCAGCGGATACGCAGCCGCTGGTAGCAGGTCCAACAATAACAGCAACCTTATCCTTGGAAATCAACTTGGTTGCCTGGTTGCCAGATTCAGAGGGCTCGGATTTGTTGTCCGCCTGGACAATAGTAATCTTTTTGCCGTTTACCCCGCCTTTGGCATTGACTTCATCAATAGCCATTTGGAATCCGTTGTAACAGGATTTACCGTAGTTGGCAACGTTGCCGGTGAGTTCAAACAGGGCGCCCACCTTGATTTCATTGCTGTTAGCTGCTTCTTTCTTACTGTCACCGCAGCCTGCAAACATGGTTGCCATTACCGTTGTCATGGCGATAGCGCCGACCGCTTTTTTCCATCCTTTCATCCATAACACCTTTGCTTTCTAGGGGATTCTTGCCAGGGAGCTGTACGAAAGACGGCCGGCCTTGCAAGTTAAGCCTATTATACGTACTTATTCGCGGTTTTGCAATACTCTTTTTACAAAATTGATGCGAATTTTTAATTTGTATACCGTTTTTATGTACATTTTGTGAAGCGTATGTATTTAATGGACATTTGTCTATTGTGAAAGATATATTTCATGCATTCAGATTTTACATGGAATCCTATTTTCAGAACAATAACCGGACAGAAAGAGAAATTGTCAGGATATGGACCTATCGTGTATAATGAAAGGCGGAAGGAGCGTTGATCAGCCTATGCATATCCATGTGGTTCCCTTATTCTGCTGGCTGCTGGAAATTATCTTTTTGTTCCGGTACCAGACCATCTATTATTATATGCAGACCTTTCCCGGGCTGCTGCGCAGCAAGCGCCCCTCTCCGGTTCGGATTATTGTCATTGACCAGGGATTCCTGTTTTTCCTGCTTTTTTATCTGGGGCGGCTGATTTTCTTTTTCTACTGCCTGTTCCTGATTTTATTTGATGATATTTTATGGGAGCCCGCCTCCATGCTGCTGATTCTGTCCGGCTATGAGCAGCTGGCCGTATTCTACCAGATTCCTGGTATGGCCATCCGGGACCCCAAAACAGGCATCCGGTTTCCCACCCATTGGTTCATGCTGGTAATCCGGGGCCTGTCCCTATACGTATTGGGACATCTGGCTTTTACCCTCTAATCCCGCTGGATGATGGCCGGCTGCTGCAGCTGCCGGCTTTTCTTGTACCTAAATTACGAAAAGGAGCTGACTTCATGACCGTTATCCTGCTTTGCATGGCGCTGGGCATTGCGGCCGGCTTGGTAAACCTGTTTTCCTACAAAATAAAGCTGGGCCTTAGCCGCATTTCCCAGGCGGCCCTATGCACCATGATTTTTTGCCTTGCAGCCAAAATTGGCAGCAATCCCCAGCTGCTTGTCCAGTTGCGCACCCTGGGCATCCAGTCCCTGGCCATCTGCCTGGGCAGCATGCTGGGCAGCTTTCTGCTGCTCCTGATAGTAGAGCGGATTTTTGCCCGGGAAATCCACACCCTGTTCCAGGAGGCCAAGAAATGATCCGGCTCATTCTGCTCTCCCTGGTGCTGGGCTTTGGCGCGGGATATGCTTTTCTGACCCCGGACCAGGGGCCCCTTTTGGACACCATTCTCATGAACGCCCTGAACATCATGATTTTTGTTTCCGGCATTGAAATCGGGGAAAACAAGGCTCTAATCCGGCAATTCGTCACGCCCAGGAATTTAAGCCTTTGTCTGGCCATTCCTGCGGCCATCACCCTGGGGAGCCTGACCCTTGGCACGTTATTTGGCCTTTTGACTGGCCTACCCTCCCGGGACAGCCTCCTGGTCAGCGCTGGTATGGGCTGGTACAGCCTGTCGTCCGTGGTTATCGGCTCCCTGTATTCCACCAAGGTGGGCGCCATTGCCTTTATTGCCAATTCCCTCCGGGAACTGCTGTGCTTTATTTCCGTGCCCCTTTTGACCCGGTGGTACAAATTTCCCTGTATCGGCCTGGGCGGCGCCAGTACTATGGACTCCACCATGCCCGTACTGTTAAAGTACATCAATACCCCTGCGGCCATTTTGGGCTTTGTCAGCGGTTTTCTTCTGACTCTGGAGATTCCCTTTCTCCTGACCTTTCTCATGCCCTAAGGGCCAATTTTCCCCTTACAGCGCACAAAAAAACAAGGAAGCAGCCAGCGTATAGCTGGTCACTTCCTTGTTTTTTTTGTGTGTGATTTATCCCAGGAGGCCTTGCGGCTGGAATCTTACAGCTCTTTATATTCAGCTGTCCATTGGCTGTCCAAAACAGCTTGGGCAGGGTCGGCAATGGCTTTTTGGTTGACGCCTTCTTCTACAATGCGCTGGGCCACCTTCTGGGCCAGCACCACCGTGAAGTCCTGGAGATGGGTAACCGGCGGCAGCACAGAGGCACCGGCGTTTTCCACCTTTACTTCATCAGCCAGGGCATGGGCAGCAGCTGCCAGCATTCCCTGGGACACGCATTTGGCGTGGCAGGCAGTTACGGCCAGTCCCATCCCCGGGAACACCAAGGAGTTGTTGGCTTGGCCAATCTGGTACTTCACCCCTTGGTATCCCACTTCCTGGGAAGCAGTGCCGGTAGCCACCAGGGCCCGGCCTTCCGTCCAGGCAATCAGGTCCGCAGCCTTGGCTTCTGCCAGTTCCGTGGGATTGCTCAGCGGGAAGACAATGGGGCGTTCCGTATGGGCAGCCATTTCCTTGACGATGCTTTCTGTAAAGGCACCGCCCACCGTGGAGCAGCCCACCAAAATGGTAGGATGAATGGCTTTTACCACTTTTTCCAAGGTGTCCAGGTCGTGACTGTCCGCAAATTCCGTTCTCTTGCGGGTAAACAGGTTTTGTTGGGGGGTCAGGGCATCGGAATCCTCAAACAGCAGGCCCTGTTGGTCCACCAGGTAGAACCGGTCCTGGGCTTCTTGGGGGGTCAGGCCCTGGAGCAGCATTTCTTCGTAGACCTGGCGCACAATGCCCATGCCGGAGGTGCCGGCGCCAAAGCACAGGAATTTCTGGTCCGTAAGCTTCTGCCCGGAAATCTTCAGGGCGCCCAGAATGGCTGCCAGGGTTACCGCCCCGGTGCCTTCAATATCGTCGTTATAGACGGCAAATTGGTTGGCGTATTGGTCCAGCAGACGGGCTGCATTTTCCCGTCCAAAATCCTCAAAATGGATGTACAGGTTGGGGAACAGCTTTTCAGCCGTTCTCACAAAGCGGTCCACAAAGGTATCGTAGGCAGCGCCCACAATCCGTTTGTGGTGCAGCCCCAGGTACAACGGGTCATCAATCAGGCTCTGGCGGCTGGTGCCAGCATCCAGTACCACCGGCAGCACCTTGGCCGGGTCAATGCCGGCAGCGGCGGTGTACACCAGGATTTTCCCGGTGGAAATGCTGACCCCGTTGGTGCCCCAGTCCCCGATGCCCAGAATGCTTTCCCCGTCGGTAACTACGATCAGTTCAATATCCCGGCCGGCAGCCCCGTTGCGCAGGGCTTCTTCGATATCCCCCATGGCGTCAATGGACAGGTAGACGGCGTTTTGGGGAGTGGTGAACAGTTCGCTGTACTGCTTGACGCTTTCGGCTACGCCAGGAGCATACAAAATGGGCAGCAGCTGTTCCAGCTGATGGGAGAACAGGTAAAAGAACAGGGTCCGGTTCCGGCTGAACAGCTTCATCAGATAGTGGCGCTGTACTGCCCGGTTAGGCCGTTCACAAACATTTTCGTAAGCCTGCTGGGCCTGGAGTTCCAGGGTTTCCACATGGGGCGGCAGAATGCCCACCAGCCCGTATTTTCTCCGTTCTTCCAAAGAAAAGGCAGTGCCTTTGTTCAGGAAGGGATCGTTTAACAAATCATAACCCATTTTCGTTGCAGCCATTGTACTTATCTCCTTTTTCTTCCAGGCCTTGGCCTGACTTCGTCGGTGGTTGGGACCGGCTACAGATTTATTTTTATTTCAGTGCATACAAAATACATTTTCGTGATTCTGTAGCAATTTTACACAGGCAGAAAAAGAAAGTAAAATACATTTCTGTTCTTCACCCAAACTTTTAGTTATAATAAAGACAGAAGGAGGTGCCCCATGAAACTGACCCAAATCGAATACTTTATTGCTGTCTGCCAATGCGGCAGCTTCACCGGAGCCGCAGAGAAATGTCATATCTCCCAGCCCGGGATTTCCAAGGCCATGCAGGAACTGGAGCAGGAATGCGGGGTAGCCCTGTTCCAGCGCAACCGGAACAACATCCAGGTCACCCCCCAGGGCCGGATTCTGCTGGAACACGCCCAGCAGTTCGAGAACCATTACTAGAATTTGTGCCAGGTGGTAAAGAATCTGGCACACAGCCGGACCCTGCTGCGGATTGGGGTGGCCACCATGCGGGGAAACACCATTTTCCCCAAGCTCCACGGTGCCTTTTTAAAGGAACATCCCCGAACCACCATCGAAACCATCGAGGAAACCACCAATGTGCTATACGAGCTGCTGGACCGGCAGGAAATTGATTTTGCCCTGTGCGTTACCAACCATATGCCGGAAGAGCCCTATCACCACCTGCTGCTGCGGAAAAGCTACCTGAAACTGTTTGTCCGGAAGGACCACCCCCTGGCCAGCAGAACATCCCTGAGTCTGAAAGAGCTGAAGGACGTGCCTTTGGTCATGTTTTCCGACCATTTTGACCAGACCACCTATATCAAGCGGATGTTTGCAGTCAGCGAGGTGCAGCCCCGGATTGTCCACCAGACCTCCCAGGTCTTCACCATCCTGGAATACATCCGCAGTGAAGCGGCTGCCGGTTTTCTTACCGAAGAAATTGCCAGCCAGGAACCGGACCTGGCGGCCATTCCCATTACCGAATTCCATCCGGCCTTTATTACCCTGGTGTGGAACAAAAATGTGCGCCTGCATCCGGCCATGGAAGAATTTATCCGTTTCGTCAAGCAGTCCAGGTTTATCCAGCCTTTGGAACCACCCCAAAAAGCGGAACCGTCCAGCTCTGCTAAAAAATAAAAAAGCCTTCTCCAGCTGCTGCAGCTGGAGAAGGCTTTTTTTAGGGAACTTATTCCCAAATGGTCTTCATGATTTCTTTGTATCTTTGGCCCATTTCCTTGGTAATCAGGTCGAACAGGGCATAGAACATATCCCCATTGATGCTTTCGTTTTCGAACACTACGCACAGGTCCAGAATCAGGGAACCTTCCGGATCCAGATAGAACTTGAAAGCCTTGTAGCCTTGGTTGAAATCGGTGATCATTTTTTCCAGGGCTTCCTTGTTGTTGTCCTTCAGGGCCTTGGGGGCCAGCAGCACCCGAATCATGCCAAAAGCCGTGTCGTCCAACAGAACCACCAGGACCACGGGCGTACCATCAATATTTACATGGGAACGGAATACGGCGGTGTGGAACCGGTCCCCTTCAATGGCTTGTACCTGAAATGCTTTCGGATCTTTCTTGTCCAAATATTCTTGGAATGCTTGGGCTCTCTTGTTTAATTCTGCCATACTAACTTCCTCCTCAATTCAATTGATTCCATCAAATCTAACAATAACAGGATAGAGCATTCTCCGGCTTTCGTCAAGCTATCCACTTATGCACAAAGTTATCCCCAAAAATCGGGAAGTTATCCACATTTTCTGTGGATAACTTCTGGGGTTAGAGCTATATTTTGTGCGAAAAGCTGTTCGTACTACAAAATCCGGAGGGGCTTATCCACTTATACACAAGTTATCCCCAAGAATTGTGGATAACTTTGGGGAAAATCCACAGGGGTTTAACCAAAATTCCCTGTCTGTGGGCATTTATCGCCACTTTTTACATTCACTTTTCTGTATGCCACAGCTTTTTATCCAGTTATCCACAGAGTTTTCCACCATTGGGGCAAAAAATAGGCTTGTGCAGTTGTGCACAAGCCTATTTTTACGCTTTATTCGTCTTCTTCATCCACGGTATTCACAATGGCCAGAGCAGCAACCTTATCGCCGCTTTCCAGATCCATCAGTTTCACCCCTTGGGCATTTCTGCCATAGGTGGAGATATCCGCCGCATTCATCCGGATGATGATGCCAGCTGCAGAAATCAGCATGATTTCCTGTTTTTCCGTAATGAACTTGGACCCTACAATCAGGCCCGTCTTATCGGTGACTTTCAGGTTGATGATACCTTTGCCGCCCCGGTTCTGAACCCGGTACTCGGAAATATCCGTCCGTTTGCCCTGTCCCTTGTCGGTTACGGTCAGCACTTCACCCGTATCGTCCAGGCAGCTGTCCATGGAAACCACCGTATCGTGAGGCCGCAGCAGAATGCCCCGTACCCCGTGGCTGGTTCTGCCCATGGGCCTTACATCCTCTTCGTTAAAGTGGATGGCGTAGCCGTCCCGGGTAGCCAGGAGGATATCGTTCTTGCCGGAGGTGAGCTTCACGTCAATGAGTTCTTCCCCTTCGTCCAGGTTGATGGCAATCAGGCCGCCTTTCCGGGCGGACTTGAATTCGCTGACGCTGGTACGCTTTACAATACCGGCGTTGGTAGCCATAAACAGGAACTTGTCTTCGTCAGAACTGATGCCGCTGTGGACGGCAATCACGGCGTTGACCTTTTCGTTTTCTTCCAGCGGCAACAGGTTCCGGATATAGGTTCCCTTGGCGGTACGGCCGGCTTCCGGAATTTCGTAGCCCTTCTGCCGGTAGACCCGTCCCCGATTGGTAAAGAACAGGATATTGTCATGGGTGCTGGCCATCAGCAGGTGTTCGGAGAAGTCCCCTTTCACCTTGTTGTCTTCCTTGACAATCTTGCCGCTGCCGGCCTTGATGCCCCGGCCGCCCCGGTTCTGGTTGCGGAAGTTGGTGAGGGCCTGACGTTTGATATAGCTTTGGTGGCTGATGGTAATGACCACGTCCTCCTCAGCAATCAGGTCTTCGGTTTCCAGTTCCCCGGCATCGGGTACAATGGAGGTTCTCCGGGGATCCCCAAAACGCTTCTTCACGTCCAGCAGATCTTCCCGGGCGATACCCATAATCTTATGTTCGTCGGACAACACGTCCTCCAAATAGGCAATATTGGCCATAACTTCCTGGTATTCGTCCTCAATCTTCTGCCGTTCCAAACCGGTCAGGCGTTGGAGACGCATATCCAAAATGGCCTGGGCCTGCTTGTCGCTCAAGGCAAACTTGTCCATCAAGGCTGCCTTGGCTACGTCGCCGTTGGCGCTGGCCCGGATGGTGGCAATGACTTCGTCCAGGTGATCCAGGGCGATTTTCAAGCCTTCCAAGATATGGGCCCGTTCCTTGGCTTTGCGCAGTTCGTACTGGCATTTCCGGGTAATGACATCCTTCTGGTGTTCCAGATAATATTCCAGAATCTGTTTCAGATTCAAAATCCGGGGATGGCCTTTGACCAGGGCCAGCATAATAATGCCGAAGGAATCCTGGAGCTGGGTATGCTTGTACAGCTGGTTCAGCATCACTTCGGGCACCACATCGCTGCGGAGCTCGATGACAATGCGCATACCCTTCCGGTCGGATTCATCCCTTAGGTCCGTAATGCCCTCCAGCACCTTGTCCTGCACCAGGTGGGCAATGCTCTCAATGAGTTTTGCCTTGTTGACCTGGTAGGGAATCTCAGTCACCACAATCCGGTTCTTGTTTTTGGGCATGGGTTCCACATGCGCCTTGGCCCGCACCTTGATAACGCCCCGGCCGGTGGTATAGGCCTGGCGAATGCCGTTGATGCCCAGAATCTTGGCTCCCGTAGGGAAGTCCGGTCCTTTGATGGCTTTCATCAGCTGTTCAATGGTGCAGTCCGGATTGTCGATAAGCATGACACAGGCATCCACCACTTCGTTCAGGTTGTGGGGCGGAATGTTGGTGGCCATACCTACGGCAATACCGGCGGAACCGTTGATCAGAAGAGCCGGTACCTTGGCCGGCAGCACGGTGGGTTCCTTCAGGGATTCATCGTAGTTGGGGATGAAATCCACCGTATCCTTTTCAATATCCCGCAGCATTTCTACGGCAATCTTGCCCATACGCACTTCGGTATACCGCATGGCAGCCGCAGGGTCACCATCCACGGAACCGAAGTTCCCGTGGCCGTCCACCATCAGATACCGGGTGGAGAAATCCTGGGCCAGCCGAACAATGGCGTCGTATACGGAGGAGTCACCATGGGGGTGATACTTACCTAAAACATCGCCCACGATACGGGCGGATTTCTTATACGCTTTGGTCGGCAGCATGCCGGCTTCGTTCATGGCATACAGGATGCGCCGGTGAACCGGTTTCAAACCGTCCCGCACATCCGGTAAGGCCCGCTGTACAATAACACTCATAGCATAGTCGATGTACGACTTCTGCATTTCGTCTTCTACGTATACGGGAATTACCTTGCCTGCCGTGATGGTCTGTTTATCATTTTGCTGATCATCCACGTTCTCACGCTTCCTTTCCTGCGCCCTCCCGGGCTTTGCTGCTAATTGTTTACTTTAAGAACAGATCATAAACCTGCTTGCCGATCAGCACGATGGTTACGATCAAGAACAGGGTACGGATATAACCCACACCCTTTTTGATGGCCATTCTGGCACCTAGCCGGGCTCCGGCAATTTCCACCAGACCCATGGGCAGCGCGTACCAGAAATATACCTTGCCCAAGACCAGGAAGGCTACCAGCCCGCCCAGGTTGCTGGCCAGGTTCAGGGTTTTGGCATTGCCTGCTGCGGTAACAAAATTATAGCCAAAATATAAAAAGGCAAAAATCAGGAACGTTCCCGTTCCCGGACCGAAAAAGCCGTCATACATGCCCAGGCACCAGGCCATAAAGGCAATGCCCACCGCCATGGTCCGGCTCATTTCCGTCATTTCGTTGACGCCGTTCCACTCTTTTTTCTTAAAGGTGTACACCGCCACCGCAATCAGGGAAATGACCACGATGTACCGCAGAATCTGGTCCGGTACCAAAGAAACCAGACAAGCGCCTACGGCGCTGCCTATAGCGGATAAGGGCATCATTTTGATAATTTTCCGGTCGATTTTGCCGGAACGCACAAAAGTAAAAAAACTGGTAATGGCGCCGATGCTGGCCGCAAACTTGTTGGAGCCCAGGGCAACGGGCATGGGAAGAGGGGTCGCCATGTAGGCGGGAATGGTAATCAGTCCCCCGCCCCCTACGGCTGCATCCACAAAAGAGCCCACAAACCCGGCCACCAGCAAAAACACCAAATCATGCCACGAAAAAACGATGGTTTCCATTCCCTACTCCTTCCAGGTCAGATATAGTCCGGCCCAGCCCGCCTGACAAGAGGCGGTGAGCACAGCTTCTGTCATTTTGTTGCTTACTGCATAGGGATTTTCCTGGGTTAAAGAGGAATGGTCAAGGGGCCAGCGGACCCCTTCAATACTCACTGTGGTTTCCGCCGTCAGGGGGAGCAGGCTTACAGCCGCGGGCCTGCGCCCAGCGGGAGTAAAGGCTGCGCCCTCACCGGGGCCCAGAAAACACAGGATTTCCTGTTCATCAGCCAAAATCACGGTGCTGCCCCGCTTCTGACAGGACAGCAGGCAATAAAGATTGCCAAACAAATGGTCCGCCCGGCCGCCCCAAACCCCGGTGGCCAGAACCAGACAAGGGACCTTGATATCTTGGAGAATCAAGGACAGGTCCGTATCGTCCTTGTTCACGGGAAAGGTTTTCACCTTGGCGCCGGCCTGGACAAATTTTTCCCAGGCGCCGGGCGCCGCACTGTCCCTATCCCCATACAAAAAGCGGGGCGTCAGGCCGGCTTTGGCGCAGTGGTCCGCGCCCCGGTCCGCCGCATAAAGGGGCAGGTCCCCTGCTGCTTTCCGCAGCCACTGGGGATCCGGCCGCCGGCCGCCGGCCACCACCACAAGGGGAGCGCCAGAGTCCTTGGTCAGTTCCCACTTGCCCTGGGGAAGCAGTATTTGGGTACCCATAGCTGCCTCAGAAGTCCAGGTTGGTAACCTTGCCGGCATTTTCCTCGATGAACTGCCGCCGAGGTTCAACCTTGTCCCCCATAAGCACGGAGAAAATGGAATCGGCATTGGCCGCATCTTCTAGCTGTACCTGGAGCACCGTCCGCTTGCTAGGATCCATAGTGGTTTCCCACAGCTGTTCCGGGTTCATTTCGCCCAAGCCTTTGTAGCGCTGCACGTAGGGGTTGTTGTTTCTGCCCACTTCATCCAGTTTCTGCTGGAGTTCGTCATCGCTGTAGGCGTAGGTGTGCTTTTTCCCGGTACGGATCAGGTACAGGGGCGGCTGGGCAATGAACACATTGCCGTGGATAATCAAGGGTTTCATATACCGGTAGAAGAAGGTCAGGAGCAGGGTTCTGATGTGGGCCCCGTCCACGTCCGCATCGGTCATGATGATGATCTTGCCGTAGCGGATCTTCTCGATATTGAATTCTTCCCCGATGCCGCAGCCAAAGGCCGTAATCATGGCCCGGATTTCCTGGCTGTTGAGCATCTTGTCCATACGGGCTTTTTCTACGTTCAAAATCTTGCCCCGCAGCGGCAGGATGGCCTGGAAATTTCTGTCCCGGCCCTGTTTGGCGCTGCCGCCTGCGGAGTCCCCTTCTACCAGGTAGATTTCGGTTTCTTCCGCATTCTTGCTGGAGCAGTCAGCCAGTTTGCCCGGCAAAGAGCTGACTTCCAAAGCAGACTTTCTGCGGGTCAGGTCCCTGGCTTTTCTAGCAGCAGCCCGTGCCCGGTTGGCCATAACGGCCTTATCGATGATTTTCTTGGCTACGGGAGCATTTTCTTCGAAGTATTCGGTCAGGGCTTCGGACACCATGTTGTCCACAATGCCCCGGACTTCACTGTTGCCCAGTTTGGTCTTGGTCTGGCCTTCGAACTGGGGTTCCCGGACCTTCAAGCTCATGACGCAGGTAAGACCTTCCCGGACATCGTCCCCGGACAGGTTTTCCTCGTTTTCCTTCAAAAGTCCGTTTTTCCGGGCGTAATCGTTGATGCACCGGGTCAGGGCCTGTTTCAGGCCGGCCAGATGGGTGCCGCCCTCTTCCGTATTGATGTTGTTGACAAAAGTATAGATATTTTCCGTGTAGGCGTCCGTATACTGCATGGCCACTTCCACGATGGTATCCTGCCGTTCCCCTTCCACGTAGATGGGGGGTTCGTGCAGGGCTTCCTTGCCCTTGTTGATGAATTCCACAAAAGAAACAATGCCGCCTTCGTAGTGGAAGGTCTCATCGGCGCCGGATCTTTCGTCGGTGAGCTGGATCTTGACGCCCTTGTTCAGGAAAGCCAGTTCCCGAATCCGGTGCTTCAAGGTATCGTAGCTGTACACGGTTTCCGTGAAAATGGTGTCATCGGGCCAGAAGGTTACGCTGGTCCCGGTTTCGTTTTCCGGACAGGTGCCTTTTTCGTACAGGGGACGGGTGGTTTTGCCCTTGGAAAATTCAATGCCGTAGATTTTTCCGTTCTTTTTGACTTCCACCACCATGCGCTTGCTCAGGGCATTTACGCAGGATACGCCAACCCCGTGCAGACCGCCGGAAACCTTATAGCCCCCATCGCCGAACTTGCCGCCGGCGTGGAGCACGGTCATAACCACTTCAATGGCGGGTTTGCCCACCTTATGCATTTCTACCGGAATACCGCGGCCGTTATCGGTAACGGTAATGCTGTTGTCATCATGGATGAACACGTGGATGTGGTCACAGTAGCCAGCCAGCGCTTCGTCGATACTGTTGTCGATGACTTCGTACACCAGGTGGTGCAGCCCTCTGCCGCTGATGCTGCCGATATACATACTGGGACGCTTGCGGACGGCTTCCAGACCCTCCAATACCTGGATCTGCTCAGCGCCGTAATCACCATGGACGGCAATTTCTTCTTCAATCGATTGTTTCTTCTTTGCCATACAAACCTCCCGAATTCTGCTTATCGTCTTTGCAATGTTTTGCTGGAAATACCGGACAGGATAATCTTATCCACGGTAACCACACAGCTGGAGGGAGGAAATTCCTCCGTCAGGTCAATGACCTGGTGGGCCTCAATCTTGGGCTTCAGGAAGAAGCGGTACAGATTGGTCCGTTTGTTCCGGATATCAAAAATCCCAATGATTTCATCATTGCGGACAACGTAGTTATTTCCCACGTGCAGGTACATAAAACCGACTCCTTTTTGCTCTCGACAAAATGCGTTCCACCAGTTCTGGATTCAATTTATCCGGTGTCAGTCCCCGGTCCAGCATTACCGCAAAGGCTTTTTCCAGGTCCGTGGCATCAGGTTTCAGGGCCTCATTCATGGCCCATTCTTCCAGAACGGCTTTAACGTCAGTAAATGTTATTCTATCACAATTTAGCGTTTCTCGGCAATCTTCCCAGCGCAGCCAGGGACTTTTCTCCAGGGCCCGGCGGATTTCCCGCCGTTTTTCAGCCAGTTGTTTCCGGGCACAGGTGGCGCAGATTTCCTCATCCCCAATCAGCGGCACGCCGCACACCGGACAGCGCCGGTTGGGGTCCACCTTGGGAATAAAGGGTCCCTGGTCATCCAGTTTGGGGGCTGCCGGCTCATCCAGAATGCCATGGTAAAACTTCAGCTCCCGGATGATCCGGTGCCGGCCAGGGCGATACCCGGGCAGGCTCTGGTTGATTTTCCCCAGCAGCTGGCCCTGCATCATCATCAGATTGTGGGACCAGGCCGGGTTATCCGTATGCAGGTACAATACCCCATTTTCCAGCCGGTAGGGCTGGGAATGGTTGGCCGCCGTATGGCCGATGATATCGGCCCAATGGGTCCGCAAATGGTACATGATATATTTCTGCTTGGCATCCTTGCTTTTCAGCACCTTCAACACCAGCAGCTCAGCATCCTTCATGACCGTCCTCCTGCAGGCTGCCGTTTTCCACTGCGTAGGCAGCCCAATCTCCGCTGGCCGGAGCCAAGGCCCGGTCGTTCACCGTCAAAAGGGTCTGGACCGTGCCGCTGATAAAGCCCAGCAGCTTTTCCCGACGGCTGCTGTCCAGTTCACTAAGTACATCATCTAACAGCAGCACTGGATATTCGCTGCGCACGGCCTTGATAAATTCCAGTTCCGACAGCTTCAGCGCCAAAGCGGCGGTCCGCTGCTGGCCCTGGGACCCATAGGTTCTCAGCGCCCGTCCTGCGTGGAGAATTTCCAGGTCGTCCCGGTGAGGCCCCACGCTGGTGTAGCCCCGGACATAGTCCAGCCGGTGCCGAGCCTTCAGCTCCTCCTGGTACAGGGCCTCCCACTGGGACCGGTCTCCCCGCTCCGTCAGCACTGCTTCTCCCTGGCCCCGTTTCTGCACATAGGAAAGGGACAGCGCACCGGTTGTCCCTGTAATTCCGTCATAAACCCGTTGGGCAGCCTGAACAATCCCCCCCAAAGCCTGCAAACGAAAATCCAAAATTCCTGCCGCCAGCTGGGAAAGGGCTACATCCCAAACAGAAAGCTGGGCTTCGTCCAACTTTTCCGCTTCCCGGCACTGCTTCAAAAATTTGTTCCGCTGCTGCAGGACTCGGTTGTACTTGCTCAAAAGGTCGTAGTATACCGGACTGATCTGGGCAATTTCCATATCTAGAAATTTTCGGCGCAAGGACGGATCTCCCTTGACCAACAGCAGGTCATCCGGGGTGAAAAGCACCAGATTCAGTTGGCCGTACTGCTCCTTCGGGGTCACAGGCGTCCCATTTAACAGGTTTTCTTTTTTCAGTTTCCCCCGTTCATGGTACCGTTTCACCAGCAGGGTATTTTCCCCGAACCGGTCACGGTACGTGACTTCTGCTGCCCATTCTTCTGCGCCAAAGCTGGGAAGCTCCTCCTCATGCCGGGTACGGAACGAAAATCCCCGGGCACCGTAATAGATGCCCTCCAGCAGATTGGTTTTTCCCTGGGCATTATTTCCGTAAAATACGGTCACGTCATGATGCAGGGGAAGGTTTACGTGATCATAATTGCGAAAATGGTGCAGGCGCAGACGCTCCACTCTCATTAGAAAATTACCCGTACCGGCGTAACAATGTAGGTATAGCTTTCATCATTTTCCGGAGTGAGCCGGGCCGGAGACAGGGAACTGTTGGTTTCCAGCACCACCCGGTCCGTATCGCATTTTTTAAAGAACTCCAGCAGGTACTTGGAGTTGAAGGCAATATTCAAGGGCAGTTCTTCCCCAATGGTCACGCAGGGAAGTTCTTCCCGGCCCTGCCCCAGATCGCTGACCGTAGAAGACAGCACCAGCCGGTCATTTTCCAAGGACAGGCGCACAATGCTGTATTCATCATGGGAGAATAAGGTCACCCGCTGCACGGCCTTTTCCACTTCCGTCCGTTCCAGGACGGTCCGGTTTTTGAAAGAAGGCGGGATGGGTTTGGTATAATCCGGGAAACGGCCTTCAATCAGGCTGGAAATAATGGTTAAATCCCCTACTTCTACCTGTAACTGACGGTTTTCCAGGGTCAGCACCACATCTCCAGGCAAATCCCCATTTAAATTGGCACTGATTTCCTTCAGTACCCGGGCAGGAATCAGCATGGAGAAATTGCTGTCGTCCCCCTCTTCCAGTTCCACCGTTTTGATGGCCAGCCGGTGGGTGTTGGTTCCTACGGCAGTCAGGGTTTTGCCTTTTTTCTCAAAGAACACACCGGTATACAGGGGTCGCTGTTCATCTGTGGAACAGGCGTATACGGTAGAAGAAATCAGACTGCCAATCATTTCGTCCTTTAAATGCATTACCTGGTCCTGTTTCAGTCCCGGCAGTGCAGGATAATCTTCATAGTCCATCAAAGGAATATGGTATTTCCCATGGGCTTTGCTGGCTTCAATGGTTAACTCTTTTTCATTTTCCTGTTGACTTAAAGTAACTACTTCATCATTGTCAAAACGGGTAAACAGATCACCGATGGCCTTTACAGGAACCAGCAGTTCTCCAGCTTCAAGACCGTTGACCTGCAGGATATCACGCATACAAAAGTTGGTATCCATGGCAATGAGCTGCAGGACATTTTCCTGGAGAATCATATGAATCCCCGAGAAAATGGGGGAATTGGGACTTGATGAAATGGCTTTCTTTACGATATTAATGGCTTTGGCCAATTGGCTGCTTTGGCATGAAAACTGCATGGCAGATCCTCCTTTTTTCTATATCGCTGAAATATATAAAATTCGTAATCATCGTAGTAGGGGGTGTGGGTATGTGGATAAGTGGGGGATATCCAGGTTTTAAGCCATTTTCCGGGTCTAAAAACCTTGTGGATAACCCTGTTCACGTTATCCACATACCCACATCCGGCGCGGCTTTGCGACTTGTCCACACTTTTTTACACAAGTTATGCACAAAGTTATGCACAGCTTGTGGATAACTATTTTATTTTTTCAGTTCCGCAATGAGATCGTTGATTTTCCGGTCCAAAATGGCATCTTCCTGCCGTTCTTTGGCAATTTTTTCACAGGCGTGGATTACCGTGGTGTGATCCCGGCCCCCAAAACTTTCTCCGATCCGGGGCAGGGATAGGTCCGTCATTTCCCGGGCCAGATACATGGCAATCTGTCGGGGATATACTACGTTCCGAGTCCGTTTCTTGGCTTTCAGGTCGTCTACGCGGATTTTATATTCAGACGCTACCATCTGTTGGATGGCTTCTACGGATATAATTTTGGCCGTACTGGTAATATTCAGGTCTTTTAAGGCTTTCCGGGTCAGTTCCAGGTCAATGGGCTGGTGTGTCAGGTCGGCAAAGGCCCGGACCTTGGTGTAGGCGCCTTCCAGTTCACGGATGTTGGTCTGGATGCTGCTGGCAATCATCAAAATTACATCATTGGGGAAATCGATATGGTCGTTTTGGGCCATGTTGCGCAAAATAGCCATCCGGGTTTCCAGGTCAGGATGCTGGATATCTACTGTAAGACCCCATTCAAACCGGCTGGTCAGCCGTTCTTCCAGGGTATCCAGTTCAGAAGGTTTCCGGTCGCTGGAGATGATGATCTGTTTTTCTGCTTTGTACAGGGTTTCGAAGGTATGGAAGAATTCTTCCTGGGTGGATTCCTTTTTCCGCAGAAATTGGATATCGTCGATAAGCAGTACATCGATATTTCTGTATTTATTCCGAAAGGCTTCTGTTTTGTTGCTTTGGATGGCGCCGATCAGTTCATTGGTAAATACTTCACTGGAAGTATAAAGAATTTTCATTTCCGGATGATTCTGGTGAATCCGGTTTCCGATGGCGTTCATCAAGTGGGTCTTGCCCAGTCCGGAATCACTGTAGAGGAAAAAGGGGTTGTAGGCTTTGGCCGGGTTGTTGGCTACGGCCAGGGCTGCTGCATGGGCAATCCGGTTGGAGTTGCCGATGACGAAGTTTTCAAAGACGTATTTGGGAGAAAGGTTGCTTTGAAATTCCTGGGTGGGCTGTTTGGCCGCCGGTTTGGGGAACTGGGCCTTTACAGGAGCAGGGGGGACAGCCTGAGCATCATCCGGGAAGAGATTTCCTTCTTCCTTTTTTTCTTCTACCACCTGGACTTCCAATTTCATGGGTCTGTTGCAGATCATGGAAAGGTCTTCCTGTAAACTTTCCACAAAGTGGTTTTCCAGCCAATCTTTGGTAAAGTTGTTGGGAACGTCGATGGTCAGGGTGGTGTCCGTCAGGGAGGCTGGCTTTACCTGCCTCATCCACCGCTGAAACGAACTTTTTCCTGTGCTATTTTGACTGTTTTCTGCTGCAGCCAGGAGATTTTTCCATACTGGAAGCAGATTTTCATTGTTCATTGCCGATCCATCCTTTTTTTATACTTTGGAAACATCATTATACCATATGAACTGCTTTTCCTGAAAGGACGCCTGTGGAAAAACTTGTGGACATGTGGATAAAGTTGGCTTTTCCACGGGGATAAGCCCCGAATTTTACAGGATTTTAGGGGTTTTTCCACAAGAAAAAAATTAAACACAGAAAGTTATCCACAGGTGTGGATAACTTTGGGGAAAAGTGCATAACTTGGGGCTTCCAGGGCTTGAAACGAACGGATGTTCTGTGGAAAAAAATTGGGGAAAAAAGGGGGTACTCTTTGGCTCTGTTTTTACGGAAAAGACAAAGCTAACAAAATAATAATCCAGTGGCGGAATATGCCAAGGAATTGTATAATAGGGAAAAACATGGGAAAAGGTACCGGAATCCAGGGGGTTCCAGGTCTTGGGAGGCAGGTATGGAATTAAGTGAAATGATATGGAAATTAAACCGGCTGATGGCTTGGAACCGGGAATTGTACCACCAGGCAGCTTTTCATTTGGGACTGACGGACAGTGAAATGATGATTTTTCGAGCCCTTTTGTCGGAGCCGGGGCCTTTGACCCAGGCGGATATTGCCCGTTATTGTTTCCAATCCCGGCAGACCATCAACTCGTCCCTGCTGAAAATGCAGGCTCAGGGGGACCTGGAATTGTTTCAGGAGGGGCAGCAGCGGAAAAAATGGATCCGGCTGACAGAGCAGGGAAGGCGGCGGGCCCAGGCTACCGTGGCCCGGATGAAAGAAGCGGAAGAAGCGGCGGCGGGGAGCTGCACGCCGGAAGAATGGGAAGCCGCCAGAACGGTGCTGAGACGGTACGAAGGATATTTGGAACAAAAGCTTAACGGACTGTGGCAGACTCCTGAGAAAAAATAAAGTTTTGGTTGCGTCTTGGACCCACTATTTTTATAATTAAGGGAGAATACGGCAGCAAACAAGAAATACACTATAAAATATATGTTTAGCAGGAGGAACAACAATGTCTAAATTACGTATTGCCATTACTGCGGATACCTATCCGTATGCTTCAGAAGTAACCAATTTGGTCAAGGCGCCTTTTGCACCCCGGGATCTGGTGGAAGTCATTGCCGAGCTGGGGGCCATTCCCATGGTGCTGGCCGATGTGCCCGGTGCCAAAGGGGAAGATTATGTAGATTTGTTCGATGGGCTGATCATTCCTGGCGGCCCGGATATGGATCCTACCTTTTTCGGGGAAGAACCTTCCTGGAAAGTAGGGCGGGCCAACTACAAACGGGATGTTTTTGAACTGGAACTGTTTAATGCCTTCTACAAGGCCGGCAAGCCTATTTTTGGCATTTGCCGGGGCTGTCAGCTGATCAATATCGCTTTGGGCGGCAATGTGTACCAGGATCTGCCTTCGGAAAATCCTGCCTGTACCATTCGTCATTCCCAAGCTGCGGAAGGCTCCTATCCCACCCATCATGTGGAAATCAAAGAGGGCAGTGCCCTGTACCATATCCTGGGAGACCGGGCTTATGTAAACTCCCGGCATCATCAGGCCGTCAAGGAAGTGGGTAAGGGCCTGGTGGTTACCGCAACGGCGCCGGACGGGGTCATTGAATGTGTGGAAACGCCGGATTGGCAGATTGTGGCCGTCCAATGGCATCCGGAAAATATGTGGCGGGCCGATGCCGGCATGAAGCAGCTGTTTGCTGACTTCCTGGACCGGGCAGCCCAAGACAAATAAAAAGATGGTTAGAAAAGCGGAGCTGCTGCGGCAGCTCCGCTTTTTTTGACATTGGGGTAAATTGTGTCTATAATTAATATCCGATATCGGACATTATGCGGCCCTGCAAACGGCCGCTGCTTTTTTTGGAGGGGAACAAGCATGGATTCAAAAATGGATTTTACCCAGGGCAGCATCTTCTGGAAACTGGTGCATTTTATGGTGCCCATTCTGGGGTCCCTGATTCTGCAAGCGATGTACGGGGCTGTGGACCTTCTGGTGGTGGGCCGGTTTGGTACTACTGCCGGTCTGTCGGGGGTTTCCACCGGCAGCAACGTAATGAACCTGATCACCTTTATTGTGGCCGGGTTTTCCATGGGGGTTACCGTTCTGATCAGCCGGTACATTGGAGAAAAGGACCTTTCCCGGATTGGCAATGTGATGGGCGGGGCTGCTGCTGTGTTTACGGTGTGGGCCGTGGTGCTGATGGTCCTTTTGGTGGGGGGCGCGGATCAGATTGCGGCCCTGATGCAGGCACCGCCGGAAGCTTTTGCGGATACGGTACTGTACATCCGGATCTGCGGCGGGGGTATTTTCTTTATTGTGGCTTATAACGTACTCAGTGCTGTTTTTCGGGGACTGGGGGACAGCCGGTCGCCGCTGATTTTTGTGACCATTGCCTGTCTGGTGAATATCGTGGGGGATCTTGCCCTGGTGGCCGGGCTGGGGCTCAATGCTGCCGGGGCGGCCCTTGCCACGGTGCTGGCCCAGTTCATCAGTGTGCTGGCAGCCCTGTACATCGCCCATCTGAAGCATTGGCCCTACAAATTTAGCTGGAAATCAATCCACTTTAATAGTGAAGTACCTAATTTTTCAAGGATTGGTACGCCCATTGCTTTCCAGGAGCTGCTGACCCAGCTTTCCTTTATGGCCATTGTGGCCTTTATCAACCGGCTGGGACTGGAAGCCTCTTCCGGGTATGGGGTTGCCAACAAGCTGGTAGGGTTCATTATGCTGATTCCCGGAGCCCTGGAGCAGTCCATGTCTTCCTTTGTGGCCCAGAACGTGGGGGCTGGCAAGGAAGACCGGGCCAAACTGGCCATGAAAACGGGGATGGCGCTGGGCGCCGGAATTGGGGTCATTGTGGGTACTTTCGTGTTTTTCCGGGGGGATTTTTTGGCCAGCCTCTTTACGGAAGACCCCCGGGTGATTGCCCGGGCCTTTGAATATCTGAAGGGCTTTATGCCGGAAACGGTGGTAACGGCATTTCTATTCAGTTTCATCGGCTATTACAATGGCCACGAGAAAACGGCTTTTGTCATGTTCCAGGGGATTGCCCAGACCTGTCTGGTCCGGGTGCCGGTTTCCTATTTCATGAGTATCCGTCCCAATCCCAGCCTGACTCAGATTGGCCTGGCTGCGCCTTTGGCTACGGTTTTTGGGATTTTCATCAACCTGTGCTACTTTTGGAAGCATTTTGCCGGGGCCAAGGCGGAAAAGAACAAAAAAACCACGGCTGCTTTGCCCGAAAACTAAAGACTTTGCTGTATAATAAGGACAGCAGGAAGAAAGGAAGTGCTGTCCATGACGTCTCTTTGGGAACTCTTTAGGGTATTTGCCAAAATTGGCGGTGTCACCTTTGGGGGAGGCATGGCCATGCTGCCTATTTTGCAGACGGAAATCGTAG
This sequence comes from Acidaminococcus hominis, assembly GCF_900291475.1. Classification (GTDB taxonomy): domain Bacteria; phylum Bacillota; class Negativicutes; order Acidaminococcales; family Acidaminococcaceae; genus Acidaminococcus; species Acidaminococcus hominis. Next base: position 123,977 of record NZ_OLMM01000005.1, read on the forward strand.
AAAAGCGCCATTGGGCTACGGAAGGCCAGCTGACGGATTATTATGCCGTAGGCCAGTGTACCCCGGGAATTATTGCAGTAAACGTGGCCACCTTTATCGGGACCGAGCGCCGGGGGAATATTGGCGGGATTGTGGCTACCCTGGGGGTAGTATTTCCGTCCCTGGTGATTATTACCTTGATTGCTTCTTTTCTTACCAATTTTTCGGAACTTTTGGTAGTGAAGGATGCTTTTGCGGGAATCCGAATCTGCGTCTGTGTTTTGATTTTTAACGCGGTTTTTAAGCTGGCGGGCTCTGCCCTGGTGGACAAGCTGACCGTGGCCCTGTTTCTCCTGGTCTTTTTCGTCAATTCCCTGACGGATTTATCTCCTGCTACGTTGGTGGTGGCGGCTGGTGTTATTGGACTTGTGGCTAAGAAAATTAAAGGAAAGCTATAAAACTGACTCATAAAAAAGAAAATTGTCGTTTTCTATTTCTTTTCTCTTTACAAATGGCGGCGGGCTTGCTAAAATATTTTGTATCTTATGCGGACATAGTTCATTGGTAGAATGAAAGCTTCCCAAGCTTTAGAGGGGGGTTCGATTCCCCTTGTCCGCTCCAACTTTGGAAGGCATTGCATTGGCAATGCCTTCTTTTTTGTTAGGAAAATAGCTGTGCAGGGGCAATTTTTATGATATAATATCTCTTCAAAGTTGTAAGTTTTTATACATAAATACCTTGAGCAAGACCATGTTGTACAGGAGGAAAAACCGTGGCGGAATACAATTTACTGCAGAAAAAGATTTTGGCGGATGGCATTATCAAAAGCGGGGATGTGCTGAAGGTGGATAGCTTTTTGAACCACCAGATTGACGTACCCTTTATCAGCAAGCTGGGGGAGCAGTTCTATGAGCTGTTCAAGAACCGCCCCATCAACAAAATTCTGACCATTGAAGCTTCGGGCATTGGCATTGCCTGCCTGACGGCTGTCCATTTTCGGGTGCCGGTGGTTTTTGCGAAAAAATCCGCAGGCAGCAACATGGATAAGGATGTCTACGCAACGGAAATCAAATCCTTTACCCATAACAAGGTAAACCACGTGGTTGTTTCCAAAAAATACCTGAACGCCGGGGATCATGTGCTGATTATCGACGACTTTCTTGCCAATGGCTGTGCGGTGGAAGGGCTCATCGACCTGGTGCACCAGGCTGGGGCCGAAGTGGAAGGCGTGGGGATTGCTATTGAAAAAGGCTTCCAAGGCGGCGGCGACGCCCTGCGGAAAAAAGGCTACGATGTAAAGAGCCTGGCCATTATTGAAAAGATGGATGCTGAAAGCGGCAGCATCGTATTTCGCTAAGGAGGAGCCAGAATCATGGCAGAAGAAAAAGGGGCTGCGGCCCAGGAGCTGAAAGATCCTATTTACGATTTTGAGGGAAACATTACGCTGAAAAAAGCGGTTCCTTTTGGTATGCAGCATGTGCTGGCCATGTTCGTTTCGAATATTGCTCCCATCTTGATTGTTACTGGGGTGGTGAAAATGCCGCCGGAGCAGGTAGGGGCCCTGGTACAGGCCGCCATGATCATGGCTGGTATTGGTTCCCTGCTTCAGATGTTCCCGATTGGCCCTTTGGGCAGCCGGCTGCCGGTGATTATGGGAATCAGTTTTACCTTTGTTTCCACTTTTTGCGTCATCGGGGCCAAATATGGCTACGGGGCTATTTTGGGAGCTGCCCTTGTGGGCGGTATTTTGGAAGGGTCCCTGGGGATGATTGCCCGCTGGTGGCGGCGCTTTATTCCGCCCATTGTTTCCGCCAGTGTGGTAACGGCTATCGGTTTTTCCCTTTTGGGCATTGGGGCCAACTCCTTTGGGGGCGGCTTCGGCAATCCCAATTTTGGGGATGCCAAATACCTGATTGTGGGGACCATTACCCTGTTATCCTGCCTGATTTTCAACATTAAGGCCAAATCCTTTATGAAGCAGCTGTCCGTACTGTTTGGCCTGGTGGTGGGCTACATTGCAGCTTACTTCTACGGCATGGTGGACCTGTCCCGAATTGCTACGGCCGGTCTGTTTTCCCTGCCCCATCCCATGCCCTACGCCCTGGAGTTCCACCCGGATGCCATTTTCTCTGTTTTCCTGATTTTCCTGGTTTCCGCCACGGAAACCCTGGGGGATACTTCCGCCCTGACGGTTATGGGCTTTGGCCGGAATGCTACGGATAAGGAAATTGAAGGGTCCATCGGCGTAGATGGCTATATCAGCAGCTTGTCCGCCCTGTTTGGCTGCCTGCCCATTACGTCCTTTAGCCAGAACGTAGGGCTGATCGCCATGACCCACGTGGTGAACCGGAAAGCTGTGGCCAGCGGTGCTGCCATCATGATTTTGGCCGGCCTGTTCCCGGCTTTGGGGGTTATCCTGGCTTCCCTGCCGGAAGCGGTGCTGGGGGGCTGCACCCTGATGATGTTCGGCTCCATTGTGGTCAGCGGCGTACGGATGCTGGGAGACTGCGGCTATAACCAGCGGAATATGATTATTGCGGCCCTGTCCCTGTCCATCGGCTTGGGCTTTACCCAAAACCCGGCCATCTTCCGGGTGTTCCCGGATCTGTTCAAGAGCGTGTTTGCGGAAAACTGCGTGGCTGTGGTTTTCGTAGTGGCCGCGCTGCTGAACTTCATCCTGCCGGATGATATGGAAATTCGCTAATTGCAGCTCAACGAAAAAAATGGTGGTGAGGAGTTCCTCGCCACCATTTTTTTGCAGTTTATTTGGTCTTTTGGTATTCAGCCAGCCGTTCCTTGAAGGTTTTCTTCTGGGTTGTGGTGCTGGTAGTTTTCTTTTTTTCTTCTGCCGCTTTCTTTTCCGCTTCTTTCTTGATTTCCGCGGCTGGCTTCTGGGCAGCATTCAGGTTGGCAGCCCAGGCTGCACCGTCATCTCCGTATTCCAGGCCCATAATCCGGCGGCCGCCAAAGTACAGGGCATTGTAATCCGCATAGGCGGTCAGGGTGGAGTTGGGTTCATCGTGGTAAACCCGGGCCAGGTTGCCGGCTACCAGATAGCCCCGTTCCAGGGCGCTCATGCTGCCGCCGGGCTTTACGGTGCCGATGGCCTTTTTGTTGACGCTGATGACCCCGGTCTTGCTGTCCACGTTGACTTTATTGCCGCTGTATTCATACATCCGTTCCGTATATTTGTCCCGTCGGGAAATATTCCCCGGGTGGTCGGAAGGATTGAAGACGGACCCCAGGAAGGTTTCTTTGCTGGTGCCCATTTTTTCGATAACCCGCTGCCACAGGGCACTGCCGCCGCCAGGGTTGTAGCCGGCTTCTACGGCGTAGGTAAAGCCCACTTCGTCGGCTTTCTTTTCCATAGGCATGGTCACCAGTTTGGCACTGCCCAGGTTAGCCAGCACCTGGGTGCCTACGGCCTGGAGCATATTGCTCTGGCTGCCGGCCACGGCGGCCAGCAGGCTGATGGGGAAGGTATTCTTGACGCCGTTGGCCGGGTCGTTGCGCTGGCCGTGGGTCAGTTCGTGCCCCAAGACGAAGGCCACTTCATCTTCGTTGTAGTTCAGGGTGGTAAACAGCCCGATATTGACGGACACATTGTGGCCCAGGGTGCAGTAGGCGTTAAAATTCTTGTTGTTGTTTACAAAATAGTGGTAGGGCTTTTTGGCCAGGGTGGGATCTTCTTTGGCGATGACGGCGGTAAGCCGGGTCATCACATCGTCCAGCATGGCGTTGGCTTCCGGGTCTTCGTTGACCCCTTCTTTTTCCTTTACGGCGGACATATACTTGTCACGGCCTTCTCCGTCCAGGTAGTTTACCTGTTTGTTCAGGGCAGCATATTGGGCGGAAACCCCAATCACTGCTCCAATGGCGTTGCCGATGCTGAAGGCTTCCGCCGGGGGAGCTGGGGGCAGGGTATATAGGGCCGAAGCCAGCAGGGTGCTGGACAGGGCAAGGGATAATTTTTTCGTCAGATTCTTTTTACGGGTAACCATAGGAACCTCCTTTACCTGATGCGGGCTAAGCCCGCTGCAGAAACTACAGGAATACCTTACTGGGTCTGGAGCCTGGGTCAAGGACCTGGGGCTCTGCCTGTCAAATGCCAGGGACAGCAGCCGAAAATTTCAGTTAATTTCCCGACTGGAGCGCCCTGCCGGGAAGCCTTTCCCGGAGCATGGCCAGGTGTTATCTTCATGATAATACAAAATCCCAAAATATGCTATAATTTATAGTGCTTAGTTGTATAATTTATTAACTGATTGAGGAGTCCTTATTACATGAAAAAGATATTGTTTCTGACCACCGGCGGTACCATTTCCTGTGAGGTGACCGATGACGGGCTGGAGCCCAAATTAAAGGGTGCCGATCTATTGAAGGCCGTACCAGAACTGCGTACCCTGGGGGATATTACGGTAAAAGACCTGACCCTGTTAGACAGCAGCAATCTGGAGCCCTCCAACTGGAGTGCCTGGGCCCGGCTTATTGGGGACAACTACAGTGATTACGATGCTTTTGTCATGACCCACGGTACGGATACCATGGCCTATACGGCCAGTGCCCTGAACTGGATGCTGATCCACCTGGGCAAGCCGGTGGTGCTTACCGGTTCCCAGATTCCCCTGAGCCTGACCAACAGCGATGCCCGCAGCAACCTGGAACTGGCCTTTTCGGTGGCCGCCAGCGGCCTGCCCGGGGTATTCATTGCCTTTGGCAACAAGGTAATCAAAGGGGAATGTGCCAAGAAAATCTTTACCCGGAATTTGAACGCTTTTGAAAGTGTCAATGAAGCGCCGGTACTGTATTTTGGCAAGGAAGGGGTCAAAAAGAACCTGCCCAGCCGGGAAAACTACGGCGGCTTCCGGGTGGAAGAAAAAGTGGAGCCCAAGGTAATGGCCATTACGGTTACCCCGGGCCTGGAGCCGGAAATCATCGATTATGCGGTAATGCGGGGCTACAAGGGCCTGGTGCTGGAATGCTACGGGGCCGGGGGTGTGGATACCAAACACCATAACCTGCTGCCGGCCATCCGCCGGGCGGTAAAACAGGGCGTGAAAATTGTCTGCGTCAGCCAGTGCCTGTTTGACGGGGTGGACCTGTCCCTGTATCCCATGGGGATTTTGGCCGCCCAGGCAGGGGTCAAATCCGGCGGTCCCATGACCCTGGAAGCAGCCGTGACCAAACTCATGTGGTCCCTGGCCAACCAGCCGGAAGAAGAGGAATAAGGCGCAAGGCTCCGGAAACAATCAGACGGGAAATAGGGAGGAATGCATATGGCAATGGATTATAAACAATTGGCGGCACAGTTTCTGGCTGCCTGGCAGCGGGAACGGAACCAGAAGATCAAGATCTGCCTGTTTGGGCAGCCCGGAGCCGGCAAAAGCTCCCTGATCAACGAACTGGCTGGCCAGAGAATTGCTGCTGTCAGCCAGGCTACCGATACTACCCGGACGGCGCAGGTGGTGGAATGCCAGGACGTGATTTATGTGGATCTGCCCGGCTATGATACCAGCCTGTTTCCGGAAAATGCCTATTTCAGCACCTTCAATCCCCTGCAATATGATTTGTTTCTCTGTGTCTTTGCTGGAAAGCTGAATCAGGCGGATGTGAATTTCTTTGGGAAGGTGGCCCGAACGGGCCGCACCTGCCTGTTTGTCCGGAACAAATGCGACGGTCTCTATGATCCCAAAGCCAGCCGGGAAGAGCTGGAACGGCGGATTACGGAAGATGTCCGCTCCCTGGTAGGGCCCCGGGAAAGGGTGGTCTTTACCAGCTGCCGGCGCAACAAGGGAGCTGCAGAACGGGGGATTCCCCGGCTGGAAGAAGCCATTGCAGAAATGCTGCCACTGGCCCAAAAGGAACGGTTCTGCCGCCATGCCAAGGCCTACACCCATGTGGCCCTGGATGTGAAAAAACGCATTGCCCAGGAGTCCATCCGAAAATTTATGGTGCTGGCGGCGGGCAATGGCCTGAACCCGGTAATCGGCATGGATGCGGCTATCGACAGCCAGATTCTGAAAGCCATGTACAAGACCATTCGGGATACCTTCAGCGTCAGCGAAAAGGAAGTACTGCCGGAAGGGCCCCAATCCCAGATCGTCAAGAAACTGGCGGAAGGGGTTACCGGCGAGCGGGTAACCAAGGGGCTGACCTATCTTTTGCGGAAAAAGGCTACCGGCAAGGCGGCCAAACTGATTCCTGTGGCCGGGGGTGCAGCTGTGATGGGCTTTAACGCCGGCAGTATGTACTACCTGGGCCAAAACTATATCGAACGGTGTTACGGCTATGCCCAGCAGCGGCTGGAAGCCGAAATCCAGATGGGGGACGCATGACCAAGGACGCAGAACGGATTCAAGAAAAAATTCAAAAACTGGACCGGGAAAATGTGACCATTGTGCTGTTTGGCCAGCCGGGAGCGGGGAAATCCAGCCTGATCAACGCCATTTGCGGCTACGAGGCGGCCCCGGTGGGGGTGGAAACGGATACTACCCGGGAGCCTCTTTTTGTGGAGCACGGGGATGTGACCTTTATCGACCTGCCGGGCTACGGTACGCCGGCTTTTCCCTGGCAGCATTTTTTGGAAGAGTTTCAGCCCTTCCAGTATGACCTGTTTTTGTGCGTGTTTTCGGACAAGCTCCACCAAAAGGATACGGAATTTTTCCGGCTGCTGGAGCAGCACAAGAAGCCCTGCATTTTTGTCCGGAATAAGGAAGACCTGATTTATGAGGATGGACGGACCCTGAAGGAAAGCGAAGCAACCATCCGGCAGGATACCGCCGCCCAGCTGGGACGGCAGGATTTTGACCTGGTTTTTGTTTCTTCCCGGTGGGATGATCCCCAGGGCCTGGAAGAACTGAACCGGCAAATTATCCGGAAAATGCCGGCAGCTCGGAGAGAAAAATACATTTTAGCAGCCGAGGCTAGAACTAAGGAGGCACTGGATGCCAAAAAGCAGGCGGCGGAATCCTATGTGCGCCGGAGCTGCACCTATGCGGCCTATAATGGCCTGAATCCCATTATTGGGGTGGATACGGCGGTGGACCTGGTGATTTTGTACCAGCTCTACGGCTGCCTAAGGGAAGCCTTTGGCATTACCCCGGAAATGGTCCATGCCAGCCGGCGTCTGTCCAAGCGGCACAAGGCCCTGATTCTGGGAGGTATGAGCAAGGAAGGCATCAAGATGATCATGAAGCTTTTGGGCAAGCGGTTTGCGGCCCGGAGTTTCCTGAAAGCGGTTCCGGTGGTGGGCCAGGCCGCTTCTGCCCTTTTGGGGTACCAGCTGGTGCGCCAATCTGGACTGGAATACATCGAGGCCTGCTACGAATTGGCCCAGGAGCGGCTTTTGGAGGAGCTCCACGCCAAAAGAAAATAGCAGTGGGGAGAAACCTGTCTCCCTGCTGCCCTATTGCCTAAAAGGAGTGAAGACCATGGAACTAACGGCTTCTTACGAAAAAATGCTGGAAAAGCTGAATGCGGAAATCTGGGATTTTGCCGAATTGAAATTCAACGAGGTGAAATCAGCAGCTGCCATGACGGAACTGTTGGAAAAGGAAGGCTTCCGGGTAACCCGGGGACTGGCCCATATGCCCACAGCCTATATGGCAGAATATGGCAGCGGCAAACCGGTGATTGCCATTTTGGCAGAATACGATGCCCTGTCCGGGCTTTCCCAGCAGGCGGGGGTCACCACAGAATGTGCCAGGGAAGGCACCAACAATGGCCATGGCTGCGGGCACTGCCTTTTGGGCACGGCGGCAGTAGGGGCCGGCCTTTTGCTGCGGGACTATCTGAAGGACAAGCCGGGAAAGGGGACGGTCCGGGTTTACGGCTGCCCTGCCGAAGAAGGGGGCAGCGGCAAAACCTATATGGCCCGGGAAGGGGTCTTTGACGACGTGGATGCGGCTCTCACCTGGCATCCGGGTACCCAAAATGAAATCATGACCGGGTCCAACCAGGCCAACATCCAGGCGGCTTTTACCTTTAAAGGACGGGCTGCCCACGCGGCTGGGGCTCCTCAAAACGGGCGCAGCGCCCTGGATGCTGTGGAACTTATGGACGTGGGGGTCAACTATATGCGGGAGCATATGGCGGATTATGACCGGGTCCACTACGCCATTTTGGATACCGGAGGGGTTTCTCCCAACGTGGTACAAGCCCATGCCCAGGTGCTGTACCTGATCCGCTCCAAAACCAATGAAGAAACCAAACGGCTGTATGACCGGGTAGTCAATATTGCCAAAGGGGCGGCTCTCATGACAGAAACGGAGCTGTCCGTGCGGTTTGACAAGGCTGTTTCCAACCTGGTGCCCAACACGGTGCTGGGAAAGGTCCTCTACGACGCCCTGGTGGCCGTAGGAGCCCCCAAACGGACGGAGGAGGAGAAAGCCTACCTGCGTTCGTTCCAAGCGCCTCTGGGGCAGGAACGGGTGCTGAAGGACCCGGGGATGGCACCCTACCCCGATGCCGAACACCGGGAAGCGCTGATTGCAGAAGATCCCTACGGGGAATTCATTATTCCCTACGTACCCACCAGCGCTACCCAGATGGGTTCTTCGGATACTGGGGACGTCAGTTATGTAACGCCCCTGGCCCAATTCATTACCGCCTGCTTTGCCATTGGCACCAGTGCCCACTCCTGGCAGTGGGTGGCCCAGGATAAGGGTAGCGTGGCCTTAAAGGGCTGCTTCTATGCGGCCAAGGTGCTGGCCCAGGGGGCGGAAACCCTGTTTACCCAGCCCCAGGTTTTGGCCGATGCCCAGGCGGAACTGAAAAAGCGCATGAAAGGGAAAAAATACGTATGCCCCATTCCGGGAGATGTGTGGCCCCGGGGCTACCAGGTGAAATAGGAGGCGGATTCATGTTTCGACCCATGCGGCGTTTTAAACAGCAGTTATCCCAAGAGGAGTGCCTGGCGGTGCTTCAAGGAGAAAAACGGGGGACCCTGGCTCTCTCCGGGGATGACGGCTATCCCTACGCGGTCCCCATCAACTATTATTACGACCCGGAAAGCGGCCACCTGTTTTTCCATGGGGCCAAGGAAGGGCACAAGCTGGATGCCCTTGCCCGCAGTGACAAGGTTTCCTTTGCGGTCCACGACCAGGGCGTGATTGAGGAAGGGGATTGGGCCTATACCCTGCATTCCGTCATTGTGTTCGGGCGGATGCACGTGGTAGAAGACCCGGAGCGCTTTGCCCAATATCTGTACAAGATTGGGGTCAAGTATTATCCCAATGCCCAGATGGTTACGGACCTGATTGGCCGGGCTGGCAGCCGGGTTACCATGCTGGAACTGGTGCCGGAGCATATGACCGGCAAACTGGTCCACGAAAAATAGGAGGCACGCAGCTGCGTACCTCCTAAGGAGAAAACTCTTATAGCTTAAAGTCGATGATGGCGCTGACCCCAACGCCTTCTACCCGGTTGATGTTGTCAATGGCGGTGGCGTCAATGGGAATCAGGGCCTTGATCCGGGAAATTCCCGCCAGGGAGCCTTCTAATTGGCCAACGGCCTTGACCCGGCTTACCTGGGCTTGGGGACCTACGACCTGGACGGCGCCTACGTAGCCGCCGTTGCCCAGGCTGATGATGGGCACCACTTTGGTGGCGTAGGTGGTATCCAGACCCTTTTGGAGGGTTAACTTGTTGATAAAGGTGTTGATTTCTTCACCGAAGCGGCTTACCAGGTAACTGATGCCGCCCAGCTTTAGTACGGAGCCCAGGTCAAAGGCCTGGGCAGGAAGGGAACGGGTTCCGGCGCCCAGCATAAAGGAAAGGGCAAGGGCTGCCACCCAGCGTTTTTTCATAGGAATACCTCCTTGTGATGGCTATTTCCCCCCATGGTACCATAGAGAAGGAAAATTTTTGTGACGTGCTCGGGGAAAATGACCGGAAAAACGAAAAAATGGGCGAAAACCCGTAAAAGTTGTGACATAATTCCAACTAGAATATTGACAGCCATAGGGTAACAGCTTATAATGATATGAGCTGTCAAACGATTTACTCATTATAGATCTTGGCAATACCTTGAAGGCAAGGGAGGGTTAGCATAATGAAGAGAACTTTTCAGCCGAACAATACTCGGAGAAAGAGAACTCACGGCTTCAGAGAAAGAATGAAGACTTTGGGTGGTAAACAAGTCTTAAAAAGAAGACGCGCAAAAGGCAGAAAGAGATTATCTGCATAACGTATAAGATGGGCCGCCTTTCGCGGCCTATTTTACTAATGAGGCAGGTGGCAGAAGCTTGGAACAGAAAGTTCCTGAAAGAAAGACGTTTACCCAGGCCAACCGGGTAAAATCCCATGAACGTTTTCAGGAGGTTTATGGAAAAGGCCGTTCGTATGTGGACAGTTACGGCGTTTTCTATGTACTGCCTTCAGATAACGGACAATGTCAATTGGGTACGGCAGTGGGCAAGCGGCTGGGACATGCGGTCCTGCGCAACCGTGTCAAACGGATGATGCGGGAAGTGTTCCGTCAGGAACAGGGCAAGCTCAAGCGGAAAGCCGCCATTGTGTGGGTTGCCCGACGCAGACTGGCCCACGCACCCTATGAAGTTTACAAAGATGTTTTTTATCGTCTGGCCAAGAAAGCTGGACTGTTATAACCCCGGAGAGACCTATGAAAACAATCGCAATCGCCCTGATTCGCTTTTATCAGGTGTGCATTTCGCCCTTATTTCCTCCCCGCTGCAGGTTTTATCCAACCTGTTCCCAGTATGCCCTGGAAGCGGTGGAAAAATATGGTTTTCTAAAAGGATCCTATCTGGCCGCGAAGAGAATACTGAAATGTCATCCCTTCCATGAGGGTGGGTATGATCCTGTACCATAAACAGCAGGAAGAAGAGGAGAGATACTTTGCAGATTTTAAGTTCATTTGTACAACAAGTCGTAGGCTACATTTACGAACTGACTCGTTTCATTGGTGAGCCCAGCTACGGTCTGGCCATCATCATCATGACAATTTTGATCAAATTGCTGTTGTCCCCGCTGACGGCGAAGCAGATTGCTTCTACCAAGGCCATGAGCCGGATCCAGCCCAAAATGAAGGAGCTGCAGGCCCGCTACAAGGACGACAAGGTCACCTTGAACCAAAAGCTTTCCGAGCTTTATAAAAAAGAGGGTGTCAACCCTCTGGCAGGCTGTCTGCCGCTGATTGTGCAGATGCCCATTATGATCGGTATCTTCTACGGCATCCGGGATTTCCAGTATGCCGGCCCCAGCAGCTTTTTGTGGATGAGCAGCATTGCTGATCCGGATCCCCTGTACATCCTGCCGATTTTGTCTGCACTGACAACCTTCATCCAATCCAAACAAACCATGCCGCCTTCTGATAATCCTCAAGGCAAAATCATGCTGTACTTCATGCCGCTGTTCATTGGCTATATCAGCTTGAAGTTCCCTGCAGGGCTGGTTCTGTACTGGGTAGTGATGAACATCATGCAGATCGGCCAGCAGTTCCTGCTGGACAGAAAGAAATAAATACAGTCTGAAGCACGGCTGTAAGGAGGCAGGAAAATGAACGTGGTGGAAAAAACGGGGAAAACCGTTGAAGACGCAGTAAAAGCGGCACTGGGTGCCTTGGGCAAAGCCCGGGAACAAGTGAACGTAGAGGTTTTGGAAGAACCCAAAAGCGCAATTTTGGGCTTTATCGGCGGCCGGGATGCTAAGGTCCGGGTTACCGTAAAAGAAGTGAAAAAGGCAGCAGAAGCTGCTGCGGCTCCTGTTATGGCAGAAGCAGCCAAGAAATTGGCCGATGCTGCTGCCCAGCTCCAGGCAGACGCTGAAGCGGAAGAAAAAACCGAAGCACCGGAAACGGCGAAAAAAGCGGCCCCGGCAGAAACGGATGCGGACAAGGAAGCAGAACGGCAGGCAGTGGCTGCCACCGGCAAGGAATTCCTGGAAAACATCTTTACTGCTATGGGGATGCATCTGATGATTGAGAAGTTTGTCAACCGGAAGGAAGATGAAATTCTTTTGAAAATCCATGGAGAAGGGATTGGCGTCCTCATCGGCAAGCATGGCCAAACGCTGGATGCACTCCAGTACCTGACCAATTTGGCCGGCAACAAGGGCCATAAATCCTGGAACCGGATTATCCTGGATGCGGAAAATTACCGGGAACGCCGGCGTCAGACGTTGGAACGCCTGGCCAAGAACCTGGCAGACCGGGTAAAACGGACCCATAAAAAAGCCATGTTGGAACCCATGAATCCTTATGAACGGAAGATCGTACACGTGAGCCTGCAGGACGATCCGGCGATTACCACCTACAGTGAAGGGGAAGAGCCCTTCCGCAAAGTGGTTATCGATGTGAAATAAATAACAACGACTTAGCTCCGGACACTATGTTCGGAGCTCTTTTTTTGGAGGAACTATGGACGATACAATCAGCGCAATTGCCACGGCCCTGGGCGTGGGCTCCATTGGAGTCATTCGCCTGAGCGGGCCGGAAAGTCTAGCCATTGCCAATACCTTGTTCCAGGGCAGGAAGGCCTTGGGGCCGGCTGCTGCCCGGCAGCTTTTGTATGGACATATAAAGGACCGGGAAGGCCAGGAAGTGGATGAGGTGCTGGCGGTGTATATGCCGGGCCCCCACTCCTATACGGGAGAAGACGTTTGTGAAATCCAGTGCCACGGAGGGCGGCAGGCCTTGCAGGAAATTCTGGCCCTGACCTATCAGGCAGGGGCCAGGCCGGCGGAGCCTGGAGAATTTACCAAACGGGCGTTTTTAAACGGCCGGCTGGATTTGGCAGAAGCCGAATCCGTCATGGATATCATCAACGCCAAAAGCCGCCGGGCACTTCTGGCGGCCAACCGGGGCCACGAGGGCGGCCTTTCCAAAAAGGTCAAGGCCATCCGGGAAGAGCTTCGGGGGCTCATTGCCCAACTGGAAGCCGTGATTGATTATCCGGAGGAGGACATTGAAGATGTAACCTACGAAAAGGCCCAGGAAGTCTTGGCCAAAGGCCGGGCTGCTGTGGACCAGCTGCTGCAAAAGGGCAGCGCTGGACGGATTCTCCGGGAAGGGCTGCGTACGGCTATTGTGGGGCGGCCCAATGTGGGCAAGTCCAGCCTGCTCAACCAGCTGCTGCAGACGGACCGGGCCATCGTGTCCAGTATCCCGGGCACTACCCGGGACATCATTGAGGAGCAGATGACCATTGCCGGGATTCCCCTGGTGCTCACCGATACGGCAGGCCTTCGGGATACGGAAGACTACGTGGAGAAAATTGGCGTGGAACGGTCCCGGGCTGTTTTGGAGGACGCCCAGCTGGCGCTGGTGGTGCTGGATGGCTCCCAAAAACTGACAGAAGAGGATGAATCCCTTCTGGAGAGCCTAAATGGACGCCAGAAGCTGATTTTGGTGAACAAGGCAGATTTACCCATGGAAGTGGATTTAAACGCCTTAAAACGCAAATATGGAGACGAAAATGTGCTGGTCCTTTCCGTAAAAACCGGAGAGGGCATGGAAGCGGTGGCCCAATGGCTGCAGCATTTTGTCTACGGGGAAGGTTCCGACAGCGAACTGGGCAGTGTAACCCAAAACGCTCGGCAGGAAAATCTGCTGCGCAAAGCCCTGCAAAGTTTGGAGGATGCCCTGCAGGGGGCCCAAAACCATTATCCCTATGATTGTCTCACCATCGATTTGACCCAGGCCCTCCATGACCTGGGAGAAATCACCGGGGAAGACGTACCCGATGAAATTATCAATGAAATCTTTGCCCGATTCTGCGTTGGCAAATAAGGCAAAGCCAGGAGGAAAAGAAATATGATCGTTGTGGATCATTATGATGTTGTTGTAATAGGTGCCGGCCACGCCGGCTGCGAAGCTGCTTTGGCAGCCGCCCGGCTGGGCCAGAAGACCCTGCTGGCTACCTTGTCCATGGATAATATAGCCCTGATGCCCTGCAATCCGTCCGTAGGGGGTCCGGCCAAAGGCCATCTGGTCCGGGAACTGGATGCCCTGGGGGGCCAGATGGGCCTTACGGCAGATGAAGCCTGCATCCAGATGCGGATGCTGAATACCGGCAAGGGCTATGCGGTACAGGCCCTTCGGGCCCAGGCTGATAAGCCCCTGTACCACACCCTGATGAAGGAAGTGGTGGAGAACCAGGAAAACCTGGACGTAAAGCAGTTAATGATTGACAAGCTGCTGGTAAAGAACGGTGCTGTCCAAGGGGTGGAAGCGGAAACGGGAGAAGCATTTGAGGCAGACTGCGTCATTTTGGCTACAGGTACCTATTTAAGAGGCCGGATCCTTTACGGGGAAGTGGCTTATATGGCCGGCCCCAATGGCCAGCGTTCTGCTATGAAGCTGACGGATTCCCTGCGGGAAGCCGGTTTGCAGCTGATGCGGTTCAAAACCGGCACGCCTGCCCGGGTGGATGCCCGGAGCCTGGATTACAGTAAGATGGAACCCCAGTATGGGGATGAACGGGTGCGGAATTTCTCCTTTATGAGCCAGATTGCCACCCGGTTCCAGGTCCCCTGCTATCTGACCTACACCAATCCCCATACCCACCAGATTATTCGGGATAATTTGGACCGCAGCTGTATGTTCAACGGTACCATTGAAGGGGTGGGGCCCCGGTACTGCCCCAGCATCGAGTCCAAGATTGTCCGGTTTGCAGATAAGGATCGGCACCAGTTGTTTCTGGAGCCGGAAGGCCTGCATACCAATGAGGTTTACGTCCAGGGCATGAGTTCTTCCCTGCCGGCAGAAATCCAGGTACAGTTCATGCAGACCATTCCCGGCCTGGAACACTGCAAGATGATGCGGGCCGGCTATGCCATTGAGTACGATTGCTTGGATCCCCTGCAGCTGAAGGCCAATTTGGAACACAAGGAAATCAGCGGGCTGTTCAGTGCAGGCCAGGCCAACGGTACCAGCGGCTACGAGGAAGCGGCTGCCCAGGGCCTGATGGCCGGAATCAACGCAGCTCTCAAGCTGCAAGGCCGGAAACCGCTGATTCTCAAACGGTCCGATGCATATATTGGGGTGCTCATTGATGATCTGGTAACCAAGGGCACTACGGAACCTTACCGGATGATGACCAGCCGGGCAGAATACCGGCTGCTGCTGCGCCAGGATAACGCAGATCTGCGGCTGACCCAAATGGGCCGGGATGTGGGGCTGGTGGATGATGCCCGGTATGCGGCCTTTACCCGGAAGCGGGACCTGATTGAACGGACCTTGTTCCAGTTGGGCAAAGTGAACCTGGCCCCCAGTGAGGAAAATCAGGAGAAGATTACCGCCATGGGCTCTGTGCCTCTGCGGTCTTCCATCAACCTGCTGGACCTGCTGCGCCGGCCGGAAATTACCTATGAAAAGCTGGCCAAGGCGTTTGACCTAAAACAGCTTCCCCTTGAAGCAGCGGAACAGGTGGATGTCCAGGTGAAATACGAAGGGTATATCCAAAAGCAGAAGCAGGAAGTGGAACGGGCCCTGAAGCTGGAAAACAAACTGCTGCCGGAAGAAATTGATTATACCCAGCTCCACGAGCTGTCCTCGGAAGCCATGGAAAAACTGGCCAAACAGCGGCCGGTCTCCATTGGCCAGGCCAGCCGGATTTCCGGCGTATCCCCGGCAGACATCAGCGTGCTGATGGTCTACCTGGAAACCATGAGAAGACAAGGAGAAAAAGCATGAGTTTTCGCGAAACCTTGGAACAGGCTGCTGCCCAGGCGGGTTTTCCGTTAACGGGGGAGCAGCTGGACCGCTTCCAGCAGTATACGGACCTGCTGCTGGAAACCAATAAGAGCCTGAACCTGACAGCCATTACCGATCCTGAGGAAGTGGCTTTGAAGCATATGGTAGATTCCCTATTGGTCTATAACCCCAAGACCTTTCACAACCATACCATTGCTGATGTGGGAACGGGCGCCGGTTTTCCTGGCATACCGTTAAAAATCTATGACCCCAGCATGCGGGTAACCCTGATTGACTCCCTGCAAAAGCGGCTGAACTTTTTGAAACAGGTGGTGCAGGAGTTGGGCTTGGGACAGGTGCGCTGCCTCCACGCCAGAGCCGAGAATGCAGGCCAGGACCCTGCCCTGCGGGAAAAGTTCGATGTGGTAACGGCTCGGGCGGTGGCAGCCCTTCCGGTACTGGCTGAGTACTGTCTGCCGCTGGTACGGGTAGGAGGAACCTTTTACGCCATGAAGGGCCGTCATTTCCAGGAGGAAACGGACGAGGCACACCATGCAGTAGAGGTGCTGGGCGGTAAAATCAAGGAAGTACGGCCGGTAACCCTGCCGGGGCTGGATGACCAAAGGGCCATTATTACTATCGAGAAGGTGCGGCATACGCCGGCTCAGTATCCTCGGAAAGCTGGAACTGCCAGCAAGAAGCCCTTATAAAAGAATACCTTTCCTTAAAAGGCAATGTTTCACGTGAAACATTGCCTTTTGATTTTTAAAATAAAAAATAGGTAAATTGCAAGTTGAATTTGAACAACTATAATCAAGAAACACACTCAATAGCATAAACTTCATCGAGGAATGCATCAAATAGCTCTGACGGCGTATGGTAGCCCAAAACACGACGTGGGCGCTGGTTCAGCGTATCTGCCATGTTCAGGATATCCTCATCAGAGAACCGCTCTANAACACACTCAATAGCATAAACTTCATCGAGGAATGCATCAAATAGCTCTGACGGCGTATGGTAGCCCAAAACACGACGTGGGCGCTGGTTCAGCGTATCTGCCATGTTCAGGATATCCTCATCAGAGAACCGCTCTACGGACATGCCCTTTGGGATGAAATCCCTCAGCAAGCCATTGTGGCGTTCGTTTTGAGCCCGTTCCCACGAGCTGTACGAATGTGTAAAGTACATCTTGGTGCCGAGACTCTCGAACTGTGACAAGTTCTCAAACTCAGGACCGTTATCGGCCGTCATCGTCTTAAAAATCTGGCTGAAGCGCTCTGCGCCATATAGCTCCTGCAACTGTGCAAGAGCGGATTCAACGCCGGCACAGGTACGTCCAGGAATGCGGATGGCGATGTAGTTGCGCGTAACCTTTTCAACAGCAGTGAAGACTACTGCCTCACGGCCTGCACGCTGACCAACGACCGTGTCCACTTCCCAGTGGCCAATTT
This sequence comes from Acidaminococcus hominis, assembly GCF_900291475.1. GTDB lineage: Bacteria > Bacillota > Negativicutes > Acidaminococcales > Acidaminococcaceae > Acidaminococcus > Acidaminococcus hominis. The sequence goes on from NZ_OLMM01000005.1 coordinate 141,059, forward strand.
CGGTACCTTCATTGACGACGGCAGGACGTTCCTCAATGGAGCGACCCTTCATACGCTTGTTCTTACGTACCCATTTCCGACGGTGTTTATGCTTTAAGGCTCGCGGGACTTCGAAGAGCGACAGCGGAAGCTTATTAGCCCAAAGCATGTTGTAAAGCGTCTTGGTACAGGGAATCTGTTCCGGCGTAAATAGCTTGTTCCGCCTAGCATAGCCAACGCAGGCATCCAGTGACCAACGTTCCTGGCGGACTTGTTCTACCATCCATTGGATGAACGATTCGCAGTCGTCATGATCGATTTTGCAAGTCTTCCTGGAGTTCTTGCGATTCTTTGCGTATGCCTTCTGACCGCGCTTTGCCATATACTGTGGGGCACGACCGTGCTTGCTTTTTCGTTCCGGCGTTCCACGCCGAAGCTCATAGAAAACAGTCGTATGAGCACATCCTACTGCAGCAGCAATGTTGCGAAGGGAAAGCCCTTGACGATGCAGAGCTTGAATCATACCACGTTCTTCCAAAGAAAGATGGCGGCCGGGGATACGTACGTCCTCCATTGTGTTAGAATGGATGTGATCCATCGTGATTGCTCCTTTGTTGATGATTTCTCGCAAAACCATTTTAGCATGAGGCTTCACTATGGATTTTTATTTTTTGATTAACTGTTCAAGTTCATTTTACAACTGACCNTCCATTGTGTTAGAATGGATGTGATCCATCGTGATTGCTCCTTTGTTGATGATTTCTCGCAAAACCATTTTAGCATGAGGCTTCACTATGGATTTTTATTTTTTGATTAACTGTTCAAGTTCATTTTACAACTGACCAAAATAAAAAATAGGCTGCGGTGAAAATATTCATCATGGTTCTGGAAGCGGGACTGATTTTTCGGTTCTGTAATAGCAAAGGCAGAATGGGAAAACGATTAAGCCCAAAAGGTGTACTGTTAATGTCGGGCGGCAAAAGTTGGCCTATGCCGAGGAATTTTCCAGCAAAGGCGTCTAAGCCTGAGACAGGAGAGCAATGTTTCACGTGAAACATTGCTCTCCTGTATTCCCGCTTGCAGTACTGCAAGGGGATAATCCAGCAATTAGCCTGATTTATGGCTTTGGCGACTGCTGACTTGGCGGTGCAGGACCCTCAGAAAAAAATGTTGAGCTGTCCCTGAAGGAAAAGCCGCTTCTTAGGATTAGACCAGGTGTAAGAAATGACTGCTTGCGGAAATGCAGGGGTAGACGCTTCGTTTCACAGACTCCAGGGCAATGTTTCACGTGAAACATTGCCCTGGAATAGTATTAATAAGTTGACTTAGCTATGGAAAAGCTCCTAGCCTCGCTTCCCTGGAAACGAAAAAATGGTAATGGCCAGAGCTAAGAAATCCGCAATGCTCCAAAAAGAAATGAAAGACCGCTCCAAAGGGAGAAAATATAAAAGAGTATCAGTGAGAGGGTTGTTACAGGAAACACTGACAGCAAAATAGTGAATGCTTCACGTGAAACATTCACTATTTTGCTTTTTATGCAGGAAAAAAGCCTGGGTTTTCTCCATTTTGACACAAGCTGTGATACAATAATAGCCAGTGCATCAAAAATGAAAGCGAAGGAGTGACACTCATGTCCCAAATACTTGCTGTGGCCAACCAAAAGGGCGGTGTAGGAAAGACGACTACCAGCATCAATTTGGCAGCCTGCCTGGCGGAAAGCCGCAAGAAGACCCTTCTGGTGGACCTGGATTCCCAGGGAAATGCTACCAGCGGCCTGGGCATCGATAAAAGCAGCCTGACCCAATGCATGTACGATGTATTGGTGAATAATGTGGATATGGCTAGCCTAATTCAGCCTACAGCCTGGAAAAACCTTTGGGTTGCACCGGCAACCATGAACCTGGCCGGAGCGGAAATTGACTTGATTGACAAGAAAAATCCGGCCAATGCCCTGAAAAAACATTTGAATAAAATCCGGGATAACTATGATTATGTGATTATTGACTGCCCTCCGGCCTTGAGCCTGTTGACAGTCAACGCACTGACGGCTGCAGATGCGGTGTTGATTCCCATCCAATGCGAATTCTACGCCTTGGAAGGGGTTACCCAACTGATGCAGACGGTGGAACGGATTCGGCAGACCAGCAATCCGGAACTGAAAATCAATGGCATTGTGATGACCATGACGGATACCCGGACCCATTTGTCCAATGATGTAGTGGAACAGGTGAAAAGTCATTTCCCGGACCTGATCTACAAGACGATGATTCCCCGGTCCGTACGGTTGGGCGAAGCCCCCAGCTATGGACAGCCGATTACGGTCTATGATCCCCGGGGCAAGGCAGCAGAAGCCTATAAGGCACTGGCAAGAGAGGTGAAGCGGCGTGGCAAGTAAAAAAGGCGGGCTGGGTGCAACCGGCCTGGATAGAATGTTCGGCAGCCGGGCTAAGGCATCGGCACCGGCAGTGGAAGAGAAAAAAGAAGGGGATACTGTCACGGAATTGGCCGTAAAAGACCTGGTTCCTAACCCCTACCAGCCCCGGCATACCTTTGATCCGGAGAAAATGCAGGACCTGATTCATTCCGTCAAGGAAAGCGGGGTTATTCAGCCTCTGATTGTCCGGAAAAAAGGCCGGCAGTATGAAATTGTAGCAGGGGAACGGCGCTGGAGAGCCGCCAAAGAAGCCGGCCTTGCCAAAGTTCCTGTGGTAGTACGTACCTACGACGATGCGGCCATGATGGAAGTGGCCCTGGTGGAAAACCTGCAGCGCAGCGACCTGGATCCTTTGGAAGAAGCCCGGGGCATCAAACGCATGATGGAAGCCCTGCAGCTGACCCAGGAAGAGGCTGCCAAGCGGCTGGGCAAAAGCCGGGCTGCCGTGGCCAATACCCTGCGGCTGCTGAATCTGCCGGAGGCTGCTGCCCAACTGGTGGCGGAAGGCCAGCTGACTGCTGGCCAGGTACGGCCTCTTTTAGGTCTGGAAGATCCAGAAAAAATCACGGAACTTGCCCAGCAGGCTGCGGCCGAGGGCTGGAGTGCCCGGGCTGTAGAAGAAGTGGTGAACCGGGAAAAGCAGGCGGACCAAAAGGTGGATTATTTGCAGCAGCTGAATGATCTGCTGGGAGATGAAGCCCCGGAAAAAGGGAAAAATAAGAGCAAAAAAGCCCTGAAAAAGGCACAGAATGTCTATGTCCGCGGCTTTCAGGACCAGCTTACCGAGTATTTAGGAACCCGGGTGAAAATTGAACCGGCCAAAAAGGAAAATGGCGGCCGGATTATCATTGAGTACTATAATGATGATGATTTGGAACGGGTTTACGACCTGCTGAAAGAAAAAGATGAGAAACCTTCCAGCTCAGGGACTCCCGGAAAATTTACCGTGTGAGAAGGGTGTGGAATAAGCAATGATAGGAGCAGGAACCCTGGCCAACGCTGGGGCAATTGTGGCCGGCAGTGTGGTGGGTCTCGCCGCCGGCCGCGGAATCAAGGAAAAATACCAGGAAACGGTGCTGTATGGCCTGTGTCTTTGTGTAATGATGCTGGGCCTGCAAATGGCTTTTCAGGGCAAACATATTATGATTACCATCAGCAGTCTGGTGCTGGGCTCCATTATTGGAGAAGCCATGGATATCGAGGCCAAATTGGAACGATTTGGTACCTGGCTGGCCAAAAAGGTTCAAAGCCGGCGAAAAACCACTAGTGCCGGAGATGAAGGGGCCTTTGTTCAGGGCTTTATGTATGCCAGCCTGATCTACTGCGTAGGAGCCATGGCCATTGTAGGGTCCATTCAGGACGGCCTGGGGGGAGATCCCACGACCTTGTACACCAAGGCAGCCCTGGATGGTCTCAGCGGCATCATCTATGCCGCCAATATGGGCGTAGGCGTGCTTTTTTCCGCCTTGTCCGTATTGGTCTACCAGGGCGCTTTAACGGCTCTGGCAGGGCTTTTGGGGCCCTATATGAGTCCTGAAGTGGTGCAGGAGATTGCTGCCAGCGGTGGGCTGATGATCTTCGGCATTGGCATCAATATGACCAAGCTGCTGAAAATCCGAATCGGGAACATGCTTCCTGGCTTGGTGGTGGCTGGGGTCGCTGCCGTTATTTTCTTATAAAATACTTGCAGATTTAACCCAAAAAGAGTATAATACTTTCCATCGGGGTTATAGCTCAGTTGGTTAGAGCGCATCGCTCACATCGATGAGGTCTACGGTTCGAGTCCGCATAACCCCACCAATTGAAGTGTTGGCATTGCAGTTTGCTGCAATGCCTTATTTTTTTGCCTTTCTTGCAGGCAGAGAAGAGAAAACCTCGCAAAAGGCCCCAAATTGCCCTGAGAGACGCCGTGCTTTAATACGCGTAAACTAGCTAGGAAAAACTAAAAAATCCCGTTACAGGGCAAATCTGGGCCTGCTATTTGAGCCCTCTTGCCCTGGAAAGTGGGGCTCTGGCGAGAAAAGGCGCACCCCAGTTGGAAAGGAAAGCGGTGCAGCAGCGCCAGGTGAAGCAGGTACTGGGAAAAGGAAGCAGCGGCTGCCAGGACCTGCGGCGCCTGGTAATTCCGGCTGCTCGGGTCTATTAGAATGCTTTTGCGGAAAAAATCAGGGAAGAGATGTTCCAGGGTTCTGCCTACCAACAAGCGCACAAGCAGGTAAATCCGCAGGCATTTTCCCGCTGTAGCTGCTTTTTGCCAAGCTTTTTGCTGCATTGTTCACGGTCATTTCTGCGTCCTCCCTTTTTTGCCGGAAAAATTTCCGCTTATTTTATGGAGCTTGGAGCGTTTTGCTCTGGGCTCCTATTTCTTTTGCGCAAAGCTGGTTCTTGCCTGTTTTTGGCGGTCCTTTACGGCTGCCTAGCCAAACTCAGCTGGACCTATTGCTTTCTGGAATCCCCTTGTGGCTTTTGGAGTTATTTTGCTGGGCCCTTTGCTGTCCTGCAAGTTGGGTCTATTTTAGCCCCTGCTGCCCTTTTTGCAGGTCATTTCTTCTGGTTAAAGAAAAGTATTTTCTGCATAAAAATGCAGTATCCTTGGGAACCGTATTTTACAGGCTCATTGGCAATGTACACGTCGGATGGACAATCCGGCGCAGGCAGAAAAACGCAGCCAGAAAAAACCTCCTGCAGCGGCAAGCCGGGAAGAAGCACTGAAAGAATGGAACTAGTAAGCCATAAATGCTTTTTAAAGAAAGAATTTGAACATTACGAAGCAATTTATGCTTAATCTAGAAGGAAAATAACAATTTTTAGGCTAATTTGGCCTATTTTTTGTGTTTGAAGTGCTGATTGCTTCTGGAAAAGCAGGGGGGCAGCCTGTCTGCCAAAAGGGGCTAAGCTTGCGCCGATTTCAGCTAAGGGGTTACTGGTGGAATAGAAGTGCATAAATATACAGATTTAAACTGCATACTTATGCATGTCAATTCTGCTTTTCTTATAGGACACTCTTTATTTACTGAGTTACTTCATTTTTCATAGGAGGACTGCTACAATACAGGAGAAGGGAGCTGACACCATGTACAAAAAGAAAATGGAAGAAGACATACGCTGCCCGTTGGAATACGGACTGGAGCTGTTTGGCGGAAAATGGAAATCCCGGATTCTCTGTGTTTTGGCCTCCCAGGGAAATCTGCGCTACAGCCAGCTGCGCCGGGAAATGAGCAATATTACCGATGCGGTGCTGGCTACTACCCTGAAGGAACTGCTGCAGGCTGGGATGATTGCCCGGAAGGCCTATGAGGAAATTCCACCCCATGTGGAATACAGTCTGACGGCAAAGGGCCGCTCTGCGGTACCCATTCTCCAGGAAATCTGCCAATGGTCGGGCTTATTTTATAAGGAAACAACTACGGCGCACCCGTTGACCCAATGTGAGCGCTGCGATTATAAATCCCCTGAATGACTCCTGGCAAAGCGTCCCGGTACAGTGGGGGATGCTTTTTTGCTGTGCCGGAAAAGGCTGGACCGGGTTTGGTCCTGGCCGGCTGTATCATTGCCGAGTATTTTTGTAGTATAATATTTAAATACCCATTTGCAGCAGACGGGTATCGTCTGTTGGGAGAGGAGCTGGAGGACCGCTTCTGCAAGGGCGGAAACGGCGTTTTTCCTTGCTCCTGGAACTCACGGTTTTGCCGTGGGGGTATAGCCCTTGAATTGGTTTGTTTAAAGGAGTTTGTCATGTTTGTCTATGCAGATAACGCAGCCACCACAGGCGTCAGCAAAAAGGCGCTAGCGGCGATGCTGCCCTATTTTACGGAAAAATACGGGAACCCTTCCAGTGCCTATCCCTTTGGCCAGGAAGCTTCCCGGGCCCTGATTCAGGCGAGGGAAACCATTGCCCGCTGCCTGGGGGCGCTGCCCAGCGAAATCACCTTTACCTCGGGGGGCAGTGAAGCCGACAACCAGGCCCTTTGGACGGCAGCCCTGAAGGGGAAAGCCCAGGGGAAATGCCATCTCATTGCGTCCTCGGTGGAACACCATGCGGTGCTGCACACTTTAAAGGTCCTGGAGGAAAATGGCTTTACGGTAACCTTGCTGCCGGTAGATGCCAACTGTCAGGTGTCCCCGGAGGCGGTGCAGGAAGCCCTGCGGCCGGATACCTGCCTGGTCTCCGTGATGGCGGCCAACAATGAAACCGGCGCCCTGCAGCCCATTCAGGCAATTGGCCGGCTGTGCCAAAAGGCGGGGGTCCCTTTCCATACGGATGCCGTCCAGCTGGTGGGGCATTTGCCCCTTTCGGTCAAGGCCTGCGGTGCCACCCTGCTGTCCCTTTCCGCCCACAAGTTCCATGGACCCAAGGGCGTAGGTGTGCTTTTTGCCAAACGGGGTTACGAATTGGAAAGCCTGATTCAGGGGGGCGCTCAAGAACGGGGAAAACGGGCTGGTACTGAAAATGTACCCGGGATTGTAGGTATGGCAGCAGCTCTGGAAGAGGCCTGTGCCAATCAGGAAGCAGCCCGGACCCGGCTGTCCGCCGCCCGGGATCAGCTCCAGGAACGGTTCCTTGCGCTGCCGGAGGTCAAAGTCCACAGTGCAGGGGCGGACCGGCTGCCCGGCCATTTGAACGTGGCTTTTGGGGGCGTTTCCTCGGAAGCCCTGCTGCCTATTTTGGGGGAACGGGGCATCTGCGTGTCCGCCGGTTCGGCCTGCGCTTCCGGGTCCCCAGAACCCAGCCACGTGCTGCTTGCCATGGGCTGCAGCCCAGAGGAAGCCAAGAGCTCTCTGCGTTTTTCCCTGGGGGACTCTATTACCCAGGAACAGATCGATTATCTCTATACGGAAACCTGTCAGGCGGTAGAACGTCTGCGGCAGATACACCGGCAGCCTAAGCCGGAGAAAGGCTGGTAAATATGAAGGCGTTAATTGCCATGAGCGGTGGGGTGGACAGCTCGGTTGCCGCCAAGCTGATGCAGGAGCAGGGCTATGACTGCATTGGCTGCACCATGAAGCTGTACAACAACCCGGATGCCGGGTGCAATTCCAAGACCTGCTGTTCCCTCAGTGATGTGGAGGACGCCCGGAGCGTGGCTGCCCGGCTGAATATGCCCTTTTATGTCTTTAACTATACGGAAGAGTTCAAGGACCAGGTAATGGAAAAGTTCGCCGAGAGCTATACCCGGGGAGAAACTCCCAATCCCTGCATTGACTGCAACCGCTTCCTGAAGTTTGGGGCCCTGTATGAACGGGCCCAGGAACTGGGCTGCGACTGCGTGGTGACGGGCCATTATGCCAGGATCCGGAAAACCCCGGAGGGCCGCTACGAACTGCTGCGGGCCCTGGACCCGGCCAAAGACCAGAGCTACGTCCTGTACAACCTGACCCAGGAGCAGCTGGCCCATACCCAATTTCCTTTGGGCATCTACCACAAGACCAAAACCCGGGAAATTGCTGCGGAAAACGGTTTTATCAATTCCCAGAAGCCGGACAGCCAGGACATCTGCTTTGTGCCCAACGGTTCCTATACCGATGCCGTCCAGCGGATTTTGGACTATAAGCCCCAGCCCGGCCCTTTCCTGGACCTTGAAGGCCGGGTGATTGGCCAGCACAAGGGCATTATCTACTACACTTTGGGCCAGCATAAGAAATTGGGACTGAACCAGCCGGATTATCCCCTGTATGTGGTGCGCATTGATCCGCAGCGCAACGCAGTGGTGGTAGGTCCTTCTTCCGCCCTGTTTTCCCGTTCGGCCCGGGTAACGGGGGCCAACTGGATCAGCGGCCAGGTGCCCGAAGCGCCGGTACGCTGCCAGGTCAAGGTCCGTTACCGGCAGGAAGCCCAGCCGGCAGTGGTTACGGCTACGGGCCCGGATACCTTTGAGATTCTCTTTGATGAGCCTCAGCGGGCCATTACTCCCGGCCAGGCCGCCGTACTCTATGACGGGGACGTGGTGCTGGGCGGAGGCACCCTGGAAGCGGAGAAAACGGGCGAAACTAAAAAATAACGGGAGAAAAAGTTTTCTCTTGCGATTTTTTGTTTCCTATGATACAATTACAAGGCTGTATATAAAACTTATATACTTCTTCTGCCCTCATGGTAGAGGAGCAAATCCAAAGGAGGAGGTGATTTCGTGAATAACTACGAAGTCATGTACATCGTTAAGCCGGTAGAGGAAGACGCTTTCAACGCTGTTGTAAAGAAGTTCGATGATCTGCTGGTTGCTAACGGCGCCACTATTGAAAAAACCGATAAGTGGGGCAAGAAACGCTTAGCATATCCTATTCAAGACTTTAATGATGGCCTGTATGTTCTGACCACTTTTGCTGCTGAACCGGCATGCGTGAAGGAACTGGACCGTGTCATGAAGATTACTGATGAAATGCTGCGTCATATGATCATTCGCAAAGGCGAATAAGGAGGGTTGGTGTATGAATCGCATTGTACTGTTGGGCCGTCTGGTACGGGATCCGGAAGTCCGGGTTACTCCTACGGAAAAAACGGTCTGCACCTTTACTCTGGCAGTTGATCGTCCATTTTCTTCAAGAAATGGTCAGCGGGAAGCGGATTTTATCAACATTGTCACTTGGAATAAAACCGCTGAAGTATGTGGGAACTATTTGTCCAAAGGACAGAGAGCCCTGGTAGAAGGCCGGCTGCAGATCCGCAGCTACGACGGTAAAGACGGCAACAAGCACTACGTGACGGAAGTCATCGCAGATCATGTCGAATTTATCGAAACGAAAGGTTCCGCTAACCGCGGCACCGATTCCGGCGCTTCTTCCCAGAACAATTCCTCTCACGGCAGCAGCAATGCTGGCCCCATGGGTGGATTTGGCTCTGAAGTCGGTTTTGACGAAGAAATCCCCTTCTAAAAGGGAGGATAGAGAAGCGTTATGATTAAACGTGATAGAGGTAACAGAAGACCTAGAAGAAAAGTTTGCTCCTTCTGCGTCGATAAAGTGCAAGAAATCGATTACAAAGATGCAGCTAAACTGCGCAAGTTCATCACTGAACGGGGCAAGATTCTGCCGCGCCGTATTTCCGGCACCTGTGCAAAACATCAACGTCAGTTGACCATTGCCATCAAACGTGCTAGAAACGTTGCATTGCTGCCTTTTACGGCTGAATAATTGTAAAAACGAGACAGATCCCTTGGGGGTCTGTCTTTTTTTTACCAAATCATGTAAAATATAATATTACCATATCAATTACTGGTTTGGCCCTGAAATGCACCTGCGTTTCCCCTGGGTCCAGAACCATTGAGTAAGGAGGCCAATTTGCAGATAAGAAAAACGTCCGCAGTGGTGGAATCCGGAATCCTGGCTGCCATCGCGGTTATTTTTACCTTGGTAGGGAACTACATTCCCGTGCTGGATATGATCGTCAACATCCTGTGGCCCCTGCCCATTATTCTTTGCGGGCGGAGGAACGGACTGAAATGGAGCATTTCCTGCCTGGTGGTGACAGGCTGCGTGGTAGCCGTACTGTTGTCCCCGCTCCAGGCCCTGACCCAGTGTCTGATTCTGGGCCTGATTGGCCTGATGATGGGCTGGGCCATGCGCCGGCAGATGTCCCCCGGGCAGACCCTGCTTATGGGCAGTCTGGGCGCCTTTATTTCCACGGTGCTCAGCGTGCTGGCGGCCTACGTGTTCATGCACATCAACGTGGTGGAAGTGTTCTTCCAGTCCGTGGATGAATCCCTCCAGCTCAGCAACCAGATGTTCGAGACCCTGGGCATGAGCGGCATGACGGCTGTCCAGGCGGCCCAGGTGCGCCAGTTGTTTGAACTGGTGCTGCCCGCCGGGGTGCTCCTCAGCGCACCGGTTACGGCCCTGGCCAACTATTGGGCTGCCCGGAAGATTCTGGCCCGGATGGGGGATTATTATCCCTGGTTCCCGCCCTTTTCCCAGTGGGCCATTCCCAAATTGACCCTGCTGCCCTATGGGGTCGGACTGGCGCTGATTGTCCTGCACCAGAATGCCCAGGATTCCTTGCTTTACCGGGGCGGTTACACGTTGTATATGATGGCCAGTATGTTCCTGCTGCTGCAGGGGCTGTGCCTGATCCGCTGGTTTGTGGAATACCGGCATTATCCCCGTTTCCTGCTGCCGCTGGCCCTGGTACTGACCTTTACCATGCCGGTGGTCTCCCAGTTTGTGGTGGTTTTGGGCGCCTATGACATGGTATTCGATATCCGGAAAATCCGTAGGAAACAAAACGGGGACAAACAGTAGGGGGATATTATGGACGAGAAATCGCGCAGAAATATTTGGCAGTCGGTGCGCATTGGCGTGGCCCTGATCGGGACCGTGCTGGTGGTCTACGGGATCTGTGTGAACCAGGCCCTGTGGACGGCCGTGGGCTTTGCTTCTGTGCTGTTGGTGTACTATCTGACCTTCCGCAGCAACCGGCTGCGGGAAGCCTGGTTCAACCATTCCATGACCACGGTGGTCCGGAATATTGAACGGGCCAACAATTATGCGGTGCAGCGGATTCCCATCGGCATCGGGGTCTTCGACAAGGAAGGCCATCTCCAATGGCGGAACCGGCTGTTCAACGAGTACGTAACTGTGGACGCACCCTCCGGAACGGCCTTGGAAAAAATCCTGCCGCCGCCGGAAAACAACTTTGCCACCCTGCGGCTGCGGGATGCGGAAAAGCAGATCAAGATTGGGGACCGGATTTACCAGATGCTGGTACGCCGGATCCAGATTACCGATGACCCCGCCGACGATACGGGCATTGTGCTGTATCTCACGGACATTACGGACCGGCAGCGTCAAAAACGCCGGTACGAGGATGGCCGGCCGGTGGTAGCCTATGTGCAGTTCGACAACTACGACGATGCCATGAAGGGACTCAACGAAAACGAGCGGGCCAGCCTTTTGGTAGATGTGACCAAGGCCATTGGCGGCTGGGTAGACGAGGTCCATGGCTATTTCCAGAAATGCACGGAAGATTTGTACGTGGTGGGCCTGAGCTGGAAGGGTCTTAATGAAACCATCGGGAAAAAATTCCCGGTGCTGGACAAAATCCGGGAAATCAAAACCAGCAGCCGGATCAACCCCACCATCAGCATTGGGGTGGGGGCTGTAGGCAAGAACCTTTCCGAAATGAGCCAAAAGGCCCAGGCTTCCCTGGACCTGGCCCTGGGCCGGGGCGGTGACCAGGCCGTAGTCAATATCGAAGATGAAATGCATTTCTACGGAGCCAGAGGTTCCGTACAGGCCAAGAATACCCGGGTTCGGGCTCGGATTGTGGCCCAGGCCATCCACGAGCTGATGACCAACGCCGACCAGGTGATGGTCATGGGCCACGCCAACGAAGATTACGATGCCCTGGGGTCCGCCATCGGGGTGGCCAAAATGGCTCTGACCCTGGGCAAGAGCTGCTGCATCGTCAACAGCGGCCAGGGTTCTTCTTTAAAGAAACTGGAAACGGTTTCTAAGGATCAGAGCGACCGGTACCTGTCCCTGATTGTGGATGAGGAAGAAGCCCTGAAACGGCTGACTCCGGGCTGCATCCTGGTACTGGTGGACCACCACCGGGCCATGCTCAGTGCGGCACCCAAGGTGCTCCAGGCCGTGAAGAAACGGATTATCATTGACCACCACCGCCGGGCAGAGGATGCCATTAAGGACGTAATGCTGCAGTACATGGAGCCGTCCACTTCCTCCACCTGCGAAATGGTCACGGAAATCCTCCAATATTTCCAGAACCGGATGAGTTTTTCTGAAGTGGAAGCCACGGCCCTGTACGCAGGGATTCTGGTGGATACGAAAAACTTTGCCGTTCAGACCGGGGAACGGACCTTTGAAGCTGCGGCTTTCCTGCGGCGGAACGGGGCGGATCCCCATATGGTTTCCCAATTGTTCAAGGACGACGAAAATACGGTGCTGACCCGGGCGAAAATCATTACTGAAATGAAGACGCCCTTGCCGGGGCTGGCCCTGTCCGTCCACAAATGCTCCGCCCAGGACAAGGATACCTCCGTGATTGTGGCCCAGGCAGCCGATGAGCTGCTGACCATGGACGATATCCACGTCAGTGTGGTGCTCAGCGAAAATGAAAAGGGCGTCAGCATCAGCGCCCGCAGTGACGGTTCCGTCAATGTGCAGGTGATGATGGAAGAGCTTGGCGGCGGCGGTCACCAGACCGTAGCCGGGGTGCAGGTCAAGGACGTAAAGGCAGAAGATTTAGTGCCCAAGGTCATTGCCCTGGCCAAAGAACAAATGAAGGAGAGCGATACCGATGAAAGTGATTCTGCTGCAGGACATCAAGAAGTTGGGTAAAAAAGGTGAAATTATTGAGACGGCGGAAGGTTATGGCCGCAACTATCTGATTCCCCGGGGCATGGCGGAAGAAGCTACGTCCCAGAACCTGAACCAGGCCAAACGGGACCAGCAGGTAGCTGCCCACCGGAAAGCCCAGGCTCATGACGAAGCCGTAATCCTGGCTTCCCAGCTGGAAAAGGTTACGCTGCATATGAAAGTGAAAGTGGGCGCCAACGGCAAGCTGTTTGGCTCCATTGCGTCCAAGGATGTGGCAGAAGCCCTGCTGGCTCAAACCGGCATGGAAGGGGTGGACCGCCGCAAAATCGAAATTCCGGAAGTGATCAAGAGCCCGGGCGAATACAAAGCCACGGCCAAATTGATGCCGGATATTACCGCTACCTTTAAGGTATTGGTAGAGACGGAGGAATAATGGAAGAACGTATACCCCCACAAAATGTCGAAGCGGAACAAAGCGTCCTGGGAGCTATGCTCATCAGCCGCGATGCCATCGATAAAGCTGGGGAAATCCTGACGGAAGAGGATTTCTACCGCCAGGACGACCGGATCATCTTTTCAGCCATTATGGACCTGCACGGCCGCAATGAGGCTGTGGATCTGGTCACGGTTACCGAAGAACTGCGGAAAATGGGAAAGCTGGAAGCCATTGGCGGTACGGCGGCCATTACAGCCCTGAGCAACGCAGTTCCCACGGCAGCCAATGTGGTTTACCATGCCAAGATTGTGGAGGAAAAGTCCCTGCGCCGGCAGCTGATTGAGGCTGCCACCGACGTGGCGGCCAGTGGCTACGAAGAAGAAGAGGATATTGCCCAGACCATCGATAAGGCGGAGCAGAAAATCCTGGCCGTGGCCAACCGGAAGCATTCCGGCGGCATGGTAAAAATCAAGGATATTGTCAAAGCCGCCATGGGCCGGATTGAGGAATTGTACGATTCCAAGGACGCCTACACCGGGCTGCCCACCGGCTTTACGGACTTTGACAGAATGACCAGCGGCCTGCAGCCCTCCGACCTGATTATCGTGGCTGCCCGCCCGTCCATGGGTAAATCTTCCCTGGTACTGAACATTGCAGAGCACGTGGCCATCAAGGGGCATAAGTCCGTGGCCTTCTTCTCCCTGGAAATGAGCAAGGAGCAGCTGGTGCAGCGTATGCTGTGCTCCGGCGCCGATATTGACGCCTCCCGGCTGCGAATTGGCCAGCTTCAGGACAGTGAATGGCCCAAACTGGTGAAGGCCGCTGACGAACTCAGTGAGTCCAAGATCATGATGGACGATACCCCGGGGATTACCGCCCTGGAAATGCGGTCTAAATGCCGGCGCTGGAAAAACGAAAATGGTCTTGACCTTATTATCGTGGACTATCTGCAGCTGATGCAGGGGTCCTCCCGTCGGGCCAGTGACAACCGGCAGCAGGAAATGAGTGAGATTTCCCGTTCCCTGAAGGGCCTTGCCCGGGAACTGAATGTTCCCCTGATTGCCCTGTCCCAGCTGAGCCGGAGCGTGGAATCCCGTACCAGCAAGCGCCCTATGCTTAGTGACTTGCGGGAATCCGGCGCTTTGGAACAGGATGCGGATATTGTTTGCTTTATTTACCGGGATGATTACTACAACCCGGATACGGATCAAAAGAACATTGCCGAACTGATTGTGGCAAAGCATCGTAACGGACCTGTAGGAACCGTACAGCTGTTCTTCAAGAAGGATACTACCCGGTTTGCAGATTTGACCAAAGACCATATAGGGTAAGCCGCCCCAGGCGGAAGGGCTGCTCCTGCTGCTGGCAATTGCCAGTGGTGGGGGCAGTTTTTTGTGCCCAAACGGGGAAATTTCCGGAAAACCCGGAAGAAGGGCAAAAAAGGATTTGACAATGTTCGGAATTTTGCACCCATAATCCGGGCCAGCCCTCTTTTTTCTGTAACAGAAGAATTTGCAGGAACTTTTTCAGGGAAAAGTACCCGGTTTTTCTGGGGTAAAAGTGAAAAAGAAGGAACAAAATAGGAATTTTTCCGGGTTTCCTGCTAACATTCTATTATTGTCATTGCTATACGTTCGGTAAAATGATACAATAAACCCGTATGTGAAGGCTGCTTCACAGGATTTAAATTGGAGCCGAACGGAAGGCACTGCCTTTCCTGGCAGAAGCCTGGTTCCACACAGGGCACGCGGCAAAGGCGGCGTGTTTTCAGCTATGCCATTTTTTCTATTCTAAGGAGGAAGTTACTGTGATTCCACGTTATACCGGCAAAGAAATGGGTTCCATCTGGACGGAAGAAAATGAAGACCGCACAATGGTCAAGGTCGAAATTCTGGCTTGCGAAGCCATGAACAAATTGGGGATTGTTCCCGATGATGCCCTTCATGACATCCAAACCAAGGCTGATTTCGAATTGGACCGGGTTCACGAAATTGAAAAAGTCACCAACCACGATATCATCTCCCTGCTGACCAACGTGGCAGAGCATGTAGGCGATGCCTCCAAATACATTCATAAAGGCTTAACCTCCAGCGATGTTAAGGATACCGCCATGGGCGTCATGATGCGGGATTCCTGCGAAATCCTGATCCGGCTGGAAAAGGAACTCCACGATGTCCTGAAAACCCAGGCCCAAAAATACCGTCATACCATCTGCGTCGGCCGTACCCACGGCATTCATGCAGAACCCATGACCTTCGGGCTGAAGTTCCTGCTGTGGATGGATGAAACGGAACGGAATATCGAACGCCTGGAACTGGCCAAGAAATACATTTCCGTAGGCAAACTCAGCGGCGCTGTGGGCACCTACTCCAATATTGATCCGTTCGTGGAAAAATATGTCTGCGAAAAACTGGGTCTGGAACCGGTTAAACTGGCTACCCAGGTTGTCCAAAGAGATCGTCATGCTTTCTACCTGACCACCATTGCCGTTTGCGGCGCTACCCTGGAAAAGATGGCTACGGAAATCCGTGCCCTGCAGCGTACCGATATTCGGGAAGCGGAAGAGTATTTTGCTCCTGGCCAGAAGGGTTCTTCTGCCATGCCCCACAAACGCAATCCCATTACCTGCGAAAAGATCTGCGGCCTGGCCCGGGTTCTGCGGGGCAATGCCCAGGCAGCCCTGGAAAACGTGGCCCTGTGGCATGAACGGGATATTTCCCATTCTTCCGTAGAACGGATTATCCTGCCGGATTCTACCATCCTGCTGGATCATATGCTGCGGAAAACCAAGAATATCATGGAAAAACTGTTGGTTTATCCGGATGCCATGATTGCCAACCTGAACAAGACCGGCGGTCTGATCTACAGCCAAAACCTGCTGGTTGCCCTGGTAGGCAAAGGCGTGCTGCGGGAAGATGCCTACAAGTGGGTACAGCGCAACGCTATGGCCCGCTGGCTGGAAGGCGCTGACTTCAAGACCAATGTGGAAGCTGACCCGGATATCGATAAGTACCTGACCAAAGAAGAAGTGGAAGCCTGCTTCGAACCGAAACATATGCTGAAGCATGTGGATGAAATCTACGCCCGGTACGGCATGTAACTGTTAGAAGAAGGAGATTGATTCTATGTCATCTGTTGTTGTGATTGGTTCCCAATGGGGGGACGAAGGTAAAGGCAAAATCGTAGATTATCTGGCCCAGCAGGCCGATACAGTAGTCCGTTATTCCGGCGGTTCCAATGCCGGTCATACGGTTGTGGTCAACAATGTGGAATTCAAGCTGCGCTTGCTGCCCAGCGGCATTCTGTACAAGGACAAGACCTGCATCCTGGGGAACGGAGTTGTTATCAATCCCCGTGTGGTGCTGCAGGAAATTGCCGACATGAAGGCCAAAGGTGTGGACACCAGCAATTTGCTGATCAGCGACCGGGCCCATGTGGTGTTTCCGTATCACGAAAAGCAGGATGAATTGCAGGAAGCAGCTTTGGGAGATGCCAAAATCGGCACCACCAAAGGCGGCATTGGTCCCTGCTACATGGATAAATATGCCCGTACCGGCATCCGGGTCTGCGACCTGATGAATCCGGAAATTCTGGCAGAAAAACTGAAGAGAACCCTGGCCGTGAAAAACGACCTGTTCACCAAATTGTATGGGGCAGAACCCATGGAATATGAACCCATGCTGAAGGATTACCTGGCCTACGCTGAAGAACTGCGGCCCCATGTAACCGACACCAGCGTGGTGCTGGGCAACAAGTTTGACGAAGGCGCCAATGTGCTGTTTGAAGGGGCCCAGGCTACGTTCCTGGACATCGACTACGGCACCTATCCCTACGTAACCAGCTCCAACCCCACCGCCGGCAATGCGGCTACGGGCAGCGGCGTAGGTCCCCTGTACATCGACCATGTGGTGGGCGTGGTAAAAGCCTATACCACCCGGGTAGGGGAAGGCCCCTTTGTCTGCGAACTGTTTGATACCGATGGCCCCGGCACGTACCTGAGAAACACCGGCCATGAATTTGGCACGGTTACGGGACGGCCCCGCCGCTGCGGCTGGCTGGATGCCTTCATGGTGAAATATGCAGCCCGGCTCAACAGCATGGATTCCCTGGCCATTACCCGTCTGGATATTCTGGACGGTTTGGACACCATTAAAATGTGCACCGGCTGGACCATTGACGGCAAAGCCATCCAGCACATTCCTGCGGACCTGTCCATTCTGGCCCAGGCCAAACCGGTTTACGAAACCTTCAAGGGCTGGAAAAAGGATATTTCCGGCGTCCGGAAATACGAAGACCTGCCGGAGGAAGCCCAGGTATATCTGAAGCGCCTGAGCGAAGTGGTAGGTGTGCCCATCGGAATTATTTCTGTCGGCCCCAACCGGGATCAGACCTTCTCCCTGAAGAAGTTCTTCGATTAAGCAAACTACAAGTTATAAAAAATACGCTGTGCCTGTGGGCACAGCGTATTTTTGTTAGGGAAGAAAGTTAAAACCAAAAAAGAAAAGGAGCTTTTAGGTTTACTATCCCTTTTTATACCATTTCTTCCGGATGGAAAACCTTATCAAATTCTTCTTCTTTCATATAGCCCAGTTTCAGGACCGCTTCCTTCAGGGAAATATTGTCCTTGAAGGCCTGCTTGGCCACGACGGCGCAGCGGTCGTAGCCGATGTAGGGGCTTAGGGCGGTAACCAGCATCAGGGAATGGTGCAGGTTGTAGGCCATCTTTTCCCGGTTGGCCTTGATGCCGATGACGCAGTTTTTCCGGAAGGAAACCATCACGTCGGTCAGCAGCTGGACGGACTGGAGGAAGTTGTAGATGGTGACCGGCAGGAATACGTTCAGCTGGAAGTTCCCCTGGGAAGCGGCAAAGCCAATAGCGGCATCATTGCCCATGACCTGGACAGCTACCATGGTGACAGCTTCGCATTGGGTGGGGTTCACCTTGCCGGGCATAATGGAGGAGCCAGGTTCGTTGGCGGGAATGGTGATTTCTCCCAGACCATCTCGGGGACCGGAAGCCAGCCAGCGTACATCGTTGGCAATCTTCATCAGGTTGGCGGCCAGGGCCTTCAGGGCACCGTGGGCGTAAACCATATCGTCCAGGCTGGTCAGGGCGTGGAATTTGTTGGGGGCCGTTACAAAAGGATGGCCGGTGTTTTCCGCAATATAGGCAGCCGCTTTGGTGTCAAAGCCTTCCGGGGCGTTGAGCCCGGTGCCTACGGCAGTACCGCCCAGGGCCAGTTCCAATAGGCCCGGCAGGGCATTTTGGATTTCTGCCTTGTTGCGTTCCAGCATGGTGCGCCAGCCGGAAATTTCCTGGGAGAAGGCGATGGGCACCGCATCCTGCAAGTGGGTCCGGCCGGTGGTGACGATGCCCTGATTGTCCTTTTCCAGCTGGGCAAAGGCAGCCGCCAGTTGGTCCAGGGCCGGCAGCAGGTGGTCCTGGAGCTTTAGCACGGCAGCAATGTGCATGGCCGTGGGGAAGGTATCGTTGGAGCTTTGGGACATATTCACGTGGTCGTTGGGGTGGAGCAGAGCTTCCCCAGCCAGTTCATTGCCCCGGTGGGCGATGACTTCGTTCAGGTTCATGTTGCTTTGGGTGCCGCTGCCGGTCTGCCAGACGGCCAAGGGGAAGTTCCCTGCCAGTTTGCCGGCCAGGATTTCGTCGCAGGCCTGGCCGATTACCTGGCACCGTTTGGCATCCAGGTGACCCAGAGCCTGGTTAGCCTGGGCGGCTGATTTTTTCAGGTAGGCAAAAGCTGCAATCACTTCTGCCGGAATCTTTTCGGTGCCAATCCGGAAGTTTTCCAGACTCCGTTCGGTTTGGGCACCCCAATATTTATCGGCTGGAACCTTGATTTCACCCATGGAATCCCGTTCCAGACGCCACTTTTCATTACTACCCATATTGCTCCCTCATTTCTTATATGATACTGCATTATTTCATAGGATGAAGGGATTGTCAAACGAAGAAACCTGTTTTTGGCCCTGGGGATTGTCCCTGAGGAAAAGCGGCGCGTTGGGCCCTAAAAAAAGACGGCCGAAGCCGTCTTTTTCACTGCTTGTTTATTTGCCCAGCTGGCTTTTGAACGTGCTGAAGAAACGGTCCACAATGCGGGTGTACATACCGTTAAAATCGCTGTCTTCCTGTCTGTCCCGGGCGTCCTCACTGGTGTATACCAGGGCCCCTGTCTTCATGCTGTACACATCGAAGCGGACGGTCAGGTACATGGTAACGTACTGCTTTTCGGGAACCTTTACCGGAATGGGAATCCGGTGGACCACATCCCGATAGCCCTTGCTGTCATGAACGGTTTCGTGGATTTCTTTTTCCTGCCATTCCGTATGGGCCGGTACCACACTGACCTGTTTTTGGCAGCGGGTGACCTTGGGAACTACATAAAGGTCGGCCCCGGCGTCAACGGCAGCTTGGGGAATGTGGACGGCGGTGCTGTCCTTTACCGTTTCTTCCTGGGGGGCGCTGGCCTCACTGCCGGGCAGGATTGCCAGGGTTCCTGGCAGCGGTGCCGTGATGATTTTCGGGTTTTTGATGGCGGCAGCCTTTTGGTTAAAAATGACCTGGAAGGAATGGGCGTTGGAAGCCATTTGCTTAGAAAGGGCATCGGTATTGACTACGGCGGTGTAGATCGTTTGATCCTTTTTAAAGGAATGGGTGGGATCAGCCCATTTGGCAAAATCCGCGTAAGCAGGAAGGGATACCAGGGTTAACGCGGCTGCCAAAAGAGGAACCAAAAGTTTTTTCTTCATGAATTCGAGCGGACCAGCCAGGGAAACAGGCTGGCCTGCTGCCTCCTTTCTCTCTCGTGGGATGGATGAACCGAAAAGTATATTTTATTTATTATATCATGAAGTAATGAATTTTTCTGAACCTTTTTGGCGAAAAATTGGGACGCAGGAACTATCGGGAGGCTCGTTTTGTCCCGGGTCAGGCTTGGGGAAAAAAAAGGAGCAGGCTTTTGGCCTACTCCTTGGGATTTTGGTGATCCACCCGGGACTTGAACCCGGGACACCCTGATTAAAAGTCAGGTGCTCTACCAACTGAGCTAGTGAATCATAAGAAACAGCTTTATAATTATAGCGGATTTTGAGGAATATTGTCAAGGGCTATTTTCGTGAAATTAATGTTTGTGCCGCTGCTCAGTGGTCCTATCCTTGGTTTGGACAGAAAAAAGCCAGGGAAGGAATTACCTTCCCTGGTGAGCCCTTAGGCCAACAATTCCAGCAGTTTGGCTCCGGCGGTGCAGGCCGGGCAGAAGCAGTATTTGCCGCCGCTTGCCTTGACTTCCTGGGCCTTGGCCAGCATTTGGGCAGCTTGGTCAGCGCCGAACGCTTTTTTGGCTGCTTCGGAAGCAAAGAAAGGAATGACCGCATCGATGGTGTTGACATCTTCCTTCAGGGCCGCATGGAGCAGAGCGGTCAGATTGGCTTGGGCAGCAGTGCCTTCTGCATCCAGCCATTTCTGGGCCAGTTCTTTTAAGCCGCCGTAAACGCTGGGCGCAGCAACCAGATTTTTCACTTCAGCAACAATTTCCTCGTGTTTATCCATGATGATCCATCCTCTATTGTAATAACTTTTATTACATTATACACCCAATTTAGGGGGAGCGCTAGGTTTTTTTGGGAAAATCCTTTATAATAAATTCCATAGTAAGTTTCTTGGAGATGGCAGGACTTTCCTGCAGAAAGGATGTAATATGCAAAAGACCAAAAAACTGTTTTCCTTGGGGCTGCTGGCCCTGTGCTTGAGCTTGGGACTGCATTTTCCCGTCCAGGCAGCAGATTATACCAATGATATGAAAATCCCGGGAGCGGCCAAAATAACCGTCAATGAGGGGGCTGCCTCCATTGACCGGCAGTTGGACCACCAGCCGGATCCCTATTTTGCCCACCCGGATTTTTACCATATGAAGGGCAAAGGCTCCCTCCTCCTGCTGCCCCATTTCCAGACCCTCCAGCAGTCCAGTGAATGGTCCTGTGGACCGGCCGCGGCCCTGATGGTGCTCAACTGGTACGGCAAGCGGGACGGTTGGTCGGAGCAAAAGCTGGCGGACCTGCGCCATTCCTGCAAGGACCTGAAGGTAAACGGCTTCCCGGAGGGGTATCCCGGCACCACCCTGGCCCAAATGGAAGACATTTTCCAAAAGGTGGGGGGCTTTAAGACCATCAGTTCCACGGACTATGCCCGGAAAGGCAAGACCTTTGGCCCGGAAGATATCAAACGCTTCCTCCAGCAGGGGCGTCCCATTATGGTATGCTGGATCGACTGGGGCGGCCATTGGCAGGATATCATCGGCTATGATGATATGGGTACGGAAAATCCCCAGGATGATGTAGTCATCATGGCGGACCCTTACGATACCACGGACCATAACCAGGACGGCTACGGGATTTATCCGGCGGCCCGGTTCTTTGCCCTGTTTGATATGTTTGGTTCCTTCCCGGAAAGCGAAGGGGGCAATCACAACCTGTTTTTGGTAGCGTACCCGGACGGGCAGTAAGGAGGCGGCTGATGACAAGACCCAAGATTACCATTCGGGTGGTGGACAAAAAGGGCCCCAGGGGCTGCCACCACGGCCATACAGCCGGCTGTACCTTTGACTGGGATACCCAGCGGGGACAGCTTTGCCCCATGGCCCAGCACGTGCTGTTTCCCTATATCGACATTCTCCGCTACGGGGGCATCATCCCCGGCATGAAGGGCAATACCCTGCGGGTAGCCTGCCCGGATGCGGACGTAATCAATATTTTTGAAATCACTGTAGAAAAAACAAATTAACCCAGAAAAAAACGGACGGCCTTTCCCCCAGGTGGGAAGGGCCGTTTTGCGGTGAATAAGAAAAAATAGTAAAAAACTTTGACTAATTAGCACTCAACTATTGACAGTGCTAACAACAAGTGGTATATTATAACCAGAACGAAGGAGAGACCAAGGAAAGGGTTCCCAAAAAGAACCGTTGCAATAGCCTTTCGGTAGTTCCAAAAGCTGACCTTCATGGCCAAGATGAACGGAGGAATGGCTTATGTTACTGCCTAGTGTATTCGATGAAAATGGTTTTGAAGATTTGATGGATGATTTTGATGATATGTTCAGCAGCCGGAATCCTTTGTACGGGAAACATGGCAGAAACATGATGAAGATGGACATTCGGGACGTGGGTGACCACTACGAACTGGATATCGATCTGCCGGGCTTCAAGAAAGAGGAAATCAAGGCGCAGTTGGAAAATGGCTATCTGACCATCCGGGCTTCCAAGGGTTTGGACAAGGATGAGAAGGATAAGAAAGGGCAATATATCCGCCGTGAACGTTCCTATGGTGAATGTGCCCGTACGGTTTATGTAGGGGAAAATATCACCGAGGCCGATGTGAAAGCCAAATACGAAAACGGCATCCTGCAATTGAGCATTCCTAAGAAAGAACCTCAGAAAGAAGAAACCAAGAAATATATCGCTATCGAAGGATAACGAGGAAGGGAACCCTCAGGGAGGGTTCCGGAGAGAATCCCGGAGTCATACGCAAGTATGGCTCCGGGATTTCTTTATGTGTGCACCTGCAAAGGAGACAATGTTTTCTGGAGGAAACACCCTTGACAACACCTTCTATCCCACGTAAACTATAATTTACAATAGTTTTTGAAAAAATTGCGAAAAAAGGAGCAACGGTCAATGGAAAAACAAATTCCGGAGTTAATTACTGTCGAAGCAGCTCGGGACACCCATCGCTGGGTGGCAGTCACCGCTCTTTTGCTGGCAATCGGCGTTATTCTGCACACCATCAGCCCCAACGTAGGAGGCGTAACCCCCAACTGGACCATTGCCATGTATTCCATTACCATTTGCCTGACCCGTCCCAGCCTGAGCCGGGCCCTGGGAATAGGCTTTGTGGCCGGCTTGACCCTGATTCCCTCCTCTAAATCCGCGTTTCCCCTGGGCAACCTGGCCAGTGAACTGTGCGGCGCAGCTACTGCCTGCATTCTGGTAAAGGCCTTTGCCCTGACCCATTTGGAAAACCTGCGGGTAAAACCCTTTATTGTGGGCTTTTTGGCCACCTTTGTCAGCGGGTCAGTATTTACCCATATTCTGAAATTGGTTCTGGGTTTGCCTTTGGTTGTGTGGATCCGGGCCATGCTGCCTCTGGTAGCTGTGATTGCCCTGGTGAACGCCCTGGTAACCCAGGCCCTGTACGGCCCGGTCCGGAAGATTTTCTTTGCAACGGAGGGTGGACAACATGAGTGAAGCGGCAATTCGGATTTCCGATTTTTATTTTGAATACCTGAACAGCGACCTGGTGCTGAAGGATATCAACCTGACCATCAAGGAAGGCTCCTTTACGGCCATCGCCGGTCCCAGCGGCGCTGGAAAAACCACCCTGTGCAAGGCCATGACGGGAATTGTCCCCCATTATTATGGCGGAAGGTACCACGGCTCGGTAGAAGTTTTGGGAGAAAATATCCAGGGCAAGAAAATTTCTGAACTGGCCATGCGGGTGGGAATTATGCTGGACGACTATGAAAGCCAGATGGTGTCCCTGACGGCGGGAGAAGAAATTGCCTTTGGCCTTTTGAACCATGGTTTTTCTCCAGATGAAGTGGATGCCCGGGTGTCCCAGGCCCTGGCAGAGGTAGGCCTTCCTGGCCGGGAAAATTACCAGCTGGACGAATTGTCCGGGGGCCAGCGGCAGCGGCTGCTGCTGGCGTCTGTACTGGCCTGTCAGCCGGAAATCCTGATTTTGGACGAACCGGTTTCGGCCCTGGATCCGGACGGAGCCCGGTCCCTGTATGCCCTGGTGCACAAAATCTACCGGCAGCAGCAGATGACCGTAGTGGTGGTGGAACATGACCTGAACTACCTGCTCCCCTATCTGACGGATCTGGTGTTAATCAGCGGCGGGGAAGCGGTGGTCCAAGGCCGCTTTGAGGAAGCTGCCCAGGCCGTCTACGAGCGGGAAGACCTGCGGGAAAACCTGCCGGAACTGTGGCAGGTGAAGCTGGGCCTGGAAAAACGGTTCCAGATCAAACTGGGCGACTGGCGCAATGAGCTGGAAGCCGAAGAAGAATTGACGCAAAAATTCCAAAGAAGGGGGACGCTGACCCATGATTGAAGCAAGTGCTGTAAACTTTGCCTACCGCCGGGGCATCCCGGTGCTTCAGGACATTACCTGCACCATTGAAGACGGGGAAGCGGTGGCCCTTTTGGGTCACAACGGCAGTGGGAAAACCACCCTGAGCCGGCTGTTCATGGCCCTGGACCATCCCCGGAGCGGAACCATTCAGGTGGACCAGGTGGATATTGCCGGCTACGAGCCGGCGGATCTGGCCAATAAGGTGGGCTATGTGTTCCAGAACCCGGATCTCCAGCTTTTGGGGGATACGGTGTACGAGGAAGTGGCCTACGGGCTGGAAAACCGGAAAATGCCCAAAAAAGCCCTGGATGAACAGGTCCGGGAAGCGGTGGAGGCCATGGGACTTACTCCCTACCTGCAAAAGTATCCCCGGTCCCTGTCCTTTGGCCAAAAACGCCGGCTGGGGGTGGCTGCGGCCTTGGCCCTTCAGCCTCGGACGCTGATTTTGGACGAAATCACCAACGGCCAGGACGAACAGGAAAAGCACCATATGATGCAGTACCTGTCCCGGCTCCAGGAAGAAAAACATTTGACCTTGATTTTGATTACCCACGACATGGAAATTGCCCGGCAGTATACCACCCATTCCCTGGTACTCCACGACGGGCAGTTGGTCTACGATGGCAGTACCCGGGACCTGTTTGACGGGGAGCGGCCCATTGAGGAATGGGGCCTGAAGCAGCCGGTACTGGCCCGGCTGGGCGCCCTGTTTAAGGTGCGGGCCGGCTCGCCGGAAGAATTGTGCACCCTGGTAGAACGGAAGGGGGGAGAGGCATGAAAATCACCGCCTTTACCCGGCTCATTCTGGTAGTGGCCATTACGGCCTGGGTTTTCCTGCTGCCGATTCCTGCTGTTGCTACCCTTCTGGCCCTGGAACTGGTCATCCTGCTGTACATCAAGCGGGACCGGATGACCATGGCCGCTATTGGCACCCTGACGGTGTTTACCGGCATTATGGTGGTGCTCCAGCTGCTGTTTGGGTCACCGCTGGATATAGCCCTTACCGGGGGCCTGCGGATGTTTGTGATGACCACGGCCTTCCTGTGCCTGTTGGCCTCCACCCGGATCCAGGACATTGCCCAGGCACTGGTGGAAAAGTTCCATATGCCCTATGAATACGCCTTTATGCTGACCACGGCCCTGCGCTTTGTGCCGGATTTTCTGTCCGACTCGGCCATTACCCTGGATGCCCAGTCCTGCCGGGGCTATTCCAATCGGGGCAACGCCTTTAAGCGCCTTTACGCCTACCTGGCGGTGGTAAAACCGTTAGTGATGCGGGCAGTGGCCAAGTCCGATACCTTGGCATTATCCATGGAATTAAAGGGCTTTGGGCCCAATACTTATAAGAACCGGCGGCCCATGAAATTAAAAATTTGGGATTATCTGGTGCTTTTGGGGGTTATTGCCCTAAGCTCCTACCCTTGGTGGGTAAAATACCTGTAAGCTGCTGCCAAGCCTCAGAAAATGCTGAAGCTTGGCAGTTTTTGCAGGTGCCGGCGGTCCGGCAAGCGCGGCTATAAAAAAACACAGGCTTCCTTTTGCGGGGAAGCCTGTGTTTTTTGTTTTTGTTTAGGCGTGAAGGGCTTTTTCGTATACCAGCTGGATGATTTTCATGGTCACTTCATAGGACTTTTCCAGGCTGGGTACGGGCAGGAATTCGTATTTGGAATGGAAGTTCAGACCGCCGGTAAAATAGTTGGGGGTAAAGATGCCTTTGGTGGAAATATAGGCTCCGTCTGTACCGCCTCTCATGGCGATGGTCTTGGGGGTGATGCCCAGGTCTTCCATGGCTTGGTAAATAAAGTCAATGGCCTGTTTATTGTCGTCGGTCAGGGCATCTTTGATGTTGCCGTATACGTCTTCCAGGGACAGGGATACATGGGTTCGGGGTTCCATTTTCTTTAACTGTTCCACGGCGTCCCGGATCTGCTGTTTCTTGGCTTCGTATTTGGCCTTGTCGTGGTCCCGGATGTTGAGCAGCACCTCCGCCCGGGAAGCGTTGGACTGGATGGATTTTACCCAGATGTAGCCTTCTCTGCCTTCGGTGCATTCTGGGGTTTCTTTCCGGTCAAACAGGTTCACAAAGTCTACGGCCAACAGGGTGGGGTTCACCAGCCGGCCCTTGGCATTCATGGGGTGGGCGCTGATGCCCTGGATGTTTACCAGAGCGGTGCCGGCGTTAAAGGTTTCATAGACCACTTCGCCTACGGCGCTGCTGTCGATGGTGTAGGCAAAGGCCACCGGGAACCGGCTGTAATCCATGGCTTTGGACCCTTTGAGCCCCACTTCTTCGTCGGGGACAAAGGCCACGTAGATGTCCCCATGGTAAATTTCCGGATGGGTGTACAGGGTATGGAGCATGGTCATGATGTTGGCAATGGCTGCCTTGTCATCGGCGCCCAGTACGCTGGTGCCGTCGGTAAAGACAATGTCCTGGCCGATATAGTCCGCCAGTTCCGGATGTTCCGCTGCCTTCATGACAATATGTTTTTCCGGGTTCAGGTTCACATCTCCGCCAGGATAGGCTTTCACCACCTGGGGATGGACAATGGGGCTCAGGTTTACGTCCGCCGTATCCAGGTGGGCGCAGAAACCGATGGCCGGTACGGTACCCGTAAAGTCCTTGGGCAGGTTGGCCGGCAGATAGCCGGTGAGTACGCATTGTTCGCTGAGCCGCAGATCTTCCAGATCCATCAGTTCCAGTTCCACCTCCAGCTGCTTGGCAATGTGCCATTGGGTGGGAGAACTGGGAACCCCGCCGCCGGCCCGGCTTTGGGAGGGAATATTTACATAACGCAGGAAACGTTCCAGTAATTCGTCAGAAATTTGAGTCATAACAAAACCTCCTTTGGAATCATTCTTCTTAGTATTATAACACAAAAGCCCTGTTGCCCCGGTATTTTACTGGAAAAATGTTTCTTTTTGTAAGGGTTAAGCAGAATGAAAAAAGCGTTTTGAATAAGGGGAATTTTTTTCTAAAAGTCCATTGAAAAAAATACGAAAATCCTGTAAAGTGTTAGGGTACCCATTTTACGGACGGAGTGTTCCCTTTTTACCGAAGGGACGTCCCGGAAGAGAGAAAAGAGAGGCAAAAAATGCTGCAACGGAAAATCGAAAAGTTTCTGCAGACCTGGAAGCAGGTACCCAATCACAACCCCTTGGTGATCAAGGGCTGCCGCCATTGCGGCAAAACCACGGCCATGAAGGAATTCGCCAAAAAGGAATACGACCATGTGGTTTATTTGAATTTCCAGGATAAGCCGGATTATGCGGCAATTTTTGAAGACTCCCAGGATGTGAATTACCTGGTAATGCTGATTACGGCTCTGGCCGGTCCGGATACGGTGTTCGAACCCCATAAGACGGTGCTGCTGTTAGATGAAATCCAGGAATGCCCTAAGGCCCATGCGGCCCTGAAGGCCTTTAAGCTGGACGGCCGGTACGATGTGATTGCCGCAGGCTCCCTTTTGGGGGTCAAGGGTTACGGCAATGGTTCTGCCATGATTCCCGTGGGCTACGAAACGGTGGTCAACATGGTTCCCCTGGACTTTGAGGAATTTCTCTGGGTGAACGGCATTACGTCCCCGGTGCTGGACCTGCTGCGCAAAAGCCTGGCAGAAGAAACCCAGGTGCCGGAAGCCCTGCATCTGCGGCTTAACGAATTGCTGAAGCTGTACGTGCTGGTAGGCGGTATGCCCGGGGTGGTAGCCGACTATGTGGAACACAAGGATCTGAACCGGGTGTACCAGCTCCAGCGGGAAATTCTCCAGGATTATGAAGAAAACCTGTTTGTGAAGGTGAACAAACGGGCCCAGGCCAAGCTGCGGGAATGCCTGGAAGTGGTCCCCCAGCAGCTGAGCAAGGAAAACAAGAAGTACCAGTACGCCCAGCTGAAGCGGGGGTCCAAGGCTTCCCAGTTTGAGGGAACCCTCCAGTGGCTGGAAGAAGCCGGTCTGGTAACCCGCTGCTATAACCTGACGGAACCGGGCCTGCCCCTGGAACGCCATGCCATTGACTCCATTTTCAAAGTGTACCTGAAAGATGTGGGGTTGTTTGCTGCCATGCTGGAAGGGGAAGAACGAGCCGCCCTTCTGGAAGGTAATCTGAACGGCTGCCAAGGGGCCATTTACGAAAGCCTGGCGGCGGACCTTTTGGCCAAAAGCGGCCGGAAACTGTACTACTACCACAAGAACTCCGGGTTGGAAGTGGACTTTGTCATCCGCTGCCAGTCCCAGAGTACCCTGGTGAAAGCAACGCCGTCCACGGGCAATACCAAGAGCTTGAAAACCATTCTCCAGCAGCCGGAAACCTACCATGTGGAACAGGCCATCCAGCTGGGGTTGGGCAATGTAAACCGGCAAACCCGGAGCGGTATTTTGGAACTGCCCATGTATATGGGCTTTTTGCTGAGCCAGTATTAAGGACGGCGGAAGCTGCCCTCTAGAAGAAGGGGTGAAACTATGGGTTTGGAATTTAATCTATCTGCGTATCCGTATCCTTCCCGCCGGCGGGTGATTTTTGCCCGGCATGGTATGGTCTGCACCGGTCAGCCGCTGGCTGCCCAAGCAGGCCTGCGTATGCTCCAGGCGGGGGGCAATGCTGTGGATGCGGCCATTGCCACGGCTATCTGCCTGACCGTGGTGGAGCCTACCAGCAATGGCCTGGGCAGTGATGCCTTTGCCATTGTGTGGATGAAGGATAAGATGTATGGGTTGAACGGCAGCGGTCACGCACCGGCTTCCTTGAACCGGGAAAAATTGGCCAAGCTGGGCATTACGGAAAAAATGCCCATCCGGGGTTGGATTCCGGTTACGGTGCCGGGAGCACCGTCCGCCTGGTCCGTACTGCACAAGCGCTTTGGCCGTCTGCCTTTTGCCAAATTGTTTGAACCGGCTATAGAGTACGCTTCCCAGGGCTATCCCCTGTCCCCGATTATTGGGCAGCTGTGGAAGGAAGGGGAGCAGGTTTTCCTGCCCTTTAAGGACGACCCTGCTTTTCAGGGCTGGTTCCAGACCTTCTACAAGGGCGGCCGGGTGCCGGAAGTGGGTGAACTGGTTACCCTGCCGGATCACGCCAAAAGCTTAAAAATCCTGGCGGACAGCCATTGCGAAGCCTTTTACCGGGGCGAGCTGGCAGAAGCCATGGACCGCTTCAGCCGGGAAACCGGCGGCTATCTCCGGAAGGAAGACCTGGCGGGCTATGAAGCCCAGTGGGTGGAACCCATCCAGGTGAACTACCGGGGCTACAATGTGTGGGAGATTCCCCCCAATGGCCACGGTATTACGGCTCTGATGGCCCTCAATATTATGAAGGGCTTTGACCTGCCGGAACGGGAAACCGTGGACAGCTACCATAAACAAATCGAAGCCATGAAACTGGCCTACTCCGATGCCCAGGAATTCGTAGCCGACCCCCGCTATATGCGGACTAAGGTGGAAGACCTGCTGAGCGAGGACTATGCGGCAGCGCGCCGGGCCCTGATTGGGGAAAAGGCTTTGCAGCCCCAGCACGGGGATCCCTTCAGCGGCGGCACGGTATACCTGTGTACGGCGGACGGGGAAGGAAACATGGTTTCCTACATCCAAAGCAATTTCCGGGGGTTTGGCTCCGGGATTGTGATTCCGGGCTATGGCCTGGCCCTGAACGACCGGGGCCTGAACTTCTCCCTGGATCCTTCCAAGGACAATTGCCTGGCCCCCAACAAGAAGCCCTATCATACCATTATCCCAGGCTTTTTGACCAAGGACGGCAAGGCCGTGGGGCCCTTTGGGGTCATGGGCGGTTTTATGCAGCCCCAGGGCCATCTCCAGGTGATGCTCAATACCTTGGACTTCCACCTGAATCCCCAGGCTGCCCTGGATGCACCCCGGTGGCAGTGGATTCGGGACAAAAAGGTAGAAATTGAAGACGGGGCAAGCCCGGAAATCATTGCAGGCCTGCGGGAACGGGGCCATGAAATTACCGTAAAAAGTGAAAAAAGCGCCTTCGGACGGGGCCAGATTATCTGGCGCCGGGAAGACGGCGTCCTGGTGGGAGCTACGGAACCCCGGACGGACGGAACGGTGGCTGCCTGGTAAGGCGCCCCAATATAGGAAGCGTTTCTCTGCCTTAGGGCCGGGGGCGCTTCTTTTTTTGCGGCCGCAGGCTGCAGGAAGTTAGTTTATAAAAACTGGTTAAGAAAATCTGGTAAATTGCAAGTTGAATTTGAACAACTATAATCAAGAAACACACTCAATAGCATAAACTTCATCGAGGAATGCATCAAATAGCTCTGACGGCGTATGGTAGCCCAAAACACGACGTGGGCGCTGGTTCAGCGTATCTGCCATGTTCAGGATATCCTCATCAGAGAACCGCTCTACGGACATGCCNATAGCATAAACTTCATCGAGGAATGCATCAAATAGCTCTGACGGCGTATGGTAGCCCAAAACACGACGTGGGCGCTGGTTCAGCGTATCTGCCATGTTCAGGATATCCTCATCAGAGAACCGCTCTACGGACATGCCCTTTGGGATGAAATCCCTCAGCAAGCCATTGTGGCGTTCGTTTTGAGCCCGTTCCCACGAGCTGTACGAATGTGTAAAGTACATCTTGGTGCCGAGACTCTCGAACTGTGACAAGTTCTCAAACTCAGGACCGTTATCGGCCGTCATCGTCTTAAAAATCTGGCTGAAGCGCTCTGCGCCATATAGCTCCTGCAACTGTGCAAGAGCGGATTCAACGCCGGCACAGGTACGTCCAGGAATGCGGATGGCGATGTAGTTGCGCGTAACCTTTTCAACAGCAGTGAAGACTACTGCCTCACGGCCTGCACGCTGACCAACGACCGTGTCCACTTCCCAGTGGCCAATTTCGGTACCTTCATTGACGACGGCAGGACGTTCCTCAATGGAGCGACCCTTCATACGCTTGTTCTTACGTACCCATTTCCGACGGTGTTTATGCTTTAAGGCTCGCGGGACTTCGAAGAGCGACAGCGGAAGCTTATTAGCCCAAAGCATGTTGTAAAGCGTCTTGGTACAGGGAATCTGTTCCGGCGTAAATAGCTTGTTCCGCCTAGCATAGCCAACGCAGGCATCCAGTGACCAACGTTCCTGGCGGACTTGTTCTACCATCCATTGGATGAACGATTCGCAGTCGTCATGATCGATTTTGCAAGTCTTCCTGGAGTTCTTGCGATTCTTTGCGTATGCCTTCTGACCGCGCTTTGCCATATACTGTGGGGCACGACCGTGCTTGCTTTTTCGTTCCGGCGTTCCACGCCGAAGCTCATAGAAAACAGTCGTATGAGCACATCCTACTGCAGCAGCAATGTTGCGAAGGGAAAGCCCTTGACGATGCAGAGCTTGAATCATACCACGTTCTTCCAAAGAAAGATGGCGGCCGGGGATACGTACGTCCTCCATTGTGTTAGAATGGATGTGATCCATCGTGATTGCTCCTTTGTTGATGATTTCTCGCAAAACCATTTTAGCATGAGGCTTCACTATGGATTTTTATTTTTTGATTAACTGTTCAAGTTCATTTTACAACTGACCNTCCATTGTGTTAGAATGGATGTGATCCATCGTGATTGCTCCTTTGTTGATGATTTCTCGCAAAACCATTTTAGCATGAGGCTTCACTATGGATTTTTATTTTTTGATTAACTGTTCAAGTTCATTTTACAACTGACCGTTAAGAAAATCTGCTATTCCTTTAACTTATCCATACCTATAGCCAACCAGGGAAATACCCCTGCAATAGAAAAGTCCTTATAAAAATAGCAAGAAAATGGAAGAAGAATAAGCAATATTCATAGTTACAGCGTTTTAAAATTTTATAAAACAATAGAACATACGGATAGGCATGAAAATGCGTTGAATTTTGCCTAAAAATGTTGCATTATCAAGTTAGTTCGTACTATAATGAGGAAAGTCAAATTGGACTATAACCTCCCCGGATGATACTGGAGTGTGGTGCAGACGCAATTACAATGCGGCTTTTGGGCGGGAATTAGGACGCCCCCCAAAGGATTGCGGCTGCAGCGGACTCATGTGAAACGTTCTCCTAATGGGCCAAATGCTCCGGGCAATTTACGGAAAGGTGGCAATGGATATGGAAAGAGAAGATTGGGTAAAAACGGGATTGGTAGCTGGAGGGGCTGTACTGGGTCTTTTGGGTGAAAAGCTGGTAAAATCCAAGCTGATGAAAAAAGCCCTGGTCAAGAGCACGGCCGCTGCCCTGCGGGTGCAAAAATGCGCTTCTGAAAGCACTGCCTGCCTGCAGGCACAAGCCGATGACATTGTAGCGGCTGCCAAGGAAGAAAACAAGAAAATTGAAGAAGCAGAAGCTGCTGCAGAAGCTGCTGAAGCTGCCCAAACGCCGGTTATCGAAGACGCTGCGAAATAAGCCCCGTTCCCTAGGGTCAAAACAAGGGAGCGAGAGCCATGAAATTTCAAATTCAAAATGAGGTTCCAGGCCGCCTGCGGGTGCGCTGCCTGGCCCAGGAGGGGCGGAAAGTCCGCTCTTTTGACCTGGAGCAGGGAGCTGCCATTTTAGGGGGCTTGGAACGGGTTGCCGGCGTCCGCAAGGTGAAGCTGTATTCCAGCGCCGCCGGCATTGCCGTCTTTTATGAACAGGATTTGGCAGGCGATAACCGCCAGGGGATTATTACCGCCCTGGCCCGGCTGAACATGAACGATCCGGAACTGCGGAAGGCCACCAAGGAGAAGGCGGGCTCCCTGCAGCTGAACCGGCAATACCGGAACCGGCTGATTGGGCTGGTAACCCGGCATTTTGCCTGCAAGTTCTTCCTGCCCCTGCCGCTTCGGATGATTCGCTCCTGGTACCATACCTTGGGCTTTATCCGCCTGGGGCTCCGGTCCCTGCGTCAGGGCCGGCTGGATGTGCCGGTGCTGGATGCGACGGCCATTACGGCAGCCATGCTGCAGAACGACCTGTCCACGGCGGGCAGCGTTATGCTGCTGCTCCATATTGGGGAACTGCTGGAAGAATGGTCCTACCGGAAGTCCGTCCACGACCTGGCCGAGAATATGTCCCTGCACATTGACACGGTCTGGAAAGTGGTGGAAGGTACGGAAGTGGAAGTACCCCTGGCCGAAATTGCGGACGGGGATCTGGTCAGCGTAAAGATGGGCTCCACCATTCCTCTGGATGGGGAAGTGACGGCTGGGGAAGCCTTGGTCAACCAGGCTTCCATGACCGGGGAATCCCTGCCGGTGGAAAAGAAGCCGGGGCTTACGGTGTACGCCGGAACGGTGGTGGAAGATGGGGAAATTACCGTGAAGGTCAAGGGCGGCGCTGGTGCCACCCGCTACGACCGGATCGTGGAAATGATCCAGGCTTCCGAAAGCTTCAAATCCAACCTGGAAAGCAAGGCCGCCCATTTGGCGGACAAGCTGGTGCCCTGGTGCTTGGGCGGTACCGTCCTGACCTACCTGCTGACCCGGAACGTTATGCGGGCCATGTCCATCCTGATGGTGGACTTCTCCTGTGCACTGAAGCTGTCCATGCCTCTTTCGGTGCTGTCCGCCATGCGGGAATGCAGCACCCATAAGATTACCGTCAAGGGCGGCAAGTTCCTGGAAGCGGTAGCGGAAGCGGATACCATTGTCTTTGACAAGACTGGTACCCTGACCCTGGCCAAACCCAAGGTGGCCGATGTCTTGTGCTTCAGCGGGTACGACCGGAGCACGGTGCTGCGGTATGCTGCCTGCCTGGAGGAGCATTTCCCCCATTCGGTGGCCAACGCCATTGTGCGCCAGGCTGCGGAAGAGGGCCTGACCCACGAGGAAATGCACAGCAAGGTGGAATATATTGTGGCCCACGGGATTGCTTCCCAGGTGGAAGGGAAACGGATTGTTATCGGTTCCGGCCACTTTATTTTTGACGATGAGCACTGCGTTATCCCGGAAGGGGAAGAAGCCATCTACGAAAGCCGGCCGGAAGAATATTCCCATATCTATATGGCCCTAAACGGCAAGTTGATGGCCATTATCTGCATTCAGGATCCTCTGCGGCCGGAAGCACCCCAGGTGCTGCGGAATCTGCGGCAGGCGGGCTTTAAACGCCTGGTCATGATGACTGGGGACAGCGAGCGGACGGCAGCGGCGGTAGCGGCCAAAATCGGGGTGGACCAGTTCTACGCCGAAGTGCTGCCGGAAGATAAGGCACGATTTGTAGAAGAAGCCAAGGCCCAAGGCCATACGGTGGTGATGGTAGGGGACGGTATCAACGATTCCCCGGCCCTGTCGGCGGCAGACGCCGGCGTTGCCATTGCCGAAGGAGCGGATATTGCCCGGGAGATTGCGGACATTACCATTTCTGCCCACGACCTGCAGCAGCTGGTGGTGCTGAAGCAGCTGAGCACCCTATTGATGCGCCGGGTAAACTTCAACTATGACTTTGTGGTATCCTTTAACGCCGGGCTCATTGGTTTGGGCGTATTAGGCATTCTGCCTCCGGCTACCACGGCTTTGCTGCACAATGGGTCCACCATTGCCATCAGTCTGCACAGCATGACGGATCTGATGGAAGCCTAACTTAAAAGAATGAACTGATAAGTATATAGAAAAAAAGGAAGTTCCTTTAGGAACTTCCTTTTTTTAGGCTCATCACGGAAAATTGGGGGATACGAAATCTAAGACAGAATTTAAAAACTGAAAAAAGGTATTGAAAAAGAGCACGGGATGCTCCATTCTAAGTAATAGCGACAAAACTACGAAAGGAATGATCCACGTGCTCTCAACCTCAAGTATAGCAAATTTATGCAAAAACATACAGGACAATTTTAATATTCCTACGAGTATTGCTTCTCTTTTTGAAGAGATCATAGATGTAAATAGTACCCGGCCTACAGCCGACGTTGTATGCCCTTGCTGCGGCGGTAAGGTCCATGTCCATGACAACCCTGTAACTACACTTAAAGACATGCCCTGGATACCCGGAAAGCCACGGATTCTTCGTGTGAGATTCCACCGCTACCGGTGCCAAAAATGCGGGCATACCTTCAATGAAAACATAACCTTTAAGTATCCTGGAACCAGAGTCACTTCTCGTGCCGCTTTATGGATCAAGATTTTGCTTATGCATCAAATGACGATTAAAGCAGTCAGCGATTTGACCGGTATCCATTGGGGAACAGTTTCTAAAATCCATAAGGAAATTATGGACGAGGCTCTCAAAACGCGAAGCGAGGAACTTCGCAAAAGTGGCTACCGTCCTAAGCATCTTGCCGTTGATGAGTTTGCAATGCACAAAGGCCATACTTACGCAACCTGTGTTATGGACCTTGATATGGGAGACATCCTCTGGGTTGGTGCGGGACGCTCTATAGCTGCCTTTACAAAGTTTTTTGAAGAGACAGACCTGGAGTATTTGTCTGAAGTAGAAGCTGTCGCAATGGACATGAACGCATCGTTCAACACCCTGGTAGAAAAGTATCTGCCTCATGCGGCAATAGTATACGACCGCTACCATATGCAAGCCCAGTATGGACGAGATGTGCTGGGAGCCGTAAGGCTGGAGGAAGCAAGACAGCACAAAGAGAAAGCCGATAACCTAAAGCTTGGGATTACAGAGAATATTGCTGAAGAGCAGGCAACAAAAGCAGAGGATTCAATTAAAGAGGAGAATCGGCTTTACAAGGAAGTAAAACAAGCTCGCTGGACGCTGCTTTGCAAGGAAGAAACACTAAGCGATAAAAAGGCAGAAAATCTCAAGGAAATCCTTAAAAAAACATGAAAATTTGACAGTTTGCCATACAATGAAAGAGGAACTAAGTGATCTATTCGAGCTTAGAAACCCCGATTTAGCTGCCGTAGAATGGGAAAAATGGTTTAAAGGAGCCGAGGAGAGCAACATACCGCAGCTGCAAAAGTTTGCCCGCTTAAAGCGAAAACGCAAAGAGGGTTTGATTGCTCACTCAGCCCATCCGATTACCACAGGAAAGCTTGAAGGCTTCAATAACAAGATTAAGGTTGCAAAACGAATAGGGTATGGATACAAAAATGATGAATATTTTTTCACTCTGATTCGATATTCAGCATTACCATCTATACGAAACGGCACTGTCTAGAGATTGCGACAGTGGGATGTTGCTAGACATAAAAGAAGGATGGCAGAAATCTGCCATCCCACAATAAAACGTGAAGAGCCTTTTTTTACTGTTCGCAATGCAAAATGTACCAAATCCTCCAGCAGCTGCTCCGGCGATTTTCCTTCCGGATTAAAGGGAAGGGTATGCTCCTTCAGCAGGAACAGCAGTTCGGTAATGGCTTCCAGCAGGAAAGCCGCATAGGCATAATCCCGTGCTTCCTGGGGCGGCTGGATTTGGCCGGCCTCCTGGGCCTGGTGCAGCAGGCTCTGCAGGTAGCTGCTGATGGCTTTGAGATGATCCCATAGTTGATTATCCAGTACGCCGGAGGGATTGATCAATTCCCGGTACAGGATATTTACGTGCTTCTGGGGTTCCAGCTGGCTGCGGAGAATTTCCTGAAGGTAGCGGGT
Organism: Acidaminococcus hominis; assembly: GCF_900291475.1. Taxonomy (GTDB): domain Bacteria; phylum Bacillota; class Negativicutes; order Acidaminococcales; family Acidaminococcaceae; genus Acidaminococcus; species Acidaminococcus hominis. The sequence goes on from NZ_OLMM01000005.1 coordinate 177,829, forward strand.
GAGCCGCTCCAAGGGCGTTCCCCCTGCTGCTTCCACTTCCTCCTGGAGCCGGGAAAGTTCCTGGCATTCTTCTTTGACAACGGCCTGGTACAGGGCGGCCTTGCCGCCAAAGTAGTAGGAAATCAGGGCGCTGTTGCAGCCGGCGGCCTGGGCAATGGCGAGGATGGATACATTCCGGTATTCTTTGGCGTCAAACAGGGCAGCGCCGCTGCGAAGCAGGCGTGCCTTGGTGCGCTCCGGGTTGCGTTTGATCATGGCGGGTCTTCCTTTCCCAGTGCTGGCTAAATTGCTGACGGTTCGCTTTATCCCTTATTATAGCCCCTCCCCGTGCGGAAGACAATCCAGCCGGAAGTGGGAAGAACACGGGTTTTTCTGTTATAATGGACGGGCAGAACAAAAGGAAAGGATGAACGGAATGGAAACAATCTTATTGGGCGCCGTGCTGGGGGTTCTGGTACTGGTGCTGCTGCTGTTGTGGAAACTATACGGAGCGCTGGCCGCCCGGGAAGAAGTGCTGCGCCAGCAGGCCCGGGAAGATGCGGACCGGCTCCGGGACAGCCTGGACCAGAAGGTGACCCTGTCCATGGGTGTGGTCAGCGACCGGCTGGGGCAGGTAAGCCGCGGCCTGGGGTCCATGCAGAGCCTGGCCCAGGGGGTGGGGGACCTGAAAAAGGTGCTTACCAACGTAAAGAACCGGGGTATCTGGGGGGAAATGCAGCTGGGGAACCTGTTGGCAGATATGCTGGCCCCGGACCAGTACGGCACCAATGTGGCCGTCCGGCCCCGGAGTCAGGAACGGGTGGAATTTGCCATCCGGCTGCCGGGACGGACCGGTGAAGGGCCGGTGTGGCTGCCCATTGACGCCAAATTTCCCCTGGAAGATTACCAGCGGTTGGTGGAGGCCCGGGAGGCCGGGGACGGGGACGGGGAAACCCTGGCCCTGAAGCAGCTGGAATTGCGGTTAAAAAGCGAGGCCCGGGATATTCGGGACAAGTATATTGCCCCGCCCTATTCCACGGATTTTGGGCTGCTGTACCTGCCTCTGGAGGGGCTTTTTGCGGAAGCGGTATCCCTGCCGGGCCTGGTGGGGGAACTCCAGCGGAAGTACCGGGTGACACTGGCGGGTCCCACTACCCTGGCGGCGCTCATCAACAGCCTTCAAATGGGGTTCCGGACCCTGGCCGTGCAAAAACAGACCAGCCAGGTTTGGCGACTGGTGGCCCAGATCAACAATGATTTGGGAACTTTCCAGCTGGCGGTGGAGAAGGCGGAGAAAAAGCTGGAAGAAGCCCAAAATGCCCTGGAAACCGTGGGAAATCGGACCCGGATATTGAAAAAACATTTAGAACAGGCAGAAAAATTTACACAGGCCCTTGACAATCCGGACAAAAGTGATTAGACTTGTAATCAAGTTCTTGTATCACCTAAATTCATATAGAAAATTGTCTATGAAGGAACCAAGTACACATGATCTTTTCCTACAGAGAGTTGCTGGCAGTGAAAAGCAGCGGAAGATGGTGTGGAATCCACTCCGGAGATGGTGGGGGCAGCAACCCACCCGGCCAAGCCGTTACACTGGAAATGAGGCTGCACCGCAGCGAAATAAGGTGGCACCACGTGAGAGATCTTCTCCCGTCCTTGACATACCCATTTAGGGGGTCAAGAACGGGAGTTTTATTTTTCTTAAAGGAGAGATAACAATGGACAAGAAAAAAGTCATCGTGGTAGAGCGTATTTCGGACAAAGGCGTGGAAATGCTGAAAAACCAGCCGGATTTGGAAGTGGATGTAAAATTTGACATTCCTCGTGAAGAGTTATTAAAGATTGTGGGAAAATACGATGCCATTGTGGTGCGCAGCGTAACCAAAATCAACGAAGAATTTTATCAGGCAGCCACCAACCTGAAGGTGGTGGGCCGTGCCGGCAACGGGGTAGACAACATCGATATTGCCGGAGCTACCCAGCGGGGCATCATTGTGGTGAATACTCCGGAAGCCAACGTAATTTCGGCCGCTGAACATACCATTGGCCTGATGCTGGCTTCCTGCCGGAATACGGTACGGGCCCAGAAGATGATTGAAAGCAAGGTCTGGGACCGGAAGGACCTGAAGGGCGTGGAACTGTACCACAAGACCCTGGGGATTATCGGCCTGGGCCGGATTGGTACCTTGGTTACCAAGCGGATGCAGGCTTTTGAAATGAAGGTTATTGCCTACGATCCCTACATTCCCGACAGCCGGTTCAAACGGCTGGGGGTAGAAAAATGTGAAACCCTGGATGAGTTGCTGGCCCAAGCCGATATTATCACCATCCATACTCCCAAGACGGAAGAAACCATCAATATGCTGGGCAAGGCCGAACTGGCCAAATGCAAGGACGGGGTTCGCCTGGTGAACTGCGCCCGGGGCGGCTTGTACAACGAACAGGCTGTAGCTGACGCTATCAAGGCTGGCAAGGTAGCCAGCATCGGTTTGGACGTACTGGTAGATGAACCCAAACCCATTTCCCCCTTGATTGGCCTGAACCAATGCGTACTGACGCCCCACTTGGGCGCTGACACGGTGGAAGCCCAGGACAAGGTGGGCATCGCCATTGCCGAAGAAGTGGTAAACGTACTGAAGGGCCAAATGGTGCCCAACGCTGTGAACCTGCCGGCCCTGCATCCCCAGGAACTGGAAGGCATGGCTGGCTATCTGCAGCTGGGCGAATGCCTGGGCAAGTTCTATTACCAGCTGGAGAAAGACCCGGTGGACAAGGTGGAGATCATCTACCAGGGACCGGCTGCCCATCTGGAAACCAACCTGATTACCCGCAGCATCTTGAAGGGCCTGTTTGACCCCATCCTGAAGGAACGGGTCAACGTGGTCAACGCCGAACTGGCCGCCGAGAACCGGGGCGTAGCCGTGGTGGAAGGCAAGGTCAATGGGGAAGACCGGGTGAACCGGATCAGCCTGCGGGTGTACAGCGGGGAAAAGGTCTTTACCGCAGCCGGAACGGTTGCGCCGGACAATACGCCCCATATTACGGAACTCCAGGGCTATGCCTTTGATGTGGTACCGGCACCCTATATGCTCCTGGCCAAGAACGATGATAAGCCGGGCATGATTGGGCAGATTGGTACTCTGATGGGAGCCGCCCATGTGAACATTGCCACCATGCAGGTGGCCCGGGATATGGATAAGGGCAGCGCTATGATGGTAATGACCGTGGACAGCACCGTGGATAAGAGCACCCTGCAAATTGTGGCAGGTTTGGACGGCATCAATTCTGCGGACTTTGTAAAATTGTAAAAATAATAGACAGCAAAAAGGAGTGCAGCCAGGGGGCCGCACTCCTTTTTTGATTGCTGAAACTGGGTCAGCTTTTGGCCCTGTTTTGTACCAGCCGGAAACTGTTGCAGGCACACAGGCCCCCCGCTGCGTTGCCGGCGGAAATGACCAGAATCCGCAGGAGGGCATCCCCATTCATCCGGCCTGCCATAAAGAAGTAGAACATATCCGCAATGCTGTGTTCGTAGCCGCTGAGAACGAAAACGATTACCCCCAGGAAGACGGCCAGGTACTTTCCGGGAACGTGGGGAGCACTGCGGTAGCCTTCCACCGCCAGGAACACGAAAATATTGCAGAAAAACCCCAGGATGAACAGGCTCAGCAGGCTGTCCTGGCTCTTGGCATAAACCAGGGCCTGGGCCGCGCTGCGGCTGGCAATCACTACCCGGGTTTGGGATAGGAGCAGGGCCGTAAGGCCGGTACCCACCAGATTCCCCAGCCAAATCAGGGGCAGTTTCAGGGCGTAGGCAGCGTCCTGCTGCAGGGCATAGCACGCCCGGCCGGTAAACAGGGCAAAACCGTACTGGCAGATGGTCAAAAGGCCAATGCAGAACAGACAGGCGCCCAGGAGCCGGTTGGATTGGGCTACAAAGGCGGCACCTCCCAGGCCGATGCAGACCCCGGCGAGGATTGCAGAAGCGAAAAGTTTCAGTTGTTCCATGGTATTCCCCTCTCAGAAGCAAAATATAAGCTGCCAAAAGCGGCAGAGGTGATTCTACTTCCACTATACCTGAGGCAGGAAAACTTGTCAAAAGAAAGCGTACAATAAAGTTGAGTTAACCAGTAATAAATATAAGAACTTTTAATATTTGCCTTGCCAAAATAGGAAAAATGCCGGGAAAACAGCTGAAATGCCTGTCTGAAAACTTCGCTTAGATGGACAATATGGATAAAAATCCCGTTCTTCTTTACAAATTAGGAGAAAAATCTGCAAAGAACAAGGCTAAAAAGGCTGTTTTGAAAATATTTCAATATACCTGCATTAAAAACTAATTTTGAAGCCGTTGAAAAGTACGTGAAATTTAGGTAAAATATTACCATTCTAAATTTTTTGGTCAGTTGTAAAATGAACTTGAACAGTTAATCAAAAAATAAAAATCCATAGTGAAGCCTCATGCTAAAATGGTTTTGCGAGAAATCATCAACAAAGGAGCAATCACGATGGATCACATCCATTCTAACACAATGGAGGACGTACGTATCCCCGGCCGCCATCTTTCTTTGGAAGAACGTGGTATGATTCAAGCTCTGCATCGTCAAGGGCTTTCCCTTCGCAACATTGCTGCTGCAGTAGGATGTGCTCATACGACTGTTTTCTATGAGCTTCGGCGTGGAACGCCGGAACGAAAAAGCAAGCACGGTCGTGCCCCACAGTATATGGCAAAGCGCGGTCAGAAGGCATACGCAAAGAATCGCAAGAACTCCAGGAAGACTTGCAAAATCGATCATGACGACTGCGAATCGTTCATCCAATGGATGGTAGAACAAGTCCGCCAGGAACGTTGGTCACTGGATGCCTGCGTTGGCTATGCTAGGCGGAACAAGCTATTTACGCCGGAACAGATTCCCTGTACCAAGACGCTTTACAACATGCTTTGGGCTAATAAGCTTCCGCTGTCGCTCTTCGAAGTCCCGCGAGCCTTAAAGCATAAACACCGTCGGAAATGGGTACGTAAGAACAAGCGTATGAAGGGTCGCTCCATTGAGGAACGTCCTGCCGTCGTCAATGAAGGTACCGAAATTGGCCACTGGGAAGTGGACACGGTCGTTGGTCAGCGTGCAGGCCGTGAGGCAGTAGTCTTCACTGCTGTTGAAAAGGTTACGCGCAACTACATCGCCATCCGCATTCCTGGACGTACCTGTGCCGGCGTTGAATCCGCTCTTGCACAGTTGCAGGAGCTATATGGCGCAGAGCGCTTCAGCCAGATTTTTAAGACGATGACGGCCGATAACGGTCCTGAGTTTGAGAACTTGTCACAGTTCGAGAGTCTCGGCACCAAGATGTACTTTACACATTCGTACAGCTCGTGGGAACGGGCTCAAAACGAACGCCACAATGGCTTGCTGAGGGATTTCATCCCAAAGGGCATGTCCGTAGAGCGGTTCTCTGATGAGGATATCCTGAACATGGCAGATACGCTGAACCAGCGCCCACGTCGTGTTTTGGGCTACCATACGCCGTCAGAGCTATTTGATGCATTCCTCGATGAAGTTTATGCTATTGAGTGTGTNGTAGAGCGGTTCTCTGATGAGGATATCCTGAACATGGCAGATACGCTGAACCAGCGCCCACGTCGTGTTTTGGGCTACCATACGCCGTCAGAGCTATTTGATGCATTCCTCGATGAAGTTTATGCTATTGAGTGTGTTTCTTGATTATAGTTGTTCAAATTCAACTTGCAATTTACCTTCTAAATTTTTTCTCATTTTTTTTCTTTTTTTACAGAGGGGGATGACCTATGCAATTCGATTTAGTTGGTTTTTTCCTGAATCCATTGGTCCTGCTGTTTTTGACCATGGCTTTGGGAAACATGTTCGGTGAACTGCAGTTCAAGAAGTTCAAGTTCGGTATCACCGGGACCCTGTTTGTGGGCCTGGGCATCGGCTACTTCCTGACCCAGTACGCCGCCACCATCGCCAAGGGCAGCAAGTATTTTGCTACTGCCACCACCATCATGCAGGGGAAAGTAATCAACGGCACCCTGATGAACCTGTCTTTGCTGATTTTCCTGGTTGGTACCGGTCTGTTGGCCGCCAAGGACATGAAGTACGCCATCAGCAAATTCGGCCGTCAATTTGTGATTCTTGCCATTTTTATTCCGTTTGTAGGCGCTGTTTGTTCCTATGGCTTCTCCAAAGCCCTGGACAACATGAGCCCCTACCAGATTACCGGTACCTACACCGGCGCTCTGACCAGCTCCACCGGCCTGGCTGCTGCTACGGAATCTTCCGATTCTGAATCCCGGCGGATTGCCCAGGATTTCCAGAATCAGGACCAGAAGACCCAAAAGAAGATGCTGGCCATCATCAACGGGGCCAAGGCTCGGGATGCCAAGCTGCGCAACCAGCCGGTTCCTGAAACCATGACCGTAGAAAATACCCAGAGCCTGAAAAACGAAGACGTTGAAGTGTTCGTTACGGAAGCCAAAGCCGGCGTAGGCGTTGGCCATTCCATCGGTTATCCTTTCGGCGTACTGTTCCTGATCATCGCCGTAAACGTAATTCCCAAAATCTTTGGGTTTGACGTGGAAAAGGAAAAAGAAGAGTACTTTGCCCAAAAGGCCTTGGATATTAAAAAGAATGAAAACCTGGCCGTGGACAAGATGCCGGAAGTTCCCCTGGACTTTATCGGTTTCTCCCTGGCAGCCTTCCTGGGCTTCCTGCTGGGTTCCATTAAGATTTACCTGGGACCTTTGGGGATGTTCTCCCTGGGTTCTACCGGCGGCGCCATCATCGTTTCCTTGATTCTGGGCGCTGTGGGCAAACTGGGTCCCATCCACTTCCGCATGAACTCCATGGTGCTGGGCAAGATGCGTACCTACTTCCTGTCCGTGTTCCTGGCTGGTACCGGCCTGAACTACGGCTTCCGGGTGGTGGATGCCATCACCGGCGCTGGCTACATGATCGTAATCATTTCTTCCCTGGTAGCCATCCTGTCCATCCTGTTCGGCTTCCTGCTGGGCCGCTACTGCTTCCACATCAACTGGACCCTCTTGTGCGGCGCCATCACCGGCGGCATGACCTCCGCTCCTGGCCTGGGTGCTGCCATTGATGCCATTGAATGCGATGAACCGGCTGTATCCTACGGTGCTACCCAGCCCCTGGCTACCCTGTTCATGGTAATCTTCTCCATCATCATCCATAAGCTGCCTATCTGATGCAGCTGTCCAAAATTGTCTGCCAAAGCCCTTGGGGTTCTGGCAGACAATTTTTTATGGCTTGGCAGGAAACTGCCCTGCGTAAGAAATTTGTGCTAAAATGTTGGTAAAACAACGGACTATTCTTTCCGTTTTGCTATAATACAAGCAAGGGGGGAGGAACATGCAGGCAGGAACTGTTTTTTCATTGGTACAAAACAACCAGCCCGTAGAAGGCTGCACCATTTCCGGACAGCTGTTTCCAGGGAAACAGGCAGAGGCCCTGCTTTTCTCGTTGGCTCAGGGAACGTCCATCAGCGCTGAGAGTTATCCTCAGGGACGGCTTTATTTGGGCCTTGCAGGAGAGCTGGTACTTCAGGATCCGGAGGAGCAGCGCCAGGTAGGCGCCGGTCAGGTGGCCTTTCGCAAGGGCGGCAGCTTGACCAAGCTTCTGGCTCCCCAAGCTGCAATTTATGCAGAAATTCCCATCAAGGAGGAAAAAAACATGGCAATGGCATTGGATGCAGGAAAAGTAATGAAGCTGGCTGACCTGGTTCCCTACCAGGCAGGCAAAATCGTCAACCGGGATCTGGTGGACGAGGCACATATGAAGTTTGTGGTGCTGAGCTTTGCCGGCGGAACAGCGCTGCCGGAACACGCTGCACCGGGCCAGGCCCTGATTTTCGCCCTGGATGGGGAAGCAGTCATTACCTACGAAGGCAAGGACCATCTCATTAAGGCAGGGGAAAACTTCGTCTTCGCTCCCGGCGGCCTTCACGCCGTCCGGGTGGAGCAGGGACAGCAGTTTAAGATGGCCCTGCTGCTAAATCTCTAAGCATTGAACATAAGGAATACCCTGGATTGAAGATTTTCATAGGGGGCGTGCAGCGGCGCGTCCCCGCTTTTTTTTGCCCGAAAGGGGAAGTGGGGTACCTGAAAACACCTTTACAGAATTATCAAAATTGCTGTAGAATATTTGTATACAAAAAACACAGGAGGCATTTTCCCATGGACACCAACAATCTCCGTTATTTTGCCGCTGTGGCCAAGTATGGTTCTATTACCCAGGCGGCCAAGGCCATGTATATTTCCCAGCCCCAGCTGAGCCACATCATCAAGCAGCTGGAACAGGAAATGGGCCTGACCTTGTTTCGGCGGACCAGCCAGGGCACCCGGCTTACCGTGGACGGCCAGCGGGTTTTGAGCCACTGCAAGGTGATTCTCAGGGAAATGGACAGGCTGGAAAATATGGCCAGTACCCAGAAAATGGACCACAGCCGCCTGAATGTCAGTATGACCCGGTTTTCCCATACTTCCGAGTGTTTTAACGAAATCTGCCGGAAGTACCAGGATATCGACAGTTTTTCCAGCCACCTGTGCGAAGCAGCCACCATGAATGTGGTGGAGCAGGTGAAAAGCGGGTATTCCAATGTAGGGGTGATCCATGTTTCTACCCAGCGGCCGGACCTTACCGGGTACTTTGCCCAGCAGGGCCTGACCTACCTGCCGCTGGCCTGCTTTAAGCCCTATGTGTGCCTGTCCAAGGAGCATGAGCTGATCCGCCGGCACGGCCGGAAGGGTATCCATATCCAGGACTTGCAGGACTACGGCTTTGTCCGGTACATGGGGCAGTATGAGGACTTTATTTATCATATCAGTACGGAAAAGGGGCCTATAGACCTGAACGAGGCCCGGAAGATTGTTTACGTCAACGATCGGCAGGAACAGATGCGGCTGTTGTCCAAAACCAATTTCTTTACGGTGGGGATTATGGAATTTCCGGACCAGGGGGCCATGTACGGGGTGATTTCCGTGCCCCTTTTGGGCTGCCAGGAACATCTGCGCTTTGGGATTATTTTGCGGCAAAATGCAATTTTATCCCAAATGGAGGAGGATTTTATCACCCTGCTGCAGAATCAATACCATAAACTCCAGGCACAGGAAGCGGACCTTTTATCGGCTTCGTAAATACCCCCTATGTAAATCATCTATTTCCTGCATGGATTCATCTTATCTTATAATGAATTTGTGAAGTTTTCGCAAGATTCGAAAATAGGAGGATGAACGAAGATGATGGAATTTTTGGATGCATTGGACAGTGTGCTGTATTATCCCATCCTGCTGGTGGTCATGGGGGCTGCCGGTTTGTACTTTAGTGTGCGCATGGGCTTTGTGCAGCTGCGGCGGCTGCCGGAAGCCATTCACCTGGTGATGGCCAAACCGGCGGATGGAAGTACTACCTCTCCTTTTCAGGCACTGATGGTTTCCACGGCGGCCTGTGTGGGAACCGGGAATATCATCGGGGTATCCACGGCCATTTGTTTGGGGGGACCGGGGGCTGTGTTCTGGATGACCTTGATGGCGATTATTGGGGCGGCTTCTTCCTTTACGGAATGCACCCTAGCCCAGATCTTCAAGCGGCGGAAAGAGGACGGTTCCTCCTACGGGGGCCCGGCCTACTACATTGAAGATGCCCTGCACAATAAGGCTCTGGCAACTGCCTTCGTTATTTTCCTGCTGCTGACCTATTCCTTTGGGTTCAACCTTCTGTGCTCCTACAATGTGCAGTCCACCTTTTCCGTCTACAGCTTTTATAATCCGTCGGTAACCCCGGCCATTATTGGGGCTATTATGGCAGCCTTGGTAGGAATCTGCGTACTGGGCGGTTCCAAGGCCATTGAAAAAGCTGCCAGCCTGCTGGTACCCGTTATGGGGGTGGCGTATGTTGTCGTTACGGTGGTGGTTTTGGTGATGAATTATCAAGTTCTTCCGCAGGTTATCGAAACCATTTTTGCGGATGCATTCAACTTCCGGGCTATTTTTGGCGGTATCGGCGGGTCCTGCCTGGTCATGGGCATTAAACGGGGGCTCTATTCCAACGAAGCTGGGGTGGGCAGTGCGCCTAACGCAGCAGCTTCCGCCACTACCACCCATCCGGTAAAACAGGGACTGGTGCAGATGCTGTCCGTATACATCGATACGGTCATCCTGTGCAACGCTACGGCACTGATGTGCCTGGTGTCCGGGGTGCAGGGCAATGCAGAAAATGCCGGGGCTGTATGGGTACAAACGTCCTTGTATCAGGTGCTGGGCAGCTTTGGCCCTATGTTTATCACCGTGGCCATGATTTTGTTCTCCTTCACTACGCTGATAGGGAACATTTACTACTGCCAGAACGGACTGGCCTATCTGAACCATAAAAAGATGCCCAGTCAAGGCTTTATGAAGGGTTTCTACCTGTATGCCGTCTTGATTGTCTTTGTAGGCGCCATTATTCCTATGGCAGCAGCCTGGGATTTGGCAGACATTATGATGGGCGGCATGACCCTGATCAACCTGACGGCCTGCCTGCTGCTCAGCGGGGTGGTTGTCAAGGCATATCAGGATTATTGCAAACAAAAGGCTGCCGGGCTGGATCCCCAGTTCCTGGGCTCCGCCATTGGCCTGAAACCCAGCGAAATTGAATTTTGGAAGGACGGCACGGAAAGCCACGAAGAAACTGACGAGGACGACGAAGGGCTGGAAGCGTTAAGCAATCATGCTGGTCCTTCCTTGTAAAACTTGGCTTTATAAAATAGCTTGACCTAAGAAGGGGGAAAGGGCAATGGTTTTGGAAAAGAAAGAAGTACAGCAAATCCTGGATGATGCGTTAAACGAAGGGCGCAGCGTCCTGTACGAGGGCAAGGTGGCCAGTTATATTCCTGAACTGGCCAAGGCCAACTCTGGCAATCTGGGTGTGTGCATTATGAAAAAAGATGGCAGCGTTTACAGCGCCGGGGATGATAATATTCCCTTTACCATCCAAAGTATTTCCAAAACCTTTGGCCTGATTCTGGCCCTGCAGACTGCCGGCTACGACAAGGTATTCAGCAAAATCGGCATGGAACCTACTGGAGACCGGTTTGACAGCATTCTGCAGCTGGAACTGAAGGATTGGCGTCCCTTTAACCCCATGATCAACGCCGGAGCCATTGTGACCACCAGCTGCATCGAAACTCCGGACCCTTTCGGTTCCTTCCTGGAACTGGTCCGGAAGCTGTGTGACAATCCCAAAATCCGGCTGAACGAATGCGTGTACCAGTCCGAGAAAAAGACCGGCACCCGGAACCGCTCCATCGCCTTTTTGCTGAAAAGCGACCATGTGCTGGACGGGGAACCGGAAGAGGTACTGGATGTCTATTTTCGGATGTGCTCTGTTATGGTTACCGCCCGGGATTTGGCCCACTACGGCATGATCCTGTCCAACCACGGGGTGGACCCCAAAACCGGGGAACAGCTGGTGGATTCCAAGATTATCCGGATTGTGACCACCCTGATGATGCTCTGCGGGATGTACGACGAATCCGGGGAATACGCAGTGAAAGTGGGGCTGCCCAGCAAAAGCGGCGTAGGCGGCGGGATTTGCGCCGTCGCCCGGCAGGGCGTGGGCATTGGGACCTTCGGTCCCATGCTGAACAAGAAGGGCAACAGTGTAGGGGGCATGAAAATCCTCCAGGTCCTTTCCGACCGGCTGGGCCTGCACGTATTTGATTCCAAAGCGTTCTAATCTCATTGCTATAGATAAACTCCCTCTTTTTTCGAAAAAGGCCTGTGCAGCTCCAGCACGGGCCTTTTTCATGGTATAATAAAAACTTGAGACAAATAACCTGTACCCAATGGGGCAGTACGCAAACAAGGAGGCAATACCATGGACCTGGCACCCAAACTCACCATGCTGATTTCGCTTTTGATTTTCGGGACCATTGGGTTGGTGCGGCGGTTTATTCCCCTGGATTCCGTGCCGCTGGCCCTGCTCCGGGCGCTTTTGGGCTGCGTAACCCTGGTTCTCATTATGGCCGTAACCCGGCAGCCCCTGCGGCTGCGGGAGCTTTTGGCCTACAAGGGGAAACTGCTGCTATGCGGTCTTTTGCTGGGCTTGGACTGGATCTGCTTTTTTGAGTCCTTTAACTATACTACGGTTGCCGTGGCTACCCTGTGCTACTATATGGCCCCGGTCTTTATGCTGTTGGCGGCGCCCCTGGTGTTTCACGAAACCCTGGGCCCCTGGAAGCTGGCCTGCGCTGGCTGCACAATTTTGGGGATGCTGCTGGTTTCCGGGTACGTGGGCAGTACGGAAATCCAGATTCAAGGCCCGGGGGTGGTCTTTGCCCTGTTGGGAGCCCTGTTCTATGCCGGGGTTATCATCCTGAACAAGGGCATCCTGGGCCTCACCGCCTACGAAAAATCTGCCACCCAGCTGGGGATTGCGGCCCTTTTGCTGCTGCCTTACACGGCGGCAGTGGGCAAGCTGCACTTTGCCGGGGTGGGGACAACGGGAGCCCTTTTGATTCTGGTTTTGGGGGTGGTCCATACAGGACTGGCCTACGGTCTGTACTACGGCTCCCTGACCCAGGTATCCGCCCAGGCTACGGCCCTGCTCAGCTATGTAGACCCCATTACCGCAGTGCTGCTGTCCGCCTTTGTGCTCCGGGAACCCATGTCGGCCTGGCAGGCTGCCGGGGTATGCCTGGTTCTGGGCGGCATGATTGGCAGTGAAATCAAGAACCCGCTGAAAAAAGCGGCGTAAAAGAAAGAAGGAGAGGGTTATGGATCCTTTGGCACATGTATTTCATCCCGGCGATATTGTCCGGCATTTCAAATGGGAAACCTTGACTGACGAGGAAAAGAAAACCAACCGGTATCTGTATCGGATTATTGGCCCCGCCGTCCATACGGAAACCCGGGAACCCCTGATGGTCTACCAGGCCCTGTATGGGGATTTTGGGGTGTACGCCCGGCCTTCCGCCATGTTCTACAGCGAAGTGGAACACGACAAGTACCCCCAAATCCAGCAGAAATACCGTTTTGAAAAGCTGCGGAAATAAAAAGGTAAACCTATAAATATATATGGTTGACACAAATAAGAAATGCTTCTATACTGGGAAGCAGAAAACCCCAGGAATGCAGCGGCATTCCTTACCCCCATCTTCCCTCAAGGAGGGGGAACCCCTGCAAAAAACAAGTCCGGTCATTGGTGGCCCCGGGCTTGTTTTTTTATGTCCGGCAGGGGAAATTCACGGTTTTTCAAGAAAATTGCTTTTTATCCGTAATTGTCATATGATAAAGAAATCAAAGTAGTATTTTTGGGAGGCCTCCGGGGCCCTTCCTGAAATAGAATGGAGAATGCAGGATGGATAACGAAATGATACTGACCGATGACTTGCGCCGGGTGCCCCGGGAGGAACTGGACCGGCGGCTGGAGCAGCTGCGCAGAGCCCTGACCCAGGAGGACCCGGGGTGGCAGCTGGCGGTGGTGACCGAAAAGACCAGTATGTACTACTATACGGGAACCATGCAGGAAGGCGCCTATCTGGTGCGGCCCCAGGATGCGGTGCTGTGGGTCCGGCGGAGTCTCAGACGGGCCCGGAACGAATCCCTGCTGCCCGCCAGCCAGATTCGTCCCATGCACAGCTTCAGACAGGCGGCGGTCTACTATGACGATGAGCCCCCGGAGCGCATCTACCTGGACGAAAAGCACACTTCCCTGGAGTGGCTGGGGCTTTTTGGCAAATACTTCCAGACGGAGCGGTGGCAGCCCTTGAACAAACTGCTGACCCGGCTGCGCAGCGTAAAAAGCCCCTACGAGCTAGCTCTCATGGAGCGCAGCGGCCGGATTCACCAGCAGGTGCTGACCCAGGAGGTAACCGGTCTGGTCCACACGGGCATCAGCGAGGCGGAACTGGCCATTCAGCTGTATTGGAAAATGGTCCAGCAGGGCAGCCAGGGTATTGCCCGTACCAACCGGCCCACCGGGGAAGATGTGGTGGGGCTTACCTCCTTTGGCAAAAGCGCCCTGGTGCCCACGGCCTTTGACGGTCCCGGGGGCACAGATGGCACCTGCATTGCCATGCAGAGCATCGGTTCTGCCTTCCGGTTTTTGAAGCCGGGTCGGCTGATTTATTTGGACATTCCCTGCGGCTTTGACGGCTACACCACGGACAAAAGCGTGGTGTACTACTACGGAGACCTGGCAGCGGATCCTCAGGGGGAGGAAATCCGCCGGGCCTACGCCTACTGTGTGGCTCTGGAGCAGGAAACGGCTTCCCTCCTAAAGCCCGGAGCGGTGCTGGGGGAAATCTACGACCAGGTGATGGGCCATTTTGACCATCGGTACGACGGTATTTTTATGAACGGGGGAAAATTCCTGGGCCACAGCGTGGGGCTGTGCCTGGATGAAACCCCAGTAATTGCCGGCGGCGTAAGGGACCGGGCAGAGGAGAATATGACCTTTGCCCTGGAACCCAAAATCGCCCTGCCGGGCATCGGCATGGTGGGTACGGAAAATACCTACCGGATTACCAGTAAGGGTGCGCTCTGCCTCACAGGCGGCCCTCAGGAGCTGGTGATAATCCCTGCGAAAGGGTCTTCACCAGAGTCTGAAAAAATGATAAAATGAATCATTAGAGTGTGAGGAAAAGGGGAGAAACACCATGGCAGTTACGCAAAAAGAGGATTCCATCATCGATAAAGATGACTTTTTGGAAACCCAGGAAATTATCCGCAAACAGATTCAAAGCAACAGCAAGCTGACCGGTGCGCAAAAACGACAGTGCCTGCAGGTTTTGGAGGGCATTGGCCATTCCGTAATTTACGGAGGCGTGCGGCAGCACGGCATTACCAAGGCCATGCTGAAAACGGCATTTCCCGTTTTTGGCAAAATGAGTGAAGACAATCGGCACAACGACAAGGAACTGAAAGTACTCAAGGTTCTCACCTATTTGATTTATCAGGGGATTATTCAGTAATGAACGCAATTACCATCTTTTTGCTGGCCGTATCCTTATCCATGGATGCCTTTGCCGTATCGGTCTGCGGCGGGCTGAAAATGAAACCCAGCGAGCGGTTTCGGGGCGGTCTGACCTTTGGCGCCTGGTTCGGGGGATTCCAGGCGCTGATGCCTTTTTTGGGGTATGAATTGGGGCTGCATTTTGCTAAGGCGGCTTCTGCCTACTCCCATTGGATTACCCTGGTGATTCTGGGCTATATCGGCATCAATATGATCCGGGAAGCCGGAGAAGACCAGGAAGAAGAAAAGATTACCGGGTTTACCGTAATGCTGGGCCTGGCGGTGGCTACCAGCCTGGATGCCCTGGGGGTGGGCGTCAGTCTGGCCTTTTCCGCCGTGGACATTGTGCCCGTGGTACTGGAAATTGGGACCATTACCTTTTGCCTGTCCTTTCTGGGCTGTGCCTGCGGGGCCCTGATTGGTATGTGGGGCAAGGCCAACGCAGAACGGGCCGGCGGACTGGTATTGATTTCCCTGGGAATCAAGGCAGTCTTGGAACATTATCACATCTTATAAATACGGGAGCTGCTGCAGGGTGCTGCGGCGGCTCTTGTTTCGCATGTATAGAAGGAGGTGCCAGGCGTGGGTACAAAACAGCGGTGGATTATGCACGTGGATATGGATGCATTTTTTGCCTCTGTGGAGCAGCTGGACCACCCGGAATACCGGGGCAAGCCGGTGATTGTTGGCGGGTTGTCCGGCCGGGGGGTGGTTTCCACCTGTTCCTACGAGGCCCGGAAGTTCGGGGTCCATTCAGCCATGCCCATGACCCAGGCCTGGCAGCTCTGTCCGAAGGCCATTTTTGTTACCGGCCGGTATGACCGGTACACGGAATTGTCCCAGCAGATTCAGGCGATTTTTCGGGAGTTTTCTCCGGCGGTGGAGCCTTTGTCCATTGACGAGGCTTTCCTGGACCTGACAGGAATGGACAAGCTGGTGGGGGATGTGCGGACCCTGGGGCCCAAGATCAAACAAACTATCCGGGAACGCACCGGGCTCACCGCTTCTGTGGGGCTGGCCCCCAACAAATTCCTGGCCAAGCTGGCCAGTGATTTGGAAAAACCCGATGGTTTGGTAATCATTGAACCGGGGGAGGAGGCAGCCAGAATTGCGCCCCTGCCCCTTAGCAAGGTGTTTGGCCTGGGCCAGCGGTCGGTGGCAGCCCTAAAGAACCTGGGGCTAACCACCATTGGCCAATTGGCGGCCTGCGACCTTAGGGTGCTCCAGCCCCTTTTGGGACGGCAGGCGGAAGAAATCCGGAACCGGGCCCGGGGGCTGGACAGCCGGCCGGTGGTGCCGGATGAGCAGCGCAAATCCCTGGGCAAGGAAAATACCTTTGGGGAAAACCTCCGGGGCAAGGAACCCTGCCTGGAGGCCCTGTGGGACCTGTGCCAGCAGGTGGGCTGGCGGCTGAGAACGGCGGGGCTTGCCGGCTATACGGTGACCCTGAAAATCAAGCTGGCAGATTTTCGCCTGCTGACCCGGAGCCGGACCTGCGACGTGCCGGTGCAGCTGGATGAAGAAATTATGGAACAGATCCGGTATTTGGCGGAGGAAGTCAGCTGGCGGGAGCCGGTACGGCTTTTGGGAGTGGCCGTCAGCCACCTGGCCCCCGGGGGAAGCCTGGGGCTTGATTTGGGAGATGCTGAGCGGGACCGGAAACGGGCCCAGGCTCTCGATGGATTGAAACAGCGTTTTGGGGAAAGTATTATCCGCAAGGGCGGCAAGGCCCGCAGCTAGGAGGTCAGTTTATGGATCGGCAAAGAAAAATCGGTATGGGGTTGGTGCTTTTGGGCGCCAGCTTATGGGGCAGCAGCAGCAACTGTATGGAATATCTGATGAACCATCAGCATTTTACCTGGTCCACCATCCTGTTCGCCCGGATGCTGCTTACAGGGATTATCTTTTTAGGAGTGTCCTGGGTTCAGAAAGAGGACCTGCTGGCAATTTTGCGTAAGGACGGCTGGACCTTCCTGAAATTTTCCGTGCTGGGCATGTACATTATGCAGGATATGTTCATTATGGCCATCCACGACAGCACGGCGGCTACGGCTACGGTGCTCCAGTACTTGATGCCGGCGGTGCTTTTGGGCATGTACCTGTGGCAGGAGAAACGGAAGCCCTACCGGAAAGAGGTGGTGGCGGTAGTCCTGGCCATTGTGGGTACGGCCCTGATTGCCACCAAGGGCCATGGAGCCAGTCTGGCCATTTCGCCCAGCACCCTGGTCTACGGCATCATCAGCGCCTTTGGCATGGCCTGGTACACCATTTATGCGGCGGACCTGCTCCAGCGCTACAGCTGCTTTTTGCTGCTGGGCTGGGGGAGCCTATTCAATGCCCTGATTCTGGGGTTGGCCAACCACCCCACCCTCCAGGGGGCTCTGCTGAACTTTGATACAGCCTGGTCCTTCAGCGTGCTGTTTGTGTGCGGCACCTTGATTGCCTACTACGTGTACCTGGAAAGCACCAAGTACATTCCGGCTTCGGAAACGGGAGCTTTGGCCGCTTTTGAACCCCTTTCTGCCTATTTCTTCTCCGTGCTGTTTTTGGGTAACCACGTAGGCGGGGTGGAAATGCTGGGCGCATTATGCATTATCACTATGGTGGTCATGTTGGCTAGAAAATAAAACAAAATGAAACAAAAAACTGTTGACAATAGGGGTACTCTTCTTTATAATGTAATTCATACTTGAGTAAGGGGAATTAACCCTATGGGAGGCAAAGACAATGAGTGAAAAGAAGAAGTACCATTTTGAGACTCTCCAACTGCATGTAGGCCAGGAACAGGCAGATCCCGCTACGGATTCCCGGGCGGTGCCTATTTACCAAACTACATCTTATGTATTCCGGAACACCCAGCATGCGGCTGACCGTTTTGCCCTGAAAGATGCGGGTAACGTTTACGGCCGGCTGACCAACCCCACCGAAGATGTTTTTGAAAAACGCATTGCAGCCCTGGAAGGCGGCGTAGCTGCCCTGGCCACGGCCAGCGGTGCAGCAGCCGTTACCTACGCCATGCAGGCACTGGTCCATGCAGGCCAACACATTGTCTGTGCCACCACCGTTTACGGCGGTACCTATAACCTGTTCGAACATACCTTCCCCGATTTCGGCATTACCACCACCTTTGTGGATCCTACCAAGGGCGTTCAGGGCTTTGAAGCTGCGGTCCAGGATAATACTCAGGCCATTTACATTGAATCCGTAGGCAACCCCAATGCCAACCTGATTGACATTGAAGCCGTAGCCAAGATTGCCCACAGCCACAACATTCCTTTGGTAGTGGACAGCACCTTTGCGACTCCGTACCTGCTCCGTCCCTTTGAATATGGGGCCGATATTGTAGTCCATTCTGCCACCAAATTCATCGGCGGCCACGGCACCACCCTGGGCGGCGTCATTGTGGACAGCGGCAAGTTTGATTGGGTGGCTTCCGGCCGGTTCCCCTGGCTGGTAGAACCCAACGCCAGCTACCACGGCCTGAGCTTTGCCAAGGATGTGGGCCCGGCAGCCTATGTAACCTATATCCGCACCCTGATTCTGCGGGATACGGGCGCTACCCTGTCCCCCTTCAACGCTTTCCTGCTGCTCCAGGGCACGGAAACCCTGTCCCTGCGGGTAGAACGTCAGGTGGAAAACGCCCTGAAGGTGGTGGATTTCCTGTCCAAGGATTCCCATGTAGAAAAGGTCAACCATCCGGCTTTGCCCGACCATCCGGACCATGCCCTGTACCAGAAGTACTTCCCCAACGGCGGTATTTCCATTTTCACCTTCGAAATCAAGGGCGGCGCAGCAGCAGCCCAGAAGTTCATCGACCATTTGGAGATTTTCTCCCTGCTGGCCAATGTGGCCGATGTAAAGAGCCTGGTTATCCACCCGGCTTCCACCACCCACTCCCAGATGAACGAAGCCGAACTGGCAGCCTCCGGCATTACCCCGGCTACCATTCGTCTGTCCATTGGTACCGAACATATTGACGATATCCTGGACGATATGAAACAAGCGTTTGCTGCTTTGGATTAACGTCTTGGCTTGAAAAACCGAACCTCTTTCTGAATTTGTCAGACAGAGGTTCGGTTTTTTTCGGGTTAAAATGGATCGTTTTGCTAAAAACCTTACAGTTTTTCGCAGATATAAGAATATAGATATATTTGATATAAGAAAAATGTTGAAAAAACTCCGGACGGTGTTACAATAAGAAAGCAACATCGAATGATTTAAACAAAAATATGTAATTGTTCGCCTTTACAGGCCATAGCAGGTAAGGAGGAGAAGTCCATGAGAGCCATTCATAAGATTTTGGTCCCCAACCGAGGGGAAATCGCCATTCGTATTTTTCGTGCCTGTCACGAACTGGGCATTCGTACGGTAGCGGTGTATTCCAAAGAAGATATTCTGTCCCTGCACCGCAGCCGGGCTGATGAAGCCTACCTGGTGGGCCGGGGGAAAAAGCCTGTGGATGCCTATCTGGATATTGAAGATATCATCCGGATCTGTAAGGAACACGAGGTGGATGCCATTCATCCCGGCTACGGGTTCCTGGCGGAAAATGCCCGGCTGGCCAAACGCTGTGAAGAAGAAGGCATTATCTTCATTGGTCCCCGGGTGGAACACCTGATTATGTTCGGGGATAAGGTCAATGCCCGGATCCAGGCCGAAAAGGCTGGGATTCCCATGATTCCTGGCACCCAGGGTGCCGTCAAGAGCTTTGCTGACGTAAAGGCCTTTGCCGAAAAGGTGGGCCTGCCGGTGATGATCAAAGCCGTCAACGGCGGCGGCGGCCGGGGGATGCGGAACGTAGATCGGATGGAAGACCTGGAAGAAGCTTATGAACGGGCCAAATCCGAAGCCAAAATGGCCTTTGGGGATGACGATATCTACGTGGAAAAATGCATCATGAACCCCAAGCACATCGAAGTCCAGATTATGGGCGACGAACAGGGGAATGTGGTCCATCTCCACGAACGGGACTGCTCCATCCAGCGGCGGCACCAGAAGGTCATTGAAATGGCGCCTGCCTGGTCCCTGCCCCAGAGCCTGCGCCAAGCCATCTGTGACGCAGCCCTGAAGCTGATGAAAAACGTCAAGTACCTGAACGCCGGCACGGTGGAATTTTTGGCCGACCAGGATGAAAAACATTTCTACTTCATTGAAGTGAACCCCCGGGTGCAGGTGGAACATACGATAACGGAAGCCATTACGGATGTGGATATCGTCAAGACCCAGATTCTGGTGGCCGAAGGCTACGCCCTGACAGATCCGGAAGTCCATGTGGGCCGCCAGGAAGACATTCCCTGCAACGGGGTAGCCATCCAGTGCCGGATTACCACGGAAGATCCCCAGAACAACTTTATGCCGGATACGGGCAAGATCATTGCCTACCGCAGCGGCGGCGGCCCGGGCATCCGGCTGGATGCCGGCACGGCCTATACGGGTGCCGTCATTACCCCCTATTACGATTCCCTTTTGGTGAAGGTCACCGCCCATGCCATGAACGCCCAGGACACCATCCACCGGATGCTGCGCTGCCTGGAAGAATTCCGCATCAGCGGCGTTAAGACCAACATCTTCTTCCTGAAAAATATGCTGAAGACAGCGGCTTTTGCAGCCGGGGCCTGCGATGTAAACTATATTGATCGGCATCCGGAACTGCTGGTGGATCCGGAAGAAGTAGATGACCGGGGGACCCGGCTCCTGTCCTACATTGGAAAAATTACCGTCAATGGCTACAAGGGCAGTGGGCACCAGCTAAAACCCGACTTCCAGCCCCTGCGCCAGCTGCCGGCCACAGGAAACTGCCCCAAGGGCAGCCGGCAGGTACTCCAGGAACTGGGACCGGAGAAGTTTTCCCGCTGGATCCAGGACCAGAAGGAAGTGCTGTTTATGGACACCACCTACCGGGATGCCCATCAGTCCTTGCTGGCTACCCGGATCCGGACCCACGATATTTTGAACGCCATTGGCTATACGGCGGAGCAGGTGCCTCAGATCTATGCCTTTGAAAACTGGGGCGGGGCTACTTTTGATGTGGCCTACCGGTTCCTGGACGAAGATCCCTGGGAGCGGCTGCGCCAGATGCGCAAGGCGGCGCCCAATATCCTGTTCCAGATGCTGACCCGGGGGGCCAACACCGTAGGCTATACCAACTATCCCCCGGAAGTGGTAACCCAATTTATCGACTTGGCTGCCCAAAACGGGGTGGATGTATTCCGGATTTTCGACTGCCTGAACCAGCTGGACCATATGGCCCTGTCCATTGAAGAAGTCCGGAAGCAGGGCAAGGTGGCAGAAACGGCCATCTGCTATACCGGGGACGTACTGGATGACCGGCGGCAGAAATATTCCCTGGCCTACTACACCCAGCTGGCCAAGGAAATGGAAAAGGCCGGGGCCAACATTATCGCCATCAAGGATATGGCGGGGCTGTTAAAACCGGAAGCGGCCTATGCGCTGGTCTCCGCCCTGAAGGACGCCGTGGACCTGCCCATCCATCTCCACAGCCACGAGGGCGGCGGCTGCACCCTGTACAGCTATGCCAAGGCCGTAGATGCCGGGGTGGATATCCTGGATGTGGCCACCAGTGCCCTGTCCAACGGCACCAGCCAGCCCTCTATGACGGCCATGATCTACGCCCTGTCTAACCATCCCCGCCAGCCGCAGATGAACCTGGAAGCCCTGGAAAACATCGACCGGTACTGGCAGGTGGTCCGCTCCTATTATGCCGGGGTGGACAGCAAGATGGCCAGCCCCAACACCACGGTCTTCCAACATGAAATGCCCGGCGGCCAGTACTCCAACCTGCGTCAGCAGGCTACGGCAGTGGGCCTGGGTGCCCGCTGGCCGGAAGTGTGCCGGATGTACGCCCGGGTGAACCAGCTGTTTGGAGATGTCATCAAGGTGACCCCGTCTTCCAAGGTGGTAGGGGACATGACCCTGTTCATGGTCCAAAACAACCTGACGGAGGAAGATGTCTTGAACCGGGGCGAAACCCTGGACTTCCCCCAATCCGTGGTGGACTTCTTTGACGGCAAGCTGGGGATTCCCTATGGGGGCTTCCCGGAAAAACTCCAGAAGGTTATCCTGCGGGGGGCTCAGCCCCACTTGGAAACCCCGCCGGTGCCGGTGGACCTGGATAAGGTCCATGCAGAAATGAAGGCCCTGCGTATGCCGGAAACGCCGGAAGCGGAATCCAGCTACTGCATCTACCCCAAGGTCTACAAGGACTTTATCCAGCGCTACCACCAATATGGGGACCTGTCCATCTTGGATACGCCTACCTTCTTCTTCGGCATGAAACCCGGCGAAGAAATTCAAGTGATGATGGACGGCAAAATGGTGCTGATTCGCCTGAACCATATTACCCGTCCTACGGAAGAGGGTTACCGGGAAGTGCAGTTTGAAATCAACGGTATGCCCCGGGAACTGAAAATCCGGGATGCCAAGGCTTCGGAAGGCACCACGGCAGCCCGCCGGGCGGATCCTACGGTGCCTGGGGAAGTGGGGGCCACCCTGTCCGGCTCCGTTCTCCGGGTATTGGTGGACAAGAACAGTGTGGTGAAGAAGGGCGATCCGCTGCTGGTAACGGAAGCCATGAAGATGGAAACCACCCTGACCGCTCCCATCGACGGCCTGGTAACCGAGGTATTGGTGAAAGCCGGCAGCCGGATTGCTTCCGGAGACCTGCTGGTGGTGATTGAATAAACGTTTAACAAAAGGAGAATCCTGCGGGGTTCTCCTTTTTTTCAGCAGGTTTCAGATGGGGCGGGGTGTGCTACAATAGAGACAGCGGAGAAAAGAAAACGGAGGTGCCAACATGAAAAGCAAAGGGAAACTCGGTTTGCTGCTGGCTCTTTGCCTGGCGCTGGGCCAAACGGCCCTGGCCGCTGAGCATTTGGCCGTGGTGGAAAAGGACGGAAAGCAGGGAGCCATTGACCCGGAGGGGAAAGTGGTCATCCCCTTGGAATTTAAGAGTGTGGAAGTAAACGATAAGGTGGAAGCACCCGTGGTTCTGGTGAAAAAGTCCGGCAAGTATGGGCTTTATGACCGAAATGGGAAAGAATTGTTAAAGCCGGTGCTGAAAAAGGTCACCGGGGTAAACGAAGGATATTTTGGCGGCAAGGAGAAGAAAACCTGGAGCTTCTACAACCTGAACGGGGAAAAGCAGCCCGGGGAATATGAGGAAGTGGGGCTGTACCAGGAAGGCCTGGCGCCTGTCAAGGTGGAGGACCGCTGGGGCTTTGTGGATACCCAGGGAAAACTGGTGATTCCGGCCCAGTACAAGTCCGTTAGGGGCTTCAGCGAAGGCCTGGCAGCTGCCAAACTGAACAGCAAATGGCTGTATATCCATAAGGATGGCACGCCGCTTATCGGAGCCAGCATCAAGGACCCCCGGGATTTCCACCAGGGCGTTGCCGTGGTGGATGACAACTGGCTGATGAATATTAAGGGCCAGAAATACGCCAAGCTCCGGGATTATTCCTTTGTGGGGGATTTTGCCGAAAATGGCTTGGCCGAAGTGGGCGTCCGCCGGCGCCACCGCAGCCTGCTGGATTATGTAAGCATTGGCTGGGGCTGGGACGGCTGGGGCGTCTGGGGCTATCCTGGCTGGGGCTGGACCGGAGGCTACCACCATCGCCGGCACCACGGTTGGGGCTGGGGCGGCGGCATCGGGATTTCGCCCGGGGCCGTTATGCCCGGCAGCCTGTACCGGGGCTATGTGAACAAGCAGGGCCAGGAAGTGATTCCCACTACCTACGATACGGTAACGCCCTTCTACGGCAGCTATGCCCTGATCCAGGACGAAGGCCACTGGGGTATGGTCAATGCCCAGGGCCGGGTGGTGATTCCCCCGGCCTACGATGCCCTGTGGCCCTTTAGCCAGGGCCTGGCAGCTTTCAGCTTCGACAAGAAGTGGGGCTTTATCAATGAGCAGAATACGGTAGTGATTTCCAACCGGTATGACCGGGTGAACTCTTTCCTGGAGGACCGGACCACGGTAATGACCCAGGAGGAAGGGGGCATTATCGATAAGCAGGGTCAATTGGCAGCCCCTCTGCGCCGGCAGTTAAAGGAACTGGGACCGTTGTACGCTGACCGGGCGGCCTTTAAGGATCCGGCCAAGGACCTGTGGGGGTATGTTAACAGGGATGCCCAGGTTGTTATCCCTGCACAGTACGATAAGGCTGGAATATTTGACTGAAATTCGTGAATACGTACAAAAAGCTGTTGACAGGAATTGCATACGGTGGCATAATGTAAACCATACCGCAATAATTGCTTATCGGTTATGAACGGGACTGAATAGGAAGAAGCCTTACAGAGAGCCGGCGGCAGGTGCGAGCCGGCAGGATTCCAATATTCTCTCGCCCGGGAGCCGCAGGGATGAACCAAAGTAGTTCCTGCCGTCCACAGTGCGTTAAACTGAACGAGAACAAACATAGGGTGGTACCGCGTTCATTCGCCCCTATCCGCTTCTGGCGGATAGGGGCGTTTTGTATCTGAAAAAGGAAAGGGGAGTTACGTATGGGAATGACAAGAACACAAAAAATTTTGGCGAAACACGCCGGACGGCCGGAGGTGGAAACCGGTGAGCTGCTGATCTCCCAGGTGGATCTGACGCTGGCCAAC
The DNA here is from genome assembly GCF_900291475.1 of Acidaminococcus hominis. Lineage (GTDB taxonomy): Bacteria > Bacillota > Negativicutes > Acidaminococcales > Acidaminococcaceae > Acidaminococcus > Acidaminococcus hominis. The sequence goes on from NZ_OLMM01000005.1 coordinate 202,467, forward strand.
GATATTACTGGGCCTCCTGCCATTGACGAGTTTGATAAGATTGGGCGTCCTGTTTTTGACAAGGACAAGATTGCCTTGGTGCCGGACCATTTTTCGCCGCCCAAGGACATCAAATCTGCAACCCTGTGCAAGCATATGCGGGAATTTGCCCGGAAGCATGAGATTACCCATTATTACGAAGTGGGCCGTATGGGCATTGAACACGCCCTGATTCCGGACAGCGGGCTGGTGGCGCCTGGGGAATTGATTATTGGTGCCGATTCCCATACCTGTACCTACGGGGCCCTGAACGCCTTCTCCACCGGGGTGGGCCAGACGGACCTGGGGGCAGCCATGGCCGAAGGGAAAACCTGGTTCAAGGTACCCGCCGCCATCAAAGTGGTGCTTACCGGCAAGAAACCGGCCTACGTCCAGGGCAAGGATGTCATCCTGACCCTGATTGGCCAAATCGGAGTGGATGGGGCCCTGTACCAGTCCCTGGAATTTTTCGGGGACGGCGTGGGAGAACTGTCCATGGCGGACCGGTTCACCATCTGCAACATGGCCATTGAAGCCGGGGCCAAAAATGGTATTTTCCCGGTGGACGAAAAGACCCGGGCCTATCTGAAGGAACGGGGCGTTACCCGGGCTTGGGAACCGGTGGAGGCCGATCCGGACGCCGTTTACGCCCGGACCATTACCATCGCCCTGGATGAACTGGTGCCGGTGGTGGCCTATCCCCATCTGCCGGAAAACACCCACCCCGCTGCCGAAGGCAAGGACATTGCCATCGACCAGGTGGTCATCGGGTCCTGCACCAACGGCCGGTATGAAGATCTGGACCAGGCTGCAGAAGTGCTGAAGGGCCGGAAGGTCCATCCCCGGGTGCGCTGCATCATCATTCCGGCGACCCAGGAAATCTACAAGCGGGCCCTGGATAACGGCCTGTTCGACATTTTTGTGGACGCAGGAGCAGCGGTGTCCACACCGACCTGCGGACCCTGTCTGGGCGGCTATATGGGCATTTTGGCTGCCGGCGAACGGGCCGTTTCCACCACCAACCGGAACTTCAGGGGCCGGATGGGTCATGTGGACAGTGAAGTATATTTAGCCAGCCCCTATACGGCCGCTGCCAGCGCCGTAATGGGCCGGATTACCGATCCCCGGGAGGTGTTAGCATGAGTAAGGTTTGGCGTTATGGAGACCATGTGGATACGGATGTCATCATCCCTGCCCGCTATTTGAACATAGCAGATTTTAAGGAACTCAGTGAGCATGCTATGGAAGACATTGATACCACCTTTGCTTCCCAGGTTCAGCCCGGGGACATTATGGTGGCCGGCCGGAACTTTGGCTGCGGCTCTTCCCGGGAACACGCCCCCATTGTCATCAAGGAAAAGGGCATCCAGTGCATCATTGCTGAAAGCTTTGCCCGGATTTTCTACCGGAATGCCATTAATATTGGCCTGCCGGTACTGGAAATCGGGGAAGAGGCCAAAAAGATAGAAGCGGGAGACCAGGTGACCGTGGACCTGGACAAGGGGGAAATCCACGTGCTGAACAAAAACCTGGTGATCAAAACCCATCCCCTGCCGGAATTTGTCCGGAAAATCGGGGAAGCCGGGGGCCTGATCAATTACGTAAAAGGAGGCAAAGCCTGATGAAGATTACCGTACTGGCCGGTGACGGCATTGGTCCAGAGATTACGGACGCAGCCCTGGTGGTGCTTAAAAAGACGGCCCAGGTCTTTGGGCTGGATATTTCCTATGACCATCAGCTTATGGGGGGCTGCGCCTATGATGCCTATGGCACGCCCCTGCCGGAGGTAACCCTCCAAAGCGCCAAGGCAGCGGATGGGGTGCTTCTGGGGGCGGTGGGCGGACCCAAGTGGGATCAGCTGCCCGACGTGACCAAACGGCCGGAAAAGGGTCTTTTGGCCATCCGGAAGGCCTTGGGCCTTTACTGCAACCTGCGGCCGGTAACGGTACGGCCCTACGTGGCCCATCTGTCCCCCTTAAAGACGGAACGGGCAGAAGGTGCGGACCTGGTGATTGTCCGGGAGCTTACCGGCGGCATCTACTTTGGGGAGCACCAGGAAGCAGCTTTGGTGGACGGTGTGGAAACCGCCTCCGATATCGAAAAGTACACCCGGCCGGAAATCGAGCGGATTGCCGTAAAGGCCTTTGAAGCAGCCCGGCTGCGCCGGGGCAAGGTTACCAGCGTGGACAAGGCCAATGTCTTGGGGTCTTCCCGGCTGTGGCGGAAGGTGGTTACGGAGCTCCACGACAGCCGGTACCCGGAGGTGGAGCTGAACCATTATTACGTGGACAACTGTGCCATGCAGCTGGTGCTGAACCCCAAACAATTTGACGTGATTCTCACCAACAACATTTTTGGGGACATTTTAAGCGATGAAGCGTCCACCATTGCCGGCAGCATAGGGCTCCTGCCTTCCGCCAGCCTGGGGGACGGCACAGGCCTTTACGAACCCATCCACGGCAGTGCCCCGGATCTGGCAGGCAAAGGGGTGGCCAACCCCTTGGGCACTATTTTGTCGGCGGCCCTTCTCCTGCGCTATTCCCTGGGGCAGGAAGCAGCGGCAGCTGCCATTGAACGGGCGGTGGACCAGGTGATGGAAGCCGGGTACCGGACCCCGGATTTGGCAGGCGAAGGCCTGACCGTGGTGAGTACCGGAGAAATGGGCGAACTGGTAGCCCAGGCCGTGAAAAAATAAATAACAAATAAAAAAACGACTTTCCTTTTGGAAAGTCGTTTTTTTATGGGTGTTACATTTTTTTAACGGGAACCAGGCCCCGGCCCAGGGAAATCTGGCCAGTACGGGCGATTTCCAGTACTTCGTAGTCTTCCAGAACCTCCAGCAGGGCATCAATGTGGTCTTCCCGGCCGGTAAGCCGGAGAATCAGGGATTCCCGCTGGACGTCCACCACCTTGGCGTGGAACAGATTGGCAATATTGGTCAGCTCTTCTCGCATGGCGGGGCTGCCGCTTTTTACCTTGATCATGGCCAGCTCATAGCTGACAAAGGGGGCGTCATCCAGGTCCACCACCTTGATGACGTCAATGAGCTTGGCCAGCTGGTTGATGGCCTGGTCCAGCTCCCACCGGTCTTCCACGGAAACCACAATATTGATCCGGGTTACATCCGGTTCTTCCGTGTAGCCGGCGTTGATGTATTCGATGTTGATGGCCCGGCGGCTGATGAGGCCGGCCACATGGGTCAGAACACCGGGTTTGTTGTCGGCCAAAATGGCCAGATGCTGCTTCAGCATAGTCATTCTCCTCCCAATACCATTTCATCCAGCCGCTTGCCCCCAGGTACCATGGGGTACACATTTTCGTCCGGGGGAATGGTCACTTCCAGGAGCGCAGGACCACTGGTGTTGAAGAGCTGGGCCAGGGCACCGGCCAGTTCTTCTTCCCGGCTGCAGGTAAAGCTGGGCACGTCCATGGCGGCTGCTACCCGGGCCATGGAAGGGTTCCGGGTAAGGTCCGATTCTGCGCAGCGGCCGCCGTAGAACATCCGCTGCCACTGGTTTACCATACCCAGGGTGGCGTTGCGCAGCACCACGGTTTTCACCGGGATACCATACTTGTGCAGGGTGGCAAATTCCTGGCAGTTCATCAGGATGCTGCCGTCCCCGGTTACCAGCACCACCGGCTTATCCGGGGCGCCCAGCTGGGCGCCTAAAGCGGCGGGCAGGCCGTAGCCCATGGTGCCCAGGCCCCCGGAGGTGACAAAATGCCGGGGCTCTGTCAGGGGATAGAATTGGGCCGCCCACATTTGGTGCTGGCCCACATCGGTGGTGACAATGGCGTCCGGGCCGGCCTTTTGGGCCAGCTGGGTCAGCAGCACCTGGGGGGACACCCCGGCGTCACTGGAAGGACGGGTGGCAAAGGGATACTGGACCTTCAGCTCCAGCACCTGCTGGCGCCAGGGCACCCAGTGGAAGGAAGAGGGCGGGCAGGCCGCCAATTTTTCCAGCAGCAGGGGCAGGGACCAGCGCAGATCTCCGTTGACACTGATGTCTGCGTGGACAATCTTGTTGATTTCCACCTTGTCGATGTCAAAGTGGAGAATCCTGGCGTTGGGCGCGAAATTGGCCACGGAACCGGTGACCCGGTCATCAAACCGGGCTCCTACCGTCAGCAGCAGGTCGCAGTCCGTTACCGCCATATTGGCCGCATAGGAACCATGCATGCCCAGCATCCCCAGGTTGTATTCCCAGCCGTCGGGAATGGCGCCTTTGCCCATCAGGGTGTAGACCACTGGCAGCTCATAGGTTTCTGCCAGGGTCTGCAGGTAGGAAGCGGTGCCGGAGAGCACCACCCCGCCGCCCAGCATCAGCACGGGCTTTTTGGCAGCGGACAGGGCCGCCACGGCGGCGTCCACTTCTTCGGCCCGGCCGGTACGGGAAGGGTTGTAGCCCCTTAGGGAAACCGTTTCCGGATAGGTAAAGTCCAGGGTGGAATCAAACACGTCCTTGGCCACATCCACCAGCACGGGCCCGGGCCGGCCGGAAGCGGCAATGTAGAAGGCTTCCTTCAGCACCCGGGGCAGGTCCTGGACCTTTTTCACCAGGTAGTTGTGCTTGGTGATGGGGGTGGTGATGCCGGAAATATCCGCTTCTTGGAAGGAATCCCGGCCAATCAGGGGAGTGGCCACCTGGCCGCTGATGATGACCAGGGGAATGGAGTCCATGTTGGCTGTAGCAATGCCAGTAACCATATTGCAGACGCCGGGACCGGAGGTGGCAAAGCAGACCCCGGGCCGTCCGGTAACCCGGGCGTACCCATCGGCCGCATGGACGGCGCCCTGTTCATGACCGGTGAGAATATGGGGGAATTGTTTCCGGTACAGGGCATCATACAGGCTGAGGACCGCTCCTCCTGGATACCCGAATACCACCTGCACCTGTTCTTTTTTCAAACATTCGATCACTGCTTCTGCACCGGTCATCTTCATTGCTGCCGTCCTCCTTTAGATTGTCTTACTCGTTTTTATCGTTTTCATGCAGCCAAGGCATCATGGCCCGCAGTTTGGCCCCTACTTTTTCCAGGGGATGTTCGGCGTGCTGCCGGCGCATCGCCAGGAAGTGGGCACGGCCGCCGGCACGGTTTTCCAGCAGCCAGTCCTTGGCAAAGGTGCCGTCCTGGATGTCTTTCAGAACCTGCTTCATGGCTGCCTTGGAATCCTGGGTCACCACTTTGGGACCTGCGGTGTAGTCACCATATTCAGCGGTATCGCTGATGGATTTGCGCATTTTGGCCATGCCGCCTTCGTACATCAGGTCCACAATCAATTTCATTTCGTGGAAGGTTTCAAAGTAGGCGATTTCCGGCTGGTAACCGGCTTCACACAGGGTTTCAAAGCCGTTGGTGATCAACTGGCAGACCCCGCCGCACAGAACGGCTTGTTCGCCGAACAGGTCGGTTTCCGTTTCTTCCTGGAAGGTGGTTTGGATTACCCCTGCCCGGGTGCCGCCGATACCTCTGGCGTAGGCCAGGGCCAGGTCAAAGCACTTGCCGGTGGCATCCTGTTCCACAGCAAATACGTCGGGTACGCCGCCGCCTTCCACAAAGGTGCGGCGAACCAGATGGCCGGGGCCTTTGGGAGCTACCATGAAGACGTCCACGTTGGCAGGGGGCTGGATTTGTTTGAAATGGATGTTGAAACCATGGGCAAAAGCCAGGGCGCTGCCGGGCTTCAGGTTGGGGCCGATTTCCGTCTTGTACACATCGGCCTGCTTTTCATCGGGGATCAGGACCATGGTAACATCGGCACTGGCTACCGCTTCGGCAACGGTCTTTACTTCCAAACCAGCTGCCTGGGCCACTTCTACGGAATGGCTGCCCTTGTACAGGCCTACCACTACGTTTACGCCGCTTTCCTTCAGGTTCAGGGCATGGGCATGACCCTGGCTGCCATAGCCGACTACCGCTACGGTTTTACCCTTTAATACATCCCAGTTAACGTCCTTGTCATAAAATACTTTTGCCATGTGAAACACTCTCCTTTTGAAATAAAATCCTTTAGTTTCCCGTTGTGGAGGCTTCAGAGGTATAAAAAAATCCGCCCCTATGCTAGGGACGGAAGATTCCGCGATACCACCCTGATTCTCCGGCCATTGCTGGCACAGAGCTCTCTGCAACGTACTAACATACGCGTTCCGGTTAACGGAGGACAGCCGTCAATGCTTAATACACTTCAGCATTGCTCTTCGGGGAGGATTTTCCTTTGGGGGTTTCTATCGGCTCGCACCAAATGCCGACTCTCTGGGAGAAACTGGGAGCAAAGTACTCTTTCCCGTCATCAGATTTCTCGTTATTTCCTTTTGGTTGAAAAGGATGTCCTAATACTACAATGACAGCAAACAACTGTCAACAGAAAAACGAGAAAAAAATTGCAATATAAGAATTTGATGTGTAAAAGTGTAACGCTTGTAGCGCTGTCCGGGTCTTAACCGGGGTGCCTGCGGAGCAGGCGGGGTTCCCTAGCAGCTATTCAGTTGTGCGTTGGCCCAGATACCACTGGACAAACTGTTTGGCAATACGGCCATTCCGGCCGGAATGTTCCATTTCCCAGCGTACTCCCAAAACCCGAAGTTCCTGGGGAGAAAGGGTGATGCCCTCCTTTTCCAGTTCGTGGGCAATGATGGCCAGGTATTCGGCCTGGGTGGGGGCGCCAAAGTGCAGGATCAGGCCAAAGCGGTCGGACAGGGAAATGGATTCGTTGTCCGCATCTTCCCGGAAGACCTCTGCCTCCAGGGCATCGCTCCGGTCGGACCAGGTTTCCTTCAGCAGGTGCCGCCGGTTGCTGGTGGCGCAGAGCATCACATTGTCCGGCTGGGGTGCGGCGCCCCCGTCGATGGCTGATTTCAGGTATTTGTATTCGGTTTCATTCTCGTCAAAGGACAGGTCGTCGAAGAAGAAAATGAAGCGGTGGCTGCGGATTTTTCCGGCGGCAGTCATGGCTCCGGAAAGGAGCTGGAGCTGGTCCCGCTTGATTTGCACCAGGCGCAGGCCCTGGGCGCTGAACAAGGGAATCAGGGCCTTTACGGAGGTGGACTTGCCGGTGCCCCGGGCTCCGGTGAGGAGTACGTTGTTGCAGCCCCGGCCGGCCATAAACTGCCGGGCATTGGCCAGGAGCTTTTCCTTCTGGTCCTGGTAGCCCAAAAGGTCCTCCCAGGCATAGTGGGGGAATTGGGCAATGCCCTGGAAGGCACCTGCTGCGTCCAGGCAGAAGGCCTCGTACTGGGCCATTTGGCCCCGGCCATAACGCTGGTACTGGCTAAGGAGAAGCTGGGCCTGCTCCCTGGGACTTGGGGCCGCCAGCAACGCTGCCCGCAGCTGGTCTTCCAGCTTGGAATTTCCCGGTTGGGCAGGCTGGTAATTGTCATAGAGCGGGTCTCTAAAAACGGCTTCCCCGGACAGGTGCAGGAAGGGCTGGAGCAGTTCCAGGTCCCGGGTCAGAGCTGCTGCCAGACCGCTGCCGGCCCGCCCCTGGGCTTCCACCGTGCGTCCGGCCAGGTTATTGCCTTCGCACAAAAGGTGGAAGAAATAGGCCTGCCACAGGTTGCCCCCAAGGCCCCAGGCTTCTGCCTGGGTAAGGACCCTTTCCCGGGCCTGGCTGAGCTGGCTTTTGCCGGGGTGTTTGGCGGCTTTGGCCAGCTTATGGATTACTGGGTCAAAAAACAAGGGACGCAATACGGATAGCTTAGAAAAAATGGTAAAATCGATCATTTGTGAGTTATTTTCCAGGTTCATGTTTTCTCCTTCAGGCTTTTGCCAAAGCGGTTTCTTTCACCGTATGGGGACCCCGGCCCAGGGAAATCTGGCCGGTGGTGGCAATTTCCAATATGGTGTAGGCTCGGAGCAGCTGGAGCAGGGCCTTGATATGGTCCTCCCGGCCGGTAAGCCGGAAAATCAGGGATTCCGGGTAGACGTCCACAATCTTGGCGTGGAACAAACCGGCAATATTGGTGAGCTCTTCCCGGATTTGGGCGGTGGGGCTGCTGACCTTGATCAGGGTCAGTTCATAGCTGACCAGGGGCTGGTCGTCCAGGTTGACCACGGCAATCACGTCAATCAGCTGGGAAAGCTGGTTGATGGCCTGGTCCAGGGCAAATCGGGTGTCCACTTCCACCATCAGGTTGATTCGGCTGATTTCCGCCAGGTCCGTGTAGCCCACATTCAGGCATTCGATATTGATGTTCCGCCGGGCCAGCAGGCCGGCCACATGGGCCAGAACCCCGGGTTTGTTGTTGACCAGAAGGGCAAGATGCTGCCATTGCATGATTATTCTCCTCCTAAAAGCATATGGTCCAGGCCTTGGCTGCCGGGAACCATGGGATAAACCAGTTCATCAGCGGGTACGGTGACCTCCAGCAGGGCGGAGCCCTCCGTGTCAAAAAGGAAGTCCAGCCCCGCCGCCAGCTCTTCCGGGGAAGCAACTTCCCGGGAAGGAATGCCCATGGCGGCCGCAATGGCCGCTGTGGAGGGCTTTTTTACCAGCTGGGTCTGGGAGTACCGGCCGCCCCGGTACACGTGCTGGAGCTGGCGTACCAGCCCCAGCTGGCCGTTTTTCAGCACCAGGGTCTTTACCGCTAGCCCATAGGTGGGCAGGGTGGTAAATTCCTGGCAGTTCATCAGGATGCTGCCGTCTCCGGTAATCAAGAGTACGGTGCTGTCCGGACAGCCTGCCTTGGCGCCCAGGGCTGCCGGCAGGCCAAACCCCATGGTGCCCAGACCGCCCGAGGTAAGAAAGTGCCGGGGGCGGTCCGTAGGAAAGAACTGGGCGGCCCACATCTGATGCTGGCCTACATCTGTTGCCACAATGGTGTCTTCCGGGGCCCTGCGGGCCGTCTCCTTCAGCAGCAGCTCCGGGGAAACCCCGTCTTTGCAGGTATGGGCGGCAAAGGGCACTTCCTGCTTCAGGGCCAGGCAGTGCTCCCGCCAGGGGGCAAACCGTTCCTTCAGGCCGGAAATCTCCCTGAGGGCTTCCTGGAAACGGGGCAGGGCATCCTGAAGGCTGGCCGGGACGCTGATCTGGGCGGGGATAATCTTATTGATTTCACTGGGGTCCACATTAAAGTGGACAATCTGGGCGGCTGGGGCAAATTCCGAGGCTTTGGCAGTGGAACGCTCGTCAAAGCGGACCCCAAAGGCCAGCAGCAGGTCGCAGCCGGTAACGGCCAGATTGGCGGCGTAGCTGCCGTGCATTCCCAGCATACCCAGGTGTTGGGGCAGGCTGTCGGGTACGGCGCCTTTGCCCATCAGGGTGGTTACTACGGGAATCCCCGTGTCCAGGGCCAGCTGGGTCAGGGTGCCGGCCGTATCCGCCAGGATGACCCCGCCCCCTGCCATGATGACGGGGCGCCGGGCCGCCGAAAGCGCTGCTGCGGCCCGGGCAAGGTCCTGGGTCCGGGCCGGGCGTCTGCTGTCGTAGCCCAGCAGCTGGACGCTCTCCGGATAGGTAAAGTCCAAGGGGGTATCAAAGATTTCGGTGACAATGTCCACCAGCACCGGGCCGGGCCGGCCGGTACGGGCCAGGAAGAAGGCTTCCTTCAGCACCCGGGGCAGGTCCTCTGCCCGGCGGACCAGGTAGTTGTACTTGGTAATGGAGGTGGTGATGCCTGCAATGTCCGCTTCCTGGAAAGCGTCCCGGCCCAGGAGGGACGTAGCCACCTGGCCGCTGATGATTACCAGGGGAATGGAGTCCATGTGGGCGGTGGCAATGCCGGTAACCATATTGCAGACCCCGGGCCCCGAGGTGGCAATGGCCACTCCCACCTGTCCCGTAGCCCGGGCGTACCCGTCGGCTGCGTGGATGGCTCCTTGTTCGTGGCCGGTAAGGATATGGGGAAAGCCGGTTTTGTACAAGGCATCATACAGGCCCAGTACGGCCCCTCCTGGGTACCCAAAAACAACGGGGACCTGTTCCTGGCGGAAACAGGCAATAATGGCTTCAGCGCCTGTCATTTTCATAAATAGCCTCCTTTTGGCCGGCGGGCCGGATTTTTGGTGCGGGGAGCAGTCCATAAAAAAAGTCCCTCAGCTTGGCTGAGGGACGGAAGAACCGCGGTACCACCCTGTTTCCCTGCGGCTGCAGGGCACTTGGGCACGTGAAGACGTGCTTCCGGTAACGGGGAAATGGCCGCCCAGACCTACTGCTGTTTCGGCCTGGAGCCTCCGGGAGGAGCTTCCTCCCAAGGGTTTCGCCGGCTTGCACCAGCCGCCGGCTCTCTGCGGAAAACCCTGGGGAGTACTATTCCCATCATAGGCATTTGCTGTTTGGTAGTGAATTGTCCCTATTCTAGCGATTTCGCGGACAAGTGTCAACGAAAAATGATGAATTTGGACAAAAACGAAAAAACAATCTTAAAACTGTAACGCCTGTTGCAGTCTGTATGAAATAAAACACCAAGAGAAGGGCGGGGGGGAAGGCACTTTTGCAAAGTCCGGGGCCCAAAGAAAATGGTATAATAGGAAAATGCAGGGAAAGCCCTGGCTACGGTTTTTCCTTGGGAAAAAGGAGATTACGTTATGAAAAAGCGGTGGAAGGATTTATCCATACGGAAGCGGCTGCTGCTGTCCAACTATTTGATGATTTTGGCCCCCATCCTGTGCTTTGCGGTACTGAGCATTGGAATTTTTTGGGCTTTTGGCATGGAGAACCTGAACCGGGCCAATGTGCTGTCCTTTATTTGGCCGGAAAGCGGGCCCACGCTGAATATCCAGTTTGAACTGACCCGGCTCCGAGTCCGGTCGGACCAGTACAATGGCCGGGATCTGGGGCATCTGCTGCTGGTTTGCGACCATTTGGAGGATCAGGGGATGCAGGTGGCCCTTTTGCAGCAGGGAAAGACCCTGTACGTAACCCCGGGCACGAGTCCTGACGCGCTGCTCCAGGAAGCCCAGCAGCGGGCCCCGGAAGGCCGGGGTGCCATTGCCTGGGGGGAGAAGGGCCTGGCCTTTCATTACACCTCGCCCAAAGGCCTGGAAGCCGTAGTGGTAGGAGCGGACCCCCTGGTGGAAAAAAGCGATTTGTTCCAGATGACCTCCAAGGAGTTGTTCAAAAGCAGCTTTGTGGGAGCCTTCCTGCTGGTGCTGCTGATGGCCGCCCTGATCGGCCTGGCGGTGTCCCGGATCATGGCCCAGCAGTTTTTGAAGCCGCTGGGACGGCTGCGCCGGACGGCAGCCCAGGTCAGCCGGGGGGATTTGGATACCCCCATTGTGGCGGACAGCCAGGATGAAATTGGGGCCGTGCTCCGGGCTTTTGAAAAGACCCGGCTGGAACTGAAAGCCAACCGGGAAAAACGGCAGCTGTACGAACAGAACCGAAAAGAAATGATGGCGGGGATTGTCCACGATCTGGCGACTCCCCTGACCAAAATCCAGGGCTATGCCTCCGGCCTTAAAGAAGGCATTGCCAATACTCCGGAAAAACAGCAGCATTACCTGGAGAAAATTCTGACCACCACGGAAAGCATGAGCCGGTTGAACCAGACCCTGCTGCTTTTGTCCAAACTGGATCTGGACCAGGTGCCCTTCCATTGGCAGACGGTGAACCTGTCGGCCTTTATGGAAGACTGTCTGGCAGAGCAGGAGGAATATTGGGAGAAACAGGGCCTTACCCTGTCCTTTGCCAGTACCCTGGCTGCGGCTCCCGTTGCCCTGGACCCGGAACAGTTCCAGCGGGTGCTTTCCAATGTGCTGGGCAACAGCGTCAAATACCGGGGCCAGGATGGCCGGGTGGAAATCCGGCTGGAACCGGGAAAGCCGGGCTATGTGCGGCTTTCTTTTGGGGATCAGGGCCAGGGCGTAACCCAGGACCAGCTGAATAAAATCTTTGACAGTTTTTACCGGACGGACCGGGCCCGGACCCATGTGGCCAGTGGCAGCGGACTGGGCCTGGCCGTTGTGAAAAAAATCGTGGAAACCATGGGAGGGACCATTTGGGCAGAAGCCAATACGCCCCAGGGCCTGAAAATCTGTATGGAATTTCCCTTAAAGGAGCAGCAGCATGGAAAAGATTCTCATCATTGAAGACGACGAAGATATTGCAGAACTGGAGCGGGATTATCTGGAAGCAGCGGGTTTTCAGGCAGAAATCCTGGGCAATGGCCAGGAAGGGGAAAAACGGGCTCTGGACCCGGAAATTGCTCTGGTGCTGCTCGACATTATGCTTCCGGGCGAAGATGGCTTCCAGGTCTGCCGGAAAATCCGGGAGCAGCGGAATATTCCCATTCTCCTGGTGTCCGCCAAGCAGGAGGACGTGGACAAGATCCGGGGGCTGGGGCTGGGTGCCGATGACTACATTGTGAAGCCCTTCAGTCCCAGTGAACTGGTGGCCCGGGTCCGGGCCCACCTGAAACGGTACCAGCAGCTTACGGGCCAGAATCAGGCGTCCAAACTGCTCATCCGGGGGGACCTGACCATCGATTGTGCCGGGCACCGGGTTTATGTTGGCGGCAAGGAAGTGGTGATGCCCAACAAGGAATTTGCCCTGTTGGAATTTCTGGCCGAGAATCCAGGGCAGGTATTCAGCAAGGAGACCCTGTTCCAGCGGATTTGGGGAGAGGACTCCCTGGGAGATACGGCTACGGTTTCCGTCCATGTGAACCGAATTCGGGAAAAAATTGAAAAATCCACGGCCAAGCCGGAATACATTGAAACGGTTTGGGGCGTAGGGTACCGGTTTAAAAAATAGACGGCAAAAAGCGCTGCAGAAAGGGAAATCACCCTTTCTGCAGCGCTTTTTTGCCGTCTTTATTCTCTTGTCCACACGGCCCACTGGCCGCGTTCGCCCAGTTTTTGCCAATCTCCGGGCACGGTTTGGAGGAAGTCTTTTTGGTGGCCTTTTTCCACCACCACCAGAATGTTGCCGGTCTCCGGCAGGTCTTCGATGGCGGCAAAGGGCATCATGTTTTTGGCGTTCCAGCTGATGCCGTCAGGTTTTTGCTGGTCAATTTTTTCCCGGGTGTTCAGGTCCGGGGCGGGAATGCCGCTGTAGTAGGTAAAGGAAACCGGGTAGCGGCCGCCGTAGATATAGACCTGGGTGTTGGGACCGTCCCAATACTTGGCCAGTTGGGCAGCATCCCAGGAGGAGGCCTGCCGGCACAGGGGAATGGCCAGGGCGTAGGACAGCACCACCAAAAGCAGCACCATGCTGGCCGCAATCCGTTTGAGCCAGCCGTCATAGCGGGGCGAGAGGTAGGCTGCCAGGCCGATGGCCAGAGGCGGCAGGTAGGGGAAGGTATAGGTAGGGTACTTGGTGGCCATGCATTCAAAGAACAGGAAGATGCCCAGGGCCCAGATTACCAGGTATCGCTGCCGGTCCTCCAAACTGGCCCACAGGGTCCGGTGTTTCAGCTTCTGCCACAGGGCCCTGCCGTGTTTCTTTAACAGGTAGGGGGCGGTGAAACTCCAAGGGAAACCGCTGATCAGGAAAATCATCAGGTAATACCACCAGGTATTGTTCCGGGGATGCTCAGAAACCGTGGCCCGGAGAATGTTGTGGACGCCGATGAAGTATTCCAGGAAGGCATTGCCATGGAGCTGAATCATGGGTACGTACCACAGGGCAGCTACCAAAAGGGAAACCAGGATGCCGGAAAACAGCTTCATGGACCGGAGGGTACGGCCGTCCCGGCAGGCCCCCAAATAGGCCAGGATAATCAGGCCGGGGAGCACCAGCCCTACGGGACCTTTGGTCAGGATGGCGATGCCAGCCAGAACGTAGGCACCGTAATACAGCAGGGGACGCTGCTCCCGCTTGGCAATGTAAAACAGCATCAGGGCCCCGTCCAGGGTTACAAACAGGGTCATATCCGTAATCACGGCTTTGGCCAGGTAGAAGTATTCCACACTGGTCATCATAATCAGGCTGCTGAGAAAGGCCACCCGTTTGCCGTACAGTTTGTTGGCAAACCAGTAGGTTTGAAAAACGCCAATCAGGCCAAAGACTCCTGAGAAAAAGCGGGCGGCAAAGGAAGTCAACCCAAAGAGCTTAAAGGCAGCAATGAGTTCCAGGTAGAACAAAATCGGTTTGTCATACCAGTACCGGCCAAAAATCCGGGGAGAAACATAGTCGCCGGAGGCCAGCATTTCTTTGGCGGTCAGCACGTAGTTGGATTCTACCGGGTCCGTAATCAGCAGCTGGCTGTTGGCTGCAAAAAACAGCAGAATACCCAGAACAAATAAAATCAGGATGTCCAAATGGCGTTTATACCAGGGTTGGGAAAGGGCTGCATCTTCCATGGGAAACCTCAATTCTGCCGCAGGGCGGCCTTGTACTTGAATGATTATCAGTATAGGCCGGGATGTTAAAGAATTCTTAAACAAAGAAAGAGGATTCCATAAAGAAAAAACGGTGGGGACGCACAGCCGGTTGCAGGAGTGAAACACTCGGGAGTATACTTACAGGGAATAGCAATTAGGGAGAAAATTGCAGGGAAAGGGGAATGGAACATGAAAAAAACAACAAAGCTGCGGCAATTATTGGCAGCGGAAGCACCCATTTTGGCGCCCTGCGCCTACAATGCCATGACGGCCCGGCTGGTGGAAATGGCGGGGTTTCCCTTGGCCGGAGCCACCGGCAATGGCATCCACGGGGACTATTTGGGGACTCCGGATAATGGGCTGATGACCATGACGGAAATGGCCGGAGTGTACCACCGGATGTGCGGGGCCGTGGAAATTCCCATTATGGCGGACGCAGAGGCCGGGTACGGCAATGCCCTGAACGTACGGCGGACGGTGCAGGAGTTTGAGCAGGCGGGACTGGCCGGGATATTTATCGAAGACCAGCAGCTGCCCACCAACTGCCCCTTTATCCAGGAACCCAAGCTGGTTTCGGTGGAGGAAATGTGCGGGAAAATCCAGGCTGCTGCAGCTGCCCGGCAGGACCCGGATTTTGTCATCTGTGCCCGGTCCGATGCTCCCTTTGGGGAAGCCGTAGAACGGGCCCAGGCCTACCTGGAAGCCGGGGCGGATATGATCAAAATCGTGCCCAAAACCCGGCAGGAGCTGGAAGAAGTGCCCAAACGGGTGCAGGCGCCCCTGCATGTGGGCTTTATTTCCCGGAAACCCATGTACGAAGGGCTGACAGCCCTGGACCTGGGGAAAATGGGCTATAAGATCATCACCTTTCCCCAGCTGCTGTACTATACAGCCATCAAGGCCCAGCTGGAAGCCCTGGGAATTTTGCGGGAAACCAGTTCCGACCAGGCACTGGCCGAGCGGATGATCGATATGGATTTTTACCTTCAGGTGGTCCAAAGCGAAAAATACCAGGCCTGGCAGAAAAAATTTATCAAGGAATAGGCCCAATAAAAAATCTCCTGCGCTTTACGCACAGGAGATTTTTTGCATCGGTCAGGCATCGGCCCAAACATCTTCCGCAATTTTTTTGATCAGCTGGAGCTTGGCCCACTGTTGTTCTTCGGTCAGCAGGTTGCCTTCTTCCGTGGAGGAGAAGCCGCATTGGGGGCTCAGGCACAGCTGCTCCAGGGGTACCAGCTTGGAAGCTTCCTGAATCCGAGCCACAATGTCCGCTTCCTTTTCCAGTTCTGGGGTCTTGGAGGTTACCAGGCCCAGGACCACCTGCTGGTTCTTGATAAAGCGCAGGGGCTGGAAGTCCCCGGAACGCTCGGAATCGTATTCCAGGAAGAAGCCATCTACCTTGCAGCCGCCGAACAGGGTTTCTGCCACAGGTTCGTAGCCGCCGGAGGAGAACCAGGTGGAGCGGAAGTTGCCCCGGCAGATGTGCATGGTAATGGTCATATCGGCAGGTTTGGCTTCCAGGGCCAGGTTGATCATAGCCACATAGTTCTTGGCCAGCTGATCCAGGTCAAAGCCCCGTTCTGCGTAGGCTTTCCGTTTGTCCGCATCGCAGAATTCCCCCCAGGAGGTATCGTCTAATTGCAGGTAGCGGCAGCCGGCAGCGTAGAAGGCCCGAATGGCCTGCTGGTAGGTAAGGGCAATGTCGTGGAACAGCTTGGCCTCGTCCTTGTACAGGTCGATGGGCTGGTAATTCTTTTCCCGGACGCAGCAGATCAGGTGTAGCATGCTGGGGGAGGGAATGGTCATTTTGGCCAGGGTATCTCCGGCGGCTTCCTTCAGAAAACGGAAATGGTCCAGGAAAGGATGGGCGCCAAAGCCCAGAGGGCCGGAAATCCGTACGGTGGCAGCCTTGGGCTGGGCCCCCTTAAAGGCTACGGACCAGTGTTCGGCCTTGACTTCGGTAACGCCTTCCAGGTCGGCCAAAAAGTCCAGGTGCCAGTAGCGGCGGCGGAATTCGCCGTCGGTAACGGCCTTTAGGCCCACCTTCTTTTCCTGGGCCACCAGGCTGCGGATCTGTTTGTCTTCTTCTGCTTTCAGGTCTGCGGCAGTAATCTTGCCGGCTGCAAAGGCTTCTCTTTTTTCTTTCAGGGCAGCGGGACGCAGAAAGCTGCCTACAATGTCATAACGAAAGGGCGGTTTATTTTTGGTAGTCATACTGTATGCCTCCTAGGGGAATGAATTCCTATTGATTCTCTCTTGTTTCCATGCCGTTAGTATAGCAGGTTTCCGGAAACAGGGGAAATACTTAAAAATATGCATTTGCCATAGCTTAAAGCTATAACGAAAAGCAAAAGAAAGAGCGCAGGCACTTGGCCTTGCGCTCTTTTTTTACAGCATGATTTCCGGTTCCGGACCTTGGCCCAGGAGTCCGTCCTGCTGCTTTTCGCTGGCGGCAGGACGGGCTTGGGGTGCCCGGATATTTTCCACAAACAGCAGCAGCCGGTTGGTGACGTTTACGTCGCTGACGCCACTGTCAAAGTCCAGACTCAGCAGGTTCATCTGGGGGTACAGGGATTTGATTTTCTTTTCAATTCCCTTGGAAATGATATGGTTGGCAATGCAGCCGAAGGGCTGGAGGCTGATCACGTTTTCAATGCCGGATTTGGCAAAGTTGACGATTTCTGCCGGCAGCAGCCAGCCTTCCCCAAATTGGGCAGCCATGTTGATGATCTGTTTCCCGTCGTTGGCCAGCTCAAAGATATCTTCAATAGGGGTGAAGTACTGGAAGTTTTTGCCGATGTCGTTGAATTTCTTGATCTGCTTGGTAACCCACATATAGATGAAATCTACCAGGATGTTGGGTACCGGGTGCCGTTCCAGGCCGAACCGTTTGTTGGTGACCCGGTTTACAAAGGCCTGCATGAAGAACGGGGTCAGCAGCGGCGGCATCACTTCAATGGAGTGGTCCATGAGCCAGGTGGTGATGTTCTTATGGGCAAAGCTGTTGAATTTCAGGTAGATTTCACCCACAATGCCTACCTGGGGCAGGCGTACTTCCGGCTTGGCCAGGGCGTTGAATTCTTCGGCAGCTGCCTGAAGCAGCTTCAGCAGGCCGCTGGAGCTGTTGGCCTCGATTTCCTTCTTGGCCAAATCCAGGTACTTGTCCCGCAGTTCCAGGGCCTTGCCCTTGACGGTTTCCCGCACTACGGAAGCGTTGAAGAACTTGGACAGGCAGTCGGAGAACAGCACGGTGGAAATGGTGATCTTGGCAATCTTCAGCCAGTTGACTTCAAAGCCCGGCTGGTCATTTTTGATATTCTTGCTGGTAGCCAGGGACAATACCGGGGTCTCGGTAAAGCCGGCAGAAATCAGGGCGTGCTTGATCAGGCCAAAGTAGTTGGAGGCCCGGCACTGGCCGCCGGTCTGGGTAATGGCAACCGCGGTGTGGGCGGGGTCGTACTTGCCGGACTGGAGGGCCCGGATAAAGTCGCCCACCACCAACGTGGCCGGATAGCAGACTTCGTTGTTGGCAAATTTCAGCCCCAGGTCCGCCGATTGGACGGTGCTTTCCGGCAGGGTTTCCACCTTGTAGCCCACCAGTTTCATCACGGACGGAATCAGGGGAGAAATAAACGGGGTAAAGAAGGGGGCCAGGATGGTGTAGTCCTTCATGGACTTTTCAAAGCGGGGGGTATCCACAAAAGGATCCGGTTCCTGCTTGGCATCCCGGTTGTAGCGGATGCTTTCCACCACGGACCGTACCCGCAGCTTCAGGGAGCCGATGTTGGAAACATCATCGATTTTCAGCAGGGTCAGGGCCTTGCCATGGCGCTGGAGGATTCCCCGGATTTCATCCTGGAGGAAGGCGTCCGGGCCGCAGCCAAAGGAGGTCATTTCCATAAAGTGGATGCTGTTGTCCTGCCGGGCCACCCAGTCCGCTGCCTTGGAAATTCGGTTGATGTAGGCCCATTGGCGCACCAGGTAGGAATCGTCAATGGTTACGCTGCTGTCATCCCGGAGCAGGTCTTCGTTGATGACGTTGATGCCCATGGCTGCAATGGACTCGCTGAGCTTGTGCTGGATCAGGGGATCCGTATGGTAAGGCCGGCCGGCCAAAAGAATGGTCAGCTGCTTGTTGTCCCGGCTCTTTTGGAGAATCTCCTGATTTTTGGCCTTGATGGCGTCGCTGTAGGCTTTTTGGGCAGCCACTGCGGCCTGGAAGGCCTTGTCCGCAGTAAACCGGTCGAAGCCAATGTAGCTGAGATATTCCCGAATCTGCTTTTTCAGGAGTTTTTCATCCTGGAAGTTGATGGGGGGAGAATCGATGGGAATCTGGGTATCGGCTACGCTTTTGATGACGTCGGAGTACCCGGAAACCACCGGGCAGTTGTAGCTGTTTAACTGGCGCTTGTCGTCCTGGTGTTCGTAGATGACGTAGGGCATGAAAATCCGGTTTACCCGTTTTTTCACCAGGTTGTTGATGTGCCCGTGGACCAGTTTGGCCGGGAAGCAGATGTTGTCCGACATGACATCGTGGATGCCGCCTTCATAGTTTTTGAAGGTGGAGGGGTCGGACAGCTGGACCTTCAGCCCGCAGCTTGTAAACAGGGCGTGCCAGAAGGGGTAGTCCTCGTAAATGTTCAGGCAGCGGGGAATGCCAATGGTGCGTTCCGCGTCTTCCTTTACCGGCCGGTCAAAGAGCAGCTTGTATTTGTATTCGTAGATGTTTTCCCCGGGTTTTACGTCTTCCCTGTTGTTGGTGAAGAATTTTTCGCATTTGTTTCCGGAGAAATAGGTGCTGCCGTTGGCAAAATTGTATTTTTTGATCAGGCAGTTGTTTTCGCAGCCGTGGCATTGGAGCTGGCTGTCGGTATAGGTGGCAATATGGAGCAGTTCGTCCAGGGTCACGGAACCTTCGGCCCGGCTTCTGGCAAACAGGGCGCAGCCGTAGGCTCCCATGATTTCAGGGATATTGCTCCGGTGCACGGTGGTATGGGTCAATAGTTCAAAGGCCCGGACCACAGCGTCGTTTTTCATGGTACCGCCCTGGAGCACGATTTCCTTCCCCAGGTCCAGGGTGTTTTGCAGCTTCAGTACCTTGTACAGGCAGTTTTTTACCACCGAGTAGGCAAGTCCCGCGGAAATATCCGGGGTGGTCAGGCCTTCCCTGAGACTCTGTTTTACCTTGGAGTTCATGAACACCGTGCAGCGGGTGCCCAGGTCGCAGGGCATTTTGGCTTCACAGGCCATTTTGGCAAAGTCGCTGACGGAATAGTTTAAGCCCTTGGCAAAGGTTTCCAGGAAGGTGCCGCAGCCGGCGGAACAGGATTCGTTCAGTTCCATCCGGTTCAGGACCCCATGGTCCACGAAAATGGCCTTCATATCCTGGCCGCCAATGTCCAGAATAAAGGAAACCTTATCGTTGATCTTCCGGGCTGCCAGATAGTGGGCAATGGTTTCAATGATGCCGGTTTTCAGGTCGAAAGCGGCTTTGATCAGGTCTTCCCCGTAGCCTGTTGAGCAGCTGCCCTTCACCAGGGGATTGGCCCCTACTTCCAGGCATTTGGCGTAGAACGCTTCCAGGCTCTTTTGCACGGCCCCCAGCGGGTTGCCGTTATTGGGAGTGTAATAGGTGAACAGAATCCGGTCCTGGGGGTCAGTGACCACCAGTTTGGTGGTGGTGGAGCCGGAGTCGATGCCCAGGTATACGTCCTGGGTATCCGCCGTTAAGGGCGTCAGCTGGATATAGTCCGCTTCCTTTTCCTTTTTCCACGCTGCGTATTCTTCCGGGGAATTAAAAATCGGCGGCAGCACATCCTCGGACCGGATGACGGTCTTGGGAGCCTGGGCAAACCGTTCTACCAGCTCATCAAAGCCGATAACTGGAGCGTCCTGGGCGCTGATGGCTGTGCCGTAGGCCGGAATCAGGTTGGCGTTTTCCGGCACAATGAAGTTCACATAGGGAATGCGCAGGCAGTCCATCAAGGCTTTGCGCAGGGCCGGCATAAAGGTCAGGGGGCCGCCGCAAAGCAGGATTTTGGGCTCAATGGTGCAGCCGTGGCTCAGGGTGGAAATGACCTGGACGGCTACAGCGTGGAAAATGGAAATGGCAATGTCTTCCCGGCTGACATTCTTGCTTAGGAGATTCTGGATGTCTGTTTTGGCAAACACACCGCAGCGAGAGGCAATGTAATGGACGTGCTGGGCCTTTTCTGCTAGGCCGTTGAGCTCTTCCACAGGAACCTTCAGCAAAACTGCCATTTGGTCCAGGAAAGCCCCTGTGCCCCCGGCACAGTTGCCGTTCATACGCAAATCGCAGCTTCCATCGGGTTTGATGTATACAATTTTTGCGTCTTCGCCGCCGATGTCGATCAGGGTGGCCACTTCGGGATATTTTTCCTTGACGAATTTGGTGGCCGCAATGACTTCCTGCTCAAAAGGAAGCTGGAATTTTTCTGCCAGGCCCATGCCGACAGAACCGGTAATTTTCAGCTTCAGGCGGGCAGCTCCGATTTGGGAGCGCAAGGATTGCAGTTCTTCCCGGAGAACGGCAGGCACATTGGCCTGGTGGCGTCTGTACCGGGTAAAAACGACTTCCTTATTTTGGTTCAGGACAACAATTTTCGCTGTCGTGGACCCGATGTCTAAACCTACATTATACGTACTCATGATGCACCTCTACTTAAAGTGTATATAATTATAGCACATTTAACTAAAAATACTAGATGGAACCCGTAGGGAAAGAGGTTATTTTTCACCCCATTTTGAGGGCTTTTGGAAAAGCTGCTGGCCCTTATTAGAAATGGCTTATAGCTAGGAAAAACGGGGATTTTCACGGTTTTTCAGGTTCCCGGGCGCGGCTCCTTGATGGGGTGCAGGAAAGCAGGTTGGAACAAGAATACGTGTACACTCCAAAAAGACAGAAGGCCGCTTTAATTGGTACGGACACATAAGGAAATCTTCAAATGTTACAAAAATGTTTACACTTATAAATGAACAATCTGGGAAAAAAGTGGAAAGCCTTTGTGGGATTTCCGGGATTTCTGCGCCAGACGGGCCAAAATATGATAAAATAAAACAATTGTGTTGAAATTGATTTTTTCTGGCAGAAGGGTGTGTGGCATGGAACAGGAAGTGCAAAAACCAGCAGGGAATAAAACAACAAAATTCCTCAAGGGAACCATGATTTTAACCATTTCCAGTATTGTGGTAAAGGTAATCGGGGCCCTGAACTGGGCCATTTTGTCCCGGGTTATGGGGGGCGAAGGAATCGGCATCTACCAGATGGGCTTCCCCATCTATCTGATGGCCATTACGGTTTCCTCCGCCGGTATTCCCGTGGCCATTTCCATTATTACCGCAGAAAAGGTGGCCCAGGATGATTATTTCGGAGCCCAGCGGGTGTTTCGGGTGTCCCTGCGGCTCCTGTTCTTTACGGGCCTGTTCTTCTCCCTGTGTTTGTGGGGCGGGGCAGGGTATCTGATTCAGTCCAAGATTATCGCCGATCCCCGGGCCTACTATTCCATCATTGCCCTGGCCCCGGCGGTATTCTTCGTCACCTTCCTGTCCAGTTTCCGGGGGTATTTCCAGGGGATGCAGATTATGATTCCTACCGCCTGTTCGGAAATTACGGAACAGACGGTGCGGGTATTTACCATGATCGCCTTTTCCTACCTGCTGCTGCCCAGAGGTCTGACCTATGCAGCGGCAGGGGCCAGTATGGGGGCTGGGGCCGGTGCTTTCTGCGGCCTGGTGGTACTGCAGATTTTCTACCTGCGGCTGAAGCATAAGCTGTTTCCCAAGGGCCTGACCGCTCCGGCCAAGCCGCCGGAATCCGCCTGGACCATCATCAAAAGACTGGTGACCCTGGCCCTGCCGGTGTCCATGTCCAGCCTGATGCTGCCGGTAGTTTCCAACCTGGATATGATGATTGTGCCCCGTCGGCTCATGGCCGGGGGCTGGACCCTGCCGGAAGCCACCACCCTGTTCGGGTATCTTACCGGGGTGGCGGTGCCCCTGGTCAATATGTCCACCATCTTGACCGCGGCCCTTTCCATCAGTCTGGTGCCTGCCATCAGCGAGTCCCGGATTTTAAATGATACCTCCGGCATCCGGGAAAAGGTCAGCACGGCCTTTTCCGTAGCTGCCGTCATTACCATTCCTTGCAGCATTGGGCTCCACGTGCTGGGAGGCCGGGTAGCTACCCTGATCTACAGCGCTCCCAACGCCGGGCCGGCCATTGAAACCATGAGCTGGGCCATTTTCCTTTTGGGCCTGCACCAGGTCAGTACGGGGATTTTGCAGGGCCTGGGCCGGACCAAGATTCCGGTGTTCAATATGATTATTGCCGCTGCGGCCAAGGTGTTCCTGAACTGGAACCTGACGGCCATTCCCTCCCTGGGGATTGTGGGTTCTTCCTGGGCTACGGTGGCGGATATTGGGATTGCTGCCCTGCTGAACCTGTTCTTCATCCAGAAGTACACGGGCTTCTCCCTGGAAGTGAAACAGCTGCTGAAAACCCTGGTGGCCGCTGTGGTCATGGGGGCCGCTGTAAAAGGCTTTCTGCTGCTGTTCCCGGGTACCCGGTTCCTGAGCATTATTGGGGCCATGGTGGTAGCCATTCCGGTGTATGCCCTGCTCCTGCTGCTGCTGAAGACCATGCCGGAAGACGAACTGGCACAGATTCCCTTTGTGGGCCGGCGGATGGTGCTGCTGGGCCGGAAACTGGGACTATTAAAACCCCAGGAAAAATAAAAAATAAATGTGTGCTGCTTCCTCAACCAAAACGGCTGGGGAAGTATTTTTTTGACTGATGAGTCTTTTGAAAAGCCCTGTATTTATGCCGCTTTACGGAAGTAAAATGTGATATTTTTGGAGCAATCCTTGCAAAGTAGGAGGATTCCTAGTACAATAGCTATCAGTATAAGGATTCTTATTTGGCAGGACAGGCAAAGCTTCCTGCCAGGCCAAAACCACAAAAACCATTTGGGGGTGTGAGCTGCTCACAGCCCCTTTCTTGTTGGCAGTCCCGGCGGCAGCGCCCTGGGACAGGTAAAGGAGTTTGAAGGTATGGAGCAAAGCAAAAGCAAAGAAAAACTGGCAAAGCTGGGCAGCTACTTTTCCGGCCTGTTGCTCAAGGGCCATTTCCTGGGCGCCGGCCTTTCTTTGGAATGGAAAGATGAAAACGGGGAAGTCCGGGAATTCCACGGGGGCACCAAGCTGATTTTCGGCTTTGCCGGGGTTTTCCTGGTCTGCCTGATGGGGCTGGCGGTCTGCGGCGGCCTTTTGGTCCGGGCCTGGGATGAACAGCTGGAGCTGGCCAACTACCGGGCGGACTACGGGGTCTACACGGAACGGATGGCTAAGCTCATGGACAACAACGAAAAACTCCAGAAGGAACTGGGCCAGGTGGTCCAGCTGGAGGACGCGGTCCGGAAGAAACTGGCCCAGGACGGGGTCAAGATTGGCGAAGAAACCGTGGACCAAAAATCCAAGGAGCTGGATAACGGCGGCCAGGGTGGTTCCACCACGGCCGACCAGCTTTCCGTGCTGGAGGTCCAGGATGAAATCAACCGGAAGCGGCTGGGCTACAAGAAGGAAAACCTCACCAATATGCTGCTGGCCCTGTCCTACTCCGGGGACGGCACCTACGGGTGGCCCCTCAGCGGCGGGGAAATCAGCTCCTTTTACGGGATGCGGGCCGATCCCTTTGGGAAAGGTAGCGACTACCATCCGGGCATCGATATTGCCGCGGACTACGGCACGCCGGTGCGGGCTTCGGCCACCGGCGTGGTCCAGGAAGCCCAGTGGAACGGCGGATACGGACGGTTTGTCAGCATTGATCACGGCAATGGCATGCTGACCTGCTACGGCCATATGAGCGCCATTGCCGTAACCCCGGGACAGCATGTGAAGCGGGGGGACGTCATCGGCTACGTGGGCAGCAGCGGCTACAGCACCGGGCCCCATCTGCACTTTGAAATGCGGCAGAACGGGAATACGGTGAACCCGTTAAACTACGCCCGGCCGGTACGCTAAGACAAAATAAAACGACTGGGGCTGTGAAATAATGAAACTTCTATCGTCGCCTGCGGCGACACTTCCTACACGCTTGCAGGAAGCATTCTATGACGCTACTGGTCAAGTAATAGACTAGGGTAGTGCCAGGCATTTACGAACTATGCTGCTTTGCTATATCCGTTTTGCACATGACTCGTATAGGCCTAAGACTGGCCCCTGCAAGCGTGTAGGGGCTGTCAGTCCGCAGGACTGACTGAGGAAGTTTATTAGATACGGCTATAACGGACAACAAAAATGGCTTGAGAACTCTTTTGAGCTCGCAAGCCATTTTTTCTTTCAGGGGTAGGTATTATTTCACACCCCCCGCCGTTTTTTTGTTTGGGACGCTATTCCTTTTCCCGTTTGGCCTGGCAGTCGGCACAGTAGCCGTACAGTTCCAGGTAGTGGCCCACAATTTCAAAGTGGGTTTTCCGGGCCAGGTCTTCCTCAAAGCCGTGGAGGGGACAGCCGTCAATGTCCACCACCTTGTGGCAGCCCAGGCAGATCAGGTGATGGGTGTGGCTCAGGGTGTACAGCAGGAAGCCGTATTTCCGGGAGCCCGGCAGCAGCATCTTTTCCGTAAGCTTTTTCTCGGTGAACATTTCCAAAATCCGGTATACGGTGGAAAAATTCAGATGGGCTCCTTCCTGGAGCAGTTTTTCATAGATTTCGTCGGCAGAGAGAACTTCCCGCTGGCGGAGCATCATTTGAAGCACCTGGTTCCGGGCTTTGGTGCTTTTGAGCCCTACCCGGCGGATCATCTCCTCACTGGTCAGCGGTTCTGTACTATTCAGCATGGGCACCTCCTTGCTGGAGCTTTTGGGACAGCTCCTTATAGAAAATCACCAGCATCAGGAGCACCACGGACACAATGGCGGTAATGCCCCCCGGGGCGGCTCCCAGCCAATAGGAAGCAAACAGCCCGGACAAGATGTCGATGAAGCTGAACACCACCGACAAGAACAGGGTTTGGCGGAACCCCTTCTGCAGCTGGAGGGCGGTGGCCACCGGCAGGGCAATCAGGGAACTGATGACCAGGATCCCCACAATCCGGATGGATACGGAAATGGTGGCTGCCACCAGGATGGAAAAAATATAATTGATGGCCCGGGCCTTGACGCCGGCAATCCGGGCACCGTCCTCGTCAAAGGACAGCATGACCAGTTGGGGAAAGAGTCCCAGGATGGTCAAAAGGGAAATGATGGTCAGCACCAGTACCGTCAGCACTTCTTTCTGGGAAACGGTCAGGATGCTGCCAAACAGGAAAGAATCTACATTGGCGTGGACCAGGCCGGAGCTGATAATGGTAATGGCGATGCCCACGGACAGGGACAGGACAATCACCAGGGTCAGTTCCGCATAGCGCCGGAATTTCTCCCGGAGGACTTCAATGAGCAGCCCGAAAAAGGAGGTCAGGCAGAAGGCACTGAGGATGGGGTTCCAGTCCAGCAGAAGCCCCGTGGCCACCCCGGCCAGGGAAGCGTGGCTCAGGGCGTCGCCAATCATGGAGTAGCGGCGCAGCACCAGGAACATCCCAATCAGGGGACAGATCAGGGAAATCAGCACGCTGATCATAAAGGCATTGCGCATAAAGGCGTATTCAAACATGACGGTTCCCTCCGTTCTCTGCTAGATATTCCTGGATATATTCCTGAGGCGTGCAGAAATGGCCCTGGGACTGGACCACGTGGAAGAAGGTGGAGGCATGGGAAGCGGCGTAGCGCAGGTTGTGCTCCACCGTGACAATGGTGATGCCCTGGGCATTTAACTGCTGAATCAAAGGGTACAGGTCGTCCTGGCTCTTGAGGTCCATGCCGGTAGAAGGTTCATCAAAAATCATCAGGTCCGGCTTGCCCAAAAGGGCCCGGGCAATCATCACCTTCTGGTACTGGCCGCCGGACAGGGCGCCAATCAGGTGTTCCTGCAGCTCCGTAATATGCATCTGGTCCAGCACCCGGTCCACCACTTTTTTGTCCTTGATATGGAGAATCTGCCGGGTATAGTCCAGCACTTCCCGGACAGTAATGGGGAACTGCTTGTTTACCATATCCGTGGGCTGGGGCACGTAGGCCGGCCGCCGGAAGGTGGAACGGATGGTGCCGGAGCTGGGGGAGAGCAGCCCCAGCATCAATTTGATCAGGGTGCTTTTGCCGCTGCCGTTTTCTCCCACAATGGCGATATAATCCCC
Organism: Acidaminococcus hominis; assembly: GCF_900291475.1. GTDB lineage: Bacteria > Bacillota > Negativicutes > Acidaminococcales > Acidaminococcaceae > Acidaminococcus > Acidaminococcus hominis. The sequence goes on from NZ_OLMM01000005.1 coordinate 228,997, forward strand.
GTCCTGAATGGTCATGGACAGGTCTTTCAATAAATAGGGACCTTGCTCGTAGGCAAAGTAGATATGACTTAAAGCTAACATGGGGTTAAATCCTTTCCCAAAATATTCTCTGGCAAATCTCTGGGATTTCCAGATGACAATAGTTTATTATAGAAGTGTTCACATAGAAATGCAAGGCATTTGCATTTATTGACGTTAGGCCAGCGGCGTGGTATGATAGGGAACGCGAGAAGATGCAAATCATTTGCAAGAAGTGGAGGAAGCAAGGATGAAAAAAGGATTGGCTCTGGTGCTGAGCCTGTGTTTATTGGTGCTGGGGGCCGGCTGCGGCAGTTCCAGTACCCCAGAAAAGAAAAGCGGCAAGCTGCCGGTTTCGGTGAGCTTTTATGCCATGAAGGAACTGGTCCAGGCTGTGGGCGGGGATAAGGTGGAAATTACCACCATCATTCCGGACGGCACGGAACCCCACGATTTTCAGCCCACGCCCAAGGATATGACCCGGCTGCATGAAGCCAAGGTTTTTGTAAAGCAGGGCCTGGGCATGGAGCCCTGGGCGGACGATATGGTGAAGGCTGCGGACAATCCCAAACTGCTGGTGGTGGAAGCGGCCAAGAATGTAACCCCCATCAAAAATACCGATGAGGATGAAATCAAGGAGCATGGCCAGTACGATCCCCATGCCTGGCTGTCCCTGGCCTGTGCCCGCAACGAGGTGGACCAGATTGTGGAGGGCCTCTCCAAGGCGGATCCGGCCAATGGGGATTACTACAAAAAGAACGGGGAAGCCTACGAAAAGAAGCTCCAGGACCTGGAAAATACCTATAAGGGAAAATTCCAAAACCTGCCCCGGAAAGAATTCGTTACCGGCCATGCGGCCTTTGCCTACCTGTGCCGGGATTTTGGCCTGACCCAGAACAGTGTGGAATCCGTCTTTGCTTCCGGCGAGCCCAATGCTAAGCAGATGGCCCAGCTGGTGAGCTACTGCAAAGAACATCGGGTAACCACCATCTTTACGGAAGCGGCCATCAGCCCCAAGACCAGCGAAGCCCTGGCCAAGGAAGTGGGAGCCAAGGTGGTGCCCATCCACACCCTGGAGGGCAGTGAAGGCAGTGACAAAGGGTATTTGGCCCTGATGGAAGAAAACCTGAAAGCCATTTACGCCAGCCTGCAATAAAGCAGAACCTCGGGAGTGCGGCTTGCCGCCTCCCTTTTTTTATGGAAAAAACCTGTTTTTTTCAGGCAGTTTGGGTATAATGGGATGATACGGAAGGGGGACTGGCAATGGAACGCATCAGCCGAATTTTACAGGAAATTGCCCATTATGGGAAAAATCAGGACGGGTCCTATACCCGTCTGGGCTATAGCCCGGAATTTAGAGAGAGCCGGAACGCGGCCCAAAAACTCATGGAAAGCTATGGAATGGAAACCAGTACGGATGCAGCTGGCAATGTGAGAGGCATTCTTTGGGGTACGGACAAAGCGGCAAAACATATTCTCATGGGGTCCCACCTGGATACGGTGCCTTCCGGAGGCCTTTTTGACGGCGCCTACGGGGTAGCCGCAGCCCTGGGAGCGGTGGAACGGCTGCAGCAGGAGGGCCGGAAGCTGCGTCATACCGTAGAGGTGTACGGCTTTAACGCCGAAGAAGGGGGCCCCTTGGGCGGTACCTTCGGCAGCCGGGCCCTGGCGGGCCTGGTGGATCCCCAGCAGTTCCACCTGGCAGAGGCCCTGGCAGCCTATGGCCACACCGTGGAGGAAATTCTCGCCTGTGCCCGGGATTTTTCAGATGTACTGTGTTATCTGGAAACCCATGTGGAGCAGGGCGGCGTGCTGGAACAACAGGGGATTCCTATTGGAGTGGTCAGCGGCATTGCCGGCATTGGCCGCTACCAGGTAACAGCCCTGGGCCAGAGCAACCACGGGGGCACCACCCCCATGCGCCTGCGCCGGGACGCCATGGTGGCCATGGCTATGCTGATTGTGTATGCCGATGCCCAGTGCCGGGAAATTGACCCCGCCCTGGTCTTCACCCCGGGAAAAGTGACGGTGTATCCGGGCGCGGCCAATGTGGTGCCGGGAAAAGTGGTGGCGTCCTTTGAAATGCGCCATGTGGAGAAAGCCAGGACCGATGAACTGCTGCGCCGCATTGAGGCAAAAGCCAAAGAGATTCCAGATGCTGACTTTACCATTGAAAAAGTCATCTACAAGAGCAGCGCCCACTGTGCTCCAGCCTTGCAGGACATGATCCGGCAGGCAGCGGCCGAGGCAGGCGCTGCAGCCATGACCCTGCCCAGCGGAGCCGGCCACGATGCGGATTCCCTGGACCACCGGGTGCCCATTGGGATGATTTTTGTGCCCAGCCATTTGGGCATCAGCCACAGCGGAGATGAATGGACGGAGCCCCAGGCTGTGGAGCAGGGCGGGGATATCCTGTATCGGACCCTGCTGAAGGTGGACGCAGCTGGTCTGGCGGAATAAAATCTTCATAATTTCTTGATATTTTGTGCCCCAGTTCTGCATATTCCTTTCGTATACTACAGGCAACAAATGGAGTGAAGCTGGCAGTGAATTTTGGAAGCTGCTGGCAGCGAAAGGAGAATGCATGATGGTAATGACAAATTATATGGATCTTTTGGCTATGCACCAGCCCTGGAATCTGATCCTCTTTATGGTGCTGCCGGTGGTGCTGGCAGAATCCCTGGTGGCCACAGAATTTTATGTGACCTACTACCGGAAGGAAGGGGCGGGGAACTGGAAAAAATGGAACCACCGGCTGGGCATTGCTGCCGGGGGCTATTTCCTCCTGGTTTTCCTCTACCTGATGACCAATGTGGTACCGGGACTCAGCTGGAAGGGCTGGACGGATGAACTGGCCATTTGGGCCTACCTGCTGGGGATTGTTCCCCTGGGGGCCATTGCCCTGATGGAACTGGGGATTATCGGCAAACACGCTACGGAACACCAGCGGACCATGCGGCATTTTGGCCTTCTGATTGGCTTTTTGGTGGTCAGCCACGTGGCCATGGTCTTTGGCATGGTGGACCCGACCCTGAGCGGCTGGCGGCCCGCAGGAGCGCCTATGCAAAAAGGCATGGACCACAGCGCCATGCCGGGCATGCAGCAGTCGGCAGTTCCCCAAAAAGGAAACCGGGTTTTGGCCGCTGCCTACAGCGCCCAGGGCAAAACCGCCTACGCTGCCCAGAACCTGGATAACAGCGGTGCCAATAACAACAATGGCAATTGGCAGGGTGGTCCCTGCTGGGGCTACAACCAGAACGGCCGGGGAAATGCCAATCCCGGAAACGGCCAAAACTGGACGCCTCCCTGCTGGGGCGGCAATGGCAATGCCAATCAGGACAACCGGAGCGTGACGGCTTCCGGCTACAACTTCTAATACGAAAAAGGGACTGTGAAAAAATGGCTTGCGAATTCAAACTAGTTCGCAAGCTATTTTTAACGTTCGTTATAGCCGTATCTGCACCTCAAAACTTCCTCAGTCAGCCCTACGTGCTGACAGCCCCTTCACGCTTGAAGGGGCCGGTCTTAGGCCCATACTGGTCATGTGCAAAACGGGTTTTGAGATAAAATTTAGGTACGTAAATACCTGCACCACCCTTCTTTGTCACTTGACCAGTAGAGGCCTGGTACGCTTCCTGCAAGCGTGTAGGAAGTGTCGCCGAAGGCGACGATAGAAGTTTCATTTTTTCACAGTCCCTTTTTGTACAGGGAGCCTGACGCTTTTTGGCAAAACAAGGTATAATAAAAAACAAAAGGAGGTGGCCGGATGGACACCTATACGGTACTTGCCGTGGATGATGATGCCAAGCTTCTGGAACTGGTGACCAATTATCTGCGGAAGGAAAATTTTGTGGTTGTTACGGCTAGAGACGGGGAGGCGGCCCTGCAGGTTTTCCGGGAAAAGCAGCCCCAGCTGGTGCTTTTGGACCTGATGCTGCCCAAATTGGATGGCCGGGATGTGTGCCGGCAGATCCGGCAGGAAAGCACGGTGCCTATTATTATGCTTACCGCCCGGGATGCGGAATTTGACCGGCTGATGGGCTTGGAACTGGGGGCTGACGACTATATCACCAAACCGTTCAGCCTCCGGGAACTGACGGCCCGGGTCCGGGCCCTGCTGCGGCGCACCTACGGCGCCTATGTGGAGAAAAAAGCCCAGGAGCCTGAGGTGCTGGAAGCCGGTGGGCTGAAACTGGACCTGAAGGAGCATCTGCTCTGGCGGCAAAAGGAGGGCAGCCCCCAGACAGCGCCGGAGTGGGAAGAAATCGAGCTGACGCCCATTGAATTCAGCCTGTTGGAGGTGTTTTTAAAGAATCCCCGGCAAGTCTTCAACCGGCTGCAGCTGCTGGAGAATACCCACGGCTTTGCCTTTGAAGGCTACGAGCGGACCATTGATGCCCACATCCGGAACCTGCGCCGGAAAATCGAGCCGGATACCCGGCATCCCCGGTATATCCTTACGGTGTACGGCATTGGCTATAAATTTGGAGGGGACTCCCATGCCTAAATTTCACAGCATTCGGGATAAGCTCATGGTCAGTACCTTTCTGCTGATCCTGCTCTGCGGCCTGGTGGTCATCTACCTGTGCGGCCGGCAGATGGAAGACCTGTTCCTGCGCTATTTGAGCATGCCCGGCACGATGCACGGCGGCACGATGCACGGCGGTATGATGCACGGCGGCATGATGGGCGGCGGTATGGGGATGATGGGCCCTTCGGAACTGGCCTTTATGGAATCCTACCACCAGTCCCTTTGGTGGGTGGGGCTGTTTTTTGCTTTTCTGGGCCTGGTGGTCAGCTATTTTCTGGCTGGCTCCATTACCAGGCCCCTGCGGCAGCTCTGCCAGGCTACGGAAAAAATCCGCCAGGGCAAGCTGAAGCAGGAAGTGCCGGTGACCACCTGTGATGAGGTGGGGCAGCTGACCACCCTGTTCAACAAAATGTCCGAGGAACTGGCGGAGAACGAACAAAACCGGCGGGAATTTTTGGCCAACATTGCCCATGAGCTGCGGACGCCTTTGGCCGTACTCCAGGGGCAGCTGGAAAGTCTGCTGGACGGCGTGGAACCGCCGGCCCCGGAAAAACTCTTTTCCATGGAGGAAGAAGTCATGCGGCTGACCCGGCTGGTGGCGGACCTCAGGGACTTGTCCCTGGCGGAGGTGCACCAGCTGGAGCTGCACAAAAAGCCGGTGGATCTCAACGGCCTGCTTCAGCGGGCTGCAGCCATGCTGACGCCCCTTTTGGAGGAAAAGCATCTCCAGTTCCAGGTGGACCTGGCAGAGCAGCTGCCCCTTTTGGAACTGGACCCGGACCGGCTGAACCAGGTGGTGTACAATCTGGTGGTGAACGCCATCCGTTATACGGACCCGGGAACGGTGATTACCCTGACCAGCCGGGTGCAAAACGGGCAGGTGCAGCTTTTGGTGGCGGACCAAGGACCGGGCATTGCTCCGGAAGACCTGCCCCATATTTTTGAGCATTTTTACCGGGGGGACAAATCCCGGAACCGGGGGACCGGAGGCAGCGGCATAGGCCTGTCCCTGGCCAAAAGTTTCGTGGAAAATCAGGGAGGCACCTTGACTGTAGCTAACACCCAGCCCAAAGGTGCTGTTTTTCAGGTGACTTTCCCTATAGAGAAGCAGAAAAAATAGGAGGCGCAGTATGGAACTAGAACAATTGCTTTTGGCCCGGCGGAGCGTCCGGCATTTTACAGCAGAACCGGTGGACCCTGCTGACCTGAAAAAAATTTTGGCGGCAGGGCTGTCGGTGCCCAGCAGCAAAAACCTCCACAGCAGCGAGCTGGTGGTGGTTACGGACCCGGAGCAGGTCCACGCCCTAGCGGACTGTAAGCCCCAGTTTGGCCAAATGCTCCGGGAAGCGGCCTGTGCGGTGGTGGTACTGGGCGCCACTTCTTCCCATGCCTGGGTGGAGGATGCCTCCCTGACCCTTTTGGCCATGCTGCTCCAGGCAACAGAGTTGGGCCTGGGCAGCTGCTGGGTTCAGGTGCGCCATATGCACGCAGCAGCCCTGGGAGCGGACGGGAAACCTCTCACGTCTTCGGATTACCTCAGAGAAAAACTGGGCATTCCGGAAGGGTATGAAGTGGAAGCCATTTTGGCCCTGGGCCATGCTGCCCATCCCCTGCGGCCCCATACGTTGCAGGAATTGGACTGGAAAAAGGTCCATCAGGAGCGGTTCTAAAGCAAAATCCCGTCCTTCCCAGTAAGGGAAAGACGGGATTTTTCAATTGGCGCTTTTAGAAGGTTCCCTGCATATAGGTTTCCCCCCAGTGGCAGATGGCCATAATCACCGGCCGCAGGGTTTCTCCCCGTTCCGTCAGGGAGTACTCGGTTTTGGGAGGAACCACCGGGTAGACTTCCCGGTGCAGCAGGCCGTCCGCCTCCAGTTCCCGGAGCTGCTGGGTCAGCATTTTGGCCGTAGCCTGGGGAATGTAGGCCTGGAGCTGGTGGAAACGGAGTACGGAATCCGTCATGATATGGTAAAGGATGATGGCCTTGTATTTGCCCCCAATTTGGCTAAGGGCAGCTTCCACTGGGCAGTGGAAGGGCTTTTCCTGGGGATCGTGTGGTTTCATAATGCCTCCTTGGTTTCTGAAAGGTAGCAAATACCTTTTTGGGCAGTATTTGCAGAATAAAAGACCTATGGTAATATTACCATAAGATGTCAATGGGTTCCCAGAGCGCCGGGAGAGGCTCTGGACCAGGGGAGGGGAAAGTTATGGAAAAAAACAGCGGGGGTTGGGGAAACTATTTGCTGCCCATTGTGGCCGCCTGTCTGCTTTACGCCCTGAGCGGCGGTATCCGGGCGGTGTATGGGATTATGATCCGTCCGCTGACGGTATTGTCCGGAATTTCTTATGCGGACGCAGCTTTTGCTTTTGGCATTGCCCAGCTGCTGTACGGGCTGACCCAGCCCCTGTGGGGCGCCCTGGCCCTGCGCCGGGGGAGCCGGCCGGTGCTTTTGGCAGGGGCGGTGCTGATGGCCGCCGGCTTATTTTTGACGCCGCTGGCCCGGAGCACCGGGGAGCTGACCCTGTATTTGGGGATTATCCTGGCTTCCGGGACGGGCGCCCTGTGCTTTGGCCTGATTATGGGCACCCTGTCGCCCCTTTTGGGACCCCAGCGGGCCTCCGCCGTGTCCGGCATCCTGAATGCCGCTTCCGGCATTGGCAGCGCCTTTTTGTCCCCGGCCCTTCAGGGCATGAATGCGGCCTGGGGAATTGGCACCAGCCTCAGGGTGCTGGGCGGGGCCCTGGCCTGTATGGTGCTGGTAATCCTGTGGCTGTGCAGCCTGAAGCAAGCGGGAAAGCCCAGCAGCCAGGCTGCTGAAGAAGCGTCCCAGGAGGCCATCGGCAGTGTTCTTCGCCGGGCCTGGGGCACCTGGGCCTATAAGGCCCTCCTGATTGGGTTCAGCACCTGCGGGTTCCATATGGTCATTATCCAGACCCACCTGGTGCCCCAAATGGAATCCCTGGGGGTGCCGGGCAGTACGGCAGCCATGCTGTACACCGGCTTTGGGCTCACCACCCTTCTGGGGTCCATTCTGTCCGGCTTTTTCTGCCTGCGCTTTCCCCAACCCCGGGTGTTGGGGACTTTGTACGGGCTCCGGGTGGTGACGGTGGTGCTGTTCATGTTCCTGCTGCCCCAAAATACCCTGTGCCTGGGTCTGTTCACCCTGCTTTTGGGTTTTACCGGAGATGCTACGGTGACCCCTACCTCGGAAATCATCAGCCGGCGGTTTGGCCCGGCTTCCATGGGTTTCCTTTTTGGGCTGACCTTTGTGTGTCACCAGATTGGGGGTTTTGTCAGTTCCTGGCTGGGGGGTATCCTGTTTACCCAGACCGGCAGCTACCAGACCATCTGGCTGGCGGATGCGGTGCTGTGCGCCATCGCTTCCCTGGCCAGCTATTCCATTTCCCGGAGGGTTCCTGCTTTAGAAAAATAAAACAGAAAGCCATGACGTTCCCTTTTGGGAGTGCCATGGCTTTTCTTACGTTTGGGGCAGGGCCTTGTCCGCTTTTTGGCCCGTTTGTTCCGGCCGGCCCTGGATGGCTTCCACCAGAAGGGGCACCAGGGAACGCAGGGGACTGTTTTCCTCATAGGCCAGGCCGATGGAACGATGGTTGTACCGGCTGCGGAAAGAGAAAAAGCGGACGTGGTTGGTTTTGGGGTTGTAGTTTTGGGCCAGAACCCCGGGCAGGAAGCCCACCCCGTAATTATGGTTTACCAGGGAATACACCGTATCCAGGTTTTCCGAGGAATAGACGGATTGGGGCATGAAGCCAAAGTGCCGGCAGATTTTCAGGGCAGCCTTGTGCATCTTGAGCCCTTCCTTGGGCAGCACAAAAGGAAAATGCTGGTAGGCCAACAGGTCGATTTTCCCGTCCTTCAGGGCGGTGGGAAGCAGGTCCAGGGCTTCCTTGTTTTCTTCGCTGAAGGCAAAGAGAATTTCTTCTTCTCCCAGGCTCACAAAGGAAACTTCCTTGTGGGTTACAGGAGCCGGGAAAATCCCAAAGTCCAGTTTGCCCTGGAGCATCTGGCTTTCCAGAAAATGGGATTCCCCGTCCACAATCTGGATGTGGTAGGCGGGCAGGCATTTCCGGATGCTTTGGAGGAAGGGGGTCAGGAACCACTTCCCGTAGAACTGGGATACGCCGATGCTGAGCTGCTTCTTTTCATCGTTGCACCAGTGGCGCATGGCCTGCTCCAGCCCCTGCATCTGCTTTAGGATTTCCTGGCCCTGCTGGATATAATACTGGCCGGCAGGGGTCAGTTCCACGTGGGTCCGGGTCCGGTAGAACAGGGCCACGTTCAGGCTTTTTTCCAGCCTTTTGATATATTGGCTCAGGGCCGGCTGGCTGATGAACAGCAGCTGGGCAGCCTGGGAAAAGCTTTTGGTTTTGGCCACGGCGGCCACGTACTCCAAATCACGGCTATCCATAGGTACCTCCTCTTTGGCTTATAACTTTGTATTATAGACTGATTATAATATAGTATTATACAACCCTTGGGGAAAATAGTAAAGTGTAGGCAAGAAAAGTGAGAATTGCGTGATAGTTTGCATAACGCAATGGGGGTAAAGGAGAGAGTATCATGGCTTTAAATTTGACGCAAAAATTATTGCAGGCCCATCTGGCCAAACCGGCGGAACTGGTGCCGGGTAATGAAATCGAACTGACGGTGGATCAGACCCTGACCCACGATATCAATGCGGTCATGTCCTACCTGGCCTTTGAGGCCCTGGACCTGGACCGGATCCGCACCAAGCTGTCCGTCAGCTACATTGACCACAATCTGCTGCAGATCGACAACAAGACCCCGGACGACCATATCTACCTGCAATCCATCGCCCAGCGTTACGGCCTGGTGCTGTCCAAGGCCGGCAACGGCATCTGCCATACCCTGCAATACAGCCGTTTTGGCAAGCCGGGAGCCATGCTCCTGGGAGGCGACAGCCATACGCCCAGCTGCGGCGCCCTGGGTATGCTGGCCATTGGGGTAGGGGGCATGGATATTGCTGTAGCCCTGGCAGGTTTCCCCTACGTGCTGAAAATGCCGAAAATCGTCAAGGTGAACCTGAAGGGTCATCTCCAACCCGGTTCTGCGGCCAAGGATATCATTCTGGAAATGCTGCGCCGCTGCACCGTGAAGGGCGGGGTTGGCAAAATTTATGAATACGTAGGAGAAGGGGCCAAAACCCTGTCCATTCCGGAACGGGTGACCATCACCAATATGGGGGCCGAACTGGGTGCTACCACTTCCGTCTTCCCGGCGGATGAACAGGTGCACCGCTTCCTGAAGGCCCAGGGCCGGGAACAGGATTACACCCCTTGGGAACCGGATGAAGGCTGTTCCTACGATGAAGAAATGGAAATCGACCTGGATACCCTGGAACCCCTGGTGGCTTGTCCCCATATGCCGGACAATGTGATGAAAGTGGCGGACGTGCCCAAGGTGCCGGTACAGCAGGTGTTCATCGGCAGCTGCACCAACGGTTCCTACAGCGACTTCAAGAAAGTGGCGCTGGTACTCAAGGACCACAAAATCTGCCCCACGGTGAGCCTGGTGCTGGGCATCAGCTCCCGGCAGATCTACCTGCGGCTGATGCAGGACGGCGTCCTGGCAGAGCTGCTCAATGCCGGCTGCCGGCTGACGGAACTGGCCTGCGGACCCTGCTGCGGCATCGGCATTGCGCCCCCCAGCAAAGGCATTGCAGTCCGGACCTCCAACCGGAACTTCAAGGGCCGGAGCAGCACGGCGGATGCCAGCCTGTACCTGGTAAGCCCTGAAGTGGCTGCAGCTACGGCCATTAAAGGGGAACTGGCCCTGCCCCAGGACGTGATGGACGATGTATCCGTACTGGCCCAGGTTCAGGAACCGGACAGCTATCCCATCAACGACAACCTGTTCCTGCTGCCGCCGGAAGATGGCAGCAAGGTGGAAATCGTCCGGGGCCCCAACATCAAACCCCTGCCGGTAGCCGAACCGCCGGAAGAAACCCTGGAAGCCAAGGTCAGCCTGAAAGCCCGGGACAATGTGTCCACCGACGATATTACCCCGGCCAGCGCCCAATTTTCTTCCATGCGGTCCAATATGCCGGCCATGGCCCAATATGCGTTCTGCCGCTACGACCCTGACTTTTCCAAACGGGCCCAGGCAGACGGCAAGAGCTTTATTGTAGGCGGGGAAAACTACGGCCAAGGTTCCTCCCGGGAACACGCCGCCATTACCCCCATGTACCTGGGCGTCAAAATGGTGATTGCCAAGAGCTTTGCCCGGATCCATAAGCAGAACCTGATCAACCATGGGGTTACCCCGGTGGTCTTTGTGGACCCGGCGGCCTACGACGGCATTGACCTGGACGACACCTTCCATATCGACAACCTGCGGGAGCAGATGAAACAGAAATTGATTACCGTAAAAAATATCACCAATGGCACCCAATTCCAGGTTCGTCTGGAAGTGTCCGACCAGGAAGTAGAAATCCTGCTGGCCGGCGGCAAACTGCGCTTCTACAAAGCCAAGCTCCACGGCCACGCCTAAGCTAAAGGGGAAGAAATCATGGAAAATAAAAAAGTAACTTACGCCTATATTGGCTGCCGCACTACGGAAAAGAGAAATGCCCGGGGTAAGGGCATCTCCTGTTATACCATTGACGAACGGGGAGTCTGGAAGCTTAAAAATATTACCAAAACCATGGATAACCCGTCCTATCTGGCCTTTGACCGGACGGAACAGTTCCTGTACACCGTCCACGGGGATTTTCACGAAGTCAGCGCTTTCCGCATTGAGGAAAACGGCAATCTGACCTTCCTCCAGACCCTGCACGGCATCGGCCAGAACCCGGTGCATCTGGTGCCCTCCCTGGACAACCGGTTCCTGTTTGTAGCCTCCCTCCAGGGCGGCTGCGTGGCTTCCCTGCCCCGGCGGGAAGACGGTACCCTGGGTGACCCGGTTTGGGTGGAACACCTGGAAGGCTGCGTGGAAGGGGGCGTTTCCCACGCCCACCAGTGCCTTCTGGACCATACGGGGAACTTCCTCTTGGTGCCCACCCAGGGCCGGAAAGTGGGCTACGAACGGGTTTGGGTGCTGAAGGTGGACCAGGCTACGGGAAAACTGTCCCGGGCCAGCTGGGTGGAAGCCCGGACCTACGCAGAACCCCGGCATATTGCCCTGACTGAGGACAACAAGCGGGCCTATCTGGTCAACGAAAAGGGCAACGCCGTTACCTTCTACGACTTTGACGATGCAGCCGGCGTCCTGACGCCTCGGCAGATCAAAACCACTCTGCCGGATACGTATACCGGCCAGGGCCAGGCCAGCGCTGTGCTGGTGTACCCGGAAGGCCCCTTTGTGTACGCCTCCAACCGGATCCACGAAAGCCTGGCTTCCTACCGGGTGGATGAAGCTACGGGCTATCTGCACCCTACGGGCTTTGTGTCTTGTCAGGGCCTGACGCCCCGCTTTATGACCTTCAGCCCGGATAACCGGCAGCTGGTGGTGGCCAATGAAGACAGCGATACGCTGAAATTCTTCGCCATCGACCCGGATACGGGACTATTGGACTATACCGGGGTTACCGTACCCACGGAAAGCCCCACCTGTGTCATTTTCTGTTCCCGGTAAGGAGGATGCAGCATGGATTTAGGTATCTTATCCCTGGTTTTGCTGGTAGTGGCCATTGTTATCGGTTTTTTCCGGAAGGTCAATGTGGGCCTGGTTTCTCTGACCCTGGCCATGCTTTTGGGGCGTTTTGCCGGCCTGAAGGACAGCGTGATCCTAAACGGCTTTAAGCCTAATCTGTTTATTACCCTGATGGGGGTTACCCTGCTGTTCAGCATCCTGAACAACAATGGCACCATCGAGCTGCTGGCCAAGAAGATTGTGGCCCTGGCCGGCAAGAACAATTTCCTGATTCCCATTGCCATTTTCCTGATTGGCTTTGGCCTGACCACCATTGGCCCGGGGTCCATTCCCATTCTGGCCATTATGCCGGCCTTTGCCATTCCCATTGCCAAGGTGCACGGGTACAACCCGCTGATGCTGGCCATGATTGGCTGCTTCGGCTGTTTTGGGGGCCGGATGTCCCCCATTACCCCGGAAGGTATCCTGACCTATGATTTTCTGACTGCGGGGGGCCTGGATGCGGCGGCTGCTGTACAGCCCATCTATACGGCCCAGACCATTACCGGCGTGATTATGGCCATTGCCGCCTTTGTGTACTACAAGGGCTATAAGACCAATCCGCCGGCAGAAGGGGAAGCTGCCCTGAAGGAAAGCTTTACCCCCGGCCAGTGGCTGTCCCTTTTGGGCCTGATTGTCATGGCGGTGCTGGTTATTGCCTTCAAGTTCAATGTGGGCCTTACCTGTTTTGCCATCAGCGGTTTCCTGCTGGTGTGCCATGTGGCCAACGAAAAGCAGTGCCTCCGGGCCATTCCCTGGGGCGTGCTGATTATGGTTTCCGGGGTTAGTGCCCTGATGAACATCGTTATCCTGACCGGCGGCATTACCACCCTGACCAAGGCCCTGTCCCAGCTGATGAATCCCCACATTGCCCCGGCTGTGATGGCGGCAACGGCGGGCATTATGAGCCTGTTTTCCTCCGGCCTGGGCGTGGTGTTCCCCACCCTTTTGCCTACGGTGGTGGGCATTGGCCAGACCGTTGGGGTAAACCCTCTGGAGCTGGCTTCCATGGTGGTTATTGGCGGTACCATTACCGGCATCAGCCCCATTTCTACCACCGGCGGCCTGATTATGGCCACCCTGATGGCGGAAGACAGCAGTGACAAGCGGGACGAAGAAATGAAGCTGTTTATGGAACTGACCTTCTGGGCCCTGGGCATCCTGGTGGTGCTGACGGTGGTATCCGGCATCGGTTTCTACAACCTGATTTTCTAACCTATAAGAAAAAAGGGGCTGTGAAATAATACTTACCCCCGAAAGAAAAAACGGCTTGCGAGCTCAAAAGAGTTCGCAAACCGTTTTTTTGTTCGTTATGCCGTATCCAAACCTCAAAACTTCCTCAGTCAGTCCTGCGGACTGACAGCCCCTCCACGCTTGGATGGGCCAGTCTTAGGCCTATACTGGTCGTGTGCTAAACGGATTTTGAGATGAAGTCACGGTATGTAAATACTAGTACTACCCCTTTTGTGTCACTTGACCAGTAGAGGTCTGGAATGCTTCCTTCAAGCGTGAAGGAAGTGGCGCCGCAGGCGACGATAGAAGTTTCATTATTTCACACCCCTTTTTTTGTGTTTTTAAAACTTAGGCAGGGCTCTCCAGCCGGTCCAGGAAAAGCTTTACCTGGGGGAGCAGGGCGTAGTCTTCCTGGTAGTACACGGTGGTGGTCCGGGTAAAGGGGGTACCGTCGTTAAACTGGAGGGGCATTTTCCAGAGCCCGTCTTCCCGGGACAGGCAGATCTCCGGCAGGATGGACCAGCCAATCCCCGCCGCAATCATGGCCAGGCAGGCGGAGATGTCGTTGACCTGGATGGAATAGGCGTCCTCCTGGATATGCTGTTCCGTTTTCCAGCGCTGGATCCGGGCGGTAAAGGGCTTGTCCGAGGTCCGGTGGATGTAGGGCAGGTGGGAGAAGTCCCTGCCCTCATTTTCCCTGCTGGTTACGGCGTAAACCTTTTCCCGGGTCAGCAGCCGGCTGGCCCCGGACCAGGCAAAGGTCCCCCGGAGCACGGCCAGGGACAATTGGCCGGCTTGCAGCTTTTGGAACAGCTCCAGGCTTTGGCCGGTGGTGACGGCAATCTGCACGTCCGGGTAGTAGGTCATGTACTGCTTGAGCAGGGGCGGCAGGGTGTACCGGGCAAAATTTACGGAGACCCCCACCTTCAGGTGCCCGGCAATATGGCCCTGGGCAAACTGGGACAGGCTTTTGATCCGCAGGAGGGAAGCGGAAAGTTTATCCATTTCCTGGGCAATGCTGTCGGCCGAGGCGGTGGGAATCAGCCCCTTCACCGTGCGGATAAAGAGGGGCGCCCCCAGTTCCTCCTCCAGCTTGTGCAGCCGTTTGGTTACGGCGGATTGGGTCATGTACAGGTCCTGGGCGGTTTTGGTGATGTTCTTGCTTTCCATCAGCTGCTGAAAAATCCGGATATCTCGTTCATCCATGGAAGCTGCCTCCTAAACATTCCAACTTAGAATATAAATTAAGGAAATTATATCATTTTTCATGATGGAAGAAAGCCCCTATAATGGGAATTGTAGAAAACGTGCTCGTAAGAACTGGATTTCAGGGGGGTATAAACGATGAATCAAGAACAAAGAAAGTTTCCCTGCGTATATATGCGGGGCGGTACCAGCAAGGCCGTATTTTTTCATAAGGAAGATCTGCCCCAGGAGGAACGGGAATGGCCGGAAATCTTTTTGAAGGTGATGGGTACGCCGGATGTGAAGCAGATTGACGGAATGGGCGGCACGGTGAGCTCCACTTCCAAGGTGGCCGTGATTGCTAAGTCCCAGCGCCCGGGCGTGGACGTGGATTACCACTTCTTCCAGGTGGATATTGTGATTCCCCGGGTGGACGATTCCGCCAACTGCGGGAATATTTCCTCGGCAGTAGGACCCTACGCCATTGATGAGGGCCTGGTGCCGGCTGTGGAACCCATTACTGTGGTCCGGGTGTACAACGAGAATACGAAAAAGGTCATCGAGGAACATGTCCGGGTCCAAAACGGCCATGCCTGCGTCAACGGGGATACGGTAATCCAAGGGGTGCCGGGCACCGGTTCCCGGGTGGACCTGTTTTTTGAAGATCCTGCCGGCGCCAAAACCGGCAAACTGTTCCCTACAGGGCAGAAAAAAGAAAGGCTGGACGTACCTGGCTACGGTTTCTGTGAAGTTACCCTGATTGACTGCTCCAACCCGGTAGTGTTCATCAAGGCCGAGGACCTGGGCATCAAAGGGACGGAACTGACGGAGCTCAACCAGAACAAGGACGTTATGGAACATATTGAGCGCATCCGGGGCCTGGCGGCAGTACGTATGGGCTTTATTACGGACTATATGAAAGCCCGCACCGAATCCACTTCTGCCCCCAAGGTAGCCATTATCAGTAGGCCCCAGGACTATAAGAACATGGACGGCCAGCTGGTGCCCAAGGAAACTATGGACCTGTGCGTCCGGGCCATTTCCGTGGGTATGCTCCACAAGGCCTATCCCATGACGGTGGCTGTAGCTACCGGTGCTGCGGCCAAGCTTCCCGGCACCATTGTGGCGGACTGCCTGGGAAATTTTGCAGGGTCCTGTATCCGGCTGGGGCACTCCAGCGGGGTTACGGAAGTAAACATGAAAATGGACGGAGAAAAGGTCCTCCAGGGCGGCGTAGTGAGAACGGCCCGCCGGATTATGGATGGCTGGGTTTATATCCGTTAACGCTGGAAAAATACGAGAAAAACCAAAGGAGAACATCATGATTCAATGTTTTGATAAAGCCTATTACGTAACGGACGGGGGCAAGGGCTATGTCCCGGCTGACCAGCATCCGGAATGGGATGCCCAGGCGGCCCATAAAAATACCATTACACATCAGATTATCAGTGCCCACAACACCAGCGGCAGTGAGGAAAACCTCCGCCTGCATTTTGACGCCATCGGCGTTTACGACAACACCTATGTGGGCATTATGCAGACCGCCTGTGCTTCCGGCTTGAAAAAATTTCCGGTGCCCACCGTTTTCACCAACTGCCACAACTGCCTGTGCGCCGTTGGCGGCACCATCAACTCGGACGTGCACAAATACGCCGAATCCATCTGCAAAAAATATGGCGGTATTTTCGTACCGCCCCATGAAGCCGTAATCCACCAGTATATGCGGGAAATGATTGTGAAAGGCGGCAGCATGGCCATTGTGTCCGACTCCCATACCCGTTACGGCACCCAGGGTTCCCTGTCCATTGGGGAAGGGGGCCCGGAAATTGCCAAAGCCATGCTGAATAGACCCTACGAACTGCGCTACCCCAAAGTGGTAGGGGTGTACCTGGACGGGGCGCCCAAGGCCTGGGTTGGCCCCATGGACGTAGCCCTGACCCTGATTGGGGCCGTGTTCAAAAACGGCTTTGTAAAAAATAAGGTGCTGGAATTTGTGGGCCCCGGGGTGGCTTCCCTGTCCATGGACTTCCGGAACGGCATCGATACCATGACCACGGAATCTGCCTGCCTGACCTCCGTCTGGGAAACCGATGACGTGGTCCGGGAAGATTTCAAGGTCCATGACCGGGAGCAGGACTACAAGAAACTGGCACCCCAGGACAAGGCCCTGTACGACAGCTTCATTTACCTGGACCTGTCCACGGTGGAACCCATGATTGCCATTCCCTACCATCCTTCCAATGCCTTCCCCTTGAAGGAAGTCATTGCCCAGCCGGAAAAATACATGAAAATGGTGGAAGAAAACGCCAAGTCCGTCTTTGAAAATACCCCGGATATCCACCCCGATATGGTGGGCAAAATCCAAAAGAACGGCCGGATCCTGGTGGACCAGGCAGCCATTGCCGGCTGCGCCGCAGGTTCCTTTGAAAATATCTTTGCGGTGGACCAGGTAGCCCGCTATACCCAAAAGGGCCTGGGCATGTTCCCCCTGAACATCTACCCGGCTTCCCAGCCCATTTTGACGGAACTGAACCGGACGGGTATTGCCAACGACCTA
The DNA here is from genome assembly GCF_900291475.1 of Acidaminococcus hominis. Classification (GTDB taxonomy): domain Bacteria; phylum Bacillota; class Negativicutes; order Acidaminococcales; family Acidaminococcaceae; genus Acidaminococcus; species Acidaminococcus hominis. Next base: position 246,193 of record NZ_OLMM01000005.1, read on the forward strand.
ATGACCTACGGCGTGCGCCTGAAAACCGCTTTCTGCGGGCCCTGCTTTGGGGCTTCCGACTGCCCGGAAAACAACGCCTTTGTGCTGCGGCATTCTACCCGGAACTTCCCCAACCGGGAAGGCTCCAAGCCGAACATGGGGCAGGTGGCTTCTGCTGCCCTGATGGATTCCAAGTCCATTGCTGCTACGGTCTTTAACGGTGGGCAATTGACCTCTGCTGAAGAAATGAAAGACGCCTTTACTACGGGTACCCTGCCGGAATTCCACTTCAACAAGGCCATCTACGACCATGTGGTGTACAACGGCTTTGGCAAGGCCCAGCCGGAAACGGAAATCATCTACGGACCCTCCATCAAGGATTGGCCTAAGATGGAAGCCCTGACGGATAACCTGCTCCTGGAAGTGGCCTCGGTGATCCGGGACGAAGTGACCACCACGGACGAACTGATTCCCTCTGGGGAAACGGCTTCCTACCGGTCCAATCCCTATAAAATCTCCGAGTTCACCCTGCTGCGGAAGGATCCCAGCTATGTGGGCAAGGCCAAGGCCGTACAGCAGTACGAAAAGGCACGCCTCTCGGGAGATAAGGCCACTGCGGCAAAATTCTACGCCGTACTGGAAAAAGTGGGCGTACCGGTGGAACAGGAGCTGGACAGCCTGCTGAAGACCACTGGCATTGGCAGCGTGCTCTACGCCAAACGGCCTGGGGACGGTTCTGCCAGAGAATATGCAGCCTCCTGCCAGAAAGTCCTGGGAGGCCTGGCCAATATCTGCATCGAATATGCTACCAAACGGTACCGCAGCAACTGCGTGAACTGGGGTATGCTGCCCTTTACCAATCCGGACCAGGAAATCAACCTGACCCCCGGTGACGTGATCTGGCTGCCGGGCATCCGGAAAGTAGTGGCCGAAGGGGGAAATGCCCTTGACGCAACGGTGATTGCCCAGGACGGCAGCATCCGCCCCCTGCACCTGGACCTGAAGGACCTGACCGCCGGGGAACGGAAGACCCTTTTGGCAGGCTCCATGATTAACGTATTCAAAGAAGAAGCTGCCGGAAAGTGAGGCAGAATATGCAATATGCGCAAGCACCTTTAGGAAGGCTGGCCGCTTTTACGGCCGGCCTTTCTTGGGAAACTTTACCTCCAGAGGTTCAGGAAGCGGCAGCCTTTCGGGTGCTGGATCTGGTCAGCGTCAGTGTGGGCGCTTCTGGGGATCCGCTGGTGGAACAGATGAAGAAGGCCCTCCGGGAGCTGAATCCGGAGGTGCCCCAGCGGGGGGCTGCCCTGTTTGGAGAACCGGGGAGCCAGTGGAGTCCCGAAAATGCAGCCTTTTTGAACGCCATGCTGGCCCATACCCTGGAACTGGATGACGTGCATCCGGCTTCCAAAAATCATGCGTCCGCCTGCCTGATTCCCGCAGCCTGGAGCCTGGGGCAATTTTTGCAGGTGACCGGGCCCCAGCTGCTGACGGCGGTGGTGGCGGGCTACGAAACGGCCTTCCGCATTGGCATGGCTTTTGGGGTGGCAGCCCACCGGAAACGGGGCTGGCACGCGACGGCTACCTGCGGGATTTTTGGGGCAGCAGCGGCCTGTGCCCAGCTGCTCCGGCTGACCCCGGAACAGACGGCCAGCGCCCTGGGACTGGCCGGGTCCCAAAGCACCGGGGTTTGGGCCTTTTTGGGGGACGGCACCAATTCCAAGGTGCTGAATCCAGCCCATGCAGCGGCCTGCGGCCTGCGCAGCGCCTACCTGGCCAAATACGGTCTGACAGGGCCTGTCCACATCCTGGAAGCCCAGGACGGGGGCCTTTTGGGCGCCATGAGTGACGGCGGCCAGGTGGAAAAGGTTTGCGCCGGCTTGGGCGAGACCTGGGAAATCCTGCGTATGGACATGAAGCCCTATCCCTGCTGCCGGTCTGCCCACGGGGGCATTGACGGGGCCCTGCAGCTCCGTCAATGCCTGCTCACCGGCCGGGAACAGGGCCGGGACGCAGAAGCCCAGGCCGTTTTGGAACGGACGGAGTCCCTCACGGCGGCCACCTACAAAATTGGCTACCAGCAGTGCGCCGTCAGTGCAGGCTGCCTTCACCCCAAGACCCCGGGCGAAGCCAAGTTTTCCCTGCCCTATGCCCTTGCCCATAGCCTTTTGTACTGCCGGGTGGATGGCAGCAGCTTTACCCCGGAGGCGGTGCAGGATCCCCGGCTTCAGGCCCTGCTGCCCCGGATTACCGTCACGGAGGATCCGGAGCTTACCGCCGCCTATCCGGACCACTGGAGCTGCCGGACCACCCTGCGGCTGAAAAATGGCCAGGAAGTGACAGCCTGGGTGGAGGACCCTACCGGTTCCTACCGCCGGCCCCTTTCGCCCCAGGCTGCCCTGGACAAGGCAGAAAGCCTGCTGGCCCACAAGTATCCCCACGGGACCCGGGCCCTGGCCCAAAGCCTGCTGGACCTGGCCCAGGCCCAGCAGCTGCCCAGAATTTAGCGTAATCCTCCTTTTTTATACAAAACCAACAACCAACAACAAACCACAAAAAACAGCGAACCGCAGGAGAACGGTTCGCTGTTTTTTGTGTTAGTTTTAGGTTGGGGAAGCCGGGCTGCCCAGAACGTCCTGGATGACCTGATTCAGGGCCAAGGCTGCCCGGGAATGGTACCGGTCCGGGGACATGGCGGTGGCCAGCTCCATGGTAAAGCCGTCCTGCCCCAGGGACAGGAAAACAGCCGGCTGGAAATAGTGCCGGGAGCTGTAATAGGTAAAAGCCAGTCCCTGTCCAGAGGCTGCCAGGGAGGCAGCAAACATGGCGGACAGGTTTTCGTTGTAGGTTCTTGGCGTAAGCTTGGTGTTCTGGAAAATCCGCCGGGCTTCCCGGCCCAAAATGGTGTCGTAGCTGCTGAGCAGGAACTCAAACTGGGCCGCATCATGGATATCGATATAGCGGGGAATAGGGGATTTCCGGCCGGCGCTTTGGCCGGTTTTGGCCAGCTGGACCAGGGGATGCTGAGGGTGGGCAATCAGGCAGATTTCGTCTTCCATAAGGAATTGGGCCTTAATCCGGCTGTGCTTTTCCGGCATGGCCAGCAGTGCCACGTCAATCTCCCCGGTGAGCAGCATCTGCTCCAGGGCCAGGGAGTTCTGCTCCTCGATGCGCACGTGGATGTCCGGGTATTTGCTCCGGAATACCTTCAGTACCGGGGGCAGCAGGTAGGACCCCCGGAAGGAACTGATGCCCAGGATCACGTGGCCGCCCTTTAGGTTGGCAATATCCTGCATTTGGTCCTGGACCCGGTGGTAGGCTGCGGCCGACTGGTAGGCAAAGTCCAGCAGCAATTTCCCGGCTTCCGTAAGCCGTACCCCGCTGGCGGTACGAATGAACAGGGGGTAGCCCAGGTTGGCCTCATAGGAGCTGAGAAACTGGGACAGGCTGGACTGGGCCATGTACAGCCGGCCGGCGGCCTTGGAGATGCTTTTTTCTTCTGCAATGGCAATAAAATATTCCAAATCTCGTATTTCCATGGTGCTTCCTTTCTATACTACTATTTTCCGAGGATGTTTTGGCGAGAGAGCCCTGCGTCAATTGTATAGGCCTCTTATTTTTAGTTAATCCATCGGTTTTTCCGATATCAAGTATATCAAATTTTTGCATTCTTTCCCAATCGTTTTCATACTATTATGAACAAAGAACGAGAAATTCGGTAATTCAGAATTTTAGAAAAGGGGAGACAGAAATGAGCAGAGTATCCTTACAGGGCATTTGTGACATGCACGTCCACACCAATCCGGATCTGCGGCTGCGGGCCTACAACGATTTGCAGTTGGCGGACGCCGCCGTACGGGTGGGGGCCAGAGCCATTGTGATCAAATCCCATCTGGGCTTTACGGTAAACCGGGCGGCCATTGCCAACGCCTATGTAGAAAAGGTGTACGGCAAGAACACGGGCTTTACCATGTACGGCGGGGTGGTCATGAACAAGATCATCGGCGGGGTAAACCCGGAAGCCGTGGAAAAAGGCCTGAAACTGGGGGCCAAGGTGATTTGGCTGCCCACCCAGTCCGCCAAGCGCCATATGGAAAAGCTGGGGCAGGACCCTGCTTTGGGCATTGAGCTGGTCCGGGACGGCAAGGTGATTCCGGAACTGGAAACGGTGTTTGGCCTGGTCCGGGACTACAAGGCGGTGCTGGCCACGGCCCATGTATCCCCGGAAGAAGCCTTTGTGGTGGTGGAAGCTGCCCGGAAGGCCGGGGTGGAGAAAATCGTCATCACCCATCCGGAATGGTGGGTCTGCGACTACAGCCTGGAAGACCAGATCCGTTTGGTCAAGGATTACGATGTGATTTTGGAACGGTGCTACGCCCAAAATATGGGCAAGGGTAAAAAGTACCATTTGAACCTGAAAGAAAATGCGGAACTGATCCAAACCGTTGGCTATCAGCACGTGATGGTGGATACGGACGGGGGTCAGGTGGAAAACCCGGATTGGGAAACCGAAATCTACGAGTATATGCACTACCTTGTGGAATACGGGATTCCTGAAGAACAGATCTACTACATGACCAAGACCATCCCTTACCGCCTGCTGGGCATCACCGACGAACCGGTGGGAGCCGCCCAAGATTGATTTTCCCAAGCTTCAGGGAGCGGGGGCTTCTGAAGCAGACTAGCTGAAAAGGAGAAAAATCATCATGCTGAGTGCTTTTATTATCTTATCCATTGCTGTGGCCATTTACCTGGGGTACAAAACCCAGCTGAACACCGGTCTCTTTTGTATTGTCTTTGCCTATATCATTGGCTGTCTGGTTATGGGGCTGAAGCCGAAAAACGTCATCGCCTTCTGGCCCATCAGCACCATGTTCGTAATTCTGTCCGTATCCCTGTTTTATAACATTGCTGCCATTAATGGAACCCTGGAAAAAATGTCTGGGTCCCTGCTGTATGCCTGCCGGAAGTTCCCGGGAATGCTGCCGTTTGCCCTGTTTGCCGTAGCCGTTATCCTGTCCGTGATGGGCGCCACCTATTTCACGGTACTGGCTTTCCTGGCACCCATTACGCTGGTCATCTGCGATGAATCCCGGATGGACAAGCTGACCGGGGCTGTGGCCATCAACTGCGGCGCCCTGTGCGGCGGGGACTTTCCTACCTCCAACCTGGGGGTTATCTTCCGGGGCCTGGCGGATACGGCTTATGAAAACAGCCCGGGCCTGGTGGGTCCGGATTCCTTCAACCTGGAAATGCAGATTTTCCTGTTCTCCGTGGTCTTTTCCATTATCTTGATTGCCCTGTTCCGCTATGGCCTGAAAGCCAACCGGAATATCGGCCAAGGTGTGACATTTAAGAAGCCGGAACCCTTTACCGGCAAACAGAAATCCACCCTGACCTTAATGGTGGTCATGATGGTGGTGGTACTGATTTTCCCGCTGCTGAAGATTTTCCTGCCCACGGATCCTACCATCAAATACTTTGCCAACCTGGTTGACGTAGGTCTGGTGGCCATTATCTTTGCCGTCATCGGTCTCCTGATGGGCCTGGCTCCCCAGAAGGAAGCCATTGCCAAGATTCCCTGGAATACTATCATCATGATTGCCGGGGCAGGCATGCTCATTGCCGTTGCCGTACACGCAGGTACCATCAAGATGCTTAGCACCTGGGTGGGCAGCAATGTACCAAAACCGCTGATTCCCATTGCCTTCTCCATCATTGCCGCCATCATGAGCTTCTTCAGCTCCACCACGGGCGTGGTTACCCCGGCCCTGTTCCCGCTGATTCCGGAACTGGCCGATACGGCCAGCATTTCCGCACCGGTGCTGTTTGCCTGCACGGTGCTGGGGGCCCAGTCCAGTGCCATCAGCCCCTTTTCCTCCGGCGGTTCCCTGATTCTGGGTTCTGCTCCTAAGGAAGAAGAGCGGAATACCCTGTTCAGCCGGCTGCTGCTGGTGGCCGTGCCCGTCAGCATTGTAGTCTGCGCTGCCTACAACTTTGTGGTAGCCCTGATGCTGTAAGAATCGATTTTCCTGTAATTCCATAAAAAAACGGTATTTCTGTTGGATGCAGAAATACCGTTTTTTGTGTCTATTTTGTTTGGGGGCTTACTTGTCTTCCGCCAGGGGATAGGCCTGGGTAATAAAATCGATAAAGGCTTTCAGCCCGGAGAGTTTGGTGTAGTCCTTCCGGTAGTACAGCCAGGTTTCCCGGATCAGGGGATTGCCCTTGGAATCGGTGAGAATTTGGGCCTGGAGGCCCGGAGTATCCTGGCCGCAGCTTTGGGTCAGGAAGGTAAAGCCCAGGCCCTGCTGGACCATTTTCAGGCTGGTATCCATGGCATCGGTCTCGATGGTGGTCATCGGGGGCTGGGAAAAATGGGCGTACCACCAGTCGTCCAAAAGGTCCTGCATGGCTGGGTCCGTGGTGTAGTGGATGTAGGGGAAACTGGGCAGCTTTGTCAGGTCCAGGGGTCCCTTGCTGAAGGCACAGATGGGGTCCTGCCACAAAAAGCGTTTTTCTTCTTCCCAGTTCCGGTCCCCCCGGACGATGCACAGTTGGAATTTCCCTTCCCGAAAATCCCGGTACAGGTGCTGGCTGAAGCCGCTGCGCAGGTGAATTTCCACCTGGGGATAGACGGCCTTGAACTGGCTCAGCAGCTTGGGCATATGGTATTTGCTGAATACGTTGGAGCAGGCGATGGATATGGAGCCTGCCGGCCGGGACTGGAAGGAGGAAAGCTCCGCCCGGATGGCCTGGTAGTCCTTTTCCTGCTGGAGGCAGTAGGCGTAGAGCCGCTCGCCTTCCGGGGTGAAGGTAATGCCCCGGGGCTGGCGGAGCACCAGGGTGCAGTCAAATTCCTTTTCCAGGTTGCGCAGCCGGTGGCTCAGGGCCGGCTGGGAAATAAACAGGCGCTTGGCGGTATGGGTAATATTCTTTTCTTCATACAGTGTCTTGAACAGATCGATATCACTGCTGTTCATAGGAACATCTCCTTTGGCGAAAGGACAAACGGCAAGAAAAGTACAAATAGAAATAAATATATGTGATGGGAAGCGGAAAGAAAGATATATTTGTTCTATGATTATAAACAGGGTATCATAAAAGCAGTATAAAATGCAAGTCCCACAAAGGAGCGTGAAGCAAGTGGTACAGTTGATTTCGGAAGGCGTATATTGGCATGAAGGCAAGCTTTGGCAGGAAGGGGAAGCAGCCGCCCGGGGGTGGAAGCCCCAGGCTGCAGAAGGGCGGAAAAAGACCCTGGCCTATCAGGTACTGACCCAGCATAGTGACGGGCAGGACGGGGGGCTCCATATCCATTTTGATTCCCTGACTTCTCCGGACATTGGGTACATGGGCATTGTCCAAACGGCGGTAGCCAGCGGCCTGGACCATTTTCCCCTGCCTTATGTGATGACAAATTGTCATAATACTCTGGCGGCCGTAGGGGGCACGGTCAACGAGGACGACCATGTCTTTGGCCTGTCCGCTGCCAAAAAGTTTGGGGGCATCTACGTGCCGCCCCATATGGCGGTCATCCACCAATATATGCGGGAGCGCATGACGGGCGGCGGCCGGATGATTTTGGGCTCTGACAGCCACACCCGCTACGGAGCCTTTGGCACCATGGGCGTAGGGGAAGGGGGTCCGGAACTGGTAAAGCAGCTCCTGGGCCACACCTACGATATCCCGCTGCCCCAGGTGGTGGCCGTGTACCTAAAGGGAGCACCCCGGCACGGCATCGGTCCCCAGGACGTGGCCCTTGCCATTGAAAAAGCCGTTTACAAAAAAGGCTTTGTGAAAAACAAGGTACTGGAATTTGTGGGACCGGGGATTACCGGGCTTTCCATGGATTTTCGCAATGGCATCGACGTAATGACCACGGAAACCACCTGCCTGAGCACCATCTGGTGTACGGATGGGGTGGTGCGCCAGTACCTGACGGAGCATCAGCGGCCGGAAGCCTATAAGGAAATGAACCCTGGGGATATGGCCTATTACGATGGGGCCGTTGTGGTAGACCTGGGCCAGGTGGAGTCCATGATCGCCATGCCCTTCCATCCCAGCCATGTCTATACCCTCAAGGAATTAAACGCCGGAGGCCGGGAACTGCTCCAGGAAATTGAGCAGGAAGCCTTAAAGAGCCTGGAACGGAAGGATTTGTCCCTGCACCTGGCGGACCAGTACTACGACGGGAAAATGCACTGCGATACCGGGGTGATTGCCGGCTGCTCCGGCGGCCTGTATGAGAATATTATGGCGGCTGCCCGGATTCTCAAGGGCAAAAATATTGGACCGGAACGGTTTACCTTCTCCGTCTATCCCTCCAGCCAGCCTATTTACGTGGACCTGATGCGCAAGGGAGCCCTGCTGGATTTGATGGACGCAGGGACCATTGTCCGCTCCGCCTTCTGCGGACCCTGCTTTGGGGCCTGCGATACCCCCAACAACCACGGCTTCAGTATCCGGCACACCACCCGGAACTTCCCCACCCGGGAAGGCTCCAAGCCCGGCAGCGGCCAATTGGCTTCGGTGGCCCTCATGGACGCCCGGAGCATTGCGGCCACCGCTGCCCAGGGCGGCGCCCTGACCCCGGCTACGGAAGTGGAGTACGATGACCAGGTGCCGGCCTACCATTTTGATTCCCTGCCCTATGACCATAAGGTGGTGGACTGCTACCAAAAGGGCCAGCCGGAGGTTTCCCTGGTTTATGGCCCGGCCATTAAGCCCTGGCCGTCCATCCAGCCCCTGAACCAGAACCTGCTGGTGCAGGTGGCTGCCTACCTGGATGACCCGGTAACCTCTACGGACGATTTGATTCCCTCCGGCGGCGAAACGTCTTCCCACCGGTCGGACCCCTATGCCCTGGCGGAATTTGCCCTGAGCCAAAAAGCTCCGGAATATGTGGGCCGGGCCAAAGCCGTCCAGGCCCTGGAAAAGGCAAGACAAGCAGGCCAGCTGACCCCGGAACTGACGGCGGTGTATGCAGCCTTAAAGGAAACCCTGAAGCTGACAGAAAGTGTGGAAGCACTGGCCAAGGATACTTCCCTGGGCAGCGTCATCTACGCCAACAAGCCCGGGGACGGCTCTGCCCGGGAACAGGCGGCTTCCTGCCAGCGGGTGCTGGGGGGCGCTGCCAACCTGGCCCTGGAATACGCTACCAAGCGCTACCGGAGCAATGTGATGAACTGGGGGATGCTGCCCTTCCTTATGGACCCGGAGGAGAAGACCAAATTGGCCCTGGGAGCCTGGATCTACCTGCCCAAGGTCCGGGAAACCCTGCTGGGCGATACAGACGCCTATACCGCCTACGTGTTCCAGGACGGCAAGGCGGTGCCCCTTTCCCTGCACCTGGGGGACGTGGAACCGGCCCAGAAGCAGATCCTGGCAGCCGGCTGCCTGATCAACTACTACGCACAGCAAAGAAAATAATATAGCAGCAAAAAATTACCGAACACCGTCGGGTGTTCGGTAATTTTTTACCTTCTTGTTAGGGCGCATAAAAAAAGCCTGGCCAAAGGCAGAAACCTTTGGCCAGGCTTTTTTGCAGGGAGTTTTAGTAGGACAGGGGATAGAACAGGGCCACATACACCAGGGAAACAATGACACTGATAAAGGTCAGGGGCAGGCCCGGCTTTACGAAATCGATGAACCGGTAGCCCCCGGGTTCTACGGCCATGGAGTTGGCGGGCATGGCTACAGGGGTGGCAATGGCAATGGAAGCAGCGAACCGGACGGCCACCAGCATGGCTTTGGGGCCAATTCCCAGGGTGCTGGCAATAACCAGGGCGATGGGGGTGAACAGGATAATGGTGGCTGCGTTGGACATAAAGTTGGTAATGGGGGTAATGATCAGGAAAATGCAGAACAGGATGATCATGGGGCTGCTGATGCTGCCCAGGAAATTCAGGGTACCGTCGGCAATCATCTGGGCGGCGCCGGAATTCTTCATGGCAGCGGCCACAGGCACCATGGCGGCGTAAATGATGATGCCGCTGATGGGTACGGAACGGGAGGCCTCCTTCATGCTGATGCAGCGGAAGGCCACCACCAGAATGGCCCCAATCAGGCCGATAAAGTGCAGGGGAATACCTACTTCATCAGAGAAAATCATGCCCAGGAAAGCGCCTACCATCACGGCCAGGGCGAGAATCCGTTTCCAGGCGGGAACCTTGGAATAATCTACCGTCAGGGAGGCAGCAGAATAATCATCGTCCTGGTTTTGGGGTTCGTCCGGCAGCAGGTTATAGCCAATGGTGGCCATATAGAAAGCGGAAATCACTAAGAGCAGCAGGGACAGAGGGGCAAATTCGAAGAAGCCCATGGTTTGGCCAATGCCCAGGCCTTCCAGGGTTTCTTTCAGGAAGGGACCGGAGGTGGTGCCTACGATGGTGATGCCACCGCCAAAGCAGCAGCCTACGATAACCGGGTAAATCAATTTGGAACGCTTCATGCCGGTGGAATTGCTGACGCCTAAAATCAGGGCAATCAGCAGGGCGGCAGCACCGGTATTGGACAAAAAGCCGCTCATAATGCCGGAAAGCAGAACCGTGGCGAAAACCAACTGCCGTTCGCTTTTGGAAAAGCGGGTGAGTATATGACCGATTTTTTCTGCCCCGCCGGTTTTAAACACGGCTTCCCCAATAACGGCCATGGACGCAATGATCATGGTGGTGGGACTGGAAAAGGATTTCAGGGCGGTGTTGGCGTCAATGGCGCCAATGAGATAGAAGCCGACGGCAACGCTTATGGCCGTGGCGGCCAGGGGAATCAATTCCGTCATAAATAGGATAAAGGCAATCAGGATAATGCCAATAACCAATGTTGCAACGCTCAAACCAAACATAATGTTCTCCTCCGTGGCAGAAACTTCCTGGGGGTGCGCACCAGAATCCGGGGAAGCCGACTGCAATAATGTATTTCACTATGCCCATACAGTACATCAAATATTCTGAAAAAACCAATGGTATTAAGTTGTTGGAGAAATAACCTTTTGGTTAATGAATTTTTGGTTATTGATACAAGAACTATTTATCATTGGGCAAATCAAAACTCTGAAAATATAATAAACTCAATTCCAATTCAGCCGTCGGAGGTAAAAAAATGGATGAGTTAAAAAGAGTTTCTGAATTTGTAGCAGCTTTCTCTCTAGAAAAAGCAGATGAGAATGTAAAAGCAAGTGCCAAAAAGTGTATTTTAGATGTGGTGGGGCTGGCCATGGGGGCTTCTGATAACCCCATGTTCCAACAGATCAAAAAGGTGTATTTGCAGGCGGACAACCAACAGGCCTTGGTGCAGGAAGGCAGCAGCGCCCAGCTGGCATCCATTTGGGGCAGCCCGGAACGGACCAACCTGCGCACCGCCGTATTCTTTAACGCCATGCAGGGGCATACCCTGGAACTGGATGATGTGCATATCCGTTCCAAAACCCATATTGGCACAGTGGTAGTGCCTGCGGCCTGGGGCCTGGCAGAAGTGCTTCACAAGTCCGGGGATAAACTGCTGGAGGCAGTAATCTGCGGCTACGAGGTGATGAGCCGGATTGGCATGGGCTTTGGGGTTTCCAGCCACCGGAACAAGGGTTGGCATGTAACCAGCACGGCGGGCACCTTTGGGGCAGCTGCGGCCTGTGCCAAACTGTTGGACTTTACCCCGGAGCAGGTCCTGGCAGCCCTGGGCCTGGCAGGCACCCAATCCTGCGGCACCTGGGCATTCTTGTCGGACGGGGCCACCAATAAGGTACTGCATCCGGCCCGAGCAGCAGCCAGCGGCTTGGAGGCCTGCCTTTTGGTACTGGGCGGGATGCGCGGCTCCGCCCATATCCTGGATGCCAAGGATGGGGGCATTTTCCCCATGATGAGTGACGCCTATGACTATTCCCTGGTGGACAAGGATCTGGGCAAGGTATACGAAATTCTCCAGGTGGACAAGAAGCCCTACCCCTGCTGCCGGAGTACCCACTGCGTTATTGATGGGGTGCTGAACTTGCGCCGGCAGTACCAGCTCCAGGCAGAAGACGTGGTCTCCATTCAGGTGGGAACCTATCTGGTAGGGCTGAAGCAGTGCGGCCTGACGGATACCTGTAAGGTGCCCCAGCTGCCCACCCAGGCCAAATTTTCCACGCCCTATGTGGCAGCCTGTGCCCTGCTTCAGGGCCGTGTAGAGCTTCAGGATTTTGCCCCGGACCAGATTCTTCGGCCCCAGGTGCAGGCTTTGCTGCGGAAAGTAACCGTGGCGGAAGACCCGGAATTTACCGCCCGGTACCCGGAGCATTGGGGCTGCAAGGTCACCATCACCCTGCAAAACGGAACACAAGTGGAAACCGTGGTGAAGGATGCTTCCGGCAGCGTAGGTTCTCCTCTCACCGATGCCCAGCTTCAGGACAAAGTCCGGGCCTGCTGCCAAAAATACCAGGGCCCGTGGCTGGAACAGCTTATGGGAGACCTTTTGCAGTTGGAAACCTTGAGCAAGCTTCCCTCCCTGGTATATACTAAAGAGTAGGACCGCTTGCGGGGATTCTGAAGGGGCGGTCAGAAAGCAGGGATACACCATGACGGAAAACGACTTGACGAAAATTGTGACCATTGCCGAAGAAGGCAGTATGGCCAAAGCGGCCCAAAAATTGTTTATCACCCAGCCGGCCCTGAGCAAAAGCCTGGCCAAGGTGGAAGCAGAACTGGGGGAGGTCCTGTTTACCCGGAGCAGCAATGGGCTGATTCCTACGGAAGCGGGAAAATACCTGGTGACCAAGGCCTACCAGATTCTCAAGCTGTACGAGGATACCCGGGTGGAATTCTGCGAACTGAACCAGATGCAGAAGGGCCTGCTGAAACTGGGCTCTGCGGAACGGATTGGCGCCCTGCTGCTGCCCAATCTGCTGAAATCCTTCAGCGAGCGATATCCCAATATCAAAATCGACATTGTGGAAGAAAATAGCGTGCTGCTGGAGGAACAGGTGCTGATGGGGGCTTTGGATTTGGCCATTGTCTGCCTGCCTCTGCGCAATGAGAATCTCAGCTATAAGGTGTTCTACCGGGGACCGTTGTTCCTGGCCCTGCCTAAAAGCAGCCCGGCCAACCGGTTTGCCTATTACCAGGAAGGGGAAAAGATGCCCTATATCCACCTGGAGGACGTCCTGGACCAGGAATTTATCCTGACCAAGCCCTTCAAGAAAACCCGGGTGGCGGCGGACCGGATTCTGAAGCCCTTTGCCAAAGACGTGAAGATTTTTATGGAGTCGCAGAACATCGAAACGGTCATCCGGCTGGTGGCAGGGGGCATGGGGATTTCCCTGGTGCCTTCCATCTACACCAAAAGCTACGTGACCGGGGATAACATCAACTATTACCAAATTGAAGAAAAATATGAGCCCTATTGGGAATGGGCGGTCATCTACAACGGGGAGCTGGGGCATTTGACCCGGCCTTCCCGGGAACTGTACAAGCTGATCTGCCAGGAGGGGTGCACCTTCCCCAGCTATCTGGCCTAAAATAACGCAAAAAAACACCGGCTGCCAAGGCCGGTGTTTTTTGTTGACAAACTTGTTTTTGGAGGCTATCGTACAGATAGATAGGCATTTTGCAAAAATAGAGGGGGAAGCGTTATGGAATCCATTTCACTGGCCGCCTACGGGCTGCTAAAGGGCGGGTATGACCTCCATATTCATTCCCTGCCCTCCGCTTTGGATCGGCAACTGGACGATATCCAGGTGTTCAAGGAAGCGGACCGGGCGGAAATGGCCGGCATCTTGTTGAAGAACCACGGAGAGCCTACGGGCAGCCGGGCCTGGCTGCTGAACCGGTACCTGCCCCTGGCAAAGGTAAAGGCCTACGGGGCGGCGGTGCTGAACTGGTCCCTGGGGGGCCTCAATCCCCTGGCGGTGCAAACGGCTCTGGCCCTGGGGGCACGCATCATCTTTATGCCCACGGTGGATGCGGCCAATTTCCCCCTGCGCAATCTGCCCGGGGACGTACTGCCCCGGCCGGGCATCCGGATTACGGATCCTGACGGGAATCTGCGGCAGGAAGTTCGTGCCATTTTCCAGGTGGTGAAGGTTAAGGGGGCGCTTTTGGTCACCGGCCATATCAGCCCGGAAGAAGCCCTGCTCCTGTGCCGAGAAGGCAGAAAAGAAGGGGTAAGAATGGTCCTGACCCACCCGGAATGGGCCCATACCCGGATCCGGCCCCAGGACCAGGCCGAACTGGCCCAAAGCGGGGTCTACATTGAGAAATGCTGGTACAATGTGGCAGAAGGGGAATGCACTCCGGCGGAAATGGCGGAACATATCCGGCTCATAGGGCCGGAGCACTGCTTTTTGACCACGGACCGGGGGCAGAACGGCCGGGAAACCCCGGTGGAGGGGATGCTCCAATTTATCCAAAGTCTGCTGGATGAGGGGATTTCCCAAGCTGCCATCCGGACCATGGTGACCCAGGTGCCGGAGGAAATGCTGGGAATTGAATGAATGAACGGAAAAGGCCGCAGCCAGGGTATCTGGCTGCGGCCTTTTTGAGAGGTGCTGTACGCTATTTAGTTGTTGCCCTGGGGCGGGAAGTCGTTCCGATGCTGGCTCTGGGGGGCCGGCTGGTGCGCTCTGTTGTGGGCTCTTTGGGGTGCTCTTTTGGGCGGCTTCCGGTTTCTCCATTCCGGATGATCCTTCTGGTCATCCCAGTGGGACAGGGGTGCCGGGTGGGAATCCCCCAGCACCACCACAATCTGGCTGAGGGGCTCTTTGTGCTCTGCGGCCTGGGCCTTGGGGGTGCCTAGCAGGAGATTGTAGCCGCAGACCAGAAGGGCGGCCAGCAGGGGCACGGTCAGCTGTTTTTTCAGCCGCTGCCAGGCTGTTTTATAGGGGCTGGGGCAGGCCAGAGCGGCCGTACCTACAGCGTTTTTTTGCAGGATCTGTTTTTGCAAAGTCATGAGAAGGACCTCCCTTTTCTTGATGGTCTTAGTATAGGGCAGAAACATGAAAGAACTATGAAAATCCTGGGCAGAAAATAAGCAAATGGGCAAAGTGGGGAAGACGCAAAAAAGGAAGTGCCGGGGCACTTCCTTTTTTGTATTTTATTTCCGATACGTTCCTTCAGGAGCGGGAGTCTGGCGGTTTTGGAGTTCCGGGCGCTGTTTCTGCTCTTTTTGCTGCTGTTTTTGTTCCTTGGTAAATTTCTTTTGCTGCTTTTGGTCTTTTTTCAGCTGCTTCTTTTCTTGCTTTTGTTCCTTTTGCTGCTCTTTGGTGTTTTCTTTCCGGTCTTTTTGGGAGGTCTTGTCTTCTCTTTGTTCAGGCTTGTTCTTTTGGTCTTTCAGGGAAGCCTGGGACTGGAGGCCATTTTCTCCTCTCACCAGAATGTACTGGGAGCGGTTTCCTGCTTCCGGGGCAGCGGCGTGGGCCACATTGCCAGCAGCGGCACTGCTGAAGCCGCAGACCAGGGCAGCCGCTACCAAGAACCGACCGGCACTTTTCTTTATTTCTTTCCAGCTGCTGCTCTCCATTCGGCTGAGCAGGGCCGTTTCTGTATAGGATTTTTCACTTGCTTTTACTTGTGTCATAAAAATGACCTCCCTTGTTTTTCTGGCCCTATTCTACCTGCGGATTATGAAAAGAACATGAATGGAGCTTGACAACTTTGTGTTTTTTGCGTTAGTGCAGCAGGTCCAGCAGCGGGTTGGTCTTGTGGACCTGAGCCCGGATTACCTGGCCGTTTTGGGCGTTGACGATGAAGTGGTAATCCATGCCATCCTTTTCGCAGTCCGCCAGGTAGAACAGGGGCATTCCTTTGAAGGTCCCTTGGGGTCTTACGCCGCTGGGCATGCCCGGCTGAGGGGCTGCAGGAGCCTTTGCGGCAGGGGAAGCCGTCTGGTTTTGGGCTTGGGCGTCTGTGCTTTCAGGAAGCTGCTGCTGCTCAGTATTCGGCACCGGTGCCTGGGGTTGGGTGCCCGGCGCTTTTTCCGGGGCTTTGGGGCCTTGGGGTGCTTTCCCGGCGAAGGGCTGGCCTTCCTGGGGTCCCCGCTGGAATTTTTCTCCCTGCTGCTTTTCCTTCTGGTCCCGTTTGTCGTGCTTACTGTCCTTGGCTTGCTTCTTGTCTTTTTGGAAGCGGCCGTCCGGGTTGGGCAGCTTGTCTTCCAGCTGGACGCTTCGGAAGGTAACGGAAGAAGGATCCGTCCCCAGGGTGTTGGCAACGGCTTCTTTTACCTGATCCGTGCTGACCAAGGTGATATTCTTTTGGGCGGCCAGGCTTTGCAATAGGGTGGTCCGGGCTTCCCCTTCCTGGAGCCGGGCGTTGGCCCGTGCCTTATGGGCGGCGATTTTGCCTGCCCCGCACAGCACGGCCAGGGCCAGGACGCAGCCGGCACCTTTTTTCAGCCGGCGGGCAGTAAAGGTTTTTCTGCCCCAGGAAGCGGTTTTTTGCAGTACTTCTTTTGCTTGTTGTTCAGTTTTATTGGTGTCCATCATGGATTCCTCCCTTTGGGCAGTTCCTCAAGGGGTCTGCCTTTGTTGTATTGGCTACAGTGTAGGGCCGGAACATGAAAGGGAAATGAATGCCAATATTTTTTTAGAATTTCAGGGTAAACGTACTGCCCTTTCCCAGGGTACTGGTGACGCCGGCCTGGGCCTTTTGCAGTTTGGCGGCAGCTGCCACAAAGGACAGCCCCAGGCCCAGTCCCAGGTTCTGCTTCTTGTTCCGGGAGGGATCTGCCTGGTAGAGCCGGTTCCAGATCCGGGGCAGGTCTTCGGGGGGAATGCCCGGCCCGTCATCAGAAACGGCCAGCACCACCCGGCCCTTTTCCTGGCACAGGGAAACCTGGATGGTATGCTTGGCAAATTTCAGGGCGTTATCCAGGTAGTTGCCCAGAATCCGGGCAAGCAGCTGGTCGTTTCCGGTAACGGTAAGGTCCGGTTTTACCTGGAGCTTCCAGGCGAAGTTCTGGGCGGCCGGCAGCTTCTGGTAATCTTCCAGGGTTTCCGTGACCAGCTGGGACAGCTTGACCGGTCCCAGTACCAGGTCTTTCCGGCTGTCCAGCCGGGACAGCTCCAGCAGCTGGTTGATCAGGCGGCTCATGCGCCGGGACTGCTGAAAGATATGCTGAAATTCTTCCTTGGCCTCGGCCACGGTTTCCGTATAGTCCTTGCCGTATTCACTTTCAGCCATGATGACGGCCGTGGGGGTGCGCAGCTCATGGGAGACATCGGAAGTAAAATGCTTTTCCCGTTCCAGCTGTTCTTCCAGTTGGGCCAGCATCCAGTTGAAGGTATGGCCCATCTGGTGGATTTCGTCCTTGCCGTCCCCCAGGGGAATCCGCTGGGACAGGTCCCCGGTTTCCCCAATGGCCCGGGCTGCTTCACTGATGGCCTGGACGGGGGCAAAGCTGTGCCGGATAATCCGGTAGCCGCCCAGGGCAATGAGAAGGAGAAACAGGGGCAGGCTGATGAGCGCCGTAAGCAGGATTACCTGGTAGCGCCGGGCGTAGATTTCATCGGGAAGAATGCCCCGGATCCAGGGCAGGGGCTGTGGGGAGAGGACGGTTCCCGGCTGCCGGAGGGCAGGGCGGATGGGCTGATCCACGTAGTGGTAGCTTTGGCCGTCAATCACGATTTTCTGGGGCCCCCGGTTGAAACGGGGCGGCAGGGCGGGCATCCCTTCCGGTTCCATGCCGGAGAGCAGCTTTCCCTGGGGGTCCCGGAGGGACAGATAGACATTCTTGTCGTAGGGCCGGAAATGCTCCGGGTCCTGGGAGGCCTTATCCACGGCCTTGATCAGGTCCTTGCCGGCGTCCCGGCGCTCGTGGTCCTCGGCCATTTCCAGCACGGCCCCGGTAAAGACGGCCAGCACCAGTGCCAGAAATAGGGTGTACCACAGGGTTACCCGGATGGAAACCGGGAGCTTGGTGAAAAAATGCACCAGTTTATGCCAAAGTAAGGAAAGCCTATTCTTTAAGGACATAGCCGGTACCTCTCACGGTGTGGAGCAGCTTGGGCTCAAAATCCTTGTCGATTTTCTTCCGCAGGGTTTTGATGTACACGTCCACCATATTGGAGGCCCCTTCGTAGGAAAAATCCCAGGCGTGCTCCAGAATCTGCTCCCGGGACAGGACTGTGCCCTGGTTCCGCAGCAGGTAGTCCAAAATGGCAAATTCCTTGGGGGTCAGGCTGATTTCGGTGCCGCCCCGGGTGACCTGGTGGGTCCGGGTGTCCAGTACCAGATCCGCCAAAACCAGCTGGGGGCTGGCGGTCTGCTGGGGGTTGCTCCGGCGCAGCAGGGAACGGATCCGGGCCAGCAGTTCTTCAAACTCGAAGGGTTTTACCAGGTAGTCGTCCCCGCCGCAGTCCAGCCCGGACACCTTGTCCTGGAGACTGTCCCGGGCGGTAAGAAACAGCACCGGCACCTGACTGCCCCGGCTGCGCAGGGTTTTGACCAGGGTCAGCCCGTCCATTTCCGGCATCATGATGTCCACAATCAAAAGGTCATAGTCGGCGGCGTCCAGGTAGGCCAGGGCCTCCTTGCCGTTAAAGGCGGAGTCTACGGAGTAGGCTTCGATTTTCAGCCGTTTGGCGATTATTTTGTTCAGGGAAGGTTCGTCTTCCACAATGAGTATTTTCATGCTTTCCACCTCCGGATACTTCTTTCCTTATTGTACAGGATACTGCCAGAATGTGAAGCGAAAATGAAAACTTTAAGGTTAGCAAAGACTAATATGCCAAAAAATCTTAAAAAATCCCGTAAAGCCTGATATTAACTGGCTTTGCAGCAGAAATAGGGAAACAAAAAAACGACCTGCTGAAAAAAATATAAAATTTTTTCTAAAAGGGTATTGCCTAAATGCGGCTTGTATGCTAGAATCATTCCTGTAAGTAAAGACTAACCGCATTGTCTTTATTTTTTTCAGGTGAGGTTAGCGAAAACTAACCTCACCACTCCCCTTGTTTATTAGCCTTTAGTTTGACCGGCGGCGGGTTGTGTGCCCCTGCTGTGCCGGACAAGCTGCCAGGAGGCAGCTGGAAAGCAGATGCCCTTAGGGCACCAACACAATCTGCCTTCCTCGTGAGAACTGTGTACTGGCGAATGCTTATCATATGGAAACAGAACTCCTCCTGTTTCTCCCTAACCAATTGTTGTCAACCTTCAAACAAAAACAGCGGCAGAGAGCGCAACTCTGCCGCTGTTTTTGTATTTCCGGCTAACAGTTGCCGGTATAGACGTGGTGCAGGGATTTCCGGGCCAGTTCCGCCAGTTTCCTGACCTGTTCCGGGTCCGTGGCAGGAATGTTGCACTGCCAGCGGGGGAAGTACCGGGTCAGGTGGAGGGGAATTTCCGGAGAAAGGCTGGCCAGCCAGGCCACTTCCTGTTCCAGGACGTCTTCCTGGTCGTTTTTTCCCGGTATCAGCAGGGTGGTGATTTCCACGTGGCAGCCCAGGAGGTGGGCGGTGCGGATATTTTCCTTGACCACTTCCAGATCTCCGCCCAGCCAGGCGTAGTATTCTGGGGTAAAGCCCTTCAGGTCGATATTGGCTGCGTCAATCAGCGGCAGCAGGGCTTTCCAGGGACCGGGAGAAATATAGCCGTTAGTTACCAGGACCGTTTTCAGGTTCTTTTCTTTTAGCAATTTGGCACAGTCCCGGACGTATTCGTAGCCCACTAGGGGTTCGTTGTAGGTAAAGGCCACGCCAATATTGCCGGCCCGTTCCTGGTAGTCCAGGGCCATTTGGACCAGCTCTGCCGGGGACAGGGTCATTCGGGCGGCTTCTTCCCCGGCCTGGGAAATGGAGGCGTTCTGGCAGAAGGGGCAGCGCAGGTTGCAGCCAAAGGTGCCCACGGACAGGATTAAGGAACCAGGGTAGAACTGGGCCAGGGGTTTCTTTTCAATGGGATCCAGGGCAATGGACGTGAGCTTGCCGTAGCTTTTGGAAAGCAGGTGTCCATCCAGGTTGATCCGGGCCCGGCAGAAGCCGGTTACGTCCGGGGGCAGGGTGCAGCGCCGGGGGCACAGGGTACACAGGACGTTTCCAGGGTGGCGCTTCATAAATGTCTCACCACCTTGAAGCGCCAGAGCTTAATGGGCTCGCTGGCACCAATCTGTCCTTTTTGCCGGGCAATGGCTACCTGTTTTTCCGGGGTATCCACGCCGTCCAGATCCGGCAACAGCAGCCCTCGGCGTTCATCCAGGGCGCTGCCCACAATGACCCCGTAGGTGCTGGGGTCCAAATAGGACGTATCCGGGATGGGCTCTTTTTCCCCCAGGACGTCCACACTGTACTCCAGATCCGGCAGTTCCTCGGGCCGGACCGGGGTGAAACGGGGATCCCGGCTGGCGGCGGAAATGCCGTTGGAGAGGATTTCCCGGGCAATATTTTCCTGGACCGGGGAAATGGTGCCGATGCAGCCTCGGAGCTGATTGTCCTTGTGGAGGGTGACGAAGACCCCGGCCCGTTGGTTCAGCATTTCCGGAGGCAGTCCCTCCGGCAGGGAAGCCGGCTGGTGCTCCTTCACAAAGGTTTCTACGCTGCGCCGGGCCAGTTTCACGTAGGGGTCTTCCTGGGACTGGCGGAGCAGCCGGGCCGCCGCTTCTTCCTGGAGCAGCTGGGGTAGAAATTCCCGGCTTTTGTCCTTTCCCTGAGGGAAGAAGGAGGCTACCCCGTAGCCCACCCCAAAGGGACCCTCGTGGGACAGCAGCTGGCTTTTTACCGCCAGGCCGTCCAGGGCCCCGGCCATGATCCAGAAGGAACGGAGGCCGCATTCTGCTGCCCGCTCACAAAGGTGGTGGTCTAGGCTTAATAGGGTAAGGAAATCTCCCTTGCCCAGGGCTTCCGTACAGCTTTGGTCAAAAACGGGGCCTTCCTGGGCAAAGCCGTAGGGGCCTTCGGCCAAAAGCTTGTGGGACAGGTCGCCGCTGGCAATGTATACGGCCCGGCGGCCCAGGTGGTTGACGGCGGCTGCAATGGCCTGGCCCAGGGCATAGTGGGCCTTGGCTGGCAGACCGGACAGACCAATCCGGACAATTTTTACCTGGTCCAGGGAGCCGTGCTGGCGGTAAAAGTACAGGGGAATCAGGGTGCCGTGGTCCAGTTCCGCCTGACGGGCCCCCAGGGGTCCTGCGGGGACGCCCCGGGCTTCTGCCTGCCGGCCGATTTCCTTGGCAAGCTGCTGGTCATAGGTTACCTGCACCGTCACCTGCGGGGCCCGGAAGGCCGCAAAATTGCCGGAGCCTGTGGCGTCCGGGGTGATGTGGAAATAATCCAGGTAGAGCTCCGCATGGGGACTGGTGATAATCAGGGTGTCCGGCTGGAGCTGGGCAGCCTGGGCCATGACGGTTTCATAGGCATCAATGGTCTTTTGGATTTTCTTTTCTTCTCCCCGGCCCACTTCCGGCAGGATAATGGGCGGATGGGGTACTGCGAACGCAGCCAAGATGGGCATAAAAAACACCTCGCTTTACTGCCTCTATTGTACCATATGCCGGGGCAGAACGCAGAAACGGCCCGCCCAATTCTTGCGAAAGAACGGGCAGGCCGTAAACTAAAATTTGGAAAAGGTGCCGTAAGTCAAGGGCGGCAGGAAAAAATGCGGCAAGGGAGTGAAGCAGAGAGCAGCTCCTAACGAAAATGCCTTCAGCTGGCCTGATTTTGCCCTGTGAACCCTTAAAATAGCCAGGGGCTACACTGGGTAAGACTGCAATGCCCCGGGACTTGAGAAAGGCAATTTAGCGCTCCAAAAAGTGCTGGCCGCAAAAACGGCCTGCGCTATTTCTCAAAAGAGGAACAACACAGGCCGTACGCAAAGCGGTATCAGGAACGTTTGGTGAAAAGGGAAAACAGGTTTATGGGGCGCACGCTGCACAGGGGGTACTGGGGGTCCGCCTCCAGCGCCTTTGCCCGGGCGGCTTCCAAATCGTGGAACACATCCCATTTGGCGGCAATCTGGGCCTTTCCCGTAAGCCGGAGCAGGTAGGACGGATGGAAGGTGGCAATGCAGTCGATGCCTTGGGAGGTTCTAAAGAAGGTGCCCCTTTCCCGGGTAATTCTGGCCTGTGGTCCCTTAAAATAGCGCAGGGCTACACTGCCTAGGGCCACAATGACTCGGGGCTTGAGAAGGGAAATTTCGCGCTCTAGGAAACGTTTACCGCAGAAGCTGCCTTCTTCCGGGGTGGGGGTCCGGTTGCCTTTGGGCCGGCATTTGATGACGTTGGTGGTAAGCACGTGGTCCCGGGTGATTTTTACAGACCACAGGGCCTTGTCCAGCAGCTGGCCGCTGGGACCAATCAGGGGACAGCCGTACTCATCCTCCACGCCCCCAGGGCCTTCCCCTACCAGCAGCAGGGGGCTTTTCGGGTCGCCAAACCAGCCCACAGGGGCTTTGCAGTCCCCGCGCAGGGGGCAGGCGGAGCAGTCTTCCAGTTCATTTTCCAATTGGCGCCAGGCCGATTCTTCTTCCATGCTTTACGTTTCCTCCCTTACAGGTGCAGTTGTTTTTCCACCCGGTCCAGGAAAAAGCCGGCCAAAAAACCGGTAAAGAGACCGGTGGGAATGCCAATGGCAATCAGGACGGGCAGATAGGAAAACAGGGCCGTGGTCTGCATCAAGAGAACGGCCGCAAAAATCTGGCCGCAGTTGTGGCAAAAGGCCCCCAAAAGGCCCACCCCGACAGGGGAGAACCATTGTTTTTTTACGGCCAGGGCCATGCAGAGAAAGCTGAGTACGGCGCCTCCCAGCCCAATCATGAAGCCCGGGGTGAAAAGGCCGGTGAAAAGCAGCCCCGTTAAAAGCAGCCGGGTGGTGAGGAACAGGGCGCCTTTGGTGGTTCCGTACAGGTACAGCACAATCATGGTGACACTGTTGCCCAGGCCCAAATGGGCGCCGGGCAGGGGCAGCAGGTAGGCTACGCTGGTTTCCGCCAGGCGCAGGGCAATGGCGGCGGCCAAGAGGATACCCAGCTGGGTCAGGTCACGGGTGGTCAGTTTACCGGAGGATGGCGTCATGATCATTCTCCTTTGCAGCAGTGGTCAGGGTGACCAGTACCTTTTCCGGCACGCAGGCCACGGTCTGGCCGGATTGGGTGATTTTGCCCTGGTGGACGCAGACCTTGTCCGGGCAGGGGGACGAAATGACCCTTCCGCCGTCCTTGTCGTAGGCGATGACCATTTCACCGTCTTGGACCGGAACGATCAGTTTGGTTTCTGAAGTGACATTTTTCAGTTCGATCCGCTGGAGGACCTGCTGGTCCCGGCGCACCACCAAAACTTTATTCTGGGCGGAGGGATCCGCCCGAAACAGGAAGTAGCTGACTAGGCCGGCCAGGGCCAGCACCAAAATCAGCCAAAAATCATTTTTACGCATAACGTCTCCTTACTTTCCAGGGGTAAATATTTTGGCAAGGCCCGAGGATACATGAAGGGTACCTTCACTATCCACGTAGACCATTTCCAGTTCCGGATCCTTTTCTACCAGGTCCAGGGCCTGCTGCCAGGGCAGCCCAAAGAGCAGGGTGGAGTAGTAGTCCGCCCAGAAGGCGGAATGGGTAACCACCGTTACGGAGCGGCAGAAGCGGGAAGGCCAGCCGGTGCCCGGGTCCAGAATGTGGTGATAGCGGACCCCGTCCACTTCGTAGTAGCGCTGGTAGTCCCCGCTGGTGGCAATGGCTGTGCCGGCGGGCACCAGCAAGGTACCCAGCACCTTTTGGGCGTTCCGGGGATCCTGGATGCCGATTTTCCAAGGCTTTCCGTCGGGCTTATTGCCGATAATCTTGATGTTGCCCCCAGCGTTTACCAGGGCCGTTTGGATGCCTGGCTCCTTGGCCAGCTGGTTGGCGGTCTGCTCAACGGCGTAGCCTTTGGCTACCGCTCCCAGATCCAGCTGGGCACCATTTGCCAAAGTGATGGTACCGTTCTCCTGGGATACAGTATACTTGTCCGGACCGCATTTGGCCAGAGCCTGATGAATTTCTTCTGCGGTGGGCACGGTTTTGCTGTCCCGGTGCTGGTTCCAGACCTGGATGACGGGCCCCAGGGTTACGTCCAAAGGAGCGTTATGCAGAGGGGCAATCTGCTGGAGGATATCCAGCAGGTAGGGGGAAGCCTTTTGGGGTCCCTTGCCCGCTGCCTGGTTGATGGCGTACAGGTCCTGGGGCCCCTGGGCCGTGTAGGGGTCTGTTTCGTTGGCAATGGTTTGGAACAGGGTAAAGGCCCTGGCGGTAGCGTCCTGAAGCTGCGTTTTGCTGTCACCGGTGGTGGTAATGGTGACAATGGTATCCATCATAAACCGGGTATCCTCATGTTTTGCCGGTTGAAAAAAGCAGCCCGATAAAATCAGGCTGCTGAAAAACAAAGTTAACGCAAGAAGTTTTTTCATTTTCTGGCTTGGGCCTGAGCCTGAGCAGAAGGACAATTGGCGGCCATGGCGCAGCAGGCGCAGCCGGTAGGTTGTTCTTTGGCAGGGGCTTCAGGGGAGCCGGTAACCGGCGTAACGTAAACCAGGCACTTCCGGGGGCATTTTTCTACGCAGATGCCGCAGCCATCGCACTTGGTGTAGTCGATTACAGGAATGCTGCCGTTGACACCGTCTTCCATGGTGATGCAGTGCTGCGGGCAGTTCTTGGCGCACATGCCGCAGCTGATGCAGGATACCTTGCAGTCAGTCATGGCAGCTTTGCCTTTTTCACGATTGTTGCATTCCACCAGGACGTTCTTGGAAGCATCAATCATTTCAATCAGCAGCTGCGGGCAGGCTTTGGCGCAGGCTTCGCAGCCGACACATTTGTTGTAGTCGAATTCGGGCAGGCCGTTGGCACCGATTTTCAGGGCACCGAAGTTGCAGGCGTCCACGCAGGCGCCGTCTCCGAAGCAGCCGTAGTTGCATTGGCCGGGGCCGCCGGTCTGCTGGGCTCTCAGGTAGCAGTTGTGGACACCTTCGTAGTTGGAAATACGGGTCCGGTTGGCAGTGCAGCCGTTGCAGTGCAGGCGGGGAATGTAGCGGATGGCGTTCTCGTCATCGCCGGTGTCTTCCACACCCATCACAGCGCCGATGGCTTTTTTGCTGTCGGAGTTGGCTACAACGCATTTGTTGGCGTCAGCCTCTCCGGCTACAATGGCGTTGGCCAGGGCAGCGCAGCCTGCGTAGCCGCAGCCGCCGCAGTTGGCGCCGGGCAGCAGGTTGGTGACTTCGTTGATGCGCGGATCTTCTTCAACGGCAAACTTCTTGCCGGCAGTTGCCAGGACAAGACCGAAAATGCCGCCCAAGACCGCAACCAGAATTATAGCAGTTGTCATAATTGTTCAGCTCCTAACTTAATGGATGCCGCTCATTCCCATCATGGAAATGGACATACAGCTGGCAGTGATCAAAGCAATGGGCAGGCTCCGCAGGCATTTGGGCAGGGCATCTTCATCCAAACGTTCCCGAATGCAGGAGAACAGCAGGATGGCCATGGTGTAGCCCAGGGAGGTACCGATGGAGTTGGCTACGGAATCGATGAAGTCGTAGTTCTTCGTTACGTTGATCAAAGCAATACCCAGGATGGCGCAGTTGGTGGTGATCAGAGGCAGGTAGATACCCATGGCCTTGTGCAGGGCGGGCATAGCCTTTTTCATGAACATTTCAACCAGCTGTACCAGGGTGGCAATGGCCAGAATGAACACCAGGGTGTTCAGGTATTCCAGATGGTAGGGAACCAGCAGCAGGTAATAAATCCCGTAGGAAAGGATAGTGGCCAGCAGCATTACGAAGGATACGGCAGCACTCATACCTACAGAGTTGTTGAAGTTCTTGGATACCCCCAAGAAGGAGCACATGCCCAGGAACTGGGACAAAATGATGTTGGAAACGAAAATGGCACCAAAGATAATGCCGAATGTACTACCCATTATGAGCCACTCCTCTCTCTCTGAAGTAGTTTACAGCAGCAAAGACAAAGCCCATGGTCAGGAAGGCGCCGGCCGGCAGGATGAAGATCAGCACAGGCTGGTAAGCGGTTCCCAGCACCAGATGGCCAAACAGTTTGCCGGAACCGATCAGTTCACGGAAGGTGGCAATCAGGAACAGGGCGAAAGTGTAGCCAATGCCCATGCCGATGGCGTCCAGGGCGGAATCGATGATGCCGTGGTCGCAGGCAAAGGCTTCAGCACGGCCCAGTACGATGCAGTTTACTACGATCAGAGGAACGAATACGCCCAGGGATGCGTACAGGGCAGGTACATAAGCCTGCATCAGCATCTGCAGCAGGGTTACCAGGGAAGCGATAACGACGATGTAGCAGGGGATATGAATCTGATCAGGAATCAATTTCCGGATGGCGGAAATGATGATGTTGGAGAAAAACAAAACGAAGGTGAAGGCACAGCCCATACCGATGGCGTTGTCCAGGGAGTTACTGGTGGCCAGAGAAGGACAAACACCCAACAACTGGACGAACAAGGGGTTTTCCTTGATGATGCCTTTAGTCAGCTCATGCAGCATACGAATCAGTCCTTTCCGTTAGCATAATTTTTCATGTAGTGCTCCCGTGCTTCGTTGATCCCGGTGACTACCGCTCTGGAAGTGATGGTAGCTGCGGTGATGGCACGGATTTCATTGTCTTTGCTGGGAGTCTGTTTCGTAACAACCAGGGCGTCTTTCAGAGGTTTGCCCTTGAATTGCTGCTGCCATTCCGGTTCGGTGCTTCTGGCGCCCAGACCGGGGGTTTCGCTGTGGCTCAGGACTTTGATGCCGGTAATCTTGTTGTCCGGGGTGGAGAAGCCCACCATGAAGGTGACCTTGCCGCCGTACCCGGTGGGTTCTACGGTGTAGATGTAGCCGTTGACTTTGCCGTCCTTTTTGGACTGCTCAATATCGGCAATCAGGCCGCCAGGAGACTTTTCCTTGGTCAGGTCGCCCAGCTGGGGCAGAACGTCCCGATAGGCTGCTTTTACATCAGCTTCCTGTTTGGCAGCAATGATGCCCTTGGTAACTTCGTTGGCGCCCGCCACAAAGGCAACGGAAATGCCGCAGGTGAGAGCCAGGATTCCTGTAAATTTCACAAAGATGTTTTTCATTTCTTCAGGCCTCCTCCAAAGGATACGTTCCGGACGAAGCGGTCAATCATGGGAACTACCATGTTCATCATCAGGATGGAGTAGCAGACGCCTTCGGTGTAGCTGCCCCGCAGACGGATCAGGGAGGTCAGAAGCCCCAGGCCAATGGCGTAAATGATCCGGCCTTTTTTGGTGATAGGAGAAGTTACCCAGTCAGTGGCCATGAAGAAAGCACCGATCATCAGGCCG
Source organism: Acidaminococcus hominis (assembly GCF_900291475.1). Classification (GTDB taxonomy): domain Bacteria; phylum Bacillota; class Negativicutes; order Acidaminococcales; family Acidaminococcaceae; genus Acidaminococcus; species Acidaminococcus hominis. Next base: position 273,415 of record NZ_OLMM01000005.1, read on the forward strand.
CCGGCAAACAGATGGTACAGGGGAAAAGCTGCAGGGTAGCCCATAACTGTGCCATAAATGCCGGTTACGATGGCTACGGTCAGCAGATAGAAAACGGGAATCCGCCAGTCAATCAGCTTCTTGTAGATCAGGTACAGGCCGCCCAGAACCAGGGCCGGTACACAGGTTTCACCCAGGGAACCGCCCACATTGCCGATGAACAGGTCGGACAGGGGAGGCAGCTGGGCTGCAGCAGCAGCGCCGCCAGCCTGCCAGATTTTTTCCGTGGCTCTCATGACAGCCAGGGGAGTGGCAGCGGTCATGGCATCAGCGGAAGCGGTAGCAGCGGTGGTAGCCATGGCTTTGGTGGCAGGAATGACCCAGGTGGTCATCTGCTGGGGGAAGGATGCCAAGAGGATGGCACGGCCGATATGGGCCGGGTTAAAGATGTTGCGGCCCAGACCGCCGAATACGGCTTTGCCTACAACAATGGCGAACATACCGCCCAGGACTGCCATGTAAGGCGGCAGGCTGGCGGGCAGGCACAGGGCCAACAAAAGACCGGTCAGGGCGGCGGAGCCGTCGCTGGTGGTGTTCTTCTTTCCCATCACCTTGTTGCTGAGCATTTCAAAAATGACGGCAGAAATCATGGTGCAGGCGATGACGATGACGGCATCCACGCGGAAATAATACACAGAAGCCAGTACGGCAGGCACCAGGGCCAGCATTACTTCCCTCATGGACTTGCTGATCGTCAGATCACAGTGCATATGGGGAGAAGAGGAAAGGAGAACCAAAGGCTTAGGTTCTTTAATAGGTTCCATAATCAATATCCAGTCCTTTCACGAGTTATTTATTTAATTTGTAGAAGGGGTTGTGGCCGCCGCTGCTGTTCCCTTTGATGAACTGCTTGCCCATACGGATGTATTGGACCAAAGGAATATAAGCGGGGCAGACGAAGGCACAGGAACCGCATTCGATGCAGGCGTGGCAGTAGAATTTTTCTGCTGCTTCCCAGTTCTGCCGTTTTACGGCTTGAACAATCTCGGTGGGTTCCAGCTTCATGGGGCATACATCGACGCAGCGGCCGCAATGTACGCAAGGACTGGGTTCAACATATTGGGCGAAAGGAGATTTGGAATTGAAGACCAGCACACCGGTGGACCCTTTGATAATGGGGTAATCCAGGGAGTTTACGGCAAAGCCCATCATCATACCGCCGGCTACGATCTTGCCGGGATCCCCTTCCAGGCCGCCGGCAGCTTTTACTGCATCGGTGAACAGGGTGCCCAGGCGCAGGATGTAGTTGCCCGGTTTCTTGACGCCGTCGCCGCTGACCGTAACCACTCTCTCGTACAGAGGAATGTTGTTTTTGATAGCCCGGCAGGCAGCTACTGCAGTGCCCACGTTATCCACGATAACGCCCACATCAGCAGGCAGACCCCGGTCAGGAACCGTACGGCCCGTGGTAGCGTAGATCAGATGCTTTTCAGAACCCTGGGGGTACTTTTCAGCGCAGACCTGAACCCGGATATTCGGTTCGGAAGCAACTTTCTTTTCCATCAGGGCAATGGCATCGGGTTTGTTGTCTTCAATGCCGATGATGCCTTGGGAGGCACCGGAAGCCATGAGGAAATACTTCAAACCTTGGATGATTTCATCGGAGCATTCCAGCAGGGTCCGATGGTCGGCCGTAATGAAGGGTTCGCATTCGATGCCGTTCAGGACGATGGTATCGATGGGACGGGCTCCTTCTTTGGGGGGAGCATACTTCACTGCGGTGGGGAACATGGCGCCGCCCATACCGGCGATGCCTTTATCACGCAGTACCTGACGGATCAGTTCCGGCGTGATCTCTTCTTCGCTGCGGGGTTTGATATCCTCGCAGAGGGTATCCTGCCCATCGTTTTTGATAACGATGCATTGGGCAAGCATCCCATGGACCATGTAGCGGCTTTCAATCTTGATGACGGTACCGCTGACGCTGGCATGGACATTTGTGCTTACAAAGCCTCCTGCTTCACCGATCACTTGTCCGATCGTGACTTTATCCCCTGGTTTAACCACCGGTTTTGCCGGAGCACCAATGTGCTGGGAAAGAGGAATGTACACCATGTCCGGGGCCGGGCATCTTTCGATGGCCAATTTGTCGGTCAAGGACTTGCTGGGGGGTACAGCGACACCACCCATGAAACTTGCTTCTTGTGCAGACATTCAGTTCACCTCTAACCTTTCATGTGTCAACTTCAACTAAAAATTATATATTGTCAAATGGCAAAAAACAAGGGGAGAGGAAAATGAGCTGAGAATGGGCAAAATAAAAACGAGGTTTTTATTTCTTTTCAAAAAGTTTACAAAAGATAATGTAAAAAACTGTAAAATAGTTTATAATAATTAACACGACAGGTGCAGTTGTGTATAATATGTGAATTTGTAGAATCTTATGAAAAAACTGTCTATATATAGGAAGAAAGAGTACTTACGGAGGCTGATGGGATGTTTGGTTTGTATTTTGATGATTATGAAACGCCGGTGTTCCGGCCCCCCAGTGAAGCGTTCAGCTTTATCCTGCGCGTAACCCGGGGCTGTGCCCACAATGCCTGTACGTTCTGCGCCATGTACAAGGAGGTGCAGTTCTGCGTCTGCAGCGATGAGGAGATTGCCAAGCAGATCGGCATGGCTGCCAAGTATGCCAAGGACCAGGTGAAGCGGATTTTCCTGGCGGACGGGGACGCTTTGGTGCTGCCCACCGCCAAGCTGATCAAAATTTTACATGTGCTGTATGAAACCTTCCCCAACCTGCAGCGGGTAACCTCCTATGCAGGGCCCCGGGACATCCTGCGCAAAAGCGACGAGGAAATGGCCCAGCTCCGGGAAGCGGGGCTCAAGATGCTGTATCTGGGCCTGGAAACCGGGGATACGGAGCTCCTCCGGCGGATCAAGAAGGGCGTTACGGCGGAAGAGGCCATTGCTGCCGGGCAAAAGGTCATCCGCAGCGGCATGAAGCTGTCCATGATGGTGATTGCAGGGCTGGGCGGCAAGGAGGGCAGTGAGCGGCACGCCATAGAAACAGGCAAAGCCATTTCGGCCATTGAGCCCAATATGCTCAGCGTACTGACCCTGCGGCTATATAAAGGAACTGAAATGCTGGAGCAGTTCCAGAACGGGGAATTTGAGCTGCTCTCCCCGGCGGGCCTGGCCCAGGAGGTGCACACCATGCTGGAGCACACCTTTATCAGTCCAGAGCGCCATACGCTGTTCCGCAGCAACCATATTTCCAATTACATTATGCTGAAGGGCACCCTGCCCCAGGATAAGGAGCGGCTGCTCCGGGAACTGGAAGAGTCCATGACGAAGCTTTCCAAATTGACGGATTGGGAAGTTTATACTAATATGGAGTATTAAGGTTGTATCATTTGAAATATAAGGAAAAGAGGCACCCATTATGAGACTGCATAAACTTCTTGCAGCATTGCTGCTTTCCATGCTGGTACTGCCCCTGCCTGCAGGTGCAGCTGCAAAAAAGGCCGCTCCCTTGACCGTAGGGGATAAGGGCTGGAAGGTCAAATCCGTTCAGATGAAACTCAATGCCATTGGGGTAAAGACGCCGGAAACCGGGAAATATACCAAGGACCTGGCAGAACAGGTACGGGATTTTCAGCGGAAAAACCGGCTGAAGGTCACCGGCCAGGTGGATGACAATACCTATTACCGGATTACCGAATCTGCCTTTGAGAAAGAGGGTATCCACGGGGTCAGCGGCCGGGACATTGTCCGTACCGCTTCCCGCTACAAGGGGGTTCCCTACAGCTTTGGGGGAACGACACCCCGGGCTTTTGACTGCTCCGGGTATGTCCAGTACGTCTTCCGGCAGCACAAGGCAGCGCTGCCCAGAACGGCGGATCTCCAGTATGAAAAGGGCATGTTTGTTACCCAGCGGCAGCTGCTGCCGGGGGACCTGGTTTTCTTTACCACCTATGAACCGGGGGCTTCCCATGTAGGCATTTATGCCGGCCAGGGAATGTTCTGGAGTGCCACGTCTTCCGGCGGGGTGCGTTTATGCAGTTTGCGTGAAAATTATTGGCGTACGCGGTATTATGGCGCCAAGCGAGTTCTGGTACCGGATTCCGGGCAGCGCTCGTACCGCTGATCAATCGGGGGGTTATGACTAGATGATTAGAGAAAGACGCAATAAAGATAAGCTGACCAGCTACTACAACAAATTTATCAACGAAGGGATTCTGGATCCCAACGTGCATCCCTGGGTGGCCGAATCCTGGCGCCGGTGCGAAGCCCGGAAACTGAACCATGAAACCATGCCGGTGGATGGGGTGCGCCTGTCTCCCAGCGAGCTGCAGCACCAGCTGGAGCTGCAGAAGGATGTAATCGAGTATGTGGACGGCTTGTTTGAACAGAACCAGCAATATTTCAACAGCCATAATCTGAGTATGCTGCTGGTGGATAAAGACGGCTACGTACTGAAAAACTACGCCATGCCTTTCTTCCAGAGAAGCATTGAAGATATCCAGGGCATGCGGGTGCTGGAGGAGGACGTGGGTACGTCCAGTATTTCTGTGGCCCGCAGCCATAATGCGCCGTTTTTGATGTTTGGGCCGGAAATGTGGATTCGGGAAAGCCATTCCGGGGACGCCTGCTCCACGCCTGTGATTGTAGCCGGGCAAAGCCGGTACATCATGGCCATTTTCTCCCTGGACCAGAACGACCTGCCCTACGATATTCTGCTGAGCCTTTTGATGACCATGCGGTATTCTTTGGAAAAATTCCTGGATATGCAGGAATTCTGGCAGGCTTGCGGGCTGATTTCGGAAGAAATCCCTGCTTCTGTATACTGGGTCAATAAGGACGGGTCCCTGCGTTTTGCCAACAGCAACGGGAGAAAGCGGCTGGAAGGGAAGGACCGCCTGGATCAGGTCTTCCTGAACTACGAGCATATTCCCATCCAGAAAGGTCTAGGGGGCAAGAGCACCATCCGCAAGGAAATTACCTGGATTACCCAGGACCGGACCTACGAAGATGTGACCAGCGTCCTGCCGGTGAAGCTTGCCGGCCGGGTGGAAAGTGTCATCATCATCTCCATGGCCATTGAAGATCTGAAAACCACCATTGCCCATGCTACCGGCTACAGCTCCCGCTACAGCCTGTACAGCATGGTGGGCAATTCCAACGAATTCCTGGCGCTGCAGCACAAGGCTGCCCGGGTTGCCCGGGGCGACAACAATCTGCTGCTCCAGGGGGAACCGGGTACGGGCAAACAGCGCCTGGCTCATGGTATTCATCAGGCCAGTCCCCGGGCGGCGGCACCGCTGATTACGGTACGGGGCCACGAAGGTCCGGAAAGCCAGCTGGAAGCCGAGTTCTTTGGCTCCGACGACGGGGCCGGCCATGTCAGCGCAGGCAGCCTGGAACTGGCCAACGGCGGCACGTTGTTCCTGGACGAGATTGAGAAATTCCCTGTCCGGCTGGAAGATGTGCTGGCCGATGCCCTGCGCAACGGGGTGCTGAACCGGGAAACCGGCACCCGCCGGAAATTCAATGTCCGGGTGATTGCCGCCTGCGATTCCAACCTGAAGCGGCTGACGGACAAGGGACTGTTTTCCAGAAGCCTGTACGAACTGGTGATTGGCACCGTCATCCGGGTTCCGCCCCTGCGGGAACGGGTGGAGGATGTGGAAGTTATTGCCAACCACATTCTGACGGAAATGGCTGCCCGGCACAATATGCCCAGCAAGACCCTCTCCAAGGAAGCCCTGCATATGCTTAACAGCTGTCAGTGGCCGGGGAATATCAAACAGCTCCAGGGCGTGATTGAGCAGGCTTTCTTCCATACGGCCGGCAGCGTCATTGAAGCGTCCCATATCAAGCTGCCGGGAGAACATCGGATTGAAAAGTCCTGGAAGCACGACAAGGATGCCTTTGTGGCAGCCTGGAAACAGGCCGGCGGCAATATCAGCAAGCTGGCTCTCATGCTGGATGTAAGCCGGGTAACGCTGTACCGGTATTTGAAGAAATATGATTTGGGGCCAAGCAAATAAGCCTGGGCCAAAACAATGACTCCTTTGGGAAAAATCCCGGAGAAATTGCATCAAGGGGTGGTGCATAGGTGCTGAAAACTTATCCATCACCCTGATTTTTTTTGTGGAGGTCGCAGAATGCGTTTACGAAAGAAACCTTGGATTGCCAGGGCCTTGGAAGACTATACGGGAAAAGAACTGCTGGAAGATCATTTGGAAGAATACCGGGGCAATTGGTCCAAGCTGCTGGGAGACCGGCCGGTCCATATGGAAATCGGCTGCGGCAAAGGAAAGTTCCTGGCAGAAATGAGTCAGCTGCATCCGGAAATCGGGTATTTGGGCATGGAAACCCAGCGGGACATCTGCTACCATGCCGTGAAGAAAATCCGGGAACTGGAGCTTCCCAACGAACGGATTCTCCGGGCCAATGCGGAGCACCTGCTGGATTGGTTTGCGCCGGGGGAAGTGGAGCAGCTGTATCTTAACTTCAGCGATCCCTGGCCCAAGGCCCGGCACGCCAAACGGCGGCTGACCTACCGGGGCTTTTTGGCCACCTACAAGACCATTCTGAAACCCGGGGGCCATCTCCGCTTCAAAACGGACAATGATGACCTGTTTGCCTTTTCCGTGGAAGAATTTCAGGCCTTTGGCCTGACCATCCTGGAACTGAGCCATGACCTGCACCATACGGATATTCTCAATGAGGCCCAGACCGAATATGAGGAAAAATTCAGCGGGAAAGGGAAAAACATCAATTTCTGTGAAGTGGTTTTCTAAAGGAGCAGGAGGGTTATGCAAAAACGGTTTTTGATTTGGGAAAATCCCAGGGACGCCATTGTTTCCCTGGTACTGTTTCTCATGCTGCTGGGCTGCGTCAATGTATTCAGTGCCAGCTTTGTGACAGCGGCCGATATGTTTGGCAACGGCTATCACTACCTGATCCGGTACGCTGCCTACGGGGCGGTGGGACTGGCCTTCATGTATTGGCTGGGCTGGAAAACCGACTATCATAATTTCTTTAACTACAATTCCCAGATCTATGCCATCTTTTTGGCCATTCTGATTGGGGTGGATGTTTTTGGGAAGACCACCAAGGGGGCCCAGCGCTGGGTCACTATGGGGTCCATTTCCTTCCAGCCTTCGGAATTTGTCAAGCTGGCGGTGATTATTATGGGAGCCGGCTATTTGGGCCATTTGATGGTCAAGGGGAAAAAGCCCCGTCTGATGGATTTGGGCAGCAACCTGGCTTTTTGGGCTACGGCGGTTTTGGCCGCTTTGGTGCTGCTGCAGCCGGATATGGGTACGGCGGCCATTATTATGGCCCTGATTACTGTTTTGTATATTGTGGCAGGGCTGGACCTGCGGGAAATCGGGATTTTGGGCGGCGCAGGACTGGTCGTATCCATTGCCGCCATTCTCCAGGCACCCTACCGGATGAACCGGGTGCGGCTCTGGATTGATCCCTATCTGGACCCCCAGGGCAACGGCTACCAGGCTGTACAGTCTTTTGTGGCCATTGGCAGCGGCCGGCTCATTGGCAGCCATTTTGGCATGGGCTTTGGCAAGTTCTTCTATCTGCCGGAAGCCCATACGGACTTTGCCTTTGCCATTTTCTGTCAGGAATGGGGCTTTTTGGGGGCACTGTTCCTGATTTTCAGCTTTATCCTGCTGGCGTTTGCCCTGTACCGGGTGGGCCAGCATACCCAGGACCGGGCCGGTTTTCTGCTGGTCACTGGGGTGAACTTCCTGGTGGTGGGCCAGGCCTTTGCCAATATGGCCATGGTCTGCGGCCTTTTGCCGGTTATTGGCGTTCCCCTGACCTTTATCAGCTACGGGGGCACCAGCCTGGTTGCCAGTCTGATGGGCATTGGTCTGGTGCTCAGTGTGTACCGGGCGGAAGTCCAGCGGGAGCGGGGAAAACTGGCTCCGGATATGCCCCGGAGTACCCAAAGACCCCGTTTTGGCACTCGGCCTGGGGCTAGGAGGTGGCGGCCATGAAGTTTCCTAAGATTCCCAAGCCTTCCCGCCGCAGTCAGCCGGAAGAGCGGAAAACCAGGTTCCCCATCCCTCCCCATAGGGAACGGGTGCTCCATCTGGATGCGGACAAGCAGAGCATCTTGAAGCAGGGCAAAACCCGGGCCGTGTGGATAGGCCGCCTGGTAGGCATTATGGTGGTATTGATTATCGTCCGGATTGGCTATCTGCAGCTGGTGGATGGGGCCCAAAATGCCCGGAACGCCATGGACCAGATTACCGGGGAACATACGGAAGTTACGCCCCGGGGCAGTATTGTGGACCGGAACGGGGAAGAGCTGGCGGTCAGCGTTATCAGCAAATCCCTGTACGTGAATCCCCAGGAAATGAAGGATGACCCGGCCCGGTGGCCGGCGGGAAAGATGCCCCAGCGGGATCCCCGCCGGGTGGCAGCGGACCAGCTGGCCCCTGTACTGGGACTCAATGCGGACGACCTGTACCAGGAGTTCTCCGATACCGATAAGCAGTTTATTTGGGTCAAACGGACCCTGGACCCCCATGTGACGGACAAGGTGGAAGCAATTCTCAAGGACCAGAAGCTGCCGGGTTTCCATTTCCAGGAAGAAAGCAAGCGCTTTTACACGAAAAACAAACTGGCAGCCCAGGTGCTGGGTTTTGTGGGCACCGATGATGTGGGCCTGGAGGGTATCGAAGCCTCCATGAACAAGGAGCTGAAAAGCGTGGATGAAAAGCGCAGCAGCTACTTTGACGCCCACGGCAACCGGGTGGCCCAGCAGGGTTCCCAGCTTCAGACCCAGGCCCGCCGGATGAATACGGTGGAGCTGACCATTGATGCCCAGATGCAGTTCATCTTGGAAAAAAGCCTGGACGAGGCCATTGCCAAAACCCATGCGGCCAGCGCTGCAGCCATTCTGATGGATCCCAATACCGGGGAAATCCTGGGTATGGCCAGCCGGCCCACCTTTGATCCCAACGTGTTCTACAAGGGCACCCAGCAAGAGTATATGAACCGGGGCGTGGGCATTGTGTACGAGCCCGGCTCTGTCTTTAAGCCCATTATCGGCTCTGCCGGTCTGATGGAAGGCATCATTACCCCCAATACGCCCTTTAACGACCAGGGTTCCATTGATGTAGGGGGCCGGCGGATCCGGAACTGGGACGGCAAGGGGATGGGGCACGTGACCTTTACGGACATCATCAAATTCTCCCTGAACACCGGCATGGCCGACCTGGGCCTGAAGCTGGGAGGCGAGAAGGAAACGGAATACGCCAAGCTCTTTGGCTTTGGTTCCGTAACCGGCAGTGATGTGCCCGGGGAAGAAGCGGGCATCCTGTACAATCCGGAAAACATGGTTCCCTCCGATGTGGCTACCATGGCCATCGGCCAGGGGATTGCGGTAACGCCCCTGCAGATGCTGCGGGGCATCTGCGCCATTGCCAACGGAGGTACGCTGCTGAAACCCTATATTGTGAAACGGGTCATTGCTCCCGACGGCAAGGTGCTGCGAGAGGGCAAGCGGGAAGTGGTACGCCAGGTAATTACCCCGGAAGTGGCTGAGGAAATGCGGGGCATGATGGAGAAAGTGGTTTCCGAAGGCGGCGGCAAGACGGCACAGATCAAGGGCTACAAGATTGCCGGCAAGACCGGTACTGCTGAAAAACTCTCCCCCAAGGGCGGCTACATTCCCGGGGTGTATATTGCTTCCTTCGTGGGCTTTGTGCCCAGTGACAAGCCCAAGTACGCCATGATCATCATGCTGGACTCTCCCAAGGGCGCCTTCTACGGCTCCCAGGTGTCCGCGCCTATTTTCCGGGATACCCTGCAGCAGATCCTGGTAGCCAAGGGCATTCAGCCCAGCGACTCCGAAGGTCTGCCTACGGTGGAATCCCTGATTTCCGGCGGCGGAGAGCAGAAGGAACTGGCCCCCCTGGTACCCCAGGAGGACGGCTCCGTGAAGCTCACCAATCTGGCGGGTTATTCCATGCGGGAAGTGGCTGCCGCCCTGGAAGGGGGCAATCTGTCCCTGATTCCCATTGGCAGCGGCACCAGCTGGAAGCAGGATCCGGCTCCGGGAACGGTACTTCAGCCGGGAAATACCGTAACAGTCTATTTTCACTAAAAGAATGATTTGTCACAAGGCCTGGCATGGTGTAAAATAGCTTTATCATGCCAGTACCGCCTTGGGGCGGTATTGCTGGAAGTTCCAGATTAAGGCAGCCTGCGCTGACGCTTGCCGTCAGGATAGGTCGCCGAACGGGGCTTTCCGGTCTTGCAGCAAAACAGAGGGCGTGTAACCAGTACACGCCCTCTTTCTATGGAATAAGGAGAAATTTGTATGAGTGAACCTATCATCATGGCCGGCCAGCCAGTGGCTGCCAAAATCCGCCGGGAACTCCAGGAAAAGTTCCAGGGCCGGAAGGTGACCCTGGCCACCTTTCTGGTGGGCAATGATGCGGCGGCCCAGGTTTATAAGCGCAGCCTGCTGAAAACCGCCGCCAGCCTGGGCATCCAAACCCGGGAGGTGGTGCTTCCCCAGGAAACCACCCAGGAAGAGGCCAACCGGGCCATGGACCAGCTGAGTGCGGACCCTTCCGTTACGGGAATCCTGCTGCTGGTTCCTCTGCCCCATCAGATTGACCGGATTGCCCTTTTGGCCCATATGGATCCGGATAAGGATATGGACTGCATCCATCCGCTGAACAGCGGCAATTTTTATGTGGGCACCAGTCCTTGGGCTCCTTGTACGCCCCGAGCCTGCATGGCCATTTTGGACTATTACCAGGTGCCCCTGGTAGGGAAAAATGTGGTTATGGTGGGCTACGGCAGTGTAGTGGGCCGGCCGCTTACCCTGATGCTTTTGGGAGAGCGGGCTACGGTAACCGTCTGCCGCTCCACTACCAAAAATCTGCCGGCCATTACCCGGCAGGCAGACGTGATTCTCTGCGCCGTGGGCAAACCCAACCTGATCACCGAAGACATGGTCAAGGACGGCGCTGTGATTGTGGACATCGGCATCAATTCCCTGGAGGGGAAACTGGTGGGAGATGTGCCGGAAGACGTAAAAAAGGCCAAGGCTTCCGCCTACACGCCGGTCCCCGGAGGGGTGGGCGTGGTCAGCAACCTGATGGTAATGGAAACCTTGACCCGCAATTTGTAAGTTTTTATTTTTGATCCTTGGCGGCCAGTTTGCCCAGGAATTTTTCCTTGTTGACCAGGAAGCGTTCGTGGGTGCCTTGGCCGATGGTGCCGTAATCATCGGAGACCGTAATCTTGAAGGTCAGCTTGCGGCCATCTACGCCCACCAGAACGGCTTTGGCGTTGACGGTTTTGCCTACCAGGGTAGCGGCATCGTGGGACAGGTTCACGCTGATGCCCACGCTGGTGGTAGCGTCGTCCAGGCAGGGATTGACGATTTCACAGGCGGCTTTTTCCATCAGGGCCAGCATGGCCGGGGTGGCATAAACATCCAGGGACCCGCTGCCCATGGCTTTAGCCGTGTTGGTGTGAAGAACGGTTTCGGAGGCTTCGCCTACAGAACCAATGCGAAATTCTTTCATACTCTCACTTCTTTCTGGAATTATTGTTGAACGAATTCATCTTACTCGCTTTCTGCCGGAAAGGCAAGGGCAGAAGGCAGACTGTTATATTTGCAATTGGAGGAGGACGCATGTTTTATTATCAGTTGATTGCCAGCCATCCTGCGGATCGGCCGGCTTTGCTTGACCAGGACCGGGTCATTACCTATGGTGAGCTGCGGGAGCAGGTGGACCGGTGGGCCGCCTTTTTACAGGAAGCCGGACTGAAAAAGGGGGAACGGGTGGGCCTGTTTTCCCGGAACTGTGCGGAATACGTAGCGGCCTATATGGCGGTAATCCGGGCTGGGGGCGTGATTGTTCCCATTAATTTCCAGCTGGTGCCCCGGGAAGTGGCCTACATGATCAAGGATGCGGAGATTCATCTGTTCCTGACCCAGGCCAAATTGGAACTGGACGGGCCGCTGGCAGAGCTGGGCTGCGCCCCGGTGCGGCAGCTGACCTTTGGGGAACTGGACGCTCCGGTAAGCGGCAGTTTGCAGGAGGTCCCCCGGACGGAGGACGACAACTGCACCATCATTTATACCTCCGGAACTACGGGCCGGCCCAAAGGGGCTATGCTCAGCCATAAGAATCTGGTAGCCAACGCCTGGGATTTCCAGGACGCCATCCATGCCCGGCCGGAAGATGTTATCCTCTGCCTGCTGCCCATGTACCACTGCTACGCCTGGAGCGTCTGCGTCAGCCTGAGCTTGCTTTTGGGGGCCCAGCTGGTGATCCAGGCCAACTACAATTTCAAGACTGCCATCCGGCTGGTACAGCGCCATGGGGTTACCCTGTTTACCGGGGTGCCTGCGGTGATGGAGCTGCTGCTGGAAGGGGCCGAGCCCTCCGAGCTTTCCACGGTACGGGAATTTATTTGCGGCGGAGCTTCCCTGGGCAAGGTATTGGGGCAGAAGTTTGCGGATAAGTTTGGCCATCCGGTGCTGGAAGGCTACGGCCTGTCCGAAGCGGCGCCTGTGGTGTCCGTAAACCGGCCGGGGAACGTGAAGTTTGGCTCCATTGGCCTGCCCCTGGTGGAAGAAGAAGTCCGCATCTTGAATCCCCAGGGCCGGGAAGTGCCCCAGGGCGAAGCCGGCGAAGTGGTGGTCCGGGGTCCCAACGTGATGCTGGGGTACCTGAACCGGCTGGAAGCCACCAAGGAAACCCTGGCGGGAGGCTGGCTCCACACAGGAGATGTGGGCTATGCCGATGAAGACGGGTTTATTTTCCTGGTGGACCGCCTAAAGGATATGATTATTTCTAGCGGGGAAAATGTCTACCCCCGGGAAGTGGAAGAAGCCATTACCCAATATCCCGGTATTCGGGAAGCCTCCGTGGTAGGCGTAGCCGACCGGCTTCGGGGCCAGGCCATTACGGCCTTTTTGGTGCTCCAGGAAGGGGCCCAGTGCAATCCCAAGGAGCTGCGCCGGTACCTGTTGGGGCGGATTGCCCCCTATAAGGTGCCCCGGGAATACTTTATCATCCAGGAATTGCCCAAAACCAGTTTGGGCAAAGTGCGGAAAAATATTCTGCGCCAGCAGGCAGAAGAAATTCTTCAGCAGCGGCGCATGTCCGGGAGGTCTTTATGAGAAAAATCCTGATTGGGCTCTGCATTCTGCTGACCTTTCTGCTGGGGGGCTGTGCCAAGGGTCATATTACCCTCCAGGTAACCCGGCTGGGAGCCGCAGATCTGACCTGCAAGCTGACGGCAGTGCCCATGCTGAAACCCACCGTGGATTCCTTCCAGGAGGATTTCCAAAAGGACGGCTATCATATTGAAACGGTCAAGGAAGGGGACTACAGCGGGTTCACGGCCCAAAAGCACTATAACCAGCTGAAGGACATCAAGGACTCCAAGGTACTGAAGACCTTTGACTTCAAGACCTGGGAAAACGCGGCCCAAACGGCGGTGGACCAAAATGGCCAAAAGCCCGACGCCCAAAAACAGGCTGGCAGCACGCCGGCTGCCCCGGCAGCCCCGGCACCGGACAAAGCGGAGAAAAAGCCCATTGTGACCTTGAAGGGCGGACTGCTGTTTGATACCATCAGCGTCCACACCGGCGTAAACATGGGCACCAATGAAAAACTGAAAAACAAGGACGCTCAGGCGGTACTGGAAAATGTCATGAAGCAGATTGACCTCCAGTTTACCCTGATTCTGCCCACCGGCGTGGACAGCACCAACGCACCCCAGGTCAGCGACGACAAACGGGTGCTTACCTGGAAGCTTCCTTTGGGGGAAGAAGTGCCCCTGGATGCTTCTGTTACCTACCTGAACCCGGTGAAGGCTGCGGGCTGGGTTATGGTGATTATTGTGTTAGGCGGCGTAGCCTTAGCCTACGTGCGGAAAATCCGCCGGCAGAAGGCCATGCGGGAATGGACGGCCCGGCAGGAAGCCAGCGCCAGGATCATCCCCCTGCCGGAAGATCAGGTTCAGACCTCCGCTCCTGACAAGAAGCTGGAACAGGAACTGAAGGCCAAGGCGGTGCCTGAAGAAGAAACCCCAGAGACGTCCCCAACGGAGGACAAGCCGGAGCATCCGGAGAAATCCTAAAGAAAATTTCCGTTTCCCTTTTGGGAAACGGTTTTTTCTCCAGGCTTTTTGACCAATCAGTCAATTTTTTGTACTTCAAGCAAGTTTTACTATTACACCAAGCTTGAATTTATGTTACAATAAAAATAGAGCTAGAATGGGAGGGAATTGTATGGCAGACGATTTTTTGAGACTGACCAAATTGAACATCTATGTTGGCGAGGATTTCTTTTACAAAGACAGACCCTTTTATAAAGCAATATTTGATATAGCCAATCAATACAAAATTGCCGGCTGTACTGTGTACCCGGGAACCCAGGGCTACGGCAGCCGCATCCGGGGCAAGGAACGGCGGCTGTTTATCAGTGTTTCCGAAGCCATCAACCTGCCGGTGATCATTACCATGATTGATACCAAGGAACAAATTGAACGGCTCTTCCCGTTCCTGAAGGAAAACCTGACCCATGGTGTGGCAACGGTGGAAGAAGTGGATATGCTGATGACGGACTTTGTGAAGAACGAATACGAAAAGTCCATTGCCAAGCGGCCGAATCCCGCTCCCCAAGGGTAATACAGAAAAACAAAAGAAATTCGCCGGGCATAGCCGTTTGGGGCTATGCCCTTTGTTGTGGCAGAAAGGAAGCATACCATGGGGAGAGTATTTTGCAAGATGAAATTTGACCGGGGTATGGGAATTGAGCTCCCTCACAGCTGGAATTTTGCCAATGCCCTGTACGGGTTTGGTGAAATGGGCGCGGAAGTAATTCCGTATCATTCCTTGGATGAGGTGTATGACCAGGTGGAACGGGAGGATATTGTCTTGGATTATATTGAGCAATGCCAGGAAATCTTCCAGAAATTTGGGATTCACCCTTATTTACCGGATTATCCAGAGCCGCTGCAGCCTTTTCTGGGAAGGAAAATCTGGTCCGATACCCTGAACCATATTGCCAGTGACGAGAAGCTGTGGCAGGCCGGGTACTTTGTAAAACCTGTGAAGGACAAAGCTTTTACCGGGAAAATTATCCAATCCCTGGCGGATTTGGAAGGCTGCGGACAGGAAAACGAAGACCTGGCGGTGCTGGTCAGTGAACCACTGGAACTGAAACAGGAGTGGCGTTGTTTTATCATCTATGACCAGTTGGTGGATGTGCGGCCCTATCAAATGGGCGAGGGCTATTTGTACCACTATGATCCGCAGCAGCTGCTGAAAATGCTGGCGGCTTTCCGTACCTGGCAAGATCGGCCGTGGGCTTGCAGCATGGATATTGGCGTAACTGGGGACGGGCGGACAGTCTTGGTGGAATGCAATGATGCCTATGCACTGGGCTGTTATGGCCTAAGGGCTCTGCCCTATGCCAAATTGATTTCCGCCCGGTGGAGCCAGCTTCTTGGTGTACCGGACGCCTATCACTTTACCTGCTGAAATAAAAAATAGGGGCTGTGAAAAAAATGAAACTTCCTCCGAGGCCCTTCAGGTCCCACATCCTTAGCGGTTCGCCGTGCTCCAGTCGTCACCTTTCAGGCTTGACTCCTGGACGGCTATCGCGTGGGCCTTATTGACCAAACAGCCACTTGCATAATTTGTCGGGCTGTTTGGATGCGGCCGCAAAGTGTTGTAGGGGCTGGCAGCCTGCAAGGCTGACAGAGGAAGTTTGTTAGGATACGGTTATAAAGAACAATAAAAACGACTTGCGAAGTCTTTTAAGCTCGCAAGCCGTTTTTTCTTTCAGGAGTATTATTTCACAGCCTCTTTTTTATCAGGCGTTTTGCGTTTCTTCCTGGGGACCCTCGGCGGGCAGGCGCACGGTAATGGTGGTGCCTTCGTTCAGCCGGCTGACCAGGCTGATTTGGCCCTGGTGCTGCTCCACAATGTGCTTGACGATGCTGAGTCCCAGGCCGCTGCCGCCGCTTTGCTTGGAACGGCTTTCTTCTACCCGGTAGAAGCGTTCAAAGACCCGCTCCTGAACGGCGTCGGGAATGCCGATGCCCGTATCCCGGACGGTAAGCTGGACCCAGGCTCCGTCCCGCTTCATAGAAACGTACACGTGGCCGCCGGGACGGTTGTATTTTACCCCGTTGTCAATCAGATTCATGGCCATTTCCCTTAGCAGGCTGCCGCTGCCCCGGACCTTGTCCTGGGTCAGCTGGCAGTGGACGGTCACCTGCTTTTCCTTGCAGAAGGGGTCCATAAAATCCACCACGGTCCGGATCAGGTCACCCAGGGGCACCGCTTCTTTCAGGGTACCGGCAGGGACTTCCTCAATCCGGGACAGGAAGATGATGCTGTTAATCATTTCCAGGAGCCTTTTGGCTTCCTGGCGGATCAGCTGGCCAAAGTGGGCAATGTCTTCTTTTTTCTGGTACATTCCCGCAGCCATCAGTTCTGCAAAGCCGCTGATGGAGGTCAGGGGAGTTTTCAGCTCATGGGTAACGTTGGCGGTAAAGTCCCGGCGCAGCTGCTCCCGTTCCCGGGCCTCCGTAATATCCCGGATAATCAGCAGCTGGGAGGCCCGCTCCCGGGGCGTCTCCAGGGGCCGCAGCAGCAGCCGGTACTGGTGGGCCTGGTGTTTCATCAGCCAGGTATGGGGTTCCCCGTCCTGGAGAATTTCCGGTTTGATGCGGGCGTCCTGGGGAAGCAGGGCCATGAGAAACTTGTCCGTCAGCTGTTCCCGGCCCGCAGTGGCCGAAGGGTTTCCGGCCAAAAGCAGCCGGCTGCCCCAGGCATTGACCCACTGGATCCGCAGCTGGTCGTCCAGCAGAAAGACGCCTTCTGTCAGATTATCGGTAATCAACCGCATGGTGTTGCGTTCTTCCTGAAGCTGGCGCATGCTTTGGTCCAGCTGGGCCCCCTGCTGGCGAATGGTGTTCAGGAAGGGCTTCAGTTCATCATAGGAATTTTGAAACAAGGTGTCAGGAAGCTGTTCCTGGCTGTTGCCAATCCGGGACAGGTACAGGGTGGCCTGGTCCAGGGGCTTGATTAAATCCTTGGTAAAATGGCGCACGGTAAACAGGCAAATGAGCATCAGTACGCCCAGGGCCAGCAGCCACCAGGGCAGCAGCAGCGCCAGGGGCCGGAACAGATCCTTTTGGGTCCAGGCTACCCGGAGCACACTGCCATCGGTAAGCCTTAGGGCGGAGTACAGGTTCAGCTGCCCCAGGGTGCTGGACTCCCGGGCATCGGTACCCCGGCCCTTTAGCAGGGCCCGGAGGATTTCCGGCCGTTCCTTGTGGTTATCCATGTCCGACGCATTTTTCATGGAATCGTACAGGACCCGGCCGTCTTCCGCCACCCAGGTAATCCGTAAATCCGGACTGGCTTTGCTGGTATGGTCCAGAAATTCCAGGGGGTTTTCCTGCCGGGTCAATTCCGAACCCAGCACGGAGGCTGTCTGTTCCAGGTAGTAGCCGGTTTCCTGCTTGGAGGTCTGCCAATAGGCAAAGGCGCAGACCAGGGCGGTAAGCAAGATGCAGACCACGCCTACCAGCAGCAGGTGAAGATAAATTCTTTTTTTCATGGGCAGTCAGGGCTCCTTTTCCGCTAAATTCGGTAGCCCACGCCCCGGACCGTTTGGATCACCTTGCCGGCGTCTCCTAATTTTTGCCGCAGGCTGCGGATGTGCATGTCGATGGTCCGGCTTTCCCCGGCGTAGGAGAAGGACCAGACGGCTTCCATAATCTGATCCCGGCTCAGGACAATGCCCGCATTGGCCATGAGATAGTGGAGCAGGTCAAATTCCTTAACCGTCAGGACGCAGGGCTGGCCCTTTACCAGTACCTGGTGCTTTTTCAGGTCCATGAGAATGTCCCCGCACACCAGGGTATCCTGGTCCTGGGGCAGGGAGCCGCCCCGGCGTAGAACAGCCTTGACTCGGCTGATCAGCTCCATAATTCCGAAGGGTTTGGTCATATAGTCGTCGGCGCCAGTATCCAGTCCTTTGACAATGTCGTATTCCCCGGTCCGGGCGGTGAGCATAATGACGGGCAGGGATTGGGTGGCTGGTTTTTCCCGAAGCTTTTTCAGGATTTCCAGGCCGCTTTCTTCCGGCAGCATAATGTCCAGCAGTACCAGATTGGGAATCTGTTTTTCCAGGGCTTTCCAAAAGGCAGCACCATCGGGAAAAGCCTGGGCTTCAAAGTTTTGGCTGGCCAGGGCATAGCGCACCAGCTCGCGGATATTTTCGTCATCTTCTACACAATAGATTAGGGCCATGGTTACCTCCTTTAGGGTGTTCCCTTCTATAGGCTTATTATACGATGAAGGGAAAGTTTGCAACAGGGCTGACAGGAGAAAGAATACTGTCTTTACACAAATATTACAAAAGTGCAAAAAATAAGCGAACAAATTTTCGTTAGCATCTTGAAATAAAACCATAGCCATATTATAATACAGAAAACGAACAAAAGTTCGAAAGGAAGGATAAACGATGAAAACGATATTTGGGCTGTTTTTGGCGGGATTATTCCTTTTGTCAGGTTTAATGGTGCTGGATTTGGACCGGGAGCCTGTGGTTTATCATAAAAAGCAGGTATTGGTCTACAGCGGGGATACCCTGTGGGGCATTGCCAGCCAGGCGGCGGGACCGGAAGAAGACGTCCGGGCGGTACTGGACCGGATTACCCAGGCCAATCACCTGGATCTGCACCAAGCCCTCCAGCCGGGGCAGGTACTGGTAGTTCCGGTACGGGCCGAAGCGGGAGAAAAGGGCCAGCTGGCCAGCCGGCCCTAAGGCAACCCGAGCCGGGGAAGCGGCACAGTTGAACTTTTATTCCTTTCATCCTGTCAAATATGATATACTAAAAGAAAAATCTCCTCCGGCGTTTATGGCAGCTGGAGCAGGGTAGGAGGGATATTCATGCTGGAAGATGCTGATAAAAAAGAACAGGATCAAAAAGTAGAAGAAACCGTAGAAGAGGCGGAAACCCGTCCCATGGATGAAACGGAAAGCCAGGAAGCAAGGGATGAGGCCCTGGAGCCGGTGGACATTCAGGCAGAGTCGGAACGGATTATCCGCTGGGGTGCAGCCCGGGCCAGCGTTATTGTGATGACGCCGTTTTTGGGATCCCTGGCCCTTATGGCCAACGAAGTGTATATGATTACCCGGCTCAGCGATTTGCGGGGGATTGAACTGGAAACGGGGGCCATTGCCGGCCTGATTGGTTCTCTGGGGGCTTCCTTTGTGGGACAGACCCTGTTCACCATTATTCCCTTCCCGCCCCTGCAGGTTCCCGCTGCCGTAGGCATCACCTACGCCGTGGGCAAGGCTGCCAACGCCTGGCTGGAAGCTGGCCGGCCTAAGGACCTGGCTGAATTCAAGGAAATGTTTGAAGAAGCCCGGAAAGAAGGGTCCCGCCGGTTCAAGGAATTTACGGAAAACCCCAACAAGAACATTCCCTTGGGAGATGAAACCAAGAAAGTTATGGAAAAGGCAGCGCCCCTGTTTGATACCGTGAAGGAAAAAGCGGACGCAGCAGCGGACAAGCTGGGAGAAGTGGCCGGCAATATGAACGGCATGGCAGAAAATATCACGGAAATGGCTGCTCCCTTTAAGGAAGCGGCAGAACGCTGGATTACGGCCCAGACCTGGGAACAGCTGCGCCGGGGTGAAGTGGTGGTGCCCTATACGGATTTGTCCGCGGGCCTGGCAGAAGCCATGAAGGACAGCGAATTTACCTTCAAGGACTGCTGCTACCATGGGGACAATCTGCTGGACATTACCGTGGAACACGAAAAGTACGGTACGGTAACGGCCCAGGTGGAAATTGAAGCCATGACCCTGAACAACACGGCCTCCTTTGCCCGGTTCCGAATCCACGACTTTGCGGTGGCCGACAACAAGCTGGGCGAACTGCTGGTACGGCTCCTGGGAACCCGGATCATCATGTCCCTGGTAAATGCCCTGTTCAACATGACCGTGGTGAACCGGGAAGACCTGATCTGCACCTTTAGCGGCCAGTCCCTGACTGTGGACTTTACGGAAGTGGTGAACAAGAGCAAGCTGGCCCAAACCAAGATCAAGAACTTCAACCTGTTCGACCTGGTACGTCTGACGGGCCTGGTACCGGAAGCCGATGGGCTGCACATCAAAACCCATTGGGGCCTGCAAAAATAATTGTATTGCCAATAAGATATCATGTATACAATTTTAGGAGGATGCTTGCATCCTCCTAATTTAATTTACAAAAACATGCGAATTCACTAACGATTAAATGTCAAATTGTGGATTTTTAGTGTCAAAAGGGTTATAATACAGTCGACAATACAATGCGAATTAAGGGAGTTCGCAGAAGGAGGTTTCACCATGATAAGCTTCTTTGTATGTTTGGCGATTTTGATTGCCGGATATTTCATTTATGGCGGCTATGTGGAAAGCTGTTTTCGGCCTCCCATTGACGACAGAAAGACTCCGGCCTATCGGCTGCAGGATGGTGTTGACTATGTTCCCATGGGCAATGGACGGGTGTTCCTGATCCAATTGCTGAATATCGCTGGCCTGGGCCCGATTTTCGGTGCTCTGGCAGGTGCTATGTGGGGCCCTGCAGTATTTCTGTGGATTACCTTCGGTACGGTTTTTGCCGGCGGTGTCCATGACTTTATTTCCGGCCTGTTGTCCGAACGGAACGACGGTGCCAGCATTTCCGAAATCGTAGGGAAATACCTGGGCGACATGATGAGAAGCGTAATGCGCGGTTTCTCTGTTGTGCTGCTGATTCTGGTGGGCGTTGCCTTCACCACGGGCCCTGCTGGTCTGCTGATGAAAATCACTCCCATGAGCTTCAATTTCTGGCTTGCTGTATTACTGCTCTATTATTTCTGTGCTACATTCCTTCCCATTGATAAAATCATCGGCAAGCTGTATCCTATTTTTGGCTTCTGCCTGATTTTCATGGCTTTGGGTGTTGGTACCATGCTGTTTGTGAAGGGTTATGCCATTCCGGAAATTACCCTGACCAATATGCACCCCAAAGGAACCCCCATTTGGCCCATCATGTTCATTACCGTAGCCTGCGGTGCCATTTCCGGTTTCCATTCCACCCAGTCCCCGCTGATGGCTCGCTGCATCAAGAGTGAACGGGATTGCCACAAGATTTTCTACGGCGCTATGGTTTGCGAAGGCATCATCGCCCTGGTATGGGCTGCTGCCGGCTGCTCCTTCTACCATGGTACTTCCGGCCTGTCCGCTGCTTTTGTTACCTACAAAGGCGCCGGCGGCGTTGTGTACGACATCTGCTCCGGCCTGATGGGACCTGTGGGTACCATCATTGCCATGATCGGCGTAATTGCCTGCCCTGTATCCTCTGCTGATACGGCATTCCGCAGTGCTCGTTACACCATCTGCGACTGGTTCAAGATTGACCAGCACACCATTGCCAGCCGTCTGAAACTCAGTATCCCCATTATCCTGGTAGGCGGGATCCTGACTCAGGTTAACGTAACCATCCTGTGGAGATATTTCTCCTGGACCAACCAAACCCTGGCCATGTTCGTTCTGTGGTCCGGCGGTATGTACCTGTATGCCAATAAAGGCAACTACTGGATTGCCATTATCCCGGCAACCTTCATGAGTGCCGTAAGCTGCACCTACATCCTGGTAGCCCAAGAAGGTCTGCAGCTGAGCACGACTGTTGCTTATCCTGCCGGCATTATCTTCGCTATCTTGGCCTTCTGCCTGTTCTGGAAACGCGCCAACAAGATTAAGAATGGCACCCTGGATCTGGCAGATAAACCTGTGGAAGGCTAAGGCTTTCTTAGAATTTAAGATTTATTCCCTTAAAGAGAACCCGGAAGCGGCCGCTTCCGGGTTTTCTTTAACCATTGGACAAATTTGGACTTTTGTCCAATGGGAGAGGAAGAAAAAACTGTACAAGAAAATATTGCAAATGATAATTATGCAAAAATAAAGGGTAAAAATACTAAATTCGTTACAGTTATCCGGCAAAAAGTGCATATAAAGCGTGAATATAAAATTTTTATTAATAATTATACATAAAGCAGTCTTTACTTGTATACAAAATGTGGTATACTAGGAAACATACTCGTGAACGCAGAAAAAAAGCGGGAGCAAAAAACTAGAACAAAAAAGGAACAGAGGGAGAAAATTCATGACAAATATGTACAATCCAGTTACGCCGGAACTGGTTCAGGCCCTGCAGGAAGTAGTGGGGGATAAATACGTAAAGACCGACGAAGAATATCTGCAGCAGTATCAGACGGATGAAGAGGGGAATCCCCATTTCTTCAAGAAGCCGGAAGTGGTAGTATTTCCTGGCTCCACGGAAGAGGTGGCTGCCATTGTGAAACTGGCCAACCAGTATAAGGTGCCCATTACGCCCCGGTCCGCCGGCAGCAACGTGGCCTGCGGGGCCATTCCCATTTACCATGGCATGGTGGTGGAACTGGAACGGATGAACCAGATCCTGACCCTGGATGCGGATAACCTGTACGCAGTGGTGCAAACCGGCGTCATTACCGGTCAGCTCCAGGCAGAAGCCAAGAAACATGGTCTCTTGTACGCTGGAGATCCTTCCAGCGCCGACAGCAGCCAGATTGGCGGCAACGTAGCCAACAATGCCGGGGGCAACAAGGCCGTCCGCTACGGCACCACCCGGAACCAGATCTACGCCCTGAAGGTAGTTACGCCCCTGGGGGATATTGTGGAAGTGGGCGCCCGGCTGAAGAAGTGCTCCACGGGGCTGTGCCTGGAGCAGCTGTTTGCCGGCAGCGAAGGGACCCTGGGCATCATTACGGAAATTACCGTAAAGCTTTGGCCCCTGCCTCCCTATAACTTCAATATGGTCTGCGTTTTTGATGACGATGCCAAAGCCTTTGCCCTGCCCAACAAGATCTTGAAGGCCGGCATTGAGCCTACCAGCCTGGAATTCATGGACAATGAAGCCCTGGTCATGACCTGCAAATATCTGGACAATATGGAAATGCCCCATGTAAATGAAGGCTGCAGCTACGTGATTGTCACCGTGGAAAGCTTTGACCAGGAAGAAAGCGACCGGAAAATGGAGCGCCTCTGTGAACTGGCTGAAGCAAACGGTTCCTTGGACGAATTTGAAGCAGATGACCGGATTTGGAAGGTCCGGAAGGAATTTGCCGAAGCCGCCCGGGACGTGGACAGAATGTTCCAGACCGAAGATTTCGTAGTGCCCCTGGACAAGATTGCGGAAATGACCGCCCAGATTCCGGAACTGCGGGAAAAATACAACCTGTACTGCGTGACCTGCGCCCATATCGGCGATGGGAATATCCACGTGCTGCCCCTGAACAAGGAAGGGCTGCCGCCGGAAGAATGGTTCAAGAAAATCAAGGCCTTTCATGCGGACCTGTTTCCCCGGGTATATGCCCTGGGCGGGAAGATGTCCGGCGAACACGGCATCGGCTACAAAAAACTGGAAGAATTTGCCCGCTGCACCCCGGAAGGGGAAGTGAAACTGATCAAGGCCATCAAGCACGCCCTGGATCCCAACAATATCATGAACCCGGGGAAACTGGTGGATATGAACGGCGATTTTATTGCCTGAAACCTGTAAAAAAAGACGCGTAAACTGCGGTTTACGTGTCTTTTTTTACGCTCTGGGGCCGGATGCCTTCCGCCTTGCTAAAAAATCCTGCAAGCAAGGGGGAATTGCTTTATAATAAAAGAGACTATCAGGTACGGAGGGGAAGAACCATGAAAAAATGGCTGGGACTACTGGTAATAGGACTGCTGGCAGGAGCGGGGCTTAGCGGAGTTGAAGTACGCCCCGCAGAAGCGGAAACGGCGCCCCGACTTCTGGCAGAAAACGCCCAACCCCAAATAGCCCAGCGGGCGGCTGGAGCTAAGGCAAAGCCGGACGCCCTGGCCGCGGGAAAGGGGAAAGGGGTCCCGGCGCAGCAACAGGCCCTGCCAAGCCCCAAGACTGCGGCGAAGGAGGCAGTCCTGTCTGCCGTAAAGGAGGCAGCGCTCCCGGAAAAGGGGGAAGACTACCGGGATCCCCGGAATGGGGTCAGCTTTACCCTGCCTCCTGGGTTTATCAGCCAGGGCACCTATGCCAAGAAAAATGGCAAGGGGGACCTTATGATGCGGGCCCTGGACGGGGACCGGATTTTTGTGTACACGGCCAATGGGGCCATGCTGTCCCAGGCTGGGAAAAAGGAAAACCAGCCCTTCCATACCCGGGATTCCATGCTGAAGCTGTCCCTGAAAACCTACCTCCAGGAAGCGGCAGAAAAAAAGCTGCCGGTGCTGGCAGCCAAGCTGGGAACCTTTGGCACCCAGCCAGGCTTCCATATTCGTCAGGAAGAAGAGGGCAAGCTGGCGGACCGGTACTTTTTTGCGGACCGCAAAAACCTGTATACCCTGAGCTTTCTCACTACGGCGGAGGAGAATCAGGCGCTCCAGCCGGCCATTGCCCAAATGCTGGATACCCTGAAGATTCCCACGCCCTATGAGCGGGTGACCATTCCGGGCAGCTCCCTGTCCTACGAAATCCCCTACGGGGGTGTGGATGAGCTGCAACTGAAGGAACCGGGAGACCCCCATATCCAAATGCAGATGCACGTAGATGATAAGCTGCTGACTGGGGTGATTTACCATCCCTTGCAGGAGGATTTGACCTACGCTGTGCTGCCGGAACGCTACGAGAATCTGGGAGAAGTGGACCGGAAAAACCTGTGCCGGGTGCTGACCCAGGGCCGGCAGGACCAGTGGGAAAGCCTGCACCCCGGGGTTCCGTTGGAAGAAAACACCACCTATTTTTCCCAAGCCGCAGGGCGAACCTGCCTGGTGGAAAAGACCCGGGGCGGCGGCGAAACCAGCCTGGGGTACCTGTTCCTGCTGGACGGAAAACTGCTGTCCCTGGACTACGTTGCCTTGGAAAATACCGATAATCAGGCCATCATCGACCACTCGGTCAACAGTTTACGCCTGGAGGGGGAGAGCGGCCGTCTGCAATAGGGCAATCAGGTCCTGCATGGCCTTGGTCAGGTACAGGGCCGGCCGGTGCGCCAGATACAGGGTACGGGTCAGGGACTGGGGTGCAAAATCGTAGAAATAGGCCGGTTGTTCCCGGTCCAGGGAAGGCAGGGCAATCCCTGGTACGAAAGTGAAACCCGCATTGTGGAGCACCAGTTTGTGGGCCAGCTCAATACTGTCTGTTTCTAAAATGACTTTGGGAGTAACCTGCCATTTTTCACAAAGTGCGTCGGCCATTTTCCGCATTCCCCGGCCGGGCTTTAGGAGAATCATGGGGGCGCCCTCCAAAAATCGCAAATCGCTGAGTACACCGGGTACGGTTCCCCGGTGTTTTTTGTTGGTCGGAAAGGAAGGGGGCGCTTCCAGGTAAATTTTGTCTGTAAGGATTTTGGTGTAGGCCAGTTCCGGCACATCGGTGAAATAGGTCAGGGCCAGTTCGATTTCTCCCCGCAGCAGGGCTGCGTCCAGCTTGCGGACCTGGGTTTCCGTCAGCAGCAGCTCCACCTTGGGGTATTTGGCCCGGAAGGTTTCCAAAATTTGGGGCAGCAGGTACTGGCCGGAAATGGCGGACAGCCCCAGGCGAATCTGGCCTTTTTGGGAATCCCGCATATCCTGGATTTCCCGGAGGGCTTCCTGGTGCCGTTCCAGCATGGCTTGGCAGCAGGTCAGGTACACCTGTCCGGCCTGGGTCAGGGTAACCCCGCTTTGCCGCCGGATGAACAGCTCTGCCCCGGCTTCTGTTTCCAGGTCCCGGATGACCCGGCTCAGGGCGGGCTGGGAAATGAACAGCTGCCGGGCGGCCGTGGTGATATTCCCTGTCTGGGCGGTTTTTACAAAGTACTCCAGCTGTTTTTCGTTAAACATGGTTCCTCCTTCATAGGGCTTTGTTTTGCAAGAAACATAACATAAATACTATGGTAATATGATTATAATGGAATTTTACATTATTGTATAGGGGCGGTATACTAAAACCAGAAAGCAAGAGAAACAGGAGGAAAGAGCATGGCACATGTAAAGATTTTGGTTCCCTACGGAGCTGTTGGTTTGAACTGTTCGGACGAGGCTTTTGCCAATGGCCTGGCTCTGCAGCCGGATATTATCTGCTGCGACGCCGGGTCCACGGATTCTGGCCCCTACTACCTGGGGACGGGCAAGGGCAAGTATATGACGGCGGCGGTAAAGCGGGATTTGCGCCGGATGGTAAAAGGAGCCCATGCCCTGGGTGTGCCCATGGCCATTGGGTCAGCCGGAACCTGCGGCAGCAACGCCGGGGTGGATGAAGCGGTCCGCCTGATCCAGGAAATCTGCCAGGAAGAAAATATCCATGGCAAGAAAATCGTGAAAATCTACACGGAACAGGAGCCGGCCAAAATGGCAGCCTATTACAAGGCGGGCAAGGTCCAGGCCCTGGCCGGGGCTCCGGAAATTACCGCGGAGACCTTTGGGGAATGCGACCACATTGTGGCGCTCTCTGGAGCCGAACCCTTCCAAAAAGCCCTGGAAATGGGGGCGGACATCATTGTCTGCGGCCGCTCCACGGATACGGCCATTATGGCGTTCTATCCGCTGCTGAAGGGCTGCCACGAAGCCAGCTGCTGGCACGCCGCCAAAATTGCGGAATGCGGCGGCCTGTGCACTTCGGCCGGGCTGCAGGGCTGCGCCTTCCTGGAACTGGATGACAAGGGCTTCACCGTCCGGGCCATTGCTCCTGGAGCCACGGTAACGCCCTACTCCGTTTCCGCCCATTTGCTGTATGAGAATGCGGATCCCATCCATCTTACGGAACCAGGAATCCAGATTGATGCTTCCCATACCACCTACACTGCTGTGGATGAAAAGACCGTGCGGGTGGAAGGCACGGTACTGACCCACAAGCCCTATACCATGAAACTGGAAGGCTCCGGCGCCGTGGGCTATCAGACCATTTCCCTGGTGGGTATCCGGGACCGGGAAATCCTGAAGGATCCCCTGCGCTTTGTGGAAGCCATCCGCCAGGAAGGTACCTCTAAGCTGACCTCCATGGGGGTGGCAGCAGCGTCCTACCACATTAACCTGAAACCCTATGGCTATAACGCCGTATCCGGCCAGCCGGTAAAGGAAGGCTATGTGCCGGAAGAAATTGGCCTTTTGCTGACGGTAACGGCGGATACCCAGGAACTTGCCACCCAGGTGGCCAAGGCCTTTAACCCGCTCCTGCTCCACTACAACCTGTTCCCGGAGCGGCAGATGCCTTCCTTTGGCTTTGCCTTCTCCCCGGCAGAAATAGAGCGGGGCAAGATTTACGAATTTAAGCTGTACCACACGGTTTCCCTGGAGGACCCGCTGGAATTGGTCACCTTCCAGGAAACTGAGGCATAAAGGAGGATTCTATGGCTACTCTTGGAGAAACAGTAAGATATTTAAGAAGCAAAAATGCCGGCCCTTTCTGGCTGACCGTGGATGCCTTCTGCTGCAGCAAGGAGGATACGGACCGGGTGGCAGATTGCTTTACCCGGAATCGGGAAACCATTGCCAAGATGTTTGCGGTAACCCCGGACCTAATCAAAATTTTTGCCCTGCCGGAGATTCAGGTGGTGAAATTGAGTTTTCCCCGCCGGCCGGTGGAAGGTTCCCGGGATGAACGGGATATGCACGGCGGCCAGCAGTATGTAAGCCTATTGGATTTGGAAGTCTAAACAACTAGTGATAAAAAACGGGAGTTTCTATAAAAACTTCCGTTTTTTTGTGCCTTCAAAAAGAATTTTCCCATTGGCGAGGAATTGCCGTATAATGGAAATATGATATGCAAGCAAGGTATCTGAAAAATATGCTACGGGAGGCGCTGGTATGGAGCAGGAACAACTGCAAAAGAATATTGAAACGGCGGCGGATTGGGTGAGCCAATCCCATAACATTGTGTTTTTTGGAGGCGCCGGAGTTTCCACGGAAAGCGGTATTCCGGATTTCCGCAGTGTGGATGGACTGTACAACCAGAAATATGCCTATCCTCCAGAAACCATTTTGAGCCATACTTTTTTTCAGGAACATACAGAGGAATTTTATCGGTTTTACCAGGATAAGATGCTGGCCCTGGAGGCCAAACCCAATGCAGCCCACCTGAAGCTGGCCCAGTGGGAGAAAAACGGGCGGCTCAAGGCTGTGATTACCCAAAATATCGATGGTCTGCACCAGGCAGCGGGCAGCCAAAATGTGCTGGAACTTCACGGCAGTGTCCACCGGAACTACTGTACCAAATGCGGCAAATTCTTTGATGCCCACTATATGAAGGCGGCCCAGGGAGTGCCTTACTGTGATGCCTGCGGCGGGCTAATCAAGCCGGATGTGGTGCTCTACGAGGAAGGACTGGATATGGACGTGCTGGAAAAGGCTGTGGCCTATATTGCCCAGGCAGACGTCCTGATTGTAGGCGGTACCTCGCTGGTGGTGTATCCGGCAGCTGGGCTGATCCGCTATTACAAGGGGCATAAGCTGATCCTGATCAACAAAGGCAGTACGTCCTACGACAGTACGGCCAACCTGATTATTCCCGCCAGCATTGGGAAAGTCCTGTCCGCACTGCCGGAATAGGTGATTTTTCCTAGGCTTTTGTGCTATAATGGGAGAAATGACGCAATTATTTTGGGGGTATAACTATGCTAGATTTGAAATTTGTTCGGGAAAATACGGACAAAGTACTTCAAGCCATCAAAAATCGTCAATCGAAGATGGACTTGGACGAATTCAAACAATTGGATCAAGAGCGCAGAGACCTGCTGCAGGAAGTAGAAGCTGACAAGAGCCAGCGGAATACGGTCAGCGCCCAGATCAGCCAAATGAAGAAAAACGGAGAAGATGCTACGGAGAAAATCCTGGCCATGCGCGCTTTGGGTGACAAAATCTCCGAAGGCGATAAAAAGCTGAAGGATGTGGAATCCCGTCTGCACGCCATTATGCTGACCATTCCCAATATGCCTGCAGCAGATGTTCCGGTAGGCAAGGACGATAGTGAAAACCCCGAAGTGCGGAAATGGGGCGAACTGCCGAAATACGATTTTGAACCGAAAAACCACTGGGAAATTGGCGAAAACCTGGGCATCCTGGATGCTGAACGGGCTGCCAAGGTTTCCGGTGCCCGGTTCTATTACTATATGGGTGCCGGTGCCCATCTGGAACGTGCGGTCTACAACTTCATGCTGGACCAGCATACCCAGAAGGACGGCTATACGGAAGTGATTCCTCCGTACATTGTCAGCGCCGCTACCATGACGGGTACGGGCCAACTGCCGAAATTCAAGGAAGATATGTACAAGGTGGAAAACCAGGATATGTACCTGATTCCTACCGCCGAAGTACCTTTGACCAACTACTACCGGGACGAAATCATTGATGGGTCCAAGCTTCCCATCTACGTAACGGCACTGACCCCCTGCTTCCGGGCTGAAGCCGGTTCTGCCGGCCGGGATACCCGGGGCCTGATTCGTCAGCACCAGTTCCACAAGGTAGAAATGGTGAAATATACCACTCCGGAAAGCAGCTATGACGAGCTGGAAAAACTCACCAATGATGCTGAGCGGATCCTCCAAGCCCTGAAACTGCCGTACCATGTGGTTTGCCTGTGCACCGGCGATCTGGGCTTCTCCGCTGCCAAGACCTACGATATTGAAGTTTGGTTCCCTGCCCAGGGCAAATACCGGGAAATCTCTTCCTGCTCCAACACGGAAGACTTCCAGGCCAGACGAGCCAATATCCGCTTCCGTCGGGACAGCAAGTCCAAACCGGAATACGTACATACCCTGAACGGCTCCGGGCTGGCAGTAGGCCGTACCGTAGCTGCCATTTTGGAAAACTACCAGCAGGCCGATGGTTCTGTGGTGGTGCCGGAAGTGCTGCGTCCGTACATGGGCTGCGACGTCATTAAGGGTATCTGAGCAAAAATTTTCTAATTGGATAAATATACAGCGTCTGCCTTCCGGGGCAGGCGCTGTTTTTTCTTCTAGGGGAGGTAGGACGCCCTCGGAGTTCTTCTTATGCGCTATTTCGAGGAATTTACGCATTTAAGGGTATTAAGTGACTTAAAAATGAACTATGCATATTTTTCGTGAAACTCCTTTAAAGTCCTCAAAACTCCTTTGTTTTCCTCAATTTTCCTCTTGTACTTTCCCTGATTTGCTGTATAATGATAACGAAATTTGCACAGGCCCTGCTGGGCCAAAGGGGGATGTTACATGAACGAACAAAGTTTTTTCCAATTGTCCCAAGAAGCCGTAACCAGTCTGGCAGAACGTTTTGAGACTCCGCTGCTGGTGCTTTCCCTGGACCAGGTGGAGAAAAACTATGATCTGCTGCAGGCTCATATTCCGCAGCTAAAAATTCATTATGCCATGAAAGCCAATCCGGATCTGCGGATCCTGGAATTGCTGATCAATAAAGGCTCCAGTTTTGACGTAGCTAGTGACGGGGAAATCCGCACCCTTTCCCAATTGGGCGTGGCCGGGGACCGGATGATCTACGCCAACCCCATTAAGATTGATGCCGGTTTTAAGGCCTGTGCCGATGCCGGTGTAACCCATATGACCTTTGACAGTGAATCGGAAATCCAAAAGATTGCCCAGCATTGCCCGGGAGCCACGGTTCTCCTGCGGCTGCGCATCGATAACCCCAAGGCCCATGTGGACCTGAACAAGAAATTTGGCGCACCCCTGGAAAAGGCGCTGGACCTGATGCTGAAGGCCCAGGCTGCGGGCCTGGATATGGCCGGGGTGGCCTTCCATGTGGGCAGCCAGACGGTGGTGG
Organism: Acidaminococcus hominis; assembly: GCF_900291475.1. Taxonomy (GTDB): domain Bacteria; phylum Bacillota; class Negativicutes; order Acidaminococcales; family Acidaminococcaceae; genus Acidaminococcus; species Acidaminococcus hominis. The sequence goes on from NZ_OLMM01000005.1 coordinate 304,266, forward strand.
CGGATCCCTATCTGCTGGCCCTGGATATTACCAAAAAACTCATGCAGCAGGCCCGGGCCAAGGGTCTTACCATGCGCATTTTGGATATTGGCGGAGGTATGCCCATTCCGGAAACCGGCGTCCACTACAACCTGTCCGCTCTGCTGGACCAGATAGCAGCCCGGCTAAATGAAGACTTCTCCGACCTGGAAATCTGGGCCGAACCGGGCCGGTACCTGTGCGGTACGGCCATGAACCTGATTACCCGGGTTATCGGCGTCAATGAACGCAATGGCCAGACCTGGTATTTCCTGGACGACGGCATTTACGGCACGTTTTCCGGGGTAATCTTTGACCAATGGGATTTCAAACTGATCAGCTTCAAAAACAGCGGAAAAAAGATTCCGGCTACTTTTGCCGGCCCCAGCTGTGACTCCCTGGATATTATGTTCCGGGGAAAGCTGACGGAACCCCTGGAAGTGGGGGATCTGCTGCTGGTGCCGGTATGCGGGGCGTATACTTCTGCTTCCGCCACCACCTTCAATGGCTTTAAGAAAGCCCGGATTGTGGTCTGGGAAGAAGTCCAGGCGGAGCTGGGCCTGGAAAAAATGCAGCTGGCGGTATAAGCTTTCCCCTAGAGCCCTTTTTGCCGAAGTATCCGGCAGAAAGGGCTTTTTGTTTTCGGGTTTCTTTTGAGGCTTTGCCATTCTTGTGTTACAATAGTAGCATCTGTATCGGAGATCAATCATAACAGATAGAAATAAGGAGAGATGATTCATGAGTTCTACCAATTTGGAAATGGGTATTGTAGGGTTGCCCAACGTAGGAAAAAGTACACTATTCAATGCCATTACCAAGGCAGGTGCTGAAGCAGCCAACTACCCGTTCTGTACCATAGAGCCCAACGTAGGGGTGGTGGACGTACCGGATGCGCGCCTGAAGGTGCTCAGCGAGATGTTCCATTCCAAGAAGATTGTGCCTGCCGGCATGCGTTTTGTGGATATTGCCGGGCTGGTGAAAGGTGCATCCAAGGGAGAAGGCCTGGGCAACAAGTTCCTGTCCCACATCCGGCAGACGGACGCCATTGCTGAAGTGGTGCGCTGCTTTGAAGACGGAAACATTACCCACGTGGAAGGTTCCATTGACCCGGTCCGGGACGTGGAAATCATCAATACGGAGCTGTGCCTGGCGGACCTGGATTCCGTGGACAAGCAATTGGTGAAGGTTCAGAAGCTGATGAAATCCGGGGACAAGAAAGCCGCTGCCCGGGCAGAAGTGCTGAAAAAGATTTCTGCCGGCCTGGGCGACGCCGTGCCTGCCCGCCGGATGGAACTCACCGAGGACGAAAAGGACGCGGTAAAGGAACTGGATCTTTTGACCCTGAAGCCCATTCTGTACGTAGCCAATGTGTCCGAGGAAGAAGCGGCTGATGCTTCCGGCAATCCCTATGTGAAAGCCCTGGAAGATTATGCGGCCCAGGAACATGCCCAGGTTATCGTGATTTCTGCCAAGGTGGAAGAAGAAATTGCCGAACTGCCGGAAGCGGAAGCCAAGGAATACCTGGAAATGGAAGGGCTGACGGAAGCAGGTCTGGACCGGCTGATCAAAGCCGGCTTTAAGCTGCTGGGCTTACAGACTTTCCTTACCGCCGGGGAAATGGAATCCCGGGCCTGGACCATTGTCCAGGGCTCTACCGCTCCCCAGGCTGCTGGTAAGATTCATTCCGATTTTGAAAAAGGGTTTATTCGGGCGGAAATCGTCTCCTACGAGGATCTGGTTAAATGCGGTTCCAAACAGGCTGCCAAGGAAAAAGGCCTGGTACGGCTGGAAGGCAAGGACTACATCATGCAGGATGGGGACGTGGTGGAATTCCGCTTTAACGTATAAGGGAGATGACAACCATGCTGTATGATACCCATACCCATGCCGACTATTCCTGTGATGCAGAGATGACCCTGCCCCAGGCCATCGAACGGGCCAAGGCGTTAAATATCGGGCTCATTCTGACGGAGCACTGGGACCGGTATTACCCCACCAATCCGGAAATGTTCCTGTTCGATATTGACGATTATTTCCGGAAGAATACCCCCTACCGGACGGAACAGATTTTGCTGGGCATCGAAGTGGGCCTTCAGCCCCAGGCCATTGAGGAAGACCGGAAAATGACCGCCGCCCATCCCTTTGACGAGGTGGTGGGGTCCATGCACTGCTTTTTGGGGAAGGATATGTACGAACCTTCCACCTATGAGGGAATGACCAAGGAGCAGGCCGTCCGGGATTATCTGGAAGACTCCGTGCGCTGCCTAGAGCTGCACCCGGATTTTGATTCCTACGGCCATTTGGACTATATCTGCCGGTATATGCCCTACCCGGATCCCAATCTGTATTACAAGGACAATCCGGAGCTGTGGGATAAGGTTTTCACCCTGCTGATTGAGCAGGACAAGGCCCTGGAAATCAACACCCGGCGTCTGGGCAACCCCCAGGTGATTCCGCCCTTGCAGGAGCTGTACAACCGGTTTGCCCAGCTGGGGGGCCGCTACGCTACCTTGGGCAGCGATGCCCATTATCCGGAGCACGTAGGCCGGGATTTGGCGGTGGGCAAGGCCATTGCCGATGCGGCAGGTTTGCAGCTGGTATACTACAAAGAACGGAAACGGCAGCTTTGCCAAGAATAAAAGCAGCAGGGGCCTTCGGGTCCCTGTTTTTTTCTGCCATTTTTGGCTGCTGCCATACAATTGTCACGGCTCCTTGCTTGTTTTACGGGGCCTAGCCTGATATAATACACTAGTATCATCCTGTTTAAAAGGTGGGGAAGTGTATGGGCCGTATGCGGCTGGGAATTTTTGGCGGGACCTTTGACCCGATCCATAAGGGACATCTGGCAATTGCTGAAGCCATGCAGCAGCAGCTGAAGCTGGACCGAATCCTGTTTATCCCGGATTACCTGCCGCCCCACAAATTGCAGCAGCAGTGTTCCCCTTCGCCGGATCGCCTGGCCATGACCCTATTAGGGATTCAGGGGCATCCGCTTTTTACGGTTTCGGACCGGGAGCTGCGCCGGCGGGGCGTTTCCTATACGGTGGACACCCTGCACCAGCTGTACCGCCGTTACCATAGGTATTATGACCTGTACTTTCTCATTGGGGCGGATTCCGCCGAACAGCTGCCTACCTGGCACCGGATTCGGGAGGCCATGCGCTGCAGCATTTTTGCGGCAGCGGCCCGGCCTGGTTTTGCCCCTTACAAGGAAAAGGTGACGAGAGCGCTGGCCCGGCAGGGCCTTACCCGGCTTGTGTGGGTGGATACGCCGGAAATCGATATTTCTTCAACCCAGATCCGCCAGCGGGTCCGGGCAGGACAAGCCATTGGGGACCTGGTTCCCCAGGCAGTAGCCGATTACATCAGACAAAGAGAGCTCTACCAGGGGTAGGGGTCTCTGTCTTTCTTTATAAGGAAGTGAGGGCAATATGGAACTGGAAGAAATGAAGCGGCGGCTGGCAAAAGAGCTGCCGGAAAAACGGTTTAAACATAGTGTGGCAGTTTGTGAAACCGCCATCCGCCTGGCCCGGATTCACGGGGTGGACGAAAAGAAGGCCGCCATTGCCGGCCTGATCCATGACAGCGGGCGGCAGATTCCCACCCGGGATTTTATCGCCAAGGCTGAAGAACTGGGCATTGACCTGGACGAAATTGAACGCTGTCAGCCCATCCTGATCCATTCCAAACTGGGCAAATACTACGCCCAGCACGAATTTGGGGTAACGGATCCGGATATTTTGAATGCCATCCGGTACCATACCACAGGCGCTGCCCATATGAGCCCCCTGTGCATGGTCATCTACCTGGCGGATTTATTGGAGCCGGCCCGGGATTTCCCCAAAGTGGAGGAAATGCGGAAAATGGCCAAAAAGAGCTTGGAAACTACCATGCTGGCGGCCTACGCCAATACCATGGAATACCTGCTGGGTTCCCAGCTGCTGATTCACCCGGACTGCCTGGCCGGCTACAACGAACTGGCCATCCAGCTGAAAAAACCAAAGAATAACAGGAGTTGACTATGACAGAAGAGAACAATGCTGGCAAGCCGCATTACAAGAAGCGGCTGCGTAAAGGGCGATTGTTTTTTTGCCTTGTTCTGATTCTGGCCCTTTTTGGCAGCTGTTTTGCTGCCGGCATGAGAATCTACAACCGCTTTTTTCGGACCGATCCAGTGGCGGTGCAGACAGAAAAGGAAGACCACCTGTCCGAGGAAGCCTTTTCTGAACGCATCAACCTGCTGCTTTTGGGTACGGATGATGGGGACAGCGAAGACTTTGACAAGAATGCCCCCAAGCGGACGGATGCCATGCTGCTGGTGAGCTTTGACCCGGCGAGGAACCGGGTGTCCGTGCTGAGCCTGCCCCGGGATACCCGGGTGCATATTCCCGGCCACAGCGGCTATGATAAAATCAACGCCGCCTATGCCTACGGCGGGGTGAAGCTGGCCAAGCAGACGGTTTCCAACCTGCTCCAGGTGCCCATCGATTTTTATATGCAGGTGGACTGGCAGGGCTTTATCAAAGTGGTGGATATGCTGGGCGGTGTGGACCTGGACGTGGAAAAGAATATGAACTACGAGGATCCCTATGCGGACCTGGAAATCCACCTGAACAAGGGCTTCCAGCACCTGGACGGGAAAAAGGCCGGGGAGTATGTGCGGTTCCGGCATGACGAAATGGGCGATATTGGCCGGGTGGAGCGGCAGCAGAAGTTCCTGAAGGCCCTGTCCAAGCAGGCCTTTACCATGGGCAACATGATGAAGATGCCCATGCTGATTTCCACGGCTACCCGCTACGTCCATACGGATATGGATTTCCTCAGCATGGTGAAGGCAGCCAACTGTCTGAGAATGTTTGGCGAAAACGGGGTCCAGTCTGCCAGTCTGGAAGGCGATTTTGCCACCATTGGCGGGGTGAGCTATTGGGTGACTACCCGGAGCAAGATTGGGGCAACCCTGGATGAACTGAAAATCCCTCATAAGCGGATTACTGAAGATTAATGTGATGATGGATGCGAGAAGTGAAGTAAGGAGTGATTGTATGACAGAAAAAGAATTGGCCAACAAGATTGCGGCAGCTGCTGCAGACAAAAAAGCACAGGATATCCTGCTGCTGAACATGACCGGAATTTCCCCGGTAACGGATTATTTCATGATCTGTTCCGCTTCCAGCACCACCCAGGTGCGGGCCATTGCGGACAATATTGAGGACAAGCTGGCCGAACAGGGCCGCCTGCCCATGCATAAGGAAGGCTATGCCGAAGGCAGCTGGATTCTGCTGGATTACGGCGACTGCGTAGCCCATATTTTCCGGGAAGCAGAACGGAATTTCTACAACCTGGAACAGCTGTGGGCAGATGCTCCCAGCGAAAGTTATACGGAGACAGAAGCATGATGAACAAGAAAGAACCCGTAACGGTCAAGACCGTTGGCCGCTACCGGGTAGGTGATGTATGCGAAATGAAGGCCGTGCGGATTGGCGAAGCCGGCGCATTTCTGGATGCAGGCACCGGCAATACCTCCGACGATATCCTGCTGCATAAGCACCAGCAGACGGCTCCGGTTAAGGCCGGAGATGTGGTAAAGGTGTATTTGTACCTGGATACCAAGGGGAGAATGACCGCCAGCATGAAGCTTCCCAAAATGCGGGAAGGCCAGCTGGGGTACGTGAAGGTCCTGTCCGTAACCCGGAAGGGCGGCTTTGTGGACATTGGGGCTGAACGGGGCATTTTCCTGCCCTACAGCGAAATGCGGGGCCATGTGTCTCCGGGGCAGCTGGTGTGGGTAAAACTGTACCGGGACAAAAGCGGCCGGCAGGCCGTTACCATGCGGGTGGAAGACGACATGATTCGGGCTTCCGTGCCTGCCAAGGACGTAAAAGTTGGGGACCAGCTCACCGGGACGGTGTACAACATCCTGCCGGAAGGGTTCTTCCTGTTGACGGAACGGCGGTACCTGGCCTTCATCCACCGGGATGAGGTGCCGGGGGGGCGGCTGGACTTTGGCCAAAAGGTTACCGGCCGGGTTACCTTCGTCCGGGAGGACGGACGGGTGGACATGTCACTGCGGGAAGTTAAGGAAAAGGCCATGGTAACGGACAGTGAACGGATCCTGGCCCTTTTGGAAAAACGCCAGGGAACCATGCCTTACACGGACGATACGCCGCCGGAAATTATCCAGGCTGCCTTCTCTATTTCCAAAGCTGCCTTCAAGCGGGCTCTGGGCCGGCTGATGAAGGAAGGCAAGGTAAAGCAGGAGAATGGCTGGACCACGCTGATTCAGCCAGATTCTAAAAAATAGGCTTGACAAAAAACGAAAGTGCATTGTATAATAAGCAAGTCGTTGGGGGCATAGCTCAGCTGGGAGAGCGCTTGCATGGCATGCAAGAGGTCAGGAGTTCGATCCTCCTTGTCTCCACCAATGAAAAAATCAGGGTGCTGTGAATGATCACAGCACCTTTTTTGTACCAGAAAAAGTCCGGGGCATCCCGGCATCTGTAAGGAAAGAAGGGATACCATGTGGAAGCGTATTGCTCTTTTGGCAGCGGCTCTTTTGGTGATTGCCGGCAGCCTGGCCTTTGCCGCTGAACGGACTAGCCGCAAACCCGTTGTGGTGGTGTTGTACCAGAACCATGCGGAAACCGATTACAATAAGGCTATCGACAAGAAGTTTATGAAAAACTTCAAGGCGGCCCTGCCAGCATCTACCTACGTGTGGGTGGATGGGAAAAACGTGATGAAAAAGCTTCAGGAACAGGGCATCGACGATATCTACACCGCTGAGCGCAGCGACATTATCCGGGCCCTGGGCAATGAACCGGTGGATTACGTGCTTTACGCGGAAGCCCAGCCCTTCATTCGGAAGGAAAAAAGCTCCTGGTTCAGCCACGGTATTGAAATGACCACCCAGGTTCCCTTTAAGATTGTAGACGTGGCCGGGGACAAGTACCTGTACAGCGGCCGGCTGTCCATCAAGGCGGACAGCACCACCTTTATTGGCGGCATAGGCAACCGGGGTGTGGTCATGGAAGCGGTGGACAAGGCCAATCAAAGAATCAGTGAGATTATCGCCCAGCGCATGCCCAAAACGGTTACCTCCGGAGAAAAAAGCCGCAGCCGGGCAGCAGCCCGTCAGGCAGCCCTCCAGGAGATGCCCCTGGAAGTCGTAGAATAACAATATAAGAAAAAGAGAGAATTCCTAGTAAACATTAGGCAATTCTCTCTTTTCTTTTGGAGAATTATATAGTAAGATTATAGGAAATAGCAAGGCTGTTTGGCAGCCTAAGGGAGGCATTATGAAAATTTCAACTAAAGGGCGGTATGCCCTGCGCCTGATGATTGACCTGGCGCTCAACGGCACAGATTCGTATGTCCCTATCAAAAGTGTCTCACAGCGGCAGGAAATCTCAGAAAAATATCTGGAACAGATTATCACCCAACTGTCCCGGGCAAAATTGGTAAAAAGCGCCCGGGGGGCCCAAGGCGGCTACCGCCTGGTGCGGGAACCCAAGGACTATACGGCAGGAGAAATCATCCGGGCGGTGGAAGGTTCCCTGGCGCCGGTGGCTTGTCTGGAACCGGGCCACGAAATTTGCAGCCGGGCAGAGCAATGTGTTACCCTGGACCTGTGGAAAGAGATTCAGGATGCAGTGGACACCATTGTGGACCATACCACGTTGGCAGACCTGGTAGAAAAACAGAAGCAGAAATTGCAGAAAATGGCAGCAGCCCAAGGCTAATCCCTTGCGCTGCTGTTTTTTTCGTATTATAATAGGGCTCATGGGGCATTAGCTCAGCTGGGAGAGCGCAAGGTTCGCAATCTTGAGGCCAGGAGTTCGATCCTCCTATGCTCCACCAATTTGGGTGGCAAGATCCGTTTCCGAGGGAAGCGGATTTTTTTATTTGGCCTAAAGCTGCTTGGAACTTCCTGGGGAAATTTTTAAAAATGTTGTAAAAACAACGTACTTTCCCCCTGGAGTCTGTTAAGCTACAGTCAAAAGGGCAGGGCGGCAGCCTCCACGGGGAAGCGGTCCTGCTGACCAGGAAAGAAACAGGGGAGTGTTATTATGAAATTTAAAGTCAATGAAAATTGTATCGGCTGCGGTCTTTGTGAAGGAACCTGTCCCGCCGTTTTCCATATGACGGATGCAGGTGTGGCTGAGGCCATTCCGGATGCCGTACCGGCAGATCAGGAAGGGGCTGCCCAGGATGCCATGAACGGCTGTCCTGCTGGGGCCATTGAACAAGTGGACTAAGGGGAAACCCAACCGCATACCCGGGCAGAAAGCAGTTTTCCGCCCCAGGGGCTTGGAGCTTTGCGCTCCCGGCCCCTTTTTCTTGTGCTGGAGGGCGGCATTAGGTATAATAAGAGAAACCAAGGTTGGTTAGCAAATAAGAGGAGAAAAGACACATGCTTACATTGGACGAATTATATAAGGAAATGCTGAAGCGGGCCGCCGAAGGCAAGGATCCCAAAAAGGTGGACAACGGGGATCCCCGGATGATTGCCTGCCTGGCCCATCCTGAAAATACCCCGGTGGTTTGGCGGACCAAGCCCTGCCTGTGCCCTCCGGAGGAGCAGGACAAATGTACGGACCGCTGCACCTGGGGCGCTTTGGAAAAGGGCCCGGACGGCGTTCAGGTCAACGATGACAAATGCGTGGGCTGTGAAGCCTGTGTGGACGCCTGCAAGCTGGAAGCCCTGAAAACCAAAAAGGACATCATTCCGGTGGTGGAAGCCCTGAAAAAGGCTACGACCCCCATTTATGCCCTGGTGGCACCGGCTTTTTCCGGCCAGTTTGGTCCGGACGTTTCCCCGGGCAAGCTGCGCACGGCCTTAAAGATCCTGGGCTTTTCCGGGATGCTGGAAGTGGCGGTATTTGCGGATATCCTGACGCTGAAGGAAGCCTTGGAATTTGACAAGAAAATCAAAAGTGAGGACGACTTCCAGCTGACCAGCTGCTGCTGCCCTATGTGGATTGCCATGATCAAGCGGCTGTACCACCAGCTGCTGCCCAATGTGCCCGGTTCTGTTTCTCCCATGATTGCCGGGGGCCGGACCATTAAGGTGCTCCATCCCGATGCCATTACGGTATTTATTGGACCCTGCATGGCCAAAAAAGCGGAAATGAAGGAACCCGACCTGAAGGGCGCCATTGACTACGTGCTTACCTACGAGGAACTCCGGGATCTGTTCTCCACTACGGAACTGGATCTGGCCAGCCTGCCGGAAGAAGATGTACCCCATGCTTCCCGGGCGGGCATCTGCTATGCCTTTGCCGGCGGGGTGGCGGAAGCGGTATCCCGTACGGTCCATCAGCTGAACCCCAACCGGAAAATCCAGATCAAGACCCGCCGGGCCGACAGTGTGCCGGAATGCCGGGCCATGATTGACGATATCTTGAAGGGCAACCGGGAAGGAAACTTCTTTGAAGGTATGGGCTGCAAGGGCGGCTGCGTAGGCGGCCCCAAGGCTCTTATCAGCAAGGAAGAAGGCAAGGCCAATGTGGAAGCCTATGGGCGCCAGGCCATGGCCAAGACTCCCGGGGATAATCCCTACGTGATTGAGCTTTTGAAAAAATTGGGTTTCCCCACAGTAGAGGAATTCCTGACCAAGAGCGATTTGTTTGACCGGAAAATGGACTAAGCAAAAGCACCTGCTGGCGAAAGCCGGCAGGTGCTTTTTTGGGCTGCGTCCGTGGGGACTACCTGGTTTTATTTGTGGGCGGCCTGGACCGTCCGGACCAGGCCTTTCAGCCAGTCCTGGTGACCGATGTTCATGGTGTCGGGTTCGGAGTTGTGGAGCTCTTTGGCGGGTTCGCCTTTTTGGGATTCCTGGGTCAGGATCCGCACCCGGTTTTGGGGCAGGTCTTCAATAAGCCAGGCGTGGATTACATCCAGGCGATGGGCGGCATCCCCTTCAGCCCAGCCATGCCAGGCCAGACGGCCGGGCTGCCCCTCACTGGGAGCAGCGAATTCGACGATTTCCGCCTCAATGGGGAACCCGAAGGTCTTAAAGGAGAAGCGGGTATGGGGGGACAGGAGAGGGCCGGCTTCATTGTAAAAGTGGACGTCGGAAGCGTTTTTGTAGTAGCTGTTCCACAGACTGGTATCCAACAGGGTGGAGAAGACTTCCGCAGCGGTAAGATTTTGGACGATGACCTCGTTGGAAGCAAAGTTGTCCGTGGTGCCGGGCAGGTAGTCCTGGGGCCATTGAATTTCATGCAGCATAATAATTTCCTCCTTATAGGGCAGCCCAGGGGGCTGTAGGTTTTCTGGAAGTATCATAGCGCAAAACTTTATAAAAATGAAGAATGCACTTTTTTGTATGATAGTACCTAAAAAGATACTATAGAAAAAGGAATAATTGACAACAACTATTTTTTTATGCTACAATTTTAACAATTTGAAAGGAACCGAAAGAGTCTTTTCAAAGCAATTTTTAGGACCACCTTCCTGGAAGGTTAAGGCCATACGGACAGCCGGGTCCACTGCCGATTTTGGCGGCAACTGGTTTGCAGCCTTATTGATTGAGTTGAAAGCTCAAATTTTATAAGTTGGTTACTTCATAACCGCAATGCGTCTGTGCGCAGACTTGTGAAACGGTCAATAAGAGTAGTAAAAGTTGAATTGCTATATAGACTCTGATCTCCGTCCTGAAACCGATTGAATTTGCAGGGACTCTGTCTTTCGTAAATTTTTTGCTGCAGGAAATTCACGCAAGCTGCCAAGGGGGCAGCTTGCTTTTTTGTTTTGAGGAAATACCAGGGGAGGGAAAACATGTTGGAAAAAAAGACTAAGTTGGATCAGAATCGGGCGCCCATTTACGAAGCCCTGGAACGCTTTCGAAAAATGCGGGTGGTTCCCTTTGATGTACCTGGCCACAAGCGGGGCCGGGGCAATCCGGAACTGACGGAATTTCTGGGAGAAAAGTGTGTTGGGGTGGATGTAAACAGTATGAAGCCCTTGGACAACCTGTGTCATCCGGTTTCCGTCATCCGGGAAGCGGAAAAGCTGGCTGCCGATGCCTTCGGAGCAGCCCAGGCTTTCCTGATGGTGGGCGGTACCACCAGCGCGGTGCAGTCCATGATTCTCTCCACCTGTAAACGGGGGGATAAGATTATCCTGCCCCGAAATGTCCATAAAAGTATGCTGAACGCCCTGGTGCTGTGCGGGGCTATTCCGGTGTACGTAAATCCAGATGTGGATGTGCGGCTGGGCATCAGCCTGGGCATGAAGCGGGAAGCGGTGGCCAAGGCCATCCAGGAAAATCCCGATGCAGTGGCCGTGGTGGTGAACAACCCCACCTATTACGGCATTTGCAGCGACCTGAGAGCCATTGTGGATATGGCCCACAAGGCGGGGATGCTGTGCCTGGTGGATGAAGCCCACGGCACCCACTTTTATTTTGGCAGCGGCCTGCCGGTGTCCGGCATGGCAGCCGGGGCCGATATGGCAGCCATTTCCATGCACAAAAGCGGCGGCAGCCTGACCCAGTCCAGCTTCCTTTTGACCGGGCCCAAGGTGCATGCCGGCTATGTGCGGCAGATCATCAACCTGACCCAGACCACCTCCGGCAGTTACCTGCTTATGTCCAGCCTGGATATCAGCCGTCGCCGGCTGGCCCTGAAGGGCAAGGAAATCTTCCACAAGGTGGTGGATATGGCGGAATACGCCCGGCAGGAAATCAACCAGATTGGCGGCTACTATGCTTTTGGCCGGGAATTGATGAACGGCAATTCGGTTTTTGACTTTGACAGCACCAAGCTGAGCATCCATACCCTGGATATTGGCCTGGCAGGCATCGAAGTGTACGATATTCTCCGGGACGAGTACGATATCCAGATAGAGTTTGGGGATATCGGCAACATCCTGGCCTACCTGTCCATGGGGGACCGAATCCAGGAATTGGAACGGCTGGTCAGCGCCCTGGCGGAAATCCGCCGCCGCTACCAGAAGGATCCTAACGGCATGCTGAGCCAGGAATATGTGGAGCCGGTGGTGGTGATGAGCCCCCAGGAAGCGTTCTACGCCCCCAAGGAAAGCCTGCCTTTGGAAAAATGCGAAGGGCGGGTGTGCAGCGAATTTGTGATGTGCTATCCTCCGGGCATTCCTCTCTTGGCCCCTGGAGAAAAAATTACAGGAGAAATCCTGCGGCATATTGAGTACGCCAAAGAGAAGGGCTGCAGCATGACCGGGTCTGAAGATCCGGAGCTGAAGCACCTGAATGTACTGGCCTAAGCCAGAAGGAGCGCAATTATGGAAATGTGGTTTAGCGAATTTCATACCCCGGACGTGAAGCACAGCATCCGGGTCAACCGTCACCTGTTTTCCAAGCAGAGTGATTTTCAGCGAATCGATATTTTTGAAACCCCGGAATTTGGCCGGGTACTGACCCTGGACGGAAACGTGATGCTCACCGAACGGGACGAATTTATTTACGATGAAATGATTACCCACGTGCCCATGGCGGTGCACAAGGGCATCAAGGATATCATGGTCATCGGCGCCGGGGACGGGGGCGTGGTCCGGGAACTGACCCGCTACGACCGGGTGCAGAAGATTGACCTGGTGGAAATGGATCCCATGGTGGTGGAAGCCTGCCGGAACTACCTGCCGGGCAACGCCTGCCGGATGGATGACCGCCGGGTGCATATCTATTTTGAAAATGCCCTGAAATTCATCCGCCACTGCGAAAATTCCTACGACCTGATTATTGTGGATTCCACGGACCCCTTTGGCCCGTCGGAAGGGCTGTTTACCCGGGAATTTTACGGCAGCTGCTACAACGCCCTTCGGGAGGACGGCATTATGGTCAACCAGCAGGGCAGTCCCTTCTACAAGGAAGATGCCATTGCCATGCAGCGGAGCCACCAGCGGATTGTCAGCACCTTCCCCATCAGCAAGGTGTACCAGGCCCATATCCCCACCTATGCAGCCGGCTACTGGACCTTTGGCTTTGCCAGCAAGAAGTACCATCCCATCAATGACCTGGATGCCCCGGCCTGGGAAGCCCTGAACATGCACACCCGGTACTATACCACCCGGCTGCACGTAGGCGCATTTTGGCTGCCGGCCTTCCTGGAGGAAATGCTGCAGGAGGTGGAGAATAAAGATGCTGAAGACTAATGTAGAAACCTTCCTGGCCTGTGATACGCCCTATGAAGAAGCCAGAATCGTCCTGTTTGGGGCACCCTTTGACTCTACCACCAGCTTTCGGCCCGGCGCCCGCTTTGGTTCTGCGGCTATCCGCCACGAAAGCTTTGGGCTGGAAACCTACAGCCCCTACCAGGACGCGGACCTGGAAGACTGCAAGGTCTTTGACAGCGGGGACCTGGAATTATGCTTTGGCAGTTCCGAAGCGGCGCTGAAAGATATTGAGGACCGGACTCGGACCATTGTCCAGGACGGGAAACTGCCCTTTATGCTGGGCGGGGAACATCTGGTGACGTTAGGAGCTTTCCGGGCCGTACAGGAAAAGTATCCGGAGCTGCATATCATTCATTTTGATGCCCATACGGACCTGCGGGAGGATTATCTGGGGGCAAAACTCAGCCATGCCTGTGTAATCCGCCGCTGTTATGATATGATAGGAGATGGAAGAATCCATCAGTTTGCCATTCGCAGCGGGGAACGCTCCGAGTGGGTTTTTGCCAGGGAACATACGGACCTGCATCCTTTCAGCTTCGGCGGTTTGGAAAAACTGGTCCGGGAACTGGAACAAAGCCAGGTGCCGGTGTATTTCACCATCGACCTGGACTGCCTGGATCCTTCGGTGTTCTGGGGAACCGGTACGCCGGAAGCCGGCGGGGTCAGCTTTATGCAGCTGCTGAATGCCCTGCGGCTGGTAAGCCGGACCCGGGTAGTAGGCTGTGATGTCAACGAATTGGCACCCATGCTGGATGCCAGCGGGGCTTCCACGGCAGTGGCCTGCAAAGTGGTGCGGGAACTGCTGCTGGCCCTGGAAAAAAAGAATCTGAAATAAGCAGGTTAGGACGAAAGGAGCTTGAACTATGAGTAGAGTACTGGTAATTGGCTGCGGGGGTGTGGCTTCGGTAGCCATTCAAAAATGCTGCCAGCTGGATGAGGTATTTACGGAACTGTGCATTGCCAGCCGGACCAAGGCCAAATGCGATGCTCTGGCTGCCAAACTGGCAGGCAAAACCAAGACGAAAGTGACCACCGCCCAGGTAGATGCGGACGATGTACAGCAGGTGATTGACCTGATCAACAGCTACAAGCCGGAGCTGGTCATGAACATTGCCCTGCCCTATCAGGATCTGACCATTATGGATGCCTGCCTGGCCTGCGGCGTGAACTATATGGATACGGCCAACTATGAGCCGGAAAATACCGATGACCCCAAATGGCGGGCCATTTACGAAAAACGCTGCAAGGAAGAAGGCTTCTCCGCCTACTTCGACTACAGCTGGCAGTGGGCCTACAAGGAAAAATTTGCCAAGGCTGGCCTGACGGCGCTTTTGGGCTGCGGCTTTGACCCGGGGGTTACCCAGGCTTACTGTGCCTATGCCAAAAAACATGAATTCGATACCATCGATACCATCGATATCCTGGACTGCAACGGCGGCGACCACGGCTATGCCTTCGCCACCAACTTCAACCCGGAAGTAAACCTGCGGGAAGTTTCTGCTCCTGGCAGCTACTGGGAAAATGGCCACTGGGTGGAAATCCCGGCCATGAGCATCAAACGGGAATATAATTTTGACCAGGTAGGGGAAAAGGATATGTACCTGCTCCACCACGAGGAAATCGAAAGCCTGGCGGTAAACATTCCGGAAGTGAAGCGGATTCGCTTCTTTATGACCTTCGGCCAGAGCTATCTGGACCATATGCGCTGTCTGGAAGACGTGGGCATGCTGTCCACCACCCCGGTGGAATTTGAAGGCCACGAAATTGTCCCCATCAAATTCCTGAAAGCCCTGCTGCCGGATCCTGCCAGCCTGGGTCCCCGTACCCACGGCAAGACCAACATCGGCTGCATTTTCACCGGCAAGAAAGACGGCAAGGAAAAAACCTACTACATCTACAATGTCTGTGACCATCAGGAATGCTACAAAGAAGTGGGCAGCCAGGCCATCAGCTACACCACCGGTGTACCGGCTATGTGCGGCGCTCTCATGATGCTCACCGGCAAATGGATCAAACCGGGCGTGCATACGGTTGAAGAAATGGATCCGGATCCGTTCCTGGCAGCCCTGGACCAATACGGCCTGCCCAAACAGGAAAACCACAATCCGGTACTGGTAAAATAATGGAACCAAAGGAAAAAGAAAATCGGCCAGCTTTCGCCGGCCTAAGGGGAAACTCCCCAGAAAAAATGTTTGGGAATCTGATAACTCCCTGTTATATCCTGGACGAGGCAGCTCTCCGCCATAATGGGGAGATTTTGGCCGGCTTGGCCCAACGTACGGGGGTCCGGGTGCTGCTGGCCCAGAAAGCGTTCTCCGACTATGCCCTGTACCCGGTGCTGGCCCCGTACCTGGCCGGCACGGAAGCCAGCGGTCTTTACGAGGCCCGGCTGGGGGCGGAAGAAATGCCGGGCAAGGAAGTCCATGTATTTTGCGGCGCTTACCGGGAGGACCAGCTGGAAGAAATGCTTCGCTATGCGGACCATCTGGTGTTCAATTCTCCCCGGCAGCTGGCAGCCTTTGGCCCTCGGGCCAAAGCTGCCGGCAAAAGTGTAGGGCTGCGGATCAATCCGGAATGTTCTACCCAGGAGGGCCATGCCATTTATGATCCCTGCGCTCCCGGCAGCCGGCTGGGCACCACCCTGGAACAGTGGCAGAAGTGGATGACCCCGGACCTGGTGGACCTTTTGGACGGGCTCCATTTCCATACCCTGTGCGAACAGGATGCCGATGACCTGGAAAAGACCCTGCAAGCGGTAGATGAGAAATTTGGCTTTGTGCTGCCCCGGCTGAAGTGGCTGAATATGGGCGGGGGCCATCATATTACCCGGCCCGGCTACCATGTGGAGCAGCTGGAAAAATGCATCCGCTATGCCCAGGACAAGTGGCAGGTCCAAGTGTATCTGGAACCGGGGGAAGCCTGTGCCCTGAACGCCGGCTACCTGGCCACTCGGGTGTTGGACGTACTGGAAAACAGTGGCGTGAAGCTGGCTATTTTGGATTCCAGTGCCGCCTGCCATATGCCGGATGTACTGGAAATGCCCTACCAGCCGCCTTTGTACGGGGCCGGCAAGGCAGGGGAAAAAGCGGAAACCTGGCGGCTGGGCAGTGCAACCTGCCTGTCCGGAGATGTGGTGGGGGACTATAGCTTTGACGGGCCTTTGCAGGTAGGCGACCTGCTGCTTTTTGGGGATATGGCCATCTACACCACCTGCAAGAACAATACCTTTAACGGCATGCCCCTGCCGGATATCAACGTGCTCCGGGAAAACGGGAGCGTGGAGAATCTGAAGCATTTTGGCTACGCCGATTTTAAGATGAGATTGTAATATTTATTGTGAGAAGCACCGTGCTGCGGCAGGTGCTTCTTTTTTTGCCCCAATCCAGGCAGTCTGCGGGTCTTGAATTTTTCCGGACGCAATTTGTTCAGATTTTACAATTCTTTACAATTCCTTGTCTTTAGTTTTTACATTGTCCTGATATCTTATAGGCATACCGAAATTGTTTATAAGAGTGAAAACTAGATATTCAAGGGAGCGATGAAAAGATGAATTTGAAAAGCAAATGGAAAAAATTGGCAGTAACCGCAATGGCATTGGGTATTGTGATTGGTGCAATGGGCTGCGGCTCCAGCAACAATGCTGCTACCGACAGCAAACCGGCTGCCGTAAAGGGGAACATTACGGGTTCTGGTTCTTCCGCCCTGCTGCCTCTGGTAAAAGATGCTGCAGAAGCCTTCAAGAAAAAGAATCCGGACGTAAGCATCAGCTTGAACGCAGGTGGTTCCGGTATGGGCCTGAAACAGGTTTCTGAAGGTTCCGTAGATATGGGGAACTCCGATGTGCCGGCTAACACCAAACTGACCAAGGAACAAGCTGACAAACTGGAAGACCATAAGATCTGCGTCATGACGGTAGCTACCATCGTGAACAAGGACATTGCTGCTACGGTAAAGAGCTTGACCAATCAGCAGCTGGCCGACATCTTCACGGCTAAAGTAACCAACTGGAAAGAAGTAGGCGGCCCGGATGAACCCATTACCCTGGTAACCCGTCCTAAGACCAGCGGTACCCGCGCTCTGTTTGCCAAATACGCTATCAACGGTGCTGAAGAAGCTTCCAACAAATCCCTGGAAACCGATAACTCCGGTCTGCTGCTGCAAAGCGTAGCCCAGAACAAAGGCGCCATCGGCTATGTAGCCCTGCCTTACCTGACCAAGAATGATACGGTTGGCACCATCGCCATCAACAACGTAGCTCCTACCCTGGAAAACACCTACAGCGGCAAGTACAATGTATGGGGTTATGAACACGTTTACACCAACAAGAGCCCGAAAGCAGCAGTGAAAGCTTTCATCGACTACATGCTGTCTGCTGACTACGGCAAGAGAATCGAGGAACTGGGTTATGGAGTCAGCAGCAAGATGCAAGTTAAAGACACAGCTCATGAATAATGAAAAAGCAGTACAAAGCAACAACTTAATACAGGTGCACCGTCAGGAAAAGATCTCCCAGGCCTTCATTGTGGCCTGTGGGATCGGGGCGGCTCTCCTGCCTTTCCTGATGGCCGCTTTCCTTCTTGTGAAGGGAAGCGGTACCTTTTGGGAATTTCACCATAGCGTGTTTGAATTCCTGTTTTCTCCTGTTTGGAGTCCCAGCGACAGCATGGAAGGGGGCGGACAGGTAGGGGCGGCCATGTTTATTGCCGGCTCCCTGGTGACCTGCCTCCTGTCCCTGGTGTTTGCCCTGCCGGTGAGCCTGACGGCGGCCATCTATATGTCGGAAATGGCAACGCCTGCCCAACAGCGCTTCCTGCGCCCCATTGTGGAACTGTTTACCGGTATTCCTTCCGTTATCTACGGCTGGATCGGCCTTACCGTACTAGTACCCTTCCTGCGGCAGATTTTCCCCATGCCCTTTGGCTTTTCCGTACTGGCGGCTTCTCTGGTACTGGCCGTCATGATTTTCCCGGTAATCACCACCATGGCCGCAGATGCCATGCTGGCAGTGCCTAAAACCTGGCGGGACGCTTCCTATGGCTTGGGGGCTACCCGGTGGGAAACCATTCGGCAGGTAATTCTGCCGGCGGCCCACAGAGGCATTTTTACCGGTATTGTACTGGGTATGGCCCGGGCTTTGGGTGAAGCTCTGGCAGTGGCCATGGTAATCGGCCAGATGAAGCGTTTCCCCACCTCCCTGTTTATGCCGGCCAGCACTATGACCACGGTGATTGCCAACGACATGGGCGGGGCCATGGAGGGCGGCGAATACAGTGCAGCCCTGTGGGCGCTGGCACTGCTCTTGTTCCTGCTGTCCTTCCTGTTAATCTTTATGATCCATAATATGCGGCTGGGTTCCAGCCCGGCAAAGGAGGCCTAAGCATGAACGGTTTAGCACGCAAGAAAATGATGAACCGGATTATGAGCGGCATCTTTACGGCCGGTGCGGTGGGAGCCTCCCTGCTGCTGTTTGCCTTTATCCTGTTTGTGGTAGGCCAGGGCGTTTCCTTTGTAAACCTGCGGATTCTCCACAGCATTCAGGATATGTTCTTCAACACCCTGTACCTGGTATTCCTGGCCCTGGTTTTCAGTGCCCTCTGGGGGATTCCCGCCGGGGTTTACCTGTCAGAATACGCCCAGGAAGGCCGTTTGACCAACTGGGTAAGAATGGCGGTGGAAACCCTGTCTTCCCTGCCTTCCATTGTGGTCGGTTTGTTCGGCTACCTGGTTTTTATTGTGATGACCGGTTCCCAGTGGAACCTGATGGCGGGCGCCCTGTCCGTATCCATCTTGACCCTGCCCCTGATGACTTCCGTAACAGAGAACGCTTTGCGGGATCTGCCACCGGAATATACTCTGGGCAGCTTGGGTTTAGGGGCTTCCAAATGGCAGACCATTTGGAACGTGCTGCTGCCAGCCTGTCTGCCCCGGATTATGACCGGGCTGATTCTGGCTGCTGGCCGTGGCTTCGGGGAAGCAGCCGCCCTGATGTTTACCGCAGGGATGTCTACGGATATTGATTGGAGCAACTGGGACCTGGCTTCCAGTACCTGCCCCTTGAACCCCTTCCGTCCTGGGGAAACCCTGGCCCTCCATGTGTGGGTTATGAGAACGGAAGCTTTAAGCCCGGATGCGGCTCAGATTGCCGGGGTAACTTCCGCCATTCTGATGACTGCAGTTGTTGTATTTAATGTTCTGGCCCGGTATGTCAGCTGGCGCCTGGAAAAGAAGATGGAGGGTGTCACCAATGACTGATAACCAGAAGCCAGCAGCTTCTGCTGCTGACCTGATTTTTGATATCCAGCACCTGGATTTGTACTACGGCGCTCACCAGGCTCTGAAAGATATCAATATGCAAGTAAAGAAAAATGAGATTACGGCCCTGATTGGGCCTTCCGGCTGCGGCAAATCCACCCTGCTGAAAACCCTGAATCGGATGAACGACTGGGTTTCCGGCTGCCGGGTGGAAGGTACCATCTTGTTTGAAGGCAAGGATATCTTTAAGGAAGTGGATCCCCTGGCCCTGCGTTACCGGGTGGGTATGGTATTCCAGCAGCCTTCCCCGTTCCCCAAAAGCATTTTTGACAACGTGGCCTACGGGCCTCGGGTGCAGGGTATCAACAACAAAGCCCAGCTGGCGGAGATTGTGGAACGCAGCCTGCGGCAGGCTGCCATTTGGGATGAACTGAAGGACCGCCTGGACAAAAGTGCCCTGGGTCTGTCCGGCGGGCAGCAGCAGAGATTGTGCATTGCCCGTACTTTGGCAGCCCAGCCGTCCGTAATCTTAATGGACGAACCAACTTCTGCCCTGGATCCTATTTCCACCCAGAAAATCGAAGATTTGGCCTTGGAGTTGAAAAAAGACTATACGATCGTTATTGTGACGCATAATATGCAGCAAGCCAGTCGTATTTCTGACAAAACCGGTTTCTTCTTCTTGGGAGAACTGGTGGAATTCAACGACACGGAAACGCTATTTACGAATCCCAGCGAACCCAGAACAGAGTCCTATATTACGGGCCGGTTCGGCTGAGAAAGGGGTCATGATGAGAGACGCATACGTACGGTCTTTAAACGAAATTATGGAAAGTGTCCGGGTGCTGATCGATGCTTTGGAAGAAGCTTTGAACAATACCCGCCGTGCCCTGTTTACCCAGGATATTGACCTGGCCCGGCAGGTACGGGATGGGGACGGAAAATTTGATGATATGATCCGCACCATTATGCGGCATGATTTGACCATCCAGGTGCTGCAATCCCCGGTGGCCAATGATTGGCGGAATTTGGTGGGTACTTTCCGGGTACTCAGCGAATTGGAGCGGATTGCGGACCACTGCTCCGATATTGCTACCTATACGGTGCGCATTTTGGAACGGAATCCCAAGGTAAAGCCACCCGAAGGCTTTGCCGAAATGTACGCCGACATGCAGTCCCTGCTGGAGGAAAGTTTCCGCTGCTATCTCCAGGGAGACGATGAAAAAGCCCAGTATATTGGGGACCAGGATGATGTGGTGGATGCGGACTTTGAACGTCTGTTGCCTGTGATGATGGACCTGATCCGGGAAAATCCCGATCTGGTGGCCTCCTATGTGGACTACGTGCTGATCCTCAAGTACATGGAACGGACTGCGGACCATGGCACCAATATTGGCAACTGGGTCGTATACCAGAAACGGAACCTGTTAAAAGGGGACCGTCCGGATAAGGATTAAGGAATCAATAAGAAACCGAGTGGGCATGGGCTCACCCGGTTTTTTGTTATGTGGCAAAAGATATGGAAAGCCTGTGAATACGATAAATTTGGTCAAATTTGACACAAATTATACATACTCTTGATTTTAATATGACAAAGTTTTTGTATGCTATTCCCGTAGAAAAAATCAAACAGAACGCTTACGCCCTTCCCTGGAAGGGCGCTCAAGTTCAGGAGGTATGGTTTATGAAGAACAAATGGCTGCAGCGGGCGATTCTCACCGTGATTGCAGGGGGCTCTCTCATGGGCTTCCAAATGCCGGCAGATGCGGCGCAGATCCGGATTCTGCCTGTGGACACTGCCAAGTTTTGGGCAGGTGCCAAATTTGATTTTGATGTGGAAGTATCCCAAGCGGATCAGCTGAAGAATGTGGCAGTTACGGTCAATGGCCAGCCTGCAGACAAGTTCTTTGGCAAGTCCCTGGAAAAGAAGGACCTGGGCAACGGTGTCACCTCTTACCGGGCCAATCAGGTTTCTTTCCCCAAAACTGGTACCTATGCCATTAAGGTAACGGCACAGGACAGCCTGGGCAACAGTGTTTCCTCCGCCGGTTATACCGTGGTGAACGAAAAGGCTCCCAAACGGGCCAAAAACGTTATCCTGTTCGTGGGTGATGGTATGTCCCTGCAAGCGCGGGAAATCGCCAGAATCCTGTCCAAGGGCATGACCAACGGCAAGTACAATGACCTGCTGGCCATGGAAAAACTGGACCACAATGCCATTATTACCACCAGCGGCTATGACTCCCTGGTAACCGACAGCGCCAACTCCGCTTCCGCTTATGCCACCGGCCATAAATCCGTAGTCAACGCTATGGGCGTTTACGAAGATTCCACCAAGGATCCCTTTGATGATCCCAAGGTGGAAAATATCTCCGAAATCGTGAAACGGACCCGTGGAATGTCCGTGGGCATCATCACCCAGGCAGAATCCACCGATGCTACGCCGGCTGCCATGATTGGCCATACCCGCCGGCGTGCCAACCAGGACTTCCTGGCCAAGAGCTACCTGGACGCCTACCATCGTCCTGACGTCATCATGGGCGGCGGTTCTTCCCGTTACCTGCCCCAGTCCACCCCCGGCTCCAAACGGAAGGACCAGGACAACATTATTCAAGACTTTAAAGATTTGGGCTACACCTTTGCCGGTACTGCCACGGAGATGAAAAATGCTCCCAGCGACAAGCCCCTGCTGGGCCTGTACCATACCAGCACCATGAATGTGTACCTGGACCGGGAAATGTTGAAGGATCCTTCTGTACTGAAGGGCTTCACGGACCAGCCCAATCTGATGGATATGACCAAAAAGTCCCTGGACATCTTGTCCAAGAACCCCAACGGTTTCTTTGCCATGATTGAAGGGGCTTCCATCGATAAGCAGCTCCACGTCATGGATTGGCAGAGAGCCGCCTACGATACCATTGAATTCGATAAAGCCATCGAATATGCGGAAAAATGGAACAAGGAACACGGCAACGATACCCTGATTATCGTGCTGGCTGACCATGCCCATGGGGTTTCCATCAGCGGTACCTACCATGAACACGATGGCAAGAAGGGCACGGAAGCCGTTCGGGTATACCAGAACTCCGTATTCCCCACCTTCGAAGACAAGGATAAGGATGGGTTCCCGGATAATCCGGATCCGGATGTTACCTTGGCTGTGCAGTACGCCAACCATCCTGAATACTACTCCAACTACCACTTTATGAAGAAACCCACCCCGCCGGCCCTGTCCGTAACGGAAACCAAACAGGAACAAAGCACCATCGGCGACAAAGTGGAATTCCATCAAGTGACCACCAGCAGCTCCAAGGCCAACCCGGCCCGTATTCATCAGGGAGACCCTGTACAGCTGATGCCGGCCAATACGCCTAAGGACGATCCCCAGGAATGCCATAGTGCAGATGACATCCTGCTGAACGCCGGCGGCCCCGGTTCCGAATACTTCAAGGGTACCATGGATAATACCGAAGTATTCTTTGGCATGCTGCGCGCCCTGGGCATTGATGCCAACCAAACTAAAGTGGATTACAGCAAGGTGAAGAAATAAGATGAAGTGGCTGAGAAAAGGCCTGCTCTGCCTGTGTCTGGTATTCGCTTTTGCGGTGCCGGCACTGGCAGCAGACTTAGCTTTCGATGAATTGTACAGCGGCTATTCTTCGGAGGGCTTGGCTTTTTCAGAGAAAACCCGGTCCCTGGAGGGATCTACTGTGACCATGACAGGGTACATGGCACCGCCGCTGACCCCGACCATCCGTTTCTTTGTCCTGACCGCTGTTCCCATGTCGGTCTGTCCGTTCTGCTCCAGTGATGCAGATTGGCCCAACGACATTGTGGTGGTGAAATTGTCTTCACCGGTAACGGCACTTCCTTACGATGCCCCCATTACCGTAACGGGGACCTTGGAACTGGGCAGTGCAGTCGATGAAGAAACAGGGTTTGTGAGCCAGCTGAGAATCGATGCAGATTCAGTAAGCGAGGACTAAAAAACGGAGCTGCTGCAGCTTTTGCAGCAGCTCCGCTTTTTGTCCGGGTAAAAAGGAGAACAAATGATTGAAATCCAGAACCTAATTTGTGATTACAAGGACGGTGATGGGCAGGTGGTCCGGGGAGTGACCTTGCCCTCCTTCCAGCTGAGAACGGGGGAAGCCTGTGCGGTAACTGGTCCTTCGGGCAGCGGCAAATCTACGCTGTTTCATTGTTTGGCCGGTATTCTGACGCCAACCCAAGGGGAAATTACCATCGATGGGGTAAAACTGGGGCAGCTATCGGATCAGGAACGGGCCAAATGGCGGGCCCAAAATTTGGGGTATGTATTTCAGGAAGCAAAGCTCCTGCCTTTTCTCACCATTGAAGAAAACATCAAATTATCTGCTTCTCTGGCAGGAAGAAACGTGGACAGTCAGGAAGTGGAAAAACGTCTTTCCCAGGTAGGGCTTTCCGGGTATGGGAGCCGCAGACCGGAACAACTGAGCGGCGGGGAACGGCAGCGGGCTGCTTTTGTTCGGGCCATGATCCGCCGGCCCAAACTGCTTCTGGCCGATGAACCAACAGCCAGTCTGGATGCCGCCAACAGTCAGCGGCTGCTGGAACTGCTTTTGGTATACCAAAACGAGTCTGGCTGTATGCTGCTTTGTGCCAGCCATGACCAGACGGTGCAAAACCGGTTTCATAAGAAACTGGAGCTGCATAAGGAGGCGGTACGATGACCTGGAAATTGGCTTTTCTGTCTTTGTGGCGGCGGCCCCTGCGCTATGGGCTGCTGATTCTTTTAACCGCCGTAGCCTGTGCCCTTCCGGTTTTTGTCATCCAGCTGGCAGGGGGCCTATATGAAGGCCTGAACCGGGCTACAGCACCTTTTCCCATTTTGGTGGGGGCCAAAGGCTCCCCCTATCAGCTGGTATTCAATACGGTGTTTTTGAAGGACCGGCCCATCGGCAATATTCCCTACAGTGAAGTGGACCGGCTCCGGGAAAGCGGCAAGGCAGCCCAGGTGCTGCCCCTGGCTTTCGGGGACAGCTACCGGGGATTTCGGATTTGCGGGGTAGAGCAGGAGATGTTCTCCTACGCAGATCCAGGGTCCCGGACGCCTTGGCTGCAGCCCCAGGAAGGCCGGGTTTTTGCCGGCCCGGGCGAAGCCGTGCTGGGGGCGGAGACCGCCCGGCTTACGGGCCTGAAAATCGGGGATAGCTTCAACTCGGTACATGGCTTTGCCCTGAAGGGCCACGAGCATCACCATCCCTTTAAGGTGGTGGGCATCCTGAAAAAGGTGGGAGGGCCCTACGACAGTGTAATCCTGATTCCTCTTGGGGATGTGTGGGAAGAACATGAGCACCAGCACAACGGGGAAACGGCGGAAAGTGAACACGAAGAGCATGAAGAGCATGAAGAGCATGAAGTTCAAGCCGGGCACCAGAGCGAAGCCAAGGGGGATGTAACGGCCATTTTGGTGCGTCCGGTGGGCTACGGGCAGGCCCTTCAGCTGCTGAGCCAGTACCAGAACAGACGGCAGAGTCCTTCTCAAATGATTTTCCCAGCCCAGAACCTGGTAGCCCTGTACGCCATGGTGGGGCAGAGCCGCCACTTCTGGGTGGTCCTGTCCGGAGGTATGCTTTTGGCAGCGGTCCTGGTGACCCTTTTGGCCCTGTATTGGGACGGCACCTCCCGGATGGAGGAATGGGCCGTCTTCCAGGCCCTGGGTGCTCCCCTTACCCAGGTAATGAAGCTCCTTTTGGCGGAGCAGTTCCTGCTGCTTTGCGCAGGGGCCGGGGCCGGCTGGCTGCTGGGCTGGGGCGGAAGCCTTTTGGCCGGCTGGGCGGTGGATACCCAATCCGCCATCCAGATGACCCAGCTGCCGCTATGGCAGGGCGTTTTGGCGCCGGTGCTGCTGATTGCCGTCGGTACCCTGGGCGGGGTGATTCCCCTGTGGCTTTTGCGGAAACGGGATATTACCCCGTATTTGTAGGTGACTGAACAGTCGGACCATGTTATAATCATACACACCTTAGAGAAAGCAGGCGGAAAAATGACACTGCAGCAATTACGCTACATTGTGGCCATTGCGGAGGCAGGAACCTTCAGCGGGGCCGCCAAAAAACTATATATTACCCAGCCCAGTCTGACGAAGACCGTCCGGGAGCTGGAGCGGGAAATGAATATCCAGATTTTTGAACGGACCAACAAGGGGGTCCATTTGTCCCGGGAAGGGGAAATCTTCCTGGGGTATGCCCGGCAGGTGCTGGAGCAGGCCTCCCTTTTGGAATCCCGGTACAAGAAGCAGGTGGGGGGCAAGCAGGAATTTACCGTGTCCACCCAGCACTATTCTTTTGCCGTCAATGCGTTTGTGGACCTGATCAAGGAGTACGGGGGAGATACCTACGATTTTAGTCTCCAGGAAACCCAGACCTATACCATTATCGATGATGTGGCCCACCTGCGCAGCGAAATCGGGATTCTCTACTACAACGATTTCAACAAGGCTGTGCTGCAAAAAATTTTTAAGGCCAACGACCTGGTGTTCCAGGAATTGTTTGTGGCCCGCCCCCATGTGTTTCTGAATGCTTCCCATCCTTTGGCGGACCGCAAGTCAGTTACCATGGAGGAGCTGGCCCCCTACCCCTATTTATCCTATATCCAGGGGGAACACAATGCATTTTATTTCTCGGAAGAAATTTTCAGCACGGTCATCCGGTCCAAAAATATCCGGGTAACCGACCGGGCTACCCTGTTCAACCTGTTGATTGGGCTCAATGGCTATACCGTATGCAGCGGGGTCATCGACCAGGACCTGAACGGGAAAAGCATTATTGCCGTACCCCTGCGGGAGGAGGGCAATATGCACATTGGCCTTTTGACCCATAAGCAGAGCCGGCTCAGCCGGCTGGGCCGCTACTACGTGGAAGCCCTGGAACGGTATATTGCCGGGTACCAGGGCCGGCACTGACCCAGGCCGGCGGCAGTGCTGGAAAAACAAAAAAACAGCAAAAAACAGGAGCATACAGCTGTATGCTCCTGTTGAATCGTCGGGACAATATGCCTTTGTGTTATGGCCGCTTAGGGTTCTACGGAAGAATCCGCCGGCAGCAGGGACAGGTCGGAGGGAATGGCCTTGGGAGGCTGTTCCTCACCAGAGGCGGTGCCGTTTTCCTTGACCACTACGGTCAGCGGCAGGCCCATGGATTTGCGGAACCATTTGCTCAGGAAGGACAGCTGGTGCAGTTCCACTGACGGCGTTTGTTCTGCGGTAATGGTCAGGATGGCCGAACCGCTGACAATGGAGGTTTCAATCTCCGAAATAGCGCTGGTCTGGGTATAATCCAGACATTCTGCCAGGGCCAGCAGCAGGGCACCGGTGCTGAGACGCTTGATATCCACTTCTGGGATGTATTTCCGGTAGGGCTTGTTGCGCAGGTACCCCCGGTTGATACCGTGGTGCCAGGCGGCCATTATGGCGGTGTAGACCACATCCATATGGTCCAGACCAAAGAGCCGGCCGTTTTCAATCAGAT
Source organism: Acidaminococcus hominis (assembly GCF_900291475.1). Lineage (GTDB taxonomy): Bacteria > Bacillota > Negativicutes > Acidaminococcales > Acidaminococcaceae > Acidaminococcus > Acidaminococcus hominis. The sequence continues at coordinate 331,193 of NZ_OLMM01000005.1, forward strand.
AGCCGGTATGCCGGGTATGGTTGTAGTAGTTGATGGCAATGCCGATATCGTGGAGCAGGGCAGCCGTTTCCAAAAGGGGCTGCCATTTGGCAGGCTCCAGCTGGTGCAGGGACTGCCAGCCCGTAAACAGCTTGGTGGCAAACCGGGCTACCTGCCGGCAGTGGTCTTCGTCCTGGGCGTACAGGTGCAGCAGGTTTTCCCGGCTGGTTTCCAGAATGTCCGGATCTACCAGGGCCCGGTCCGTATTGTGGTGCAGGTATTCCGAGAACAGCCCTTCCCGCAGCCCGCAGCCGGAAATTACTAGCTTCCGGGCTTTGCTCCGGTCGGCCAGAGCTTTGATAATGGTGGAGCCGGCGATGATCACATCCGCCCGGTCACTGCTGAGGCCGGGAATTCGGCGCCGCATGGCCAGGGTGGTGTTGGGCAGGGTCTTGTACCATTCTTTGAAGTCCTGGATAGGGTACTGGTAATTGTGGAGCTTGGAGGAAAAATACTTCACCCGCTTTTGCTCAATCTTCCCTACGGAACGGGCCGTACCGCCCACGCCTACCAGCGGCAGGCCGCAGCCCGCCAGCCAGGGAGCTTTCTCCATCTGCTCGGCAATGGCCCGGCGCATTTTGTTCAGGGCGGCAGGATCCGCCGTATTGTTCAGCTTGAAGTTTTTGGTCAGGTTGACGCAGCCAATGGGCAGGCTGATGGAATCCACCAGTTTCCGGTCCTTCACCAAAATCACTTCTGTAGAAGCACCGCCCAAGTCAAAGACCAGGGCATCCTTCACAGGAATGGTGTTGATGACGCCCAAATAGCTGAGGAAGGCTTCGGTTTTCCCGGAAATGATTTCCAGGGAAATGCCGGAAGCTTCTGAAGCTGCCTTGGCCAGCTTCAGCCCGTTGGGGGCATTACGGATGGCAGCAGTGGCTACGGCAATGGTTTCATCTACATGAAAAACCCGGCACATGGAGGCAAAGTTCTTCAGGCAGGTAATGGTGGCGGAAAAGGCTTCTTCCGTCAGATAGCCATTCCGATCTGTTTTTAGTGCCAGCCGCAGCGGATCTTTCTGATTGTAGATCAGGTTGCTGGCCTGAAAGGTGTGGACTTCCATAATGACCAAACGCGCAGAGTTTGAGCCCACATCGATGATGGCAATTCGTTTCATAGGATCCCCCGGTTTCTGTAGAGTAAAAATGCTGTTTTTTTCTATAATTATTAGTGATAAACTAAAATAAGTATAACACGATTGCTGGCCCAGGTGGTAATAAAAACGGGGTATGGCCAGAGCAGAGGAGGACATATGACAAAAAAGAAACTGCGCTCTGCAGCGGTAATCCATTTGGGGTCTGAAAATATTACCATGCAGATTATTGAATATACAACATTAAACGATATCCGGGTAGTGGATGAGGTCCGGCACCGGGTACGGCTGGGGGAGGAGGCTTTCCAGACCCGGAAAATCTCTTTTGGCACTACCCGGCAGATTGTGGAGATTCTCCAGGGCTACCGGCAGCTGATGCGGGACTTTGGGGTGACGGACTATATCCTCCAGGCTACCACAGCGGTGCGGGAAGCCCAAAACCAGCAGTTCTTCCTGGATCAGGTCCAGATCAAGACGGGCTTCCAGATTGAAGTGGTGAATATGTCCCAGGAAATCTACACCAAACTGGCTTCCCTGGTGCGCACCATTGGGGTGGAGGACGAACAGAGCTTGCCCCGGGACGGCATTCTTTTAGCGGATATTTCTTCCGGCGGGCTGGGGCTGACCCTGCTGAAAAACCGGGAAATCCGCTTCCAGCAGAACCTCCATGTGGGGCTGGTGCGAATGAAGGAACAGTTTACCCGGAACGAGCGGTCCAGCAGTCATTTTGAGCGGGCCCTGAACGAATATATCCATGCCCGGCTGGTGGCCGTGGCAGAAGAACTGGCCAAGGAAGATATTGTGACCCTGGTGCTGACCGGTACGGAAAGCCAGTCCCTGTTCGATATGTTTGCCCAAGCGGCTGGGGGGCATGAAATCCCCTCCTTTACGGCCGAACAGGTGGAAGAATTTTACCAGCGGATCCACCGGCTCAGCGAAGCCCAATTGGACAAACTGTTTAAGCTGGACCGGGAAGAAGGGGAAACGGCCCTGCCGGCTACCGCCCTGTGCCGCCAGCTGATGCAGCTGTCCGGGGCCCGGCAGGTGATTATGCCCCAGGATCGGTTCATTGATGGCATGAAGATTCTCTATATTGCCCGGCAATTGCAGGATCCCTTCCTTCAGGCTATGGAAGAACTTCAGATGAGTCTGGTGCGCAGCATGGGCAGCCGCTTCTACTATGATGCACCCCACGCTGCCTGGGTGGAAAAACGGGCCAGCCAGCTGTTTGATGTACTGGCTCCGTCCCAGGGCCTGACCCAAGTGGACAAGGTGCTGCTGCAGACGGCAGCCTACCTGCACAATATCGGCAAGTACGTGTCCCTGCGCAACTACAATGTGTACAACTACAATTTGATCAGCACGGCGGATATTCTGGGCTTTAGTGAGGAGCAGTGCCGGATTGTAGCCCAGATTACCTACCTGTACACCTTGAACCGGCCGGAGCTCCAGGGCTCGGATATCCTGCCTCTGGCGCCCCAGATTACGCCCCAGGTAGCCAAACTGGCCGCCATTCTTCGGGCAGCGGATTCCCTGGACGTCAGTGGCAAACAGAAAATCAAAGACTGCACCATGTCCATCAAGGGGGATGAACTGAAGGTGACGGTAAAAAGCCGGGAAGATTTGGCGTTGGAAGAATGGACGTTCAGCCGGAGGGGCAGTTTCTTTGAGGAAGTCTTTGGACTGCACCTGGTGCTGGAGAAAGCGGGGAGTGGAAAATGATAACAGCTTTAAATAAACCGGAATACTATGTCAATCGGGAACTCAGCTGGCTGAAATTCAACCTGCGGGTACTGAAGGAGGCTGGGGTAAGAAATCTGCCCCTGCTGGAGCGGCTGCGCTTTGTGGCCATTTCTGCCTCCAACCTGGACGAATTCTTCATGGTCCGGGTGGCCGGGCTCATTGACCGGCTGGAAGCCGGGGACGAACGGCTGGATGCGGCTGGCCTCAGCGTTTCCGACCAGCTGCGGCAGATTTCCCTGGCGGCCCACAACGAAATGAAATTAAAGTACCGCTACTTTTTTGCCCTGCTCAATGAGCTGGAAAAGTACGCCGTCAAGTTCCGCCGGGTAAAGGATGTAACCCCGGCCCAGCGGGAAGAACTGGAACGGTATTACCAGGATATGGTGTTCCCGGTGCTGACCCCCATGGCGGTGGATGCGGCCCGGCCCTTTCCGTTCCTGGCCAACCGTTCCCTGAACCTGGCCATTGAACTGAAGAACAAGGACGGAGAACAGCGAATTGCCTTTATCCAGGTGCCTTCTGTATTGCCCCGTTTCATTTCCCTGGAAGAAGAAAATAATGCCCGGAGCTTTGTGTTCCTGGAAGATTTGATCATGGCCCACTGCCAGGACCTGTTCAAAGGCCTGACCATTGTGGATATGGTTCCCTTCCGGATTACCCGGGACTCGGACCTGGAAGTGGAAGAAGATGCCACCCAGGACCTGATGAAGGAAATCGAACGGTCCCTGCGGAAACGGAAAAGAGGGGCGGCCGTCCGGCTGGAAATCAACCCCACGGACAGCCAGTTCCTGCAAAAATTCCTGATGCAGAACCTGGAACTGGACCGGGACGATGTGTACGAAATCAAGGGCCCTCTGGACCTGACTTTCCTCAATAAGTTCATCGACCTGCCGGGGATGGAACAGTGGAAATTTTCCCCGTATACGGCCCAGCAGCCGGAAGAACTGCCGGATTATGAGGACCTGTTTGGCAAAATCCGGGAGCACGATATCCTGCTCCACCACCCCTATGAAAGCTTTGACCCCATTGTAAAACTCCTGGCCACGGCGGCAGAGGACCCGGCGGTCCTGGCCATCAAGGTAACCCTGTACCGGGTCAGCGGCAATTCGCCCCTGGTAGCGTCCCTGGCCCGGGCAGCAGAAAACGGCAAACAGGTTACGGCCCTGGTGGAACTGAAGGCCCGGTTTGACGAAGAAAACAACATTGTCTGGGCAAGACGCCTGGAGCAGGCCGGCTGCCACGTTATCTACGGACTCATGGGCCTGAAGACCCACTCCAAGATTATCCTGATTGTCCGGAAAGAAGCGGACGGCATCAAGCGGTATGTCCATCTGGGCACCGGCAACTACAACGACAAGACGGCCAAGCTGTACACGGACCTGGGCCTCTTGACCTCCAATGACCAATTCGGCCAGGACGCTTCCAGCTTCTTTAACGTCATCAGCGGCTATTCGGAGCCTCCGGCCATGAACAAGCTGGTGATGGCACCCCTGGGCCTGAGAGAAAAGATGAATGAACTGATTGAGCGGGAAATCGCAGTGGCCAAAAGAGGGGGAGAAGCCCACATTGTGGCCAAGATGAACTCCCTGATTGACCAGCCCATTATCCAGAAGTACTATGAGGCCTCTCAGGCCGGGGTGAAAATCGATCTGATTGTCCGGGGTATCTGCGGCCTGAGACCGGGGATTCCCGGAGTCAGCGAAAACATCACCGTCCGGTCCATTATTGGCCGGTTCCTGGAACACAGCCGGGTGTACTATTTTGCCAACGGCGGGGAAGAAGAACTGTACCTGTCCAGTGCGGATATGATGCCCCGGAACCTGAACGACCGGGTGGAACTGCTGTTCCCGGTGGAGCGGCGGGTCCATATTGACCGGATCAAGAGCTTCCTGGACCTGTGCCTCAGGGACAATGTAGGGGCCCATGTTATGCTCTCCAATGGCACCTACCGCCGGGCTTACCCCCACGGCAGACAGAAAATCAGCGTGCAGGCGGCCCTGATGAAGCGGGCCAAGGACAATGCCCCCAAAAAGGAAATGCCCATGGAACAGCGGCTGAAGCCCATGTACCATAAGGAAAATGTATAGCAGGAAACCTTCCAGGAGCTGCACCCCCGTTGGTGCAGCTCTCTTTTTGGGCCAGAAGCGCCTGGAGCGGCCGCCTGGGGCAGTACCTCTATTCTTTTGACCAAAAAATGTGATATAATGTCCCCATCATAGAAAGAGGTGCGAAACAAGCTATGGCAATTCAAAGCGTAACACTTAACTACGAAGGCCATTACGGCTATTTGGATTATAACGAAGAAACCAAGGAGATGACGGTCTTCATTCCCGACGCGGAAGAAGCGGCCCAGCGGGTCCGGGACTTCCTGGCGGAACCCAAGACCATGGAAGTTCCCACAGATGAATGTACCTACCATTTTGGACCGGTAACGGTGGATGCCAAAAACAGCTGGCAGGAATGTGAACAGGTGCTGACCCGTCTGTGGGTACATACAGGTGTTTTGGTGGAATGGAGCATGCCGCCCCGTATGACCAACGATTTATGAACTTATCCACAGAGTTATCCACTATAAGCACTGTGCCTGTGGAATCAGTGGATAACTTCTGGGGAAAATGTGGAAAAGTCCCTGGGCTCTTATTCACAGGCTGTGGATAAAGCCTGGGGAAAGTTTGTTTTCCCAGAGGGAAATTGACCTGCAAAAAGGGAAACAAACCTGAATGATTTTGGGAAAAAGCCCCGCTGTATGCGGCTTTTGGCCACTTTTCCTTTTGCCCTGTACGGGGCCGGAAAAAGGGCTGGCGGCGGGCGCCTTTATCCACAGCGGGGGTTTGGCACTGTGGATAAAGCTTGTGGATAACCCGGTGGAAACTTGGGGAAAACAGCAGATAAACAGTGAAAAACCGGGCTTGCCCGGGAATCAAATACCAGCAAGGAGGCTGTATTGTGGCAGATCGTTTTTATGAATTAAAGGTAGCAGGACTTACCCGGCGTCTTCCGGTAATCAACATTTCTTCTACCCTGGCTATTGCCGGCTTTGTGATTTTGGGAGACGTGGAAATGGTGGAAAAAACTGCGGAGGCCCTGGCCCAAAAGGTGCCGGCCGACGTGGATGTCCTGATGGCGGCAGAAACCAAAGGGATTCCCCTGGTCCATGCCATGGCCCGGATCCTGAAAATGGACCGGTATGTGGTGGCCCGGAAATCCATAAAAGCGTATATGGAACATCCTTTGGTGGTGGAAGATGAATCCATTACCACCCAGGGTAAGCAGATCCTCTGCCTCCAGGACGAAGATATTGATCTGGTCCGGGGCAAAAAGGTCCTGCTGGTAGATGACGTAATCAGCACCGGGGGCTCCATGAAAGCCCTGGAAGAGCTGGTGGACCATGCTGGCGGCAAAGTGGTGGGCAAGATAGCCATTTTGGCTGAAGGGGATTCCATTGGCCGGGAAGATATTACGGTGCTGGCCAACCTGCCATTGTTCCCTGCGGAATAAGGCCGGGCATTGATTTGTAAAGAAGCATACAACAGAGCAGTTCTTTTGGGAATTGCTCTGTTTTTTTTAACCTTTTCCTAGACGAACGGTGGGCTTTACTATAAAATAGTAGTATTATATCGTTCGGGAACAAGGGAGGAAAAGAAGTTGAAAATTGTTGATCTGCTGAAAAGTCCTAAGATTTGTGTATCCTGTGAGTTGTTTCCTCCAAAAAAAGGAAATGACCTGAAAAATGCTTTGAATATTGTTCATACTATTGCGGACCATGGCGTTGATTATATGAGTGTGACCTACGGCGCCGGTGGTTCTGCGGTGGGCAAGTCCGTGGCCCTGGTAGGAGAAATTGAACGCTGCGGGGTGCCGGCCCTGGCCCACCTTACCTGTGTGGGGGCTACCGAGGATCGGATTGAAGGGGTACTGGACAGCCTGAAGCAGGTCAACGTGGAAAACGTGCTGGCCCTGCGGGGGGACAAGCCCCAGGGTATGGACGCCATGCCGGAAGGGGCGTATGCCCACGCCAGTGACCTGGTACGGAAAATCAAAAGCTACGGGGATTTCTGCGTAGGCGGCACCACTTATCCGGAAGGCCATCCGGAAGCTGCCAGCCTGGATGAAGACCTGGAGCATACGAAAATCAAGGTAGAAGCAGGCTGTGATTTTCTGGTAACCCAGATGTTCTTTGAAAACAGTATGTTCTACAACTTCATGTATCGGCTGCTGGCCAAGGGCATCCAGGTGCCAGTGGTGGCGGGCATTATGCCGGTGACCAACGTAAAGCAGATTGAACGGATTTTTACTTTAAGCGGCACCCCGGTGCCGGCTTCCCTCCGGGCTATGGTGGAACGCTTTGCAGACCATCCGGAAGCCCTGAAACAGGCAGGGATGGCCTACGCCATCGGCCAAATTGTGGACCTGATTGCCAATGGGTTTACCAATATCCACATCTACACCATGAACAAGCCGGAAATCATCGGCGGCATCCGGGACAATTTGTCGGAAATCATCAAGTTATAAGAAGGAGAACCTATGGGGGAGTTACGGATCCGGTTTGATGAAAAGGAAGCCCTGCGCTACTTTGGCGCCCGGCCCGGGGACCAGCAGGCTCAGGCTACGGTGGACCGGGCGTTTTTGCAGCTGCGCAACGAGGTGCAGCCCCGCTCTGTGTGCCAGAAATGGAACTGCCAGGTAATCCAGGAAGCAGAAGGCCGGCCGGGACGGGTGGTCCTGGAAGGGGGCACCGAATTTATCAGCTCGGGGCTGGCCCGGCATCTGACGGGCTGCACGGCGCTTCTGCTGTTTGGGGCTACCCTGGGGCCTCGGGTGGATACGGGGCTGAGACGGATCAGTGTCCGCAGCATTGCCGAGGGGGCTGCAGCCCAGGCTGTGGCGGCGGCTCTGATTGAAACCTACTGTGACGACCAGGAAGTGGTTTGGAAAAGTAAGCTGCCCAGCAGCTATACCTACCGGAGCCGGTTTTCCCCGGGCTATGGGGATTGGGCCCTGGAGGAGCAGGAAAAAATTTTCCGGCTGCTCCACTGCGCTAAAACCATTGGCCTGACCCTTACCACCGGGGGCATTATGGCTCCCACCAAATCGGTTACGGCTGTCATTGGCATTGATGAAACAGGAAAGGAAAGCGGGGAAGAAACCGCTGCCTGCGGCAAAAAAAGCAAGTGCAGCAGCTGCAGCAACGTGACCTGTCCTTTCCGTCAGGAGGAACTATGAAATTTCAGGAAGCATTATATACGAAGCGTTTGTTTTTTGACGGAGCCATGGGTACCATGCTTCAGGAAGCTGGTCTTAAACCGGGGGAACTGCCGGAAACCTGGAACCTGCTTCACCCGGAAAAGGTCCAGGCCATTCACCGGGCCTACGTCCGGGCTGGGGTGGATATTCTAAAGACCAATACCTTTGGGGCCAACGCCCTGAAGTTTGGGCCGGAACACGGCACCCCCAACGTGGAAGAACTGGTCCGGGCGGGGGTGGAAAATGCCCGGGCTGCTTTTGCGGCGGAAGGCCGGGAAGGCTTTGTAGCCCTGGACCTGGGGCCTACGGGCAAGCTGCTCCAGCCCTTTGGGGACCTGCCCTTTGAGGAGGCGGTGGCCCTGTATGCCCAGCAGGTGAAAGCCGGAGCGGCTGCGGGAGCGGACCTGATCCTGATTGAAACCATGAGCGATGCCTACGAAGCCAAGGCGGCCATGCTGGCGGCCAAGGAAAATGCGGACCTGCCCTTTGTGTGTACCTTTACCTTTGACCAGGATGGGAAGCTCCTAAGCGGTGCCGACGTAACGGCGGCCCTGGCCACGGCGGAAGCCCTGGGGGCTGCGGCTGTGGGCTTTAACTGCGGCCTGGGTCCGGACCAGCTGATCCAGCTGGTGCCCCAGGCCCTGCAGGCCGTGGATATTCCGTTAGTTATGAATCCCAACGCCGGACTGCCGGTGGAGGAAAACGGCCACACGGTATTCCATATTGGGCCGGAGGATTATGCGCCGCTGATGGTGCCCGTGGCAGAGCTGGGAGTAGCTGTTTTGGGCGGCTGCTGCGGCACCACGCCCCAGCATATTGCCCAGCTGGTGGCAGCCTGCCGGGATCTACCCCTGCCCCCCAGGAGAAACAGCGCCCCCAGCGTCATTGCCGGCTATGGCAGTGCCGTGGGCTTTGACGGTATGCCCGTCATCATCGGGGAACGGATTAACCCTACCGGGAAACCCCGGCTGAAGGAAGCCCTGAAAAGCGGAAATATGGACTACGTATGCCAATTGGCCCTGGAACAGCTGGACAAGGGGGCCCAGGTCCTGGACGTGAACGTAGGGGTCCCCGGGGTCAACGAACCGGAACTGATTGAGCGGGTGATTGTGACCCTCCAGTCCATTACCTCCGTGCCCTTGCAGATTGATACCTCTAATATTGAGGCCATGGAACGGGGGCTGCGCATCTATAACGGCCGGCCGCTCCTCAACTCCGTAAACGGCAAGGCCGAGAATCTGGCAGAAGTGCTGCCGCTGGCGGCCAAATACGGGGCAGCTCTGGTGGGGCTGTGTCTGGACGAAAACGGCATTGCAGACTCTGCCGCAGGGCGCCTAAAGGTGGCGGACAAGATTGTCGGGGAGGCGGAAAAGGCCGGCCTCCGGCCCCGGGATATGCTTCTGGATCCTTTGGCCATGACTATCAGTACCGGCGGGGAAAATGCCCAGATTGCCCTGGCCGTAATCCGGAACCTGAAAAGCCGCCAGCTGAAAACGGTGATGGGGGTGTCCAACATTTCCTTTGGGCTGCCCAGCCGGGATGCGGTAAACAGTGCCTTCTTCTCTCTGGCTATGGAAGCCGGGCTCAGTGCCGGTATCATCAATCCCAACAGCGGTGCCATGATGCAGGCCTACTACGCCTACGGGGCTTTAAGCGGTTTGGACAGCGGCTGCAAGAAATATGTGGAATACTTTGCCGACCTGCCCCAGGTGACCCTGGCCTCCAAAAGCCAAAGCACCGGGAAGGCAGCAGCCGCCGGCAGTCAGGAGCTGGCCCTGGACGAAGCCATCATCAGGGGTCTGCCCAGTGTGGTGGAAAAGGACGTAAACCAGCTGTTGGCGGACGGCAAGACCGCCCTGTCCATTATCAACGAATGGATGATTCCTGCCCTGAATGTGGTGGGAGAGCAGTTCGAAAAGAAAAAGCTGTTCCTGCCTCAGCTGCTGGTCAGCGCAGATGCTGCCAAAGCCGGCTTTGAGATCTTAAAGCAGTCCCTGAAGACCGGGAACGCCAGCGAAGACGGGGAACCCATTGTGGTATGCACGGTAAAGGGGGACATCCACGATATCGGCAAGAATATTGTGAAGGTGCTTCTGGAAAACTATGGCTACCGGGTTATCGACCTGGGCAAGGACGTGCCGCCGGAAAAGGTGGTGGCGGCTGCCGTGGAAAATGGCGCCAAACTGGTGGGGCTTAGCGCCCTAATGACTACAACTGTCAGCTCCATGGCAGAAACCATCCGCCAGCTGCGGAAAGCCCTGCCTGGCTGCAAGGTGATGGTGGGCGGCGCCGTCATGACGGAAGAGTATGCCAAGAGCATCGGGGCCGACTTTTATGGGGCCAATGCGGTGGCCAGCGTCCACTATGCCAATGCCCTGTTTGGCAAAAAATAATAGTTGGATAGCTATAACATTCCGTGTTACTATAATACATATTTACAGCTTTTATGCATAAAAAATCTAACCAGAAAGAAGATGCAAAACAATGAAAAGACCTTTGATTGGTGTATCCGGCAGCCATATGGTGGATGACCATGGCACCTTTGCCGGGTACCATCGGGCCTACGTGAACGATGACTACATCCGGTCCGTAGTGGAAGCAGGCGGCGTGCCTGTAATCCTGCCCTTTACCCAGGACGCAGAAGCGGTGGCCGAAATGGTGGCCCGGGTGGACGGCGTACTTTTTAGCGGCGGCCAGGATGTGTACCCCCTAAACTACGGGGAAGAACCCTGCCGGCAGATTGGTCCGGTGTGGCCGGAACGGGACACCTTTGACCAACTGCTGTTTCAGGAAGCCCAAAAGCGGGGCATTCCCGTGGTGGGCATCTGCCGGGGCCTGCAAATTGTGAACGTGGCCCTGGGCGGCACCCTGTACCAGGACCTGAGCCTGGACAAGAATTCCTACGTAAAACATTCCCAGAACCAGGACCCGGCTACGGCTACCCACACCGTGGAAATTGCCGAAGGCAGCCGGCTAAGCCGTATCCTGGGAAAAACGGAGTGGGTCACCAATTCCCACCATCATCAGACCGTTCACGCGGTGGGCAAGGGCCTTACCGTAACGGCCCGGGCCAAGGACGGCACAGTGGAAGCGATGGAAGGCACGGAGTATCCCTACCTGATGCTGTACCAGTTCCATCCGGAAATGATGTCCATCAACAATGGGGATGCCAAGAAATTGTTTGCTGATTTTATTCATGCTGCAGAGGGGAACAACTAACATGGAAGACAAAAAAGTAAAATTCGGTCTGTCCAGCATTGTGCTGCTGGGCATCAACGGAATCATCGGCACCGGGATTTTCCTGCTGCCAAACCGGGCCTACGCCCTGATGGGGCCCGCCAGCTTGGGCATCCTGCTGTTTGACGCCTTTCTGGCTGGCTGCCTGGCCCTGTGCTTTGCAGAGGCTTCCGGCTTCTTTACCCGCAACGGCGGTCCGTATCTGTATGCCAAAGCCGCTTTCGGCGACTTCTGGGGCTACGAGGTGGGCGTTTTGAAACTGGTGGTCACCATCATTGCCTGGTCCACCATGGCCGTAGGCTTTGCCACTGCCTTGGGGGCTGCGTTCCCTGCGGTTTCCGGGAACTTTGCCAAAAATGCCATTGCAGCTATTCTGATTGGCGGCCTCAGCGCCCTGAACATTGCCGGCGTCAAGACTTCCAAAATTCTGAACGATATTATGACCATTTCCAAATTGGTGCCCTTAATTGCGTTTATTGCCATTGGTATTTTCTTCATCAACGGCGCCAATTTCACGCCTTTTGTCCCGGCTCACGTGGAAGAAGGGGCCTTTGCCAATGCGGCCATTACCCTGTTCTTTGCCTACACTGGTTTTGAAGCCATTGCTGTAGGGGCTGAAGACTTCAAAGATCCCAAAAAGAACCTGCCCCGGGCCATTATCCTGACCATGATTATCGTAACGGTTATCTATATGCTGGTACTGGGCATTTCTATCGGTATCCTGGGACCCAGCCTGGCCACGGATAAGGCTCCTATCCAGGACGCCTTTGGGAAAATCCTGGGACCTGTGGGTTCCTACTTTATCCTGATCGGGACCCTGCTGTCCATGGGCGGCATCAACATGGCGGAATCCTTCATCGCTCCCCGGGCCTGCACGGCCCTGGCTGAAGACGGCATGCTGCCGGAAGCCCTGAGCAAACGGACTCCCTGGGGTACCCCGTACGTAGCCAGTATCTTCATTGCGGTTTGCAGCATCCTGCTGGCCTGGAGCGGCAGTTTTACCACCCTGGCGGCCATTTCCGCCGTATCCCGTTTCACCCAGTACCTGCCTACGGCTTTGGCCGTTATCGTATTCCGGAAGAAATGGGCCGACCGGGAACGGAGCTATACCATTCCTGGGGGTATCTTGATTCCTGTAGTGGCCCTGGTGACCAGCCTGTGGATGCTTTCCAACGCCAAACCCATGCAGCTGGTTTGGGGTCTGGGCGGCTGCCTGGTAATCCTGCCCTACTACTTCGTCTATGCCAAAAAGAAGAAAATGGGCCTGATTCCGGAGCAAAAGGAAGAGTAAGACTTGCTCTTTTGGGAATTACCCGATACAATGTAAGAAAGTGGGTGTGTAAAACTCGTTTTTACACACCCTTGCTTTCGGTAAAACGGAAGGCTCTGCCCAGTTGGGCAGAGCCTTTTGATATGCTTATTTTTTTTGCAGGGAGGAAAAGTATGGGTTTGGTGAAAAAATTGCTGGCACCCCCTAAGGGGCACAAGCTGCTGTTTGACAACCAGAGCCTGCTGCACCTGTTCCTGCCGCTGGTCTTGGAGCAGCTCCTGGTGGTGCTGGCCGGTTTTACGGATTCCTTGATGGCAGCGGCCTTGGGGCAGGCCGCCGTATCCGGGATTTCTTTGATTGATAATATTATGCTGCTGCTGATTATGGTCTTTGTGGCCCTGGCTACCGGCGGCGCCGTCATTATGGGCCAATACCTGGGCCACCGGGAACCGGAGCGGGCCAAAGAGGCTGGGCGGCAGCTGGTATGGCTGGTGGGAGCCATTTCCCTGGGGCTCATGGCCCTGTTCTACGCCTGCCGGCCTCTGATCCTGTACAAGCTCTACGGCAGCAGTGACCCGGAGGTACTCTCCAGTGCGGACTCCTATCTCAAGGTTATCGGGCTGTCCATTCCCTTTGTGGCCCTGTTCCAGGCAGGCAGTTCTGTTTTCCGGACCGCCGGCAATACCAAGTTTCCCATGCTCATTGTGCTAGGTTCCGATATTTTCAACGTGTTTGGGAACTATACGGCTATTTATATACTGGGTTGGGGCGTGGCAGGGACGGCTTTGTCCACCGTAATCAGCCGAATCCTGTCGGTATTTGTGGTGCTGTACGGGGCCACCCACGCCAAGTTTTCCCTGACTTTGCCGCCGCTGCTCAAGGTGCGGCCCAATTGGGACCTGATTCGCCGGATGCTCCGGGTGGGCATTCCCTTCAGCGTGGAAAACGGGCTGTTCCAGCTGGGGAAAGTGGTGGTGGTCAGCATTGTCACCACCTTTGGCCTGAACGCCATTACGGCCAACGCCGTAGGCACCGTGTTTACCAACTTTCAGGTACTGCCGGGGATTGCCATGAACGCCGGCATGACCACTGTGGTGGCCCGCTGCCTGGGGGCCGGGGACGTTCCCCAAAGCAAGTACTTTACACGGAAGATAATTTGTCTTATTATGATGACAAACCTGGGCACCAGCCTTTTGAGCTTTGCGGCCTGGCCCCTGATTCTCTTTATCTACCAGTTCCCCAAGGAAACCATGGACCTGGTATGGGAAATCATGTTCTGGCACGGCACCCTGGAAACCCTGATCTGGCCCTTTGCCTTTACCCTTCCGGTAACCTTCCGGGCGGCAGGAGATGCCCGCTTTGCCATGGTGGTGGGCGTGGCCAGCATGATGCTCATGCGGGTGGGCGGCGCCTATGTGCTCTGCACCTACTGCGGCACCGGCATGTTCGGGGCGTGGATTTCCATGTTCCTGGACTGGGTGATCCGGGCCCTGATTTACGTGCCCCGTTATCTCAAAGGTACCTATTTGAAACATAAATTGATTTAAGTTTGCTGTTTACACGAAAGGAAAAGTATGACCGTTGCAAAGATTTTGAAGAAACCCAGCCTGGACCGGGCAGACCTTAGTGCCCTGATTGGCACCCTGGAACCCCAGGAGCGCCAGGCCCTGTACAATGCGGCCTATGCAGTGAAAGCCAAAGAAGTGGGCCGGGTGGCCTATTATCGGGGGCTTTTGGAGTTTTCCAACCAATGCATCAAAAATTGCCTGTACTGCGGCATCCGCCGGGACAACACCCAGGTGGAGCGGTTCACCACCAGCCGGGAGGATATCCTGGCCATGGCCAAATGGGCTTACGACAACCGGTACGGCTCTCTGACTCTCCAATCCGGAGAGCGGCAGGATGAGGAATTTACCAAAGAGGTGGAAGACCTGATTCATGCCATCAAGGACCTGTCCCACGGAGAACTGGGGCTGACCCTGTGCGTAGGGGAGCAGTCCCCGGAAACGTATCAGCGCTGGTTTGAGGCCGGCGCCCACCGGTACCTGCTGCGGATTGAAACCAGCAATCCCCGGCTGTACGCCACCCTGCATCCCCAGGACGGGCACCATGAGTGGAGCGTCCGGAAGCATTGCCTGGAAGTTCTCCGGGATATCGGCTATCAGGTGGGTACCGGGGTGATGATTGGTCTTCCCGGCCAAACCACCGACGATTTGGCGGACGATATTCTGTTCTTCCGGGATATGGACATTGATATGATTGGCATGGGGCCCTACGTGGTCCACCATGAAACTCCCTTGGGCAAGCAGGTTATGGCTGCCGGGGAAAACAGCAAGGAAGCCCAGCAGCGCCGGTTCCTTTGGGGCCTCAATATGATTGCGGCTACCCGGCTGCTGCTGCGGGATGTAAATATCGCCGCCACCACTGCCCTCCAGGCCCTCCATCCTTTGGGCCGGGAGCTGGGGCTCAAGGCCGGGGCCAATATCCTGATGCCCATTGTGACGGTGCCGGAATACCGGCCCCAATACCTGCTCTACGACAACAAACCCTGCGTGGAGGATTCTCCGGACCAGTGCCGGAACTGCCTCAGCGGCCGGGTGGCGTCCGTGGGAGACCGGGTAGGCTTCGGGGAATGGGGCGATTCTCCCCATTTTTACCATGAACATAAAGACAAAAGAGCTGCCGCGCTTTAGCGGGCAGCTCTTTTGCTATTTTAAGACGTTTTGGGGTTTAGAAGCAGACCTTGTTGGGGTTCAGGATCAGGTTGGGGTCAAAGACTTCCTTGATGCCCTGCATCAGGCGCATGGAAGTATCTCCCAGGGATTCCGCCAGGTATTGGACCTTGCCGAAACCAATGCCGTGTTCCCCGGAAATCTGGCCGCCCAGCTCGGTGCATTTGGCGTACAAGAGGTGCATGAATTGGTCAACCGCCGGCCGGAACTGTTCCAGGGGCATATCGTTGGCGCAGGTGTAGATGTGCAGGTTGCCGTCCCCGGCATGGCCGAACATCTTCACTTCAAAGGGGAAGTCCTTTTGGATTTCCTTGATGTACAGCACAAAATCCGGAATCTTGGAAATGGGAACTACCACGTCGCATTCGTCCAGCAGGCTGAACTGTTCTTCAATGCCTTCCAGGAAGGAAGAACGGGCTGCCCAGGTCTTTTCTAGGAACATGGGGGTGTCGGCTACCAGTACGTCCAGGGCACCGGCTTCCAGCATCATTTCAGCTCCCTGTTCCACCAGTTCGTCCAACTGGTCGTTGCTGGCGGCGTCCAGGGTAACCAGCAGGTAAGCACCCACTGCCTGGCCTTCCACTTCCTTGGGGAAAACGGATTTGCCCAGGTAGGCTTCGGAAGATTCCAGAATTTCCTTTTCAAAGAATTCCAGGGTCTGGGGATTCAGGGCGGACCGTTTGATGGCCGGTACGGCACCGATGCCGTCCGCCAGCTCAGCAAAAGGAACAATCAGGGTGGTGTGGGCCTTGGGCGGAGCAATCAGCTTCAGGGTCAGCTCCGTAATGATGCCCAGGGTGCCTTCGGAGCCCACCATCAGGTTCAGCAGGCTGTAGCCGGAAGACGTTTTGGAAACCGGGCTGCCCAGGTGCAGGATTTCCCCGGTGGGCAGAACCACCGTCATGGCTTGGACATAGTTCCGGGTGGTACCGTATTTTACGGCTCTCATGCCGCCGGCGTTGGTGGAAACGTTGCCGCCCAGGGTGGCAAACTTTTCGCCTGGATCCGGAGGATAGAATATACCGTGGGCCAGGGCGTCCTTGGACAGTTCATCCAGCAGTACCCCGGGCTGTACCCGTACGTTCATATTTTCTTCGTCGTAGCCCAGAATCTGCTTCATCCGGGTGGTGCACAGCACCAGGCCCTGCTGGACCGGCGTGCAGCCGCCTACCAGGCCGGTGCCGGCGCCCCGGACGGTAACCGGGATGTGGTTGGCGTTGCAGAGCTTCATGATGGCGGAAATTTCTTCCGTGCTCAGCACATCAATGGTGGCTTCGGGCATACCGATGCCGTAAATGGGCATATCATCATGGGCATAATCAGGATTGATGTCTTCTCCTACAATAACGCGGTTGCCGGAAATCTCACGCAGCTGCGCAAGAATCTCCGGAGTGATTGGTTGATATTGAATCATAACTGGAAACCTCCCCTTTGTTTAACACAGGTGAGTTTAGTATAATCAATTTCTATTTGATATACAAGTAATTGACAAAAAAATCAAAAGAATTCGCTAACTATTTTCTATAGGTCTATAACCGTTCGTTATAGACCACAGCGGCTGGCCGGGTTGGCCGGCCTGTGGTATAATGAAAAGGCAGCCTTACAGGATCTGCCGTAAATCAGCCAGGAACCTCCCCGGAGGTTCTTTCTTTTTTTGCTGTCCGTACAGTCCCGGCATTGTTCCAATAAGAAAATTCTATGGATTGTCTGTGACTAACCGGTCATGGTATGATAAGACAGTAAATGTGTGAAATTTTGCCAGGAAAGGACGTTGGTGAACGATATGCTAACCCAGAGAAAAAAGAGAAACCTGTGGCTGGGCCTGGCCCTTTTGGGCAGCTTGAGCCTGACCTGGGTGCCGGGCTCTGCTGCAGCCCAGCAGCCTGCGGCCGGAGAAAAGAGGCAGGCGGAAGCCGCCGTCAGTCCGGAAAGCCAGAAGCAGCCTGCTGCTGGACAAAAGGCTGGCAGTCAGGAAAAGACCGGGACAGAAGGGGATTCTGCCACTCAAAAAAGAACTATGCCCAGCAATGTTCCTGTAAAAACGGAACCTATCCGGAAAGTCCGGGAGGTAAACTTTGTCATCCAGCATGGGCAGCTGGTCAGTGAAGCCATTGGCGATGTGGACGGGGACGGCGTGGAAGAAGTGGTGGACCTGATGGGGGATCCGGTGGTGGACAAATCCAGCTACATGGGAAATATGTACGTGATTGTCCGGGACCTGGATTCCACCAAGGTGAAATATTATATCCGTCCCCAGGATCTGGGGGGCTACAATGCCTACCTGACCCTGTCGGACGTAACGGGTACCGGCTGGCCCGACGTCATTATTGCGGCTCCCAGCGGCGGTCCTGGGGAGACGGTGGAATACCGGATCCTGGACTTTAGCGGCACCAAGCCGGAAGAAGTGTTTACCGCAGCAGACAACCGGGGAGTGACCATGGTGGGCACCTATCTGCCGGATTATAAGGTGCGGCTCAGTTTTCCCAATCTGACCCAGGACGTGGAACTGGACCTGGCCTCCCAAAAGGATGCCTACCGGAGCCTGAACGTGTACGGGGCGGACGGCTCCCTGAAAAGCTCCGGCCTGCGGCCCCTGCTCCAGAATATCAGCCAGCTGAGCACCCTGGATGTGGACGGGGACGGGGTGGACGAACTGGTAACCCTCCAGAAGGTGATGGGCGTGGACAGCGACCAGCCCCTGGGCACTGTGCGCACGGTCTGGGGTTACCGGGCCGGGGTGTGGCAGCCCTGGAACGTCAGCTTCCGGGCGGAACTTTACGCCAAACCGGCCTACGAAAATACCGATAAGATTACCGGTACCGGCGGCTACGAAATCACAGATCTGAAGGTGGGCACGGACACTGGGGAGGTAGAATATCCCCATTTCCAGAAACTGGACGGCAAGATTGCCTGGCGCATCAACAATAAAATAGAAACCTTTGTCCGGGACCGGCTGCGGGAAGCGGTGTTCGGCACCCGGCTGAACCTGACCTACGAGGTGAAGTATACGGGCCGCAAATATGCCAGTGTCATGCTGCTGGGGCTGCTGTCCGACCGGGACCGGAGCCAGGTCATCAGCCGCAGCTTCAACTTCAACTTGACCACCGGAGAGGAAATTCCCTTAAAGGAACTGGTGCGGCCCTGGTACGGCTTCTGGAATATGGTGAAGAAGGAAGGCCAGGCCAAGGGCATTGCAATCACCGAGGATACGCTGACCGGCTACTATTACGATGGCAGCGTGTTGGGGCTCCTGGATGGGAACCGGAAAGAACTGGATATCCCCGAGGAAAAGGTGCTGCCTTTTCTGGCAAAAAATCGTATCGGAGAAGAATTTTTGACTAGCCAGTCAAATGAAGGATCCGTGAAAAAACTAGGGAAAATCAGTGAAAATAAGGAGAAAAACGGCAATTAACAGATTTGAATCTAGAAATTGCATAAGATATAATATACAAGGTTTTCTATAAGTATTCCATAGAATGCAATTTGCCGAAGAGGGCAGGATTTAGGAGGATTGTTCATGTTAGGAAAGAAAAAAGCGGTATCCGTGGGGATGGCGCTCCTGCTGTTATTGGGCGTCGCCGGCTGCGGCCAAAAGACAGCACCTATGGGTGGAGCCGTGGACGTAAAGTCCATGCAGGTCATCAAGCGGGATACTCCCATCAAGTATGAGTACACCGGCTTTGTGGAAGCAAAGAACGCGGTGGAAGTAAAATCCAAAGTTACCGGCACTATTGTGCAGAAACTGGTCAACGGCGGGGACGAAGTGCAGGCAGGACAGCTGCTGTACGTTATCGATCCCAGAACCTACCAAAACTCCGTGCTGAATGCCCAGGCCAACTTGGCCAACGCCCAGGCAACCCTAAGCAATGCGGAAAAGGATGCCTACCGGTACCAGACCTTGTACGAACAGGGCGCCGTTTCCAAGCAGACGGCTGACCAGTACAACACGGCGCTGGCCCAGGCCCAGGCCAATGTAAACGCCCAACAGGCCATCCTGGCATCTTCCCAGGTAGATGTCAGCGATACCCAGATTGTGGCTCCCTTCTCCGGCAAGATTGATACCAATCCGCTGGCGGAAGGTGCTTTCGTAACGGCCAGCTCTACGGTGCTCACCACCATTTCCAGCAGCAACCCCATGTGGGTGCGCTTCTCCGTTTCGGAAAGTGACTACCTGGATATGATGAAGGGCAACCTGAACAACGCAGGCAACCTGACGGATGTGACCCTGACCCTAAGTGACGGTACGGTCTATCCGGAAAAAGGCGTGGTCAGCCAGGTTGACCGGGGCGTCAGCGATACCACCGGTACCCTGACCCTGAAGGCTGAATTCAACAACCCCAACAACCTGCTGCTGCCGGGGATGTTCGCCAACATTTCCCTGGTGGGCTCCACCGTTCCCAACGCCATCCTGATTCCTCAGCGGGCCGTAACGGACGTAATGTACAAGCACTTTGTGTACGTCATCAACTCCGACAATACGGTAAGCATGAAGGAAGTGCAGCTGGGCGCACGGGTCGGCAAGCTGTGGCTGGTTAAGAGCGGCTTGGACGGTACCGAAAACATCGTAGTAGAAGGCATTCAGAAGCTGCAGCAGGGCGCCAAGGTAAATCCCACGCCTATGACGGAAGCTGACCTGGATACCACCGATACAGACAATTCAACTGCTGCAGGCAGTAAAGCATCCAACAGCAGCGCAAAATAAGGGGGAGGTAAAGGAAAGTGGCAAAATATTTTATTGATCACCCCGTATTCGCCTGCGTTATTTCCATTATCATCGCCCTGATCGGCATTATTTCGGCCTATAACCTGCCTATCGCCCAGTATCCCCAGATCTCCAACCCGCGTATCAGCGTAGTGGCCAACTACGTAGGCGCCAACGCGGAGGTTGTGGAACAGTCGGTAGCCCAGGCCATTGAAAAGAAGGTCAACGGCGTTGAAAACATGGTCGACATGCAGTCGGTCAGCGATAACCAGGGTAACTACACCCTGAACGTAAAGTTTGAATTGGGAACGGACCCGGATATGGACTCCGTTAAGGTGCAGAACCGTGTGGCCCAGGCCAATGCGTCCCTGCCCAGCGAAGTAACCACCTATGGTGTTACCACCAGAAAACAGTCCGCCCAGACCATCATGTATTTCTCTTTGACTTCCCCTAACGGGACCTATGACACCATGTTCTTGAAAACCTATGGTGCCACCCAGTTCGTGGATGCCTTAAAGAGAGTCAAGGGCGTTTCCGACGTCAGCGAGTACGGCCCGGAACTGTCCATGAGAATTTGGTTGGATCCTATGAAGATGGCGCAGCTGGGGGTAACCGCAGCGGATGTCCAGTCCGCCATCCAAAGTCAGAACATCCAGGCCCCGGCAGGTTCCATTGGTGCCCGGCCTACGGAAAAGGACCAGGAATTCCAGTATTCTGCCCGGGTTAAAGGCCGTCTGACCACCGCGGACGAATTCAAGAACATCGTTATCAAAAATAATAACGGCAACCTGCTCCGGGTAAAAGATGTAGCCCGGGTAGAGTTTGGTCCCCGTGACGACAGTGTCGTCAGTAAGATGGATGGCATGAACGCCATGTCCTATGCCATCAGCCTGAACACCGATGCCAACGCCCTGGAAACCGTGGCTGGCGTCAGAAAAGTGCTGGCCGAAGCCCAAAAGAGCTTCCCGCCGGATATGGAATTAAACATTGTGCAGGATAACACGGACTATGTACGTGAATCCCTGAAAGAAGTGGTTATCACCCTGGTAGAAACCCTGGTACTGGTAGTACTGATTACCTGGGTATTCCTGCAAAGCTGGCGGGCTACCCTGGTGCCCACCCTGGCCATCCCCGTATCCCTATTGGGTACCTTCGGTTCCTTCATCATCTTTGGTTTCAGTATCAATACCCTGACCCTATTTGCCTTGGTGCTGGCCATCGGTATCGTAGTAGATGATGCCATCGTAGTGGTGGAAGCTGTAGAACATAACGTGGATGCCCTGGGGATGAGCCCTAAGGAAGCCACCTACACCGCCATGCGGGACGTATCTGGGGCCATTGTGGCCACCGCCTTCGTGCTGCTGGCCGTATTCCTGCCGGTAGCCTTCCTGGGCGGCACCACCGGCGTACTGTACAAACAGTTCGCCCTGACCATTACCGTGGCGCTGACCATTTCCGCTGTGGTAGCCATGTCCCTGAGCCCGGCTGTGTGCGCCCTGGTGATCCGTCCCAAGAAGGAAACGGACAAGAACACCTTCCTGGGCAAGATGTTTGGCTACTTCAACCGGTGGCTGGAACGGACCACGGGCAAATACGTGAACAACGTAAAACGCCTGCTGCGCCATTTCCGGGTAGGCCTGTGTGCTCTGCTGGTGGTCTTCGTACTGATCGGTGCTTTCTTCAAACTGATTCCTTCCGGGTTCGTACCGGATGAAGACCAGAGCTTTACCCTGATGACGGCAACCCTGCCGGAAGCCGCCTCCACTGCCCGGACCATCAAGGCCACCAATGATTTGGCTGCCCAGGTACGGCAGATTCCCGGTGTAAAGCATGTCATGCAGATTGTGGGCTTTGATGCCCTGTCCATGGCCCGGAAGTCCAACGCCGCCATCATGCCCGTAAAACTGGAAGATATCCAGAACCGGACCACCGATGATCTGAGCGTTTACTCCATCATCAATAAACTGAACGGCGTAGGTGCCAAAACCCCTGCTGCCAACGTTATGGCCTTTAACGAAGCCGTACTGCCCGGCATGTCCAGTACAGGTAACCTGAGCCTGTACATTATGGACACCACCGGCCATGATACGGATGTAATGGCCAGCGATGTGCAGACCATCCTGGGCAAGCTGAACCAGCGCCCGGAAGTGTCCCATATGTACACCACGTTCACCAACAATACCCCGGCCCTGCAGTTTGAAGTAGACCGGGCCAAAGCAGAAAGCTTGAACGTACCGGTATCCAGCGTGTTTACCACCCTCCAGGCTTTCCTGGGCGGGGACGAAGTCAACGACTTTAACCTGCTGGGCCAGACCTGGAAGGTTGTTATCCAGGCAGAACCCCAATACAGAGGGGACACCAAGAGCTTTGCCAATCTGTACGTAGCCAGCAATTCCGGGAACCTGGTTCCCCTGAGCGCGTTGGTAAAATCCAAGGAAATGGTGGCCGCGCCTGCCATTACCCGGTATAACGGTGCCCGGGGTGCCAAGATCGCAGGTTCTCCTGCTTCCGGTTACTCCACCGGCCAATCCATGGCCGCTGTAGAAGAAGTGCTGAACAGCCAGCTGCCTTCCGGCTACACCTACGAATGGATCGACCAGAGCCGGGATGAAAAGTCCGCCGGCAACTCCTCCTTCATCATGTTCGGGATTTCCCTGGTATTCGTTTACCTGTGCCTGTCCGCCCTGTATGAAAGCTGGACCCTGCCGCTGGGCATCATCTTCGCCGTACCTTCCGCTGTAATGGGGGCCGTTGGCTTCCAGTACCTGCGGGGCCTGCAGAGCGATATCTACATGCAGATTGGGTTGATCGTGCTCATTGGTCTGTCGGCCAAGAACGCCATCCTGATTGTGGAATACGCCAAGATGAGAGTGGACAACGGCTGGGCCATTATGCCCGCCCTGATCGATACCGTACAGGTTCGTCTCCGTCCTATTCTGATGACCGCCTTCTCTACGGTTATTGGTGCTGTGCCTCTGGCCTACGCCAGCGGCGCAGGTGCAGGCAGCCGTACTTCCATTGGTACCGCCATTATCGGTGGTATGATGGCTTCTACGTTCCTGTCCCTGTTCCTGGTTCCTGTATTGTTCCTGACCATTGAAAAGGTCTTCCATCCCAAGACGCCGGTTGGCTCTGTGGATGATGAAATTCCCAGTGATCAGCTTTAAGTTATGAAAAATGCCTCTCCTGCCGGCTGGCAGGGGAGGCATTTTATTTTCCGCCTTTTGGTGGACAAAGCCCGGAAAGTCCAAGGAGAACGGAATGGGCTAACAGATGAAAAAAATATCCGAATGGTAATGTAATATTTAACAAATTCATTCAGAAATTCTTTGCAATTTTCGAATGAAACGTTTATAATAGGTACCATTCTGATTAGTGTAAGGGTGAGTGTACGTGAAAAGAACAAATGTAACACCAAATCTGCTCAAACAGGTGTGGCACCTGACCCGAAGCTATTGGCGCAGTGAGGAAAAGAAAAAAGCCTACCTGCTCCTGGCAGCCATTCTGCTGCTGACCCTGGGTGTGGTGTTTATGCTGGTGCTGCTGAACGAATGGAACAATGCCTTCTATACGGCCCTGCAAGACTATCAGACGGAAGAAATCTTCCATCAGCTGAAACGTTTTACCGTTTTGGCCTTTATTTACATTATTTTGGCCGTTTACGCCTATTATCTCCAGCAGGTACTGATTCTGCACTGGCGCCGGTGGCTGACGGGCCGGTACATTGATGCCTGGCTCCAAAATAAGACCTATTACCGGCTGCAAATGTTCGGGAAAGATATGGATAACCCGGACCAAAGAATCAGTGAGGACGTGAACCTGTTCGTCACCGATACCCTGGGCTTTTTCGTAGGCATCATCAAGGCGGTGTGCACGCTGCTGTCCTTCGTGGTGATTCTCTGGCAGCTGTCCGGACCCTTTTCCTTCCAGCTGCTGGGCCGGACCTGGCAGGTTCCCGGGTATATGGTTTGGGTGGCCGTGGCCTACGCTGTAGTAGGCACCTGGCTGACCCACCGGGTGGGGCACAAACTGGTAGCCCTGAATTTCCTCCAGCAGCGCCGGGAGGCAGATTTCCGTTTCAGCATGATGCGGATGCGGGAGAACGCTGAAAGCGTAGCTTTCTATCATGGGGAAGAACAGGAAGGCCGGGTCTTCAAAAACCGTTTTACCCTGCTGCTGGAAAACTTCTGGAAAATTGTTTTGAAGCAGAAGCAGCTGGTGTGGCTGAATTCCGGGTATTCCCAGATTGCCATCATCTTTCCCTTTGTGGTGGCCATTCCCCGCTTCCTGCGCCGGGAACTGACCCTGGGCGGGCTGATGCAGGTGGCTACGGCCTTTGGCCGGGTCCAGGATGCCCTGTCCTACTTTGTGGATATGTATACTTCCCTGGCCGCCTGGCAGGCCGTGGTAGAGCGGCTTACCAGTTTTGAGGCCCATATGGAGCTGGTGCAGGCGGCGGGCAGTGCTTCCCAGCTGGTCCAGGGAAGCTCCCCGGATGCAGCGCTCCATATCAAGGACCTGGAAGTGGACCTGCCCAATGGGCAGCCCATTCTCCAGGGGCTGAATCTGACCCTGGAGCCGGGGAAAAACCTTTTGATTCAGGGCCTCAGCGGCAGCGGGAAAAGCACCCTGCTGCGCTGTCTGGCCGGTCTCTGGCCCTTTGTGAAAGGGGAAACGGACTTGCCCCCGGGCAGTACTGTCATGTTCATTCCCCAGCGCCCCTATTTGCCGTTAGGCACCCTGCGGGATGCCATTCTGTATCCCGGCACCAGGGACCTGCCCGACGCCCACCTGCGTCAGGTACTGGCGGAGTGTCAAATTGGCTATTTGGCCAAGCACCTTTTGGAAGAAGGGGACTGGGCCCACGTCTTTTCCTTGGGCGAGCAGCAGCGGCTGGCTTTTGCCCGGATTTTGATCTACCAGCCGGCCTGGCTGTTTATGGATGAATCCACTTCGGCCCTGGATGAGGAAACCGAAGCCCGGATGTACCAATTGCTGGCAGAGAAGCTGCCGCATACCACCGTTATCAGTGTAGGACACAGAAGTTCCCTGCTTCAGTTCCACCAGCTGGTCCTGCATTTGGATAAAAATAAAAAAGAAGCAACGCTTCAGGCAGCGCCTGCTGCCCAAGACTGCCGCACGGCAGAATTTTGATGGGGGGAAACACCGATGAATATTGAAACCTTGAATGCCATTGATTCCTTTGTCTGGGGACCACCGCTTCTGGTGCTGCTGGTAGGTACCGGTATTTTCCTCAGCCTGCGCCTGCACTTTCTCCAGATTTTCCGTCTGCCCCGTTCCCTGAAACTGATTTTCTCTGCAGAAAACCAGGGCGAAGGGGACATCGACAGCTTTAAGGCCCTGTGCACGGCCCTGGCTGCCACCGTGGGCACCGGGAACATTGTAGGGGTAGCCACTGCCGTGAAAGCCGGCGGCCCCGGCGCTATTTTCTGGATGTGGATGGCCGCCTTCTTTGGCATGGCCACAAAGTACGCAGAAGGCTGCCTGGCGGTAAAATACCGTACCGTGGATGATAAGGGTATGATTTCCGGCGGGCCCATGTACTACATCGAAAATGGCCTGGGCAAGGCCTACAAGCCCCTGGCTGTGGCCTTTGCCTTCTTTGGGGTACTGGTGGCCTATTTTGGCATTGGTACCTTTGCCCAGGTAAATTCCATTGTGGAAATTACCCAGCTGAATGCCGGCATTCCTGTAGTGTGGACGGCCGTGATTCTGACCATTATCGTAGCCGGGGTTACCTTGGGCGGCCTTCAGAGCATTGCGGAAGCTGCTTCCAAAATTGTGCCGGCCATGGCTGTTATTTACTTGGCTTCTACCCTGGGTATTTTGGTAATCTTTGCGGACCGGATTCCTGCCGCCATTGTGGAAATCTTGACCGATGCCTTTACGCCTACCGCGGCTGTCGGCGGCTTTTTGGGCGCCAGCGTGCTTTTGGCCATGCGCAGCGGCGTAGCCCGGGGCGTTTTCTCCAACGAATCCGGTTTGGGCTCCGCACCTATTGTGGCTGCCGCAGCCAAAACCAATTGGCCGGCAGAACAGGGTCTGGTTTCCATGACAGGTACCTTTATTGATACTATCATCATCTGCACTCTGACCGGTTTGGTGATTGTCATCAGCGGCCAATGGACAACCGACCTGAACGGGGCGGCCTTGACCAACGCAGCCTTTGCCCAGGCGTATCCCACCTTTGGGGGCTACCTGCTGATGGTGGGGCTGGTGCTCTTTGCCTTTACTACCATTTTAGGCTGGAACTATTATGGGGAACGCTGCATGGAATACCTGGTGGGGACCAAGGGTATTATGCCCTACCGCATCGGTTTTATCATCCTGGTAGCGGCCGGGGCCTTTGTAAAACTGGAAGCCATCTGGATTTTGGCCGACATTGTAAACGGCCTGATGGCCATTCCTAACCTGATTGCCCTGCTGGGGCTGTCCGGGGTGGTTGTGGCGGAAACCAAAAAGTACAACCAGCACGTCAAGGAACAAAAACAGAAAAAAGCTGCCTAAGGGCAGGGGCGTTCGCCCATAAAAAAACTCTGTGCAAAAGGGAAGAAACTTTTGCACAGAGTTTTTGTTTCAGCAGCTGGCAGCTAGACCAGTTGTTTGCGAAAATGCCAGTACAGATATAAGAGGGCTGCAGCGATTTCTACAGCCGGGCAAACCAGGCCGTACATCAAGGTGTAGCCAAAGGCGCCGGCAATGAGGCCCAGGGTGGCAGCAGCTATGCCCACGAGAATATCCAGGAACCAGAAGAAGGTGGCCGTGGCAGCGCCGGCTCGGGACAGGGGAGCGCTTTGGATGGCCAGGGTCTGGAAGGAAGGACTCAGGGCGCCAAAGCCCAGGCCCTGGACCACAGCGGCTGCGTACAGAGAGCTGGGAGTGGTAATTTGGCTGAACAGCACCAGCCCCAGGATAAAGGCCGCAAAGCCCGGCAGGATCAGGTAGACGGGCCCCAGGCTGTCAAATAGCCGGCCGATTACCGGGCGGCTTACCACAATGGACAGGGCAAATACGGCGAAAAACACCCCGGTTTGGCTGTCCATGGAAAGGCTGTGCAGGTATAGGGGAATGAAGGTAAGCACGCCGCCGTAGGCAAAGTACACCAGACCGCCCAAAAGGGCTGCAGGCAGGGATTTGATTTCCAAAAGACGCTCCAGCAGGGGACCTTCCGGCAGGTCCTGGGGCGCCGTAACGCTGGGGGCCAGGGGAACCAGAAAGGCCCCCAGCAGCATGGCTGCAGCTGCCAGGCTGAGAAACAGGAACAGGACGGAAATCCCCAGCAGCTGGTAGAGCAAAAGGCCGGCCAAGGGACCCACCACCATGGCCAGGTTGGTGGTGACGGCAAAATAACCCACCCCTTCGCCCCGGCGGGAAGGGGGAATCACCAGTACCGCAATGGCAGCTGCGGTAGTAGTGGTCAGGGAAAACAGTACCCCATGGAAGGCCCGGAGCACGAAAATTTCTTCCAGCCCTGCCAAAAAGTTGAAGGCCAGCATCACCAGGTTAAACAGTACCAGGGCCAAAAGCAGCAGCTGCCGCTTGTTCTTCTTGTCGATGAGATAGCCGGCAAAGGGGCGGAACAGGCTGGTACCAATCTGAAATGAGGTCATGGCCAGGCCTGCCTGGACATCGCTGCCGCCAAATTCGGCAATAATAAACAGGGGCAGGGTGGATACCAGGATATATTGGGTGAGAAACTGAAAGAAATTGATGCCGCCCATACAAAGAAAGGGCGCGGTCCATAATTTTTCCTTAGGCAAAGAAAACGACTCCTTCCGCTCGCAGTGATACTCACCATTGTACTCTGCCAGGAAAGCCTGTCAATTGGAAATAGGAGTTTCTTGGAGTGGAAATAAAAAGGAAAAGGAAAAATGGCCCTGAAGGGGAAAAAATCCCTGAAAATTTCCGCTAAAAAGTAAAAATCCTTGTATACAGTGCCCATACGGGAAATAAAGGAAAAATAACGGGGATATACAAAAGTTTTACGGGCCGAAAAATTGTCTTTAATTGGGGAAAATAGTATAATGGGGATGAACTTATTTTTGAGAGGAGCTTTATCTTATGAAAGCACGCGAAATTGCCAATGATATATTTGAAGTAGGCGTTCGGGATTGGACCCTGAAAGATTTCCATGGGTTTGCCACCCCTCGGGGCGTCACCTACAATTCCTTCCTGCTGCTGGACGAAAAAATCTGCCTGATTGACGGGGTAAAAGCTCGTTATGCTGGAGACCAGCTGACTTATATCAGTTCCGTAGTGGAGCCTTCCAAAATTGACTACATTGTGGTCAACCACGTGGAACCGGACCATTCCGGCAGTCTGCCGGCTTTGGCCGCTGCCTGCCCCAAGGCTGTTTTCCTGTGCACGGTACAGGCTTCCAACGAACTGAAGGAACATTACGGGAATGTTTTTGACGGACGGCTGCAGGTAGTAAAAACCGGCGAAAGCCTGAGCCTGGGCAAACGCTCTCTGGTATTCCATGCCATTCCCATGCTCCACTGGCCGGATTCCATGGTGACCTACTGCCCGGAAGAACAAATCCTGTTCTCCAGTGATGCTTTTGGCCAGCACTACTGCTGCACCAAGCTGTTTGACGATGAAACGGAAGTGGCTGATATGCTGTTTGAAGCCCAGAAGTACTTCGCCAATATTCTGATGCCCTATGCCAAACTGGTACCCAACGCAGTGAAATTCGTCCGCAGCCTGCCGCTGAAGATGATCTGCTCCTGCCACGGCTGCATTTGGCGCACCAATATCGATGACATTCTGACCAAGTACGAACAATGGGGCCGGGGAGAAGCCATCAACCGGGTCCTGGTGGTATACGATACCATGTGGGGCGGCACCGAGGCCATGGCACGGGCCATGCTCCGGGGTATTGAAAAGCAGGGTATGCGGGCCAAACTGTACCGCTACGAAAGCTCCCTGAAGGCTGATGTAATCAGCGACCTGCTGACCGCCAAGGGAATCCTGATTGGTTCTCCTACCCAAAACTCCGGCATGATGCCCACCATCGGCGATTTGCTGACCTACCTGAAGGGCCTGAAGCCCTCCGGCAAGCTGGCTGCCGCTTTTGGTACCTACGGCTGGGCCGGCGGTGCAGAAAAGGATATGGAAGCCCTCATCAAGGCTTCCGGTATGGAACTGCTGCCGGGCTATAACGTAAAATGGCGGCCGCTGCCGGAAGAACTGGAAAAGGCAGAAAAATACGGCTTTGACTTTGCCGAAACCGTTAGCCAGAAATTCCAGGAAAAATAAGAAGCGGACAATTGTGATAAAATAGCTGTGGGAAAAATGGTAAGAGGTTTTGGCTTCTTACCATTTCCTGCTATATAAAACCGGAGGGTGCATGCAGGATATTATTGTTGGAAGAAACGCTGTGCGGGAAGCGCTGCACAGCAGCCGTCCCTTGAATAAATTGTGGGTCCAGACGGGCCTTCACGGGGGCAGTTTGGGAGAGCTTTTGGCCTTGGCCCAGGAACGGAAGATTCCTGTGGAAATGGTAAGCAAGGAAGTCCTGGACCATATGGCGGAAGGCCTTCGGCACCAGGGCATTGCCGCCCAGGGTGCTCCCGTAGCCTTCCAGGACCTGGATCAGGTGCTGACCAAGGTGGAGCAGCGGGGAGAAACACCCCTTTTGCTGCTTTTGGATGAACTTCAGGATCCCCAAAATGTAGGGGCCCTTATCCGGACCGCCAATGCGGCAGGAGTCCACGGGGTGCTGCTGCCCCAACGGCGCAGCTGTCCCTTAAATGCCGTGGTGGCCAAAATCTCCGCCGGGGCAGTGGAACACGTACCGGTAATCCAAATCGGCAATATTGCCCAGACCATGAAAAAGCTGAAGAAGCAAGGGTTCTGGATTGCCGGAGCGGATATGGACGGGGAAAACCTCTATTTTGACGCCAACCTGACGGGACCCATGGTCCTGGTGGTGGGGGCGGAAGGCAAGGGCCTGGGACGCCTGGTCAAGGAAAATTGTGATTTTATTGTACGGATTCCCATGCTGGGAGAAGTGTTTTCCCTGAACGCTTCTGTGGCCGGGGGAATCCTGCTGTATGATATTGTGCGGCAGCGGCTATTGGCGGCACGCTGACGGACGGGGAATTGCTTTGCAGGGGGCAAAGGAGGGGAACTGTATGACGCAGCTGGACGAAAGCAAGAAAAAGTATGAGGCGCTCAGTGATGAACAATTGATTGAGCGGATCCAGAAACAGGATGATCGTCAGGCGCAGGATTACCTGCTGGCCAAGTACAAGGAGTTTGTGAAAATGAAGGCCAGCCGGTACTTTCTCATTGGGGCTGAGAAAGAGGACATGATCCAGGAGGGGATGATTGGCCTTTTCAAAGCCATTCGGGATTACCGGCCGGACAAGAAGGCGTCTTTTAAGGTATTTGCGGAGCTATGCGTGAATCGGCAGATTATTTCGGCCATCAAGAGTGCTACCCGGCAAAAGCATAAACCTTTAAATACGTATGTATCCCTGGACAAACCTATTTTTGACGACGGCAAGGAACGGACCATCATGGATATGCTGGGGGGCAGCCATGGAATTGAGCCGGAAAACCTGCTGGTGGATCAGGAAGAGTTTGCGGATATCGAAAAGAACGTGTCGGCCATGCTGAGTTCCCTGGAGTGGCAGGTACTGTGCAAGTACCTGGAAAGCAAATCCTACCAGGATATTTCTGCTGAGCTGAAGCGGAGCACCAAATCCATTGACAATGCGCTCCAGCGGGTGAAGCGGAAACTGGAAAAATACCTGAGTTCCCGGAACCACGAGCTGGACATCCGGACCCTGAACAAGGGCCTGCTGCTGATGGCAGCCAAGGAACATTTGGCCAACCAGGAGGAGCAGGAAAACCTGGAAGATATTGACAGGATTGATACACTTTGAAGCAGAATAGACAGAAAAAAGAGAAAATCAGTTTCACTTTGCAGGAAAATATTTTTTCCTGCCGAAAGGAAACAATATCCAGAAAATCTGCTCGGACATAGGAAAGGGAGGGCATACGCATGAATCAATTAGAAGAATTTGAACAACAGATTGCCGCCGTACGGGAAAAGGAAGAAAAGGTTTTGATTGTTACCGGCAAACCCGGCAGCGGCAAAAGCAAACTGATGCGGGAAGCTGCAGAAGCCAAGGGCTGGGACTATATTGACGCTCGCCTGCTGATTACGGAAGAATTTCTGAAATTGCTGCCGGCGGAAAGAAGAAGCAAGGCCCCGGAAATGCTCAAGGACCAGCTGACTGGGCATCATGGGGACGTGATTATGCTGGACCGGGTACAGACCTTCTTTGTGCCTGTTTTCAACATCGATCCCAAGAGCGTAATTGATGAACTGGGCAAAACCTATACTCTGGTCATTGCCTGGCCGGGTTATGTGAACAATGGCCTCTTGTGCTATGACAAATTCGATGGAACGGAATCCATCCGTTTGTCCGCCGCCAACTATACCATTTGGAATGTAGGGTGATAGCATGACAGAAGGGAAAACGGTAAGGGGCACTCTGGCTGTCCTGACAGGCGGCGGGGACTGCCCGGGCCTGAATGCCGTAATCCGAGCTGTAGTGAAGACCGCTATTTTCAACGGATATCAGATCTATGGTATTGCCAACGGCTTCCATGGTCTGATCAGCAATGACATGAAGCTGATGCAGCTGTCCGATGTATCCGGCATTTTGCCCCGGGGCGGCACGGTGCTGGGCACCACCAACCGGGATAATCCGTTCCACTATGCTTCCGGCGAAGCTGCCGACGGCAGCATCATCTACAAGGATATGCGGGAAGTGGTGGTAAAGAACCTGAAGGACCACGGCATTGAATGCCTGGTGGTTATCGGCGGGGACGGCAGTCTGAAAATTGCCTACGACCTCCATCGGCTGTGCGGGGTGAACGTGGTGGGTGTACCCAAGACCATTGATAACGACCTGCCCTGTACGGAACGGACCTTTGGCTTTGATACGGCTATGTCCATGGCCACGGAAGCTTTGGACCGGCTGCACACCACGGCAGAATCCCATCACCGGGTAATGGTGCTGGAAGTTATGGGGCGCTACGCAGGGTGGATTGCCCTGCACTCGGGGATTGCCGGCGGAGCCGATGTGATTTTGATTCCAGAAATTCCTTATGATATTGAAGCTGTTATCCGGAAAATCCGGCGGCGCCAGCAAAGCGGTAAGAAATTCAGCATCATTACGGTGGCTGAAGGGGCCAAGCCCATTGGCGGCGAGCTGACGGTTGCCCGGATTGTCAAGGACAGCTTTGAACCCATCCGCCTGGGCGGCGTGGGGGAGAAACTGGCAGAGGAAATTGAAGCCAAAACCGGAATTGAATCCCGCTGCACGGTGTTGGGGTATCTCCAGCGGGGCGGTTCACCTACAGCCTACGACCGGGTGCTTTCCACCCGCTATGGAGTGGCCGCAGTGGAAGCCTGTCTGGCAGGGGAATACAATGTGATGGTAGCCCTCCAGGCCAACCAGATTGTCCGGGTACCTATAGCTCAGGCTGCTTCGGAACCCCATCGGGTTCCCGTAGATTCGGATATTATCCGGGCCGGCCGCCATATTGGCATTTCCTTTGGGGACGAACAGCCCTGAGGTACAAAAAAACAAGAGAAGACCTGTTTTCCCAAGAAAGTCCTGGAAAAAATTGTGTCTTCTCTTTTTTTTTCTGTTTCAATGACATATAATGAACAAGCTGCGGAAAGCAGGAACCATATAAAGGGAGTGAAAGTAAGTGAGTGAAAATTTAATTGCGGTCATATTGGGTATTGTGGAAGGGCTGACAGAGTTTATTCCTGTTTCTTCCACCGGCCATATGATCATTGTGGGACACCTGATCGGCTTTCAGGGGAACCTGGCCAAGATATTTGACGTGGTGATTCAACTGGGAGCGATTCTGGCCGTGCTGGTGCTCTATAAAGAACGGTTCCGCCGTTTCTTCACCAAAGAAGGCTGGCAGCTGGGAACCGGGCTGACCGGGTACCATGTGGCAGCTGGCTGCGTGCCTACTATGGCTTTCGCTCTCCTGGTCCATTCTTTCATTAAGAAATACCTGTTTTCTCCGGCTACGGTAGCCATTGGCCTGGTGCTGGGCGCCCTGCTCATGATTTACGCTGAGCACAAGATCAAGGGCCATGAACAGGAATTGGTCCAGGACGTGGACCATATCAGCCTGAAGCAGGCCCTGTACATCGGCTTTTTCCAATTTCTGTCGCTGTGGCCGGGCTTTTCCCGGAGCGGCTCTACTATGGGCGGTGCCCTGCTGGTAGGGGTAAACAGGAAGGCCGGCGCGGATTTCACCTTCATCATGGCGCTGCCCATTATGGTAGCGGCCTGCCTATTCGAGCTGCTGAAGAATCTGTCCGGGCTGAGCCTGGGGGATTTGCAGGTCCTGGCCATTGGTTTTGTGGTGGCTTTTATTGTAGGCTATCTGTCCATTGTGTGGTTTATGAAATTTCTTCAGCGTTCCACATTGACAGCCTTCGGAATTTATCGTATTATATTGGCTGCGGTCACTGTCGCATACTTCTATTTCTAAGCTTGTGAAAAAACATTTCACTTTTTTTGAAAAAAGTGTTGACAAAATCCGCTGTGTTCTGTATAATTCATTTTGTTACGAACGCAAAGGCTGGCATAGCTCAAATGGTAGAGCAACTGACTTGTAATCAGTAGGTTGAGGGTTCAATTCCTTTTGCCAGCTCCACTAACTTCGTAACAGACAAATGTGGAGAGATTCCCGAGTGGTTAAAGGGAGCAGACTGTAAATCTGCCGCCTCTGGCTTCGAAGGTTCGAATCCTTCTCTCTCCACCAAATCGCGGGGTGGAGCAGTTGGTAGCTCGTCGGGCTCATAACCCGAAGGTCGTTGGTTCAAGTCCAGCCCCCGCAACCACATGCTGATGTAGCTCAGATGGCAGAGCGTATCCTTGGTAAGGATAAGGTCACCAGTTCGACTCTGGTCATCAGCTCCAATTATGGCGGCGTAGCTCAGTTGGCTAGAGCAGTCGGTTCATACCCGGCCTGTCCGCGGTTCAAATCCGTGCGCCGCTACCATTTTGTTCACTAAGCCCCGTAACAGGGGCTATTTTAAAATCACAAAAAAGTTGAGAAAGCGTTGGGAGGTATTCTAATGGCTAAAGAAAAATTCAACAGAACCAAACCCCATGTCAACATTGGTACCATTGGTCACGTTGACCATGGCAAGACTACGTTGACTGCGGCTATCACCAAGGTTTTGGCTGAACGTGGCGGCGCCCAATTCATGGACTACAACATGATCGATAAGGCTCCGGAAGAAAGAGAACGTGGTATTACCATTAATACCGCCCACGTTGAATACGAAACCGAAAAAAGACACTATGCACACGTTGACTGCCCGGGGCATGCTGACTATGTAAAGAACATGATCACTGGTGCTGCTCAGATGGACGGCGCAATTCTGGTTGTATCCGCTGCTGATGGTCCTATGCCTCAGACTCGTGAACACATCCTGCTTGCCCGCCAGGTTGGCGTTCCTGCTATCGTTGTGTTCCTGAACAAATCCGACCAAGTTGACGATCCTGAACTGATCGAACTGGTTGAAATGGAAGTTCGCGAACTGCTGAGCCAATACGGCTATCCTGGAGATGAAGTGCCCATCGTTGTTGGTTCCGCACTGAAAGCTCTGGAAGGCGACAAAGAACAAGAAGCAAACATCATGAAATTGATGGATGCTGTTGACGAATACATTCCGACTCCTGTCCATGACCTGGCTAAACCGTTCCTGATGCCCGTTGAAGACGTATTCACCATCACCGGCCGCGGCACCGTAGCTACTGGCCGTGTAGAACGTGGCGTAATCAAAGTTGGCGACACGGTTGAAATCGTTGGTCTGAGCGAAGAAAAGAAACAATCCGTTGCTACTGGTCTGGAAATGTTCCGTAAGACCATGGATCAGGCTGAAGCCGGCGACAACATCGGCTGCCTGCTGCGCGGTATTGACAGAAGCGAAATCGAAAGAGGTCAGGTTCTGGCTAAACCCGGTTCCATTCATCCTCATACCAAATTCAAAGGCCAAGTATACGTACTGACCAAAGAAGAAGGCGGCCGTCATACTCCGTTCTTCAACGGCTATCGTCCTCAGTTCTACTTCAGAACTACCGACGTTACTGGTGTGGCTCACCTGCCTGAAGGTACCGAAATGGTTATGCCTGGCGACAACGTTGTAATGGACGTTGAACTGATCACCCCGATCGCTATCGAACAAGGTCTGCGTTTCGCTATCCGCGAAGGCGGCCATACGGTAGGCGCTGGCGTTGTTACCGAAATCGAAGGTTAAGNGGTTATGCCTGGCGACAACGTTGTAATGGACGTTGAACTGATCACCCCGATCGCTATCGAACAAGGTCTGCGTTTCGCTATCCGCGAAGGCGGCCATACGGTAGGCGCTGGCGTTGTTACCGAAATCGAAGGTTAAGAAATATTTGCCAGAATGGCATCAAAATTGAGGCCGGTCCCTTATCGGCCTCAATTTTTTGTTGACATTCGGCCTTTTGTATGATAGTCTTTATAAGCGGCTTTTAGGATTTTTTTGACTTGAGTCTAGTGTAAAGTAAGCGAGGTGTTAAGGAATGGCAGCTGGAAACCGTGTAGGTATTACCCTGGCTTGCACTGAGTGCAAACAGCGTAACTATCAAACTACGAAGAATAAGAAAAACGATACTGAACGGATCGAAATCAACAAGTATTGCAAATTCTGCAAGAAGCATACGTTGCATAAAGAAACGAAATAAGGTGGAGAGATAATATGGCAGCATCTCAATTCACCCCGGATATCAAAAGCTCGTCAGGAGTGACGGGATTCCTCCGGGAAGTGAAGGTCGAAATGAAAAAAGTAGCCTGGCCGAACAAGCGGGAACTCATGGGCTATACCGTAACGGTAATCATGTCCAGCCTGTTTTCTGCATTGCTGATCTGGGCGATCGATGCTATTTTATCCGTACTGTTTCGTTTAGTGATGGGAGTGCAGTAAGCATGGAAGGTCAAAAGCACTGGTATGTCATTCATACTTATTCCGGTTACGAGAATAAGGTAAAGATGAATTTGGAAAGCAAAATCCATTCTTTGGGCATGGAGGAGCAGATCTTTCAGGTGCTGGTTCCTATGCAGAATGAAGTGGATGCTAAGGATGACAAGCAGAAGATCATGGCCCGCAAGGTATTTCCCGGCTATGTGCTGATTGAAATGATTGTGGACGATCGGACTTGGTATGCTGTGCGCAACACCCCTGGTGTAACTGGCTTCGTTGGCACCGGCACGAAACCCATTCCCTTATCCGACCGCGAAGTAGAACGCATCCTCGGAGCTCAACCCAAAGAGGAAGGCGGCAAGGCTGAAGAAGCTCCCGTCATCCGTATGGAGTGCCCTGTAGGTTTGAATGATACCGTCCGCATTAAGGCCCCTGGCTTTACCGATATGGTAGGGACGGTAGCGGAGATCAACGACGAACAGCAGAAGGTCAAAGTCATGATTGAAATGTTTGGTCGGGAAACTCCGATTGAAGTTAAATTCACCCAAGTGGAAGCTATTGATTAAGTAAGGAGGTGTGACATATGCCAAAGAAAGTTATTAAAATGGTTAAATTGCAGGTTCCTGCTGGTAAGGCAACTCCGGCACCTCCCGTAGGCCCGGCCCTCGGCCAAGCTGGTATCAACATTATGGCCTTCGTTAAAGACTTTAACGAACGTACTGCAAAACAAGCTGGTCTGATCATTCCTGTTGAGATCACTGTTTTTGAAGACCGTTCCTTTACTTTCATTACGAAGACCCCTCCCGCTGCAGTTCTGCTGAAAAAGGCCGCTGGTATTGAAAAAGCATCCGGCGAACCCAACAAGAACAAAGTAGCCGTTGTAAAACGGGACAAAATCCGGGAAATCGCAGAAACCAAAATGAAAGACCTAAACGCTGGCTCTGTTGAAGCTGCTATGCGCATGGTTGAAGGTACTGCCCGCAGCATGGGTATTACTGTAGAAGACTAAGCTCTTCAATTTACGTGGGAGGCAAAAGCCGTTTGACCACCAGGAGGAAAGTACATGAAAAAGTTTGGCAAGAAATATTCTGATGCCGCAAAGCTCATCGAAGCTGGCAAAGCATATTCCCCCAAGGAAGCAGTTGATCTGGTTAAACAGACTTCTGTAACCAAATTCGACAGCACCGTTGAGGTTTCCGTCCGTCTGGGCGTAGATCCCAAGTATGCTGACCAACAAGTGCGCGGCGCTCTGGTTCTGCCCCATGGTACTGGTAAATCCAAGACCGTGCTGGTATTCGCTAGAGGTGCTAAAGCACAAGAAGCTGAAGCTGCTGGCGCTGATTTCGTCGGTTCTGATGAACTGGTAGAAAAAATCAAAGGCGGCTGGACTGATTTCGACGTCTGCGTTGCTACCCCTGATATGATGGGTACCGTAGGCCGTTTGGGTAAGATTTTGGGCCCCAAGGGCTTGATGCCTAACCCGAAAGTCGGCACTGTTACCATGGATGTAACCCGTGCTGTCAACGAAATCAAAGCTGGTAAAATTGAGTACCGTACCGACAAAGCCGGTAACGTACAAGCTGCTATCGGTAAGGCTTCCTTCGATGCTGAAAAGCTGTTGGAAAACTACCTGACCTTAGTAACCACCCTGATCCGGGTAAAACCCTCCGGTGCCAAAGGACAATACATTAAGAGTGTAACCCTGTCCACCACCATGGGCCCTGGCGTACACGTGGATGTACTGAAGGCTGACAGCAACAAATAATCACATAGAAAATGACCATCGGACCAGAGACAGCAGGTGCTAACGCATAACGATCCTTATCCCCTGCCTAGGTCGGAGTGTTGATAAACATGACCTCCGGCTGACCCGCCGAGAGGTCTTTTCATTGATTATAACTTTTTACGCAAGGAGGTGTATATTGATGCATGATATTAGACCTGAGAAAGCTAGTAAAGTTGCAGAACTGAAAGAATTACTGGCTGGTTCTAAAGGTGTGGTTCTGGTTGACTACTGCGGCCTGTCCGTAGCTGAAGATACCGAACTGAGAAGCAAAATGCGTGAAGCCGGTATTAAATACATGGTTGCCAAGAATACGTTTGTACGTATTGCTGCGCAGGAAGCTGGTATTGAAGGCCTGGATGCTTATCTGGAACACAATACCGCTCTGGCCTTCGCCCCTGAAGACCCTGTTGCTCCTGCTAAAATCCTCAACGATTTCAGCAAGGATCATAAAGCTCTGGAACTGAAAGCCGGCATTTTGGACGGCGCCGTAATCGGCGTTGACGAAGTAAAGGCTCTGGCAGAACTGCCGTCCAGAGAAGAACTGCTGGCCAAACTGGTTGGCAGCATGCAGGCCCCTCTGTCCGGCCTGGTCAACGTTCTCCAAGGCACGATCCGCAATGCCGTATATGTCCTGGAGGCCGTACGTCAAAAGAAAGAGCAGGAAACTGCTTAATTCACTTGCAGGCTGAATCCGCAGCCTGACAACCATTTCATTTAAAAATTTTGGAGGTATTTACAATGGATAAAGATCAAATTCTGCAAGCCATCGAAAGCATGACTGTTCTGGAACTGGCTGACCTGGTAAAAGCTATGGAAGAAAAATTCGGCGTGAGCGCTGCTGCTCCCGTTGCTGTTGCTGCTGCTCCTGCTGCTGGCGCTGCTGCTGCTGAAAAGACCGAATTCAACGTTGTACTGACCGATGTTGGTGCTAGCAAGATCAACGTTATCAAAGTTGTTCGCGAACTGACCGGCCTGGGCCTGAAGGAAGCTAAAGCTGCTGTTGATGCTGCTCCTAACACCCTGAAAGAAAACGTTTCCAAAGCTGATGCTGAAGCCATGAAAGCTAAACTGGAAGAAGCTGGCGCTAAAGTAGAACTGAAATAATTTCTGCTCTTTGAAGAAGGATTGTCACCTCGGTGATGGTCCTTCTTTTTTTGTTTGGTTTGAGGGCAACATGTATAACTAAAAAGAATAGCAATTCCACAAATAAATGTGTATTTTTCCTTTACAGTACCTTGACAAAATCCCCCTTGCATAGTAGGATATATGCATACGCGAAAAGCAATGACCGGAATAAGTAAGTTTGGGCTAGCCCCACAGAGAGTCCTGCAAGGGTGAGAGCAGGGCGGTGCAAAACCAGGCCGAATGCCTCCGGGAGCTGAAAGGCCGAAAGTTCCAGTAGGCCTTTACGGGGTGGCAGCCGTTATACTGCGCTTGAGGCTGACCTTTGGGCCGGCAAAACAGAGTGGA
Source organism: Acidaminococcus hominis (assembly GCF_900291475.1). Lineage (GTDB taxonomy): Bacteria > Bacillota > Negativicutes > Acidaminococcales > Acidaminococcaceae > Acidaminococcus > Acidaminococcus hominis. The sequence continues at coordinate 370,536 of NZ_OLMM01000005.1, forward strand.
ACCACGGACCACCGTCTCTGCAGACGGGGGTTCTTTTTTTATACCCTGACGGGTTTGGTTCCTTCTGAATTTATCTTTTCAGGAGGTGCAGGAATTGAAAAAATGGCATTTGCTTCCCTGCTGCGGGGGAACCCGCTGCTGTAGACAGCAGGACATGCGGTCCTGCCTCCAGAAACTATTTGCTGCTGCAGAGGTGTCGGTACAATGATTGAATTCCAAGATGTCAGTAAGACATTCCACTTAAAAAATGTTGAAGTACAGGCTCTTTCCCATGTGAACCTTACGGTAGAGAAGGGGGATATTTTTGGCGTCATCGGTTTCAGCGGCGCTGGAAAATCTACTTTGCTCCGGATGGTCAACGCTTTGGAAACTCCCACGGAGGGTCATGTGGTGATCAACGGGCAGACCATTGATACCCTGAACCACCAGGACCTGCGTCTGGTGCGGAAGAATGTAGGGATGATTTTCCAGCAGTTCAACCTGCTGGGTTCCAAAACGGTGTACGAGAATGTGGCCATTCCCCTGCGGCTCAATAAGATTGAGAATGCTGCGGTGGACCAAATCGTCAAAACCCTGCTGAAATTTGTCAGCCTGGACGACAAGGCTCATGCTTATCCCGGGCAGCTGTCAGGCGGTCAGAAACAGCGGGTGGGCATTGCCCGGGCTCTGGCTACCAATCCGTCCATTCTGTTGTGCGATGAGGCCACCAGTGCCTTGGACCCGGAAACCACGGACCAGATTTTGGACCTGCTGCGAAAAATCAATAAGGAGCTGAAAATCACCATCTTGTTTGTGACCCACCAGATTCAGGTGATTCAGCAGCTGTGCAACAAGGTGGCGGTTATGGAACTGGGCAAGGTGGTGGAAAGCGGTTCCGTCCTGGACGTATTCAGCGATCCCCAGCAGCCCATGACCAAGAAGTTCGTTCGGACGGTTATTCCGGATACCATTCCCAAGAGCATTCAGGAAAAATTAAAGAAGGAAACCCGGCCCTACAAGCTGCTGAAACTGCGGTTTTTGGGAGACCAGGCTTCGGAAGGCACCATTTGGGAACTGAACCAGAAGTTCGGCTTGCAGACGGATATCGTGTTTGCCAATGTTTGTGAATTGCAGCAGACAGCCCTGGGACTATTTACCCTACAGGTGATTGATGAAGGGGATAAGCTCCAGAAGGCGGAAGCATATCTGACCCAGCAGGGGATTTTGTGGAAGGAGGTGTCCCTGTCATGATTGAACAATTGGGCGTACCGGCTTCCCGCTTGATCCTGGCGGCGGAGCAGACCTTGTACATGGTGTTTATTTCCCTGTTTATCGGCACCGTGATAGCCATGATTTTGGCAGTGACACTGGTGCTTACCAATCCCAACGGGATTCTCCATAACCGGGTGATTTCCGGGGTTTTGAATACCATTATCAATGTGATTCGGAGTATTCCTTTCATCATCCTGATGGTGTTCATTATGCCCCTTACCAAAGCCCTTATAGGGACCCGGATTGGGACCACGGCGGCCCTGGTGCCCCTGGTGATTTTCATCGCCCCCTATCTTACCCGGCTGTTTGAAAACTCCATTTTGGAGGTGGACCGGGGGATTGTGGAAGCAGCCCAGGCCATGGGAGCCAGCTATTTTGAGATTGTCTGGTACTTCCTATTGCCGGAAGCCAAGGGATCCCTGATCTTGTCGGTGACCACCGGCACCATCGGACTTATTGGTGCCACGGCCATGGCCGGTGCCATTGGGGCTGGCGGCGTAGGCGACCTGGCCTTGACCTACGGCTACGAAAGAATGAATACCCCGCTGATGCTGTTTACAGTGGTGGTCCTGATTATTTTTGTGCAGATTATCCAAACCATCGGCAATCATTTTGCCTATAAAACAAGAAATCATTAAAAGGGAATATGGAGGCGTTATCATGAAAAACTGGAAAAAGTGGCTGGTTGTGGCCTTGGCGGCAATTATGAGCACGGCGGTGCTGGCAGGCTGCGGAGACAGCAGCAAAGATACGGGCAGCAAGAAGGAACTCACCTACAGCAAATCCCAGGGACCCTATTCTGACCTGTTCGAAAAGGGCGTAAAACCCATTTTGGAAAAGAAGGGGTATAAGATTACCGGTAAGGATATGTCCGACCTGCTCCAGGCCGATATTGCCCTGAATGAAGGGGAAGTGGACTTTAACGTAGAGCAGCATATAGCCTATATGGATAACTTCAATAAGAAGCAGGGCGGCCATTTGGCAGCCATCACTCCTATTCCCACTGTTCCGGCTGGCATCTACGCCGGTTCTAAGACCAAGCTGGACCAAGTAGCCGACGGGGATACCATTGCGGTTCCCAACGATGCTTCCAATACGGCAAGAGCCTATGCGCTGCTGCAAAAAGCTGGGTGGATTAAACTGGATCCCAAAAAGGACCTGTCCACGGTAACCATGCAGGATATTGTGGAGAATCCCCACAATCTGAAATTCGTGGAAATGAAGTCCCTGAATATCCCGGCTGTACGGGGTGATTTCGACTACATCGTCATTACCGGTTCCATTGTGTACAACGCCAAGATTGACCCCTCCACGGCGCTTATGAAGGAAGATATCCTGCCCCATCTGCTACTGCAGCTGGTGGTAGCCGACAAGAACAAGAATGCCCAATGGGTAAAGGACATTGCGGATGCCTACCATTCCGAAGCCTTCAAGGAATACCTGAAGAAGAACAACAACGGCCTGTGGTATGATCCCGATACGAAAAAATAACCCATATGGAAAGACCCTGACGCTGCGGCTGCAGGGTCTTCTTTCTGAAAAGGAGTAAGCTATGAACGTAGAAGAACAAGTACAGCAGCTTCAGCAGGAACTGGTTACCCTGCGCCGGGATTTTCATACCCATCCGGAACAGTCCTGGCAGGAATTTGGCACCCAGGAAAAAATCCTGAACTACTTGGAAAAGCTGGGCATTCCTGCAGTAAAGGCGGCCAAAACCGGCGTTATTGGCACCATCAAAGGGAAAAAAGCTTCGGACAAGATTCTGGGCATCCGGGCAGATATTGATGCCCTGCCCATTACAGAACTGAACGAAACGTCCTACAAATCCCAAAACCCCGGCACCATGCACGCCTGCGGCCATGATACCCACATTACCATTCTTTTGGGTACGGCCAAAATTTTGGCCGGTCTGAAGGATGAATTGCCGGTTACCGTCCGGCTGATTTTCCAGCCGGCAGAAGAATACATTGCGGACAGCGGGGCGGCCCATATGAAAAATGAACCATTGGTCAAGGAATGTGACCGGATTATCGCCCTGCATATCTGGGGACTGATTCCTGTAGGGTATGCCTCCCTGCGGGTGGGACCGGTGATGAGTGCAGCGGATACCTTTGACATTTACGTAGAAGGGAAGGGGGGCCATGGGGCCCAGCCCCACCAGGCCATCGATCCCATTGTGGCGGCCTCGGAATTTGTGACCACCCTGCAAACCGTGGTCAGCCGGGAAATCAGTGCCTTAGAGCCGGCTGTACTCAGTGTTACTTCCTTTCAGGCGGGGACCACTTCCAATGTGATTCCGGCGGAGGCTCATCTACAGGGGACTGCCAGGACCTTTAATCCCCAGCTGCGGCAGGAATACCCGGGAATCCTGGAGCGGGTGGCCAGAGGCGTAGGCGAAGCCTCCCGGACCCAAATCCGGGTGGACTACCACTTTGGCACGCCGCCCATGATCAACGACAAGGCCTGTGTGGAAACGGGGCTGAAGGCCTGCCAAAAGGTTTTTGATCCGGCAAAGATTGTAGAATGGGACCTGCAAATGGGGGGCGAAGATTTCGCCAAGTATGAGGCACCCAAGTGCATCTTGCTGCTGGGGGGCGGCGTGCCCGACGAGAAGGAACGTCATGCCCAGCACAATCCCTACTTTGATGTAGATGAACGGGCTTTGGGCCTGGGGGTTCAGTACTTTGTGCAATATGTGCTGTGTTATGGCGCAGAAACCCAAAACAGTAAATAGAATCCCTTTTGTTTACAATTGTAGTAAAATCACGTAAAATATGAGTCAGAGCATCGGGCTCTGACTCATATTGTTTTTAGAAAGGATTACTCCATGCAGGCATATTTGGTTTTACTGGGTGTCCTGCTGCTGGGCTATTTTTCCCATAACAGCACGGTCACGTATTCTTCGGCTTTTCTTTTGGTGCTGAAACTGGTGCTGCCCCACGACAAACTGCTGTATTTCGGGGCGCATGGACTGAATTGGGGGGTTATCCTCCTGACGGCTGCCATGCTGGTGCCTCTGGCTACCGGTGCCATCGGCTACCACGAAATTGTGGACGTGGTTCGCTCCCCGGAAGGTATCGCTGCCATTGTTACCGGGATTATCGTAGCCCTTTTGGGCAAATGGGGTGTTGAAGTTATGACCCGGGATCCCCAGATGGTGGTTTCCATTCTGGTGGGGACCATTTTGGGGGTGATTTTCCTGAAGGGGGTACCTGTGGGCCCCATGATTGCCAGCGGGATTCTCTATGTATTTATGAAAGGGTTCCACGCCCTGTTCCATTAAGAAAGCAAAAAAGGATGTGCCGGGGCATATCCTTTTTTGCTTTCTTAATGGGGGATTTTATACCAGGGCAGCGCCTAGGGTTTTGCATTCACCAAGACCGGCATCATCGGGGGCCCCGTTGATGATCAGGGGGTCAGCCGCCAGCACGGCACCGGCCTTTACGCAGTCTTCCTTCCAGTAGTCCATCCACTCACCCGTGCCCCAGCCGTAGGAGCCGAACAGCACCAGTTTCTTGCCGGACAGGGCCGGTTTTACGTCGTCAAACATGGGCTGGAATTCGGATTCTTCCAGAACTTCTGCCCCCATGGCCGGACAGCCAAAGGCAATGGCATCAAAACCAGGAACCTGGGCAGCAGAGAATTCCGCAGCCGTAAAGACGGTTACTTCTGCGCCTTTTTCTTTGGCGCCCTCTGCTACAGCTTGGGCCATAGCTTCCGTATTGCCGGTTCCACTCCAAAATACAACAGCGATTTTACTCATAGGGTACATCCTTTCTGCCGGCGGTTCTGCCGGCTGTGGCGATAGTAGAAAAACGGCGGTGCCGTTTTTGACAGAAATCAGGCAACGGCCAGGCGGCTGAGAGGCGTTCCTGCACAGTAGCAGCGCCAATAGACCTGGGTGCATTTTCGGCATTTGGCAAAGTAGCAGGCAGCCTGCTCCCTATTGCCGTAGGCTTTCCAGCAGCCGGAACAAACGCCTTTCTCCCGGGGAGCGGCCATATACGCCTTCACGTCTTCTAAAGGATAGCCAAGCAGCAGGCCAATTTCATGGGGGAAGGAGCCCTTTCTGGACAGGCGCAGGGCCATGGCGTCCAGAATCTCCTCGCAAGAACCCGTATAGCCCTGGCGTTTTAGGAAGGAGCTGTTGGCCGGTTCCTTTAGAATCTGGTGAAGTTCCCACGGACGGAAGCCATAAAAGAGGGCTCCCCGGCTGGCAAGGTGATAGGACAGGATTTGGACCCGGATGCCTTTGGGCTCCAGGGCCTGGGTCACTGCAAATAGTGCGCGGGCAGGGTCTTGGCCGGGGGCAAAGACGTAGCGGAACAGGCTGGCGGGTTTTAGGCCAGCCAAAGTTGGGGCGCATTGCCGTACCAATTCTGTCTCTAAGGAAATTGTCATGGGAAGCCCTCCTTTAGTTAGTATTAACTAATTAAAACAGAAAATAAAAAAGTGAATTCCTGGATAAATTCACTCTAACAGTTAGTTAAAACTAACCAAATGCAGTATAGCAAAAAAATAAATTCCGTGCAAGCTTTTTTTTCAAAAATGGGGGAAAGGGGTTTCGGTTGTAAGAACAGGGGGTTTGTATTATAATTAGTTTATAATTAATTGTGCGAATAATTACCCCTCTGTTTGCGTGGGAGAATGAAGGAGGCATTTCCATGGGTTGGAAAGAAACCGTATTGGTGCTGGCTCTATTGACGGAACCGGCCCTTGGCCTGGCGGCAGGCAAGACAAATGGAAAAACAGCCCCTGCCCCGGAAAAAATGGCGGCCTGGACACAGCTGGCCAAGGGGAGCGGGGTTTATGATAAAACGGTACCTGAGGCGCAGCTGGACGCCCAGCAGCTGGCAGCCTGGTGGAAGGTGTTTCAGGATCCCCAGCTCAACAGGCTCATTGACCTGACGCTGCAAAACAACCGGGATTTAAAGGCCGGGGCTGCCCGGGTGGAAGAAGCCCGGGCCCAGCTGGGCATCAGCAAAGGAGAAAGCCTTCCCTGGCTGAATGCCGGCGGTGCCTATATCCGGGGAGAGGTGCCGGACAATGTGGGCAAGGTGGTAACGGATATGAGTCCCGTACCGGGAATGCTCCATGCGCCCAAGCTGAATAACCAGGCCGCAGGCCTGGGGATTGACGCGTCCTGGGAACTGGATTTCTTTGGCCGGATCAAGGCCGAGAAGCAGGCGGCAGCCCATGGACTGGCCGCCCAGCAGGGGGCCCTGTACAGTACCTGGGTAACCCTCAGTGCGGAAACGGCCTTGAATTATTTTTCCCTGCGGACCCTGCAGCAGGACCTGGTCCTGGTAGAAAAACGGGGACAGCTGCAGCAGCAGAAAGCGGATCTTTTGGATACCAATTTTCAGGCGGGACTGATTAGCGCCTACCCGGGTACGGCTATGCGCACCCAGGCACAGGCGACTTTGGCAGAAGTTCCCAGCCTGCGGCAGGCCATCAGCGAAACCCTGACCCGGCTGACGGTGCTTACGGGCTCAGAGCCAGGGGCTTTGGATGAGCTGGTCCAACCGGCGCCCCTGCCGGAGGTGAATCCGCTGCTGTACCATGCCATTCCCGCCAATTCCCTGCGGCAGCGGCCGGATATTTTTGCGGCGGAACAGCAGGTGGCGGCCCAGGTGGCCAAAACCAAGGAAGCCCGGGCGGCCTTAAAGCCCCGGTTTACGCTGGAAGGTTTCCTGGGGCTGGTGACCCTGGGAGGATCCAACCTGTTTTCTGCAGGTTCCCGGGGCTTTGCCCTGGCGCCTTCTATTACCCTGCCTCTCTTTCACGGGGGGCAATTGCGGCAGAATGTACGGCTGCAGGATGCACGGGTCAAGGAAGTTCAGGCCCAATACGAAAAGACGGTACTCCAGGCAGCCGGAGAAGTTCGGGATGCCATGACCCAGATTGTCCAGGAGAAGGAAAGAAAGGATCAGCTGACCGCAGGCAGGGAAAATGCCCAAAAGGCCCTTTCCCTGGCAGAAAGCCGCTATCAGGCAGGTCTTAGCGATTACCAAGCGGTGCTGGATAATGAGAGCACCCTTTTGGGGCTGGAACGGCAGGAAAATCGCAGCAAAGGCCAGGAACTGGCCAATCTGATCCACCTCTTTAAGGCCTTGGGTGGAGGCTGGGAACCGATGGACCAACAGGCAGCTGCGGCAGCGGGAGGAACAAAACATGATTAAGGAACTTTGGAATACATTGCGGACGGATAAGAAAAAAGCGGCTCTGGCGGCAGGGGTGGTGGTATTGGCCCTTTTGGGCGGCTTTGGGTATGAGCGGTATCAGGACCAGAAGGCGGCCCGCACCCTGACCCTTTACGGCAACGTAGACGTGCGGGAAGTGGCCCTGGCCTTCCGGCAAAGCGACCGGATTGCGGACGTATTGGTGGAAGAGGGGGACAAGGTGACCAAGGACCAGGTGCTGGCCCGGCTGGACACGGACGAACTGAAAATCAAGAAAAGCAAGCTTCAGGCCCAGGTAGCCGCCCAGCAGGCGGTGGTGGACAAGCTCCATAACGGTACCCGGGCAGAAGATCTGGCCGAAGCCAAGTCCAAGGCCGATGAGGCGGCGGCCCAGGCGGAGCAGGCCAAACAGGACCTGGACCGGGCCCAGACGGCCTACCGGAATTCCTTGGGGCTTTCCGTCAGCAAGCAGGATTTGGATGCAGCAAGGACCAAGGCGGATGTAGCGGCGGCCCAGGCCGAGGCAGCGTCCCAGTCCTATGCCAAGGCCCAGGCCGGGCCCCGGGAGGAAGATGTTGCTGCCGGGGAGGCCCAGCTGCGGGCCCTCCAGGAAGAGGTAAACCAGGTGAATTATCTGCTGGGGCAGGCAGAGCTTCGGGCGCCGTCAGACGGCGTTATCCGGTCCCGGCTTTTGGAACCGGGGGATATGGCCTCTCCCCAGAAGCCTGTCTTTAAGCTGTCCCTCAATGAGAAAAAATGGGTGCGGGTCTATGTCAGCGAACAGGACTTGGGCCGCATTTATGAAGGAATGGAAGCCAAGGTCTACACCGACAGCTTCCCCAATGACCCGGTAACGGGCCAGGTAGGGTACATTTCCTCCACTGCGGAGTTTACGCCTAAAACGGTAGAAACCTCGGACCTGCGTACTGCCCTGCTGTACGAGGTTCGGGTCTACGTAACGGATACCCGGAACCGGCTGCGGATGGGTATGCCGGTAACGGTCAAATTGGAAACGGAGACCCGCCATGGCTGATTGGGTGGTCCGGGCCCAGGGGTTGGAGAAATTATTTGACGATAAGCAGGGACGGACCCTGGCCCTGAATCAAGTGGATTTTCAGGCAGCAGCAGGCAAAATGACGGCTCTCATAGGGCCGGATGGGGCGGGGAAAACCACCACCCTGCGGCTGCTGTGCGGACTCTTGTCCCCTACAGGGGGCAAACTGGAAGTGCTGGGGTTAGATGCAGTGCAGCAAGCACCAGAAATTCAAACGAGAATCAATTATATGCCCCAAAAATTTGGCCTCTATGAAGATTTGACGGTCCAGGAAAACCTGGACTTGTATGCAGACCTTTTTGGCGTAGAGGGGGAAAAGCGGCGGCAGCGGTTTGCCAAGCTCCTTTCTATGACGGGACTGGAAGCTTTTACCGGACGGTTGGCCGGGAACTTGTCCGGGGGCATGAAACAGAAGCTGGGTCTTGCCTGCACCCTGGTACGTTCTCCGGAACTGCTGCTTTTGGATGAGCCTACGGTGGGGGTGGACCCCCTGTCCCGGCAGGAACTTTGGGTAATCATCAAACAGCTGGTCCAGGAAGAACACCTCAGTGTTATTGTATGTACGGCCTATATGAACGAGGCCGCCATGTGTGACGATGTGTATGTATTGAACCAGGGAAAAATCCTTTTTCAGGGTACCCCCGAGAGTCTTCAGAACGTAGCCCAGGGCCGGTGTTTTGAAGTGGTGCCGCCCCAGGGACTGCCCTGTCGGGTTATCCAGGGGGCTCTTTTGGACGATCCGGACGTGGTAGATGCCGTGCCCCAAAGCGGTCTGGTCCGGTATATTGCCCTGCGGCCGGAAAAGCTGCCGGCTACCCTTGGCAAGTGGCAACTGGCCGCCCAGCCCGCTGCGCCCCGGCTGGAGGATGGCTTTATGATTCTCCTGCATCGGGACGCCAAGCCGGAGGATAAGCAGTTGGAACTGACGCCCCTGGAGCCGGGAACCTACCAGCCCGTTTCTCCTGAGGTCAGCATCAAGGTGGAAAATCTGGTGAAGAAATTCGGAGATTTTACCGCCGTTTCCCATACTTCCTTCCAGGTGCATCGGGGGGAGGTATTTGGCCTTTTGGGCCCTAACGGCGCAGGGAAAACCACCACCTTCCGGATGCTCTGCGGCCTTTTGCCGGCTACGGAAGGGGTGCTCAGCGTGGCTGGGGAGAACCTGCGGACGGCCAGAACCCAGGCCAGGGCCAAAATAGGCTACGTGGCCCAGAAATTCTCCTTGTACAGCAAGCTGAGCGTCTTGGATAATCTACAGTTTTTCGGAGGAATTTACGGAATACCACCCAAAAAATTAAAGGAGCGCATCAAACTTATCTTGGAAGAATTCCGTTTGGAGGGAATGCAGGACAAAAATGCCGGGGACCTGCCCGGCGGCTATAAGCAGCGCCTTTCCATGGCCTGCGCCCTGCTCCAGGAGCCGGAAATCCTGTTCCTGGATGAGCCCACCAGCGGCATCGATCCCCTGGCCCGGCGGCTGTTCTGGCGGCAGATTACGGATTTGGCCATGAAGGGGACCACCATTATTGTTACCACCCATTTTATGGAAGAAGCGGAGTACTGTGACCGGATCATGATTCAGGACCGGGGCGAAATGCTGATTGTAGGCTCGGCAGAAGAAATCCGGCAGCAGCTCCACAAACCCCGGGGAAATATGGATGAGCTGTTTATCGATATTGTCCACCGGGCACGGGCAGCAAAGGGGGAGGAGAACCATGCAGGACACCATCAATGACCGGCTGCGCCGGATGCGGGCTCTGACCCATAAAGAATTTTTGGAAGTGGGCCGGGACAAGAGCAGTCTGATGATGGGAATTTTGCTGCCCATTATCCTGATTCTGGTCATCGGCTTTGGCATCAGCCTGGACGTAAAGAATGCGCCCATTGCGGTGGTGCTGGAGGATAATGCCCCGGAAGCCCGGCAGATGGTGAATTTTGTGGATGGGTCGGAATATTTTAAGCCGGTGTATATGACGGATATCTACCAGGCTGTCCAGGCTTTTGAAACCCGAAAGGTGGACGCCATTCTCCGGGTCCCTCCGGATTTCAGCCGGCAGCTGCACCAGAACAATGCCCGGCTCCAGCTGATTTTATATGGGGTGGATACCACTACTGCCATGACCCTGCAATCCTATGTGGAGGCAGGAGTCAGCCAGTGGACGGGGGAGTATCTGGCGGCTCAGGGGCTGGGCGGAGTTACCCTGGAAAGCCGGCTGTGGTTCAACGATGCCCATGCCAGTACCTGGGTTTTTGTGCCGGGGCTGATCCTGATGATTGTGACGCTGGTAGGGGTGCTGCTTACCGCCGGGGTAATGGCCCGGGAGTATGAGCGGGGCACCTTTGAATCCCTGTTTGTAACTCCGGTGCGGAAGGGAGAGCTGATTGTAGCCAAAATTATTCCGTATTTCTGCATTGCCATGCTGGGGGTATTGATCTGTCTGGTATTGTCCCGGTATTTATTCCAGGTGCCCCTGGTGGGCTCCCTGGCCCTGATTCTTTTGGTAACCATCTTGTATCTGTTGGCTGCCCTGGGGGCGGGAATCCTGATTTCCGTAGTGACCAAGGGGCAGTTCATGGCTACCCAGGTGGCCATGTTGGTAAGCTTTCTGCCCAGCATTATGGTGTCGGGCTTTCTGTTTGACCTGCGCAGCACTCCCCTGGTGGTACAGCTGTCCGGGGAAATCCTGCCCTTCAGCCATTACCTGACGGTATTGAAAACCCTGTTTTTGGCCGGAAATATCTGGCCGGTAATCTGGAAGCAGGGGGCCATCTTGGTGTTTTTTGCCATTCTGTTTACGGAACTGGCCTTCCATATCATCCGAAAGAAGGTGGAATGATGACGGGCTGGAAACTTTTCTGGTATCAGGTAAAGTGCATCTGCCGCAAGGAATTTCTGGCCATTATGAAGGACAAAGCCTTCCGGCGGATTTTGGTGATTCCGGTGATTTTTACGGGAATCCTTTTTGGCTACGCCGCCACCTTCAATGTAACCTATATTTCCTACGGGGTATTGGACCAGAGCCATTCGGAAGCCTCTGCCTCCCTTTTGGCAAGGCTGGACGGCACGGGCTTTTTCCACCGGGCAGCCACCCTCCAAAACGCTTCCCAGATTGCGGCTATTATGGATACGGAACAGGCCATGATGGTGCTGGCTATTCCCCAAGATTTTACCCAAAGGCTGGAGCGGGGAGAGAAGGCCAGGCTCCAGCTGATTACCGACGGCCGCAATACCATGACGGCCAGCCTGGCGTCCGCTTATACGGGCCGGGTGGTGGCCAGCTGGGCCAGCGCCCGGACGGGGCAGCCCCTGCCGGTTACCCTGGAACCCAGAACCTGGTTTAACCCCAACCAGTCCACCCGCTGGTACTTTGCACCGGGCATTATGGGGCTCATGAGCTTTGCCCAGGTTATTTTATTGTCCGGTATGTCCGTAGCCCGGGAACGGGAGGAGGGAACCTTTGAGCAGCTGCTGGTTACCCCGGCATCGCCTTTGGTACTGCTGATTGGCAAGGCATTTCCTCCTGTGGTGGTGGGTCTGATGCAGGCCACCATTCTGCTGCTGATTGACCTGTTTTGGTTCCGGGTGCCTTTTGCCGGCTCTTATCCTACCTTGTACCTGGTTCTGCTGGTGTATTTTCTCAGTTCCACCGGGATTGGCCTTAGTATTTCCTCGGTCTGCTCCAGTATGCAGCAGGTCCAGGTCTATACCTATGTGTACCTGATTCCCAATGCCTTACTGTCCGGGGTAGCTACTCCGGTGCGGAATATGCCCCAATTTCTCCAGCTGCTGACCTACGTGGATCCCCTGCGTTTTGCCCTGGATGCCATGCGGCGGATCTATTTTGAGGGGGCGGGGCTTTCCACTATTGCTTTTGATTTTGTGCCCATGGTGATTGTGGCCATTCTGACTTTGGCTTTGGCGGCCCACCTGTTTCGGGAGAATCTTAGCTAGGGTACCTGGGCGGAGTATGGTATAATCAAAAAGACAATGCCAAATGGAGGTGCAGCATGAACGAAGTATTGCGGAAACTGGTCAACGATTATATTGACCATAATATGGCGGATTATATCCAGTTGTTATACGATGTAACGTCCCTGCCGTCTCCCACCGGGGAGGAAGGGAAAAAAGCCCAATGGATTCTGGAACAGCTGAAAGCCCTGGGGGCAGAAGGTTCCTACATTGACGAAGCAGGAAATGTGGTGTATCCCTGCCATATTGACGGGGCAGAGAAGTTTCCCCTGTATACGGCCCACATGGATACGGTGTTCGCAGGGGTTACCCACATTGTGCCGGAAATCGCCGGCCATGTGATGAAGGCCCCTTCCTGCGGGGATAACAGCTCCGACGTGGCTGCCCTGCTGTTTCTCATCAAAATGATGCATACCATGAAGCTCCACACCCCGGCCATTTTTGCTTTTAATACTGGGGAAGAGGGACTGGGCAACCTGAAGGGCAGCCGCTATCTGACGGATACCTGGGGGGATCGGCTCACCTATTTCCTGGCAGTGGATGGGTTTAATGACCGGTTCGTCAACCTGGCGGTAGGATCCCGGCGTTATGCGGTTCATGTGGTGACCCCCGGAGGGCACAGCTTCGGGGCGTTTGGCAATGCCAACGCCATTGCAGAGGCGTCCGCCATCATCCAGGAATTTTACCAGCTGACGGTACCCAAGGACCCCAAGACCACCTACAATGTGGGCACCATTCAGGGCGGAACCACGGTAAATTCCATTGCAGAAGAAGTGGAATTCACGGTGGATATGCGTTCGGTTTCCCATACGGAACTGTTGAAGCTGGATGCGGCCTTCCAGGCCATCCTGGACCAGCATAGACGGGAAGACGTGCAGATTGAAACCCTGCTTTTGGGAGAACGGCCCTGCAGCGAGGGCGCTTTGGAGAACGAGATTTATGACCGGATTCAGGCTATTCGGAAGCGGGAGGGGCTGTCCACCCATTTTGACTGCGGCAGTACCGATGCCAACATTCCCCTGAGCCGGCACATTCCGGCCATGGCTTTTGGCATCAGCAAGGGTACTGGCCTCCATACGGTCCATGAGGAACTGGATATGACCAGCCTGGCGCCGGGTCTGAAGCAGCTGGCTGCCTTTATCTGGAAGCTGTAAGGCCGGAAAGCAGCTTAGAAAGCGTAATACTCAAAAATAAAGAAATTTATAAAACCACTCCATAGAAAAATGGGGTGGTTTTGTTTCAATGTTACAATTTCCTTTAGCATAAAAAGTTTTTTAGAATTTTTGTTGACAGCCCTGGACTCAGGGTGGTATCCTAAGGGCACAATTTCAAATGACTACTGAAACCATTGAAGTGGAGATAACGTCAGAGGATGTGCTTACAGAGAGTCCGGGGTGCTGGAAACCGGATAGCGGCAGACTGGCAAATGGACCACTGAGGGCGCGATGAAATCGAAAGAAAGTATCCCGCGACGCAGCACCTGCGTTATTGGTGAGGAATGTGTTGGCATTCTGCTGAGCGTACAATGTGAAAGCATTGTAATACGGGGTGGTACCGCAGGTTATAACACCTGTCCTTGTAGAAGGACAGGTGTTTTTTGTTACTTTACTTTGCGGCTTCACGGATATCCAGGCGGATTGACCAACGGGATATCCGTTTTTTCATGTGAGGAGGAGCATTATGAAACAACAAACTTTGGAAGAATTACAACATAGCGCAAAAAATTATCCGGCGGTGCCGGTGGTACGGGAAATCCTGGCAGATACCCTGACCCCTATTGGGCTGGTGAGCCTGCTGCGCAGGGACCGGAATCGGTACTTTCTGTTGGAGAGTCTGGAGAAGGAGGACCCTTCCGGCCGGTATTCCTTCATTGGCTGTGATCCCCGGCTGCGGCTGACTGCCAAGGCTGGAAAAGCCCAGCTGGAAGGGGAGAACGGGCAGGTGGAAACCCTTGCGGAGGATCCCCTGACGGCACTCCGCCGGCTGCTGAAGGAATACGCCATTCCTTCCCTGCCGGACCTGCCGCCCTTTACCGGAGGCCTGGTGGGATACTTCTCCTATGATTTTATCCAGTACTGTGAACCCAGTCTGCATTTCGATCCGAAAAAGGCCACACCCTTCCCAGATTTTGACCTGATGCTTTTTGACAAAATCATCGCCTTTGATAGTTTCAAACAAAAACTGTACTTAGCAGTAACCATTAAAACTGACCACCTGGCAGATAATTACCAGAAAGCACAGGTAGAATTGGACAAGCTGGAAGCCTTGACCCGGCAGCCGGTGGTACCGCCCCAGCTTGAGAAAGCGGTGCTGGGACCCATTACCAGCAACCAAAGCAAGGAAACCTACCGGCGCAATGTGGAAACCATCAAGGAACATATCCGCTGCGGCGATATTTTCCAGGCGGTATACTCCCAGCGGTTTTCCGCAGACTACGACCAGGATCTGTTTTCTATGTACCGGATTCTCCGGACCACCAATCCTTCCCAGTACATGGTGCTGCTCAGCACCGGGGAAGTGGAACTGGCGGGTTCTTCTCCGGAAACCCTGATTCAGGTCAAGGGCCGGACCATTACCTCCATGCCCATTGCCGGGACCCGGAAAAGGGGCCGTACGGAGGCTGAGGACAAGGCCCTGGAGCAGGACCTGCTTCAGGATCCCAAAGAGCTCAGCGAGCACAATATGCTGGTGGACCTGGCCCGGAATGATGTGGGCAAAACGGCGGAATTCGGTTCTGTCCAGGTGTCGGATTACCTGCTGGTGAAGAAGTTCTCCCATGTGATGCACCTTACCAGCAAGGTAACGGGAACCCTCCGGGCGGACAAGGATTGCGTGGACACCCTGTGTGCTGCCTTTCCGGCAGGTACCCTGTCCGGAGCGCCCAAGGTCAGGGCCTGTGAAATCATCGATGCATTGGAACCGGAGCGGCGGGGCCCCTACGGAGGCGGCATGGGGTACCTGGACTTTGCCGGGAACATGGATATCTGCATTACCATTCGCACAGCCCTGAAATACGGCGGCCGGGTGTACTTCCAAGCCGGCGGCGGTATTGTGGCGGATTCCCAGGTGGAAAATGAATTTGCCGAAACGGTGAACAAGTCGGCGGCCATTCGGGCAGCCCTGGAAGCAGCAGCGGAGGAATAAATCATGATTTTACTGATTGACAATTACGATAGTTTTACCTATAACCTGTACCAATTGGTGGGAACCTTGCAGCCGGACGTAAAAGTGGTGCGCAACGATGCCCTGACTGTGGCGGATATCCGCCAAATGGCCCCCACCCACCTGATTTTGTCCCCGGGTCCGGGGCGGCCGGAGGATGCCGGTATCTGCGAAGAGGCGCTGCGGGAGCTGAAAGGGGAACTGCCCATCCTGGGGGTCTGCCTGGGGCACCAAGCCTTGGGAGAAGTCTTCGGCGGCCGGGTGATTCGGGCACCCCAGCTGGTCCACGGCAAGCAGAGCCAGGTACACATTGCCAATGGTTCCGCCCTGTTCCAGGGGCTGGCACCTATTATTCCGGCAGCCCGGTACCATTCGCTCCTAGTGGAAAAAGCCACCCTGCCGGACGAACTCCTGGTAATTGCGGAAACGGACCAGGGAGAAATCATGGGGCTGAAGCATCGGGATTACAATTTGTATGGTTTGCAGTTCCATCCGGAATCCATTCTGACCCCGGACGGCAAGCAGATCATCCAGAATTTCTTACAGATTGAAGGAGGGAAATGACATGCTGGAAATACAGAATGCCCTGCTGAAAGCAGCAGATGGCTATGATTTGAGCCTTGAGGAGACCCGGGGCGTTATGGATACCATTATGAGCGGCCAGGCTACGGATGCCCAAATTGCCAGCTTCATTACCGCCATGCGGATGAAGGGGGAAACGGTGGAGGAAATTACCGCCTGTGCCCTGGTGCTTCGGGATAAATGCCAACGGCTGGAGCCCCAACAGGATGTGCTGGATATTGTTGGGACCGGCGGCGACCGGGCCAATACCTTCAACATCTCCACCACCAGCGCCTTTGTGATTGCCTCTGCCGGGGTGCCCGTAGCCAAGCATGGGAACCGCAGTGTGTCCAGCAAATGCGGTGCCGCAGATTGCCTGGAAGCCCTGGGCGCCCGGTTGGACGTGCCCCGACAGCGGAGCGAAGCAATTTTGCAGGAGCTGGGCTTCTGCTTCCTGTTTGCGCCCCTGTACCATTCTTCCATGAAATACGCCGGCCCGGTGCGCAAGCAGCTGGGGCTGCGGACCCTGTTCAACATCATTGGGCCCTTGACCAACCCGGCTGGTGCTACCATGCAGCTGCTGGGCGTTTACGACGAAAACCTGGTGGAACCTATGGCCAAGGTGCTGGCCAATCTGGGAGTGAAACGAGCCATGGTGGTCCATGGTCATGACGGCCTGGACGAGGCCACCCTGACTAC
This sequence comes from Acidaminococcus hominis, assembly GCF_900291475.1. Lineage (GTDB taxonomy): Bacteria > Bacillota > Negativicutes > Acidaminococcales > Acidaminococcaceae > Acidaminococcus > Acidaminococcus hominis. The sequence goes on from NZ_OLMM01000005.1 coordinate 387,415, forward strand.
TTCCTCCACCCTTTGTGAGCTCATTGACGGCCGCATGAACAGCTTCTTTCTGGATCCGGCCCAGTTGGGATTGAAACGCTGCCAAAAGGAAGACCTGGTGGGCGGCAGCCCAGCAGAAAATGCCCAGCTGACCCTGGATATTTTAAGCGGCCGGGACCGGGGTCCAAAACGGGATGCGGTGCTGTTAAACTCCGCCCTGTGCATTTACCTGGGCAAAGGGCAAAAGGTGCTCCGGGACTGCCTTGCGGAAGCGGCGGATATCATTGACAGCGGCAAGGCCCTGGCCAAGCTGCAGCGCTTTGTGGAGCTGACCCAGGCATGATTTTGGACCAGCTGGCACAGGCCGCCCGGCAGCGAGTGGCCGCAGAGCGCCAAAAAGAAAGCGAAGCAAAACTCCTGGCCAGGGCCGAAGCCCTGGGCCGGGAACGGGCCGGCTGCTTTTACCGGGCACTTACCCAGCCGGGCCTGCAGATCATTGCGGAAGTGAAAAAGGCTTCCCCTTCCAAGGGCTTGATTGCCCCAAACTTTCCCTACCTGGAAATTGCCCGGACCTACGAAAAAGCCGGTGCGGCAGCCATATCGGTGCTGACGGAACCGACCCGGTTTCTGGGCAGCGACCAGTACCTGAAAGAAATCCGGCAGGTGGTTCAGCTGCCCCTGCTGCGGAAAGATTTCACGGTGGATCCCTACCAGATCCTCCAGGCCAAATGCCTGGGAGCCGATGCAGTGCTGCTTATTGCGGCGCTGCTGGGGGAGGAGGAACTGCGGGAATTTCGCCAGCTGGCGGAGCACTTAGGGTTAGATGCCCTGGTGGAAGTCCACGATGCAAAAGAGCTGGAACGGGCCCTGGGGTCCGGCGCCCGGATTTTGGGCGTTAACAATAGGAACCTGAAGAATTTCACGGTAAATGTACGCAACAGCCTCCAGCTGCGGAAGCTGGCTCCCCGGGAACTGCCCTTTGTGGCGGAAAGCGGTATTACAGGAAGGGCTCAGACCAGGGAACTGGAACAGGCCGGGGTCAGCGCCGTCCTGGTAGGGGAGCTGCTGATGCGCAGCGGGAATCCAGGAAGGACCCTGAGGCAATTAAAAGGAGAACAAGATGACCCGGTGTAAGCTTTGCGGACTTCGTACCCTGGAAGCTATCCAAATGGTGAATGCCTGCCGGCCGGACTATGCAGGCTTTGTCTTTGCCCCGGGCCGCAGGCAGGTAACCTCAGAGCAGGCCCGCCAATTGCGGCAGGCCCTGGACCCCCAAATTCCGGCAGTGGGCGTCTTTGTACAGGAGCCCCTGGAAAGGGTTGCCGCCCTGGTGCAGCAAGGCATTATCCAAGGGGTGCAGCTTCACGGGGAGGAATCCCCGGACTACTGCCGGGCTCTGAGAAAGCGGGTACAGGTACCCATTATCAAGGTGCTGCGGGTAAAGGGCCCCGAAAGCCTGGCGCATGCAGATGCCTATCCCTGTGATTATTTTCTGCTGGATGCCTACAGTCCCGAAGGCTATGGCGGTCTGGGCAAGACCATTGCTCCGGGCCTGCTGGAAAAGCTTAGCCTGCCCCGGCCCTTTTTCCTGGCCGGAGGCCTTACCCCCGCCAATGTGGGAGAGGCCATTGCCCAATTCCACCCCTGGGGCGTGGATACCAGCAGCGGCGTAGAAATAGACGGAAAGAAAAATTTAGAAAAAATCCGGTCCTTTGTGGATGCGGTTAGAAAAGAGGAATTCAAATGAGTAAAGGAAGATACGGCCGGCACGGCGGCCAATACGTACCGGAAACCCTGATGAATGCAGTCCAGGAACTGGAACGGGCTTACGAACAATATAAGAACGACCCGGAATTTTTGGCAGAACTCCAAACCTTGTACCATGACTACGCCAATCGGCCCAGCCTGCTGTACAAGGCAGAGAAAATGAGCCAGGATCTGGGGGGCGCCACCATTTACCTGAAACGGGAAGATTTGAACCATACTGGGGCCCACAAAATCAACAATGTGCTGGGCCAGTGCCTTCTGGCTAAGAAAATGGGCAAAAAACGGATCATTGCAGAAACTGGGGCCGGCCAGCACGGGGTGGCAGCTGCTACGGTGGCTGCCCTGATGGGCATGGAATGTGTGGTATACATGGGCAAGGAAGATACTATCCGCCAGGCCCTGAATGTTTACCGAATGGAGCTTTTGGGCGCCAAGGTGGTGCCTGTAACTACGGGCACCGGCACCCTGAAGGATGCAGTCAGCGAGGCCATGCGGGAATGGAGCGCACGGGTAGAGGATACCTTCTACGTGCTGGGCTCTGTTATGGGCCCCCACCCTTACCCGGCCATGGTCCGGGATTTCCAAAAGGTCATCGGAGAAGAAGTAAAGGCCCAGATGCTGGAAAAGGAAGGCCGGCTGCCGGATATTCTTATGGCCTGTGTAGGCGGTGGCAGTAATGCCATGGGCCTGTTCTATGATTTCATTCCGGATACCCAGGTACAGCTTATCGGGGTGGAAGCGGCCGGCCGGGGCGTGAATACGGCAGAAACCGCCGCTACCATAGCCCGGGGCAAACCCGGTATCTTCCACGGCATGGAATCCTATTTTCTTCAGGACCAGGATGGGCAGATTGCCCCGGTGTACTCCATTTCTGCCGGCCTGGATTATCCGGGCATTGGACCGGAGCATGCGGACCTGTACGACAAGGGCCGGGCCCAGTACGTATCTATCACCGACGATGAAGCGGTGGAGGCTTTTGAGTACCTGTCCCGGACCGAGGGCATCATTCCGGCCATCGAAAGTGCCCACGCCGTTGCCTATGCCATGAAACTGGCACCCACCCTTCCCAAGGAAAAACTCCTGGTGGTGAACCTTTCCGGCCGGGGAGACAAGGATGTGGCTGCCATTGCCAGATATAAGGGGGTTGACCTTCATGAGTAGAATTACCGCTGCATTTGCCAAACAGAAAAAAGTATTTATTCCCTTTGTGACCGCAGGGGATCCGGATTTAGATACCACGGAACAATTGATTTACGCCATGGAAGAAGCGGGGGCCGGCATTATTGAGCTGGGCATTCCCTTTTCCGATCCTACGGCGGAAGGGCCGGTAATCCAGGAAGCGGATAACCGGGCCCTGGCCAGTGGGGTCAAAACCCGGGACCTTTTTGAACTGGTAGCCAAGGTCCGCAAGCACACCCAGATTCCCCTGGTTTTCCTGACCTACGCCAATCCGGTATTTACCTATGGAGCTGAGAAATTCTTCCAGGACTGCCGGGACTGCGGGGTGGACGGGGTAATCATTCCCGACGTGCCCTTTGAAGAACGGGAGACCTTTGGACCGGTAGCTGCCCAGTACGGGGTGGAATTGATTTCCCTGATTGCCCCCACCTCCCACCAGCGGGTGAAAGAAATTGCCCAAGCTGCCCAGGGGTACATCTACCTGGTTTCCTCTTTGGGGGTTACCGGGGTGCGCCAGGAAATTACCACCAATCTGGCGCCTATTGTAGAACAGATCCGGCAGGTGACGGACAAGCCGGTGGCCGTGGGCTTTGGCATCTCTACACCGGAGCAGGCCCGGGAATTGGCAGGCATCAGCGATGGAGCCATTGTGGGCAGTGCCATTGTGAAGCTGTGCGCCCAGTATGGGAAGGCTGCGGTGCCGCCTGTGCGGGAGTATGTGAAGCGTATGGTGGAAGCCCTGGAAAATGCCTAGGCTGGGCCCTGGAAGCTGGCGGCAGCCGGCCCCAGGGCCTTTTGCGCGCCTGGGCAATTGTGCGGGGGCTGAAAAATAGGGTATAATGGAACCAGAATTTATGCTTGGAGGAAGCTTCCATGTTCACAAGACTTACCCAATATAAAGGCCTGGCAGCCCTTCTTGCCGCCATTGTTTTGGCAGCGGCCGGCCTGATTTATGCCTTGACGCCCCCAGCGGTGAAAAAGGAGCAGGTTCCCATGTATCAGGGCAAACGGAATATTATGGTGCTGGGGGTGGATCGGCGGATCGATGATGTGGGTCGTTCCGATACCCTGTTTGTGGCCATGCTGGACACCCAGAAAAACCGGATTTCCCTGCTTTCCGTGCCCCGGGATACCCTGGTGAAAATTCCCGGTCATGGCTGGGACAAGGTCAACCATGCCTATGCCTTTGGCGGGCACGCCCTGAGCCAGAAAACCCTGGAAGGCTTTTTGGGTATTCCCATCAACAACTATCTTTTGGTGGATTTTCGGGGCTTTGTGGACCTGGTCAATGCCATTGGCGGAGTGGATATTGATGTGGAAAAGCCCATGCAGTACCAGGACCCCTACGATGACAACGGCGGGCTGGTGATTAACCTCCAGCCCGGCCGCCAGCATATGGATGGTACCACAGCTATCCAATACGTGCGTTACCGGGACGAGGAAGGGGATATTGGCCGGGTACGCCGGCAGCAGAAGTTTATGCAGGCCATTTTTGCCAAGCTGCGGGGCACCAATCTGGTGACCAAGGCTCCGGAAATTGCCCAAGCCCTGTACAAAAGTGTGGAAACGGATCTGTCCGCCGGGGATCTGCTGTCCCTCCTGGTAACCTTTACCAAGAACGTGTCGGGTACCTCCCGGCTGGAAACGGCCATGGTCCAGGGGAGTCCGGCCTACCTGGATGATATCAGCTACTGGATTCCCAATATGACAGCCCTGCGGCAGCAGCTGGCTCTGCTGTCCGGGGTCCAGGCCACGGAGACCTACCGCCAAAAGGCTCTTGCCGCCAAGCGGGAATATGACGAATTGCTGGGTACCAACAGCGCAGCTGCTGGGGCTGATGGGAAGCAGCAGCTGCCAATCAAGACGGAAGCCCTGAAACAGGCGGTGGAACGGACAAGGAAAATGGAACAGGAAAGCAAGGAAACCCCTGCGGTTTCCCCTAGTACGGAAAATGACAAGCCCCAGGAACCGGTGGGTATGCCGCCCCAGCCGGTACGGCAGCCCCTGCGGGTATCCATTGTCAATTGCAGCGAGAAGCCCCAGAATGGGGAACGGGCCGCTGAAGAGGTGCGCAGCGCCGGTTTTACGGTGGTGAGCACCAGTACGGGCAGCCCCGTGGACCACACCCAGGTGCTGATCAATGCGTCCAGCTCCCTGGCGGCCAGCCGGGCCCAGAGCCTGCCTTTTGCCTACCAGCTGCTGCGGGGCTCCGTCAGTCCGGCAACAGGGGATATGATCATCTATCTGGGCCGGGACTATGAGAAATAAGAGAATAAAAAGAAAAAACAGAAAACATATTGCACATTGTATACAAAGGTGGTATAATGCACTCGTAAGTTAAAGATGCCCCTCATTTGGCCCTTGTTCTACAAGGGCTTTTTTTTATGCCCAGGGGCGCAAGAAGGCAATTTGCCTATTATTCACCGGAGTTTTCATTGTCATTCCCCGTTGAATATGGTAAGGTATGATATTGTACAGCAGTTATGATTTGGAGGTACTAACCTGATGAAAAAAAAATACTGGATCTGTTTTTGGGCAGCGGCCATTTTTCTGCTTTTCTTTCTCAATGGCTCCCTGCCTTTAACGGACAGCGTTGAAGGAAATTATGCCCTGACGGCCAAGGAAATGGTGCTCAGCGGGGATTATCTTTCTCCTCAGATTTACGGCCGGTACTGGTTCGACAAACCGGTTTTTTCCTACTGGATGATTGCCCTGGGCTTTAAGATTTTCGGGTTCAGCGAGTTCGGCGCCCGGTTTTTCCCATCCCTGTTTGGCTTGGGAGGCCTAGGACTGACGGTTTGGGCCGGGAAAAAGCTGTATTCAGAAGAAACCGCCTTTATGAGCGGGCTGCTTCTGATGATGACTTTGGAATTCTTTACCATTTCCAAGTCCGTCCTTACCGATGGCATGCTGTTCCTGTTTTTGAACGGGGCGCTGGTGTTCTTCTACCTGGGCTACAGCACCAAGGAAAAAAGTTATTACTACGGCACCTACCTGCTCGCTGGGCTGGCAACCTTGACCAAAGGCCCCATCGGCTTTTTGATGCCGGGGCTGATTATTGTGCTGTTCCTGCTGTGGCGGCGAGATGCCAAATGCCTCCAGCGGGCCAAGCTGCCTTCTGGCATTTTGCTGTTTCTATTGGTAACCGCTCCCTGGTATGTGGCCATGATCCATTATCATCCAGATTTTCTGGCCAGTTTCATTGGTACCCATAACTTTTTGCGGGCCACTGTGTCGGAACATCCCCGGGATAATGTGATTTATTACTATACGGCAGTGAACCTTTTGAACGCCTATGCCTGGGTGGGCTTTGTGCCCGGCATGCTGTGGAACCTGCTGCGCAAACAGGGCCATTGGGTGAAGCCAGCCGCCAAGGAAGGCTTCCTGCTCATCTGGATGGTGACCATTTTTGTGTTCTTCCAATGCATGGCCACCAAGTACATTACCTATACCTATCCTTTGCTGCTGCCCCTGTGCCTGCTTACAGGTTCCTACATCGTGAAAAAGGGCAGAAGCCTGACCATGAAATGGATGCTCCTGGGCAACGTGTTGTTTTACGGAGCCCTGTCCGTGGCCGCCTATCAGCTGCCCAAGCTGGCTCCAGGCGTGGTGCCGGGCAGCCGGAACGTATTTTTCTTCATGCTGATCTACTGTGCCTGCATGGTGGTGCTGGGCGTTCATAAATACCGTGGCAAGAGCAATCAGGAAGTTTGGACCACGGTCATCATGCTGACCATCGTGTTCCACTGCTGCATTTTGGAACTGTTGGCTAAACCTCTGATGTATGATGTGAGCGGCAAGCCTTCCGCCCAATTTATCAGCCAATATGTGCCGGAAAATGTCCCCATCTACGTCCGGGGCGGCGGCTATCCTACCAGCGGCGTCTTCTACACTGGCCGGGAAATGGTCATGCTGGTTCCTGATGACGAAGCAGCGGATTTTGCCCCCAAAGAAGGCAGCTGGTCAGCCAAAAACATCATGCCCTGGACCACCTTCTCCCAGGTAAAGGACAAGTCCCAGGCTGTGGTGCTGGTGGATACCAAAACCAAGAAAATCAAGAATAAGGTAGAAGTGGATTGGCCCGGAGTTTGGAAAAAGGTGAAACTGCCGGGACAATGGATGGTTATGATTAAAGAAAAGTGAGGGTTGCAGAATGGAAGAAGCACAAATGAAAGCATATTTGGACCGGCAGCCGTTTATCCGGTTCCAGGTTTCCCAGGCAGAGCTTGCGGCGCCTCAGGGCACGGACCGGTATGGGGAGCTGCTGGCCTATGTGGGCAGCCAGGTGGAGTACGCCCGGAAGTTCTGCGGCAAATGGTCCCTGTCCTTCCAGGCAGACTGCGGCCCCTATCTGTGGGAAAATCCCCAGGCAGTGGCCTTTGTGCGGCAGTTGGGGGACACTTTCCCCTATCTGTTCTACCTGGCCGAAAAGGAAGGGGAAACCCTGAAGCTCTTGGTGATGCTGAATTGTATGTCGGATAAGCTGGAAGGGGATAATCTATCCCTGGACAAGGCTAAGTTCAATGTTTTCCTGAAGACCCAGCTAAAGGGCCTGCTGCTGATGAGTGAGCGGGCCGGGCTCAGTCCGGAAAATGCCCAAAGCCAAATCCAGTCCGTATACGAGTACTTTGGCCTTGCTGACTAAACAGTCAGATTCACATTTTTTTCAAGGATTCGCCCTTGCTTTGCCATAGTATTTCAGTATACTAATTCACGTAACAGGGATCACCCCTCCTTGTTACATCTTCCCCATCAAATCATCATAAACAACTTCCTTTCAGAAAAGACCTTCTGCCACCCCAGCAGAAGGTCTTTTCCCTATATAGAGAAAGCCCTGCAGCGTTGCTGCAGGGCTTTTGTGATAACCGTAATTAGGGGCCAGCCAGCCTTAAAAATGCTCCTTGGCATAGGTCAGGAAGGCATTGACGCTGTCATAGGCTGCGGTGTTCTTCCGCCAAATCATTTCAATATCGTAGAGCATGGGGGGATCCAGGGAAATGGGTACCAGGTCCGGTTCTTTTTCGGCAATTTCCCGGTACAGGAAACCATTGGCCATGCCGGATTTGATAATCTGAATCTTGGTATACAGCTGGTCCGTGGTCCACAGCAGCCGGGGGGTACAGCCTGCTTCCTGGTACTGCTGGAGAATCTGCTCCCGGAAATGGAAGCTTTCCTTGATTTCGACCAAGGGCTCCAGGGCCGTTTTCACTAACGGCAGCGTCTTTTCCTGGGCAAAGGGATGCCGGGGATTCACGCAGTAGACAATCTCGCTGCGGCGCAGGGGAATGCATTCCGGATTGTCCCCGTCCGGATCGGCTCCGTTGACGATAATCACATCCAGGCGTTCTTCCTGGAGGGCCCGGCGCAGGCTCAGGGAACTGCTGGAAGTGAGCTCAATCTGGATGTCCGGATATTCCTTGGAAAAGGACGCCAAAAGGGGAACGGACAGGGCTCCAATCATGGGCGGCAGACCCAGCCGGATGTCCGTAGATTTCTTCTTCAGCCGGTTCATATCCTCCCCAATCTGTTCTGCCTTGCGCAGCAGATCTTCCACTTCCAAGAGAAAGTAGGAGCCTTCCTTGGTGAGAATCAGATTCTTTCGGGAACGGTTGAACAGCATCAGGCCAAATTCATCTTCCAGTTCCCGGATGGATGCGGACACCGCGGGCTGGGAAATATGAAGCACTTCGGCAGCTTTGGTAATGCTGTGCTGTCGGCAGACTTCGCGGAAATATTGCAATTGGTGTAGTTTCATAATGCCTCCCTGGTTTGTACCGTTGGTCAATGGGGGCTCCAACGGACTTATTCCTTTTTATTATAATCCGTAGAGGCAAGAATCACAAATATTAATTCAATTCTGTCAAATTTTCTTAAAAGTCACTATAAAAAAAATAAATCTTACTCTCTTGGCCAAGTGATCTTTGCTTTTCCCTGTTGGGGAATCCAAGCCAGCAAAAACTCCCGAAAATGGCGAATTGCTTTGGTCGGCAGGGCGTTCCGCAGGGCTGCCAGGTAAATTTCCTGACCCTGTTCGGGAACCGAGAGGGTGCGAAGCACAATATCCGGGTGGGATTGCAGGCAGGCAATGTAATCATAAGATAAATTAATACCATTCCCTTTCAGAATCAGGTCTTGGACCACGGTGGAGTCCGTGGTTTCAGCCAGAATGTTCACCGTAAGCCCTGGAAGCAGCATATCCCGGTTCATATGCTCTCGGAAGCAGCGATAGGCCCGGCCTTTACTGATGAGGGGCAGCCCTGCCAAGTCCTGGAAAGTGATTTCCTTTTGGGCAGCCAGGGGATGGTCCCGGCGCAGTTGGATGCAGTACCGGGAAAAAAACAGGGGTTCTGCTGTAAACTGGGACGGATCCAAGGGACCGGTCACCAGAGCCAGGTCACAATCCTGGGTCAATAGGCCATTTAGGGCGGCTTCGTCCGTACACTCTACCAGGCTGGGGATGATGGCCGGATAGGCTTTTTTGAAGTCCAACAAGAAGTCAGCAGATAGATAGGCCAGCACGTGATCCAAGGCATAAACCGTAACCAGATTTTGTTTCTGGCCAGCCAGACTGTTCATGCCTTCAATATAGGCATATTCGTCCAGCAGCCTTCGGGCATGGGGCAGCAGGCCTGCTGCAAAGTCCGTGGGTTCCAGGCCCTGGGCTGTACGCAAAAATAAGGGCTGTCCCAATTCCTGCTCCAGCTGGCGCAGGGTTTTGCTGACGCCCTGCCGGCTGATATGGAGTTTGTCTGCCGCCTGCTGGATATTACAGGTTTGGTATACTTCCCAAAAATAGCGCAGTTGTTTTTGATTCATGGGAAAACCTCCCTTCTTGCTGATTGTACCGCATCTAAATGGTTGCGGCAAGCAGAGAAAATTCTGTTTTTTTTCGAGGGTGTTTCCACCTACAATAAAGACAGAAACGAAAAGGAGGAAATGCGCATGCTGAAAATTCAACAGATCAGAAACGCTGCCAATAAAATTCATTACGGGAAAGTGACCTTTTTGCTGGATCCCTGGCTGCAGCCTAAGGGGGAAATGGGAACCTTGGGCGAATTGCCAGGTCATCCGTTCTCTGTGCCTGATCCGGTGAAGGAACAGCTGCCCATGCCCATCTACAATCTGCCGGAACCAGTAGAGCAGATTCTCCAGGGTGTGGATGCCTATATTGTGACCCATGTACACCCCGATCATGTGGATGTAGCGGCTGATGGTACGGTAGGGAAAAGCCTGCATAAGGAAATTCCGGTGTTCGTTCAAAACCAAGAAGACCAGGAGATTTTCCGCCGGTCCGGTTTCCAAGATGTTCGGGTTTTGACGCCCGAGGGCAGCGAATTTCAAGGGGTTACCCTGACCAAGACCCCAGCCCGGCATGGGACGGTGGTTCCCTGCGGTAATTCCTGCGGGGTAGTATTCCAGGCACCTGGGGAAAAGACCCTATATGTGACCGGGGATACGGTTTGGTTTTCCGGCGTGCAGGAAACCCTGGCAAAATTCCAGCCCCAGGTGGTGACGGTAAATGCCTGTGCGGCTGAACTGGTGGAGTGTGGGCGCCTGATCATGAACGATGAAGATGTGGCCTGTGTCCGGGCAGCAGCTCCTAAGGCAAAAATTTTTGTAACCCATATGGACAATGTGGCCCATGCTTCCTTGACTCGGCACACCCTGCGGGGCCGTTTGGCTACTCGGGGCGTCAGCAATTATGTGATGCCGGAAGATGGGGAAATCGTAACTTTATAAGCTGTCCCAGTTAGCTCCTGTTTTTGGCTTAGCCAAAGCGGGAGCTTATTTATTTGACAAATTTTCCGGTTTTCCGTATAACGTAAGAGAACAGACTTTTGGCTTGGCAAGAAGCATCATGGGGCATCCCAAGGAGGCAGAAACATGGAATTTGTATGTACGGCCTGCGGCAAAAGAGAACCGATAACTACGTTGAAACCCTGCTGTGACTGCGGCGGGCTGTGGGAGCTGGAAGCAGAGCTGCCGGATTTTTCTCTGGAAGCCATTGACCGGGAACAGTGGAACCAGTTCCGGTACCATCAGTTCATGGCCCTGGAGGACGATACCTGGCGGAGCATTACCCTGGGAGAGGGGCTAAGCCCCATTGTACCCTTTAACCAGGACATTCTCCTGAAGATGGATTATTTCATGCCCACCCTGTCTTTTAAGGACCGGGGCGCAGCCGTTTTGGTGGCCCACTGCAAGGCTCTGGGAGTGGACCGGGTGGTTCAGGATTCCAGCGGCAACGCCGGCAATGCGGTGGCAGCCTATTGCGGCCGGGCCGGTATTGCCTGCGAGATTTTTGTCCCGGAAGGCACGTCTCCCAAGAAAATTACCATGATTCAGGCCCATGGGGCCAAGGTCAACGTGGTGCCCGGCTCCCGGGACCACTGCGCCCAGGTGTGCCGGGAAAAGGTGGCTCGGGAAGGGGTGTACTATGCCAACCATGTGTACAATCCCTTCTTCTACGAAGGCACCAAAACCTATATTTACGAAACCTATGAACAGCTGCACCGGATTCCGGAAAACCTGGTGGTGCCCGTGGGAAATGGCACCTTGTTTTTGGGGGTAATCCGGGGGCTGGAACATCTGCTGAAAAGCGGCTGCATTTCCCATATGCCCCAGATTATTGCCGTCCAAAGCGAAAACTGCGCCCCCCTGCTAAAGGCGGCGGAAACCGGCGCCCAGGAACCGGTCCAGCTGGTGCCGGAGCCTACCCTGGCTGAGGGCATTGCCATTGGCCAGCCCCGGCGGGGGAAGGAAATCCTCCAGGCTGCCCAAAAATACCACATCCGTTTTGTGGCCGCTCCGGAGGCGGGAATCCTGCCTGCCCGGGAGAAACTGGCCCGGCAGGGCATCTACTGCGAGCATACCACCGCAGCGAACCTGGCAGCCTACGAAGCCTACTGCAAGCAATACGGTCCTACGCCGGACTGCCTGATTACCATGTGTGGGGCAGGGCTGAAGTCCGACCACTAAAGCAAAGACAAAACCGCAGTATTTCTCTTTTTCAGGGGAAATACTGCGGTTCTTTTTAGGGTAGCGGAGGGTACACTTCCTGAGCTGTTTCCCTAAACCGCTCCAGCATGGACCATTGGTAGGCCTGGTCCTGCCAGACAAAATCCAGGGAACAGGTAAGGGCGGGGCCCAGGTCTATAAAAAACAATTGGTCCTGCTGGGCCGGGGTCAGGAAGCCACGGGCCAAATTGTCCGGGCAGAAGCAGCAGCCGGCCCCTTGGACGCAGAGCTCCAGCAGCAGTTCCATGTTGTGGGACTGGGTCTGGACCTTGGGGGTAAAACGCAGCTTGTTCAGGTAGGCCAGGGCCAGTGAGACGGCTATATCGTCCGGATAATTCAGCAAAAAAGGGCACTCTTTTACCAGCCGGGGATCCTGGGTCTGTTCAAGCTGGGTCAGCCGCTGTACCGCTTCCGCCCCATAGGTTTTGGCCAGCAGCGATTTGGGCAGAAGCAGCAGAACTTTTTCCTGGTAAAAGGGCCGTGCCGCAAGACCGGGGATACTTCCTGGCAGATGGGCGATAATCAGGTCTGTTTCTCCTTTTTGCAGTCTTTTCACCAAGGCTTCATTGGTATCTTCTGTAATCTCCAACGTCACGGCGGGATATTTTTTCTGGAAGGCCTGAAGAATGGGCGGCAGGAGAATCCGCCCCCGGGTATAGGCAATGCCCAGGCGCAGGCAGCCTTTTTCCTGGCCAGTCAGGTCCTGGAATTCCTTTTGGAGGGCTTCGTACGTTTCCTGAAGGGAACGGGCATACCCCAGAAACACACGCCCGCCATAGGTAAGCTCCAGGGGCACGTGCCGTACAAACAGGGGCGTCCCCAGTTCCTTTTCCAAGTACCCAAGCCGGCCGCTAAGGGTCTGCTGGGTTACGTGGAGCTTTTCCGCTGCCCGGGAGATACTCCGTTCCCGGTATATGATGAGAAAATCCTGAATATGGGTAAAGTTCATGACTGCCTCCTATAATACAGGTTATATCCTGTATTATATACGCAAAAATACAGTTAGGAAATGGTATGTTTTTCTGCTACAATAAATTTGCGAAGAAAGTAGGGAATGGCTATGGAACTGCTGCGGCTGGCCAATTTGCAGCTTACCCTGTTTCTGATGATTCTATTGGGGCTGGGGCTGAAACGCTGGGGCATTTTGGATGCTCCTGGCATCAAAAGCCTGACTGCCCTGTGCGTGGATGTGGTGATTCCCTTTAATATTCTGAAGTCCTGTTTGGCGCCCCTGGGAGATGATGTCCTGGCCACGGCGGGAAAAATCCTTTTGGCTGGGTTTTTGATGCAGCTGCTGTATCTGGTACTGAACCAGTTCTTGTACAACCGCTTTGCCCTCCAGCGGAAAAAGGTGCTTCAGTACTGCACCATTGTGTCCAATGGGGGCTTTTTGGGAAATCCGGTAGCAGAAGGGGTTTATGGCCCCCTGGGCCTGCTGTACGCCTCTGTGTACCTGATTCCCATGCGGATCATCATGTGGTCCGTGGGTACGTCCTACTTTATCGCCGGTCAGCACACGGACCGGAAGCAGGTGCTGAAAAAAGTCCTGACCCATCCCTGTCTGGTGGCTATTTACCTGGGCATGCTTCTCATGGTGACTGGCTGGCAGCTGCCAGGCTTTCTCCAGCTTACGGTGGGCTATATTGGAAACTGCAACGCCGCCCTGACCATGTTTATTATTGGGACCATTCTGGCCGATGTGCCTTTGAAGTCCATTTTTAACCGGGACAGCTTCCTGTTCAGCTTTCTGCGGCTGGGGGTGCTGCCCGCCCTGTCCTGGCTGATTTGCAGGGTTGCAGGCCTGGATGCCCTGGGTACCGGGGTGGGCGTCATGATGACCGGGATGCCGGCTGGGGCCACAGCAGCTATCTTCGCTGCCCAGTACCACAGCGATGCTCCCTTTGCCACCCAGGTGGTGATTTTGTCCACCCTGCTTTCCATGGTGACCATTCCTCTTTGGTGTTATCTCATCGGGTAATTAGTACGCGCCAATGCCATGAGCGGAAGCTTTTCCCCAAGAGAAACATACAGTGCCGCACGCCAGGTTTTGCCTCCTGGGGTGCGGCCCTTTTGTCTAAAGGAATTTGGCATAAAAGGGCGAATAGTATCATAAACGGCTGCTGGCGGGAGCGCCTAGGTGCTTTCGGGAAAGGAGAATAAAATGGCTCTGTATGCCTTGGGAGATCTGCATTTGGCCTTTCAGGTGAAAGGGAAATCCATGGATTCTTTGGGACCGGTCTGGAAGCACCATGAAGAAAAAATTGCCCGGAACTGCCGGGAATTGGTTAAACCGGAGGATACCCTGGTGCTGACCGGGGATCATTCCTGGGGGCGCAAGCTGAACCAGTGCACCAAGGACCTGGCCTTTATTGAAGCCCTGCCCGGCCGGAAAATTCTGCTGCGGGGCAACCACGATATGTTCTGGGACACGGCCAAAACCGGAAAGCTCAATGCCCTGTTCCAGGGCCGGCTTTCCTTCCTCCAAAACAATTTTTATGCCTACGGGGATTATGCCCTGGTAGGGACCAAGGGGTTTACCTTTGAAGGACCCTTCTATTTGGACCGGTACGGCCGGATTATGGGCTGGGACCAGGAAAAGGCGGCGCACGCAGAAAAACTGGTGGTCCGGGAAGCCCGGCGGTTGGAAATCTCTTTTGCGGCGGCCAAAAAGGCCGGGTATCACAAGTTCATTATGTTCCTTCATTATCCGCCCACCAATATTCTTCAGCAGGACAGCATCTTCACCCAGCTGGCCGAGGAGAATGGGGTGGAGCAGGTGGTGTATTCCCACTGCCACGGGAAGGAACAGTTCCACGACAGCCATTTGGGGGACTACCATGGCATCCAGTACCATTTGGTATCCGGGGACTATTTGGATTTTCGCCCGATCAAGCTTTTGGACTGACCGGAGAAAAAAATGAAAAAAAGTTGTAAAAAGTACTTGCATTTTTTTCAGGAAAACTCTATACTATAACAGTACTACCGATGAGGTAGATTTACTCCGGGATGGTGTAATGGTAGCACAGGAGATTCTGGATCTTCTAGTCTGGGTTCGAGCCCTAGTCCCGGAGCCATTTTTTTATCTGGCGCCATGGTCAAGAGGCTAAGACGTCGCCCTCTCAAGGCGAAATCACGAGTTCAATTCTCGTTGGCGCTACCACGAAAGCACGTGGAATTCCCGCAATTGAGAACTTCACTTATAGTTATATAGATTGACGCTGTGGAATCGGTTTCCAAGGCGTCTTTTTTTGTATCTGAAAGGAGGCCAGCCGTGCACCAGAAACGGAAGAAAGGCTTACTATTGCTGCTGCTTATGCTTCTGGCAGCCTGTCTGTTTTCGCTTTTTGCAGGCTTGGTAGGGGTATCTCCGGTCCATTTCTTTTTGGGGAAGCTGACCCCTCTGGAAGAAAATGTGTTATGGAACCTGCGGCTTCCCCGGCTGCTTTTGGGCTTGGGGGCAGGCAGCGCCCTGGCCGTGTCCGGAGCGGTGCTCCAGGGCATTTTCGGCAATCCCCTGGCGGACCCCGGCCTGCTGGGGGTGTCTGGAGGCGGCGCCCTGGGGGCGGTGGCGGTACTCCTTTTGGGACTGCCCCAAAAACAGTATCTGTTTCTCCCGCTGGGGGCGTTTTTGGGAGCCCTTTTGGCTTCCGGTACCGTGGGGGCTCTGGGCCGGCGGGGCGGCAGCGGCCAAAGTGTCCGGCTGCTGCTGGCTGGGGCGGCAGTGAGCCTGTTTTGCGGGGCCCTTACGGCGGGCCTGCTTTCCTTTGCGCCTGAACCGGTGCTTCGCCAGTATTTTTTCTGGACCCTGGGGGGCCTTTCTTCCGGCACCTGGCAGCAGGTCCACTGGATTTTGCCGCCTCTTTTTGCCGTACTGCTTCTGCTGTGCCTGTGGGGCCGGCAGCTAAACGTCCTTAGCCTGGGGGAGGAACAAGCCCTGGCTGTGGGCATGGATGCCGGCCGGTGGCGCAATGGTCTTTTGGCCGTGGTTTCCCTGCTGCTGGGGCTGGCCGTATGCGCCGGGGGCAATATCGGTTTTATCGGGCTTATGGTGCCCCATATCCTGCGGCTGCAGCTGGGGCCCGACCACCGTTTCCTCCTGCCCCTAAGCGCCCTGGGCGGGGCCGGGCTGCTTACTTTCTGTGACAGTCTGGGCCGGCTTGTGGTACCGGGGACGGAAGTGCGGGTAGGGGTGATTACGTCCCTTTTGGGCGCTCCCTATTTTCTCTTTTTGTTAAGGAAACACTTGTGAAATGGTATAATATAAAGGTTAAGGAGAGTGAGTTTTATGCGTAAAAGTTTTGGAGCAAAACCGTTAAGCTATCCGCTGCCGGTATACATCATCGGCACCTATGATGAAAAGGGCACGCCTGACGCCATGAATGCGGCCTGGGGCGGTATCAGCAATGACCAGGAGATTTCCTTCTGCCTGGCCCGGACCCATAAGACGGTAGCCAATCTGAAGGCTACAGGCGCCTTCACGGTAAGTATTGCCGTGGAAGCCCAGCTCAAGGCCTGCGATCATGTAGGCGTGGTTTCTGGCAATAAGGTGCCGGACAAGGTGGCCCAAGCTGGCTTGACGCCGGTAAAATCCACCCTGGTGAACGCACCCTTGTTCCAGGAACTGCCCATGGCCCTGGAATGCAAGGTCCTGTCCTACGATGAGGAAAGCGAACGGCTGGTAGGGGAAATTGTCAACGTCAGCGCTGACGAAAGCGTCCTGACGGATGGGGTGATTGACCCGGCCAAGCTGCGGCCGTTGGTTTACGATCCGGCCAACCACACCTATCTGGTAGCCTGGGAAACGGTGGGCAAAGCCTTCCAGAAACCGGAACTGACGGCGGTGAAAAAATAATTCATGAAATACCTGATTGCTTCGGATATTCATGGCTCCGCCTATTACTGTGCCCGGCTGCTCCAGGACTTTGCCCGGGAGCAGGCGGACCGGCTGGTGCTCCTGGGAGATATCCTGTACCACGGCCCTCGGAATGACCTGCCCAGGGAATATGCTCCCAAGCGGGTCATTGATTTGTTAAATGGCATCCGGCAGCATATTTTCTGCGTCCGGGGCAATTGCGACGCGGAAGTGGACCAGCTGGTGCTGCACTTTCCCATCTTGGCAGACTATGCCCTTTTGGAAGCCGGTGGCCGTCTGATTTTTGCTACCCACGGCCACCACTATAACCTGGAACATTTGCCGCCCCTGCAGCCCGGGGACGTGCTGCTCCATGGCCATACCCATGTACCGGCCTGGGTACCTTTTGGCCAGAACAACCTGTACCTGAATCCTGGGTCCGTGTCCCTGCCCAAGGGCGGCAGCACCCAGGGGTACCTGCTTCTGGACGGCAGCACTGCCATCTGGAAAGAACTGGGCGGCCAAACGCTGCACCAGCTGACCCTGTGAAACCTACCTGACAGACCTAAAGTCTGCCAGGTATTTTTTTGCTGTTTTTGGGACAGGTACAAAGAAATCTTGCGGTATTTTTGGCGGGTACTGCTTGAATATGACGCATGATGGTGATATAGTATACACTATATTAAAGATAAACAACGCAATAGCGTGGGGTAAAGGAGTAGAAAATGGACAAATCTAAAGAATATCTGTTGTGGTTTGAGCAGCTCGAAAGAAAAGACGTGGACATTGTCGGCGGCAAATCTTCTTCTTTGGGGGAAATGACTTCCAAAACGGATGTACCCGTTCCCTATGGGTTCGCAACTACGGCTTATGCCTACCGCTATTTTATGAAATCCACTGGGCTGGATGAAAAGATCCGCACCCTGCTGGCTGGGCTCACCGATGTGGAAAACAGCGACCAGCTGAGCCGTATCTGCGGCCAGGTCCGGGCAGCCATTATGGAACAGGAAATGCCCCAGGATTTACAGGAAGCCATCCGCAAGGCCTATCAGGAACTGGCGGACAAAATGGGGGAACAGGATCCCTACGTAGCCGTGCGTTCCAGTGCGACCGCAGAAGACCTGCCTGACGCCAGCTTTGCCGGCCAGCAGGATACCTACCTGAACATCCAGGGTGCCGACCGGGTGACTGCCAAGGTAAAGGAATGCTACGCTTCCTGCTTTACGGACCGGGCTGTGTACTACCGGGAAAAACAGGGCTTTGACCATCTGTCCCTGGCACTGTCCGCAGTTATCCAAATGATGGTCTTCTCCAAGGCTGCTGGCGTAATGTTTACGGTAAATGTGGCCAACGGGGACGACAAGAATATCATGATTGAAGGGGCCTATGGCCTGGGCGAATACGTAGTGGGCGGTACCGTTACCCCCGACAGCTACATTGTGTCCAAAGCTGATATGAAAATCCTGTCCGCTACGGTCAATGAACAGGACGTAATGCTGATCCGCAAAAAGGGTGGGGACTGTGAAGAAGTGCCGGTGCCGGAAGCGGACCGGAAGAAGCAGACCCTGACCAACAGCCAGATTTTGGAACTGGCCGGGTACGCCAAGAAAATCGAAGCCCATTACGGCTGCTATATGGATATGGAATGGGGCATTGACGAACGGGACGGCAAGATCTGGATTCTCCAAGCTCGCCCGGAAACGGTCTGGTCCCGGAGAAACAAACAAAAGAAGGTGGAAGCCGTGCAGGAAGAAAACGCTGGGGAAAACGCCAAGGTTCTGGTCAAAGGCCTGCCCTCCAGCCCGGGTATGGGCTACGGCAAGGTCCATGTGATTGCGGACCCCAAGGATATTGATGAATTCAAGGACGGGGAAATCCTGGTAACGGAAATGACCGCGCCTGACTGGGTACCGGCCATGAAAAAGGCCCAGGCCATTGTGACCGACAGCGGCGGCATGACCTGCCACGCTTCCATTGTCAGCCGGGAACTGGGGATTCCCTGTATTGTAGGTACCAAGAGCCGGGGCCAGGCCGCCACGGAAGTGCTGAAAACCGGGGAAGAAGTTACGGTGGACGCTTCCAACGGGGTGGTCTTTGCCGGCAACCTGCAAGTGAAGAAGGCAGCGGCTACTACGGCTGCGGTACAGCCCCAGGTGGTGGCCCAGGAAACCTTCCCGGTAACGGGTACCAAAATCTATATGAACCTGGGTGATCCGGCTTTGGCCGAAAAATACGCTTCCCTGCCCTGCGACGGTATTGGCCTCATGCGGGAAGAATTCATTTGGACCACCTACATTCATGAACATCCCTTATATTTAATCAAAACTGGTCATCCGGAAAAAGTGGTGGAATCCTTGGCTGAAGGCTTCCGGAAGGTCTGCGCTGCCATGGCTCCCCGGCCGGTTACCCTGCGCTTCAGCGACTTTAAGTCCAGCGAATACCGGGATCTGAAAGGCGGCGAAGAATTTGAACCCCATGAATCCAGTGCCTTGCTGGGCTGGAGAGGTGCTTCCCGTTACTATGATCCCAAGTACACCGCCGCCTTCCGGCTGGAAATTGCTGCCGTACGGAAGGTCCGGGAAGAATATGGCCTGAAGAACCTGAACGTAATGATTCCTTTCTGCCGCACCGTGGACGAAGCCCGAAAAGTGGTGGAAATCATGGCCGAAGAAGGGCTGCACAGAGGGCCGGACTTTAAGGTTTGGCTGATGGCAGAAATCCCTGCCAACATTATCCTGGCTGACCAATTCAACCGGTTTGTGGACGGCTACTCCATCGGTTCCAACGACCTGACCATGCTGACCTTGGGCTGCGACCGTGACAATGATGCCATTGCCCATCTGTTTGACGAACGGAACCTGGCAGTAAAACGGGCTGTCCGTCACCTGATTGAAGTGGCCCACAAGGACGGCAAGACCGTTTCCATCTGCGGCCAGGCTCCCAGCGTATATCCGGAATTTGCCGAATTCCTGGTACAATGCGGCATTGACAGTATGTCCGTGAACCCGGATACGGTGAAGTTCACCAAGAAAATGGTGGCCCAGGTGGAACAGCGCTTGATTCTGGACCAGTTGACGGGACGGGGCCGGAACCGCCACGAGGAAGAACTGGCCTGGTAACAACGACTATACAGCGGACGGAAGCTGAGACCTTTCCGTCAAAGCGGAACAGGGGCAAAAGCATTTGCGGCGGCCCCTGCTTTGCTTTATAATAGAAAGCCAGACGGCAGGGCCGGAAAAAGGAGATGAGCCCCCATGCCTCTTAGTGAGCGGCAAAAGAAGATAGCAGAAATCGTACGACAAACTGGACCGGTGGCAGGGGAAACCATTGCCCGGGAACTGGGCCTGAGCAGGGCTGCCCTGCGGTCCGATCTGGCCATTTTGACCATGAGCGGCATTTTGGATGCCCGGCCCCGGGTGGGGTATTTCTATACGGGAAAGAACACCCTGGGTATGCTTCAGGAGGAACTGTCCTCCATTACCGTGGAGGATATCAAGTCGGTGCCCATTGTTATCGGCAGCGACAAAAGCGCTTACGATGCGGTGCTGACCATGTTTCTGGAAGACGTGGGCACGGTGTTTGTGGTGGAGCCTCCGGACGGGCTGCTTTACGGGGTGGTTTCCCGGAAGGATTTGCTGAAGGCAGCCCTGAATGCAGGCTCCGACCTAAGCCATATGCCCATTGCCATGGTCATGACCCCGCTGAGCAAAATGATTTGTGCCGATCCGGAAGAACCGGCGGCCCAGGCGGCCCGGCGGCTTATGGACCACGAAATCGACTGTTTGCCGGTAGTTCGGAAAGTGGAAGAGGACCCCAAGCGGCTGCAGTTGATTGGCCGGGTCAGCAAAACAAATTTTACCCGTCTGCTGGTAGAACTGGCAGAGGGGAAGGGAGGCAACTATCATAGCTAAGGCACCGATTATCTACGCAATTTCTGACTCCATTGGAGAAACGTCGGAATCGGTGGTGCGCGCCACCACCAGCCAATTTGTGCAGGAAAAGTTTGACATCATCCGGGTTCCTTACGTCAAGAGCACGGAACAGATTGAGAAAATCCTGGCGGAAGCCAAGGAACAGAATGCCATTGTATGCTATACCATGGTTTCTCCGGAAATGCGGGAAGCCATTGCCCAAAAAGCTATGGAGCTGGATGTGGAAGTGGTGGATATCCTGGGGCCGGTGCTGAAGGCCATTGAAAAGACCTCCGGCCTCCTGCCCAAGAACCAGCCGGGGCTGATTCACGCTTTGGACCACGAGTATTTCAAACGGGTGGCCGCTGTGGAATTTGCCATCAAGTACGATGATGGGAAAAATCCCTGGGGCTTGGCCAAGGCTGACCTGGTTATTATCGGGGTATCCCGGACGTCCAAGACGCCGCTTTCCATGTACCTGGCCAACAAGCAGCTGAAGGTAGCCAACGTGCCCCTGGTGCCGGAGATTCCGCCGCCGGAGGAACTGTTCAAGGTGCCCTCCAATCGGATTATCGGGCTTCTGATTGATCCCCATAAGCTCAACGAAATCCGCATAGCACGGCTCAAGGCCATGGGGCTAACGGACGGAGCCAATTATGCCGACCTGCGCCGGATCCAGGAAGAACTGGACTACGCCCGGGCCATTATGCAGCGGCTCCACTGCATGGTAATCAATGTGTCCAACCGGGCTATTGAAGAAACGGCCAGCCTGATTTTGGAATATCTGCGGAAGCGGTTTGGCTACGACTATTAAGCCAACGAAAAGTGAAAATGTCAGAAAAAAGGGTTTCCTTGTAAAAAGAAGGAAATCCTTTTTTTTTGTCGAATACATATATTATCGTGGAAAAAAGGATGAACACTGCATGGATGACATGAAAGAGAAATACGCCAATTTCAAAGAGCAGGTACGGCAGGCAGCGGATTTGGTATCCATTGTTTCTGAAACCGTCAATTTGAAGCGCAAGGGCAGCCGCTATTGGGGCTGCTGTCCTTTTCATGGGGAGAAAACACCGTCCTTTACCGTGGACCCGGCCAAGGGGCTGTTTCACTGCTTTGGCTGCGGAGCAGGCGGGGACGTATTTTCTTTTGTGATGAAGCGGGACCATGTGGAGTTTCCCGAGGCATTGAAATTACTGGCCCAGAAGTATGGGATTCCCATTCCGGAGCGGGCCAAGACGGCCCGGGAAATTGCCCGGGAGCAGGAAACCAAGGAAGTGCTGAGCGCCAACACCCTGGCGGCCAAGTTCTTCCATTCCTGTCTGATCAATACCCAATATGGCAAGCAGGGCCTGGCCTATCTGGCCGGCCGGGGCATTGGGGATGCCATAATTGCCTCCTTTGAACTGGGCATGGCACCGCCTGACTTCTCCACCCTCCATGAGGCTTTGGAGCAGCGGGGCGTAAAGGAAGCTGTGCTGCTGAAGGCGGGCCTGGTGGTGGCAAGAAGCCACAGTTCCGGCGTCTACGACAAGTTCCGGGAGAGAATCATGATTCCCATCAAGGACCCCCGGGGTCATGTAGTGGGCTTTACCGGACGGATTCTTAATGCAGAAGCCTCGCCGGCCAAATATATGAATACTGGGGAAACGGCCTGGTTCCATAAGGGAAGGCTGCTGTTTGGCCTGGACCGGGCGGCGTCTCCCATTCGGCAGCGGCAGCAGGCGCTGGTGGTGGAAGGCCATATGGATGCCATCAGCCTGCACGCAGCCGGCATTGACTGGGCGGTGGCCTCCATGGGGACGGCCTTTACCCAGCAGCAGGCCGAACTGTTAAAGCGGCTTACCCCTGAAGTGGTGTTCTGTTTCGACAGTGACCGGGCTGGCCGGGAAGCGGCCCTTCGGGCCATTCCCCTGGCTCTCCAGGCAGGCCTAAAATGCCGGGTGATGCACGTAACCGACGGAAAGGACCCGGATGAATTTATCCGGAAGGAAGGCCGGGACGCCTTTGCAAAGCTCATTGAAAATGCCCAAACCGGCATGGATTATCAGGTGGAAGCCACCCTGGCCCAGTGCGACCTGGAAACCCTGGGGGGTAAGGCAGAAGCGGTGTCCAAGGTGCTGCCCTTTTTCCGGCTGTGCCGCAGCGAGGTGGAGGCGGGAGAACGGATCCGGCTCCTTGCCCGGCGCCTGACCATTGACGAAGGGCTGATCCAAAGCGAGTACCGGAAACTGACCCATCAGGAGGGACAGCGGAAATACAATCCGGAGTGGCTGCTGCAGCAAAAGGTCAAGGTCACCAGCCCTACGGAGCAGGCGGAACGCCATGTGCTCCGGGCTCTGCTGAGCGGGGTGCTGCCCCAGCCCGGGCAGGAAGGGATTGTGCATACCGAGGCCTTTACCACCCCGGGCCGTCAGGAAATCTTTCTTTTGTGGCTGAAAAGCTGCCAGGAGGGAACCTACCGGGATCCCCGGGACCTGTTTGCCGGTTTGTCGGAAGACGGCAGTGCCGAACTGACCCGGATTCTCAGCCTGAACCTGCCGGAAGCCAGTCTGCCCTCCATTTTGCGGGATTGCCTGAACCGGCTGCAGATTGCGGCCTTGGAAAAGGAATATGAAAAACATAGCCAACTAGCGGAAAAGTATGAAAAAGAGCGCAATGAAAAATTTTTGCAGGAATTGGCAGAATGCCGGCGAATAAAATTGGAAGTAGAGAACTTGACAAAATTGGCCCAACACCAATAATATAGTTTTTCTGAATAGCAGGAAAGGAGGGAACGCCCCGATGACCGAGAAAAAGAAAGTCGAAATGGACCCGCAGGTGTTGGCTGCAAAGGCAGCAGAAAACAAAACAGCGGACGACAATACCCCGGAAACGGGTAAAGCCAAGGCCGTTCCGAAAAAGAAAAGGGCGGCAA
Source organism: Acidaminococcus hominis (assembly GCF_900291475.1). Lineage (GTDB taxonomy): Bacteria > Bacillota > Negativicutes > Acidaminococcales > Acidaminococcaceae > Acidaminococcus > Acidaminococcus hominis. Next base: position 411,035 of record NZ_OLMM01000005.1, read on the forward strand.
AAACCACGGGAAAGGCGGAATCAAGTACGAAAGTGAAAAGCAAGAGCGGTAAGAAAGAAAAAGCAAAGACCGTGGCCGAATACATAGCTGAGTTTGAAGCACTGGCCCACAAGAACGCAGGCGTTCTCACCTATAAAGAGATTCAAGACCGGCTGCAGAATGTGGACAGCGTATCCGTGGACGAAATGGATGCCATCTACTCCAAATTGGCCGAGAAGAACATTGAAGTGGTGGATGATGGCTCCGAAGAAGAAGAACCGCCCACCATTGACGAAGATGAACTGAAAGTGGACGAAGCCGAACTGAGCAACCTGTCGGTGCCGGAAGGCGTCATTGTAGATGACCCGGTTCGGATGTACCTAAAAGAAATCGGCCGGGTGCCTCTGCTGGCTGGTGACGATGAAGTCAAACTGGCCAAGAGAGCCGATAAGGGCAATCAGGCCAAAGCTATTTTGAAAGGCGACAAGCCCGACGGAGAATTCCCGCCGGTGAACAAACGTCTGGCCCCTGCCAAACTGCTTGCAGAAGCCAATGAGCTGATTACCAAGGAAGGTGCCTGGTGTGACAACCGGGCTATCAACCTGGTGTACAAGAAAATCCAGATGATTACCGGTGATTCCCATGTGCTGGAGATGGACCAATACCAAGCCCTGACCAGTGCTTTCACCATGGACGAGAAAAAGCGTCTGCACCGGCTGCTGCTGGAAAACAAGTACAAGATTGCCCATGTAACCCGGAATGCTCCGGATCCTTCTGCAGATGAAGCCGAGGAAAGCTGCCTGGGCACCATCCAAGAAATCCTTACGGTGGTGGAAGATAAGCTGTCCAAGGCCAAGGAAGAAGATACGGAACTCCAGGCCCAGTTGGATAAGACCAAAAAGCGTTTTACCCAAATGCTGCACCGGATGGAATACTGCGGCGAAAACGCCAAAAACTGCCTGTCTGAAGCCAACCTGCGGCTGGTAGTCAGCATTGCCAAACGGTATGTAGGCCGTGGTATGCTGTTTTTGGACCTGATTCAGGAAGGCAACCTGGGGTTAATCAAGGCCGTAGAAAAATTCGACTATAACAAGGGCTTTAAATTCAGTACGTACGCAACCTGGTGGATTCGCCAGGCCATTACCCGGGCCATTGCCGACCAGGCGCGGACCATCCGGATTCCTGTCCACATGGTAGAAACCATCAACAAGCTGGTACGGGTATCCCGCCAGCTGCTGCAGGAACTGGGCCGGGAACCGACCCCAGAAGAAATTGCCAAGGAAATGGATGTGCCTGTGGAACGGGTGCGGGAAATCCAAAAGATTGCCCAGGAACCGGTTTCCCTGGAAACTCCTATTGGCGAAGAAGAAGATTCCCATTTGGGTGACTTTATCGAAGACCAGGAAGCTCCCTCCCCGGCGGATGCGGCGTCCTATACCCTGCTGCAGGAACAGCTGCAAAAGGTGCTGCAGGAGCATTTGAGCCCCAGAGAGCGCCGGGTACTGGAACTGCGCTTTGGCCTTTTGGACGGCCGGACCCGGACCCTGGAAGAGGTAGGACAGTACTTTGGGGTTACCCGTGAGCGCATCCGGCAGATTGAAGCCAAGGCCCTGCGTAAGCTGAGAAGTCCCAAACGGAGCAAGCCTCTGAAGGAATTCCTGGAATAGGCTTTATTGACAGCCTCCAGGTCCTGTTATATAATCTTCACGATTGGGCCTATAGCTCAGCGGTAGAGCCCCCGGCTCATAACCGGTTGGTCCAAGGTTCGAATCCTTGTGGGCCCACCAACCTAATCCTTTACGAACCCTCTTGCCAGGGATCGGCTTTGCGCCGGTACCGGGCAGGGGGTTCGTTTTGTATTTCCGGCAGTTTATCAGTCGTTGTGCCAAGGTTCCAGCGTGACGGAAGGCGGGAAATCGTGTACAATACAACAGGGAACTGGAAAGCCAGCTGCCCAAAGGAGGTTACTGTGTTTAGTGTATTTTTTCACCTGCTGCAGCAGGATGTGAAACTGTTTTTGTTCTTTCCAATTTTGTGCGCGGTGTTCCGTGCCCTGTTTATCCGGGCGTACCAACCCTACAAAAGTCTGGCCGGAAAGGGACCGGTGCTTTGGCACTGCTTCCGCTACGGTTTTTGGTGGGGAATGGATTTTAACGCCTATGTTTTTCTAATTCCCCTGGTGCTGCTGTCCCTGCCCGGCGCCTTTTTCCCGGCCTACGCGGCCTGGGGGGACAGCCTGCGGCTATTAGGGGGCCTAATCTACAGTCTGGTGCTGTACCTGGCCTTTACAGGAAAGATGCTGTTCTATAAGCATTTCCACGACATCTACAACCAGACGCTGAAGCTGGGCGCCAAAGCGGAAAAACATAACCTGGTGGATATTTTTTTCCATCAGGACCATGGCTTGCAGCTTCTCCTGCTGCTTTTGCCCTATCTGGCTCTGTGCGGCCTGTGCATTACCGGGCTGCTGCACCTGCCCAGCCTGCCCTATCCGGAAATCCCAAATCCAGTACTCCGGTACGGCTTTAATACCCTGGTGTTCCTGGGCTGCATTGCCGCCTTTTACTGGTTCCGCTACGGGGGCACTTTTTGGCACGATGACAAGCCCGAGTGGGATACCATTCCCAGTGTGGTAAAAAAAGACATCTTTTTTGCCAAGGCTACGGTGGACGACCTGGTGGCACTGGAGCAGGTCCTGAAGCACAAGCTGAACCCCGCCTACGAGCATACGGACGAGGAAGACCTGTCTTCCCTGGAACCCTTTGTGACCACCCAAAAGCCCCTAAGGGAGCTGCCGGAACCGGCTTATGGCTTTCCCCGGACGGCCCAGGGACCCCGGATTACCAAGCCCACCCATATATTCCTGTTTGTAGGGGAAACCTATTTGCAGCAGCTGTTTGATCCCCAGTTTGCCTGCCTGAATCTGGTCAGCGGCGGCCGGCAGCTGATGGATAATCCCCATACGGCGGCCCTGACCAGCGCCCTGTCCGCCGGCATTATTTCCCGGCCTTCTATCGTGAGCCTGATGAGCGGCATTTTTGATGCAGGCCTGGAACTGAACGAAAAGGAAAGCTTCTGGCAAAATGACCTGCCCACGGCCCTGCCCCGACAGCTAAAAAAGCTGGGCTACCATTCCACCTATTGGTATGGGGGCAACGTGACCTACGGCAATTTCAACCGGTTTGCCCCGGCCTGCGGCTTTGACCAGGTGATGACGGCTACGGACTTCTGCGGTCCGGAGGCTCCCAAAACCTGGGTGGGGGTGTACGACAATGTATTCCTGGAAAAGGCGGCGGAATTAATCCTCCAGCAGGAAGAAACCAGCGGCCCTTACCAGTTCCATTTCCTCTATACCACCAGCTATCACGGGCCCTTTAAGATTCCGCTGGCCAAATACGGCTATGATCCGGAACAGGTGATGCCGGACGCCCCGGAAGATATTCGGAAAAACAAGGAAATCCAAAAGAACCTGGGTACCTTCTGGTTCTCCGACCAGGCAGTGGGCAAGTTCATCCGCACCATGCAGGAAGCGTACCCGGACTGCCTGTTTATCCTGACCGGGGACCATTCCATCGATATGAGCCCGGTGCTCAGCAAAACCTCCCTGATGGGCCGGGACTGCAATCTCCGGGAGCGGCACAGTCCGGTGCTGCTGTTTAACCATCGGGAGCTCAACGCCCACAGTTTGGCAGATAATACCATCGGGGGACATATGAACATTGCTCCCACCATTTTTGAACTGATTGCCCCCAAGGGCTTTACCTATTATTCGCTCTGCCCGTCCCTTCTGGAACCGGTGGACCACGTGGTATCTCCCTACCACTGGCTGCGCAGGGACGCTTTTGGCAGTTATTCCCACCATTTTTATCAGCCTCTGGGGCCGGGCCTTGATCCCAGCGCCCTGGAAGAAGGGGAGCCGCCCTATACCAAGGAGCGGGCAGCCTATATGAACTTGACCGGTTATCTGGTACGGCATCCGGAAGTGTTCCGGAGCTAAAGAAGGAGATTTTGTCATGGGAACATTGACCGCAGTGATACTCACCTGCAACGAAGCAAAAAATATCCGGGGCGTCATCCGCTCGGCCAAACTGGTGGCGGACCAGGTACTGATTGTGGACTCCGGCAGCAGCGATGAAACCGTGGCGCTGGCGGAAAAACTGGGGGCCCAGGTAATTTATCGGGCCTGGGACCAGGACTTTGCGGCCCAGCGGAATTTTGCCCTGACAGGGGTAAGCTGCGACTGGGTGCTGTATCTGGATGCCGATGAACGGCTTACGGCAGCAGCTGTGGAAAAAATCAAGGCCATTAAGGCAGGGCCGCTGGACCACCAGTATTCCCTGGAGCGAATCAACATTGCCTTTGGCCACGAATTTCATCGGGGCGCCTTTGGCCCCGACCGGGTTACCCGGCTGTTTCCTGCCGGACAGGTCCGGTGGGAACACAAGGTGCATGAGCGGCCGGTGTGTCCCCTGCCGCTGACGGCGCTGACGGAAAGCCTGCGGCATTTTACCTACGATTCCTTCCAGCAGTGGTGGGATAAGGCTGGACACTACACCACCATTTGGGCCCGGGACGCTTTTGAGCAGGGCCGCCGGGCCACCGCTGCCCAGGCCGCCCGCCATGCCCTGGGAGGGATGTTCAAGGTATACCTGCTGGAAGGGGGCATCCTGGAAGGCAGCATGGGCTTTATCGCCACCCTCCAGCACGGCATCTATACGGCCATGAAATACATGAAGCTGGTGGAGCGGGGGAGCCTGAAGAAAAAGGAGAAGTCTTGACAACTGCCCCGGGATTTGTTATAGTTGCCACGTAACGCGCAATGAAGGGGATGGCATCCCAGAGCGCCCGTTTTACAAGAGAGGCTGCGCAGTGCAGCAAGCAGGGTGGAACCGCGGAAGTGTACTCCCGTCCCTGTAATGTAGATAATCCTGTCTATATTACAGAGACGGGAGTTTTTGTATAGGAGGAGAAAACATGAATTTTCAAACCATCATTTTGACGCTCCAGGCCTACTGGGGCAAGCAGAAATGCATTATGGCCCAGCCCTATGATATTGAAAAGGGCGCCGGCACCATGAACCCTTCGACTTTTTTACGGGTACTGGGACCTGAACCTTGGAACGTTTGCTACGTAGAACCGTCCCGCCGCCCGGCTGACGGCCGCTACGGGGACAACCCCAACCGGCTGTTCCAGCACCATCAGTTCCAGGTCATTATGAAACCCTCCCCGTCCAATATCCAGGAACTGTACCTGGAAAGCCTGCGGGAACTGGGCATTCACCCGGAAGAACACGATATCCGCTTTGTAGAAGACAACTGGGAATCTCCTACCCTGGGTGCCTGGGGCATGGGCTGGGAAGTATGGCTGGACGGCATGGAAATCACCCAATTCACCTACTTCCAGCAAGTGGGCAGCCTGGACATCAAACCGGTGGCTGTAGAAATCACGTACGGCCTGGAACGGCTGGCCATGTACATCCAGGGCGTGGAAAACGTCTACGACATCAACTGGGTGGATAATGTAACCTATGGAGATGTGTTCCACACCAACGAAGTGGAACAGTCCCGCTACAGTTTCGAACTGGCCGATATCGACCTGCTGTTTGACCTGTTCGACAAGTACGAAAAGGAAGCCAAACGGATTATCCTTACCGGCAACATCCGTCCGGCCTACGACTACGTGCTGAAATGCTCCCACACCTTCAACCTTCTGGATTCCCGGGGCGCCATCAGCGTCAGTGAACGGACCAACTACATTTCCCGGGTACGGGCCCTGGCCAGACTGTGTGCTGCGGCTTATGTGGAACAACGGGCAAATCTGGGATTCCCCCTGCTGAAAAGAGGTAAAAAATAATGGCGAACTTGTTATATGAAATCGGAACGGAAGAAATGCCGGCCCAATACATGCCCGGCATTCTGAAAGAATACGGCGAATTGGCCGGCAAAAAACTCCAGGAAGCCCGGATTCCCTTTGGCTCCCTGAAAGTCTACGGTACTCCCCGGCGCATGGCCTTCCTGGCCAGCGAAGTGGCAGACCAGCAGCAGGATATGACCACGGAAAGCAAGGGCCCGGCCCTGAAGATTGCTTTTGACGCAGAGGGCAAACCCACCCGGGCCGCCCAGGGCTTTGCCCGGGGCCAGGGCGTGGACGTGGCGGACCTGGTGCAGCGGGACGGCTACGTATATGCCGTGAAACATTTGGCCGGCCAAAAGACCGTGGATCTGCTGCCCGGCATTTTGGACGATATTCTGCATTCTCTGAACTTCCCCAAAACCATGCGTTGGGCTGACTACGACTTTGGCTTTGTCCGTCCCTTCCGCTGGCTGTGCGCCCTTCTGGACGACCAGGTAATCCCGGTGGAAGCCAACGATGTAAAAAGCGGGAACCAGGTGCGGGGCCATCGTTTTCTCAGCAACCATTTGATTACCATTCCTACGGCTTCCGCCTATGAAAAGACCCTGGAAGACAATTTCATTATTGTGGATCCGGACAAGAGACGGGCTATGATCAAAAAGCAGATTGAGGAGCTGGCTGCCAAGGAAGGCGGCAAAGCAGCGATTTCTCCGGACCTGCTGGAAGAAGTGCTCTACCTGGTGGAATACCCCACGGCGCTGTGCGGCCATATTGACGACCGTTATCTGAAGCTGCCCAAGGAAGCCATCATCACCCCCATGCGGGATCATCAGAGATACTTCCCCATGTTTGATGCGGCCGGCAAGCTGATGCCCAAATTCATCACCGTCCGCAACGGCGGCGCTGAACATCTGGATATTGTAACCCACGGCAACGAACGGGTGCTGCGGGCTCGGCTGGACGATGCGGTCTTCTTCTTTGAAGGGGACAGAAAGAAAACTCTGGAACAGCACCGGGCTTCCCTGCATACGGTGGCCTTCCAGCATGGTTTGGGTAATATGTACGACAAGACCGAACGGCTGCGCAAACTGTGCGCTGCCCTGCTTCAAACCACCAATCTGCCCGCTGACGGCGCTGCCCTGGACCGGGCCGCTGCCCTGTGCAAGGCCGACCTGGTTACCGGCATGGTAACCGAGTTTACGGAACTCCAAGGTACCATGGGCCGGGAATATGCCCTGTTAGATGGGGAAGGCCAAGCTGTGGCCCAAGCCATTGGGGAACAATATATGCCCCGGTTTGCCGGCGATGAACTGCCCCAAAGCAACGAAGGCCGCATTCTGGCCATTGCCGATAAATTGGACAACATTATGGCTACCTTCAGCCGGGGCATGGCGCCCACCGGCTCCCAGGATCCCTATGCCCTGCGGCGTCAGGCTCTGGGTATCCTGAACATCCTTTCCGACGGCAATGTACACTTCCCCCTGGGTAAGATTTTGGAAGTTACTCTGAAGAACCTGCCGGTGGAAGTGGAAAATCTGGCCAAACTCATCGACAGCGTAAAAGACTTCTTTGCCCAAAGAGCCAAGAATATGCTGTTAGACAAGGGCCTGCGCTACGATGTGGTAGATGCAGTGCTGGCAGTGCCGGTCGGCGATGATCTGGCCAATGTATTTGTGCAGGCTGACGACCTGACTGCTTACCTGGAAATGCCCCAGGCTGCGGACAGCATCCAGGCTTTTACCCGGGTAGAAAATATCAGCAAGAACCACGAAGTGGAAAATGGGGTGGATGCTGCCCTGTTCCAGGATCCTGCGGAAAAAGCCCTGTGGGAAGTGCTGCAAAAAGTGGAAGTGACTACGGTGCCCCTGGAAGCGGCCTGTGCCTTTAAGAAGGTACTGGAAGCCAACGATGTGCTGGCGGCTCCGGTGAATGCCTTCTTTGATGCAGTAATGGTTATGGACAAGGACGAAGCGGTGAAAAACAACCGTCTGGCCCTGATGCAGGAAGTAAAGCGTCAGGTAAACCAAACGGCGGACCTGAGCCAGCTGATCATGAAATAAAAAACGGCGGAGCCCAGCTCCGCCTATAGGAAAAGGGACTGTGCCGCGGCACAGTCCCTTTTCCTATTCTTCCTTGTACAATACGTCTTCGTATTCTTTTTTGCGTTTGAAAACCCCGGCTGCATAGGAGCATTGGGGAATGATTTTGGCCTGCTGCTGCCGGGCCATTTCTGCCACGCTGTAGACCAGCTGGCCGGCGATGCCCTGGCCGCCGTAATTGGGATCCACGATGGTATGGTCCAGGGTCCAGACCTTTCCTTCCGGTACAAAGGTACAGGTGCCAATCACCTTGTCCCCGTCGTAGGCTGCGGCCCGTTTATGGGTGAGTTCCTGAATGATTTCAATAGCTGCCATAGTATCTTCCTCCTTGTGCTGACAGTAGTTCATAGCTCTAGTATAGTACAGAATGGCAAAAAAAGCGGGCATTTTTTCGCTGTCCGCTTTTTCAAGAGAAAAGTAATTCAATTTGTTACAGTTTTGCCAGGACTTGGGCCAGATCATCCCGCAGATCTTCCCAGTCTTCCAGGCCTACGGAGAAACGCAGCAGGGTATGGGTAATGCCCTTTTCTTCCGCTTCTTCCGGGGTCAGGTCCGCATGGGTCTGGGTAATGGGATAGGTAATCAGGCTTTCTGCGCCTCCCAGGCTTTCTGCAAACTGGATCAGTTTTACGCTTTCCAGAACCGTTTTGGCGGCTTCTGCGGTTTTTACGTAGAAGGAAATCATGCCGCCGAAGCCAGAAGCCTGCTTTTTCTGGATTGCATAGCCCGGATGGTCCGGCAGGCCGGGGTACAGCACCTTGACAATCTGGGGCTGCTCCTGCAGCCACTTGGCCAGGTGCTGGGCATTGTTTTCGTGCTGCTTCATGCGCAGGGGCAGGGTGCGCAGGCTGCGGAGCATCAGCCAGGCGTCAAACACGCTGAGCATGGCGCCGGTGGTCTTGTAGATCAGGCGCAGCCGGGCAGCAATTTCCGGGTCCTTGCTGATAACGAAGCCGGCCAGGATGTCGTTGTGGCCAGCCAGATATTTGGTGCCGCTGTGGAGCACAATATCGGCGCCCAGTTCCAGGGGACGCTGGAAGTAGGGGGTCAGGAACGTATTGTCTACAATCACCAGAAGGTTGTGGGCCGCTGCCAGTTCGTGAAGGGCTTTAAGGTCCGTAATTTCCATGGTGGGATTGGTGGGGGTTTCCAGGTAAATGGCTTTGGTAGCCGGGGTAATGGCTGCTTCCACCGCTTTCAGATCGCTGGTGTGGACGGCGGAGAAGGAAAGGCCCAGGGGTTCGTACACGGAACGGAACATCCGGAAGGAACCGCCGTACAGGTCAAAGCCGGTGATGATGTGGTCCCCGGTTCCAAACAGGCGCATTACGGCGTCAATGGCGGCCATGCCGGTGGAAAAGCACAGGGCATCCACGCCGCCTTCCAGGGTAGTCATTACTTTTTCCAGGCGTTCGTGGGTGGGGTTGGATTCCCGGGTGTAGGCATAGCCCGTGGACTTGCCCAGTCCCGGATGGGCAAAGGTAGAAGTACAGTAGATGGCCGGGGATACGGCTCCCAGTGCATCGTTGGGGCCGTCCCCGTGGATACAGGCAGTGTTAAATTTCATGGCAGTTTCCTCCTTAGAATTCACCTGGGGTGAAGACAATACATAGTTAATTAATATACTTTTAACGATGCCTATACATTACTGTTTTCCTGTAGGTTTGTCAAGGTGGAACGGACCCTTATAGAATGGGGCTGGCAGGGGTAAAGTGGTTTTCTAATCCCGGCGGCTGTGATATAATCTTTGGGTACAAATGATTTTAAAAGATTTCGATAGGCGGTGAAGAAATGAGCGTAACAGTAAGTGATGTAAAGCATATCGCAAATCTGTCCCGGCTGAATGTACCGGCGGACGAAATGGACAAGTTTGTAGAGCAGTTTAACCAAATCTTGAATTATGCTGAAATCTTAAAGAAAGTGGATACCGAAGGAATTGAACCTTCTCCCTACGTACTCCCCATCAGCAATGTGCTGCGGGAAGACGTGCCCCAGCACGGCGTAAGTCATGAAGAGGCAATGGAGAATGCTCCGGAAGAATACGAGGGCGGTTTTAAGGTTCCTCGGGTCATCGAATAAGAGGAGGCAGAACAGTGGCTTTATATAACGAAACAGCACACGAGCTTCATGAGAAGCTGGTGAAAAAAGAAATCAGCTCCGTTGAGCTGACCAAAGCCGTTTATGACCGGATTGACGCAGTGGAAGATCAGGTCAAGGCTTACCTGACTTTGGATAAGGAAAACGCCCTGGCACAGGCTGCCAAGGTGGATGCCAAAATTGCAGCGGGAGAAACCCTTCGGCCTTTGGCTGGGGTGCCCGGCGCCATCAAAGACAATATCAGCACCAAAGGCCTGCGCACCACCTGCGCTTCCAAGATGCTGGAAAACTTTATTCCTGTTTACGATGCCCATGTCATCGAAAAACTGAGACAGGACGAAACCATTTTCCTGGGCAAGACCAACATGGACGAATTTGCCATGGGCTCTACCACGGAAACTTCCCATTTCCAAATTACCCACAATCCCTGGGATCTGTCCCGGGTACCGGGCGGTTCTTCCGGCGGCAGCGCTGCTGCCATTGCAGCCGGCGAAGCCATTTGGAGCCTGGGCAGTGATACCGGCGGTTCCATCCGTCAGCCCGCTTCCTTCAACGGCTGCGTAGGGATTAAACCCACCTATGGCCGGGTTTCCCGTTATGGCTGTGTAGCTTTTGCTTCTTCCCTGGACCAGATTGGACCCATTACCCGGGACGTCACCGACGCTGCCCTGGTACTGAACACCATCTGCGGGGTAGATGCCCACGATTCCACCTCCTACAACGCCCCGGTGCCTGATTTCACCAAGGCTCTGCGGCAGGATGTAAAGGGTCTGACCATTGGTCTGCCCAAGGAATATTTCGGTCAGGGCACGGATCCCAAGGTTGCTGAACAGATCCGCCTGGCTGCCAAGAAATACGAAGAACTGGGTGCCAAGGTCATTGAAGTGTCCCTGCCCCATACGGAATATGCCGTAATTACCTATTACATCATTGCTCCGGCTGAAGCTTCCGCCAACCTGGGCCGTTACGACGGCGTACGGTATGGTTTCCGGGATGCCCAAGCGGAATCCGCTCCGGAAATGATGCGCAAGAGCCGTACCGAAGGCTTCGGCCAGGAAGTACGCCGCCGCATTATGCTGGGCACCTACGTACTCAGCTCCGGTTACTATGATGCCTACTACAACAAGGCCATGCAGGTACGGACCCTGATCCGCCGGGACTTTGACGAAGCCTTCAAGCAATGCGATGTACTGATGACTCCCACTTCCCCTGTGGTTGCTTATCCTCTGGATGGGAAAATGGATCCCCTGACGGTCTACATGCTGGACGTAACCACCATCCCGGTGAATATGGCCGGCCTGCCCGGTATTTCCATTCCCTGCGGCTTTGTGGATGGGATGCCGGTAGGTGCGCAGCTGATCGGCAAGGCCCTGGATGAGGAAACCCTGCTGCGGGCTGCTTACACCTTTGAACAGGCTACGGATTTCCATAAATCTGTGGCGTCCCTGGGAGGTAAGAAATAATGACAGAATATATTACCGTAATCGGTTTGGAAGTCCATGCAGAACTGAAAACCAAAACCAAGGCTTTCTGCTCCTGCTCTACGGAATTCGGCGGCGCCCCCAACACCCATGTGTGCCCGGTTTGCCTGGGCATGCCCGGTGCCCTGCCCGTAATCAATAAACAAATGGTGGAATTTGCCCTGCGTTTTGGCCTGGCCGTGAACTGCGACATCCAACACTACAGCAAATTCGACAGAAAGAACTACTTCTATCCGGATTTGGCCAAAGCCTACCAGATTTCCCAATTCTATCAGCCCATCTGCCTGAACGGCCATGTGGACATCAACGTGGATGGGGAAACCAAACGCATTGGCATTACCCGGATCCATATGGAAGAAGATGCCGGCAAACTGGTGCACTCCGGTGCCTCCATCAGCACTTCCGATTTCTCCGCCGTGGACTACAACCGTGCCGGCGTACCCCTGATTGAAATCGTATCCGAACCGGATATGCGCAGTGCCGCTGAAGCCCGGGCCTATATGGAAAAACTGCGTTCCTATTTGCAGTACACCGAAGTCTGCGATGGGAAAATGCAGGAAGGCAGCATGCGCTGCGATGCCAACATTTCCATTATGCCTGTAGGCGCCAAGAAATTCGGCACCCGTGCAGAAATCAAGAACCTGAACTCCTTCAAAGCCCTGGAAAGAGCCATTGAATACGAAGTAGAACGCCAGAAGGAAATCCTGGAAGACGGCGGCCATGTGGTACAGGAAACCCGTACCTGGGACGATGCCCAAGGCATGACCTTCTCCATGCGTTCCAAGGAAGAAGCCCACGATTACCGCTACTTCCCGGAACCGGACCTGGCTCCCATCATCATTGATGATGCCTGGATCGAACGGGCCAGAAAAGCCCTGCCGGAACTGCCGGATGCCCGGAAGGAACGGCTGATCAAGGAAAAAGGTTTGCAGGAATACGATGCAGAACTGTTGGTAGCCGACAAGAAAATGGCCGAGTACTTCGATGCTGCCATTGAAGGCGTGGAAGACGTAAAAGGTGTAGCCAACTGGATGCTGGGTGACGTTTCCGCCTACCTGAATGCCAACAACTGCACCATCAGCGAGTTCCCCATTTCTGCCAAGCATTTGGGCGAAATGGTCAACCTGATCAAAAAAGGCGTTCTGTCCAGCAAGCTGGCCAAGAAGGTCTTTGCAGAAATGCTCAAGAGTGATAAAGCTCCTTCCGTACTGGTGAAGGAACTGGGCCTGGAACAAGTCAGCGATGCTGGTGCCATCCAAGCCATGGTGGATGAAGTGATTGCAGCCAACCCGCAGTCCGTTGCCGACTTCAAGGCCGGCAAGGATAAGGCCATTGGCTTCCTGGTAGGCCAGATCATGAAGAAATCCCGTGGGAAAGCCAACCCGGGCATGGTCAACCAGCTGATCATCAAAACCATCAAAGGGGAATAAGAAAAACTGACCTGGCTTGCCAGGCAGTGCGGAAAGTCTGAAGTCTAAGCCTGTAGGGATACTTTGCTTAGAATTTGCCGCAGGGCGGTGCCTAGGTGCCGCCGGCGGGGAATATAAGCGAAGGGATGCCTGCGGGCTGGACTTCGGACTTTTTTTGTGGAAAATTTTGGCGTCAGGCGCTTGGGGTGGGCAGGGCAGTTCACAAACTATTCGCTTTTGGCATAGAAGTAAATGATAGATAGGTATTTTACATTTTTGAACAAACAAGGTAGTATGATGACAAGAAAGAACCAAAACCTGCAAACCCTATGGCAGTTATTGCCATTGCTTGTCCGGCTGCTTGGCCGCAGAAAGGAGTGCTGAATATGCTGCACCAACGGGCCCCCAGACCCTTACTGGGAAAAGTATTGATGATGTTTTTGCTGCCCGCCCTGCTGCTGGGGACGTTTACCGCCCAGCGGCTGAAAAGCAGCCCGGCTGCGGCCCTTTCCTCAGAGGAAGAACCGGTTCAGCAGGAACTGGGCATGATCCAATGGCCTCAGAACCTGAACGCGGTCCGCTACGAAGTGGAAATTTTCCCGGCGGACAAAACTTCCCCGGATCCCCAAAAGCCGGCACCCCAGGCGGTGTACCGGAATGAGCAGGTGTTTACCAGCAACCTGCTTTTGCCGGAGCAGCAATTTGCCCAGGAGCGGAAGCAGAACATTCCCCTTTTGTGGCGGGTCCGGGCCTTTGACCTGGACGGCAACCCCATTACCCCCTACTCTCAGCCCCAAAGCCTGACCCAGAGCTGGCGGAAGGTGGACCGGGATGCTCCTCTGCCCCGGCCCAGTGCCACCAAGGGCAATGCTACGGTGCTGCTGTACCCGGTATATGCCTATACGGGCAACCCGGGGGCAGAAAAATACGAAGTGGAAGTGACGGACCGGTATCCGGAAAATCCCGAGGGCTACCTGACTTCCCGCTACCGGGTCTATGCAGAAGAAACGGTGCTGACGGACCTGTATGATGCAGAGCCCCGGATTGGGGAATTCTACTGGCGGGTCCGGGGCATGGATAAGAACGGCCGGCCGGTAGGGATTTGGAGTGAACCCCAGAAGATTACCAACAACCCGGATAAGAAATGGGTGGCGGGAATTTACGGGGACAGCATTTCCCACGGGGGCGGGCACCTGTCCTTTAGTCCCGTGGACTACGCCTACAGCTATGGGCACTATCTGAATTTCCCGGTAATCAACCTGTCCCAAAGCGGGGATACCAGTGAAATGATGGTGGACCGGTTTGATCAGGACGTGACGCCCTTTCATATCCAGTATCTGCTGATTATGGGCGGCAGCAACAGCCTTCGGGCTGGGGTGCCCGCAGAAGACGTGATTGCAGACCTGAAAACCCTGCAGCAGAAGGCCCGGGAACGGGGAATTATGCCCATCCTGCTGACCCTTCCGCCCATCAATCCGGCCAACATTCAAAAGGCTTTTGATGAACCTACGGACGAAAACTGGCAGGCTGCCTTTGCTGAAGTAAACCGGTTTATCCGTACCCAGCCCCATATTGATGTGGCGGCGCCCTTTGAGGCAATGGGGGACGAGCTTCCCACCAATTTGGCCCTGGACGGCATCCATGGGGACTGGAACATGAAAAAAATCATGGGCCGGGTCATCAACCAGCATATCGGAGAATTCAAACCGTTATCATGAGCTAAGGGGGAAAGGAAGAATGTTTATGCAGAAAAAACGGTGTTTGGCCGGACTGGCAGGACTGCTTTGCTGCCTTTCTTTGGCGGCCTGCGGGTCAGTGGCGTCTACAGGAACGGGCAGCAGCACGGCCCAGGAAACCAAAACGGCGGCTACGGAGAAAACGGCTTCCGCCAGCGCATCACAGAAGACGATGCCAATTAGGCTAACCGTAAATGGAAAGCAGGTGAAAGCCCATTTCAATGACTCAGCTCCTGCCCAGGAACTTTTGGGACAGCTGCCCAAAACGGTTACCCTGAATCCGTCGGACAACGATTTTTGTGGGGATACCCTGGACCTGTCCTATAAAGCCAGCGATGTGCAAAGCGGATATAAAAACGGGGACCTGGCTTACTGGCCGCCGGCCAAGAACTTTGTCATATTCGTAAAGGACGAGGAAAAATCTGCGTCCATTGGCAATCTGGTAATTTTGGGCCATGTGGATGAACCCCAAGCCGTCCTGAACGCCTTGCAGGGAACCTTAAAAGTTGAAATAGCCAAAGCCCAGTGAGCTGGGCACAGCGGAGACTGCTTCCCAGGGAGCAGTCTCTCTTGCGTACCTGAAACTTTCCGCAGACAGGAGGAATTACTATGGAACTGCGCCTGTTACAATATTTCCTGATGGTGGCTCAGGAAGAAAATATCACCAAAGCAGCGGAACTGCTGCACCTGACCCAGCCCACCCTGTCCCGGCAGCTGGCCCAACTGGAAAAAGAACTGGGAGAGAAATTGTTTGTCCGGGGACGCCATTTTCATTTAACCGAAACCGGGGTAATCCTGCGTCATCAGGCCCTGGAAATCGTGTCCATGATGGACAAGCTGGAAAATGATATACATCACCATGGGGAAGTTGCCGGCAATATCCGCATCGGCTGCGGAGGCCTGAAATGTGTCCAGTTTTTGATGCGGTGCATGACGGAGTTCCAGCAGGAATATCCGGAGGTGACCTTTGACCTCCAAAACAGCAATGCGGTGGACATTAAGGAACAGCTGGAGCATGGCACCCTGGATTTGGGCGTCATGATGGAGCCGGTGGATACTTCTTCCTTTGATTACATCCGCATGAAGGATGTGGATTATTGGGGACTGCTGATGGCGGCGGACTGCCCTTTGGCCCAGAAGGAATACATTACGGAAAAGGACTTGAAGGATCTGCCCATTATTGTCAGCAACCGGCAGATTCTCCGGGGGGAGCTCCAGCATTGGCTGAAGGGAAGGCTGAACATCAGGGCTACCTACAATATCATTACCAATGTGGCCAATGTAGTCAGGGAGGGCTATCTGAAGGCCCTGACCATTGATGGGGTGGTATCCCTGTATGATCCCCAAAAGGTGGTGTTCCGCCGGTTGGAACCGGTCCTTCCGGCTACTTCTGTGCTGGCCTGGAAGCGGTTCACCCCGGAGCTTCATGCGGTAGAAAAATTTTTGGAGTTCTTCCGGAAAAAGCACGATGCATATACGCCCCAAGACTAATGGCAGCGCTGGCTTTCCAGCGCTTTTTTTGCATCGTTAGAATGCCTTTCAGGCATTGGATGCAAGCTGAAATAGGTATTTTACATTCTAATGGGAAAAAGGTAGAGTAGAAGCAGAAAGCAAACATAACTGATAGGGAGGAACGCATATGAAAGGAAAATGGATGCTGGTTACCGGTGTATTGCTGGTGGTGGGAATGCTGGCAGGAGGCTGCGGCAGTGCCCAGTCGTCCCAAGGCGGGCAAAGCCAGCCGGCCGCCCAGCCGGGAAAAACAGCGGCAGCCCAGGAAAATACGGCAAAAGGTCCGGTGGACCTGAAACACGCCAAACTGAAAATTACGGTAGGGGATCAGGTGCTGTGGGCTACGGTGGAAGACAATGCCACCATGCGCGCCCTGGCCCAGAAACTGCCGCTGACCCTGGATATGCAAAATCTGTACGGCCGGGAAATGTGCTATCGGTTTGGCGCCGGTACTTTCCCTACAGAAAAGACCCGGTCCGACCGCTACGCTGTAGGGGATCTGGTGTACTGGGCTCCCCGGGGAAGCTTTGTGATTCTCTACAAGCAGAATGGGGAAGAATTTGAACGGCAGCAATTGGGCCATATTGACCAGGGCGTAGAGCTTTTTGACGGGGCCGGGGACAAGAAGGTTACCTTTGAGCTGCAGCAGTAGACTGGAGGCAGGACGCTATGCAAAAAAGAAACTGGAAGGGCCTGTGGGCCCTGATACTGGGACTGGTACTGCTTTTCGCTGCAGGCTGCGGGGAGAGTTCTTCTGCCAGCCAGCCGGCTGCCCAGGCAGCCAAGGCTGTAAATCAACAGAGTGCCGGCAGCCATATCCTCATCGCTTATTATTCCCATACGGGAACTACCCGGGCAGCTGCAGAGAAAATTCATCAGCTGGTGGGCGGGGACCTGGTAGAATTGCAGCCGGAGAAACCCTATCCGGCCGACCATCAGGAGCATCTGCAAATGGTCATCAAGGAAATTGAAAGCAATGCCCGGCCCAAGCTGAAAACCAAAATCGACCATATGGAACAGTACGATACCGTATTTGTGGGCTATCCCATCTGGGATTATCAGGCACCGTTGATGATGAACACCTTTTTGGAATCCTACGACCTTTCCGGGAAAAAAGTGGTGCCCTTTTGTACCAGCGGCGGCTATCCCATTGAAAAAAGTGTGGGCATCCTAGAGGCTTCGGCCAAAGGAGCCCAAGTGACAGAGGGCCTGCGCTACAGCGGCAGTGAGCAGGAATTGCGGGATTGGCTGGCCAAGGTTGGCGTTCCCCTCAAAAAATAAAAACAGTGCCGGAGACAGCGCAAAAATTGGCAGGAGGGAATTTACCCTCCTGCTTTTTTTGCGAAATTGTCTGGGAAAATCGGGATTTACAACGGGCTTGAGAAGGCGTACTCTATGGCTGTAAAGGTTTCTTTCAGCAGGAGGGGAACAACATGGAAAGAAAATGGGGCGGCGCTTTACTAGGAGCGCTGCTGGCGCTGAGCCTTATGGCAGCAGGCTGTGCCGGTGAAAAAACGGCCAAGGCGGACCAGAAACAGACGGGCATCAAACAGGCTGCCCGGGTGCAGCAGAAGAATTGGCCGGGCGGCGTAATTAATCTCAGCCGGGCCCGGGTGCGGATTACCCTGGGGGACAAGGTGCTGTGGGCCTCGGTGGAGGATAATGCCACCACCCATGCCCTGGTAGGGGAACTGCCCATCACCCTGGCCTTAAAGGACCTGGACGGGCAGACGGCGGTGTACTACCAGGATGTGGACCAGTTTCCCACGGACAATCTCCAGATGGGAGGCTACAAGGCGGGGGATATCGTCTTCTGGCCGGAAAAGGACCGGTTTGTGCTGTTCTACAAAAGCGGCGGACCCCAGTTTACCGGGCAGGTACTGGGTCACGTAGAAGGCGATTTGCAGCTTTTGGCAGGAAATCAGCTGGCCACCTTTGATCTGTTTCTGCAATAGGTACCAAAGGCGCTGCAACGGGAGAAGTCTGCGTTGACTTTTCCCGTTTTTTGTTGTATAGTATAAAAAATAGTGTGAAACTCGCACTACCGCCCGGAGGGGTTCCTGAAACTCCGGAAGGAGTACCGTATTCGGCGAGTCTTGGATGAGGGAGGTGCAAACATGTACGCAATTATTCGTACCGGCGGCAAACAATACCGCGTCAGTGAAGGTGATGTGCTGAACATCGAAAAACTGAACGTTGAAGAAGGCCAGGAAGTCGTTTTTGACGATGTTCTGACTGTAGTCAACGACGGCGATGTAAAGGTAGGCAATCCTACTGTTGCAGGCGCTAAAGTAACTGCTAAAGTTGCTAAACAAGGCAAAGCTGATAAGATTTTTGTTTTCAAATACAGAGCAAAATCCAACTATCGCAAACGCCAGGGTCATCGTCAACCGTATACTCAGGTTGAGATCACTTCTATCGAAGCATAAGTCATGATTCAAGTAGATATTTACTACAACGATCAGGACAAAATCAGCGGGTACCGGGTTTCTGGACATGCCGATTCTAATCCGGAAGGGTTCGATCAGGTATGTGCGCTGGTATCCCTGGATACGCAGCTTCCCGTACTGGGCATGGAGCGTGTGCTCCGCCATAAAGTGCAGTGCGCTGTCGATGAGGCAGACGGAACGCTGGAAGTAAGACTGGAGGATGCTCCCAATGAGCAAACGGAAGTCCTGCTAAAGACCATGGTCTGCGGGCTTCAAGAGCTGAAACGGTATTATCCCCAGTATCTGACTACTGAAGAACACAGGAGGTGAGCAAAGTGTTCGAATTGATTCTTCAATTACACGCCCATAAAAAAGGTTCTGGTTCCACCCACAACGGCCGTGACTCCAACGCACAGCGTCTGGGTACGAAAGCTCATGATGGTCAGCTGGTAACTGCTGGTTCCATCATCGTTCGTCAACGTGGGACCCGTTTCCATATGGGTCAAAACGTAGGCATGGGTAAAGATTACACCATCTATGCAAAAGTTGCCGGCAAGGTTGCTTTTGAAAGAAGCGGTAAAGATCGTCGCTTGATCAGCGTTTACCCGGTTGAAGCCGAAGCATAAAATAAGAGAGGGGCTGCTGCAGAAAGCTTTTTGCAGTGGCTCCCTTTTTGTCATGCTGCAGAAGCAGGGGAAAGGGAAGGATTATGGAAGCCAAAGAACGGGAACAGGTACGCGCCTATGTGGGCGCAGGCTTGCAGAGCCTATGGCAGGATAATACGGAAGATGCCCAGGGCAATGTAATGTGGGCCCAGCTGGCCCTTCAGGATCTGACCCAAGCCAAGCTCCTTCTGCCAGCCCAAGAGCTGGCGGCGCTGGACAAAACCCTTGAGAAATTGGGCAGGACCCCCAAACTGGCGGCCAATGCCCAGGACTCCCTTTTGGATCTGGAAGGCGTCCGTTGTTATGATTGCGGCAGGTTTTTGATTTTTTATCGGTACAATGCCGGTTATGACCTGGTGGCGATTGTGCGTCTGGCCTGGGACCAGCCTGCCTGGCAGGAACTGGTGCGGGACGGCCGGGAAAAAACTGAACCCCAAAAGTCTTAAAAACCAGAAAAAAGGTATTGTATTACCGTGAAATACGTAGTATAATAATTGTCCATGAAGTTTTTATAGCAGGATGAATAGGTTCCGCGAGTGCTCAGTGGTTGGACATCGCGTTCCCGCTCAAGTGAGGAGAGGAGCACGACATGATGACTGAGAAAACGTACACGATACAAGGCTGATCAATCTCTCTAATTGACCGCCTTGTTATTTTTTTTGTTTAGAAAGACCTGCCCAGAGAAAAGGAGTGAGAACCCACATGTTTAAGCCGGTTCATAATGGCGACCGTTTGCGGTACAGTTATGCCAAGATCAAAGAAGTATTGAAAATGCCTCATTTGATCGACTTACAGAGAAAATCTTATGAGTGGTTCATAAGAGAAGGTTTATATGATGTTTTCCAGGATGTTTCTCCTATTAAGGATTTTACCGACAACCTGGAACTGAGCTTTGAGAATTTCACCATCGGCGATCCCAAATACGATGTGGAAACCTGCAAGGAAAAGGACGCAACCTATGCCGCTCCTTTGAATGTAGATGTCCGCCTGCTGTACAAGGATACCGGGGAAATCAAGGAATCCACCGTATTCATGGGTGACTTCCCCCTGATGACCGATACCGGTACCTTCGTGATCAACGGCGCAGAACGGGTTATCGTCAGCCAGCTGGTGCGTTCTCCTGGCGTTTACTACGCCAAGGACATGGACCCCATGGGCAAGTTCCTGTACGGCACCACCGTTATTCCTAACCGGGGCGCCTGGATTGAATACGAAACCGACCTGAACGAAATCATCTACGCCCGTGTGGACCGGACCCGTAAGCTGCCGGCTACGGCTCTTTTGCGGGTGATGGGCCTGCCCACCAACGATGATATTATTGCCACTTTCGGCGAACATCCGTACCTGGTTGCTACCCTGGCCAAGGACAGCACCAAGAACGAAGACGATGCACTGCTGGAAATCTACCGGAAACTGCGTCCCGGCGAACCTGCCAACCTGGAAAACGCCGAACAGCTGATCCGGAATATTTTCTCCGACAACCGCCGCTATGACCTGGCCAATGTAGGCCGTTACAAGGTCAACAAGAAACTGGGCTGGCGTCAGCGCCTTTTGGGCAAGGAATTGACTTCTCCCCTGGCCTTCGAAAACCCCGATGGCACCCAGGGCGAAGTGGTTCTGCCAGCTGGCACCGTGATTGGCGACGAAGAAATCAACACCATTGAAGAAAGCGGTCTGTTCAAGGATGCCGGCTATGCCGAGGTCTGGGTAAAATTCCAGGAACATCCGGAACGCATGATTGTTACGAAAGATATTGACGCTTCTGTTCGGACCATTACCCCGGCGGACGTAATTGCTTCCTTTGGCTACCTGCTGAACGTGATCGACGGTATGGAAGGCAAGGACGATATCGACCATTTGGGCAACCGGCGTGTACGCTGCGTAGGCGAACTGCTGCAAAACCAATTCCGTATCGGCCTGTCCCGTATGGAACGGGTAATCCGGGAACGGATGACCCTCCAGGATGCCGACGTGATTACGCCCCAGGCCCTGATCAATATCCGCCCGGTGGTTGCTGCGGTAAAAGAATTCTTTGGCAGCAGCCAGTTGTCCCAGTTCATGGACCAGAACAACCCTCTGGCCGAACTGACCCACAAACGCCGTCTGTCCGCTTTGGGACCTGGCGGTCTGTCCAGAGAAAGAGCTGGCTACGAAGTCCGCGACGTCCATCCTTCCCACTATGGCCGTATGTGTCCTATTGAAACCCCTGAAGGTCCTAACATCGGCCTGATCGGTTCTTTGGCTACCTATGGTGTGGTGAACAAGTACGGTTTCATTGAAACCCCGTACCGCAAGGTGGACAAGAAAAACAAGAAGGTTACCAACGAAATCGTTTACCTGACTGCTGATGAAGAAGATAACTACGTTATTGCCCAGGCCAACGAACCGTTGAATGATGACAACTCCTTTGTCAACGAGCACGTTATTGCCCGTGATAAGAACGATGTGCTGTCCATTTCCCCCAGCCGGGTTGACTTCATGGACGTTTCTCCTAAACAGGTAATGTCCATTGCTGCTGCCCTGATTCCTTTCCTGGAAAACGATGACGCCAACCGGGCCCTGATGGGTGCCAACATGCAGCGTCAGGCTGTGCCCCTGCTGAACCCCAAAGCTCCTGTAGTGGGTACCGGCATGGAATACAAGGTGGCTGTGGACTCCGGGGTCTGCATCCTGGCCAAGCACGCCGGCACGGTAAAATACGTCAGCGGCGACAAGATCCTGGTTACCCGGGACGACAACGGCGGCATTGACGAATACAACGTGCTGAAATTCAAACGTTCCAACCAGAGCACCTGCGTCAACCAAAGACCCATTGTCTACAAGGGCGACAAGGTGGAAGAAGGCCAGGTACTGGCCGATGGTCCTGCTACGGATCACGGTGAACTGGCCCTGGGCCGCAACGCCATTGCTGCGTACATGCCCTGGGAAGGCTACAACTACGAAGATGCTGTACTGCTTTCCGAAGACCTGGTAAAAGACGACGTATTTACGTCCATTCACATTGAAGAATACAACTGTGATGCCCGTGATACCAAACTGGGACCTGAAGAAATCACCCGGGATATTCCCAACGTTTCTGAAGAAGCCCTGAAGGATCTGGACGAAGACGGTATCATCCGGATTGGTGCAGAAGTTCGCCCTGGCGACATTCTGGTAGGTAAGGTAACTCCTAAGGGAGAAACCGAACTGAGCGCTGAAGAGCGCCTGATCCGTGCCATCTTTGCCGAAAAGGCCCGGGAAGTCCGGGATAACTCCCTGCGGGTTCCCCACGGCGAATCCGGTATCATTGTCAGCGTCAAGGTATTCACCCGTGAAAACGGCGATGAACTGCCTCCTGGCGTAAACAAGCAGGTACGGGTACATATCGTACAAAAACGGAAAATCAGTGAAGGCGATAAGATGGCCGGCCGTCACGGCAACAAGGGTGTTGTTTCCCGGATTATGCCCCGTGAAGATATGCCCTTCCTGCCCAACGGCGAACCGGTACAAATCGTACTGAACCCCCTGGGCGTACCTTCCCGTATGAACATCGGTCAGATTTTGGAAGCCCATCTGGGCTGGGCCGCCTGCTCTTTGGGCAGAAGAATCGAAGAAAAGGATCCCAACCTGGAAGCAGAGCTGCGGGAAGCCGGCTATGACTATGACCAATTTGGCATGCCCCAAACGGTGGACCATGCGGTACAGGTAGCTGTTCCTGTGTTCGATAGTGCCCACGATGAAGAAATGGGCAAGACCCTGAAGCTGGCCGGTGTAGACCCCAGCGGCAAGACCACCCTGTATGACGGCCGTACCGGCGAACCCTTTGATAACCCGGTTACCGTAGGCTGCATCTACTACCTGAAGCTTCACCATTTGGTTGCCGATAAGATCCATGCCCGTTCTACCGGCCCGTACTCCCTGGTTACCCAGCAGCCTCTGGGTGGTAAGGCACAGTTCGGCGGACAGCGCTTTGGTGAAATGGAAGTTTGGGCGCTGGAAGCTTACGGCGCTGCCTATACCCTGCAGGAAATCCTGACCGTTAAGTCCGATGACGTGGTAGGCCGTGTGAAAGCCTATGAAGCCATCGTTAAGGGCGAAAATATTCCTGAACCCGGCGTGCCTGAATCCTTCAAGGTATTGGTGAAGGAAATGCAGAGCATCGGCCTGGATATCCAAGTGCTGGATGAAGATGATGAAGAAATCGATTTGGATGACGAAGATGAAGATATCGGAATGGGCGATATTGCCAGAGAACTGGACATGGATATGGCCAGCAAGACTCCCAGTACCGCAGCCAATATCGGCACCGAAGCTCCTGCCAGCGAGGATGACCTGAGCCCGGATGAAGATCAGCCGGAAACCAGTGATTTTGATGTGATTGCCGATATCGGGAATATGAGCCTGGATGATTCCCAAGATGACGGCAACGATTCTGATGAAGAGTAGAAAGGAGTGAGTGCTCTTGTTAGACGTAAATAAATTTCATTCTATGCGTATCGGCTTGGCCTCTCCCGAAAAGATCAGATCTTGGTCCCACGGGGAAGTAACCAAACCGGAAACGATCAACTATAGAACCCTGAAACCGGAACGGGATGGTTTGTTCTGCGAACGGATTTTTGGACCTACCAAGGATTGGGAATGCCATTGCGGCAAGTACAAACGCATCCGTTATAAAGGGGTCGTCTGCGACAAATGCGGTGTAGAAGTTACTCGCTCCAAGGTCCGCCGCGATCGGATGGGCTCCATTGAACTGGCTGCTCCCGTATCCCATATCTGGTATTTCAAGGGAATTCCCTGCCGGATGGGCGCTATCCTGGACATTGGCCAAAGAGCCCTGGAAAAAGTCCTGTACTTTGCCAGCTACATTGTCCTGGATCCGGGCGATACCAACCTGACCAAAAAACAACTGCTGACCGAAGCAGAATACCAGGATAAACTCAGTGAATACGGCCCTACCTTCCGGGTGGGCATGGGCGCAGAAGCCATTAAGGAACTGCTCCATGAAATCAACGTAGAAGAACTGACTAAGGAACTGCGGGCTGCCCTGAAAACGGAAACCAGCCTGCAAAAGAGAAGAAATATTGTCCGTCGGCTGGATGTATGCGAAGCTTTCCTGAAAAGCGGCAACAAACCCGAATGGATGATTATGGATGTAATTCCGGTTATTCCTCCTGACCTGCGTCCTATGGTTCAGCTGGACGGCGGCCGTTTTGCCACCTCCGACCTGAACGACCTGTACCGCCGGGTCATCAACCGGAACAACCGTCTGAAACGGCTGCAGGAATTGCAGGCTCCTGACATCATTGTCCGGAACGAAAAACGGATGCTGCAGGAAGCTGTAGATGCCCTGATCGATAACGGCCGCCGCGGCCGTGCCGTAACGGGCCCTGGCACCCGTCCTCTGAAATCTCTGTCCGACATGCTGAAAGGCAAGCAGGGCCGTTTCCGTCAGAACCTGCTGGGTAAACGTGTTGACTATTCCGGCCGTAGCGTAATCGTAGTAGGCCCGGAAATGAAGATGCACCAATGCGGTCTGCCGAAAGAAATGGCTTTGGAACTGTTCAAGCCCTTCGTAATGAAGCGCCTGGTTGAAAACGGTTCTGCCACCAACATCAAGAGTGCCAAGAGAATGGTGGAACGGGCTACCAACGTGGTTTGGGACGTTCTGGAAGACGTTATCAAAGAACATCCTGTACTGCTGAACCGTGCCCCGACCCTGCATAGACTGGGTATCCAGGCTTTCGAACCCATCTTGTCCGAAGGCCGCGCCATCAAACTGCATCCGTTGGTATGTACCCCGTACAACGCCGACTTCGACGGTGACCAGATGGCTGTCCATCTGCCGCTGTCCGCAGAAGCCCAGGCTGAAGCCCGGGTACTGATGATGAGTGTCAACAACATCTTGGCTCCTACCAACGGAAAACCAATTACCGTTCCTACCCAGGATATGGTTTTGGGTGCCTATTACCTGACCATTTTCAAGGATGGCGCCAAGGGTGAAGGCCGCCGCTTCATCAGCTTTGACGAAGCTCGTCTGGCCTACTTCCATAAAGTCATTGATCTGCAGGCCCGGATCAAAGTCCGCGTGCCCAATGCAGAAATTTTCCCGGAAGCTTCCGACCAGGGCGAAAGCCTGGTAACCACTTCTGTGGGCAATATCATTTACAACTGCGAACTGCCGCTGGAAATGCGCTATTACTCCAAACAGGAAGATGGTACCTGGCTGCTGGGTAAATTGATTGATAAGAAAGAACTGGGCCGCCTGGTGGCTAAAGCCCATAAGCTGTACGGCAACTTCGGGACTGCCCGGGTGCTGGATATTGTCAAGAAACTGGGTTACGACAACGCTTGTAAATCCGGCTTGTCCATTGCTGCTTCCGATATTCAGATCCCGAAAGAAAAGGCTTCCATCCTGGCCGCTGCCGAAAAACAGGTTGATAAGGTGGAAACCCTCTTTAACCGCGGCTTGATGAGCCCGGATGAACGGTACCGCAAAGTTATCGCCCTGTGGGATAAGGCAACGGAAGATGTAGCCAACGCCCTGATGAAAAACACCATGGACGCCTTCAACCCGGTGTACATGATGGCCAACTCCGGTGCTCGTGGTAACATCCAGCAGATTCGTCAGCTGGCTGGTATGCGTGGTCTGATGGCTGACCCTTCCGGCCGGATCATCGACCGTCCTATCAAATCCAACTTCCGTGAAGGCCTGACCATTTTGGAATACTTCATCTCCACCCACGGTGCCCGTAAAGGTTTGGCCGATACGGCTCTGCGTACCGCCGACTCTGGTTACCTGACCCGTCGTCTGGTAGACGTGGCCCAGGACGTTATCGTCCGGGAAGATGACTGCGACGTTACCGGCATGAATCTGGTACGGGAACGCGCCCGCTTCTGCAAGGCCGTTCTGGGTTCCAGCCAGCACAAGCTGAAGGAATACGCCGTAGGCCGTACCCTGGCTTCCAGCGTGCTTAGCCCTGTGGATGGCTCCATTCTGGCAGAGGCCGATACGGTGGTAACGGAAGACGTCTTTGACCGTCTCCTGGCTGCCCGGATTTTGGAAATCAGCCTGTATCCCCAGGATGAAGACAGCAACGAAGAACCTGAAACTCTGCAGATCAACGTCAGCGAGGAAAAGGTGCAAGCTGCTTTCCGGGAACATATGACCCACCATTTCCTGAACAAGGAAGTGGAAGAAGATATCGAAACCGAGTCTGGGCTGGTACTGGCCCATGCTGGGGACAAGTTCACTGCCGATACCATTGAAGCCATCCTGGCTGACGGTACCGTCAAGGAACTGAAAATCCGCAACAACGAAGTGGATGGCGTGTACGTAGAAGCCATTACCTCCGGTAAGAATAAGAGCACGGTACTGGAATCCCTGCGGGATCGTCTGGTTGGCCGTGTCCTGGCCGAAGAAATCGTGGATACGGAAGGCAAAGTCCTGTACCATGTCAACGACTACATTACCGAAGATATGGCCGACGTAATTGCCGACCTGCGTGAAAAACACGGCGACGGCCGGGTGAAGATCCGTTCCGTACTGACCTGTAAATCCCACTATGGCGTATGCCGGGCCTGCTACGGCCGTAACCTGGCTACTGCCAGAAAGGTGGAAGTGGGCGAAGCCGTTGGTACCATTGCCGCCCAGGCAATCGGTGAACCTGGTACGCAGCTGACCATGAGAACGTTCCACACCGGCGGTGTTGCTGGTGCTGACGATATTACCCAGGGTCTTCCTCGTGTCGAAGAATTGTTCGAAGCCAGAAAACCGAAACATCCTGGTATCCTGTCCGAATCCGCCGGTGTGGTGGACATTCAGGAAAAGGACGATGGCCGTTTCATCATCATCCAAAAGGAAGATGGCACGGAAGATACCTACCATATTCCTTATGGCGCCAAGATTCATGTGGCCGAAGGCGATACCGTCGAGGTGGGTGACCGCCTGACCGAAGGCTCCCTGAACCCCCACGATATCCTGCGTATTTCCGGTCCTGCCGCTACCCGTCACTACCTGGTACAACAGGTACTGGGCGTGTACAAGTCCCAGGGCGTAGAAATCAACGATAAGCACGTGGAAGTAATGGTTCGTCAGATGATGCGGAAATACCGCATTGATGATGCCGGTGACACCAACATGCTGCCGGGCTCCATTGTGGACATTGCCCAATTCGAGGATGAAAACGATCAGGTCCTGGCTGAAGGCAAGGAACCGGCCAAGGCACATCCCATCCTGCTGGGTATCACCAAAGCCTCCCTGGCTACGGACTCCTTCCTGTCCGCTGCCTCCTTCCAGGAAACCACCAGAAACCTGACCGATGCTGCCATCAAAGGCAAGGTTGATCCGCTGCTGGGCCTGAAAGAAAACGTCATCATCGGTAAGCTGATTCCTGCCGGAACCGGTATGCCGAAATATCGGAACATCGAACTGAAGCTCCATCGTCCTGCCGAAGCACAGGAAGAGGCTGCCCAGTCCGTTGAAACTGAAGAATAAGAAGCACTTAGAGCAAGGGGCTGTGAAAAAATGGCTTGCGAATTCAAACTAGTTCGCAAGCCATTTTTATTGTTCGTTATAGCCGTATCTGTGTCTCAAAACTTCCTCAGTCAGCCCTACGTGCTGACAGCCCCTTCACGCTTGAATGGGCCGGTCTTAGACCTATACTAGTCATGTGCAAAACGGGTTTTGAGATAAAATTTAGGTATGTAAATACCTGCACCACCCTTGTCTGTCACTTGACCAGTAGAGGTCTGGAACGCTTCCTGCAAGCGTGTAGGAAGTGTCGCCAAAGGCGACGATAGAAGTCTTATTTTTTCACATCCCCTTGCTTTTTTATTAAATCATGCAATTTTCGTATGGCCATTCATGTGAAATAAATATTTTACATGAATGGCCTATTC
This sequence comes from Acidaminococcus hominis, assembly GCF_900291475.1. Lineage (GTDB taxonomy): Bacteria > Bacillota > Negativicutes > Acidaminococcales > Acidaminococcaceae > Acidaminococcus > Acidaminococcus hominis. The sequence continues at coordinate 439,172 of NZ_OLMM01000005.1, forward strand.
CGATATAGTAAAAGGAGAAAATCCAGTTGTTTTTTGTCAGGCTGGAGGTTTTGAAAGGAGCATAAAGATGAAAACAGGGAAACGTTTACAAAAATGGGCAGCCGCACTGGCTGCGTCTTTTCTGCTGCTGTCCACTGGGGCCGCTTATGCGGCGGCGGCCCAGAATGCACCTGCCGCCAAGCCGGCAGGGAAGGTGACTGCCGGCCGGGATCAACTGGGGAGTATCGCCCCGGAATTTGCTCATTTGAACGATGATGTGCTTTTTGGGGAAGTTTGGGCCCGGGAAAAGGAGCTGTCTCCCAAACTGAGAAGCATTGTGACGGTTACGGCGGTCATGTCCAGCGGGGTCCTGGACAGTTCCCTAAAGCACCACATTGCTAAAGCCAAGGAAAATGGTGTGACCCAGGAAGAAATGGCCGAAATCCTGACCCAGGCAGCTTTTTATGCAGGCTGGCCCAAGGCGTGGGCGGCATTCCGCTACATGAAGGAAATTTATGGAAGCCCCGCCCAGACGGGCAAATAAAGGAAAAGCTCCGGATACAAATTCCGGAGCTTTTTTCATAACGTTAGTTTTTCCCTGGCTGGGTAAGAAGACGGTGGATAAAGGTGCAGGTGTCTTCCAGGTCCTTTACCCGCAGTTCTTCTTCCGTGGTATGGACTTTGCTCATACCGGTGCTGAGGATGAGGGGGGTGAAGCCGTGGAGGGCCAGCACGTTGGCATCGCTGCCTCCGCCGGTGGCCTGGATAGCGGGGGTAAAGCCCAGCTCCTGGTAGACGGCGCCCACCTCCCGTACAAAGGGATTCTGGGCCGGTACCTGGAAGACCGTATAGTTGGTTACCAGTTCCCAGTCCAGGACCGCTCCTGCGGCGTCACAGGCTTCCTGGAGGCATTGTTTCAGGTGTGCTGCCTGCCGGTTCAGTTTTTCCAGGCTGCGGCTGCGGACTTCCCCCTGGAGCAGGACCAGGTCCGGCACCACATTGTTGGGGCCCACACAGGTGAAGGTTCCCAGGTTGCAGGTGGTTTCTTCGTCAATGCGCAGCAGGTTCATGGCGGCCACACCTTTGGCTGCTGCCTGGATGGCGCTGATGCCCTTTTCCGGAGCCAGCCCTGCATGGGCTTTGCGGCCGTGGACCAGGGCCTTGAATTTCAGCTGCCCAGGCCCCTGAGTCACCAGCGTGCCCTGGGGACCGCCCAGATCGAAAATCAGGGCGTTTTTGCTTTGAAACCAGGTATAGTCCAAATGTTTTGTGCCCTGCATACCGGTTTCTTCTCCAATGGTAAACAGCACTTCCACTGTCCGGTGGGGACGCTGTTCCTCCACCAGGGAGCGGAGGGCTTCCACAATGGCCGCCACCCCAGACTTGTCGTCGCCGCCCAGGACGGTGGTTCCGTCCGAGGTAATCAGGCCATTGTTAACCTGGGGCCTGATGCCGCAGCCCGGGGGCATGGTATCCATATGGGCCACCAGCAGTACGGGGCTGCCGGGAAGGGTACCGGGCAGTCTTCCATAGACGTTAAAGCCGTCTCCGGTACCGCTGTCCCTGCCAGCTGTATCCCGCCGGACCTCCAGGCCCAGCTCCCGCAGGGTTTTCAGCAGCAGCTCCCCCATAGGGGCCTCGCTGCCGGATACAGAATCCACCTGGACATAGGTGAGAAAGGTTTCCAATAAACGTTTTTGGTTGGGCATGGGTTTCACTCCTCTACTTTGCACAGGGGCTCCAGGGCCTTTTGGATTGCCTCCAGTTCCTGGGCCGTATGGGGATGCAGCTGATGTTTTTTCAGCCAGTCCTTGAAGGTTTTCAGGGTTTGGGCGTAGGGCAGGGCCGCATCATCCAGGGTAATCTCCGGTTCTGCATAATTATCCGAGAAAAGCACAAAATAATGCAGAGTTAGATTTTCTATTTTATTCTTTTTTAGCAGATTCTCAATCTCAATTGCGTCTTTTTGCAGGAATGGAAGGGGATTCGCTATTTCCTGCGACATAGAATTATCAGAAATTTTCCATTGTTCGGCATGGTACGAACCTTGTATAAAGTATCCGGTATACACGTTTTTAAGGATAACCAAATCCTGATTTAAAAGTACTAACAGGTCGCAGCCCTGGAGTAAAGGCGATGCCGGCCGTAAAATGCGGGCTTTTCCATGACTTTGTTTTTGCACGGCTTCGGTAATCCGCTTCAAGGAACCGGCGGGGGTCCTGGCCTTCTTCATGCGGCGCAAAACGTAGAAAAGCAGAGCAATTCCGCTTGCCAGCATCAAAAAGAACAGTAAATATTCCTTTAATGAATGGAGCTTCCAGAAGGCAAAATTGGGGAACAAATTGATAACGACACTTTCCATAGGCGATTCTCCTTTGGGAATTTTTTTGCAGAAGTAGAGGGAAAAGTTGAACTTGTAATTATTATAACATAGAAATTCATGAAAATAATAACAAGATAAAAGACTGGACAAGGCTTTTCCAAACATGCTATTATAAAGACAATCCGAACTTCTTGTGAAGAAATGTTCGAGGTTTTGACTAATTCACAGCAGCTGGGCTGCTGTGCTTAGTATACAAAACTAAAAGGAGGGTGCATCGCATGGAAGCAAAACAAGCATCCAAGCAAAACTGGGTGGATCGGTTTCTGAATACCATTGAAACCGTGTGCAACAAATTGCCTCCGCCCGCAATTCTGTTCGTGGTCTTATTCTTAATCGCTGCTGTAATTGGTACCGTAATGACCGCAACCAATTTCAGCCTGGTGAACCCGGCAACTGGGAAAGCCGTGGTATCCCAAAACCTATTTTCTAAGGACGGGGTAACCTGGCTGCTGAACAACCTGGTCAAGAACTTCACCGGCTTTGCCCCCATGGGTCTGGTAATCACCATGACTCTGGCCATCGGGTTCTGTGAAGAATCCGGCCTGTTGGTGACCATGCTGAGACGGTCCCTGAAAAATGTGCCGCCCTCCATTGTTCCCTATTTGATTGCTTTCCTGGGTACGGTGGGCAACATCGCTTCCGATACGGCCATGATCGTCATTCCGCCTTTGGCCGCCATTGTGTACATCGGCGTGAAAAAGCACCCGGTGGTAGGCATGATCGTTGGCTACGCCGGTGCCCAGGCTGGTTTTACCGCCAACCTGATGGTGGCAGGCACTGACTCCCTGCTGCAAGGCTTGACCAACCAGGCCATTGATGCCTTTTTGGGTACGCCCGGCGCCTTTGCCGTAGACGTAACCTGTAACTGGTATTTCATGTTCGTTTCCACCTTCCTGTGCTCTTTGGTGATTGGTGCAGTTTCTGTAAAAATCATCGAACCGCGCTTTGGCAAGTACGAAGGGGCGGAAACGGAAGCAGAGGCTGTTGAAGTAACCCCCACGGAAGTCAAGGCCCTGCATCATTCTGCGCTGGCCGTTATTATCTACGTGGTTATTCTGGCTGTAGGCTTCTTTACGGGCATCTTGTCCAAGGACGGTCATACCCTGGTAGGTTCTCTGCTGCTGAAGGGCCTGATTCCTATTCTGTTCTTCCTGTTCAGCATTGCCGGCATTGTGTTTGGTATGAGCACCGGGAAATTCAATTCCATTAAAAGCATCAACGGTGCCATGGTAAAACAAATGAGCGGTATGGGCGCCTATGTGGTGTTCTGCTTCTTCTGCGGCCAGTTCCAAGGGCTGTTCAACTGGACCCAATTGGGTACCTTGATGGCCATCAGCGGCGCTGACTTCCTGAAGGGCGTTGGTTTTACCGGTATCCCCATGTGCATTGCCTTTATCCTGATTACCGCCGGCGTAAACATTTTCGTTTCCTCCGGTTCTGCCAAGTGGGCTATTTTCGCCCCGATTTTCGTTCCCATGTTCATGCTGCTGGGCTACCATCCTGGTTTCGCCCAACTGCTGTACCGGCTGGGGGACTCCCCGGGCAACTGCTTCACGCCTATGAGCCCGTATATCTGGATGATCCTCAGCGTGGCCCAGGAAAAATACATGCCCAATCTTGCCATTGGTACCCTGATCTCCAACATGATCCCCATTGCGATTGTGCTGCAGATTGCCTGGATCCTTTTCCTGATTGGTTGGCTGGCGCTGGGCCTGCCCATTGGACCTGGTGTAGGAACTATGCTTCCTCCTGGAATCCTGTAAGAACCTGAAGTGGTGTGCGAATCTGCACACCACTTTTTTTGTGTCATTGACGGGGTGCGGTCAACAAAGTTATAATCTTAATTTATGGAGGATTTTATGGAACCGATACTTGAAACGAGAAATTTGACCCATACCTATATCGATGGCCAAAACCAGGAAATGACGGCTCTAAAGGGCATCAACCTGTCCATTGCCCCCGGTGAATTTGTGGCCATTATTGGCACCAACGGCAGCGGCAAGTCCACCCTGGCCCGGCATTTCAACGGCCTTTTGCTGCCCACGGAAGGCCAGTGCCTGGTAGCGGGAATGGATACGTCCCTGGAAGAGAACCTGTGGCCGGTGCGCCAGCAGGTGGGCATGGTCCTCCAAAACCCGGACAACCAGATTGTGGCTGCCATCGTGGAAGAAGATGTGGCCTTTGGCCTGGAAAACATCGGGGTGCCCGGACCGGAAATCCGGCCTCGGGTCCAGCAGGCCCTGGAAGTGGTGGGCATGACTGAGTATGCCAAGCATGCACCTCACCGGCTGTCCGGCGGCCAGAAACAGCGGGTGGCCATTGCCGGGGTGCTGGCCCTGGAGCCCCGCTGCATTGTTTTTGACGAACCCACCGCCATGCTGGACCCCAAAGGCCGGCAGGAGATTGTCAGCACGGTGCTGCGGCTGAACAAGGAAAAACACATTACCATTGTGTACATTACCCACAAAATGGAGGAAGCCATCCTGGCGGACCGGATCATCGCCATGGACCAGGGAACAATCGCCCTGGAAGGCACCCCCAAAGAGGTATTCACCCAGGTGGACCGGATTCGTGCCCTGGGCCTGGAATGCCCTCTGGCCGCTGAGGTGGCCAATGTCCTGAACAAACAGGGGCACAAATTGCCTCCCATTCTGACCCATAAGGAGTTGTGTGAAGCATTATGTCCATCCAAGTAGATCATATCTCCTATACCTATATGGCCCACACCAGTCTGGAGCAGAAAGCCCTGGATGATGTGAGCTTTACCCTGGAAAAAGGGGAATTTGTAGCGCTTATCGGCCACACGGGCAGCGGCAAGTCCACCCTGGCTGAGCATCTGAATGGGCTGCTCCATCCTTCTTCCGGCCGGGTGCTGGTAGATGGGGTGGACCTGGCCGGCAAAGGTGCCCAGGTAAAAACCGCCAGGGGCAAGGTGGGTATGGTATTCCAATATCCGGAACACCAGCTCTTTGCGGAAACTATTTATGAAGACGTGGCTTTTGGGCCTCGGAATCAGGGAAAGACCCCGGAAGAAGTGGAAGAAGCTGTCCGAAGCGCCCTGGAATTTGTGGATTTGGACTACGATACCTTTGCCCAACGGTCTCCTTTCCAATTGTCCGGCGGACAGATGCGCCGGGTGGCCATTGCCGGGGTAGTGGCCATGGAACCGGATTACCTGATTATGGACGAGCCCAGTGCGGGTTTGGACCCGGTCAGCCGGGACAATGTGTTCCACCAGCTGCTGCAAATTTTCCATAAGCGGAAAATGGGGGTGCTGCTCATTACCCATAGTATGGAAGAAGCGGCCCAGTATGCGGACCGGCTTCTGGTAATGCAGGGCGGGAAGGTCCATTTGGACGGCCCGGCCCGGGAATTGTTTGCCAAGGAGCGCCAAAAGCTCCAGGAGCTGTCCGTGGATATTCCGGAGAGCCTGAAACTGGCTGATGAGCTGGCACAGGCTGGGCTGCCCCTGCACGGTACGCCTCTTACCCAGGACGAACTGGTGGCAGCTATTATGCGGGCAAAGGGGTGGAAACATGCTGACTGATATTACGCTGGGCCAATACTATCCCGGCAATTCCTGCATTCATCGTTTGGACCCCAGGACCAAAATCCTGTCCGTCCTGTTTTATATGGTCATGGTGTTTATGGCCGATTCGCCGTTGTCCTACGGACTGCTGATTGCCCTGATTTTTTTGGGCACCCTGCTGGCCAAGCTGCCGGCAGGTCTGCTGCTGCGGTCGCTGAAACCCCTGTGGGTCATTATTTTGCTGACCATGGGCATTCATTTTGTTACGGATCCCGGGAAGGTGCTGTGGAGCTGGAAATTCATTACCCTGACAGAAGAAGGCATCATTCTGGGAATCAAGATGTCCCTGAGACTGGTGCTGCTGCTTTTGATTTCTTCCTTGATGACCTTTACTACGTCACCCATTGTACTGACGGATGGAATAGAATCCCTGCTGCGGCCCTTTAAGAAAATCGGGGTGCCGGCCCACGAGCTGGCCATGATGATGACCATTGCCCTGCGCTTTATTCCTACCCTGCTGGAGGAAACGGACCGGATCATGAAGGCCCAGATGTCCCGGGGTGCGGACTTTTCTTCGGGGAATATCATGAAACGGGCCCGGAATATGCTGCCCATTTTGATTCCCCTGTTTATTTCTGCCTTCCGCCGGGCCGATGAACTGGCCCTGGCCATGGAAGCCCGGTGCTACCGGGGCGGGGAAGGTCGGACCCGGATGAATGAACTGGTTTATAAAAAAGGTGATGGCGCTGCGGCCCTGGTGATGCTGGGCCTATTTGCCCTGCTGGCCTTTTTGAAATGGGGGCCGCTTGCTGCATGAGAAGAACCATTAAGGCCCTGGTGGCCTACGACGGAACCAGTTACCAAGGGTTCCAGCGCCAGAAAAACGGGGTAGGTGTCCAGCAGGTGCTGGAACGGGCCCTGACCCGGGTACTGGGCGAACCGATTTTGATCAAGGCGGCAGGCCGGACCGATGCCGGAGTCCACGGGCTGGGACAGGTGATTTCCTTTTCTACGGAAAGTCCCATTCCCCCGGAAAACTACCGGCGGGCTTTGGAGCCAGTCCTGCCCCCGGATATTGTCATCCGCACCGCGGAAGTGGCACCGGAGAATTTTCATGCCCGCTACGATGCTATTGAAAAAACGTACCAATACAAGGTACTTTATGCGCCTCTGCCGGATCCCTGTCAGCGGAACTATACCTGGGAAATCCGGGAGCCCCTGGAGGTAGAAGCCATGAACCAGGCAGCCCAGCTGCTTTTGGGCACCCACGACTTTTCTTCCTTCAAAAACCAAGGGAGCCAGGATCGGTCCCCGGTTCGGACCCTGAAGGAAGCTCATTGGGTGCAGGACGGGGACCTGTATGTGTTTACCATTACCGGGGACGGTTTCCTGTACCGGATGGTGCGCAATATTGTGGGCTGTCTGGTGCGGGTGGGCACCGGCAAATGGACGGTAGAAGATTTTGCGGCGGTACTGGCCGCTAAGGACCGGAAGCAAGCGGGGATGGCTGCTCCGGCCCAAGGACTTTATTTAATGCATGTGAAATATTAAAACGAAAAATTGGAAGGGGCTTTTGCAATGAAAAAAATGATGGGGAAAACCCTTAGCGTAACGGTACCACTGACCCTTTTGACTCTGGGCAGTGGACTGGCCCTGGCGGCCGATGCGGCCCAGGAACCGGTACAGGAGATTGTCATTACTGCCAACCGGCTGAAAAATACCAAGGCGGATACCCCTGCCAATGTAACGGTGATTACGGCCCAGCAGATCAAGGAGCGGGGCTACGAAAATGTGGCGGAAGCCCTGGAGGATGTATCCGGTGCCCGGGTCATGCAGGGTGGTATTGGCGCCGGTGAGCGCCACGTGATGCTCAACGGAGATGAGCGGGTGCTGGTGCTGGTGGATGGCCGCCGGGTAAATAATAGTATGGGGTCTATGGTGAAGGCTACGCTTGACCTGAATACCCTGCCGCCCATGGGCGCCATTGAGAAGATTGAAGTGGTGAAAGGCGGCGCCTCCACCCTGTACGGGGCGGACGCCGTAGGCGGCGTAATCAATATTATCACGAAAAATACGGAAGAAACTACGGGAACCCTGCGGGCAGGCTATGGCTCCTGGGGCAATCAGGACCTGGGGGTAACCGTCAGCGGCCGGCAGGACAAAACCGGAATTCTGGTCAGTGCCCAGCTGGAAAAGGCTTCCTACACAAAGTATAAGGATCATAATGGGGACACCAAGCGGTGGCCCGGCAGAAGTGACTATACCCAGGACGCCCTGTCCCTGAAGGTGACCCAGGATTTTGATGCCAACAGCGGCCTGACCCTGAACTATGACTATTCCAATCTGGAGGGCAATAACCCCTACCAGGTGAACTATTACAGCCCTTCCCAGATTGACAAGAAAACCAACAATGTGGGCCTGCGCTACGACTGGAACCGGAACCTGGACAACAAAGGCTATGTGCAGCTGTACCGGAACTATTATTCCTACTACAACCTGGGGGGCATGGACGAAACCGATTGGGCGGTGGAGGCCCAGCAGAACCTGAAACTGGCGGAGAACAATACGCTGATTGCGGGTCTGGAATACCGGCATGCCCAAGCTGAAAATATAGCCAGCTATACGGGAACCCAGGGGTATAACAACAAGGCTCTCTTTGTCCAGGACCAGTGGCAGTTCCTGCCTTCCTGGCAGTTAAACGCCGGGGTCCGCTATGATGACCATAGCCACAGCGGGAACCGGACCACGGGCAGTGTTTCCGTGAACAAGAAATTCTCCCAGGACAGCAATCTGTACGTATCCTGGAACCAGGTATTTCGGACGCCCACCATCGATGACCTGTATTATTATTCTGACCTGTCCCTGTGGGGGTGGGGCAAATATGTAGGCAAGGACAACCTGAAGGCGGAAACCGGCAATGTGTGGAATATTGGCTACAACTTTAAGGCCACGCCCAAAACTGATGTGAGCATTAATGCTTTCTATAGCCTGCTAAACAATGCTATTGAGTGGCGCGAAGTGAAGGTTAATGAGTACCGCACGGATTCCTACGCGGAGAATATCCAAAAAGAAAAGAAACGCGGCCTGGAACTGTCCGCTGTGCACCATTTGAATAAGCATTGGGATTTGGAAGGGTCTTATACTTATGTAAAAGTGGAAGATAATCGTGCTGATGCAGGCTACACCCGGGACAACAACTATGCCCCCAACTACTACCAGTTTGGGGTCCGGTTCCATGACCTGCGGTGGAACCTGTCCCTTAGGGGCCGGGCAGCCACCGGTCTCAGCCGGAAAAACTACGGGGAAGACCGGTACCTGACCATGGATTTCAATGCCCGGTACAAGTTTAACCAAAACTGGACCGGCTACGCCACAGTTTACAATTTGACCAACGCAGCCTATGCTGAGCAGGGCGGCGTAGTCGGAGGGCAGGATAGCTATCCCATGCCCGGACGCCGGATTATGGTTGGCGCGGAATATTCGTTCTAAAGAGGAAGGGGAGGCTGAGCGCTGCACAGCCTCTTTTTCTGTATCTGAAGCCTAAGAAGGAGGAACCCCATGAAAAGCCTGCGCTTTCTATTGCTGCTGGGTGTGCTGCTGGTGCTTTTTGGCTGTGGCCCAACGGCAAAACCCCAGCTAAAAAGCGGCTATACGGTAGTAGATGTCCGGGGAAAAACTGTCACTTTGCCCCAGGAGCCTCGGCGGATTGTGACCGATTCCCTCCATTTGGATGAAACCCTGCTGACCCTGGTGCCGGCAGAGCGTTTGGCGGCTGCCTATTATCTGGACGGGGAACCGGGGGTCTCCTTTATCAGTGAAGAAACCAAAGGCGTCACCCCCCGGCTGCGGGATTATACCCCGGAAGCTGTGGCTGGCGTCCAGCCGGATTTGTTTTTGGCTTCCACCTGGTCCGATCCGGGGCTGATTGCCAAGGTGGAGGAACTGGGGATTCCTGTGGTGGTGTGCTATGGCCCGTCTACGCTTGGACAAGTGGAAGACAATGTACGGCTGATGGCCAAAGCCCTCCGGCAGGAAGAGACCGGAGAAAAGGTGGTCCGGCAGCTGGAAGCGCAGCTGACAGAAATCGACCGGGTGGTGGCCCAGGAGCCCCAGCCCCGGCCGGTGGGGTTTCTGGTTTCGCTGATGAGCCGTTACGGCGGCACCGGGTCCCTTTACGACCAATTGACCAAGCGGGCGGGCTTTCGCAATGGCTTGGCTGAAGCCGGCCTGAAAAACGGAGATACCCTGACGCCTGAAGCAGTGCTCCGGGCGGACCCGGACTTTTTCCTGGTGGCCCAGCCCTATCCGGAGGAACAGCAGGATTATGCGGCTATCCGGCAGCAGTTTTTTGCCAATCCGGCCTACCAGGAGCTGCGGGGCCTGAAGCATCTGGTGGCGCTGCCGGACCGGTACGTCTATGACGCTTCTCCCCAGCTGGTGTATGGCATCAAGGCCATGGCCAACGCAGCTTTTGGCCGGAAATTGTTTGTTTGGGACAAAGAGCCGCTGCTCAAGGGGTACTGATATGACACTGGAATTAATTGGGGCCCGATTGGGCTATAGAGAAAAAGAGGTTTTGGACCAGGTGGACTTTTCCCTGGCCCAAGGAGAGTGTGTAGGGCTCATTGGCCCTAACGGTGCCGGGAAAAGCACCTTGCTGAAAAGCCTGGCGGGAATCCTGCCCCTTGGGCGGGGAACGGCTCAGGTGGACGGAAGGGAACTTAGGCAGCTCAGCCGGCAGCAGCTTGCCCGGAAAATTGCCTACCTGCCCCAGGACGGGCAGCTTGCTTTTGGGTATACGGCGGAGGACGTGGTGCTGACTGGCTGCTATCCCTATCTTTCCTGGCTGGCCCAGGAAGGGGAAGCGGAGCGGCAGCAGGCCCGGCGCTGTCTGGCCCTTATGGGAGCGGAAGAACTGACGGCGCAGCCGGTGGACCAATTGTCCGGAGGCCAACGCCAGCGGGTGCTATTGGCCCGGACCCTGCTCCAGCAGGCGCCCTATTGGGTGCTGGATGAGCCCCTGGGGGAACTGGACCTGGCGGCGGGGGAACAGCTGCTGCAGCTTTGCCGCCAGCTGGTGGAAAAAGGCCTGGGAATTCTGCTTTCCCTGCACGACCTGACCCTGGCTGCGGCTTATTGTGATCGGCTGGTGCTGGTGGGGCGGGGAAAAATTCTGGCCCAGGGCACTCCGGAACAGGTGCTGACAGAAACGCTGCTGAGTGAGGCTTATGGCCTTTCCTGCCAGGTGGTGCGGGGCCCTGGAGGGCTGCGGATTCAGCCCCGGCCCAATCCCCAACAGGAAAAACGGCAGCAGGAGTTATTGCAGGACATTTTGAAAAATCGATTTACGGAGGCAGATTAGTGATGGAATGGCTGAAAACAGGTTGGAGTTATTTTTTGCGGGGAGGTTTGGTAATGTGGCCCCTGCTGCTTTGTTCTGTGATTTCCCTGGCCCTTACCCTGGAACGGTGGAAGTATTTTCATAAGGAGGATTCAGGCCGGGTTTTTCCCCAGCAATTCTGCGCTCTGCTGCGGGAAAGCCGCTGGCAGGAGGCTTGGCAGCTGACAGAGAATACTCCGGGAGAAATGGCGGCTTTGGGACGGAAACTTCTTTCCGCTCCTCCCCAGGTCCGGACCAAGGAGAGCTATATTGTAGGGGAAAGCCGGCAGCTGCTGCAGCATTTTGAAAAAGGCCTGACCTATCTCCAGGTGATTGTGACCCTGGCGCCTATTTTGGGCCTTTTGGGAACCATCACCGGGATGATGGCTTCTTTTGATGCCCTGGGTACCCGCTGGGAAAATCCTTTGGCGGTTACCGCCGGGGTGGGGGAAGCCCTGATTACCACCATCTTTGGCCTGCTGATTGCCATTGTGACCATTTGCTGTCATACGTATTTTGCCCAGCGGGTAAAAACCCTGGCAGGGGAGCTGGAACAGGTGGATAATACCTTTATGGAAAATGCGGACAGCCTGCCGCAGCAAGGGGGCTGGCACCAATGATCCATTTCGGTTCTTCTTCCTCGGAAAAGGAATCCAATATCCAGATTTCCCCTATGATTGATATGGTGTTTCTGCTGCTGGTCTTCTTCATTGTGTGTACCATGTACATGACCCAGCAGTACGGGGTACCCGTGGAATTGCCCAAGGCCCAAGGGGTACTCCAGCAGGAAGCACCCTTGGAAGTAACCCTTACCCGGGACGGAGGCCTTTATTTCCAGGGGCAGCCGGTAACGGTGGAACAGCTAAAGGCTGAGGCCCAGACTGCGGTGCAGCAGGGCAAGGGTCAGGTGGTGAACCTGCGGGCCGACCAGGAGGTAAGCTACGGCCGGGTCATGGGTGTTATGGGAGAACTGAAAACCTGCGGCATCAAGGATTTTGCCCTGACGGTGCAGCTGGAGGGAAGTCATGGCTAAGGGAAAATGGCCCGGGTATCTGGGCTGGTCCCTGCTGGTGCATGGTTTGCTCGTCTTTGCAGCAGGCGGGCTGCTGTACCAGCTGCGGCCAGCGCCCCAGCCCCCCAGCATTCACGTAACCCTTCAGGAAGTGGGGGGCAATACGGCAGGCGGCGCAGCCGGGGTGTCTGGCAACGCTGCCGGTACTGGGGAAAATACGGAACAGGTACTGCAGCAGCTGCTGCAGACCCCTACCGGCCCTTCAGCAGAAGGAGGCGAGCCGGGGAAAAGAGTACTTACTACGGGGGAGAGCAGTGCAGGGTTTTCTGCTCCCAGCGCTGCGGGCAGCGGGACTGGCACAGCAAGCCCTGCTGGCTCCGGCACGGGCACTGGCGCTAATGGCGGTGGAGAAGGCGGCGGAGAAGGCTCTGGCTCCGGGGCTGGGAACGGGGCTGGAAGCGGCAGTGCGGACCTTAGCCGGGGACCCGTCCTGTCCTCTTACCATAAGGTGTACCCAGCCTCTGCCCGGAGTGCCGGCGAAGAAGGCAGCGTTCTGGTAGGGGTAACGGTAAGCCCTTCGGGCGGCGTAACGGAAGCCTGGTTGGAGGAAAGCTCCGGCTACGACCGGCTGGACCGGGCGGCTCTCCAGTCGGTCCGGCAGGGGCAGTTCCAGCCGGCCCTGGACCGGACTGGACAGCCCATAACCAGCACCGCCCGAATTCGGGTACGGTACAGCCTGGAGGAGTGATTTTCTTGCAGAGGCCGAAAAGGCTTTGTATAATACAAGGAGAGAATAAGTCGTGGCAAGTGTCTAGACAGGAAAGGATGAGGCAGTATGGGAAAGAAGCAGGCAGGCTTGCTGCTGACGGGATTTATGGCCCTGGCGTTGGTACTGTCCGGACCAGGAATGAGTCAGGCGGCAGAAAATGATTGGGCCAAAACCGCCCATTTGACCCTGGAGCAGCCGCTGGAAGGGGAATTTCCAGGGCAGGTCATGGTTGCCCAGCAGGGGCTGGTGATCCGCAGCCAGCTGATTCAGGAAAATGGCCTGAATCTCAGCTATCCCCAGGTGTACCTGGCAGAGAATCCGGAGGCATCCCGGAAAATTTCCCGGTACCTGAAAAAGGTAGCGGAAAAGTCCCGGAAGGATTACGAAAAAGCCAACGTTCATTCGGAAAAGCTGACCTCCTATATCCACTACCGGCTGTGCCATTACGGCGAGGGGTATTTGTCTGTGCGGGAATACGGTATGGATTATTTTGAACGGGCAGCCCACCCCTTGAGTTGGGAACGGGGCTACACCTTTTCTCTCAAGACCGGGGAGCTGGTGAAATGGCAGGACCTTGTGCCCAAGCACCAGAAAGCCCTGTTTACTCTGGAAAAAATCAACGAAAAGCTGTGGGCAACGCCCTATGGCACAGGCCATTACTTCTATCCGGAATTTAAGGGCTTGGAAAAATTGCCGGAAAATTACTATCTGGACCCGGACGGCAGTATCCACTTTTTGTTCCAGCCCTACGAAATCGCACCGTATGCGGTGGGCATCATCGATCTGTCCATGCAAAACGGTATTTGAGCAAAAAAAGCAGGCAAAACCCTATGGCTTTGCCTGCTTTTACCCTATAGGAGGAATTCCCATGCAAGATCTGAAAATCGGAGATTTTGCGGACCTGTACCAGGTTTCCAAGGACACGGTCCGCTATTACGTGAAAATGGGTCTATTGCGGCCCCAGGTGGTGGGAACCCAGATGCATTTTGGCGAGAAAGATAAGCTGGATATGGGAACTATCCTGCGGCTGAAAAATATGCAGTTAAGCATTACGGAAATCCGCAGCCTGCTGTACCTGAAACGGATGTCCAACTTTATCGAGCCAGCCACCCTGAACCGATGCATTGAACTATTGGAAAATAAGGCCAAGGAGCTGCGGCAGCAGCGGGAAAATCTGGACGCCAGCCTGGAACTGCTCCAGCAGGAAATCCGGCAGCTGGAAGAACGGAAAAAGGTTGCCCATACGGCTGCCAGCGGGGTGCCGCTGGAGGCCATTGCCCTGCTGCGCTGCCCCCACTGCGGCAAAAGCTTTACCATTGAAGGTGGGGAAATCAGCCGGTCTTTCCTGATGAAAGGGCAGCTGCGCTGTGACTGCGGCTGCCAGATGGAGATTCGCAACGGCATCCTGCTGACGGGGAACCTTTATACAGGAAACCACGATACCCCGGACCTGGAGCGGAAACTGTACCATGAGACCGGGCTCCAGTTCAGTATCTGTGCGCCTCGCTGCCCGGAATTTATGCTGCAGGAGCTGAACAAGAGGGACTTGCACGGGAAAGTGATTTTTGAAGGGAACATCAACGGCTACTTTTTTATCTATAATTTTTTGGACAATCTGCCCCAGGACTGTCTGTACATCATTGCGGACAAGTACCCGGAAGTGCTGGCAGACTATAAATCCCTGATGGAGACCCTGGCTCCTGATCTAAAGGTTTTGTATATTGCGGATGCCGGTGAGCACCTGCCACTGGCCAGGGAGTCCCTTGATCTGGTGGTGGCCCTTTTTGGAGAGCTGGAATACAGCTTTTACCATAAGCAGTGCCAGCTTCAGAACCTGAAGGAACAGCTGAAGCCCGGAGCAGAGCTGATTGGGGCGTACCAAAGCCTGCCTTGGGGCAGCCAAAGCCGGAAAAACCTGATGCGTAAGTACCCCGAGGGCAGCAGCCGGATGTGCAGTATGAAAGCCCTGGAGGAAGAGTATCGGCAGAATGGGTACAGCCTGAAGACCAAGCTGCTGGGGACGGTGCTGGAGACCACCAAACATCACATGTATACCGAACATGTGGATGGGGAACCCTTGGAAATGTATGGATATGTGGGGAAAAAATTGTAAGCGAAAAATATTTTTGAAAAAGATGGAGTTAACTCCATCTTTTTTTTATGAGGCAAAATCCCTGGGGCGAACGAAACGGAGAATTATACAAAAAAATAAAAATGACTTTTTTAAAGCGAGTTTGGTGAAATAAAGTCTGAAAGAATAGGAACCAAGAATGCTGTATGGTTAATACAGTATACATTATGGTTAATACAAGAAACAAATGGCTAAAAATAGAACAGATTGCATACAATAAGAAAACGTTCGGAGGACAGAACGTAAAGTTTCTTCTTGACGTGGTGTGGACTATAGGTCTTACTATGGGGGCAACAAACGAAAGGACGGCATTGCTGCCAGGAAATGCGAGGAGGAATCATTATGTTTATTCTAGAAGGTATGCAGGCTTTTGCAAATTGGCTCTGGGGCATCCCCATGCTGCTGTGGGTGGTAGGCGGCGGTTTCATCATGTCCATCCGGCTGGGCTTTCCCCAATTTACCCGGTTGGGCTTTATCCTGAAAAACACCATTGGGAAATCCTTTGGGGAAAAGGGTGAAGACGGCAAGTTCTCCGGCTGGCAGGCAGTTACCGGGGCCCTGGCTTCTACCTTGGGGGCCGGCAACATCATCGGTACGGCCATGGCGGTAGCCTTTGGCGGCCCTGGGGGCGTGTTCTGGCTGTGGCTGTCCGGGTTCTTCTGCTGCGTCATCAAATTCTGTGAAACCACCATGGCCATGAAGTATCGCCGGATGGGGGACAACGGGGTATGGGAAGGCGGTCCCCAGATCTACTTGACCAAGGGTACCGGCTGGAAGTGGATCAGCCCGGTGTATGCCGTACTCTGCATCTTCTGCCTGTTTTTGGCCGCTTCGGCCCAGATCGGTTCTGGGGTGGATAACCTGGTGGGGATTGGTACGCCCCGGCTGGCTACCACGGTGGTGCTGACCCTGTTGGTGGGCCTGGTAGTTATCGGCGGCATGAAGAGCCTGCTGTCCGTAACGGAAAAACTGGTTCCTTTTATGAGTGTGATGTACATGGCAGGCTGCCTGGTGGTGATTGCCATGAACGTGGGCAATCTGCCCGGTGCTTTGGCAGCTGTTTTTGCGGATGCCTTTACCGGTCATGCTGCCGTTGGCGGGTTCGTGGGTGCTACGGTAACCCAAAGCATCCGGTGGGGGATTGCCCGGGGCTGCTACTCCAATGACGCCGGTACCGGCGTAACCACCATTGTTCATGCGGTAGCCGATGTGAATCACCCCATTCAGCAAAGCATGTGGGCCGTATTTGAAGTATTTTTTGATACCATTATCGTATGTTCCATGACCTGCCTGGTGGTGCTCACCAGCGGCGTTTGGACCCTGAAACTGGATCCGGCCATTATGACGGCTACGGCCTTTGAGCAAAGCCTGGGCAGCTTTGGCGGCCTTTTGGTTACGATAGCAGTAGTGCTGTTTACCTTTACCACCGCCTGCGCCCAGATTGAATTTACCGAAGCCCAGTTCATTGCCTTGGTGGGTGAAAAGGCCCGGGGCGTAGCCCGCTGGATTATGCTGGTATTGATCCTGGGCGGCGGCATGGTTGGGATTTCCAAACTGATTACCTATGTAGACTTCTTTGCTGGCGTGTATGTGCTGGTCAATATGCTGGGGGTATACTGGTGCAACGGCCAGATTGTGGAGCTGTTCAAGGAATATTTCTCCAATCCCCAAAGATGGGAAACGGAAAAATGGGCTCCCTGGGTCAAAATGGAAAAAGAATATGCTGCCCGTAAAGGCTTGAACAAATAATTTGTATGGCAGAAAGGATGACTACGATGACAACTTTGAAACCAGTAATCGGTGTAACGTGCAACTATGATCCCCAGGATGGCCTGGGCCTGCAATCCGGCGTAGGTATTGCCGGCCAGGATTGGCTGTATCTGGCAGGGGACTACGTCTATGCGGTAGAAAAGGCTGGGGGCATCCCCGTGCTGCTGCCTCGGCTGAAAGCTATGCAGGAGTTGGATCCTTTGCTGGCCAAATTAGACGGGGTTTTGGTCACCGGCGGCCATGATGTGGATCCCAAAAATTACGGAACCCGGATGATTGGCCAATGCGGCCGGATTATTCCGGAGCGGGATAAAATGGATTTATACATTACCCGCTATGCCTTAGCCAATAAAAAACCGTTTTTAGGAATTTGCCGGGGAATCCAAATCCTGACCACCGCTTTGGGCGGAACCCTGTACCAGGATCTGGAAAGCGAAGGCGGTTACCTGAAGCATTTTATGGGGAATAGTCCCAGAGAATATTCTGTGCATAAAAATCTTGTAGAAAAAGACAGCCTGCTCTATACTATCCTCTGTAACGACTCTGTGGAGGTAAACAGTTACCATCACCAAGCGGTAAAAAATCCTGGAACCAAGCTGAAGGTAACGGCTCGTTCCGAGGACGGGGTCATTGAGGCGGTGGAGCTGAAGGATGCTGAGGTATTTACCCTGGGCGTACAATGGCATCCAGAGATGATGTTTACTACACAAGAGCAGCAGAACATTTTTAAGGCATTTGTAACTGCTGCAGCAAATCAGTAAGGCTTCCCAGGGGCAGCAAATTTAGCGGGAAACTGGGTGAATTTGATGGGGTTGGACAAGCTTTTATTCATGATTATCGGCATTGGTATTGTGCTGGGCGGAATTGACCATCTGCGCGGCAACAAATTGGGGCTGGGGCAGAAGTTTGTAGATGGGCTCAATGCCATGGGCCCTCTGGCTCTGGGGATGGCAGGGATGATTTGTTTGGCCCCTGTGATTTCCAGCAATATTAAGCCTTTGGCCGCGCTGGTGTATAATTCCACAGGGGTGGACCCGGCACTGTTTGGAGGCTTGCTTTCCAGTGATATGGGCGGTTATCCTTTGGCTATGGAACTGGCCAAGGATCCCTCTATGGCTCTGTATGCCGGCCTGAATATCGGTACTACCCTGGGCTGTACCCTGGTATTTCTGATTCCTTTGGGCCTGAGCATTATCAGTGACAACGACTTGGATTCTTTTGCCAAAGGAATTATGCTGGGCATTATTCCCATGCCCATTGGGGCTGTGGCAGGAGGTCTGGCTGCAGGGTTTCCCCTGGGCAGCATCTTGTACAATACGGTGCCGGTGCTGCTGCTGTCCCTACTGCTGGCAGTGGGCCTGCTGCTGAGACCTCGGTTGATTATTGCCGGCTGCTTGGCGCTGGGCAAACTGGTTTCCCTGCTGGGAACGCTGGGGCTTGTGGCAGCTGGCTTTACCCAGGTAACGGGCATTACCATTATCGCCGGTATGGAGAAAGTGGACGTGGCTATGAAAATCGTAGACGTCATTGCCGTGTTCCTTATGGGTGCTCTGCCCATTATGTCCCTGGTAACCAAAGCAGTGGAAAAACGCATGGACAAGAAGGGCGGCAAGGCCGTAAACAAGGACGATGTATTTGGCTTTGGGGTAACGCTGGTAAATCCGCTGCCTACCTTCATGATGCTGCCCAAAATGACGGAAGCCGGGAAAGTCAAAAATATTGCCTTCATGGTATCAGCATCCTGCACCTTTGGGGACTATCTGGGCTTTACCGCTGGGGTGGAGCCGGGTATGACCATTCCCGTTATTGCCGGTAAACTGGTGGGTGCGCTGTTGGCGCTATGGGTGGCCAACAGGTATACGGCCAAAGAAAATAAAAAAAGCTAAAAGCTGTAATAGTTGTTACATATGCAACTGATACAAGTAAAAGCTCGTTGAATTGTTCGATTTAGTACGAACGATTCAACGAGCTTTTGTAATTCTTACGTAAAGTAACGTAAAGTTTAAGAAAGTAATGAAAAGAGAACTGCGAGAATGTAAAAAACGCGTAAAAACCAAATTTAAACTGTTATTAACCGTAATTTTCCATTTTGCCATTCTGCCAGGGGTATGGTATTATAACTAAGCTTCCTCTTGAGAAGCAAGCAACACTTGGAAATATCAAAACGCTGTTTTTCAAAAGAAAAACAAAAAAGTTGTTGACAAAAACTTCTAAGTTTGCTAGAATAAACAAGCTGTCGCTGAGACAGCAAGACGAACTTTGAAAACTGAATATTGATTGACAGATGTGCGGGTCAAGTCACCTTTACGGTGATGAGATCGAGTCACTTCGAGACAACGAAGTAAAAAAATCAAAGCTAGTATTTTCAAGAGCCAAGCGGCTTTTCAAAATAATTCTATTTTGGAGAGTTTGATCCTGGCTCAGGACGAACGCTGGCGGCGTGCTTAACACATGCAAGTCGAACGGAGAATTTATTTCGGTAAATTCTTAGTGGCGAACGGGTGAGTAACGCGTAGGCAACCTGCCCTCCAGTTGGGGACAACATTCCGAAAGGAATGCTAATACCGAATGTGATCCCTTTTCCGCATGGAGAAGGGATGAAAGATGGCCTCTATTTATAAGCTATCGCTGGAAGATGGGCCTGCGTCTGATTAGCTAGTTGGTGGGGTAACGGCTCACCAAGGCGATGATCAGTAGCCGGTCTGAGAGGATGAACGGCCACATTGGGACTGAGACACGGCCCAAACTCCTACGGGAGGCAGCAGTGGGGAATCTTCCGCAATGGACGAAAGTCTGACGGAGCAACGCCGCGTGAGTGATGAAGGTCTTCGGATTGTAAAACTCTGTTGTCAGGGACGAATGTGCGAACGTTGAATAAGCGTTTGTATTGACGGTACCTGACGAGGAAGCCACGGCTAACTACGTGCCAGCAGCCGCGGTAATACGTAGGTGGCAAGCGTTGTCCGGAATTATTGGGCGTAAAGAGCATGTAGGCGGGCTTTTAAGTCCGACGTGAAAATGCGGGGCTTAACCCCGTATGGCGTTGGATACTGGAAGTCTTGAGTGCAGGAGAGGAAAGGGGAATTCCCAGTGTAGCGGTGAAATGCGTAGATATTGGGAGGAACACCAGTGGCGAAGGCGCCTTTCTGGACTGTGTCTGACGCTGAGATGCGAAAGCCAGGGTAGCAAACGGGATTAGATACCCCGGTAGTCCTGGCCGTAAACGATGGGTACTAGGTGTAGGAGGTATCGACCCCTTCTGTGCCGGAGTTAACGCAATAAGTACCCCGCCTGGGGACTACGATCGCAAGATTGAAACTCAAAGGAATTGACGGGGGCCCGCACAAGCGGTGGAGTATGTGGTTTAATTCGACGCAACGCGAAGAACCTTACCAAGGCTTGACATTGAGTGAAAGACCTAGAGATAGGTCCCCTTCTTCGGAAGCACGAAAACAGGTGGTGCATGGCTGTCGTCAGCTCGTGTCGTGAGATGTTGGGTTAAGTCCCGCAACGAGCGCAACCCTTATCCTATGTTACCAGCACGTAATGGTGGGGACTCATAGGAGACTGCCAGGGATAACCTGGAGGAAGGCGGGGATGACGTCAAGTCATCATGCCCCTTATGTCTTGGGCTACACACGTACTACAATGGTCGGCAACAAAGGGCAGCAAAGCCGCGAGGCAGAGCAAATCCCATAAACCCGACCCCAGTTCGGATCGCAGGCTGCAACCCGCCTGCGTGAAGTTGGAATCGCTAGTAATCGCAGGTCAGCATACTGCGGTGAATACGTTCCCGGGCCTTGTACACACCGCCCGTCACACCACGAAAGTTGGTAACACCCGAAGCCGGTGAGATAACCGTAAGGAGTCAGCTGTCTAAGGTGGGGCCGATGATTGGGGTGAAGTCGTAACAAGGTAGCCGTTCGAGAACGAGCGGCTGGATCACCTCCTTTCTATGGAGAACCGTTGGGTACTACGGTACATCAACTATTCTCGTCGACGCACATCTGTCAATATCAATATTCTGTTTTGAGGGTTCTGCCCTCAAGATGGTAAGGAAATGGGCCCATAGCTCAGCTGGTTAGAGCGCACGCCTGATAAGCGTGAGGTCAGTGGTTCGAGTCCACTTGGGCCCACCATATTTTCCTAAAGGAATGTATGCTGGGGGCGTAGCTCAGCTGGGAGAGCACCTGCCTTGCAAGCAGGGGGTCAGGAGTTCGATTCTCCTCGTCTCCACCAATTACTTACTATCGTATGAACCTTGAAAACTTCATAGAAGAGACAAAAAACAGTTTTGATGAAAATCAAAATTAAATCTACTATGTATTGTGATGAATATGTAGTAGATACCTCTAATCTAAATGCGAATTTAGAGACGAGTAACGAGAAAACTAGGAACACGTAAGTGTGACTTAGTAGAACTAGTTGTTTTCGTCAAGAATCGATTTTATTCAAGGAACGAGGAGCGTTTTGCCGCAGATAATACTACAAGGTATATCGAGGACAAAACACGACAAGTGACGCAGAAGAAAACGATTATCGGCGAAAACAGAAAGACTCCAACAAGATTCGGGATAGTTCGCGAAGCGAGGAAGCAAATTTCCGGAGATAATACTAAAGTATATCGAGGAAAATTTGCGACGAGCGACAAAGAAATGGCCGAATATTGCTAGGAGATAAGTCAAGCTACTAAGGGCATACGGCGGATGCCTAGGCACTAAGAGCCGATGAAGGACGCGGTAAGCTGCGAAAAGCTACGGGGAACCGCAAGCAGGTTTTGATCCGTAGATATCCGAATGGGGAAACCCACCAGCCGTAATGGGCTGGTATCCTTAGGGAAGGGAACCCGGTGAACTGAAACATCTAAGTAGCCGGAGGAAGAGAAATCAAACGAGATGCCCACAGTAGCGGCGAGCGAAGAGGGCAGAGCCTAAACCGGGAAGCTTCGGCTTTCCGGGGTTACGGACTCACACAATTCAAGTTCATCCTAGCCGAATTACCTGGAAAGGTAAGCCACAGAGCATAAAAGCTGCGTAGGTTAAAGGACGAGCGAGAAGGTGAGTATCCAGAGTACCACGAAGCACGAGGAATTTTGTGGGAAGTCGGGGGGACCACCCTCCAAGGCTAAACACTACTTAGTGACCGATAGCGCATAGTACCGTGAGGGAAAGGTGAAAAGAACCGCGGGAGCGGAGTGAAAGAGAACCTGAAACCGTATGTCTACAAGCAGTCGGAGCGCAAGCGACGGCGTGCCTATTGAAGAATGAGCCAACGAGTTGCGGGCACTAGCGAGGTTAAGCAGGAAATGCGGAGCCGTAGGGAAACCGAGTCTGAAAAGGGCGATGAGTTAGTGTTCGCAGACCCGAAACTGTAGTGATCTACCCATGATCAGGTTGAAGCACAGGTAAAATTGTGTGGAGGACCGAACCGGTGAGTGTTGAAAAACTTTCGGATGAATCGTGGGTAGCGGTGAAATTCCAATCGAACGCAGAGATAGCTGGTTCTCCTCGAAATAGCTTTAGGGCTAGCCTCAAGCAGTAAGCATAGGCGGTAGAGCACTGATCGGGATAGGGACTGTAATGGTTACCGAACCCTGTCAAACTACGAATGGTTATGCTGCAGAGCTTGGGAGTCAGACTACGAGAGATAAGTCCCGTTGTCAAAAGGGAAACAGCCCAGACCATCAGCTAAGGTCCCCAATGCCATACTAAGTGGAAAAGGATGTGGGGTCTCATAAACAACCAGGATGTTGGCTCAGAAGCAGCCACCATTTAAAGAGTGCGTAATAGCTCACTGGTCGAGAGGCCCTGCGCCGAAGATTCCCGGGGCTAAAGTATGGAACCGAAGCTATGGATGCAAGCTTAGGCTTGCGTGGTAGAGGAGCGTTCCCATCGGGTTGAAGTCGTACTGTAAGGTACGGTGGACTGGTGGGAAGTGAGAATGTTGGCATGAGTAGCGAAAAGAAAGGTGAGAATCCTTTCCACCGAAAGCATAAGGATTCCTGAGCAACGATCGTCGTCTCAGGGTAAGTCGGGACCTAATCCGAGGCAAAGAGCGTAGGAGATGGACAACTGGTTGATATTCCAGTACCGGCAGCAATCGTTTGAACAATGGAGTGACGCAGGAAGGCAGGTCCGCACGAGATTGGTAGTTCGTGTGCAAGCATGCAGGCTGGTGTACAGGCAAATCCGTACACTGAGGCTGAGGTGTGACGCGGAGGGAACTTGTTCCCGAAGGGATTGAGCCTACGCTGCCGAGAAAAGCTTCTAGTGAGAAAGCTGCCGCCCGTACCGTAAACCGACACAGGTATGCGGGGAGAGAATCCTAAGGTGCGCGGGAGAACCCTCGTTAAGGAACTCGGCAAAATGTACCCGTAACTTCGGGATAAGGGTAGCCATCGTGGTGAAAGGACTTGCTCCTGGAGCCTAGGATGGTCGCAGAGAAGAGGCCCAAGCGACTGTTAACCAGAAACACAGGTGCCTGCGAAAGAGAAATCTGATGTATAGGTGCTGACACCTGCCCAGTGCTGGAAGGTTAAAGAAGGATGTCCGGGTTCGACCCAAAGCATTCGACTGAAGCCCCAGTGAACGGCGGCCGTAACTATAACGGTCCTAAGGTAGCGAAATTCCTTGTCGGGTAAGTTCCGACCCGCACGAAAGGTGTAACGATTTGGGCACTGTCTCAACGAGGGACCCGGTGAAATTGAAATACCTGTGAAGATGCAGGTTACCCGCGACTGGACAGAAAGACCCCATGGAGCTTTACTGTAACCTAATATTGGGTTCTGATATTTGATGCACAGGATAGGTGGGAGGCAGAGATGGTAGTCCTTTGGGATTACCGGAGCCGCCGTTGGGATACCACCCTTCAACTATCGGGATTCTAACCGAGCGAGTAACGATCGCCGGGACATTGTTAGGCGGGCAGTTTGACTGGGGCGGTCGCCTCCTAAAGAGTAACGGAGGCGCCCAAAGGTTCCCTCAGCGCGGACGGAAACCGCGCGCGGAGTGTAAAGGCAGAAGGGAGCTTGACTGCGAGCCAAACACGGCGAGCAGGTACGAAAGTAGGGCTTAGTGATCCGGTGGCATCCAAGTGGAAGGGCCATCGCTCAACGGATAAAAGCTACCCTGGGGATAACAGGCTAATCTCTCCCAAGAGTCCATATCGACGGGGAGGTTTGGCACCTCGATGTCGGCTCATCACATCCTGGGGCTGAAGTCGGTCCCAAGGGCTGGGCTGTTCGCCCATTAAAGTGGTACGTGAGCTGGGTTCAGAACGTCGTGAGACAGTTCGGTCCCTATCCATCGCGGGCGTAAGAGATTTGAAGGGGGCTGCTCCTAGTACGAGAGGACCGGAGTGGACAGACCGCTGGTGTACCAATTATCCTGCCAAGGGTATAGTTGGGTAGCTACGTCTGGAACGGATAAACGCTGAAAGCATCTAAGCGTGAAGCCATCCTTAAGATGAGATCTCTCACGGAGTAATCCGGTAAGACACCTTGAAGAACACAAGGTTGATAGGCAGGATGTGTAAGCACAGCAATGTGTTCAGCTGACCTGTACTAATATGTCGAGGGCTTGACTTAAACCGTAAGTCCAAGAAGTAAAAAACGTCTCTTCATGAAGTTTTGAAGGCTCATGCCTTCAATTGAAAATCCGGTGGTTATGGCTGAAGGGATCCACCTGTTCCCATGCCGAACACAGTAGTTAAGCCTTCATACGCCGAAAGTACTCGACTGGAAACGGTCCGGGAGGATAGGAAGCTGCCGGTTAAGGTAAGAACCCCTGAGTGAGAAATCACTCAGGGGTTTTTCTTTTGTCTTTTGCAAAAATCCCCCATTTTCGTTATAATACAATTACCATCAAACAAGAGAAAGGGGAAGTGAAAAATGGGGTATAAGTTTATGACCATTCTTCTCTTTTGTTTTTCCCTTTTGCCGTCGGCCTATTTGCGGTACTATCCTTTTCGGATTCTGGCCTCCAGGTCTGTGCGCCGATTTTTGCTCTGCGGCCATTTGATTATTTTCTTGTTGGAATTTGTACTGATTTCCGTTCTCTATAGTCAGGGGGTCCTGGTTTCCCGGACTCATACCTATCAGCAGTTGTATTTTATCAGCTACCTGCCCCATGTGCTGCTGCTGGTTTTCACCATCCGACCTTACTGGTTTCGGCATATCTTTGTTTTGGGGCTTCAGTCCATTTATATGCTGTTCATCCATACAGTGTCCATGGAGATCTATAAGTTGGGCTGGCCTGCCAAATGGGAAGCCCATGAGATGCTGGAATATTTTGGCCTCTATCTGTTTCTGTTCCTTTTGGGAATGCCCTTGATGCAGCGGCTGCTGGGACGGCTTTTCACCCGGAAACAGCTGCGGGTGCGGCCGGCCTATTGGTACTATTTGGGACCGGTGCCGCTGCTGCTGTGCTATTACCTGACCAATATGGATTACTACGATCTGCCCACAGAGGCTGTCACGCTTGTTTCCATCTATGTGTATACGCTTCTGAGCCGGGGCATTCTTCTTTTGGTGGCGGTGTGCCTGGTGGCGGCTGTCCGGAGTGGTATCCGGCACGCAGATCAGCTGCGGAGGCAGAAGGAAAAGAATGTGGTTCTCCAGGATCAGCTGGAGCAGCTCAATCTTTATGCGGCACTGCTCCAGAAGGAACAGCAAAAAATGGCTATTTTGCGCCATGATAGCCGGCACCAGCTGCGGCTTCTGGCCCAGCTGACAGAACAGGGCTATTTCGCGGAAGCAGAAAAACAACTGAAACAGCTGCAGAAAGAGGTAGAAGAACCATGAGCTCTTTTTTCGCTACCCTGGGTATTACTACATTCTTCCTTATACTGGTTCAGCCTTTTGCTTTACTCCATTTTTTGCCCTTCCGGCAATTTCTGCCCGCTCAGCAGCAAAAGCTGCTTTGGCGGGGTTGGTGGGGGCTGGTGCTCTTGGAAGCGGCAGGCTTTACCCTGCTGCAGCAGCAGGGTATTTTTGAAGATTCCCAGACCAGTTATTGGGTCCTCCGGGACTGCTCCTGGCTTCCTCAGGTTTTGCTGTGTCTGGGGTTTACCAGCCGCTTTTGGATTGGCCAGCTGTATGTGTTTGCCTTCCGGATCCTGTTTTCCGGTATTCTGTTTACCCTAAGCCAGGGACTTAGCCAGGAATTTTTTCCCCTTTTGGCAACTTCCCAGCGAGCAGGGCAGCAGACCCTCTTGTACGGTTTTCTGTCCCTATTGGCCTTTCCCTTTTTGCTGCGGTTCTTTACCCAGGTGTTCAGCCATTTTTCCCAGGCTGCTACCCGGCGGTACTGGCGGTATATTACCCTGATTCCGGTGCTGCTGGCCGTGGAAAGCCTGTACGTGAGTCTGTACGACTTTGTGCTGCCGGGGGTCTTTGATTTGCTGCTGCCCCGGTTCTTCCTGCTGGTGATTGCGGTGCTTCTCCTGGCGTCCATCCGCACTAGCCAGGAGGAGGTCTATCAGGGCATCCAAATCTTTGAAAAGAATCACCAGCTGCAGCAGCAGTTTACTTCCACGGAAAATTACATTCGGTTGGCCCAGGAATCCCGGCAGCGCATGGAGGCTCTCTACCAGGAAAAACGGGAGCTTTTGGCCTATTTGCTGGAGCGGGTCCAGCAAAAGGACCGGGATGGGGTTCTGCACTGCATCGATAAACTGGGAGAACGCTTCAATACCACCAAACTGCCCCAGTATTGCCAGAATCCCGTAATCAATGCAGCGCTGACGGTATATTTTGCCAAAGCCCGGGAATGGGGAATCCCGGTAACCATTGCAGCGGACCTGCCTCCAGGACTGGAATGCAGTGTGGATCTGTCCATTGTCCTGTCCAACCTGGTAGAGAATGCCCTTTTGGCCAGCCAGAAGCAGCCAAGGGAAAAGCGGAACATTACGGTACTGGCCCTGCACCAGGCTGGGGTGCTGAACATTTTGGTGAAGAATCTGTTCGATGCACCTGTGGAATTGGACGAAAACGGTCTGCCGGTGACCCATGTGAAGGGCCATGGGATTGGCATGAAATCCTTGGTTCGGTTCCGGGACAAGTACGGGGCCAGCATCCTGTGCCAACAGAAAGATGGCTGGTTTCAGACCTACCTGCAAGTAGCTGCCCAAACCCAAACAGGGGGTGAAGACGGTTAAAGGTCAAACATAAACTGGAAATACTGTTCCTGAAAATCCCGATATTTGCGTTTCCCCAGGGGAATCTGGTGGCCCTGGATTTCCACATATTCAGCCTTGATCAAGTGGATGGCGGCCAGGTTTACCAGGTAACCCTTGGTGGGGGAAAGAAACTGTCCCGGGGCGATTTTATCCAGGTCGGCCTTCATTTCCTGGCCGGACTTCCGGGTTTCCAGGGTACTGCCGTCGGCCAGATAGACTTCCATAACGTGGCCATGGTTTTCCAGAAAAAGAATTTGGGCGATTTCTTCTACCCGGATTCCTCCGCCTACCAGCCGAAAGATGATTTTGGCGCTGCTGCGCTGCCGGATATAGCTTACGGCCCGGTCCAGGGCTTTGTTGAATTGGGCCTGGGTAAAGGGTTTCAGCAGATAATCCGTGGCCTTTACGGCAAAAGCGTCTACGGCAAATTCGTCGCTGGTGGTCAGGAAGATGATTTCCGCCTGGCTGTGTTTTTCCCGGAGGGCACGGGCCACCTCGGTGCCCAGAATGCCCGGCATGCACACATCCAGCAGGACGATATCGAACGGGCACCCCTGGCTGATGGCATCGATAAAGGCGAAGCCATCGGTATAGGTCCGGTATTCCACGGTTTCTTTTTTGTTTTGGAAGTAGATTTCCGCAGCGGCCTGAATCATTTGTACTTGATCCGGCAAATCGTCGCAGATAGCAATGTGCAGCATCCTGCACCTCTCCTTTCCGTAACCTGTTAGCTTGTTAATTCTATTATACACAAATACAAACGCTTTCTGAGAAAACCGTCCTAAACAGGCGGTTTTTTTTCACGAAATGCACCTGGGAAATAGGCAAGCGCAAATTTTTGCTGGTCATGCCAAAAAAGCGCCCTTTCTTGCCAATTGTAAATTTTCCTGTAAAGACTTTGGTATAGTGTAGTTAATAGGAAGGATACAATAGCCCAAACTGTGGGAGAAGAAAAGAGGGAAATTGTATGAACAGGATCTATCAGGTCATTTGGAATCGGGCACGGGGAATGTATATGGTGGTGTCCGAACTGGCTAAAAGCCGGTCCAAGGGCAGCGGGGCCGGGGGTAAACGGAGCAAACTGTTCCAGCCCGCAGCGGTTCTGGCTGTACTGCTGACCTTTGGCGTAGGAGGAAACGCCTGGGCAGCCGTCACTATAGGGACAACAGATCCAGGAGTCTCGGCCACCGTGTATACCACCGATGAAGTGTACACCAAGATTGAAGTGAATGCAGAACTGGAGAAAAAAGCAGATCTTAATACGGACGGGAAAGTTGCTGCTGCTGTCAAAGCGGACACTGCGGATATCGCTACCAATGCCACTAACGATGGCAATGGAAAAAATATTGCAGATACCTATGCTACCCAGGAAAGTGTAAATGCGGCATTGGAAAAAAAGGCAGATGTTAATGAGGACGGGAAAGTTGACGCTGCTGTCAAAGCGGATACCGCCACTACGGCAACCAATGCCACCAATGCCACCAACGATGGAGAGGGAAACAACATTGCAGCTACCTATGCCACCAAGACGGCACTGGCGGGTAAGCAGGACAAGATTGCAGATTCTCTGACGATTGATGGTGCTACTGGGTCAACCATTATCAATAACAATACTATAAAAGTTCAAGATGATGTTAACACCTGGCATTCCACTACCATCACCAGTAGTTCCATTGATTTTGGCAGCGGCGCTACTACCATTAGTGAAGACTTTATTGGAACGACCAGCCTCTCTGCCAGTAAACTCACAATGGATACGGAATCGAATCCATCGATTACACTATACTATCAGAGAGGAAACTATACTACTACCATTGATGCAACGCAAATAAAAACTTCTACCCTCACCGGCACCTCCGGGGTTAATGACGGCAGCCTTAAAGCCGGCACTTACGTTGCGACCACAAGTACCGTAGGCCAGAACCTGAATGCCCTGGATACCGCAGTGGGGAACGAGAAAACCGCCCGCATCGCTGCTGATACTGCCCTGGCCGGTGCCGTAAATGGCGGGATGGTCATTGGCAGTGACAATGTCCTAATGAAAAACAGCACTGCTGTCAATGCAGAAACTGGCGCAGTGACCAATAGCCAAACGGCAGTGGATACCCTGATTATCAACCAAGGAAAGGATAACCAGGTGACCATTGATGAACACGGCATCAAGGTGGGTACGAACAGCTCCCTGATGGATGACGACGGTATTTATACCGGCGGCGATTCCTACAACGACGCCAAAGCAGCCCTTAAAGCCACCGGGGAAATCAAAGGGGCGGACGGCAAATTCACGGTAGATGCCGAGGGCAGCCTGACCGCAGTTTCTGGTACCATCGGTACAGTGAATGTAGCAACTGACGGTACGGTGACCGGTGTCAAAGACCTTACGGCCAGCGGCACCCTAACCAGCGGAGACACCAATTCCAGCAACTATACGACCATTAGCGCGGGCAGTACCCACTCCGAAAATGAGAAGATTGATAGCGGCACGCTTTATACCAGCGAAGCCACTTTTGATGAAAAGGGCAGCACCGTAAAGGTGAAAGATGACATAGCCAAAGGCTCCAGTACGTTGACCGCGGGACAACTGGAAAATGTCGTCAGCAGCAACGATGAGAAGACGAAATCCACCTTCCGGCAAACCACGGGTCAGATTTTGGCGGAGGTGACAGCTGGCACCAATACAACCAGCAGTACCCAGACCGCGCAGGATATTACCAATCAGGCAGCCACTGGTACCATCACCAATAACGCCAAGAACCTGGTGAATACAGCTGCCGATGGCATTACGCATACGGCTGGTACGAGCATCCTGGACGTGGTAGGGAATACGACGGTGACTACGACTACAGAGGGTACGACTTTTGAAAACACAGGTCACAGCACGGCTTTGGAAGGCGGTTCGCTTACGAAGACGACGATTTCCGGGAATACCCTCCAAACGGGCAAAGCAACCATGGACTATGCGGAGGTCATGAAAGACCTGGGGGTCCGGGGCAGTGCCGCCATCGACCAGAACCTGACAGTAAAAGGTGCTTCGGACTTGCAAGGCAGCGTTACGGTAGGCAAAGAGCTGGAGGTGAAAGGCAATACCAAGCTGGACGGTACCTTGGAAGTGGCCCAAGCAGCTTCCTTCAAGGATATCGTCACGCTGGAAAAAGACCTGAAGGTGGGCGGCAATGCTTCCATAGCCGGCGAAGTATCGGCCAGTTCCTATAAGATTGGGGACAAGACCTACATTGACAAGAACGGCATCAACGCCAATGACCAGAAAATCACCAATGTGGCACCGGGAGAACTGGCCCCGGACAGCAAGGATGCGGTAAACGGCAGCCAGCTGTATAGCACTAACCAGCGAGTGGACAGGCTGGACAGCCGGGTGGACAAGGTGGGGGCCAGCGCAGCGGCCCTGGCTAACCTCCATCCCCTGGATTTCGATGAAGACTCCAAAGTCAGCGTGGCCGCCGCGGTAGGGAACTATGGCAGCGCAGCCGCCGGTGCCCTGGGCGTATTCTACCGGCCTACTGACCGGGTAATGCTTAATGTCTCTTCCAGTTTTGGCAATGGCGAAAACCTGGTAGGCGGCGGGGTAACCTTTAAACTGGGCCGGAGCAGCAAACGGCTGGAGCAGGCTGAAAATACCAATGCCGCTTTGGCGAAACAGGTGAATGAACTCCAGGCACGGCTGGACGCTCTCTTGGGGGCACTGAATCCCCATATGAGCAGGGAATTTCCGGATGTGCCGGCCAACCATTGGGCTTATGAGGCGGTCAGTAAACTGGCCGAGAAAGGTATCCTCAAAGGGGAGGCAGACGGCAAATATCATGGTGACCGGACCCTGACCCGCTACGAAATGGCGGAAATCATCTATAACGCCCTGAGCAAAGGGGCCAAGGCCGAAGTCAAACTGGTGCAGGAATTCCGGCCGGAACTCCAGGCCCTGGCGGCTAAGAGACAGGCGTAACCCACTAGCTGAAGTAAATAAAACCTGAATACCCTTGCAAATTCACCCTGGCAATCCAGCCAGGGTGAATTTGTGTTACGCAGCGGCAGAAGGCCTGTAAGCTTGTCTTCAGCTATTTTTACTGGACCTGCAAAGCATAGGACGAAACAGAAAAATAGGTTTCTTTGGTTGACAGGTTTGCTGACACTAACTATAATTTAAAAGCGAATGCAAATTATTTGCAAGTAAGGAGCTGAAAGACTTGAAAAAATGGATTGTTTTGTTATTGCTGTTTTTTTGTTTTTGGGGCAGTGCAGAAGCGGCAGGGCACATTGTGGGTGTATCTTATGGAGTCAACCAGAAAGGGCAGCTAAGGGTTGTGATTGAATCGGATGAGCCGCTTCCTTACAAGACAAAAATCTTGGAAGGAGAGGCCCATATTTTTATTAATGGCATACTGGAACCCTCAATCGCTCCCATCTACCAGCCGCGTGAATCCACTCACGTAAGGACGGTCCGTTTGCAAAAGACGCCAAAAGGGACGTTAATTCATATCCATACGGATGAAAACCCAACCCGGGCGGATTTTAAGATATTTGCTTTGAAGGCCGATGCGGAAACAAAACGGCCGCCGCGCATTGTAATCGACGTGGCGCCTGTATTCGAGCGAGAATACAGGGTAGGGGGCGGACTCAAAGGGAAACGGATTACGCTAGACCCTGGTCATGGGGGTTCCGATCCTGGGACCCATGGCCTTGAAAGCGGGCTCAAGGAAAAGGAAGTAACCCTGCCTCTTGCCCTTCGGGTAAAGAAGCTCCTTGAACAGAAGGGAGCAACGGTCTATTTAACGCGATATAGTGACCGCGATGTTTTTGGACCTACGGCTACGGATCAGCAGGAACTCCAGGCCCGCGTTGATGTGGCCGAAAAGACCCGTTCTGACCTGTTTCTCAGTATTCATTGCAATGCGAGTACGAATCGCAGTGTTGGAGGCTATTCCACGTATTATACGCCCAAGACACCCTATGATAAGAACTTTGCCTATGACCTACAGACTGAGTTAATGAAAACGGCTGCTGTGACGGATCGAGGCATCTTTGCTTCCCGGCTGTACGTCAATCGCAAATCTTCAATGCCCAGTGCTTTGGTGGAATGCCTGTTTATGACGAATAAAAGGGAGGAACAGCTGCTGCTCTCCGAGCATTTCCTGGATAAAATTGCAGAGGCTATTGCGCGGGGAATTGAAAAATTTGAGGAGGCTGGAGTGTAGGCAATTGGCGGAGAAAATATGCTGGCCCGCTAAAGAACGGACTCCATTGCTTTTTATGATTACTTTTTCCTATCATGGATAATTCTCAATAGGTATTTGTTATTTTCCCTTACCCTGACTATAATTGTTGTAGGAAAAACATACTTGTTTTCCGGGTATTTAGTTTGACTTTTTTTGGGAGGGGTTATTATGTGGAAAAAATTGATGGCCGTTCTGGTCTGTTGTTTGGCCCTTGTGGTGGGCGCCTGCGGAGAAACGGCTTCTACGGCAGCACCGGCTGGCGGCAATAAGGCGGCAGCTGCAGCGGACAGCAGTGCCGCAGCTGAGGGCAAAACCTTGGTAGTCTATTTCTCCAATACGGGAAATACCAAAAAGGTGGCGGAAGCTCTTGCCCAGGAAACCGGCGGCACCCTGTATGCTATCGAAGCGGCCCAGCCGTATACGGCGGCCGATTTGGACTATAACAACAACGATAGCCGGAGCGTAAAGGAACATAAGGATCCGTCCATCCGTCCTGCCATTAAAGGGGATGTGGCTGACTGGGGTTCTTATAAGACCGTTTATATTGGCTATCCCATCTGGTGGGGACAGGCTCCCAATATTCTCTACACCTTTGTAGAAAACCATAATTTCGACGGCAAGAAAGTGATTCCTTTTGCTACTTCCTACAGCAGCTCTTTTGGCAGCAGCGGCTCCAACCTGGCCAAAGCAGCAAAAACCGGCAATTGGCAGGAAGGCAAACGCTTTGCCGGCGGCGCTGGTGCAGCTGAAGTAAAGGATTGGCTGAAAAAATAAGCTTTGTCTAAGGGCACCCACGGCAGTGAGTGTCCTTTCTTTCTGCCCGGCTGCCAGCAAAAGGGGCTTCTTTTTTTCCCAGGTTTCGGTATAATAAAGAGTAATATTCTTACCAAAGAAACCCAATTTACAATCAGGAGGATTATGGATATGCACAATAAATGGCTCCGCAGATTTTTGAAGCTGCTGCTTTTTTTGGTCTGCCTGGCAGGTTTGGGCGCTGCCTTTTGGCAGTTAGCCCCCAGCTACGCCAAGGCCCCTGTGCTCCAAGCTCTGCGCTGGGGCCAGGAGAAAGCCATCCACTACGATTTGATTTCCGGTTCGGAGGTGACCAATATCCGGCAGGTAATGACTGCGGATCCTTCCACCAGCCGGACCATTATGTGGCAGTCTTCCTTTGCCCAGGAAAACCCCGTGGTGGAATACCGGGTAAAGGGCCAAAATGACTCCCAGACGGTTTCTGCAGCAGAGGAGAAGTTCACCGATGGGGGCAAGGAAACCTACATCCATACGGCGTATTTGACCAAGCTGAAGCCGGGAACGGACTACGAATACCGGATCCGCTATGCCAAGAAGGCAGGAAACTGGCTGGCACTTCATACGTTTAAGGGCAATGATTTTAAGGCGCTGGTATTCCCGGACTCCCAGTCCAGCGATTACAGTGTCTGGAAGGAAACGGCTATGCCCGCCTGGGAACGGAACCAGGATGCCCAGTTCTTCATCAACATGGGGGACCTGGTGGACAATGGGGAGGATGCTTCCCAGTGGAATGCCTGGTTTGACGTGGTGGAACCCATGGCGGAAAAGATTCCGGTGGCGCCTCTTATGGGCAACCACGAAACCTATAACCTGGACTGGAAGGTTCGCCGGCCGGAAGCCTATATGAAACTGTTCTCCCTGCCGGCCAATGGGTACAAGGCCTATCCCAACCGGTTTTATTCCTTCAATGTGGGAGATGTGCACTTTGTGGTGCTGGATACCCAAACCCAGGAAATGGCCGATTTTGAGCCCAGTCTTTTGGCGGATGAAATGGCCTGGTTCAAGGCAGATATGGCCAAAAACCAGAAAAAGTGGAATGTGGTGCTGATGCATAAGGATCCCCTGCAATACGCCTTTAATCCGGAAACCCGGCCCGGCGCCGACCGGAAAGAGGGCTTTTCGGAAGAAGGCCGGCAGTGGATGCCCCTGTTTGACCAGTACCATATTGACCTGGTACTGTCCGCCCATCTGCACACCTACCGGAACCGGGGCATTATCCAGAACTTCCAGCGGGCGCCCCAGGGGCCGTTATACATTATTACCGGCGTGGCCGGCAATGTGCGGTATCCTTCCCTGTGGGCCCGGCATAGCCTGGATGTGATGGTGGCACCGCAGCCGGAGACGGATAACTATCTGGTGCTGGAGAAGCAGGACAATATGCTGCGGATTCGCTGCTACCTGCCCAATGGCACGCTGCTTGATACGGCAACGGTGGTCAAGTAAAACTGAACAAAGTATACAAAATTATGAAAACTTGTCACGAAAATGTGACAAGTTTTTCTTTACAGAATGGACAGAATGCAGTAAAATACTACTATTATTGAGAATTCTGCTCCCTGTGGGGCAGAAGGCAGAAGGAGGTTGTTGCCTTGAAGCTATCATTCACAAAGATGCATGGCTGTGGAAACGACTATGTGTATGTGAATTGTATGGAAAAGATGCTGCCGCAGCCGGGGAAAATTTCGGAGCTGGTGAGCCATCGCCGTTTTGGGGTTGGTTCCGATGGTCTGATCTGCATTTGCCCGTCTGAGAAGGCGGATTTCCGTATGCGTATGTTCAATGCCGATGCCTCAGAAGGCAAGATGTGCGGCAATGGCAGCCGCTGTGTGGCCAAATTTGTTTATGACAAGGGTTTGACCAAAAAGGATACCATTACCCTGGAAACCCTGGCCGGGATCAAAACCATCCATATGACGGTCCAGAACGGCAAGGTGACGGAGGCCGAAGTGGCCATGGGCAAGGCCGAAACAAGAACGCAGCTGATTCCTATGCAATGGGACGCAGAGACCTGCATCAACCAAGGGGTGACTTTCACCCGGCCGGATGGCAGTACCTTCCAGGTACAGGGAACGGCGGTATCCATGGGCAATCCCCATTTTGTCCTGTTTGTGGACGAGGTGGAAACGGCTCCGGTGGAAGAAGTGGGCCGCATCATTGAAACCTCTCCGGTCTTTCCGGAACAGGTCAATGTGGAGTTTGTCCAGGTAATCGATGCCAACCACGTGAAATTCCGGGTTTGGGAGCGGGGCAGCGGGGAAACCTGGGCCTGCGGAACCGGCGCCTGCGCAGTAGGCTATACGGTGCTTACCCTGGGCAAAGCCGGCAAACCAGGAGAATTCGTCAAGGTGGAAGCCAAAGGCGGTATGCTCCAGGTGAAGGTCCAGCCCGATGGGGAGATTATCCTGAAGGGACCGGCCACCACTGTTTTTGAGGGAGAAATGGAACTTCCCGATAACTTGGATTGACTTTACCCCATTGCTAATTTAAAATAAACATATAAGAGCGCTCAGCACATAAAGGAGATTACTATGGCTTTAGTAAATGGCAATTATGCAAAATTAAAGGACAGCTATTTGTTTTCTGATATTGCAGCACGGGTAGCTGCTTTCACCAAAGCCCATCCCGAAAAGAAATTGATTAAAATGGGCATTGGCGATGTTACCCTGCCGCTGGCTCCTGTAGTTGTGGATGCGATGACCAAGGCTGTCCAGGAAATGGGCAAGAAAGAAACCTTCCGGGGTTATGGCCCTGAACAAGGTTACGATTTCCTGCATGAAGCCATTGTTGCCTACTACGCTCGTCATGGAGTGGAACTGGACAGCAAGGAAATTTTCATCAGCGATGGTGCCAAAAGCGACTGCGGCAATATGACCGACCTGTTTGACGACAGCAACGTAATCCTGGTTCCGGATCCGGTTTATCCCGTTTATGTGGATACCAACCTGATGCGCGGCCGCAAGATTTTGTACATGAACGGCACTCCGGAGAACGGCTTCCTGCCCATGCCGGACTTTGATGTAAAAGCCGATATTGTATACCTGTGTTCTCCCAACAACCCCACCGGTGCCGTTTACACCCGGGACCAGCTGGCAGTTTGGGTAGAATACGCCAAGAAGTATGATGCCATTCTGCTGTACGATGCAGCTTACGAAGCGTTTATTACGGATGAGAACATCCCCCGCTCTATTTACGAGGTTCCCGGCGCCAAGGATTATGCCATTGAAATCTGCTCCTTCTCCAAGACGGCAGGCTTTACCGGCACCCGCTGCGGCTACACCGTAGTTCCCCTGGGCCTGAAACGGAAATCTCCGGAAGGCAAGGAAATGAGCCTGAACAAAATGTGGCTGCGCCGGCAGACCACCAAGTTCAATGGGGTCAACTACATTGTACAACGGGGTGCAGAAGCTGCCATGTCTCCGGAAGGGGAAAAGGAATGCGGCGAAATGCTGGCTTACTACCGTGAAAATGCCCGCATGATCATGGAAACCTTTGACAAGAAAGGCTACAAGTATTTCGGCGGCAAGTATTCTCCTTACGTTTGGATGCAATGTCCCAACCATATGGGCAGCTGGGAATATTTTGACCACCTGCTCAATGACCTGGCCATTGTAGGCACTCCCGGCGCTGGTTTCGGCACCATGGGGGAAGGTTACCTGCGTCTCAGCGCTTTCGGTACCCATGAGGGCACCAAGGAAGCCATGGAACGGATTGAGAAAGACAGCATTTAAAATTGTTTTTTACCAACCAGAGTCAATTCTTAAAAACAGGAAAGGGTGTTTGCGTATGAAGAAATTAGCATTAGCATTGACCGCCGTTTTGTCCATGGGTTTGGCAAGTATGGGTTTTGCCAGCCCCGCCAGTGACCTGTTGAATCAGGAAGAAAAGACCGTTACCCAAGTAGTGAACCTGCTGCAGGGCCAAGGCGAACTGGCTGATGTATCCAAGAACTTTACCCCAGAATTGCAAAAGAACTTTAACGATAAGGCTCTCAGCAATATGCAAAAGGGCGTTACCGACCAACTGGGCAAAGTCAGCGATGCTACCCTGGTACGGCTGGACAAGTTCCCGGATGCAGACCGTCTGATCTACTTGGGCAAAGCAAGAAAATCCCCGAATGTGCAATTGACTTTCCTCTTTGTGACCAAAGACAAGAAAGCTTTGCTCCAGGGCGTTAACGTGACTCCGGTAGAAATCAAAACGGAAAATACCCAGGATAAGGCAGCTGCTGCCAAATAAGTTTCTTGGGAAATTATCCAAAAGGCTTGCAACAAAAAATTCCTGACCCTACGGGGCCAGGAATTTTTTTGTCTGTGGTATTTAGTTTTTCAGATACTTGGTGAAGAATTGGGTGAGTTTGCCCCAGGGAATCAGGTCCACCTTATCGTACAGGTCCACATGGCCGGCGCCCTTTACGTAGTACATACAGTTCCTTGGGTTCTGCTGCCCGGCGGTAGGCGTCTTCGCTGAATTCCTTGGAATGGGCCTGGTCGCCGGTAATAAACAGCATGGGCCGGGGAGAGATGGTCTCGATATCTTCAAAGGGATAGAAGTTCATAAACTTTACGTTGCTGACCAGGGTCGGATGGGTGGTATGTTCCGGATTTTCTCCCGGCGTAGTGTAGGAGCCCCGGGTGGTGCGGTAGAAATCATAGAATTCCTTTTGGATGGGGTTGGTGCTGCTGTCAATGGCGTGGGTGGTGCCGCTGGTATATTTTACGGGAGCTCCGTCAGCTTCTGCCCAGCGTTCCTGGGCGGCCTGTTCCAGAATGGCCTTGCGCTGTTCCACGGTCTGGGATTTGTTCAGGCCCCAGCGGTTGGCGTTGCCCATATTGTACATGCTTACGGTGGCTACGGCCTTCATCCGGGGATCAAGCTTGGCGGCGCTGATGACGAAACTGCCGCTGCCGCAGATGCCCAGAACCCCGATCTTATCCCGGTTGACAAAATTCTGCTTGCCCAGGTAATCCACGGCGGCACTGAAATCTTCGGCGTAGACATCGGGGTTTACGCTGTTCCGGGGTTGGCCTTCGCTTTCGCCCCAGTAGGACAGGTCAATGGCCAGGGTTACAAAGCCCTTTTCCGCCAGCTTTTGGGCGTACAGGTCGGAGCTTTGCTCCTTTACGGCGCCCATGGGATGGCCCACAATAATGGCCGGAAGTTTTTCTGCCTTTTTCAGGTCTTTGGGTACAAACAGGCTGCCGGCTACCTTCATATCATACAGGTTCTTAAAAGAAACCGTCTGTTTGGTCACCTGGCTGCTCTTGTAAAAGTTGTCAGGATGGCCGGCGGTATCGGTGGGAGCCGGGGTAGTGGCCGGCAGGGGAGCGAAGAAATCAGCTGCCTGGGCTTTTCCCGTATAGCCTACTGCTGAAAAGACGCTGCTGCACAGCAGCAGGGATACCATTATTTTTTTTGCTTTGGACATCATAATACATTTCCTCCTTTTTGCAGTACAGAAATTGGGGTACCGGATTGGCTGGTACGCCAGAAAATAAACAGGGCACTGACAGCAGCAAAGAAAACGCCGCCGCTTAAAACGAAACTGGTTCCATAGCGGTCAATCAGCTGGCCGCAGAGCAGGCTGGCAGCCATGGTGCCCAAATTGGCGGCTGTCAGGAACAGTCCGTTGGCAAAGGCCGCAGCTTCCGG
This sequence comes from Acidaminococcus hominis, assembly GCF_900291475.1. GTDB lineage: Bacteria > Bacillota > Negativicutes > Acidaminococcales > Acidaminococcaceae > Acidaminococcus > Acidaminococcus hominis. The sequence goes on from NZ_OLMM01000005.1 coordinate 477,991, forward strand.
GGCCGCAGTGGTCAGCCAGTACTGGTTCATGTTGGCATTGATGCCGCCCAGAATTCCCCAAAGAAGAATTACCAGAGCGGTAAAGCTGGCGGAAGTGCCGGCCAAGCTCAGCAGCCCATACAGGGCGGCCAGCACAAAGGGAAAGGCTTGGACCGAAGAGCGGGGAAAGCGGATCAGGAGGCCGCCGGAAATATAGCTGCCCACCACATTGGCCAGCCCATAGAGCAGCAGCAGCAGACTGACGTTTTGGGGGTTCAGGCCGGTGACCCGGTCCAGATAATCTGCCAGGTAGCTGAAGACACCGAAGACGGCTCCGTTCATAAATACCACGGCCAAAATGGCCTGCCAAACTACGGGCTTTTTCAGTACGGCCAGCTGGCTGCCATAGCTCAGAACCTGATGCACAGGCAGGGAGGGCACCCAAAGCAGGGTTGCCAGGAAGGCCAGGGCTGTTACTGCTGCGAAAAACAGCAGGGACGCTTCTAAAGAAAATTGGGCGGCCAGAAAGTTGCTGACGGGAACGCCTACCACCATGCCGGCGGCGGTGCCAATCATTACCTTGCCCACGGCTTTGGGGCCCTCACCAGCGGGTGCCTCCTGGGCGGCTGCGGCAAAGGCCAGGGAGCAGTACACCGGATGAAAGAAGGCGGGAATGATCCGGGCGGCCAAAAGTACGGCAAAACTGTCGGTAAAAGCAGAAAGCAGGTTGCATACGGCGAAAAGCCCCAGCACAAAAAGCATGACGGTTTTCCGGTTGAAGCGGGAAAACAGCAGGGGCATAACGGGCCCGGCCCCGGCAACTACCAGGGCGAACAAGCTGACCAAAAGGCCTGCCTGGGAGATGGGAACGGAAAAGCGTTCAGCCACAGCGGGCAGAATGCCAATGACTCCCATTTCCGTATTCAAGATGCCGAATACGCCTATGGCTAAAATAAAGAGAAATAAACGCAGGTTTTTCATAGACTCTCCTTTCTGCAAACAGTATAAACTAGGAAAAGATGAATAACAAATACCTATATACTTTTATAAATTATGCTTTAAGAGCATAAAAATAAAGAAAGCCGCTTCAGGCCCAAATTGGGCTTTAGAAGCGGTATTCTTTTGATAGGAGCAGTTAGATGTAAAAACGGGAAAAGCCCCTGAGAATGGAAAAGAACCCGGCAGAAGGTGTGTTCTGTCGGGTTCTTGCTCTTGTTGCTTATTTGACGGTCTTCAGCTCCGTCCAGTAATGGTCGTACATGGTAATGGCATCTCCAATATCGTGGAGCCATTCTCCTTTGGAGAAGTTGTCCGCTGCGGTTTGCAGCATGGGATCCTCCAGGAATTCCTTGGAGTGGAATTCCCGGGCTTTCACGTTGGGGTCGTTGTAGCCGATGTATTCGTAGTTCTGGGCGCTGACCTTGGGGTCATACAGGAAGTTGATGAATTTCTCCGCCAGTTCCTTGTGTTTGGCCCCTTTGGGAATGGCCAGGGCATCGGCCCAGACAGTGGTGCCTTCCTTGGGAATCACAAAGCCCAGGTTGGGGTTGTCCAGATGGCTGAAGTAGGCATCGCCGGACCACATGGTTCCAATCCAGCCTTCTTCGGCAATGAATTTCTGCTTCAGGCTGTCCGTATCATAGGCCAGTACCCCGGGGGCCAGGGCTTTCAAGTCCTCGAAAGACTTTTTCACCTGTTCCGGATCCGTGGAATTGTAGGAATAGCCGTTTTTCTTCAGCCCCATGCCCAGTACTTCCCGGCTGTCGTTCAGAAGAATGACACGGCCTTTGTACTTGGGGTCCCACAGGTCATTCCAGGAGGTGGGCGGGGTCTTGATGTACTTCTTGTTGTACACAATGCCCGTCATGCCCCAGGTATAGACCACGGAATATTCCTGGTTGGGGTCAAATTCCGGGTGCTGCAGCTCGGGGGTCAGGTTTTGGATGTTGGGCATGGCTGCCTTATCCAGCTTTTCCAGCATACCCAGCTTGATCATGGTGGAAACCATGTAGTCCGAGGGCTGGATCAGGTCATACTGGGCGCCGCCGGCCTGGAGTTTGGCCAGCAGTTCTTCGTTGTTGGAGAACACGTCGTAGTTGACCTTGCAGTTATATTCCTTTTCAAATTCCTTGATCAGGGCGGGATCGTAGATATCCGCCCAGCTGTACAGGTTCAGCACTTCCTTATCGCTGTCCTTGTCACTGCCGCAGCCGGTACTGAAAAGGGCGGTGAGAAGGGTCAGACAGACCAAAAAGAAAATCTTAATTTTTTTCATGGCTCAGTCCTTTCTGGAAGAATGATACCCCTGCTTTTGCAGCAGTTGGGAAACAACCACCAGGGAAATGGTGATCAGCATCATGCAGGTGGAAAGGGCGTTGATCTGAGGCGAAATTCCCCGTTTTACCATGGCGTAAATGTACAGGGGAAGGGTGGTGGAGTTGGGCCCGGCCACAAAGAAGCTGATGACAAAGTCATCAATGGACAGGGTAAAGGCCATCAGGGCTCCTGCCACAATGCCCGGAAGGATCATGGGGAAGGTCACATACCGGAAAGCCTGCCAGGGAGTGGCGTACAGATCGCTGGCCGCTTCTTCCAGGTCCTGCCGGCAGCCTTCCAGCCGGGCTCCTACGGTGATAATCACGAAGGACAGGCAGAAGGTAATGTGGGCAATGGTCAGGGTGATTTTGCCCAAAGGAATGCCGGCCTGGGAGAACAGCACCAAAAGGGACAGGCCCATAACGATTTCCGGAATCAGGATGGGCAGGTACAGCAGGCTGTTCATGGCAGCCTTGTACTTGTACTGGTACCGGTGAAGGGCCAGGGCGGCCATGGTACCCATAATGGTGGTAACTACCGTAGTAATGGAAGCAATAATCAAGCTGTTGCCCAGGGCGGACAGCACTTGGTCATCGTGGAGCAGGGAAATGTACCATTTCAGGGTAAAGCCCGTCCACACAGCGTTGATTCGGGATTCATTGAAGGAATACAGGGACAAAATCACCAGGGGCAGGTACAGAAACGCCAAAACCCCCAGGGAATAGGCAACCAAAGTAGCACTACGCCAGCTTTTCTGCATGGTGATGGCCTCCCTTCTGGGCCTGGAGGGCCTTATAGTAAAGCACAATGAGCAGCAGGGCCAAAATGGCCAAGATAATGGACAAGCTGGAGCCGAAAGGCCAATCCCGGGCGGCCAGGAACTGGTCCTGGATGACGTTGCCGATCAGGGCGCTTTTGGCGCCGCCCATTACATCGGGCACTACAAACATGCCCAGGGAAGAAATGAATACCAGGATGGAGCCGGCGGCTACCCCCGGCATGGTCAGGGGCAGGGTTACTTTACGGAAAGCTGTAAAGGGTTTGGCGCCCAGGTCACTGGCAGCTTCCAGAAGCCGTTTGTCCATCTGTTCCAGGGAAACGTAGATGGGAAGAATCATAAACGGCAGCAGGGCGTAGACCATGCCCAGCATCACTGCATAATCGTTGTACAAAAGAATCATGGGTACTTCAATGACGCCCAAATGGAGCAGGAAGGTGTTCACCAGGCCTTGGGCCCGGAGAATAATTACCCAGGCGTAGGACCGGATTAGGAAGTTGATCCAGAAAGGAATCATCACCAGGATAATCCCCATCTGCTGCCACCGCTTGGGCATGATCATGGCAATGGTGTAGGCAATGGGATAGCCCAGGGCAAAGGTAAACAGCGTGGTCACCACTGCGGTAAACAGGGTGGAAGCGAAAATTTGAATGTAAAGAGGCTCAAAAAAACGCACGTAGTTGTTCAGGGTCCAATGAAAAATCACCTGTCCGTAGGTGGAACGGGAGGCAAAGGATACTGCAACCACAATCAAAAGGGGCAGCGCAAAAAAGATTGTCAGCCACCCCATGGAAGGCAATACCAGCCATTTTCCCCGCTTCATTTCGTCACCCGAACGCTGTCCTTGGCGTTCCACCGGATTCCTACCCGATCATCCGGTTCCCAGCGCTTGTGGTCATCATAGTATTGATAGGCAGTGACCAACTCATTGGAATTGTCCAGACGGATGAACACCTTGTCAAAGGTGCCGCAGAACAGGATTTCCACCACGGTGCCGTAATAGAAGGAACCGGGTTTGTCCGGGTCTTCGTCTTCTTCCTTGGTAACGATGACGAATTCCGGCCGCACGGAAATCAGATGGTCCTCATCTCCCTCAATGTCAAAGAAGTTGTTTTCGCCAATAAAGCTGGCGGCAAACTTGCTTTTGGGAGCCTGGTAAATCCGGGTGGGGGGATCGTCCTGCTCAATCCGCCCGCCGTTGACGATAATAACACGGTCGCTCATGGTCAGGGCTTCTTCCTGATCATGGGTTACATAGATGAAAGTGATGCCCAGGCCGCGTTGGAGATTTTTCAAATCCAGCTGCATTTTTTTCCGCAGCTTATAGTCCAGGGCGCCCAGGGGTTCGTCCAAAAGCAGTACCTTGGGGTTGTTCACCAGAGCCCGGGCGATGGCCACCCGCTGCTGCTGGCCGCCGCTCATCTGCTGGGGCTTTCGGTAGCGAAGGTTCTCCAATTGGGTCAGGTACAGCACCTGGTCGATGCGTTCCTGCTGTTCTTCCTTGGGGACCTTCTTCATCATCAGGCCAAAGCGGATGTTGTCCTCCACGGTCATGTGGGGGAACAGGGCGTAATGCTGGAAGACCATATTGACATTGCGTTTATAGGGTGCCAGTTTTGTTACATCTTCGTCATCCAGATAAATATGACCGGTACTGGGAGTTTCCAGTCCGGCAATCATACGCAGAATGGTAGTTTTACCACAGCCGGACGGTCCCAGCAGGGTAACGAATTCTCCGTCGTATATGGTCAAATCCAGCGGCGGAATAATCACGTTGTTCTCAAATTCCTTGGTGATACCCACCAGGCGAATCATTTCTTTCATCTCTCAGTTGTCACGACCTTTCTTATTTTAAACAATACGCACATTATAGCATGTTTGCCCCTGCGATAACAGAAAAGAAAGGCAAGAAAAACCCATTTTTTTGTAAAATTTTCCCGGATTTTGCTACCTTTGAAACGATATTCGAAAAACGGTTCATGTTACGGAAAAGATTGCAGGAATTTCATAGGAGGCTAACGAATATGTTTCTATGAAATACAGTTTAGATATGAAGCAGAAAGCAGCCAAAATGGGAAAGCCGGATTTTAGGTCCGGGAGAGGAGGTACAGCATGACTACGGTGACAGCATCGGAGATTGCCCTTCCGCGGGATTTGATCCAGTTTGTGTTTGAAGCTGCCTATATCCAGCGCTGGAATGACCACATTCGTCCCCAGGGCTTTACAGAGCTTGACAAGCAGGCCCACAAGATGATGATTGCCTATATTCTGGCCCGGTACGAGGAGCAGGATCATCACGCCCAATTGGATTGGCAGGTGCTGATTGAGGGAGGTATTTTTGAATTCCTCCACCGGATTGTTTTGACGGACATCAAGCCCCCGGTTTTTCACGAATTGATGCGCAAAAGTGGTCCCCGTCTGAATGGGTGGGTCTATAAGGAACTGGCCAGGAGGGTTCCCTCGTTGGCAGGGTCTGCCTTTATGGACCGGCTGCAGGCGTACCTGGATGGCAATGACCATCCCCTGGAAAAGCAGCTGCTCCGGGCAGCCCATTATTTGGCCACGGAATGGGAATTCCGGATTATCTATCATATGAATCAGGGAATCTTTGGGGTGGAGGAAATCAAAACCGCCATTGCCGACGAAATTGAGGAACACACCAATTTGGCCGGGGTACAGAAGATTGCCATGAACGGGAAAACCCGGAAATTTGTGGACCTGATTGGGAAGCTTCGCTTCCAGAAACGCTGGTCCCAGTCCCCTCGGATGCCGGAAACCTCCGTTATGGGGCATGTGCTGGTGGTTGCCATTATGGGGTACTTCTGTGCCCAGTATATGGGAGCCTGCCCTGCCCGGGTGGTCAACGATTTTCTGGCCGGTCTTTGGCATGACCTGCCGGAGGTGCTGACCCGGGATATCATTTCGCCCATCAAACGTTCCATTGAAGGCCTGGATGAACTGATCAAGGAAATTGAGCAGCGGCAGATGGAAGAAATCCTGCTGCCCCTTTTGCCGGCAGCGTGGCATAAGGATATCCTCAACTTCACGGTCAATGAGTTCCGGAACCGGATTTGGGACGGGGGAGAAATGATTCTCCTGTCGGGGGATATCCCTGCCCAGTATAATGCAGACCGCTATAGCCCGGTGGATGGGGAAGTGCTCAAGGGCTGTGACCATCTGGCTGCCTTTATGGAGGCCTGGCTCAGCGTCCAATGCGGCATTTCTTCCGTTCATCTGACCCGTGTCATTGACGAATTGCCCCGTCAGTATAAAGGTAAAATTGTAGGGGGAATCCCGTTTGGCCGCATCTATCAACAGTTTATGGAGGATGACCCGGCTTCTGGAAAAGGCTGGATTGTTCAATGAATACAAAATTGTATACAAAATACATAAAAATAAACTGTTATTTCTGAATCATGCTATAATGTGCATGTAAGGGTTCACTAGATAATATTTTAGGAGGCGTTACAAATGAGTTTATTTGAAATGGCAAAGATCCCGATGGAAGAAGCTAGCAAGCTGATCAACTTGGATCCCAACGCTGAGGCTGTTATTTCTCAACCTGAACGTACTCTGGAAGTTAGCATCCCTGTAAAGATGGATGATGGCACTGTGAAGGTATTCACTGGCTACCGTTCTCAGAACAGCACCATCCTGGGACCTGCTAAAGGCGGCGTTCGGTACCATCAGAACGTGTCCATGGATGAAGTTAAAACTCTGGGTTTCTGGATGACCACCAAATGCGCAATTGCTGGTCTGCCTTATGGCGGCGGCAAAGGCGGCATTATCGTTGATCCTTCCAAGCTGTCCAAAGGGGAATTGGAACGCTTGACTCGTGGCTGGATCGACAAGATTGCTCCGGTAATCGGCGAAAAGAAAGATATCCCTGCTCCTGATGTTAACACCAATGCCCAAATCATGGCTTGGATGTGCGATGAATTCTCCAAGATCAGCGGCTCCTACGAACCGGGCTTTATCACTGGTAAAGCAGTTTGCATGGGCGGCTCCCTGGGCAGAACTTCCGCTACCGGCCGCGGCGTAATCACTGCAGCTCTGGAAGCTCTGAAAGTAGCTGGCAAGGATCCTAAGAAATCCACCCTGGCTATCCAAGGTTTCGGTAATGTAGGCAGCTGGACCGCTAAATGCGCTCATGATGCCGGCCTGAAGATTGTTGCTTTGAGCGACATCAGCGGCGGCCTGTATGACGAAAATGGCCTGGATCCCTACAAACTGGAAGAATACGCTAAGACCAATGGCGGCGTAATCAAAGGCTATCCTGGTGCAAAAGCCATCACCAACGAAGAAGTTCTGGAACAAAAAGTTACCGTTCTGATTCCGGCTGCTCTGGAACTGCAGATCACCGGCAAGAATGCTGACAAGATCCAAGCTGAAATCATCGTTGAAGCTGCTAACGGCCCGACCGATGCAGATGCTGATAAGATTCTGCAAAAGAGAGGCATCCCCGTTGTTCCTGATGTTCTGGCCAACGGCGGCGGCGTAACTGTTTCTTACTTCGAATGGGTACAAAACCTGTACAGATACTTCTGGACTGAAGAAGAAGTAGTTGAAAGACAGGAAAAAATGATGGTTAAAGCCTTCAAGAACGTTTACGATGCTGCTAAGAAGTACAACACCACCATGCGTGTTGGCGCTTACATCGTAGCCCTGAATGCTTTGGCTGAACCCATGAAGCTGAGAGGCATTATCTAAGCGAACCCTACAATCGGCTCACTGTACTGGGAAAGTACACAAAGCTCCAGGCAAGCAATTGCCTGGAGCTTTTCGTCTGTCTGGATAGGAAGGTCCGTATTTGCCTAGCCGTTTTCCAGCGGCTGGGGCAGCGGGAGCTTGTTCCAGAAGAACGAAGACGGGTATTGCAGCTTAAATAAGGCTTGCAATTTGCCGGGGAACATCGTATAATGTATACAAAATTATTCGACAACTTCATCTGATCCTTATTGGCATGGAAATGGTTTCCCCTGTTTCTGTCCGTCCGTAAGGCCTGAATGCATACCAAAAGGTATGGCAGTCAGGCCTTTTTTATTTGCCCAAAGGGCGGGGCTACAGGGTATTGCAGACTTGGGAGGGAAAATCATGAACAAAAATCAACCCATTGGTGTTATCGATTCCGGCGTAGGCGGCTTGACCGTCCTGAAATGGCTGAAGGCCAAAATGCCCCACGAAGACTTTATTTTTATTGGGGATACGGCCCGGACGCCTTACGGCAACCGGTCCCGGGAAGAAATTACTCGCTTTGTAGGGGATATGACGGCGTATTTAAATGAATGCCGGATCAAACAGTTGGTGGTAGCCTGCAACACCATTACGGTGCTGGGTACGGATACCATTCGGGGGGATTATGATTTCACGGTGATTGGCATGGATAAGGGCGGCCAATTGGTCCCTTCCCTGACCAAGAATAAACGGGTGGGCTTTTTTGCCACGGATTTTACCGTGTCCACCGGTGCCCATAAAAAGGCCATTCAGGCAGTGGATCCAAGCATTCAGGTGTTTGGCCAGGGTTGCCCCAAGTTTGTACCCTTGATTGAAGGGGAACGTTTTGGCAGCCCGGAGCTGAAGGCGGCCATCAAGGAATATGCCGATAAACTGCGGCAGCACCAGGTGGATACGGTGCTGCTGTCCTGCACCCATTATCCTTTTGTCCGGCAGGAAATTGAAGAGGAGTTTGGACCGTCAGTGACGGTTGTGGACCCGGCCGAGCAGACCACCCTGAACGCCATAGCGGACCTGGAAGCCCGGGGACTTGCCAAAACTGCCGGCGAAGGCAGTGTGGACATCTGCTTTACAGCGGACCTGGAGCGGGGACGCCGGCTGGCAGCCCGGATGCTGGATCCCAAGGACTGCCGTTTCCACCTCATTGACCTGAAAGCGGAACCAAGCATAAGCGCAGCAGTCTGAACCAAAAAATCCCTTCTCTCGCAGAACCCGTGAGAGAAGGGATTTTTCTTGTCAGATCAACGCTTTTTTCCAGGTGCCCTGGTGCCAGCGCCAGAAGAACACCAGTCCCCGGGTACATTCGTCCAGGGCCATGGCCAGCCAAATGCCGGCCAGTCCCCACAGCAGGTGGACGCCGAAGAACCAGCCGCCCAGTACGGAAAAGGACCACATGAAGATGATGCCGATGGTAATGGGGGCCTTTACGTCCCCGGCAGCATTCAGGGCCATAACCATGCACATATTCACGGCCCGGCCAATTTCCAGGAAGATGTCGATGAAAAGAATCACCTTCCCCAAGGCGTGGACTTCTGGATCATTGGTAAAGACGGAGAAAATCAGGTCGCTGTGGAAGTAGACCAAAATCGCCAGGGAGCCAGAAAGCAGCATGGAAACGAAGATGGTGAATTTTACCCGCTGGTCCACTTCCCGGTTGTTGTCCGCCCCTTTAAAGTAGCTGACCAGAATTTGGGTGGCCATAGCCAGGGATTGGGAGTACAGGTAGCTGATCATGGCAATGATGTAGGCATATACCTTGGTAGTGATTACCGCAATGCCAAACAGATTCACAAAGGTCATCAGGGTCGTCTGGGACAACTGGTAGGAGAAGGTTTCTCCTGCCGAGGGAATTCCCAGATACAGGAGCTTGGACAGTTCCTTTTTGGGGAAAGGCCGCAAATGGGAAAGGGACAGGCGGATGGGGGTCTTTTTCCGGCACAGGTACAGCACCAGCACAAGGCCCAGGGTTTTGGCCGTATTGGTGGAAATGCATACTCCCAGGACGCCCAGGGAAGGAATGGGGCCCAACCCGTGAATCAGCACCATATTGCCGCAGATGTTCAGGATGTTCATGACGGCGGAGCAGAGCATAGTTTCCCGCAGCAGGGAAAAGCCCCGGAGAAAAGAGATAAAGGCGGTGTAGGCGCTTTGGATAATGATAAAAAGCCCAATCCAGCGCAGATACAGGGTGGCATCCGGGTAAATTTCCAGGGGTACCCCCAAAAGCTGCAGGAAAAAGCGGGGAAACAGGAAAAGAATCAGGCTGATTAGGGTGCCCAGCGTCAGGTTCAGGGCCAGGGATACGGAGCAGACCCGGCTGGCCTGGCTCAGATTGCCGGCACCTCGGTAGTGGGCAATCAAAATGGTGGCCGCCTGGGAGAGCACGGATAGGGTCAAAATAATCATATTGATGATCATGTTGTCGTTGCCTACCGCTGCTACAGCATCCTGGGAATAGTGGCTCAGCATGAATTGGTCCATGTTGGGCACCAGCATCTGCAGACCGATTTCAATGAAAATAGGCAGGGACATGGCAAACACGGTCCATTTACTTTTGTATTCCTGTGGTGTTGTCATACTAGCCTCCAAAAAATAACTTCCTTGTTATCCTAGCACAGGGGGGAAAGAGTAACAAGGTTTCCAAAAAAGTTACGAATAGTGCCTTATTTCTGATAGAAATTTGCAGGAAACGGCGCATTCTTCCCGAAAATGTTTTAGTATAGACAGTTTGTTTCGGCTGCTTCCTCTGGCGGGTACCAGAGCCCAGGGCAGGAAACAGAAGGGAAGTGAAAGCCAGCATGGAAAATAGGGAAAGACGCGAAAAGATTCTTGGTTTGCTGCAGCAGGCGGAGAATCCGTTGACCGGTACGGACCTGGCCAGGGAATGTAAGGTCAGCCGTCAAATTATTGTAGGAGACATTGCCCTCCTGCGGGCTGGAGGAGTTTCGGTAATTTCTACCCCCAGGGGCTACCAGCTGACCACGCCTCAGCCGGCCGGAGTGCAGGAATCCTTTTTGTGCTGCCATGGCAAGGAGCAGGTGGCTGCAGAGCTGAATGCCATTGTGGACAATGGAGGAATTGTCCACAACGTGATGATTGAACATGAGGTCTACGGCTATATGGAGGCCCAGTTAAATCTCCATTCCCGCCGGGATGTGGCTCTGTACATCAAACGGATGGAAGAAACCAAGGCACCGCTCTTGGCCAGTCTGTCAGGAGGCGTACATTCCCATCTGGTGGAAACCGCCACGCAAGAAGAAATGGAAGCCGTGCACCAGGCTTTGCAGGAATTGGGCGTGCTGTATAATCCCAAATAAAATGCTCCCCAGGGGCGCATAAAAAAATTGCTGCCTTTGGGGGCAGCAATTTTTGTTGGGCAGGGAACCTGGGGGTTGAACAGCAGTTTCTAAAAATCATACAAAACCATATAAACATGATTATTTTGTACAAAATTCGAACAATATAATTGCATTTTGTAATATAATAGTATTAATAATTTACAGAATGGAGGTGATGCTGTGATTGTCTCTAAAACCTTTACGCTTGAAACACGACTCAATCAAAATGATAATGCTGATCTAATTAAATACGTCAAGGAGTATAATGCTCTCTATGGCAGAATGTTACGCTTTGCGTGGCATCGTTATAACAATGGCGGCAAGTTCTCTGTAAAGAAAAGCCAGTTCAATACGCTTTTACAAATACAATTTGGAGTAAACAAGCGTTTTGCTAATTCAGTTATCTCTGAAGTCGAGGGTTTATATCGAGCCTTATATCAATTGAAATGGCATGAGTATAATCAGTTGAATAGCAAAATTGCGAAACTCTACAGCGAGCGGAAGAAACTTTGTGAAAAAGTATTTGCCTTGAAAGAAAAAGCTCGAAACAATCAGTTGTCACCTTCTGCTTTGAGATATTATCGCAGGCAAAAAGAGAAAATCTTTTACACGGGTCAAAAGATTAACCGCCTCAAACAAAAGCAGGCTAACCTGCTGAAAGAGCTTCAGAGCAAAGATTTGCATCTCTGCTTTGGCTCAAAGAAGCTGTTTTATGCACAGCATAATCTTGAAAACAATAATCTGACAAGTCATAAGGTCTGGCTGGAACATTTCCGTGAGCAGAGAGATAATCGTTCCTTGTATATCGGAGCGAAGGATGAATTTCGCTGTAATCAGATACTGCAACTAACACCAATGGTACACTCGGGTAAAGGTAATCGTTTCGTTATTCAGCTGCGTAAGAACACAAAAGCTCGGGAGTACGTTTATGGAGCTTGTATTTTTAAGTATATGAGCAGCTTGCTAGCAAAAACCATTGTACAGAAAAGCCATGGCGTTAGCTATCGTATCGTATTCCGTGGCAGCAAGTGTTATCTGCAAGCTATGGTAACGTTCGATATAGATACCGACAGCTACAGGACCCGAAAAACGTATGGAACGATTGGCTTGGATTACAATGATGGCTTTATCGAACTTGCCGAGACCAATGAAACGGGAAATCTTGTCGGGCTAAAACACTATGATTTGCATTATCATGGTATGGGAAATAGAGCAAAGTCCGAAATTCGAGAGGTAACCTCTAAGATTGTAAACTACGCAATATCTGTCGGGAAAGACATTGTTATTGAGGATTTAGACTTTAAAGGATCTAAGGCAGAAATCACCAAAGCAAAGTCAGACCAGGGCAAGGCGTACAATAAAATGATTCACGCCTTTGACTATTCGAGATATAAGGAAACTTTCGAAAATTGTTGTTTTAGACGAAATGTTAATTTGATTCAAGTCAATCCTGCGTATACGAGCAAGATTGCAAAGCAAAAGTATTGTGACAAAAAGAAACTCGTTATTCACCAAGGAGCAAGTTATGTTATTGCTCGTAGAGGTCAGGGCTTCGCAGATGAATATATAAGCAAAAAGAAGTCCTCATAAACAAAAACTTCCGTTAAGAAAGAACTGCTTCCAAGAGATTGCAGTCCTTGTACTTAACGGAAACTATAAAATAGACAACAACAGTTATATTTTGTTGTGCCACTTAGCAATAAGAGAAACAGAATTGAGCTGTTGGTAAATATGAGTGTGCCGTAACACTCGAAATCATTGGGAATTTGTCTTACCCTGTTTTGTATGATTTTATTTTACGGTTAGGCGCTTTTTTCTGTTTTGGTTTCCTGTTGGGCTTCCTGTTCCAGTTTCTCAATGGCCAAAGGGGCGTTCTTTACTTCGTCCGGAATGACGACTTCTTTTCCCTGGTCGTAGAACAGCTGGATATCCAGGCTGGAGGTGGAGCTGTCAATCAGGCTCTGAATCATTTCCTTTTTCCGGTCATCCAGGTTCTTTTCCTTGGACACGGTTTCCAGAACGCTTTGGCCCAGGGAGTGGACCAGGGGCGTAAAGTTAAAGGAAATCCGGTTGTAGCGGGTCTTTTCCTTATCGATGGACACGTTGTAGCTGAAGTCCTTCATACTGGCCAGGGCCTTGCGCATTTGTTCGTGCTGTTTTTTCAAGGTCTTGGCCCAAAGGCTGTCGGAATTGTCACCAAAAAGCCGCTCGTTGTCCAGGGTAATCTTGATCAGCTGTTCCATTTCCGAATCCTGGAGTACTTGGACGGAACGCACCATTTTTTCAAAATCGGGCAGCATTTCTTCCTGTTTTTTGGCTTTTTGCAGGGTTTTCTGATCCAGTACTTGGACGGTTTTGGTCCAGCCTTTGCCGCTGTTGAAGTATTGGGTCACCTGCTTATCATCTTTGGACGCATAGAAAGAAAAAGGAATCTTTTTGCTGCCTACCCCGGCCAGGGGAACCACTTCTGCCGTGCCCTTGCCTTCCAGGATGTATTGGGGTTCGGCGGCTTTTTTGTCAGCCTGTTCCTGCTGCTGGACCATCCGGCCGTTTAGGGTCATGGTCCCCATCCCCAGCGGAGAAAAGATATTGCTGTGGATCTGGTATTGGATATATTTTTCCTGGTTGGTGTTTTTCTGGGCTTGGACCACTTCTTTTAACGCTGCCTGGTCCACTTTGGCGGCCTGGGCCGGAACCAGGGGAGAGAACAGGAAGCAGAGGGCTGCGGCCAGTCCTAAAACGCGTACGTTCTTAAAAAATGTCATAATAATCCTCCTTTGGCATATCTGACAATTACAGCATATAAGGATAGAATTACACATTGGAAGCAAAAAGTCAAATCCAGTTGCCCTAAATGGCAAATAAACTGAGAAAAGAATGGAAATATGGTATAATGAAACAAACGCTAAGAGAAATTTATTCTTAATTAATAGAACCCCATCTATAGATGGGAGGGAGGCTGATTTTTATGAAAATGCCCGTAATTTTTTCCGGTCACGGCAGTCCCATGGTGGCCCTGGAACATAATGCCATTACCCAGGAAATGAACCGGGTGGGGCAGGACGTATTGGCCAACTTTGGCAAGCCCAAGGCCATCCTGGCCATTTCTGCCCACTGGTTCACGCCAGGCACGTATATCCAGACGGCGGCGGAGCCCGACCAGATTTACGATATGTACGGTTTCCCCGATGCTCTGTACCAGGTAAAATACCCGGTGAAAGGCTATTTGCCCCTGTCCCAGGCCGTGGAGCAGCTTTTGGGAGAGAAAGTTTCCGTAAATGATGACTGGGGCATTGATCATGGCACCTGGGTGGTGCTGAAACATATGTTTTCCCAGGCGGATATTCCCGTGGTTCAGCTGTCCGTGGCCCAGGGCAGTACGAAAGAGGCCTATGCCCTAGGGCAAAAGCTGGCACCTCTTAGGGAACAGGGCTATTTGCTTTTTGCCAGCGGCAACGTGGTCCACAACCTGAGACGGGTGGAATGGGATAATCCCGGCGGCTCTCCTATGGCCCTGCGGTTTTCCCAGTACATTGCGGAGGCGGTGCTGAGCCGCCAGGACGAAAAGGTGCTCCACTATAAGCAGGCCCAGGACGCCGCCTATGCAGTACCCACCCTGGACCATTTTATGCCCCTGGTATACGCTTTGGGCGCTTCCCAGGGAGAGAAACCTCAGCTGTACAACCATTTGTGCAATATGGGGTCCATGGATATGACCGGCTATACCTTTGGTCTGGAAAAACCGGAAGCCTAGAAACCCAGCAAAATGGTGTGCTATAATAAAGCTGATTGCAGCAGGACCTGCGGTTTTCCCTGGGTCCTGCGTTTTCCTAAAGGAGGCTAATCCTATGAATAATGAAGTGTTGGAATCCATCCAGCTGCGCCGCAGCATCCGCAGCTATCGTCCAGATCCGGTACCCAAGGAGCTTTTGGAAGCGGTCATCAAGGCAGGCCTGTATGCTCCCAGCGGCAAAGGGTCTCAGGAAACCATCATCCTGGCCATTACCAATCCTGCTATGGTGAAACGGCTGTCCAAACTCAACTGCGAAATCGGCGGCTGGAAGCCGGATTTTGATCCTTTCTACGGGGCTCCGGCGGTTTTGGTGGTCCTGGCCAAGAAAGACCGTCCTACCCGGGTTTACGATGGCTCCCTGGTGATGGGAAACCTGATGCTGGCCGCCCATTCCGTAGGCTTGGGCAGCTGCTGGATCCACCGGGCCAAGGAAGAATTTGAACGGCCGGAAGGCAAGGCTCTGCTAAAATCCCTGGGCGTAGAAGGGGAATACGAAGGCATTGGCCATTGCATTTTGGGCTATGTGGACGGGGATATTCCTGTTGCCGCCCAGCGCAAGGAAAAACGGGTCTATATTTTGTCCTGATAAAAAAGCTCTGCACGTCCGGAAATTGCGGACGGCAGGGCTTTTTTCTTGGTTCAGGCTTTGGGCAGGAATACCACCGAGGGCGCAAGCTTCTGGTAATGGCTTTCCAGCATGGCCTTGTGGGACAGGAAACGGGCATCGTCAAAATACTTGGCCTTTTGGGGGCAGTACACCACGCAGGCCTGGCATTTGATGCAGATGCCGGGAACTTCATCAGTATTTTCCGGATTGATGGAGCCCATGGGGCAGACCTTGGCACAGATGCCGCAGTGGTCGCATTTTGCGCTGTCCGTCAGGGGTTTGGCTTTAAGGAATTTGGCGGGCTGTCCGTCTTCGCCCAGGGGAATGTAGTAGGGCGCTACGGGCTTTTCGTCCCCCAGGGTTACGGGCTTTAGGGGTTTGCCGCTTTTTAGGACTTCGGCGGCAGCCTGGGCAAGGGCTGCAAAAGCTTCCTTGTCCTGGGCGGTGGGGTGCTCTCCGCCAATTTGGGCAAAGGCATGGGGAGCAGCAAAAGCACCGGCTCCCAGCACCACAAAGCCATGGTCCTGGAGCTCATTGCGCAGTTCCGTCAGGGAACTGTCGTAGTTCCGGTTGCCGTAGGTTACCAGGGCAAGGGCCGGCGTACCCTTGCCTTCAAACAGGGTTTCAACAAAGGGCAGGGCTTTGTTGGGTACCCGTCCGGCGTAGGTAGGTGTACCAAAAACCACCAGGGTATCAGGGCCGTATTGGCGTTTTTCTTTTTGGCCAGCCGGCAGGGTAAAATCCTCGTGGTTAACGGGCAAGCCCAGCTTTTCGCCCAGGGTTTTGCCCAGCTGCTCCACCAGGGTCCGGGTTTGGCCGGTGGGACTGAAAACAACCGTTGTAATCTGTGTAAGCAAAATTATTCCTCCCCTAATCTAAAAACGACCTGAATTTTCACTCTTTTTGTATCATACCGCATTAACGGCCAATTGGCCATACTCTTTTTTTCTAGAGTGTTTGCACCGGGTAGCGGAATTTACTATAATAAAAGAGATTCGTACCTGACTTGGAGAGGGCGTGGAAAGAATGAGTGAGCTTGTGATTCGCGATGCAGCCTTAACGGATGCACCTGCTTTATGGAGCATTTATAAACCCTATGTGGAAAAAACGGTGATTACCTTTGAGACGGAAGTTCCCACGGTGGAAGAATTTGGCCGCCGGATCCAAAAGGTCCAGGAGCGGTATCCTTACCTGGTGGCTCTTTTGGAGGGACGCCCGGTGGGGTACGCCTATGGTCACCCGTTTGTGGGCCGGGCTGCCTACGATTGGGCGGCGGAACTGAGCATCTACGTAGCTGAAAACCTGCGCCATGCCGGAGTGGGGGGACAACTGTACGCAGCTCTGACAGACGCCCTGAAAAAGATGGGGGTGCTGAACCTGTACGCCTGTATTGGGGTACCGGACCAGGAAGACGAGTACCTGAACTTCAACAGTGCCCAATTCCACGCTCACCTGGGTTTTAAGGAAATCGGAACGTTTCATGCCTGCGGCTACAAATTTAACCGCTGGTACAACATGATTTGGATGGGAAAGACCATTGGGGAACATCTGGCCAAGCAGCCGCCGATTATTCCCTATCCCCAGCTGAGAAAAGGGTAAGGGAAACCAGGGCCTGGGAGTGGGGCCGGAAAGGAAGTCAGCAGCCATGGAACAAGAAGTGGTTTTGATTACCGGAGCCAGCAGCGGCATCGGCCGGGAAACGGCCATATTGCTGGCCAAGACCGGACATATTGTTTATGGGGCGGGACGGCGGATTGATAAGCTGGAAAGCCTGTCCGCCTTTGGGGTGATTCCCCTGTACATGGATATTACCAAGGAATACACCTGCGAAAATGCCATCAAGCGGATTTGGCAGGAACAGGGTTCCCTGGATATTCTCATCAACAATGCCGGCTACGGCTCCTACGGGGCCATTGAAGACGTGCCTCTAAGTGAGGCCCGGCAGCAGCTGGAAGTAAATGTGTTTGGGGCCATGCGGCTGGTCCAATACGTGCTGCCCATTTTCCGCCACCAGCATCGGGGCAGGATTGTTATGATTTCTTCCATTGCCGGCCGGGTGACGGGACCCTTTGGGGGCTGGTACCATGCCAGCAAGTATGCCCTGGAAGCCCTTACGGACGCCCTGCGCATGGAAACCAGCGGCACGGGCATCAAGGTGGTGCTGGTGGAGCCGGGCCTGGTAAAAACCGATTGGGGGCATATTGCGGCGGACCACCTGGAGTCTGTTTCCCAGGGAGGCCCCTATGCCCGGCTGGCAGCCCACGTGGCGGCGGGGATGCACAAGCTGTACAAAAGCCGCTGGTGCAGTCCTCCCGCGGAAGTAGCCAAGGTGGTCTTTCTGGCCGCCAACGCAGCCCAGCCCCAAAGCCGGTATCTGGCTGGCCGGGGTGCTTATCTGATTTTGTTCCTCCACGCTATTTTGCCCACCTCGCTGTTTGACGCCCTGGCCCGCCGGGTCATGAAAAAACTGTAAGAAGGTGAACCTATGGATGTAATTCGCTTGGGCAATCTGCAGCTTTCCCTGTTTCTCATGATCCTGATTGGCCTGGTGCTGATGAAACGGGGCATTATTGACGAAAGCGGCAAGCGCTGCCTGACGGATTTGTGCGTGAATGTGATTATTCCCTGCAACATCATCAAGTCCTGTTTGTTCCCCTTCAAGGGCAACCTGTTTGTAACCTGCGGCACCATTTTGCTGTGCGGGGCACTGCTGCAGCTTGCCTTTATGGTGCTGAACCAGTTCCTGTTCAACCGTTATCCGCCAGCCCGGAAAAAGGTGCTGCAATACGGCACCCTGGTGTCCAACAGCGGCTTTTTGGGCTACCCGGTGGCGGAAGGGGTGTACGGGACCCTGGGGCTGTTCTACGCCTCGGTCTTTCTCATTCCGCTGCGTATGGTCATGTGGTCCGTGGGGACTTCCTATTTCATGCAGCAGCCGAATCTGAGCCGCAGTGCCACGCTGAAAAAGGTGCTGACCCACCCCTGCCTGGTGGCCGTGTACCTTGGCATTGCCATTATGGTGACCCAGGTGAAGCTTCCGGGCTTTTTCACTATGACAGTGACCTACATCGGGAACTGCAATGCGGCCATTACCATGTTTCTTATTGGCACCATTTTGGCAGATGTGCCTTTCCGGACCATCTTTAACCGGGACAGCTTTCTCTACAGCCTGCTGCGGCTGCTGCTTTTGCCCGCCCTGGCGCTGGGTATCAGCCGGCTGCTGCACCTGGATCCTGTGGCCACGGGGATTGCCGTGCTGATGACCGGTATGCCGGCGGGGGCTACCACGGCTATTTTTGCCGCCCGCTACAGCAGTGATGCGCCCTTTGCTACCCAGCTGACCATTCTGTCCACCCTGCTGTCCATGCTGACCATCTTCTTCTGGTGCTACATTCTGCCTCAGCCTTAAAAAAACGGATGCCGTAAGGGCATCCGTCAAAATACTTCTTGGTCGATTCCTGTGGGAATCGGCTTTTTTTTTAGGGGCTATTCCACCCGCTGGACAAACTGCTGGACCGCCCGGGTGTACGCTTCCGGGTCCTCCGGCATTTCCATGGCGTGGGCTACCCCCTGGAACAGGACCAGCTGTTTATCTTTGCTGGTGCACTGGTCCGCCAGCTTCTGGGCAATGTCCGGGGGAATCAGGGTATCCGCGCTACCGTGGAGAAACAGTACCGGAGTGTCCATGTGGGCCACCTGGGAAAGGGGATCCAGGTCGGACATCCATTTGTGGGTATGGTAGTAAAGGGCCAGCTGGAAGAAGGGGTTCAGGGCGTCCATGCCCAGCACGTAATGGTCATCTTCCGTGTACTTGTATAGTTTTTCCTTGCCCAACTCCAACAGGTTTCCGTAGGAACTGTCGGCCACATAAAATTTCATTTCATGGCCCTGGGGACTGGCGGCGTAAAGCAGGGACATCCCGGCCCCCAGGGAAATGCCGTGGAAACCAATCTGTACCTGGGGGTCCCGGCTGCGCAGGAAGGCCACCCAGCCGTCCATATCCTCAATATCGTGGACACCCCAATCCGTATGGGTGCCATCACTTTCCCCATGGCCTCTCAGGTCCGGCATCAGCACGTTGTAGCCCAGGTTACGGTAAATGGAGGCGTAGCCCAGGCACATGGTCCGGTTCTGGAACAGGCCGTGGAGCAAGATGACTGCCCGGTGGCTCTGGGGATCGTTTTCTATATAGGTGCCCCGGAGCTTGGTGCCGTCCTTGGAGGTAATGACCACCTGCTCCCAGCCGTAGCGGGCTTCGGCCCGGTGGACCTGGTCCAGGTCATCCCGGTGGTTTTCCATCCCCAGAATCTTGTCCCAGGGGGCGCTAAAAAGCTGGTTATAGGCCGTATTTCCGGCGTACAGCCCGGCTCCCAAAAGGAGCAGCAGGCAAAGATAGATTACATAACGGATAAAATCCCAAATAAAACGCATGGCGCTGCCATCCCTGAATATACCGATACGATTTTGCCATGTGCACGGACTTTTTTTACCACTCTGCCGCAGTTATTTGACCATCCTTCCGGAAGTATTTGCCACCCTGCTCAATAACTCTCATACTGAAGATAGCACACGGTTCTCGTGTGACTTTAGTATAAGGGGGTCCTCATATGACGGATTACCGAAAGATTCTTATGCTGCGAAGCAAGGGGTGCACTCAACGCGGGATAGCTTTAACCAAAGTTGCTTCTCGCCCAACCATCAGTGCAGTCTACAAGGCTGCAGACCAACAAGGCATTAGCTGGCCGCTGGATTCCAGCATCACTAATGCTGAATTGGAAACAATATTATTCCCAAGAAAGAGCATGACCAAAGTTTTTTATGTTGAACCAGACTATCCCTACATCCATCGGGAACTAGCAAAATCTGGTGTAACGATGACGCTTCTATGGGAAGAATATTGCAGACAGTGCTACGAGACTGGCAAAACGCCTTATATGAGTACACAATTTGCAGAGAAATACCGAAAATGGGCTCGGGTAACCAAAGCTACCATGCGTATTCAGCATAAACCTGGCGATGCCATGCAGGTCGACTGGGCTGGGGATACTCTTCCCGTATATGACCCGGTAACCGGCAGTACAAGCCCAGCGTATCTCTTTATTGCCACCTTGCCGTGCAGTTATTATACCTATGCAGAAGCCTGCGACGATATGAAAACTGAGAACTGGCTGAACTGCCATATCCACGCCTTCAAGTTTTATGGTGGTGTTCCTCGGCTTCTAATTCCTGACAATTGCAAAACTGCAACCACGTCTAATACTAAGTATGAAACAATCCTAAACCACAGTTACCAGGAATTGGCTGAACATTATGGTACGGCAATTGTACCAGCCCGTGTGCGCAGGCCTAAGGATAAAAGCTCCGCAGAAGCTTCTGTGCGTTTTGCTGAAACCTGGATTCTTGCTGCCTTACGTTCAAGGAAATTCTTTTCCCTTCATGAAATGAATGAGGCTATTGCGGAAAAACTTAAAGAAATGAACGACCGCCCCTTTAAGCAGATGGCAGGCTCCCGCTACAGTGCCTATATGGAAGAAGAAAAGCAATATATGCTTCCTCTGCCACCTACAGATTTTGAGGCTGCTGTTTGGTCGGTAGCCAAAGTTCCCAATGATTATCTTATTTCAGATGGCAAGAACAAATATTCAGTCCCTTACAACTTGATTGGCGAAAAGGTAGACATTCGGGTGACAAAGACTACTGTAGAAGTATTCTTCCACGGCAGCCGTGTTGCCAGCCACCGTCGTTTGCGGACCGTCCAGAGAGATCCGCTGGTAAACCTAGAGCACATGCCCCTTGCACACCAAAGGTACCTGACCTACAATACGGATGATTTCACTCGTTGGGCAACGACTGTTGGTCCCATGACAGAAAAGACTGTGCAGTATTTCCTTACCAGCGGAAAGGCCCCAGAACAGGGCTACAAAGCCTGCTCCAGCCTTAGGAAATTGGAAGAACGTTACGGGAAAGTACGGCTTGAAAACGCTTGTGGACGTATTTTCGCCTACAAGGCCACTCCGTCCGTCCGTAACGTCAGCAGCATTTTAAAAAATGACCAAGATAAACCTGTTAAAAACGCTCCGCAGAAAAAGCCAGCCGCAGCAAACAACTACGGAATTACACGCGGTGCCTCGTATTTCAGTAAGGATAGAGGTGGCCGCCAATGATAGACCAGGAAACCGTAGAGATGCTTAGGAAGATGAGAATGACCGCTATGGCGGATGAATTATCCCACCAATTACAAGACTCAACCTTTAATGAGCTTGGCTTTGAGGAACGATTAGGACTGATGGTGACTGCCGAATGGAACCGACGCCAAACGAATACAGTACAGCGACTCATTAAGAATGCAAATTTTTCTGCCCCAGCTGCCGCAGTAGAAGAAATTGAGTACTACGAAGATAGAAAGTTGGATAAAGCACAGATTTTACGCCTATCCAGCTGCAAATTTGTAGACGAGGGACACCATATTATTCTGGAAGGAGCTTCTGGCAATGGTAAAACCTACATTGCCTGTGCTCTTGGTAACGCTGCCTGCCGACGATTCAAGAAAGTACGATATATTCGTATGCCAGAATTGCTGGATGAGTTGAATATTGCCCGAAGCGGCGGTGAATTAAAGAAATGCCTGTCCAATTACAAAAAGGTTGATTTGCTCATTTTGGATGAATGGCTTATACGCCCCCTAACACCGCAGGAAAGTTATGATCTATTAGAAATTGTAGAAACTCGTTGCCAACGTTCTATGATTTTCTGCACCCAGTACAGCACAGATGGCTGGTATACCAGGATTGATTCGAACCCCGAATCTGCAAGCCCTGTGTCTGATGCTATTATGGACCGCATTATCCATAACTCATACGTAATTATGGTTGAAGGCCGTATCTCAATGAGAGAACGGTATGGCCTGAAAGCAACTCAAAGCTAAAGCTTATCTATACTTTAAAGAAAACTAAATAACCAGCTCTGCCGGCTCAACCATCCGGCAGAGCTTTTGGCTGAATCTCTTAATGGCCTACTAGTGCGGTGGGGTGGTAAAAGAATTCCGAGAAGGTGGTAAAAAAAGTCCGTGCAGACGGTAAACTTACACCGATTTATGCAATCANGCCGGCTCAACCATCCGGCAGAGCTTTTGGCTGAATCTCTTAATGGCCTACTAGTGCGGTGGGGTGGTAAAAGAATTCCGAGAAGGTGGTAAAAAAAGTCCGTGCAGACGGTAAACTTACACCGATTTATGCAATCCCCACTTTCACTAAACCTCTATGAATAACAATCATAGAAACTTTTCGTTAGGAATGCAACGAGAAAATTTGACGAAACCGTGAAAAATTATGAAATCCCTCTCTGGGGGATAGGAAATTTATTATAAAACCATTATTATGTAAAAAGGAGAAAAAAGTCAACTCTTGTAATTTTATAGTTTAGGGCTATGATAACAATGGGAGAATTTATTTTTTAGAAAGGAGGTTTGCGCCATGCTTTTCAAGGAACGGACCAAAAGTCTGTTTGCAGATGCGCTGACCCGACTGTTGGAAAACAAAAGCCTAGACAAGATACGGGTGTTGGATATGGCTAAAGAATGCGGCGCAACGCCTCAAACGTTTTACTATCATTTTCATGATAAGTACGAACTGTTAGCCTGGATGTTTTTACGGGACTTCATGGGCTTTATGGGGCTCTCCCGCATTACACTGTCTGCCCAGCGCCTCACGGCGATGATGCAGGAATTGGAAGAGAAACGCGGCTTTTACCAAAAAGCGCTGCCGGAGGAATTGATTCCCCAGGTGTATCCCTATGTGGCTGCTTTTATGGAACAGGTGACAGAAAAAGCGCTGACCCAGCAAAAAGGAGCAGAAGCTTCGCTGGAGGAACGCTTGGACATCCGCTACCATATTTATGGCACCATTGGGTTATTGGCCGATTGGATCCATGGGCGGATTCCTCTGTCCGCAGCTGAACTGCAGCAGGTTTTTACGGCCCATACGCCGGCAGAGCTGCAGGCTGCATTGGACAACACGGTTTATTTTCCCGGGGATCTTGCGTTAAACAAAAGTAAAAATAAGAAGGAAATCGAAGGGAAACGGGGAAATAAATAGTAGAGCATGTTGTGCGTAAGTTATGTACAAGAGTACATAGACAACCAAGGGTTTAGCCGCTTCCTATGAGGCCAAGCGGAAAATCCGAAGCTCCTTTGCATGGATTTATAGCCAAACGAGGAGGGTTATTATGGAATTTACGAAAACAGTTCTCACGAAGATTGTCCAGGAAACCAGTGATACCTATAGCTTTATCATGGACGTGCCCGCAGGTTTTACCTGGAAGGCCGGCCAGCATGTAGCCTGGCAGATTCCTGGTTTTCAGCTGGATCCGGAAGACCGGAATACCCGTGTCTTCACCATTGCTTCTGCTCCGGAAGATGGGTATCTGATGTTTACCACCCGGATTGCAGAACCCCATACCAGCCTGAAAGAAGTGCTGCTGCACCAGATCAAACCGGGGGCAGAAATTGGTGTTGCCAAACCCATGGGCAAATTTGCCCTGGATACAGAGCACTACAAGGAAACCCTGATTTTGGCCGGGGGCATTGGGGTAACGCCCATTCGTTCCCTGCTGCGGCACTATATGGAACAGCCGGTAAACGGGCACAAGATTACCCTTTTGTATTCCGATGACCGGGGCGAATTTGCCTACGGGGATTTCTGGAAGGAATTGGAAAAACGGGTACCGGGGCTGGACCTGAAATTGATCTCTGTGCGGGATGAATTTACTGACGGCACCGATGCCTATGCCAAAGCTCAGGGCAATGCTGCAGAGTACCTGGTAGCCGGGTCTCCGGGCATGAACAAAGCCTTTACGGAACGCCTGGAAAAACTGGGCGTAGCTGCAGAAAATATCAAGACCGATGTGTTCATGGGCTACAAAGACTAACACCATGTGCTGTGCGTATGAAACTGCATAATTGATAGGTATTATACATATGCCAAAACCTGAACTACAATAGAGATGCCAAAGGCATCTCTATTTGTTTATGCCTAGGGGATGCTGAGAAATACAAGTTTGTGGGGGAGTGAGCAGGGTGAACAAACAAATGCAAAAAATTGCCGGACTGGTGCTTACGGTTTTGGTGGTGGGAGGCCTGGCCTGGGGGATTCGGGCTTACCAGCAGAAGCCGGCGGAAACCTCTGGCAGCGGGGCAGCGCCCAGTACCCAGGCACAGGACGGACTGGTGCTGATTCCCCAGGGAACGTTTACCATGGGCAGCCCGGACAGTGAACGCCAGCGGGAAAAGGACGAAACCGCCCATGAGGTTTCCGTAAGTGCCTTTTATTTGTCCCCTACGGAAGTGACCCAGGAGCAGTACCAGCAGGTCATGGGGGAGAATCCCAGCCATTTTCAGGGCCAACAGCTTCCTGTGGAGAACGTGACCTGGTATCAGGCCGTGGAGTTCTGCAACAAGCTGAGCAGCCAGAAAGGCCTGACGCCGGCCTATCAGGTAAACGGAAATACGGTAACCTGGGACCGGAGTGCGGATGGGTACCGGCTGCCTACGGAAGCGGAATGGGAATATGCCGCCCGGGCAGGAACCCATTCCATCTACTATTTTGGGAATCAGATTAACAGTGATCAAGCCAATTTTGAAGGGGACTATCCCTACCTAATCGAAGAAAACTACGTGGTGCAAAGGGACCCCAAGGTGGTGCCTTCCGCCAACCGGGGCAAAACTATTCCGGTGGATCAGTTGCCGGCCAATGCATTTGGTCTGCACAATATGCTGGGCAACGTATCCGAATGGGTTTTTGATTACTATGGACCCTATGGGACTTCGCCGCAAAAGGACCCGGCAGGGGCGGAAAAAGGGTCGCTTCGGGTTAACCGGGGCGGGGGCTACAACGATTTTGGCAAGCACCTGCGGGCAGCCTACCGCTCGGCCACGAATCCCCTTGACCATGACCAGAACCTGGGCTTTCGCATCTGCCGCAACGCCCAGCCGGGAAAAGGCCTGGTAAAAACCACGGCCAGTCTGCAGCCGGCTATGCCCGCCCAGCCCCGGGTGCTGATTGCCTATTTCTCCTATTCGGGCAATACCCGGAAGGCGGCCCAGCTGCTGCAGGAAAAGACTGGGGCGGACCTGTATGCCATTACCATGGCCCAGCCCTATACAGGAGATATCTACGAGGCTTCCCAAAAGGATCTGATGCAGAACGTGCACCCGGCTTTGGCAGGGGCCATGCCGGATCTGTCCCGCTACGATGTGATTCTCTTGGGCTATCCCACCTGGTGGGCCACCATGCCCATGCCGGTGTTTACCTTCCTGGAAAGCGGGGACTTTAGCGGTAAGCTGCTGTTTTCCTTCAGCTCCCACGGGGGTAACCGGTTTGGGGACAGTGTGTCCGACCTGGCCAAGGAGATTCCCCAGACTTATGTGGGACGGCCCTTTGAATTCCATTATTCCGGGGGCAGCAGCCTGTCCCAGGAACTGTCTGCCTGGCTGGCCCAGTGCGGCCTAAAGGAGAAGTGAAACGATGCGAAAGTTGAAAATTACCGTGGATATCCTGATGCTGGGGCTGTTTCTGTACCTGCTCAGCTACCACCCGGGAATGGGCCTTTTGGCCCACGGCATCTGCGGTATGGGCTTTTTTACCCTGGTCCTGCTGCACAACTGGCTAAATCGGAGCTTTTATAAGGTGCTTTTTAAGGGAAAATACCCTTTTCGGAGAAAAGTGCTGGTAACGGCGGATGTATTGCTGCTGTTGGCAACTCTGGTGCTGGCCCTGAGTTCTTATATGCTGGCAGGCATGGTTTTCCCCCTTGCCATTTTCCCCTTTGCCCCGGAATGGGGACGGGTCCATGGGGTGGCGGCCTACTGGGCGTTTTTGCTGATCGCTTTCCATTTGGGTCTGCATCTCCAGGGAGTATTGGGCAAGCTGGAACGGCGCTGGCACGATACGGCCTTTGAATATGCCGGGTACTTTTTGGAGTTTCTAGTACTGCTGCTGGGGCTGTATTGCTTTTTTGACAGTGGAATCTGGGCTCGGCTGGGTCTTCCCCTGGGCCGGGGACCGCACCCGGCTTTAGGGGCCTTTTATGGGGAAATGGCGGCCATCCTATTGGGGATGACCGTCCTGACCCACGGGTTCCTGGTGCTCACAGACCGCTAAAAGAAAATCCCCCGAGGAGAAGTGCTCTTCGGGGGATTTTTTTGTGCTATTGGGACATGCTTTTGAGAAAATGGCCGGTTTTGGAATTGGTGCAGGAAAGCAGCTGTTCCGGGGTGCCCTGGAACAGGATTTCTCCGCCCCTGGTGCCTCCTTCCGGGCCCATATCGATGACCCAGTCCGCCTGGGCAATCAGTTCCAGCCGGTGGTCCACAATCACCACGGTGTTGTGGTTGTCCACCAGCTTGCGCAAAAGGGCGTACAGGGTTTCTACGTCCCGGTTGTGCAGCCCGGTGGTGGGCTCGTCCAGAATATAGATATTGCCCTTTTTCTGGAGTTCGCTGGCCAACTTTACCCGTTGGACCTCGCCGCCTGACAGGGTGCTGGTGGGCTGACCCAGGGTCAGGTAGCCCAGGCCCACGTCCAAAAGGCTTTGCAGGGAGGTGCGGATCTTTTTGTCCTGGAAAAAGTCCATGGCCTGTTCAATGGTCAGGTCCATGATATTTTCAATGTTCCGGCCCTGGAACTGGTAGCTGAGCGCGGTGGGGTTGAACCGGTGCCCGCCGCATTCCTCGCAGACCTCTTCCACCGCATCGGCAAAGGCCATATCGTAGGTGATTTTCCCTTTGCCGTGGCAGACCGGGCAGGCTCCTTTGGAATTGGAGCTGAACCAGCTGGCCGGCACGTTGTTTTCCTTGGCGAACAGCTTGCGGATCTGGTCCATGATGCCGGTGTAGGTGGCCGGGGTGGACCGGATGGAGGTGCCAATGGGTTTCTGGTCGATGACAATGGCCTCTGGATAGCGGCTGGCAAATTCTCCGCAGACCAGGGAGGTTTTTCCAGAGCCGGCTACCCCGGTTACCGCCGTGAAAACGCCTTGGGGGATTTTCACGGTCAGGTTCTTCAGGTTGTGGAGGGTGGCATTTTCTACCAGAAAGGCTTCGCTCCAGGGTTTGGGCTGGCGGTTAATTTGGATTTTATGGAAAATGGCCTGGCCGGTCAGGGTTCCGGCCTGCTTCAGGCCGGCCACATCGCCCTGGTAGACAATCTGGCCCCCGTGGGAACCGGCCAGGGGGCCCAGTTCGATGACCTGATCTGCCAGTTCAATCATCTGCCGGTGGTGCTCCACAATCAGCACGTTGTTGTGCTGGTCCCGCAGCTGGAGCAGCAGGTGGCCAATGCGCTGGGCATCTGCGGGATGGAGGCCGGCAGTGGGCTCATCTAGGATATAGGTAATGTTGTTGAGGCTGTTGCCCAGGTGACGCACCAGCTTCAGCCGCTGGCGCTCTCCGCCGGACAGGGTGTCCGTGGGCCGGCCCAGGGAAAGATAGCCAATGCCCAGGTTCACCATGCGTTCCAGGGTATAGGAAAGCTGCCGGGCCAGGGAAATGCCCATGGGGCTTTGGATGGCTTCCAACAAAGGCAGCAGTTCGCTGACGGAAAGGTTCTGGTAGTCCACAATATTGTAGCCGTTGATTTTGGAGGCCAGAGCCTTGGCGTTGAGCCCGGTGCCGTGACAGCTGGTGCAGGGGCCTTTGTGGACGTGGGTCATAATTTCGTCCTGAAGGCTCTTTTTTAGTTTGCTGATGTCCCGGTTCAGGTACAGCCGGCGGAAACGGGGGAGTACCCCTTCGTAGTCCACATAGTCCACCCGGCCGGTCTTGTTGGAGCGAATCTCGATTTCCGTTTTTTCCGGGGTACCGTTCCGGAGTATTTCCCATTCTTCCGGGGAGAAGTCCCGGAGTTTTTTGTCCGGATCCAGGTACTGGTTGGTTACATACAGGTCCGCCTGCCAGCCTGCAGCAAATTGGCTGAAGCAGATGGCGCCCTCCCGCAGGGTCTTGTTCTCGTCAAACAGGCTGTCCTCGTCCAGGGTCAGCCGTTCTCCCAGGCCGGTGCAGTCCGGGCACATCCCCAGGGGATGGTTGAAGGAGTAGGCCATGGAGCCCCCGGCACTGGGGACCCCAATGCGGGAAAACAGCAGCCGGAGCAGGGGCGCAGCGTCCACGGCGGTTCCCACGTTGGAACGGCTGCTGCTGCCCAGGGTCCGCTGGTCCACCACTACGGCCGGGGTCAGGTTTTCGATAAAGTCCACCTTGGGCCGTTCATAATGGGGCATCCGGTTCCGCAGGAACAGGGGGTAGGAGGCCTGCCATTCCCGGCTGCTTTCCACCGCAATGGTGTCGAAGGCCAGGGAACTTTTGCCGGAGCCGGAAACGCCGGTAAAGACCACAATCTTGTCCTTGGGAATATCCACATCAATATTTTTCAGGTTATTTTCAGAAGCTCCGCGGATGCGGATCACATCTTCCTGGTTTGGCATATACAATCTTCCTTTCAGCAGTTATTCCAATGCTATTTTAGCATAGCAAAAGAAAGTTCCCAGGAATTGACCCGGAATCCTGCATCCTTTGCCGCAGCTCATTTCTTAGAAAAAAGGGGGTGTGAAATAATACCCCCGTAAGCAAAAACGGCTTGCGAGCTCAAAAGAGTTCGCAAGCCGTTTTTGTTATTCTTTATAACCGTATCCTAATAAACTTCCTCAGTCAGTCCTGCGGACTGACTGCCCACACGCTTTGCGCTCATATCCAATTCTCAAGGCTGTATGCCGCAGAGAATTGGTTAATATGAGCCATGTGATAGCGGCCTGCAAAGTGAACCTGGAAGGTGAAGCTGAGCAGCATGCCGCGAACCACTCAGGGGCCAGTCTTAGGCCTATACGAGTCATGTGCAAAACGGGTATAGCAAAGGAGCATAGTTTGTAAATACCTGCACTACCCTAGTCTATTGCTTGACCAGTAGCGGCATAGAAGGCTTCCTGAGTGGTTCGCCGTGCTCCGTTCTCCTTCACCCTGCGGGTTCGGCTCACGGACGGCTATCACATAGGTCGCATATTCCAAATGTCATCGGGAAACTGATTGACATTTGGATGCGACCGTAAAGCGTGAAGGAAGTGTCGCCGTAAGGCGACGATAGAAGTTTCCTTATTTCACACCCCCAGATTTTTTAGGAATTTTCACTGCGGCTGAACAGGGCCACGCTTTCCACATGGCAGGTGTGGGGGAACACGTCCACGGGCTGGACTTTGCGCAGCACAAAGCCGTGGTCCCGGAGAATGGCGGCATCTCGGGCCAGAGAGGCCGGATTGCAGGATACGTACACCACCCGTTTGGGGCGCACCTGGGCGATGGCGTCCAGAACACGCTTTTCGCAGCCGGCCCGGGGCGGATCCAGCACCACCACATCGGGGCGGCTGCCGTGACGCACCAGGTCAGGCAGTTCCTTGGCGGCATCGGCGCAGATGAACTCCGTATTGGTTACGTGGTTGTGTTTGGCGTTTTCGTGGGCGTCGTGGATGGCGGCGGGCACAATTTCAATGCCCAGGGCCCGGCGGGCCTTTTGGGCCAAAAACAGGGTAATGGTTCCTGTGCCGCAGTAGGCATCGATGACGTTTTCCTTGCCGGTCAGAGCGGCGTACTGGAGGGCGGTTTCGTACAGCAGTTCCGCCTGCTCTGTGTTTACCTGGAAGAAGGAATGGGGAGAAATGGCAAAGGTGAATTTGCCCAGTTGGTCATGGATGAAGCCGGGGCCCCAGATGACCTTGTTTTTCTGGCCCATGATTACGTTGGTATGCCGGGTATTGATGTTCTGGACCAGAGTGGTGAAACCGGGAATCTGGGCCCTCAGCAGCTGGGCCAGTTCCTTCAGGTGGGGCACCACAGATTCGTTGGTGATGAGCACCGCCATCACTTCCCCGGTTTTTACCCCGGTGCGGCCCATAATGTGACGGACCAGGCCCTTCCGGCTGTCCTCTTCCAGCGCGGCAATATGGTATTGGGTCATCCACTCCCGGGTAATCTGGGCGATTTTGTTGTTGGTTTCCTGCTGAATCAGGCAGTCTTTCACATCGATGACCTGATGGGTTCCAGCGGCAAAGCAGCCAATCCGCAGCTGGTGGTTTTTGCTTTGTGCGACGGGCACCTGCATCTTGTTCCGGTAATGCCAGGGGTGAAGGGCTCCCAGGGTGTCCAGGACCTGCACCTTGTGGAAATGGCCAATCCGTTCCAGGGCATCTACCACGGTCTGCCGTTTATTGGCCAGCTGGGCCGGGTAGGACAGATGCTGGAGCTGGCAGCCCCCGCATTGCTTGTACACCGGGCAGGGCGGTTTTTCCCGGTCCGGGGAGGGTACCAGTACCTTTACCAGCTTGGCCTGGCCGTAGCTCTTTTTTACCAGGGTAACCTGGGCCTGCACCCGTTCCCCCGGCAGGGCACCGGGAATAAAGAAGGTGAAGCCGCTGACTTTGCCCACTCCTTCGCCGGAGCTGCCCAGGCCGTTAATGGTGCATTCGATATTTTCTTTGGGTTTAAATTGCATATGTGTATGTTCCATAGTCCTTCTATTATACCTGTGCGGCCCCTGGGACGCAACCGCAGGGCCGGGGAATTATTGGCAGCAGCCGGAATTCCCCTTCAGTGCATGAAAAAACGGGAAAAAGAAAGAAAAGAAGAATGATTATCAGGAATTGACAGATACCCTGTGGAATTGGTATGATAAAAACAGCAAGGACGCTGCCGGCTGTCGCAGCGCCCGTTTTTTCAAATCAGGGCGGCAGCTGAAAGAGTTCTTAGGAGGCGGTTATTGGATGGCAAAAGCATAGAGGAGGAACTACCATGGAAACGGATTTTCTTTTGTTGGTCTGCATTGGTCTGGGGGGTGCCCTGGGCTCCGTGTGCAGGTATTTGGCCGCAGCGGCGCTGAAGGGCGTTTGGGGCCACCATTTCCCCTGGGAAATGATTTTCGTCAATACCTTGGGCTGCGTGCTCATTGGCTTTTTCGCTTCGTATTTGTATGTCAAACTGCCCCATCCCCGTTGGGCGGCGTTTTTCTACTGGGGTTTTATCGGGGGCTTTACCGCGTTTTCTTCCTTCATTAAGGAGGGCATGCATTTCTTTTTGCATGGGGATCATGTGAGCGGATTTTTATATTTACTGCTGCAGAATACACTGGGGCTGCTGGCGGCTGGCCTGGCCTTTTGGGCCGGACGTTCGCTGCTCTGATGCTTGGATATAGGGGGACTGCCAAGGGCGGTCCCTTTCTCACTTATAGGGAAATCTAGAAAGAAGGCAAAAAATGAATCGATTTTTTCTCACCGTATTGGTGCTGGGCCTGGGCGGCTCGGCAGCGGTATGGAGTATGTACCGGACCGGGCTGTCCTTCCTCCGGCCCTGGTGGACGGCGCTGATTTTTCTCGTAATGCCGCTGCTTTTTGTGTTTAGCAATGTGTACCTGAATCTGCTGCCCCGGAGCATTACCCGGTTTCTGGCCTGGCTCAGCGGCCTGTGGGCGGGCTTTTGGTACTATTCCATCCTGACCCTTTTGGTATTTTTGCTGGTTTGGCTGGTGGGCTGGGTTGGCCATTTTCCCAAGGCAGCGCCTATGGCAGCCCGGCTGCTGTTTGCCCTGAACCTGGTGGTTGTAGTGGTTGGCTGCTGGCGGGCCACCCATCCGGTGGTCCGGGAGGAAACCTACCATACGGATTTGGCCCTTTCCGCACCCTACAAGGTGGTCTTTGTGTCCGACCTGCATTACGGCGGTTTGTTTGGCCGGGCTGATGCAGACCGTATGGTGCAGCGGATCAATAGCCTAAAACCCGACCTGGTGCTCCTGGGTGGGGATATGGTGGACGGGAATCTACTGCTTGTGCAAAAGGAAGGCACCCTGGATGCCCTGAAAAATCTCCAAAGCCGGGATGGGGTATACGCCGTGTACGGCAATCACGACCGGCGGATGGGTACGGGTCCCCTGGAACGGAAAATGCTGGAGCAGGACGGCATTCATTTCCTGGTGGATGAAAACCAGGAGGTAAATCCCCAACTGTCCCTGACCGGCCTGGACGATTACCTGTTTGGGGACAGACGGGTGCAGTTTGCTCCGGCTCCCGGCAAGTTCAATATTTTTCTGGAGCATGAGCCCCGGCATATTGAGGAAGCGGCCAAGGCGGGGTACAACCTGTATTTTGCCGGCCATACCCATGCAGGCCAGCTGTTCCCCAATCGCCTGATTACGAAAAAAATGTACTTCCTGGATTACGGCAGCCAAAAGGTGGACCAGCTGCTGGCCACCGTTTCCAGCGGCTACGGCCTGTGGGGCATTCCGGTACGGACGGGCCCCATGCCGGAAATCGTAGTGGTGAATATCGAAAAATAGAGAAAACAAAGCTCCCTTCCAAGGTGCGCCAAACACCTGGGAAGGGAGCTTTGTTTTTCTGTTACAGCAGGCCAAAGGCCTTGAAAAAATCCTGGTAGGCTGCGGCCTTCTTCTCCAGCTTCAGGGGGTAGGCCCGGGAAGTGGAGGGAAGGCGGGACAGGGTGTAGTGCCGGCCGCCCAAGGTAATGGGTACGCTGGCTCCCGATTTGGGCAGGGCCGGGGGATTTTCGCACTGGGCCAGCACTAGTTCCGTGGCTTTTTCCCCGGTGGTGGCCAGGGCCTGGCACTGGGGCAGCTGGTGCAGCATAGCCTTTAGGTCCGCCGGTTCTACTACCTGGAGAAATTTGTCGCTGGCGTTGCCCTTTTCCCGGATGGCCCGGAGCACGGTGGGGCCCAGGGCGATGCCCAGCCGGGACAGTTCCTGCTGGATTTTTTGGGGGTCAAAGGCCTTTGCTTCCCCTTTGCGGAAATAATCCGGGTTCTGGAAGAAAATCAGTCCCATAATCCGCCACATATCGTTTTGGAAGTTGGGATAATAGAAGTCCATGGCCCGCTTGCCGGCAGCCGGGGGAAAGGTGCCCAGCACCAGTACCCGGGCCTGGGGCGGCAGAAAGGGCGGAAAGGGATGGGTTTCGATGACAGGTTCTGTGGGTATTTTGGTCATGGCCGCCACCTACTCCGCATCCTTTAACAGATGGAATTCTTCCTTATGGTAATCCAGGATGCCTTCCTTTTTCATTTTGCTGAGCTCGCTGCTTAACGCGCTTCGGTCCACGCTGAGATAATCCGCCATCTGCTGTCGGTTAAAGGGCACGGTGATCCTGTCTTTTTTCTGCTTGGCGGCCAAGAAGGATAGGTAGGCAATGACCCGTCCCCGGATGGACTTGGACGAGGTGTGGAGAATCCGCCGGGACAGGGCCAGGTTTTTCCGGGCCAAGATGTGCAGCAGGTTTTCGATAATCTGGGTGTGCTGGGGGCAGCTGTGGGAGCAGGTGCGCATGACCTTGCTCAGGTCCATCATCAGCACGGTGGTGTCTTCCTCTGCCAGCACGTTGATCAAAAGCGGCTCGTTTTCCACGCAGGCGTAGGCTTCCGCAAACAAGGAGCCGGGTTCCGCCTGGCCGAGAAGGGTCCGGTTGCCCCAGACATCGTCGGTTTCGATAATCACCCGGCCGGTAAGCACCATGCTGACGGTGTGGACAATATCTCCGGCGTAGTGGATATAGGTGCCTTTTTTATAGGAACGTTCTACCCCGCCCAGGCAGTTCATCCGGCAAAGGATTTCCTGGGGCGGAACGTTTTTGAACAGGGCGGTTTTGCTTAGAAATGCAGTATCCATAGCTCCTCCTTTTCGTTGTTTTAACAACGTTTCTTTTCTCCAGTATACAACGGCTCCGGAAAGAAAGCAAGGCGGGTAAACCACTTGACGGGAAAACCATTCTGTGGTAAATTGTAAGCAATTTCATATGACATGAGCGATGAAAAGAAGAGTACCTTCGGCGCTGCGGCACAGAGAGCTTCTGTTTTGGTGAGAGGAAGAGCGGGCAAAGAGGAGAACATGGCCTTGGAGCTGATGGCTGAAGTGCAGTAAGCCGTCTGGGTGTGCCCATTACAGCACTGGAGTATCCGACCAAGTCACGTACTCGAGAGGCTTGGCCTGGCCAAGCGAAGCTGGGTGGTACCACGATGCTTTCGTCCCTGCAGGGGGCGGAGGCTTTTTTTATTGCAGAAAAGGAGTGGAAATTATGCCAATTAAAATTGCGAGTCATCTGTCGGCAAAAGCCAAACTGGAAGAGGAAGAAATTGTTACCATAGATAGCGATCGGGCTGCAACCCAGGATATCCGTCCTTTGCGTATTCTGATTCTCAACCTGATGCCCTTAAAGAAACCTACGGAATTACAGCTGCTGCGCCTTTTGGGTAATTCCCCCCTGCAGCTGGAAGTGGACTTCTGCCGGCCGGTAAGCCGGGTGGGCACCCATACGGACAATTCCTACCTGGAAAGCTGCTACCTGGAATTTAACGATATCAAGGACAAATACTACGATGGCTTCATTGTCACCGGGGCTCCTGTAGAAAAGCTGGAGTTTGAGGAAGTGGAATACTGGCCGGAAGTGGTGGAGTATTTTGAATGGGCCCGGGACCATGCCTACTCCGTGCTCCATTACTGTTGGGGCGCACAGGCCGGCCTGTACTATTACTATGGGGTTGCCAAACGGATGCTGCCCCAGAAAATCTGCGGCATTTATCCTTACGGCCTGACGGTGCGCAACCATCCGCTGCTCCGGGGCTTTGACGACCGGTACTTTATTCCCCAATCCCGGTACACCTCCGTGGATGACCAGGCGGTAGATGCTTCTGACAAACTGGATGTGCTCAGCCGCAGCGTGGAAAACGGCATCAATATCTGCTGCAGCCACGATATGCGCCATATTTTCGTTATGGGGCATTTTGAATACGAACGGAATTCCCTCCAGGATGAATACATCAGGGATAAGAATAAGGGCCTGAATCCTGCCCTGCCGGCCTTCTATTATCCGGACAACGACAGTAGCCAGCAACCCTGCTTCAAGTGGTGCAGCTATGCCCACCTGTTCTACCTGAACTGGCTGAACCGGGTGTACCAGGATACGCCCTATGATTTGACCAAACTTACCCGGAAAGAGTAAGAGGCCCTTGGAGAAGAAAGGACATTCCATGGAAGCACTAGCCGCAAAGGAAGATCTGTACTATATGGACCTGGCTCTGGAAGAAGCCCGGCAGGCGGCCCGGGAGGGGGAAATCCCCGTAGGGGCGGTGCTGGTTGTGGACGGGGCGGTCATTGCCCGGGACCACAACAGACGGGAACAGCTGCCCGATGCCACGGCCCATGCAGAGCTGCGGGTAATCCAGGCGGCTTGCAGCAAGCTGGGCCGCTGGCGGCTGCCGGACGCCGTGCTGTACGTGACCCTGGAACCCTGTCCCATGTGCGCCGGAGCCATCTGGAACGCCAGAATCGGCCGGGTGGTGTACGGGGCCTACGATAGTGCAGCGGGCTGCTGCGGCTCCCAGTTTAATTTTCCTGGGCAGCCTTCCCTCAGCGTAGGCACCCAGGTTACCGCCGGCGTCCGGGAAGAGGAGTGCCTTCAGGTACTCCAGGAGTTTTTCCGGGCCCGGCGGTCCGAATAGGGGTGCAGTAATTCAAGAATTTTAGATTTGTTTTCTTTCTAACAATTGTGTTATAATGAGAACTCACGGATGGGTGTCCGAGTGGTCGAAGGTGCTTGACTCGAAATCAAGTATACCGCAAGGTATCGTGGGTTCGAATCCCACCCCATCCGCCAATATTTGTTACGTAAGACCGGAAATTCTTTTTTCCTGCAAGCCAGGCTGTCTGCGGCTGTTTGGCTTTTGCAGGGAAGGGAGAGTTTCCGGTTTTTGGCATTTTGGGGGGAATTGTGCGCACAAGCTGCGCACAATGGACAAAAGGCCCTGCCAGAACAGCACACTTTTTGACGGAAGCCGGAGATGGAAAAAACTTGAACCTGCCCAAAGACTTTGCTATGATAAAGGATAACAGTGCGGGGACGTGTTTTGTATGCAAGCACCTGCCCGCTGGATTCTGGCTGGTCCACGGCAGATTCCGTGACCGCCAATTTTAGGAGAACGGTGGCGTCCAAATGAGAGTAAGAAATGTCTGGGCGGAAGTGGATTTATCCGCAATTGCCCATAACGTGCAGGTGACCCGGAAGGTATTGAAACCGGGAACAAAAATCTGTGCAGTGGTCAAGGCCGATGCCTATGGCCACGGAGCTGTGCCTGTTGCTACGGCAGCATTGGCCGCCGGCGTCAATTACCTGGCGGTTTCCATGACCCAGGAAGCCGTGGAACTGCGGGAAGCGGGGATTATGGCCCCCATCCTGATTCTGGGCACCATGACCCCGGAACACGAAAAAGCCATTGTGGATTATCAGATTACCCAAACGGTGTACGACCTGACAACGGCCCAGGCCCTTTCGGCCATGGCCTTGCAGGAAAATAA
The DNA here is from genome assembly GCF_900291475.1 of Acidaminococcus hominis. GTDB lineage: Bacteria > Bacillota > Negativicutes > Acidaminococcales > Acidaminococcaceae > Acidaminococcus > Acidaminococcus hominis. The sequence goes on from NZ_OLMM01000005.1 coordinate 514,920, forward strand.
GACGGTGAAGGTCCATTTGGCCGTGGATACGGGGATGAACCGGATTGGCTGCCGTCCATCGGAAGCGGCGGATTTGGCCGAAGCCATCAGCCATCTGCCCCATGTGGAGCTGGAAGGCCTGTTCTCCCATTTTGCCACTGCTGATGAAACCAACAAGGATTACGCCCAGCATCAGGTTGCCTTGTTTAACCAGGCCGTGGAAAGCATCAAGGCTCGGGGCATTGAGATTCCCCTGATCCATTTGGATAACAGCGCCGGCATTACGGAAATGCCCGGCACGGAATTCAATATGGTGCGGCAGGGCATTACCCTTTACGGCTGGTGGCCTTCCAAGGAAGTGAAGCAGTGCCTGGACATTCGGCCGGTGATGAGCCTCAAGGCCGAAGTGGTCTTTGTAAAGCAGGTTCCCGCCGGGGAAAAGGTCAGCTACGGCTGCACCTACGAAACCAAGGAACCTACCCTGATTGCCACCCTGCCCCTGGGCTATGCGGACGGGGTTTCCCGGAAGCTGTCCAATAAGGGCTATGTGAGCATCCGGGGGTATAAGGCACCCATTATTGGACGGATCTGCATGGATCAGTTCATGGTGGATGTAACCCACGTGCCCAATGTGCACGCAGGGGATGAAGCCGTGATCTTTGGGGATGGCGCCATTTCCCTGGATCAGGTAGCGGATTGGTGTGGGACCATCGGGTATGAGGTGCTATGCTTACTGAGCACCCGGATTCCCCGGAAATATACGTACCACTATACCATCCGCCATTATGTGAACAACCATTTCTGAGAAGTGGCTGGCGTAGGAAAGCAGGAAGGCGCAGGACAGTAAGCAGAAAGGCAGCAAAGCAGCATGGAAAACTACAATCCAATTACCCAAGAAGTGCTTGAAAAATTAAACGCCCTGGTGGGCGAAAAGTATGTATGGACGGATCCGGACCATCTGGAGCAGTATAAAACCGATGAGGAAACGGATCCCCGGCTGTTCCGGACCCCTGAAGCGGTGGTGGCTCCGGAAACTACGGAGCAGGTGGCAGCCATTATGAAGCTGGCCAACCAGTACGGTTTCCCGGTTACGCCCCGGAGCGGGGGCACCAGTGTTTCCGACGGAGCCATTGCCGTGTGCGGCGGGCTGGTACTGCTGCTGGAACGGCTGGACAAGATTGAAAAAGTGGACGCGGACGGGATGTACCTGATTGCCCAGGCCGGGGTTCCCACGGTGAAGGTCCAGGAAGCAGCCCGGGCCGTAGGCCTGTTCTACGCAGGAGATCCCTGCAGCGCCGACAGCTGCCTGATTGGGGGCAACCTGGCCACCAATGCCGGGGGCGACAAGGCCGTACGCTACGGCACCACCCGGAACCAGGTCCACGCCATCGAAGTGGTGCTGCCCAACGGCGAAATCGCCAACCTGGGCACCCGGAGCAAGAAAAACAGCACCGGCTACTGCCTGGACCAGCTGGTGATCGGCAGCGAAGGCACCCTGGGCATCATTACCAAGGCAACCCTGAAGCTATTGCCCCTGGCACCGTATAAGGCGGACGTACTGGCGGTATTTACCGACCAGGAAAAGGCTGTCAGCCTGGTACCCATTTTACTGAAGGCAGGCCTAAATCCCACCAGCGTGGAATTTATGGACAATGGTTTCGTAAGGTCTGCCAGCGATTATTCCAAAATCCGGCTGGCCCATTACGAGGACGGCTCCTATGTGATTCTTACCCTGGAAACCTTTGATGAGGACGAACTGGAAAAGAAGCTGGAAAAGCTGGATGAACTGTGCCGGGAAAACGGCGCCGACGATGTGATGATTGCCGACGACCGGGTTTGGACGGTGCGGAAGAATTGTTTGGAAAGCGTCCGGGTACTGAGCAAGGTAATGACCAGCGACGATTTTGTGGTGCCCCTGGACAAGATTGCCCAGACCATCAACGAACTGTCCAAGGTAGCGGAATCCTATCCCTTCCAGGTATTTACCCTGGCCCATGCCGGGGACGGGAATCTGCATTTCTCCATTCTGAAGGGGAATATGACAGATGAAGCCTGGGAAAAGGCCCTTCATGATTTCCATGCAGAAGCCTATCCCTATATTTACGCCATGGGCGGCAAACTCAGCGGCGAACACGGCATCGGCGCCAAGAAGGTGAAGCAGCTGGCTTCCCTGGCAGATCCTGGGGAATTGTACATGATGCAGACCATCAAAAAAGCCCTGGATCCCAAGGATGTTTTGAATCCGGGCAAGGTGCTGGCCCAATACTAAGAAATAAAAAACGCTTTCTCGCAGGTTTGGCGGGAAAGCGTTTTTGATTAACTCAGGCTGAAGTGGGGGAGCGGCAACAAAAAAAGCCTGCAAACCGAAGTTCACAGGCTCTTTTTATTTTCCCGGCGGGCTGCAGCAACAGGCACCCCTGCGGCACATGAAGGGATCTGCTTATTGCTGCTTCCTTCCGGACCTGACAAGGTTCACAGGACTCCATTGCGCAGGACCCGCCGCTGCAGTCCGCCGGAAAAATAAAAGCCGCTTGACGCGGCTGACAGACAAAATGGCGGAGAGTGAGGGATTCGAACCCTCGATACGGTTTCCCGTATACACGCTTTCCAGGCGTGCTCCTTCAACCGCTCGGACAACTCTCCAGGTTGAATTGCTTAGATAAAGCTATTCAATTGTTTGCAGTAGTCTTGAAGACAACCACGAGGTACAGTATAACCAATTTGCGCTCACTTGTCAACATTTTAGTTGAATTTTTTTAGGGAAAAAAGGTATAATAGCTAAAGCACATTGTTCAGATAGAACAGAAAGGATGGAAAGTATGGCATACGTTGCTCTGTATCGCACCTGGCGGCCGCAGACCTTCGAGGATCTGGTGGGGCAGGCGCATATCAAAACGGCCCTTTCCAACGCCCTGGAATCGGGAAGAATTTCCCATGCGTATCTGTTTACAGGGCCCAGAGGGTCAGGGAAGACCAGTACGGCCCGGATTTTGGCCAAGGCCCTGAACTGTGAGCACGGCCCCACAGCCCACCCCTGCAACGAATGCACCCTGTGCCGGGAAATTACCGAAGGCACAGCCCCCGATGTCATTGAAATCGACGGGGCCTCCAACCGGGGCATTGAAGAAATGAAAAAGCTCCGGGATCAGGTGTTTTTTGCCCCGGCAGCCTGCCGTTATAAAGTCTATATCATCGACGAAGTCCATATGATTACCACCGATGCCTTCAATGCGCTGCTGAAGACCTTGGAGGAACCGCCGGAGCACGTGGTGTTCATATTGGCCACCACGGAGCCCCAGAAGATTCCGGCCACCATCCTGTCCCGGTGCCAGCGGTACGATTTTCACCGGGTAACGGTGCCAGAGATTGCCGAGCATCTGGAAAAGGTGGCGGAAGGCAGCCATATTCAGGCGGAAAAGGAAGCCCTGCGGCTGATTGCCATCCAGGCGGATGGGGGCATGCGGGACGCACTCAGTCTTTTGGACCAGTGCAGCGTCATGGCCAGTCCCATTACGGCCGAAGCGGTGCGCCAGATGATTGGCTCCGCCGGCCGGGAAAAAATCCGGCTTCTGACCGAGCAGATCGGCAAACAGGATTTGGCCGGCGCTTTGGCTACCCTGAACGCTCTTTTGGAGCAGGGCAAGGAGCTAGAGCAGATTTTGGCGGAGCTGATGGAATATTTCCGGGCTCTCCTGCTGTATCAGGTGGACCCGGCCTATCAGGATATTTACGTAACCGATGAGGAAACGGAACTGGCCCGGCTGGCCCCCTTGTTCAGCCGGCCCCAGCTGATGGCCAGCGAAGAAAAGCTGCACCAGGCAGCGGCCGAATGCAAGCGGTCCCTGCGCAAGAAAATCGTGGGGGAGCTTTGCCTGTATGACCTGTGTAAGCACCAGGGGTCGTCAGAAGCGGCTTTGGAAGCCCGGATCCGCAGCCTGGAAGAACAGGTGGCGGCCCTGACCGCCGGCGGCTTTACGGCTCCGGCAGCGGCACCCTTAGGCGGCAGTGCGCTTCCGGCAGCCCCGGCTTTTGCTTCGCCGGCAGCGCCGGCCTTTACGCCTAAAACTGCCAGTGTACCTGACGCACCGGCGGTGCCAGCCTGGACGCCGGAACCGGCCGTTTTCCCCAAGGCAGAGCCCAAGCCCCCGGCAGCTCCGGTGGTGCCTAGTGCGCCAGTGGTTCCTACGGCTGCGCCAGCAGCTGCTGCCGCAAATGTCACACCTCTGTCACGAGAAGGGGTTGCACAAGGGGAAGAACTATGGCAGACTGTGATACAGGGGCTAAAGCAGCGCCGGAAACGGGCGTTTTTGGTATACGCCAAAATGGCCCAGGTGGGCTCTTTTGCCAACCAGGTGCTGACTTTGGTAGTGGATTCGGAAAGCCTGAAAGAGCGCTTTGAAACCCCGGATCTGCACAATCTAATGACGGATATTTTAAAGGAGCGCACGGGACAGCCCATTGGGCTAGCCGTGGTGCTCCAGGCTGGAGGTTTGCCTCCGGAACCGGCCCGCTGGGCGGCGCCCCAAACGCCTCCCCAGCCCGCAGCTCCGGTTGCGCCCAAGGCCGCTCCCCAGGCAGCCCCGGAGCCTGCGCCTCAGGCAGCAGCTCCGGCCCCGGCCGTAAATGAGCAGCCAGCCGCCAAGGAAAAGCCGGCGGAACCGGAGGAATTGCCTCCGGGCGTAAAAAAGGCGCTTTCGGTATTTGGCGGTAAGGTATATAAAGAAGAACCATAACACAATTTCAGGAGGAATGAACCAATGTTTAAAGGCGGAATGGGTATGAACAACATGCAGGGCATGCTGAAGAAAGTACAAAAAATGCAGAGCGAAATGAGCAAGCTCCAGGAAGAGCTGAAGGAGCGCACCGTAGAAGCCACTTCCGGCGGTGAAGCCGTAAAGGTCGTGGTCAACGGCAACAAGAACCTGGTAAGCCTGACCCTGTCCCCGGACGCAGTGGATCCGGAAGACGTAGAAATGCTCCAGGACCTGATTGTGACGGCTGTCAACGAAGCCATGAAAATGGTGGACGACATGACCGAAAAGGAATTGGGCAAGGTTACCGGCGGCATGAAACTGCCCGGCATGTTTTAAGGCAAAATCATGCGAATGGTAAAACCCATGGCCCGGCTGTACGAACAGCTGCGGAAGCTGCCGGGCATCGGGTCCAAGTCCGCCCTGCGGCTGTCCTACCATGTGCTGGACATGAAGCAGGAGGATGTAGAGGCTCTGGCCCAGGCCCTTTTGGATGCGAAGAAGCACGTCCATCTGTGCCGGCAGTGCTTTGATTTGTGCGAAGGGGACCTGTGCGAAATCTGCCAGGACGCCAAGCGGGACCAAAGCCTGGTGTGCGTGGTGGAACAGCCCCAGGATGTAGCTGCCATGGAACGGACCCGGGGCTACCAGGGCCTGTATCACGTGCTCCACGGAGTCCTGTCCCCCCTGGATGGTATTGGGCCGGACCGGCTGAAAATCCGGGAACTGCTCCGCCGTCTCCAGGACGGAAAAATCAAGGAAGTGATCCTGGCCACCAATTCCGATGTGGAAGGGGAAGCAACGGCCAATTATTTGGCCGGATTGATCCGTCCCACCGGGGTGAAGGTCAGCCGGATTGCTCATGGTCTGCCGGTAGGCGGGGACCTGGAATATGCGGACGAACTGACCCTGTATAAAGCGCTGGAAAACCGGCGTGAGTTATGAAAGGTGAAATACCATGGAAGTTTGGGCTGTAGGCGCTGCGGCGCTGGTTGTGCTCTTTATTGTCATCAATATGTTTTCCCTGTCCCTGAAGCTTTTGTGGAACGGCTTCTGCGGCATGGTGCTGTTGTGGATTTTCAATATGGTAGGCTCCCTGGTGGGCGTAACGCTGCATATTGATGTGGTTTCCGCCCTGGTAGCCGGTTTCTTCGGCGTCCCCGGGGTTGTCCTGCTGCTGCTGTACCAGCTGGCGGGGCACTGAGCCTATGGAACTGCATAAATCGGATAACGAAAAAGTCCGGATTTTGTGCTACCTGATGATCGGCGGCACTGCGGCCCTGTTTGAATGGGCGCTGGTTTACCTGTTTAGTCAGGTCTGGGGCTGGAATTATCTTCTGGCCACAGCCCTGGCCTATTTCTGTTCCACAGTCTGCCACTACCTGGCCACCAATATCTGGGTTTTTACCAGTGGTGTCCGGTACAGCAAATCCAAAGAGTTTTCCCTGGTGCTGCTGGTTTCCACCATGGGATTGGTACTGAATGTGCTGCTGATGCGAATTTTCGTTGGAGCCCTGGGCTACAGCGTAATGCCGTCCAAAATTGCAGCCTCTGCCCTTGTGACAGTTTGGAACTATTGTTCCAGGAAAAAATGGATTTACTAAAGGAGTAAGTTTGCCATGCTTCGTCAAATCGTAGACATCGATGCATTTCACAAGGTGCTGCTGGTGCACAATTATAGTGCCGGAAAACAGACCTTTTTCAGCGGCATCCACAAAAACGTGGATAAGATGGCCAAGCAGCTGCTGCAGCTGTACGGACCGGATCGGTTCGAATACGTCCAGGTCTCTACTTTTGCCGCCACCCAGGAAGTGGGCCGGCGGATCTGCGAAGAAAAGGTGGAGTGGGTGATTGTGGCCGGCGGGGACGGGACCCTGCGGGCTTTGGTGGAAGTTTGTGTGGATGCGGATTACTGGCCCTATGTCAGTATCTATCCGGCAGGCACTGTGAACCTGGTGGCCAAAGAGCTCCAGCAGCGCACCGACGTGAACAACTGGATGTTCCAGGTTTCCAAGGGCTTTACCACCCCGGTCTGCCTGGGCCGGGCCAACGACAGGATTTTCCTGACCGTGGCCGGGATTGGGGTGGACTCCCTGGTGGTGGATAAGGTGACCCCCAAGGAAAAGAAATATCTGTCTACGCTGGCCTATGTGCGCCAGAGCGGCAAGGTGGTGGGCAGCGAAATGCTCCTTCATAACTGGAAGTACCGCTTCCAGGTAATGATTGATGATGATGGGGTTTGGCACGAGGCCAGCTCCGCCATTGTTACCAAAAGCCGCTACTATGCCGGCCGGTTCTCCCTGGTGAATGGGGGCTCCCTGTCCAATCCTGTGCTCCACGTGTGCCTGTTTACCAAGGACCGGTGCGTGGATTTCCTGCGCTATACGGCCCTGATTGCAGCCGATATGCTGAGCCTGGACAAAAGCGTGGAAATCTACCCGGCGTCCCGGGTAGAAATTCGCTGCAACGTGAAGCAGTTTGCCGCAGAGCTGGACGGAGACGCGGTGGTCACGTCGCCGTTGTCCATTTCGCTGCTTCCCAAAGCACTCCAATTTATTTCGTAAGGAGCGGCTACTGTGAAAAAAATATCTCTTGGGGGACTGATCGTACTCCTTTTTTTGGCAATTGAATTCGTCTACAACTGGACCCTGGTCCAGGACATTCGCCCCTTTCCCTGGGCAGAATGCTGGTACCATGCCCTGAATGGCTTCCTCCGGGACCTGCTGCTTATGGGGGTGGCCCTGTTCCTGTACCGGGAGCGGCGGAGAATCAAGGACAGAACCCTCCGGTATTTTCCGGTGGTAGTGGTGGGCATTCTGTATCTGCTGGATGCGGTGTTTATGGTCACCTACCTGGAAATGGATACGGGCTTTATGACCGTCCTTTCCGTAATTACCGGGCTGTTCAACAATATTGTCCTGGTACTGCTGTGCGCCATGCTGTACCACCACTGGCCCAACCGCCCTATGAAGGCCCTGTATTTCCTGGCGTACTATTTCACCTGCATCATTATGCTGGGGGACGCCATTTACTTCTGGAATACCTCCATGCACGTGGAAAGCGTGCTGTTTGAGAACCTGAACTGGTATGCGGCCAAGGGCATTCTGGAAACCACAGCACCCTGGCAGCTGGCCGTAATCGCAGTGGTGCTGCTGGCCTTTATTCCCCTTTTCCGGGTGGTGCATCCCAAACGGAAAAAGCCCAACCTGCCCTGGTCCCTGCTGTGCCTGGTGATGTTTGCCATGGGCCTGAATGTGGCCTATGCGCTTTTGGCGGAAGGCACCTACAAGGCCATTGACAGCGTCAGCGGCCTGGATATCGAGGTGGACCTGGAAAAGACCCGGAAACCTACCCGCAACAGCATTGCTTATCCCATTAACGTGAACTTTGTGGGCAAGGCCCTGTTCAAGACGGATAAGGTGGTCAAGGAGCCCTGGAAGTATACGGAACGGACCTTGACGGACCAGGATAAGGAAGCCCTGTCCAAGCTGGGCATCTATCCCAAACCGGAAGCGGTGCCCCGGCAGCAGCCGGCCTACGACCGGGTGGTGCTGCTGATTTTGGAATCCGTGCACCGGGACTACATTCATTACTACAATTCCAATATTCCGGCGGAAACCACTCCATACCTGGACTCCCTGCTGAAACGGTATCCCAAGGTGGACCATTACTACTCCTCGGCGGTGCCTACCACCCAGGGCCTGAATGCCACCTTCCGCTCCCAGCTGATCTACGATGGGGACCTGCCGGGAGAAAACCAGCCGTCCCTGTACCGCTCTATGCAGGGGGCGGGCTACACCGGCTATTTCCTCAGCGCCTCCAGCCGGTACTACAACAATGAGTACCGGGAGTATCCGGCCCAATTTGGCATGGAACATTACCTGGCCAAGGAAGACATTGCCGGTATGGGCTACAAGGGTGCTAGCGGCTGGGGCTTTCACAATGATGTGATGTACGATGCCGCCCTGCGGATCTTGAATGAGCACAAAAACGACAAGCTGCTGCTGGTCTGCAAGACCCTGGATATGCATCAGCCCTATCCCTATTACGGCTACAGCTATGCAGAAATGCCGGAATCCGTACGGGATCAGGGAACGGCCACGGTCTGCGGCATGTACTGGGTGGACAAGACCTTGCAGCACTTCTTTGCGGAAGCAGATGCGGAAGGACTGATGGATGACCGGACCCTGTTTATCGTTACGGCGGACCACAACCCCCATTCCGGGGGTGAATACAAGACCCTGGTGGATAATCCCCAGGATAAGCAGAGTGTAGCTCCCATTCCCTTGCTCTTTATCTCCAAAAATTTGGCGCCGCTCTTCCAGCTGGACGAAACCATGTATGCCAGCCAGGAAGATTTGGCACCTACCCTGCTGACCCTGGAAGGCCAGCAGGTGCCCAAGGAATTCATGGGCCGGGATCTGCTGACGACCGCAGCTCATCCCTATGGTTTGGGATACTTTGGAGGCAAGGCCTACTACTATGCAGCCGATGATTACATCATTGCCACCTTGGACGAGGAGCATCCGGATACGGAAGCCAAAGATGCCCTTGCCAACTACATTATGTACAACTACATCAATCGGCATATTGAATTTCAACCTAAATAAAAGGGCAGCAGGCCCCGCCGTTGGCGGCCCGCAGGCTGGGGGATACGTCCCCGGGAGGGTGTGCAGGCTGCGCACCCTCTTTCTTGTACCTGGCAGGTTCCAGACGGAGGCTGTTGCCCTTTCTGCTTATTTTTACCAAGGAGGTGTTTGCGTGGAAAACAGCAGCAGGGAAGGAACCTTTACTTCCCGGTTACGGCGCATCATGAGCGTTATGGTGCCCATCCTGATTACCCAGATGGCCATCCAGGGGCTCAGTTTGTTTGACACGGTCATGAGCGGTCACGCGGGCACCAATGAACTGGCCGGCGTGGCCATTGGCGCCAATATCTGGATGCCCCTGTTTACCGGTTTAAACGGCATCCAGCAGGCCCTGACCCCCATTGTGGCCAACTACCGGGGGGCCGGGGAGAACAAAAGCATTGCCGGAGCTGTGTTCAGTGGGCTGGTGCTGTCCTGCCTCCTGACGGTGCTGGTCATTACCGCGGGGATTCTCTTTTTGCCGTCCATTTTGGGCACCATGAACCTGACCCCGGAAGTATACCGGGTGGCCTACCGCTACCTGGGTTTTTCCGCTTTCAGCGTTCTGCCCCTTTTTGCCTCCAATATGCTCCGCTGTTTTGTAGACAGCATGGGCTATACCCAGGTGACCATGCGGCTGTTTCTTTTGACGGTGCCCATCAACGCCGCCATGAACTATATCTTTATCTTTGGCAAGCTGGGAGCCCCGGCCCTGGGCGGACCCGGCGCCGGGGTGGGGACCTCCATTTCCTGCTGGATCCTGCTTTTATGCTTTGTGGTGGTGTTAAAACGCCTGAAAGTGTTTGCCGGCTACCGGATTTTTGATCCTTCCGGTTTTTCCTTTGCCCATTTGCGGGAACACCTCCGGGTGGGACTTCCCATGGGCGTGGGAATCTTCCTGGAAACCAGTATTTTCGGGGTGGAATGTTTGTTTGTGGCCCGCTTTGGCACCATCGCTGTAGCTGCCAACCAAGCCGCTATGAGCTTTTGCAGTATGCTGTACATGATTCCTTTGAGCTTTTCCCTGGCGCTCACCATTTTGGTGGGGGCGTATGTGGGGGCGGCGGACTTTCGGCTAGCCAAAAAGTACGCCTCCACGGGCCGGCTGGCCAATCTGATGACCGGAGCCTTTTTCGCCGCTGTGCTGCTTTTGGGCCGGGACTGGATTGCGGCCCTGTACACCACGGATCCCAGCCTCATTGGACCCATCAAGCATTTCCTGATTTTTGCGGTAGCCTTCCAGTTCTGTGACAGTACCGCCGCCCCCATTCAGGGGGTACTCCGGGGCTACAAGGACGTAAAGGCCACCTTCTATTCGGCTCTGGCGGCCTACTGGCTGATTTCCCTGCCGGCGGGGCTGTTTTTGGACCACGGGGTGCACCTGGGTCCGGACGGCTACTGGCTGGGGCTGATTACGGGCATCTTTTTCTCCGCCCTGTTTCTGACCTTGCGGCTCCGGTATATTGAGCGCAAGTTCAGTGGGCCGGCGCTGGAGTAGGGAGCGTGTTCCAAAGCACGGCTGTCCTATGGTATACTAGAAAACATACTAGAGAACGGACGGGCCGGGGCGGAAACCCTGCGCCCGGCTGGCAGAGAAAGGGAGAGCTATCGTGGGATTATTTGATGCGTTAAAGGGTGCCGGTAAGGACGAAGCCATGCGGCCCAGCCCGGTACGGGAATTTCTGGGAGAAGAATTGTATGCGGTGGACTGCCGGGGCGCCAATTTGTATGTGCACCAAAATGCCGTGGTCATCGACAAGACCGGCGGCGGACTGTGGAACCTGGGGGACAACAATTTCAAGGTGATTCCCTTCCGGTCCATTGTGGCTATCCAGGCCAAGCTGGAATCCACAGTGCTAAGCGGCTATATCGAGTTTGAGACAGCCAACAGCCCCTTAAGTGTGGGCAGCGACAACGCAGAACGCTCCAGTGAAAACAGCGTCATCCTCAGCGGCAGTAAGGAAAGGTATGCCCAAGCCAAAGAGGCCTTGCAGTATATTTTTAGTCATATTTGTTAGTCCTAGCGGATGCGCCGGAAAAGGCGTTTCGGAGCATAAAAAAATCGGAAGCCTGGGAGCTTCCGATTTTTTTATGCCTGTTTTTAGCTGTGGGCTTCCGAGACCTGCAGCGTTTTTTCTTTCCGGGGCCAGTTTACGTAGAGCATTCCCGCCAGAATGCAGGCTGCTCCGATAAAGCCGTTGGTACCAAAGGTTTCCTGGAACACCAGGGTGCCCAGAATGGAGGCGGACAGGGGAGTGATGGCGCAGAACATACCGGCTTCGTCGCTGGGTACGTACTGCTGGGCCACTGGCTGGAAGGTAAAGCCAAAGCAGCTGCACATCAGAATCAGCACGGTCAGGCTCAGCAGGGTGGGGGTGTGGGTGGGAAGGGCTACTACACCCTGGAAGGCGGCAGCCCCCAGGCTGAGCAGACCCATCATGCCCATTTGTAGGATGCCCAGGGAGAAGGCATCGCTGTGTTCCACGGTAATCCCCGTGGCCACAATGTAGGCCCCGTAAAACAGCCCGGAACCAATGGCGAACAGGTCCCCTGCGGCAAAGCTCAGGGAGGCGCCGCCCAGGGTCAGGAAGCCTACGCCGGTAAGGATGGCCAGAACTCCAATGACGATGTGCCGGTCCGGCAGCCGCCGGTAGATGATGGCGTTCAGGATGGGGACAAAGGCCAGGGCCGTATTTTCCAAAAAGGCCACCATGTGCACGGCGGAAGTCCGCAGGCTCATCATTTCACAGCCCATAACAAAGAACAGGGTCAGTCCCAGAAGAAAGCTTTTGGGCAGCAGCTGAGAATCCGCTTTCAGTTCCCGGTACAGGTGACGGCAGAAGATCAGGGACAGGATCAGACAGGAAATGGTAAAGCGAATGCCCAGCACCATGAAGGGGGCCAGTTCCTGTAAGGAGATTTTGGAAAAAATAAAGGCACAGCTCCGGGTCAGGATAACAAAAGCCAGCAAAATTTTCGCAGCTCGGGTACTCATGGAACATTCCTTCTTTTCCTTAAATTTTCTCTATTATAAATCCAAAAAGGTATTGTGTAAAACGCAACTTATACAATATAATTGTGTGGAATCCGCATAATGAGCTGCTTCCTAAAGGGAGATGGAATCATGGAAACCAATAAATATAAAGCCCTGCTGAAGGCGGTGGAACTGGGCAGCATTACGGCAGCCGCCCAGGAGCTGGGCTATTCCCCTTCCGGGCTGACCCGGCTATTGGACGGGCTGGAAAAAGATCTGGGATTTCCCGTACTGACCCGGGGGCCCCAGGGGGTGGGCTTTACCCACGAAGGGGAGGAGCTGCTGCCGGTGTTTCGGGAGCTGTTGCATTGGCAGGGCCGGTTAAATGAGTACTGCGCTGCCATCCGGGGGCTGGAGCAGGGGGAATTGTTTGTAGGCAGCTACTACAGCATTGCTGCCCGCTGGCTGCCCACCATCCTCCAAAAATTCCAGCGGGATTATCCGGGCATCCGGATCCACGTCCAGGAGGCTGGCAACAGCCGGCTTTTGGAAGGCTTGCAGGAGCGGCGGCTGAGCTGCGTTTTGTTCAGCCGGCCCCAGAATTACAGTGGGGAATGGCTGCCTCTCTACAGCGACCGCTATGTGGCCTGGATTCCCGAAAGCTTTCCCCAGGCCCGGCAGGCAGCCATTTCCCCTGAGGAGATTGCCCAGCTGCCCTTTATTGAACCCTTTCCCCACCAGGGAACCACCATCGAGGCTTTTTTCAAGAAGTACCATATCCAGCCGGATGTGCGATTTACCACCAGCGATATGTACACCTGCTGGTGCCTGGTGGAAGCGGGGCTGGGCGTTTCCATGGACAATGAGCTCAGCTCTTCCCGCTGGCAGGGCAGGGTCAAGGTGCTGCCCTTTACCACCGGGGAAAAATTGGAACTGGGCATTGCCCTGCCTTCCTACCGGGATGCGTCCCCAGCCCTTAAAAAATTCATTGAGTATGTCCAGAATTTTGTGGCTGAGGTCAAGGCAAAAGAAAGAACCGCCGGCAAAGTCCAGCAAAAATAGGCAAAAAAATTCCGCCGGGGTATCGGCGGAAGGAAAAACGCTTACATCGAAAAATGGAACACAATGCCCACCACGGCAGAAGCTGCCAGGAACGCAATGGGGTGGACGCTTTTAAAGCGCCGGGTCAGGTACACAAGAATCAGGGCTACCAAAAGGGCCCGGCCGTTAAACAGGGCCATAACGTTTCCTGTGCCCCAGGCTTCCGGATGGAACAGGGTGACCTTGGCTACCAGGAAACCTGCCGCGGCAATCAGGCCCGCAGAAGCTGCCCGAAGCCCGTACATGACGGCCTTCACGTATTTGCTGTCGCCAAATTTTTTCAGAAACTGGAAAATAATCAGGATGACAATGACGGACGGGGTAATAAGCCCCAAAGTAGCAATCAAGGCACCCTGGAAACCGGCAATGTGGTAGCCCACATAGGTAGCGGTGTTGACGCCGATGGGGCCGGGGGTGGATTCGGATACGGCAATCATATTCAGCAGATCCGTTTCCGTAAACCAGCCGGTGGTGGAGGCCAGTTTGGTCAGAAAGGGAATGGTGGCCATGCCGCCCCCAATGGCAAATAGGCCAATTTTGGCAAATTCATAGAACAGTCGAAGCAGCAGCATCAGAGTTCACCTCTCACTTTCTTGGCAGCCAAGCCCACAATCCCGGCCAGGACTACCAGATAAGCTGGGGAAATATCCACGAACAGGTTCACCAGCATAATGACCAGAAATAGCCCAACGGTGAGTTTGTCCACCAGGGCGCTTTTGGCCAGCTTGAAGACGGCATTGAAAATCAGGACACAGACGCAGATCCGGATGCCGGCAAAGGCATCTTTTACAATCAACAGGTCTGCAAAGTTGGACAGGAATGCGGCAATGGCCGTAATGATGATCACCGAGGGAGTGGCAACCCCCAGGGTAGCCACAATGCCGCCGATGGGTCCTCTGCGCTTATCCCCAATGAAAGTTGCCGTGTTCACGGCAATGACCCCGGGAGTGCACTGGCCTACGGCAAAGTAGTCTGCCAGCTCTGCTTCCGTGGCCCAGTGGTATTTTTCCACCACTTCCGCCTGGAGAATGGGCAGCATGGCATACCCGCCGCCAAAGGTTACCGCCCCAATACGGGCAAAAACAAGAAATAATTGGATAAGTTCAGACATCATGCACCTCCGTTAACTTCCTTCAGTGTAACACCCAGGAAAGAAGCTGTAAATATAGAAACAGGTACAGCTGCGGACTGACAAAATATTTTCGCAAAAAATCACAAATTTGTCCGGGGAATCTCCGGGAAAAAATTGTAGATTTGTTCAAACTGTACTATAATGAACCTGTATAAGCTGAAGAAATTTGTAGGCGGTGTTCCGCAGAAAGGCTGCTTTGTGAAAACATATTTATTGGCGTTGACCATTTCGTTGATTTTAAGCTGGCTGCTTACTCCTTTTGTAAAGAAACTGGCATTCCGCGTAGGGGCGGTGGACCGTCCCAATGCCCGTAAGGTGCACCACCGGATTATGCCGAGAATGGGCGGCCTGGCCATTTTTATCGGCTTTATGGCGGCGGCGCTGACCTGTATGGAACTCACCCGGGACGTGGTGGGCATCCTGCTGGGCGGCACGGTGATTGCTCTTGTGGGCATCTTGGATGATATGTTCCAGCTGGCCGCCAAAGTTAAGCTCCTGGGGCAGATTGTGGCAGCTCTGGTACCGGTATTTTTCGGGGTCCGGATTGAATGGCTGAACAATCCTTGGGGTGGTTATTTTTATTTGAACTACTTATCCATACCGTTTACGGTATTTTGGATTGTCAGCTTCACCAATGTGGTGAACCTGATTGATGGCCTGGACGGTCTGGCAGCCGGCGTTTCCGCCATTGCCTCCGTTACGGTAATCATGGTTGCCCTGCAGCAGGGAATGTATCCGGTGGCTGTTCTTACGGCGGCCCTGGCCGGCGGCATCATCGGCTTTATCCGGTACAATTTCAACCCGGCCACCATTTTCATGGGGGATACCGGGAGCCTGTTTTTGGGCTATATGCTGGCGGCCATTTCCATTTTTGGTGCGGTAAAGAGCGCGGCTACGGTTGCCCTTCTGGTACCGGCCATTGCTTTGGGCCTGCCCATTATGGACACGGCCTTTGCCATTGTCCGCCGCTACAAAAATGGCCATCCCATTTTCAGCCCGGACAAGGGTCATATCCACCATCGCCTGCTGGCCATGGGCTTTAGCCAGCGGCAGGCTGTAATCTTTATGTATTTGATCAGCGCCGGCCTGTGCCTGACGGCTGTGCTGCTGACGGAAATGGAAGGGATGTATGCCGTGGGCCTGCTGGTATTCCTGCTGGCAGTGATTTTCATCGGCGCAAAGAAAATAGGTATCTTACAGGATAGATCTTGATATAAGGGGCGCGAGTGTTATGAACAAATTGAAAGTCATGATGATTTTCGGTACACGGCCGGAAGCTATTAAAATGTGTCCGCTGGTACTGGAAATGAAGAAGTATCCGGATTATTTGGAACCCATTGTAGCCGTTACGGCCCAGCATCGGGAAATGCTGGATCAGGTGCTGCAGCTGTTCCAGATCAAGCCGGACTATGATCTGAATATCATGACGGCCGGACAGACTTTGTACGACGTAACGGACAAAGCCCTGATGGGCCTGAAGGCTGTGCTGGAAGAAGCCAAACCGGACCTGGTACTGGTCCATGGGGATACCACCACCACCTTTGTGGGGGCGCTGGCTTCCTTCTATAAGCAGATTCCCGTGGGCCACGTGGAAGCGGGCCTGCGCACCGGCGACAAATATTCTCCTTTCCCGGAGGAAATGAACCGGAAGCTCACCGGCGCCATTGCCGACTACCACTTTGCTCCTACGGAAACCGCCAAGAGCAACCTGTTAAAGGAAAACATCAGCCCGGAAGGCATCTACGTTACCGGCAACACGGTTATTGATGCCTTAAAGACCACGGTGCGTCCTGGCTTTGATTTCCATAATCCTAAACTGGAGGAGGCCATCCGCAGCGACCATAAGCTGATTCTGATGACCACCCACCGCCGGGAGAACCTGGGTGCTCCCATGCGCCATGTGTACACGGCCCTGAAGGAAGTACTGAAGGACCACCCGGAAGCGGAAGCCATTTTCCCCATGCATAAGAATCCCAAGGTGCGGGAAGTGGCCGAACAGGTCCTGGGCAAAATGGACCGGGTACACCTGATTGAGCCCATGGACTATGAACCCTTTGTAAACCTGATGGCCGAGGTGGACATTGTTCTCACCGATTCCGGCGGCATTCAGGAAGAAGCCCCGGCACTGGGCAAACCTGTGCTGGTGCTACGCAATACCACTGAACGGCCGGAAGCCGTTACAGCCGGTACCGTAAAACTCATCGGCACCGGGAAGGAAGATGTATATGCGGCTACCAGCCGCCTGTTGGGAGATCCCAAATACTACAAACAAATGTCTGAAGCAGTCAATCCCTATGGGGACGGCAAAGCCTCCCAGCGGATTGTTTCCTTCCTGCTTCACACCCATGGATATCCGGTGGAACTGATGCCGGAGTTTACCACGGAGAAAAAATAAGCTGGTGAAGGATGGTCACGAAACAATTGGGTACTTTTGAACCCCAGGGCATTAGCCCTGCCGCTCAAAAAAATCTGAATTTACAGTTGAGACAGATTATGATCCGCCAGGGCCTGCTGGCTCTAGTGGCAATCCTGGCGGGTGCTTTGGTCTGGCACACCATAGCCGGTGCCCTGTGGGGCGCTCTGGCCGGCTTGGGAGACAGCGGTCTGGTCCTTTGGGGCATTGCCCGGGGTATGCGGAAAACGCCGGAGCGGGCTGCCGCGTATATGCGGCGTATGATGTTTACCCGCCTGGCTTATCTGCTGTTCCTGACGCTGCTGTCCCTGAAGCTCCAGGGTCAAACGGCGCTGGTGCTGCTGGGCTTTGTCTTTTTCAACGTTACCCTGTTGGTTCACATGGCCGTCTGCCATATAGAAATCTACAAAACAAAAAGGAAGTGATTGCGGTATGGGAATTGCAGAAGCTGCAAGTTCGGGAGTCATCGAGTACGGGACTACCGAAGTGCTGCCCGGCATTACACTGAACATGCAGACGCTCTACATGTCCTGGCTTACCATGTTTATTGTGGCAGCAATTGTTTTTGCAGCCACGCGGCGGGTACAAATGATACCCTATGGGATTCAGAACCTGGTAGAGATGTTTATTGAATGGCTGGATAAATTGATGGATGCCAACCTGGGAATCGAGGGACGACGGATTTCAACCCCGTTTGTGATTACCTTGTTCCTGTACATCTTTATTGGCAACGAATTGGGCATGATGCCTTCCATTTTTGTGCATCTGACCTCTCCCACCAACGATATCAACGTGGCTTTGGGCTTGTCTCTGACAGTTGCCGTGGCAACGTATATTATTGGTATCATCCAGCAGGGGCCGAAGTATTTCAAGCATTTGGTTTCCCCCTTTGCCTTGATGCTTCCCCTGAATTTGATCGAGGAATTGTCCAAACCGCTGACCATGGCCCTTCGTTTGTTTGGCAACATTCTTGCCGGTGAAATTTTGCTGGTAGTGCTTTACAAGCTGGTTCCCTGGGTTGTGCCCAACCTGTGGATTGGGTTCAGCTTGATCATCGGGTTCCTGCAGGCTTTCATCTTCACCATGCTGACGGTGATTGCCCTGGCGCCTATCTTTAAACAAGTGCATCACGAAAAAGAAAAATAAAAATTTTGCTGGAAAGGGTGTATAAACATGATTGACAACAACACGCTTATTATCGTAGCTTCCATTCTGGGAGCAGCTTTGATTGGGGTAGGTGCTTCCCTGGCAGCTAGCCGCGGGGACTCTACGGTAGCTTCCAAGGCTTTGGAATGCATGGCTCGTCAGCCGGAACAGGCCGGCAGCTTCCAGGTAAACATGCTGATTGGTATCGGCCTGGTTGAATCCATTCCTATCATTGCTTCCGTTATTGCCATTGTGCTGATTTTTGCCAATCCTTTTGTCCATTAATGGGCCGTTTTGAACCCCATAGGGAGAAAGGAAGTGTCGGTAAAGAATGGTAAGTATTAACTATACATTGATTGCGCAGATTGTGAACTTCATCATCCTCCTGTGGATTTTGGCCAAGTTTGCCTACAAACCGCTGCTGAAAACCATGGATGACCGCCGGACCAAAATCGTCAAGGATATGGACTCGGCAGAACAATCCCGGCAGCAGGCAGAACAACTGAAGGAAACCTATGCCAACCAGCTGAAGGAAGCCAAACAGCAGGCCAACGCCATTGTGGCCCAGGCCAATACCATGGCCCAGCAGCTCCATGACGAAGCCCTGGCAGCTGCCCAGAAGGAGCGGGAAGAACTCCTGGCTACCGGCCGGGAAACCGTGGAACTGGAAAAGAAAAAGGCCCTTCTGGATGTGCGGGAACAGATTATTGCGCTGAGCACGGAAATTGCCGGCCGGGTACTGGAGCAGAAACTGAATTCTGCCGAAGACCAGGCTCTCATCGCCAAAGTAACCGATGAGACAATGGCAGAGCAAAAGAAATAACAAAAGTCCCTGTAAAAAGGAACTGTGGAGGCAGTAAAACCTATGAACAGTGAAAATAAGGCAGCTCTGTGGAAACAGATCCTGGATCGCGTGACCCTCACTGACGATGACAAGGCTCTGTTTGAGAGGCAATCCATCCTGCCGCTCACAGTCAGTACGGCACAGCCTTTGTCGGCTGAGGAAGTGAAGCTGCTCCAAAGCCTGCTGGCCGAGAAGTTTGGCAAGCCGGTGATTTTGGACAGCCAAAAGGTGGATCCCAAGCTGGTAGGTGGTGTGCTGGTGCAGTATGGCGACCATATTTTTGACGCCAGCATGAAGCGGCAGCTGGAAAAGATGGACAACATCATGAAGGCCATCCACCTGAGCAACCAGGATTTGGATGCGTCCCAAAGCATAACGGATTCCCTGGCCAAAGGGGTCCAAGAGTATCAAGATAAGGTTGACCTGGAAGAAATTGGCGTGGTCGAAAAGGTGGGCGACGGTATTTGTACCGCCAGCGGCCTGGGCGGCGCCATGAGCGGCGAATTGGTAGCCCTCCGGGACGGCGTTTACGGCATGGTCCAGAACCTGCGGGAAAAAGAAGTAGGTATCGTGCTTTTGGGCGGCGCCGATAAGATTAAAGAAGGCGACATTGTGCGCCGGACCGGCGAAGTTATGGAAATCCCTGTGGGTTCCGAAATGCTGGGCCGGATCATTGACCCGCTGGGCCAGCCCCTGGACGGCAAGGGTGCCATCAAAACCACCGCGTTCCATGCCATTGAATCTCCCGCTCCGGGCATTGCCGCCCGGCAGCCTGTAGACGTACCGCTGCAGACCGGCCTCAAGGCCGTGGATGCCCTGGTACCTATTGGCCGGGGGCAGAGAGAACTGATTATCGGGGACAGAGGTACCGGCAAGACGGCCATCGCCATCGATACCATCCTGAACCAGAAGGATCAGAACGTTATCTGCATTTATGTGGCCATTGGCCAGAAAGCATCTTCTGTGGCCCGGCTGGCCCATACCTTTGAAAAGTACGGGGCTGCCGGCTACACCCTGATTGTGGCGGCTACCGCTGCTGATACGGCACCTATGCAGTATCTGGCACCCTATGCCGGTGCCGCAGTAGGGGAATATTTCATGGACCAGGGCAAGGATGTGCTGATTGTCTATGATGACCTGAGCAAGCACGCAGTGGCCTACCGTGCCATGAGTCTGCTGCTGCGCCGTCCCCCCGGACGTGAAGCCTACCCTGGCGATGTATTCTACCTGCACTCCCGGCTTTTGGAACGGGCCTGCCGGAGAAATGCCCGCCACGGCGGCGGCTCCATGACGGCTCTGCCCATTATTGAGACCCAGGCCGGGGACGTCAGCGGATATATTCCCACCAACGTAATTTCCATTACCGACGGCCAGATTTATCTGGAAACCGACCTGTTCAACTCCGGTGTCCGTCCGGCTATCAACGCCGGCCTGTCCGTATCCCGGGTAGGCGGCGCAGCCCAGACCAAAGCCATGAAATCCGTGGCCGGTACCCTGCGGCTGGCTCTGGCCCAGTATCGGGAACTGGCCGCTTTTGCCCAGTTCGGTTCCGATTTGGACAAAGCCACCAAGGCCCAGTTGGACAGAGGCGCCCGGGTAACGGAAATGCTCAAGCAGGGCCAGTACCATCCCATGAGCATGGCCCAGCAGGTTATTTCCCTGTATGCCGTAAACAACGGCTTCCTGGACGAAGTGCCTCTGGAAGATGTGACCCGGTATGAACATGAAATGCTGACCTATATGGAAAGCCATTGCGCCATTATCCTGACCCGGCTGACCAAGGAACAGAAAATGGCCGATGACCTGAAGCAGCAGCTGGAAGAAGCCCTGGACGAATTCGGCAAGCTGTTTGCACCTTCCAATCCGGACGCTGTACCCAGCGCTGCTGCCCCTGAAAGAGGGTGAGCCCAGTGGCAAACACCAGCGGCATTAGAGCCCATATGAAAACCGTGGGCAGTATCAGCAAGATTACCGGCGCCATGCAGATGGTGGCGTCGGCCCGGATGCACCAGGCCCAGCAGCGGGCCAATGCCAGCCTGCCGTACGCAGATAAGCTGCGCGGCCTGCTGCAGCTGGCCCTTAGTGACCCGTCCGTGATGGCGCACCTGGACTATTCCCAGAACCCGCTTTTGGAAAAACGTCCGGTGTACAAAACGGCCTACATCATTATGGGGTCCGACAAGGGCCTGGCCGGTCCATTTAACAACAACATCGTCAAGTTTACCGGCGTAGAGCTCCGGGGCAAGGAAGATTCCCCCCTGCTTACCGTGGGCAAGCAGATGCAGATTGGCCTGAACCATTGGGGCTACAGCATCGCCAAAAGCTGGAACGGTTTCTCCGAAAAGCCCACCTTTGAGGCGGCGGAAGAAATCGCCGACTACGCGGAGGCCATGTTTACCCATGGGGAAGTGGATGAGGTGAACATCATCTACACCTACTTCAAATCCGCCATGGTGCAGCTGCCCCGGACCATTCCTCTCCTGCCCCTGCAGCCCAAGGCTGGGGACAAGGCAGAAGAGGATGCCGTAAAAGTATGGGATACCCAGGACCAGAGCGATTTTACCACCCTGCTCTTTGAGCCGGAACCGGCACAAATGCTGTCCTACCTGGCCCATTACTATATGCGCAGCCAGATCTTTACGGCACTGATCCAAAGCTCCGCCTGTGAGCTGGCCGCCCGGATGACGGCCATGACCACCGCAACGGACAACGCAGAAACCCTGTTGGGCAAGCTGCAGGTCTACTACCAGAAGGTCAGACAGGCCAGCATTACCACCGAAATCAACGAAATTGTCGGTGGTGCAGAAGCTTTGAAATAAGGGAGGCACCATCGTGTCTGAAAAAAATAAGAATGCAATTGACGCGGCAGTGGCCAAACTTTCCGCCAAGACCAGAGGTCATGTGGGGAAAGTGGTCCAGGTCATGGGTCCTGTAGTGGATATCCGTTTCCCGGACAAGGAACTGCCTGCCATCTATAATGCCATCACCATTGATGCCCAGGCGTCTAAAGACGTCCATGTCAAGCTCACCGCAGAAGTGGTGCAGCATATTGGCAACGATGTGGTCCGTGCCGTAGCCATGAGCTCTACCGACGGCCTGACCCGGAACATGGATGCCCTGGATACCGGCAAGCCCATTACCGTTCCTGTAGGCAAGGGCTGCCTGGGCCGGGTTTTCAACGTGCTGGGGGAAACCGTGGACGACGATCCCACCCCGGTGGACGCTGCCGACTACTGGCCCATTCACCGGCCGGCTCCCAGTCTGGCTGACCAGGCTACAGAAACGAAAATCATGGAAACCGGCATCAAGGTCGTGGACCTGATTGCCCCCTATTCCCTGGGCGGCAAGATTGGTCTGTTCGGCGGCGCCGGCGTAGGCAAGACCGTGCTGATTATGGAACTGATCCATAACATCGCCACTAACCACGGGGGTTTTTCCGTGTTCTCCGGCGTAGGGGAACGTACCCGGGAAGGCAACGACCTGTGGGGCGAAATGAAGGAATCCGGGGTTATCGACAAGACGGCCCTGGTGTACGGCCAGATGAACGAACCCCCGGGAGCCCGTATGAGAGTAGGGCTGACGGGACTGACCATGGCCGAATATTTCCGGGATGTAGGCGGCCAGGATGTGCTGCTGTTCATCGACAATATTTTCCGGTTTATCCAGGCCGGTTCTGAAGTATCCGCCCTGCTGGGACGTATGCCTTCTGCTGTAGGCTATCAGCCCACCCTGGCCAACGAAATCGGCGGCCTGGAAGAGCGGATTACCTCCACCCGCACCGGTTCCATTACCTCCGTGCAGGCCGTTTACGTACCTGCCGATGACCTGACGGACCCGGCGCCGGCAGCAACCTTTGCCCACTTGGATGCAACTACGGTACTGTCCCGTGAAATCGTGGAATTGGGCATTTACCCGGCCGTGGATCCTTTGGCTTCCACCAGCCGGATTTTGGACCCCCTGGTGATTGGCCAGGAGCACTACCAGGTAGCCCGGGGCGTGCAGAAAATCCTCCAGCGCTACAAGGAGCTCCAGGATATCATCGCCATTCTGGGTATGGAAGAACTGAACGAGGCTGATAAGCTCACCGTGTCCCGGGCCAGAAAGGTCCAGCGGTTCCTGAGCCAGCCCTTCTTCGTGGCAGAACAGTTTACCGGCCAGCCCGGCAAGTACGTTTCCTTACAGGATACCATCAAAGGTTTTAAGGAAATCCTGGAAGGCAAGCATGACGACCTGCCGGAAAGCGCTTTCTACATGGTAGGCAGCATTGACGAGGCTGTGGCCAAGGGCAAGAAAATGAAGGGCGAATGATATGGCCAAGTTAATGAAATTGGAAGTCCTGACTCCGGATAAATTATTGGTCCGTAGAGAGGATATTTCCTATGTGTTGTTGAATACAGTCAACGGCGGCATCGGCGTTTTGGCCAACCATGGTCCGCTGATTGCCGTTTTGGGAGAGGGGACGCTGAAACTCCAGGACGCCCACAGCCAGGTGATCCTGGTGTACGTGGAAGGTGGTTTCGCCGAGGTCAAGGATAACGTGGTTACCATCCTGACGCCTCGGGCCCAGTATGCGGAAAACATCGATGTGGCCCATTATCAGGCGGTCCAGGCAGAAGCCCAGGCCCGTTTGGACCACCCGGATGCCCTGACCGATATTGAACAGACGGAAAAAATCTTGCGGCGGGCTGAGGCCCGGCTGAAGACGGCTTCTCTCATTGGCAAAGTGAAGCCCTATCCCATTAGCGAGTAACACAGATGTAAGCTCATTTGCAGACGGATGCGGCAGGCAGGAGAGGGGGAGCCGCCATGGACTTCATCAGTAAAATGGCTGCCAGTAAAATGGGGCAGCTGCGGTTGGAATTGGTTGAACTCAATGAAAGATTGGCTGCAGCCAGTACGGACGAGCAGAAAAAGAAACTACGCAAGACCATTCAGGAAAAAGAAGTGTATTACAATATTTTGGCTGACCGCCTGCGGATGCATACATCACGTTTTTAAAACGGGAGCTGTGGAACAAAAGGCTTTTCCTTTTGTCCACGGCTCTTGTTTTTTTAGGGTGTTCCTGCCATTTGTTTCCGCAAACAGGTACAGGTATGGTATAATATTTTAGTTACAAAATTAGCGAGCGAAAAGTGGCCAGCAGTACCGTAGACATTCGAGGTGGGAGGTGCCGTACGGATTGCACAATTTTATCATTTTATTGATTACTGTCCTGCTCACGTGGTTTGTTTATGTGGATAGCCACAGACTGCCCATGAAGCACCGGAACTTTTGGATTATCGGCACCTTTTTAATGGCGCCGTTGGTATTTTTGGTGTATTTGATCCGCCGGGCACAGGTGAAGCATCATCAGGCCCTGTCCAAGCGGCAGCAGCGGGAAGCTGCGGCCCGGGAACGGTCCCGGCAGAGAAAGCAGCGGGCGGACCAGGCCCGGGCTTTGTGGAAGGAAAGACACCGTCAGCAGCTGGAAGCGCATCCTGAACTGGAAGCCCAGCGGAAGGCGGAGACTTATAAAGAACAGCATGAAATGCGATTACGCCTGGATGAACAATTGAGCACGCAGCAAGCGCGGCATGCCAAACAGATGGGCCTCAATAGCAAGTGATTTCAAGTAAGAGATGTAAGAAAGGTGTGGAACAAGGCGTGGAGAAATTGGTTGTAAGAGGTGGGCATCGTTTAGAGGGAACGGTGCGGGTCAGCGGGGCAAAAAATGCCGTGCTGCCGATTATTGCGGCATCAGTTTTGGGTACGGAAGGAAGTACCATTTTGGAAGTGCCGGAACTGGAAGACGTAGCCACCATTTGTAAAGTATTGGAATGTCTGGGTATGAAGGTTACCCATCCCCAGCCTCATGCACTAAAGATTGACAGCCGGACGATTACCAGCTGGGAAGCTCCCTATGAACTGGTAAGCACCATGCGGGCCTCCTTCCTGGTGATGGGTTCCCTGCTGGCCCGGGTAGGCCGGGCAAAGATTTCCCAGCCCGGGGGCTGTGCCATTGGCACCCGTCCCATTGACATCCATCTGAAGGGCTTTGAAGCCCTAGGTGCAAAAATTGAGCAGGGCCATGGCTATATTGAAGCTACGGCGCCCAACGGTCTGGTGGGCACCACCATTTATCTGGATTTTCCCAGCGTAGGCGCTACGGAAAACCTGATGATGGCGGCTTCCATGGCCAAAGGCACCACCATCATTGAAAACGCTGCCCAGGAACCGGAAATCGTGGACCTGGCCAACTACATCAATGTGATGGGGGGTAAGGTCCGGGGAGCCGGTACCACTGCCATCCGCATTGACGGGGTGGAAAGCATGAAGGGCGGGGAACACACGGTAATTCCCGACCGGATTGAAGCAGGTACCTTTATGGTGGCCGGCGCCATGACCCAAGGGGATATCAAGGTAGAAAATGTTCTGTGTGAACATCTGAAGCCCCTGATTGCCAAACTCCGGGAAGCAGGAGCCATTGTAGAAGAAGGCATCAACGATGTCCATGTGGTGGGCCCTAAGGAATTGCAGCCCATCACCATCAAAACCCTGCCCTATCCGGGCTTTCCTACGGATATGCAGGCTCAGGTAATGGCCATGATGTGCATTGCCAAGGGCCAGAGCTCCGTTCTGGAAACAGTATTTGAAAATCGCTTCATGCACGTAGATGAACTGCTGCGCATGGGTGCCAATATCAAAACCAGCGGCGGCCGGGCTGCCCTGGTAGAAGGCGTTCCCAAGCTGTATGGCTGCCAGGTGCGGGCTACCGACCTGCGGGCCGGGGCTGCCATGGTGCTGGCCGGACTGGTGGCCGATGGAGTCACCGAAGTGACGGATATCCATCACATTGACCGGGGCTACGAAAACCTGGTAGAAAAGCTGACCAAGCTGGGAGCCGATATCAAGCGGACAAAGTAAGGTGGAAGTATGAGAAAACGGATGGAGAGAAGTTTCTTTTCCCGTCTTTTGCATCAGACAGACGTGGGGATTGATCTGGGGACCTACCATATCCGGGTATACATGAAAAACCGGGGCATTGTCCTAAGGGAACCCTCCGTGGTTGCCTTTGATGACAGGCAGGGAAAAGCCGTGGCCATTGGGGCCAAGGCAGCCGCTATGGCTGACAAGGACTCTCCCCATATCCGGGTAATCCGGCCCTTGGTAAACGGGGTCATTGCCGAGTTTGACGGGGCCCAGGCTCTTTTGGAGGCGGCCCTGACCCGGGTGGTGGGACGGAATTTGTTCTTCAAGCCCCGGGTAATGCTGTGCGTGCCTACGGACGCCACCGGCGTGGAACGCCGGGCGGTCACGGAGGCTGCCATGCAGGCCGGTGCGTCCAAGGCCTATCTGCTGGAGGAGCCGTTAGCGGCGGCTCTGGGGGCGGGCCTTGCGGTACAGAAACCCCTGGGCTGCCTGGTGGTGACCCTTGGGGCGGAAACCACGGAAGCTGCGGTGCTCAGTATGGGGCAGCTGGTCAGCTCCGCTTCCCTGCGGCTGGGAGGGCAGGCCTTTAACCAAAGCCTGTCCCGATATATGAAAAACCACCTGAATATCCAGGTGGAGGATGCTTTGACGGAAGAAATCAAATTGGAAATTGGCACGGTGAATCCGGCTGCGGCCCGGGGCAATCTCATTGTCAAAGGCCGGGACATGATTACCGGCCTTCCCACCAGCCTGCGGCTGGACTCCCGGGATACGGCCCGGGGCATGCAGGAAGCCCTGGAAATGGTGCTGTCCTGTATCCATCGGGCGCTGGAAAAAATCCCGCCAGAACTGGCGGCGGATGTTCTGGCCCAGGGTATGGTCCTTACCGGCGGAGGCGCCCAGCTGGACGGCCTGGCACAGGTGCTGGGCGAGCAGCTGCGGATGCCCGTCCGGGTGACAGAACGGCCGGAGGACTGTGTGGCCATTGGAACAGGCCGGGCTTTGGACGAAGGACTTACCTTTCAGGAATAATGAAAACAATTTTGGGGTGCTGCTGCGGCAGCACCTTTTGTCTTAGGAGGCATACAAGTGAAGAAACGGTACACCAAATGGATGGGGCGGCTGCTTTTGGCCGGCCTTCTGCTGGGTGCGCCCTTGGGCGCCCAGGCAGCGGATATTGAGGCCATGCGGGGCGGGGTTACCCCCAAGCGGGCCCGAATCGTGCTGAGCCTGGACAAAACGGTAAAATACACGGCCCGCACCTCGGGCCGGCAGCTGATTATAGATTTCAAGGGGGATACAGAGCGGACCCAGATGGTACGGCTCCGGGATCCCCGGGTGAAACGGGCCACGCTTTCCCCCAAGGGAAAGGATAGCCAGCTGGTCATTGAGTTCCGGCAGCCGGTACCGGAGTATAAGATTTTTGCTTTAGGACGGCCCAAACGACTGGTGATTGATTTTCCCCGGGCTCCCGGGGACGAGAACCCTGCTGCGGCCAACTGGTCCAGCTCTTCCCAGTGGCTGGGCAAGGGCCTGACCTACAAGCAGAGCACCGTAAATCTGGGAGCGGGGAATGTGCGTACCTATGTACTGACCATGACGCCTAACAGCGAATTTAAGCTGGACTTTATTCCGGGCTACGGAAAAACCATCCAAAAGGGTACCCTGTCCATGATTGCCCGCCGTTCCGGGGCAGTAAGCCTGGTGAACGCCTCCTATTTTGACAGTGATATCTGGGTGGTGGGAAACCTGAAAATCCAGAACAAATGGTTGGCTTCGGAAACTACGCCTAGAACGGGTCTGGTGATTGACGCCAAGGGACAGCCTTCCATTGAAACGGGACTGGCCTACCAGGGTGTGGTGAAGGACCAGGAAGGGAACAGTATGCCCATCAGTGCGGTGAACCGGATGCGGCTGTCCAATGAACTGATTTTGTTTAACGATGGCTACGATACGGCCACGGATACCAATTCCTACGGTACCGAGGTGCAGCTCAACGGCAACAGCCGGGTAACGGCCATCAGCTCCCGGGGGGATATGCCGCTTACTGCCGGCTACAGCGTCCTGTCCGGAAACGGCCAGGGGGCCCGGTTCCTTAACGGTCTGCGCCGAGGGGAGCAGCTTACCGTAACCCAAAGCCTGGGGAACGCCCGGGCAGATGAAGCCCCTTCGGTGGGCTCTGCAGGGCCGCTTTTGGTGTGGGACGGGCTGGTGGAAGTAACCGCTGCCCAGGAGGAGATTGCCCCCGATATTGCCCAAGGACGGGCGCCCCGGACGGGCGTGGGCATCAAAAAGGACGGCACGGTGCTGGTAGTGGTGGCGGACGGCCGTTCCGACGTCAGCGCCGGCATGAGCCTGACGGAATTTGCCCGCTATTTTGTGAGCCTGGGGGCCGACCGGGCCATGAATTTTGACGGCGGCGGCTCCAGTGAAATGGTGGTCAATGGCAAGGTGATGAATGATCCTTCCGATGGGGAAGAACGGCCGGTTCGGGTGGCGTTGGGCTTCTTCCGGAAGTGACACTTCTTGCATAAGAATGGCCATTCGGTATATAATACTGGTACACTATAGAGAAACGAGGTGCTGATCATGTTGAATAAATTCATGAAAAGCAAGAAGATATGGGCGGCAGCCTTGATGATCGCCCTCCTGGCCTTTGGCATTGCCCAGGCCGCCGGCGGACGGCCCCAGAAAAGCAGCCTGTCCGGTCAGGTGGTGAGTACGGTGAACGTAGGCGCCCAGGTAACGGAAGGGGCGGTACTGGTTACCGTAAAGACTTTGGCAGGGACGGCACCCGCCGCCAGAGCCAATTGCAGCGGAAAGGTTGTTTCGGTAAGTGTAGCCCCCGGCGGACAAGTTTCGGCGGACCAAGTGGTTGCTGAAATCGAACCGTAAGACTTAGCGAAAAAGACCGACGCTTCGGCGCCGGTCTTTACCTGTATGGAGGGCATATGCACGTTTTGAACTGGAAGCGCATCTTGATTCTGACCCTGACAGGGTTTTTTGCTTTGGCGTCCCTGGTGTGGGCTGCCATTCCTACCATTGCGGTGGAAGAATTGAAACCCGGCATGACGGGCTACGGCAAAACCGTCATTGAAGGTGCCAAAATCGAAACCTTCGATGTGGAGGTGCTGGGGGTCACCGGTACGGAAACCGGCGGCTATAATATCCTGATCAAGGCCTCCGGGCCCCTGCTGCAAAAAAGCGGCGGCATTGCCCAGGGCATGAGCGGCAGTCCGGTGTACATCAACGGACGGCTGGCGGGCGCTGTGGCCTACGGCCAGGCCTTTTCCGACCCCAATTATTGTTTTCTTACCCCCATTGACGAAATGCTCCAGCTGTTTGCCCAGCCGGACCCCCGGCCTTCTGTGTTCCAGTCCGGCCAGCCCAGCCTGGCCAAGGGCACGCCGCTTATGGTCAGCGGCTTTACCACGGACGGGGTCAGCTACCTGAACGAACGGCTGAAGCCTTTTGGGCTGACTTCCTACGCCGTGCCTGCGGGAAATGCGGACCTGGACCAGGTAAAACTGGAGCCGGGCAGTTCCGTGGGGGTCTCCCTGGTACGGGGGGATATGGTGATCGGCGCCATCGGCACGGTAACCTGGACCGACGATGAGGGCCGGGTACTGGCCTTTGGGCACCCCTTCCTGCAGCATGGGGCTTCCGACTATTTTATGACCAATGCCTGGATTTTTGCTTCCGTGCCCAATATCCAGAGTGCCTTTAAGGTGGGCACCCTGGGCAAGACCCTGGGCCGGATCAGCCAGGACCGGTTGGTGGGTGTAGCGGGCCTAGAGGGGCAGAACGCCAACATCATTCCCATGTATGTTTCCGTAACCGACAAGGACCGGGGCGTGCACAAAAGCACCAATGTCCAGCTGGTAACCGATGAGGATCTGGTGCCCTCCCTGGTGGACGGGGTTACCTACAATACGGTGAGCCTGGCCAAGGACAGAAAGGGCGGCGGCACCTCCCGAATCCGCTTTACCATTACGGCCCAGGACGACCAGGACAATCCCATCCAGCTGCGCCGGGAAAATATGTTCTACAGTGCTTCCGATATTGGCAAGCTGACGGATTCCGAGCTGAACATCGCCACCGATATGCTGATGAACAACCGGTTCAACAAGGTGACCATCCAAGATGTCAACGTGGATGTGGAAACCACGGCCAGCTGCGAAGTGGCAGAGCTGGTAGGCGCTTCCATCCCTATGAAGCCAGTGGCTCCCGGAGACGTACTGCCTAT
Organism: Acidaminococcus hominis; assembly: GCF_900291475.1. GTDB lineage: Bacteria > Bacillota > Negativicutes > Acidaminococcales > Acidaminococcaceae > Acidaminococcus > Acidaminococcus hominis. Next base: position 545,043 of record NZ_OLMM01000005.1, read on the forward strand.
TTCCGTAACCTTTAAACCCTACCGGGCAGAAGAAATTACTCGGACCATCAACTTCAAGGTGCCGGATAAGCAGCCCAGCGGGCCCATGACCCTGATTGTCCGCAGCGGCAATGCCACCAGCTGGGTGACCCGGGCCATTTCCAGCCAGCAGAAGAAAAATAACAATGACGGAGATCAGCTGGTGACCGAGGATAATCCCATGACCCAGCAGCCTCAGCGGAAACTGAAGGACTTTATTGATGAATTCAATACCATGGATGCCAACAACGAAGTAATTGTGGACCTGATGCCCAGCTATGGCCCTTCCAGCCGGAAGAACCAGCAGCAGGAAATGGGGCTGACCAGTTCCTCCCTCAGCGGCATTCTGCGGGGCAGCAAGTACAAGCAGAAATTCCCCATGGACTTTATCATCAGTGGGGAAGCCACTATTACGGCCCGGGTAAAGGGCAAATAACAAAACCGCAGCGGCGGATATTTCCTGTCCCTGGATGGGAGAATCCGCCCTGTTTTTGGCCAAGAACTGACTGTACAGTCAGCTCTTGAAGGGGGAAAATCCCTGCTGTGGTGCGGCTGAGAAGCCGTACAGAAAAAAACTTGTTTCTGTTTTCCTTTTTTGCCCTGAATGGGTTATAATATTCTGTATATCAATTGACAAGCTGTAACAGTGTTAAGGAGAATTTTATGGGGATACAACAACTTTGCCGCTGGGTGGGCCGGAAAATGCTGGATCTGTGTGCCCGCACCGGCCGCGTAGTGAATTTGTTTCTGGAGACCTGCGCCCTGGTGCGCCAGGCGGACCCCAAGGAAGTGGTGCGCCAAATGGGCAAACTGGGGGCGGACTCCCTGCCCATTGTGGGGATGACCATTTTGTGTACGGGCATGGTCATGTCGGTTCAGACAGCCAAGGAATTTGTCCGCTTTGGGGCGGCTGACTCCGTAGGCGGCATTGTGGCCATTGCCATGGGCCGGGAACTGGCCCCCATCCTGACCGGGGTGGTAGTGGCTGGCCGGATCGGCGCTGCCATTGCCGCTGAAATCGGCACCATGAAGGTGACCGAGCAGATTGATGCCCTGCGGGTGATGGCCGTAAGTCCGGTCCAGTATCTGGTGGCCCCCCGTTTTATTGCCATTATCCTGATGATGCCCATCCTGGTGGTCTATTCCAACCTGGTAGGGGATTTCGGGGGCTGGTTTGTGGCAGAAAATTATGCGGACATCAGCACCCAGATGTTCCTGGATTCCATCCAGGGCTTCATTGAGCCCTGGGATATTATCGGCGGGCTGATCAAGAGCACCTTTTTTGGTGCCATCATTGCCATCATCGGCTGCCACAAGGGCCTGACGGCCAAGCAGGGCGCCGAAGGCGTAGGGCTTGCTACCACGGCTTCCGTGGTGCTGTCCATTATCCTGATTTTTATCTGCAATTATTTCCTGTCCGTGATTTTGTACGTAAACGGAGGCTGACATGGAACAACCCATCATAGAATTTCAACAAGTGGATATGGCCTTTGGGCCTAAGGTGGTGCTGGACAAAGTCAGCTTTTCCGTGAAAAAGGGCGAAACCCTGGCGGTGATCGGCCCCAGCGGCACCGGCAAAAGTACGGTGCTGAAGCTGCTGATTGGCCTTTTGAAACCCCAGGGGGGGCACGTGGTAATCCAGGGCAAGAACGTGGAAAACTACGACGAGAAGCAGTGGAATGCCCTGCGCCAGCATATGGGCATGGTCTTCCAGTATTCGGCCCTGTTCGACTTTTTGGACGTCAGCGAAAACGTAGCCTTTGGCCTGCGGCAGCACACCAAGCTGAAGGAAGACGCCATTCAGCAGCGGGTCAGTGCCCTTTTGGCCGCAGTGGGTCTTAGCGGCAACGAACATGTGTACCCGGCAGCCCTGTCCGGGGGGATGCAGAAGCGGGTGGGGCTGGCCAGGGCGCTGGCCCTGCAGCCGGATATCATTCTCTATGATGAGCCAACAGCGGGACTGGACCCCATTATGGCCACCAACATCAGCCAGTTGATTTTGGAAGCCAAAAAGCGGCTGGGGATTACCTCCCTTTTGGTTACCCACGACATGGCTTCCGCCTTCTTGTGTGCGGACCGGGTGCTGATGCTCAGCGAAGGCCACATTGTATTTTCCGGTACGGTGTCCGAGGCCAAGCGGACCCAGCAGCCGCTAGTGCGGGCATTTATCCGCAGCGATATTTATGAAGATACCGGTGAAGGGAGCAAATGATGAAAACAGATGAGGTAAAAGTCGGAGCCGTCACCCTGGGCGGCCTGGTGATCCTGGCGCTGATGCTGACCTTTTTGGGAGTATTCAGCTTTGCCGGCAAAACGTATAAACTGAATGTAATTTTTGACGATGTGAATGGCCTGAAGGCAGGCAACGAAGTCCGGTTCGCCGGGGTGCCCGTGGGCAAGGTGGAAGACATTGTGGTGGACGGCTCCAAGGTCAAGGTGGTCATGAAGCTGGACGAGAAGCAGAAAATCCCCCGCAATTCCCAGTTCAGCATCGGCATGGACGGGGTTATGGGCACCAAATTTGTAACCATTGCACCCCCGCAAATCGCTACCGGGCTGAGCTTTAAGGCGGGCGAAACCATTACCGGCCAGCAGTCCAGCGGTATCAGCAAGATGATGGATACCTCCGGCAAGGTACTGGATAAGCTGGAAGTGGTGGTGGATGCCTTCAGCAACGTGTTTGGGGACAAGGACGTGCAGAAATCCATGCGCCAGGGCTTTGTCCAGACCGGGGAAGTGGCCAAGAACCTGAACGACTTCACCCGTTCCCTGGCTGAAATGTCCCAGCAGAACCAGGGAGATATCCACACCATGGTTACCCAGATGCGGGATATGTCCGTGCATATGAACAGCATTATGACCCAGGCGGATGCCAATGGGGCCACCGGCCAAAACGTGGCCGTTATGGCCGCCAATATGGCCGATGCCAGCCGGAAAATCAAACAGACGGCAGAATCCTTGAACAGTGTGGTTTCCGACCCGGAGATGAAGAAAGAGCTCCAGGAAACGGTCCATCACGCCAAGGCCACCTCGGAAAAGGCGGATAAGATTCTGGGCATGGTTTCCGATGCCCAGCTCCAGGCCGATGTCCTGTACGGGGACAAAAAAGGTAAATGGCGCACGGATATGGGCGCCAAACTGCCCCTCAACAAGGATGACTTTGTCTACCTGGGAGTTTCCGATATCGGGGACCGGGACCGCTTGGATTTCCATTACAATAAACGGCTGAACAAATTTATGCTGGGCCGGGCCGGAGTTATAGAAGGGGACTTTGGTGTGGGCATGGATTGGAACCTGAGCCCCAAATTTAAATTGTTCACAGATTTTTACGATTTTGACGATGCCAAACTGAAAGTCGGCGCAGAATGGGCCTTCAGCCCCAATTTATCCCTCTTGGGCGAGAGTCTGGATGTGCTGGACAACGGTTCTGAGACCGCTTATGTGGGCCTTCGGGCACATTTCTAAGCAGATTCTCAATTGACTTTAAAAATCTTACTGTTTATAATAAATAAGGCTGACTAAGTAGTCAGGAAAAACAGGAGGGCATAAACGTGAAGCACTTGCATACAAAGAAATTATTACTGAGTGTGGCTATTATGAGCGCGCTTACTCTACATACTGCGGGCGCAGCGGCTCCGGAGACCGTCAATCTGGATCTGGGCAAAACCGTGCGCATGGCACTGGAAAACAATTCCGATGTGAAGATTTCCGCTGCCGAACTGGATGCGGCCAAGGCCCAGAAGGACCAGGCAGAAGGGGCTCGCTGGGGCACTGTTTCCTTTAACCATTACAGCGGCCGGGGCGGTCAATACCAGACCACTACCGGGCGGCCTCATTTCGCCAATTCCCATACCAACGAAGTGAGCATTTCCGTGCCTATTTATTCCGGTGGTTCCCTGGAAGGCGCCATTGACCAGTCCAAGGAAAACCTGAAATACTACCAATACGGCATGGACAGTTCCTACCAGACCACCCGCTACAACGCATCGAAGGACTACTACGATGTACTCCAGGCCGCCAATACGGTAACCCTGGACAAGGAAACCGTGGACCGGCTCAGCGAGCATTTGAAGAACACCCAGGCCCAATACGCTGTAGGCGTGGTGGCCAAGGCTGACGTACTCCGTTCCCAGGTGGAACTGGTGGACGCCCAGCAGACCCTGACCCAATCCCAGAACAGCTATGAAGTGGCGGTTTCCACCTTGAACAACGAAATTGGCCTGCCCACAGCTACCCGGCTGAACCTGAGCCAGGGCCTGGAATACAAACCCAATGACTATAACCTGGACAACTGCGTAACCTACGCCATGGCCAACCGTCCGGAAATCCACCAGGCAGAAGCTTCCGTGAAAATGGCAGAAGCTGCCGAAAAGATTGCCAACGCTGGCAACCTGCCGAAACTGACCCTGGGGGCTTCCAACGAATGGAGCGATGATAATTTCCCCGGCAGCCACAAGAACAACTGGGCCGTAGGCGCTACGGTGAGCATGAACATCTGGGACTACGGCGTAACCGCCGCCAAGGTACGGGAAGCCAAGGCCAACATCATCAAGGCCCAGGAAAGCTACCGGCAGATTACCGATAATGTGCGCCTGGCCGTACGGACCAGCTACCTGAGCATGCGGGAAGCCGAAAAACGGATCAAGACCACGGAAGTGGCCGTTGCCCAGGCAGAAGAAGATTACCGTATTGCCCAGCTGCGGTACCAGGCCGGTGTGGGGACCAACACGGACGTAATGGATGCTTCCGTTTCCCTGACCACCGCCAAAAACAACTATATCCAGGCTTTGTATGACTACAACACCAATACGGCTCTCCTGGAGCAGTCCATGGGTGTTCCTGTCGAAAACCAATAATCACTTCTGCGCTCTGGACCCTGCGGTCCCAGTGCTGCCGCAGTGGTTTCAGCCTGACTAACGGAATAATATACCACCTGCATGAGCCACAAATTTGTGGACTTTTGCAGGTGGTGTTTTTATTTTCTGGCGGAGTCTGTTATACTTATAGGGTAAACAATGTCTGATTTTTCAGGAGGATGCAGATGCGGGCCAAGAAAACAAAATGGCTGCTCGTCTGTGCTGTGATCCTGCTTGGCGTATATCTGTTTCTGTGGAAACTGATCCTTCCCGCAGGACTGAACCGGGCAATCCCGTTTGTGGAGCAGACTGCTGCCGAATATATCAACGGACAATTGCAAATGAGCACGGTGGAAGTCAGTCCGGACCTGGCCTTTACCGTTAAAGATGTGGAACTGCGTACCACCCAGGGGGACCTGGTGGCCCAGATTCCGGCTCTGAAGCTGGAGCTGAATCCCTTTAAGCTGCTGGGAGGCAGCGGGGCCGTGGGAACCATTACCCATATTACCCTGGAACGGCCCCGGCTGCTCCTGGTCCAAAACGACCAGGAAGAATGGAACGTGGCAGGCTTATTAAAGCCCAGCCAGTCTTCCAGTACGGACTTTAAGGGCAAGGTAGCCATCCGGGATGGGGAACTTTCCGTGCAGATGCCCTATGGACAGTGGACCATGGGCGTGGAGGGCGAAGTGGACCCGGCCCGGAATCCGGTGTTTGGTATTCAGATGGCCCTTACCAAGGAGGACCAGACCATCCAGGTCACCGGCACCATCGATACGGACCGGCACGGCCAGATTACCATGGAAACAGGTCTGCTGCGGCTGGATGATTTCCGCAGCCTGGCGGCTCACCTGCTGCCCCTTACCGGGCTGAAAGGCCAGGTAACGGATACGTCCATTACCTGGACGGGCACTGAGGACGGCAATCATTTGTCCGGGAAGAGTACCCTGGGACAGGTGCAGGCTACCTATACCTATAACGATATCCCCCTGGACCTGACGGCCAGCGGCGATGTAGCTTTTGAAGACCTGAAGCTGACAGCCTCCGACCTGGATGCCACGGTAAACGGCCAGAAAGCCCATCTCCAGGGTTCTGTGGACCTGTCGGATATGGATAATCCCAAGGCCCAGCGCCTGACCGTGCAGGTAAGGCAATTGGATCTGTCCGCCCTGCCGGTGGAAGTGCCGGCCCAGGGCCTTGTAAATGCGGAGATTACCCTGAACGGGGACAAGGATAACCTGCTGGGAGACGGGGTGCTTACCAGTGACGCCCTGACCGTACAGGGCTATACCCTGACCCAGCTCCGGTTGCCCCTGTCCATTCAGGGCCAGAGAATAGAAGTAAACGGTGCGTCCGCAGAAGTGGGCGGCGGCAGGGCGGTGATTCATGCGTCCTACGACTGGAAGGAGCAGAGCGGCATTGGTTCCTTTGAAGCCCAGCAGATTGACCTCAGCAGTTTTGTGCCCCGGGCTGGAAGCCTGGGCCTGAACGGTACCCTGTACGCCCAGGGCAGCTACAACGACGGCACCCTGAAGCTGGAGACCGTAAGCAGTGACCTGGCCCTCCAGTGGAACGAGCTTTCCCTGAACCAGCTGGCGGTGGATGCCCTGATTACCGGCAGCGATGTTGCGGTAACCCGGCTGTCCGGCTATACGGCTGAAGGGGGCGCCCTGGCAGGTACCGGTTCCTATATAGGCGAGGCTCTGAAAGCGGATTTGTACCTTACGGATATTCCTATTACCCCGCTGCTGCGGCTGGCGGGCCAGGAAGGCAGCGGCAAGCTGTCCACCCACCTGACGGCTTCCGGCACTGCGGCCAACCCCTCGGTATTTGGCGCCTTCTCTTTGAAGGACGCAGAACTTATGGGCCTGAAAATCCAGGAAGTCCATGGGGCCCTGAACTGGGCGGACCAGAAATTGTCCTTCCATAAGGTGGAAGCTCTCATGGACCAGGGTACCCATGTGCTGGACGGTTCCCTGGACCTGAAACCGGAAGATCCGGTAGTGGATGCCACCTTGACTACCACCGGCATTCGGCTGGAACCCCTGGCGGCCCTGGCCAAAGCGCCCATTGCCATTACCGGCAACCTGACCAATACCATTACCGTCCAGGGACCCTTGTCCAACCCCAAATTCCACGGCCATGTCCATGCCTACGACGGGTCTGTGAACAAGTTCCTGGTGGATGAAGTGGACGGGGACTATACCTACGACGGCGTGGTCCTGAACTTGCAGAACTTTAAGCTCCAGGCGCTGTCCTGTACTGCTGCCTTTGCAGGGACCGTGACTCGGGACGGGGTGCTGAATCTGGGCCTGGATGCCCGGAACCTCAATCTCCTGCGGCTGCCCTGGTTTAAGGACGAGGTGAGCCTGTCAGGCCTGGTGAACTTCAGCGGCAGCATTACCGGCCGCTACACCAATCCCCAGTTCCAGGGGGTTCTCACCTCTAACTCGGTTTTCATCAATAACGTGGAATTTACCGGCCTTGCCCTGTCCTTCCAAAGCCAGGGCGGCCATGTGAATTCCCTGCAAGGTACCTTCCAGCAAAAGACCGGCGGGGACTATTCCCTGAAGGCCTATTTCGATTTTGACCAGCGGCTGATCCAGTGGACGGCAGATGTGGAGCGGGGCAATGTGCGGAGCCTGCTGCAAATGGGCGGCCTGAATCTGGACATTGACGGCTACCTGTCCGGCCGGATTGAACTGAATCCCAAAGGCCGGGGTACCGGCATGACCATCAAGGGCAAGGTGGAAGACGGCAAGGTCCGGGGCGTACCCTTTAGCGCTGCGGACTTTGATATCTACACCCTCCACGGCAACTGGCAGATTCGCAAGCTTCAGGCCACAGAAGCCCAGGGCGGCATTCTGGCGGCCCAGGGCAATGTGGACCTGCGCAAGAAGACCGTTGACCTGGAACTGGCCACCAACGCCGCCAGCGCCAAATTGTTAACGGTGGCCTTTGCCAATAATCCCCCGGACGTTACCGGCAAAATGAACATCGCCGCCCAGGTAAAGGGCCCGCTGGATAACCCCAAGGGCAACTTCTCCCTGGAACTGGACGGAGGCAGCGTCAACGGCGTGGCCTTTGACAGCCTGTACGGCATGGTTACCCTCCGGGACCAGATGTTCAGCCTGGAACAGTTCCTGATTCAGCGGGATGTGTACAAGGTCAGTGCCTACGGTACCTTCCCCATGGACCTTTTGCGGGCCCCGAAGGACCGGAAGAACCCCCATGCCCAGATGAATCTGGATGTCCATTTGGATAACGGCAACCTGGCCATCCTGCCCACCCTGACCAAATACGTGGATTGGGCGGAAGGCCCTACCAGCGGCAACGTGGCCATTACCGGCACCTTGGAAAACTATGCGGTAAATGGCTCCATCGATATGGATAATGGCACGGTGAAGCTGAAACGCATCAACAGCACCCTGGACAATATGAAATTCCATGCCCAGTTTGCCGGCAACACCATTACCCTGAAGGAATTTTCTACCACCGTGGGCAAGAACGGCAGCATTACCGCGTCCGGCTCCTACCAGCTCCACGATACCTCCGGCAAGCCCTATCAGCTGACGGCTGTGGTCAAGGACGTAGAGCCCGACTCCTCCCTGATTCGGGGGAAAATCAACGGGAACCTGACCGTGGAGCAAAAGAACGCCATGCCCTTTGTGACCGCGGACTTCAAGCTGGAGGAAATCTACCTGGGCATCAGCTCCATTCCGGACCTGTCCGGCGGCGGCTCCAACCTGGGCCTGGATGTGACCGTGGATCTGGGGGACGACCTGCACCTGTACAACGCTTCCTTCTTTGATATCCATGCCAGAGGCAAGATCCACGCCACCGGCACCACGGAAAATCCCTATATGAATGGCAGCAGCATCACGGTGAACAAGGGCAGCACCCTGAAATACCTGGGAACGCCCTTTAGAATCGGCTTTGGGCAGTTGACCTGGCCCATGCCCGGCACCTTTATCCCGGTATTGGATCTCACTGCCTTTACCCGGCTTGGCCAGTACAACATCTTGGCCAAGGCCAGCGGCCCCCTGAGCCTGGATGACCTGCAAATTCATCTGTCCAGTGACCCGCCCCAGAACGAGGATACCCTGAAGCGTTTCCTGACCCTGAAGACGGATAACGCGGACCTGACCAACGCAGATGTCCAGAGCCTGGTAGATGCGGGCTTGCAGCTCACCTATCTGGCCGACGTGGAAGACGCCATTAAGGACGCTTTGGGCCTGGATGAACTGCGGATTTACAGCGGCAACCTTCAGACCGGCATCGGCTTCAGCCTGGATGCCCAGCGGGCCAATGAAACCAACCTCCAGGACCGCCGGGAGTACAACGTGCTGGTAAGCAAGTACTTCGGTAACAAACTGAAGGTGGGCTACACCACCCGGTTTGACGGGGAAGAATACAATACCTTTGCGGAATACTACATTGCCAAGAAGGTAAACCTGAGCTTCTCGGTGAACCAGGATCAGGAACATTGGTATGGCGTACAGTACCATACCCGGTTCTAAAGCCCGGTGTCACACTCAAAAAAAGAAAAATTTACAAAATAGTCCCGGAGAAAACAGCGAGTTCTGTTCTCCGGGACTGGAAATATCTACCGATAAAATGTATAATTAACTGGATATGTAACCTGGGCGTATGGTAGCTATAGATTGCCAAGCACCTATTTAGGGGGTAAGTTATGAAGAATCATGTTAACTGGCGGCAGTTGTCCATTGCAGTTCTGGCTTCACTGGCACTGACCACACCAGCATATGCTGCACAGGAGTCCCATGGCTCCGTCATCGATCTGACCGGCCATAAGACCGTAACCAAAACTGACCAGGAAGTGGGAAAAATTGAAATCGGCACGGCCGAGGAAACTCAGTCCCAACAGCCGGACGCTGGGCAGCAGGCACAGAATTCGCAATCCCAAACGGGCACAACCGATACCCAAAAGGCTGCGGACGAAGATGCACCCCGTTACCGGGAAGTACGCCGCAATGGCGTAACCTACATTGAAAAAGTAGGCAAGGAAAAACTGGAAAAGGAACGGCAGCAGCAGGAAGCGGACCAGGAGCAGGAACAGGCCCGGGCCACCCAGCAAAAGGAAATTGAGGAAGCCCAGAACAAGCAGCTTCCCGGCCGCAGCATCCTGCAGCAGTCCGTATTGTCCGACTACGACATCAACAGCCAGGAAAGCCGCTATGATGCCCTGGCCAAAGCCTCCGACCCGTACGTGGGCCAAACGGTGACCAAGGTAACCTTTACTGGCAACACCCACGAGGACGCTTCCAAGCTCACCGATGTGCTGAAAATGCCCGCCGGCACCAAGTTTACCAAGGAAGCCCTCCAGGACGATGTCCGGGCCATTTACGAAACCGGCTGGTTCTATGATGTGAAGCCGGTGTTCACCAAAGTGCCGGAAGGGGTACAGATTGCGTACCAGGTCCAGGAAAATCCTGTGCTTCAGGACCTGGAAATTGAAGGCAATACAAAAATCTCCACGGGAGATATCAAAAAGGCTCTGAACCTGCCCATCGGCCAGGTATTAAACTCCCGGGACGTAAGTATTGGCGCCCGGAAGGTGGAAAGCCTCTACAGCGAACAGGGCTACATTCTGGCCAAGGTCAGCGATGTGCGGATGCTGGATAACGGCACTCTGATTGTGCAGGTCAGCGAAGGCGTTATTGAAGACTACCGGGTGAAGGGCAACACCAAGACCAAGGATTACGTCATCATCCGGGAAATGCGCATGAAGAAGGGTGAACCCTTCAATGCCAAACTGGCGCGCCGGAGCATGCAGAAGATCTACAACCTGGGCTACTTTGAAGACGTGAACATCCGCCTGAACCCGGGCCAGATGCCCAACACCGTATCCGTGGAAATCTCTGTGGTGGAGACCAGCACCGGTACCTTCGGCATCGGCGCCGGCTACAGTGATGCCGACGGCTTCCTGGGCATGGTCAGCATCGGCGACAAGAACTTCCTGGGCATCGGCGACAGCGTCAACGCCCGTTGGGAATTCGGCGGCGACTCCGAAACCAAGTCCAACTTCGAAGTTTCCTACGTGAAACCCTGGATCGACGACAAGGAAACCACCGCTGGCCTGACGTTCTACAACATGACCAACGAATACATCGATTACAACCGGGACGGCAACGAAATCGCCCGTTACTACAAGAAACGCATTGGCGAAGAATTGTTCTTCAGCCGGGTAACCGATAACGAATTCATCACCAACATGATCACCCTGAAAAACCGGGACGACAAGTACAAGGGCCCGGTGGATGGGTATGACAACCACCAGTACTTCGAAGGCATCGATGATGGCGTAAGCCAGGGCGAATCCGTAGCTGAAGCCAGAAGAAAACGGAACTTCGGCAGCACCCGGAGCATTACCCTGTCCCGGATTCTGGATACCCGTGACAACATCTACGATCCCAGAGAAGGCAAGCGTACGTCCTACTCTGTGGAAGTGGCCAACTTCGGCGGAGACTTCAACTTTGAGAAGTACCAGGCCGACTACCGCTACTACTACCGGATGGGCAAGGATTACGTCTGGGCCCTGAACCTGGGCGCCGGCTACGCCAACGGGGATATGCCCCTGTCCCAGCGCTTTGCGGTGGGCGGCAGCGATATCCTGCGCGGCTACAAGGATGACCAGTTCAAGGGCAACAGCATGCTGAAGGGCTCCCTGGAATTCCGGTATCCCATCATCAAGAAGGTACAGGGCGTGTTCTTCACGGATACGGCGTATGCCTGGAGCAAGGATTACGATGAAACTGATTTCGACCTGAGCGATATGAAGCACTCCATTGGTTTGGGCCTGCGGATCAACTCCCCGTTAGGACCCATCAAACTGGACTACGGCTATCGTTTGGATGGAGATAATAGAGGCGGCCGCTTCCACTTCAGCTTTGGCGGTACGTTCTAACAAATTTGCAGCAATAAGGAAGCAGGGATAGGAAAATGATGGAATTGGCCAATAAGAAAACCGTGAAATTGATTTCACTGGTAATTGCAGCCATTATGGTTGTCGGTGTATTTGTCCTGGCCGTACAGGGTCACCTGGGCGGGGACACGGGCACCTTGAACTCCGCCATTGGCAAGATCAACTACAACCAGGTGATGTCCGCCGTACCCGGCATTGATGATGCCCAGCGGCAGATGCAGCAGGCAATGCAGGACAGCCAAAAGGAGTTTCAGGAAAAGAGTAAGGATATGAGTGATGCCGACAAGCAGAAACTCCAGCAGGAAACCCAGGAAAAGCTCCAAGCCAAGGAGAAGGAACTGGTAGAACCTCTGAAAAAGAAAGCGGATGATGCCATCCTGGCTGTAGGCAAGACCAAAGGCCTGACCGTCATCGTCAACGAAGGCGCAGTGGTGTACGGCGGCGTAGATGTTACCGCCGATGTACAGGCTGAGCTGAAAAAGGGTAAATAATCCCACCCCGAAGATAGGAGGAATGTCTCATGCGCCGGCTGATCGGTCTATTGCTGACAGGGCTTCTGCTTTTGGGCGGCTGTGGCTTTTCCCAGGCAAAACTGCCCTGGGAGCAGGAAAAACCCCGCTTTGCGGTGGTGGACTGGGATAAACTGGTCCAGCAGCATCCCAAGTACAAAGAATGGAAGCATCAGCAGGAAACGCTGGAGACAGCCAAATGGCTGCGGCAGCGGCAGATGGAAAATGGCCGCCAGCAGCTGGAACTCCTGGGGAAAATGAAGAACATCAAGAATCTGGGAGCCGACCAGTTCAAGCGGGCCCAGATTTCTGCCAAAATGGCGGAAAAGCAGTCCCAGGAAAACGACCTGCTCCGAAAAAAGCGGGAAGCCCTGGAGACGGAGGCAGAAGCCCAGGTAAAGCAGGACCGGGAGGCTGTGGAAGAAAAATACCGCATTCCCCTGTTCAACCTGCGACTGAAGCTGGGCAGCATCAAGATGACCGAGGAAGCCCAGAAGGCGGTCCTCCAGGAACAGGATGAACTGCTGGCCAAACGCCAGAAGGATCTGGACGAAGTGAATGCCAAGAAGGAAGCCTGGCTGCAGCAGAAGCTGGGGGCGGACATTGCCGCTTCCCAGGCCCGGCTTCAGGCTTACGCCAAAGAGCTGGCGGACCAGGTAATCCAGGAACAAACCGGTTTCAAACTGGGACCCAAGGGCCTTGCGGCCTCTCCTGGGAAAGAGCAGCTGGACAAGCTGCTGGCCTCCATGGACAAACAGATCCAAAAGCAGGAAAGCGATGAACAGGCACTCAAGGACGATATCGACAGCGACATCCTCAGCGCCATCAAGAAAATCAACCTGACCCGGAAATACACGCTGATTTTCCGGAACCCTCGGGCCAATATCAGCGCCGATGATATTACCGACCAGGTCAGCAGTGAAGTACAAAAAATAGTTCAGTAAGAGGGATGGAAAAATATGAAAAAAATCTTTGTTCTGTGTATGCTCGTTATGGCACTCTTTTCTTTCGGCTGCGGCCGGAACGCCCAATTTGGCGTGGTGGATATGAACAAGGTCCAGCAGGAAAGCCAGGTATTCAAGGATGCAACGGCTGATCTCCAGTCCAAAGGCAAAGCCATGGAAGATGAGCTGAACCAGGAAACCGCCGGCAAGAGCCAGGAAGAAGTCCAGAAGATTGTTCAAGACAAGAGCGCCAAGATGCAGGCTCTTCAGGCAGATGCCCAGAACAAGGTTAAGAGCAGCTTTGACGCCGCTGCTGCAACGGTTGCCAAAGAAAAGAACCTGAGCGCCATTCTGGTTAAGGAAGCCGTGCCTCAGGGCGGGGTGGACGTTACCGACGACATCATCAAAGCCATGAAATAATGCTTTTGTAAGGGCGGACCTGGGTTCGCCCTTTTTCCCGTACCATCACAAAACGAAAGGAAATTGATATGGAAAAAACTTTACAGGAATTGGCTGACGCACTGGAGGGGAAAATTCTGCAGGGAGACCCGCAGCTGGTGATTCAGGGAGTCAATGGGCTGGAAGAAGCCCAGGCCAACCAGATTTCTTTCGCTGTTCCGCCGTATTTGGAAGTAGCAGGCAAATCCCATGCAGGGGCCATTATGATCCCCGCAGGAGCCCAATTTGAAGGTTCTCAGGCCATTATCGCCGTGGAGAATCCCCGGGCCTGCTTTGCCCGGCTGCTGGCCCTGTTCCGGCCCCCTGAAGAAGTGAAGGGCGGCATCAGCCAATACGCCTTCATCCATCCTTCTGCCCGGGTGGGCAAGAATGTGGCCGTACTGCCCTTTGCCTACGTGGCTGAGGATGCGGAAATCGGCGACAACACGGTCATCTACCCCCATGTATACGTAGGGCGGCACGTGAAAATCGGCAGTGACTGCACCCTGTATTCCAACGTTACCGTCCGGGAAAACTGCGTGCTGGGGAATCGGGTAATCCTTCAGGCAGGTGCTGTTATCGGCGGGGACGGCTTCGGCTACATTACCGCTGACGGCAAGCACACCAAGGTCCTCCAAACCGGCAACGTAGTGGTAGGAGACGACGTGGAAATCGGCTGCAACACCTGTATTGACCGGGCTACCGTGGACAGCACGGTCATTGGCAAGGGAACCAAAATCGACAACCTGGTCCATGTGGGCCACAACGATATTATCGGTGAAAACTGTATCCTGGTAGCCCATGTGGGGATTTCCGGCAGCGTCACCGTAGGCAACAACACCACCTTCGGGGGGCAGGCCGCTACCGCCGGCCATTTGAAGATTGGCAGCAACTGCACCTTTGCCGGCCGCACCGGGATTATTTCCGATGTGCCTGACAACGTGATTTGGGCAGGCTTCCCGGCCCAGCCCCACGTGGAATGGCTGCGGGAACAGGCCCAGGTCCGGAAGCTGGGCGACCTGATGAAAAAGGTCCGCCGGCTGGAAAAGACCGTGAAGGAACTGGAAAAGAAATAACGGAAACTGTGATAGGAGGCAAGCATCATGAAAAAACAATTTTGGCTGACCCTTTGTCTGGGGCTGGCGCTTTTGCCCGCTAGTGCCCAGGCCAAAACCCTGACGGATGGTACTTCCGGGATCATCAACGCCCCCAGCGGGTATGTTCGGCTGCCCGGCCATGTATCCGCCGGTTTGGATTGGACCAAGGATGCCAAGACCGTCCGGGGCAACGTAGCCCTGCCTTTAGGCTTGGAAGTGGCTGGCAGCCACGTAAACCCCAAGCACGGGGATACATACAACACCGTCAGCGCCAAGTGGCAGGTTCTCCGGGAAACTCCGGTAACCCCCGCTATCGCCATTGGCGTCCAGGATATCAGCGACCAGAAGGACCGCCGGGGCTATATTGCTGCCAGCAAGGCCCTGCCTGCGGACTTTAAGATTCACGCCGGCATCGGCACGGACCAGTATAAACATGGTTTCGCAGCCCTGGAAAAAGACGTGCACCTTTTGGGCTACAACGTGACCCTGATGGGAGAATACGACGGCAGCCACTTCAACTACGGTGCCGCCGTGCCCGTAACCCGGTTCTTGCAGGCGGAAGTGGGCGTGCGCACCCATCACCTGTACGGGGGCGTCAACCTGACGTTCTAATTATCGTTTGAATGAGGAGGGACCTGGATGGCTGCCTATAAACTCATGCAGTTTATCAGCTGGCTGGTCTGTCACCAGCCCCACTGCCTGAACCGGGCGCTGGCCTGGCTTTTGGGGCACCTGGGCTGGTATGTGGTGCCCAAATGGCGCCGCTATATGGCAAAGGAAAATATCAAGGACTGCCTGGGGGTGGGGGACGCAGAGGCGGAAGCCATCGCCAAGGAAAGCGTTACCCGCTTTGGCCGGATGCTGATTGAGGTGCTGCGGTACCCGCTGCTGACCAAGGACAACTTCCGGAATATTGTCCATTTTGAAGGCCTGGAAAATCTGGAAAAGGCCTATGCGGAAAACAAGGGCATCTGCATAGCTACGGCCCACTATGGAAACTGGGAAATGCTGGGGGCTTCCATGGCCCTTTTGGGTTATCCCATCCTGTCCATTACCCGCAAGCAGAACAACGGGGCCATGGACCGGTTCATCAACGACTACCGGCGCATGGTGGGACAGCACGTGACCTATAACCATGGGGGCAACAGTATGCTGGCCATTGGCCGCTACCTGAAGGAGAAACACCTGGTGGGTATTTTGTACGACCAGGATTCGGCCCACACCGGGGAGCATCTGCTGTTTTTTGGGAAACCTTCCCGGGTTCCCGACGGCGCTGCCCACCTGTCCCGAATCTTTGGGGCGCCCATTGTGCCCCTGTTTATGCATAACAACCCGGACGGGACGCTGACAGCGCGGATATATCCGGCGCTGCATACTCCCAAGACCGCTGACCGGGATGCAGATGTTAGTGGTATAATGAAAGAATTGATGGTCATCGCCGAGCGGGAAATCAAACTGGACCCAGCCATGTGGTTCTGGGTTCATGACCGCTGGAAGGATGGCCGGAAGCGGTACGAAAAATATATGAAAGGCGTGTGATGGATGACCGTGGAAAAACAACATACCCTGAAGCAGGCGGTATCCTGCGACGGCATTGGGCTCCACTCTGGAAAAATGGTGGTGATGACCCTCTTGCCGGCACCGGCGGATACGGGCATTGTCTTTATTCGGACGGATATGGAAGGACGGCCCCAAGTCCATGCTGTGGCTTCTAATATTACGGCAACCACCCGGGCCACTACCCTCAGTGAGAATGGCGCCAGCGTAACCACCATTGAACACGTGATGGCTGCTTTTGCCATTTTGAAGGTGGACAACTGCTACGTGGAAATGTCTTCTGCCGAGCCCCCTGTAGGCGACGGCTCTGCCCAGTCCTTTATCGATCAGATTCAGTCCGTGGGCCTGGCGGAGCAGGCTGCAGAACGTCAGGTGTACCATGTGAACCGGTCCTTTTCCTACTACGATGGGGACCGTTCCATTGTGATCCTGCCCTACGAAGGTTACCGGGTTACCTTTACTTCCATCAATCCCCATCCCCTGCTGGGGACCCAGGTGTTTGACGTGGAAGACAAAGGGGACAACCTGCTTAAAGAAATTGCCTCAGCCCGTACAGTGGCTTTTGAGGACGAAATTGCCCAGCTGCAAAAAATGGGCCTGGGCCTGGGCGGCAACCTGGACAACGTGGTGGTATTCGGCAAGGACAAGATCCTGTCCGTACCCCGTTTTCCGGATGAACTGATCCGCCACAAGATTCTGGATGTCATCGGTGACCTGTATTTGCTGGGCCCCATTCATGCCCATATCATCTGCATGAAATCCGGTCATGCCTTGAATGACCATATTTCCCGGCAGATTGATGAATACAGACGCGTCCATGAGCATCACCATGAATACCACCACGAAGCCCCCGAGGCTTCCGGTATGAATACAAGCGAGAACGCGGTAAGGAGCAAGGACATGATTACATTAGATATTCAGGAAATCCAAAAAATTCTGCCTCATCGGTATCCCATGCTGCTGGTCGACCGGATCATTGAGCTGGAACCCATGAAGAGAGCCGTTGGCATCAAAAACATCACCATGAATGAACCCCAATTTATCGGGCACTTCCCTGGCAACCCCATTATGCCCGGGGTGCTGCTCATCGAAGCCATGGCCCAGGTAGGCGGCGTAACCCTGCTGTATCCTGAAGAAAACCGGGGCAAGATTGCCGTCTTTGGCAAAATTGATAAAGTGCGTTTCCGCCGTCCCATTAAACCCGGGGACCAGCTGGTAACCACGGCCATCATTACGAAAATCAAAGGAAATATGGGTATCGCCCACTGCGAAGGAACGGTGGACGGCGAGCCGGCGTGCGAAGGGGACTTCTTCTTTGCCCTGGCCGAGAATAAACAATAAAGGTGGAGTGAAAAAATGACAGCAGATTCTACAATGATACATGAGACCGCCATCATTGCACCGGGTGCTGAGATTGGCCCCAATGTCAAAATCGGCCCGTACTCTGTAATTGGGGAACATGTCAAGATTGGCGAAGGTACGGTGATTCATCCCCATGTGGTTGTTACCGGACGGACGATCGTTGGCAAGAATTGCGAATTCTTCCAGGGCGCCAGTGTCGGTGAAGTGCCCCAGGACCTGAAGTACAAGGGTGAAGACACCACCACCATCATTGGTGACCATGTAACCATCCGCGAATGCGCCACCGTCCATCGGGCTGTAGGCGAAGGCAACGAAACCCGCATCGGCAACAACGTACTGATGATGGCCTATACCCATGTGGCCCATAACTGCATTGTGGGCAACAACGTGATCATGAGCAACGTAGCAACTCTGGCCGGCCACGTAATCGTGGAAGACCGGGCAGTTATCGGCGGGCTCACTGCCGTGCACCAGTTCACCAAAATCGGCCGCAACGCCATGTGCGGCGGTATGAGCCGGATTTCCCAGGACGTGCCTCCCTTTGTGATTGTAGCCGGCAACCCCGCTTACGTAGCAGGGCTCAACAGCGTAGGTATTTCCCGGGCTGGGATTTCCCTGGAAGTCCGGAAAGAACTGAAAAAAGCCTATAAGATTCTCTACAAGAGAGGCCTGTCCCTGCCGGAAGCCATTGAAACCATGGAACAGGAACTGAACAGCTACGAAGAAGTGGAACATTTCATGCGCTTCCTGCGCACGGTAGAAAGAGGCATTTGCCGTTCTTCTTCCCGGGGTCTGCGGGAGTAAAAAGGCATGGATAAAATCTTAGGCGTACTGGCCGGTGTAGGCCACCTGCCGGTGGATGTGGTCCGGGGCGCCAAAAAGGAAGGGTACCGGACCGTGGTGATTGCCCTGGTGCCCGGCACCCATGAAGACCTGCCCAAAGAAGCAGATGCGTTCTACGCCATCAACATCGGCAAGGTAGGGAAAATCTTTAAGACCCTCCAGCAGGAAAAGGTGGCCCAGGTCACCATGATCGGCAAGGTCACCAAGGAAATCCTCTACTCCGGGGGCGTCCTGGTGCCCGACTGGCAGGCGGTGAAACTGCTGATGTCCCTGCCGGACCGCCACGACGATACCATCATGAATGCCCTGGTAAAGAAGCTGGAAGACCTGAACATCCACGTTATGGACCAGACCCTGTTTCTCCAGGACCTGATGCCCAAGGCCGGTGTGCTCAGTAAACGCAAACCCACCCAGGAAGAATGGGCGGACATGGAATACGGCTTTGACATGGCTAAGAAAATCGGCGGCCTGGACATTGGCCAAACCGTAGTGGTAAAGAACAAAGCCATTTTGGCCGTGGAAGCCATTGAAGGCACCGATGCCTGCATCCTCCGGGGCGGCAAGCTGGGCAAAAAGGCCATTGTGGCCAAAACCGCCAAGCCGGCCCAGGATAACCGGTTCGATATGCCGGGGGTGGGCGTGCGGACCATTGAATCCATGATTGAATCCGGCTGTGCCGGGATTGTCATGGAAGCAGGCCGGACCCTTTTGGTAGAACGGGAAAAAGCCCTGAAACTGGCAGACGACCACAACATTACCGTGGTAGCCAAATAAAGCATTGCATAAAACAGAAGGGTCATGGCTGCGGCCATGGCTCTTTTTTGCTTAATTTGGAACAGAAATTCGACTGTCTTTCTAGGATATTCTGTGGTACAATAGCCCTAATCTAATATACCATGGGAGGGTATGCTGTGAAGGAACTTGAAACCATCTGTAAAATTGCTTTGATTCAGGCCACCCCGGTGATGTTTGACAAAACCGCAGGCCTCAAAAAGGCCCTTCAGCTCATTGATACCTGTGCCGCCAAGGGGGCCAAGCTCATTGTCTTTCCGGAACTTTTTATCCCGGGCTATCCCTTTGGGCTGACCTTTGGCTTCCGGGTAGGCAGCCGCAGCGAAAAGGGCCGGGAAGACTGGAAAACCTACTACGACAATTCCCTGCTGTCTGACGGACCGGAAATGCAGGAAATTATCGACCGGGCGAAAAAATATGGGGTGTACCTGAGCCTAGGCTATTCGGAAAAGGACGCCGTAACCGGTACCCTGTACAATTCCAATTTGATGATTGCTCCGGATGGCCAGGCCCTGAACCACCGGAAAATCAAACCCACCGGCAGCGAGCGGGTGGTGTGGGGGGACGGAAACCAGGATTACTTCCCCGTTATGGAAACTCCCTGGGGCCCCATGGGGAATTTGATCTGCTGGGAAAGCTACATGCCCTTGGCCCGGGTGGCCCTGTACCAGCAGGGCATCAGCCTGTACATTTCCCCCAATACCAACGACAACCCGGAATGGCAGGATACCATCCGGCACATTGCCCTTGAAGGCCGTTGCTACTTTATCAATGCGGACATGGTCTTTGGCCGGAAGGATTACCCCCAAACGGTCAGCGGGGAAGCGGAAATTGCGGCTCTGCCGGACCTGGTGTGCCGGGGCGGCAGCTGCATCATTGACCCCTACGGCCACCCGGTAACGGAAGTCCTGTGGGACAAGGAAGGCATTTTGTACGCCGATTTGGATATGCAGCAGGTACCTGCCAGCCGGATGGAATTTGACCCCTGCGGTCACTATTCCCGGCCGGATCTGCTCCAATTGACCGTGAAAAAAGGATAAATCGCAGAAACAAAAGGACGCCCGTCCTCTTACCTTGGCCAAAGCTGGCTGGGGCAGGAGGGCAGGCGTCCTTTTTAGGGAGTTCGCCTAAGGCTTATTTCAGAAGAGCCACAATCAGGGGTCCCATCACCGTCAGGAGAATGTTCCCAGCGGCATAGGCCGGTGTGTAGCTTAACGCAAAGACACTGGAGTTGGTTTCTTCCACCAGGCCGTTTAAGCCGGCCGTAATGGTACCAGCCCCGGTTAAGGAGCCGCAGATATCTACGGGGTCCATATGAAGCACGTATTTGCCGAAGAACACGCTGATAAAATGGGGCACAAGGGAAATTACCGCGCCTACAAGCAGCACGGACACGCCCATGGATTTCAGGGCTGACAGGAAGTCCGCCCCGGCGGACAGGCCCACAATGGCGATGAAAAGGTTCAGGCCCACGCTCTTCAGGAACCACCGGGTAGCTGCCGGCAGCAGCCCCTTATTCTGGTGCTTGCTCTGGTACCAGCCAAAGAACAGGCCGGCAAACAGGGCACCGCCGCCGGAACCCAGGGTAATGGGAACCCTGGCAATATTAATGGAAATGGCCCCAATCAAAAGCCCCACCACAATACCCAGGGACAGGAAGCTGACATCTGTATCGTCCCCGGTATCCTTGGCGTAGCCCAGCTGCTTCTGGACCTGGGCCACCATCTTGGGCGGGCCCGCCAGCACCAGCTGGTCGCCTACCGCAAAGGGAGTGCCCTCCGGCAGGGGAGAACCGTTCCGGGTGGCGGAAACGGTGTAGATGCCCAGTACCGTCAGGTTCTTCAGTACCTCCTGGGAGAAGCCCTGGGTAAGGAAAATGGTCTTTTTAACCAGGGGCAGGGACAGGCTTTGGGCGTCCAGGATTTCCTGGGCCCCGGATTTCTCCACGTCCACCATGGAGGCCAGGGAACCCATAAAGGTCACCCGGTCGCCGCTTTGCAGCACCGTGTCCCCTTTGGGGGGAACTTCCTGGCCGCCGCGGATGAGCTTTTCCACGGTCAGGGTGTTGTTATGATGGGCTTCCAGGTCTGCCACGGTCTTGCCCACAAAGTTGGTCTTGTCGTCCACCACAAAAGCCCGGGCCTTGATCAGGCTGACGGTCTGGTCGCCGGCGCTGGCTTCCTTATAATGGATGGCTTCAATTTTCTGTTTGGTGGCTTCTTTCAGGTTGACCCCGCACAGGGCCGGCACAATATTCCGGATGAAGATGATGACTCCGGCGGTGCCAAACACGTAGGTCAGGGCGTAGGCCACGGCCATGTTGCTTTGGGCCTGGGCCAGCTGGGTGCCGGACAGCACTTCCTTCAGGGAAGAATCCGCAGTGCCCAGGACCGCCGACTGGGTCAGGGCTCCGGCGATGATGCCGGCAGCTTCCCCAGCCTCAATGTGCAGCATAGAGCAGACAATATAGGCTGTGGCAAAGGCCACCACCGCAAAGAATACGGAGAAGATGATAATCTTCACCCCGGAACTTTTCAGGCTGTTGAAGAAGGAAGGCCCCACCTCGTAGCCAATGGAGAAAATGAACAGGCTGAAGAAGATGGTCTTCACCAGGCCGGAAATCTCAAACCGGCCGTAGGAGGCCAGGGCCAGGCTGATTAACAGGCCGGCCAGCAGGGTGCCTACCGTGGCGCCCACGTTAAAGGAGCCGATTTTGATTTTCCCCACCCAATAGCCGATGGCCAGGCAGAGGAAAATCACAATGGCGGCGTTGCCTAGCAGGTAATGTCCCACATCTCCCGGGAGTACCGCAGCTGCGTGCCGGGTAAACTCCAGGGCCTCCTGGGACCAGAAAGTCAATGTCATAGTAACCGCTTCCTTTCCAGGCAGAACTTATTTCTGCTTGAGATATTCCTTGTGGTATTCCTCCAGCAGGTCCAGAATCCGGCGGCCAATCTTGGCGTAGGCTTCATCAGGCAGGTTGGCCTGGGATACCCGCAGGGTGCCGGAGGGCGCATCAAAGCCCAAGCCTTCCATGAGGACTACCCCTTCTTCTTCGGACAGCCGCATCAGGAAGTCGATCTGTTCGTAGTTCTTTTCCAGATATTCCCGGAAGGGCTTGTCGTATTTCAGTTCGGCAATCCGGTAAATATCCAAAATGGTGTAGTACTTGGCGTTGGTGGGAGTGTCATCTTCCGGCACGCCCAGGGTCTTGTACAGGGTATGGTAGCGGTTTGCCACCAGCTTGTCCGCTTCCGTAAAGTACGGGTCCGGGTCCTTGGCCAGCAGGTGGGTCAGGGCGAACAGCCCCATTTGGATCTGCTGGGGCGTGCTGAGCCCGCTGGTGTGGTACAGGCCGATGGAACGGCTGTCTGCGTTGATCCGGTCCAGCATGGCCATTTTCCGGGGCTCCAGGGTGACAATGGAGTAGTCGGAATCCAGGGTTTTCTTGGTGTCCTCCGGCAGTTTGGCCAACAGGTCATCGTACACGTTTACGTCATGGGCAGCAATGAGCCCCAGCCGCCAGCCGGTGCAGCCAAACAGTTTGGAGAAGGAGTATACCAGGAGGGTATTGTAGGGAGCCACCCCGTAGACGGAGGTAAAGTCCTTGACGAAGGTGCCGTACACGTCGTCGGTGATGACAATCAAATCCTTCCGCTGGTCCGTAATGGTCTTGAACCGTTCCAGGGATTCCTTGCCCAAGGCGTGGGAGCCCGGGTTGGAAGGGTTCACCAGGAAGAAGGCCTTGATGGACGGATCCAGCAGCTTGTTCATTTCCTCATCGGGGATTTCCCACAGATTGTCTTCCGTGGAGGTCACATTGATTTCCGCCAGCTCAAAATTGGTCAGCCGGGGAATCTGGATATAGGGGGTGAAGATGGGCATGTTGATGGCAATCTTGTCCCCTTCCTTTAAGAGTCCGTTATGCTTTAAGGAATCGAAGATATAGACAATGGCTGCCGTGCCGCCTTCCACCGGGAATACCTTGGTGTGCTGGGCAAGGCCCGTGCCCGGGTACAGGGCTTTTTCCAAATAGGCGTTCAGTACCTTTTCCGTATTTACCAGGCAGCGGCTGGGCACCGGGTAGTTGTTGCCCACAGCCCCGTTGGCAAATTCCAGGATTACTTCCTGCCGGTCCAGTTTCAGGGTATCCGCCATATAATCCACGGAAGCCTTGATGAAGTTGTTGACGTCATCGTCTTCCCGGAAAAATTCCTGGAACCGGGTGATAATGCCGTCCCCTTCAATATAGCCGGCCAGATTCCCGTTGTGGATGGTCCGTTCCGATTCCACTACGCCAAATTCCACCCATTTGCTAAAGGCGAGGCGTCCCAAGGCATTGATCCAGTTGGGGTTGCCCCGGCCTGCGTTCAAAAACGTCTTATGCTTTTCGTTGCCCTGTGCCAATTTCAGCATTTTGCTGCTGACTTCAAAAGCGCCTAAAGTTTCCATTTCCCGTTCGTATGCCTTGGTAATCATGTGCATCGACCTCCCATAATGATATTGTATTGATAACATCATCTTACACCTGGAAAGTTGTAAAAACAATAATAACTATTGATTTGTTCACAGAAAAAATTGACTTTACGAAGGATAAAATGTGCGAGAAATGAAGAATTATGTGAAGATAAAAAAACTATATATAAGCTAAAGTACAATAGTGATGAATATATCCCGATTTTTCCCGAAATAAGCGGGATTCAGCATTATTAAAAGTGATGATGTCTTGACAGCAAACGTGCCTTAAGACGATTTGGGGAAAGAAAACAATTATTCTGGGAGGGGAAAAATTCTTCAGAATTAACGCAGCGAAAATTTTTCGGCTGCCGGAAAAGAAGGGGACGGTTACCCTGGCAATGGATTTTGCCCCCCAAGGGCACGAACTCCCCAGGCACCCCTGTTGTACCTATGAAAAAAACGCAGGAAATCCGACCATTTGGCCCAATTTTGATATTTTATGGAAATATTTGGAATGGGTCGCCCGGATGTGCTAAAATATAATGTACACTTATGTTCGAAACGAGAGAGGAGAAAACAGGGTGACGCGAATCTTCATATCAGCCGGAGAAGCCTCCGGAGATCTTCACGCGGCGGCACTGACCCGGGCCATCCTGGCCCAGGACCCCACGGCCCAGGTATTTGGCATGGGCGGGGCTGCGCTGCGGGAAGCCGGCGGCGAAGTGCTGTTTGACTATAAGGATTACAGTGTAATGGGGTTTGTAGAAGTACTGAAGCAGCTGCCCCGGCTTTTCGCACTGAAAAATGCCTTCAAAAAAGCCATGGAAGAACGGAAGCCGGACGTGTTCGTAACGGTGGATTACCCGGACTTCAATATGCGGGTGGCCAAGGTGGCCAAAAGCCTGGGTATTCCCGTATTTTCCTACATTCCCCCGTCGGCCTGGGCCTGGCGCCGCAGCCGGGCCAAAATGGTGGCTGGGTTAGCCACCCGGGTGGCCTGCATCTATCCTTTTGCCTATGATGTGTATAAGGCAGCCGGAGCCCCGGTGGAGTTCGTAGGAAATCCCCTGGTGGATATTGTAAAACCGGTGCTGACCCCGGAAGAACGGAACCGGAAAATCGGCAAGCGGGAAGGGCACCCGGTGGTGCTGCTGCTTCCGGGCTCCCGGGTAAAGGAAATTACCGGGGTGCTTCCGGTGATGCTGAAGGCACTGCCGCTGATCCAAAAGGCCAGGCCGGAGGTGGACTTCATCCTCCAGAAAGCCCCGTCCATTGATACGGAGTTGCTGGAGAGTATCCTCAGGACTTCCCCCGTGCCTGTCCGGCTGGTGGAGGGGGACGGCTACGACGTGATGAAAGCGTCGGATGCCGCCCTTGCCACCAGCGGTACCGTGACCCTGGAATGTGCCCTGTGCGGTCTGCCCAGCGTCATCTGCTACCGGGCCAGTGCCCTGAGCATAGCCATTGCCCGGCACCTGGTTTATGTGAAATACATCGGCCTGCCCAACATCCTGGCAGGCAAGGAAATCCTGCCGGAACTGATCCAAGAAAAACTGACACCGGAAAACATGGCTTCCTCCGTACTGGCGTTTCTTGACCCAGTGGAAGGAAAGACCGTACGCGGGGAGCTGGCCCAAGCCGTTTCCAAGCTGGGCCGGCCAGGTGCCGTAGCGCGCACCGCCGCCTTGATATTACAGACAGCTAAGGAGAACTCATGAACCTGTACTTTCGTATTATCCAATTTATCAGACCCTACATCCCCCGGCTGATTGCCGCGGGCTTCTGTACCATTATGACGGCAGCGGCCAACCTGTACGTGCCCTGGATTGTCCGGGACGTTATCGATAAGGTCTTCTCTGACAAGAACAGCGGCCTATTGAACCTGATTGCCGTGGGCATTATCGTCATTTTCTTTGCCAGAGGGATATTCTATTACGGCCAGAGCTACCTGATGAACTACGTAGGCGAAAGCATCGTCATCGACGTGCGCAGCAAGGTGTTCCGCAAGCTCATGGAACTGGATACCCGCTTCTATGACCGGAACAAACTGGGCACCATCATGAGCTACGTCACCAACGACGTGCAGGCCCTTCAGGCAGCTATGGTGGACAACAGCATCGAAATCATCACCGAAACCAGCGTGCTCATCGGCTCCATCTGTGCCATGGTGTACCTGGACTGGAAGCTGACGGTCTTTACCTTCTGCACCTTCCCGGTGGTACTGTTCTTTATGGACTTCTTCGGCAAGAAAATCCGTCAGTCCGGCCGCCGGATCCAGCAGGCCACGGCGGATATCACCAGTGTGCTTCAGGAAACCCTGTCCTCCACCCGGGTGGTCAAATCCTTCGTCCGGGAACCCTACGAAATTGAGCGGTTTGACCGGCAGAATCGGGTAAACTTCTATGCCAACATGAAAAGCGCCAAGCTCATGGGCACCCTGTCCCCTGTCATCGAATTCATTGCCGCCCTGGGCGTAACGGCCATCATCTGGTTTGGCGGGCGCAGCGTAATCAACGACGAGATTTCCGCTGGTTCCCTGATTGCTTTCCTGGTGTACGCCATCAACATTTCCAACCCCATCAAGCGGATTGCCCGGGTACTGGGCAATATCCAGCGGGCCCTGGCTGCTGCGGAACGTGTTTTCGGCGTCTTGGACCTGGAAGAAAAAATTCCGGAAAAGCCCGACGCCATTGCCCTGCCTCCGGTAAAGGGCTATGTGGAATTTAAGGATGTATCCTTTGAATACAATCCCGGTGAACCCATCCTGAAACATTTGAACTTTAACGTGGAACCCGGTCAGGCAGTGGCCCTGGTAGGCCCCTCCGGCGCCGGCAAATCCACCATCGCCAACCTGGTGCCCCGGTTCTACGATGTGACCGGCGGCAGCATCAGCATTGACGGCCACGATATCCGGGATGTTACCGTTGCTTCCCTCCGGGAGCAGGTAGGTATTGTGCCCCAGGAAACCAACCTGTTCAACGATACCGTCTACAACAACATCCTCTACGGACGGCTGGATGCCACCCGGGAAGAAGTCATTGCCGCTGCCAAAGCAGCCAATGCGGATGAATTCATCGTCCAGCTGCCCCAGGGCTACGAAACCCATTTGGGCGACCGGGGCGTGAACATTTCCGGCGGTCAGCGCCAGCGCATTTCCATTGCCCGGGCCATCTTGAAGAATCCCCGGATTTTGATTTTGGACGAAGCCACCTCCGCCCTGGATACGGAAAGCGAACGGGTGGTACAGGAAGCCCTGGACCGGCTGATGGTCGGCAGAACTTCCTTCGTTATTGCCCACCGGCTGTCCACCATCCAAAACGCCAGCAAGATTCTGGTACTGGATAAGGGCGTCATTGTGGAAGAAGGCACCCACAGCCAGCTGATGGCTCTCCATGGCCTGTATGCCCACCTCCACGATATTCAATTCAAAGAAAAAAAGGTAGTGAAAAAAGGCGCAGCCCAACAATCCCATGAAACGGACGAGGACGCAGAAGACTAACGAAAACGAGGTCAGAGGATGTATTATTTGTATAATTTCTTGGCGACAGTATTATTTATCATCGTAATCCTGCCGTACTTTACCTGGCGGTATTTCCGGGAAAAAGGGTTTCCCCGCCGCTTCCGGCAAAGCATCGGCCTGATTCGGGATGACGAGATTGCCGCCGTAGCCCATAAAAACTGTATCTGGATCCACGGGGCTTCCGTGGGCGAAATCGTAGCTACCAGCCCGCTGGTGAAGGAAATCCGCAAGGCCATGCCCGACGCCAAGATTCTGGTGTCCGCCGTGACCACCGGGGGCTACAACATGGCCCACCAGATCATTCCGGAAGCTGATGCCATCATCTACTTCCCCCTGGATCTGCCCTTTGTGTCCGAATCCTTTGTAAAACGCATTATGCCCCGGATTTTCATGCCGGTGGAAACGGAACTGTGGCCCAACTTCCTGCGGGCCGTGAAGCTCCGCCGGATTCCGGTGATGATGGTCAACGGCCGGATTTCCGACAAGTCCGTCAAAAGCTACCGGTACCTGTTTGGCATCTTGGCCGACATGATGGGCAGCGTTACCCGTTTCTGTATGCAGTCTTCCATTGACGCCGAGTACATTGAGCATCTGGGCGCCGAAAAGCGCCGAATCTTTGTTACCGGCAACACCAAGTTCGACCAGACCTATGCAGAAGTGACGCCGGAAGATCTGGCTCAGTATAAGGAAGAACTGGGACTGGGCAGCGATTATCCGGTAATTGTAGCCGGCAGCACCCATCCCACCGAAGAAGAAACCCTCTTTAAGAGCTTTCTGGATATCCAAAAGAAATTCCCCCACGCTCGGCTGATTGTGGCGCCCCGGAAACCTGGCCGCATCCATGAGATTGCCCAGCTGGCCCAAAAGTACGGCCTGAAGCTGGGACTCCGTTCCAAGCTGAAGGAACTGCCAGCCGGCAGCCGTCCCGTCTACGATGTGGTGCTCATTGACACCATCGGGGAACTGGGCCGGATCTACGCCGTAGGGGATGCCGTATTTGTCGGCGGCAGCCTGATCCAGCACGGGGGCCACAACGTTTTGGAACCCGCTGCCCATGCCAAACCCATCATTGTAGGGCCCAGCATGTCCAACTTCAAGGATTCCTTTGCCCTGCTCAGCAAGGTAGGGGCCTGCGTCCAGATTAACAACGGGGAAGAAATGACCCAAATGTTCCTGAAAATCTTTAAGGACGATGCCCTGCGCAAGAAGATGGGGGATGCCTCCCTCCAGGTCATCCGGGAAAACCGCGGCGCTGCCGTGCGGACCATTGCCTACCTGAAGGAGCTGCTGAGCCTGACCGCCACCGAAAGCATGGTGAACAACCACTACAAAATCAATACCCGCAACATCAACGATGAAATCAGTCCCCGGATGCGTCCCGGCGACGCCGTAACCCAGTACCTGATTCACCTGTCCCATGGTGAGGACAGCAGTATCCTGGACTGGTGCGTGCTGGCCTTCCTCCGGGTTCTGTCCGTTTTATACGAAGCCGGCGTACGACTGAAGCTGGGGCTCTATAGCCTGGGCGCCCTGCCCAAGACCCATTTGGACTGCTGCGTGATTTCCATCGGCAACATTACCGTAGGCGGCACCGGCAAGACCCCTACCGCCCAAAAAGTGGCCCTGATGATCCAGCAGATGGGCTACCGGGTGGTAATCCTGAACCGGGGCTACCGTTCCCACTGGGAAGAAAAAATCGGCGTGGTTTCGGATGGCAAGAAGATTTACATGACCGCCTACGAAGCCGGCGACGAAGCCTTCCTGATGGCCAAGCAGCTGCCCGGCATTCCCGTGGTCATCGGCAAGGAACGGTCCATTACCGGCCAATTTGCCGTGGAGAAGTTCCGGGCCGAGGTCATCATCCTGGATGACGGCTACCAGCATTGGCAGCTGTACCGGGACCTGGACGTGGTGCTAGTGGATACCCTGAACATGTTTGGCAACGGCAGCATACTGCCCCGGGGCACTCTGCGGGAACCCCTGGCCAATCTCAGCCGGGCCGGACTGTTCCTGCTTACCAAATGCGACCAGAGTTCCCCCATTTCCCGGGCCACCCTGTGCGATACCCTGCACAAATACGCCCCCAAGGCGCCCATTGTGGAAAGCATCCACAAACCCTGCGACTATATTGAAATCGCAGATTGGTACAAAAACGATATGAGCAAGGCCCTGCCTCTGGAAGCCCTGCGGGGACAGCACGTCATGGTATTTTCCGCCATCGGCAACCCGTCCTCCTTTGAGCAGACCATGACCGGCGAAGGCCTGAACATTGTAGAAGCCATCCGTTACCCCGACCATCACGACTATGGCATGGTGGAAATGCAGTACATCATGGACAAGGCTATCAGCCGGGGCGTCAAGGCACTGATTACCACCGGCAAAGATGCCGTTAAAATTCCTACGGAGTTTATCTACCTCCATCGGGATGTACCTCTGTATATTCTGGATATGGAAATTCAAATTACCAGCGGTGAGGAAGCTTTTGTAGATACCATCAAAGCCGCCATCAAAAAGGAGAAACAAGTAAAATGAAAGTTTTATGTGTAATCCCAGCTCGTTTCGGTTCCACCCGTCTTCCCGGCAAGCCCCTGGCTATGCTGGCTGGCAAGACCGTGATTCAAAGAGTGTATGAGCAGGTTGCCCTGGCCCGGATTCCGGATCAGGTGGTGGTAGCTACCGATGACCAGCGCATTGCCGACGCGGTAGAACAATTTGGCGGCACGGCCGTCATGACCTCCCAGGACCATCCCAGCGGCACCGACCGGCTGGCCGAAGTAGCCCTGAGCTACGAAGACGTGGACGTGATTGTCAACGTCCAGGGAGACGAACCCATGATTCCGCCCCAGGTCATCGATGACCTGGCCCAGGCCTTTGCGGACAACGACGGCCTGGAAATGGCCACCATCAAGACAGAAATGCAGCCCGAGGATTTCCAGAATCCCAACGCCGTCAAAGTCGTTACCGACGAGAACGGCTATGCCCTGTATTTCTCCCGGAGTCTGATTCCCTATCCCCGGCATGACCTGCCGGAAGTCAAGGTGTACAAGCACGTAGGCATTTACGCCTACCGCCGGGATTTCCTGCTGAAGTTTGCTGCCCTTTTGCCCACGCCCCTGGAACGGGTGGAAGGCCTGGAGCAGCTGCGGGCCCTGGAAAACGGCGTAAAGATTAAGGTGCTGACCTCTGATTTCCAAGGGGTGGGCATTGATACGCCGGAAGACCTGCATAAGGCCAACGAAATTTTCACCCAGCTGGAAGCCGAAAAGGCCAAGGCTGCGGAAGAAGCCGCCAAGGCGGAAGAAGGAAAGGAGTAACCCATCCATGGAAAGCGTAACGATTGGATCCTATAAAGTCGGCCAGGGTCAGCCCCTGCTGATTATGGCCGGCCCCTGCGTGCTGGAAGGCTACGAACGGAGCCTGGCCATCGGCAAACGGGCCAAGGCCATTTGCGAAAAACTGGGCCTGCCCTATGTATTCAAGGCCTCCTACGATAAAGCCAACCGGTCCAGCCTGAATTCCTTCCGGGGACCCGGTATTGAGGAGGGCCTGAAAATCCTGGCCCAAATCAAGAAAGACCTGAACGTACCGGTTATCAGTGACGTTCACGAAACCTGGCAGGTGGAAAAAGCTGCCGAAGTGCTGGACATCATCCAGATTCCGGCCTTCCTGTGCCGGCAGACGGACCTTTTGGTAGAAGCCGCTCGCAGCGGCCGGGTAGTCAACGTGAAAAAGGGCCAGTTCCTGGCTCCTTGGGATATGCAGAACGTGGTCAATAAGATTACGGGCAGCGGCTGCCAGCAGCTGATGCTGACGGAACGGGGCGTCAGCTTCGGCTACAACACCCTGGTAACGGATATGCGGTCCCTGCCCATCATGCGGGAAATGGGCTATCCGGTAATTATGGACGTGACCCACAGCGTGCAGATTCCTGGCGGCAAGGGCACTTCTTCCGGCGGCCAAAGCAAGTTTGCTCCCCATATGGCCCGGGCAGCGGCTGCCGTCGGCGTGGACGGCTTGTTCCTGGAAGTCCACGACAACCCGGCAGAAGCCCTGTCCGACGGACCCAACATGATTGCCCTGGATGACCTGGAACAGGTTCTTCAGGACGCCAAAACCATTGACCAGATTGGACGCAGGGAGTGAGTAAAATGCTGGAGAAAGCCAAAGAAACGTTGAAAATCGAAGCCGCTTCCATTCTGGAGCTGCTGCCCCGGGTGGATGAACATTTTCAGGCTGCCCTGGAAATGATTCTTCACTGCAAGGGCCGGATTATTGTGACCGGCATGGGCAAATCCGGCATCATCGGCCGCAAGATTGCGGCTACCCTGGCCAGCACCGGCACCCCTGCCTTCTACCTGCACCCGGCGGAAGGCATCCACGGGGACCTGGGCATGGTCACCCAAAACGATGTGATCCTGGCCCTGTCCAACAGCGGGGAAACCGGGGAAGTGCTGAATATCCTTCCGTCCCTGCGGCGGATTGGGGCGCACATCATCTCCATGGTGGGCAACCCTGATTCCACCCTGGCCAAGAACTCCGATATTGTGCTGAACGTAGGCGTGCAGAAGGAAGCCTGCCCCCTGGGGCTGGCTCCCACCAGCAGCACTACCGCAGCCCTGGCCTTTGGGGACGCCCTGGCCATGGAACTCCTGAGCGCCCGGCATTTTACCCCCAACCAGTTTGCCATCTTCCATCCCGGCGGCAGTCTGGGCCGGAAGCTGCTGCTGACGGTGGCCGACATTATGCATAAGGAACAGGAAAATCCCATGGTGCCTGCGGACATGAGCGTCAAAGATGCCTTGTTTGTGATTACCGACAAGGGCGTGGGCGCCGTTTCCGTAGTGGACGACCAGCATCACCTGCTGGGCCTTGTGACCGATGGGGATATCCGCCGGGGTCTGGCCCGGAGTCTGGATTTCCTGAACCGGCCCGTAGCCGAGATGATGACCGCCCATCCTACCACCATTGCCCCCAACAAGCTGGCGGCAGAAGCCCTGCACATTATGGAAGCCAACAAACCCCGGCCCATTACGGTGCTGCCGGTGGTGGATGAGGAGCACCGGGTGGTAGGTCTGGTGCATATTACCGACTTGGTACATCAAGGAGTGGTATAAATGATTACAGAAGAGGAATTGGCCAAGATTCGTCTTTTGGCCCTGGATGTGGACGGGGTTCTCACCGATGGCAGCATTATCATTGGCCAGAAGGGGGAACTGAGCAAGCACTTTGACGCCCGGGACGGCCTGGGCATCAGCCTGGCCCTGCGCCACGGCATCTACGTGGCACTGATTACCGGCCGCCACAGCGAAATCGTCCTGCACCGGGCCATGGAACTGGGCATCGGTTCCGTCTACGAAAATGTGGTGTACAAAGGGCAGGTGCTGGAACAGGCCGCCCAAGAACTGAACGTGAATATGGATGAAACCGCCTTTATGGGGGATGATTTGAACGACTTGCCGGCCTTCAGCCGGGCCGCCGTTACCTTCGCGCCTGCCGACGCCGCCCTGGAAGTCCGGGAACGGGCCAAGTACGTGACCACCCAGCCCGGGGGTCATGGCGCCGTCCGGGAAGTGATTGAACGGATCCTCAAGGCCAAGGGCCTGTGGAAGCAGATCGTGGACAGCTATGAAGTCAAAGGACAGGGAGATAAACAGTAATGCTTTATGCTGTATTAAAAGGAATGAGTCAGTTCCTTTCCGTTCTGCCCTACAAATTCGTAGTGCGGCTGGGAAGGAATTGTGGTAAACTATATTGGTATATCGCCAAAAAACAGCGCCTCAGGGCAGAAGCCACCATTCAGGAACGGATGGGTGTTTCAGCCCGGGACGCCCATGCTATTATCCACCGCCTGTTTTTGAACCTGGGCATGACCGCCATGGAGATTCTCTACATGCCGGCCCTGAACAAGGAAAACATCCGGGGACTGGTCTCCTTTGACCGGCCCGGCGTCCTGTGGGAAGCCCTGGCCAAAAAGCACGGGGTGGTGATGCTGGCCTGCCATATGGACAATTGGGAATGGCTGGGCGCTGCCCTGGCCCTGAACGGCTTTCCTTTAAGCGCCGTGGAAAAACCCCAGCCCAATCCGGTGTACAGCGATTTTATGAATGAACTGCGCCGAGGCGTGGGCCAGGAGATTTTTGCCCGGGGAACCAACGAGATTCTGGGCTGTGCCCGGGCCATGAAAAAGGGCCGGATGCTGGGGCTCATTGCCGACCAGGACGGGGGCTACAACGGGATTTTCGTGCCCTTCTTTGGGAAGATGGCCTCTACCCCAGAAGGCCCTGCATACTTTGCCCGGAAGTTCAAGGCTCCGGTGGTGCCGATTTTCATCGTGCGCAAACCCAGCGGCTATGGCCACCAGGTAATTGTGAAAGACCCCATTTATTACGAAGACACCGGCAATCGGGAAAAGGATGATTACCGGATTACCTTACAGATGACCCAGGAAGTAGAAAAAATCATCTGGCAGTATCCGGACAACTGGATCTGGTTCCAGCACCGCTGGAATACTCCCTGGCAGGGTTAGGAAAGGAAGCCGCCATGCGCGAACACAAACGTACCATACTCATCATCCTAGGAGCCGTACTGCTTATGGGCGGCGTGATTGCCTGGCTGCTGAGCAGCAAGCCCACCACTGGCAAACAGCAAGCGGCCCCTCCGGAAACCCTCCAGGAGGTCAACGGCTCCACCATCACCGAAAACAAGGATGGCAAGAAAGTCTGGGAACTGACGGTGGAATCCATGAGCTACAACAAGACCACCCAGGTGGACAGCATGAAGGGCATCAAAGGCACGTTCTACGATAAGGACGGCAAGACCATGACCGTCACCGCTGACGAAGGGGAAGTCCGGCTGGATACGAAAAATGTTGTTCTGACCAAGAACCCCAAAGGGTCCACCTCCGACGGCGGCACCGTAACTGCGGACAAGATTACCTGGGTGAACCAGGACCAGACCGTGGTGGCAGAAGGCAATGCCCGCTTGACCAAGGGTGATACCGTTGCCACCGGGGAAAAGGCCACCTTCGATGTGCCCATGAACCATGCCACCCTGGAAAAGAATGCCAACGTACAGAAGGGGGAATTCTGATGCTGAAAATAAAGAAAACGGCTCTTTTGGGCGTACTGGCAGGCCTTCTGTCCGTAAGCACCGCCTGTTTTGCAGCTTCGTCCGTAGCCGGCGACCAGGTCCAGTACGATTTCCGTACCGGCCAGGCCATAGCCAGCGGCAATGTGAAGCTGCGTAATGACGACGGTACCGCCACCGCCCAGGAAGCAGACTACAATACGAAAACCGGCGAAGGCAAACTGACGGGCTCGGTGGTTGCCGACCAAAAGGATGCCCATCTGACCAGCTCCACGCTGATTATTGAGCGCCAGGGCCATTACCTGTCCGCCATTGGCAACGCCGTACTGAAAAAAGAAGACAAGACCCTGCGGGCCAACCAGGTAAACTACGATTCCGACGCCCAATTTGCGGAAACCGTGGGACCCTGGGCCCAGCTGACCATGGATGACGGCTCCAGCCTGGATTCGTCTACCATGCGCTACAATATGCAGACCGGCATTGCCAACGCAGAAGGCAATGTGCGGCTGATCAGCCCTCCCCGGGAACTGACTGCCCGGGCGGACCGTGCCGTGTACAACACCAAGGCAGATGACGGCACCATCCAATTGTTCGGCCATGCTACGGCCACCCAAAAGGATGATACGGTCAGCGGGGATACCCTGACCATCAAAGGCGCCGGCGGCAAGATTGCCATGGGCGAGGGCAACGTGAAGATGGTTGTCATGCCCCAAAACAGCCAGCCGGCTGCTCCGGCTCCGGAACCGTTGTTCTCCATTGCCGGAGATACCCCGGAACCCCAGAAAATCTATAAATACTTCAATTGGCCCGGATCCCCTATGGAAGTAGGGAGTATGGACACTGATTTGGCATAAAGGGAGTAAAGAGTGAAGATACGCGCAGCAAATTTGATAAAAGAATACGGCGGCCGCCGGGTTGTCAACGATGTCAGCCTGGAAGTGGAGCAGGGGAGCATTGTGGGCCTGTTGGGTCCCAATGGTGCCGGGAAAACCACCACCTTCTATATGATTGTGGGCCTGGAGCATCCTGACACCGGCCATGTGTACCTGGACGACCAGGACGTGACCCACCTGCCCATGTACAAACGGGCCCTGGAAGGCATCGGCTATCTGCCCCAGGAAGCTTCTATTTTCCGGAAGCTCACCGTGGAGCAGAACCTGCTGGCCATTTTGGAGCAGGTGGAGCCCTCCCAGGAAAAACGCCAGGCCAAAATGGAATCCCTGATTGAGGAATTCCGCATTGGCCATATCCGGAAAAGTCTGGGCAGTGCCCTGTCCGGCGGCGAGCGGCGGCGGGTGGAAATTGCCCGGGCCCTGGCTACGGATCCGGCTTTTATTTTGCTGGACGAACCCTTTGCCGGCATCGACCCCCTGGCGGTGGCAGACATTCAGGTGATGGTAGCCCATTTGGCCCAGCGGGGCATCGGCGTACTGATTACCGACCATAACGTGCGGGAAACCCTGAGCATCGTCAACAAGGCGTACATTTTAAGCGAAGGCCAGATTCTGGTTTCCGGTACCAGCCAAGAGGTAGCAGAAAACCCCATTGCCCGGGAACATTATCTGGGCGAGAATTTCAGGATGTGAGGCAAGGCCTATGCGGATATTAGACAAGTACATTTTAAAACAGATGCTGCAGCCCTTTTTCTTCGGGGTTGCTGCTTTTTCCACCATTTTCGTGGCCAGTTCCTTCCTGTTTCGGGTAACCCAGTACATTACCCAGTACGGAGCCTCCTACGGCTCCCTGTTTAGGCTGTTTCTGTGCCTGATGCCGGAAGTCATCAACTACACCTTCCCCATGTCCATGCTGCTGGCTTCCCTGCTGACCATGGGTCAGCTGTCCGGCAACAGTGAAATTACGGCTATGCGCAGCGGCGGCCTCAGCTTCCGCCGGATTGCCGCCCCCATCCTGGCAGCCGGCTTCATTGTCAGCCTGTTTTCCGTGGTGTGGGCCGAAAAGGTGGTTCCGCCCTCCAAGACGGAATACGAACGGATTGTCAACCAGGAAATCAAGCGGGACACCAAGCCCCGGACCCAGGACCACGTGCTGATTAAGCAGGTGTCCAAGGGCCAGCTGGTGCGCCTGACCTATGCCCGGACCTTTGACGAAAAGGCCGGCATGATGAAGGACATCACCATTGAGGATTGGGACAACGGCAACGTGGTCCGGATCCAAAAGACCCCGGCAGCCAAATGGACCGATGGCGCTTGGATTATGGAAAACGGTACGGTGACCGACCTGACCGGCAAAGACGGCGTCACCCGCACCATGAATTTTGACAAGCAGGTGCTGCCCATTACCGAAACTCCCAAGACCATCACTTTGGACCAAAAGGACCCGGATGAAATGACCATTGGGGAACTGAAGATGTACATCGGCATTCTCCAGCGCCAGTACATGCCCACCAGCAAGTACGCTATGGAAATGTACAGCCGGTTTACCGTGCCTCTGGCCAGCTTCTTCTTTGCCCTGATTGGGGTGCCCCTGGGCATGCAGTCCCAGCGTACCGGCGCTTCCATGGGCCTGGGCTTTTCCGTAGTGATTATTTTCGTCTACTATTCCATCATGACCTTTATGACCGGCCTGGGTCAGGGAGGCGTGATTCCGCCACTGTTGGCGGCCATCGTACCCAACCTGCTCTGCGGGGTCTGCGGGTGCTGGATGATCTGGAAGAAAGACAATTTGTGAAAAAACAGCTTTGCTATGGGGCTGTGAAAAAATGGCTTGTGAACCAATTTGCGTTCGCAAGCCATTTTTTACGTTCGTTTGTGCACTAATATAGCCCATACTGGTCATGTGCAAAACGGGTATAGCAAAAGAAATTAGAGTTCGTAGAGGATTGCAATCTCCCTTTTTATCACATAACCAGTGGTGGATAGGAATGCTTTCTTCAAGCGTGAAGGAAGTGTCGCCGTGAGGCGACGATAGAAGTTTCGTTATTTCACATTCCCCGGGGGCATTTTTTTCACACCTTTTCCTGGGGACGGTTTATGATATAATAATTATCGAATGCATAAAAACAGAAAGGGGAGGGAGCAGTATGCTGGGCATCACGTTGATCCTGGTGCTTGCCCTGATGGGCGGACTCATTGCCTATTTGGGAGATAAACTGGGGAGTAAAATCGGCAAAAAAAGACTGCGGTTATTCGGTCTGCGCCCTCACGATACCTCGGTGGTCATGACCATCGCCAGCGGTATTTTGGTTGCCGCCCTGACCATGACCGTACTGACCATCAGTTCCAAGGAGGTGCGCACGGCGCTCTTTGGCATGAAACAAATCCGGGCGGAACTGGCCAGCCTGACCGCCAGCCGGGATAAGGCCAACGCCGAGCTGTCGGCCCAAAGCGCCCAAATCAAGGAATTGGATACGAAGATTGCGGAAGCCACCGCAGCAGCGGACGAGGCCCGCCGGCAAAAGGCCCAGGCAGAGGCCCAGATGGCCCAGGCCCAGCAGGACCTGAGTGAGATGCAGGAGCAGTACAATGAGGCCAGTGAGCGGCTGAAAACCGCAGAGCAGCAGGTGGCCCAGGCAGAAGCAGCCCGGGATCAGCTCCAGCAGGATGTGAAGGACCTGGAAGACGCCACCAAACGGCTGCGGCAGGGTCTGGTAGCCATCCGGGAAGGCAACGTGGCCTTCCGGTCCGGGGAAATTCTGTACTCCGGGGTCCTCAAGGGCGGAGACGGCCCAGAAGCCACAAAATTGGCTTTAGAGAAGTTTTTAGGGGAGGCCAATACCCAAGTGGCAGGCCGCATTGGAGTCCAGCCAGAAACCCAGGTTATCTGGCTCAGCCGGGAGGCCGTGGACAGCGCCGCCAGTACTCTTTCCCAGCATAAGGGAAATATGTACGTGCGCCTTTGTGCTGCCGGCAATATTCTTTCCGGCGAAATGGTGGTTAGCCGGCTGGAAATGGTAGGGGACAAAGTGGTGTACCCGGAAGGGACCCTGATTCTCACCCAGGCCATTACCGTAAAGCCCTACAGCAGTGAAGCGGATCTGGCCCTGATGGCCTTCCTGAAGGATGTGAACCGCACGGCTCAGGCTGACGGCGTGATTCCCAACCCCATTACCGGGGACGTAGGCGCCATTACCAGCACGGAACTGTCAGAAGCCAGCGAGAAGATTTCCCGTTTGGGCGGCCGGGTTTCCATTACGGCCAAAGCCCGCCAGGATATTACGGTGGCAGGTCCGGTTCTCTTGGATCTGGATGTAAAAAGTATAGGAGCAGACCAATAATGAGTGAAAAAAAAGCATATTTAGGCATTGACCCTGGTCGGGATAAGACCGGGGCCGCCCTGGTTTTAGAAGACGGCACCCTGGTGCGGCAGGCAATCCTGCCCACCCAGGGCTTTTTTGACGCTTTGGAGGACTTTCTGGCAGGAATCCAGCCCGCCGCCTGCATCATGGGCAACGGCACCACCTCAGAGGCTATGCGCCAGCAGGTAAAAGCCCATTTTCCCCAGCTGCCCCTGGTGGTGATTGATGAATATAATTCAACCCAGGAAGCCAAGGAGCTGTACAAGGAACTGCACCCGGCCAAGGGGCTGGGGAGGCTGGTGCCCCGGGCTCTTAGAAGTACGCCGTCCGCAATAGACGGACTGGCAGCGGCGGTGTTGGTGAAACGGTATCTTTGTGGCAAAACCGTGTCAAGTTCATGAAATATTGACCAAATAGTCACAAATTGACTGATGAGTATTTACACGAAGCTAGATACAATGTGACTTTTTTGTGGAAAAACACCTATTTTTTTGACTTATTTTCTTCCGCGTGCTACACTAAAACCGTGAAGAAATTCACCATTGGTCCTCCTGGGGAGCAGCGGCTGGATGCTTTGCAATGTACACGTAGAGGAAACAAGGATACTCGCCACGTAGGGATTGCGGAGAAACCGGAAGCCTAACCTTTGGGATGGATACATTTACACAAAGGGAGATTTTAATCATGAAAAAAACGTTAGTTTTTGCAATGGCTATGGCTCTGGGCGTAAGCGCTACTGCTTTCGCAGCCAACCCGTTCTCCGATGTTCCCGCAGGCCACTGGGCTTACGGCGCAGTTGCCAAACTGGCTGCTGCTGGTATTGTGGACGGCTATCCTGATGGCACCTTCAAAGGTGAACGCACCATGACCCGTTATGAAATGGCGCAAATCGTAGCCAAGGCTCTGGCTAAGGGCGCTATCGGCGCTGATGACAGACTGGTTAGCGAATTCGCTGACGAACTGGACAACCTGGGCGTTCGCGTAGCTAAACTGGAAAAGAACGCAGACATGGTAAAGATTACCGGTAACGTTCGTCTGAGCAACGTTCACACCACTGGTGATATTGAAGACGCTAAAGGCGACGCTACTAAACTGCGTACCCGTCTGTTCTTCACTGGCGAAGTAAACGACAACTGGCATTACGTTTCCATGCTGGAAAACAACCAAACTTTCGATGGTCAGAATGAATCCGGCGATGATGACACCGATTTCCAACGCGCTTACCTGACCGGTAACCTGGGTGTGGTAAACATCACTGCTGGCCGTTTCGGCGGTTACTATGGCGATGGCAACATCTATGATACTCGTCAAGATGCCATCAACGCCAACGTAAAGATGGGCCAAGCTTACCTGGGCGCTACTTGGGGCAAAATGGCTAACCAATCCGCTTACTCCTGGGCTACTAAAGCTTCCAAAGCTGACACCTTCGTTAATGCTACCCTGGGCGGCAACATTGGCAAACTGAACCTGGAAGCCCAATACCTGAAGGTTGATGATGTTGCAACCGATTGGATGAAAGGCGATGACACCATCTGGACCGCTGGTGCTACCTATGATACCGGCGACTTCAAACTGGGCGCTATGTACCTGAAAGGCGACAACGATTACGTTGATGACCAAAACGGTGATGATGACGGCTACGTTGTAACCCTGGGCTACAAAGGCGCTAAAGCTTCCAAAGCTGGTTCTTGGGGCCTGTACGGCAAGTACTACGATCAGGGCGGCGCTACCTACATCGCTCACACCATGAACGGTGCATACGATGCATTTGATGCTAACGGTTTCAAAGGCTACATGGTCGGCGGCAACTTGGCCCTGGCTAAGAACATGGTAGCATCCGTTGAATGGTATGACCTGAAGGGCAAAGGCGGCGACCTGGATGGCCAACACGCTCGTACCCTGTGGTCTCAAATGGTTGTAACGTTCTAAGTAAGTTTACAAAAAGTTTTCAAAGACGATTCCCTTGGGGGAATCGTCTTTTTTTGTGCGCTTTGCCTAGGCAGAATGCGGGTTTGTGATTTATTTAACATTGTTAATAACTTTTCTCATATTTGCGATTACTCATATTAGTGGTTGCACGGTGCAAAATAGTTGTGTTAAAATAGGCACGTGACAAAATGTTGTCACAAAACCAAATACGATTCCTAGTGGCAGCGGACCATGGATAGACCAGAGGAAACAAGGATACTCGCGGTACAGATCGGTGGAAAGCTTCCAGGACGGAATCCTCTCTGATTTCCTAAGGAGGAATTCACATGAAAAAGTCTCTGGTTTTTGCAATGGCAATGGCTTTGGGCGTAAGCGCCACCGCTTTTGCTGCTAACCCCTTCTCCGATGTACCCGCTGGCTCTTGGGCCTACGGCGCTGTAGCCAAACTGGCTGCTGCTGGTATTGTGGACGGCTATCCTGATGGCACCTTCAAAGGTGAACGCACCATGACCCGTTATGAAATGGCTCAAATCGTAGCCAAAGCTCTGGCTAAAGGCGCTATCGGCGCTGATGACAGACTGGTTAGCGAATTTGCTGACGAACTGGACAACCTGGGCGTTCGCGTTGCTAAACTGGAAAAGAACGCTGACATGGTAAAGATTACCGGTAACGTTCGTATCCACAACGTTCATAACTCCGGCGACATCAAAGCCGCTGACGCTTCCAAAGTTCGTACTCGTCTGTTCTTCACCGGCGAAGTAAACGACAACTGGCATTATGTTTCCATGCTGGAAAACAACCAAACCTTCGATGGCCAAAACGAATCCGGTGATGATGACACCGATTTCCAACGCGCTTACCTGACCGGTAACATCGGCGTTGTAAACCTGACCGGCGGCCGTTTCCAAGGCTACTACGGCGATGGCAACATCTATGATACTCGGCAAGATGCTATCAATGCCAACGTAAAGATGGGTCAAGCTTACCTGGGCGCTACCTATGGTAAAATGGCTAACCAATCCGCTTACAGCTGGTCTACTAAAACTTCCAAAGCTGATACTTTCGTTCAAGCTACCTTGGGCGGCAACATCGGCAAACTGAACCTGGAAGCCCAATACCTGAAAGCCAATGACATTGTAACGGACTGGATGACTGGCGATGACACCATCTGGACTGCTGCTGCTACCTATGACACCGGCGACTTCAAACTGGGTGCTATGTACCTGAAAGGCGATAACGACTCCGTTGACGATGCTAAAAATGGCGATGATGACGGCTACGTTGTAACCCTGGGCTACAAAGGCGCTAAAGCTTCCAAAGCTGGTTCTTG
Source organism: Acidaminococcus hominis (assembly GCF_900291475.1). GTDB lineage: Bacteria > Bacillota > Negativicutes > Acidaminococcales > Acidaminococcaceae > Acidaminococcus > Acidaminococcus hominis. The sequence continues at coordinate 586,980 of NZ_OLMM01000005.1, forward strand.
GGGTCTGTACGGCAAGTACTATGATCAGGGCGGCGCTACCTACATCAACCACACCATGAACGGTGCATACGATAAATTCAATGCTGCTGGTTTCAAAGGCTACATGGTTGGCGGCAACCTGGCTCTGGCCAAGAACATGGTAGCTTCCGTTGAATGGTATGACCTGAAAGGCAAAGGCGGCGACCTGGATGGCCAACACGCTCGTACCCTGTGGTCTCAAATGGTTGTTACGTTCTAATTCCTTTAGAACTGTTAAGAAGACGATTTCCTCGGAAATCGTCTTCTTTTTTTACCTTGTTTTATCTCAAACGAATACTTTTAAAAGCCAGTGTCTGTAAAGCCTTGCTTTGTACCAACTGCTACAGTGTGGATAAATATACAAGGAAATGCATGAAAAACCTGTACAATACCGCCCAGGCTGTGTATACTGGAAGACAGTTATTTTCCTAACTCAATTTGTCTGAAAGGGGAATGTGCAATGGTAGAGAAAGAACGGGTGCTTACCCTCCTTCGGGAGCTGATGGCCATAGAAAGTGAAACGGGCACGGCAAAAGAAGCTGAGGCAGAACAATATCTGGCAGAGATAATTGGCAAAATGGAGCATGGCGTCCAGCTCCATACCTTTCCGGTACCGGAGGATGCCCAGGGCCGGGCGGTAATCTGCGGCTTGCTGCCGGGGAAAAAGCCGGATACGGTGATTTTTCTGAACCACCATGATGTGGTCAGTACGGAAATCTATGGCCCCCTGCGACCCCTGGCCTGTACGCCGAATCAGCTGCTCCAGGGTCTTTTGTCAACGGAAACGGATCCTGCCGTCCTGGCGGACCTCCAAAGTGGAAAGTGGCTGCCCGGCCGGGGCTCCGCCGATATGAAGGGCGGGGCAGCGGCCCAGCTGGCTGTGCTGGAAGCCTATGCCAAGCAGGGCGGGGGAGACGTTGGCCTTCTCTTTGTGTCCCTCCCCGATGAGGAAGCCTATTCCGCAGGGATGCGTGCGGCACTGCCGGCTCTCCGGCAGCTTCAGCAGCAATTTGGCCTGAAATACCGGGCGGCCATCAACTGCGAACCCGATGAAAAGGAAGCTGGTAAACTGGTGGCTTTTACCGGGTCCGTGGGCAAGCTGCTGCCGGTAGTGCTGGTCCAGGGCAAGTCCGTTCATGTGGGCTCCTACCGCCAGGGGGTGAACCCCTTGGGGGTGATGGCCCGGATCATTGCCGCTACCGAAGGAAACCCGGCCCTGGCCGATACCTGGGAAGGGGAAAGCACGCCGCCCCCTGCCTGGGTGTACCTGAGAGACCGGAAGGAAGTGTACGACGTGTCCACGCCCCAAAGGGTGATGGCCTGTGCCAATTTCCTGACGTATACCAAGACTCCGGAAGACCTGCTGGCCCTTTTAACGGAAACTGCACAGCAGGCTGCCCAGGAAGCCCTGGCCCAGGTGAACAACGGCCTTTCCATGGAAGTGCTCACCAGTGCCCAGCTGCTGGAACGGGCCCAAAACTTGCCGGGCTTTTCTGCCTTTTACGAAAAGCTGCTGGCGGACAGTTTTGCCAAGCTGCAGCAGGGAAAGTCCAGCTATGCCCAGGAAACCATTGCTGTTTTGGAAGCCGTTTTGGACTTTACGGGCTTTACCCAGCCCCTGGTGCTGCTCAGTTTTGCTCCTCCCTATTACCCGGCGGCCAACAGCAAGACCGTGGCCAAGGAGGACTTTGCCGGACTTTGTAAAACCCTCACCCAGCTGACGCCCCTGCGCTTTGACCCTTACTTTAATGGGGTGTCCGATTGCAGCTACTGCTGCGTAGATCCTACACTGGACGGGAAGGTCCTGGCAAAGAATATGCCCCTGTGGGGGAAGGCCTATTCCTTTGACTTTCCAGCCATTGCCCAGCTGCAGATTCCCTTTTTGCTGCTGGGGCCCTGGGGTGTGGATCTCCACCAGCGCACCGAGCGGGTGAATGTGGAAAGCGTTTCTGTTACCCTGCCCCAGCTGCTGGAGAGGGTTTTGGCCTATATGGCAGAGACGGCTGAATAAAAGGCAGTAAAACGTAAAACTCCTGCAATAAAAAGATTCATATCTTGCATAAGTCACTTTAAAACGCACATAGGTGTTAGTAAAACATACCTATGTGCGCTATTCATGTACAAAATTATAGAAATTATGCAGAAATAAATTTAATGTGAAAATTATTGTCATAATATGCTACAATACAGTTAGGACATGATTTTGTCACATTTATAGAACAGCTTCTGCTGCCAGGAGTGCGTATCAGGAAACTTGAAGGGGGAATGGGTCATGAAGAAGCAAAGCGTTCTTGCTATGGTTTTGGCATTGGGCATCAGTTCCAATGCCTATGCAGTGAACCCATTTTCCGATGTGCCTAAAGGTTCCTGGGCCTATGGCGCTGTAGCAAAATTGGCGGCTGGCCTGGAGAGCAGAGAATCGACTGGCACCTTCCCGGGAAAGTATCCTGAGACCCGTTACGAAATGGCCCAAATCGTGGCAAAAGCATTGGCCCAAGGAACCATCGGTGCAGATAACAGGCTGGTCCGGGAATTTGCCCAGGAACTGGACCTGCTGGGCGCCCGGATGCCCCTGCCGGAACGGCCTGCTGGAAGCGGCAAAACTACCAGCAGCCTCAGGGAAGGTGCTTTGCGCCCCAACGTGGAGCAGGGCAAATTGGACGGGGAAACGGCCCCGCAGCTCCGGCCCTGGTTTTTAGGGACAGAGAACGCCAAAGTGCAGTTTGGTCAAACCTACCTGGCGGCCTTCGGCAGCAGGGCGGGGCAGCCGGTCTCTGGCTGGACCGCCCAAACAGAAGGCAAAACAGCCACAGAGGACGGCTTCACCGGCGCTGCCTTGGGCGGCACCCTTGGCAGCCTGAGCCTGGAGGCCCAGTACCTGAAAGCTTCGCCCCAGACTGCCCCCTGGGTTCCAGAAGAAGATACCCTTTGGACAGCAGGCGCCGCCTATCACTTTGGGCCTGTGAGCGTGGGCGGAATGTATCTGAAAGGCGGCAGCGATTCCGCAGCTGAACCTGGCGCTAGTGACGAGGGCTACGTCATCAACCTGCGCTACAAAGGCGCAGAGGCGGCCAAAACCGGCAGTTGGGGCCTTTTCGGCAATTACTACGACCAGGGCGGCACTGCCTATCTTTCCCGTACCCTGAATGGAGCCTACAGCGCCTTTGAGCCCCAGGGCTTTACCGGCTATATGGTGGGCGGCAATTTGACCCTGGCCAAGAATATGGTGGCCCAGGTGGAATATTATGATCTCCAAGGGAAGGGCAACGGCCAGGAAGGCCAGCATGCCCGGACCCTGTGGTCGCAAATGGTGGTCACTTTCTAAATAGGTAAAAGGAGCTATCGTTCGGAATAGCTCCTTTTTGTTATGCAGAAAAGTAATTTAAAAAACAAAAACAATTAATAAAAAGCATAAAGTGGATGAACTGTAGCTTTTTATACAATTTTTAGAGGTTACTTCGCCTAAAAGTACCGCAAAATCAAAAAAATAGCTAAAAAATTGTCCGGAAATTTCTTTTTGTGATAGAATTGAAAAAGACAAATTTCTGTCAAACTTTGGCTTTGCAGCTGCCGGACCGAACAGAGGAAACAAGGCGACTCGCGGGAGGAAGGGCAATGCAGGCCAAACCATTCAAGGAGGAATTCCCATGAAAAAATCCCTGGTATTTGCCATGGCCATGGCTCTGGGCGTAAGCGCCACTGCCTTTGCGGCCAACCCCTTCTCCGATGTGCCCGCAGGCTCCTGGGCCTACGGCGCTGTAGCCAAACTGGCTGCTGCTGGTATTGTTGACGGCTACCCTGATGGCACCTTCAAAGGTGAACGCACCATGACCCGTTATGAAATGGCCCAAATCGTGGCCAAGGCCCTGGCCAAAGGCGCTATCGGCGCTGATGACAGACTGGTCAGCGAATTCGCTGACGAACTGGACAATCTGGGCGTGCGCGTAGCCAAACTGGAACGCAATGCGGACAATGTGAAGATTACCGGTAACGTTCGTCTGAGCAACGTTCATACCACTGGTGATTACGGTAAATCCGATGCCACCAAACTGCGTACCCGTCTGTTCTTCACCGGCGATGTAAATGACAACTGGAACTACGTTGCTATGATTGAAAACAACCAAGTATTTGATGGTCAAAACGAATCCGGCAATGATGACACCGATTTCCAACGGGCTTATCTCACCGGCAACATCGGTGTAGTCAACGTAACTGCCGGCCGTTACGACACCTACTACAGCGACGGCAACGTGTACGATGACCGGGTAGATGCAGTAAACGCCAAAGTGAAATTTGGCCAAACCTACCTGGCTGCTACCTACGGCAAAATGGGCAACGCTTCCACCTATTCCTGGTCCACTGACGGCACCAGACAGGGCGTAGGCGACAAATTCGTCCAAGCTACTCTGGGCGGGGACATCGGCAAATTGAACCTGGAAGCTGCCTACCTGAAAGCCGACGACATCAACACCACCTGGATGACCGGTGATGACAAGATCTGGACGGCTGCAGCCAACTATAACTTTGGGGATGCCAGCCTGGGTGCTATGTACCTGAAGGGCGACAATGACTCCGTGGATAAGGCCAACGGCGATGATGACGGCTACGTCATCAGCCTGAACTACAAAGGCGCAGAAGCTGCCAAACCCGGCACCTGGGGCCTGTTTGCCAAATACTACGACCAAGGCGGCGCAACCTACATTGCCCACACCATGGATGGCGCTTACGATGTCTTCGATGCCAACGGCTTCAAAGGCTATCAAGTAGGCGGCAACCTGACCCTGGCCAAGAACATGGTAGCCCAAGTGGAATACTATGATCTGAAGAGCAAAGGCGGCACCTATGACGGACAACACGCCCGCACCCTGTGGTCTCAAATGGTAGTAACCTTCTAAGCAGCACTTCTCAGCTGCTAAGCTGAAACAAAAGACGAAGAACGGGAATCCTTCCGAAAAGGAGGAAACCGGTTCTTCGTCTTTTTTGTGTGAGAGGCAGGACCAAGAAATTTAACATGCTGGTAACATGCTTTTTGCATTGGAAAAGAGCCGGTAAGTCTGGGAAAGCCGCATGAAAGCAGGGAAATTTAACATGCCGGTAACATGCTTTTTTGCGTTGGAACAGAATCAGTAAGTCTGGAGAAGCCGCATGAAAGCTGGATAATCTAACATGCTGGTAATTTGCTTTTCCCTACAATACAAAAGCCGTCAGCGATTTTGCTGGCGGCTTTGTGTTACCCTGTCCTTATAACTCCTTAATTACCTGGCACAGTTTGTCCGTGTCTTCCTGGGTGGTGGCCCAGCTGGTGCAGAAGCGGATGATGGAGTGGGACCCATCATATTTTTCGCCGAAGTTGTACACGGCGTATTGGCCCAGTTTTTCCATTTTCCCATTGTCAATGATGAAGAAAATCTGGTTGGTGGGGGAATCAAAGACTAGTTCATACCCAGCGTCCACCAGAGCTTTCTTGATTTGCCGGGCATAGGTGATGGCGCTTTCCCCAATATGCAGGTACAGGTCGTCCTTCAGCAGCTCGTCAAATTGGATGCCCAGTACCCGGCCCTTGGCCAGGAGTGCACCGTCCTGCTTGATGATGGTGAAGAAATGGGGAATCAGGTCCGGATTGGGGAGGACAATGGCTTCGCCCAGCAGGGCGCCGCATTTGGTGCCGCCAATGTAGAATACGTCGCACAGTCGGCCCAGGTCTGCCAGGGTCACGTCATTTTCCGGGCAGGCCAAGGCGTAGGCCAGACGGGCTCCGTCCACAAACAGGGGAATGTGGTGTTCCCGGCATACCTGGCTGATGGCCTCTAATTCTTCCAGGGAGTACAGCACGCCAAATTCGTTGGGGTGGGACAGGTAGACCATCCCCGGCATCACCATATGGTACCGGTTGCCGTCCTGCTCGTAGTCCGCCAGGCACAGGGCAACTCCGGCGGCGGAAATTTTCCCTTCTTCAGAGGGAATGGCCAGGACTTTGTGGCCGCCTGCCTCAATGGCACCGGCTTCGTGTACGCTGACGTGGCCGCTGTCAGCAGAAATGACGCCCTGGTAGGGCCGGAGTACAGCACCAATTACGGCTGCATTGGCCTGGGTGCCGCCGCTGACAAAATGGATGGCTGCGCTAGGGGTGCCGCAGGCCTTCCGGATTCGCTCCCGGGCAGACTCACAGATTGCGTCCGTGCCGTAGCCCGGGGTTTTCAGCAAATTGGTATCCAGCAGCCGCTGCAGGATGGCCGGATGGGCCCCTTCCTGGTAATCGCTGGCAAAATACAGTTTTTGGTTTTCCATATTATCTCCTCGTTTCTTGACAGGCTTAGGGTCAAATTAATTTTATTGTACTCCAGGCAGGGAGCGGGAGCAAGCCGGAAAACAGCTCCAGGAAAGGCTTCTGGTATACCGTTGGTTTACATTTCCCTTTTCAGGCTGTAGAATGGGAAAGAATAGGGGAGTCTGTTTGAATCTGCCGAAGGGGGAACTGCCATGAACTTGCTCCAACTCCAATACTTTGTGGAAGTCTGCCGGGAAGGAAACTTCACCCGGGCAGCTGTCAATATTCACGTCACCCAGCCCACCCTGACCAAAGCCATCAAGGAACTGGAAAAGGAATTTCAGGTATCCCTGCTGTACCGGGGCAAAGGGGGCGTCATGCCCACCCCGCCGGGGCAGGATCTCCTGCGCATGGCCAAACCGGTGCTCCAGGACGTGGACCATATCCAGCGGGTCATGGAAAGCTATGGCTCCAGCCAGCAGGTGCTGCGGCTGGGAACCACCTTTATGACCAACGCTTCCTGCTTTCCTGATTTTTACCAAAGCCTCCACGCCCGCTTTCCGGAAATCGACGTGGAAGTCACCTCCGAACTGGTGCCCAGCCTGCTGCAAAAGCTGGAAGACCGGCAAATCAACCTGCTGCTGGTGCCCTATACCCCGGAGAATAACCACTTCCCGTACTTTCTCTGGTGCCGCCGGCGCTTCCTGTTTGTGGTGCCGGAAAACCATCCCCTGGCCCAGCGGAAAACCGTGGGCTTTCGGGACATTTGCCATGAACCGCTGATTTCCTACTTTGGGGACCAATTCCTGATGCGCCAGGGCCTGCCGGAAAAACTCCAGAGGGCTGGCGGAGAGCTGAAGATTGTCCACCGCTGCAACCAGATTCAGGTCATGCAGCAGCTGATCCAAAAAGGCATGGGCTGCGGCTTTATGATGGAAGACTCCTTTACCCAGGGCGGCGGGGTAGTGGGTATCCCTATGGAAGACGAATTCACCGTGGACGTGTACGCCATGTGGAACAAGGACTTCGAAAAGATTTTCCTGTTCAAGGACGTGGTTCAATACCTGAAACAACAGGCCGAGAAAAACCTGGCCCAATAGCCATAAAAAATAACCGGACGCTTCCTGTGGGGAGAGTCCGGTATTTTTGATAAAATCATGTATAGATATAAGATATAATTGATGGACGGAATACCACAGCGGGTGGTTTCCTGCAATCTGCACTATTGCAAAATAATCATATTGACAAATATCGATTTGATACCTACAATGTATTTATCATATTGATAATAATCGATGGGACGCTGCCGCAGCCCATTGGGAAAAGAGGTATTACGATGAATGCAATAGATGCAGCGCTGGTGTGCAAAGCCTTGGGTGACAGTCATCGGATGCAGATTGTCCAGCTTTTGACTCAGGGGGAATTGTGCGCCTGCAATTTGTTGGAACATTTTCAGATTGCCCAGCCCACCTTGTCCCACCATATGAAGGTGCTGACGGAATGTGCCTTGGTCCAAAGCCGGAAAGAGTGGAAGAACACCTATTATTCCCTGAACTGCGATACCCTGCTGGCCTTTCGCAGTTTTATTGACTCTCTCCAATGTGGGGAGGCCTGTTATCGCAGGGCGGAACCCTGTCAGGAGGTGCAGCCATGACCCAGGCAAAACCCGGTATTTCTTCTTTCCAAAGTCATCTCAGCTGGTGGGTGCTGGGCTGTATGGTGATTGGCGTAGTCCTAGGCACCGCGGTCCCGGCGCTGCCGGAGGCTTTGGGCAAGCTTCAGCTGGCGGGCATTTCCCTGCCCATTGCAGTGCTGATTTGGGTCATGATTTATCCCATGATGATAAAAGTGGATTTTAACAGCATCCGGGCTATCGGCGAGAATCCCAGAGGTCTTTTTGTGACCTGGGTGGTGAACTGGCTGATTAAACCCTTTACCATGTACGGCTTTAGCTGCCTGTTCCTTTATGGGCTGTTTCGCATCTGGATTGCCCCGGATCTGGCTACCCAATATTTAGCGGGAATGGTGCTTCTGGGAGCCGCTCCCTGTACGGCCATGGTCTTTGTCTGGAGCACCCTGACCCACGGAAATCCGGCCTACACCGTGGTGCAGGTTGCCACCAATGACCTGATTATCCTGGTGGCCTTTGTGCCTATTGTTTCCTTTCTGTTGGGCGTTTCCCAGGTATTTGTGCCGTACAGTACCCTGTTTGTGAGCATCTTCCTTTTTGTGGTGATTCCCCTGGTTTTTGGCGTGGCCACCCGGGCCTATGTTACCCGCCGTTACGGGCAGCAGTATCTGGAAGAAACGTTTCTGCCCAAATTTGACGGCATTACCACCCTGGGCCTTTTGCTGACGCTGGTGCTGATTTTCAGCTCCCAGGCTGGGGTGATTTTGGCAAACCCCGTCCATATTGTACTTCTAGCAGTTCCTTTGGTGGTGCAGACCCTGTTTATCTTCGGGCTGGCCTATGCCCTCTGTTGGTTTTTGCGGCTTCCTTTTGCTATTGCTGCTCCCGCCGGTATGATTGGAGCCTCCAACTTTTTTGAACTGGCAGTGGCAGTGGCGGTGGCTCTCTTTGGCACCACCAGTCCGGCTGCTTTGGCTACTACCGTAGGTGTACTGACAGAAGTGCCTGTCATGCTGCTTTTGGTGCGTTTTGCCAATGCTACGAAAGGGTGGTTCTCCCATGACTAAGCCAGTGATTGCCTTTGTATGTGTCCATAATGCCTGCCGCAGCCAGTTGGCGGAAGCCCTGGCAAGGAAACTGGCGGGGGACGTATGGACCAGCTGCTCGGCAGGAACCCAGCCCGCCAAAGAAATCGATCCGGAAGCCTGCCACCTTTTGGCCAAGCTGTACCAGATTGATATGAAGGCCCAAGGCCAGTATTGCAAAACCTTGGACCAGCTGCCGCCCCTGGATGGGGTGGTGACCATGGGCTGCGGCGTCCAGTGCCCAGCCCTGCCGGCCCGCTGGCGTGAAGACTGGGGTTTGGAAGACCCCACCGGCAAAGGAGAGGAAGCCTATCGCCAGACCCTGGAACGCCTAATAGAGAAAATCCAAGCTTTGAAAGTGCGGCTGGAAGCGGAAAAGCAAAAAGAATTGAACGGCAAAGCCTAACAGAAAAGCTTATAGCAACAAATCCCCCGGTGCGCATCGCAGCAGGGGATTCTTTAGTTTGGAGGACAGCTTCTCTCCAGTTTATAAGCTGGTTACTACCGGGTTGTTCAGATAATCGTACACCCGCCGTACTTCCTTGACGTTCCGGGTGTCTAGCATTTGGGGCCGGCCCAGGTCCAGGCTGGCAATCTGCTGCATTTCTGCGTCCGTCAGGGCAAAGTCCCAGATGGCCAGGTTCTGCTCCATCCGTTCCTTATGGACGGATTTGGGGATAATCACCACGCCCCGCTGTACGTTCCAGCGCAGGATGACCTGGGCAGTAGTTTTGCCGTGGGCCTCGGCAATGGCGGAGAGCACCGGGTTGGTGAACATACCGTTCATGCCTTCGGCAAAGGGCGCCCAGGCCTCCGGCTGCACGCCGTATTCCTTGAGCAGGGCCAGTTCGTCAGCCCGCTGGTAGAAGGGATGCAGTTCCAGCTGGTTCACCGCCGGCACAATATCCGTATTGAAGCACAGGTCCACCAGCCGGTCGGGCAGGAAGTTGCAGACGCCGATGGCCCGGATTCGTCCGGCCTGATAGAGCTCCGTCATGGCCCGCCAGGACCCGTAGTAATCCGCCAGGGGCATATGGATCAGGTACAGGTCCAGGTAATCCGTCCCCAGTTTCTTACAGGACCGGTCAAAGGCTTCCTTGGTCTTTTCGTAGCCCATTTCCTGCATATAGGCCTTGGTGGTCAGGAAAAGTTCCTGCCTGGGAACGCCGCTTTCCTTGATGGCGGCGCCCACCGCTTCCTCATTCTGGTAGCTGCTGGCTGTGTCCAGCAGCCGGTAGCCCAAGTTTAGGGCGTCCTTCACCGCCTGCTTGCACTGTTCCAGGTCCGTGACCTGGAACACCCCAAAGCCTTCCTGGGGCATTTTTACACCATTATTTAGCGTTACAAAAGGGATAGTCATAAAAGCATAGCTCCTTTCCTTGCAAACCTGCAATTGCTTGCTGATTATACCTTAACACTAAAGTCCAGTTGAAGGTCAAGAGCTGGAAGAAAGTGAAATTATGAATTCCAATTGGCTAAAAACCATGCGTTTTTTGTTATGCCAGATTCCAGGCAGCGGCAGGCTTTCCGCCGTCATTTGTCCTGGCTGGCCTTTGCCGCTATAATAAAAGCAGTGACCGTCCAGCAGACGGCCCGGGGTCAGCACCCCTAAACGCAATAAACCTGGTGCGGCCCAGCTATTCTCTGCGAGGTGATTTTCTTGTCTTCCTCTCCTAAAATGATTCAGGTCCGGGGCGCCCGGGTCCATAATCTGAAAAATATCAATGTGGATATTCCTTTACACAAAATTGTGGGTATTGCCGGGGTGTCCGGTTCGGGGAAATCCTCCCTGGCACTGGGCATCCTCTATGCCGAAGGCTCTCGACGGTACCTGGAGTCCCTGTCCACCTATACCCGGCGGCGAATGACCCAGGCCCAGCGGGCAGATGTGGACGAGGTGCGCTACGTGCCGGCCGCCCTGGCCCTCCACCAGCGGCCTGGGGTGCCGGGTATCCGCAGTACCTTTGGCACCCTCAGTGAGCTGTCCAACAGCCTGCGGCTGATGTTCTCCCGGCTGGCCAGCCACCGCTGCCCCAACGGCCATTATGTGCCGCCCTCCCTGGCGGTAGCCGCCATGCAGGAAATTACCTGCCCGGAGTGCGGCGCCAAATTCTACGGGCCAGGGGCCGAAGATCTGGCCTTTAACAGCCGGGGCGCCTGTCCCACCTGCGGCGGTACGGGCATCGTGCGGACGGTGAACCAGGCCTCCCTGGTGCCCGACGAGAACCTGACCATCGACCAGGGGGCCGTGGTGGTGTGGGGGACCCTGATGTGGTCCCTGATGAAGGAGGTGTGCCGGGAAATGGGGGTGCGTACGGACGTGCCCTTTAAGGACCTGACGCCAAAAGAAAAATGGGTCGTTTACCACGGCCCGGCGGAGAAAAAGCACATTCTCTACATCAACCCCAAAACTCAGCAGAGCACCGAGCTGGATTTTACCTATTACAACGCCAACTATACCGTGGAAAATGCCCTGGCCAAGGTCAAGGATGAAAAGGGCATGAAGCGGCTGGAGCGGTTCCTGAAGGAAGGGGTCTGCCCGGACTGCCACGGCTCCCGGATGTCGGAAGCTACCCGGGCGCCCCGGCTCCGGGGGATTGGCCTGGACCAGGCTTCCCAAATGACCCTGGACGACCTGGTGGTCTGGGTCCGGGGAGTGCCCGCTTCCCTGCCGGAAGAAATGCGCCCCATGGCCCAAAGCATCTGCGAAGCCTTTTTGGACACGGCCAAACGGCTGAGGGACCTGGGGCTGGGGTACCTGTCCCTGGACCGGGCTTCCGGCACCCTGTCCACCGGGGAGCGGCAGCGGGTCCAATTGGCCCGGGCCGTGCGGAACCGGACCACCGGGGTACTGTACGTGCTGGACGAGCCCTCCATTGGGCTCCATCCCTATAACCTCCAGGGGCTCACGGCGGTGCTGGACGACCTGGTGGCGGACGGTAACTCGGTGGTGCTGGTGGACCACGATACCCAGGTTCTTTGCCACAGCCAGTATCTGCTGGAAATGGGACCGGGGGCCGGGGCTGACGGCGGAAAGCTGGTAGCCCAGGGCACAGTGGCGGAGCTGGAGCAGAATCCCCAGTCCCTGATTGGCCCCTACCTGCAAAAGGAGGAAAAGCCCCACCTGCTGCCCCCGGGACTGCCCCAAAAAGAACTGTTTGCCAAGGGAACCCTGCACCTGGCAACGGACCAGCTTCACACGGTGCAGCCCCTGGACGTCAAGCTGCCGCTAGGGCGCCTCACGGTGGTCACCGGGGTTTCCGGCTCCGGGAAGACCACCCTGGTACTGGAGAGCCTGATTCCTGCCCTGAAGGCTGCGATAGAAGGCACGCCCCTTCCGGCCCACGTGAAAAGCGTGGAAGCCCCGGGCATCTCCCAGGTGAAGCTCATCGATGCCACCCCCATCGGCATCAACGTCCGCTCCACCGTGGCCACCTACGCCGGGATTCACGACGAGCTGCGGAAGGTGTACGCCCGCACCGAGGACGCCAAAGCCCTGGGGTACAAGGCCGGGGACTTTTCCTATAATACCGGCAAACTCCGCTGCCCTACCTGCGACGGCACCGGGCAAATCTCCCTGGACGTGCAGTTTCTGCCGGACGTGGACATTCCCTGTCCGGACTGCCGGGGCTCCCGCTACAGCAAGGAGGCACACGCCATCCATCGGAAGGCCAAGGACGGGCATAGCTACAGTCTGCCGGAGCTGATGAATATGAGCGTGGACCAGGCCCTCCTTGCCTGCAAGGGACTCAGCCTGCTCCAGCGCCGGCTTCAGGTGCTCCACGACCTGGGCCTGGGGTATTTGACCCTGGGCGAAGAAACTCCCGGTCTTTCCGGAGGCGAAGCCCAGCGGCTGAAACTGGCCAGCGAAATGGGCAGGGGCCAGGGGGATACGGTCTTTGTGTTTGACGAGCCCACCATAGGCCTCCACCCCAAGGACGTGGAAACCCTGCTGGGGGTATTCCATCAGCTCCTTGACCTGGGAGCCACGGTGCTGGTCATCGAGCACGACCTGGACGTGATTCGTGCCGCAGACTACCTGGTGGATATGGGGCCCGGCGGCGGCAAGGCTGGCGGCCGGATTGTGGCCCAGGGCACGCCCCAGGAAATCCGCAGCTGCCTGGACAGCGTAACGGGACGCTTTATCTGAACGCAAAAAAAGATGTTTCTCTGCACCCGCAGAAAAACATCTTTTTTTTATCAAGCTCAGGCCAAGCCTTTTTCCCTGACCAGCTGCAAAAAGTTGTGCAGGACTCTGGCGGTAATGCCCCAGATCATCTTGTCCTTCCAGGGATAGAAGTACACTGTGTAGTCAAACTGGGGCTTCCAGCCCGGCTTGACCGGTGCCACCAGGCCCTCTGGGAAATCGTCTTCCCGGTGGGTACCAATCTGGATGGTGCCCGTTTCCGGGGTCATGGCCAGCAGGTCCTTCAGGGGAACGGCAAATACCTCGCCCACCTCCTCAGGGTCCACGGTCAGCTCCTGGCCTTCCTGGAGAATCCCTGCAAAGGGGAAAATCAGGGGACCCATGGGGCCGTAGAAATAGGGCAGGGGGCCCAGCACCTGGACGGAGGAACGGGGAATCCCCAGTTCTTCTTCCGTTTCCCGGAGCGCCGTATAGAGCAGGGTGGGGTCGCTGTCCTCCCGGTGGCCGCCAGGAAAGCAGATATCCCCGGGCTGCCAGGTCATGGTGGAAGCCCGCACCTCAAAAAGAATCTCCCAGCCCTCCTGCCCCCAGCGCAGGGGAAGAAGCACGGCGGATTCCCAAATCTTCAGGGTCCGGTCTGCTTTCAGGCCCTGGTCCGTCCAAAGGGCTGCCAGCTGCTGCCGCCCCGTTGTTTCGTTTGTCATAGTGATGTATCCTCCCGGGGAAATCCCCGCTGTTATGCCTTGCTATTTTGTCCCGCCCAAAGGCAGGAAGCACTTCTTTCTAGTGTACAATATTTCACGGCTGGCGGCAATATCCCCCTGGGCAGCTTCCTTTATGGTTATGATTTTCTAACTTATAGCCGCTACGCTTACCCCTTCCCAACTTTCTTGACAATGGCCCGGGCTGGCCTTAGACTAGTAACTAAGTAGAAGAATATCGCCAGCACTTGTGGGGCCAGCCGTTCCTCAGGTGTTCTTTTTTTACTGAAATTTAGATTCCAGGTGGTTATTATGAGTAATCCTACCCAAAGCAGCAGCGATGTTGCCATGCACGTTTCCTATGTGAGCATTGTCATCAACCTGATGCTCAGCACCTTTAAATTCCTGGCCGGGATTTTTGGCCATTCCGCCGCCATGATTTCCGATGCCATCCACTCCGCTTCCGATGTGTTCAGTACCATCATCGTGATTTTCGGGGTGGTGCTGTCCAGCCGGGCCTCCGATGAGGACCACCAGTACGGCCACGAAAAGCAGGAGTACATTGCCACCCTGTTCCTGGCCTTTATCCTGCTGTTCACCGGCCTGGGCATTGGCTACGAAGGCGTGACCACCATTATCCATAAAACCTATGTGAACCGGGAAGCCCCGGCCTTTATTGCCCTGGCCGCTGCCGTGATTTCCATTGTCACCAAGGAAGCCATGTTCTGGTACACCAAGCACGCCGCAGACGAAATCCACTCCGGTGCCCTGATGGCCGATGCCTGGCACCACCGCAGCGACGCCCTGTCCTCCATTGGTTCCTTTATCGGTATCTTTGGGGCCCGGATGGGGTATCCCATTATGGATCCCCTGGCCTCCATTGTCATTTGCCTGATGATTATCTACGCGTCTGTGGGCATATTCCACGATGCCTCCGACAAGCTGGTGGACCACGCCTGCAACGAAGAAACCATTCAGGATATGCGCAACCATGTCATGGACCAGCCCGGAGTCCGGGGCATTGACTCCATCAGAACCCGCCTTTTCGGCGCCAAATTCTACGTGGACATTGATATTACCGCCGACGGGAACCTGAGCCTGTTCAAGGCCCACCATATTGCCGACGAGGTCCACGATACCATCGAGCAAAACTTCCCGGAAGTCAAGCACTGCATGGTCCATGTATCCCCCGACCCCCATATCCCCTGCAAGGAAGATATCTGGGACCACCGGCCGGACGATAAATAGGAAGGCACAAGCAAACAGCCGTTCCCCACTCCTAGGAGAGTGGAGGACGGCTGTTTTTTTGCAGTTTAGGGCTGGGCTGCCGGTTCCTCCCCCTGGGGCAAAGCTGCGGGGGCAGAGGAGGCTGGCTGGTGTCCTGCCCGGGCTTCCTGTTCGGCCGGCCCATAAATGCTGGGGGAATGGCCGGGCTCTGTGATATAAGGCGTCAGCAGCATACAGACTTCTGTCTTACTTTTGCTCCGGGAGCGGAACTTGAAGAATTCGCCTAAAAGCGGCAGCTTGGACAACAGGGGCACGCTTTCCAGCCGCCGCTGCTCCTGCTCGCTGATGAGACCGCCAATCACCAGGGTTTCCTTTTCCCGCATACGCACGTGGGTGTCTGCGGTGCGGCTGGTAATCCGGTAGTTCTTCAGCTTGGAAATCAGGGTGGGGGTGCTGACTTCCGTATGGACCTGGGCGGTAATCAGCCCGTCCTGGCTGAGAATGGGGGTGTAGGACAGCCGGATGCCGGCGTCCACGTATTCCGTTGTGGTACTGGTGGTGGAATTGGTAACCTTTTCCGTGACGACGGGAATATGGTCGCCGATGAAGATGCTGGCTTCCTTGCCCGGCAGGGTAATAATCCGGGGCGTGGCCAGAATTTTGGCCTTCCCCTCCTGGCACAGGGCGGACAGCACAGCCTGGAACTGGGTGGAATAGCCGTGGCCCAGGTGGATGCGCCCGGCGTAGGTTTTCTGGCTGCCGCTGTCCTCCGTTTGGTCGGTACTTTTCGTGGGCAGGGGACCCCAGTTCCATTGCAGCCCCAGCTCCCGGGAAGCGTCTTCGTCCAGGGAGAGAATCCGGGCTTCCAGGGTAATCTGCCGGGTGGGGCGGTCCAGGGTTTCCAAAGCCTTGGCCAGCTGCCGGTCCTGGGCCGGGTCGCCGCCAAATAGCAGGGTGTTGGTGACGCTGTCGTAGGATAGGGGGCCAGTAAACAGGGGCCGTAGGGTTTCCGCCGTTTCCTTTGCTGGAATGTATTCCAAAGGGTGCAGGGACAGGCTGCCAAAGCGCTGCTTGAACCGCTCTGGAGTGGACACCAGATAGAACTTTCCCTCCCGGCGGCAGCTAAGGCCACTGCTTTGGGTAATCAGGTCCAAAGCTTCCTCAAAGGGCAGCTCGTGAAGCTCCAGGGAAACCGTCTGCCGCAGCTCCGGGTCTGTGATGATGCTTTGTCCGGACAGGGAGGCCAGGGTTTGGAGCACGTCTCGCACCGGTGCCCGGTCCACGGACAGGGAAATGGGCGGAGCGGCCAGCACCAGGCGTGGAAGCAGCAGAAAGCAAAGTGCCAAAAACAGGGCCTTCATGGCAGCACCTCCCCAAGGGCCACTTCCCCCTGGGTGGTGGTTAGGGAGCGGGAGCCGATGGCGGTAATCCTGCTGCCATTGGGAAGGGTATCCCCTTCCTGGGTGCGGAGTACCCCCTGGGCTGTGGACCACAGGGCCTGGTGCTTGCCCTGGCAGGACAGGAGCCCCAAAAGCCGGGGCCGGAGGCTGCTGGCTGGGGCGCGGCCGCAGTGCCGCTGCTGGGAATTGAAATTGCACCTGTTTTGGGGGCAGCGGTTTTGGGCACCGTCGGAGAAACGGTTACTGGATGGTTTAAGGGCCGGAACGGGTCCCGCTGGGGGGACACTCGGTTCTTTTGTACTTGTAAGGTGGAGGCTGGGAGTTGGGGCTTTGTCTGCTGGGTTTTCACTTTGGGTACCGGGGGCACGTCCGGATAGGGCAGGGGACGGCTGTATAGGTACAGGGAAAGTGCCGTGCAGCCCAGCAGCAAGGGAAATACCAGGTGGACAGGTCGGAGTTGGGGCAGGGAATAGGTGGAAAGAAAAGCGGTGAGCATAAGCGGTCCTCCTTGGAAAAAATGTGGCCTTCTCCCGATTATTATAAAAGAAAACCCGTTTATTTCAATAACTTTGAAACGAACGGGTTATTTGGCATAATAAAAGGGAAATCAAGCTTTAGGAGGACGCAATGGGACTATCAATTTCCACTTCACAAAGCCACTTTATTCTATTGTCTACGCACGCGCTGCCGGAAGAAACGGGCGGGGCAGCTTCCCCGGCCATTGCCCTGGCAGAAACCCTGCTGAATCAGGGCCTGGGCCTGGGGGCCAGCGATATCCATTTGGAACCGGGCAAGGACGGACTTCAGGTCCGCTGCCGGATTGACGGGGTGCTCCAATTTCTTACCCTGGTGCCCAAACATCTCCAGGAACCGCTGTTGTCCCGGTTTAAGATTATGGCGGGACTGGATATTGGGGAAAAACGCCTGCCCCAGGATGGCCGGTTCCAGGGAGAATGGGAAGGCCGCCTGGTGGATATCCGTGTTTCCTCCCTGCCTACGCTCTACGGGGAGACACTGGTGCTCCGGCTGCTGGACCGGCAGCGGGTACGGCTGGAATTGGGCGCCCTGGGCTTTCCCCAGCACAATCTGGCCCAGTTGCGCCAGGCCGTACTGCAGCCCCATGGGCTGATTCTGGTTACCGGGCCTACGGGCAGCGGCAAATCCACTACGCTGTACGCTCTCCTCAGCACCCTGGACCGCCAGGGGAAAAATATCATTACCGTGGAAGACCCGGTGGAGTACCAGCTGGACGGCATCAGCCAGGTGGCGGTGAACCGGAAGGTGGGCCTAGATTTTGCCCGCTCTTTGCGCACCATTCTGCGCCAGGATCCGGACATTATCATGTTGGGGGAAATCCGGGACCGGGAAACGGCCGCCATGAGCATCCAAGCGGCCCTGACCGGACATTTGGTGTTCAGCACTCTGCACACCAATACGGCAGCAGGAGCGGTGACCCGGCTGCTGGATATGGGGGTGGAGCCCTATCTGTTGGCGGCTGCTTTGCAGGCAGCTGCTGCCCAGCAGCTGGTGCGGGTGCTCTGTCCCCATTGCAAAAAACAACTGCCCCAGGCAGCTGGCTGGGAGCGCAGCTATCTGGGGGTCTCGGAACAGGTGCCTCTCTATACGGCGGCGGGCTGTCCCCATTGCCGGCATACGGGCTACCAGGGGCGGCTGGCTCTCCAGGAAGTCCTGCTGCTGGATGAAGGTCTGCGCCGGCAAATCCTTCAGGGGGCCGGGGAACAGCAGCTGGAACAGGCGGCCTGCGCCGCCGGTATGACCACCCTGTGGGAGGATGGCCGGCAGAAGGTGCTCCAGGGAATCACCTCCCCGGAGGAGCTGCTCCGGGTGTTGGGACCCCGGCCGGGCTTAGCTGCTGGCCAGGGCCTTTAGCTCGGAACAGATGGCCCGGTGCTCGTCAGAGAAAATGCTGTTGCGCACCCAGATAAAGTCAAAATCGTGTTCCATGGAAAAATCCTGCAAATGGAGCTGGTGGCAGCTGCCCTGGGCCAGCTCCTTTTCTACGGCAATCCGGTACAGGAAGGTGATGCCGCAGTCCTGGCACATCAGCCCAATAATGGTATGCATATTGCCCACCTGGATATAGTGGGCGAAATCGGTGATGGTCAGGTCTTGCAGGGCCAGGTTCCGCTCCAGGATGTTCCGGGTACCGGAGCCGGGCTCCCGGACAATCAGCCGTTCGCAGAGCAGATCCCGCAGCCGCCGGGGTTCCCGGGCAAACTGGTGGGAGGCGGCGCACACTGGCACAAAGGCTTCCGTACTGTAGGGCATATGGTCAAATTGGTTGGCGGGATAGTATCCCTCCACCAGGGCAAAGTCCAGCTGGCCCTGTTCCAGCAGCTCCAGCAGTTCCTTGGTGTTGCCAAAAACCACTTTGATATTTTTTTCCGGGTGGCGCTTGCAGTAGGCGGCCAGGGGCTGGGTCACGGCGTATTCTCCAATGGTCATGGTGACCCCGAAAAACAGCTGCTGGGAGGGGGCCTCCGCTGTCTGCATCCGGCGGCGCACCTCGGCCTCATCGTTGCGCATGACGGAAACTGCCGACCGCAGGACCTTTCCGGCCGGGGTCAGGCGCAGCCGGCGGCCGTCGTGGATAAACAGGGGCATTCCGTACTGTTTTTCCAAAAACCGGATATGCTGGGATACAGCGGGCTGGGTCAGGTTCAGCTGCTCGGCGGCCCGGGTAAAATTCATGGTCTGGCAAACACATAAAAACGTTTCTAACCGTGGTTCCATAAGCGCCTCCATAACAATAATTTATAGGCTCATTATAAAACATAATTTTTTATTTCGGAAGACCTCTGCTATAATAATGAGCGAACTTTCAAAAAACTACTTGGGGCGCCGGGAAGCCGGGGCCTGGAACGGGGGAGAAACATGGGTCAAACAAAAACAAAAGGAATCCTGGTCTGCCTGGCCATTGCCATTCCAGCCTGGATCTGCGGGAAGCTGTTTCCGGTAATCGGGGGTGCTGTCATTGCCATCTTGCTGGGTATGGTGATTACCATGCTCTGGACGGACAAGGGCAATGCGGAACCGGGCATCAAATGGACGTCCAAAATCATTTTGCAGGCGGCCGTAGTGCTGCTGGGCTTTGGCATGGACCTGAACGTGGTGGCTGCCACCGGCAAGCAGTCCCTGCCCATTATCGTCTGCACCATTTCCACTTCGCTGATTTTGTCCTACCTGCTGCACAAGGCCATGAACATTCCTACCAAGATTTCTACCCTGATTGGGGTGGGGTCTTCCATCTGCGGGGGTTCCGCCATTGCTGCTACGGCGCCGGTGGTCCATGCGGACGATGAAGAAGTGGCCCAGGCGATTTCTGTTATTTTCTTCTTTAATGTACTGGCCGCCATTCTGTTCCCCATGCTGGGGGCTGCATTGGGCTTTAGTACGGTCAGCGGGGAAGGGTTCGGGATCTTTGCCGGCACCGCTGTCAACGATACCTCCTCGGTAACCGCTGCCGCTGCTACCTGGGACAGCATGTGGAACCTGGGGAACGCCACCCTGGATAAGGCTGTGACGGTAAAGCTTACCCGGACCCTGGCCATTATTCCCATTACGGTGGCCCTGTCCCTGTATTATGCCAAAAAGGAAGAAGACCTGGAAGCCAAGGAAGGGAAGAAGAAACTGAGCATTTCCTCCCTGGTTCCCAAGTTTATCATCTACTTTGTGCTGGCTTCCATTGTGACCACCATTGCCCTGCATATGGGGGTGGGCCACGAGGTCTTTGGGCCGTTAAAGACACTGAGCAAATTCATGATTGTCATGGCCATGGCCGCCATTGGGCTAAACAGTAACATCGTCAAGCTGGTGAAAACCGGGGGCAAGCCCATCTTGCTGGGGGGCTGCTGCTGGATCGGCATTACCGTGGTCAGCCTCTTGCTGCAGCATATGATGCATTTGTGGTAAGGAATAGGAGAAAATAAAAAGGGGTTGGGAAATAATAAAACTTCCATCGTCGCCTGCGGCGACACTTCCCGAGCGGTTCGCAGCACTCCAGTCAGTTTCGCCCACAGGGCTCACTTCCTGGACGGCTATCGCATGGGCCTTATTAACCAAACAGCCTCTTACAGAATTTGTTGGGCTGTTTGGATGCGGCCGCAATGCTTGCAGGAAGCGTTCCAGACCTCTACTGGTCAAGTGACAGCGAAGGGTAGTGTCTAGTATTTACATACTGTGATTTCTTCTCAAAACTTGTTTAGCACACGACCAGTATGGGTCTAAGACTAGCCCGGCAAAGCGTTGCGCTCACATCCAAGAGCATGTCAGTTTATCAAAATGCTCTTGGCTAATGTGAGCCATGTGATAGCAGCCCAAGAAGCAAGCCCGCGGGGCGCGGCTGATTGGAGTGCCGCGAACCACTAAGGGGCCGTCAGTCCGCAGGACTGACTGAGGAAGTTTATTAGGATACATTAGGATATGTCTATAACGAACAAAAAATGGCTTGCGAACTAGGTTGAGTTCGCAAGCCATTTTTATTGTTCGTTTTGCAGTGCGCAAAATCGTTTTTAATACCACCGGGTCATGGGCAGGTCGTTGTTGGTGCCCTTGGTGAACAGCAGCTGATGTACGTCGATGTAGCCAATGTAGAAGGCTGCGGCGCAGCCGCACAGATACAGTTCCCACATCCGGACGAAGTCTTCGCCCCGGTGGGCAGCAATCTTTGCCTTTACCTTCTGGAAGTTGGCATTCCAGCATTGCAGGGTCTTGGCGTAGTGCCGCCGCAGGCTTTCGGCGTCCAGCAGCTGGAAGGGGCCTTTGTCCCCCAGTTCGATGATTTCGTAGATGGTGGGCAGGGTGCCCCCCGGGAAAATGTATTTTCGCATCCAGGGGTTGCTGTTGATCTGGTCCCGGCCGTTGATAAAGTGCAGCAGGAACAGGCCGCCTTCCTTCAGCACCTGGTCCACCACGGTCATGTACTGTTCGTAGTGGGAGCGGCCTACGTGTTCCAGCATGCCTACGCTGACCACCCGGTCGAAGGTAAGGCCCTTTTTGGGCAGGTCCCGGTAATCCAGGAGCTCAATGCGTACCTGGCCTTCCAGGCCCAATTCCTTGATCCGTTTTTGCCCCATGGCCCACTGTTCCTTGCTCAGGGTGCAGCCATAGCCTCTGACCCCGTAGAGCTTGGCTGCTTCCAAAAGCAGATAGCCCCAGCCGCAGCCAATATCCAGTAGGCTCATGCCCTTTTCCAGATGCAGTTTTTCCAGGATGTAGTGGACCTTGTTTTTCTGGGCCTGTTCCAGGGTGTCGTCCGGGTTCTTGAAATAGGCACAGGAATAGCTCAGGGTAGGATCCAGCCACTGTTCGTAGAACTCATTGCCCAGGTCATAATGGGAGCAGACTTCTTCCCGCTGGGTGGATTTGTCTTCGGAAGGGTAGAGCAGGTGGTTCACTGCTTTCCGGTCCAGGGAGAACCGGTCCATCTGCTCCAGGAGGCATTTCAGCACGGTGAACAGATCCCCGTCCACTTCAATATCCCCCCGCATATAGGCTTCGCCCAGGGCCATGGTGGTGGAAGTCACTAGTTCCTTTTTTGGTACATCTTTGTGGATGATGATCCGGAACAG
Organism: Acidaminococcus hominis; assembly: GCF_900291475.1. Lineage (GTDB taxonomy): Bacteria > Bacillota > Negativicutes > Acidaminococcales > Acidaminococcaceae > Acidaminococcus > Acidaminococcus hominis. The sequence continues at coordinate 609,047 of NZ_OLMM01000005.1, forward strand.
GGGCTTGCCGGTGCCGATGGTGTAGGTCTTGCCCTTCAGGTCCAGCTCGAAACAGTATTTGTCAAAGCGCTGGAGATAATAGGCCATAAAATCATCCATCAAATGCATGTTCACAGCAATCGCCTTCATTTCTATAGATTTGAAGTCCTTTTGCGTCCGGCAGGCCACTTCCAGCCAGCAGATTCCGCAAAGCAAAAAGCCCATTCCTCAAGAGAAATGGGCAGCATTCCGGAGCACGAACAAGATGCAGTATGGGAAATTTTAGAGTTAGAATTTGGGCTTCTGGGGGTTTGTAAAAGAAAACCGGCAGAACAACCCAAGTGAGGAAGTGCTGCAGGTGTAAAAGGATTTCTAAAGAATATTATAGCACGGTACATAAAATTTTCAACAGCCCGCAGGGACGAAATAAGTCCCACAACGGGACGGGAGCTTTTTTGCAGGAACTTTCTGACGCAGCGGGATTTTTATGGTATAGTAGAGAAGACAAAAATGTCCGCTGAAGGAGGACGGTTATGGGACTCATCTGGAATGCCTTTGAACTGGCAGGAACCATATCTTTTGCCCTATCCGGCGCCATTGTGGGCCTGGTTAAGGATATGGATGTATTTGGCATTGTGGTGCTGGCGGTACTGACCGCAGTGGGCGGCGGTATGATCCGGGATGTACTGGCAGGGCAGACCCCGCCGCTGACCCTGATCAGCCCGGCCAATCTGTTTCTGTCCATTGCCATTGCCCTGGCGGCTTCCTACTATTTCTCTTGGTTCCGGATCCGGGGCCGGCGGAAACGGGTACTGAATTTCTTTTACGCCCTGGCGGATACCGTGGGCTTGGCTTCCTTTACGGTAACGGGAACCATGATGGGTCTGGCCCAGGGGGAACCCCATTCCTATGTGTATCCAGTGCTTTTGGGGCTGGTTACCGCCGTAGGGGGTGGGGTGCTCCGGGACCTGATGGCCCAGCGGGTGCCGGTGGTGCTGGTGGCAGATGTGTACGCCACGGCCTCCATTGCCGGCAGCCTGCTCCAGTGCCTGGTGTGGCACTTGGGCTATACCGAGCTGGCCCCCTGGGTAGATGCGGTGAGCATTATCCTGCTCCGGCTGTTGGCCATGAACTACAAATGGCAGCTGATGCACCCCATTGAGCGGCGGAAACGGATTCGGTAGGGAAGTTTCATTATTTCACACCTCTTTTTATAAGGTAAATAAAAAACAGCCTCTGTCCCAGAGTTTTCTGGGGCAGGGGCTGTTTTCTTCTGTTTGTCAGCGCATATTGATGAACTGTACGTCGATGCCGAAATCCTGGCTCTTGACCAATTGGATGACGGCTTGCAGGTCGTCCTTTTTGGGACCGGAAACCCGGACCTGTTCGTCCTGCTGCTGGGTGGTGACTTTAATCTTGGAAGCTTTGATGGCCGCGATGATTTTCTTGGCCGTTTCCTTGTCGATGCCTTGCTTCAGTTTGATGGTTTGGCGCACGGTGCCTTTGGCGGCGGGTTCAATTTTGCCCGGCTCCAGGGCACGCAGGGACAGGTCCCGTTTGGCCATACGCTGGCGCAGAATGTCCAGAATGGCGCCCAGCTTGTACTCGTCTTCGGCAGCCAGTTTCAGGTCGCCGTCAGAGAGTTCAATGCTGGCTTCGGAACCCCGAAAGTCGTAGCGCTGGGAGATTTCCTTGCGGGTTTGGTTCAGGGCATTGTCCAATTCCTGCATATCCAGTTGGGAAACAATGTCGAAAGAGCTGTTTTTGGCCATGAGATGGTCCTCCTTTTTACTTGACCCGGATATCCACTTCAAACATACGGTTCCAGGGAAATTCAACGGTGTAGCGGGTGCCCCGCAGAGTGGGTTCATCGTCCACGTATTGCAGGAACAGGCGGTTGGTGTCGGAAAGAATCCGGTTGTAATACTTGCCCAAGTCGTACTTGAGCTTGAAATCGTGCTGGTCAATGCCCAGGGAAATCCGGTAGCGGATGTTGGCCTGGTAGATCCAGTCGTCCAGCAGCCGGGTCTTCAGCAGCCGCAGCCGCTGTTCCGGCTTCATCAGGCTGCCCAGCATGCCCTGGCTGATGGCGTAGCCTACGGCGTTGTCCGCCGTGTTCCAGCCGTTGTAGGCGGTCAGGTCCAGCAGCGCCTTCTGGTTGGTGAGGGCCAGCATAAAGCCGTTGTCTGCGCCGTTGCTGTAGGAAATGTCTGCTACGGAAACGGGTTTGCGCTTTTCCAGCTGGGCAATTTCCTTGGCAAAGGTCTTGTTGGCCTGGTTGCTGTAGGGGGCGTTGTCATCGCTGGTGGAATCCCGGCAGACGCCGTCGTCGGGGGTGTTTACTGCCAGCACTAGGTCGGCCTTTTTCTCGTGGACCGTTTCCCGGCCGCCGGCAGCAATAATCTGGTTGTGGACGGACTGGGCTGCGCTTTCGTCGGAGTATTGGGGCACGGTGGCGCCGCCCACTCCGGGGGCAAAGACCGGGTAGACCCAGGGCTTGTCCCCCCGGGCTTCATTGATGGCTCGGGTGACCAGGAGCAGTCCCAATTGGTCCACCCCGGGAAGAATCTGGAACTGTTTGTCGCTCATGCCGCTGCCCACGTAGGCCAGGTGCCGGGCTTCCATATGGGTTGCCGACAGGGGGGAGTCATCGTCCTTGCCCAGGGCAAAGTAGTGGAAGACGCCGTTCTGGTCCAGGCGGATTAACCGCTTGTTGGTCTGGAAGTTCATCAGCCGGCGGGTATTCCAGTCCTGCCAGATGCTGTTGGGAATCTGGGCCAAAAGGGTCTGCTGTTCGGCGATTTCCTTGCCGGACAGGCCTTCCAGGTCGGCCTTGTCCTGGAGCTGGGACAGTCGGAAAATGGTGGGCCCAAAATGCTGGTAGTAATCCGGCTCCACCTTGCCGATGCTCTGCTGGGGCGTGCGCATAATGGTGCTGAAGGCATAAATCTTCAGCCCAGGGTTGTCCTTTTTCAGCCGTTCCAGCCGGGTTACCTTGTTCTTCAGGTACTTCTCCAGATGGTCATGGGTGCGGGATGCCACCAGACCGCCGTAGTTCAGGCTGTCCGTGGCAATGACCGCGGCTTCTGCATGGGGTGCTTCTTGTTCTAGCCAGGTCCAAAGTTTTTCGTTGTCCCCTTGACTGGACTGATCGGACAGGTATTTTACAGGAGGAGTCGTTACAGGATAACCGGCCGCTTTGGCCGTGTCAACGGTATATTCCAAACACACCGGACGGTTGTCCAGGGGAATATACAAGATTTTGGGAGAGGCTGCTGCCTGACGGTGAAGCAGGGTCAGGGCCAGGAGTCCGCTTCCCAAGAGAATTTGGAAAAAACGTTTCATGGAGTCCTCCTTTTTTGCATACCAGTTATTATACACTATCCTGAACCAGGAAATAAAGACTTTGGAGGTTTGTGATATAATAAAGTATTGCAATATATAAGGAGAATCATTATGGAATTTCAGATAAAGGCACCCTTCGCTCCGGCAGGCGACCAGCCGGAAGCCATCGAAGAACTGGCCGAAGGGGTCAAGGAAGGTCTGCATACCCAGGTCCTCCTGGGAGCTACGGGTACGGGCAAAACCTACACCATTGCCCAGGTGATCCAGAAGGTCCAGAAACCCACCCTGGTCATCGCCCACAACAAAACGCTGGCAGCCCAGCTGTGCAGCGAGTTCAAGGAATTCTTTCCCAATAACGCCGTGGAATACTTCGTATCCTATTACGATTTTTACCAGCCGGAAGCTTACCTGCCGGCCACGGACACGTATATTGAAAAGGATTCTTCCATTAATGATGAAATCGATAAGCTGCGCCACTCGGCTACCTCCGCCCTGTTTGAACGCCGGGACGTGATTGTGGTGGCCTCCGTCTCCTGCATCTACGGCTTGGGCGCGCCCAAGGACTACTACGACAGCGTACTGTCCCTCAGGGTAGGGCAGACCGTGGACCGGGACGCCATCCTGGAAAAGCTGGTGAAAATCCGCTATACCCGCAACGACCTGGTGCTGGAGCGGGGCAACTTCCGGGTCCGGGGGGACGTGATTGAAGTAATCCCCTCCAGCTACGGGGAAAAAGGTATCCGCATTGAGCTGTTTGGGGACGAAGTGGACAGCATTATGGAAATCGATGTGCTCACCGGCGCCGTGCTGGACAAGCGGTCCCACGTGGCCATTTTCCCGGCCAGCCACTATGTGACCAGCGACGAAAATATGGAACGGGCCAGGAAGGATATCCGCAAGGAATTGAACGACCGCCTGGCCGTGCTCAAGGACCAGGGAAAGCTCCTGGAGGCAGAACGCCTGGAGCAGCGCACCAACTACGACCTGGAAATGATGGAAGAACTGGGCTATTGCAGCGGCATCGAAAACTATTCCCGGCATCTGACGGGCCGGGCTCCCGGGGAACCGCCCTTTACCCTGGTGAACTATTTCCCGGAGGACTTTCTCACGGTGGTGGACGAAAGCCACGTGACCCTGCCCCAGCTCCGGGCCATGTACGCCGGGGACCGGGCCCGGAAGGAGCAGCTGGTGAAGTACGGCTTCCGGCTGCCCTCCGCCCTGGACAACCGGCCCCTGACCTTTGACGAGTTCCAGGCCCAGAGGGGACAGATTATCTACGTATCCGCTACCCCGGCAGCCTACGAAATGGAAACCACCGACAAGGTGGTGGAACAGATTATCCGGCCTACGGGCCTTTTGGACCCGAAAATTGAGGTACGCCCCATTGCCGGCCAGATTGACGACCTGCTCAGCGAAATCCATAAGGTTTCGGCCCAGGGAGAACGGGTGCTGGTCACCACCCTGACCAAAAAGATGGCGGAAGACCTGACGGAATACCTGGCTTCTTCCGGGGTCCGGGTCCGTTACCTCCATTCGGATATTGTGACCATCGAACGGGCGGAAATCATCCACGACCTGCGGGCCGGGAAGTTTGACGTCCTGGTGGGCATCAACCTGCTCCGGGAAGGGCTGGATATGCCGGAAGTATCCCTGGTGGCCATTTTGGACGCCGACAAGGAAGGCTTCCTGCGCAGCGATACGGCCATGATCCAGACCATTGGCCGGGCGGCCAGAAATGCACACGGCCGGGTTATTATGTACGCCGACAATATAACCGGCTCCATGGAGCGAGCCATTGAGGAAACCAACCGCCGGCGGGCCAAGCAGGAAGCGTACAATGAGGCCCACGGCATTGTGCCCAAGACCATTCAGAAAAAAGTGGTGGACCTGATCAAGCTCACCAAGATTGCCGAAGACGACACCAGCGCCGAAAACTATGGGAAGGGCGGCCTGAGCAAGGCCAGCACCAAAGCCCTGGAGAAACAGGCGAAAGACCTAGAAAAGAAGATGAAAGCAGCGGCCAAGCAGCTGGACTTCGAGCTGGCAGCCGAACTGCGGGATCAGCTGATTTTGCTGAAAGGAGAAATTTCCAAGCGTCATGAACGATGATTATATTGTGATCCAGGGTGCCCGGCAGCACAACCTGAAAAACATTTCCTTAAAAATTCCCCGAAACAAGCTGGTGGTCATCACCGGCCTGTCCGGCAGCGGCAAGTCCTCCCTGGCCTTTGATACCATTTATGCCGAAGGCCAGCGCCGCTACGTGGAGTCCTTGTCCGCCTATGCCCGGCAGTTCCTGGGCCAGATGGACAAACCCGATGTGGACTATATTGGCGGCCTGAGTCCCGCCATTTCCATTGACCAGAAGACCACCAGCCGGAATCCCCGGTCCACGGTGGGTACGGTGACGGAAATCTACGACTACCTGCGGCTGCTGTTTGCCCGGATTGGGATTCCCCATTGCCCCAACTGCGGTAAGGTCATTGAGCGCCAATCCCCCCAGCAGATTGCGGACAAGGTACTGGAACTGCCGGAAGGCACCAAGTTCATGATTATGGCTCCGGTCATCTGGGGCCGTAAGGGCGAGCACAAAAACGTCCTGGAATCCGTCCGCCGGGCGGGCTATGTCCGGGTCAAGGTGGACGGGGAAATCCGGACCCTGGACGAAGACATTGTCCTGGACAAGAAAAAGAAACATTATATCTCCGTGGTGGTGGACCGGCTGGTGGCCCGTCCGGGACTGGGCAGCCGGCTTACCGACTCCCTGGAAACGGCTCTGAAACTGGGGGAGGGCACCGTGGCCATTGACCTGATGGACGGTACCAGCCAGGTGTACAGCGAAAAGTTTGCCTGTGCCGACTGCGGCATCAGCCTGCCGGAAATCGAGCCCCGGTTGTTTTCCTTCAACGCCCCCTACGGGGCCTGCCCGGACTGCATGGGCCTGGGCCAGCATATGGAATTTGACCTGGACCTGGTGATTCCGGACAAGACCAAACCCTTTGACCAGGGGGCCATTGCTGCTGTCAGCTCCAACGTCAAATCCTATTTCCTGTGCCAGCTGGCTTCCGTGCTGAAAAGCCGGGGCTATTCCCTGGCCAATTGTTGGAAGGACCTGCCTAAAGGGTTCCAAAAGGAGCTTTTGGAAGGGATTCCTGACGAAACCTTTACTTTTGAATATGAAAACCTCATGGGCGAAACCCACGAGCACAATACGCCCTTTGAAGGGATTATTCCCCTTTTGAAGCGCCGGCTGAAAGAAGCCATGAGCGAAAGCCAGCGGCTGGACTACGAGTCCTTTATGACCGCCATTGAATGCTCCACCTGTCACGGGGCCCGGCTGCGGCCGGAAGTCCTGGGCATTACCGTAGGGGATAAGAACATCCAGCAGGTGTGCGAGATGCCCGTCCGGGAAAGCCTGGAGTTTTTCAATACCCTGAAGCTGTCCGACCGGGACGCTTTTATTGCCGCCCAGATTCTCAAAGAAATCCGGGCCCGGCTGTCCTTCCTGAACAATGTGGGCCTGGACTACCTGACCCTGTCCCGGGCTGCGGCCACCCTGTCCGGCGGCGAAGCCCAGCGCATCCGTTTGGCCACCCAGATTGGCTCGGGACTGGTGGGAGTGCTGTACATTTTGGACGAGCCCAGCATCGGCCTGCACCAACGGGACAACGACAAGCTCCTGGCAACCCTGAAGAACCTGCGGGATATGGGCAATACCCTGATTGTGGTGGAACACGATGAGGATACCATGTACGCCGCCGACCAGATTATCGACATCGGGCCCGGCGCCGGGGAAAACGGGGGCTACGTCGTGGCCCAGGGCACGGCGGAAGAAATCTGCCAGGTGCCCGATTCCGTTACCGGCCAGTACCTCAGCGGCCGGAAGAAGATTGAAGTGCCCAAAGTGCGCCGCAAAGGAACGGGAAAAAAGATTACCATCAAGGGGGCCCGGGCCAACAACTTGAAGAACATCGACGTGTCCATTCCCCTGGGCACCCTGACGGTGGTCACCGGGGTCAGCGGCAGCGGCAAGTCCACCCTGGTAAACGACATTCTCTACAAGGCCCTGGCCAAGGAGCTCATGGGCGCCCGGGAGCGTCCCCTGGCCCACGACAAGATTCTGGGGCTCAAGAACATCGACAAGGTCATCAACATCGACCAGAGCCCCATTGGCCGGACGCCCCGGTCCAATCCGGCTACCTATACCGGGACCTTTGACCTGATTCGGACCCTGTTCAGCACCACCAACGATGCCAAGCTCCGGGGCTACAAACCCGGCCGCTTCAGCTTCAACGTCAAGGGCGGCCGTTGCGAGGCCTGCCACGGGGACGGGTTGCTGAAAATCGAAATGAACTTCCTGCCGGACGTGTACGTGCCCTGCGAGGTCTGCCACGGCACCCGCTACAACCGGGAAACCCTGGAAGTACACTATAAAGGAAAGAACATCGCCGACGTGCTGAACATGACCGTTACCGAGGCCTGCCAGTACTTCAGCAACCAGCAGCGGATCCTGCGCAAGCTCCAGGTCCTGGAAGACGTGGGCCTGGGCTACATCCGGCTGGGGCAGGCGGCTACCACCCTGTCTGGGGGCGAAGCCCAGCGGGTGAAACTGGCCACGGAACTGGCCAAGGTGAACACCGGCAAGACCCTGTACATTTTGGACGAACCCACCACCGGCCTGCACATGGCCGACGTGCACAAGCTGCTGGAAGTGCTCCAGCGCCTGGTAGATGCGGGCAGTACCGTGGTGGTCATCGAGCACAACCTGGACGTGATCAAGTCCGCGGACTATCTCATCGACCTGGGTCCCGAAGGGGGCGACCGGGGCGGCACCGTAGTGGCCACCGGCACGCCTGAAGAACTGGCCCAGATTCCGGAATCCTATACCGGACAGTATGTAAAGAAGGTTTTAGTATGAATCAGGCCATCGCCGATACCCTGGCCGTCTTGCCGGAGGCCCCAGGGGTCTACATTATGCACGACAGTACCGGCAAGGTGATTTACGTAGGAAAGGCCGTTATCCTGAAAAACCGGGTGCGCAGCTATTTCCGGAAGTCCACCCAGAGCTCTCCCAAGGTCCGGGCCATCAATGCCCACGTGGCTTCTATTGAAACCATTGTTACGGCCAGCGAAATGGAAGCCCTGATTCTGGAATGCAACCTGATCAAGAAATACCGGCCCCGGTACAATATTGACCTGAAGGACGACAAGACGTATCCCTACCTGAAAATTACCGTGGAGGAAGCGTACCCCCGGATGGTGCTGACCCGGCGGGTGCTCCAGGACGGGGCCAAGTACTACGGGCCTTTTGCGGACGCCGGCGCCCTGCGGGACACCATGAAGCTGATTCGCACCATGTTCCCCCTGCGCCATTGCCGGAACATGAATGTGAAGCGGCCCTGCCTCCAATACCATCTCCATCGCTGCCTGGCGCCCTGTACCGGCAAGGTGCCCCTTACGGAGTACCGGAAACTGGTGGACCAGGTACTGCTGCTGATGGACGGGAAGGTGGGGGAACTGAAAAAGGACCTGACGGAAAAAATGCTCCAGGCTTCCGAGGCTATGGAGTACGAAAAGGCCGCCCACTACCGGGATTCCCTCCAGAGCCTGGAACGGCTGGAAGAAAAGCAGAAGGCCACCACCGAAGGCGGGGACCGGGACGTGATTGGCCTGGCTTCCGACGAAACCGGGGTCTGCGTTCAGGTGTTCTTTGTCCGGGGCGGCAAGATTTTGGGCCGGGACAGCTTTTTCCTGGACCAGGAAGTGGGGGAGCCCGGAGGGGATATTCTGTCGGACTTTATGAAGCAGTACTACACCAAGCAGCACCAGCCGCCTAAGGAAGTCCTGGTGAGCCAGGAGCTGACGGACAGCGACCGGGTGCTGCTAGGCCAGTATCTCAGCACCCTGGCGGAAAAGACCGTGAACCTGTTGGTGCCCCAGCGGGGCTTAAAGCACGATCTGGTGCTCATGGCCGTAAACAACGCCAAAAAGAACCTGGAAGAACGGCTGCGCCGGGGCCACGCGTCCTTAAAGACAGACCTGGATGCCGCCGAAGAACTGCAAAAGGCCCTGGGCCTGTCCCAGCCCCTGGAGCGCATGGACTGCTTCGATATTTCCCACAACCAGGGCCGGGAAACCGTGGCCTCCATGGTGGTGTTTCGCAATGGCAGCCCCAGCAAAAAGGACTACCGCCGGTACAAACTCCGGTCCACAGAAGGCAAGCCCGACGACTTCAAATCCATGCAGGAAGTGGTGTACCGCCGCTACAAGGACCTGGAAGATCTACCTAGCCTGATCATCATCGATGGGGGCAAGGGCCAGCTGAGCTCCGCCCTGGAAGTAATCCGGGGCCTGGGGATTTCGGACGTGCCCGTCATTGGCCTGGCCAAGCGGGAAGAAGAGATCTTTAAGGAAGGGGAGCATACCAGCATCCTCTTGGACAAGATGTCCCCGTCCCTGCACCTGATCCAGCACATCCGGGATGAGGCCCACCGGTTTGCCATTACCTACCACCGGAAGCGCCTGGGGAAACGGAACCTGGTTTCCGTGCTAGACCACCTGGAAGGCATCGGCCCCAAACGCCGGGAGGCCCTGTGGAAACGGTTCGGCACCCTGGACGCCATGAAGCAGGCTTCCCTGGAGGATCTTGCTGCGGTGGAGGGCATGAACAAAAGCGCTGCGGAGAAGGTGTACGCCTTCTTGCAGGGAACCCTGTCGGAGAAGCAGGACCTGGTGCAGTAATACATAAAGTAGTACATATAAGCATATATTATTTATCGATAATTTTTATTAAAATTTGCCGAAACCTATTGTAACTCCTCCGGTACTTTGGTATAATCACAGTAAATCAAGAAAGTAATTACAGACTAGGGGGAATATAGAATGAAAAAATACGTTTGTGGCGTTTGCGGTTATGTATACGACGAAGCTGCTGGTGATCCTGAACACGATATCGCTCCGGGCACCAAATTCGAAGACCTGCCGGATGATTGGGTTTGCCCCATCTGCGGTGTAGGCAAGGATCAATTCGCCGAAGAATAAGAGAAATGAACAGTCCTGCCCGGCGGCAGGACTCTTTTTTTGTGTCTGCCAAGGAGGAAAGTGTATGAAACTGAAAATGATTGCCCTGGATTTAGACGATACCCTGTTAAATCCAGAGAAGAATATTGCCCCGTCCGACGCCCAAGCGGTCCGGAACGCCATTGCTGCCGGGTACTATGTCACCCTGGCCACCGGCCGGATGTACCGTTCCGCCCTGCCCTACGCCAACGAACTGGGCATCATCAACCCCTTGGTGGTGTATAACGGTGCCCTGCTCCGGGACCCCCTGAGCCATAAGGACCTGGGAGCCTGGCCCCTGCCCCGGGAAATTGCCCAGCCGGTCATCGACGACTGCCTCAGCCGGGGCATCTACATCCAGGCCTACGTCAACGATACCCTGTGGACCAAGGCGGACTGCGAGGAAGTCCAGTACTATTCCAAATTTGCCCGGGTGCCCTATGAAGTGAAAGGGGAGGAAATCCACCATTTGCCGGAGGATCCCCACAAGCTGCTGATTGTAGCCCGGGAGCCCGGCCAGACGGACCTTTTGCGGCAGGAACTGACGGAAAAGTACGCCGGTAAAATCAAGATTGTCAGCTCCTCCAAGGGCTTTTTGGAAATTACCGCCCCGGCTACCAACAAATGGAATGCCCTGCGGACCCTGGCCCAGAAGGAAGGCATCAAGGACCAGGAAATCCTCTGCATCGGGGATTCTGACAACGACCTGGAAATGATCAAGCACTGCGGAATCGGCTGCGCCATGGGCAATGCCTCTGACGCCGTGCGGGAAGCGGCCACCGTCATCACCGGGCCCAATACCCGGCAGGGAGTCAGCTGGATTATCCGGGCCGTAATGACCAAACAGCTGGACGTACCGGAAGAATAAAGAAAACTTCATGCCTTCCAGGCATAGGAGATTTGCTTTTGCGTAAATTTTTTTGCAGGAACGGATAGTACATAGTATAATTAAAAACACGATTTGCAATGCTGCAAGGGGGTAGATGGAAGATGGCGAGAACGCTGCTGATTACCGGAATGTCCGGCGCGGGGAAGACGCAGGTCATGCGTACGCTGGAGGATCTGGGCTATTTTTGCGTAGATAATCTTCCCCCCACGTTTATTCCGAAATTCATTGAGCTTTGCCGCAAGAAGGACGACAATACCAAACTGGCTTTGGTGGTGGACATCCGGGGCGGCAAATTCTTCAATGCCTTTCATGAGGTGCTGGACCAGCTGACCCAGAAAGGGGTCTCCTATGAACTGGTGTTTCTGGACGCTGAGGACAGCACCCTGATCCGCCGCTACAAGGAAACCCGGCGCCGCCACCCGCTGGCCGGCCGCAAGGGTCTCAGCGCGGATATCCAAAAAGAGCGGGAAATCCTCAGCCAGGTACGGCAGAGGGCAACCACCATTATCGACACCACCAAAACCACCACCAAACAGCTCCGCCAGGAGATTATCCAAAAGTTTGGCACGGAAGGCGAACTGCCGCCCATGAACATTGTGGTCCAGTCCTTTGGCTTCAAGTACGGCCTGCCCCTGGACTGCGACATGGTCTTTGACGTGCGCTTCCTGCCCAACCCCTTCTACCTGCCGGAACTGAAGGAGTTGTGCGGCAACGACCAGCCTGTGGTGGACTATATCAATGACAAACCGGTGACCCAGGAATTTTTGACCAAGCTGTTTGACCTGGTGAAATTCCTGCTGCCCCAGTATACCCAGGAGGGCAAAAGCCAGCTGATGATCGGCGTTGGCTGCACCGGGGGCCGGCACCGGTCCGTCTTTGTGGCCAACCGGCTGTGCCAGTTCATTGAACAGTGCGGGTATGGTGCCCAGGTGATGCATCGGGACCTGATCAAGAAATAGGAGAGATGCCTATGAAATGGATAAAGTGGTTATACCCGGGCCTCAACCTGAAACGCTGGCTGTTTGTTTTTGCTCTGGGCGTTATCATGGCCTGTGTAGGAGTCACTTTAATCTTCAATTACCAATTTGTGGGACTTATTGAGGCTCTGGTTTTCAACTTCATCAATTATGTGGGCGGGGAATACTACCAGTCCACCATGACGGCAATCGGCGCCTTCAACGTGGCCGCCGGGATCCTCCTGATGTTCTACGGAGCGGCCCGGGTCATCAAGACCGTAATCAATGCCGTTATGCCCGGGGAGAAGGAATCCCTCCGGGAACTGATTTTTACCCAGCAGAAACTTCATAAAGGGCCTTCCGTGGTAGTGATTGGCGGCGGCACCGGACTTTCCGTGCTGCTCCGGGGCATCAAGCTGATTACCAACAACTGTACGGCGGTGGTAACCACGGCCGATGACGGCGGTTCGTCCGGCCGGCTGCGCAAGGAAATGGGCATTATCCCTCCCGGGGATATGCGCAACTGCCTGGTGGCCCTGGCCGATACGGAACCCTTGATGGAGAAAGTCATGCAGTACCGCTTCCACGACAGTTCTTCCCTGAGCGGGCACAACCTGGGGAACCTGTTCATTGCCGCCATGAGCGACGTGGAAGGGGGCAATATGGAAGAGGGGCTGGCTGCCACCTGCGAAATCCTCAAGGTGCGGGGCCACGTCTGGCCCAGTACCGCCGAGAACATCCAGCTGAAAGCCCAGATGGACGACGGCAGCACGGTCATTGGGGAATCGGCCATTACCGCCTCTCCCCATAAGATTGTGAAGCTGATGACCGAGCCGGAAAACCCCAAGGCCTCCCAGCGGGCGGTGGACGCCATTATGCACGCCGACGCCATTATCCTGGGACCGGGCAGCCTGTACACCAGTGTGCTGGCCAGCCTGATTGTTCCCGGCATCAAGGAAGCCGTGATCCACTCCAAGGCAGTGAAGATTTACGTGTGCAACGTCATGACCCAGCCCGGGGAAACCGATGGCTACGGCGCCTACGAGCACGTCCAGGCCCTGATTCGCCACATGGGTACCCAGTGCCTGGATTACGTGGTGGTCAACGAGCAGAAAGCCTCCCCGGACCAGATTGCCAAGTACGGGAAGGAAGGCTCCGAGCCGGTGACCCCGGATGTGGAGAAAATCGAAAAGCTGGGCATCGACTGCGTGCCGGCCAAGCTGCTAAACGACAGCGACCTGGTGCGGCATAACCCCCAGAAACTGGCCAAGACTATCATCGGCCTGATCTACCGGCTGCAGCTGTTTGGCCGGGGCATTCGTTTCTTTGATTACTTCTTTGCCCGGCAGACCATGCAGGAACTGCGGAAACACGCCAAAAAGGAGTCTTAGTCATGTCCTTTTCCACTGATGTGAAAAACGAAGTAGCCCGGCTGGAAGGGGAAGAAAAAAGCTGTGAGCAGGCTGAACTGTTTGGCCTGTTGCGGATCAGCGGTTCCATTTCCCTGAGCGGCCGTAAGGTGGGCATCCATTTCACCACGGAAAATGCCGCCCTGGCCCGCCGGACCCTGCGGCTGCTGAAAAACAACTTTTCCGTCCAGACGGAAGTCATCGTAACCCGGTCCCGGCGCCTGAAAAAGAACAACCGGTACCAGATTCACGTGCTTCCCTCGGACGAAGCCCGGGCGGCCCTCAGCCACCTGCGGCTGCTCTCCCCGCCGGAAGAGGCGGAAAAAGTCCTGCTGAAAAAGGAGGACTGCAAGAAAGCTTTCCTCCGGGGAGTCTTCCTGGCCGGCGGTTCGGTGAACAAACCCATTGCCGACTACCATCTGGAGCTGCTCAGCGACAATTTGGACCTGTGCCAGTTCATCCAGAAAATCATGAAAGGTTTCGGTCTTCCCGCCAAGGTGGTGGACCGGAAAAACAGCTACATTGTGTACCTGAAGGAAGGAAATTCCATTGCCAATTTCCTGTCCCTGATCGGGGCCCACAACGCCTACCTGGAATTTGAAAATGTGCGGGTCCTGAAGGATATGCGCAACAAGGTCAACCGGGTGGTCAATTGTGAGACCGCCAACCTGAACAAGGTGGTAAAAGCCTCCGTGCGCCAGATTACGGCCATTCACACCATTGATGAGACCATCGGTCTGTCCGCCCTGCCTGATTTGCTGCAGGAAGCGGCCCGGCTGCGGCTGGAACATCAAGACCTGTCCGTAGGGGAGCTGGCAGCACTTACCGAAGAAAATATCGGAAAATCCGGATTAAACCATCGTTTTAAGAAAATCGAAAAAATAGCGGAAGAACTGAGGGAAGGGAAATGCTGAAAAAGGTAATCATATTCTTAATCGTACTGGCCCTGTTGATTTTGGGAGGCATGAAATTCTTTGAGGCGGACTACGCCCGTTTCTGTGACGAGACCGTGCCTATTTTCGCCTATCATCGGGTGGAATATAAGGATGACGTGTACACTATGCCTCCAGAGCAATTCGACCAGCAGATGCAGTATTTGAAGGAGCAGGGCTACCAGACCATCAAATTGGAAGACTACGTGCAGGGCCGCCGGGAAGGGAAAGTGTTCCACAAGACCTGCGTGGTGATTTTTGATGATGGCTATCTGGACAACCTGACCTATGCAGCCCCCATTATGCAGAAGTACGGCTTCGTGGGCAATATGTTCATGGCAGTCAAGTTTGAAGGCTGGCCGGGCTACCTGGACTGGCATACCCAGCACGACCTGCTGCGCTATGGCTGGGCTGAAGGCTCCCATACCTTTGATCATGAACCCCTGACCAAAATGTCTCCGGAAGAAGTGGACTACGAACTGGAACGTTCCATGAAATACGTCCGGGGCATCTATAATCCTGCCATCGGCATTGCCTTCTCCTATCCCAACGGCGCCTGCAACGACCGGATTGCTGCCCAGGTGGAAAAGGCCGGCTACATTGCCGGGGTGGCTGGGACGGTGGGCGTCAATACCAATAAGGTGCCCCTGATGCAGCTGCGCCGGGTAAACGTATTCCAAAACAAGCCGGAGGATATCGGCTGCTTTATCTACGAACTCCATAAGGCCCAGCTCATCAGCTACATTGCCCAAACGGGCATCGATCCTGGCTGGCTCCTTGCTTGGTACCACCGGATTCGCGGCTAGGTCTTGCGTTCTTGGCCAAAACAATATAAAATAAATAGAAAATCTTAGAATAGGGGATGAAACTATGTTGAAAAGAATTAAGACTGTCAATAAAGAGATGCTGAAAAAGACTCTGAGAACTGGCGGTTGCGGTGAATGCCCTGCTTCCTGCCAATCTGCCTGCAAGACTTCCTGCACGGTAGGCAATCAGGTCTGCGAAAAAGCCTAAGCGGTAATGCCATTGTGGAAGCTCCTCGCTTTGCGCGGGGAGCTGTTTTTCTTATAAGAAGGGCGGAACTATTTTGTTGATTCATAGAATGCATTTAGACGATAACTACGTAGTGCTGGACGTGAACAGCGGTGCCGTGCATATCATTGATAAGATGATCTACGACCTGCTGGGCTTTTATGACGGCACCAACGCAGAAGCCACCAAGGAACAGTTTAAGGGCGTATACCCGGAAGCCGACGTGGCGGAAGCACTGGACGAATTACAGGAACTCCAGGCCGCTGGCCTTTTGTTCTCTCCGGAATTCCCCGTACCGGATACCTTCCGGGAAGAACCGGTACTGAAATCCCTGTGCCTCCATGTGGCCCATGACTGCAACCTGCGCTGCCGGTACTGCTTTGCCGACACCGGGGACTTTGGCGGTCACCGTGCCCTGATGAGCAACGAAGTGGCTGACAAGGCCGTGGAATTTGCCATCAAAGGTAGCAAGCAGCGCCACAACCTGGAACTGGATCTGTTTGGCGGGGAACCGATGATGAACTACCCGGTGGTGCAGCACATTGTGGAATACGTGCGCAAAAGAGAAAAAGAAACCGGCAAGAACATCAAATTGACCCTGACCACCAACGGCACCCTGCTTACCGATGAGAACGTGAAGTTCCTGAACGATAACCATGTGATGCTGGTGCTGAGTCTGGACGGCACCCAGAAGACCCACGACTATATGCGGCCGTACCCGGGCCACAAAGGCTCCTACGAAATGGCCGTCAAGGGCTTCAAGAAGGTCATCGATTCCCGGAAGGGCAAGAACTACTACCTGCGGGGCACCTATACCCATTTCAACCCCCATTTCACCGAAGACGTGCTGAGCATGCTGGAAGTGGGCTCTGAAATCTCCATGGAACCCGTAGTGGGCACCGATGAACCCTATGTGCTCACCGAAGAAGACTGGCCGATTCTGGATAAGGAATATGAGAAGCTGGCCCGGGCTTACCTGGCCAAGAAACGCGCTGGTGAACCTTTTGACTTCTTCCATTTCAACGTAGCCCTGGACAACGGCCCCTGCGTAGCCAAACGTCTGGCAGGCTGCGGCGCCGGCCACGAATACTTTGCCATTACCCCGGAAGGGGATATCTATCCCTGCCACCAGTTTGTAGGCCGGGAGCAGTATAAGATGGGCACCCTGGACACCGGTATCCAGAAAAAGGATATGGTCCAGTACTTCCGTCATATGCACGTCATGAAGAAGGAAGAATGCTCCCAGTGCTGGGCCCGGTTCTTCTGCAGCGGCGGCTGCCATGCCAATGCGGATCTGGCCAACGGAACCATTGAAAAAACCTATGAATACGGCTGCCGGATCCAGAAGAAGCGCCTGGAAATGGCCATTATCTTGCAGGCACTCCTGACCGAAGACGTTCAGGAAGGGCTGGAAGATCACCGTCCTCATATCGACAACTTCAAATACCAAGTAGAAAAATAAAAAAAGTTGCAAAAAGCACTTGCTAAATACCGGAAAATCTGGTATTATCTTATCTCGTCAACGGCGTTGGATTTTTCTTGAACGTTCGGCTGGAAAGCCGAAACAAAAGAAAATGAAAAAAAGAGTTGACGAGATAAGAAAAAAGTGCTATTATAACAAAGTCGTCGGTGAGTAAGAATGCTGACAACGCAGTACCTTGAAAACTGAATATTGATTGACAGATGTGCGGGTCAAGTCACCTTTACGGTGATGAGATCGAGTCACTTCGAGACAACGAAGTAAAAAAATCAAAGCTAGTATTTTCAAGAGCCAAGCGGCTTTTCAAAATAATTCTATTTTGGAGAGTTTGATCCTGGCTCAGGACGAACGCTGGCGGCGTGCTTAACACATGCAAGTCGAACGGAGAATTTATTTCGGTAAATTCTTAGTGGCGAACGGGTGAGTAACGCGTAGGCAACCTGCCCTCCAGTTGGGGACAACATTCCGAAAGGAATGCTAATACCGAATGTGATCCCTTTTCCGCATGGAGAAGGGATGAAAGATGGCCTCTATTTATAAGCTATCGCTGGAAGATGGGCCTGCGTCTGATTAGCTAGTTGGTGGGGTAACGGCTCACCAAGGCGATGATCAGTAGCCGGTCTGAGAGGATGAACGGCCACATTGGGACTGAGACACGGCCCAAACTCCTACGGGAGGCAGCAGTGGGGAATCTTCCGCAATGGACGAAAGTCTGACGGAGCAACGCCGCGTGAGTGATGAAGGTCTTCGGATTGTAAAACTCTGTTGTCAGGGACGAATGTGCGAACGTTGAATAAGCGTTTGTATTGACGGTACCTGACGAGGAAGCCACGGCTAACTACGTGCCAGCAGCCGCGGTAATACGTAGGTGGCAAGCGTTGTCCGGAATTATTGGGCGTAAAGAGCATGTAGGCGGGCTTTTAAGTCCGACGTGAAAATGCGGGGCTTAACCCCGTATGGCGTTGGATACTGGAAGTCTTGAGTGCAGGAGAGGAAAGGGGAATTCCCAGTGTAGCGGTGAAATGCGTAGATATTGGGAGGAACACCAGTGGCGAAGGCGCCTTTCTGGACTGTGTCTGACGCTGAGATGCGAAAGCCAGGGTAGCAAACGGGATTAGATACCCCGGTAGTCCTGGCCGTAAACGATGGGTACTAGGTGTAGGCGGTATCGACCCCTTCAGTGCGGGGGTTACCGCAACAAGGACCCCGCCTGGGGACTACGATCGCAAGATTGAAACTCAAAGGAATTGACGGGGGCCCGCACAAGCGGTGGAGTATGTGGTTTAATTCGACGCAACGCGAAGAACCTTACCAAGGCTTGACATTGAGTGAAAGACCTAGAGATAGGTCCCTCTCTTCGGAGACACGAAAACAGGTGGTGCATGGCTGTCGTCAGCTCGTGTCGTGAGATGTTGGGTTAAGTCCCGCAACGAGCGCAACCCTTATCCTATGTTACCAGCGCGTAATGGCGGGGGCTCATAGGAGACTGCCAGGGGTAACCTGGAGGAAGGCGGGGGTGACGTCAAGTCATCATGCCCCCTATGTCTTGGGCTACACACGTACTACAATGGTCGGCAACAAAGGGCAGCAAAGCCGCGAGGCAGAGCAAATCCCATAAACCCGACCCCAGTTCGGATCGCAGGCTGCAACCCGCCTGCGTGAAGTTGGAATCGCTAGTAATCGCAGGTCAGCATACTGCGGTGAATACGTTCCCGGGCCTTGTACACACCGCCCGTCACACCACGAAAGTTGGTAACACCCGAAGCCGGTGAGATAACCGTAAGGAGTCAGCTGTCTAAGGTGGGGCCGATGATTGGGGTGAAGTCGTAACAAGGTAGCCGTTCGAGAACGAGCGGCTGGATCACCTCCTTTCTATGGAGAACCGTTGGGTACTACGGTACATCAACTATTCTCGTCGACGCACATCTGTCAATATCAATATTCTGTTTTGAGGGTTCTGCCCTCAAGATGGTAAGGAAATGGGCCCATAGCTCAGCTGGTTAGAGCGCACGCCTGATAAGCGTGAGGTCAGTGGTTCGAGTCCACTTGGGCCCACCATATTTTCCTAAAGGAATGTATGCTGGGGGCGTAGCTCAGCTGGGAGAGCACCTGCCTTGCAAGCAGGGGGTCAGGAGTTCGATTCTCCTCGTCTCCACCAATTACTTACTATCGTATGAACCTTGAAAACTTCATAGAAGAGACAAAAACAGTTTTGATGAAAATCAAAATTAAATCTACTACGTATTGTGATGAATATGTAGTAGAAACCTCTAATCTAAATGCGAATTTAGAAGACGAGTAACGAGAAAACTAGGAACGTAAATGTTCCTTAGTAGAACTAGCAGTTTTCACTGAAAAGTGGAAACGAAAGCTCCAGCAAGATTCGAGGCAGTTCGCGAAGCGAGGAAGCAAATTTCCGGAGATAATACACTTAGTATATCGAGGAAAATTTGTGACGAGCGACAAAGAAATGACCGAATATTGCTAGGAGATAAGTCAAGCTACTAAGGGCATACGGCGGATGCCTAGGCACTAAGAGCCGATGAAGGACGCGGTAAGCTGCGAAAAGCTACGGGGAACCGCAAGCAGGTTTTGATCCGTAGATGTCCGAATGGGGAAACCCACCAGCCGTAATGGGCTGGTATCCTTAGGGAAGGGAACCCGGTGAACTGAAACATCTAAGTAGCCGGAGGAAGAGAAATCAAACGAGATGCCCACAGTAGCGGCGAGCGAAGAGGGCAGAGCCTAAACCGGGAAGCTTCGGCTTTCCGGGGTTACGGACTCACATAATTCAAGTTCATCCTAGCCGAATTACCTGGAAAGGTAAGCCACAGAGCATAAAAGCTGCGTAGGTTAAAGGACGAGCGAGAAGGTGAGTATCCAGAGTACCACGAAGCACGAGGAATTTTGTGGGAAGTCGGGGGGACCACCCTCCAAGGCTAAACACTACTTAGTGACCGATAGCGCATAGTACCGTGAGGGAAAGGTGAAAAGAACCGCGGGAGCGGAGTGAAAGAGAACCTGAAACCGTATGTCTACAAGCAGTCGGAGCGCAAGCGACGGCGTGCCTATTGAAGAATGAGCCAACGAGTTGCGGGCACTAGCGAGGTTAAGCAGGAAATGCGGAGCCGTAGGGAAACCGAGTCTGAAAAGGGCGATGAGTTAGTGTTCGCAGACCCGAAACTGTAGTGATCTACCCATGATCAGGTTGAAGCACAGGTAAAATTGTGTGGAGGACCGAACCGGTGAGTGTTGAAAAACTTTCGGATGAATCGTGGGTAGCGGTGAAATTCCAATCGAACGCAGAGATAGCTGGTTCTCCTCGAAATAGCTTTAGGGCTAGCCTCAAGCAGTAAGCATAGGCGGTAGAGCACTGATCGGGATAGGGACTGTAATGGTTACCGAACCCTGTCAAACTACGAATGGTTATGCTGCAGAGCTTGGGAGTCAGACTACGAGAGATAAGTCCCGTTGTCAAAAGGGAAACAGCCCAGACCATCAGCTAAGGTCCCCAATGCCATACTAAGTGGAAAAGGATGTGGGGTCTCATAAACAACCAGGATGTTGGCTCAGAAGCAGCCACCATTTAAAGAGTGCGTAATAGCTCACTGGTCGAGAGGCCCTGCGCCGAAGATTCCCGGGGCTAAAGTATGGAACCGAAGCTATGGATGCAAGCTTAGGCTTGCGTGGTAGAGGAGCGTTCCCATCGGGTTGAAGTCGTACTGTAAGGTACGGTGGACTGGTGGGAAGTGAGAATGTTGGCATGAGTAGCGAAAAGAAAGGTGAGAATCCTTTCCACCGAAAGCATAAGGATTCCTGAGCAACGATCGTCGTCTCAGGGTAAGTCGGGACCTAATCCGAGGCAAAGAGCGTAGGAGATGGACAACTGGTTGATATTCCAGTACCGGCAGCAATCGTTTGAACAATGGAGTGACGCAGGAAGGCAGGTCCGCACGAGATTGGTAGTTCGTGTGCAAGCATGCAGGCTGGTGTACAGGCAAATCCGTACACTGAGGCTGAGGTGTGACGCGGAGGGAACTTGTTCCCGAAGGGATTGAGCCTACGCTGCCGAGAAAAGCTTCTAGTGAGAAAGCTGCCGCCCGTACCGTAAACCGACACAGGTATGCGGGGAGAGAATCCTAAGGTGCGCGGGAGAACCCTCGTTAAGGAACTCGGCAAAATGTACCCGTAACTTCGGGATAAGGGTAGCCATCGTGGTGAAAGGACTTGCTCCTGGAGCCTAGGATGGTCGCAGAGAAGAGGCCCAAGCGACTGTTAACCAGAAACACAGGTGCCTGCGAAAGAGAAATCTGATGTATAGGTGCTGACACCTGCCCAGTGCTGGAAGGTTAAAGAAGGATGTCCGGGTTCGACCCAAAGCATTCGACTGAAGCCCCAGTGAACGGCGGCCGTAACTATAACGGTCCTAAGGTAGCGAAATTCCTTGTCGGGTAAGTTCCGACCCGCACGAAAGGTGTAACGATTTGGGCACTGTCTCAACGAGGGACCCGGTGAAATTGAAATACCTGTGAAGATGCAGGTTACCCGCGACTGGACAGAAAGACCCCATGGAGCTTTACTGTAACCTAATATTGGGTTCTGATATTTGATGCACAGGATAGGTGGGAGGCAGAGATGGTAGTCCTTTGGGATTACCGGAGCCGCCGTTGGGATACCACCCTTCAACTATCGGGATTCTAACCGAGCGAGTAACGATCGCCGGGACATTGTTAGGCGGGCAGTTTGACTGGGGCGGTCGCCTCCTAAAGAGTAACGGAGGCGCCCAAAGGTTCCCTCAGCGCGGACGGAAACCGCGCGCGGAGTGTAAAGGCAGAAGGGAGCTTGACTGCGAGCCAAACACGGCGAGCAGGTACGAAAGTAGGGCTTAGTGATCCGGTGGCATCCAAGTGGAAGGGCCATCGCTCAACGGATAAAAGCTACCCTGGGGATAACAGGCTAATCTCTCCCAAGAGTCCATATCGACGGGGAGGTTTGGCACCTCGATGTCGGCTCATCACATCCTGGGGCTGAAGTCGGTCCCAAGGGCTGGGCTGTTCGCCCATTAAAGTGGTACGTGAGCTGGGTTCAGAACGTCGTGAGACAGTTCGGTCCCTATCCATCGCGGGCGTAAGAGATTTGAAGGGGGCTGCTCCTAGTACGAGAGGACCGGAGTGGACAGACCGCTGGTGTACCAATTATCCTGCCAAGGGTATAGTTGGGTAGCTACGTCTGGAACGGATAAACGCTGAAAGCATCTAAGCGTGAAGCCATCCTTAAGATGAGATCTCTCACGGAGTAATCCGGTAAGACACCTTGAAGAACACAAGGTTGATAGGCAGGATGTGTAAGCACAGCAATGTGTTCAGCTGACCTGTACTAATATGTCGAGGGCTTGACTTAAACCGCAAGTCCAAGAAGTAAAAAACGTCTCTTCATGAAGTTTTGAAGGCTCATGCCTTCAATTGAAAATCCGGTGGTTATGGCTGAAGGGATCCACCTGTTCCCATGCCGAACACAGTAGTTAAGCCTTCATACGCCGAAAGTACTCGACTGGAAACGGTCCGGGAGGATAGGAAGCTGCCGGTTAGGCAAGACCCGAGTGATGATTCACTCGGGTCTTTTCTTATGTGAAAAACAATAACCCAGACCTTCCCGGGGAGAGCCCGGGGATGGGGCTGGGTTGTCGATTATCTGGGGGCGGCGGTTAAACGTACTGCCCGTGATTAACTGGAGGTGCGGGCCAGTGGGATGCTGCGGGTGTGAAATAATGAACTTCTATCGTCGCCTTGCGGCGCCACTTCCTACACGTTTGCAGGAAGCGTTCTATGCCGCTGCTGGTCAAGTTCTAGATGGGGTTGGATGTGGAAATTTATTGACCTACCATTATCCTTTTCTCAGAACCCCGTTTAGCACATGACCAGTATAGGCCTCAGACCGGCCCCTGCAAGCGTGCAGGGGCTGTCAGCCCATAGGCTGGCTGAGGAAGTTTTGTAACTCTATCAGTTTTTTCGGCCACCGGTCGCTGCCTTCTCCGCCCACTTGTCTTCTCCGTTTCAGCTGTGGAACAGCTGAAACGGGGAAGATGCGCCTAGCATATGGATTCCAAAGGCGCAGATGGGGCTATTATCTCACAAGTTTTACTGCATTTCAACTTCTTAGAATCGGACTCATAAAACCCACTTTTTCTAACCGACTTCCTTTTCTTTACTGGTTCATCTTAGCAGTGGGAAGAAATCCAATTTTTTTTTTTGAAAATTCCCCTTTTTTCCGGCCTGAAGGGAAAAATATATACTTTCGTATAATTGGAAAACGTTTATTTTCTTGCTATGATTAGTACACCAAGGGAACCTAATAGTGTTAGTATATTTTTCTTAGTTTTCTCCACATCTTTGCTGTGCTGCCCAGGGATTGCCTGGACAGCAGGGTTCCTTTTGTACGCTGATGGTTTTCTCTTTTAGGGAGTTAACCTATAGATTCTCCCACTTCTTGGAAGGCAGGTACGGTTCCTCATCCCGTTTGGAACTGCACCTGCTTTCCTACTTCTTGGGCTGTTGTATGTGATTTTCTACCATTTGCGGTCCGGAAGCCGGTAAATTCGTATAATCGCCTGCTTTACAAGCAAGGAAAGAGGATATGACCCATGACTACACCCATTACCTATCGTTTGAAGCATATTGGCATTAACTGTGCCAACGAAGCGGAAGCCCGTAAGTTGGTACCGCTCTTGTGCTGCCTATTCAATCTGCATAAGGGCTCTGAAAATGCTTCCCGTATCTTTGTGGGCAGCGTTTTTGAAGTGTTCAAGGAGCCGGGACGGGGCGCTCATGGCCACATTGCCCTTCAGACAGAGGACGTGGAGGCTGCTATGGCGGATTTGGCGGACAAAGGGGTGACCTTTGACCAGGACAGCATTCGGCGGCGGGCAGATGGAAAGATCAGTGTGGTGTACCTGGAAGGGGAAATCGGCGGTTTTTCTTTCCATTTGACGGAATAACTTTTGTGCAGGACGGCTGTTTGGGAAAATCATTTTTTGCTTCCGATGTATTCTATGGTATCCCTGGCCTCCATAGGGTATAATACAAACATACTTTCTAAAGCGGTTTATATACGAGGAGGAGTTTCTATGAGTAAAACGATTTCCTATCGCCTGAAACACGTGGGCATCAACTGTGAGAATGCGGAAGAAGCCAATCAGTTGGTGAAGGTGCTGTGCGCGCTGTTCAATATGGAAAAGGGTGCGGATAATGACCTGCGGGTATTTGTAGGCAATGCTTTCGAAGTGATGAAATATCCCAAATGGGGGACCAAGGGTCATATTGGTCTCTCTACTGATGATGTGGAAGCTGCTATGGCGGATTTGTCTGCCAAGGGCATTGAATTCTACGAAGAAGGCATGCGCCGGGATGAGAACGGGAAAATCAACTTTGTTTATTTGAAACAAGATTTTGCCGGTTTTGCCATCCATATTTGCAATTAAGTCAATTTGCAACGGTTTCTCTCCGGGGAAACCGTTTTTGCCGTCTATAAGGAGTGGGAATGGTATGGATTTGATTATGGAACGCAGAAGTGTGAGAAGTTACAGTGCTAAACCTGTTTCTGCAGAAGCGGTAACGGCTTTGCTCCGGGCTGCTATGGCCGCGCCGTCTGCCTGCAATCAGCAGCCCTGGCGCTTTACGGTGGTGCGCAGGCAGGACCTGAAAGAGCGCTTGGCCGCAGCCAGCCCTTTTGCCGGGTTTGCGGCCCAGGCTCCGGTTATTCTGGTGCCGGCTTTTCGCAAGGATTGCCAGCTGCCGGAGTATGCTCCCGTTGATACCAGCGCTGCCGTGGAGAATCTGCTGCTGGCCGCGGTGCAGCAGGGGCTAGGCGCTGTTTGGCTGGGGGTGTACCCCCGCCCGGAGCGGATGGCAGCAGTGGCTAAAATCCTCCAGCTGCCGCCGGAAGAAGCTCCTTTTGCCATGGTGGCCGTGGGCTATCCCAAGGAGCAGCCCCAGCCGGTGCATCCGTTCCATGCGGATTGGATCAGAGAATTGAAATAGTCCTATAGAAGGCGCTTTCCCCTGGCGGGAAGGCGTCTTTGCTGCGTTTTCCGGGGGTTATTGCAGGCCCGGGGCGTCAGGACTGGAAAAAGACCATTGCAAAAATTGTGTGAATTTTTCTTTGTTTCTATTTCTGCCGAATTATTGTATACTATTACACGCAATGAGAATGGCCGATTCTCATCAACGTACAAAAAAGGAGCGTGTTTTACGTGACTGGATTACCTCTTATTTTCGCATTTGTTATTGCTATTATCGTTATGATCGCAGCCATTGCAAAATTCAAGATCCATCCGTTCCTGGCAATCCTGGGCATTTCCGTTATCTTCGGCCTGGTAGGCGGAATTCCCTTGGTAAAGACAGGTAAGGTTCTGGGTATCGCTGATGTGGTCAGCGCCGGGTTCGCCGGTACGTTCACCAGCATCGGTATTGTTATCATCATGGGTGCATTGGTAGGTTCCCTGCTGGAAAAGACCGGCGCAGCCCTGAAGATGGCCGATTGCGTGGTCAAGCTGGTGGGTAAGAACAATACCTCCCTGGCCGTGCTGATTATGGGCTGGATTGTTTCCATCCCCGTATTCTGCGACAGCGGGTTCGTTATCCTGAACCCCATCCGCCGGGCTCTGGTACGCCGTACCCATGCTTCCGGCGTAGGTACCGCCGTGGCCATGTCCATGGGCCTGTACATTTCCCACTGCTTCATTCCTCCTACTCCGGGCCCCATTGCCGCAGCCAACACCATTTATGACGGCATGAACATGGAACCCAACCTGATGCTGATCATCATCATGGGCGTCTGCGCTTCCATTCTGCCGATGATTGCTGCCTATTGCTACTCCAACTATATTGGCAAGCGGGTAAAAACCAAGGAAGAACGGGAAATGACCGAAGAAGGCGGCGCCGATGCGGAACAAAGCTACGAAGAACTGATTAAGAGCTATGGCCAGCTGCCCAGCGCTTTCATGAGCTTCGCCCCCATTGTAGTGCCCATTCTCCTGATGGGTATTTCTTCCGCCATGGCTATGGCAGGCAGCAAACCTGCTATCGTTACCTTCCTGGGTACGCCCATCATCGCCATCAGCGTAGGCGTTATCCTGGGCATTATCCTGCTGTTCCAAAGTACTGTAGAAAACAAGAAACAGGCTTTCTATGACATTACCAACGAAACCTTGCAGGTGGTTGGTCCCATCCTGTTCATCACCGCTGCCGGCGGCGTACTGGGTAAGGTCATTGCTTCCACCGACATGGTGAACTTTATTAAACAGAATTCCACCACCCTGGCCAGCCTGGGCATTTTCTTCCCCTTCATTCTGTCCGCCATCCTGAAGACGGCACAGGGCTCCTCCACGGTAGCTCTGACCACTACCGCCGGCATTATGGCTCCGCTGATGGGAACCCTGGGCCTGGCAACTCCCACCCTGGCTGCCATTACGGTAATTGCCATCGGCGCTGGTGCCATGACCGTATCCCACGCCAACGACTCCTACTTCTGGGTTGTTACCAACTTTGGCGACATGGAAGTGGAAGACGGCTACCGGGCACAAACCATGGGCACCCTGGTGACCGGTATTGCTGCCATGATCAACGTATACATCATTTACCTGATTATGCGCTGAGGCAGCACCCAAATCGTTTCAGGCAAGGCTGTGACTATTCACGGCCTTGTTTTTTTGTGCCGGAAAGCAGGAGAAAAACGAAGATTTCTTTTCTTAGGCAAAAGTGCTATAAAATTTACAAAAAAAATTCCCCCAACTGGAGTAGGATATCTTGTAAGTGAAGGACAAATCGATTATAATAGGAAATGCAATGAGGTGAATATTTTTCGGTTACAGTAGAAAGTCACCTCCAAAGCCGATTGGTTCGTTTGCCTTCCGTACCAGCCAAAGGTTAGGGGCTGGCCGTCTAGGCGGGCAGAACGTTTTATAGGAAAGTGGTATAAATTCAGAAACACAGAGCATTGAAGGGCCTGTGGGTAGGAGAGATTAAAATGAGTGAACTATTGCGCGTGGAAGGATTGAAGGTGGCTGTTGAAGGAAAAGAAATCCTGAAAGGCCTGGATTTGGTCATCAATACCGGCGAAACCCATGTCATTATGGGCTCCAACGGCGCCGGCAAATCAACGTTATTCAATACTGTCATGGGCAACCCCAAATATGTGGTTACCGATGGTCATATCTATTTTGAAGGCAAGGAAATTACCCATGAACCGGTAAACGAAAGAGCCAAGGCTGGCATTTTCATGGCTTTCCAGGCTCCTATCTCCGTACAGGGGATTTCCGTAGAAAACTTTATCCGTAATGCCAAAAGCACCATCAGCGGTGAAAAGCAGCGGATCATGCCCTTTAGAAAGAAGCTGCACAAGGAAATGGACGAACTGGCCATGGACCGTTCCTACGCGGAACGCTATGTGAACGATGGCTTCTCCGGCGGCGAACGGAAAAAGAACGAAATTCTGCAAATGTGCATGCTGGAACCCAAACTGACCATGCTGGACGAAATCGACTCCGGCCTGGACGTGGACGCTGTCCGGATTGTATCCAAGGCAGTGAACCAGTACCACAATGAAACCAACTCCCTGCTGATCATCACCCACCATAGCGAAATCCTGCAAAAACTCCACCCGGATGTGGTGCACGTGCTGATCAACGGCCGCATCGTCAAGACCGGTGACGCTTCCCTGATTCAGGAAATCGAAGCCAACGGCTATGACGCTTATAAGAAATAATGGGCGGTGAAAACTATGACTGAAGAAAAGAAGGCCGAGGAAGCCAAGTTGGATCAGGAAAAAGTGATCAACTCCTTGGACGACCTGGGCAATATGTATAACTTTAGAAATGATTTTGATTACTCCTACCGCACCGATGCTGGCCTGACCCCCGACATCGTCCGGGAGATTTCTGAGAAGAAACAGGAACCCAAGTGGATGCTGGACTTCCGGCTGAAATCCCTGGAAATCTACAACCAGATTCCGTACCCCATCTGGGGACCGGATATCAGCGGCCTGGACATGAGCAACATCATTACCTACGTACGGCCCAATACCCAGATGAAAGCCAGCTGGAACGATGTGCCGGACGAAATCAAAGATACCTTTGACCGGCTGGGTATTCCCGAAGCAGAAAAGACCTCTCTGGCAGGGGTTGGCGCCCAGTACGACTCCGAAGTGGTGTACCACAGCATCCAGGATGAACTGGTAAAGCAAGGCGTGGTCTACACCGACTTTGATACGGCACTGAAACAGTACGAAGATATTGTACGGGCCCATTTCATGAAGCTGATTCCTCCTACGGACCACAAGTTTGCAGCTCTGCACGGGGCTGTTTGGTCCGGCGGTTCCTTTGTGTACGTACCGGCCGGGGTGGACGTGTCCATCCCCCTGCAGAGCTACTTCCGTCTGAACGCTCCTGGGGCCGGCCAGTTCGAACATACCATGATTATTGTGGAAAAGGGCGCCAAGGTGCACTTCATCGAAGGCTGCTCCGCTCCTAAGTACAACGTGGCCAACCTCCACGCCGGTGCAGTGGAACTGTTCGTAGGCGACGACGCCACCCTGACCTATTCCACCATTGAGAACTGGTCCAAGAATATGTACAACATGAACACCAAGCGCTGCATCGTGGGCAAGAACGGCACCATCAACTGGGTCACCGGTTCCTTTGGTTCCCATACCTCCTGCCTGTACCCCATGAGCATCCTCAACGGGGAAGGGGCCCACTGCGAATTTACCGGTGTAACCTTTGCCGGCAAGGGGCAGTACCTGGATACCGGGTCCAAGGTGGTCCACAATGCACCCCATACCACCAGCAACATCAACTCCAAGTCCATTTCCAAGGACGGCGGGGTTTGTATCTACCGGGGCTCTGTGGTCATCAACGAGAAGGCCGAAGGCTCCAAGTCCAACGTCAGCTGTGAATCCCTGATGTTGGATGAAATTTCCCAATCCGATACCATTCCGGCCATCGTCATCAAAAACGATAACGTGGATCTGGGCCATGAAGCCAAGATCGGCCGTATTTCCGATGAAGCCATCTTCTACCTGATGAGCCGCGGCCTCAGCGAAGATGAAGCCAGAGCCATGCTGGTACGGGGCTTCGTAGAACCTGTATCCAAGGCCCTGCCGCTGGAATACGCTGTGGAAATGAACAACTTGATCAATCTGGAACTCAAGGGTTCCATGTAAGGGAGGGGAGACCATGCAAAAAGAATATTTCAACGAACTCCCTCGTCCCACATTCCGCTGGATGAAGGTGAACCACCTGGAACTGGACGCTGAACCGGCTGCAGCCTTAAAGCCGGTGGAACTGTCCACCCGCCAGGAAGGTAAGGCAGAAGTAAAAGCGTACGCCGGAAACCAATTGCCGGACCTGGGAGATTACCAAGGTTCCAGCAAGGAGTCCCTGGCTGAAGCACTGGCAGGGGGCAATGTGAACTGCTCCATTACCGTTCCTGCTGGTGAAAAAGTTTCCGTTTGGCTCCATTATGAAGTGACGGAAGAAAATCCCCGGCTGGTAGGCCAGCTGAAAATCGACGCCCAAAAGGGCAGCGAACTGCACGTCTTCGAATTGTTTGACGGCGATGCTGAAGGCGGCTACGTGAACCTGCTGCAATACATTGAGGCAGAAGAAGATGCCAAGGTGACCATCAGCAAGGTGCAGATCCATGGGGAAGGGGTGCGGCATATTGACCAGCGCCTGAGCCAGGAAAGCACCCGGGCCAAAGTGAAATTCGTCAGCTCCGAAGTGGGCGGCAAGCAGAACCTGATCTACGTGCGCAGCAACCTGGACTATGATGAAGCCGATTTTACCAGTGCTTCCATGTACCTGGGCAGCGACGACCAGCTGTTTGACTACTCCTACTGGGTACCCACCAAGGGCTGCAAGACCAATACGGACATTCTGACCACCGGTGCCCTGATGGGGACTTCCAAGAAGTACTTCCGGGGAACCATCGACTTCCTCCGGGGCGGCAAAAAGGCTGTGGGCAACGAATCCGATGTCTGCCTGCTGCTGAACAAGGGCGTGCACTCCATTTCCGTGCCGCTGCTGCTGTGCAAGGAAGACGATGTGGTTGGCAACCATGCTTCCAGCTCCGGCCAATTGGATAAGGACATGCTGTTCTATCTCATGAGCCGCGGCTTTAACGAAGCCGGTGCCCAATTGATTATCGTAGAATCCAACATCCGGCCGGTTATCGACCAGCTGGGCGATGAAGATCTGGAAAACAAGGCGCTCCAGGCTGTACGGACCAAAATGCAGTTCTGCCACCAGAAAGGAAATTGCAATGATAAATGTACGCAAAGATTTCCCAATCTTGACTAAAATGCATAATGGCCATCAGCTTGTCTATCTGGACAATGCTGCTACCACCCAAAAACCCTATCAGGTGATCCACGCCATGGTGGACCTGCTGGAGCATCACAACGGCAATCCCCACCGGGGCGCCCACGTGCTGAGCATTGAAGCCTCCGAGCTGTACGATAACGCCCGGGAAGCGGTGCGCCGCTTTATCAATGCCAAATCCAGCCGGGAAGTGATCTTCGTTCGGAACTCTACCGAGGCCCTGAACCTGGTGGCTCGGAGCTACGGGGAAACCCACCTGAAGGCAGGGGACAAGATTGTACTCCCCATTTCCGAACACCATTCCAACCTGGTGCCCTGGCAGAGAGTCTGCCGGGTAACCGGCGCCAAGCTGGAATATATGTACCTGGACGACGAGGGCCATTTCACTGACGAAGATCTGGCCAAGATTGACGACAAGACCAAAATCGTGGCCTTTGCCGCCGTCAGCAACGTTCTCGGCATGAAGCGCCCCATTGAAAAGGTCATTCAAAAGGCCCACAGCGTAGGTGCTGTGGTAGTTCTGGACGGTGCCCAGGCTGCACCCCATATGAAATCCGACGTGCAGAAATGGGACTGCGACTTCTACGTCTTCTCCGGCCACAAGATGCTGGGCTCTGCCGGCACCGGCGTGCTGTACGGGAAAGAAGCGCTGCTGAACGATATGGAACCCTTCCTCAGCGGCGGCGACATGATTGAATACGTGCAGGAACAGACCACCACCTTCAACGAACTGCCCTTCAAATTTGAAGCCGGCACGGAAAATGTGGAAGGGGCTGTTGCCCTCCATGCAGCCATTGACTACCTGGAAGACATCGGCTTTGACGCCATTGAACAGCACGAATACGAACTGACCAAGCACTGCCTGGAAGGCATGAAAAAGCTGCCCTTCATCCATCTGATCGGCAGCAGCAATCCGGAAGAAAAGGTAGGGGTCATTGCCTTTACCATCGATGGCGTCCATCCCCACGATGCAGCCACCATTCTGGACAGCTACGGCATTGCCATTCGCAGCGGCCACCACTGTGCACAGCCCCTGGGGGCACATCTGCACTGTGAAGCGTCCAACCGGGTCAGCTTCTACATTTACAATACCATTGAAGAAGTAGATTACTTCCTGTCCAAACTGCCGCTGGTGCGCAAGCAGATGGGCTTCAAGGACTGAGTAGGTGAAACTATGGATAACGAATTGGATATGAATCAGTTGTATTCCGATATTATCTTGGAACACAACCAAAACCAAAGCAATAAGCATGAACTGAATCCCCATACCCTGCAAGAACATGGGCATAACCCCAGCTGCGGCGATGACATTACCCTCCAGGCCGACATTGAAAACGGCATTGTGAAGAACGCCGCCTACACGGGCCATGGCTGTGCCATCAGCCAGGCTTCTGCCGACATGATGATCGACCTGATCAAAGGCAAAAGCGTCAAGGAAGCCCTGCGCCTGATTGACCTGTTCCTGGCCATGATCAAGCGGGAAGAAACCGATGACGACAAGCTGGAGGATTTGGAAGATGCCATTTCTTTGAAGAACATCTCCAATATGCCTGCCAGGGTAAAATGCGCTGTTCTGGCCTGGCATACCCTGAAAGATGCCCTGGAAGAAGGCAAATAAGCGTTTCCAAGCAGTATTGCAGCGCCGCTGCTCCATCTGTACGAGATGGGGCAGGGGTGCTTTTTTTGTAACTGATGAAAAAAATTCACCAGTTTGCCATAAAAGGGTTGCAATTACACACGAGTTCATATATACTAATGAATTGCCAAAAGTAGTTAGTATAGGCTAATCTAAAAAAGCGCAGAAAAGTCCCGCAGAGGAAACAAGGAAACTCTTGCCCAAGGACCTTTTGCTGCGTCCTAAGGAGGAAGCAAGTATGAACAAACAACTGGTAATGGCTCTGGCCATGGCTCTGGGAGTCAGCGCAACGGCTTTTGCCGCCAATCCTTTTTCTGATCTTCCCGCAGGCCATTGGGCTTACGGAGCTGTAGCCAAACTGGCGGCAGCCGGTATTGTGGATGGCTATCCCGACGGCAGCTTCAAGGGCGACCGCACCATGACCCGGTATGAAATGGCCCAGATTGTGGCCAAGGCTCTGGCCAAAGGCGCTATTGGCGCTGACGACAGACTGGTCAGCGAGTTTGCTGATGAACTGGATAATTTGGGAGTTAGAGTCGCTAAACTGGAAAAGAATGCTGATATGGTTCAGATTACTGGGGAAGCCCAAATCAGCTATGCCAACAACAGCGGCGCTGTTTTCAAAGGCGATGACAGCGGTAACTCCGAATCCGACCTGCGTACCCGTATCTGGCTTACCGGCGAAGTCAACGACAACTGGCATTATGTTTCCATGTTGGAAAATCATCAATACTTCGGTGGCAAAAACGAATCCGGGGATGATGACACCGATTTCCAAAGAGCTTTCCTGGAAGGCCGTTTGGGCGGTTTGCAGGTAAAAGCCGGCCGCTACGATGAATTCCTGGCTGACGGCAATATCTACGATTCCCAAGTGGATGGCGTAAGAGCCACCTACAACTTCGGCAAAGCCTACGTAACCGGCGCTTACGGCAAAATGGCCAGCGCCAGCGATTATAGCTGGACCAAGCTGAACGGAGATGAAAACCTGGAAGAAGGCGCCGGCAAATTTGCCTTTGGCGAACTGGGTGGCGATTGGGGCAACCTGCACCTGGTCGGCAGCTATCTGAAAGCCAAGGACGTGCACTCCATGGGCATGGACGGCACCGACGACGAAATCTGGACCGTCGGCGCTGATTACACCGCTGGCAAGGTCAACTTCGGCGGTATGTACCTGAAGGGCAATAACGACGATATTGACAAGGCAAACGCTGATGATGACGGCTTTGTAGCCCACATCACCTACGGCGGGGCAGAAAGCGATACCCCGGGCAGCTGGGGCCTGCTGGCAACCTACTACGACCAGGCAGCTCCTACGGTTATCGCCCATACCATGGACGGCGCTTGGGACGCTTTCCCCACCTACGGATTCAAAGGCTGGAAAGTGGGCGGTAATGTGACCCTGGCCAAGAACCTTGTAGCCGAAGTGGACTACTACGACCTGAAAGGCAAAGGCGGGGACGAAAACGGCAAACACGCCCGCACCCTGTGGTCCCAAATGGTGGTTACCTTCTAATTTTAGGCAGCTTGAACAGCCTGCCGCAACGCGAGACAATTTCTTCGGGAATTGTCTCGTTTTTTATATTTTCTCCTGGGTTTTTCCAACAATTAAAAAGGTTGTAACATATTTCTTGTTTGTTACAAAAGAACTTGCTAAAATAGAAATATAGTAAAGCAATCATTATTCAGTTGGAAAGGGGTGGATTTGTATGGGACTTACAACAAAGATTTTGGCGGGCCTGATTTTGGGCGTGGCGGCTGGCCTGGGACTGGGGCAGAGTGGACTGCCCTTTGCCACCACCTGGATTGCGCCTTTGGGCGCCATCTTTATGAACATGATCAAGATGATCATTGTGCCCCTGGTATTCTCCTCTCTGGTGCTGGGCGTGGCCGGGCTGGGGGACATCAAGAAAATTGGCCGGATTGGGGCCAAGACGGTGATCATGTACCTGGGTACCACGGCCTTTGCCATCTGCCTGGGCATTATGCTGGGGATTATTTTCCAGCCTGGGGCCGGGCTCAGCCTGCCGGGAGAAGGGGTGAAAGCGGCTGCCAAACAGGCACCGCCCCTGATGAAGGTCATCATCGATATTTTTCCCACCAACCCCATTGATGCCATGCTGAAGGCCAATATGCTGCAAATTATCGTCCTGTCGGTATTTACCGGCATCGGCATCGTTTCCGTAGGGGAGCGGGCGGACACCCTTTTAAAGACCCTGGACGGCATTACGGAAGTCTGCTACAAGATTGTCCACTACATCATGCAGCTGGCTCCTATTGGTGTTTTCGGGCTGATCTGCCCGGTGGTGGCGGCCAACGGACCGGACGTGCTGCTGCCTTTGGCCAAGGTGATTGTGGCGGTGTACCTGGGCTGCGCCCTGCACGCAGCAGTGGTGTACGGGGGCCTGATCAAGCTCCTGACCAAACTGCCCCTGGGTACCTTCTTTAGAACCATTCTGCCGGCCCAGCTGGTGGCCTTTACGGGCTGCTCCTCCAACGGGACCCTGCCTGTCAGTATGCAGTGCGCCGAGAATCTGGGAGTAAATCCGGAAATCTCCAGTTTCGTACTGCCGCTGGGGGCTACCATCAACATGGACGGCACGGCCATCTACCAGGGGGTCTGCGCCCTGTTTGTGGCCCAGATCTACGGGGTGGAGCTGACCACCGCCCAGTACGTGACCATTATCATCACCGGGACCTTGGCGTCCATTGGGACGGCAGGGGTGCCCGGGGCCGGCTACATTATGCTGACCATGATCCTGACGGCCATTGGGCTGCCCCTGGAAGGCAGTGCCCTGATTGCCGGTATCGACCGGATTCTGGATATGCCCCGGACTACGGTGAACATTACCGGCGACATTATGGTTTCCTGCTGCGTAGATGCCAGCGAACGGAAACGGGAGCTGGGAGATTTCTAAGGAAAGCCTGGCTTTTGGAAATAGAGCAGAACGAATGCGGGACGGCGCAGGCTGCCCCGCATTTTTTGCGCCGCTTTGCTTTCTGTTTATTTGCCAGGAGGGCGGGGGAGTGGGTATAATAAAAAGGATTGTAAAAGGAGGTTTTATTCATGCATTTTTCCCAACTGCTTTCCCGGGCGGCTGTTTTCACCGGCGCCCTTTGTATTTCTGCCCAGGTGGCCCTGGCGGCTTCCATGCCCGGCACCCCGGCAGCCCTGTGTACCCCTGCGGCCTGGACCACCCAAAGCGGCAATACGGTGCTAGCTTCCCCGGCCCGGATCAAGGCCCTGAACCAGCAAATGGAGAAAACCATTTTTGGTGATACCATTACCGGCCTGGGGGATACCATCTCCGGCAGCCAGCTGACCCAATACGTGAACGCCCTGGGCATGGAAGACGACCTGTACGTCCAGGGAGCTCCTCTTGGCAGCGCTGCGGCCAGCAAGCTGAAAAGCGATGCCAAAGCCAATATCCGCCCCAGCAACAAGGTGCGGTATGGGGTGCTGGTGGACCGGGTGGACCTGAAAACGTTCCCCACCCTGAGTCGGGCTTTTTCCGACCCTTCCGACCGGCATTTTGACAGCTGGCAGGAAACGGCGGTGGACCCTGCTACGCCGGTGCGCATCTACCACACCAATCCCCAGGGCAACTTTGTTTTTGTCCGGACCCCCCACTACCGGGGCTGGGTGCCCACCAACAAGGTGGCAGTTACGGACGCCAAAACCTGGCAGACCTACGCCCAGCCGGCGGCTCCTGCCGTGGTAACGGGACGGCTGCTGAGCCTGACGGCGGGGAGCAAGCCCCAGCTGTACCAAATGGGGGCTGTGATTCCCACCCAGGGCGGCAAATTGCTGCTGCCCACCCGGGACGCCAAAGGCTATCTCCAGATTGACCCGGTAAAGGCGTCCTACGGCCCCAATCTCCATCAGGGGTATCTGCCCTATACGGCCAACAATATTGTGACCATGGCCTTTAAACATCTGGGGGCTCCCTACGGCTGGGGCGGCATGGAAAACAGCGTGGACTGCTCCTCCCTGGCCCAGGACGTGTACCGGACCGTGGGCATTGAACTGCCCCGGAATGGGGACGAACAGGCCAGAGCCCTGGGCGGCAGAAATCTCCGGGGGCTGAGCCACGACCAGAAAATGGCCGTCATCGGCAGCGCAGCGCCGGGTTCCATTTTGTTTACCCCCTACCACGTAATGCTGGTGCTGGGGAATTATCAGGGAACGCCCTACATGATCCATTCCCTGGCTTCCTACGGCCAGCCCACCGCCAGCGGGGTGGTGAAAAACCGGGTGATGCAGGTGGTGGTCAGCCAGGTGGACCTGTTGGGCGGCAGCGGCAATCCGCTGGTGAACCAGATGACGGAAATGGCTACCGTCCGGTAAAAGCAATAGAAAAAACGAGGGCAGTTCCTGGGGGAGCTGCCCTTTTTTCCTGTCCAAAACAATGTCACCAATACGCCACTGGAAATTTCACCCAGGAATATCGTATAATATAAGAATACATTGCAAGTTTTTGAAAGGAAAGCTTATGGGGAAATACATCATTCAAAAGCCGGTCACCAGCGAACTGGTGGTGGAAAAATCCCGGTTTTTCTGCCATTTGCAGCGGGTGGAAACCGAGGAGGAAGCCCAGGCCTTTGTGAAACAAATGAAAAAGCAATACTGGGACGCTTCCCATAACTGTTCTGCCTATATTGTAGGCCAGGACGGCCGGGTGGAACGGTCCAGCGATGATGGAGAGCCCAGCGGTACCGCCGGTTCGCCCATGCTGGAGGTGCTGCGGCGCCGGGAGCTGTACGATGTGGCGGCGGTGGTGACCCGGTATTTCGGGGGCATCAAGCTGGGAGCCGGGGGACTGACCCGCACCTACGGGAAGGCCGTGGTCCAGGCGGTGGACGAAGCCGGACTGGCCCAAAGGATTCCCATGGGAGATTATGTGTTTGACTGGTCCATGGAAGATGCCGGGCGGGTGCTGAACCAGCTGTACCGGCAGACCCTGTTTGCGGTGGGCCAAGTGGAATATGACAGCAGCGTGCACATTCATGTGACCCTGCCGGAAGACCAAAAACTGGAAGCCGAAGCCTGGCTGACGGAAAATCTCAGCCGGGAAGTGGAACTGACCCAGGCAGGCAGCTTTTTTGCAGAGCAGCCGGTGGATCTGGACCAGAAGCCAGCCGAGTAGAAGTGTGAAATGGAAGGATAATTATGACACGGAGAAAAATAGGAAAACCAATCAGTTTCAAGAAAACCTGTGCAGTACTGCTGAGCTGTGCCGTGCTGGGCTTTACGACCCCTATTTGGGCCGCGTCCCTGCCGGTAAAAACCATTACCCGGACGGAGAAACAGGTAACGGTGGAATGCCCGGAGGTTTCCGGGGGCAGCAGTGCCGCCGATGAAAAAATCAACAGCGCCCTGAGCAGCCAGGTAGCGTCCTACGTCAGCGAGGCCTCTACCCTGGGCGGGGGCAAGGTGCATTACGATGTGCACAAATCCGACCCGGATCTGATCAGCCTGACGGTGGTCATGACCCCCAACATGGGCGTGGAAGAAACCCAGGGTATGACCTTTGACCGGAAAACCGGGGCCCAGCGGCAGCTCAGCTATTACTACAACCAGCAGCAGCTGGCCAACCGTTCCGAAAACAGCCTCCAGTACCTGTACGACGTGGACCCGGCCAAGCAGAAGACCCTGCCGGATACGTACTATGTGGACCAGGATGGGAGCATTATCGGGGTCTACCATGCCGGTTCCGTGCTGGATAAGAACGAAGGGGAAATCGAAGTGAACCTGTCGGCAGCCCTGCCGGATAATCCTGCGGGCACTCCGTCGGTGACGGCTCCGGTTACCGCAGCTGCCGCCACGGAAAAGACCGTGGAAAAGACGGCCAGCCAGGCTGCGGCTGAAACGGCGGCAACCAAGAAAGCGGCTGAAGAAAAGGCCGCAGCCGAAAAGGCAGCGGCAGAGAAAGCCGCTAAGGAAGCTGCCAAGAAGGCCGCAGCAGAAAAAGCAGCTGCGGAAAAGGCTGCCAAAGAAGCGGCGGCCAAGAAAACGGCTGCGGAAAAAGCTGCAGCAGAAAAGAAAGCGGCCGCCAAGACTACGGTGGCTGCGGCTAAGACCACTGCCAAGGAAACGGCCAAGACCGCTGCCGGTGCAGCCAGAACGGCAGTAAAGGCCGCACCGGCCCTGGATGAAGTGAAACCAGCTCCGGCTGCCCAGACCCCGGCGCCTGCGGCTAAGCCCGCAGCTCAGCCCGCAGCTCCTGCTCCGGCACCGGCTCCTGCGGCTCCGGCTGAACCTGCTTTCCAGGCACCGGTACTTACCGGCAACCAGGGC
The DNA here is from genome assembly GCF_900291475.1 of Acidaminococcus hominis. GTDB lineage: Bacteria > Bacillota > Negativicutes > Acidaminococcales > Acidaminococcaceae > Acidaminococcus > Acidaminococcus hominis. The sequence goes on from NZ_OLMM01000005.1 coordinate 647,434, forward strand.
TACGTCACCGGCACCGATGTACGGTTCCGGGAGGGCGCCAGCCTGGACGCCAACGTACTGGGCTACTTCACCAAGGGTGAAGTGGTGTACATCAAGGGCAAAGCCCAGGGCAGCGGCCTAACCTGGTACCAGGTGGCCCGGGGCGACGGCACCAATGGCTACATTGCTTCTGAATACTGCCAGCCTGCGGAAGGGGCCCAGATTCCGGAGGTTTCTGCCGGAAATACGGGCTCTGCTGCCAGCTCCAGCGCTTCCACCAAGGCCGTGATTACCGGTACCGACGTGCGGATCCGGGGCGGCGCCAGCACTTCTGCAGACATCTTGGGCTACTATACCAAGGGCGAAGAAGTCACCATTATGGAAGTGGGCGACGGAGACGGTATGAAGTGGTACAAGGTGAAACGCTCTGACGGCTCTATTGGCTGGGTAGCGGCCCAGTACTGTCAACAAAACTAGCCAAAGCGGGCTGGCTGTGTTACAATCAGACTATATAGTCTAGCCATAAACCAAAGAGAGGTGACGAGACCACCATGAATAAAGTTGGAAGAATTTTGGCAGCCCTGTGCTGTGCCCTGGGTCTCACGTTCCCCATGGAACGGGTGGACGCAGCGGCTCCTGGAACCATTATTGGCACGGAAGTCCGGATGCGCAGCGGCGCAGGTACCAACACGGATATTCTGGGCTATTTTGAAGACGGCGAAGCGGTGACCGTACTGCAAAGTGATGTACGGGGCGGCCGGAAATGGTACCAGGTTACCCGGAAAAACGGCGTTACCGGCTGGGTTGCCGGGGAATACTGCCGGGTTGCGGATACCGGAACCGTACCTTCTGCCACCTTTGCTGCCGACCGGAAAGGCCGGATTACCGGCACAGAAGTGCGGATGAGAGGGGACCCCAGTGAAAACGGGGACGTCCTGGATTATTTCGAAAAGGATGAAGTGGTCATCATCCTGGATGCCCAGGAAGGCGGCGGCATCAACTGGACCAAGGTCAGACGGGACAACGGCGAAATCGGCTGGGTGGCCTCTGACTATTGCGAAGAAATCTAGCCAAGCACCTTTTGTTATGCTAAAATAAGAGAAATCACAACTAGGAGGTTCCATCACATGAAAAAATTGTGGCAAGTTTTGGCTGCCGTATGCTTCGGTTTTGTACTGTCCTTACCGGTAGGCAAAGCGGATGCGGCAACATTTACCTTTACTCCGGCTAAACCCGCTGCGGAAAATACCGCACAAACGGCGGACAAAGGCCAGGCAGCAGAAGATACCACCCCCAAGGTTCAATCCCTGAAATTGGCCGTGGTACCCTTGATGATCGGTGAAGATGTAGAAGACAACCAGGGCATGAAACCCATTGTATTCAGCAACGAATTGGCCAAACTGTTCCAGTATCCTGCCTACGACATGGTAGACAGCGATGTGGTACGGAAAGTCGCCCTGCAGCAGCAGGACAACCTGTTCACCAAAGCCGGCCTTCAGGCCGTAGCTGAAGCCAGCGGTGCCGATGTGGTTATCGTCATGGCCGTGGACAAATTTGACGTAACGGAACAGTCCTTCCGCCGGGAACCGGTAACGGACCTGGATTTCGAAGGCCGTTTTGCTACCCTGAACAACAAGACAGGCAAGTTCAAGGATGACCATTGGTCCTACACCCAGGAAATGGAATCCGGCGCCATCAGCCCGCGTTCTGATTGGCCTCACAAGGAATTCGGCAAACTGTGCCGGAGAGAACTGAAAAAGGCCTTGAAAAACAACTAAGCGCAGCAAGGGGGCGGTCAGCAATGGCCGCCCTTTTTTACTGAAAGAAAGGTGTTTTAATGGATTGGAATGAACTAAAAACTGTGGGCCATGCCTGCTACAACTGTGTTCACCTGAAAGAGCGGAAGCGCTACTGGGTTTTCCTGCTACGCTGCCTGGGGCACAGCGGAGAAATTACCGCGCTCCAGCACTTCTTCCATAGTGACCCGGTGCGGGAAAAAGTCTTTGCCGGCATGCCCTGTCTGCTGGAACAGGCAACCCGGGCCTTTTTCTATAAGGGGGCCACGTTTACGGAACGGGCGGCGCTCATCCGCCACCATATCCTGGCCCTCCAGCAAATCGGCAAACCGGAACTGTTGACCAAAATCTACACCGACCACGGGAAAATTACCCTGTGGCAGGATACCTTCCAGGAGGAACCCCTGACCCTGGACCTGCTGTTCCACCCAGGCCAGCGGAAGGAAGGCTGCCTGTCCCTGGTGCTCCATTGGGGCGGGGTGGATTTCTACCAGATTATGTTCTGGCTGGGACCGGACCCGGCTGGGGGCAAAACCTGCGCCTTTGTAGGGGCCCTTCAGGGCACCAGCCTGGGCAACGATGCGGTCAAGGCCATGACCAAGAAGTACTTTGGCTACCGGACCAAGAACCTGATTTTCTATGGGCTGCGGACCCTGGCCAAGCTGTGGCACTGCCAGGAAATCTACGCCGTGACCAACCAGGGCTACTACGCCATGAACCACGTGCGCATGGACCGGAAGCTGAAAACCAACTTTGGGGACTTCTGGGCAGAGTGCGGCGGCAGCCCCAGCGGCGATCGCCGGTTCTACCGGATTCCCCTGGAGGAAGTGCGCCGGGATCTGTCGGAGCTGAAGCCCTCCAAGCGGGCCAACCACCGGCGGCGTTATGAAATGCTGGACGCCATGGAAGTGACGATGGCGGAGCAGCTAAAGCCCTGGCTGGCGCCCCAGACTATCGAAAAGCTCTGATTTATGGTAAAATAAAGTGTATTGCAGAAGTACTATTACCCCACGGAGGTGTCTGGATTGAAAAAAGTAATCAGTCTTGTTGTAACGGCACTCCTTTGCCTGACCTGCCTGGCCCCGGCTATGGCCGCAGATCTTGAGACCGCGAACACCGTCTCGGGCAAACTGGAGCAAGTGGAAACCTTTATGGACGGAGCGGAACAAACCGGCTCTTTGGTTTCCCGTGTGGATAAATTGGAAAAGGAACTGTACGGTCAGGAAACCAGCGGTTCCGTCATGAGCCGGGTGGACCGGCTGTACAACCGGGTGGAAGGGGACCCCAACAATGGGCAGCTTTCCCTGGCCGCCGTACTGAACGTCATTGAATGGCAGTTCTCTGACCGGATGGGCACGGAAGGTGCCATCAACCGGATTGGCAATCTGGAAACCAGTATTTTTGGCACCCAGTACCCCCAGGATACGGTGCTTAGCCGGGTAGCCCGCCTGACCAAGGCCGCTTTCCCCTCTGGAAGCCTGACTTCCAGCCCTGTGGTACTGCCCAAGGATTCCCTGATTAAAGTGAAATTCATGAGCGACATCAGCAGCAAAACGGCCCAGGCCGGCGATGCTGTGGACTTTGTGGTGGACGACAACGTGTACGTGGGCGAAGCCCTGGTATTGCCCAAAGGCGCCAAAGGTGTGGGCAAAATCCAAAAAGTGGTGCAGCCCCGGATTTTTGGCCGGGATGCCCGGATTGACCTGGACTTCTCCCATGTGGTAGCCGTTAACGGGGAAGCCGTTCCCGTTACGGTCGGTGATCTGGCCAAACAGCAGGCCAAAACCGCAGCCGGTGCAGCCGGTGCTTCTATTGGAGGCATGGTCCTCTTTGGACCGGTGGGCATTGTAGGCGGCGCTTTTGTGAAGGGTTCCTCCGTGACCATTCCTGCGGGTTCCAATACCTACGTCCAGGTAGAACAGGACACCACCATTAATGGCGTGATTTTGGCCGGCAATACGGCCAGTGGCCAGCAGCTGACCACCGCTGCGGAAAATCCGGAAGCTACCAGCACCCTGGTAAAACCGGGTACGGCTGCCCAGCCGGCTGCTAAGGCAGAAGCCCAAACGGAACCGGCTGCTGAACCAGCCGCTGAACCAGCCGCAGAACCGGCTGCAGAACCCGCTGCTGAAACCCAGCCTGCTGCTACGGCCCCGGCTGCCAGCACCACTACTGCGGCAACAGCCCAGACTCCGGCTCAAACTCCGGCTCCTAGCCAGGATGCTTCCCTGGATGAACCCATGGAAGATGTTCAAATCGGTTCCGTAAATACCAGCGGCACCGGCGACAAGGCCGACGCTGAAACGGAAGCCGCTTTGGCTGCTGCCCGGAAGCAGGAAGCTGCCAGCCAAACCGGCACTGACACGGACGACGGCAGTGCCTATACCCCGGCAACCCTGTAAGGCACTTTGTACAAGGCATTTGGTAAAGGTCTTTCTCTTTCCATAAAGTAGGAAAGAGAAAGACCTTTTTGTGTTATAATATAAGGGAATATGACTTTTTTCCGGTCCGGGGAGGACTGGGAAAAGTGGGCATAAAGCAGTACAGAAATCTACAATCCGGCGGAGGTACCTAACTTATGAAGAAAAAGGCATTGGCCTTAGGCATTACAATGGCATTGGCACTGCCCGGTATGGCATCGGCAGCCATTATGGATTATGGCTACGACGGGGGCAAGCTCAGTTCCAAGGACGGCCCCGGCTACCAGCCCCAGCAGACCATCGATGACGTTCAGGCAAGCGCCGCAGTGCAGGAACGTTCCCGCCGCCTGCAGGATCAGCCGGATGCCCAGACGGAAAAAGTAACCCTGGCAGGCCAGGAAACCGTAACGGAGCAAAAGGAACGGGAAGAACGGGGCGAAAAGGTGGCCAGCGAATCCACCCTGCCCATTACCATCTACGGGGATCAGGTGACCTACAACTCCGAAAGCGGGGATTTTAAGGCCACCGGCAACGTGCGCCTGTATCAGGGCAACCAGAAACTGTATACCACGGAAGCCACCGGCAACTCCAAAACCGGGGATGTGTACCTCTTGACCGGGGGCCGCATTGTGAACTCCAGCGGGGGCAGCACCAGCGTCACCAACGGCAAATGGGGCCACTACAACTTCCTGGACAAAACCGGTACCATCAAGGATATTTCCGGCACCAACGGCAAGGATATCTACCGGGCCAACATCGGGGAAGTGTACCCGGACCGGGTGGAACTTACCGATGGCGGGGAAACCACCCGCTGCCCGGCAGTCAAGCACCCGCCCTGCGTAGATGTAAAGGCCGAAAAGGTCATCATCTACCCCAAGGACAAGATTATTGCCTATAACGTAAAGGTGTATATCAAAGGCGTCCATGTGTATTCCCGGGACCGCTGGATCAACCGCTTTGGCGATGATGACCAGGGCCAGAGCCTGATTCCCCATATCGGCTACACCAAGGACCATGGCACGGAAATCCGCTACAATTTCAACGTTCCCCTCAGCGACAAGAACGTGGCCACCGCTGAACTGAAGTACTACTCCAAGATTGGCTGGCGGCCCCTGTACTACGACGTTCAGGACGAACGGAACTTCTACGTGCGCATCCAGGACGGCCATACGGAAGACTCGGACAACAACTGGATCCGAAAGAAACGGGACGTCTTGATTGGCTACAAGAGCCATAAATTCAACGACAAATGGCCGCTGAACTATTCCGCCTACTATAGCCATGGCCTGTGGAAGGACAACTGGAAGGAAAGCTGGCATACGGAATACGGGGTGTTCCTGACCCACGATCCCATCTACCTGACCCATGAAGCTAATCCCCTGTCCCTGAACCTGGGCATGGGCCACAAGTGGGTCAAAGAAAGCATCAACGACGAAACCAAAAAGACCATGCTGTATTCTGCCACCCTAGGCAAGAGCTTTAGCGGCGGCTGGAACACCTGGCTGGGCTACTACTATCAGAAGGAACACAGCTCCGTCTTCGCCTACAACGACCCGGATATGGCCAAGGAACTCCAGTGGGGCATCATCAAGCAGTTGGGGCCCAACGACCGGCTGACCTGGCTGCTCCGCTACGATGAAGGCAAGAGCCAGATTTACGAATACATCTACCGGTGGAGCCACGATTTCTGCTGCTTCCGGCTGGAACTGGAATACCGGGATAAGAAATACAATAATGACAATGAATGGAGTGTGAAATATGACCTCTTCCGTTGGTAATGCACAAGAACTGATCAGTGCCCGCTTCCTGGAACATGAGAAACTGGTCCATAAGGTCATGGGCAGCAAGCGCCTGCTCCGGAACCTGGAAGACGCAGCCGGGATGGTTTCTATGGCCCTGGCTGCCGGCGGCAAAGTGATGTTCTGCGGCAACGGCGGTTCGGCTGCGGATGCCCAGCATTGGGCTGCGGAAATTGTGGGCCGCTTCCAAAAGGAACGGCCGGGGATGGCCGCCCTGGCGCTCACTACGGATACGTCCATTTTGACGGCGGTGGGCAACGATTACGGCTACGACAAGATTTTTTCCCGGCAGGTAGAAGGCCTGGGCCGGGAAGGGGACGTGCTGGTGGGAATTTCCACCTCCGGCAACAGCAAGAATGTGCTGGAGGCCATTGCCAAGGCCCGGGAAAAGCACATGAAGGTCATTGGCTTTACCTGCAAGGACGGGGGCAAGATGGCGGAGCTCTGCGACGTGCTCCTGAATGTGCCTGCGGAAAACACCGCCCGGGGCCAGGAAATCCATGAAATCATGGGCCATATTCTCTGTGAGCTGGTGGAAAGTTATGCGTAATACCCAAAGCACCCAATTTTTGACTGAAGATATCCAGAAACTGAAAATCGCCGTTTTGGGCGATGTGATGCTGGACCAATATATTTATGGAGAAGTGAAGCGCATTTCCCCGGAAGCGCCCGTGCCCGTGAACCGGGTGCGGAAAATGGAAGCCGTTTTGGGGGGCGCCGGCAACGTGGCCGCCAACCTGGCGGGCCTGGGGGTCCAGGTCTATATGGCCGGGGTCACCGGCGCCGACAGCCACCGGAAAGAGCTGGAGAAGAAGCTGGCTCAGGCGGGCATCGACTACGGCGGGCTTTTGCCCATGCCGGAACGGAAAACTATTACCAAACTGCGGATCATCGGAGCCCGGCAGCAGATGCTGCGGCTGGACTTTGAGGAGCCCGGAGACCTGGTGCCGGAAGAGGAGCGGCTGCTGCTGGAATGGCTGACCCAGAAGCTCCAGGAAGGCCTGAACGGGGTGATTCTCTCCGACTACGCCAAGGGCGTGTGCTCCGACCATTTCTGCCGCCAGGTCATCGATACGGCCCATGTGTTCCAGGTGCCCGTGCTGGTGGACCCCAAAGGCTCCGACTGGCATAAGTACACCGGCTGCGACTTCATTACCCCCAACGTAAAGGAAATGTGCGAAGCTGCCGGGGAAGTGGTGCCCAACGAAACAGAACCCCTGGTCCGGCTGGCCGCCAAGGCCCGGGACCAGTTCCAAATCAGCAATGTGGTGGTGACCCGCTCGGAAAAGGGCGTGTCCCTGATCAATAAAAACGAAGTGATTACCGAAGCCGCTACGGCCCGGGACGTGTTTGATGTGTCTGGGGCCGGGGATACGGTGGCGGCGGTGCTGCTGGCTGCAGCGGCGGGTAAGCTGCCTCTGGCAGAAGCCCTGAACCTGTCCAACAAGGCAGCCGGCATTGTGGTATCCAAGGTGGGCACCTATCCGGTGCACCGGGAAGAGCTGCTGAAGGAAGTCCTTGCCTGTGAAGAACGGGAAGGCCAGGATTACCGGCCGTTAAGCTGGGACGAAATCGAAAGCCTGGCCCGGACCTGGAAGACCGCCGGGGAAACCGTGGTCTTTACCAACGGGTGCTTTGATATCCTCCATGCAGGTCATGTCCAGTACCTGGAGCAGGCCGCTCAGCTGGGCCGTCACCTGATTGTAGGGGTGAACACCGACGACTCGGTGAAGCGGCTCAAGGGAGAAACCCGGCCTCTCAACAAGGAAAATGACCGGGCTCGGCTTCTGGCAGCCCTTGCCTGCGTGGATGCCGTAGTATTTTTCAGCGAAGATACGCCTACCAACTTGATTGCCCGGATTCGGCCGGACATTCTGGTCAAAGGCGGCGACTATACACCGGAACAGGTGGCCGGGCGGGAATACGCCGGCCAGGTCCGGATCCTTCCCTTTAAGGAAGGCTATTCCACCACGGGGGTAATTGCCAAGATTGCCGCCCTGGTGAAGGAGGGTAAAATATGATTATTGTGACCGGCGGTGCCGGCTTTATCGGCAGCAACATTGTAAAAGGCTTGAACGACCTGGGCCGGGACGACATCTTGGTGGTGGACAACCTGACCAACATGGTGAAGTTCAAGAACATCCAGGGCCTGAAGGTCATGGATTATCTGGACAAAATCGATTTCCTGCAAAAAATCAAAGCAGGGGAATTCAACCATACGCCCATTGACGTGATTTTCCATGAAGGGGCCTGCTCCGATACCATGGAATATAACGGCAAATACATGATGGAAAACAACTTTGAGTACACCAAGACCCTGATGCACTTTGCCCTGGACCGGAAAATCCAGTTCCTGTACGCTTCTTCCGCTTCCACCTACGGCAGCGGCAAAAACGGGTTCCGGGAGGAACCGGCCTGCGAAGAAGCCCTGAACGTGTATGCCTTCTCCAAGCTGTTCTTCGACAACTATGCCCGTCGCTACTTTGACAAGGCGGACAGCCAGATTGCCGGCTTCCGTTATTTCAACGTGTACGGACCTCAGGAAAACCACAAGGGCAAGATGGCTTCCCTGGTACGCCAAATGTTCCTGGAATGGAAGCAGGACCACAAGGTGAAGCTGTTTGGCAGCTACGACGGCTACGGCCCCGGTGAGCAGACCCGGGACTTTGTGTACGTAAAAGACGTGGTGAAGGTGCTATTCTATTTCTGGCAGCATCCGGAACTGAAGGGCGTGTACAACCTGGGTACGGGCCATGCCCATACCTTTAACGATATGGCCCATGCCGTACTGGAATTCTTCGGCAGCGGCGAGCTGGAATACATTCCGTTCCCCGAAGGCCTGAAGGGCAAATACCAGAGCTACACCCAGGCCGACGACACCCGCCTTTTGGCGGCCGGCTACGATGGCGGCTTTACGGACTTCAACACTGCCGTAAAGGAATACTGCCAGCTGCTGGAAGAATCGGATGGGTATTATAAGGCATGAGTACGGAACTGGAAAAAGCAGTGTTCTTTGACCGGGACGGAGTCCTGGACGTGGACAAGGGCTATATCTACCGGCCGGAAGAGCTGGAATGGGTGGAGGGGGCACGGGAAGCCGTGGCCTTGCTCCGCAGCCTGGGGTACGCCATCTACGTGGTGACCAACCAAAGCGGCATTGCCCGGGGCTTTTATACCAAGGAGCAGATGGACCAGTTCCATGCCCATATGAACGCGGAACTGGCCAAGGCCGGTGGGAAAATCGACGGCTTCTACCACTGTCCCCATCATCCCACCAAAGGGGTGATTCCGGAGCTGACCGTGGCCTGCGGCTGTAGGAAGCCCGAACCGGGTATGCTGCTCCAGGCCATGGAAGAGCATCCCATTGACCGGCACGCCTCCTTTTTGATCGGGGACAAGGCCTCCGATGTGGAAGCGGCCCTGGCGGCGGGAGTGCCCGGCTACCGGTTTACCGGGAAAAATCTGCTGACCTTTGTCCGGCTGGTGCTGCGCAGACAGAAGGTGCACTGTGACTGTTAAAGACTATAAAAATATTTTGATCATCAAAATGAGCTCCCTGGGGGACGTAATCCATGCCCTGCCCTTTGCGGCGGCCCTGCGGTCTGCGTACCCCGAGGCCAAGATTACCTGGCTGGTCCACCCCCAGTTCGGAGCCTTTATCCCAGAACCGCCTGTCATTGACGAGATTCTCTACTTTGACAAGGCGGCTTTTGGCCGTATGAGCTGGCACGCCAAATGGCAGTGCCTGAAGGAAACCCGGGCCATGCTCCAGGCCAGGCATTTTGACCTGGTGATTGACCTTCAGGGCCTGTTTAAAAGCGCCGTGATGGCATACCTGACCGGGGCCCCGGAAAAAATCGGCTACTGCGAAATGCGCGAAGGCAGCGGCCTGGTGTCCCGGGCCATTACCGGGCCCCATGCCCACGACCACGTGATTGAGCGGTACCTGGACGTAGCCCGGTACCTGGGAGCCAAGGTGGACCAGGTCCGCTATCCCATGCCGGAACTCAAGGAAGAATGCCTGCTGATGCGGAACCGGCTGATCCGGGCCGGTGTCCGGGCGGAAACCCAGCTGCCCTATGTGGTGCTGGTGCCTGGTGCCCGCTGGGTCACCAAACGCTGGCCGGCGGAATCCTACGGGAAGCTGGCCCAGCTGTTTATGGACCACGGCTATTGGGTGGTGCTGGCCGGCGGCCAGGGAGATGCAGCCCTGGGAGAACGGATCCAGGAAGAAACCCGCTATAACCCCAAGGTCATCAATCTGATTGGCAGTACGGGCCTTCGGGAGCTGGGAGCCCTGATCAAGGGCGCCCTGTTCTACATGAGCGGGGATACGGGGCCTCTGCACATTGCTGCCGCCTACGGAAAAAAACTGGTGGCAGTCTACGGACCTACCCGGCCGGACCGGACGGGCCCCTATGGGGACCCGGACGCCACAGTGCTGGTCAGCCCGGTTTCCTGTGCCGGCTGCCTGAAAAAGCAGTGCAATCATTGGGAATGCATGGCGGCCGTTACGCCGGAGCAGGTGTATGCCCTGTTTGAAGACAAGCTGAAGGGAGGAGACCATGGAACTCGCCAATAAAAAAATTATCGTGACCTTCCTGATGCACCTGGGAGACCTGGTGCTGACCACGCCCTTCCTCCATGCCCTGCGGCAGGCCGCTCCCGGAGCGGAAATCACCTACCTGGTGGACCAGAAGCTGCGGGAAGTGGTGGACCATAACCCCAATATCGACCAGGTCTGGACCATCGACAAAAAAGGGAAGGACGACCATTTGTCCGCCCTGTGGGCCATGAGCAGAAAAATCTCGGCCGCCCACTTCGATATCCTGATCAACCTGCACCCCAACGAGCGGTGCTCCTTTATTGATGCCATGGCGTCGGTGCCGGTGAAGGTGGGGGCCTCCCACTTTTTGTTCCGGCCCTTCTTTCACCCCTATCTGAAGCTGAACCGGACCCTCCACGCCGCAGATATGTATCTGGACGTGCTGACCCGGCTGGGGGTGAAACCCCTGGTCCATAACGGCCTGGAAGTCTTCCCCGGTCCGGAGCAGCAGGCCAGGGCGGCAGAGTTTTGGGACCAGCAGGACCTGAAGCCGAAAGAAAAGGTAGTGGGCTTTAACATCGGCAGCGCCGTGGTCACCAAACGCTGGGCACCGGAACGGTTTGCCCAGGTGGCGGATACCCTGGCCCAGGAAGGGTACCGGACGGTATTCTTCGGCGGCCCCATGGACGAAACCATGGTCCAGGAAGCCATTTCCTTTATGCACAGCCGCCCCATGGTGGCGACGGGGAAATTCTCCCTGGGAGCCCTGGCCGCAGCCATGAGCCGGTGCAGCCTGATCATCACCAACGACAGCGGCCCCATGCACGTGGCCATCAGCCAAAAGGTGCCCATTGTGGCCATGTACGGCCCCAGCCACCCGGAACTGTACGGCCCCTATACGGATAAGGCCACCATCGTCCGGGCCATCCCGCCCTGCGACGGGTGCCGGAACGGCATGAAACACCACTGCGACGATATGCGCTGTATGCGGGATTTGACCGTGCAGCAGGTGCTCCAGGCGGCCCATCACTGGCTGGACGAAAAAAAATAGGGAAAAAACCAAAAAAGTTGAAAAAAGTACTTGCAAAATCCTTTGAAATCGTGTAAGATATCAAAGTAATCGGTTGAGACAACCGGTTGCAGGACGTGGTCCGCTAGCTCAGCTGGTAGAGCACCTGACTCTTAATCAGGGTGTCCAGAGTTCGATCCTCTGGCGGATCACCACTTTTTTTTGGCCGGATGGTCAAGCGGTTAAGACACCGCCCTTTCACGGCGGTATCGGGGGTTCGATTCCCCCTCCGGTCACCATCACGGGCGATTAGCTCAGCTGGGAGAGCGTCTGCCTTACAAGCAGAATGTCGGCAGTTCGATCCTGTCATCGCCCACCACAAAAGAAGACGATATACGCGCAACGCTGTATCGTCTTTTTTATTTACCTAAAAAAGTATTTAATAAATTTACAAGAAATATCCTAAGGACATGGAAATTTTCCATGTCCTTTTTGACGTTCTGGTGTGCCCTTAAAAGGCGTTTGAACGGTCGCAGCTGGACCCTAAGTAAATTTGTACTAACGGAGGTAAAAGAAGCCGCTAGAAGGAAATGTGGGGCTGCTGCAGCACTCCTTTCTGGCGGCTGTATAGAGACAGAAAGATTTAGGATTCTGGTGCTGAGAGGCTAATGGACAAAAAAGGGGCAGAGTCATTTTCAATCTATACCGTTTGAAGCTAAGCAAATCCCAGCAGCTGAAACATTAAGTAAAAATGCAGGAAAACTGATGGGGAAATAGTATATGCTTTATGATAAGATAATAATATTAATAAATCACTTGGCTGCTAGTGTAAATAAGCACCTGTGGATTAGATTCTGCAAAGTGAAGAAAAGATTGCTTTTATAAGGGGAATACAACACCCCATCAAACCAACAAAATGCATCTAGCTAGGACCAATGTAGAAGTACTGAGCTGATTTGTATTGCAAAACTTGGATCACCCTGACGTAATAGACAAAATTTTGGTTTTCTTTTAATGTTAAGCAGATGTAATTTAAGAGGGAGTATTTTTCTACATAGTCTATGCTACAATAGATTTAAACTTAGAACTGGAAAGAACAAAGAAAATCTACATGTAATCCTTAGGGTTTGTATCGGCTAGATGGCTATATTTCTGCCAACCTGGCACAAAAATCTACCGGTTTTTCGGAAGCCGACTTAAAGCTGCTTTGGGACGCTTTGGTCAATTTGTTTGAAAATGACCATTCTGCTGCCAGAGGCAATATGGCTGTGCAGAAATTGTATGTATTCAAGCATGATTCTGTGATGGGTAATGTACAAGCCTATAAACTGTTTAACTGTGTGCAGGTAGAAAAGAAGGATGCCCAGAAAGTTGCACGCGCGTTTGAAGATTATGCTGTAATAGTAGATACCGCAGCTTGGCCGGCAGGGGTACACTGTACGGAAATGGTTGAGCAAGAAAAAGTAAAAGCATAAATCGACACATCACCATACGTGATAAAATGGCATATAATAAAAATAGATATCTCTTATTGTCAGGAATTCGGCACTTTGCATTTTGCAGGCGACAATGGGCACTTATCCATATTGGAATTAAGGCTGGATATAATCCAGTTGGAAAATTAATCCGGTTATGCGAACCAAAAGCTCCCATAAGTTTTAATAATGATTTTGCGTGCTCCAAAGGACTTGCTTTATGAGATTCGCAAAATTGTAGGTTGAATCCCGCAGGGATTCAGTGTTTTTTTGTTTGACAGTCGCTCCCCGCAAGGGGAGCGTGGATTGAAATTCCAATGCCTTTAAACAAAGGGAAAAATCAACGCGTCGCTCCCCGCAAGGGGAGCGTGGATTGAAATCCGTCGCCTGGGCGAAATCGTAGAACGCTACGCGTCGCTCCCCGCAAGGGGAGCGTGGATTGAAATTATTTGGCAAAGGTGGGTGGTTAAAATGCACGAAGTCGCTCCCCGCAAGGGGAGCGTGGATTGAAATATAATGCTCTACAGGAAAGAGGTTATAAATGTATGTCGCTCCCCGCAAGGGGAGCGTGGATTGAAATAATGTCCATAAAGCAACACCAGCACCAACCAATAAGTCGCTCCCCGCAAGGGGAGCGTGGATTGAAATTGTTGAGGATGCAAAGACTGCCAGAGGACAGAAGGTCGCTCCCCGCAAGGGGAGCGTGGATTGAAATCTTACGAGTGCTGGTATGACCATTGAATCTTACACGTCGCTCCCCGCAAGGGGAGCGTGGATTGAAATCTCATATAATAGACCATAATCAGGGTCTAGCCACTTGTCGCTCCCCGCAAGGGGAGCGTGGATTGAAATCTGTACCTGAGAGGTATCCTTTTGACTCTCCGCTTGTCGCTCCCCGCAAGGGGAGCGTGGATTGAAATTTCCATTGGGCATCTTCAGCCTACCCTGATGCCGTCGCTCCCCGCAAGGGGAGCGTGGATTGAAATTTTCATAATTATTGAATCTTTTTGCAGTCCTTAGTCGCTCCCCGCAAGGGGAGCGTGGATTGAAATATGTGAAACTCTAATTGCTAAAAGGTCTATGGAGTCGCTCCCCGCAAGGGGAGCGTGGATTGAAATCTGCAGGTACTGTGATAACAACAACAGCAAAGGCAGTCGCTCCCCGCAAGGGGAGCGTGGATTGAAATCGTCACAGCTGGGTCAATGGGACCATAAGTGCTGTCGCTCCCCGCAAGGGGAGCGTGGATTGAAATAACATCCCGCCCAGCCAGTTGAACAACGGCTTGGTCGCTCCCCGCAAGGGGAGCGTGGATTGAAATCTCTTGACCTGGCAAAAGGAACGCTAGCGAATGGTCGCTCCCCGCAAGGGGAGCGTGGATTGAAATTAATAATTCCCATTTGTCGACGACTTCGCAAGGGTCGCTCCCCGCAAGGGGAGCGTGGATTGAAATAGGGATTGTCTTTCGTGCCCACTTAAAGCCATTCGTCGCTCCCCGCAAGGGGAGCGTGGATTGAAATATGGGCCATTGAGCCTACTAGTAGGGAAATGGAAGTCGCTCCCCGCAAGGGGAGCGTGGATTGAAATGATGACCATTAGATGCCACTAAGGACTCATGAAGTCGCTCCCCGCAAGGGGAGCGTGGATTGAAATACCATTGTATCTAAGGTACTGCGCAATGATATTGCGTCGCTCCCCGCAAGGGGAGCGTGGATTGAAATAACAAGACGTGGGAACTGACCAACAAGGTAGAAGTCGCTCCCCGCAAGGGGAGCGTGGATTGAAATACGAAGGGAAACGTTGTCCCGTCTGCACCCGGAAGTCGCTCCCCGCAAGGGGAGCGTGGATTGAAATTGGATAAGCTGGATGTGCATGGTAAGGAAGTAGGTCGCTCCCCGCAAGGGGAGCGTGGATTGAAATCAGGAAAATGTCGCTACAGTCCGTTTGGCACTCAGTCGCTCCCCGCAAGGGGAGCGTGGATTGAAATGAAAGATACCGTCCTTACAAGATACCGGTTACAGGCCGTCGCTCCCCGCAAGGGGAGCGTGGATTGAAATGCCAGGGGTGAGCATAGCTTTCAGCAGGGCTTCGTCGCTCCCCGCAAGGGGAGCGTGGATTGAAATGCCATCTCTCTACCCTCCATTCTCGGCCTTTCGGTCGCTCCCCGCAAGGGGAGCGTGGATTGAAATAGTGAATACATACCATAGAGGAAATGAGTATAAAAGTCGCTCCCCGCAAGGGGAGCGTGGATTGAAATAGTTTGAAAAGAAGGGTGAAGATGGTGCTACTGGTGTCGCTCCCCGCAAGGGGAGCGTGGATTGAAATTTGCTCTTGCTCTTCAGGTAATTCTGCTGTACAGTCGCTCCCCGCAAGGGGAGCGTGGATTGAAATACAAGAGGCGTTGATGACAAAACCGCTAGCAAGGTCGCTCCCCGCAAGGGGAGCGTGGATTGAAATCGGAAGCCTCCTTTCGCGCATTACCACAATACGCGGGTCGCTCCCCGCAAGGGGAGCGTGGATTGAAATTCTGGCACTCGCACTTACTAACCATGTAGCAAATGTCGCTCCCCGCAAGGGGAGCGTGGATTGAAATGGTGACGACGAAGGGGTTAGAACAGTTGGTTGGGTCGCTCCCCGCAAGGGGAGCGTGGATTGAAATACCGCAAAGAATGGACAGAAGGAAGCGGA
This sequence comes from Acidaminococcus hominis, assembly GCF_900291475.1. Classification (GTDB taxonomy): domain Bacteria; phylum Bacillota; class Negativicutes; order Acidaminococcales; family Acidaminococcaceae; genus Acidaminococcus; species Acidaminococcus hominis. The sequence continues at coordinate 663,143 of NZ_OLMM01000005.1, forward strand.
CTTTATCGTCGCTCCCCGCAAGGGGAGCGTGGATTGAAATACCCTGGTGAACAGCACTGCAAGCTATGCGCTTGGTCGCTCCCCGCAAGGGGAGCGTGGATTGAAATACAGGGATCTTGTCGCCTTCAGTCGTCCAGGTGTCGCTCCCCGCAAGGGGAGCGTGGATTGAAATACCCTGGTGAACAGCACTGCAAGCTATGCGCTTGGTCGCTCCCCGCAAGGGGAGCGTGGATTGAAATACAGGGATCTTGTCGCCTTCAGTCGTCCAGGTGTCGCTCCCCGCAAGGGGAGCGTGGATTGAAATACCCTGGTGAACAGCACTGCAAGCTATGCGCTTGGTCGCTCCCCGCAAGGGGAGCGTGGATTGAAATACAGGGATCTTGTCGCCTTCAGTCGTCCAGGTGTCGCTCCCCGCAAGGGGAGCGTGGATTGAAATATCGGTCCAGAGTACGGTCGGAGAGTCGAAAAGTAGTCGCTCCCCGCAAGGGGAGCGTGGATTGAAATATCCAGGGCATCCGTTAGCTGGTTGTATTTCAGAGTCGCTCCCCGCAAGGGGAGCGTGGATTGAAATTCGGAACGCTCTTACCCAGCGGAGTGATTTCCCGGGTCGCTCCCCGCAAGGGGAGCGTGGATTGAAATAGCAGGTCGAACACCTTGCGGATTGTGGCCTGCTGTCGCTCCCCGCAAGGGGAGCGTGGATTGAAATCAGATCACATTGCCTTTGTAATTAATATAGGCAAGTCGCTCCCCGCAAGGGGAGCGTGGATTGAAATGACCGTTGTTTCCACTTCCCATCCTGTTTGAAGCGTCGCTCCCCGCAAGGGGAGCGTGGATTGAAATCTACAGGGCCGAGATCCCGGCACTGGTCAAGGCGTCGCTCCCCGCAAGGGGAGCGTGGATTGAAATTCTAAAAATTAGTGATAGTGCATTGATAAGAGCGTCGCTCCCCGCAAGGGGAGCGTGGATTGAAATAGTACCTCTATAGCCATCTTCATATCTTCTTCCACGTCGCTCCCCGCAAGGGGAGCGTGGATTGAAATTAACTCCCAGCACGTATATGGGAAGGCCGCTGAGTCGCTCCCCGCAAGGGGAGCGTGGATTGAAATTTCGATGAGCTTGTTTCGTTCAGCTCCGATCCCGAGTCGCTCCCCGCAAGGGGAGCGTGGATTGAAATTAAAGATAGAGCTGATGCTAATGCTATCTTTATGTCGCTCCCCGCAAGGGGAGCGTGGATTGAAATTTACAAGAAAGACTTAGGGGGCCTTGATAACTGGGTCGCTCCCCGCAAGGGGAGCGTGGATTGAAATTAGGAGCCATTTCAATTTCATCAAGGACACCAGTGTCGCTCCCCGCAAGGGGAGCGTGGATTGAAATAGGCTGTCCTCCGGTATCCAGTACATCTGGTGGGTCGCTCCCCGCAAGGGGAGCGTGGATTGAAATAAAATGAGCTGGCGGCTGAAAGGGCAAAGAACCAGGTCGCTCCCCGCAAGGGGAGCGTGGATTGAAATACTGCATCGATTACGATGGAAACAACCATTCCTTGTCGCTCCCCGCAAGGGGAGCGTGGATTGAAATCACGACGGCAAAGGTTATGCAGACATTGTGTTTGAGTCGCTCCCCGCAAGGGGAGCGTGGATTGAAATACGAAAGCCGCCTTTTCCACCGACCGGCTGGGGTCGCTCCCCGCAAGGGGAGCGTGGATTGAAATGTTCTTCGTTCACCAAAAATCACCTCTTTACAGGCGTCGCTCCCCGCAAGGGGAGCGTGGATTGAAATAAGAAAGCGTATAAATACACTATCGGTCTGGATGTCGCTCCCCGCAAGGGGAGCGTGGATTGAAATATTTAGATCGCCCCTTCCATCTGGTTGATGCCGTGTCGCTCCCCGCAAGGGGAGCGTGGATTGAAATCACCAGCTGGTGAAGGCTTTGACAGCCTGAGCGGTCGCTCCCCGCAAGGGGAGCGTGGATTGAAATCGGGAGAAATGTCCCCCATGAAAACCTACCTCCAGTCGCTCCCCGCAAGGGGAGCGTGGATTGAAATGTCCTCAGTAGGATTGTCAGGAAGAGTCATTGGGGGTCGCTCCCCGCAAGGGGAGCGTGGATTGAAATCTGAGCTCTTCTTGGTCTTCCTCAAGCTGCTCAGTCGCTCCCCGCAAGGGGAGCGTGGATTGAAATTAACCAATATTTGCAGGAATTGCGATCCATCCTGGTCGCTCCCCGCAAGGGGAGCGTGGATTGAAATGTCAGCTCTCTTGGCAAGTCCGCCTCCGGCATGGTCGCTCCCCGCAAGGGGAGCGTGGATTGAAATCGGAAGGGTATCATGCTGATGTCAGAATGAGAAGGTCGCTCCCCGCAAGGGGAGCGTGGATTGAAATCGAGAATCAAGGACTTAGAGGATTACAACAACGAGTCGCTCCCCGCAAGGGGAGCGTGGATTGAAATCCGTGGTTGTTGGGACTGTTGTTGGCATCCCGAAGTCGCTCCCCGCAAGGGGAGCGTGGATTGAAATGCAGATGGTTTGTGGATGGTGGCGTGTTAATCGTGTCGCTCCCCGCAAGGGGAGCGTGGATTGAAATTCAGAAGCTTATGGTCGCCTGCAAGTACCCCAATGTCGCTCCCCGCAAGGGGAGCGTGGATTGAAATCTTTGCCGCACATATGTGGCAGAGGACTGCTTGAGTCGCTCCCCGCAAGGGGAGCGTGGATTGAAATTCGATGCCTCTATAGGTATGGTGTTCTCTCATGGTCGCTCCCCGCAAGGGGAGCGTGGATTGAAATATCTCACCACATCCATTTTAAAACTGGAGGAATTGGTCGCTCCCCGCAAGGGGAGCGTGGATTGAAATAAGATTTCCTTTACGGACAAGGCAACCGTGGAGGTCGCTCCCCGCAAGGGGAGCGTGGATTGAAATCGCTGGATGACGACCGGGTCTATCTGTGGAGCAGTCGCTCCCCGCAAGGGGAGCGTGGATTGAAATACGGCGTGTTAGACGGTTGACTGCCTATAGGCTCGTCGCTCCCCGCAAGGGGAGCGTGGATTGAAATTGGAAACGGAAAACCCCGCTGATGCACGTTCTATGTCGCTCCCCGCAAGGGGAGCGTGGATTGAAATATCTGTATATTTTTTGGTTACATATGGTTGCCTGTCGCTCCCCGCAAGGGGAGCGTGGATTGAAATCCAAAGACATATCACCAGCATATGCTCCGACTGGTCGCTCCCCGCAAGGGGAGCGTGGATTGAAATGGCGATGTACATAGCGGATATATCGCCCGGCGTGGGTCGCTCCCCGCAAGGGGAGCGTGGATTGAAATTGTGGCACCAATCGTACCAGCATCGACGAACCAAGTCGCTCCCCGCAAGGGGAGCGTGGATTGAAATACCGCTCACGAGCATAAAGAGACACAACGGACCGGTCGCTCCCCGCAAGGGGAGCGTGGATTGAAATCGCGGGCGGCTGCATGATAAGCGGCGTATCCGTGGTCGCTCCCCGCAAGGGGAGCGTGGATTGAAATTTATTGACGAGGAAAGGTACGATTGCCACCACGGTCGCTCCCCGCAAGGGGAGCGTGGATTGAAATATCCAGATAATCAAAGCCGCTCTGGTTGGTGAGGTCGCTCCCCGCAAGGGGAGCGTGGATTGAAATTACACCAAGGAGCGAGCGGTCAAGCTGGCCGAGGGTCGCTCCCCGCAAGGGGAGCGTGGATTGAAATGCCTAAATCGCTGACATTCTTCCCCGCTTTGGAGTCGCTCCCCGCAAGGGGAGCGTGGATTGAAATCGGAAGGAATGGGCGTTCCCGGATATATTTATAGTCGCTCCCCGCAAGGGGAGCGTGGATTGAAATCCGACTACCTCAGCCGTCTTGTTCCAGGCCACAAGTCGCTCCCCGCAAGGGGAGCGTGGATTGAAATACGAAAGTATGCCATTGCATAGCCGCTTACCGCCCGTCGCTCCCCGCAAGGGGAGCGTGGATTGAAATTTATTGACGAGGAAAGGTACGATTGCCACCACGGTCGCTCCCCGCAAGGGGAGCGTGGATTGAAATATCCAGATAATCAAAGCCGCTCTGGTTGGTGAGGTCGCTCCCCGCAAGGGGAGCGTGGATTGAAATTACACCAAGGAGCGAGCGGTCAAGCTGGCCGAGGGTCGCTCCCCGCAAGGGGAGCGTGGATTGAAATGCCTAAATCGCTGACATTCTTCCCCGCTTTGGAGTCGCTCCCCGCAAGGGGAGCGTGGATTGAAATCGGAAGGAATGGGCGTTCCCGGATATATTTATAGTCGCTCCCCGCAAGGGGAGCGTGGATTGAAATCCGACTACCTCAGCCGTCTTGTTCCAGGCCACAAGTCGCTCCCCGCAAGGGGAGCGTGGATTGAAATACGAAAGTATGCCATTGCATAGCCGCTTACCGCCCGTCGCTCCCCGCAAGGGGAGCGTGGATTGAAATTTGTTGACGAGGAAAGGTACGATTGCCACCACGGTCGCTCCCCGCAAGGGGAGCGTGGATTGAAATATCCAGATAATCAAAGCCGCTCTGGTTGGTGAGGTCGCTCCCCGCAAGGGGAGCGTGGATTGAAATTACACCAAGGAGCGAGCGGTCAAGCTGGCCGAGGGTCGCTCCCCGCAAGGGGAGCGTGGATTGAAATGCCTAAATCGCTGACATTCTTCCCCGCTTTGGAGTCGCTCCCCGCAAGGGGAGCGTGGATTGAAATTAGTCTTACAGGGCTTAAAGCCTTGCACCCCATGGTCGCTCCCCGCAAGGGGAGCGTGGATTGAAATTGGTACATCCGCAGGAATGTATCCCGTACCCGTGGTCGCTCCCCGCAAGGGGAGCGTGGATTGAAATATTCCATTTCTCCCTTCATCTTCATCTGAGTTAGGTCGCTCCCCGCAAGGGGAGCGTGGATTGAAATCCATAGAATACGTTGGATCTGCTTCGAAAGTTCCGTCGCTCCCCGCAAGGGGAGCGTGGATTGAAATTCTACTATCTGGAAACAAGAAATGGACAAGAATGTCGCTCCCCGCAAGGGGAGCGTGGATTGAAATTTTGATCAGGTAGATGCGCTGCTGGATAGCATTGCGTCGCTCCCCGCAAGGGGAGCGTGGATTGAAATTACTGATGTCAAGTAAATCCTCTCCTTTCTGCTTCGTCGCTCCCCGCAAGGGGAGCGTGGATTGAAATACCCAATATGTAGATATGTTACAGCGTGTGGACCTGGTCGCTCCCCGCAAGGGGAGCGTGGATTGAAATAGTAAAAAGGTCTTAGCGAACGTATGACGCCACGGTCGCTCCCCGCAAGGGGAGCGTGGATTGAAATTAGAGATTTGGTGATTATTCCTAAGGGAACTAGGGTCGCTCCCCGCAAGGGGAGCGTGGATTGAAATGGTAATGACCCTGGCGTATGGTTCCAAACAATATGTCGCTCCCCGCAAGGGGAGCGTGGATTGAAATAGGGCTGGGACCTCGAATTTCCCGGCGCGAATAGTCGCTCCCCGCAAGGGGAGCGTGGATTGAAATCGCTCCCGTGTTGGTGCTGGTGGCAAGGAATCCCGTGTCGCTCCCCGCAAGGGGAGCGTGGATTGAAATTCATGAAGCTAATCGACGTCATCATAGACGACGAGTCGCTCCCCGCAAGGGGAGCGTGGATTGAAATAAAGTTATAATCAGGCATGGAGCCACTATCTCCCGTCGCTCCCCGCAAGGGGAGCGTGGATTGAAATTCGTGACAGCGTTAGGACTCACAATGTAAAGAAGTCGCTCCCCGCAAGGGGAGCGTGGATTGAAATCAGGGCTTCCAGTGCCTGCTTACAGGCCTCTGCGTCGCTCCCCGCAAGGGGAGCGTGGATTGAAATGTATTGACAAAGAACACGTACTCACCCATGGGGCGTCGCTCCCCGCAAGGGGAGCGTGGATTGAAATGTACTTACCGACGTTATGAGCTGCTGAAAAACCGTCGCTCCCCGCAAGGGGAGCGTGGATTGAAATCGCCAGGGCCGCCGCCTGGACCATCTTGATGCGGTCGCTCCCCGCAAGGGGAGCGTGGATTGAAATCCTGAGCCGCTTGGCCCATCTGACCAACTTATGCGTCGCTCCCCGCAAGGGGAGCGTGGATTGAAATTAGTGATGCTCTTTACAACAAAAGGCTTTGCCCGTCGCTCCCCGCAAGGGGAGCGTGGATTGAAATCAGGTGGCCACAGCCGTGGCCCCGAAGTCGACGGTCGCTCCCCGCAAGGGGAGCGTGGATTGAAATATCAGCGCAGTGCTTGCCGTCTGGATGTCGCCTCCGGGTCGCTCCCCGCAAGGGGAGCGTGGATTGAAATCAGCTGCCGTGCGCCTGGTCGTCCAGGACCACGAGTCGCTCCCCGCAAGGGGAGCGTGGATTGAAATTTTAATGGAGACCGTGGGTGTGGGTTTAATCCATGTCGCTCCCCGCAAGGGGAGCGTGGATTGAAATATCATGCCATCTTTTATTGCAGATCTTATATGCTGTCGCTCCCCGCAAGGGGAGCGTGGATTGAAATTCCACGGTAATCTGAATCAATGGTCCCAACTCCCGTCGCTCCCCGCAAGGGGAGCGTGGATTGAAATAAGCTCGATGCCATAGTCATCAAAGTATGCAAGAGTCGCTCCCCGCAAGGGGAGCGTGGATTGAAATTTCCGACATGAAGGATACACGAAAGCGATTTCCGTCGCTCCCCGCAAGGGGAGCGTGGATTGAAATCCGATTATCAAGGGTGGGAGGAACAAACAATGGCGTCGCTCCCCGCAAGGGGAGCGTGGATTGAAATAATGTAAGCCTAACATTTGCGTCCGGTTTATCCAGTCGCTCCCCGCAAGGGGAGCGTGGATTGAAATAATGTATTCGCCGCAGACATCGGCAAAGAGCTTTGTCGCTCCCCGCAAGGGGAGCGTGGATTGAAATGGCACACTTTTGCAACCTTACTGCTGCAAAGAACGTCGCTCCCCGTAAGGGGAGCGTGGATTGAAATAGCAACGGAAATTCTTAATAATTTGCTTGCTAATGTCGCTCCCCGCAAGGGGAGCGTGGATTGAAATTACGTTGCCCATGAGGACGACGCGGAACACCGGGTCGCTCCCCGCAAGGGGAGCGTGGATTGAAATTGGTAGCACGTGCCCAATTCAGCAGCTACGACTGTCGCTCCCCGCAAGGGGAGCGTGGATTGAAATACGGGCTGGAAAGGCGCGTCTACTGGCCTAGCATGGTCGCTCCCCGCAAGGGGAGCGTGGATTGAAATAGGAAGTCCATTGACATAGTGGGTCACCCAGTAGTGTCGCTCCCCGCAAGGGGAGCGTGGATTGAAATGAGGTAAGCTGGAGCCATATGCCTGAGAGCGAGGTCGCTCCCCGCAAGGGGAGCGTGGATTGAAATCGGGGTACCTACCACGGCGCAATTTAAGGACCCTGTCGCTCCCCACAAGGGGAGCGTGGATTGAAATCTGTAGCACTTTTCCTGCTGCATGCTTCCTGCTGGTCGCTCCCCACAAGGGGAGCGTGGATTGAAATCTCCCCGTGGTCAGAAAAGTAGACCAGACCCTGAGTCGCTCCCCGTAAGGGGAGCGTGGATTGAAATCTCCCCGTGGTCAGAAAAGTAGACCAGACCCTGAGTCGCTCCCCGTAAGGGGAGCGTGGATTGAAATATGTAATAGACAAAGTCTTGAATCAGCAGGAGGGGTCGCTCCCCGTAAAGGGAGCGTGGATTACAATGGGCCCAGGAATTCGGACCAGGCCTGAAAATTTTAAATGTATATGCTATAGTATAGGTAACAAGAACGGAGGCCGCTGCCATGGAAAGCCATAACTATTCTGCTGAATTTAAGGCCAAAATCGTCTTATCAATCCTTCAGGGTGACAAGGATTTTGCTGTTATTTGTTCCGAAAATCATCTGGATTCGGAGCTGGTTCGGAAATGGAAGCAGGCTTTTCTGCAAAATGCGCATCGTGCTTTTGAGGCAGATTCTGGGCGTAAGGACGTTCAAAGAAAGAAGAAGGAGCTGAAGCAAAAGAGTGACCAGCTGACGCTTGAGCGGGACTTCCTTCAGGACTGTTTTCGCAAGGCGGGAGAAGTCGTTCCCAAAATTCCCCAAAAGGATGCCAAGGACTGACGGTCTGGCTATCTGGCGGCCAAGCGAACTGTCTAGGGTAAAGTGTGCTGGCCTTCCTGTAGCGGCTGGCATGCGGGGGTCCATTGTACCTTGTACGAATTTTGGGGCATAAAAAATACTGGATGTTCTTTAGCATCCAGTATTTTTTATGCCCCAAGCTGCAAACGGTCACTTCTCCTCCAGCAACTGGTTCTTCCGTTCCAACAGTTGGAGCTGCTCCCGGAGTTCTGCTATTTGGCGGTTCCGGCGGTGCAGTTCCTGGTGGAACCGTTCTTCCCGGGAAGCTTGCTCCTCCTGCTCTTCATGCACTCTTTGCAGGGTCTTCTCCAGTTTTTCCCGGTCCTGCAGCAGCTGCTGGCGCATTTGCCCAAGCTGCTTTTCTTCCAGGGTTTCCTCTGCAGCTGCGGTTTGTGCAGTGGTTTCTTCCGGCTTCGGTTCAGCTGCTGGCTTTTCCGGCTCAGCAGCTTCTACCGCCAGTACGGCGCCCCGGTCTAGTATCAGCTCCACCGTGGCTTCCGTCTTGTCCCCAATCTTGTCGTACAGCCGGCCGCCGCTCCAGCAATTTCCCAGAATGGTGCCCACGCTGTTGGCCACATAGCCGATTTTGCCCAGGGGCTCCAGCTCGCACCGGATGGCTTCTTTGTCGTACTTGTTGTCCGGCTCCTTGATCAGCTGGACCTTCATGTGCCGCTTGAGAAACTCGTTTCCAAAGTAGTGGTTAAAGCCCGTCAGGGTACAATATAACTTGGTCATAGGTCCTTCCTCCTTTAGCCTTCTCTTCTATACTTCTCTTCCTTTCTACTTTCAGTATAGCAGGAAGGGTGGGGGGAAAAACTCCCAGAAGAGCGGTTTTGGAAAAAAAGTGGGTGCGGTCAGCGGCCCTGAAGTGAAGTGGTGCCGGGAATCCCCGCTCAGTCAGCCACTAACGTGTCTGCCAGCTCCCCCCTAAAGGTAGGAGCCTTTAAAAGGTCGTGCGGTCTGCAAACCTGAAGTGAAGTGGTGCGGGGTATCCCCGAGCGGTTCGCCGTATTCCAAGCAGCTGCCGTATGGGCCTTATGGACCAAACCTTCATGGGAAAACTTGTGGGATGTTTGGATGCGGCTATAATGAACAAAAAAATGGCATGCGAACCCAAACAAGTTCGCACGCCATTTTTTCACAGCCCTGCTTGCAGAAGCCTCTAGCTTTCTGCTTCCACTGCATGATCAAAGAAAATCTGTTCTTCGGGAATGACCCCTTGAAGCAGGACGTTGGCCCGTCCCACATAGGCAAAGCCCATTTTGGTGTACAGGGCAGCCGCCGGCTTGTTGCCCGCCCAGGTATCCAGACGGACCGCCTTGCAGCCCTGTTGGGCCGCAAGGGCGAGGGCAAACTGGACGAACTGCTTTCCATACCCGTGCCCTGCCCGGCTGGGCGGAATGCATAGGGTGTGGATCACCAGCACTTCCTCCGGAGCCGCAGGAATATGCCAAGGCGCAGGTCCATATTCTGCCGGCTGGAGCTGGTTTAGAATCACGCTGCCGCAGATCTCCCCGTCCTCCTCCAGAACGTACAGCGTACCAGCCTGCCAGGCCTTCTCTGCCGTTTCCCGGGTGGGGTACAGGTCCAGCACCCAGTTGGAATTGGTACCATTTTCTTTTTCATAGGTCAGCAGCTCCCGGTAGTTCGCAGCTGCCGCCGGAACATCCTTTTCCAGGGCTTTACGAATCATAGCTTTGCCCTCCTTTTGCATCATTTTTTCCAGTATAGCGGAGGAAGGAAAGCCCCGCAAGCTTTTTTACAGGACTGCTGGAATGGCGATTCGAGCAATCTTGATAAATTCTTCCATGGCCTTGGTCATAATGGCTTCTTTGGGAAAGTAGACACTGATGTATTGCTCAGTATGGGGAACTTCCAGGGGAAAGAAGCAGCAGTGCTGGGGCGGCTCCATGGTGCGGACCATCAGATTGCTGACGATGGCGGCCCCTAGGCCTGAAGCGGCCAGCCGGTAGGCAGTGGAAGCCTGGTCCAGTTCCAGTACCACAGAGGGTTGAAAACCTGCTTCCAGAAAAAGGGTATCTGCCCGCTGCCGGCTGTTGTTGCCGGGCCGCAGTAGCACAAAGGGAGTTTGCTGGAAGTTAGTTAAGAAGACTGGCGGCAGCAGGTGATTTTCCAGTTGCTGCACGGGATAACGGGAAAGTTCTTCCCGGGTACGGGCCTGTTGACGGATTTCCGGACAGGTACAGTATTTTTCAGGCACGACCAGTACCGTAAACTCATGACAGATGACAAACTTGCGATATTGTTTTTCTGGCAGATGCTTATTGGAAAACAATAGATCAATCTCTCCCCGGTCCAACTTTTTTAGCAGTTCTTGGGTGGTACTTTCATGCATATCTACCAGTACCTTGGGGTACGCTTCCCGGAAGGGCGAAAGGGCCAGGGGCAGCAGGTAGGTGGAATGAAAATTGCCGGCGCCTACTGACAAGTGTCCCTGTTTTAGATGATTGATTTCGTAGATATCATTTTCCAGGCGATTTTGGATGCGCCTCATTTCTTCCACCGCAGCAATATACTTTTTGCCAAATTCGGTGAGTCCAATGGGCGAGACGGAACGGTTAAAAATCGGCGCACCGATTCTCTCCTCGGCTTTTTTGATGGTCAGGCTGAGGGAGGATTGGGAAATAAAAAGCTTTTCTGCAGCCCGGCTGAAATTCCGTTCCTGGTAGACGGTGTAGATATAATTAGCGTTGCGAAACATGGCAGCCCCTCCTTGTGTATTTCATTTATGCAGTTGTCTTTATTATACTATTGATTCTAATCAATGGAATCTATATTTTAATTTATATTGGAATTAACTGCTCCTCGTTCTTATAATGAAAGCAGAGAATATGATACAAATTGATTTAGTTAAGGGAGGCTTTTGTTATGTTATCACCACAGGAAATGAGGAAATTGATTCCTTTTATGGACACGGTCCATTATTTGGACAATGCATCTGTCGTACCTTCTTCCACCCGGGTTTGGGCGGCAATGGAAGAATATGGGCAAAAATACCCTTTGAATTACGGAGTTGGAGAATTTCCTGCCTCTGTGGAAGCAGCGGCTAAGGTGAACGAAGCCAGAGCCAAATTGGCCAAATTCATTAATGCCAAGGCCCCCGAAGAAATCTGCTTTACCAAAAACACCACGGAAGCCATCAATATGGTAGCCTATGGCGGACCCTGGGAAGCAGGGGACGAAATTATCTTGACTACAGTGGAGCATCAATCCAACATCATGCCCTGGCTGCGCCTGGTTCAGGATCGGGGCGTTGTAGTCAAATTCGCCCAGGCGACTAAAGAAGGCTTCGTAAAGCCAGACGCCATCCGGGCCCTGGTAACGCCAAAAACCAAGTTGATTAACGTAACTTATGTGTCAAATATTTTTGGCACTATTACCCCTGTAGAAGAAATTGGTGCGATTGCTCGGGAAGCGGGCGCTTTTTACATGGTGGATTCAGCCCAGGCTGGCGGCCGGCTGACCATGGATGTACAGAAATCCGGCTGTGATTTCATGTCCATCTGCGGCAGAAAGAGTATGATGGGGCCGCAGGGCACCGGAGCTCTTTATATCAAAAAGGAATTGACCCCTATGCTGAAGCCGTTGGATATTGGCAGCCGGGCCGGACGCTTGGTAGATGAAAAGACCATGGTACTCAATGAAGCTCCCTATAAATTTGAGGCCGGGGTACTGAATACGGCTGGGATGATTGGCCTGGGCGTGGCAGTGGATACCCTTGCAGAAATTGGCACGGACAATATCCAAAAACGCATTGCTGAATTGACCCAGTACATGATTGATGGGCTGTTGGCGATTCCCGAAGTGGAGCTGTACGGAACCCATGATGCCCAAAAGCTGGCAGGGGTAATTTCTTGGAATGTACGGGGCCACAGCTGCTCGGAAATTGCGTCCCGGCTGGGTAAAGAAGCCAATGTGTGTGTAGCCTCCGGCGCACAGGGAGCGCTTTTGGCCATTCGGCCTTTGGGTGTTAATGGCGTTGTGAGAAGTTCTGTTCATTATTTTACCAGCAAGGAAGATATTGATGCTTTGCTGGCCGGCTTAAAAAAGATTCTTGCTTAGGAGGGAATTGCCATGCTGAATCAAGCGCTGATTGCTAAAGAATACGGCTTTTTGGGAGATGTAGCCTATTTGGATATTTCCCTGACGTCCATGCCGCCGATGCGGGTACGGGAAGCCTGGAAAAAATTCATTGAAGGCTACGTGATTCCTTACGGAACCAATGCAGGGACCTATTTCCCCGATATTTTGGTACGGGCCCGGAAAGAAATGGCTCAGCTGATGCAGGTGGAGCCTTCTGAGATTGCTTTTACCCATGGGACCGGCGATGGAATGACCAAACTGGCCAATTCCTTCCCCTTTGCCAAAGAAGATAATGTGGTCATTACGGAAGAAGAACACGCTTCCAATGCTATCCCTTGGTTGGGTATTGAACAAAAGGGTGTAGAAATCCGTTTTGCCAAAAGTGAAAATGGGGTAGTTCCCATTGCCAATATTGTGGCTATGATGGATGAACATACCAAAATTGTTTCCACTGCTTCTACCTATTTTTGCAGCGGGTATGCCATTGACCTGAAAACTTTGGGAGAGGAATGCCACAAGCGGGGAATTATTCTGGCCATAGACGCGATCCAGTCCATGGGCCGGCTTACCATGCGGCCTCGGCAGTGGCATATCAGCTACGTGGCCGGCGGCGCCCATAAAGGTTGCTTAGGCACCAAAGGAGGGGGCTATGTCTACTGCGCCAAGGAATTAAGCCAAATCCTGAAGCCGTATACGGGATCGCTGCAGAGCTTGACCAACGGCGGCCGTCCGTTCCCCCTGCGGCATTATGACCAAATCCAGTGGCAGCCCGATGCCAGCCGGCTGGAAGGCGGTATGTATTCCTTTGGTATTATTGAAAGTCTGGCCAATGGGGTCAGCCTGATCAATGAGCTGGGAATCGAAAATGTAGATGCCCATATTCATGCGATGGAAAATTATCTGCGGGGAAAGCTTGCAGATTTGCCGCTGAAGGTTCTGGATATTCCAGAGAAGAATCGGTCTGGGCTGCTGTTCATCTGGTATCCTGAAGGCGCAGATCCTAAGGCCGTTGAACAAGTGCTGCTGGACCATAAAGTGCGTGCTACCGTACGTCAGGGCTACATTCGCATGGGACTGCATTTCTATAATACCCAGGAGCAGATGGATCGGGTTTCCCAGGCACTGCATGAAATTGCCAAGTTATCCTAAGGAGCCAAAATGAACAAAAATATGGCAGAGGAATTCTTTTGTGCCTATTGCGGAGTCAGAAATTGTGCGAAAAAATTAGGCCAGGAAGGGGACTATCCTTCTTCCTGCCCCAGCCTGCGGCCGGAGCTGGAAGGGTATTTAGAAGAATATAAGGATCCGGAAACTTTAAAACTGGCCCAGGCAGCAGCCATTTCCAGTATGGACCATACGGAGAGCCGGGTGCAGCAAACGGTACGCTTTGCCCGGAATTGCGGTTTTACCAAACTGGGAATTGCCTTTTGCATTTCGCTGGCAGATACTGCCGGTATTTTGGCCCGGTATCTGCGGGAACAAGGCTTTACGGTAGAAAGTGTAATCTGCAAGGTGGGACATTATGACCGAAAGTGCATAGGAGTGGAAGATACCCGGGAAAAACCCATGTGCAATCCCATAGCCCAGGCAGAATACCTGAATGGGGTTGGCACAGAGCTGAATCTCATAGTGGGGCTCTGCGTAGGACATGATGCCCTGTTCAGCCATTATTCCCACAGTCCGGTAGTAACCCTGATTGCCAAAGACCATGCTTTTCATAACGCCCCTGAGCTGTTTTTGCAGCAGTGGGCCCAAAAGGAAAAGGCTGCGCACAGGAAGAAATCCTGAAAATTTTGCTGATGCTGAGTGTGGGGCAAGCAATAGACAGCTAAACTTTATAAACAAAAAAGGGGCTGTGAAATAATGAAACTTCTATCGTCGCCTGCGGCGCCACTTCCTACACGCTTTACGGTCGCATCCAAATGTCAATCAGTTTCCCGAGGACATTTGGAATATGCGACCTATGTGATAGCCGTCCGTGAGCCGAACCCGGAGGGTGAGGGAGAACGGAGCACGGCGAACCACTCAGGAAGCATTCTAGGGCGCTACTTGTCAAGTGACAGAGAAAGTTAGTAATAGTATTTGCATACTATGATTTCATCTCAAAACCCATTTTGCATATGACTGGTATAGGACTAAGACTGGCCCATCCAAGCGTGGAGGGGCTGTCAGTCCGTAGGACTGACTGAGGAAGTTTATTAGATACAGTTATAAAGAACAAAAAACGGCTTGCGAACTTTTTTGAGCTCACAAGCCATTTTTTCCTTTCGGGGATATTATTTCACACCCTCTTTTTGTTCTTACAAGCCTTTATCCCGTTGGTATTGTTCTTGGGCCAGGGTCAGGAATTGCTCCATGGCAGGGGTTACGTAGGCACCGCTTCGGTAGTAGACCATGCCCTTGCGGCTGGAGAGGGTACTTTTTAATTTGTACAGGCACAGCTCTTTTTGAAAATTCTGATGCTCCAGCAGCAGGTCGCTGCAGATGGTTGCTCCCACCCCCAATTGGGCAAAATTCAGGCAGATGGAGGAGGATTCCGTTTCCATGGTAATGATTGGGTTCACCCGGACTTCCTGAAACAGCTGGTTAGCACAGGTGCGGATGTAGTTGTTCTTGTTGGCCAGGATAAACGGTACCTGGGAGAATTTTTCCAGGGAAAGGGCTTTCACTGCGGGTAAAGCAATCTGGCGCAGGGAATCGGGGGTCAGCTGGTATTCCTGGTATTTGGCATTAATGGGGTCCTGGGCCGGTACGGCCAGAATCAGGTGCTCTTCATAGGCTGGCACCCCCACGTAAGCTTGGGCATCCATGGGCTTGGTGGAAACCATCAGGTCGCTTTCGTAGGCATCTACCATTTGCTTCCCATATAAGGTATTGCTGTTTAGAAGGCGGACTTGAATCCGGGGAAATTTTGCCTTAAACGCCGCTATCAATAGGGAAACCCGGTACTGGATGCTGAGGCTGAATGCACAGATGGTCAGTTCCCCGTACTGGAGGGTGTTGAGCCCATAGGCCAAATTGCGCAGACGGTTTTCCAGGTCCGTGACTACCCGGGCGCTTTTCAGATATTCTGCTCCAAACGGAGTCAAGGTAAGGAGTGTGGTTTTTCGGTTAAAAAGGGGCGCCCCCAATTCCTTTTCCAACCGCTTGATCATGGCACTGAGTGCAGGCTGAGAAACATGGAGCTTTTCTGCGGCCTTGCCAAAGCTGCGTTCTTTGTAGATACACTCCACATAATCTTTGTGACGAAACATTTTTTCTGCCTCCTAAGTGGCGAAAACCCTTGATTTGCGTACATTATAACATAAATGTTATCGGTTATGCATTACATATGTATTGGATTATATTACCAAAAAGATATTAAATTGAATTAACAGAAAACAAAGCTTGAAGGAGGCAGCGGATATGGAAGAATGGGAACCTAGACGGGTTAATTGGCTGGAAATCGACTTAGATGCTTTGGAACAAAATTTCAAGAATTATAAGGCCATGGTGGGACCGGATATCAAAATCATGCCGGCCATTAAGGTAAACGCCTATGGGCACGGCATCATTGCCTGTGCCAAGGTGCTGGAAGAAGCCGGGGCTGATTATCTGGGCGTGGGTACGGTGGAAGAAGGTATTTTGCTCCGGGAGCAGGGGGTGAAAATGCCCATTTTGATTTTCGCCAGCAACCTGCTGGAGGAAACCGCCCCTTTATATGTGGAGCATCGGCTGATTCCTACAGTACTGTCCTTGGAAGGAGCCAAGGCCGTAGCCCAGGCCGCAGGCCAAAAGAAGCAGGATATCTTCATCGGCATGGATACCGGCCGGGGCCGGCTGGGCGTCAATGCGGAAAAATTCCCAGAACTGTTTCGCAGCATCCAGCAGCTGCCCCAGCTGCACGTAGAAGGGGTCTACAGTCATATGGCCAAGGTAGGCTGGCCTGACGCAGATAACCAGTATGCCCTGTGGCAGCGGGATCGCTTCCAAAAGGCTATGGATGCCATCGGTAAGGCTGCTGAGGCCATTCCCTTCCGGCAGCTGGCCAATACCCCGGCAGGCATTGCCCTGCCAGAACTGCGGTTTACAGGGGTTTGTCCTGGGCGGGCCATGTGGGGCTATTCGCCTTTGGAAAAACGGCCGGGACATCCGGAGTTTACCGCTCCCTTGAAGGCTTGGAAAAGCCGGCTGATTCATGTAAACGAGGTGTGGGGCGGCAAGTTCGGACCCAATTTCAGTGCCGTGCAGTTGACAGCTCCCAAGCGCATTGGGATTATGGCAGGGGGCATTGGAGATGGCTTCCAGGCGCCTCTTTCCCAGGGCTATGTGCTGTTAAATGGGAGAAAATGCCCGGTGGCCAGCAGCCTGTCCCTGGAACATACCATTTTGGATTTGACAGACTTTCCTGAGGCCAAACCGGGGGACGAAATTGTTATCCTGGGCCGGCAGGGAGAAGAAGAAATTACCCTGGAACAGCACATGAAAGACTGGAACCTCAATATTCCTAAGGTCTGGGTCACCATTTCCCGCCATATTGACCGGCAGTACTACCGGCATGGGAAGCTGTGGGCGGTAGGCCGGGAAAATAAGCTCATTTACGTACAAGGAGACCCTAAATGACAGCGTTAAACCAAGAACAGCGCAAAATTCCCTGCGTTTATATGCGGGGTGGCACGTCCAAGGCGGTATTTTTCCGCAGGGAGGACCTGCCCCAGGACGAAAGCACCTGGGATGAAATCTTCCTGAAAGTTATGGGCACGCCAGATGTGAAACAGATCGACGGCATGGGCGGTACGGTATCTTCCACTTCCAAAATTGCCGTAATCAGCCCTTCCAAGCGGCCCGCGGCTGACGTGGATTTTACCTTTTTCCAGGTGGATATCGACCAGCCCAAGGTGGCCCACAATGTAAGCTGCGGCAACATTGGCTCAGCGGTGGGGCCCTATGCAGTAGACGAGGGCCTGGTGCCTGCCGTGGAACCCATTACCATCGTCCGCATCTACAATACCAATACCCAAAAGTATCTGGAAGAACGGGTGCGGGTCAAGAATGGCCATGCCTGTATGTATGGAGACACGGAAATTCAGGGCGTGCCGGGAACGGGCTCCCGGGTGGACGAAATTTTCCTGGACCCAGCAGGGGCCTGTACGGGAAAACTGTTTCCCACCGGTCAGACCAAAGATGTAATTGCAGTGCCCGGCTGCGGCCAAGTTCCGGTCAGCATCGTGGATAGCGGCACTTTGGTGGTTTTTGTTCGGGCCAGGGATTTGGGACTTACCGGCAGTGAACAGCAGGAACTCAACAGCAATACAGGCGTTATGAACCAATTGGAGCGCATCCGGGGAGAAGCGGCAGTCCGCTTAGGTCTGGTCAGCCGTTGGGAGGACGCTCGTAAGGAAACCCCGGCGGCACCGGATATCGGCATTTTAAGCGAGGCGCAGGCTTATATTTCCTTGGACGGCAAAGCGGTGGCCAAAGACGAGATGGACCTGTGCGTGCGGGCCATTTCCCTGGGCAAGATTCATAAGGCCTATCCCATTACCGTCACAGTGGCCACGGCAACGGCGCTGATGCTGCCCGGGACCCTGGCCAGCGAACTGGTAGCCGTGCCCAAACCGGAAAAAATCCGGCTGGGTCACGCTTCTGGGGTGATGGAAGTCAGCGCCCAAAGTGATGGCAAGACAATCCAGCGGGTCGGGGTAATTCGCACAGCCCGCCGGATTATGGACGGCAATATCTATATTCGGGAAGAGTAGAGGAGAGCATCATGGAAAAGAAAAAGAAAATGAATGACATTACCAAAATTGTCATCGCAATGCTGCTGGGCTCCGTTGTGGGGATTATTGTAGGCAAGCCCGCAGCTGCCATCGGTTTTGTCTGGGATATTTGGCTAAATCTGATGAAAATGTTCCTGGTTCCCATTGTGGTCTGTATGCTGGTTAAGGGCATCAGCAGCATGGACAGCCCGGAAATGCTGGGGCGCTTGGGACTGCGGTTTCTGGTATTTTACTTATTTACAACGGTTTGCGCTTCCGTAATTGGTATCGGCGTAACCAAATTCCTGAATCTGGGCAACGGCGTTCATTATGAAGCCATGGCTGCTTCGGTGAAAATCAACGAACTGCCCGGGTTGGACAAATTCTTTACGGATATGTTCTCCACCAATATTTTCAAGTCCTTCACTAGCGGGGATATGATGCAGGTCCTGATTATTTCCTGCTTCATTGGGGTGGCCATTGTGCTGCTGCCGCCGGAAAAACGGGACCCCATCCGCAGCTGGTTCTGCTCCATGGCGGATTTGATGACGTCCCTGATTACCATCGCCTTGAAACTGGCTCCCATTGGGGTGTTCTGCCTGATGGCTGCTGCCCTGGGCAAATATGGTTCCGGTCTTTTGGTCACCATTTCCCAGATTTTGGGAGCCTTCTATGCGGCCTGCTTTATCCATCTGATTTTGATCTACTGCCTGCTGCTGTTTGCCTTTACGGGTATTTCTCCCATTACTTTTTTGCGCAAAGCCTTTCCTACCTTTGCTACCGCTGCCAGCACCTGCTCCAGCAATGCGGTAATTCCCGTCAGCCTGGACGTGTGCACAAAGAATTTCAATGTAGCAGAGCCGGTGGCTTCCCTGGGGATTCCTTTGGGGGCAACGGTGAACAAGGATGGGGTAGGTATCCTGTGCGGCGTAGTGCTGCTGTTTAGTGCCAATGCCATGGGGATTCCCCTGTCCACCAGCCAGATTGTGAACCTGGTATTTGTGACCGCTTTGGTTACCAGTGCTGGTTCCGGTGTTCCTGGCGGCGGCCTGATGAACCTGATGATTGTAGCCACGGCCATTGGTATGCCCCTGGATCTGGTTGTCATGGTAGGCGGTTTCTACCGGTTCTTTGATATGGGAACCACCTCCATGAACTGCCTGGGCGACGTTTCTGCTACGGTACTTATTGACCGGGTGGAAAAGAGACACGAAAAGGCCATGGCAGCCAAAATGGCTAGAGAAGAAGCTTAACTAACAACCCTTAACAATAAACCAACAACCCTGAAAAAGGCTTAGCTGACGGAATGACGGGCTAAGCCTTTTCCGGGCAGTATCCCAAGGAGGAGAAATCATGAAAATTGTAAAAGCCCCGCATCCTTCCAGCGGCCATTATTCCGCCGCCATCATTTCCAACGGCATGATCTATGTTTCCGGCCAAAGCTCGGTGGACCCCTTTACCCATCAGGTGCCGGAAGGCGGCATGGGTCCGGAAATGAAAATGAGCCTGGAGCGTATCGAACATATTTTGCAGGAAGCAGGAGCCGACCGCAGCCACATTGTCATGTGCCGGGTTTTCATTACCGACATGAGCAAATGGGACGAAGCCAATGCAGCCTATGCCGAATTTTTTGGTGAACACAAGCCCGCCCGGGCCATCTACGAAGTGCGGCGTACCCATCATATGGCCCAGATTGAAGTGGAAGCCATTGCAGAGGTCTGAGGATGACTGAAAACGAGAAAAGGCAAGCGCCCCTGGCGCAGTTGGCTGCCTTTACCGCAGCGCTGACCTGGGAGCAGCTGCCTCAAAACGTGCAGCAGGCCGTGGTGTACCGGGTTTTGGACCTGGTCAGCGTCAGTGTGGGGGCCAGCGGGGACCCTTTGGTGGAACACCTGAAAGAGGCTGTGGAAATGCTTTCTGGGGGCCCCCCTGCCCAGGGGGTGCATCTATGGGGTGAACCGGAAGGACGTACCTGGTCAGTAGAGTCTGCGTCATTGCTGAATGCCATGCTGGCCCACACCCTTGAACTGGACGACGTACACCCGGCGTCCAAATGCCATGGTTCCGCCTGTTTGATTCCGGCTGCCTGGAGCTTGGGCGAACGGCTGCAAAGCTCGGGAAAGGAGCTTTTGACTGCGGTGGTGGCAGGTTATGAGACTGCTTTTCGGATTGGCCGGGCCTTTGGCGTCACGGAACACCGGAAAAGGGGCTGGCACGCCACTTCGACCTGCGGGGTATTTGGCGCAGCCGCGGCTTGTGCCCACCTGCTTCAGTTGAACCCGGAGCAGACCGCAAATGCTCTGGGACTTGCTGGTTCCCAGGCTACCGGAGTATGGGCTTTTTTGGGTGATGGAACCAATTCCAAAGTGCTGAACCCGGGACAGGCGGCCGCAGCTGGCCTGCGCAGCGCCCTTTTTGCCCGGGCTGGGATGACAGGTCCTGTCCATATCTTGGAGGCCCAGGATGGAGGGCTGCTCAAGGCCATGAGCGATGGAGGTTGCTTGGAACAGGTGGCGGCAAACCTGGGGGAAACCTGGGAAATTCTGCACATGGATATGAAACCCTATCCCTGCTGCCGGTCGGCCCACAGCAGTATTGATGCGGCTAAGCTCCTGCGCCGGGAAATCCTACAGGCCCTAAACCTGCCGGAAACGGTGTCTCCCAAGGTGCTGAGCCAAAAGCTCCGGGATCTGCAAGTAGGGATTTACCAAATCGGGTATGCTCAATGCGCTTACAGCGAGGGCTGCCTTCGGCCGCAAACTCCGCTGGAAGCCCGGTTTTCCCTGCCGTATACGGTGGCCTGTGCCTTATTGTATGGAAGGGTGGACCAAAGCCTGTTTACGCAAAGAGAAATCAGAATGCCTTTGGTGCAGCAGCTTATGACCAAAATCCAGGTAAAAGAGGATCCGGAGCTGACAGCGGCTTATCCTGCCCATTGGAGCGCTTGGGTGCAGGTAACCCTGGAAGCTGGTAGGACCTTTCGCCAGTTGGTCCAGGACCCGGCAGGCTCCTTCCAGCATCCGCTTTCCCAAGAAGACGCCCTGGCCAAAGCTTCCGGCCTGTTGGCAGTCCGGTATGGGGCGCAGGCGCAGGTGTTGGCGGAGAAACTTCTTGCCCTGCCCAAGCTGGAGCGGCTGCCTTTGTTGTAGATATACAGCCAAACAAAATATAGACGCAAAAGACCGTGCCCTCGCCAAAGCAGGGACACGGTCTTTAAAAATATAAGGACGCAGGCTTAATGCCTGCGTCCTTTGGCTGTCAGCGGGGGAGGAGGCCCCGTCTGACGGGAGGGTGAATGAATTTATTCTTTGCCGTTGATGGAGTTTACCAGGGCACTTACCAGGTCGTCCATGGAACGGTTTTGGCCAGCGGTCATGCTGGAGTTGATGGTTACGCCATCTTGCAGCACGGTCATGGCTTTCATCTGGTTTTCCAGGAAGTCCTGCATCAAGCCGCCTACAGTACAAGCCCAGGAACCGTTTTCGATGATGCCCACGATCCGTTTTTGTACGTTCAGGGCCTTCATGTCTTCCAGGAAGTTCAGCATCTTGGGATAAATACCCAGGTTGTAGGTTACGGAAGCCAGTACAATGTGGCTGTATTTGAAGGCGTCGGAAATCAGGTAGGAAACATTGGTCTTGGACACATCGTACATGGCAATGTTTGTCATGCCCTTTTCAGCCAGTTTGGCGGCCAAAATGGAAGCGGTGCTTTCAGTGTTGCCGTACATGGAAGCATAGACCAGCAGAACGCCTTTTTCTTCGGGTTCATAGGAAGCCCAATGTACGTATTTGTCCAGGATGTAGCCCAGGTTGCTTCTCCACACCGGACCATGCAGCGGGGCAATCATCTTGATGTCCAGCTTCAGGGCCTTGGCTTTGCCCAAGAGGTCCAGTACATGAGGGCCGTACTTGCCAACAATGTTGGTGTAGTAGCGGCGGGCATCGTCCAGCCAGTCACGGTCGAAGTTCACTTCGTCGTTGAAAATCCGGCCGCCCAGGGCCCCGAAGGAACCGAAGGCATCGGCGGAGAACAGGACGCCGTCTTTGGTATCGAAGGATACCATAACTTCCGGCCAGTGGACCATAGGAGCTTCTACGAAGGCAATGGTATGTTTGCCGAAGGTACGGGTATCGCCTTCCTTGACGATATCTTGTTTTTCAACCTTGTAGCCAAATTGGTGCAGCAGGGTAAAGGCTTGCTCGGTGCTGACGACTACGGTTTCCGGGTGACGCAGCAGCACTTCCTGGAGGGAAGCGGCATGGTCGGGTTCCACGTGGTTGACAACCATGAAGTCCAAAGGACGGCCCTTTAGCACGCCTTCAATGTTGTCCAGGAACTGACGGCATACGGACCAGTCAGCCGTATCGAACAGGACGGTTTTTTCGTCCAGCAGCAGATAAGAGTTGTAGGAGACGCCCCGGGGAATGGGATGGATGTTTTCAAACAATTCCAGCCGGCGATCATCTGCACCTACCCAATATAAGTCATTCGTTAATTTTCTAACACATTCCATATTGATTCTCCTTCACAGGTGTGGGGAGGAGAGGCCCCTCCTCCTCAGACACGTCTAGTTGATCGTTAAGGGCTGACACGCCTTATTTTACCGGCACGAACTTGTCTTTTTCGGAGTTGCACAGCGGGCATACCCAATCTTCCGGCAGATCTGCAAACTTGGTGCCCGGTTTGATATCGGCATCAGGATCGCCCAGATCCGGATCATATTCGTAGCCGCAGCCGTTGCAGACATAATGCCCTTCCGGAACTTCTTTGATAATCAGAGGTCTCTTCATCTTAACCATAGGAGGAGCGGGTTTCTTGGGTTGACCATTGTCCAGAGCCTTGGCCAGCAGCGGCAGGATCACATTCACGTCGCCTACAATACCATAGTCGCAGTTCTTGAAGATAGGAGCACCGGCGTTGGTGTTGATGGCTACGATGGTGGTGGCATTCTTGATGCCTTTCAGATGCTGTACGGCACCGGAAATACCGCAGGCAATGTACAGGTTGCCGTTGAACTTCTGGCCGGACATGCCCACATACCGTTCAATAGGAACATATTGCAGGGTTTCTGCTACAGGCCGGGAGGACCCTACGGCAGCACCGGCAGCTTTGGCCAGGTCATAAATCAGTTTCATGTTTTCTTTGGAGCCAATGCCTTTACCAGCGCTGACTACCCGTTCTGCATCCACAATGGGGGTGTCCATGGGAATGCCCACGGTGAAGTCGTAGCCGTCGCCCTTCAGGGCTTCTACCAAAGCATTGACCTGTTCTTCAGGAGTACCATCCTTGAAGATTTGTTTCTTGCGGGCACCGGTAATGGTGTTGTTGGCCTTGGTGGTGCCGGCGTGTTTGGTGTTGGACATACGGTCCGTAATGTAGGAGGCAATAACCACTCTTTGAATTTCGTTGGTGCCTTCGTAAATTTGGGTAATCTTGGAATCTCTGTAGAAGCGTTCCACGTCCATGCCCTTCAGGTAGCCAGTGCCGCCGAAGATTTGCAGGGCTTCCGTGGTCACTTGTTCAGCCACATCAGAAGCGTACATCTTGGCCATGGCAGCTTCCATGCCGTAGGATTCGTGGTTGGTCTTCAGTTCAGCAGCGCTGTAAACCAGGAAACGGGCAGCCCGGATCTTGGTGGCCATGTCAGCCAGCTTGAAGGATACGCCTTCCTGTTGGCAAATAGGAGCGCCGAATTGGATTCTTTCTTTGGAGTAGTTCAAAGCAGCTTCGTAAGCGCCCTGGGCAATACCCAAAGCCTGGGCAGCAATGCCGATACGGCCGCCGTCCAGGGTAGCCATGGCAATGTTGAAGCCTTTGCCCTGACGGCCCAGCAGGTTTTCTTTCGGCAGTTTCACATTGTTGAAGATCAGTTCTGCCGTAGCGGAGGAACGAATCCCCAGTTTGTCATAGTGATCGCCGAAGGTGAAACCGGGCATGCCTTTTTCTACGATGAAGGCGCTGATGCCCTTGGTGCCTTTGCCAGGTTCCGTTACGGCAAATACTACATAGGTATCTGCTTTGCCGGCGTTGGTGATGAAAATCTTGTTGCCGTTCAAAATCCAGTTCTGGCCATCGAATACGGCAGTGGTTTCGGTTTCACCAGCATCGGACCCGGCATTGGGTTCGGTCAGGCCGAAAGCAGCCAGTTTCTTGCCGGATGCCAGCGGGGTCAAATATTTTTTCTTTTGTTCTTCCGTGCCATAGGCGAAGATGGGGTAGGAACCCAGGGAAACGTGAGCGGACAGGATTACGCCGGCACCGCCGTCGACTCTGGCCAATTCTTCAACAGCAATGGCGTAGTCAATGTAATCCAGGCCCATGCCGCCGTATTCTTTCGGATAAGGAATACCCAGCCAGCCCAGTTTGCCCATTTCGGCAACTTCTTCGTCAGGGAATTTGTTTTCCTTGTCCAGCATGAAGGCAATGGGTTTAATCTTTGCCTCAGCAAAACCACGTACTTGGGCACGAAATTCTTCATGGTCGTTCGTTGTGGTGAATAACATCTCTGTAACCTCCTCTGTAGTGGAAACATCCTCCGTCCCTGCCAACCTTGCGGTTTGGTATGAACTCAACCTAGTAATCGAAAATTAAAACTTATTAATAATTATTCTACGCTTTAATAGTACACTTGCTGAATACATTTGTCAACGGCTATAATCAGAAAATTGTCCACAAATCAGGCGGCAATTTTGCTGTTGGTAAAGTATCCCCCAAGGGACTCCTAAAACGCAGGAAACAATGGAGTGAACCTCTGCAGCAGCCTGCTACCACACGGTTTTTTCGTTAACCTCCGCAAACAGTGGCTCAAAACGGTGCTGGTCTTTTTTCAGGCAGACCAGGTAATAATCCACATGGCACTCTGGATCGGCGATGGGGATATTGATCTGCCCGGGGAGCTTTTCGCCTCGGTTCAAATAGTAGCTGGAACTGAAGCTGGGGTAGCCGGAATTACGGGCCAGCTCCTGAAAGGCTTCCCGCTGGACCTGCAGCAGGTAATGGGTGTGGGGCGTCTTATCCTTGGTCATGGCAGCCCAGAAACCAATTTGGTACAGGAGCAGGATGTTCAGGCCATCCAGATCCTTCAAATGGATTTCCGGCGAAAAGGCCAGGGGATGCCCCGGCGGAAGCGACAGGAACAAATCTTCGTGACCGCACTTCTTGGCAAGGAAAGCACCGCTGTCCGGCGAAGCCTTGTGGGTTACTACCAATTGGTACGTATGGTCCGACAACCGTTTAAGAAAATCCCGGTCATCCTTCATATCCGCTGACAGGCGCATACCTCCGAACAGGCTGTTGATCAAGGGCGTCAGCACCATTTGTGGCACCGGAGCGCCATAACCAATATTTATAGTCCGCAGGCTTCGGTCATACAGCTGCACCCGATGGGTAAATTCCTCGTTGGCACGAAGAAGCTCACGGGCGTACAGTAAGGCATATTGGCCGGTTTCGTTAAGCTGCAGCTGGTTCTTGCGGCGGATAAACAAGGCTACACCCAGTTCCTGTTCCAGCTTCTTCATGGAGCGGGACAGTGCCGGCTGGGACGTATGCAGCTTCTCTGCCGCAGCTGATAAGGTTCCGCAATCGGCAAAGGCTAGGAATTGTTCCAATAGAAAACTCTCAAGCATATAGTCCTCCTTTCCCCCTTGATAGTGATACTATTCAGCGATGATATAGTGGAATCCTTTTTTTGACATTTTATTTTTTTTAGTTTTTCTTTTAAAATAAGAAAAGTGAGAAGAATGTTACAGTTGTTTACTAAAATATAACATGTATTTGTTTTTCTGATGGATTTTAGAGGAATTTTCAGAAGAACCGGGAAAGGAGAAATTGCTATGGAATATACGGAATTGTCCAATGGGGTCAAGGTGCCCCTTTTGGGCCTGGGGACCTTTATGGTGGCCCCGGAAGTTACCGCCCAGGCCGTGTACACCGCCTTAAAGAACGGGTACCGGCTGATTGATACGGCCAACGCCTATTTGAACGAAAAAGCAGTGGGGGAGGGGCTCCAAAGAGCCTATGCGGAAGGTATCTGCCGCCGGGAGGACGTGTTTCTTTCCACCAAATTGTGGCCCACTGTGTACAATAGCCCCACTGCGGTAGAGGATACCCTGAAACGGCTGGGCACCACCTATGTGGACCTGCTGTTCATCCATCAGCCCGCCGGGGATTTTCTTGCCGGCTACCGGCAGCTGGAGCGGGCGTACCAGGAAGGGAAGGCCCGGAGCCTGGGCATTTCCAATTTCCACGGGGAGAAGCTGACGCGCCTGTTGGAGGCGGCTGCGGTGAAGCCCCAGGTGGTGCAGTTAGAGACCCATCCCTATAGAATCCGCCAGGACGTGCTGGACGTATTGGCGCCCCTGGGTACCAAACTCATGGGCTGGTATCCCCTGGGCCACGGGGACCCGGAGCTTTTGCAGGAACCGGTCATCACGGCCATTGCCGACCGGGTGCACAAAAGCGCTGCCCAGGTCATTCTCCGCTGGGCGGTCCAAAAGGGCTTCATCACCATTCCCGGGTCCAAGAATCCCGACCACATCCGGGACAATTTCGCCCTTTTCGATTTTGCCCTGACCCCGGAGGAACTGGAAGCTATGGCTGCCCTGAACGGGAAAAAGAGCTATTACGAGCCGGACAATGCCACGGAAGAAAAATATGCGCAGATGCACCTGCCGTTTGAACGCTGAAAGGAGCGAGAAACATGGAATTTGTTACGTTAAATAATGGAGTCAAAATGCCGAAACTGGGGTATGGCGTGTACCAGACCCCGCCGGAAATTACCCAAAAGGCTGTGGAAGAAGCCCTGGGCGCCGGGTACCAATTGATCGATACCGCAGCCGCCTATAGCAACGAGGAGCAGGTGGGCGCCGCCTTAAAGCACAGCGGCAAAAAGCGGGAAGACCTGTTCATCACCACCAAACTGTGGGTACAGGACCATGGGTACGACAACACCCTGAAAGCCTTTGACACCTCCCTGAAGAAACTGGGCCTGGACTATTTGGACCTGTACCTGATCCATAAGCCCTATGGGGACTACTATGGGGCCTGGAGAGCCATGGAACGGCTGTACCAGGAAGGCCGCATCCGGGCCATCGGCGTGACCAGTTTCTGGAACGAACGGCTGGCTGACCTGTTCAACTGCAATGCCGTAAAGCCCCAGGTGAACCAGATTGAAACCAACGTGTGGGACCAGAAATGGGCCGAGCATGACTTTATGGCGGCCAATGGCATCCAGCATGAAGCCTGGGCACCCTTTGCCGAAGGCAACAACCAGGTCTTTGCCAATCCCGTATTGAAAGCCATCGGGGCCAAATACGGCAAGACCACCGGCCAGGTCATGCTGCGCTGGCTGCTCCAGCGGGATATTGTGGTGATTCCCAAATCCGTGCATCTGGAACGGATGCAGGAGAACCTCCAGGTCTTCGACTTTGCCCTGAGCGATGAAGACATGGCCCAGATTAAAGCCCTGGATACCGGCAAGAGCACCATCTACGACGAAATGGATCCCAAGAATGCTCTGTACATTGGGAAGGTCACCATCCACGACTGATGGAAAGGGCAGCAAAAAGAAAGGGTACCTGCGGCACGAGAGCCGCAGGTACCCTTTCTTGGTAACTTGTGAAGATATTTGGACGTGATCGCAACGCTTTGCTGGAAGCGTCCGCAGCCCCCTACTGGTCAAGTAAAATCTAATGTATAGTGCAGATAAGAAGATGACCAGCAATTGTTATGAATGCCTTCCCCGCCTTGGTGTGCTCCCCGTCAAGTAGACAGTTCCTAATAATATAAACCTCTACGCCGCCATTTGGTAGCTATTATGTTTTTGCATAGGGGTCAAACGGCCCAAATTCCGCTGCAAACGGCCACTGTTGTAATACTCCATGTAGTTATTAAT
This sequence comes from Acidaminococcus hominis, assembly GCF_900291475.1. Taxonomy (GTDB): domain Bacteria; phylum Bacillota; class Negativicutes; order Acidaminococcales; family Acidaminococcaceae; genus Acidaminococcus; species Acidaminococcus hominis. Next base: position 691,019 of record NZ_OLMM01000005.1, read on the forward strand.
CATCGTTACCAAAGCTTTACGGCTGTCGAAGTCACGAGTATAGTACCGTTCTCTTTTCAGCATGCCCCAGAAGCCTTCCATCGGGCCATTATCAATGCATTTTCCTATCCGTGACATACTCTGCGTCATACCAGCATCTAGAATCATCTTGCGGAAATCCCTGCAGGTGTATTGGAATCCCCGGTCAGAGTGAAACAGGGGATGCGCGCCAGGGTTTTTCAACAATGCCTTATTGAAGGTATTGAATACCAAATTTTTATCGTTCCGGTTGCTTATCACATAGGAAACAATTCGTCTGTCATACAGGTCAATAATCGCGCTCAGATATACCTTATGCACAACTACCCCCTCATAGTAGTGAAATTCTGAGACGTCAGTACACCATTTCTGGTTAGGGGCATCGGCTTTAAATTCCCTATTCAAGATATTTTCTGCAATGTATGCAGGATCTATTGCACGCTGGGTGCAGCCCTTAGGGGCATATTTAATCGTAGACTTTATATTTATCACTCGACAAAGATGAAGAACGCGACCGTCACCAATTGCTATTGGTTTCGTGTCAGGATAGATCTTCTTATTTGGGGCTCGTAAGTCATCAGCTATTCGTCTGTACCCTTTAGCTGGGTCAGCCTTGTATATCTCTTCTATTCTTTTAGCAATTTCCTTGTCGTCAATTTCGCGTGCTGAAGGCTCTCTATGAAGCCATTTGTAGTAGCCGGCCCGGGACACTTTTCCCAATTTGCACAGGCCAAGAATAGGGTAATTCTTTTCAGCGTGCAGTTCTTTAATGGCTTCATAAATGGCTCCATATCTTATTTGTGTGAATCCCGCCTCCTTTCCACAATATCGAGTTTTTTTAGGAAATCAATCTCCATATCCTTGGCTTTGAGTTTTGCATTAGCCAGTTTGAGTTCAGCTTTCATACACTCATATTCTGTAGGGGCTTCTTCAGGGACTTCTACTGGCTTCCTGTGTCCGCGCCCATCTATGAGTCCTTCGGTATTGTACTTATTATATTTTAAGACGTAATTTCTGACTTGCTGGTAGGAAACCTTAAACTTTTCAGCGGTTTCATGGTAAGCATTCCCGTTTTCAATGCAGTATTTTACGATTTCAACGCGCTCGTCAAAGGTCGTTTGTCTAGCTTTAGTCATGATCTTGGCACCTCCAGTACCCGAACTTTTTAGTTCCTCATGACTATTATACTTCTTTAACCAGTCTCTGATTTGACGAGAACTTTTTAATCCGTATTTTTGTACCAGCTGGGACATAGTCGTTTCGCCCTTAAGATATTCCTCTACGCATTGGATCTTAAGATCAGCAGAATAACTTTTAACCTGTCTTTTGTTAAATACCTCAGGACCATTTCCTATATATTCATCTACCCAATACTGTACTGCTTTCCAGTGAACCCCTAACCTTTTTGCAGAAACCATTGGTGATTCTTCATGAGCAAGAACAGCTTTGACAGCCTTTAATTTATCCTCTGCACTGACTTTCGATATAGACATTTTACATACTCTCCTTTCAACGAATCCAGGAGGTTTAACTATATGCCAGTCTACTTTATTCATAGCATACCANTCATGAGCAAGAACAGCTTTGACAGCCTTTAATTTATCCTCTGCACTGACTTTCGATATAGACATTTTACATACTCTCCTTTCAACGAATCCAGGAGGTTTAACTATATGCCAGTCTACTTTATTCATAGCATACCAGCGTGTAGAAGGTGTCATCCACAACGTGGATGACGGAAGAAGTTCACCCTAGCATTTGCGGCCTCCGGCCGCATGCCTTCCACTTAAAGCCTCCTCATTGGCAGGCGCATCCAAACTTTCTCAGTCATCCCTGCGGGATGACAGCCCCTTCACGCTTGAAGGGCCTCATAAGGAAAATATGCGCCCCCAAAGGGGAGGTGGGTCTACGCAAAAAAATAAAAAGCGTGGACCCGGAGAGGTCCTGCGCTATGCGAACAGGAGAAGGGGAAGGAACGCCCCGCCCCAAAGGGCGGGGCAAGGTTGGGGTTCCAGCCCGCTCCCGCGGGCCATATAATCCCAAAAACACCTCTACACTTTTCGCAGAAAAGTGTAGACAATTTCCTTGTTCCCATCATCTATTGTCTCTCATTCATCTTCACCCTTTTCTAAAGCTAAAAAATATGCCCTGGACCGGAGTCCAGGGCATATCTTCTATTTCTTTTTTGAATTTGAAGAGCAGCAGCCGCTGCAGCCGGCACAATTGCAGCCGCAGGAGCTTTTTCCGGATTTATGGTCGTTCACCATCTTCCGAATGACGCTGCCTACAATCAGGAGCAGGACCAAACCAACAAGGGCAGTTCCCATAATACCATCTCCTTACTCGGTGACTTTTTCACCGGCAGGTACGGTTTCTTCAAAATTCGGCATGGGGCGCAGCAGCAGGTAGAGCATACCAGCCAGAATCACGCAGGCAGCGGCAGTACCCAGGGTGAAGGCACCCGTGCTGATGAAGGAACCGAATTGATAGAACATCAAGGCCATGCAGTAAGCAAAGCCGCATTGGTAACCAATGGCAAACAGAGTCCATTTGCCGTTGTTCATTTCCCGTTTGATGGCGCCCATGGCAGCCACGCAGGGAGCGCACAGCAGGTTGAAGATCAGGTAGGAGTAGGCGGACAGCATGGAGAAGTCCTTGGCAAAGGTTCCCCAGAATTCCTGGCCGTCCTCGGACGCTTCGGCCAGGCCGTACAGCACGCCGAAGGTACCTACCAGGTTTTCCTTGGCAATCAGGCCGGTAAAGGTGGCCACAGCGGCTTTCCAGTTACCCCAGCCCAGAGGAGCAAAGATCCAGGCGATGGCTTCGCCGATGCTGGACAGGATGCCGTCGTTCAGGTCTTCTACCATAACCAGGTGGCCATCTACGAAGCCGAAGCTGGAGGTGAACCAAACCAGGATGGTGGACAGCAGGATAACGGTACCGGCTTTCTTTACGAAGCTGGAGCTCCGTTCCCAAACGCTGCGGGCAATATTGCCCAGTGTGGGCATATGGTAGGCCGGCAGTTCCATAACAAAGGGAGCAGGGTCACCGGCAAACAGCTTGGTCTTCTTTAAGATTATACCCGAAATAATGATGGAAGCAATACCTACAAAGTAGGCGGAAGGAGCTACCCACCATTCACCGCCAAAGTAGGCGCCTGCCACCAGGGCAATAATGGGCATCTTGGCGGAGCAGGGGATGAAGGTAGTGGTCATAATGGTCATTTTCCGGTCGGCAGGATTCTCGATGGTACGGGAAGCCATAATGCCGGGTACGCCGCAGCCGGAACCAATCAGCATGGGGATGAAGGATTTGCCGGACAGACCAAATTTCCGGAAAGCACGGTCCAGGATGAAAGCGATACGGGCCATGTAGCCGCAGGCTTCCAGGAAGGCCAGGCAGATGAACAGAACCACCATCTGGGGTACAAAGCCCAGTACGGCGCCAACCCCGGAGATGATACCGTCTACCACCAGCCCGGTCATCCATTCAGCCACGTTCATGCCTTCCAAAATGTCGTGGGCCCCCGGGATGATGATTTCACCAAACAAAGTATCGTTGACCCAGTCCGTAGCTTCCGTACCAATGGTGGTTACGGACAGATAGTACACAAAGAACATGATGACAGCAAAAATAGGCAGGGCCAGGAACCGGTTGGTGACAATCCGGTCAATCTTGTCGGAGGTGGTGAGCTTGCCGCGGCTCTTTTTGATGTTGCAGTCGGCAATAATGGAAGAAATGTATTTGTAGCGTTCGTTGGTGATGATGCTTTCGGCATCGTCGTCCATTTCCTTTTCCACGGACTCAATGTCGCTGTCGATATGGTCGAGGATATTTTGGGGCAGTTTCAAAGCCGCCCGTACCTTGTCATCCCGTTCGAAGAGTTTAATGGCATACCAGCGTTCCTGGTACTGGGGCAGCAGTCCTTGGGTGGCTTCTTCGATATGGGCCAGGGCGTGTTCCACCGGGCCGTCAAAGCTGTGGCGGGCAGTGAAGTGGTCCTGATGCTTGGCCGTCTTGGCAGCCAGGTCAGCAGCTTCCTTGATGCCTTCCCCGGTCCGAGCAGAAATGCCTACCACCGGGCAGCCCATTTCCTTGGACAGCTTGTCCAGGTTTACGATGTCGTTGTTTTTCCGTACCATGTCGATCATATTCACCGCCATGACTACGGGAATGCCCAGTTCCGTCAGCTGGGTGCTCAGGTACAGGTTCCGTTCCAGGTTGGTGCCGTCCACAATGTTCAGAATGGCATCGGGCCGCTCCTTCACCAGGTAATTCCGGGCTACCACTTCTTCCAAAGTGTAGGGAGAGAGAGAGTAGATACCGGGCAGATCCTGAATGATCACGTCCGGATGGCCGCTGAGCTTGCCTTCTTTTTTCTCTACCGTAACGCCGGGCCAGTTGCCCACAAACTGGTTGGACCCGGTGAGGGCGTTGAATAGGGTAGTCTTACCGGTATTGGGGTTCCCGGCAAGTGCAATCTTAAACTCCATGAAAAATACCTTCTTTCTTCCTGATACACAATTTAATTAGTGTTTACTAACAATACGATAAATAAGTTACGCTCCTGTAATTTCTGTAACCTCAACGATTTCCGCGTCAGCTTTCCGCAGGGAAAGTTCGTAACCCCGGACTGTCAATTCCACAGGATCTCCCAAAGGAGCCACTTTGCGGACGTGGACCTTGGTACCCTTGGTCAGCCCCATATCCATAATGTGACGCTTGATGGCGCCTTGACCATGGAGTTTTACCACTTCGTAATCACAGCCTGTCTTGCCGTCTTTCAATGTAAGCATCATAAGCCTCCTACTTTTGTTCTTGTACGATAATTTTGCCTGCCATTTCCGTGCTGATGGCTACCCGAGAATCCCGGATGTTGAGAATCAGCCCGCTGCTGGTATGCTGCACAATGGAAATCACAGCACCCAGGGTAATACCCAGATTTTCCAGATGGGAACGGACCTTGGATGTGCCGCCCACCCGGGCAATCACCAGGGGAACACCGGCTTCTGCAAAGTTTAAGGGCATGGGAGTACCTCTTTTCTCTTGGAAATAAAGATAAGTGTCTATACAAACCTCGTAACAGATATGTTAGCACTAACTAACGTTGTAGTCAATAAAAATTGACAAAATTATGTCTAAAACGTCAAACGGCAGCAAATAGGAGCCCAGCCCGGCGCAAAATGGCAGCAAAAAAGCAGCCTGCCAGGGGGCAGACTGCTTGACTTCAGGAACTAGTCCTGTTCTTCTTCTTGGTTTAACTGGGGATGGAGTTTATGCTCCGTAAAGTTCTTCAGGGCAGTAAGGCCAGCCAGGAGAACGCCGCCGGCAAAGAACCAGACCCAGCTGAAGGTGGCAAAGGACAGGGCAGGCTGGGGCATCTTCAGGGTGGTAGGCCCTTGGACAATGGCATACAGGGAACCCACCATCAGGCCCACGATGAAGTACACCATGGCGGACCGGTGGTTGTCCAGGGCGTTTTTCACCAGCCGGATAATACCGATGATGCCGGCCAAAACCCCAAAACCAAAAATGCACAGCACCGGGAAGTAGGCCAGGTTCATGTGGAGAAATTCCTTGATGGCATCAATAATGGGCACGTACAGGCCAAAAATCAGCAGCATGGTGGACCCGGAAATCCCCGGCAGCACCATGGCGCAGATGGCAATCATGGCAGAAACGAAAATGTATACGGCCAAGAGCGGCGACAAGCTTTCAATGGAGACGTTGATCCCTTGGCCGCCGGAAGGACTGGCCAGGGCAATGACGTACACCAGCACAATGCCGATGAGCATATAGGGGATTTTGCTGACCTTTTGGAGAGCTTCCCGTTCCTCCTTCATAATCAACGGCAGGGAGAAAATGGACAGCCCCAGGAACAGGGAAGTCAGCTGATAAATCTGGGTGGTAAACAGGCTGGCCAGCACATTGACCGAGGAGCCCATGCCGATAACCCAGCCCACCCCCAGGTTGGCCAGAAACTTGAAGCCCTTTTTCTTCAGGGCCAGGTCCCCATGGGTCATCACGTACAGGGAACCAATAAATTCATCATAAAAGCCCAGTATAAAGGCAATGGTGCCGCCGGATACCCCGGGCACGCTGTCCGCCAGGGCCATAAAAAAGCCCCGGATCATATTCAGTACAAATTCCATACCGCCTCATCCTTTCGCGTGAGAAAAACTTGCCAAATCTTTGGGTTTCCCTTAGTATAGGAGAAAAGTCTAACGAAATATTAAACAAAGAGAAAATCCTCTGAAAAGAATTGTGCTATAATTAAAAATTGGTGCGGCGGGTTTTAAGCCAGCACGAATAATAATTATACCGTATTTTTACGAAAAATAGAATAGAGGAGGTTGGAGTTTTGGAAACTGGCGAATTAAAGATGAAACTCATGGAATATGCAGCCAAGGGGTACGAGGTGCCCCGTCTGGATATGATTAAAACCCCGGAACAGATTGCAGGCATCCGGGAAGCAGGCAAGGTGAACACCGGCGTGCTGGATGCGGTGGAAGCCGCCATCAAGGTGGGTATGACCACTGATGAAATCAACACCATCGTGTACGATTACACCATTGCCCACGACGCCATTCCTGCCTGCCTGAACTACGAAGGGTTTCCCAAATCCGTTTGCACTTCCGTCAACGAAGTCATCTGCCACGGGATTCCCGATCCCAAGCAGGTGCTGAAAAGCGGGGATATTGTCAACGTAGATGCCACCACCATCTACAAGGGCTATGTAGGTGACGCTTCCCGGATGTTCATGGTGGGCCGGGTTCCCGATGACCGGAAAAACCTGGTGAATATCACCAAAGAATGCCTGAAGCGGGGCATGGAAAACGCCGTGGGCTGGAAAAATACCCTGGGGGATATTGGCTGGGCCATCCAGAGCTTTGCCCGGAAGCACGGCTATTCCGTAGTCCGGGAATTCGGCGGCCATGGCGTGGGCCTGGAAATGCACGAAGACCCCTTTGTGGCCCATGTGGGCAAACGGCATACGGGCATGCTCCTGGTGCCGGGCATGGTGATTACCATTGAACCCATGGTCAACATGGGCCGGGCGGACCTGTACATCGACGACTTTGACGGCTGGACCGTGCGTACCGTAGATGGCAAGCCTTCTGCCCAGTGGGAACACACCCTGCTGATTACCGAAGGAGAACCGGAAATTCTTTCCTACTAATATATAAGTCTGAAAATTACAGACACTGCTTGAGAAACTGCAAAGGAGATGGAAACGATGAATTTTATGGAATTGGCAAAGGCACGGTACTCCGTGCGCAAGTACAGCGACAAACCCATTGAAAAGGAAAAACTGGACCTGATTCTGGAAGCCGGGCGCATTGCTCCCACCGGCCACAACAACCAGCCCTACCGGGTTTACGTATTAAAGAGCCCGGAAGCCCTGGAAAAGGTACGGGGCCTGACCCGCTGCGCCTTTAACGCTCCGGTGGTGCTGATGGTTACCGTCCGGAAGGACGAAGAATGGGTGAACCCCTTTGAACACGGCATCCGCGCCGGCGAACAGGACGCCAGCATTGTGGCAACCCATATGATGCTAGAAGCTTGGGAACTGGGCATCGGCTCCTGCTGGGTGAACTTCTTCCCGGTGTCCAAAACCGCCGATGCTTTCGAGCTGCCTCTGAACGAAGTGCCCCTGCTGCTGCTGCCCATCGGCTACGCTGCCGAAGGCGTGCATCCGGCCCACCTGCACACCGAACGCCGTTCCAACGACGAACTGGTGAAGGAACTGTAAGAAGACGCTTAAACAAAATGGTCCTGCCTCATCCCAAGGGATGCAGCAGGACCATTTTTTAATTGTAAAAAGGGTAGGTTACTTCTCCGGCCCAAAAACCTTTTCCTTGAGCTTCAGGCCCGTAGGGGTGGTGGCCAGGCCGCCGCCCGCCGTTTCCCGAAGGGAGGCCGGCAGGGCGTGCCCCACCCGGCGCATGGCGTCAATGCATTCGTCCACGGGAATGGCGGATTGGATGCCGGACAGGGCCATATCTGCGGCCGAGAAGGCAATGGCCACGCCGGAGGGGTTCCGTTTGATGCAGGGAATCTCTACCAGCCCGGCCACCGGGTCGCAGACCAGCCCCAGCTGGTTGTTGATGGCCATGGCGCAGGCGTCGGCGCACATTTGGGGCGTGCCCCCGGCCAGTTCCACCAGGGCCGCAGCGGCCATACCGGCAGCACTGCCGCATTCCGCCTGGCAGCCCCCCTCGGCCCCTGCAATGGAGGCGTTGGTGGCAATGGTGATGCCAAAGGCCCCGGCGGTAAACAGGGACATGACCACGACGTGCCGGTCCAGGCCCCGGTCTTCCAGCATGGTAATCAGGCACCCGGGCAGGATGCCGCAGCTGCCCGCCGTGGGGGCGGCCACAATACGGCCCATGGAAGCGTTGCAGCCGGCTACCGCCAGAGCCCGGCCCATAGCCCGCACCAGCAGGGACCCGGACAGGCCGCCGCTGCTGGCAGTGTTGTAGGCCTTCATCTTGTAGCCCTCGCCCCCGGTAAGCCCGGAGGTGGAGCGCTGGTCCTTCTGTTCGCCGAATTTTACGGCTTCCTGCATGACATCAAATTCCTTGGACATCTTGTCATAGACTTCCTGGGGCGTCTTTTCCAGTTCCTGGGCTTGGTCCTCCAGCACCAGCTCACTGATTTTTTTGCCGGACTTTTCGGCGGCGTCCACCAGGTTTTTAATGGCGTTATATTCTAGCATGGTATGCTCCTTCTTCCCTTAAATGGCCCGGATCAGGATGACGTTGGTAACATCCTTTACGGAACGGATGGCTTCAATCATGCCGGCAGGGGGCAGCCCGTCGATTTCGATGGTCATCATGGCAATGCCGCCCTTTACAGGCCGGGACAATTTGAAGTTGCCGATATTCACTTCCTTGTACTTGCTGTACATGATGTTGGTCACGGCTGCAATAACCCCCGGCCGGTCGTAGTGGGGCACCAGGATGGTGTTCCGTTCCCCGGTAAAGTCCACCTTCATGCCGTCAATGTAGTCCACCCGGATATTGCCGCCGCCGATGCTGGCCCCCTGGACGCAGCATTTGGTGCCGTTTTTGCCCACCACGTGGATCCGGGCCGTGTTGGGGTGGGCGTGGGGGATGTCCGCCGGAATGAACGTATAGTGGATGCCCCGCTTGTCCGCAATGGAAAAAATATCCCGGATTTCAATGGCATCGCTGCTGTAGCCCATAATTCCGGCCAGCAACGCCTTGTCCGTGCCGTGGCCCTTGTAGGTCTTGGCGAAGGAACCGGACAGTTCCACCCGCACGTCCTGGGGCTCGTCCTGGTTCAGCATCTTGCTGGCCACTTCCCCCAGCCGTACAGCCCCTGCGGTATGGGAGCTGGAGGGCCCAATCATCACCGGCCCAATAATATCGAATACATTCATAATGTTTCCTCCTGGAATTTCTAAAGGAAAACCCCCGAACCGCCCTGCCGGAGCAGCAGCGAATCAGGGGCGGGTTTCCTTGATTTCTCTATTCTAGCTGAATTGTACTTATTTCTCAATCCAGGTTTTGTAAATTTTATCCACCACTACGGCGATGGCATTATCTCCGGATACGTTGCAGGCGGTGCCGAAGGAATCCTGGGTAATATACAGGGCCACCATCAGGGCGCAGATGGGACCGTTGGGGTCGCCGGCCTGTTTGCCGAAGATCATCCACAGGAAGGGCAGGGCCGTCATAATGGAGCCGCCGGGAGCACCGGGAGAAGCCACCATGCACACGCCCAGGGTCATGATAAAGGGAATCACGATACCCAGATTGATGGGCAGCTGGTACATCAGGCATACCGCCGTAGCGCAGGCCGTAATGGTAATCATGGAGCCGCACATATGGATGTTGGCACACAGGGGGATAACGAAGTTACGAATCTGGTCGCAGACGCCGTCCGCTTCAGAACATTGCAGGTTTACGGGAATGGTGGCAGCGGAGGATTGGGTACCCAGCGCCGTGGTGTAGCCAGGAATCTGGTTTTTCATCAGGGTGAAGGGGTTCTTGTGGGCAATGGTGCCGGACAACAGGAACTGCACAAACAGCAGGGTCAGGTGCATGATGATAACCACCAGGAATACCTTCCACAGTACGCTCAGGATGACAAAGGTCTTGCCGGACTTGGTCATGTCCACGAAAGTGCCGCAGATGTACAGGGGCAGGAAGGGAACAATGGCGTTTTTCAGCACGGCGTCAATGATGGTGGAGAAATCCTTCATGCCATTATACAGGGTGGTACCCATTTCCTTGCCCTTCATATTGGACAGGCACAGGCCCATAATGAACGCCAGGACCACCGCAGAGATGGTATCCAGGATGGGAGGAATGGCAATGGTGAAGTAAGGTTCCAAAGACGTTCCGGCCGTTTTGGAGATTTCCTCCAGCACGCCGGCGTTGATGAAGGACGGGAACAGATTGTCCGCCACAAAGAAGGAATAGGTGCCGCCCACCAGGGTGGAGCAGTAGGCGATAATGGCCGTAATCAGCAGCAGCTTGCCGGCGCCCTGGGACAGGTCGGCGATGCCCATGGTCACGTAGGCCAGGATCATCAGGGGAATGACGAACTTCAGGAAGTTGCTGAAAATCCCCGACAGGGTCACGACCAGGCGGCAGAAATCGGTGGGCAGGTACTGCCCGATAAGGATACCAAGAATGATTGCAATAATAACTTTGGGTACAAGTCCGAGCTTCATAAAAAAAGCCTCCTTTGAAATTTGTCAGACTTGTCTTTGTGCACATTGTATCCAGGTTTGACTTTTCTGTTTATTTAGTGTACTATGTGAAGACACATAAATCAAATTCATAAATAGAATCCAACATATGAAAAAAAGTAATTTTAAAAAGGGTGGCAGGCAAAAATGGAACTACGGCAGCTAAGAAGCTTCTTAAAAGTGGTGGAATTGCAAAGTTTTTCCAAGGCGGCTAAGGCATTGGGCTACTCCCAGTCCGCCATGAGCGTACAAATTCGTGAGCTGGAAACGGAGCTGGGGGTGCGGCTTTTTGACCGGCTGGGCAAATGCGTACGGGTGACCTCCCATGGGGAGGAGCTGGCCCAGGAGGCCATGCCCCTGCTCCAGGAAGTGGAGGCACTGGGGGAGCGGATGCGCAATACGCCCCGGGAAGAAGTCCTGCACCTGGGCATGATTGCTTCCCTGTGCGAGGCCAAAATGCCGTCGGTGATGGAATACTTTTCCCGGCGCTATCCCCGGATCCACGTGAAGGTGACCATCGACTCGCCCCAGAACCTATTGGAGCGGCTGAACCACAACGAAATTGACCTGGCCTACATCCTGGACCAGCCGGTGTACGACGTGAAATGGGTCCGCGCCCTGGAAGAACCGGAAAACATCGTGTTCGTCTGCTCCCGGCGCTCCCCTCTGGCCCTGGAAAAGGAAGTCACCCTGAACCAGCTGCTGGGCCAGCGGTTTTTCCTCACCGAGAAGGACGACAACTACCGCCGGTGCCTGGACCAATACCTGGCGGCCCAGGGCATTGCCCTGAACCCCTTTTTGGAGGTCAGCGATACGGGCTTTATCCTGGATATGGTCCAGCGGAATATGGGCCTGTCCTTTTTGCCCCAGTATGTGGTGGAAAACAGTGTATTCCGCAGCAAGCTGAAAATCCTTACCCTGTCGGACTACCAGCTCCAGCTGTCCCGGCAGCTGTTTTACCACCGGGACAAATGGCTGACCCCGGCCATGAAGGTGGTGCTGGGGATGCCCCAGTTCCGGGGCGCCAAACAGGCTGGAAAAGAAGGCAAAACGCCGGTAGAAACCCTTGCGTGAAACGGCCGTTTGTGGTATAATCATCAAGCATTAATGTCGGGTAATATTAATGTAATTAAAGAAAGAGGTGTCTTGAGATGAAAGAAGGAATTCATCCTAACTACGGTGAATGCACCGTCATTTGTGGCTGTGGGAATACATTTAAAACTGGCAGTGTGAAAAAGGAACTGCGCGTGGACGTTTGCTCCAAATGCCATCCTTTCTTCACCGGCAAGCAGCGTGATATGTCTGCTAGAGGCCGCATTGAAAAATTCAACAAGCGGTACGGCAACAAAGACGCAAAATAAAAACAGCGCACTTCAACAGCAGAGCCTTGGCTCTGCTGGTTTGCTATATGGAGAAAAATCATCATGTCCAAGAAACTGAGTGTAGGCGGCCAAGCCGTCATTGAGGGAGTCATGATGCGGGGCCCGGGGAAAATTGCCGTAGCCGTACGGCAGCCTGACGGGGAAATTGCGGTGGATGTGAAACCCTCCACCAGTATCGGGGATCGGTATCCAGTGCTGAAAAAGCCCTTTCTCAGGGGTATGGTTTCCCTGGTGGAATCCCTGCTCTACGGCATGAAAGCACTATCCTACTCGGCCCAAATGTCCGGGGAGGAAGACGAAAAAATGAGCAGCCTGGAAATGGCCGGCACCATTGCAGTGTCCGTGGGCCTGGCCATTCTGCTGTTTGTGGTGGTGCCTACCGGCGCCATGAAGCTGTTTCAGAGCTGGATTACCAGCTCCGTGGTCCTGAACCTGTGCGAGGGGCTGCTGCGGCTGGCCATTTTCCTGACCTATATCTGGGCCATTTCCCAGCAGAAGGATATCCAGCGGGTGTTCCAGTACCATGGGGCAGAACACAAGACCATCTATACCTATGAACACGGACTGGTGCTCAAGGTGGAAAACGTGCGGCCCTTTTCTACGCTGCACCCCCGCTGCGGCACCAATTTCCTGATGATCGTCATGCTGATCAGCATCTTCATTTTCACCTTCCTGGGTTGGCCCAGCCTGTGGGAACGGATTGCCAGCCGGATTATTCTCATGCCGGTGGTGGCAGGCATCAGCTACGAAATCATCCGGTTTGCCGGCAAGCATATGGACAAGGCCTGGGTGCGGACGGCCATTTTGCCGGGTCTGGCCCTGCAAAAGCTTACCACCCGGGAGCCCGACGACAGTCAGATGGAAGTGGCCATTGCGTCGCTGAAGGCGGTACTGCCGCCGGAAGAAATTCTGGAAGAGCCCGCTCCTCTCGTGCAGCCCGGCAGCTGAAACAGCCGCAAGCATCACCAGTAAGAATAAGAAATAACGGGGAATATTATGTTTGAAAATCTGGATAAATTACAGGATTTGGAAGACCGGTACCTGGACCTGGAAGCGAAAATCAGTGACCCTGACGTCATCAGCAACCAGGCCGAATGGCAGCGCTACACCAAGGCCCATGCCAAACTGACGGAAATCGTCACCGTGTACCGGGAATATAAGAAGCTGGCAGACACCTACCAGGAAGACGAGGCCATCGTCAAGGCCAAGGAAGACCCGGAGCTGGCTGCCATGGCAGAAGAAGAGCTGAAAGAACTGAAGCCGGAAATCGAGGCTTACGAGGAAAAGCTCACCATCCTGCTGCTGCCCAAGGACCCCAACGATGAGAAGAACATCATCATGGAAATCCGGGCCGGCGCCGGCGGGGACGAAGCAGCCCTGTTTGCCGGGGACCTGTTCCGGATGTACACCCGCTACGCCGAAAACAAAGGCTGGAAGGTGGAACTCATGGACTCCAGCCCCACGGGCCTGGGGGGCTTCAAGGAAGTGGTATTCATGGTGTCCGGCCAGGACGTGTACAGCCATATGAAGTTTGAAAGCGGCGTGCACCGGGTCCAGCGGGTACCGGATACGGAATCCCAGGGCCGGGTCCACACCTCTACCGTAACGGTGGCGGTAATGCCCGAAGCCCAGGAAGTGGACGTGGAAATCAACCCGGCGGATATCCGGATTGATACCTACCGGGCAGGGGGCGCCGGCGGCCAGTACGTCAACAAGACGGAATCGGCCGTGCGGATGACCCACATTCCCACCGGCATTGTGGCCCAGTGCCAGGACGAAAAATCCCAGGCCAAAAACCGGGAAAAATGCATGCGGGTGCTGCGGGCCAGAATTTTGGAAGCAGAAGAAGAAAAACAACGGGCAGCCACCGCTGCGGACCGGAGAAGCCAGGTAGGCACCGGGGACCGCAGCGAACGGATCCGGACCTACAACTATCCCCAGGGACGGGTGACGGACCACCGGATTGGGCTGACCCTGCATAAACTGCCGGAAATCATCAACGGTGATCTGGATGAACTGCTCAGTGCCCTGATGACGGCCGAGCAAAGCAAACGGTTACAGCAGGTGAAATAATGACAGAGCAAAAACCGGTTTGGACAATCATCAAAATTCTAAATTGGACAAAGCAGTACTTTGGCGAAAAGGGCGTGGAGAATCCACGCCTGGATGCCGAGGTGCTGCTTTGTGCTGTGCTGGATTATACCCGGCTGCAGCTGTACACCCATTTTGACCAGCCCCTGGAAGAAAAGGAGCTGAAGGAATACCGGGGCTACGTGGCCCGGCGGGCCAAGCGGGAACCGGTGGCCTACATCCTGGGCAAGAAAGGCTTTCTCCAGTATGAGTTCAAGGTCACCCGGGATACCCTGATTCCCCGGCCGGAAACAGAACTGCTGGTGGAAAAGCTGGTGCGCCTGAACAAGGACAAGGGTCCCCGGGAAATCCTGGACATTGGCTGCGGCAGCGGCGCCATTTTGGTGTCGCTCTTGGTCCAGCTGCCAGAGGCCCGGGGCCTGGGGGTAGACATTTCCCCGGGAGCCGCGGCGGTGACGTTAGAGAATGCTGAGGCCATCGGGGTGGAGGAGCGCTGCGCCGTACTGGTTTCGGACCTATACGCCAACATTCCCCCGGACGAGCGGTTCCAGATCATCGTCTCCAACCCGCCCTACATTCCCAAGAAAGACCTGCCCGGCCTCCAGGCAGAGGTCCAGCAGGAGCCCCTGGGCGCCCTGGACGGAGGCGAAGATGGCCTGGACTTTTACCGGCGCATCTTAAAAGACATTTGGAAGTTCCTGGATCCCCAGGGCCTGGTGGCCTTTGAAATCGGCATCGGGGAAGGGGAAGCGGTGGCCCAGCTGTGCCGGGACGCCGGCTTTGACCAGGTGCAGGTGGACCTGGACTATCAAGGCATAGACCGGATGGTCTTTGCGGCAAAGAAGGAATCGACTTATGGAAACGAAATTATGGAAACTAGAAAATAACCGGCCCTTGGAAGACCAGCTGAAGCCTGCGGCAGCCCTTTTGCAGCAGGGGGAAGTGGTGGCCTTTCCTACGGAAACGGTGTATGGACTGGGAGCGGACGGCCTGAACGGCGACGCCTGCAAAAAGATTTTCGCGGCCAAGGGACGGCCGGCGGACAATCCCCTGATCCTGCATATCAGCCAACTGGAGCAGATTAACCAGCTGACCAGCGGCCTGTCCCCTATGGCGGAAAAACTGGCCAAAACCTTTTGGCCGGGTCCCATGACCCTGGTGGTGAACGCCTCGGAGCGGGTGCCCCAGGTGGTGACGGCCGGGCTTACTACGGTTGCGGTGCGCTTTCCCAGCGACCCGGTGGCCCAGGCCCTGATTACCCTGGCCGGGACTCCCATTGCGGCCCCCTCGGCCAACCGGTCCGGGAAGCCCAGTCCCACCAACGCGGCGGACGTGCTCCAGGATATGGACGGCGTCATTGCCGGCGTGGTGGACGGCGGCCCCTGCGCCATCGGAGTGGAATCAACCATTATTGATACCACCGGTGACGTGGCCACCATCCTCCGGCCCGGGGGCATTACCCGGGAAATGCTGGAGCAGGTGCTGGGCCAGGTAGAGCTGGACCGGGGCCTGGTGGAAGCCGGGCAGACTCCCAAGGCGCCGGGCATGAAGTACCGGCACTACGCCCCCAAGGCACCCATGTACCTGATTGAAGGACCGGAAGCCAGCCAGGGCGTTATCCGGGCGGCCATTATGGCAGAAGCCATGGGCCTCAAGGTAGGGGTCCTGGCCATGGAAAAGACCGTGCAGCACCTGCCCAAAACCCAGGATATCCTCATCCGCAGCGGCGGCAAGGACGCCCAGGAACTGGCAGAAAAACTGTATACGGAGCTGCGCAGCTTCGATGCGGAAAACGTGGACGTCATCATTGGCGAAGGGGTTCCCGACGACCATCTGGGCCTAGCCATTATGAACCGGATGCGCAAATCTGCCGGGCACAATATTTTGTGGGCAGAACAGGGAATTTTCCACAAAAAAAGCGGGCAAATACCTGAATTTTTGCAGGCACTTGTGTTAGAATAAAAAGGATTGGACCAACAGAAGGGAGGATTCCTCATGAAAATTATCATCGGCTGTGATCACGGTGGTTTTGAACTGAAAGGAATTATCAAAAAACATCTGGAAGACAAAGGCTACGAAGTGGAAGACGCTGGCTCCTACAGTGCAGATCGGGTGGATTACCCGGATTATGCCAAAAAAGTAGGGGAAGCAGTGGCTGCCGGCAAGGCAGAACAGGGCATCCTGATCTGCGGCACAGGCCTTGGCATGTCCATTGCCGCCAACAAGATCCACGGGATCCGGGCTGCGGTGTGCTCCGACTGCTACAGTGCAGAAAAAGCCAGAGAACACAACAATGCCAACGTTCTGTGCCTGGGTGCACGGGTGCTGGGCAGCGGCCTGGCCGAACAGATTGTAGACGCCTATTTGGGCGCTTCCTTCCTGGGCAGCTACCATACCCAGAGAGTGGAAAAGATTATGGCATTAGAGAAATAAGGTGGCATTATGAAAACGGATGAATTGGTACAGGAACTGGAAGAGGTTACGGAAGAACTGATCAGCAAAGGCGGCGGCAAAGCCGGGAAAGTGCTGGTGGTGGGCTGTTCCTCCAGCGAAGTGCTGGGCAACAAAATCGGTACCGGCGGTTCCCTGAAGCTGGCTGGAGCCCTGGTGGGCGCACTGCAAAAGGTTTGCCGGAAACACAAGATGATTCTGGCCGCCCAATGCTGCGAACATCTGAACCGGGCTCTGGTAGTGGACCAAAAAGCCATGGAAAAATTTGGCTGGCAGGAAGTGACCGTACGGCCAGTGGAACACGCCGGCGGCGCCTTTGCCACCCAAATGTACAATAGCCTGGAACATCCGGCAGTAGTAGAAGAAATCAAGGCCGATATGGGCCTGGATATTGGGCAGACCCTGATCGGCATGCACCTGAAACGGGTGGCAGTGCCGGTGCGGCTGTCCCGAAAGAAACTGGGCGACGCGGTGCTTACCGCCGCCTACACCCGTCCGCCTCTCATTGGCGGGGAACGGGCCGTCTATCGTTAAAGCAGGGCCTGACAAAAAAGGAGGAAGCACATGAATTTGGAAAACTTGACCACCGCTGACCCCCAGGTAGCCGCCGCCATTGGCCGGGAACTGGGCAGACAGAGAAACAAGATTGAATTGATTGCTTCGGAAAACTTTGTTTCCCCGGCTGTCCTGGACGCCATGGGCAGCGTACTCACCAATAAATATGCCGAAGGCTATCCCGGCCACCGCTACTACGGCGGCTGTGAATACGTGGACCAGGTAGAAGAACTGGCCCGCCAGAGAGCCTGCGAACTGTTTGGGGCAGAGCATGCCAACGTGCAGCCCCACTGCGGCGCCAACGCCAACCTGGCTGCCTTCTTTGCCTTCGTAAAACCCGGGGATACCATTATGGGTATGAACCTGTCCCAGGGCGGGCATCTGTCCCATGGGAGCCCGGTGAACATTTCCGGCAGCTACTTCCATATTGTAGCCTACGGCGTGGACCCGGAAACGGAAGTCATCGACTACGACAAGATGGAAGCCATCGCCAAGGAATGCCAGCCCAAGATGATTATCGGCGGCGGCAGCGCCTACGCCCGGACCATCGACTTTGAACGGATGGCCGCCATTGCCCACGGGGTGGGGGCGGTGCTGATGATTGACATGGCCCATATTGCCGGCCTTATTGCGGCAGGGCTTCATCCCAGCCCCATTCCCTATGCGGACGTAGTGACCACCACCACCCACAAGACCCTTCGGGGCCCCCGGGGCGGCATGATCCTGTGCCCGGAAAAATACGCCAAAGCCATTGACAAGGCTGTATTCCCCGGTACCCAGGGCGGTCCCCTGATGCACGTCATTGCCGGCAAGGCCGTAGCCTTTGGCGAAGCCCTGAAGCCGGAGTTCAAGGCATACCAGAAACAGATTTTGCAAAACGCTGCTGCCCTGGCAGACCAGCTGACCCAGGAAGGCCTGCGCCTGGTTTCCGGCGGCACCGATAACCATCTGGTGCTGGTGGATGTGCGGAACAAGAACCTTACCGGCAAGGAAGCCGAACATATGCTGGACGAAGTGGGAATTACCTGCAACAAGAACACCATTCCCTTTGACCCGGCCAGCCCCTTTGTTACCAGCGGCATCCGGCTGGGTTCCCCAGCCTGCACCACCCGGGGCTTTAAGGAAGAAGACTTCCGGGAAGTGGCCAAAATCATCGGCCTGGTGCTGAGCAATCCCGGTAAGGAAGATGCCCAGGAACAGGCCAAGCGGCGGGTTGCTGCCCTGTGCCAGAAGTTCCCCCTGTATCCTAATTTGTAAGCAAAAACATAAAAGGAGAGCGCCAAAACCATGCAAATCCAAGTTGTCAACCATCCTTTAATCAAAGAAAAAATGACCCGTCTGCGTGATAAGAATACCCCTCCTGTGGTATTCCGCCAACTGCTGGACCAGATTGCCCAGCTGATTCTGTTTGATGTTACCCGGGACCTGCCGGTACGGGAAAAGAAAGTTACCACCCCCCTGGAAGAAACTACCGGGTATGAACTGGACGTCAGCGGCATTACCGTAGTGCCCATTCTGCGTGCCGGCCTGGGTTTCCTGGACGCCGTCATGGACCTGATTCCGGAAGCCAACGTAGGCCATATCGGCCTTACCCGGAACGAAGAAACCCTGGAACCCATCAAATATTACTGCAAGATTCCCAAGGACAAAGATGCTGAAATCATCCTGATTGACCCCATGCTGGCTACCGGCGGCAGCGCCGTGGCAGCTCTCAGCATGCTCAAGGCCGACGGCTACAAGCACTTCCGCTTCATGTGCCTGGTAGCAGCTCCGGACGGCGTGAAACTGGTGAACAAGGTACATCCCGATGTGCCCATCTACACCGCAGCCCTGGATGATCATCTGAACGAACATGGCTACATTGTGCCTGGTCTGGGCGATGCCGGCGACCGGGTGTTCGGAACGGTGGAATAAAATGGAAAGACCGGATTGGGACAGCTATTTTATGGAGATTGCCCAGGTGGTGTCCAAGCGTTCCACCTGCCTGAGACGGAAGGTGGGCGCCGTGCTGGTGCGGGATCGGCAGATCCTGGCCACCGGCTACAACGGTACCCCCAAGGGCCTGCCCCACTGTGAAGAAGTGGGCTGCCTCCGGGAAAAGCTCCATGTGCCCAGCGGCCAGAACCATGAGCTTTGTCGGGGCATTCATGCGGAGCAGAACGCAGTCATCCAGGCGGCGGTGAACGGGGTTTCCACCCAGGGCGCCACCCTGTACTGCACCCACCAGCCCTGCGTGGTGTGCTCCAAAATCCTCATCAACGCAGGCATTACCCGGATTGTGTACGCCAACCCGTACCCGGATAAACTGGCTGAGGAAATGCTGAAAAGCGACCACGAACTGAAGCTGGAGGTCTTCCACCCTGGCACAGAAGTGGAAAAACCGGAGAAAATAGAAACGAAATAAGCGGCAGCTGCGTAAAGCGGCTGTGAAAAAATGGCTTGCGAGCTCGATTGAGTTCGCAAGCCATTTTTTGTGGGTTGGGAGGAACGGCCTAGGCGATTGCTGTGGTTGGCATACCTCTGGGATATTTTTGGGGATGTTTGGATGCGGCCGCAACGCTTTACGGTCGCATCCAAATGTCAGTACAGTTCTCCGAGGACATTTGGTATATGCGACCTATGTGATAGCCGTCCGTGAGCCGAACCCGCAGGGTGAAGGAGAACGGAGTACGGCGAACCACTCAGGAAGCTTTCATAACCATTACGATTCAAGTTCTTATCAGCACTATATTTTAGATTTCACTTGACCCGTGGTGGCCTGGAAGCCTTCTGCAAAGCGTTGCGCTCACATCCAAGAGCCGAACGATTATCTAAAGGCTCTTGGCTAATGTGAGCCATGTGATAGCGGCCTGCAAAGCGAACCCGCAGGGTGAAGCTGCGCAGCGAGCCGCGAACCACTGAGAAGGTGTCGCCGGAGGCGACGGATGAGGTTCAAACCAGTTTTTTCGCGGCCCCCGGCCGCATGCCTTCCACTTACCAGTGCACTGCTTGGCGTGCACTGGTAAAGGGGAAGGGAGGCTGCGCCCTAAAAGAACAATGCGCAGCCGGGATGGGGTTCCGATACCGGCCGCAAAGCTAACTGAGAAAGTTCATCCAGGCAGCGGTAACCTCGGAAAAACTTTTATTTTTCACAGTCCCTTTTGTCGTTTGTATGGGGCAGTCCCGGGGTCTTTCCATGCTTTTGCCGTATTATGTACTATTGGAACAAAGTATTTGCGGCAGGTTTTGGGGAAGCCTATAATTTAGAATAAGAGGGTTAAACAGCAGTTTCTAAAAATCATACAAAACCATATAAACATGATTATTTTGTACAAAATTCGAACAATATAATTGCATTTTGTAATATAATAGTATTAATAATTTACAGAATGGAGGTGATGCTGTGATTGTCTCTAAAACCTTTACGCTTGAAACACGACTCAATCAAAATGATAATGCTGATCTAATTAAATACGTCAAGGAGTATAATGCTCTCTATGGCAGAATGTTACGCTTTGCGTGGCATCGTTATAACAATGGCGGCAAGTTCTCTGTAAAGAAAAGCCAGTTCAATACGCTTTTACAAATACAATTTGGAGTAAACAAGCGTTTTGCTAATTCTGTTATCTCTGAAGTCGAGGGTTTATATCGAGGCTTATATCAGTTGAAATGGTATGAGTATAAGCAGTTGAGTGGAAAAATAACGAAACTCTACAGTAAACGGAATAAACTTTGTAAACAAGTATTTGCTTTGAAGGAAAAAGCTCGAAACAATCAGTTGTCACCTTCTGCTTTGAGATATTATCGCAGGCAAAAAGAGAAAATCTTTTACACGGGTCAAAAGATTAACCGCCTCAAACAAAAGCAGGCTAACCTGCTGAAAGAGCTTCAGAGCAAAGATTTGCATCTCTGCTTTGGCTCAAAGAAGCTGTTTTATGCACAGCATAATCTTGAAAACAATAATCTGACAAGTCATAAGGTCTGGCTGGAACATTTCCGTGAGCAGAGAGATAATCGTTCCTTGTATATCGGAGCGAAGGATGAATTTCGCTGTAATCAGATACTGCAACTAACACCAATGGTACACTCGGGTAAAGGTAATCGTTTCGTTATTCAGCTGCGTAAGAACACAAAAGCTCGGGAGTACGTTTATGGAGCTTGTATTTTTAAGTATATGAGCAGCTTGCTAGCAAAAACCATTGTACAGAAAAGCCATGGCGTTAGCTATCGTATCGTATTCCGTGGCAGCAAGTGTTATCTGCAAGCTATGGTAACGTTCGATATAGATACCGACAGCTACAGGACCCGAAAAACGTATGGAACGATTGGCTTGGATTACAATGATGGCTTTATCGAACTTGCCGAGACCAATGAAACGGGAAATCTTGTCGGGCTAAAACACTATGATTTGCATTATCATGGTATGGGAAATAGAGCAAAGTCCGAAATTCGAGAGGTAACCTCTAAGATTGTAAACTACGCAATATCTGTTGGGAAAGACATTGTTATTGAGGATTTAGACTTTAAAGGATCTAAGGCAGAAATCACCAAAGCAAAGTCAGACCAGGGCAAGGCGTACAATAAAATGATTCACGCCTTTGACTATTCGAGGTATAAGGAAACTTTCGAAAATTGTTGTTTTAAACGGAATGTTAATTTGATTCAAGTCAATCCTGCGTATACGAGCAAGATTGCAAAGCAAAAGTATTGTGACAAAAAGAAACTCGTTATTCACCAAGGAGCAAGTTATGTTATTGCTCGTAGAGGTCAGGGCTTCGCAGATGAATATATAAGCAAAAAGAAGTCCTCATAAACAAAAACTTCCGTTAAGAAAGAACTGCTTCCAAGAGATTGCAGTCCTTGTACTTAACGGAAACTATAAAATAGACAACAACAGTTATATTTTGTTGTGCCACTTAGCAATAAGAGAAACAGAATTGAGCTGTTGGTAAATATGAGTGTGCCGTAACACTCGAAATCATTGGGAATTTGTCTTACCCTGTTTTGTATGATTTTATTTTACGGCGTAGGCCCAAGAGAAACTGTTTTTGGCAATAGGGGGGATACCATTGGAAAACAGAAAGAAATTAGGAGCGCTCCTGCTTTTGGGGGCTTTGCTCTTTAGCCTGTCCGCCTGCTCTGCCAGCGGCAGTACCAGCAGCGAGAAAACGGCTCCGCCGCCTGCCCAAACAGCAGCGGCTGCCCCGGACAAGGGGAGCAGCACCCAGGTGCAGGAAGGCAATACCTTTTATGTGAAAGCCGGAAGCCAGGTGTTCCCGGCAGTATTTGCCGACAACACCAGTGCCCAGGCCCTGAAAAAACTTCTGGAAAAGGGGACCATTACCCTGAGCCTGGAAGACTATGGCCATTTTGAAAAGGTAGGCCCCCTGGGCACCGAGCTGCCCCGGAACGATACGAAAATCACCACGGAACCCGGGGACGTGATCCTCTACCAGGGTGATAAAATTACCATTTACTATGACCAGAATACCTGGGACTTTACCCGGCTGGGCAAGATTCCAGGCGTGACCAAGGACCAGCTGCTGCAGGCCTTTGGCCCGGGGAAGGTCCAGGTGACCCTGTCCCTGACCAGACCCTGAGAAGCAAAGCAGTGCGCAGAAAGGAGCGGTATTATGGATAAGAAAAAAGGTTTGCTGGCGGGGCTTTTGCTGCTGGGCTCCCTGGCTTTTACAGCCTGCGGCAGCAGCGCCGGGGCAGCCGGACCCAATGAGGCCAAGCCGGTGGGCAGCACGGCCAAAACCACGGCAGCAGCCTCTGCCGCCGGAACCCTGACCACCAATGGGGGAGCGGTCCTTGACCTGGCCCAACTGAAACACTATACCACCAATAAGGAAGCCCCCAAGGTATACTTTATTGCCGACATTACCCCGGAAGCTATGATCAAGGCCTACGACGCCCTGGGCTGGAAACCCGCCGGGAAAGTAGCTGTGAAGCTGTCCACCGGGGAACCTCCCGCCAGCAACTACCTGTCCCCCAAACTCATTGGGGAACTGGTCCACAAGGTGAACGGCACCATTGTGGAATGCAATACGGCCTACGGCGGCAGCCGTTCCACCACCGCCATGCACTACCAGGTGGCCAAGGACCATGGCTTTACGGACATAGCCAATTTCCAGATTTTGGACGAAAACGGCTCCCTGGCACTGCCGGTCAGCGGTGGTCAGCGGCTGAAGGAAGACTACGTAGGCGCAGCCTTTAAGGACTACGACGATTATCTGGTGCTGTCCCACTTCAAGGGCCATGCCATGGCCGGGTTCGGCGGCGCCATCAAGAATATTTCCATTGGCTTGGGCTCCAGCCAGGGCAAAGCCTGGATCCACAGCGGCGGCACCAGTATGACGGACCCCTGGAGCGGTAAACAGGACGCCTTCCTGGAAGCCATGGCGGACGCCGGCAAGGCCGTTTCCACGGCCCTGGGCAATGGGGACCGGATTGTGTATATCAATGTCATGAACCGGCTGTCCATTGACTGCGACTGCAACGGCAACCCGGCAGAACCGGATATCCACGACATCGGTATCCTGGCCTCCACGGACCCGGTGGCCCTGGACCAGGCCTGCGTGGACCTGGTGTATGCCTCCAAGGGCAGCGACGCCCTGGTGCACCGGATTGAAGACCGGCACGGTATCCACACCCTGGAAAGCGCCGAAAAAATCGGCCTGGGCTCCCGGAGCTACCAGCTGATTGATTTGGACTAAAAAACAAATAAAGGCGGCTGACCCAGCGGGCCGGCCGCTTTTAGCAAATTAGGAAAGGAGGGGGAGTATGGAAATTCTCCAGCGGGAAATGGTGTATATCTGGTACTACTTTACCCTGCAATTGGACCAGATTTTTGGCTACTGGGTCCTGGGTATGCTGCTGGGCTCCGCCGTTTCCGTCTTTTTGAAGGACAAAATCCACGGCGCTGTCCGCACCCTGGGCAGGGTCCACACAGGCGTATTGGGCCTTTTGGCCGCCAGCGCCCTGGGCATTGCCTCTCCTCTTTGTATGTACGGCACCATTCCCCTGGCCGCCTCCTTTTCCCAAAGCGGCGTAAAGGACGACTGGCTGGCCGCCTTTGCCATGGCCTCGGTGCTGCTAAATCCCCAGCTGATTATCTACAGTATGGCCCTGGGGAAAACCGCCCTGCTGATTCGGGTGGTCACCTGCTTTTTGTGCGGGGTGGCGGCAGGCCTTTTGGTGCGGATCTTCTTCCGGCACAAACCCTTCTTCACCTTTGGTCGGTTTCAGGAACCCGTGAGCCATGACACAGACCCCAACCTGCTGCTGCGGTATGTGAAAAACGTGGGCAGGAACCTGAGAGCCACCGGACCCTATTTCCTGTTTGGCATCCTGCTTTCCGCCCTGTTCCAGCGCTACGTACCCGCCCAGCTGATGACCCAGGTCTTTGGCGGCAACAAAGCCTGGGGCGTCCTGATGGCCGCCACCATTGGCGTACCCCTGTATGCCTGCGGCGGAGGCACCATCCCCCTGCTCCAGCAGTGGCTGGCAGAAGGCATGAGCCTGGGCAGCGCCGCCGCCTTTATGCTCACCGGCCCCGCCACCAAAATTACCAACCTGGGCGCACTGAAAATCGTCCTGGGACTGAAACACTTCTTGCTGTACATCGGATTTGTTATGCTATTCGCCCTGGTGACGGGGCTGCTGGTGAACGGAATTTTCGTTGCTTGAGGAAATTCAAAAACTGCACAACCAAAAAGTCAGGCTCCTCTCTGCATCGCAGAGAAGAGCCTGACTTTTCTTGTTGTAGCAACTTTTTACAACATAAAATACTTCAACACAAACACTACCGCCAAACCGCCCATCAGCGGATTCAGTTTCTTCCGCTTTCCAGTGAGCAGGTTCATAACCACGTAGCTGATGATGCCAAAGGAAATGCCTTCAGAAATGCTGTAGCAGAAGGGCATGGCAATAATGGCAATGTAGGCCGGAATGGTTTCGCTGAAATCCTGGAAGCTGATTTCCGTAATGGAGCTGAACATCAAAAAGCCCACCAGAATTAGCGCAGGAGCCGTAGCGAAGGAAGGAATGGCCATAAAGAACGGGGAGAGGAACAGGGAAACGGCGAACAAGAGGGCCACGATGACCCCGGTGAGACCGGTCCGGCCCCCTTCGGAAACCCCGGCAGCACTTTCCACCACGGTGGTTACGGTGCTGGTCCCCAGTACCGCCCCGGCGCAGGTAGCTACTGCATCGGCGAGCAGTGCTCCCCGGATGTTGGGCAGCTTGTTGTTTTCGTCCAGCATTTTGCTCTTGGTGGCCACGCCGATAATGGTGCCCAGGGTATCAAACAGATCCACAAACAGGAAGGCAAAAATCACGGCGAAGAAGTCCAAGGAGAAAATATGGCTAAAGTCCAGCTGCATAAATAACGGGGACGGATCCCGGGGCAGGAAGGACGCCAGACCCCCGGAAAAATTGGGAAATACGCTGAAGGTACCCAGGCTGGGGTCCGGCACGTACAGCCCTGTGGCTTCGCAGACCATGCCCACAAACCAGGTGCCCAGAATCCCAAACAGGATATTGCCCTTGACCTTTTTGATGATCAAAATGGACGTGAACAGGATGCCCAGCAGGGACAGCAGCACTGTAATCCCCACACTGTGGAAGGTGCCGTTAGCCAGGGCCTGGGAAAAGGAGTACAGGGAAACCTTGGTGGCTGGGTTAGCGACGATAATCCGGGAGTTCTGAAGCCCCAGAAACGCAATGAACAGCCCGATGCCCACCGTAATGGCCTGCTTCAGGGTCAGGGGAATGGCGTTGAAAATCGCTTCCCGGATGCTGGTCAGCGTCAGCAGAATGAAGATAATCCCTTCCACAAAAACGGCGGTCAAAGCCGTGTGCCAGGAATAGCCCATCTGCTGGACTACCGTGTAGGCAAAGTAGGCGTTCAGCCCCATACCCGGGGCCAGGGCGAAGGGATAGTTGGCAAAGGCAGCCATGCACAGCGTCCCCACAATGGACGCAATCGCAGTCACCGTCAACAAAGCCCCCCGGTCCATACCCGTAGTACTGAGCACCATAGGATTGACGATCAGAATATAAGCCATGGTCATAAACGTGGTAAGCCCGGCGATGATTTCCGTCCGGACCGTGGTGTGAGCTTCCTTCAGGCGGAAGACCCGTTCAAGAAATTGTTCCATAGAAAATTAGCTCCTCTTTCTTCCCCCTATAGAAATGATTTTTGTAAGAAAAGAAACGGTTTTAACCCGCTCTTTTGTAGAATAACTTCTATTATAGCAAATTTTACCCCAAAAAAGACAACTTAGTGGGGTAGACTACCATAAAAAATTGGAGACGATACTCCATGGACCGCAACAACCGATAAAAGCGCTAGCCCTGTGATAGCCGTCCGGAAAGCAAGCCCACAGGGCGAAACTGCCTGGAATACGGCGAACCGCTAATCTTGGATGGGGGACGCAATGGTGCGCTACTAATATGGGTGCAGGCCCATTCGGGCTACTTGGTTGTTGTTCGCAATGTTTGCCTTTCCGTT
Source organism: Acidaminococcus hominis (assembly GCF_900291475.1). Lineage (GTDB taxonomy): Bacteria > Bacillota > Negativicutes > Acidaminococcales > Acidaminococcaceae > Acidaminococcus > Acidaminococcus hominis. Next base: position 717,735 of record NZ_OLMM01000005.1, read on the forward strand.
CTCTTTGGGGTATATTTTCAAAAAAGCGACGGAGCGCTGACTATTTTTGAAAACATAGCCACCAGTTGGTGCGGTCAGCGAACCTGAAGTGTGCTGGTTCAGGGTATCCACTCTCCTGCATCACTACCTTTCGCAAAGGTAGTGATGCTTTCCTCTCCCCTCGTATGATATGTATGTGAGTTATTAAAAACAGCTCACATACATATTTTTTGTGCGTATAGCGGTAAGAACCATTCGGAGAATTTTCCTCTTCCGGTTTCCCGTCTATACAATCTGAAGCTCTGTAACAAAAGGTTTTCCCATGGTACGATATCAGTAGAGTCTGATGTCCGGAGGCACTGCTATCTCCCCTTGCAGCCAGTTCGTCTGTGTCTGCTCCCTTTAGCATGCGGCCCAGCTCATGAAGCATTACTCCGCTAACACAGAAGTTGCATCTCCTGCCTTAGCACCAGCAAAAAGGCTGACAGGATGAATGCTAATTGCGCGAGGTTGCGGTTACTTCATGATGCCTGGGATAAACCTTTTGCTCAGGCTTCACAAATCTGATCTGGGAAGGAGGATGATATCTTGATTAAGATCAACACTTTGTCAACTTTATACGTCGGTATTGATGTAAGTTCAAAATCCAATGTTGTCTATGCCATGGACTTTGAACAGAATAAGCTTCTTTCTGATTCTTTCCCTAATAATCAGCCTGGCGCTGAAAAATTGGCGAATGCTATCTGTAAATGTATGCTTTCTCATCGAAATCTAAATACTATCGTTTTCGCATTAGAATCCACCTCCATGTACAGTATTCATATTGCCAATTTCCTGTCAGCCAGCGAAATTCTCATGCCTTTTCATCCGTATGTTTATTGTCTCAATCCAAAAATCACAGCGAATTACCGAAAAACTTTTATTGGTAAATTGCAAGTTGAATTTGAACAACTATAATCAAGAAACACACTCAATAGCATAAACTTCATCGAGGAATGCATCAAATAGCTCTGACGGCGTATGGTAGCCCAAAACACGACGTGGGCGCTGGTTCAGCGTATCTGCCATGTTCAGGATATCCTCATCAGAGAACCGCTCTACGGACATGCCCTTTGGGATGAAATCCCTCAGCAAGCCATTGTGGCGTTCGTTTTGAGCCCGTTCCCACGAGCTGTACGAATGTGTAAAGTACATCTTGGTGCCGAGACTCTCGAACTGTGACAAGTTCTCAAACTCAGGACCGTTATCGGCCGTCATCGTCTTAAAAATCTGGCTGAAGCGCTCTGCGCCATATAGCTCCTGCAACTGTGCAAGAGCGGATTCAACGCCGGCACAGGTACGTCCAGGAATGCGGATGGCGATGTAGTTGCGCGTAACCTTTTCAACAGCAGTGAAGACTACTGCCTCACGGCCTGCACGCTGACCAACGACCGTGTCCACTTCCCAGTGGCCAATTTCGGTACCTTCATTGACGACGGCAGGACGTTCCTCAATGGAGCGACCCTTCATACGCTTGTTCTTACGTACCCATTTCCGACGGTGTTTATGCTTTAAGGCTCGCGGGACTTCGAAGAGCGACAGCGGAAGCTTATTAGCCCAAAGCATGTTGTAAAGCGTCTTGGTACAGGGAATCTGTTCCGGCGTAAATAGCTTGTTCCGCCTAGCATAGCCAACGCAGGCATCCAGTGACCAACGTTCCTGGCGGACTTGTTCTACCATCCATTGGATGAACGATTCGCAGTCGTCATGATCGATTTTGCAAGTCTTCCTGGAGTTCTTGCGATTCTTTGCGTATGCCTTCTGACCGCGCTTTGCCATATACTGTGGGGCACGACCGTGCTTGCTTTTTCGTTCCGGCGTTCCACGCCGAAGCTCATAGAAAACAGTCGTATGAGCACATCCTACTGCAGCAGCAATGTTGCGAAGGGAAAGCCCTTGACGATGCAGAGCTTGAATCATACCACGTTCTTCCAAAGAAAGATGGCGGCCGGGGATACGTACGTCCTCCATTGTGTTAGAATGGATGTGATCCATCGTGATTGCTCCTTTGTTGATGATTTCTCGCAAAACCATTTTAGCATGAGGCTTCACTATGGATTTTTATTTTTTGATTAACTGTTCAAGTTCATTTTACAACTGACCCACAGAAAATATCTTGAATAGGGAATTTAAAGCCGATGCCCCTAACCAGAAATGGTGTACTGACGTCTCAGAATTTCACTACTATGAGGGGGTAGTTGTGCATAAGGTATATCTGAGCGCGATTATTGACCTGTATGACAGACGAATTGTTTCCTATGTGATAAGCAACCGGAACGATAAAAATTTGGTATTCAATACCTTCAATAAGGCATTGTTGAAAAACCCTGGCGCGCATCCCCTGTTTCACTCTGACCGGGGATTCCAATACACCTGCAGGGATTTCCGCAAGATGATTCTAGATGCTGGTATGACGCAGAGTATGTCACGGATAGGAAAATGCATTGATAATGGCCCGATGGAAGGCTTCTGGGGCATGCTGAAAAGAGAACGGTACTATACTCGTGACTTCGACAGCCGTAAAGCTTTGGTAACGATGATTAATAACTACATGGAGTATTACAACAGTGGCCGTTTGCAGCGGAATTTGGGCCGTTTGACCCCTATGCAAAAACATAATAGCTACCAAATGGCGGCGTAGAGGTTTATATTATTAGGAACTGTCTACTTGACGGGGAGCACACCAANCATGGAGTATTACAACAGTGGCCGTTTGCAGCGGAATTTGGGCCGTTTGACCCCTATGCAAAAACATAATAGCTACCAAATGGCGGCGTAGAGGTTTATATTATTAGGAACTGTCTACTTGACGGGGAGCACACCAAGCGTGAAGGAGGTGGGGCCCGGAGGGCCTCAGAGGAAGTTTAAATGTTCGGATATAGTTGTAACAAATGAACGCTAAAGAAGGGGCTGTGGAAAAATGAAAGCTCATTTTTTCACAGCCTTTTTTTGCTAGGAAAGATTTCTGCTGAAATGTTGTAATTCCAACGGACCGGGCAAGAAAAATGGGGTATGATACAGCTAACAAGGCAGCGGGAACGAAGCCGCTGCAGGGGAGGCATTCTTATGATTACGAAAAACAACACTTTTGCGGAAGTGGTACGGCAATATCCACAAACCATCGGGCTTTTCAACGAACTGCATCTGGACTACTGCTGCGGCGGGGATCATACCCTGGAACAGGGCGTAGCGGGAAAGGACGTGAATTTGGAGGACCTTTTGGCAAAACTCAACGCAGCAGCCCAAAAGGTGCCGGCCAAGGAAACGGGAGCTGCGGCTTCCCTGGACGCCTTTAAGGAACTGTCCATTCCGGAAATGCTGGACAGCCTGGAACAGACCCACCACGTAACGGAACGGGAAATGATGGGCCAGGCAGAGGAGCTGTTAAACAAAATTCTCATCGTCCATTATCCCCATCACGGAGAGCTGCTGACCCAGCTGCATCACCTGTACTGCGCTTTGAAGGCGGAGCTGGAAGAACATTTTGCCAAAGAAGAACGGCTGGTGTTCCCGCTGCTGCGGCAGCAGCCCCAGCCGGACGCCCAGACCCTGGCCTATGTGAAAAAACTGGAAGAGGAACATAGCGCAGCCGGGGACCTGATCAAGGAAATCCAAAAGCTGACGGAAAACTTTACGCTGCCGGCAGATGCCTGCATCACTTTCGAACGGACCTATAAGACTCTTGAAGCCCTGTTCGATGATATTTTCATCCACATTTTCAAGGAAAATTCCATCCTGTTCCCGGAATACGAGGAACAAGCCCAGAAATAAACTGCATAGAAAGAGCGGGACTGGCTGAGTTCAGTTCCGCTTTTTTATGACCCGAAGCCGGCAGAAACACCTTTGCCAGTCTGTTAGCTTTCTGATAGACTATAGCCAAGGAGATGATCTTATGGATCTAGGACTGACAGATAAAGTAGCGGTCATTACCGGGGGTACGGCGGGCATCGGCCTGGCCACGGCCAAGCAGTTCCTGGCGGAAGGCTGCCAGGTAGCCATTTGCGGGCGCCGGCAGGAAACCCTGGACAAGGCACTGGCCCAGCTGGGGCCCTGGGCCTTTGGCATCCCGGCAGATGTGACCATTGAAGCGCAGGTCTATGCCTTTGCCAAAGCGGTAAAGCAGCATTTTGGACATATAGACGTATGGGTGAACAATGTAGGAGCCTCCTTTGCCCGGGAGGAGGAATGGTACACGGTTGAGGAGATTGACCGGCATTATGAGGTGAATTTCAAGTCCATGGTTATGGGCTGCCAAACCGCGGTGCCGTATCTGGAAAAACAGGGGGGCGTTATTGTGAACGTGGCTTCCCTGGCGGCCCGCTGTGCCACCAGCGGCCGGGCTACCCTGTACGGGGCCATGAAGGCAGCGGTGGTCAATTATACCAATACCTTTGCCGGAGAAGTGGCCAGCCGGGGAATCCGCGTGGTCTCCATACTGCCGGGATTTACCCTGACGCCCTTGGTGGAAGCTACCATTTCCCCGGGAGAACTGGAAAAGCAGGTGAAGCAGTGCCTGCTGCGCCGGGCTGCCAAGCCGGAAGAAATTGCGGCTCCCATTGTGTTTGCCGCCAGCAGCAAAGCCAGCTACATGACGGGTACCGCAGTGGAAATTTCCGGGGGTCGGGCTGTGACGCTGAATCCTGGTTATTCCTACGGGGAATAAGCAAAAAATAAATTCCAACAAAATGCTAGGAAAAAATTTAGCGGCCAAATGACTTTTTTTGAAATAAACGCTTGACAAGTTGATATTCCTAGCGTACTATATTGCTAAACATTGTAAATACGGAAAACGCGAAGATCGGAATAAGTACACATATAAGGCCCATACAGAGAGCGGGAATCACCGGCTGAGAGTTCCTGCCGCAAGCCAAGTATGTTGGAATGCCTCCGTGAGCGGGCGGGCGAATTAGATAGTAGCCTTGCACGGATGTCCCCACGTTAGCGGGTTAGAGTTGCAGCGAAGTTTGCTGTAAGCAGAGTGGAACCACGGACCACCGTCTCTGTATAGAGACGGTGTTTTTTTGTACCCTTTTTCCGGGAAAATCTGCGATTTTGCGCTACCGTACTACCTGTAAAACCTAGTATTTTACTAGAGATTATTTCACTTCGGGGAGGATTTTAAAATGACTCAAAGCAAAAAAGAATTGGTGTTTGCAGCAATGGACAACAAACCGGTGGACCGGGTTCCTTCTGGTTTCTGGTTCCATTTCCTTCAGGACGAAATCCACTCCGATTCCTTCCAGCATCCGGAACTGTTTGAACAGCTGTATGCGGGAGAAACCCGTTACATCGATACGGTGCAGCCGGATTTCGTGAAGATTATGACCGATGGGTTCTTCCCTTACGAAAACCCTACGGCCTTCGGTCTGGAAACGGTGGAAGATTTCAAGCACATTGTGCCTTTGAAGGACGATGATCCTTGGTTTACGGTCCAAATCGGGTACGCCAAGAAACTCAGCGAACGCTACGGCAAGGACATTCCGTTGTTCTACAATCTGTTCTGCGCCGGCACGACCCTGAAATTCATGCGCAAGGACATTTTTGCCGCCGACGCCTGGCTGTCCAAGCTGGTGCTGGAGGATCCGGCAGCGGTGAAGCAGGGCCTGGACGTAATCTCCGGGGATATTGCCAAACTGGCCAAACGGCTGATTACCGAAGGCGGCGTTACCGGCATCTACCTGAGCCTGCAGAACCTGTTGGGCGAAGGCATTAACGAAGCGATTTACCAACAGGTGCTGGCACCTGGTGAAAAAGCCATCCTGGCAGCCGCCAACAGCGTCAGCGACTACAACATCCTGCACATCTGCGGCTGGTCCGGACACCGGAACGATTTGACCTGGTATAAGGACTACGAGGTGAAAACCATCAACTGGGCCGCGGTAGTGGAAGGGGTGCCCTTGGAAGAAGGCCGGAAGATTTTCGGCGGCCGGGCTGCCCTGGGCGGCTTTGGCAACCTGGATAACGAAGTGCTGTACATCGGCACCAAGGAAGAAATTCAGGCAGAAACCAAACGGATTCTGGAAAAGGCCGGCAGAACCGGCATCATCCTGGGTGCCGACTGCACCGTGCCCCGGGATACCAATTGGGAACATTTCGCTTGGGTGCGGGAAGCAGCCAAATAACCAGCTAAAAAGGGGAGTATAGAAGATGAATCTGAAAAAACTCAGCAAAATCGTTTTGACGGCAGCTCTGACGGGCGTTCTGGCAGCAGGCCTGGCAGGCTGCGGCAAAAGTGACGATAAGGCGGCTGCAGGCGGCAGCGACAAAAAGAAAGTGGTGAATGTGGCCTTCACCAACTACTATGTACCCTATGACTTTGTCAACGACAAGGGCGAGCCCGATGGCTTTGAAGTGGCCGTGATGAAGGAAGTGGCCAAGAAGCTGCCCCAGTACGAATGGAAATTTACCGGTACCTCCGATGATGATCTGCTGATCGGGGTCGAATCCGGCAAGTACCAGGTAGGTACCAAGGGCATCTGGAAAACCGCAGCCCGGGAAAAGAAATACGTCTTCCCGAAAAACAACATTGGCGCCAGCGTCATTGGTCTGGTTATCCGGAAAGAAAACGCCAACGAAATCAAGGACATGGATTCCTTTGCCAAGTTCAGTGGCAAGCTGGTCCCCATCGCTCCCCAGGATGCCCGGTACTCCGTTATCGAGCAGTACAACAAGGAACATCCTGACAAGCAGATTCAGTTAAAACCCTCCGAAGCATTCCAGATTGCAGATGCCTACAGCTGGGTGCTGGAAGGCCGGTATGATGCTTACCTGGAAGTAGAGCTGAGCTACAAGAACAACATCGAAAAGGCGGATGCCCCGTACCATAAGTTTGCAGATTCCCTGACCTACCTGCGCTACAAAGGCATTCCCACCTATCCGCTGTTCAACAAGAAAGAACAGAAACTGGCAGATGAGTATGACAAGGCCGTGAAGGAACTGAAAGACGACGGCACTATTGATAAGCTGGAAAAACAGTATTTTGGCGAAAGCCTGTCCCAGTACCTGGGCAAATAAGCAAGCTTAATCCCGCATGGGCTTTGCAGGGCAAAGCCCATGCCTAACTTGGAAAGTGAGAACTTCCACTAGAGGGAAGTCAATTCATAAAGGAGGAATGCGCAGTGCAAACGAGAATTTTTGACCCTTCGGTGATCCTGTCCACCCTGCCGGAGCTGCTGTCCTATTTATCCGTAACTCTGCTGGTGGCTTTTGCCAGTGTGTTCTTCGGATCTGTTTTTGGAATGGTGCTGGCCAAGGCCAAGCTGGGTAACCACCGGCTGCTTAAAGGGCTGGCCCATGGGTACACCTATATCATGCGCTGCACCCCTTCCATTGTTCTCTTGTTCATTGTTTTCTATGGGCTGCCCAAGTTGGCAGAAGCTTTTACGGACCTGAACCTGCACGAGGTGAACCGGGCGGTCTACGCCATCATTACCTTTACCCTGCTGTTTGGGGCCTACATTTCGGAAGTGTTCCGGGCAGCCTATCAGGCCGTCCCCAAAGGGCAGTATGAAGCTGCTGTCAGCATTGGGCTGACGCCCTTCCAGGCTTTTCGCCAGGTAATGCTGCCCCAGGCGGCGGTGGTAGCCCTGCCCAACTTTGGCAATTCCCTGATCAATCTGATGAAGGAAGGGGCGCTGGCCTATACCATCGGTCTGATTGATATGCTGGGGAAAGCCAATCTGATTATTGCCCAGAACTTCGGGGCCTACGGGGTGGAAATCTATCTGGCGGCCATGCTGGTGTACTGGGGCCTGACCACGCTGGTGGGCCAAGGCTTTAACGTTCTGGAGGCTCATTTGAGCAAAGGCCAGGTGAGAACAAGACAAACGGCCAAGGTACGGGTACCGGTGCTGAACGGACCGTCCCTGGGTCTGATCAAAAAATTGCAGCGGCAGGCACTGCATTAAAGGAGGAGCACCATGGAACTGGATACAGCCTTTATGGCAGACACTTTTCTCAAAATCTGGAGCGGTATCGGCACGACCCTGGGGCTCACCGCCCTGTCCCTACTAATCGCCATTCCCTTTGCCTTCTACATGGCGCTTTTGCGGATTCGGGGGAATGTGCTGGGCAGCAGCCTGACCAAAGCCTACGTTTCCTTTGTCCGGGGAACGCCTATTGTACTGCAGATATTGTTGTTCTACAGCCTTTTGCCCAGTTTTTTGAACGTAGTGGTGAAAAGTTTGGGCCTGGACTTTAATGTATTTGAAAGCATTGACCCCTTCTGGTACGCCGTGATTATTTTTGCCTTAAACACCACGGCACTGCTCAGCGAAGTGTTCCGGTCGGCGCTGCTGAGCATTCCCCGGGGACAGCTGGAAGCCGGAGTGAGCATTGGCCTTAGCCCTTTCCAAACCTACCGGAAAATTATCATTCCCCAGGCTGCGGTGGTGGCCTTGCCGGCGGTGTGCAACATTACCGTGAATCTGATCAAGGGCACGTCCCTGGCCTTTCTCATGACCGTAAAAGATGTGCTGGCGGTGGGCAAGATTGCCGCTTCCTATGGGTACAATTATATTGAAGCGTACCTGGATGTTTTTGTTGTTTACCTGATTGTCTGCACTGTAGTGCAGCTGGCCTATAAATTGGCGGAAAACCGGATGGGTTCTTTCCGGGCCGCTTAAGAGGGGTGGAATCAAGATGCTGTTATCGATTCGAGATGTACGCAAAAGCTTTGGCGATTTGGACGTGCTGAAAAACGTTCATATGGATATCAATAAGGGAGATGTGGTGGTGATTTTGGGGCCCAGCGGCTCCGGCAAGACGACCTTTCTGCGCTGCCTGAACTTCCTGGAACGGGCGGATGCGGGAGAAATGGATTTTGCCGGTATGCATCTGGACCTGAACCGGGCTTCCCAAAAGGAAATTGCCGCTGTGCGGAAAAAGACAGCCTTTGTGTTTCAGGGCTACAACTTGTTTGCCAACAAGACGGTACTGGAAAATGTGACCCTGGGGCTCACCACCGGCCGGGGCATGGACAAAAAGGAAGCGGAAGAAATCGCCGTCCAGGCCCTTCAAAAGGTGGGGATGGGCGACCGGCTGGACTACTATCCTTCCCAGCTGTCCGGGGGTCAGCAGCAGCGGGTGGGCATTGCCCGGGCCATTGCGGTGAAACCCGACGTTATCCTTTTTGATGAACCTACCTCGGCCCTGGATCCGGAGCTGGTCGGGGAAGTTCTCAAGGTCATGAAGGACCTGGCAGACGAGGGAACCACCATGATTGTGGTAACCCACGAAATGAAGTTTGCCAAGGACGTAGCCACCCATGTTATCTTCATGGATGGGGGCGTGATTGTAGAAGAAGGCAGTTCCCAGGATATTTTTGAGCATCCCAAAGAAGAACGGACCCAGAAATTCCTTCACCGGGTGCTGTGCCATTCCTATAATTAACTCAGCGGCAAAGGCTGCCTCCAAAGCAGGGTGGTGCTTTGCTGCAAAAGCTGTTAGAATAACAGAAAGCAATAAAGAAATTTGTAAAATAACAAGCTGCGAGAGCGAAGGGCCTGCTGGGGAACGCAGGAAGGACCCTTAGCCCGCTGAGCCTCGGCCCAAACGGGTGCAGCAAGGGAGATGACCACGGACAAAACATGGCAGCACGGCAGCCGGTGAAACGGCTGGAAAGTAAATTACGAAAGCTTAGAGGAGCAAAAGGAGACGTATCATGAACATTCCATTTTTTGAGCAGTTTTTGATGATCAGCAGCCCGACTACCGTGGGCATTCTGGTCCTGTTTGTGGCCCTTTTGGGCGTGGTGTACTATTTGCAGCGGAAAAATACGGACTTTGGCACCCTGGTCATTGCCGGTACCCTTTTGGGGGCAGTGCTGGGACTGGTGGTCCAGGTGATTGCCGGATTCCCCACCGATCCTATGAAGGTGGCCTACGTAAAAGAAAGCACCAAGTGGTTCTCTTTGGTGGGCGGCGGCTTTATTGACCTGATTCGTATGTTGGTTATTCCCCTGGTGTTTATTTCCATTATTCATGTGATTCTTCATATGTCCCAGGGCGCCAATTTGAAGAAACTGGTAACTTCTACCTTGGGGGTAGCGCTCACCATGGTTTCCATTGCAGCCATTGTGGGCCTGACCCTGGGTTCTGTCACCCATCTGGGCCAGGGCATGAGCGCCGCCGAAGGGGCTTCCAAAATGCGTGAGGTAAAGCCGGTGGTGGATACCCTCCGGGCCCTGATTCCCAACAACCCGGTGAATGCCATGGCTACCACCAACGTAATTGCTGTGGTGGTATTTGCCGTAGTTATCGGCGGGATTGCCCGGCTGATCAAGACTACGGGCACAAACCAACTGGAATTGGTGACCAAGTTGTTTGATGAACTGCACCTGATTATTTCCTGGGCTGCGGACTTCATTATCGGTCTGATGCCCTACGGCGTGCTGGCCCTCCTGGCATCTACGCTGGCCCAGCGCGGGTTTGCAGCCATTCGGGATATGGGCCTTTTTATTGTCCTGATTTACGTGGGCGTGGCCATTATGCTGGTGGTACAGTCCCTGCTGCTGATGGCTTTTGGCCTGAACCCTGTGACCTATTTCAAGAAAGCCAAATCCGTACTGCTGCTGGCCTTTACTTCCCGCTCCAGTGTGGGGGCGCTGCCGGCTACCATCAATGCCCTGACGGAAAAATTGGGGGTTAACGATGCAACGGCCAACACGGTGGCCAGCTTTGGCACCACTGCCGGCATGCAGGGCTGCGCCGGTATTTTCCCGGCCCTGTGCATTGTGTACATTTCCAACGTGGCAGGCATCCAACTGGATATGACCATGTATGTGATGAGCGTCATCGTAGTGGCCCTGGGCTCCCTGGGGATTGCCGGGATTCCTGGTACCGCTACCATGTCCGCTTCCGTATCCCTGTCCGGAACGGGGCTGGGGGCCTACTTTGGAATGATCTCCCCGGTGCTGGCCGTTGATCCCATTGTGGATATGGGCCGGACCATGCTGAATGTCAGCGGCTCCATGACCAACGCCATTGTAGTGGACCGGCTGCTGGGCACCTTCAACAAGGAAGCCTTTGACGCGGAAGTGCCTGCGGCAAAAAGCAGCGAAGCTGACCGTTAAATAAAAGAAAGCGCCGAGAACCTGTATTTACAGGTTCCCGGCTTTTTTACGGGGTAAAACTAGAGAGTGGACCGGAAGGTAACCAGCTCTTCCAGCTTTTTCCGGGGCCGGGCTTTGGGAGCCTGGTCCGGATAGCCCAGGGCAACGGCGCCTACCAGCATGGCATCCGGCCGGCCTAGGGCGGTAAGCTCCGGATAGGCAAAGCAGGTGTTGCCTATCCACAGGGAGCCCAGGCCCAGCCGGGTGGCTTCCAGAATCAGGTTTTCCAGGGCGGCGCCAATGGACAGCAGGTCGCACTGCTCCTTAAAGCGGGCGTCAGCGCCAATTAGATCCGTCAGCTCAGCCGGGGCATTGGTGTTGTACACCAGGATGACCACCGGAGCCTGGCGCATGGTCATCAGGGTCATCCGGGCATCTGGCAGACCAAAGGCGGAACCAGGCAGAAAGTCGTGGTTCTGGCGTTCCCGGCGGATTCCCTGTTCCAATAGGGAGCAGGCCTGTTCCTTGGCAGAGTCCTCCAACACCACAAAGTGCCAGGGCTGGCGATTTTTCCCAGAAGGAGCCAGCTGGGCTGCCTTGAGTACGTCTAACAGCAGCTCCCGGGGTACGGGTTTAGCCTGGTATTTTCGGATGCTGCGGCGGGTTTCAATTTCAGGAATCATGGGGTCTTCTCCTTTTTGGCAATGTGATTTTCGGGCGGCTTAGTATTTCTTCACGCCGTCCAGCACCAGCATCTTATCCAGCTTGGTGTCAATTTCGGGTTCCCGGACTTTTTCGTTCCAGTCCTCCGGAGCTACTTCCTCCAGGGAAATATGGATGGCCTGGGGAGGGCAGCCCCAGATGTCCAGAATATCCTGGTAGATTTTATCCGCCAGTTTCTTTTCGGTTTCCGGATCTTTGGGATATACTTTCAAAGCAACGTAAGGCATGGCAATCTCCTTTCTTCGGTGAAACAGGGTAATAAAAAAGCGCTCCTTCTATTATAAAAGAAGGAGCGCAGGAGAAACAAGGGGATAATGGATTAGCGTTTTCTTTTGCTGCCGGCAGGCACCGCATCGGGGCTCACCGGGAACAATTTTACCAGGCCGTAGGTAATGGCGGCAAACAGGGCCATAACCACAAAGACCAGGGGATAGGCGATTACCAGAAGTTCCAAAGCAGCTTGTACACTATTTGTCATCATAAAGCCTCCTTTACATGAGAACCGGAATCAGCGCCATAACAAGGCCGCCTGCTACCACAGAAGCCACCTGGCCCGCTACGTTGACGCCGATGGCCTGCTGGATAATGAAGTTGCTGGGGTCTTCCTTCAGGGCCATTTTGGCAATTACCCGGCCGGAAATGGGGAAGGCGGAAATGCCACAGGCCCCAATCATGGGGTTGATTTTTTTGGTCAGAAACAGGTTGGCCAATTTGGCAAACAGCAGACCGCCCACCGTATCAAATACGAAGGCTACGGCACCCAGGCAGAGAATCTTCAGGACCTGGATGGTCAGGATATTTTCCGCGGTCATGGTGGCGCCTACGGTAATGCCCAGCAGCAGGGTTACCAGGTTGGTGAGCTCGTTTTGGGCCGTTTTGGCCAGGGAGTCACAAACTCCGGATACCTTCAGCAGATTGCCGAACATCAGGGCTCCAATCAGGGGAACGGAAATGGGCGCCAGGATACCGGCTACCAGGGTGACCATCAGGGGAAACAGGAACAGGGCCGTTTGGGAAACGGGCTTTTCTTCCTTATAGTGCATCTTGATCCGCCGTTCTTCCTTGCTGGTCAGCAGTTTCACAATGGGCGGCTGGATAATGGGCACCAGGGACATGTAACAGAAGGCAGTTACCGTAAGAGGTGCCAGCATTTCCGTGGCAAATTTCTGGGCCACGAAGATGGTGGTGGGGCCGTCGGCTGCACCTATGATGCCGATGGAAGCTGCTTCGTTAAAGGGGAAACCCACCAGGGCTGCGCAGATGGTGGCGGCAAAAATCCCCAAATGGGCGGCGGCTGCAAACAGCATCATGTAGGGGGCACGGAGCAGGGGGGCAAAGTCGCACATGGCGCCAATGCCGATAAAAATCAGCACCGGGAACAGTTCGTTGGCAATGCCGGCCTGGTACAGGACGGTGAGAAAGCCCGGCTCCCCGCCGCCCGTGGGCATTACGGCAAAATGGCCGGGAATGTTGGCCAGGATACAGCCTAGTCCCATAGGGAACAGGAGAACGGGCTCGTAGCCCTTCTTGACTCCCAGGTAGATCAGCAGGAAACCGACGGCAAACATAATCCAGACCGTGGGGTCCGACATACCCATGACGCCGGCAAATAATTCCTGGAATACGGTACTTGTGCTAGACATACATCATCACCTCAGCAAAATTTTGTCTTCCCGGCACGGGAGGGGAAAATCCCTGAAAAAAGAGGACCCAACATTTTTCAATGCCAGGTCCTCTACAGCCTTTCTACCCCCGTGCCATCCGTAGAAAGGGATTATGCAGTTTTGTTGGGGCCGCGCCTCTCGAGTTGACCGAACACCCATAAAGATTACACAACTAGTATAAGGCATTTTTCTCGTTTACGCAAGTTCTTCTCCTGGGTCCCTTGTGGTATAATAGGGGAAAAATGTAAATTCCTGAACAACAGGGGGGAGTGTTACCTATGGATTATAAAGAGGTAATGGAAGAAGCGAAAAAGGTTTTAGGCAAGTGCAAAGGCTGCCCGGTGTGCAATGGCGTTGCCTGCCGCAATACCATTCCTGGCCCTGGCGCCAAAGGTGTAGGGGATACGGCCATCCGCAACTACAACAAATGGCAGGAAGTCCGGGTTGTGATGGACACCCTGTGTGAAAAGCGGCCGGTGGATACCTCCATCGAACTGTTTGGCCGTACTTTTAAATACCCGATTTTTGCTGGCCCGGTGGGTGCTGTGGCCATGCACTACAGCGATAAGTACAATGACGTAACCTACAATGCGGAGCTGGTTCCTGGCTGCGCCGAAGCGGGCATTGCTGCCTTTACCGGCGACGGCATGGATCCCCAGGTCATGCAGGGTGCCACCCAGGCCATCAAAGCCTGCGGGGGCTTGGGCGTGCCCACGGTAAAACCCTGGAATACCCAGATGATTGCTGAAAAAATGGCGCTGGTAAAAGATGCTGGTGCCTTTGCGGTGGCTATGGACGTGGATGCGGCCGGACTGCCTTTCCTGAAAAACTTTGTGCCCCCTGCCGGGAGCAAATCCGTGGCCGAAATGGCAGAAATCATCGGCCTGGCTGGCCGTCCCTTTATTGTCAAGGGCATCATGAGCGTTAAGGGTGCCCTGAAGGCCAAAGAAGCCGGGGCAGCTGCCATCATCGTATCCAACCATGGGGGCCGGGTACTGGACCAAAGTCCTGCAACGGCAGAAGTGCTGCCGGAAATTGTGGAAGCTGTCAAAGGTTCCGGCCTGAAGATCCTGGTGGACGGCGGCATCCGCACCGGCGTAGATGTATTCAAGGCTTTGGCCATGGGCGCTGATGCCGTGGTTATTGCCAGACCCTTTGTGACTGCCGTTTATGGCGGCGGCAAGGAAGGGGTCAAGCTGCTGGCTGCCAAACTGGGTGCTGAGCTGGCGGACACCATGGAAATGTGCGGGGCTGCTTCCCTTAGCGAAATCAGCAGCGCCATGATTCGGAGGTAAGAAATTCTTGAGCAGGGTACATCATTTTTCCCCGTCACAGATTATTGCGCTCACCTTTGCCGGGCTGATTCTTACAGGGGCACTGCTGCTTATGCTGCCCCTGTCCAGTGCCCAGGGCACTTGGCTGCCTTTTGTGGATGCGCTGTTTACAGCGGCTTCCGCTTCCTGCGTTACCGGCCTTGTGGTAGTGGATACGGGGACTTATTTTTCCCTGTTCGGCCAGCTGGTGCTCATTGCCCTGATCCAATTGGGGGGCCTGGGCCTGATGCTGTTTGCTACGCTGTTTTCTGTGGCCATGGGCCGGAGAATCAGCCTTCAGGACCGGCTGAACATCCAGGCTTCCCTGAACCAGAACGATATGGAAGGGCTGGTGCGGATGTGTATCCGGGTGGCCAAATATACCCTGGCCATTGAGGGCTTTTTCGGTACTATTTTAGCCTTCCGGTTCTATCCGGAATTTGGCCTTCGAGGCATCTACTACGGCTATTGGCACGCCATCTCGGCCTTCTGCAATGCAGGCTTTGATTTGTTTGGCCAGTACCAGAGCCTGGTGCGCTACGTAACGGACCCCACCATCAATCTGGTAATCTGTATTTTGATTGTTTTGGGCGGCTTGGGCTTTGCGGTGATGAGCGACTGTCTGGAAAAGAAATTCCGGTTTGCCCGGCTGCGGCTTCACAGCAAAATGGTGCTGGTGGCCACGGCAGCTCTTATTGTGGCCGGTACCGTGGGGTTTGCCTTTTTGGAGCATGGGAATATGGGCACTATTGGAAGCCTTTCCCCGGCAGGCCAGTTCTGGGCCAGCCTGTTCCAGTCAGTAAGTCCCCGTACGGCGGGCTTTAACACGGTGGACATCAACAGTATGCGCAGTCCCACCATGGTGCTGACCATTCTCCTGATGTTTATCGGCGCGTCCCCGGCTTCCACCGGCGGCGGGATCAAGACCACTACCTTTGCCCTGCTGCTGCTGAATATCTGGCAGGTGCTCCACGGCAAGGACGAGTGTGTGGTCTACGGCCGGCGCATTGGGGACGAGACCATGTTCCAGGCCTTTGCCATTACCAGCATGTCGCTGATCTGGGTGACGGCAGCGGTGCTGTGCATCACCTATCTGGAAGATACCAGCTTTTTGTATGCACTTTTTGAAGTGGTTTCCGCCTACGCAACCGTGGGCCTTTCCACGGGACTCAGCCAGCATTTGTGCACGGCCAGCAAGATTATCCTGACGCTGACCATGTACACTGGCCGGGTAGGGGTTATGACCTTTGCCCTGGCGCTGACGGCCCGGAAAGACAGCGGCCATATCCGGTACCCGGAAGAAAAAATCATCATTGGTTAGGAGTACATAGAAATCATGAAAGAAAAACGGCAGTTTGTAATCTGGGGCCTGGGCCGGTTCGGCAGCAGCGTAGGAGAAACCCTGGTTCACCTGGGGCACGATGTGCTGGGGGTGGACAAGGACGAGGATGCCGTCCAGGATATGGCGGATAAGCTGACCCATGTGGTGCTGTGCGACGTCATTGACGAAAAAACCGTCAAAAGCCTGGGTATCCGGAACTTTGACGTAGCCATTGTGGCCATTGGGGACCTGGAACCCAGCCTTCTGTGCACCATGCTCATGAAGGAAACCGGGGTAAAGACCATTGTGGCCAAGGCTTCCTCCACCCTGCACGGAAAAATGCTGGAGAAGCTGGGAGCCACCCGGGTCATCTATCCGGAACGGGATATGGGCCGGCGGGTAGGCCATAACCTGGCTTATACCAATATCATGGACTTTATCGAGCTGTCGGACAATATGTGCCTGATGGAAATTGCCATCTCCGAGAAAATGGTGGGCAAGAGCCTGGCAGATTTGGATGTGCGGCGGAAATACAAAGTCAACGTGGTGGCGGTGAAGCATGAAGACGGCACCACGGAAATCAGCCTGGATCCTACCAAGGCCCTGCTGGCCGGGGATATGATGGTGGTCATCGGGTCCCGGCAAAGCGTAGAAGCCCTGGAGGACGGTATATGATCAGTGAAATTACATCCCTAAAAAATGATTTGGTGAAGCGGGCAGCTTCCCTGAAAGTGAAAAAATACCGGCAGCGGGAGCAGCTGTTCCTGCTGGAGGGCAAGCGGGCGGTGGACGAAGCCCGGCGTTCTTCCTGGCAGATCCAGGCCTACTTCTTTACCAAACTGCCGGAAGAATGGACCCAGGAAGCGGATGCTGGAGACACGCCCTATTACCAGGTAACCGAAGCGGTGATGGAAAAAATCACGGCTACGGAAGATCCCCAGGGGGTGGCGGCTTTGGTGGCCCTAAAAGAAACCCCGTTAAAGGATTTTCACCCGGCCAAGGGTCTGGTATTGGTGCTTGATAAAATCCGGGACCCGGGCAACACCGGGACCCTGATTCGGACCGCCGATGCCCTGGGGGCTGCCGGGGTGATTCTTTTGGCAGAGACGGCGGACCTGTACAACCCCAAGGTGGTGCGCTCCACCATGGGCTCCCTGTTCCACCTGCCGGTGTTTACCGGGGTGACCCAGGAAGAGCTGTTAAACTGGTGCCGGAAGGAGCAGTTTACCCTGTGGGCGACAGCACTGGAAGGGGCAAAGAACGTAACGGAAACCGCTTGGCCCCAAAAAACTGCCCTGGTTATGGGCAGCGAAGCGGAAGGGGTGGACCCGGCGCTTCTTGCCCAGGCGGATACCAAAATCATGATTCCTATGGCAGGCCAGGCGGAAAGCCTGAACGTGGCCATTGCTGGAGGAATTCTCCTGTTTTTGGGTTCCCAGGGCCAAAAGGCCTAGCAAAGGGCGAAAGGTTTATTGACGGAAAATCCTAAGAAGTGTATAATAAAGCGTAAATTTAATACACAAGGCGATGACAGAGACAGTACGGCCAGCAATCGGTGCAGCGATTCGGGGACAGTGGGAGCCCGGACAGGAGAGCGCAGGCAGGAACATCACTCTGGAGCCGGTCTTTGAAACAGCAGTAAAAGACCCGGTTTATGCCCGTTACGGCATACGAGTGGCAGCAGTTTTGCTGTCATGAGGGTGGTACCACGGGTCTGTAACGTCTCGTCCCTTAGGGGACGGGACGTATTTTTTTGGAGGTGTAACAAGTGAGCAGCGAAAAAGATCAGTACAGCAACACGCTAAACCTGCCGAAAACCGATTTCCCTATGCGGGCAGGACTTCCCAAGCGGGAACCGGATTTCCTGGATTTCTGGTATAAAAATGATGTGTACGGGGAAAAGCAAAAACTCCATGCCGGCCATAAGAAGTTTGTCCTGCATGATGGCCCTCCCTATGCCAACGGCAAGATTCATATGGGTCATGCCCTGAACAAAATTCTGAAAGACATCATTGTCAAATACAAATACGCCAGAGGTTACGATACCCCTTACGTACCGGGCTGGGATACCCACGGCATGCCCATTGAGCACGCCTGCATCAAGGCCACCGGGGTGGACCGCCACAAGCTGAGTCCTGTAGAACTGCGGAAAATGTGCCGGGAATACGCCCTGGAATGGATTGACACCCAGCGCAGCGACTTTAAGCGCCTAGGCGTACTGGGGGACTGGGCCCATCCCTACGTTACCCTGGATCCCCATTTTGAAGCGGAACAGGTGCGGGTATTTGGTACCATGGCCAACAAGGGCTATATCTATAAGGGCAAGAAAACCGTTTACTGGTGCCCCCACTGCGAAACTGCCCTGGCAGAAGCCGAAATCGAATATGCTGACCAGAAAACCCCGACCATTTTCGTCAAGATGCCTCTGGTCAAGGATAACGGGCTGACTCCGGAAGAAGCCAAGGGTAAACCGGCCTACATGGTTGTTTGGACCACCACCCCCTGGACCATTCCTGCCAACGTGGCTGTCGCTGTAAACCCGGAGGTGGAATACGCCTGGGTGGAATATAACGGCGAAGTATTGATCATGGCAGCAGAACTGGTGGACAAGGTAGCCGAAGAATGCGGCGTCACCTTTGGTCCTGTTCTGGGCACTACCCAGGGCCGGAAATTTGAACTGGCTGAATGCGTCCATCCTTTCCCGGAATATAACCACCGGAAATCCCTGGTAGTCCTGGCCGACTATGTTGACCTGGAAACCGGTTCTGGCTGTGTACATACCGCTCCTGGCCACGGCGACGTGGACTATTTGACCGGTCTGAAATACAACCTGCCCATCCTGTGTCCTGTGGACGAAAAGGGCTGCTTCACCGACGAGGCCGGTGAAATGCTCAAGGGCAAGTTTGTCTTCGACAGCAACGGACTGGTCATCAAACACCTGGCTGAACTGAACGTACTGCTGGGCAAAAAGACCATCCATCACCAATACGCCCACTGCTGGCGCTGCAAGAACCCCATCATCTACCGGGCTTCCGAACAATGGTTTGCTTCCGTAGACGGGTTCCGCCAGGAAGCACTGGACGCCATTGCCAACGATGTAAAATGGATTCCCAGCTGGGGCGAATCCCGGATCCACAACATGGTGGCTGACCGCCATGACTGGTGTATTTCCCGGCAGAGAGTCTGGGGCGTGCCCATTCCCATCTTCTACTGCGAAGACTGCGGGGAACCCCTGATTAACCCGGATACCATCGAAGCCGTAGCCAATATTTTCGAAACCGAAGGCAGCGACGCCTGGTGGAACCATACGGCAGAAGAACTGCTGCCCCAGGGTACCAAGTGCAGCAAATGCGGCGGCACTCATTTCCGCAAGGAAAAGGACATCATGGACGTGTGGTTCGACTCCGGTTCCTCCCATATGGGCGTACTGACCAAACGGCCGGAACTGCAATGGCCGGCGGATATGTACCTGGAAGGCAGTGACCAGCACAGAGGCTGGTTCCAGTCCTCCCTGCTAACCTCCGTAGCTGTTACCGGCAAGGCGCCTTACCGTTCCGTTCTGACCCACGGCTACGTGCTGGATGGGGAAGGCCGGAAGATGAGCAAATCCCTGGGCAATGTGGTGGTTCCCCAGGAAGTCATTTCTCAATACGGGGCAGATATTGTCCGCCTGTGGGTGGCTTCCACCGACTACAAGCAGGACGTGCGGATTTCGCCCGTAATCCTGAAACAGCTGGCTGAAGTGTACCGGAAAGTCCGGAACACCATTCGCTACATCCTGGGCAACACCTACGACTTTGACTATGAAAAAGACAAGGTTGCCTTTGACCAAATGGAAGAGCTGGACCAATGGGCTCTCATGCGCTTTGAAGAACTGAAGAACGAAGTGGAGCAGGCCTACGAAGAATACGATTTCCACGTACTGTTCCATGCCATCCATGACTTCTGCACGGTGGACATGAGTGCCTTCTACCTGGATATCATCAAGGACCGGCTGTACACCAGCAAGCAAAACAGCCAAAAACGGCGTTCTGCCCAAACGGCCATGTATCAGATCCTGAAGGAACTGATGGTGATGCTGATGCCGGTACTGAGCTTTACCATGGAAGAAGTCTACCAGTATATGAATAAACCGGCTGACGCGCCTTTGAGCGTACAGATGCTGCCCTGGCCGGAACATCATGCCGAATACATCAACAAGGAACTGGAAGAAAAATGGAATGCCTTCCTGGCCATCCGGGGCGAAATCACCAAGGTCCTGGAAAATGCCCGGAGAGCCAAGACCATCGGCCATTCCCTGGATGCCAAAGTGGTTCTGTATGCCGAAGGGGATGCCCTGGCCGAGCTGAAGGCCCTGGAAAGCCATTTGCCGGCTCTCCTGATTGTTTCCCAGGCAGAACTCCACGAAGGTCTGGGTGCCGACGGGGAAGAAACCGGCCGCAGTGACCTGAAGGTTGCTGTCCTGCCGGCGGACGGGGAAAAATGCGAACGCTGCTGGTGCTACAGCACCACCGTTGGCCAGAACCCGGAACACCCCACCCTGTGCTCCAAGTGCTGCGAAGCAGTGGACTAAAACAAGAATAGCTTGCAGTAGGAAGGTGCGGCTTAGGCTGCACCTTTCTTTTTATGACTGGAAAGGTGGGATATTGACAAACCGCCGCCAGCTACGTACAATATACGTAACGGAGGTATCGTACTATGGAACATGAAGAGAAATATAAAGTGCGCGATAAGGACGGCAAAGAGTACAAGGACCTGATTGCCCGCCTGAACCGGATTGAAGGCCAGGTGCGGGGGGTAAAGCGCATGGTGGAAGAAGACCGGTATTGCGTGGATATCCTGACCCAGGTCAGCGCCATTACCTGCGGCTTGAATGCGTTCAACAAAAAACTACTAGCCAACCACATCAAAAGCTGCGTAGTCAACGATATCCGTGCCGGGGACGATTCCGTGGTGGATGAGCTGTGCGAAACCCTGCAGAAGCTGATGAAATAAGCCCGGAACGCCAAAAATTGTAAGGGTCCAAGGAGGATTTCAGATGGAAAAGATTGTAAAAGTCAACGGCATGATGTGCCAGAATTGCCAAAAGCATGTACGGGAAGCCCTGGAAGCTATGGACGGCGTAACGGCTGTAGAAGTAAGCCTGGAAAACAAGAACGCCAAAGTGGAAATGAGCCGGGACATTCCTGCTGACGAATTCAAGAAAGTCATCGAAGACGCTGGCTACGAATTTGCCGGCTGCTAAGTGGCTCCAATAAACATAATACAAAGAAACCGTCCTTAAGGGGGCGGCTTCTTTGCGTATAGGCAAAGGTATATCCTGGGGGTGTACCGGAAGGGGAGAAATATGAAAGTATTACTGGTAAACGGCAGCAGCCATACCAATGGCACCACCATGGCTGCGCTAAACGAAATGATCAAGGTATTTCAGGCTGAAAACGTGGAAACGGAAGTAATCCAGCTGGGGGGCAAGCCCATTGCGGACTGCCTCCAGTGCGGCTACTGCTTTACCCACGAAGGCTGCGTCATGAAGGACGACGGAGTCAACGACTTTGTGAAAAAGGCGGAGCAGGCAGACGGCTTCGTTTTTGCTTCACCTACCTATTTTGCCCATCCCAGCGGCCGGCTGTTTTCTTTCCTGGACCGGGTGTTTTTCAGCGCCGCCACTGGGGAAGTGTGCAAGGCCTTCCAGTTTAAGCCCGGCGCTGCGGTAGCGGTAGCACGCCGGGGCGGCACCTCTGCTACCCTGGACGCCATCAACAAGTATTTTGGCATTGCCCAGATGCCGGTGGCCGGGTCCACCTATTGGAATATGGTCCATGGGCTGGAAGCCAAGGATACAGCGGAAGACCTGGAAGGGCTCCAGACCATGCGGAACCTGGCCCGGAATATGGTATGGATGATGCGTTGCTTTGCCCTGGGACGGGAAAAAGGGATTCCTCTGCCGGCCACGGAGTCGGAAGCGTTTACCTGTTTTGTCCGGTAATACAGCAGTTCGAACTGGAAGCCGCTAAGCCTGGAAAAGGGCTAAAACGGCAGTTCTGGGGAAAAGGTGACGTAATTTCGCCATGTTTTTTCGGTTGCGCCTGGGTAGGGTCCATGATATAATTGCTCCTGTTAGATATTCAATTCCAAAGACCATTGGAAGAAAGGATGATTTTACGTGAAAAAACAATTTTTAGCTTTGGTAATGGCCCTGCTGGTATGCGTTGGTTACTCCGGAGTTATGGTTCCGGCAACGGCGTACGCTGCTGAGTCCATCGGCTATGTGGATCTGAATACAGTTTTTGCCCATCACCCTGATTTTGCTTCTGCCAGAGCAGCCATGAATCTGGAACAACAAAAAGCCCAAAAGGAATTTCAGGAAAAGGCTCCCAGCCTGGATGATAATGGCAAGAGAGCCCTGGACAACACCTTGACCGAACAAATCGCCAAGAGAGAACAGGATCTGTTCAACCCCATCCGCAAGAAGATTCTGGATGCCGTGCATAAAGTTGCCAAAGAAAAAGGCATCGACGTTGTCCTGACTTCCAGCGCTGTTGTTGAAGGCGGCACCGATATGACCAACGATGTACTGAAGGCTGTTGGCGCAAAATAATTGAATTAGCCTAGGGCTGTGCTTATGCACAGTCCTTTTTTGCGCCCTATTTGTGACCGGGCAGCGGCAATCCTGTGACAAGGCAGAATGTACATTGACAATTTTAACTGTGCTTGCTAAAATTACAGTATTGAAGCAATACAATCAGCAACTTCTATACAATTGGAGGATGAGCATAATGGAATTCTTGAAAGTGACTGAACAAAATTTTGACAGTGATGTACTGAAGAGCAGCAAACCGGTGGTTGTAGGTTTTTCCGCACCCTGGTGCGGTTATTGCAAACGGCTGAAACCGGCTATTGGCCAACTGGCTATGGAAATTGCCGACAAGGTCAGCTTTGGCGGCGTAAATATTGATGAAGAAGAAGAACTGGCCAAGAAATTCCAGGTAGAAACCATTCCCAGCCTGATGCTGGTAAAAGACGGCCAGTGCAGCGAATTGCTGGTAAACCCGCCTTCCAAGGCCGCAGTAAAGGAATGGCTGGAGGGTAAAGGCGTATTATGAGCAAGGCTTATGATGTGCTGATCATTGGCGGCGGGCCTGCCGGCTACACGGCAGCCCTGTACGCTGCCCGGAGCGGGTATTCTGCTGCGGTGCTGGAAAAATTGTCTCCGGGCGGCCAAATGGCCACCACGTCTGAAATCGAAAACTATCCTGGCTTCCCCGGGGTGGTGGATGGTTTCGAACTGGGAGAAAAGATGCAGCAGGGGGCCGAACAGGCCGGTGCTGAAACGGTGTATGCTGAAGTACGGGGCGTGGACCTGAAGGCCAACCCCAAGGTGGTGGAAACCTCCGAGGGAACGTTTACGGGTCGGGTAGTGATGCTTGCTACGGGGGCTTATCCCCGGGTACTGGGCATTCCCAAGGAAGATTCCCTGGTGAACCGGGGCGTTTCCTACTGTGCTACTTGTGACGGCAGCTTCTATAAAGGCAAGACGGTGGTAGTAAACGGCGGCGGCAATACGGCTGTAGGCGATGCCCTGTACCTGGCCAAGCTGGCCAAGAAGGTGTACCTGGTGCACCGGCGCCATGAGCTGCGGGCCACGCCTTTGTACCTGAAACGGCTGGAAGAAAACCACGTGGAAATTCTGTGGGATAGTGTTATCGAAGGGCTGGATTCTGACAAGAAGCTTACCGGCGTCAAGGTAAAGAATGTCAAAACGGGAGAAGTCCAGGAGGTACCCTGTGACGGGCTGTTTGTGGCCATTGGCCGTCAGCCGGAGAGTGCCCTGTTTGCTGGACAGGTAGAGCTGGACAAGGCAGGCTACATTGTGGCTGGGGAAGATACCAAAACTTCCGAACCCGGTGTCTTTGCCATTGGTGATGTGCGGACCAAAGAGGTGCGGCAGATCATCACCGCGGCGGCGGACGGCGCAGTGGCCGTGCATTACGCCGAGGAATTTTTGAACGAACAGGAAAAATAAAAGATATAGAGAAGGGCAGCGGCTTGAAAGCTTCTGCCCTAGAGAGGGAATAGCGTGAAAAGTGATTTTATAGTGGCGGTCCATGCACTGGTCTATCTGTCCCATCGGGGCTGTCTGGCATCCAGTGAAGAGCTGGCGGAAAATATCTGCACCAACCCGGCCCGTGTACGGAAAATCATGGGAAAACTGAAAAAGATGGGCATTATTACCACCCGAGAAGGTCATGTGGGCGGTTATTGCCCCTGTGAAGGGTTGGAAAAGGCTACCCTGTATGATATTGCCAAGGGCATGGGTACGGTGTTTGTGGACACCAAATGGCGCAGCGGCAACGAAGACATCAACTGCTTCATCAGTGGCGGTATGGCCCAGGTGTTTGACGGCCTGTACCAGGAACTGGACGATTTGTGCATGGAATATCTGAAAAAAATAACCCTGGGAGATGTGCTGCGGCAGATTGTGACCCAAAACCTGCAACATTTGGACCGGTGTCACGGAGCCCTGGAAGGGGACTGCCCGGCCTGGGACAACAGCAAGCAAAATCCCGGTCATAAGTTTGTGGTATAATAAGGGCATCTAAAACTGGAAAGGGTGGTTTTATGAAGAAAGCAGGAACGATTCTTCTGGCGGCTGCACTGGCGGTCTGCCTCCACATGCCTGCAGCCCTGGCGGATCAGCCCCTGGATACCATTTCCGTTTCGGGAGTGGCTTCCAAAGTGGTGGAACCGGACATGGCGACAGTAAACTTGTCCTATACCAAAAAGGGTGAAACGGTGGAAGAAGTGCGGCAGGCTGGTGCTCAGGTCAGCAAGGCGCTGCTGCGCACCATGCTGGAGCAGGGCATTGCCCAAGAGGACATCAGCTCTGTGGATTACAGCATTTCCCCGGTGTACCATTACGACAGGGACGGCCGGCAGAAGCAGGATGGCTATAGCCTGAACGCAGGTTGGACCGTTAAGGTTAAGAATCTGGCCAAGCTGGGTACCATCATTGACCAGAGTTTGACCACTGGGGTGGACCAGGTCAGCGGAGTGAATTTTGGCCTGCAGAACGAGGATTTGATCAAGAACCAACTGCTGGGACAGGCCGTGCAAAATGCCCGGTATTCTGCTCAGGCAGTAGCCAGTGCCGGCGGCCGGAATTTGGGCGTTCTGCGCCAAGCTTCCATTCCTTCGTCTTCTGTGGTGGAAGCACAGCCTATCTTGATGGCTCGGCTGGAAAAGGTGGGTTCTGCTGCCAATGACACTACTACCCTGGCTCCCAAAGCACTGACCATTACAGTACGGGTAAACACCTTGTTTGCCCTGGCTATGCCAGAGTGAGGCTGCTATGAAACAGCCGGAATTTCTTGCTGGAATGAAACCGGTGCTGCTGCAGGGCGCCATGGAGCTGGAAACAGCGGTGCTGCGTCAGGGCCTTACAGGGGTCCGGGAAGTTCATAAAGGAAATTTTAGCTTTTGGCAGGGAACCTTGGGTTCCCTGCCTGTTGTTGTTTCCCGGACGGGAATTGGTACGGCGGCGGCAGGAGCGGCAACAGCCCTGGGCTGCGCTCTCTTTCAGCCGGCCCTGGTGCTGAGCCAGGGGACGGCGGGGGGCTACGGTGAACTTCACCCCTATGACCTGGTGCTGGGCAGCCGGTATTTTAATGCCAATGCGCTGTATACGGCCCCCAGTGGGGACAAGCGGTATCTGTACCTGTCCCGGCTGGAGGAGGAAAGTGATGACGCCGCCTTTACCGGTACCGGGCCGCTGCCGGACCAGTGCAGCGGTGCGGTAATGGACTGGCTGCGCCAGGGTGCCGCTG
Source organism: Acidaminococcus hominis (assembly GCF_900291475.1). GTDB lineage: Bacteria > Bacillota > Negativicutes > Acidaminococcales > Acidaminococcaceae > Acidaminococcus > Acidaminococcus hominis. The sequence goes on from NZ_OLMM01000005.1 coordinate 743,648, forward strand.
GCTATACCCGGGGCAGGGTCGTGGAGGGGCTTATTGCTTCTTCTGACCAGTGGAACGCAGATCCTGGACGGATTGCCCAGGCGGCGCAGCTGACCCAGGCCCTTTGTGAGGAAATGGAAACAGCGGCAGCTGGGGAAACAGCCGCTCGGTTTGGCGTGCCCTTTGGAGCCGTCCGGGTTATTTCCAACAATAACCAGTTGGGAGAAGGTTTTCAGGCTGCAACAGCAGAGGTTCTGGCCCAATGGCTGCTGGAGCTATTAAAAAAATAAGATCAGGCGGAGGGGAAAACATGAAAAAGTACAAGGTGTATCAGGTGGACGCATTTACCACGGAGCGGTTCCGGGGAAACCCGGCCGGGGTGGTGGCCAATGCGGAAGGACTGACGGAGGAGCAGATGCTGGCCATTGCCCGGGAGCTGAACAACTCCGAAAGCGCATTTATTTTTCCGTCCCAGGAGGAGGGCGTGGACTGCCAGGTGCGGTTCTTTACCCCCAAAACGGAAGTGCCCATGTGCGGCCATGCTACCGTATCTGCTCATTATATCCGCTGCCTGACCGGGGAGGCCAAGCTGGGCCGGACCATCCAGAAAATCCAGGCAGGGGTCCTGCCGGTGGACATTGCCAAGGACGGGGACGATTATGTCATCACCATGACCCAGGGAACGCCCCATGTAGGGGAACCCTTTGCTGCACCGCTGGTGGGCCGGATCTGTGAGGCGCTGGGGATTACGCCCCTGGAGCTGCGCGGGGACTGCCCGGTAGCCTTTGCCAATACGGGGGCAGGGAAAATCATGGTGCCTTTGCGAGCCTTGGAGCAGCTAAACAGCCTGACGCCTGACCTGGGGGCTCTCACCAAAATCAGCCAGGAATTGGGTATTGGGGGCTACTATGTATTTACCCTCCATCCTGGGGAGGAGTACCTGGTACACGGGCGGACGTTCTCTCCTGCCATTGGCATTAATGAGGATCCGGTAACGGGCAACTCCAATGGCCCTTTGGGCGCCTACCTGGTGCATTATGGCATTTGTCAGGACACGGCTGCGGCAGACTCCTTTGACTTCAAGATTATCCAAGGGGAAGCCTTGGGCCGCCGGGGCCAAATGGGCGTCCATGTGGAAATTGCCCAGGGGGAACCTGTCCTGGTACAAATTTCCGGCAAGGCTGTGGTGTGTTTTGCCACGGAAATAGAGATTTGAGAACTGGACCTGGGAATTTCCCGGGTCTTTTTTTTGGGGCTTAAAGGGCATAAAAAAACGGATGCGCAAAAACGCATCCGTTTGAAGGTCTAGTTTAGAATTTTTTGCCAGTGAGCTTTTCGTAAGCTTCTTTGTACTTGGCAATGGTCTTGTCGATGACTTCCTGGGGCAGCAGGTAATCGCTGTCCGGGTTGGCTTTCAGCCAGTCACGGACGAATTGCTTGTCGTAGGAAGGTTGGCTCTTGCCGGCTTCGTAGCCTTCCAAAGGCCAGAAGCGGGAACTGTCCGGAGTGAGCATTTCATCGCCCAGGACGATTTCGCCTTTTTCGTTCAGGCCAAATTCCAGTTTGGTGTCGGCAATGATGATGCCTTTGGTGTAGGCATAGTCAGCGCATTTTTTGTACAGGGCAATGGTGTAGTCACGAATGGCTTCGGTGTATTCCTTGCCTTTGCCCGGGAAAATCTTTTCCAGATAGGTAACGCATTGGGCTTCGGAAATGTTTTCGTCATGATCGCCCAGTTCAGCTTTGGTGCTGGGGGTGAAAATGGGTTCAGGCAGTTTTTCAGATTCTTTCAGGCCGGCAGGCAGGGTGATACCGCAGACGGTGCCGTCCTTTTGGTAGGATTCCCAGCCGCTGCCGGTAATATAGCCACGGACGATGCATTCCACAGGAATCATGTTCAGTTTACGGCATTTCATGCTTTTGCCGGCAAATTCCGGGCTGCGGAAAAATTCGGGCATATCAGCCGGATCTACGGAGATCATGTGGTTGGGAATAATGTCCTTGGTGAAGTCGAACCAGAATTTGGACATTTGGGTCAGTACGGCACCCTTGTCCGTAATGGTGTTTTTCAGAATATGGTCGAAGGCAGAGATCCGGTCAGAAGCTACCATAATCAGGCTGTCGCCGATATCGTAAATCTCCCGAACTTTCCCGGATTTAAAAGGTTTGTATTCCTGCATGATCCATCCTCCTTAAAAAGTAGAAATAATGATTTTCTTCCCCTATCATACCACAAAGAAGGCTTTTGGTCGAATGTTTTTCAAAGATTTTACCATAATGTTTGTCTTATTTGTTACAATCGGGAGCACATTCGGCCTTTGCATGGCTCTTATTGGAATGGCTGCGGAAAAGACAGGGGAATGGGCATAGAAATTCCGAAAAATGGCAAACATTGTTCAGAAATCATTTTCTGACACAGGAAGAACTGAAAAAAAGGTTACGGGTATGCATTTGATACGTATAAATGTCTTTAACACGTACATAGAGAAAATGGGTACTCCAGGGGATGCATCAAGAATAATTGTCTATTTCACAAAAAAATCCGGATTATCCCCAGGAGAAATGGGTTCCAGCTATTTTCATTCTTTGTTCGATATCGTATAATTGAACATAAACCTGTTAAAGTAGAAAGGATGTTAAAAACATGCGTATTGTTATGACCATCGTTGGTGTCGATAAGGTAGGCATCATTGCAAAGGCCAGCAGCCTGCTGGCAGAAAACAATGTAAACATTTTGAATATCAACCAGAATATTGATGACGGTTTTTTCAACATGGTACTCATTGGGGACTTGGACAACGCTTCTATTTCCGTACAGGATCTGAAGGAACAGGCATCGGCCCTGGGACAGCAGCTGGGTGTGGAAATCCGCGTCCAGAGTGAAGACATTTTCATGGCCATGCACCGGATTTAGGAGGCAGACACAGCATGTTTTATGATATCAAAGATATTTTAGAAACCACCCAGATGATTACCAAAAACAATCTGGATGTGCGCACCATTACCATGGGCATCAGCCTGCGGGACTGCGCCGACCCAGATGTGAAGGTATGTGCTCAAAAAATCTACGACAAGATTACCCATACGGCCAAAGACCTGGTAAAGGTAGGTTCTGACCTGGAAGCAGAGCTGGGGGTACCCATTATCCACAAACGCATTTCCGTGACCCCCATTTCCCTGGTTGGGGAATCCTGCCAAACGGACAGTTACGTGCCCCTGGCCAAGGCCCTGGATGCTGCGGCCAAGGCTGTGGGTGTGAATTTCATTGGCGGCTTTAGCGCCCTGGTGGAAAAAGGCTATACCCATGGGGACCGTACGCTGATTGCTTCCATTCCGGAAGCGCTGGCCACCACGGACCTGGTGTGTTCTTCTGTGGCCATTGGTTCCACCAAGGCCGGCATCAACATGGACGCCGTAAAGCAAATGGGCCAGATCGTCAAAGAAACGGCCCGGCTGACGGCGGCAAACGATGCCTTGGGCTGCGCCAAACTGGTGATTTTCTGCAACCCTGTACAGGACAACCCCTTTATGGCCGGTGCCTTCCATGGGGTAACGGAACCGGAAAGCGTCATCAACGTAGGGGTTTCCGGACCTGGGGTGGTAAAGCACGCCTTGGAAGCCGTGCGGGGAGAAGATATTGGCGTAGTGGCCGAAACCATCAAGAAGACGGCTTTCAAGATTACCCGGGTAGGCCAATTGGTGGCTCAGGAAGCCGCCAAACGGTTAAACACCCAGTTTGGCATCATTGATTTGTCCCTGGCACCTACACCGGCTGTAGGGGACAGCGTGGCACATATCCTGGAAGAAATCGGGCTGGAAGCCTGCGGCTGTCCGGGAACCACGGCAGCCCTGGCCATGCTGAACGATGCTGTGAAAAAGGGCGGGCTTATGGCCTCCAGCTACGTGGGCGGTCTGAGCGGTGCCTTTATTCCTGTCAGTGAAGATGCCGGGATGATTGCAGCGGTAGAAAACCATGCCCTGAGCCTGGAAAAATTGGAAGCCATGACCTGCGTTTGCTCCGTTGGCCTGGATATGATTGCCGTTCCTGGGGATACCACGGCGGAAACCATTTCTGCGGTAATTGCTGACGAAGCAGCCATTGGCATGATCAACAACAAAACCACGGCTGTCCGGCTGATTCCTGTGCCGGGCAAAAAGGTGGGGGATAATGTGGAATTTGGCGGTCTTTTGGGCCATGCTCCCATCATTGCCGTGAACACGTTTAAACCCGATGTATTTATCAACCGGGGCGGCAGAATTCCCGCACCGGTAAGGAGTCTGACCAACTAATGAGAAAAAAAGAAAGGGTTCAGGCCATCTTGGCGGCACTGGAAGAAACGTATAAGGGGCAGGGAACTGCCCTTCATTACCGGACACCCTTTGAACTGCTGGTGGCGGTGATCCTCTCTGCCCAATGTACAGATGAGCGGGTGAATAAGGTGACTGCCCGGCTGTTTCCCCGGTATGATACCCCGGAGAAGCTAGGGGCCTTGACCCAGACCCAATTGGAAGCGCTGATTCATGACTGCGGCTTATTCCATTCCAAGGCAAAAAATATCTTGGCGACCTGCCAGGCCCTGAGCACGCAGTTTGCTTCCAAGGTACCTGAAACCATGAACGAGCTGCTGAGTCTGCCCGGGGTAGGCCGCAAGACCGCAGATGTAATGATGAGCGTGGCTTTTGGCAAGCCGGCCATTGCCGTGGATACCCATGTGTTCCGGGTAGCCCACCGGCTGGGCTTGTCGGAAGGAACTACGCCTCTGGCGGTAGAACAGGACCTGCAGAAGGCCATTCCCAAGCGTCAGTGGGGGGAAGCCCACCACTGGTTTATCTGGCACGGCAGAAAGGTGTGCCGGGCCCGGAAGCCCTTGTGCAGTGAGTGCCCGGTAGTGGACTACTGCCCGTCACGGATGCTGGACTGAAGAATGTAGGTGACCGCAAATGCAGAACGTATACGATGCTATCGACGATTTTTATACCCATGATCCCAACTGGAACGAACTGCTGCCCCGGGAGACGGTGGAAAACTATTTTCGGCAGCGGGCGTGGCAGGGGGCTCATGACTTCCAACTCCAAAAGGAATGGAAGGTGCTGGTGATGCTGTGCATCTACCTGGAAAACGCCGATTTGACCCTTGATGAACTAACCGGGGATGAACTGGTGGATGCCGTTTCCTGGTGCGGCCAGAATGTGGTGGATTTTACCCTTTCCTATACTTCCATTCAGTATTTTCTGGATACCCTGGGAAGCTTTTTTGTGTACCTGAAAAAACAAAAGAAACTCACCAGCAGCGTGGCTCCGTATCTGGCCAAAGAAATGCTCTTAAAGGATGATGGGACCGTTGCCCTGCTAGACAGCGACGGCCGTTATCTGCCCGGGGAAGAAGAACGGGAGGAAAACGCGGCGCCGCCGGCTGAGGGAAAGGTTTTTCTGAATGCCCAGGAGGAGCTTTTGGGGCTCATGTCAGAAATCCATCTGTTTTTCCAGAAGGACCAATTCAATGCAGATTTTGAACGGGCTGTGGCCCTGTATGAGGGAGCCCTGGGCCATATTGACATTAACGATGAAGCCGGCGAAGAATTTTGGCGGGGCTTCTGGGATTATTTTCTGTTCGATTATCATTTGATTCAGGAAGACGTGCCGGCCCTGACCTATTTCAAGGAGCATGGCAATACCGCCTACCTGGAGCTGTGCAATGAGTTAAATATGGCTTTTACTTCTGTCTTCTACATTGAAGATGTGATTCAGGAAGAACGCTACCTGGTTCGGGATTTTCTGACGGGAGAACCCTATTATGCAGGCTTTCATGTAGATAATTGGGACGGCCCTTTGGAAGAACAATTGTTTATGGGACATATTTTCGTAAACCGGAGCATGGGCATGAACTTCCTGGAGCCCTTCCATATTCCGCCCCTGGCCCAGAAACGGTTTATGGAGCTGCTCAGCGACTGTCTGGACTGGTTCGATGTGCAGCAGCCTGGTGCGGACTGGGACGACTTTTTGAACCGTCATTCCCTGCTGTGCCGGAAACTGCTGCATCTGGTGGAAAAGAACCCTGCTGGGGTGCGTTTTCCCTACGAAACGCAACAGCTGGACTATAGGCCGCCCCAACTTGGCAAAGATCCGTCCTATATTGAACGGCTTATTGAGAATATCTTTTTCAGCAGCCACCTAAGCGTCTACGATGTGACGCTGGCCCGGAACCTGTGGCAGGACTTCCTGAACACGGATCCCCACGTGGTACAGCTGCTGCCCCAGGTGTGGGCGGCAGCGGTGGTGGAAAATTATTTGGAAATCAACGAAAAACGGACTGCCCGGAATTTACCCTTCTTTAAGGACACCATGGGTATTTCTCCCATTGATTTGGAGCATGCCTACCAAGATATCCGGGATGCCCTGCAGCTGGAACCTTCTGATCCACGGTATCTGAACGAACAGGGCTTTTTGATGCTGTTTGCGAATGAGACTCAGAAGTAGGAGGAACCATGATTTGTAAACAATGCGGATTGGAATATCCGGATGATTTGGAGGCCTGTCCGGGCTGCCAGGCTCCCAATGAGGAGGTTACGGCCAGGGTGCTGACGGAAACCGAACGGGATTCCTTTGCCGGCACCACCATTGAAGCTAGGGTGGACGACGGGGAAACTGACGAAACATTTAAGGTCTACGACCAGGAGGATTTGCGCCGGGAAGAAGAAAAGAAAGCCCGGCTGGCACGGCTGAAAGCTGCCGGGCTTTCCATCCTGAAAACGGCCCTGGTGGTAGTGGCCCTGTTTACCCTGTTCGGGTTCCTTATGCCCGCCCTATTTGTTTTTCTGGTCATCGGCCTTGCCGTCTGCGCCGGCTGGTGGTTTATGCACCGAGGCTTCTGACGTTTTTGTTCAAGAGATACCTGGCTTGCCGGGTATCTTTTTTGGCTCTTCACGTTTTATTGTGGGATGGCAGATTTCTGCCATCCTTCTTTTATGTCTAGCAACATCCCACTGTCGCAATCTCTAGACAGTGCCGTTTCGTATAGATGGTAATGCTGAATATCGAATCAGAGTGAAAAAATATTCATCATTTTTGTATCCATACCCTATTCGTTTTGCAACCTTAATCTTGTTATTGAAGCCTTCAAGCTTTCCTGTGGTAATCGGATGGGCTGAGTGAGCAATCAAACCCTCTTTGCGTTTTCGCTTTAAGCGGGCAAACTTTTGCAGCTGCGGTATGTTGCTCTCCTCGGCTCCTTTAAACCATTTTTCCCATTCTACGGCAGCTAAATCGGGGTTTCTAAGCTCGAATAGATCACTTAGTTCCTCTTTCATTGTATGGCAAACTGTCAAATTTTCATGTTTTTTAAGGATTTCCTTGAGATTTTCTGCCTTTTTATCGCTTAGTGTTTCTTCCTTGCAAAGCAGCGTCCAGCGAGCTTGTTTTACTTCCTTGTAAAGCCGATTCTCCTCTTTAATTGAATCCTCTGCTTTTGTTGCCTGCTCTTCAGCAATATTCTCTGTAATCCCAAGCTTTAGGTTATCGGCTTTCTCTTTGTGCTGTCTTGCTTCCTCCAGCCTTACGGCTCCCAGCACATCTCGTCCATACTGGGCTTGCATATGGTAGCGGTCGTATACTATTGCCGCATGAGGCAGATACTTTTCTACCAGGGTGTTGAACGATGCGTTCATGTCCATTGCGACAGCTTCTACTTCAGACAAATACTCCAGGTCTGTCTCTTCAAAAAACTTTGTAAAGGCAGCTATAGAGCGTCCCGCACCAACCCAGAGGATGTCTCCCATATCAAGGTCCATAACACAGGTTGCGTAAGTATGGCCTTTGTGCATTGCAAACTCATCAACGGCAAGATGCTTAGGACGGTAGCCACTTTTGCGAAGTTCCTCGCTTCGCGTTTTGAGAGCCTCGTCCATAATTTCCTTATGGATTTTAGAAACTGTTCCCCAATGGATACCGGTCAAATCGCTGACTGCTTTAATCGTCATTTGATGCATAAGCAAAATCTTGATCCATAAAGCGGCACGAGAAGTGACTCTGGTTCCAGGATACTTAAAGGTTATGTTTTCATTGAAGGTATGCCCGCATTTTTGGCACCGGTAGCGGTGGAATCTCACACGAAGAATCCGTGGCTTTCCGGGTATCCAGGGCATGTCTTTAAGTGTAGTTACAGGGTTGTCATGGACATGGACCTTACCGCCGCAGCAAGGGCATACAACGTCGGCTGTAGGCCGGGTACTATTTACATCTATGATCTCTTCAAAAAGAGAAGCAATACTCGTAGGAATATTAAAATTTTCCTGTATGTTTTTGCATAAATTTGCTATACTTGAGGTTGAGAGCACGTGGATCATTCCTTTCGTAGTTTTGTCGCTATTACTTAGAATGGAGCATCCCGTGCTCTTTTTCAATACCTTTTTTCAGTTTTTAAATTCTGTCTTAGATTTCGTATCCCCCAATTTTCCGTGATGAGCCNAGAGCACGTGGATCATTCCTTTCGTAGTTTTGTCGCTATTACTTAGAATGGAGCATCCCGTGCTCTTTTTCAATACCTTTTTTCAGTTTTTAAATTCTGTCTTAGATTTCGTATCCCCCAATTTTCCGTGATGAGCCTCTTTTTTTGTGGGGAAAACTGCAAATTATTGGGCAGGGCACGGCAAAATATTTTTTTGCACAATTGTGCACTGGACAAGCGGCGCAGAATGGGCTAAAGTATAAAGTAGCAGTGTCTTTGCAGGGCCTGGCAGTGCAAAAATGGGGGTATTTCCCTTTGTTTTTTGCGTCAGGGACCGTGTGCAATTTCAGCAAGTTTCTCGCCTTATCCATAAATTTATTTATGAGAGTACGAGAAACGGAAGATAAAATACAGGCATAGGGCTGTTGTTGGTTAAATAAAATAACAAGTCCACAAATTTTAATTATGGAAAACTTCATAATTGGCGTCTTCCTTTTGGTTCATAATTAGTGTATAATTAAATCCATAAGTAAAACCTGATTTTTATTTTCGGTTTCTACTGACAAATCAGCAAAAAGAATAGAGCGAATTTTTTGTGATGGTCTGTTCCTTTTCTGGTGAGCAAGCTTTTCTCTAGTTAAACTTAGAAGGGATGGTAAGTTATGCGTGAAGTTGTAATCGTAAGTGCTGTAAGAACTGCTATTGGTAAGTTTGGCGGCAGCCTGACCCCCATGAGCGCAGTACAATTGGGTGCTGTAGTTATCAAGGAAGCTCTGGAAAGAGCCAAGGTTGATCCGGCAAAGGTTGACGAAGTTATTTTCGGCAACGTGCTGCAAGCTGGCCTGGGCCAAAACCCGGCTAGACAAGCTGCTATCTATGGCGGCGTTCCCCAAGAAGTTCCGGCTTTCACCGTCAACAAAGTTTGCGGTTCCGGTCTGAAATGCGTTGAATTGGCTGCCCAATCCATTCTGGCTGGCGACAACGATATCGTTGTAGCAGGCGGTATGGAAAGCATGTCCAATGCTCCTTTCGTAACCAGCGGCAAAGCTAGATGGGGCCTGCGTATGGGTGACAGCAAGCTGACCGACGTAATGATCAAAGACGGCCTGTGGGATGCCTTCAACAACTACCACATGGGCATCACCTCCGAAAACGTAGCTGAAAAATTTGGCGTAACCCGTCAGGACCAGGATGAAGTATCCGTACGGTCCCAGGAAAGAGCCATTGCTGCCATTAAGAGTGGTGCTTTCAAAGAAGAAATCGTTCCTGTTACCATTAAAACCAAAAAAGGCGAAGTAGTATTCGATACCGATGAGTTCCCCAGAGAAGGAACCACCATGGAAGTTCTGGCCAAACTGCGCCCGGCTTTCAAGAAAGATGGTACCGTTACTGCCGGCAACGCTTCCGGCTTGAACGACGGCGCTGCTGCCCTGGTTATTATGTCTGCTGACAAAGCCAAAGAACTGGGCCTGAAACCTATGGCTAAGATTCTGTCTTACGCTTCTGCCGGTGTAGATCCTGCCATCATGGGCATTGGACCTATCCCTGCCAGCCGCAAAGCCTTGGCTAAAGCTGGTAAAGAAGTCAGCGATATGGACCTGATTGAAGCCAACGAAGCTTTCGCTGCCCAATTCGTAGAAGTTGGCAGAGAACTGAAATTCGATATGGATAAAGTAAACGTTAACGGCGGCGCCGTAGCTCTGGGCCATCCCATTGGTGCCAGCGGTGCCCGTATCCTGGTTACCCTGTTGTATGCCCTGAAACATAGAGACAAGAAATTGGGTCTGGCCACGCTGTGCATCGGCGGCGGCATGGGTACTGCAACCGTGGTGGAAATGCTCTAATTAGGTGTAATACACCTTTAGATATTAAAAAACAGAGGAAAGAGGTTATTTACCATGGATTTCAATCTGACTGAAGACCAAGCTATGATTAAGGATATGGCTAAGGAGTTCTCCGAAAAGTTTCTGGCTCCTACCATTGAAGAAAGAGATGCGAACCATATTTGGGACCGCAAATTGATCGATCAAATGATGGAAGCCGGTTTTGCCGGCGTTTGCTTCCCCGAAGAATACGGCGGCATGGGCCTGGACGTTCTGAGCTATATCCTGGCTGTAGAAGAAATGTCCAAAGTCGATGACGGCACTGGTATCACTCTGTCTGCCTGCGTTTCCCTGTGCGCAACCCCGATTTACATGTACGGTACTGAAGAACAAAAACAAAAATACCTGAGACCTATCTGCGAAGGCCAGCACGTTGGTGCTTTTGGTCTGACCGAACCGTCTGCAGGTACCGATGCTTCTGCTCAACAGACCACTGCTGTTCTGAAGGGTGACAAATACATCCTGAACGGCTCCAAGATCTTTATCACCAATGGTAAAGAAGCTGACACCTATGTTGTATTTGCCATGACCGACAAGAGCAAAGGCAACCATGGTATTACCGCTTTCATTCTGGAAAAAGGCATGCCCGGCTTCAAATTCGGCAAGATCGAAAACAAAATGGGCGGCCACACTTCCATCACTGCTGAATTGGTATTCGAAGACCTGGAAGTTCCTGTGGAAAACAGACTGGGCGAAGAAGGCGAAGGCTTCAAGATTGCTATGTCCACCCTGGACGGCGGCCGTATCGGCGTAGCTGCCCAAGCTCTGGGTATTGCTGAAGGCGCTCTGGATGCTGCTGTGAAGTACTCCAAAGAACGTGAACAATTTGGTCGTCCTATCTCCAAGTTCCAAGCTATCAGCTTCAAACTGGCTGACATGGCCATGAAGATTGATGCTGCCCGGTATCTGGTTTACCATGCAGCTTTCCTGAAACAAGCTGGCGAACCGTACTCTGAAGCTGCTGCTGAAGCAAAATGCTTTGCTTCTGACGTAGCTATGGAAGTTACCACCGATGCTGTACAAGTATTCGGCGGCTACGGCTACACTGTAGATTACCCTGTTGAACGCTACATGAGAAATGCCAAGATTACCCAAATCTACGAAGGCACCAACGAAGTGCAACGCATGGTAATTTCCCGTGCTCTGCTGGCTGACAAGAAAAAGAAATAAGTTGTAACCAGTGATTGACCAAGTGCGCCTTAGGGCGCATTTGGTTATTCATTGAAATTTTTAGAGAATTTAAATATTTAAGGATTCAATATTTGGGTTGAAATGAAGTGCAAAGGAGATTTTACTATGGAATTAAAAAAAGTTATGGTTATCGGCGCAGGCCAAATGGGCAGCGGTATTGCCCAGGTTATGGCCAGCCACGGCGTTGAAGTTGTGCTGCGCGATATCAAACAAGAATTTGTTGACCGGGGGATCAGCAATATCGAAAAGAATCTGGCTCACTCTGTAGCCAAAGGCCGTATCACTGAAGATGATAAGAAAGCCACTTTGGCTAAAATTCATGGTGTGGTAGAAATGACCCAGGAAACCTGCAATGTGCACCTGGCCATTGAAGCTGCTACCGAAAACCTGAAAATCAAACAAGACATTTTCAAGACCCTGGATGAACTGTGCCCGGCTGACACTATCATTGCCAGCAACACTTCTTCCGTGTCCATCACCCTGCTGGGTGCCGGCACCAAGAGACCGGACAAATTCATCGGCATGCATTTCTTTAACCCGGCTCCTGTAATGAAGCTGGTGGAAGTAACCAGAGGCCTGGCTACTTCTGACGATACCTTTGCCAAAGTAAAACAATTGGCTCTGGATCTGGAAAAATCTCCTGTGGAAGTTCATGATGCCCCGGGCTTTGTAGGCAACCGGATCATGATCCCCATGATTAACGAAGCAATCTTCACCTTGAGCGAAGGCGTAGCTAACGCTGAGGATATCGATACCGTAGCCAAACTGGGCTTTAACCATCCCATGGGCCCTCTGGCTCTGTCCGACCTGATCGGCAACGACACCGTTCTGGCTATTATGGAAGTTCTGTACAAGGGCTTTGGCGATCCTAAATATCGTCCGGCTCCGCTGCTGCGTAAAATGGTAGAAGCTGGTTACCTGGGCCGCAAGACCGGTAAGGGCTTTTACGATTACAGTAAGAAATAATATTCCTAGGGGATAGTGGTGAGTTCCATGTATCAATATGAAAATTTACTGGTATCAACCTCGGAAGACGGGATTACTACCGTTACCATCAACCGTCCTAAATTCCTGAATGCACTGGACATCCAGACCTTGCAGGAAATGGAAGACGCTTTTGAAAAACTGGCAACGGATCCCAATACCCGTTCCATGATCATCCGCGGCGGCGGTGAAAAGGCCTTTGTGGCCGGCGCTGACCTGAAAGCCATGAGCACCATGACGGCCGTGGAAGGACGGAATTTCTCCATCCTGGGTCATGAGGTATTTGATGCCATTGAAAAACTTCCGTATGTGGTAATTGCTGCAGTAAACGGGTATGCCCTGGGCGGCGGCTGTGAATTGGCCCTGGCCTGCGACTTCCGTTTCGGCTCCACCACGGCCAAATTTGGCCAGCCGGAAGTAAATTACGGCATTATTCCTGGTTTTGGCGGTTCCCAAAGACTGGCCCGGCTGATTGGCAAGGGCTATGCCAAGGAAATGATCTATACCGGGGACATGATCAATGCGGAAGAAGCCTATCGTTTGGGCCTGATCAATCGGATTCTTCCTCCGGAAGAATTGATTCCTGCCTGCGAAGAAGTCTGCCGCAAAATCATGAAAAAAGGTCCTCTGGCCATTGCCAGCGCCAAAGACGCCATTGACCGCGGTTTGAAAATGGATCTGGACTCCGGGCTGTCCTATGAAGCCCAGGTATTTGGCAACTGCTTTGCCACCTTGGACCAAAAAGAAGGCATGAAGGCATTCCTGGAAAAACGGAAACCCGTATTTATGAACAAATAAGGTTCCTTTTAGGGAATGGAAAGACCCCCATTTGTCAGAAGTATTCTGGCAGCTGGGGGCCTTTTTGCGTCTGGTGGGGGGCATCTCTGTACAAAAGTGCCTTGAAAAGTTATACTACTATATGTAGGACCAAAGAATGGAGGTTAGTAAAATGAAAGTTACCTATAGCAGAACAGAGTCCGCCTGGCAGCGTATGGATGCCCAGGAACGGGAAGCTGTCATGAATTATGGTGAAGGGTATAAGGCATTTTTGGATACTGCCCGGAGTGAGCGGCTGGCTGTAAAGGAAATTTTGGAACGGGCTGAAAAGGCCGGTTTCAAACCTTTGTACGACTGCAAGGAAGTAAAGGCTGGGGACAAGGTATATTGGAACCAGAAAGGCAAATCCTGTATTTTGGCTGTGGTAGGGGAAGAACCCGTCCACGCTGGGTTAAAAATTGTAGGCTCCCATATTGATGCCCCCCGGCTGGACCTGAAGGGCAATCCTGTCCATGAACAGGATGGGTTGGTTTACTTCCGTACCCATTACTACGGCGGCATCAAGAAGTATCAATGGCCCTGCATTCCCCTGGCCCTGGTGGGCGTAATTTTCACCAAGGACGGCAAGAAGGTGGAAGTGAACATTGGTATGGACGAAAAGGATCCCGTCTTCTACATTACGGACCTGCTGATCCATATGGCCCAGGACCAGATGAAAAAGACCCTGGCAGAAGGGGTTACCGGCGAGCAGCTCCAGGCTGTCATCGGCTCCAATTCTGACCACGACCAAAAGGTGAAGGATGCGGTAATGAAGCTGCTGAAGGACACCTATGGGGTGGAAGAAGAAGACTTTGCAGCTGCTGAGCTGGAACTGGTACCGGCGCTCAAGAGCCGCGATGTGGGCTTTGACCGGTCCATGATTGCTGCCTATGGCCAGGATGACCGGGTATGCTCCTACGCCAACCTGGAAGCTATTTTGAACGCCAAACCGGGGACCAAAACCCAGGCTGCCCTGTTTACCGATAAGGAAGAAATCGGTTCCTATGGCAACACCGGTATGCAGTCTTCCTATTTTGTGAAGTTTGTCATGAAGCTGCTGGCCCTGCAGAACGCAGGCAGCCTGCTGGACTTCTACGAAACTATGGAAAACAGCGAAATGCTGTCCGGTGACGTAAACAGCTGCCTGGATCCCATGTTCCCGGAAGTTACGGAAAAGGACAATTCCTCCCTGCTGGGTTACGGCATTGCCATGACCAAGTTTACCGGCGCCCGGGGCAAGGCGGGCAGCAACGATGCCAACAGTGAATTCATGCAAAAAGTCCGCACCATTTTCAATGACGCCGGGGTGGCCTGGCAGATTGGCGAACTGGGCAAGGTGGACCAGGGCGGCGGCGGCACCATTGCCTTTATGCTGGCCGACTGGGGCTGCGAGGTGGTGGACTGCGGCACGGCCATGCTGAGCATGCACGCTCCTTATGACCTGCTGAGTAAAACCGATGCCTACGAAACCTATCGGGCCTACAAAGCCTTCTTTGAAAGCAAATAAAATTTTTAACGCAAAAGAGCGATGTACCTTTGAGGCACATCGCTCTTGATTTTTGGCTCATCACGGAAAATTGGGGGATACGAAATCTAAGACAGAATTTAAAAACTGAAAAAAGGTATTGAAAAAGAGCACGGGATGCTCCATTCTAAGTAATAGCGACAAAACTACGAAAGGAATGATCCACGTGCTCTCAACCTCAAGTATAGCAAATTTATGCAAAAACATACAGGACAATTTTAATATTCCTACGAGTATTGCTTCTCTTTTTGAAGAGATCATAGATGTAAATAGTACCCGGCCTACAGCCGACGTTGTATGCCCTTGCTGCGGCGGTAAGGTCCATGTCCATGACAACCCTGTAACTACACTTAAAGACATGTCCTGGATACCCGGAAAGCCACGGATTCTTCGTGTGAGATTCCACCGCTACCGGTGCCAAAAATGCGGGCATACCTTCAATGAAAACATAACCTTTAAGTATCCTGGAACCAGAGTCACTTCTCGTGCCGCTTTATGGATCAAGATTTTGCTTATGCATCAAATGACGATTAAAGCAGTCAGCGATTTGACCGGTATCCATTGGGGAACAGTTTCTAAAATCCATAAGGAAATTATGGACGAGGCTCTCAAAACGCGAAGCGAGGAACTTCGCAAAAGTGGCTACCGTCCTAAGCATCTTGCCGTTGATGAGTTTGCAATGCACAAAGGCCATACTTACGCAACCTGTGTTATGGACCTTGATATGGGAGACATCCTCTGGGTTGGTGCGGGACGCTCTATAGCTGCCTTTACAAAGTTTTTTGAAGAGACAGACCTGGAGTATTTGTCTGAAGTAGAAGCTGTCGCAATGGACATGAACGCATCGTTCAACACCCTGGTAGAAAAGTATCTGCCTCATGCGGCAATAGTATACGACCGCTACCATATGCAAGCCCAGTATGGACGAGATGTGCTGGGAGCCGTAAGGCTGGAGGAAGCAAGACAGCACAAAGAGAAAGCCGATAACCTAAAGCTTGGGATTACAGAGAATATTGCTGAAGAGCAGGCAACAAAAGCAGAGGATTCAATTAAAGAGGAGAATCGGCTTTACAAGGAAGTAAAACAAGCTCGCTGGACGCTGCTTTGCAAGGAAGAAACACTAAGCGATAAAAAGGCAGAAAATCTCAAGGAAATCCTTAAAAAACATGAAAATTTGACAGTTTGCCATACAATGAAAGAGGAACTAAGTGATCTATTCGAGCTTAGAAACCCCGATTTAGCTGCCGTAGAATGGGAAAAATGGTTTAAAGGAGCCGAGGAGAGCAACATACCGCAGCTGCAAAAGTTTGCCCGCTTAAAGCGAAAACGCAAAGAGGGTTTGATTGCTCACTCAGCCCATCCGATTACCACAGGAAAGCTTGAAGGCTTCAATAACAAGATTAAGGTTGCAAAACGAATAGGGTATGGATACAAAAATGATGAATATTTTTTCACTCTGATTCGATATTCAGCATTACCATCTATACGAAACGGCACTGTCTAGAGATTGCGACAGTGGGATGTTGCTAGACATAAAAGAAGGATGGCAGAAATCTGCCATCCCACAATAAAACGTGAAGAGCCNTTTTCACTCTGATTCGATATTCAGCATTACCATCTATACGAAACGGCACTGTCTAGAGATTGCGACAGTGGGATGTTGCTAGACATAAAAGAAGGATGGCAGAAATCTGCCATCCCACAATAAAACGTGAAGAGCCTGATTTTTTAGGGGTTAATTGAATTTCAGTACGGCGCCCTGGGCGGCAGAAGAAACCAGGGAAGCGTAGCGGGCCAGGTAGCCCCGCTGTACTTTGGGGGGCGGGCAAACCCAGTTTTTCCGGCGTTCTTCCAGTTCCTCGTCGGTAAGGCGGACATTGAGCTTCCGGTTGGGGATATCGATGTCGATGATGTCCCCGTCTTCAATCAGGGCAATGTTGCCGCCTTCCCGGGCTTCCGGAGAGATGTGGCCAATGCAGGCGCCCTGGGTGGCACCGGAGAAGCGGCCATCGGTGAGCAGGGCTACGGAGCTGCCCAGGCCCATGCCGGTAATGACGGCGGTGGGGTTAAGCATTTCCCGCATACCCGGACCGCCTTTGGGCCCTTCATAGCGGATAACCACCACGTCACCCGGTTTGATTTCCTTGCCTACGATGGCTACGATGGCTTCATCTTCTGAATTGAATACCCGGGCGGGACCTGTATGGGTCAGCATTTCCGGCACTACGGCGCTTTCCTTGACCACGGAGCAGTCCTTGGCCAGGTTGCCCTTCAAGATGGCAATGCCGCCGGTTTTCCGGACCGGGTCTTTGACGGTGTGAATGACTTCTGGACGGAGAATCTTGGCTCCCTTGATGTTTTCGCCTACGGTTTTGCCGGTAACGGTCAGGCAATCCTTTTCAATGAGTCCGGCCCGGGACAGCTCGTGCATTACGGCCCGGATGCCGCCGGCTTCCTCCACGTCCACCATGTGGAAGGTGCCGCTGGGGGAGAGTTTGGTCAGGTAAGGGGTCTTTTTGCTGATTTTATCAAATTCTTCCAGGGACAGGTCCACGCTAGCTTCATGGGCAATGGCCGGCAGATGGAGGCAGGTGTTGGTGGAGCCGCCCATGGCCATATCCACAGTAATGGCGTTTTTGAAGGCTTTGGCGGTCATAATGTCCTTGGGACAGATGTTGTGTTTTAACAGGTCCATGATCCGTTTCCCGGCTTCCTTGGCCAGGGCCACCCGGGCACCCTGATAGGCAGCAGGAATGGTGCCGTTGCCGGGCAGACCCATACCCAGTACTTCCGTCAGGGAGTTCATGGTGTTGGCCGTAAACAGGCCGGCACAGGAACCGCAGCCGGGGCAGGCACAGTGTTCGATTTCGGACAGCTTATGCTTGGAAATCTTGCCGGCTTCAAAGCGGCCGGCAGCTTCAAACACGGTGCTGACGCTGATATCCTTGCCTTCGTAGCGGCCGGGCAGCATGGGGCCGCCGCTGACTACAATGGCGGGGATGTTCAGCCGGGCTGCTGCCATGAGCATACCCGGAACAATCTTATCACAGTTGGGGATGAGCACCAGGGCGTCAAAGGCGTGGCCATTGGCTACGGCTTCAATACTGTCTGCCACCAGTTCCCGGCTGGCCAGGGGGTATTTCATCCCGTCGTGGCCCATGGCAATGCCGTCGCAGATGCCAATGGCAGGGAATTCAATGGGGGTGCCGCCGTTTTCCAGGACACCATATTTAACGGCCTTGGCAATGCGGTCCAAATCCATATGGCCGGGAATAATCTCGTTTTGGGCGTTGCAGATGCCAATCAGCGGTTTTTTCAATTCATCTTCGGTGTAACCCATGGCATAGAACAAAGAGCGATGGGCAGCGCGGGTGGAACCTTTTTTTACGGTGGTACTTCTCATAATGTCTCCCCTTCTTCTTTTCAAAAAATGTTAAATGTAAGCTCTAATTTACCACGTTTTGTAACGGCTGTCAACCTTTCAAGGAAGTTCGTGGATGAACATACAGGGTTTTCTGTCCGGTGTAGATGACAAAGCCGGGTTTGGCACCGCTGGGCTTTTTCACCAGGTGTTTCTCCGCGCAGTCTACGGCTACCCGATCAGAATTCTTGCCCTTGCTGTAACCGGCGGCCAGGGAAGCGGCCATAAGAATATCTTCTTCCCGGGGCTGAGGCAGGGTGGTTTTCAGGATTACGTGGGAACCGGGGATGTTCTTGGCGTGGAACCACAGGTCCTTGCCCCGGCCCAGCTTAAAGGTCACGTAATCATTTTGCTTATTGTTCTTCCCTATATATAAGGTAGTTTCCGGGGAAAGTACAATTTTCAGGGGTTCGGATTTGCTCTGGGTGGGTACCCGCTTTTTGGAGGAGGGGAGGAGTCCCAGCTGGATAATTTCCTGTTTGATTTCCCCAATCTCTCCCTTGGTGACGGCGGTGTCCAGGGAGGCGTCCAGGGACTGGAGGTAGGTGAGCAGGTCCTGGGCTTCCTGCTGTTGAAGCTTGATTTCTCCCACCGCCCGTTTGAATTTGTTGTACTTCTTGTAGTAGGCCTGGGCATTTTCCATGGGGTTTAGGGAGGGGGAGAGGGAAATTTTCATAGGTTTGCTGTCATAGATATTGGGCAGTTCACAGGAAGTCTGGCCTTTTTTCACCTGCCAGCCGTAGGCCATCAGGGTATCCGCCATGATTTTCTGCTCTTCGGCGTTTTCCGCCTTGGCCAGGTCCTGGGCCAGGAATTTCAGCTTCTTGGCCACTTTTGCTTCCTGGGTAACCACCAGTTTGGTCAAGAGGTCCTTGTCGGGAATCTGGACGGGAACCAGGGAGGCACTGTAGGCCTGGGCTTCCAGCAGGGAAGCAAAAGGCTTTTGGGTCCACTCCGGATGGGTTTGGGGCACATAGGGCACCAGATTTTTCATCCGGTTGTGGCTGTCAATCTGGGCAATTACGGTGGAATCGGTGCCGTCCAGGCGTTTGCCGATTTCTGCCTGGAGGCCGGCCAGGGCTTTTTCCAGCTGCTGGGCCTGGGTCAGCTCCAGCAGGTTGGCCGGGCCGGAAATCCCAGCCCGGAGCAGTACTTCCTGGGCGGTATAGCGGCCAATGCCCTGGGTGGCGGAAATCAGCGCCTGTTCCAGGGGCAGGTCCCCGCAGGCAGTTACCGCTTCCCTAAGGGCGTGGGGAGAGGTTTGGAGAAAGTCCAGCCCGTCCTGGGCTGGGGGATATGCGTAAGGCTGGTTGGGCAGGATTTGACGGACCCGGCTTTGGAATTTACCAATATGGCGCAGGGCATCCAGAATGATACCCTGTTCGTTTACGAAAATAATATTGCTGTTTTTCCCGGTCAGCTCCAGCACCAGGCGCTTGGTGATGATTTTCCGTTCCGCGCCAATGCTGTCCACGGACAGGGTAATAATCCGGTCCAGGCCCTGCTGGCTGATTTTGGTGATGCGGCCTTCTTCCAGGTGTTTGCGCAGCAGCATACAGAAGGAAGGGGGGAGATCCGGCCGTTCAGGCAGGGTTTGGGGCAGGGTGATCAGGGGCGTGTCACCGCCCATGTCCACCAGGAGATTTTCGGTATGGTTCTGGGTATTGATCTGCAGCAGCAGGGAACTTTTGCCGGGCATAAAAATCTTGAAAATTTTGCCGCCCAAAAGCCGGCGGCTCAGTTCCTGGGTCAGTACCTGTAGGGTGATGCCTTCTAAGTTCATGGTAGGTTCCTCTCTTTGTGCTTTCCGCCCGCGGTGAAAAGGGTGGGGCTTTCAGCGAAATCAACTCCCCGCGGGTTTGCACCCTTGCGTGGAATTCGTTATAATATTTAAGTTAGGATGCGTGTTAAGGCACGTCTCCTCCAGTATAATATGACTGAACAGTTCGGTCAAACCGCAAAGGAGAGGAATCAATGAAAAAAGTAGGATTTCTAGCAGCTGCGCTGCTTCTTGTTTCCCAGACCGCCTTCGCCATGCTTCCCCTTACGGATGGAGCCATCAGTCAGGCCCAGGTCTATGGCCTGGAGCGGAGAAATGCCCCATTAGGGGAACTGGTTGCCCCGTGGACCGTATACGACCGGAAGCAGACCAATAAGTATGGCCTGCGGGAACGGGTCATTGTGTATACGCCCTATCTGACGGCAGCCGTGGATGCCCAGCAGACGGGAAAAAACGGTCAAAAGCCCACCCCGGAACAGGGGTTGAAGGTAGCCAAGCAGTACGATGGGGTTCTGGCCTTGGGGTTAAATATTTCCACCAGTGTAAAACTGGAGCCCAAATCCCTCAAGGTGAAGATGTACCAGGGTACCAATGTGTTTGAGCCCTATTACGTGAACCTAAACAGTGCTTCCCAGCGGGATATGCAGGTGGTCAATGCCCAGACGGGAGCTTTGCAGAATGCCAATGTGTGGGATTTGCAGTATTATGTGTATTTTGATCTGTCAAAAATTGATGCCAACCGGGTGATGGTACTGTCCGTTCAGGATGAGTACGGCGGTACCCGGGAGTTTGTATTAAACCTGACAAAAATGAACTAACTCTAAGGGAGCGTGGAAAGCGTGGTACAAAGCATGACCGGTTACGGCCGGGGAGAAGTCCAAAAAGATGATTTTTCATTTACCATTGAAATCAAGACGGTCAATCACCGGTATGCAGAACTGGCCATGCGCCTGCCCCGCTTCCTGAATCCAGTGGAAAACCGTATCCGGAAGCAGATTTTGGATCAGCTGCTGCGGGGACGGATTGATGTTTTTATTACCGCCAGCTACACGGGAACAGAAGGACGCCGAGTAAAGATTGACAAAGGGCTGGTAAAGGCTTATTATGATAGTTTGAAAGATATGGCCCAAATGCTGTCGATTCCGGCGGAAAACCTGGGAAACCAGCAGGAAATTCTCTTCATTGCTGGCTGTGACCAGGTTATGGTCCCGGAAGACACCGAAGTTGACCTGGAAACCCTGTGGCCGCTGATGGAAAATGCAGTGCAGCAGGCAATTCAGCGGTGCCTTGCCATGCGGCAGCTGGAGGGAGACCATATTTCCCAGGATGTGGCAAACCGCATTGCCCTCATTGGACAGCAGCTGGCCCAGGTGGAAGCCCGGGCGCCGCAAACCGTTGCAGAGTACGAGCGCCGCCTCCGTGAGAAGATTCAGGCCCTGTTGGATGAGGCAGGCGCCGGGAAATTGGATCCGGCCGGTATCCTTCAAGAAACTGCTGTTTATGCGGATCGGGTCAACGTGACGGAAGAAATTGTCCGTTTGCACAGTCATCTGCAGCAATTTACCCAGATGCTTCACGAAGAAAAGCCGGTGGGACGGCGGATGGACTTTCTGGTACAGGAAATGAACCGGGAAGCCAATACCATTGCTTCCAAGGCCGGTGATGCCCAAATCATCCAAGTGATTGTGGATATGAAAGGCGAAATCGAGAAAGTCAGGGAACAAATCCAGAATATACAATAGAGTAGGAGAGAATTTATGGACATCAAATTGATCAACATCGGCTTTGGCAACATCGTTTCCGCACAGCGGGTGGTTACCATCATCGGACCTGAATCTGCCCCCATCAAGCGGATTATCCAAGACGGACGGGACAAGGGTGTGGTCATTGACGCCACCTACGGCCGCCGTACCAGAGCGGTCTTGATCATGGACAGCGGCCATGTGGTGCTGTCCGCCCTGCAGCCGGAAACCATCGCCAACCGGTTCAACACGGAAGATGCACCGGCTCCTCTGGCAGAGGATCTGAAGGAGGAAGAACATGAATAAACCCGAAGGTATTCTGCTGGTATTATCCGGCCCCAGTGGTGCTGGCAAAGGCACCATCTGCGCCCGCCTGCTGGAAAAACGGGAAGGCATGGCCTATTCCGTGTCCTGCACCACCCGGGAACCCCGGAAGGGGGAAGTGGATGGGAAAAACTATTTCTTTAAGAGCCGGGATGAGTTTGAAGATATGATCAAGAACAACGGCCTTTTGGAACACGCCTCCGTATATGGCAACTACTACGGGACGCCCCGCCAATACGTCATGGACAAACTGGCCGAAGGCCTGGATGTGGTCCTGGAAATCGATCCCCAGGGTGCCTTGCAGGTAAAAAAGAGCTTTCCGGACGGCGTTTTTGTATTCATTGTGCCTCCGTCCCTGGATGAACTGTCCAAGCGGATTTACAAACGGGGCACCGATGCTGTGGACGTGATCAAACGCCGGCTCAGTGCCGCTACCTCCGAACTGGCCTATGCTTCCAAGTACGACTATATTGTAGTCAACGACGAAGTGGAAAAGGCTACGGACAAGGTCAGCAAGATTATTGACGTGGAACACCTGCGGGTGGGCCGCACCTATTATATTGTGGATGAAATTTGCCAAATGAAAGATGGCGTCTGGGTCTGCGAGTAAGCAGAAAAGGAGAATACGTTATGTCTATGATTGATCCCTCTATCGATGATTTAGCAGAAAAAGTTGGCAGCAAATACGGCCTGGTTATTATGGCCGCCAAGCGTGCCCGCCAGCTGGTGGACCATGCGCCTGCCCTGGTAGAAAGCAAATCCAACAAACCTGTTTCCATTGCCATGGAAGAAATCGCCCAAGGCCTGGTAACCATTGCCGGGAAAGACGATTTGAAGAAGAAATAAAAGGAGCAGACCGGTGCTGGAAGGAAAAAAGATTCTTTTAGGCGTTACCGGCGGCATTGCTGCTTATAAGGCGGTTACCCTGACCAGCCGGCTGGTGCAGGCTGGGGCGCAGGTGCGGGTTATCATGACGGAAGCGGCCACCAAACTGGTGTCCCCGCTGCTGTTTAAGGAAATCAGTACCCACCAGGTAGCCGTGGGTATGTGGGGCGGCAACGATGAATTCAACGTGGAACACGTGGCTGTGGGCCGTTGGTGTGACCTGGTGGTGGTGGCTCCGGCTACCGCCAACATCATCAGCAAAATGGCTAACGGCCTGGCTGATGACCTGCTGTCTACTACGCTGCTGGCTTGTGACAAACCCAAAATCATTTGCCCGGCCATGAATACCAATATGCTGAACAATCCGGCCACGGCCCGGAACCTGGCCACCCTGCGGCAGGACGGCGTGGTGATTATGCCCAGTGCGGCTGGTCACCTGGCCTGCGGCATTAACGGGTCCGGCCGGCTGCCTGAGCCGGAAGATATTTTGGCTTTTATTGATGGGTATCTGGCTTCCCTCCACGGGGACCTGAAGGGTATGAAAATCCTGGTGACAGCCGGGGGAACCCGGGAAGCCATTGATCCGGTGCGGTTTATCGGCAACCGTTCCAGCGGCAAGATGGGCTATGCCATCGCCCGGGACGCGGCCCGGCGGGGCGCCCAGGTGATTCTGGTGTCCGGCCCTACGGCCCTTGAGCCGCCCCGGAATGTGGTGGTGCACCAGGTGGAAACCACCCAGGAAATGCTGGACGCGGTTTTGAGTGCCTACGACCAGGTAGATGCAGTGATCAAGGCAGCTGCTGTGGCTGACTACAAGCCCCATCACCAGGCAGAACAGAAAATCAAAAAGCAGGACGATAATCTGGTGCTGACCCTGGACAAAAACCCGGATATTTTGAAACTGCTGGGACAGCGGAAAAAACACCAGATTCTGGTGGGCTTTGCTGCCGAAACCCAAAACCTTTTGGAAAACGCTGCGGCCAAGGTGAAGAAAAAGAACCTGGATATGATTGTGGCCAACGATGTGACCATGCAGGGAGCGGGTTTCAGCACTGACACCAATGTGGTGAAGCTGCTGTATCCCGATGGAAAAATTGAAAGCCTGGGTCTTATGACCAAGGAAGAAGTGGGTAACCACATCTTGGATATTGTCCGGGAAAAGGTCGCCGCCAAACGCCAGGAAAAAGCCTGAAACAACGAAAAAGAACCCCAAGTACGCTGAGCACTTGGGGTTCTTCTGTGTCTATAAAGTTAATCCACCACCATGGTGTACTCCCGGGTATCCAGGTAGGTGTAGAGCATTTCCAGGGTATGGAACAATTTTTGCCGGGAATCATTTTTCAGGGCGCCGGGTTCTTCCGGGGGTTCCAAGGGAACCCGCACCACATTGGCACCGCTGAGTACGGACAACAGCTGGCCCTGGGCGTTGATCTTGTTCACTTCCGGGGGAGCGGTAATATCTGCCCGGGGGAACATAATTCGCACAATGGCTATCAGCCGCAGAAATTCTTCCAGGCTGGCCCGCTTTTCCTGTCGGAATGGGGTGTTGTCTCGGGGGATAAAGGGCACCAGGGAAATGGCCTTGGGGCTCAGTTCCTGGAGCAGGGTCAGGGAACGGGCCAGATATTCCGGCGTCTCAAAGGGCGCCCCTACTAGGAAGCCCGTATCCATGGTATAGCCAATCGCCTTGGCATCGTTGTAGCAGTCAATTTTGGTGGAAAGGGCCTGGGCAGGGGGATGGAGCTTGGAAAAATGCAGGGGGTCCGCTGTTTCGTAGCGAAGCAGGTAACCCTGGGCTCCGGCCTTGAACATCCGCTGGTAGGAGGCCTTGCTGCGCTCTTCCAGAGCCAGGCCAAGCTTTACCTCGGGAAACTGCTTTTTCAGGTTGGTCAAGAGATTGCACATGATCATGTCCGTGTAGTACTGGTCTTCCCCGGACTCCAAAATCAGGTACCGCATGCCCAGGTCGTATCCTTCCTGACAGGCACCCTTGATTTGCTCCCAGTTCAGCCGGAACCGGGGCAGCACAGTGTTTTCCGAACGCAGCTGGCAGTACAGGCAGTTTTTGGGACAGTGGTTGGTGAATTCCAAAACCCCTTGGACCTGGATAACCCGCTTGAACAGAACGGTTACGGCCTCTTGGGCAGCCCCAAACAGCTTGGCCCGGGTAACGGAATCCTCGGTTTGGAGCAGCGCAATAAATTCCTCGTCAGTGAGGATGGACTCCATTTTCAGTTTTTCTACCAGATCCTCCATGGCTGTTCCCCGCTTTCCCCTTAGAATAGTTTTATTATACTATATTTGCCCAGGGACGCCAAAGAAAAATTACAGCTGCAAGCATTTGGCCCTTGGGTGCGTCCTGGCAAAGCGAAAACTTGAAAGGCAGGGGGCGGAGGAGGTTGGGGCGCTGTCCTGCCTGCACGGCTAAAAATTTCCCTGCAAATAGAAAAAGCCAGGAACCCCTGACCGCTGCCCTTTTCTGAATTCCGGTGGGGGAATCAACTGCAGCCAGCGAAAGAGTTTCTGACCTAAAAAACAAAATTGGCGGAGAGGGTGGGATTCGAACCCACGGTCCCTTGCAGGATCGCCAGTTTTCAAGACTGGTGCCTTAAACCGCTCGGCCACCTCTCCGCATAACAAATCAAGTATAAACTAGGCCATTTCCCTTGTCAAGGAGAAACGAAGGCGAGCAAGGGGCGGAACACGTCTGACCTGGGAGAAAAAGGGAGAAAGGCTGCGAAGGAGGGGAGCTGGCTTAGAACACAGAATTGGAAATAGTCTGGGTGGAAGGGGAAAAGGGGAAGTAAAAACAGCTTTTAGAGCTGGAAGTATAGAAAATCGCAAAAAAGTATTGACAGCTTTGGCAATATCGTGTATAGTAACAGAGTCAGATAGTTCCAACGGAGTGGTACTCAAGTGGCTGAAGAGGACGGTTTGCTAAATCGTTAGGGGGGTTAAACCCCGCGTGGGTTCAAATCCCACCCACTCCGCCATTATTTTTATTATGACCGCATGCTTTTGGTAAGCAGGGCGGTTTTTTATTGCCCAAAATCGTGTGGAAAAGCAAAAATCGGAGAAAGCTCTAGGCTTCCTCCGATTTTTTGTGTGGTTTATTTCTTTTCTTTGGCTTCTTTCGGCTCTGGTGCGTCAGCGTTATAACCGGGTACCAGATCTCCAATGCCATTTAGAATGTAGTGGGGTTGGTAGGAGAACTTCTTGATATTCTCCCGGGTGGAAACGCCGGTAAGTACCAGGACAGTTTCTAAACCGGTTTCTACCCCAGCCACAATGTCCGTATCCATTCTGTCACCAATCATTACAGAATCCTCGGAATGGACGCCCAGCTTTTTCAGCCCGGTACGCATCATTAAAGGATTGGGTTTGCCGATGAAGTAGGCTTGCTTGCCGGTAGCCATTTCGATAGGCGATACCAAGGCCCGGCAGGCAGGAATGATACCCCGTTCACTGGGCCCGGTCAGGTCGGAGTTGGTGGCAATGAGCTTGGCCCCCTTGTGGATCAGCTCCGTGGCCTTGAGAATCATTTCGTAGTTATAGCCGGTGGTTTCCCCGACGACCACGTAATCTGGATTTACATCGTTAAAGGTAATGCCGGCATCGTACAGGGCGTTTAACAGGCCGTGAGCCCCGATTACGTAAGCAGAGCAGTCCGGCGCCTGGTTTTTGAGAAAATGTGCCGTAGCCAAAGCACTGGTGTAGAAATGGCTTTCTTCAATATCGATTCCCATGGCCAGCAGCTTTTTGCGCAGTTCCAGGGGAGAACGTTCACTGGAGTTGGTGAGAAAGAGAAATTGTTTCTTTTCTTTTTTCAGCCAGGCGACAAATTCCTTCACGCCGGGCAGCAGGGTGTTGCCATGATAGATGACACCGTCCATATCACTGATGAAACCTTTTTTATTGCGAATGATGTTCAGATCACGCATATTATTTCTCCCTTCGATAGTTTAATTCTATTATCCATTTTCTCCGTAAAAATTACAACAAGGTTTTGTGATTTTCTGGGAAAATTACAAAAGAGGGGAAGGGCAGGGGACGAGTGGTTTCTAGTGGCAGGCGGCCTCCTTATATGATAAAATAAAATATTGACTAAGGAGGCATAATCTTGACTGCACAAAAACCTTTGCTGGCTGCGGTAGAAAAATACCGGCTGGCTCACGTATATCCTCTGCATACTCCTGGTCATAAAGGAGGCAGGGGCGCCGATCCGGATCTAATGCATTTGGCAGGGCCGGTGGCATTGGAAAGTGATGTTTCTCTTATGGAGGAACTGGACGATATCCATCATCCTTCCGGCTGCATCAAGGCGCTGGAAGATCAGGCAGCCAAGGTGTACCATGCTGATCGCTGCTTTTTGGGGGTGAACGGCACCACCGGGGTTATTCACGGGATGCTGCTGGGGGCTCTGAACCCTGGGGACAAAATCCTGATTCCCCGCAATTCCCACCGTTCGGTAATGGGCGGGCTGGTACTGGGCGATTTGACACCTGTGTATGTCCGGCCCTGCTATAGCGAAACCTGGCGGCTGAGCCTCCAGATTACCCCGGAGCAGGTGGAGCAGGCTTTTCAGGAACAGCCGGACCTGAAGGCCGTATTTTTGACCACCCCCAACTATTTTGGCCTGGCGGCGGATACGGCAAAGATTGCCCAAATCGCCCATGCTCATGGGGCGGTGCTCCTGGTAGATGAGGCCCATGGGCCCCACCTGGGGTTTTCGGAGCAGCTGCCGCCTTCGGCCATGGACTGCGGCGCCGATGCGGCGGCCCAGAGCACCCATAAAATTGTGGGGGCTATGACCCAGTGCTCGCTGCTGCAGGTCCGCTACGGACGGCTGCGGCCAGAACGGCTGGAAGCGGCCATGAGCCTGGTAACCACCACCAGCCCCAACTATATCCTTATGGGATCCCTGGACGGGGCGGTGGCCCAGCTGTTGGACCACGGCCGGGAAATGGCAGAGCAGTCCCTGCGGGCTGGCAAGCTGCTGCGGCAGGTGCTTAGAAAGCTGCCGGGACTGCCGGTCCTGGATCAGGAACTCCTTGGCCAGGGGGGCGTTGCGGCTGTAGATGGAGGAAAAGTAACCATTCAGGTCAGCGCCCTGGGCATCACCGGCCCGGAAGCGGCGCAGGCCCTGCGGGAGCAGGGAATTGCCGTGGAACTGGTGGATCAGGACCACGTGCTTTTTTTGGTAACGTATGCAGATGATACCCCGGAATTTGCAGCTGTGGCCGAAAAAATCCGGCAGGTGCTGGAAAAAATGGCGAAAGCTGCAGGGGCTATGCTTCCGGTGCCGGAGCCGGCCGCACTGCCGGAACTGGTACTGCCGCCCCGGCAGGCCTTTTTCAGCCGCCGGCATGCGGTGCCCTTTGCTGAGGCCGCAGGAGAAATTGCTGGGGAAAGCATCAGCTTTTATCCGCCGGGGATTCCCCTGGTGGTTCCTGGGGAACGGCTTACCCAGGAAATGCTGGACTACTGCCGCAAATTGCAGGCAAAGGGGCTCTTGGTCAGCGGCCCCCGGGATACAACACTTGAGACCATTGAGGTGATGGACAAATGAACAAAGGTTTGTTTATCGTACTGGAAGGACCCGATGGCAGCGGGAAAACTACCCAGGCTGCCAAGCTGGCAGATTGGTTCCGGCTGTATGGCCGGGAAGTGGTGGTAACCCGGGAACCCGGGGGCACGGAAGCGGCCGAAGAAATCCGGGAAATTGTCCTGGATCCGGCCCTGAATTTGTCCGCTGAAACGGAAATCCTGCTGCATCTGGCAGCCCGGGCCGACCATGTGGCCAAGGTAATCCGGCCGGCGGTGGAAGCGGGGAAGGTGGTCCTATGTGACCGGTTCAGCGACTCTACCCTGGTGTATCAGGGGATTCTCCGGAACCGGGACCTGGGAGAGCTGGTGCAGTTAAACGGCTTTGCGACCCAGGGCCTGCTGCCGGATTTGACCCTGCTTTTGGACGGCAGTCCCCGGGCTCTCTTGAGCCGACGGAAGGACCGGGGAGTAGTGGATAAATTTGAATTGCAGGGGCTGGACTTTCAGGAGAAGGTCAGAAATGGCTACCTGCAGCTGGCCAAAGCGGAGCCGGAGCGGTTCCTGGTGGTGGATGCCCTGGGAGACCCGGCTGTGGTGTCGGCCGAAATCACCAAGCAATTGGAAAAACTGCTGTAAATAACGCCGCCTTGCGGCAGAATGATAGGGATGCGTATGTGGGATCGTATTGTTGGACACGAAATTGAAAAGCGCTTTCTGCAGAACCTGCTGACAGGAGAGCGGAAAACTCCTTCACTGTTGTTCTACGGGCCCGAAGGCATCGGCAAGAAGAAGCTGGCGCTGGAATTTGCCAAAAGTTTCCTCTGTTTGGAGGACCCTTTGACGGATACTTCCTGCAAAAGCTGCCGGGCCTTTGGGGCAGGGTCCCATCCGGACCTGTTGTTGGTGGAGCCGGGCGGCAATACCAGTACCATCAGCATTGGCCAAATCCGGCAGCTGAGCCAACAGGCCCTGTACGCCCCGGTGCTGTCCCCCTATAAAGTATGCATTATCGAACAGGCGGACCATATGCAGGAAACCGCCCAAAACGCGCTGCTGAAGCTTTTGGAAGAACCGCCGGACTACTGGCTGTTCATCCTGGTGGCAGACCGGGTGGAGGCTCTTTTGCCCACCATTTTATCCAGGGTGGTACAGATCCAGTTCTATCCCCTAACCCTGGAGCAGACCCGGCAGGCTATGGAGCAGGCCCTGCTGACCCAGTGGGAAGTGCCCGAAAGCCTGGAGGGAGCAGAGCCCGGTGCCGTCCAGGCCCAGTGGCTAAAGGAAGGGCCGGTACTCAGCGCGCTTGCCGGGGGATCACCTGGCAAGGCCGTGGACTTGTTCCGGCTGGAGGCCCTCACCCTGCGGCAGCAGGTCCTGGACCTTTTGGAAAAGGTGGACGAGGACCAGCTGATGGTTTATCTTAAAGGGCTGGATTGGTTGGACAAGGCAGCCACAGCCCCCAAAAAGAAAAACAGCGGAGATGGCGAAAAGGAGCCGGCTTTTGACCGGCGGGAACCGGATTTTCTCCGGCTGGAACTTTTGCTGCTGCTGCTGCGGGACGGTTTGCTGCTCCAGGCGGGAGTGGCAGCGCCCTTGTACAATGAAGATATAAGAAAAGAGGCAGCCCTGTGCTTTGCCGGCTGGAAACCCAGCCAGCTGCGCAGAACCTTGGACCTGGTACAGGAAAGCCGGCTGGCCATTGCCCGTTTTGTGCCCCGGCGCCTGGTATTTGAGGCCCTGCTGCTAGAGATACAGGCATTGCGAAAGGAGATGTAGTGTGGTTACTATTGTTGGAGTCCGGTTTAAGAAAGCCGGCAAGATTTATTATTTTGCTCCAGGAGAACTGAAGCTGGAAAAAGGGGACCATGTGATTGTGGAAACCGCCCGGGGAATTGAATATGGCCAAGTGGTGATTCCCCAGCAGGAAGTACCGGAAGAAAAAATTGTTTCTCCTCTGAAAACCGTACTGCGCAAGGGCACTGAAAAAGATGCCCGGCAGGTAGAAGAAAATCACCAGAAGGAAAAGGAAGCCTTCGCCATCTGTGAAAAGAAAATTGCGGCCCGGAAGCTGGATATGCATCTGGTGAACGTAGAATATACTTTTGATGTGGGCAAGATTATTTTTTATTTTACAGCCGATGGCCGGATTGATTTCCGGGAATTGGTGAAGGATTTGGCAGCGGTGTTCCGTACCCGGATTGAACTGCGCCAGATTGGCGTCCGGGACGAAGCGAAAATGCTGGGCGGCATTGGCTGCTGCGGCCGTCCCCTGTGCTGTGCCACCTTCCTGGGAGATTTTGAGCCGGTATCCATCCGGATGGCCAAGGAACAGAACCTGTCCCTGAACCCGACCAAGATTTCCGGGATCTGCGGCCGCCTGCTGTGCTGCCTGAAATACGAAAATGATATGTACTGCGGGAAGAAGAAAGAAAAACGCAAGGAACATCTTACCGTTCCCAAACCAGGTATGAAAGTGGTTACGCCCAGCGGAGAGGGCATGGTGATGCATATCAGCCGCCGGGAACAGACAGTGACCGTAGAACTGTCCCCGGGAAACCGGATTGAAGTGGCCTGGGACGAGATTGTGGAATCTTCCCGGGCGGAGGATTAATGAAGGACACAGAACGGAAGGACTGCCTGCCCGATGGGAAAACCGTAATCTGGCAGGATCCCCAGGAATTTTGCTTTACCACGGACGCCGTATTTCTGGCGGCTTTTCCCCATCTGGTGAAAAAGGCCAGGGTGCTGGAGCTGGGCTGCGGCACCGGGGCAGTGAGTCTGATGCTGGCCCTGCGGGGTGCCGGGTCCGTTTTGGGGGTGGACTACAATCCCCACGTGATTGAGCTGCTGAACCGCAGCATTAGGGAGAACCATCTGGAACAGGTGGTGACGGTCCACCAGCTGGATTTGCGGAATCTCCGCCAGCTGGTGCCCAGCGAAAGCCTGGACCTGGTGGCGGCCAATCCGCCCTACCGGGTAGGAGGCCGGCGGCGTCAGGTAGGCACGGCGGCTTGCCATGAGGTGGATACGACCCTGGAAGATTTTTTCCAGGCGGCGGCCTATGGCCTAAAGACCAAGGGCCGTTTTGCCCTGGTTCAGTTGCCGGAGCGGTTTACCGAGGCAGTGAAGCTGGGGCTGGCCTATCAGCTGGAATTAAAACGGCTCCAGTGGGTCCATTCCTATGTGGACCGGCCTGCCTGGATTTTTTTGGCAGAATTTGTAAAAGGGGGACGGCCGGGCCTGACGGTCCTGTCGCCCTTGTGTATGTATAACCCTGACGGGTCCTACAGCAAGGAAACGCTGGCCTATTACCGGGCTGGCACAACAAGGGAGGAATAGAATATGGCAGAACAAGGCATTCTGTATTTGTGTGCCACTCCCATTGGGAACCTGGAAGACATGACGCCCCGGGCCCTGCGGATGCTCCAGGAGGCGGATCTCATTGCTGCCGAGGATACCCGGCATACCCGGCAGCTGCTGAACCATTTTGACATTCATGGCCAGTTGCTGAGCTACCATGAACACAATAAGGAAAAGATGGGACCGGTGCTGCTGTCCGCACTCCAGGAAGGAAAGAACATTGCCTTGGTCAGCGATGCGGGTTTTCCCGGGATTTCTGACCCTGGGGAGCAGATTGCCAAAGAGGCCATTGCAGCCGGCATCCAGGTGGTGCCCGTGCCCGGTGCCAATGCGGCCCTGACGGCCCTGGTAGCTTCCGGCCTACCGTCCACCCCTTTCTTTTTTGGGGGCTTTTTGCCCAAGAGCCGGAGGAACCGGAAGGAAAAGCTGGAAGAATGGAAAAATATTCCCGCTACCCTGATTCTCTACGAAGCACCCCACCGGATTACGGAAGTGCTGAAGGATATGGAGGAGGTCTGGGGCAATCGGCGGCTGGCCATGTGCCGGGAGCTGACCAAGCTTCACGAGGAATTTTTCCGGGGCACGGTGGAACAGGCCCGGCAGCACCTGGATGAAAATCCGCCCCGGGGTGAATTTGTCCTGGTGGTGGAGCAGGGGGAAGTGGTCCGGGAAGAACCTCAGGGTGATCCCCTGGACGAGGTACGCCGGCTGATGGAAAGCGGCGTGGACAAGAAGACGGCCCTAGCCCAGGCTGCCAAAACCTACAAGGTGCCCAAACGGGAGCTGTACAACCGGCTGCTGAAGGAAGAATAAGCTTTTTCCAACGAAAGAAAGAAGAGAATTTTCTTTTTGGGAAGAATTGTAGTATGATAAGGAAAGATTCACTTATTCAGACAGAAAAAGGGGAATGATGATGACTAAACCGAGTTTTTATATTACGACACCCATCTATTATCCCAGTGCCAACCTGCATATAGGCCATGCCTACTGCACCACCATTGCGGATACCATTGCCCGGTACAAACGGGCCAATGGTTTTGATGTCCGGTTCATTACCGGCAGTGACGAACACGGCCAAAAGATCCAGCGCAAGGCCAAGGAAGCTGGCGTTACCCCCATCCAATACGTGGACGGCATTGTGGCCAACTTCAAAAAATTGTGGAGTATGCTGGGCATCAGCTACGACGATTTTGTCCGTACCTCCGAACCCCGCCACCAAAAAGTGGTGCAGGAAGTCCTGAAGCGGGTTTATGATAAGGGCGACATCTATAAGAAGGACTATGTGGGCAAGTATTGCGTACCCTGCGAATCCTTCTGGACGGACCACCAGATTGAAGAAGCCGGCGGGGTTTGCCCCGATTGCGGCCGTCCGGTAGAAACCATGAAGGAATCCAGCTATTTCTTCAAAATGAGCAATTATCAGGACAAAATCCTGGAATATATCGAAGCCCATCCTGACTTTATCCAGCCGGTAAGCCGCCGGAACGAGATGATCAGCTTCCTGAAGCAGGGGCTGGAAGATTTGTGCATTTCCCGGAGCAGCTTTGACTGGGGTATTCCTGTGCCCTGGGATCCGAAACACGTGGTATATGTATGGTTTGATGCCCTGCTGGCCTACTTTACCGGCATCGGCTGCATGGCCGACATGGAGGAATTCCATCGTTTCTGGCCGGCGGACCTGCACCTAGTGGGCAAGGAAATCGTGCGTTTCCATACCATCATTTGGCCGGCCATGCTGATGGCCATGGGTGAAGAATTGCCCAAGGAAGTCTACGGCCATGGCTGGCTGGTGGTAGACGGGGACAAAATGAGCAAATCCAAGGGCAACGTGGTTGACCCGGTGGAACCCATTAAGGAATTTGGCCCCGACGCTGTCCGTTATTTCCTGCTGCGGGAAATCAGCCTGGGCAGCGACGGCAACTACTCCCGGAAAGGTTTGATCAGACGGGTAAACACCGACCTGGCCAACGACCTGGGGAACTTGCAGTACCGTACGGTTTCCATGATTGAAAAGTATCACGGCGGTGTGGTGCATAAGACTGTGGTGGATAACGAAGTGGATGCTGCTTTCCGGGAACTGGCTGCGGTTACCCTGAAGGATTACCGGGCTGCCATGGATAAGTATGCCATCAACGACGGGATTAAGGTAATCTGGAACTACGTAGGCGCTGCCAACAAGTACATTGACGCTTCTACGCCCTGGATTTTGGCCAAGGACCCGGCACAGGCCAAACGCCTGGAAGCTGTAATGTATAATCTGGCCGATGCAGTCCGGAATATTGCCATTCTGATTTCCTCCATGATGCCCTTTACGGCGCCCAAAATCTACGAACAGCTGGGCCTTGCCGTACCGGACCAGTTTATGCTGGACGATGTAGCCTGGGGCAACCTGCCTGACGGCACCAAGGTCCAAAAAGGTCAGCCCATCTTCCCGAGAATTGAGGAGGAAGAAGAACCGGCTGCGGAAAAGGCTGCTCCTGTAACGGAAGCCAAAAAGGAAAGCAAGAAAGCTGCGGCTGCCGGGGTTGTTACGCCGGACCAGATTACCATTGAAGATTTCGGCAAATTGGACCTGCGGGTAGCTACCATTGAAAAGGCAGAACGGGTTCCCAAAACCGATAAATTGATGAAAATTACGGTAAAAGTGGGCGAAGAAGAGCGGACTATTGTTTCCGGCATTGCCCAGTACTATACGGAAGAAGACCTGCCCGGCAAGAACGTGGTGGTCATTGCCAACCTGAAACCGGCCAAGCTGAAGGGCATTGAGTCCCGGGGCATGCTGCTGGCCGCTTCTGATGGTCAGGGCCATCTGGTTCTTGTAGAAGCTCCTGGGATTTCTTCCGGCAGCAAGGTGAAATAATATGGCACGTCTTCCTTTATACGATACCCATGCCCATTTGGACGTGGAAGATTTTGACGCGGATAGGAAAGAGCTGCTCCAGAAAATTGGTGAAAACATGGCCGGGATCATTGATCCCGGCTGTGATCTTCTTAGCTCCCAAAAAGCCCTGGACCTGGCTCATGCCTATCCCTTTGTATACGCCGCTGTAGGGCTGCACCCGGAAGAACTGTCCCATTGCAGCCTAAAGGATTTGGAGCAGCTGGATGCCTGGTGCGCCGACCCCAAGGTGGTGGCCATTGGAGAGATTGGACTGGACTACTACAACGATGAAAATTCGCCCCATGCCTTGCAGCAGGAGTTTCTCCAGGCCCAGCTGGAGCTGGCCAGGAAGCATCAGCTGCCGGTGATTCTCCACGACCGGGATTCCCACGAAGATCTGCTGGCCATTTTGCTCAGCCAGCCGGAGGACCTGACAGGGGTGCTCCACTGTTTTTCTGGCAGCTGGGAAATGGCGGAAAAACTCCTGGAACGGGGCTGGTACTTTGGCTTTGGGGGCACCAGCACCTTCAAGAACGACCGGGGGGTCCGGTCCATTTTGGCAAAAATGCCGGAAGACCGGATCCTCTTTGAAACCGATTCTCCCTACATGGCGCCGGTGCCTTATCGGGGCAAGCGGAACAATCCGCTGTATACCGCTATTGTGGCGGAGCGGGCGGCAGCCCTGAGGGGGACCACACCGGAAAAAATCATGGAATGTTCATCAAATAACGCAAAAATGTTGTTTTCCAAACTAAAATAAGCCAAAACTATATGTAAATTTTACAAACTCGTTACATTTGCGACCGGGTAAATCGTACATAATTATCACCAGGTACTAACATCGTTTTGACAGAAAACCGCTTCCTATGGTAGAATTAGCCATCTTAAGGAGGCGAAAATTTGCGAAAAAGAGAACATTTTAAGCGTCCCTATAAATGGGTTGTAGTTTTCCTGCTGCTCATGTCCAGCGTG
The DNA here is from genome assembly GCF_900291475.1 of Acidaminococcus hominis. GTDB lineage: Bacteria > Bacillota > Negativicutes > Acidaminococcales > Acidaminococcaceae > Acidaminococcus > Acidaminococcus hominis. The sequence continues at coordinate 779,381 of NZ_OLMM01000005.1, forward strand.
AATTTCTTCGGCTTTGCTTCGGCACCGAAAAATGTCACGGTGAAAGTAGACGGGCAAACCCTGCAGCTCAGCACCAGAGCCCTGACAGTACAGGGAGCTTTGGAGGAAGCCGGTGTAGTTCTTCATAAAGCCGACGGGTATGAAGTAGTCGGCAGTGAAAAATTCAGCGACGGTGCGACGATTGAAGTTGTCCGCGCAATGCCTATCAAGGTATGGAAGTCTGGAAGAACGACCGAGTACAACATAGGGCGGAAAACAGTGCGAGATGTATTGAACGCTGTGGGAGTCGACTATGAAGGATACCAAGTATATCCCGCTTTGGATTCAGAAGCGAAACCAGATATGACCATTAATGTCATTTCTCCCACTACCCAGCTGGGTACGGATACGGAAGAAATCCCGTATGACGTGCAGCTGCGGAACAATGATGATCTGCCCCGGGGCAGACGAAATGTAGTGTCTCCCGGCCAAAACGGACAGGTGAAAATCACCTATCGGACCATTAAAGTGGGAGATGCAGTGGTAAAACGGGAACTGCAGCGGGAAGTAATCGCTGAACCTGTTCCTGAAATCGTGGAAGTGGGTACCGGCAACAACAATATGCTGGAAACTTCCCGTGGCTATGTGCGTTACCGTTCCGCCAGAACGGTGGAAGCCTCTGCCTATACCCTGGCAGAAGGCAGTGGTACGGGACTTACCTCCACAGGTGTGGTGCCCTACCACGGAATTGTGGCCGTGGATCCGGACGTAATCCCTTATGGGACCCGGATGTATATTCCTGGCTACGGTTTTGCTGTAGCAGGTGACTGCGGCGGTGCCATCAACGGCAATCGGATCGACCTTTACATGGATGACTATGGTGATGCCATAGCCTGGGGCCGACGACAAGTAACCATGTATATCTTAGAATAAAAAACGTTACAGGAGAAAAAAGTGCTGAAGGAAGTACTCATTGTAGAAGGAAAAATGGACACCGTAGCGGTCAAGAAGGCAGTGGATGCTGAGACTATAGAAACCGGTGGCTTTACCTTGGCACCCTATACCCTGGACCTGATTAAAGCAGCCTATGAAAAGCGCGGGATCATCATTATGACCGACCCCGACGGCGCAGGGGACCGCATCCGGAAGTTTCTGACGGAGCGTTTCCCGAACGCCGGGCAGGCCTTTGTGCCTAAGGCGGAAGCCCTGGCCCACCACGATGTGGGTATTGAACAGGCGCAGCCGGAGGCCATCCTCAAAGCTCTTTCCAAGGTGCATTTTCAGGAAATGAATCCCCGAAAGGAATTTTCCTCTCGGGATTTATTTTTGTCCGGGTTGTCCGGCAGTCCTGAGGCCGCCAGGCGGCGGGACCGGGTAGGGGCCATCTTGGGCATTGGCTACGGCAATGCCAAGCAGTTGGTCAGTCGTTTAAACAATTACGGCATCACCCGGGAAGAATTCCGCCAAGCGGTGGCCCAGGTAGCTGAAGAAGAGAAGTAGGGAGGAACAGTATGCTGCATCCTGTCATTGCCAGTCGGGAAGTGACCCATTATATTTTGCAGACCTTTGGGCTGAAGGCCAAGAAGCGCTTTGGCCAGAATTTCCTCATTAATGAAAAGGTGGTGCAGGCCATTGCCCAGGCTGCCCAAATTGGACCTGGGGACCTGGTACTGGAAATCGGTCCGGGCATTGGTACCCTGACCCAGGCCCTGGCGGAAACCGGCGCCCAGGTAAAAAGTGTGGAAATCGACCAAAGCCTTTTGCCGGTACTGGCCAAAACCCTGGAAGGTTACACCAATGTGGAAATTATTCCTGGGGACGTGCTGAAAGTGGATTTGGGGGAGATTACCCAGCACGAACCTTTCACGGTAGCTGCCAATCTGCCCTACTACATTACCACTCCGATTATTTTTGCTCTCCTGGAACAGCAGCTGCCCCTGAAACGGCTGGTGGTTATGGTCCAGAAGGAAGTGGCTGAACGGATGACTGCTGGCCCGGGCACCAAGGATTACGGTCCCCTGTCCCTGGCTCTCCAGTACTACTCCGAGCCCCGGTTAGCGCTTTCCGTGCCGGCCCGGGATTTCATGCCGGCACCCAAGGTGGATTCCATGGTAGTGGTTTGTGAAAAACGGGAGCAGCCGCCGGTGGACGCAGATCCCAAGCTGTTTTTCCAGGTGGTGCGGGCAGCCTTTTCCCAGCGGCGGAAAATGCTCAGCAATTGTCTAAAGAGTCTGGGGCTCTCCAGTGACCAGGTAAAGACCCTGATGGAACGGGCAGGGATTGACGGCAAGCGCCGGGGAGAATCTCTTTCCATGGAAGAATTTGGCAAACTGACCAAAGCCTACGCCGAAAGCCTGAAGCAAGCATGAGCCAGCGGTATAAATTCTTTTCTCACAAGGACTGTGAATTTTTCCCCTGCCACCCTGGGGCGGACCGGGAAAACTTCAACTGTCTGTTCTGCTTCTGTCCCCTGTATGCTTTGGGGGAGAACTGCGGCGGCAGCTACAGCCTGCTGCCAAATGGCGTAAAGGATTGCAGCCGCTGCCTGTATCCCCATGAAAAAGAGCATTACGATGCCATAATGGCCAAACTGAAAAAATAAAAAATCAAGCCTTTTGAAAAAAAATAGTCAAAGGGCTTGATTTTTTTTTGAAACATGCTATTATAGGTAATGTAGTTAGCACTCCTGTTAAATGAGTGCTAATAAAATCAAAAACACCAATTTGTGATATAAGAAAGGGGATTCGTAACATGTTAAAGCCTTTGGATGACCATGTTGTAGTAGAACCGATTGTACAAGAGGAGAAAACCAGTTCCGGTTTGTATCTGCCCGATACGGCCCACAAGGATAAACCTCAGACTGGCAAAGTGATTGCCGTTGGTACCGGTCGTCTGCTGGACAATGGTACGAGAGTTGCCTCCGAAGTTAAGGTGGGGGATGTGGTTGTATTCGCCAAATACTCCGGCAGCGATGTAACGCTGGATGAAAAAGATTACATCATCCTGAGAGACAGCGATATCCTGGCTGTTGTAGAGTAAGCAATTCCTCTCTGCAAGCAAGACACAATTACCCGATAGAATTTGGAATTAAGGAGAGATTTCAGAATGGCTAAAATGATTAAATTTGATGAAGATGCTCGCCGCGGCCTGGAACGCGGTGTCAATGCCCTGGCTGATGCTGTTAAAGTAACCTTGGGACCCAAGGGCCGCAACGTTGTTCTTGAAAAGAAATTCGGTTCTCCTACCATCACCAACGATGGCGTAACCATTGCTAAAGATATTGAACTGGAAGATCCGTTTGAAAACATGGGCGCTGCCCTGGTGCGTGAGGTTGCTACCAAAACCAACGATATCGCTGGCGACGGCACTACCACCGCTACGGTTCTGGCCCAATCCATTGTGCACGAAGGCATGAAGAACGTAGTAGCCGGTGCCAACCCCATGGTTCTGAAGAAGGGCATCAAGAAAGCTACCGATGTTCTAGTTGAAGAACTGAAGAAGAGCGCACAAGATGTTAAGACCAAAGAAGAAAAAGCTCAGGTTGCTTCCATCTCCGCTGGGGATGAAGAAATCGGCGGCTTGATTGCCGATGCTATGGAAAAAGTTGGCAACGATGGCGTAATTACCGTTGAAGAATCCAAGACCATGGATACTTCCCTGGAAACTGTAGAAGGTATGCAATTCGACCGCGGCTACATTTCCCCGTACATGGTAACGGATCCGGATAAGATGGAATCCGTAATGTCCAACCCGTACGTATTCATTACGGACCGGAAGATCACCCTGATCAACGACATTATGCCCCTTCTGGAAAAAGTGGTTCAACAAGGCCGTGAACTGCTGATCATTGCTGAAGACGTGGAAGGCGAAGCTCTGGCTACCTTGGTTGTAAACAGACTGCGTGGCACCTTCAAGGCTGTAGCTGTTAAGGCTCCTGGCTTTGGTGATCGCCGCAAGGCTATGCTCCAGGATATTGCTACCCTGACCGGTGCAACCGTAATCAGTGAAGAAGTTGGCCGTAAACTGGACAGCGCTTCCCTGCAAGACCTGGGTACCTGCGGCCAAGTTCGGGTAACCAAGGATATGACCACCATTGTTGATGGCGGCGGCGACAAACAAGCCATTGCTGACCGGGTTGCTTCCATCCGTGCCCAGATTCCGGAAACCACTTCTACTTTCGATAAAGAAAAACTGCAAGAACGTTTGGCTAAATTGTCCGGCGGCGTAGCTGTAATCAAAGTTGGTGCTGCTACCGAAACCGAACTGAAAGACAAGAAACTGAGAATCGAAGATGCCCTGAACGCTACCCGCGCTGCTGTGGCTGAAGGTATTGTTGCCGGCGGTGGTACCGCTCTGCTGCAAGTACAGCCTGCTCTGGAAGAACTGGCTGCTGCAGCTGAAGGCGATGAAAAGACCGGCGTTGAAATCGTAAAACGCGCCATTGAAGCTCCGGTTCGTCAAATCGCTGACAACGCAGGCCTGGAAGGCGCTGTGATTGTTGAAGCTGTGAAGAAAGCTGAAAAGGGCATTGGCTTCAACGCTCTGACTGGCGAATATGTTGACATGATCAAATCCGGTATTGTGGATCCCTGCAAAGTAACCCGCAGCGCTCTGCAAAATGCAGCCTCCATCGCTTCCATGATTCTGACCACGGAAGCTGTTGTAGCTGACAAACCGGCTAAGGAAGCTGCTCCTGCTGCTCCTGGCATGGGCGGCGGAATGCCTGGAATGATGTAAGCATCAGCTAGGTTTCTGAACCTTAAAAAACCGCATGGAGATTTCCTCCGTGCGGTTTTTTCATAACTGGAAAGCAATTTTCGGTCCGGGTTTTGCTTTTTGCTGTCCTTAGGGCAGAAAGCATGGTAAGATAAAGGGAGTGTTCAGGGCAGAAAAAGGAGGCGGTATAATGGACAAAGAAGAATTTATCAAACGGCTGGAACAGGAAGGCCGCTATGATACCCCGCTGATTCTGCAGTATGCCGGCTGGCTGGAGAAGGAAAGCGCCAAGCTGAATATCCCTCCAGAGAAACTTTACGACAAGGAGTGGCTGGCAGGCGGTTCCATTCCCCGGGTCCGGGGCTATTACCAGGACCGGGAAGGGCAGTGGACCGATAAAATGGACTACCCTTGGAATTTTGAAAAGTAGGGCTTTGGGGCCTTGCTTTATACTGCAGCAACCCCTTGACTAAGGGTAAACCCAAAGACAGCCGGCTGCGTTTCAGCCTTTGAAAGGCTGGGCGCGCCGGCTTCGTTTGTCATACAGACCCAGGCTTGGTGCGGGTTTGGCGAAAGATAAGAGTTATCTAATAAATAGGATAACCCAGAATATATTACCGTACTGTAGGGGATTATGTTATAATACCAGAGTATAGATAGGCTATGAAGTACCAATTTAGGAGGTTGAGTAATGAATAATCCGAATCCCGTTAAAATTGTGGAAACGGTCCTGAGAGATGGTCATCAGTCCATCTGCGCTACCAGAATGCGTACCAGCGATATGCTTCCTGTACTGGAAGCCCTGGATGACTGCGGCTTCTACGCTTTGGAAGCTTGGGGCGGCGCAACGTTTGACTCCTGCCTGCGCTTCCTGAACGAAGATCCCTGGGAACGCCTGCGTACCATCCGTAAACACGTTAAGAACACCAAACTGCAAATGCTGCTCCGCGGCCAAAACATCCTGGGCTACAACCATTACGCCGATGATGTGGTTAGCGAATTCGTGAAACGCAGCGTAGATAACGGTATCGACATCATCCGTATTTTTGATGCTTTCAATGATACCCGGAACCTGGAAACGGCTATGAAGGCAACCAAGGCTGCCGGCGCACATGCCCAGGGCACCCTGGTATACACCATCAGCCCGTACCATAAGGACAGCGACTATCTGAAGCTGGCCAAGGAACTGGTGGAAATGGGCGCAGATTCCATCTGCATCAAAGATATGTCCGGTCTGCTGGCTCCCTATGCCTGCTACTCTCTGGTATCTGCCCTGAAGAAAGAAATCAACATCCCCATCAACGTACATTCCCACTGCACCAGCGGCATGGGCGCTATGACCATTCTGAAGGCTGTAGAAGCCGGCGCTGACATTGTGGATACTGCCATGTCTCCCTTTGCTGAAAGCACCAGCCATACCTGCACCGAATCCCTGGTCTACACCCTGCAAGGTACTGAACGGGATACTAAAATTGATGTGAACAAGCTGTATCCGATTGCCGACCATTTCAAGAAGGTTCGTGCAGATCTGGAAAAGACTTTCAATCTGAACACCAACATTGGCATCAATCCTCAGGTTCTGAGCTTCCAGATTCCTGGCGGTATGCTCAGCAACCTGCGTAAGCAGCTGACTGAACAAGGTGTTGCCGATAAGTACGAAGACCTGCTGAAGGAAATGCCGAAAGTTCGTGCTGACCTGGGTTATCCTCCGCTGGTAACTCCTTCCAGCCAGATTGTAGGCTCCATGGCTACCCTGAACGTTATGTTCGGCCGGTACAAGATGATTCCGAAGGAAGTAAAAGATATCGTGCGCGGCAAATACGGCAAGACTCCGGGACCCATCAGCGAAGAACTGAAGAAACTGGTCCTGAAGAAAGGCGAAGAACCCATTACCTACAGACCGGCTGATGACATCGCTCCGCAAATGGAAAAGATGCGTGCCGACCTGGCAGCCAAGGGTTATCCTAATGCTACCGTGGAAGATGTGCTGTCCTATGCACTGTTCCCTGAAGTAGCCCTGGCTTTCTTCAAAAACAACAGATAAAACAAAAATCCGGGTGCCGCTAGGCACCCGGATTTTTACGTTTAAGGGAGGATAGGTTAAGCTCTTTTGTAGAAGGCTTCAGCAGGGACATATTTCCCTTTTAAGCGGCACAGGAGACTTAGACATAAAGTTGCTTTAACCTAAAAAGAAATCCCATCAGAGGTCCATTTGGACGTTCTGATGGGATTTCTTTTATTGCTTGGGCGGGCGCACCGGAGGAGGTGCAGCGCTGCTCTTGGAACCGCTGGAAGAAGAAGGCGGTTTGGGAACATTGCCGCCTCCTGGCAGGGCATCCTCGTCATTGTTGGAAGAGGTGTCATCACTGCTGGTGTTGGCGTTCTTCTTGTCCGTTGTCTTCTTATCCTTGTCGTCGGTCTTTTTCTTGTCGTCCTTCTTGGTATCCTGGGCAGGAGGTTCAGCCTTGGCTGCAGGCATCTTGAAGCCGGCAGGGGCTTCGAAATCTTCCCGGGGCAGTTCTGCTACCGCACGGCTCATAAAGGTGCGCCACAGCACGGCAGGTTCGCCGCCGCCGGTCATTTCACCCAGGGAGTCGTTGTTGTCATCACCAATCCAGACTGCGCAGGCCAGGTTGGGAGTAAAGCCCACAAACCAGGCATCCCGGTATTCACTGGTGGTACCGGTCTTGCCGGCCGCAGGACGGTTAATGGCAGCTGCCCGGCCTGTGCCGCGGGTCATTACATCCCGCATCATTGAAATCAGCATATAGGCGCTGGAAGGCTTGCAGACAGTTACGGGGTCGTCCTTATGTTCGTACAGAACCTTGCCGTTCCGGTCCAGAATCTTCACGATGGGAGTGGGTTTGTTGTATTTGCCCATGTTGGCAATGGCGCCGTAGGCACCGGCCATTTCCAGCGGCGTTACGCCGTGGGTCAGGCCGCCCAAAGCCATGGCAGAGTTGTTGTCGGATTGGGGTCCGTCTTCTACCAGGGTGGTGATGCCCATTTTCTTGGCCAGGGCCAGGACATTGCTGTTGCCGTACTTCTCACTGATCTTGACCGCAGGCACGTTGTAGGAATAGGTCAGGGCCGTACGCAGGGTCATCCGGCCGTGGAAGCGGCGGTCAAAGTTCTGGGGATTCCAATTGCCGGGAATGGGGGAGTCATCCACAATGTCATTGGGGGTGGCGCCGTGTTCCAGGGCATTCAGATACACAAAGGCTTTGAAAGCAGAACCGGGCTGGCGTTCAGCCATGACTGCACGGTTGAACTGGTCGGAACCCCGGCCGCCGATCATGGCCCGGATGTAGCCGGTCTGAGGATCGATAGCCACAATGGCCGACTGGGGCTGCTTCAATTTGTTGTCATCGGTGTAGTAGGTGGGGGTCAGGGCAGCGGCTTCTTCGGCTGCTTTCTGCATTTCAGGATCCAGGGAGGTATAGACCTTCAGGCCTTGTTTATACACGGCATCGGGACCATATTTGTCCACCAGAATCTGGATGCAGTAATCAATGAAGTACTTCTTGGAACCCGGGCTGTCGTTAAGACTCTTGTAGGTCAGGGGTTCTGCGTAGGCGGCGTCTGCCTGTTCCTGGGTAATGAACCCATACTTGACCATCTGGTCCAGCACGGTCTGCTGCCGTTCTTTGGCGGCTTTGGGGTTGGCCAGGGGGGAGAAGTAGTTGGGGCTCTTGGGAATCCCGGCAATCATGGCACATTGGGCCAAATCCAGGTCCTGGACGTGCTTGCCGAAGTAGGTGTTGGCAGCGGTTTCTACACCATAGGCACCTTGGCCGAAGTAAATCTGGTTCATGTACATTTCCAGGATTTCCTTCTTGGTGTACTTCTGCTCAATCTGCAGGGCAATAAAAGCCTCATGGATTTTCCGGGTCAGGGTTCTTTCCTGGGTCAGGAAGTAGTTTTTGGCCAGCTGCTGGGTAATGGTACTGCCGCCCTGGACTTCGCCGTAGCGGATGTAGGTGTAGATGGCACGGCCAATTCCCCGGAAGTCGATACCGCTGTGTTCGTAGAAGCGGATATCTTCTGCGGCCAGAAAGGCGTTTTGCAGGTTTTGGGGCACCTTTTCGATGGTTACGGGAATCCGGTCTTCTTCCGAATCTACGGTGGTGATCAAATCACCATTGGCATAGAAAAATTGGGAGGAGGCCATGGGAACCATGTCCTTGGAAAGTATTTTGGCTGTCGTAAATTTTGCCAGGGCAAAAAAGGCGGCAACCGATAAAAAGCCCACCAGAATCAAAGCGAGAACAGCAGAAAAAATCGTGCTGCCTAATTTCTTTCTTCTGCGCGGATTTTTCGAACCGAAAAGGTCTTTCCAGTTCTTGTTGGAATTTCTTGTCATCGCGTCAGCTCCTAAATAAAGTGAATAAAGTTCAGAACTCAGTTTATCGGTATTATATCACATTCTTATCATTGCATAAAGAAAAAGGGAATTTGTTCAGGAAAGTTTGCAGACAGGAAACTGGCGGATTTCCTTTCCCGGCAATTTGTAAAAAAATGTGTGAAGCGGGACCTGAAAAGAACCGCTGGTTGGAGAGCCTATCGGCAGACTTCCTAATATAATGAAACAAAATAACGTTCTTCTGGCGGCGTAAGATTGACAAAAAGAGCGTAAAAACCTATAATTTACAAGATACGTTAAGTAAGCAAGCAGTGCCTTAAGGCCTATAAAGGAGTCGTGAACAATGGCTGAACAAACGATACTGACCGAAGAAGGTCTGAAAAAATTAGAAGATGAACTGGATTATCTTCGTTCCGAGAAAAGACAGCAGGTTGCTGAACGCTTGAAGATTGCCATTTCCTATGGTGATATCAGCGAAAACTCCGAGTACGATGATGCCAAGAATGAACAGGCTTTCGTAGAAGGCCGTATTCTGACCTTGGAAAAGATGGTACGCAATGCCAAGGTTATCAAAGATTCCGAAATCAACAAAAGCGTGGTTTCCCTGGGTTCCAAAGTCAAGATTGAAGATATGGAAACCGGCGAACAGGAAGAATATACCGTTGTAGGTACTACCGAAGCCGATCCCATGGCTGAACCGCCCCGGATTTCCAACGAATCCCCTGTGGGCAAAGCCATTTTGGGACAAAAAGTGGATTCCGTTGTAAAGGTACCCACTCCCGCCGGCGAACTGAGCTATAAGATTGTAGCCATCAGCAAACCCACCACCAAAAAGAAGAAAGCCAAGGAGTGATTTCATGTCCGAAGAAAAGATTAGCCCCACGGACGCAAAGGAAGGCTTGGGCGAAGAAGAACTGAACGAACAAATGGCTGTTCGTCTGGAAAAAGCCCGGAAGCTGGAAGAAAAGGGCATTCTGCCGTTTGGCCATGCCTATGAAGTAACCCATCATACCAAAGAAGTACATGATCAGGTAGAAGCTATGGAAGCTGCCGGTACGGTAGTGAAGGTGGCTGGCCGTTTGATGGCCATCCGCGGCCATGGCAAAACCTGCTTTATGGATTTGCAGGATAAAACCGGTAAGATTCAGCTGTATGTCCGCAAGGACGAAATGGGCGAAGACGCCTACAGCGTAGTAAAACTGCTGGATATTGGCGATATTGTAGGCGTGGAAGGCGTTGTTTTCAAAACCCATATGGGTGAACCTTCCATTCGCGTACAGAAACTGGAATTCCTCAGCAAGGCCCTGAAACCCCTGCCGGAAAAATGGCACGGCCTGAAGGACAAGGAAATCCGTTACCGCCAGCGTTATGTGGATCTGATTGTAAATCCGGAAGTCCGGGAGGTCTTCATCAAACGGACCCAGATTATCAAGAGTATCCGCCATATTTTGGATGACGAAGGCTATCTGGAAGTAGAAACCCCGGTTCTGAACACCATTTCCGGCGGTGCTACGGCCCGTCCTTTTGTCACCCACCACAATGCCTTGGACATTGACCTGTACCTGCGCATTGCTACCGAACTAAACCTGAAGCGCCTGATTGTAGGCGGCATGGAACGGGTATATGAATTGGGCCGCGTCTTCCGCAACGAAGGCATGGACATCAAACACAACCCGGAATTCACCACCCTGGAATTGTATCAGGCTTACGGTGATTTCAATACCATGATGGACATTACCGAAAAGCTCGTTTCGGAAACTGCACAGCGGGTACTGGGTACCATGAAGATTTCCTACGAAGGTACGGAAATCGACCTGACCCCTCCCTGGCCGCGGATGACCATGATTGAAGCGGTGAAGAAGTACAGCGGCAAGGACTTTACCAGTGTCAAGGACGTGGAAGAAGCCCGGAAAATGGCCAAGGAAGCCAATGTGGCTTTCGAACCTGCCTGGGGCGTAGGTAAAATCCTGAACGCTTTCTTTGATGCATACGTAGAAAAAGAATTGGTGCAGCCGGTATTTATTACGGGCCATCCCAAGGAAATTTCTCCTTTGGCCAAAAGCAGCCAAGCCGATCCGGAAATTACCGATCGTTTTGAAGGCTTCATTTATGGACGGGAGCTGTGCAATGGCTTTACCGAACTGAATGACCCCATTGACCAAAGAGAACGGTTTGAAAAACAAGTGGAAGAACGGGCTGCCGGGGACGACGAAGCTGGCATGATGGACGAAGACTTCATCAATGCCCTGATGCATGGCCTGCCTCCTACAGGCGGTCTGGGTATCGGCATCGACCGTCTGGTAATGTTCCTGACCGGAGCCGTTTCCATCCGTGACGTGCTGCTGTTCCCCACTATGAGACCTCTGGAGGCCCAAAAAGCCGACAACAAGGCTGCGGAAGTACCCGCTGCTGCTGGGGAAAAAGTAGTGGAAGTCCAAAGCGCCGCTGTACCTGTGGAAATTGACTTCTCCAAGGTAACCATTGAGCCGCTGTTTGAGGACCAGGTGGAATTTGATAATTTCGCTGCCTGCGATTTCCGGGCTGTGAAGGTCAAAGACTGCTTTGCAGTGCCCAAGAGCAAAAAGCTGCTCCAGTTTACCCTGGATGACGGAACGGGTACGGACCGGACCATCCTGAGCGGTATTCACGCTTTCTATGAACCGGAAGATTTGATTGGCAAGACCTGTATTGCCATCATCAATCTGCCTCCGCGGAAGATGATGGGTGTGGAATCCTGCGGTATGCTGCTGTCGGCAGAATACCATGAAGGAGAAGATCGGAAACTGCAGCTATTGCAGGTAGATCCTCATATTCCTGCTGGTGCCAAGCTTTGCTAAAATAATGAAAGGGTGTGCAGCTGCGGCTGTACATCCTTTTTTTTGAAAAAATTGGGAGGAGGCGGGAAAATGACCGCATGGATTACCACCTATACAGGCCGTCATGTGGACCCGGTGCAGCCGGATCCGGAGCAGCTGGTGCCGGAAGATATCGCCCACGCCCTGTCCCTGATCTGCCGGGGCAACGGCCATGTGAAAACGTTTTATTCCGTAGGGCAGCACTGTATTGCCTGTGCCCGGGAAGCCCTGGCCCGGGGCTATAGCCGCCGGGTGGCTTTGGGAGCACTGCTCCACGACGCCAGTGAATGTTACCTGTCCGACGTACCCAGTCCCTTTAAGCGGACGCTGAAGGGCTACCGGGAGCAGGAGGATGCCCTGTTGAACCTGATTTTCACCAAGTTCTTGGGCAGCCCGCTAACAGAGGAAGAAAGCCGGCAGGTATTTGATATTGACCGGGGACTGCTAGGCAGCGACCTGCGGCAGCTCTTAAACGAGGAGGAGGTCTCTTCGGCCAGCCCCCTCCTTTTGCCGGTGGACTATACCGTTCTGCCCTTTGCCCAGGTGGAGCAGACCTATTTGGAATTGTTTCATAAACTGCAAAATCCTTTTGCCTAAGTAAAACTCCCTGTCTGTGAAGGCAGGGAGTTTTTTGAAATTTTGCCGTATGTTTAGTAGAATTTGCCGTCTTTCAGGAGTTGCAAAAAGTTCCTATAAAAAATGGGAAATTATATAATGAAATAACGTGAAAATATTGAATAATCTTTCTTAGCGTAGTAGGATAGTTCCTGTATGAGGGGCACGGAGCCAGGGGAGAGAGGCTTCCCTGACGGCAGTGGTACAGCTTTTCCAGGGTATAATTGATCCTGTGGGTAATAGGCTGAAGCTGGCGTGCAATCGGATTATTCGCTAAAGGAGGATTTTCAAATGTATTTAAATTTGCTGAAAGACCAGGAAAAAAAGATGTTTTTGGATTTGTGCAAGACCATTGGCAATTCCGATGGGGATTATTCGGACAGTGAGAAAACGATCATTAAGGCCTATTGTCAGGAAATGAACATTCCTTATGATGATGAGCCTTGTCAGCAGGATGGGGAAGCCCTGATGAAAGAACTGGCGGCCCAGTGCAGCCCCCGGGAAAAGAAAATCATCGTGCTGGAGCTGATTGGTCTTGCTTTGGCCGATGAACATTTTACTGATGATGAACGGAAATTGATTGCAACGGCTACCCAGATTTTTGGGGTGGGCGAGGAATTTGCCAAGGGCTGTGAAAAGGCCACCCAGGAATACATTGAAGCCCAGAAGCTGTTTGGGCAGCTGGTGTTTGGCGCATAAGAAAATATTGCTGTAAAAAAATCCCTGTCCTTTTGGGCAGGGATTTTTGTCACTTTTAAGAGGCCGGTCAGGCAGACGCCGGATGGCGGAAGGACTTTAACAGGGCCCACAGGGGAACCAGAATCAGGTAGCAGGCAAACAGAATGGATTCCCGGGGGGAACCGGTGGTATCCAGTACCGTGGCGCAGGCAATGGACCAGGGAATCAGGGGAGAAATCACTACGGCAGTGTCTTCCAGGCTGATAGCAAACTGATTTTTGTTGTCTGTTAAAGAGCCGCACAGTTGGGAAGTCAGAATAATGCTCAGGGTCTGATTGCAGGAAATCAGTGCCGTAAAAATAGCTGAAAGGAGGGTGGGGACAAAATAGCCGGTTTTTTGGCTAAGCCGTTCCAGGACGGCATGGACTCCATCCAGCAGGCCGGTACCTTGGAAAATCCCGGCAAAGGAGGAGGACAGGCATACGATGGCACCTACCCGCAGCATGGATACGATACCGCCGCCGTTGACCATGGGTGCCAAAACGGGGTCCTGTACGTGGAACCCAAAGAGCATAATGGACAGTAGCTCTCCGGGGGCACTTCCCTGGACTGCTACGCAGAGGATAAAGGCCAGGATAATGCTGACGCCCATATTTTTCTTTACGTTGACGTGAAAGAAGGAAAGAACCAGGATGGACAGGGCAGGCAGTACCAATATGGGTGAGAACTGGTAAAGAGATTCCAGGGCGTTATTCTGGGCCAAAAGGGTCTGGTCCACCGGCAGGGAAAGGCCTACCCCCAGGTAAATCAGGGAAGCGGCCAAAAAGGGCGGCAGGGTATCCAGAGCCATATTCCGAATGTTGGTGTACAGGTCCGTTTCCGTCAGGACGCTGACCAAAAGGGCGCTGGTGGAAACAGGGCTCATCCGGTCTCCAAAATATACCCCGGACAAAATGGCACCGCCGGTGTAGAGGGCGGGAACCCCCAGGGTATTGCCGATGGACATGGTGATGACGCCCATGGTGGCCGCTGTGCCAAAGGAGGTTCCCAGGAGAAAGGAAATGGCACAGTTTAACAGAAAGGCCAGCAGCAGAAAAATGGAAGGCCGGATGAACTGGGTGGCCAGGCTGATGATGTAGGCAATGGTACCAGAAGCCCGCCACAGACCGGTGAGCATACCGATGAGCAAAAAGACCAGGAAGATGGTCTTCACGTTATTGATGCCGGCCAGGGCCATTTTCAGCACAGCCCCCAGACTGTACTTTTTGTAGAGACCATAGGCAACGAACAGCAGGAAACCAGCAAATAGTGCCAGCAGCAGGGGTACATCCATAAAAATGCAGCCAAAAAGAATCAGGCAGAACAGGGCAATAACCAGATTTTCCAAGTAGATCAGCTCCTTGCGGGAATGGATGATAAAGAAAGAGGGAGCCGCAGCCCCCTCTTATGAATGATGGTTACTCCAGGGATTCAAAATAGGAGAAACGCCAGCCTTTTTCAGTTTTTACGTAGGGGAAGGTCACCTTTTGTACCCGGACTACGTTGGTTTTGCCATGTTCCGGATCCTGCATAATGGGGGTAGAAGCCTGGAGCTCAATCCGGTCAGCACCCTTGCGGACGATGTTGAAGGTGGTGGTTCCCTTGTGGGGATCCAGGGGTTTGCCGTTGGGAGCAACATACAGCTTTCCGTCGAATTCCCGGTAGAAACGGCTGCCACTGATGATGAAGCTGCTCAGGGCATCGGTAAAGTTTTCGTGGACCTTGGCCTTTAACTGGGCCATGGTTCTGATGTTGGTGTCGGAAACGGAATAGTAGATCATGTAGCCGCTGTCCTTTTTGTCATTGCCATCGGTGGGCAGGGGCTGGTGTTCAAACCATTCAAAGACGGTAACGGCATTTTGGAACGCCGTAATCACTTCCTGGTCCGTGGGGGCGCTGGGAGAAGCAAAAGCGGCACCGGCTGCGGAAAGAACCAGGCAGACGGCTAAAAAGAAAGAACGGAATATTTTCATGGTGCACACTCCTTAAATAAATTCTTCTCTATTTTACCATATCTGGGACCGCCTGACCATGGTTCAGGAAGAGTCGTGCTATAATAGGAAAAGATTGAGACAAAAGGAGAATATTATGAAACAGTATCAGGCAGTAATCTTTGACTTGGATGGTACCCTGCTGAATACTTTAACGGATCTGTGGCAGGCGGTTCACTATATTACAGAAAAGTACGGCTATCCAGAGCGTTCCCACAGGGAGGTGCGGGCCGCTTTGGGAAATGGGCTGGAGCAGCTTCTGCGGCTGTCCCTGCCGGAGCTTACGGAACCCCGCTTCCAGGCACTGCTTGGGGAATTCAGGGAGTATTACGTGGCCCATTGCAATGAGGCTACCGCCCCTTATCCAGGAATCTTAGAACTCCTTGGAGAGTTGAAGCAGCGGGGACTTGCCCTGGCCATTGTATCCAATAAGGCACAGCCGGCGGTAACTGCCCTTTGTCAGCAGTATTTTTCTGCGTATATCCAGACCGCCATTGGGGAAAGCCGCCAGGTAAAACGGAAGCCGGCTCCCGATACGGTGCTATTGGCCCTGCGCCAACTGGGAGTGCAGCGGCAGCAGGCCGTCTATGTGGGGGACTCGGAAGTAGATTCCCAAACGGCCCGAAATGCAGGGCTGGATTGTTTTTTGGTCAGCTGGGGCTTTCGGGACCGGCAGGAATTGGAAAAGCTGCCCCGTACCCGTTTGGTGGACCGGCCGGAAGAAATCGCAAAACTGGTATAAAAATAAGGCATCCCTGGAGAGGATGCCTTATTTTTTGCAGGGCGAAGAAACAATTGTCAGACTGGAAAATCAGTCTTCTGGGTTGGGTGGGGTGTTTAGCACTGCCCCTTGGTCAGCCCCTGTTACCAGTGCGGCATAGCGGCGCAGGGCAGGGGTGGCTTTTTTCCGGATAGGAACCAGGTGCTTCAGCCGCCGTTCAATTTCTTCCTGGGGCACGCACAGGGTCAGTTTCCGGTTAGGGATATCGATGATGATTTCATCCCCTTCTTCCACGGCGGCAATGGGGCCGCCGGCAGCGGCTTCCGGGGAAATATAGCCGATACACGGCCCCCGAGTGGAGCCGGAGAAACGGCCATCGGTAATCAGGGCGCAGCTTTCGTCCATGCCCCGGCCAACCAACAGGGAGGTGGTCATGTGCATTTCCCGCATACCGGGGCCGCCCTTAGGACCTTCATAGGTAATTACAATTACGTCTCCTGTATGGATCTGGTCACCGGAAACGGCGGCACTGGCGTCTTCCATGGAATGGAAAATTCGGGCTTTGCCTTTGAAATAGTGCATGGAGGGCTTAACCCCGGAGACTTTTACCACAGCACCTTTGGGAGCCAGGTTGCCATACAAGATGGCCAGGCCGCCTTCCTGGCTCTTGGGGTGGGATAGGGGATAGATCAGGTCATTTTCCACTAAGGGAACATCCTTCAGATTTTCTCCCAGGGTCTTGCCGTTCACGGTCATTTGGGTGGTGTCCAACTTGCTTTCAATGGCCTTGAGCACTGCGGGCACGCCGCCGGCTTCTTCCAGATCCAGCAGGGGATATTTTCCGGAGGGCTTGATATTGCACAGGTAAGGTACCTGGCGGCTCAGGACGTCAAAATCCTTTAGGCTCAGGTCAATGCCGCCTTCGTGGGCAATGGCCGGAATGTGCAGGGTGCTGTTGGTGGAAGCTCCCATGGCTATACTGGCAGCAATACCGTTTAAGAGAGCACCCCGGGTCATGATTTTTCGGGGAGTCAGGTTTTCTTTTACCATTTCCACAATCCGCCGGCCGGATTCTTTGGCCAGACGGCGCTTTTTGGAAGAAACCGCATGGGAGAGCCCAACCCCTGGCAGAGTCATGCCCACCACCTCTGCCAGGCAGCACATGGTATTGGCGGTGCCCAGCATGGAGCAGGTGCCAACCCCAGGCAGAGCGCATTTTTCCACTTCCAGCAGTTCCTCCACACTCATTTTGCCGGTTTGGGTTTTGCCAATCAGTTCTCGCATATCGGTGAGGGTCAAGGTTTTGCCCTTGTATTTGCCAGGGAGCATGGGCCCGGCAGAAACCACCAGGGCGGGGATATTTAACCGCATGGCAGCCATCAGCATACCGGGGACAATCTTGTCGCAGCCGGGCATCAGGACCATGCCGTCAAACTGGTGGGCTTCCACCATATATTCGATGGAATCACAAATCAATTCCCGGCTGGGCAGGGGATAGCTCATCCCTTTATGACCTTGGCAGATACCGTCGCAGATGGCGATGGTGGAAAATTCTCGGGCAATGCCGCCGGCTTCGGCAATGCCCAGTTTTACATGGTCAGCCAATTCCTTCAGGTGAAAATGGCCGGGGACCATTTCTGTAAAGGAGTTGACCACAGCAATCATGGGCTTTTTGAAGTCTTCTTCGTCCAGGCCTGTGGCATACAGCAGGGCCCTGTGGGCGGAGCGCTCGATGCCATTGGTCAGCTGACCGCTGCGGTACGGTTTGTACTGCATCTTGCTTTCGTCAACCATCTTTTTTGCCTCCTTTTGGCAGGTTCTCTTGGTTGTTTCTACCATACCATGGTACAATTACACTGGCAAGATTGAAAAAGATGGAGTGAATACACTCAAAAATGTATTTGTAAAGGAGAACCTATGGAAACGGCCCAAGCCTATTTTTTGGTAGTAGTGCAGGAAAAAAGCCTGAAAAAAGCGGCCCAGCGGCTTTTTCTCTCTCCGCAGAATTTGGGAAACCACATGAAGCGGCTGGAGGACCGCTATGGTCCGCTATTTGTTCGGCGACCCAGGTTTACCCTGACTGCGGTGGGACAGGCCTTGGCGGAAAGTCTTTGGGAAATCAGAAATATTGAACAGGAATTTGCCCAAAGGGCGGCCCAACTGTCCCAGACCCCGCAAGGAGAGCTGCGTATGGGGCTGAACAGCAGCCGGGCCCAGGTGCTGCTGCCCCGGCTGGTACCCACTTTTCGCCAGCAATTTCCGGAGGTAACTTTGGATTTTGTTTACGGGGATACCCAGGTTCTGGAGCAGCAGCTTTTGGAAGGGGAGCTGGATCTGGTATTGGGGGTGGATGCCCAGGAGCAGGCCCAGCTGGAACAGCTGCCGCTTTTGGCGGAGCCTATTTTGTTTGCCTTGGCGGCAGAACTGGCGGAGAAAATCGGGGCCAAGGAAAAGCGGGAATTGACACCTGACCAGGCAGCTTCTTTTCCCCTTTTGCGGAATCCGGAGTCCAGCCATCTGCAGCAGAAGCTAACACGGTTTTGGGCCCGGCAGACAGTGCAGCCCCGCTATGACCTTACAGCCGCCGATTTTCTTCTCCAGCTGGAACTGGCTGCTCAGGGCCTGGGTGGGTGTTTTTTTCCAGCCATGCTGCTGTCCCGGCTGGAGGTTTTGAACCAGCAGCTGCCCCCAGCAAAGCAGCTTTTGGTCTATCAGGTGCAGGACCTTACTGAGAAATCCCAACTTTCGTTGGTATTGCGCAAAAAGCAGTTCCGCCCCGAATTTTTAAAGGCCTGGATCCGGCTTTGGCAGCAGGCTGCCGGCAAAGGGGCATAAAAAAAGAGCCCGGAGGCTCCTAAAGGCATAAAAAATGGTCTCGCAAGTTTGTAGCTCGGAGGTATTCCAAAGGAACACTCCATACAAAAGGAGGCCATTGATTATTATATAACACAACTTTGTGATTTTGTAAAATTTACAGGATGTATCTTTTTAACAGCAAGAAAAAGTGTATTAAATAATACAAAACTTGTTGGAATTTTGTTAAATGAAGGAGAACAACATGGCTAAGACCCGTTTGGAAAAACAGCTGGATTTTATTTTGGAAGTGGACCAGGAAAAGAATATTTTACGGCAGACCCACCTGTCCCGCCACGGCCGGCGGGAAAATGATGCCGAGCATGCCTGGCATATGGCCCTTATGTGCTGCCTATTGAAGGAATATGCCAATGAGCCTTTTGATCTGGCAAGAACGCTTTTAATGATTTTGATTCACGATGTGGTGGAAATTGATGCCGGGGATACTTATGCCTACGATGAAGCCGGTAAGGCTACCCAGGCAGAGCGGGAGAAGCGGGCGTCCCAGAGGATTTTTGGCCTTTTGCCGGAAGACCAGAAAGCGCTGCTTCTGGGGCTCTTTGCGGAGTTTGAGGCGGGGGATACCCCGGAAGCCAAATTTGCCCACGTGATGGATAATTTCCAACCCCTGCTGTTAAATGATGCCAATGGGGGCGGAGACTGGAAAAGCCACGGGGTGCATCGGCAGCAGGTGGAGCAGCGCAACACACGGACCGGGGAAGGCTCCCAAGCCATCTGGTCCTATATGCAGCAGCTGATTCAGAGAAATGTGGACAAGGGAAGTTTGGGGCAGTAACTGGTTTTTATAGAAAGCCGGGCAGATACGTTACAGAGATTGATTTTAATTATGGAAGCAATGATAATTTTGTATGCTTTGCCTTTCCGGAATTGTGATAGGATATTACCAACACGAAAACCCGAGACAATACTGTAAGGCAAAGGAGAGTACTATGGCAGAAAAAATTAGCATGAAAACCCCATTGGTAGAAATGGATGGGGACGAAATGACCCGGATTCTGTGGAAGTTGATTAAGGACATTTTAATCCTTCCCTATGTGGACCTGAAATCGGAGTATTACGATTTGGGAATGTCCTACCGGGACGAAACCGATGACCAGGTGACCATTGATTCCGCTCTGGCTACGAAAAAGTACGGCGTGGCGGTAAAATGCGCTACCATTACTCCCAATGCCCAGCGGGTGGAAGAATACCACCTGAAGAAAATGTGGAAGAGTCCCAACGGCACAATCAGGGCTCTCCTGGACGGTACGGTATTCCGGAAACCCATTATGGTCAAGGGCATCCATCCGCTGATTCCTACCTGGAAAAAGCCCATTACCATTGCCCGTCATGCCTACGGGGATATCTACAAGAATACGGAACTTCGGGTACCCGGTGCTGGCACGGCCCAGCTGGTCTTTACGGGTGCGGACGGAAAAAAGACCGTGCAGACCATCCAGGAATTTGACGGTCCCGGCATTGTGCAGGGGGTGTACAATACCGATGCCTCCATCGAAAACTTTGCCCGGACCTGCTTCCAATATGCTCTGGAGCAAAAGGAAGATCTGTGGTTTGCCACCAAGGATACGGTGTCCAAAATCTACGATCATCGGTTCAAGGACATTTTCCAGGACCTGTACGACCAGGAATATAAGCCGCAATTTGAAGCCGCCGGTATCACCTATTTCTATACCCTGATTGATGATGTGGTAGCCCGGATTATTCGGTCCCAGGGGGGTATGATTTGGGCCTGCAAGAACTACGATGGGGACGTTATGAGCGATATGATGGCTACTGCCTTTGGCAGTCTGGCCATGATGACCTCCGTGCTGGTTTCCCCCAACGGCTGCTACGAATACGAAGCGGCTCACGGCACGGTGCAGCGCCACTATTACCGGTACCTGAAAGGGGAAAAGACTTCCACCAACCCGGTGGCTACCATTTTTGCCTGGACCGGTGCCCTGCGCAAGAGAGGCCAACTGGATGAACTGCCGGAACTGGTAACCTTTGCCGGCCAGCTGGAAGAAAGTGTGCTTGCAACCCTGGAAGACGGGGTTATGACCGGGGATCTGCTGGCGGTATCCGACCTGCCCAACAAGCAGAAGGTCAACAGTGAGGAATTCCTCCTGGCTATTCAGCAGCGGCTGAACGCCCGGAGAAGCTGAAAACGCCTGGTAAGCAAAAAAGCTGTACAGAAACGGATTTTGTCTCTGTACAGCTTTTTCTGTAGGTTTTAGTAAGCGCTTTTGCCGAAAATGGGATGGACCGTGGGCTTTAAGGTCAGCCGCTTGGCCAGTTCTACGGCTTCTTCCAGGTGCAGGTCCGTTTTTTGGCCCCGTTCCTCAAAGATGCACATGGGATTGTCGCTGCCGATTTCGCTGCCCGGCATATACATATACTGCTCATTATCCGGGTCCCCTAAAATCAGGCCGGCCTGCAGTTCTTCTGCTACAATAACTGACATAATACCCTCCTTGTTTATTGCTTCTATCATAACAGAAGGAGGGAAGCTCTGACAAGGGAGTTTCCACAAAAGAGGAAAATTGCTATAATAGAAGGTATCCATTAAAGCAGAACGGAAGAAAAGGAGAATTATATGGAAAAAGAAATTGCCAGCATTGATGTAGGACGGGCAGCTCTCAGAATGGCCCTGACCGCAACCAGAGAAGAAGAAGACCTTTTGAAGAAAAGTCTCCGGGACCAAGGGTACCGGGCTGCGGCTGTGGATTTTGGCGGAGAGTTTTTGCCCAGCGTGAAGAAAATCGTAGAACGGGCCGTGGTAGCTGCCGAACGGCAGAACATTGTGACGGATACCCATGTAGGGGCTGGTACGGTGGCAGGGGCTGCCCATGAAGCCCTGGCCCAGATTATGCACAAAGCCATCGGCTTTAATGTAGGGGGAAAGATTGGCGTGGCCCGCCATGGAGAGCATTTGTGCGTGGCTGTTTATATGAGCGTGGGGGTCCTGAACCTGAATGAATTGTGTGTAGGCATGGCCCACCGGTCCCTGGCAGGAATTGATTAAAAAAGTTTCAAAATCCTATTGACAAAATTCGCATCTCCATGATAGAATAACAAAGTCGTCAGACAAGGTAACATGGTGGATATGGTGAAGCGGTTAACACACTGGATTGTGGCTCCAGCACGCGTGGGTTCGATCCCCACTATCCACCCCACTTTTTGGGGCGTAGCCAAGTCGGTAAGGCACGGGACTTTGACTCCCGCATGCGTTGGTTCGAGTCCAGCCGCCCCAGCCATGATGATTCACTAGCTCAGTTGGTAGAGCACCTGACTTTTAATCAGGGTGTCCCGGGTTCGAATCCCGGGTGGATCACCATTTTTTTTTTACATAAAACGCGGATGTGGCGGAATTGGCAGACGCGCCAGACTTAGGATCTGGTGTCCATGACGTGCAGGTTCAAGTCCTGTCATCCGCACCATACGGTAATTTCACCCGCTTTTCGGTTTCGGCCGGGAAGCGGGTATTTTGTTGTGCCCAAACAGGGGCAGGGTGCCAATGCAAGAAATTTTTACAAGGTATGGGGCTTTATGCTATACTAAATGAGAATATTCCCCTCTGGGAAAGAAAAGAGGTTTTCCCCCATGAAAAACAGCTATTTGATTGTGGTAGATATGCAGAACGATTTTGTCAATGGCAGCCTGGGAACAGAAGAAGCACAGCAGATTACTTTTAATGTGCTGAAAAAAGTGGCCAATTATCCCGGTCACGTGATTTTTACCCAGGACACCCACGGGGAAACCTATCTGGATACCCAGGAAGGAAAGAATCTCCCTGTAAAACACTGCATCAAGGGAACCCACGGCTGGCACTTGATTCCAGGCCTGGAAAAGCTGGCCAAGGAACACCACTGGCCTGTTTACCAGAAACCGACCTTTGGCTCTTTCACTTTGGCGGAAGATCTGAAGAAATTAAACAGCACCCGGCCTATTGAGGAAATTGAATTGATTGGTCTGTGTACGGATATTTGTGTGGTTTCCAACGCCCTGCTGCTGAAAGCGGCCATGCCGGAAGTGCCTATTTATGTGGACAGCAGCTGCTGTGCCGGAGTAACACCGGAATCCCATAACGCTGCCCTGGCCACCCTGAAAAGCTGTCAGGTTCATGTACGCTGAGTAAGCTAAGCAAAGAAAAATCCTCCAAACCTTGTGTGGCTTGGAGGATTTTTTATTCGTCGTCTTCTTCTTTTGCTTTGGGACGGACTTCTACGATGATTTCCTGGACCCGGTGGTTGTTGGCCCGGGTGACGGTAACATGCAGGTTCTTGCAGTCGAAGGAGTCTCCTTTTTGGGGGATGGTCTCCAGGGTATCCACCACCCAACCGCTGATGGAATTGTTTTCCAGACCATAGTCGGTAATGTCCAGATCCAAATATTTGAACAGGTCAAACAAATTGGCGTTTTGGGAATTGGAGGAGCAGGAAATCATATAGCGGTTCTTGCCAATCCGGTGGAAGGACGAAATCACCTTGTCATGCTCGTCCCAGATTTCGCCAACCAGTTCTTCCACAATGTCTTCGGTGGTGACCAACCCCTTGACGGTGCCGTAGCTGTCCATGACCATGGCCATTTCGATTTTGGCTTCCTGGAGGGTTTTCATTACCCGGGAAATTTTGGTGGATTGATGGACGAAGGCTGCTTTTTTCAGCCGTTCTTCCAGTCTAAAATGGGGGTTTTTGATATAGCCGGAAAAAAAGTCTTTAGCGTGAAGAATGCCAATGATTTCGCTATAGTCGTCCTTAAATACAGGAATCCGGGAGAAGCCGTAGTCGGAAAAAATCTTCAGGGCCTTTTGGTTTCCCTCGGAAATGTCCATGGCCATCATATCCACCCGGGGGGTCATGATTTCCCGGACCCGAATATCACTGAATTCAATGGCGGATTTGATCAGTTGGCTATCCTGCTTGTTGATGGCGCCGCCGCTGGCTACTTCATCTACCATCAGAAGCAATTCTCCTTCGGTAGCACCGTGGGCCGCTTTTTTGGACAGCAGATGACTGAAAGCAGTTTTCAGCAGTTGAAACAAATAGTTTAGAGGAGTAAAAAGAAATACCAGAATGCGCAGCAGCCCTGCGGTACTCATGGCAAATTTTTCCGGATAGTCCTTGGCGGCGCTTTTGGGGAGAATTTCTCCAAATATCAGGATGACAATGGTAGTGACTACGGTGGCCAGGGCCAGGCCGGAAGGGCCAAAGTACGCGGTGGAGCAGGCCGCAGCCAGGGAGGCTGTGGCAATATTTACGATATTATTGCCGATTAATATGGTGGACAAGGCATTATCAAATTTGTCCAGCAGCTTCAGCACGGTTTTGGCCCGACGGTTGCCATCTTTGGCCAAATTTTTCAGCCGCAGCTTATTGCAGCTGGTAAGTGCTGTTTCTGTGGCGGAAAAATACGCAGAAAGGGATATAAAAACAATCAGGATACCCGTCAGAAGGGTAGTGGGGATGTTGAATTCTTCCATAGTATGGGATCACGCTTCCTTATTAGTATACTGTCCATTATAGGTGAATTTTCCGGGGCGGTCAACGGAGACAGAAACAAATGGCTGTAAAAAATCTATCACTCTGGGGTGTTTTCGTAAAATAAATTGGGATTTTGTAAAAGCCTGCCCGGGAAATTGGCAGAGTATGCTATAATAGGAATGCTATGATTAAAATTGCAAAAATCATCAGATCCAGACGGCGCACCCTGGCGGTAGAAATCAACCGGGAAGGCCAAGTAATTGTGCGCGCGCCCTATGGGCTGAGCAAAGAACGAATTGAATATTTTTTGGCGTCCCGTCAGGACTGGATTGCGTCCCATGTGGCAAAGGCGGCGGACGAGAAACGGGCCATACAGCCCTTGGAGCTCCGGGAAGGAGCTGCTTTGCTGTTATGGGGAAAGCGGCGAACCCTGCACCTGGTGCCGGGAGAGAATATTTTTCTGACCCAGGAGCAGCTGATTTTGGGAGAGCAGGTGACCCTGCCTAAGCTGATCCAATATTTCCAGGAGGAGCTAGGGACCTATCTTAGGGAACGGGTACCGTACTTTGCCGGGCTCCTGGGACTTCCTGCTCCCCAAATCAAGCTGTCCCAGGCCCGGACCCGCTGGGGCTACTGCAACTACCGGAACCAGCTGGGTTTTTGCTGGCGGCTGGTATTCTGCCCGCCTGGCGTAATTGATTATGTGATTGTCCATGAGCTGTGCCATATCCGCAACAAGTCCCACAATCGGCTGTTTTGGCAGGCGGTGGAAGAAATTTTGCCGGACCGGAAGCAGCGGGAACAATGGTTAAAGACTAATAGAAGGGTTATGATTGTCTTATGAGTATCAACAAACGGATTATTCTTTGCTTGATAGGCTTGGTGCTGGTGGGGGTAATATCCTTTTCCCTGCTGCACAACAGCCCCAAATATCAGCAGCAGCAAAAACAGGCCCAAAACGCCCAGCTGGTCCATTCCAAGGATACCAAGCTGCCCTATGCCTATTTGAATAATGTGATTGCCCAGTCGGGGGCGGCCTGTTCCGTGTATTACCGTTCTTTGGATACCGGGGAAGTGTTCTACAACTACTCCGGCAAGATGCCGGCCGGGGATCTGATCCGTCCCTATGTGGCTGCTGCGGTTTTGGCCCAGGTGGAAAATAAGGACCTGGCATTGGATGAGGTGTACACCCTGCGGCAGCGGGATATTAGAACGGACAGCCCGGCTTTGGGACAGGTCCCCGCAGGCAGCCAAGTAACGGTTCAAAATCTTTTGGAAGATATGCTGCTGCAAAATGACCGGACGGCTTTGTACAAGCTGATCTGGATTGCTGGCCGGGAAGACATCAACGCCTGGCTGACGGAAAAAGGATACGTGGATACGGTGGTGGGAAGCCATGACCTGCCCGTCAAAGAAAACGAGGAAGATAAGCTGGGGGCCCAGGAAAAACGGGAACTGAGCTATACTTCTGTTAACGATACGGTGACCCTGTTGACTCAGCTTTACGAAGGCAAATGCCTGGGGCCCAAGGAAAATGGGTACCTGCTGGGCCTTTTGGGCCGTGCTCCCCGGCCGGATATGCTGGGTGCCCTGCTGTCCCAAAGTGTAAATATTGCAGGCCTTCAGGCCGACCACGGCCAAGTTCTTGATGCGGCTGGCATTGTGTATGCCCGGGAGCGGTACGTGCTGGTAGTCCTGATGGACAAGGCCGTGCGTCCTGGAGAAACCCGGAAAACCATCAATCAGATTTCTTCTATCATATTTAATACGGTAAACGACAAAGAGGTGTTCAAGAAATGAAAAAGAATGTTGATGTAGCGATTATTGGCGGCGGCCCTGCTGCCATTTATGCGGCTTACGAGTTTGTCCTGAAATACCCCCAGGTAAAGGTGCTGATTTTGGAAGAAGGCCATGCCATTGACTTCCGCAGCTGCCCTATTATTGCCGGCAAGGTGGAAAAATGTATCCGCTGCGTACCCTGCAGCATTATGCGGGGCTTTGGCGGCGCCGGTGCGTTCTCCGACGGCAAGTACAATTTCACCACGGAATTTGGCGGCTGGCTCAGTGAGTACATTCCCAAAAAGACGGTTATGGAACTCATTGATTACGTGGATGAAATCAACTGCAAACACGGTGCCCCGGGTACGGTGTATTCCACCAAGAACTGCAAAATCGGCCGGCTGGCTCTGGGCCACGATCTACATCTGTTAAACGCTAAGGTGCGCCATTTGGGCACGGACAACAACCGGAACCTGATGGCCAGCATCTACCACTACCTGCTGGAGCATGGCATTGAAATCCAATGTGATACCCAGGTGGAAACCATCAGCCAGTCCAAAGAAGGCTATGAACTGACCATCAAGGGTTCTGAGCAGGTTATCGGCTGCACCTATCTGATTGGGGCCCCGGGCCGGGCAGGGGCTGAGTGGTTCTCCACCCAGTGCCAGAATCTGGGCCTGCCCATGGCCAACAACCAGGTGGACGTAGGTGTCCGAGTAGAAGTCCCTTACTCCGTATTCCAGGACATTACGGAAGAAGTCTACGAGGCCAAACTGGTGTACCGGACCAAACGGTACGGGGATCGGGTACGGACCTTCTGTATGAACCCCAATGGCTACGTGGTAGCAGAAAATACCGACGGCATTGTTACGGTAAACGGCCACAGCTTCAGCGACCCGGCCAAAAACAGCGGCAACACCAACTTTGCCCTTTTGGTCAGCAATAAATTTACGGAACCCTTTAAGGAACCCCATAAATACGGCAAGCACATTGCTTCCCTGTCCAATATGCTGGGAGGCGGCGTTCTGGTGCAGCGCTTCGGGGACCTGATCAAAGGCCGCCGGACCAACGCCCACCGGCTGAGCCAGAGCTTCCTGCATCCTACCTTGAATGCAGTGCCTGGGGACCTGAGCCTGGTACTGCCCAAACGCCATTTGGACAACATCATTGAAATGATTTATGCCCTGGATAAGGTGGCGCCTGGCACCGCCAACGACGATACCCTGCTGTACGGGGTGGAAGTGAAGTTCTACAGTTCCCGGCTGGACCTCAGCGATAAGCTGGAAACAAAAATGCCCAACTTCTTCGCCATTGGCGATGGAGCGGGCATTACCAGAGGACTTTCCCAGGCCTCTGCTTCCGGGGTGTATGTAGCTCGCATCATTGGCGAGCGGATGAAAGCTCAATTGGCTAACAGATAATTATTCAGGCTTTGGCATAGTTCCATGCCCAGGGTATGGACGGACAGGGGATACCAGGAAGGATCGGCAACGGCTTTTTGGGAAAGCACCTGTCCATTGCCGTCACATAAAACTTGATACAGATCGGCGCAGGTTTTCAGCCGGACATCGTAGCGGGAATACAGCAAGATGTCCTTTACGGCAGAGGCACCTGCGCCTTTTCGCGTCCATTTGTTCCAGACGGTGATGATGCCGGTCTTCTCATCGTATTTCAGACTCTGGGTATCGAAGGAAACGGTGTAGCTGCTGTTTTCTCCCGCAGTCTGCCAGGCAGCCAGCTTGGCGGAAGGCAGGGTGGGGGTATAGACCGTAGTGGTTTCCTTGCCGTTTTCGGTGGTGGTTTCCGTAGTGGTGGCCGTTAGGCCATTGTCCAGTTGGGACGTGGAAGTGGTGCTGGCAGCAGCTGCGGCATCATCAGCTGTTTTTTTGGAGCTGTTTTTTGCGGTGGTTTGGGCAGTGGTTTGACTGGAGCTTTTGGCAGCGGCTGCTTTTTGCCGGGCAGCCCGGACAGCCGCTACCCGCTGCCGGAAGGAAAGGGGCGCTGCAGAAGCTGCATTTTCTGTTACAGCCGTGGTACTTACGGCGTCTGTTTCCGTTTTTTCCTGGGCAAAAAGCAGGGATGGGCAAAGTAAAAGAGAACCTATTACTATAGGGAATAGTGCATTTTTTTTCATGGAATACATCCTTTCTGAATAGCCTTTGCCTTATTGTATCACAAGGCGGCTGTTTCGTCAGGGAAAACTGGAACGGGATTTGCCCAAAGAAAATAAAAACTATGTTATAATGGAAAGATGTTAACTGAGAGCTTACATACTGATGAGAGAATTTTAGAATAAGGACGGTGCTAATGATGAAAATTACCTTTTGCGGCGCTGACAAGATTGTAACCGGTTCCTGCCATCTGCTGGAAATCAACGGGAAAAAAATTCTGTTGGACTGCGGTATGTTCCAAGGTCCACGGCTGATTCGGGACCTGAACCGGAGAAATTTTATTTTTAATCCGGCGGAAATTGATGCGGTAATCCTAAGTCATGCCCATATTGACCACAGCGGCCTGCTGCCCAAACTGATTAAGGAAGGGTTCAAGGGTTTTGTCCACTGCACCCCGGTTACCGAAGAATTGTGCGAAATTCTGTTGCCCGACTGCGGCCATATCCAGGAATCCGATGCGGAGATTGCTACCCGGAAGGGCCTGCGGGCTGGCCGGGAAGCTGTGGAACCGCTGTATACGGTAGACGATGCCTATCTGGCCCTGAAACATTTTGTGACCCATGATTACGATGAGGATTTTGAACTGTATCCCGGGGTTACGGTCCGCTTCCGGGTGGCCGGCCACATCCTGGGCAGCGCCATTGTTACGTTGCAGTTGGAAGAAAACGGCAAAAAGACCAAATTGATTTTCACGGGAGATGTGGGGCAGCCCAACGTACCCATTTTGGACGATCCCTACCAGATTGCCGGGGCGGACTTTATTATCACCGAATCCACCTATGGTAACCGGATCCACGAAGTGGCGGACCGGGAGCAGGAGCTGTGCGACATTGTGAAGGACGCCCTTTCCCGGGGCGGGAACATCATTATCCCAGCTTTTGCGGTTGGCCGTACCCAGGTGATGCTGTACTACTTCCAGAAGCTTATGTCTTCCGGCAAGCTGCCGGTAGTGCCCATTATGGTGGACAGCCCAATGGCCATTCGGGCCACCCAGGTGATGCTGTTTAACCCTGATGAATATGATGAGGAAGCCAAGTCCATTTTCCAAAAACAGGGCGGACATCTGATTGATATGCCCAACGTGAAATACACCCAGACCACCGAGGAATCCAAGGCCATCAACGAAATGCCCAGCCCGGTCATCATCATTTCCGCCAGCGGCATGGCCGATGCCGGCCGGGTGCTGCACCACCTGAAACACAACCTGTGGCGGAAGGACAGCTCCGTGATTTTCGCCGGCTATCAGGCCGAAGGCAGCTTGGGGCGGCTGTTGGTAGACGGGGCCAAGAAAGTCAAGATCATGGGCGAAGAAATTGTGGTGGGAGCCAAGATCTACAATATGACCGGTTTCTCTGCCCACGCCGATAAGGAACAGCTGTTGGCCTGGTATAAGGGCATGAAAAATAAACCCAAGGCTTTCTTTGTGGTCCATGGGGAATACGATTCTGCCGATGCTTTTGCCCATACCCTGCGTACCGAATTGGGGACGGCGGCCTACATTCCCAACTATGGGGATAAGGCCATTATCGATGGCACCGACTGGCATATTGAAGAAACCCAGATTGTCCAAAGCGAAACTGCCGTCCAGAGCATGCGGGATTATATGCGGGGCTTCGAGAAGGATTACCTTACCTACAAGGGCAAGATTGAACGGATTGCCGCCCATGATCCCAAGAAGGTACCGGATGTACGCTCCAAGCTGGAAAAGATCAAGAAATACATCGACGATGTCATGAAGACCTTATAAAGAAATTTGGGTAAAGGAATTGCCACATATTTGACAGAGTGTGGAGAAAAGCATATAATTAGTAAGTCGAATTGATTTAGTTTATTTGGAGGATGCTTATTGACAAGCATCCTCTTGATTTATCTGTAATGTAAGAGGGGATTGGGCTTTTATGATTAGAAACGATTTACGTAACATCGCCATCATTGCTCACGTTGACCATGGCAAGACTACCTTGGTAGATGCTATGCTGAAACAGAGCGGTGTATTCCGTGCCAACGAACGGGTACAGGAAAGAGTCATGGACTCCAACGATCAGGAAAGAGAACGTGGGATTACCATCCTGGCCAAAAACACCGCTGTCATGCATGACGGCACCAAAATCAATATCCTGGATACTCCGGGCCATGCTGATTTCGGCGGCGAAGTAGAACGGGTATTGAACATGGTTGACGGCGTACTGCTGCTGGTAGACGCCTACGAAGGTCCTATGCCCCAGACCAAATACGTGCTGCGGAAAGCTTTGGAACACCATCTGAAACCCGTGGTGGTCATCAACAAGATTGACCGTCCGGACCAGAGAGTGGAAGAAGTGGTGGATGAAGTTCTGGATTTGTTCATTGAACTGAACGCCAGTGATGATCAGCTGGACTTCCCCGTAGTGTACGCTTCTGCCAAAAAGGGCGTTGCCAAACTGGCTATGGACGATGAAAGCACCAACCTGGAACCGCTGTTCCGCACCATTATCGAAAATATTCCGGCTCCCGATGTGGATACGGAAGCTCCCCTGCAAATGTTGGTCAATACCTTGGACTACGATGATTATGTAGGCCGTATCGTGATTGGCCGTATTGTCAGAGGTACCATCAAAAACGGTCAGAACATCTGCCTGATGCATGATGACAAGCGTTCCAACGCCAAGATTGGCCGTCTGTACACCTACGAAGGCTTAAAGAGAACGGAAGTGCCGGAAGCCAAAGCTGGGGACATCATTGCCCTGATTGGTCTGGCCAACGCTGAAATCGGGGATACCATTGCTGATGTGGACAACCCGGAACAGCTGCAGGGCATCAAGGTGGATGAACCCACCCTGTCCATGACCTTCTCTGTCAACGATTCTCCTTTTGCCGGCCAGGAAGGCGACTTTGTTACCAGCCGTCATCTGCGTGACCGTCTGTACAAGGAAATTGAAACCAACGTTAGTATGAAAGTGGAAGACACCGAATCTGCCGATACCTTCAAAGTATCCGGCCGTGGTGAACTGCATTTGTCCGTACTGATCGAAGCCATGAGAAGAGAAGGCTTCGAATTGCAGGTGGGCAAACCCAAGGTTATTATGCGCCGGGACGAAAATGGCAAGCTGCTGGAACCTATGGAAGCTTTGACCATCGACGTGCCCCAGGATTTCATGGGTGCTGTTATGGAAGCTTTGGGTATCCGCAAGGCTGAACTCCAGAACATGACCGAACTGGCTGGCTACCTGCGTATGGAATTCATTATCCCTGCCCGGGGTCTGATCGGTTTTCGGAACCAGTTCCTGACCGATACCAAGGGCAACGGTATCATGAACCACGTATTTGCCGGCTGGGGCGCTTACAAAGGCGATATCCCCGGCCGTACCAGAGGTTCCCTGGTTGCTTTTGAAGCTGGTGAAACCACTGCCTATGGTATTGATAAATGCCAGGCCAGAGGCACCATGTACATCAACCCGGGCGAACAGGTTTACGAAGGCCAAATCATCGGCGAAAACAGCCGTGAAGATGATATGGACGTAAACCCCTGCAAAAAGAAACACGTCAGCAATATGCGTGCTGCCGGTTCCGATGATGCAGTGCGCCTGATTCCGCCGCAAACCTTCTCCCTGGAACAAGCCCTGGAACACATCAACGACGATGAAACCGTTGAAGTGACTCCCAAGAGCATCCGGATGAGAAAGAAAATTCTGTCCCGTCTGGAACGTGCCCGCACCCGTGCGCGCAACGCCAAGGCATAAGAACGATAATGGCTTCGTAATGAGTATTTGTGGGTAGGGAGGAGCAGATTCCATGTTTTCTGGTTTCCATTCTGAAAAAAAGCATGAAGAAGAATACTTTGACCGGGATTTGACTTTGGTGCGTGCTCCGGCCCTGAAATTGATGCTCAGAACGCCTGCGGACCTGAAGGATATTGCTCACTACGGAAAGTTCCTCCTGGAAGGCAAGGGACTGCTTCTGGCTCTGGATCAGCTGGAGCCAGAGGATCAGACCCGGGCCAGGGACTACTTATCCGGCATCAGTTATACCCTGGGGGTTTCGGAAACGGAAGTTTCTCCGGACGTAATGCTGTATCTGCCCAGTGAGGTAGGAATTATCGAAGCATAAACCTAAAGCTGTGACCCCCTGGTCACAGCTTTTTTTAAAATGGGGGGAGCTGTGCCCCGGAAATTTGCAGGAAAGGAGCAGTTATGGCAGAGCAATTTGTGCATTTGCACACCCATACCCAATACAGCCTGCTGGATGGGTCCTGCCGGATTCCCGAGCTGGTCCGCTACGCCAAGGAGCTGGGCATGCCCGCCCTGGCGATTACGGACCATGGGGTTATGTACGGGGCCATCGAGTTCTATCAGGAATGTGTCAAGGCTGGCATCAAACCCATTATTGGCTGCGAAGTGTATATTACTTCCGGCTCCCGGTTGAAAAAGGACCTGGAAAGCCGGAGCAAAATGTATCATCTGATTCTTTTGGCAGAAAACAAGACCGGTTACCAAAACCTGATGAAACTGGTATCCATCGGGGAAGTGGAAGGGTTCTACTACAAACCCCGGATTGACATGGATGTGCTGCGCCAGTACAGCGAGGGGCTGATTTGCCTCAGCGCCTGCATAGCGGGGGAAGTGCCTCGGCATATCCTCCGGGGGGAATTGGAAACGGCAGAAAAGGTCATGCTGGAATACCTGGATATTTTTGGTCGGGACCGGTACTATTTGGAAATCCAAAATCATGACTTGCCGGAAGAAAAGACCGTCCGGGAAGAATTGCATAAACTGGCCAAAAAACACAATATCAAGCTGGTAGCCACCAACGACCTGCACTATATCCACCGGTCCGATGCTTCGGGGCAGGACATTCTGCTGTGCATCCAGACCAACGCCAATTACCTGGACCCCACACGTATGCGGTTCAACAACGATTCCTACTATCTGAAAAGCCGGGAGGAAATGGAGCAGTTGTTTCCTGAGGACCAGGAAGCTTTGGATAATACCCTGGAAATTGCGGAGCGGTGTAATCTGACTCTGGAATTTGGCCATTTGCTGCTGCCGGAATTTCCCCTGCCGGAAGGGGAAACCATGGATGGGTATCTCCGGAAGCTTTGTGAGGAAAGTTTTCCCAAACGCTATCCCAATGATGATGGAACGGCCCGGAAACGGTTGGAATATGAACTGGGCATCATCAAGCAGATGGGCTACTCCGGGTATTTTCTGATTGTATGGGATTTCATCAATTACAGTCGGACCCACGATATTCCGGTGGGCCCCGGCAGAGGCAGCGCCGCTGGTTCCATTGTGGCGTACCTTACCGGCATCACCAGTATTGATCCGCTGAAATATAATCTGATTTTTGAACGTTTCCTGAACCCGGAACGGGTAAGTATGCCCGATATTGATACGGATATCTGCTACGTGAAACGCCATCTGGTGGTGGATTATCTGGCCCGCAAGTACGGGGAAAGCCACGTTGCCCAGATTATTACCTTTGGTACCCTGGCAGCCAAGGCGGCCATCAAGGACGTGGGCCGGGCCATGGAGATACCGTTAAATGTAGTTAACCAGGTAAACAAGCTGATTCCCAATACGCCAGGCACTACCCTGGCAGGCGTATTGGAATCCAGCAAGGAACTGCGGGCCTTGCAGGAACAGGACCCTAATATCGCCCAATTGCTGGACTTTGCCCAAAAGGTGGAAGGCATGCCCCGGCACACCTCCACCCATGCGGCCGGCGTAGTCATTACGCCGGGGGAACTGACCAACTACGTGCCCCTGCAGATTACCTCCAGCAGTGACGATGAACACGAATACATCTGCACCCAGTACGACAAGGATCGTTCCGAGTCCCTGGGGCTTTTAAAGATGGATCTTTTGGGCCTGCGTACCCTGACGGTGATTGACGATGCGGTGAAAATGGTCCGGAAAAACCGGGGTATTGACCTGCATATTGAGGATATCGACCTGCACGACCCTAAAACCTGTCAGATGCTGTGCAGCGGGGATACGGCAGCCGTGTTCCAGATGGAATCGGACGGCATGACCCGGCTGATGAAGCAACTGGCGCCCGAGGGCATGGAGGACCTGATTCCCCTGGTGGCCCTGTACCGGCCCGGTCCCTTAGGCAGCGGCATGGCGGAAGACTTTATTGCCGGCCGTCACGGACACCGTACGGCCCAGGTACTCCACCCCCTGATGGAACCCATTGTGGCCGATACTTACGGGGTTATCCTCTACCAGGAACAGGTAATGCAGATCGCCTCCGCCCTGGCCGGTTTTACCCTGGGCGAAGCAGATATTCTGCGTCGGGCCATGGGCAAGAAGAAAGCCAGCGTACTGGACAGCATGAAGGAAAAATTTCTCCAGGGAGCAGAAAAGCTCCACGGCATCAGCCGGGAACTGGGGGATAAGATTTTCGCCTTGCTGCAGCACTTTGCAGGCTATGGGTTCAACAAATCCCACTCGGCAGCCTATGCCCTGGTAGCCTATCAGACGGCCTGGCTGAAGGCCAACTATCCGGTGGAATACATGGCGGCCTTCCTCAACAGTATTATCTCCACCGCCGACAAGGTCAGCTGGTATATCGGCGTTTGCAACGGCATGGGGGTAAAGGTGCTGCCGCCGGATATCAACAGCAGTGAAGCGGGCTTCTCTGTGGACGGTAAGAACATCCGCTTTGGCCTGGGGGCCATCAAAAGTGTCGGAGACGCAGCAGTATCCGTGATTTTGGAAGAACGGGAAAAACACGGCGTTTTTAAGGACTTTTTTGATTTTACCCGCCGGGTGGATCTCAGCAAGGTCAACAAGAGAGTGGTGGAAAATCTGATCAAGAGCGGTTCCATGGATACCTTCGGGCTGCGTCGGAGCCAGCTGCTGGCCATTATGGATCCGGCCCTGGATGTGGCTGCCAGCGAACAGCACGACCGGCTTACGGGCCAGCTGGGGCTGTTCGGGGAAGAAGATTTGGCCGGCAGCAATGCCATTCCCATTCCAGATCTGCCGGAAATTCCCCAGGCGGATATTCTCCGGCTGGAAAAGGAACTGATTGGCTTCTACGTTACCGGACACCCGCTGGATCGGTTCCGTAAGGTGCTGAGCCGGTATACACCGCTGTTAAAATGCACGGAAGAAAACTTCCGGGACGGGGAGAGAATTGCCGTAGGCGGCATTATTTCGGACCTGAAAATCCGCTCCACCAAAAATGGGGACCGCATGGCCACGTTTGTGCTGGAAGATTTGTCCAGCAGTCTGACGGTGATTGCTTTCCCCAGGGCTTATGCCAAGTGCCGGCAGAACATTGAAAAAGACCGGGTGGTGAGCATCCAGGGTGTTATCAAATTGGATGAGGAAGCCGTCCGAATCTTTGCCAATGCTGTGGAGCCTTTGCAGGAAATGGCCCAGGAAGTCCATCTCCACATTGGCAAGGGCATGAATACTTCCCAGGTCCAGCAGCAGCTGGGAGGCATTTTTATGGCCTTCCACGGGAAGAATCCCGTGTACCTGCACATTGCCGATACCCGGAAGGTTATCCGCACCGATCCCCGGTTCTGGGTGAATGCAGAGGAACCGGGCTTTGAGGATGCAGTGGTAAAAGTATTGGGTAGCGGCAGCCTGCACTATTAAATACTTGTTTATTTATCTATACCGACAGGAATTTTTCCCAGCTGAGGAAGAATTCCTGTTTTTTTGCTTTTGCGTGCTTGTAGAAAAGAGGGCTTTGGGTGTCTTTTGGAGAAAAACGGAAACAACTTTTTGCAGGCGGAGAAAAGCGGGGCTGGTACCCTGAAATTGAGATAATTCTTCTACAATT
The DNA here is from genome assembly GCF_900291475.1 of Acidaminococcus hominis. Classification (GTDB taxonomy): domain Bacteria; phylum Bacillota; class Negativicutes; order Acidaminococcales; family Acidaminococcaceae; genus Acidaminococcus; species Acidaminococcus hominis. The sequence continues at coordinate 815,400 of NZ_OLMM01000005.1, forward strand.
CTGTAGATATTTCTGTTACAGAAACCCCATGACCAGGAAAAAGAATGCCAAAATCCGGCGAAAAAGGAAGCTTCCAGGAGGAAATTTAACATTTGTGAAAAAGTGGGAAATAAGAAGAATCTTTTGCAAGGGATTAGCAATCTCTTGCAACAGGGGAAAACACGTGCTACAATGTGAAATGTGTGGTTTTGAACAATAAAGATTTTTAGGAGGTCGCTTTGTAATGAACATCGTTGTATGTGTAAAACAGGTGCCGGATACCGCAGAAATGAGAATTGACCCGGTTACCAACAACCTCGTTAGAGATGGTGTAACAAATATCATGAACCCGTATGACCAGTACGCTCTGGAAACGGCTTTGGAACTGAAAGATGAAATGGGTGCTAAGGTAACGGTTGTTACCATGGGACCTCCTCATGCAGAAGCTGTTTTGAAGGACTGCCTGGCAGTTGGCGCTGATGATGCCAAACTGATCAGTGACAGAGCTTTCGGCGGTGCAGATACCCTGGCCACCAGTGCTGCTATGGCTAACACCATTAAACATTTTGGCATTCCTGATCTGATCCTGTGCGGCCGTCAGGCTATCGATGGTGATACCGCTCAGGTTGGCCCTGAAATTGCAGAGCACTTAGACCTTCCGCAAGTTACCGGCGCTTTGAAAGTTAAGGTTGACGGCGATGAAGTAATCGTTGACAGAGATAACGAATACACTTCCCAAACCTTGGCTATGAAGATGCCTTGCGTAGTTACTGTAATGCGCAGCAAAGACCTGCGTTTTGCCAGCATCAAAGGCAAACTGAAAGCCAGAAAGACTGAAGTTCCCGTATATACCGCTGCTGATTTGCAGATTCCTCTGGACATTATTGGTAAACCCGGTTCCCCGACCCAGGTAATGAAGAGCTTTACTCCGAAAGTTACCCAGGTTCACGGCGAAATCTTCACCGATGAAGATCCTGCAGAAGCTGTAGATAAACTGGTTGCAAAACTGGTTGAAGACAAGATTATTACGAAATGAGGTTTGAAATAAATGGCTAACACGAAAGGTCTGAAGACCGGCAACGAAAAAGATTTATGGGTTTACGTTGAACATTATGATGGCAAACCCGTTCATGTAGTAAACGAACTGCTGGGTGAAGGCAGAACTTTGGCTGACAAATGCAACCAAAAACTGGCTGCTGTTTTGATCACCGATAAAGCAAATGACATTCCTCAACATCTGATTGCCCAAGGCGCTGACCTGGTATACGTAGTAGAAGATCCTTCCCTGAAGGAATATTCCACCGACCTGTACACCAACGCTTTCTGCGAACTGATTGCTGAATACCATCCTTCCGCTGTTCTGATCGGCGCTACCAACGACGGCCGTGACCTGGGTCCCCGCGTTGCTGCCCGTATGAACACTGGTCTGTGCGCTGACTGCACCATCCTGGATGTAGAAGAAAACGGCCTGGTTCATTGGACCCGTCCTGCTGCTGGTGGTAACATCATGGCTACCATCCTGTGCAAAGAACATACTCCGCAAATGGGTACCGTTCGTCCTAAGACCTTCAAGGCTCTGGCTCCCGATGCTTCCCGCAAAGGCGAAGTTATCAACTACACCCTGAAGAACCATGTAGAAGACCGCGTCAGAGTCATCAGAAAAGACCCTGTTGTGGTTGAAGGCGAAATGGCCATCGACGATGCAGAATACATTGCTTCCGGCGGCCGCGGCATGAAAGCCAAAGAAAACTTCGTTCTGCTGCAAGACCTGGCTCATGTACTGGGCGGCGCTGTAGGCGGTTCCCGTGCTGCAGTAGATGAAGGCTTCATTGAACATCCGCGTCAAGTAGGCCAATCCGGTAAAACCGTTACCCCGAAGATTTACTTCGCCTGCGGTATCTCCGGATCCGTACAGCATAAAGCTGGTATGAGCAAATCCGATACCATCATTTGCATCAACAAGGATCCGGACGCTCCTATGTTCCAAATCTCTCGGTATGGTATCGTTGGCGATGCTTTGAAGATTCTGCCTCTGCTGACTGCAAAGATCAAAGCTTTCAAAGAATCCTAATTCCATATGGAAATCCAATAGTCCGGGCTGTTTCAGCCCGGGCTATTTTTAGAAGGGGATCAATATGAAAAAGACAAAAATTATCTGCACCCTGGGACCAGCTACGGACAAAAAGGACCTGCTGGTCAAAATGATTCGGGCAGGGATGGACCTGGCCCGTTTCAACTTTTCCCATGGCTCCCACAGTGAATGCGAAACCCGCCTGAATCTGTTAAAGGAAGCTGTGAAGGAAACGGGAAAGGTCATTGGCTATGTAGCCGATACCAAGGGGCCTGAAATGCGGCTGGGTCTTTTCAAGGGGGATAAGACCACGCTAGTGCCTGGCAGCCACTTTACGCTGACGGTGGACGAGGTAGAAGGAACGGCAGAAAAGGCCCATGTAAATTATGCCGGCCTGCCTTCGGAAGTCCGCAAAGGGGATAAAATCCTCTTGAATGATGGGAAACTGTCCCTGGAAGTCCAATCCACCACCGACAAGGAAATTGATACCATCGTCATCAACGGTGGGGAAATCTCCTCCCGGAAACGGGTGGCAGTGCCTGGGGCTTTCCTGAAGCTGCCCTTTATGTCCAAACAGGACGAAGACGACATTACCTTCGCTGCCCAGCAGGGCATGGACTATGTGGCGGCATCCTTTGTGCGCAATGCCCGGGACGTTATGGAAATCCGCCGTCTGCTGGAACGGATTGGCTCCTCCATGGGGATTATTGCCAAGATTGAAAACCAGGAAGGCGTGGACAACATCGATGAGATTCTCCAGGTGGCCGACGGTGTTATGGTGGCCCGGGGGGATCTGGGGGTAGAGATTCCCATGGAAGATGTGCCCATTGTCCAAAAACAGATTATTGCCAAGTGCAACCAGCTGGGGAAGCCGGTGGTTACAGCTACCCAGATGCTGGAAAGCATGATTACCAACTACCGGGCTACCAGGGCAGAAGCCAACGATGTGGCCAACTCCATCTTTGACGGTACCGACGCTATTATGCTCAGCGGGGAAACAGCCTCTGGGGCGTATCCTTTGGAAGCGGTGCAGACCATGGCCCGGATTGCTACCCGGACGGAGCAGGCTTTCGATTATGTGACCTTGTTCCAGCATAAGGGTATTGGCGCCCATGTACAGATGACGGATGCCATCAGCCATGCTACCGTGCAGATTGCTACGGAACTGGAAGCCAACGCCATTTTGTCCATTACCGAGTCCGGCTATACCGCCCGGCTGGTGGCCAAATACCGGCCCAAAGCAACGGTGGTAGCCGTGTCACCGGTTCCTGCCAGCCTGCGCCGGATGACCCTCTATTGGGGCGTTACGCCGCTGATGGGGGACAACAGAACCAGCACGGATTCCCTGATTGAAACCTCCATTGAACGGGCTCTGGATGCAGACCTGCTGCACAAAGGGGATTCTGTGGTGGTAACGGCCGGCATGAACGTGGGCAAGGTGGGCAGCACCAACCTGATCCAAGTAATCCACGTTGGCCATAAGCTGGTGCAGGGCCAAGGCATTGGCAAGCGTGCTGCTACAGGCACCATTTGCAAGGTCCGGACCAAGTCCGACCTGGAAAACTTCCGCCCGAGCATGATCCTGGCAGTGGCCGCCCTGGAAAACGAAATGGGTACCACGGCAGCCCAGGCTGGCGGCATTATTGCAGAAGAAGGCGGTTTTACTTCTCCTGCGGCCATTATCGGCATCAACTATGGTATCCCTGTTATTGTAGGGGCTTCCGGCGTCATGGATGCTGTGAAGACCGGTGACGTGGTAACCCTGGATGTAGCTACGGGTTCCGTGTATGCTGGGAAAATCAACGTAAAATAAACCTGGAACCTTTCAGGCTGCAGAAAACCCCATCCGATCGGGTCGGATGGGGTTTGTCTTTGAGAAAGCTCAGGCTGCCTTGGCCTTGGAGCTGCGCAGCCGGTGCCAAAGCACGGCGAACAGGTAAGAGATGAACAAGATAATTACATAGAATAGGGCAATGGAAACGTGTTCCAGGGAGCCAAACAGTTTGTTCGTTACCAGTTCCAGTTGGTCGATGAAGAAGGGGTGGACCAGATAAATCAGGAAGGAACGGTCGGACATTTTCCGCAGGGCGGTTTTACAGGGATACCAGCCCTGTTTCAGCAGCAGGCTGAAGAACAGGATACAGGCAAGGGTGAACACCAGGCCAGGCAGGCTTAGCTGCTGCAGGTAATTGACCGTATCTTCATAGGGCATGCCCCACAGGTTGGTCCAGCGGTAGAACAGCCAGGTATTAAAGCTGGCGCTGAGCCCAAAGAACAGGGCTATGGGCAGCTTATGCCGGGTCAGCAGTCTGTCAAAGGCGCCGTAGTGCCGGGCAATGACCCCGCCCAGCATGAATACGAACAGATAGAAAAACGGAAAGTAGTTCAGCCGGTATTGGCACAGGTTCAGCAGCACGGGATTGTCTGCAATCCAGTCCGGATAGGACCAGAACACAAAGCTGAATTGGTACAGGGCCACCTGTAAAACAAACAAAATAGCCATGCCCAGCTTCAGGCCCATTTTTTCCAGAACCCGCATCATCCCTCGCCACAGGGGGAACAGGATGTAGAACCAGAGCAGAATCACCAGGAAATAGATGTGGTAGACGCCGGTGCCAAAGAAAAGACAGAACAAAACATTCTCTGGCAGCAATAGGTTAGGATTTTGTGAAGTAAAACTGTAATAACAGATGTATAATAGAGAGGTAACCACATAGGGGAGGGCTATGCTTTTTAGCCTTTTCTGAAGGAAGCGGCCATAGGAAAAGGGTTCTTCCAGGGGATGGGTGTAAAATAGCCCGTAGCCCGAAATGAAAAAAAAGGTGGGCACGCTGTAGCGGCTCAGAATATTGGTGATCAGAACCAAAAACGGGGTGGCAGCTTCCGCACTGACGGCCATACTGCCTACGTGGATGGCAATGACCCCCAGCATACAGATGCCCCGCAGATTATCAAATATGGGATTGCGCTTTCTCACGAAAACCTCCAGGCTTACTCCCGGTGCCTGCAAACCAGGCAAAACCAGGAAATTTATGCTAACTTAATCATTATAAGTATCTCCGGAAAGAAGAACAAGAGGTTTTTCTGGTTTCTTACGGAGTATTTTCTTTTTCGCTGATTTTTCTCAGATTCTTGCAAGAAGGGAGACGGTTTTGTGGAAGTGAAACTATTGGTGCGGGGAGCCCTGCTGTTGGCAGTAGGGGCACTTTCCCAGCAGCTGCGGCTGGTACTGCCCCTGCCGGTGCCGGTCTTGACTTTGCTGATAGGGACGCTGGTCAATACGGTACTGTTTCTCAGCAGCCGGTATACCTCCTCCCAGCTTGCCTGGGTCACTGCGCTGGCGCTGCCGGTGATTGCTTTTTTTCAGGGGCATATTCAGCCCTTTTTGATTCCAGTGATTTTTTTGGGCAACGGGATTTATGTGGAGCTGACAGGGCGCAGAAAGAGTTTGCGCTGGACCCTGTTTTGGGCTCCGGCGGTGAAAAGCCTGGTCCTGGGCCTGTGTCTTAGCCTGGGCCAATTGTTGGTGCTCCAGCTGCCGCCTGCCATGCTACCGCCGGTCCTGGCTGCGTTTTTGCCCTTCCAATGGCTTACCGGTATGGCCGGGGTTCTTCTGGGCCAGCTGCTGGAAGGCCGGATTCATGACTAGCTAACATAGATTTATAAACTTTGTTACATTAATAGCCTAATATTCTCTAGCTTTTTTTATAGAGGTAGTGTATAGTTATTTTGGTAAATTGCAAGTTGAATTTGAACAACTATAATCAAGAAACACACTCAATAGCATAAACTTCATCGAGGAATGCATCAAATAGCTCTGACGGCGTATGGTAGCCCAAAACACGACGTGGGCGCTGGTTCAGCGTATCTGCCATGTTCAGGATATCCTCATCAGAGAACCGCTCTACGGACATGCCCTTTGGGATGAAATCCCTCAGCAAGCCATTGTGGCGTTCGTTTTGAGCCCGTTCCCACGAGCTGTACGAATGTGTAAAGTACATCTTGGTGCCGAGACTCTCGAACTGTGACAAGTTCTCAAACTCAGGACCGTTATCGGCCGTCATCGTCTTAAAAATCTGGCTGAAGCGCTCTGCGCCATATAGCTCCTGCAACTGTGCAAGAGCGGATTCAACGCCGGCACAGGTACGTCCAGGAATGCGGATGGCGATGTAGTTGCGCGTAACCTTTTCAACAGCAGTGAAGACTACTGCCTCACGGCCTGCACGCTGACCAACGACCGTGTCCACTTCCCAGTGGCCAATTTCGGTACCTTCATTGACGACGGCAGGACGTTCCTCAATGGAGCGACCCTTCATACGCTTGTTCTTACGTACCCATTTCCGACGGTGTTTATGCTTTAAGGCTCGCGGGACTTCGAAGAGCGACAGCGGAAGCTTATTAGCCCAAGGCATGTTGTAAAGCGTCTTGGTACAGGGAATCTGTGCCGGCGTAAATAGCTTGTTCCGCCTAGCATAGCCAACGCAGGCATCCAGTGACCAACGTTCCTGGCGGACTTGTTCTACCATCCATTGGATGAACGATTCGCAGTCGTCATGATCGATTTTGCAAGTCTTCCTGGAGTTCTTGCGATTCTTTGCGTATGCCTTCTGACCGCGCTTTGCCATATACTGTGGGGCACGACCGTGCTTGCTTTTTCGTTCCGGCGTTCCACGCCGAAGCTCATAGAAAACAGTCGTATGAGCACATCCTACTGCAGCAGCAATGTTGCGAAGGGAAAGCCCTTGACGATGCAGAGCTTGAATCATACCACGTTCTTCCAAAGAAAGATGGCGGCCGGGGATACGTACGTCCTCCATTGTGTTAGAATGGATGTGATCCATCGTGATTGCTCCTTTGTTGATGATTTCTCGCAAAACCATTTTAGCATGAGGCTTCACTATGGATTTTTATTTTTTGATTAACTGTTCAAGTTCATTTTACAACTGACCNTCCATTGTGTTAGAATGGATGTGATCCATCGTGATTGCTCCTTTGTTGATGATTTCTCGCAAAACCATTTTAGCATGAGGCTTCACTATGGATTTTTATTTTTTGATTAACTGTTCAAGTTCATTTTACAACTGACCGTATAGTTATTTTCATAACAAGAAAAGTAGGAGTTTAGCGAAAATGCAGATTATTGTTGTGGGGTGCGGAAAAGTTGGGCGAACCATCACCACCCAGCTGATTCAAGAGAATAATAATGTAACGGTAATCGATACCAATGCCAGCTTGATTCGTAATATTTCTACCAATTACGATGTCATGGGAATCGTGGGGAACGGTTCCAGCTTTACGGTGCTGAGCCAGGCGGATTTAGAACACGCGGATATGCTGATTGCCGTAACCGAAAGCGATGAAGTCAACCTGTTAACCTGCGTCATTGCCAAACTGAACAATACCCGATGCCATACCATTGCCCGGGTACGGAGTCCCCATTATTCGGCGGAGCGCCATTTCCTTCAGCGGGGGCTGAATCTGTCCATGACCATCAATCCGGAACTGGAAGCTGCTAAGGAAATTGCCCGGCTGCTGAATTTTCCCCAAGCTATTGAAATCTTTAGCTTTGCCAAGGATCGCATTGATATGCTGCGTTTTAGGGTCCCGCGCAATTCTCCCCTTTTGGGCAAATCCCTGAAGGCTTTGGCTCCTCTTACCACCAATCTATTGGTGTGCATTATCGAGCGGAACAATAAGATTATGGTCCCCCATGGGGATACGGTAATCCAGGCCGGGGATATTCTGACCATCATTGCCATGCCGGCGGACGCCCAGGAATTCTTCAAGAAAATCGGCGTGCGCACCAACAAGTGCAAGGACGTGATGATTGTAGGCGGCGGGGATATCACCTATTACCTGTCCAAAATCCTTCGGGACAACCGGATCAATGTGAAAATCATTGAAAAGGATATGGACCGCTGTGAAGAATTGGTGGAAGGCCTGCCGGGGGTTACCGTGGACTGCGGGGACGGCACCGAAGAAGAGTTGTTAAAAGAAGAACATATTGAGAATATGGACGGCTTTGTAGCCTGTACCGGTATGGACGAAGTCAATGCCATCCTTTCCATGTATGCCTTGAAGCAGATGGAAGGAAAAGTGGTAACCAAGGTGAATCACGTGGACTTCGGGGACGTTATCGAAGGCTTGCAGTTGGACAGCGTGGTAAACCCTAAAAAACTTACAGCCCAGCAGATTGTCCAATACGTCCGGGCCGCCGGCAACAGCATGGAATCCAACGTGGAAACCTTGTATCGGCTGATGAACGGGCGGGTAGAGGCCTTGGAATTTTTGATTGACAAGGAGTCCATGATTATTGGCCAAAAGCTGGTGGATATGAAAATCAAGGAAGGGGTCCTGATTGCCGGTATTGTACGCAACGGGCGTCTGATTATTCCTGGCGGCCAAGATGAATTCCATGTGGGGGATACAGTCATTGTAGTGACCGTCCACCTGGGCTTCCATGATATCTATAACATTTTGGCCTAGCAAAGGAGCATCTTATCATGAATTATCCTGTCATTGGACAGGTGCTGTCCTGGATCCTCGCCACCGAGGGGATGATTATGCTCCTGCCCTGCATTATTTCCCTGATCTACCATGAAGACCAGGGAATGGTCTATTTTGCACTTTCTCTCATTGCCATGGTTCTGGGCTATACGGCCAGACGCCGGAAGGTGGAAAACCGGACCATTTACCAACGAGAAGGTTTTGTGGCGGTAGGCCTTTCCTGGGTAATCCTTTCTTTATATGGGGCTTTGCCCTTTGTATTGACGGGAGAGATTCCCAGTTATCTGGATGCCCTGTTTGAGATTGTTTCCGGCTTTACCACTACCGGCTCTTCCATCCTGCCGGATGTGGAGGCCCTGTCCCATACTTCGCTTTTTTGGCGGAGCTTTTCCCACTGGATAGGGGGCATGGGGGTGCTGGTCTTTATCCTGATGCTGGTGCCTTCCAGTACCGGCGGCACCCAAATGAATCTGATGAAGGCTGAAAGTCCCGGACCGGACGTTTCCAAGTTTGTACCCCGGGTGAGAAACACGGCCATCGTGCTATACCGAATCTACCTGGGCATGACCTTACTTATGATTTGCCTTCTGGCCCTTACGGGGATGAACTGGTTCCATAACCTGTGCATTACCTTTGGCACTGCCGGCACCGGCGGCTTTGGCATTGTCAACAGCAGCTGCGCCGACTATACGCCCCTTCAACAGTGGATTATTACCATTTTTATGATTGCTTTTGGGGTCAACTTCAGCTACTATTACCTGATGCTCATTCGGAAGGCCAAGGAAGCCTTCCGCCTGGAAGAAGTACGGGCCTATCTTTCCATTGTTGCAGCTGCGGGACTCCTGGTGACCTGGCAGATCCACAGCTATTTCTCTACGTTGGAAGAAGCCCTGCGGGCTGCCTTTTTTCAGGTGGCCAGCATTATGACCACTACGGGTTTTAGCACGGTGGATTTTGACCTGTGGCCCAGCTTTGCCAAATGCATCCTGGTGCTGCTGATGATTGTGGGAGCCTGCGCCGGTTCCACTGGCGGCGGTGTGAAGGTCAGCCGGATTGTGCTGATTTTCAAATCCATTCATTTGGAAATGGAACAGCTGATTCATCCTCACGGAATCCAGCGGATTCGGATGGATGGCAAAGTGGTGGACAGCAAAGTATTGAACTCCATTTATATTTTTCTGGTAACCTACTGTCTGATTTTTGGCATTTCCGTGCTGCTGGTCAGTCTGGATAATTTTGATTTTGAAACCAACTTTACGGCGGTGGCCGCCACCTTGAACAATATCGGCCCTGGGCTGGCCGGTGTGGGACCTACCCAGAACTTCAGCGCTTATGCGCCTTTTTCCAAATTGGTGTTGATTTTTGATATGCTGGCAGGCAGATTGGAGCTGCTTCCCATGCTGATCCTGTTCTACCCCAAAACTTGGAATCGCAACTAAAAAGGGTAAAAAAAGGGATCTTCCTCTGTCTGCTGACAAAGAAAGATCCTTTTTTATGTAGCTGGAAACGGGCTGCTTACCGGTCCCGGTTCAGCCAGGCATTGACCTGCTGGTTGTAATATTCGTTTTTCTTCTTTTCTACCCATTTGTCCCGTTCTTCGCAAATGGCCAGCATTTCATCGGCAATTTCTTCAGCACTGCTGGGCTGGACGTGAATCAGATACTGGGTGAGCCGGGTGATGGTGTTTTCCGTGCCCAGCTGGGCGGCCAGCAGCTGGCCGAATTCGGCGGGGTAGCCCATCTGCACCAGAACCTCTATCAGTTCGTCGGCAGCGGCTGCCGTAGTTTTAGTTGTCATGTGTTTTCCTCCTTGCAGCAGGGCCTTTGAGCCGCTGCAGCAGTTTGTAGAATAAAATGGCGGCAAGGACGCCCAGGCTGTCCAAAAGAACGTCGCTGACCTGGGCGCTGCGGCCTGGGGACAGAAGCTGAAGGGTTTCATCCAGGGCTGCGGCAAGAGCGCCGCAGAAAAAAGCCCAACGGGGGCCTCTGGGGGGCTGAAAGGTGCCGCCTGTAAGCCGCAGCAGCAGGCCCAAAAGGGCAAATTCGGTCAGGTGGGCCAACTTCCGGATGGCGTAGATGTTCAAATAGGCCAGTCCGGGGAGAAAACTCCCCAGGGACAAGGTCCAGTGGAGAACCGTTTCGCTTTCTGAGGCTGAGGCGGAAGCGTTCATCAGGGAATGGCCCCAGATAAAGGCCAGCATACCCAGGGTCAAACTGCGAAGCAGCCATTTGTACATGGAGGGACCTGCCTTTCTGGAGAAATTTTCACTCAGGCAGCCCAAGGCTGCGCCTGAACTATTGTACCATATCCCCAGAAAGCTGTAAAAAGCAGAAATAGCCTGCCTGCGGGGATAATTTGACAAGTTCACCAAATTGCTAAAATACAAACGTTTTCTTTGTATCAATTTTGGAAAACAGGAGGGAAGGCGAACTGTCGCGGTTTGACAGGGAGCTGGAAAATATGGTAGTGTAGAAATTAATAGTAAATGCGAATGATTCGCATAAAGATACAAGCTGGAGGAGGATACCCTTGCTGCGAAGAATCTTATCGATTTGGGGAATCTGTCTGCTGCTGCTTCTGGGAATGGGCAGGGTACAGGCGGCACCCCGTATTCAAGCGATTACGTATGGCGTAGTTCCCCAGGAGAGACTGCGCATTGTATTAGATACCGGCCGTCCTTTGGACTACGATGTGGACCTGGACGATGAGGAGATTACCATTTCTGTGGAGGGTCAGCTTGCCGGAGCCAGGCCGGATACCTATTACCCCAAAAATACCCCCTACATCCGGCGGGTACGGGTGGAAAGTGAGAGCCGTCGGACCCTTTTGCACGTCATTATGAAGCGGGAGCCGGACAAAAAGAGTGTCCATGGGTTTTACCTAAAGGCCAATGCGGAAGCAGGCCGGCCGGGGCGAATGGTCTTTGATATTGTGGCAGGACCTGGAGAAAAGGCGGTCAACGGGTACCGAACCCGGGGCGGCATTAAGGGAAAAATCATTACCTTGGATCCTGGCCACGGCGGAACGGACCCGGGAACCCATGGCTTGGATACGGGCCTTACGGAAAAACAGGTCACCCTGCCGGTGGGACTCAAGGTCAAGGAGTTGCTGGAGGACAAAGGGGCCATTGTCCATATGACCCGCACACGGGACGTAGATGTGTACGGTCCCAATGCTACGGACCGACAGGAATTGCAGGCTCGGGTGGACGTGGGAGAAAAATACCATTCTGACCTGTTTGTGAGCATCCACTGCAATGCCAGTACCAACCGGAGCGTGCAGGGCTTTTCCAGCTATTATTATCCCAAGACCTGGTATGACCAGAAAATTGCCAGCTGCATCCAGCGCGAATTTATGAAGCTGGGGCACCACGAAAACCTGGGGGTGCGGCAGGCTGGTTTCTACGTGATGAAACATAGCTCCATGCCGGCCACCCTTGTGGAAATGCTGTTCATGACCAATCGCCGGGAGGAGCGGGAACTGAATTCCCGGAGCTTCCGGGATAAACTGGCCAAAGCTATTGCCAACGGTATCGAAAAATATTTCTCCTAAGGGTGCTTGTAATTTGAATTGTTTCGACTTTTTGCCCAAAATGTGCTACCATTTGAAGTAACGGACGTGCTGTGTACACGGCAGAGGTTTTCTTTTGAGAAAGAAGGCAGAAAATATGAAAATTGCAATTCCTTTTGCAGAAGGACAAATTTTTCAGCATTTTGGCAAAAGCACCCAATTTAAACTGGTAACGGTGGAAGAGGGGAAGATTACGGATCAGCGGCTTTTGGACGCTGAGGGTCATGGCCACGGGGCCCTGGCTGCTTTTCTGAAGGAGCAGGGCGTGGATACGGTAATCTGCGGCGGCATGGGAGAAGGTGCCAGAACGGGCCTGACCCAACTGGGCATTCAGATTTACGCAGGGGCCCAAGGCGATGTGGCAGCGGCCGTGCAGCAGCTGTTGGAAGGCAAGCTCACCGACGTTCCAGGGGGCTGCGGCCATCATCACGGTCATGAAGAAGGTCATGGCTGCGGCCATAAGCATGACCATGGAGAAGACGGTCACGGCTGCGGTCACCATGAACATCAGGGGCATGAGGAAAAGGACCTGCGGGCGGCAGCCAAGGCCGAGCTGAAGGAAAAGCAGCACCAGGAGAAAAAGGCGGATAAGCACGCCGAAAAACACGCAGAGAAGCACGAAGAAAAGCACAAGGATAAACACGAAGCTAAGCATGTCGATAAGCACGAAGGTAAACACGAAGACAAACATGCCGATAAGCATGAAGATAAACACGCTGATAAACACGCCGAAAAACACGCAGAAAAGCATGAAGAAAAGCATGAAGACAAACACAAGGATAAGCACGGCGCAAAAGAAAAGAAAGCTGCCAAAGAAAACTAAGCGGCAGTTGGAAGAAATGGGGCTGTGAAATAATGAAACTTCTATCGTCGCCTGCGGCGACACTTTCTACACGCTTGCAGGAAGCAATCTATGCCGCTACTAGTCAAGTAATAGATTTGGGTAGTGCAGGTATTTACGAACTATGTTGCTTTGCTATACTCGTTTAGTACATGACTCGTAGGGGTCTAAGACCGGCCCATCCAAGCGTGGAGGGGCTGTCAGTCCGCAGGACTGACTGAGGAAGTTTAGTGGGATAAGGTTATAAAGAACAAGAAAAACGGCTTGCGAACTCTTTTGAACTCGCAAGTCGTTTTTCTTTTGGGGGTAGGTATTATTGCACAGCCCCGGTTTTGTTTTTCTATAGCTCCAAAACTGAAAAAAACGGTACAGTCTAATAGGGGAGATACAGACTTTGTGAATTTTTCTTGACAGGGTGGAAAAAGACAAGTATGATAGGCGGTACAGCAATACATACTATACAGATATGAATTAACAGATGGGAGAGATGCTTCATGAAGAAAAACAAATTGGCAGCCGTGCTGGCAGGCGTTTTGGCACTGGCTCTATTAGCCGCAGGCTGCGGCGGCAGTGATTCCAAAGCTGGCGGGACAAGCAGCAAGCCCATCAAAATTGGTGCTACGGCAGGGCCTCATGCGGACGTGGTCCATGCAGTGGCTGAGGAAGCCAAAAAACAGGGCATGAATGTGGAAGTGGTGGAATTCTCCGATTACATTACGCCGGATAAGGCCTTGGCGGAAGGCGATCTGGACCTGAACAGTTACCAGCACGCACCGTTCTTGAACAACTTCAATACCCAAAACAATACCAAACTGGTGCCCATTGGCAACACTATCCTGATGCGCATGGGTATCTACAGTGACAAGATTCATGACCTGAAGGCTGTGCCCGACGGCGCTGTAGTGGCCATTCCCAATGATCCCACCAATGGCGGCCGGGGACTGGTGCTCCTGGAAAAGGCTGGCCTGATTAAATTGAAGGCTGGGGTGGGCTTTAAGGCCACGGTCAACGATGTGGTGGAAAACCCCAAACATTTGCAGTTTAGAGAGCTGGAGGCTGCGCAGCTGCCCAGAAGCCTGGCAGATGTGGATCTGGCCGTGATTACCATGAACTATGTAATGAGTTCCGGTATGGACGTGAAGAAGCAGGGCCTGTTCTGGGAAGCGGACGATGAACCGTTAGCCGTTATGGTGCTGGCTGCCCGGGAAAAGGATAAGGACAAGCCGGAATATAAGAAGATTGCGGAAATCTTCCATTCTGCGGCAGTGAAAAAATTCATTGAAGACAAATTCAAGGGAACCATTGTTCCTGCCAAATAAGCTAGGGGCTGCAGCGTGGCTGCGGCCCTTTCTTTCTCCGGAAAACTTTCTAAAAGTAAAAAAAGTTCGTTGACAAAGGGATTGCTGCATGATAGAATAATCACTGTTGTGATACCTATCACGCTTTGCCGAAGTGGCGGAATTGGCAGACGCACTTGACTCAAAATCAAGCGCCCTCAAAGCGTGCCGGTTCGAGTCCGGCCTTCGGCACCAATCAAAAAGTAAGACTGTGAAATTTTCACAGTCTTTTTTTGTGCGCCAAAAAGCTTTTGGACAAAAGAAACCCGCTGGAAAGCCCAGCGGGTACGCAGTTCACTTTGCTTTATTTCAGCTCTGCAGTTTTTTCTTCCCCAAATTCCACCAGACCACCCAGGTGTAGGGAAACCACCTTGCCGTCCTGGATATCGGCACCGGCGGTTAATTTGCCTCCGGGCATGGACAGCTCTACTTCCAGGGAACGGCCTTGGCGCAGGGCCAGGGCTGCTGCCACGGAAGCCGCACCGGAACCGCAGCTGTTCTCCCAGTACAGGGTGCCGGTTTTGCACACATAGACTGCGGGAATTACCTCCAGACTGCCTGGATCTACCAGCATCAGCCCATAGGCCTCGGGTTCCGGCCACCGGGAAACTTCCCGTTGAAGGGATTGGAACAATTGTTCTTTGTCCACATAATCCAGGTTGGGGGTGAAATAAATGTAATGGTCGATGCCCGGCAGGGAAATCAGCTGGCACTCCACACTCTCCCGTTCATAGGAAAGGGGAATGGTGCCGGTTTTCAGAGGGGGCTGGAGTTTGATGACCGTTTCGTAGGTGCGGTCCTTGACCTTTTTGGCACGGGCTGGCAGGGCTTCCGAGCAGCCAGAGCAGCTGACCATAAAATCGCCCTGGTCCTTATTTTGCAGCAGCAGGGCATAGGCTGCCGAGGAACGGGAAGCGTTCCCGCAGAATTCGCCGCCCATCATGGTTACGGTAGTGTGGTTCCCGGCAACGGCAAAACAGCCAACCTGTTCCGCCGTTGGTTCCATTTCCAAAAGAAAACGATTGACCACCTTCCGCTGCTCAGGAGGGATGGAATCAAGGACAAAAAGTGTGATGTTGCCGCTGGGGTTAGCAGTGACGTAATGGATTTGCATATTCAAGGACCGCCTTTCTATGGAAACAAAGCATAATAAGCTTTTGATTTATGCCTTTATTATACAGACCTAATGGGAAATAAACAATATCAAAATTTCGATTTTTGCATGATTTCTGAAAATAAATCTGTGTATCCGATTTGTGCTACAATAAGGAACGTGCAAAACGTAAAAATAAGAACAACCCAATGGAGGGATAGTGTGAAAAAGAAAGTCAAATGGTTTGGTTTTTTGTGTATGGGGCTGGCGTCCCTGCTGCCCTGGCATATAGGGGCTGCAGCCGATGCTCCCAACTGGCAGGGGGGTGTTCCTGAATACCAGGAAGTTCAGGGTAAAATTACCCAGGATGGCCCCAAGCTGGTCTTTTCTGATAGCCCAGAAATGGTCAAGGAATGCGGCATCATGTACCGGGATACGGTGCAGGGTCCGGTGCGCCTGTTTTTTCATCATGTGAATGATATGAAAACCGATAAACGGCTGGCAGTGGTGCTGCGCCGGGTGTCCCTGCGGCCCAGTTCGGTGTTGGTGGGGAAAAATGGCGTTTCCCGGCCCAATACGGACTGGCTGGAAGCGGGCAAGGAAGCCCAGGAACGCTACTATGGATCAGTCCCCAGCCGGAAGCCCTTTGCAGTTTTAGGGGTCAAGGATCTTTTGGGCAGCGGCAAAGGCCTGGTAGTAAAGCCCCAGCAGTTGGTTACGGGAATTGTGGACCTGGAAACAGACCAGCCCGTAGAAGTGTCTGTGCTCATGATGCCCATGAATGCGGACCTGAAAATTTCTACGGATCTGTTTTCCATTCTGCCTCCTGACGAAGGCGGCCATGTGCTGCGGGGGACCTTCAATACCTCCAACTGCCATGTAACCCTGGAGGAACCCTTTGATGCGGATAAGAACACCATCTGGGGCCTGGAACTGGCGGATAATGCCAAGAATCCCTACGTTACCGGGGTGGACGCCACCACCGGCCAAAAGGTCATCAATTACGGCAACTATGGGGTAATGTACGACGTGAATTTCCGGACCAAGGGCAAGCGCAATACCATTCTCCGGTTCAATCCCTACGGAGGACCCTATGCCGGGGAAGGGGTGCTGGACGTACAGGATAAGGCCGCCAAATACATCCGCCTGCCGGAAGACGCTACTTCCTTTGGTTGGAGCGGAGACGGGGAAAACATGGTGGTGGGCACCATTCCTGCGGACCGTCGGGCTACCTTCCATTTTTCGCCTCCGGGCTCCTCCAATCTGCCCATTCGGCTGTTTTGGCAGGGTGAGGAGAAAAACGATTTTAGAAATAGATTTAATGGAAAATAATTATCAAAAATACTTGCTTTTTTATTAAAAATGGCCTATAATAAACCTGTAATCGAGATGGATGCATGAAACGTTTTTATCCGCTCGAAATGCTAGAATATAGGGGGAATTGACAATGCCAGAATTAAAAGGTACTCAAACTGAAAAGAATTTACAAACTGCTTTTGCAGGTGAATCTCAAGCGTATAACAAGTATGGTTATTATGCTTCCGTAGCTAAAAAAGAAGGCTATGAAAGAGTAGCAGCCAACTTCCTGGAAACCTCCAACAACGAAAAAGAACACGCTAAGATTTGGTTCAAGGCTCTCCATGGCGGCTCCATTCCTGATACCGTTGCCAACCTGAAAGATGCGGCTGCCGGTGAACATTACGAATGGACCGATATGTACAAAGGCTTCGCTGAAACCGCTGAAAAAGAAGGCTTCACCGAATTGGCTTATAAATTCAGAGCTGTAGGCGCTATCGAAAAACATCATGAAGAAAGATACCAAGCTCTGCTGAAAAAGGTAGAAGATGGGACCATGTTCGAACGCAATGAAAAGACCGTTTGGATCTGCTCCAATTGCGGCCACATTGTTGAAGCTGAAAAAGCTCCTGAAATCTGCCCGGTTTGCGCTCATCCCAGATCCTACTTCATGGTCAACTGCGAATGCTTCTAAGCTGACACAAAAAAAGGTGCCTCAAAAGTTACTTTTGAGACACCTTTTTTTAAAACTGTTTCAGGCTGTACTTATCGGTTGGTGAGCCCCAGTTCCGCCAGCATTTCCATGTCTTCTGCAATGGTGGTGCCGGAGGTGGTGAGCATATTGCCGGTAATGGAAGCAGAAGCCCCGGTGAGCAGCGCAGACTTGCCGTTGTCCGGCAGCAGTTTACGGCCCGCAGCCAGACGGATATTGGCCGTGGGGTTGATGAAGCGGAAAATGGCAATGGTGCGCAGGATATCTTCCGGCGGCAAGGAAGGACGACCTTCCATACCGGTGCCGGGGATGGGCATCAGGGCGTTGATGGGAATGGATTCAATTCCCAGGCCTTGCAGCTCAAAGGCCATATCCAGCCGGTCCTGCCAGGTTTCACCCATGCCGATGATGCCGCCGGAGCATACGCACAGGCCTTCTGCCTGGGCGGCCTTGATGGTCCGGATCCGGTCATCGTAGGTGTGGGACGTGCAGATCTGGGGGAAGTAGCGCCGGGAGGTCTCGATGTTGTGGTGGTAGCTGGTAACCCCGGTTTGTACCAGCCGGTGGAATTGTTCCTGGCTGAGTATGCCGTGGGAGGCGCACAGGTCGATGGTCAGGGTTTTGTGCATTTCCTGGTAGGTGTCCAGGGCTTTCTCAAAATCCTTACCGGTCAGGGCCCGGCCGGAAGTTACCAGGGAAAAACGGTTGGCGCCGGCATCTTGGTCGGCCTTGGCCACTTTCATAATTTCTTCTTTGGGCAAAAAGCCGTATTCTTCACAGTCCGTATGATGGCAGGCGGCCTGGGCGCAGTATTTGCAGTTTTCGCCGCAGCGGCCGCTGCGGGCGTTGATGATAGTGCAGAAATCCACATGGTTGCCGCAGAAATGCTTTTGCAGGCGTCCAGCTTCCCGCTGCAGGTCTTCCAGGGGCAGGGTCAGCATTTCCTGTACAATGGCATCGTCCTTTTGCAGGCGGTACCCAGCCATAATCCGATCGGCAACAGCCGTTAGTGTTTCTTTCATGAAATTAGTCATCCCTTCTCCAATGGTCTATGAGTCATTATAGGGGACGGGAAAAGAACGGTCAACGCATATTACAAACAGGTTAACATAAAACTTTTTATTTCACTAGGAAAAGGAGTGTATCAAAATGGACAAAAAAGAATTGCTGTTCATCTATCTGGAAGGCTGTCCCTATTGCCAAAAGGCTTCCCATGCCTTGGAAGGCATTTTTGCAGAGCATCCGGAGTACAAGAAAATTCCCCTGGTCCGGGTCAGTGAGACCAAGGAACCGGAAAAACTCCAGGGCCGGAACTATTATTACTGCCCCACTTTCTTCTACGGGGACGAAAAGGTCTACGAGGCTGCGCCCGGAGATTCCGAGGAGAAAATGGACAAAATCCTCCGGGACTTCTACCAGAAGGCAATGCAAGGCTGAAACACTTATACAAAAAGCGGCTCCAGGCAATGGCTTGGAACCGCTTTTTCTTTGTGCGTAAAAATCAGCTATTGGCACCGGACAGGGCCTTGGCTTTCATTTCCTGATACTTCCGGGAGTAGAAAGGCTTCATTTGGGCTTCCCGGTGGTCGTAGCCGTAGGCCCGCTTGGAAATGGTCAGGATGGGAGGGGCCTGAATCCGTTTGGCTACTGCCAGGCCGCAGAAGTTTTTCCACCACCGCTCCAGGTCTGCAATAAAGGCTTGGGGAGTGGGGAACAGTTCCTTGACCAGCCCTGGGGCGCAGCCCAGGTGTTCTTCCAGGGTGCCTTCCAGGTACCAGCCCAGCAGGTCTTCTGGAGAAGTCTTGTACCAGTCCTCAATAAAGGAACGGAATAGGAAGTCGTGGTAGGGGTAGACCAGGGGGTCGCCGCCGTTTCCCACGGTTTGGGCTTCGGACAGTTCGGCACTGGGCTTAATGGTGAAAATCTGCTCTGGAATCACTTCTTTGTGGAAAACTTCTTCGTTCAGGTAGTGGCCCAGGGCGTAGACCTGGTGCTTCCACAAATCTCCCAAAAGGGCCAGGACGCCGGCAATGTCGCCGTAGAAGGTGGCGTAGCCCACGGTCATTTCCGCCTTGTTGGAGTTGCAGGAGAAGCCGCCCCCAAAGGAAGCTGCTAGTCCGGCAATTACCCGGGCACCCCGGTCCCGGGCCTGAATGTTTTCCGTAGCAAAGGGGGTAATGGTCAACTTGGAATCTTCTCCCGTAGCGTAGTTGTGGATGGGGGTCTGGCCCAGCTGCTCAATGGTCTTGTCCACTACTTCCTGGATAGGAATGATTACGTAACGGGTACCCAGGGCCTGGGCCATTTGCTGGGCCAGGTTTTTGGTAACAGAGGAATTATAGCGGCTGGGAATGTTGGCCAACAGCACATTATCCGCTCCCAGAATGTCCACATAGAAGGCGGCCGTTACCGCAGAGTCAATGCCGCCGGAGACGCCAATGGTCATTTTTTGGATACCAATCTGTTTAAGAAATTGGGACGCCCCGTAGTGCAGCGCCGTATAAATTTCCTTGGCATCGGAAAATTCCGGTTCCGGTGCTTTGGTCAGTTCCAGCTGCTCAGTTGCAGGATCAAACCGGGCCGTAAGCAGGGTTTCCTGGAAGGCCGGTGCATCGGAGCGGCTTTGGCCATCTGCACTGTAGAAGGTGCTGCAGCCGTCAAAGGTAAAGATGTTTTTGCCGTTGTTTTGGACCCCTACGCTGTTGCAGTAGACCAGGGGAATGCCGCATTCCTTGGCTTGGGCGGCAAAAATCCGGTGCCGCTTGACATTTTTGTGGAAGGTGTAGGGGGAGCAGGAAATATTGCAGAGAAGCTGGGCTCCATTTTCTTTAAGCAGCTGGGGAATATTATAGTAGTAGTTTTCCGTCCAGCCGTCTTCGCAGAGCATAATGCCCAGCTTGACTTTCTGGCCCCGGATGGTTACCGGTACGGGCTGGAGCAGCTCCTTGAGAGACGGGGTGCCGGGCAATTCCAGCTGCAGTTTGGTGGTGCTGTGGAAATACCGACCGTCGTCAAATTCCCGGTAATTGGGCAGGGCAGTTTTGCTGATAAAGGGGTAGGGCAGACCGCCGTGGAGCAGTTTGCCGTTTTGGGCCACAAAGGCCGCGTTGTATTTGCGGATTCGGCCGTCTTCGTTGATTTTTTCAGGGTCCAGGGCAATATTGCCAAAAACGATGCAAAGGTCCTTGCTGGCGGCAATCAGTTCCTTGCCCCAGGCCTCACAGTCCCTGAGAAAAGCGTTCTGTTCCCAAAGGTCTCCCAAAAGGTAGCCGGGGATGGTCAATTCGGGAAACAGGACAATGTCCGCCTGCTGGGCTCTGGCTTTTTCCAAATAGGCCAGGGCCTTTTTTGTATTGGCTTCCGGATTGCCAGGTTCTACCTGGATCTGGGCACAAGCAATCGTGATCTTCATTTGTGTATCACTCCGTTACTTGATATAATATAAGCTTACAGATGGGCTTATCAAACCTGTATGCTTACTATTATAACAAAAGGAGCGGGGATATGAAAGTCAAGAAGACCAATGCGGCTCGTATTCTGGACGAAGCCCATATCAACTATGAACTGAAAAGCTATCCGGTAGATCCGGACCATTTGGACGCCGTCCATGTGGCAGAATCTGTAGGAATGCCCCCAGAACAGGTGTTTAAGACCCTGTGCTGCCGGGGAGATAAAACGGGCGTCCTGTTTGCCGTAATTCGGGGCAACGGAGAGCTGGACCTGAAGGCACTGGCTAAGGCCAGCGGCAACAAGAAAACCGAATTGGTGCATCTGAAGGAAGTGCTGGGCCTTACCGGCTATATCCGGGGCGGGGTAAGCCCCATCGGCGCCAAGAAGCATTATCCGGTATACCTGGACGACACGGCCAAAAACTGGGAGATTATTGCGGTCAGTGCCGGGCACCGGGGACTGCAGCTGCTGTTAAAACCCGACGATTTATTGGCGGCAGTGGAAGGCAGCTACTTTACCAATCAATAAGAAAAGAAGAAGAAACGGCTGAAATAGAGCGAAAATTGCCGAGGTAGTTGCGCACAAGGGGCGCTTATGCTATGATACGATTGCGTAAAGCAGAAAGTAGGGGGACTATGTTATACATTAGTACAAGAGGGAAAACAGATATGGTAAGTTCAGCCCACGCCATTTCCAATGGCTTGGCAACTGATGGAGGGTTATTTGTACCCAAAGAGTTTCCTGCAATCAGCCTGGCTGAAATTGATGCTATGCGGGGTACGCCCTACAGTGACCGGGCACTTACGGTACTGGCAAGGTTCTTGACAGATTATAGTGAAGAAGAACTAAAAACCTGTGTGGAAACTGCCTACAGCAAAGAACGCTTTGGGGATTTTCCTGCACCGCTCCACATGCTGAAGAAAGACCTGGATGTACTGGAATTGTGGCATGGACCTACTTGTGCGTTTAAGGATATGGCCCTGCAAATTCTGCCCCTGTTCCTGACCAAGGCTGTGGTAAAGACCGGGGAAGAGAAAAAACTGGTGATTCTGGTGGCTACCTCCGGGGATACGGGCAAGGCGGCCATGGCAGGCTTTGCCGATGTGCCGGAAACGGAAGTCATCGTGTTCTATCCCCAGGAAGGGGTTAGTGACATCCAGAAATTGCAGATGGTTACCCAAAAGGGCGACAACGTTCACGCCGTTGCGGTGGAAGGCAATTTCGACGATGCCCAGACCGGCGTAAAGAAACTCTTTGGCGATAAGAAACTGGCTGAAGAACTGGATGAACACGCCTGCGCCTTCTCCTCTGCCAACTCCATCAACTGGGGCCGGCTGGTTCCCCAGATTGTATACTATTTCAGCGCTTATGCGGAAGCCGTCAACGGCGGCCGGATTGAAAACGGCGAACCCATCAACTTCTCCGTTCCTACCGGGAACTTTGGGGATATTTTGGCCGGGTTCTACGCCAAGCTCATGGGCCTGCCGGTGAACAAATTCATCTGCGCTTCCAACAGTAATAATGTGCTGACGGACTTTATCAATACGGGCGTCTACAACCGGAAACGTCCTTTCCATAAGACCATTTCTCCGTCCATGGATATCCTGGTTTCCAGCAACCTGGAACGGCTCCTGTTTGAGGAGACCGGTCATAATGCAGCCAAGGTGGCCGGCTGGATGCAGGAACTGGCGGACAAGGGAGAATACAGCATTGACAGTGAGCTGCAAAGCCGGATTCTCAAGGACTTTTTCGGTACCTGGGTGGACGAGGTGGAAACCCGGGAAACCATCGGGGATGTGTACAACAATTACGGGTATGTAATGGATCCCCATTCCGCAGTAGCCTACAAGGCACTGGAAAAATACCGGCTGATGACCAATGACCCCACGTACTCCATTGTGGTTTCTACGGCCAGCCCCTTCAAATTCAATGATGTGGTGCTGCAGTCCTTGAACCCTGATAAGTACGAACAAGCGGACCTGAATCCCTTTGAGGCCATGAAGACCCTGGCCGAGCTTACCAAGCTGACCATTCCGGCCAGCATGAGCGAACTGCCCTATTTGCAGGTGCGGCAGAGCCAGGTGATTGCCAAGGATCAGCTGGAAGCGGAAGTGAAAAAGACCCTGGGCCTGGAATAAGGCCTGGAAAGCATGGGGCCCGGCCCCGAACTTGTATATCGAGAGCTTTCTGTTCCCTGGGGACAGAAAGCTCTTCTTACGTGCAAAAAAGGCTTTTCCAGGGTAAAAAATGCGGCCACAAGTGGTGTCTAAGCTCCTGTAATAGGGGTCATAAGAAAAGTCGAATAAAGTGTTAAAAATGTTTCAGTTCAAACGTAAAATTTCGTGGGAACGCCTTATTTTTTTATAGGAAATATGGTATGATATCCAACGTAGATTACGCGATTCAGAGGGGAGAAAAAATGGAAGTAACAGAAATTACCAAGATCAGACGGAAAGTGCTGACCATGCTTGCCAAGATGACGTATGATGGGAATCTGCCGGACCACGTTTATGACGTGCTGCAGATCGTGAACGAAAACACGCCCAGACTGCGTTGCTGTGTGCACAAGGAAAGAGCCGTCCTGAAGGAACGGATCAACGTTGCCCTGGGTATGGATACGGATATGAACATTATCCAGGCATCCCAAAAAGCCTTGGAGGAACCGGTGGATCGGACCCAGCACGTGATTGCTGTATTGCCGGAAGCCTGCTCCGCCTGCCCTGTAAACAAATATATGATCACCGATATCTGCCGCCGTTGTCTGACCCACCGCTGCATGAACGGCTGCCCCAAAAAGGCCATTTCCGTTTACCAGGGCCGGGCCCACATCGACTATGATATGTGCGTGGAATGCGGTAACTGCAAACGGGCCTGCCCCTACGGCGCTGTAGCGGAAATTGCCCGTCCCTGCGAAAATGCCTGCAAGGTACACGCCCTGCATACCGGCAAGAACAAGAAAGCGGAAATTGACAAGAACATCTGCGTAGAATGCGGTGCCTGCCGGGCTGCCTGCCCCTTTGGCGCTATCGAAGAACGCAGCCATATTGTCCAATTGATCCAGGCCATCAAATCCGGCCAAAAAATCTATTGCCTGCTGGCACCTTCCTTCGTAGGCCAGTTCGGCCTGAAGGTACAGCCGGGCCAGATTGTGGCTGCCTGCAAGAAGCTGGGCTTCAAGGAAGTCCGGGAAGTGGCGGTAGGCGCCGATATGACCACTATTTCCGAAGCGGAAGAATATGTGGAAAAGGTGGAACACGGCACCCAGAAGCTGATGACCAGTTCCTGCTGCCCGGCCTTTGTGGCTACGGTAAAACGCCATGCACCGGCTTTGGCGGACTGCATTTCCGATACCGTATCTCCCATGGTGGCCCGCAGCAAGGCTGTAAAACATGACGATCCCGGTGCGCTGACGGTTTTTGTAGGTCCCTGCATTGCCAAAAAGGTAGAAGCCCGGGAACACCCCGAAGACATCGATTTTGTGCTGACCTTTGAAGAACTGAAATGCATGATGGACAGCATGGGCATCAACCCGGCGGACTGCGAAGCCGCTCCGTTCCACGCTGCTTCCTCTGCTGACGGCTGCAGCTTCCCGCAGGCAGCTGGGGTAAGCACCGCCGTCAATGACTACACCAAGGAAAAATACAACCTGGAAGTAAGCGGTCAGTACTGCAACGGTTTGGACCAGTGCTTGCAGGCCCTGAAGGATTATCAAGACGGTAAGCTGGATGTGAAATATATTGAAGGCATGGCCTGTGAAAAGGGCTGCCTGAACGGACCGGGAGCCATGACAGAACCGGGCATTACCCGGGTGCTGCTCAAGCGCTTTGCCGCCACTACCGCCATGACCTGCGCCGGGGACAACGAATTGGCCCAGCAGGGCGTGAAAAACGTGGATATGGAACGGGTATATTTGCGCAAATAAGCGTAGTGTGATAAAATAGCCGAGTAGCTATATCAAGGTAGGAGGAGAATTTGTATGTCGGGACACTCTAAGTGGGCAAATATTAAATTCAAAAAAGGGAAAACAGATGCACTGCGTGGGAAGATTACCACGAAAATTGGCAGAGAAATTACTATTGCTGTCCGCATGGGAGGTTCTGATCCTACTGGCAACATGAAGCTGAAGTTGGCTCTGTCCAAGGCTAAAGCCAACAATATCCCTAAAGATAATATCAAAAGAGCCATTGCCAAGGGCGAAGGCACCACGGAAGGCTCTGATTACGAACAAATTACCTACGAAGGGTACGGCCCTGCAGGGGTGGCCATTATGGTCAGCGCCCTGACGGATAACCGGAACCGTACGGCTGCCGATGTGCGCCACGTCTTTTCCAAAGGCGGCAACATGGGTGAATCCGGCTGCGTAGGCTGGATGTTCAAAAACAAAGGTGTATTCACCGTGGAAAAAGAAGGCGCTCCCTCTGAAGACGAATTGATGGAAATCGCTTTGGATGCAGGCGCTGAAGACATGGAAACCACAGATGACAGCTATGTGATTACCACCGCTCCGGAAGACTACGATGCCGTGGAAAAAGCCCTGGCTGATCATAATATTGAGGTTGCCATGAGTGAGTTGTCCCTGATTCCTGACAACACCATCACCGTTACGGGTGAAGATGCAGTAAAGGTACAGAAGATGCTCGATAACTTCGAGGACCTGGACGACGTGCAGGACGTTTATACAAACGCTGACCTGCCTGAAGAATAACAAGAAGTATGGCCGGCCAGCTGGGGGTTTCCCCGCTTGGCCGGTTTTTCACTATCAGGAGGAATTTTATGCTGGTATTGGGCATCGACCCGGGAACGGCGATTTGCGGCTACGGGCTGGTTCGTCTGGAAAAAAGCCGGCTGATTCCTGTGCATTACGGAGCCGTTTTTACGGATAAGGATATGCTGCCGGAATTGCGGCTGAAGAAGATTTTTGAAGAATTGAATGGATTGATTGCGGATTACAAGCCGGATTTCATGTCGGTAGAAAAGCTGTACTTCAACCGGAACGTGAATACGGCTATTCCTGTGGGACAGGCCCGGGGCGTTATTGTGCTGACAGCAGCCCTGGCTGGGATTCCGGTGTTTGAATACACCCCCATCCAGGTAAAGCAGGCCATTACCGGTACCGGCCGGGCGGACAAGAATCAGGTGACCTATATGGTCCAGAAGCTGCTGCACATCCAGGAGAAACCCAAACCGGATGATGTGGCGGACGCCCTGGCCATTGGCATCTGCGGCCTGAATTCCATTCGGGAAAAAGATTTGCTGGAGAGGTTATCATGATCGGATTTATTAACGGCAGAGTGGACCATATTGGGGTGAATTTTTGCCTTTTGGAAACCAGCAGTGGGGTAGGGTACCGGATTTTCATGAATACCGGGGACCTGGGCCGGCTGACGGTGGATCAGCGGACAAAGGTGTACACCTATCTGGCGGTCCGGGAGGACGCCCTCCAGCTGTATGGCTTTTTGACCTATGATGCCTACAATCTGTTTACCCAGTTGATTACCGTCAGCGGGATTGGCCCCAAGGTGGCACTGGGTATTTTGTCGGCCTCCAAGGTAGATGCCTTCTACCTAGCCCTAAAGAACCGGGACCTGAAGTATTTGACCAAGCTTCCCGGCATTGGGAAGAAAACGGCAGAACGGATGCTCCTGGAGCTGAAGGATATCCTGGGACCGGAAGGCACGGAAGAAGCCGGGGGCGGCGAAAATCTGGGAAGCCTGGAAGAAGGCACCGGCGTGCTGGGGGCGGTCTCTGACGGCCTGACCTATCTGGGCTATACCCAAGCAGAAATTGCGGAGGTGCTGAAAAAGCTCCCCGTAACACCTGACAGTACGGCGGAAGAACTGCTGAAGGCAGCGCTGCGGCTTATGGCCAGGAGGAGCTAATGGAAGAAACCAATCGCGTGATTGCAGGACAGGAGCAGGAGCAGGACGGCTGGCAGTACAGCCTCCGGCCCCGGCGCCTGGCGGAATATATCGGACAAACCAAGGTGAAGAAGAACCTGGAGATTTTTATCCAGGCGGCGTTGAAACGGAAGGAAGCCCTGGACCATGTGCTGCTCTACGGGCCTCCGGGACTGGGGAAGACCACCCTGGCCAATATCATTGCCAACGAGCTGAATGTAAACATCCGCATTACCAGCGGCCCGGCCTTGGAACGGCAGGGGGATCTGGCGGCCATTCTTACCAATCTGAACGAAAGTGATGTGCTGTTTATTGATGAAATCCACCGGCTGCCCAAGACCGTAGAGGAAATCCTTTATTCGGCCATGGAAGACTACGCCCTGGACATTATCATCGGCAAGGGGCCGGCAGCCCGGAGCGTACGGCTGGATTTGCCCCGGTTTACCCTGATTGGGGCAACCACCCGGATGGGCTCCGTGGCGGCTCCCCTGCGGGACCGTTTTGGGGTCATCTGCCATTTGGAATTCTACACTCCGGAAGAATTGCAGATTATTGTGGAACGGGCTGCGGAAATTTTGCAGGTGAAGATAGACCCGGAAGGGGCCTACGAAATCGGCCGGCGGAGCCGGGGTACCCCCCGGGTAGCCAACCGGCTGCTCAAGCGGGTGCGGGACTTTGCCCAGGTGGCGGATCTGGACCATATTTCCACGGAAGTTTGCCGGGAAGCCATGCAGCGGCTGGAAATCGACGATTTGGGTCTGGACCGGAACGACCGCCGGCTGCTGCACAAGCTGGTGGTGGACTTTGGGGGACGGCCCGTGGGGGTGGATACCCTGGCGGCGTCCCTTAACGAAGAAACGGAAACCCTGGAAGATGTGTATGAACCCTACCTGATGCAGCTGGGAATGCTGCATCGGACGCCCAAGGGACGGCAGGCTACGGCTGTGGCGTACCAGTATTTGGGCGTACCCTATCCAGAAGAGAGGAATGTACCGTGAACCTATTGCTTCATGCCTGCTGCGGCCCCTGTTCCACCTATCCTGTAAAAACCTTGACGGAGCAGGGAAAGAGCTTTACAATTTATTACTTTAACCCCAACATCCATCCTTATAAAGAATTCAAGCGGCGGCTGAATACCCTGCGGGAATTCTGCGAAAAACGAAAATACAAACTGGTGGTGGACAAAAGCTATCCCCTGGAGCAGACCCTCCGGGGTATGTTGGACGAACCCACCGTGCGCTGTGCCTACTGCTACCGGGTGCGCCTGGAGGCGGCAGCCCGCTACGCCAAGGAAAACGGCTTTGATGCCTTTTCCACCACGCTGCTGGTGAGTCCCTACCAAAAGCATGAATTGATTAAGGAAATTGCCGAAGAAATCGCAGAGCGGGAGGGGATTCCCTTCTACTATGAAGATTTCCGGGTTGGCTACCAGGAAGGAGTGGACATCAGCCTGGAGCTGGAAATGTACCGGCAGCCCTACTGCGGCTGCATCTTCAGCGAGCGGGATCGGTATGAACGGGTGAAAAAGAAGAAGCACCCGGCGGTCCAGCCCCAGCAGGAAGGTAGCAGCCTATGAAGAAAAAGCTGACGATCATCGGAGTTGTATGTCTGGTTCTTCTGTTCCAGGGTCTTGCCCTGGCAGCAGGAGGCGGCCCGAAAATTCGGGTGGGCCTGGCAGTGGAGCAGTTTTCCGCCCAGGTGCAGTCCAAGGGCAAAATCAAGGTCATTGACGGAAGCGGGAAAACTACCGTGCTTTCGCCGGGCCAGCATTTTGTCAGTGTAAAAAACGGCAGCCTATATGCAGATGATAAGAAGCTTTCCGGGGGTCAGCTTTCTCTGGTAGCTGACAACGCCAAGAACCCCATCTATATCAACCAGAAAAACTACCGGGGTGCCCTGACCGTGCTTTTAAACAGCGGCCGGAAAAACCTGACGGTGGTAAATACCCTGCCGGTGGAGCAGTATCTGTACGGGGTGGTTTCCAAGGAAGTGATTCCCCTGTGGCCCGACGAAGCCATCAAGGCCCAGGCTGTAGCTGCCCGCTCCTTTGCACTGTACCACCTGGACAAGGACCAGTACCCCAACTTTGACATCAAAGCTACGGATATGGGACAGGTCTACGGCGGGGCGGCGGCAGAACACGCCAACACCAACAAACTGGTGGACGCAACGGAAGGAATGGCGGCTACCTACAAGGGAGACCTGATTCAGGCCTTCTTTCACAGCAGCAGCGGCGGGTATACGGAATCCGCCTACAATGTTTGGGGAAAGGATATTCCCTATCTTCAGGCAGTGCCCGATGAGGACAAGGATTCCCCCCAGTACACCTGGACCAAAAGCTTTACCAAGGTCCAGCTGAACCGGCTGCTGAGCCAGAACGGCTACAATGTGGGGGACCTGGAGGGCATCCGGCTGTCCGCCCGGGCAGCGGCGCCCATGAAATGGACCCCGGACCGGGGAACCTCCGGCCGGGTGAAGCGCATGACCTTTATTGGCAAGCGGGGCTCTGTGACCATCCCCGGCAATAAGGTCCGCTCCATGCTGGGCCTTAGCAGCACCCTGTTTGAAATCCAGATTGGACCGGAACGGCCGGACAAGTTAGAAGTACCCATTACCAACCGGTATGGGTATCAGATTGGGGAAAAAACCATACCCATCCGGGAAAAGGACCAGGGCGGCACGGCCGTAGGGGATCTGCGGCTGTTTAGTGACGTACCCGGGGAAAAGGTGACCTTTACCGGAGGCGGCTGGGGCCACGGCGTTGGCCTTAGCCAGTGGGGCGCCCGGGGCATGGCCCTGTCCAGGGAAGCCCGGGGTAAGAAAGATTATTATAAAACCATCCTGGCCCATTATTATCCGGGCATTCGGGTGGAAAAAGAATATTAGGAGAAAAAATGGACGTTACAGATTTTGATTATGAGCTGCCTCAGGAATTGATTGCCCAGCATCCGGTGGAACCCCGTGATTCTTCCCGGCTGTTGGTGATGGATAAAAAAACGGGTGAACTGGAACACCGGCATTTCTACAACCTGCCGGAATACCTGAAACCCGGTGATGTACTGGTTTTTAACGATACCCGGGTAATCCCGGCCCGGCTCCACGGGGTGAAAACCACCGGAGCCCATGTGGAAGTTTTTCTGCTGACCCGGAAAAATGCCACGGACTGGGAAGTGCTGGTACGGCCCGGCAAGAAGCTGCAAAAGGGAGCCCAGATTAATTTCAGCGAGGAGCTGAGCTGTGAAATTCTGGAAACCACCGATTTTGGCGGCCGGATTGCCCGCTTCCACTATGACGGCGTCTTTGAGGAAATCCTGGACCGGCTGGGAGAAACGCCCCTGCCGCCCTACATCCACGAACCCCTGGCCGACAAGGAACGGTACCAGACCGTGTACAGCCGGGAACGGGGCAGCGCTGCGGCACCTACTGCCGGCCTGCACTTTACCAAAGAACTGCTGAAAAAAATCAAGGATATGGGCGTGGAAGAAGTTTTTGTAACCCTCCATGTGGGTCTTGGCACCTTCCGGCCGGTCAGCGAAAGCCGAATTGAAGACCACAAGATGCACAGCGAGTTCTACTCGGTGACCCCGGAGGCGGCGGAAGCCATCAACCGGGCCAAGCGGGAAGGCAGACGGGTCATTGCCGTAGGCACCACTTCCGTCCGGACCCTGGAATCTGCTGGGGCAGACGGGATTGTAAAGCCCGGCGGCAGCTGGACAAGCATCTTTATCTACCCGGGCTACCAATACAAGATTGTGGACGCCCTGGTCACCAATTTCCACCTGCCCCAAAGCACGCTGATTATGCTGGTGGCTGCCCTGACCAGTCGGGAAATGATCCTGAACGCCTATAAGGTGGCCGTTCAGGAAAAGTATCGTTTCTTCAGCTTTGGCGATGCCATGTTCATTCGGTAAAGGAGATTCCATGCGCCAAGTCTATTTCGAACTGATTAAAGAAGACCCCCGCAGCGGGGCCCGGCTGGGCAAGCTGCACACTCCCCACGGCACCTTTGACACCCCCATGTTCATGCCCGTAGGTACCCAGGCCACGGTAAAGACCTTGACCCCGGAAGAACTCTACGCCATGAACTCCCAGGTGATTCTGTCCAATACCTACCACCTGTTCCTCCGTCCTGGCACGGAGTTGGTGAAGAAGGCCGGGGGCCTGCACAAATTTATGAACTACAACCGGGGGATGCTTACGGACTCCGGCGGCTTCCAGGTCTTCAGCCTGGGAGAAATGCGGAAAATTACGGAAGAAGGGGTCATGTTCCGGTCCCATTTGGACGGCTCCAAGCAGTTCCTGAATCCGGAAGTGGCTACCAAAGCCCAGGAAGACCTGGGGGCCGACGTTATTATGGCCTTTGACGAATGCATTCCCTATCCTGCGGACCACGCCTACGCCAAGCAGTCCACCGAGCGGACCACCCGCTGGGCCAAGCGCTGCCTGGACGCCAAAACCCGGGATGACCAGGGCCTGTTCGGCATTATTCAGGGGGGCATGTATCCGGACCTGCGGGAATACAGTGCCAAAGCCATTACGTCCATGGATTTTGACGGCTTTGCCATCGGCGGCCTCAGCGTAGGGGAACCCCATCCTCTCATGTACGATATCCTGGGAAAAACCACCCAGTGGATGCCCAAGGACAAAGCCCGGTATCTGATGGGCGTTGGCACGCCGGACTGCCTGGTGGAAGGGGTCAACCTGGGGGTGGATATGTTTGACTGTGTGTATCCCACCCGGGTAGCCAGAAACGGTACGGCCATGCTGCCTACCGGCCGGCTGGTAGTGCGGAACGCTGCCTATATGGAGGACTTCCGCCCCATTGACGAAAACTGCGATTGTTATACCTGCCGCCACTTTAGCCGGGCCTATATCCGCCACCTGTTTAAGGCAGAAGAAATCCTGGCATTGCGGCTGCTGTCTATACATAATCTCCATTTTCTGTTAAAATTTGCAGAGAATATGCGCAAGGCAATTGCTAATGACACGTTCCCGGAATTTCGGGCAGCGTTCTTAGAGAATTACAACACTACAGGGAGGTAATCGAATGGAAAGTATGATTCAAATGGCCTGGCCTTTCATTCTGATGGCGGCGATCTTCTACATGATGATCTACCGTCCCCAGAAGAGAGATCAGAAAAAGAGAGTAGACATGCTCAACGCGCTGAAGGTCGGTACCCGGATTGTGACCATCGGGGGCATTTTCGGCGTTATCACCAAGGTGCAGGAAGACAAACTGCGCATTAAAGTGGCAGAAAACGTGGAATTCCATATCCGCCGTTCTGCTGTGGGCACTGTGCTGACCTCTGCTTTTGACAAGGACAACAGCCCCAAAGAAGAAACCAAGGAAGAAGTGAAGGAAGAAGCCAAGGCTCCGGAAGCTGCCAAGGCTGAAGCTCCTGCAGAAAACGCTGCCGATGCTGCCAAAGCTGAACCGGCTGCAGAAACCAGTGAGGAGTCTAAATAATGGAAAAAAAGACAGTTCGCCTGGAAATCAAAGAGAAACTCAAAAAATTGAATCAGCGGGAACTGCACAAATTCCATAAAGAAATCAACAGCCATATTTCCAACAGCCGTTTGTTCCTGGAAGGCAAAGTCATTATGGCCTACCTGGCAGTGCCAGGGGAAGCCAGCGTGGACGCCTCCATTTCTACGGCGCTCAGTATGGGCAAAACAGTCTGCGTCCCCTTCATCCTGGAGGAAGAAGGGCAGATGCAGGCTGTTCGGCTGGTTTCTTTAAAAAAATTGGGCACGGACCGCTTCGGCATCCGTACGCCCCAGGAACCGGTGGAAGTCATCGCTCCTGAAGATATTGACCTGGTGCTGGTTCCCGGTCTGGGCTTTACGGCCCAGGGCGACCGGCTGGGCAAGGGCAAGGGCTACTATGACCGCTTCCTGCCCAGATGCACCAAAGCAGTTACCATGGCTATAGGCTATGAAGCACAGGTATTGAAAGAACTGCCTGTGAATGCGCACGACGCAAAAATTCGTTACCTGTGTACAGAAAAGGGCCTGCGGGTCTGCCGGTAACGATGTCAAGGAGGAATCATCTTGAAGGGTAAAAATCGGGCCAAGCTGCTGATTTCGGTGCTGGCCATTTTGATTTCTTTTGCCGTATTCATCAAGCCGCTGGCTAGTACGGTAAAACAGGGCCTGGATTTGCAGGGCGGCACCCACGTGGTTTTGCAGGCCCAGGATACACCGGAGTCCAAGGTGGACGATGATGCCATCAACCGTTCCATCAAAATCATTGAACGCCGGGTCAATGAACTGGGTCTTACCGAACCGGTAATCCAGCGTCAGGGCCGGGACCGGATTATTGTGGAACTCCCCGGGGTCAAGGATCCTGAAAAAGCCATTGCCATGCTGGGCCGTACGGCCATGCTGGAATTTAAGGACATGAATGGCAACACGGTGCTTACCGGTAAGGATCTGAAGGATTCCAAAGCCAGCGTAGACCAAAGCGGTCAGCCTGTGGTTACCCTTCAGTTCAATGACGAGGGCGCCAAAAAGTTCGGTGAACTGACGGCGGCCAATGTAGGCAAACAGATTGCCATTTTGTTAGACGGGGAAGTGCTGACGGCTCCCCGGGTCAATGAACCCATTACCGGCGGCAACGCCCAGATTACCGGCTCCAAGGATGCCCAGGAAGCAGAACATCTGGCCATCTTGCTGCGCAGCGGCTCCCTGCCGGTGAAACTGGAAATCGTGGAAAACCGGACCGTAGGACCTACCCTGGGCCAGGATTCCAAGGATGCCAGCGTCAAGGCCTTTGCCATTGGCCTGGCCGGCGTATTCTTGTTCATGTTGCTGTACTATCGGCTGTCCGGACTGGTAGCCGACATTGTGCTGCTGCTCTATACCCTGCTGCTGCTGGCCGTGATGAAGGGGCTTAATGCAACCCTGACCCTGCCGGGCATTGCCGGTATCATCCTGTCCATTGGTATGGCCGTAGATGCCAACGTGCTGATCTTTGAAAGGTTTAAGGAAGAAATCGCGTCGGGCAAGACCCTCCGGGCTGCGCTCAATGCCGGTTTCTCCCGGGCCTTTGTGACCATCTTCGACTCCAACGTGACCACCCTGATGGCAGCTGCTGTGCTGTTCTATTTGGGTACCGGTCCTGTAAGAGGCTTTGCCGTTACCCTGGCACTAGGTACCTTGATCAGTATGTTTACGGCCATTACCGTAACCAAATTTATCCTGAAGGCACTGGTGGGCAGTGAATTCACCAAGAATCCTGCCGTATTTGGTGCCAAGGCACCGAAGAAAAAAGAGGAGGCGGCACAATGAAAAAGTTTTCCATTGTAAAACATGCCAAAATCTTCTTCTCTCTGACGGCCATTGTGTTGATTGTTGGTATTGTTTCCATGTTTACCCGGGGTTTTAACCTGGGCATCGACTTTACCGGCGGCAGCATCATTGATTTGAAGTTTGCCCAGCCGGTTTCCACTTCCCAGGTCCGGACGGTGTTGGATGACCATGATTTGGGCAGCAGCATTATCCAGCTGGGAACCAACGGCCAGAATACGGAAACCAGTGAATCCGTGCTGATCCGCACCGGCCTTATCAGCGACAGCCAGCGTAAGGCCGTTATGGACGACCTGACCGCCAAGCTGGGAGAAAACCAAGTGCTGAAGGTGGAGAACGTAGGCGCTACGGTGGGCAACGACCTGGTCAAACAGGCCATTGGCGCGGTGGTACTCAGCTGGGTGCTGATGATTGCCTATATTACCTTCCGTTTTGAACTGCGCTTTGCCCTGGCAGCCATCATCGCCCTGATTATCGACGTTATGGTGACCTTGAGCTACTTCTCCCTGCTGCATCTGGAAATCGATTCTTCCTTTGTAGCAGCCCTGCTGACGGTAGTAGGCTATTCCGTTAACGGTACCATCGTTATTTTCGACCGTATCCGGGAAAACCTGCATACCCACAGACGGAATGAAAGTATGGAAGATATGGTGGATAACAGTATTTGGCAGACCATGACCCGGTCCATCTACACCACCCTGACCACCCTGTTTGCTGTAGTAGCCATCTTCCTGTTTGGCGGGGAAACCATCCACAACTTCTCCTTCGCCATGCTGGTGGGCTTCTCCAGCGGTTTCTATACCTCTACTTTCCTGTCCGGGACCATGTGGCTGTTCCTGCGGAAAAAATTGAAAAAAGCGGCCTGAGTTTCAGGCTCCCTAAGCGGATGTGCCTTCGGGTGCATCCGTTTTGTTTTCCCTGGGGCAGGAGAGTTTTCTCAGAAAAGACTATTTTTCATCGGCCGCTTCTATGGTATTATATAAAGAGAACTTTGTTGCCAAGTACTAGGAGGTCGGAGCAAAAATGGGATATTTGGGAATTGAACTTGATGAACTCATCTGTTTATTATCTAGAGGACATGAAGCAGTATTTTCCCTGAACGGCAACCAATATATTATCCAGCCGGTACAGAGCGACTCTTTATACGGGGACCTGGTGATGTACCAGTTCAAGCCCCATTTGGTTTGGCTGTGCAGAATCCCCATCAGTCCGGACCATTCCATCGATAAGGCGCCATTTATCCGGTGGCCGGTGGGGGTTTCCATGGTGGAACAGCTGCTAAATGAACGCTGCCTGAACGGCAAGTCCTTTATGGACAGACTGCTGGAGATTCACGTGGACGAAGTGTTTTAGCGGTGAAACAAACCTGGCAGCAGCAGAAAATTAAGCCGGTGTGGTTTTCCCTGGAGGGACAGCCGGCTCCGAAAGATGGGTATATGCATTGTCATATATCCATTTTTTTGTTACACTTTTATCAGTATTTGTATAAATACAAGAAATTTGGCGAACAAAGGAACAAGTATTTGAGTCATGGGCCGGAATCTTGTAAAATAAAATAGATAAAATGCAAAATAAATTCAATTGATAATCGTTTTCTTTTATTAGGAGAAAGGGTGAAGCATATGAAGATTGCAGTAACTATGCCGGTTTTGGCTTACCATAAAACAGAATTGGAAAAGGCGGCTCCTGAAGCAGCGTTTTATTATGGCAAGGACCTGGAAAAATTAAAGGAAGCGGAAGTGATTTTGGGCAATATTCGTCCGGAATGGGTGAACCAGCTGCCCAAGCTGCGCTGGCTGCAGCTGAATTCCGCTGGCGCAGATGCCTACTGCAAGCCCGGGGTGACGCCGGAAGACGTACAGCTCACCAATGCCACCGGTGCCTACGGTCAGGCCCTTTCTGAGCATATGCTGGCACTTACCTTGGCCATGCTGAAAAAACTCTACCGTTACTACGATAACCAAAAGCAAGGGCTGTGGCACGATGAAGGCACCGTTACCTCCCTAAAGAATGCCGTGGTGCTGGTGATTGGCTTTGGGGATATTGGCAAAGCCTACGCCAGATTGGTGAAGGCCATGGGCGCCTACGTAATCGGTGTGCGCCGCCGTCACGGGGAAAAACCGGCGGAAGCCGACGAAATGGGTCTGATGGAACATTTGCCGGAGCTGCTTGCCCGGGCCGATATTGTGGTTTCCGTTTTGCCGGGAACCCCTGCCACCACCCACCTGTATGACGCCAAGCTTTTTGGCGCCATGAAGCAGGGTGCCTATTTCATCAACGTAGGCCGGGGCAGTGCCGTGGTCCAAAAGGACCTTAGGGCCGCCCTAGAAAGCGGTCATTTGGCCGGCGCAGCGGTGGACGTAACGGAAGTGGAACCGCTGCCCCAGGACGACCCCCTGTGGCATACGCCCAATATGTACATTACGCCCCATATTGCCGGAGATTTCCATCTCCAGGCCACCCAGGACAACATTGTGCACATTGAAGCAGCAAATCTGCGGCGCTACGTGGCTGGCGAGCCTCTCCAGAACATCGTGGACCGGAAAACCGGCTACAAGAAGTAAGCAATGGAAAGTGCGGTGGGGACTTGCCTGAGGGCGGAAAGGAAGGGATGTAAATGCTGTATATTATTCTCATGGGAATCATTTCCCTGGCTGTAGCGATTTTTGCCATTCAAAATGCCGTATCGGTGGAAAT
This sequence comes from Acidaminococcus hominis, assembly GCF_900291475.1. Classification (GTDB taxonomy): domain Bacteria; phylum Bacillota; class Negativicutes; order Acidaminococcales; family Acidaminococcaceae; genus Acidaminococcus; species Acidaminococcus hominis. The sequence continues at coordinate 852,158 of NZ_OLMM01000005.1, forward strand.
CAGCTTTTTGTTCTGGCACTTTACCATGAGCTTGGCCCTGATTATCCTGGGGTGTTTGATTTTGGGCTTTATCATCGCCAGCCTGTGGACTTTAAAGGCCAAAACCAGTCATTTTATGAAAGAAAGAAAATATAAGGAGCAAATCCGCCAGCTGGAAGAAGAACTGGATGAAATGCAGGCTGCCGCACCACGGTTTACCGAAACCAAGGTGCCCCGGTCCGATTTCGCCGGAAAGGGCTATGACCCCAAAAAGGATCAGAATCCCATTATCAGACCCTTCCGGCCGGAGGACTAGAACGCTGTATGCTATATAGAAAAATCGAAGCCATACCGGAACAGGAACAGGACCAGGCCCGGCAGCTCAGCCGGGACACAGGAATTTCGCCGCTTTTGGCGGAAATCCTGGTACGCCGGAAAATTACGGAGCCCAATCAAATCAAGGAATTTCTGGAAGGAGTGGAGCAGCCCTACCTGGACCCCTTCCTGCTGCTCAATATGGACAAGGCTGTGGACCGGATTCTTAGGGCCCTGGAACAAAAGGAAACCATTACGGTCTACGGGGATTACGATGTGGACGGGACCACGGCCAGTTCCCTGCTATATCGCTATCTCACCGGGGAAGGGGCTAAAATCAAGGTGTATATTCCCCGGCGGGATACAGAAGGCTACGGCCTTAACAGCACCGCCCTGGAAACTCTTGCGGCAGGGGGCACTACCTTGCTGGTTACGGTGGATACGGGCATCAGCGGGTACCAGGAAGTAGCTGGGGCGCCCAGTTCCATGGACATTATTGTTACGGACCACCATCTGCCGCCGGCCCAATTGCCCCCGGCCTATGCAGTGGTAAATCCCAACCAGCCCGGAGACCAATATCCCAATAAGGGAATCTGCGGGGTAGGGGTGGCCCTAAAGCTTTGCCAGGCCCTGTACCAGCGGCTTCACCACACCCAGGAATACTGGGACGAACTGATAGAACTGGTGAGCCTGGGTACCGTGGCGGACATGGTTCCCCTCTTGGGAGAGAACCGGGAAATTGTCCGCCGGGGGCTTGCCAAAATGCGCAAGACGTCCCTGCCGGGACTAAAGGCGCTGTTAGACGTTTCCATCAGCCCGGACGCAGCTGTCAACGCGGGCACCATTGGCTTTGGCCTGGGCCCCAGAATCAACGCTGCTGGCCGGCTAGATGACGCCATGGCAGCGGTGCAGCTGCTCACCACCGATGACCCTAAGAAAGCCCAAAGCCTGGCCCAGAAGCTGAATACGGCCAACCAGGAACGGCAGGCCATCAGCCAGGAGATTTTCCAGGCAGCAGAAGAACAGCTGTCCCAGCTGGGCAGTCCGGAATGGGGCATTGTGCTGGGAGCCGAAGGGTGGCACCCAGGGGTTATCGGCATTGTGGCCTCCCGGATAACGGAAAAGTACCATTTGCCTTCGGTGCTGCTGTCCATCCAGGGGGAAACGGCCAAAGGCTCCTGCCGAGGCATACCGCCTCTGCAGCTGTACAATGCACTGCAAAGCTGCAAGGAATACCTGCTCCAGTTTGGCGGCCACGCCCAGGCGGCGGGACTGACTTTGGAAACCCGGCAATTGCCGGCCTTTCGGCAGGCTTTCCAGGCTGCCGTCAAGGAGCAGCTTCAGGGCATTCCCTACCAGCCCTCCCTCCAGCCCGATTATTTTGTGCCGGAAGGAATGCCGGTGGACGAACACCTGGTAGAAGAATTGGATCAGCTGGCACCGTTTGGCATGGGGAATCCTTCTCCTGTGCTGGGCTTTGCCAAGGCAAAAATTACGGAGGTTGCGCTGCTGGGCCGGGATAAAACCCATTTGAAACTCACGGTGGCCCACGGCAAAAGCAATTATAAGGGTCTTCTGTGGAAGGCAGGGGACCAGTACCATACGTTTTACGGCGGGGAACAGGCGGTGGTTGCCTTTTCACCCCGTCTCAATGTTTTTCGGGGCAAAACGTCGGTGGACCTAGAAGTATGCGGGGTTATGTCCCCCTATACCATCTTGGACTGGCGGCAGGACAATACGGACCGAAAAACACTTTTGCAGGGGATTTTACAAGAACACAAAAAAACGGTAGTATATGTCCAGGATATGGAGACCCAGGCTGCCCTCAGCGGCAAGGCCCAGGTCCTGATTTACGGGGAGCCCCTTCCCAAGGAAGCGGAGGCAGTGGTGTTTTACGACAGCGGGGCCCGGCGGGTGATGAACCCCAAGGACTTTCCCCTGGGCCCAGACCAGCCTGCCCTGCTGTACCTGCTCTACGACCGGGATGAACTGGTGGCAGAGGTGGAACAGCTGCGCCGGCAGTATCCGGATTTGAACGGTATGCGCCGCTGCTATGCAGCCCTTAGGGAAATGCTGCGGGAAAAGCCGGCGCTGCCGGTGGAGCAGGTGCTGGGGCAGACCACCCGGGAGGGGTACCTTCTGGGCTCCCAGGTCCTTGCCGTTTTTTGTGAACTCAATTTGCTGCACCAGGAAAAGGGGCTTCTTTCCATGGGGGAGACAACCCGGAAAAATATGCAGGATTCCGTGCGGTTCCAGGAAATGCGGGAACTGTACCGGGAAAAATTTGAGGAACTGAACCGTTTATGGAAGCTCCCCGCCGGGGAAATTGCGGAATTCTGGTCTCAAGGAAGGTGACATTGTGGAACAATTAGATGATAAGCCGGTCAGTGCGGAAGAATTTTATGCTATGATCGGAAAATATTTGACTCCCAGACAGGTGGAATTTGTCCGGGAAGCCTATAACTTTGCAGCAGAAGCCCACGCCAAGCAAAAAAGAGCCTCCGGAGAACCGTACATTATCCATCCCCTGGGAGTGGCCACCATTCTGGCCCAGCTCCAGATGGACGATGTTACCCTGGCAGCCGCTTTTCTCCATGATGTGGTGGAAGATACGGATGTGACCATGGAACAGCTTCAGGACATTTTTGGCCTGGAAGTGGCCATGCTGGTGGACGGCGTAACCAAATTGGGCCGGATTGAGTATATCTCCCGGGAAGAACAGCAGGTGGAGAACTACCGGAAAATGTTTTTGGCCATGGCCAAGGATATCCGGGTAGTGCTCATCAAACTGGCAGACCGGCTGCACAATATGCGGACCATGAAGTATATGCCGCCCAATAAACAAAAACGGATTTCCAGTGAAACCCTGGAAATCTACGCTCCTTTGGCCCACCGGCTGGGCATTTATGCCATCAAGTGGGAACTGGAGGATTTGGCCTTCCGCTACATGGAACCCCAGCATTACTACGAGCTGGTGGAACAGGTAAAGGTAAAGCGCCATGAGCGGGAAGCCATGGTCCAGGAGGCCATGGACGAGTTAAAGAAGCTGTGCGGCGAAGCCGGCATCAACTGCGAAATCCAGGGCCGTCCTAAGAGCTTCTACAGCATCTACAAAAAGATGCAGCGGGACAACAAGACCATCAACGAAATCTACGACCTTTTGGCCGTCCGGGTGCTGGTGGATACGGTAAAGGACTGCTACGGGGTTCTGGGGATTGTCCATGGCAAATGGAAACCCATTCCCGGCCGGTTCAAGGACTACATCGCCGTGCCCAAATCCAACGGCTACCAGTCCCTGCACACCACGGTGGTGGCCACCAGCGGCCAGCCCCTGGAAATCCAGATCCGCACCTTTGAGATGCACAAGATTTCCGAATACGGCGTGGCAGCCCACTGGCGCTACAAGGAATCCGGGGGCTCCAAAATGCCCAGCTCTTCCGACAAGAGTACCGATGCCAAAATGGCCTGGCTGCGCCAGCTGCTGGATTGGCATAAGGATATGCGGGATCCCCATGAATTTGTGAACACGGTAAAAATGGACGTGTTCTCCGATGAGGTGTTTGTGTTTACGCCCCAGGGGGACGTGCTGGACCTGCCGGAAGGCTCCGTGCCCATCGACTTTGCCTACCGGGTGCATACCGGGGTGGGCAACAGCTGCGTAGGGGCCAAGGTCAACGGAAAAATCGTGCCCCTGGACTACAAGCTGAAAAACGGGGATATTGTGGAGATTATCACCTCCAAGCAGTCTCCGGGACCCAGCCGGGACTGGCTGAACTTTGTAGGTTCCAGCCAGACCAAGAACAAGATCAAACAGTTCTTCAAAAAGGAAAGACGGGAAGAAAACATCGCTACTGGCCGGGAAATGCTGGAACGGGAATGCCGGCGCCTGGGCTACGACGTGAATACCATGCTGACTTCCGAAAATCTCAAGGAAGTAGCGGCCCGGAGCCATATGGACGGCAGTGAGGAAAACCTGCTGGCAGACCTGGGCTACGGCGGCCTTACGGTAAACAACGTCATGGTCAAGCTGGTGGAAATCTACAAGAAGGCCCAGCGCCAGAACACCACCAAGAACCTGTCCCAGCTGCTGAACGAATTGAAGCCCCGGACCATCAAGGCCCATAAGGGCAGCCACGGCATCCTGGTCAAAGGGGAAGACGACATTATGGTCAAGCTGGCCAAGTGCTGCAACCCCATTCCTGGGGACGCCATTGTGGGCTACATTACCCGGGGCCACGGGGTTTCCGTCCATCGGGCCGACTGCCCCAACGTGCTGGCCAATAAGGAAGACGCGGACCGGATGATTGAAGTGTCCTGGAACGTGGCTACCGATGTGACCTACAAGGTGGTGCTGCGACTGACCTGCATGGACCAGACCGGGGTGATGGCCAATATTATGACGGTCACCAGCGAAACCAAGGTGAACATCAACTCCCTGAATGCCCATACGGACGCCAACCGTACGGCCTATGTGGATATGGGCCTGGACATTACCAGTCTGGAACAGCTCAACTACGTGATTGGCCGGCTGCGTCGGATTAAAGGCGTTATTCGGGTAGAGCGGAAAATTTCGGGGGTGTAGGATGAGAGCCGTAGTACAGCGGGTGACAAGAGCGTCCGTTACCGTGGAAGGCCGGGAAATCAGCGCCATTGGACCGGGCCTGATGGTACTTTTGGGTGTGGAAAAGGAAGACACCGAAAAAGATGCCGCCTATTTGGCAGAAAAAATCACCGGACTAAGGATTTTTGAAGACGAAAATGATAAAATGAATCTATCCCTGCTGCAATCGGGAGGAAGCCTCCTGTTGGTGAGCCAATTCACCCTTTTGGGAGATGTGCGCCACGGAAGACGCCCTTCCTTTACCCAGGCAGCGCTTCCGGACGCAGCCAGGGAATTATACGAAAAGACAGCGGAGCTGATCCGCAGCCAGGGAGTAACGGTGGCTACCGGCCAGTTCCAAGCCCATATGCAGGTGGAGCTGGTAAATGACGGCCCGGTTACCCTGCTGCTGGACAGCCGTAAAACGTTTTAGGAGGAACCGATGAAGATTTATCGCGTAGTGGTGGGCCCCATCCAGGAAAACTGCTATATTATCAAAAACGACGAAAACAACGAAGGCATTATTGTGGATCCCGGTGATGAAGGCGACCGGATTATGGAAGCGGTGAAAAAGGCGGAAATCACCAAGATTGCAGCCATTTTCATTACCCATGGTCACGGCGACCACGTATCGGCCCTGGATGAAGTGAAAAAAGCCACGGGCGCTCCGGTGTACATGAGCGAGGCCGATGCGCCCATGCTCAGGGTCTGGAACAGCAGCCTGTCCTATTCCACGGACCGGAACAAAAGCTTTGATCCCCCGGATTATTATTTTAAGGACGAGGAAAAACTCACTGTGGCCGGGCTGGATTTCCGGATTGTGGCCACGCCGGGCCATACCCGGGGCGGTGTCTGCATCATTACGGACGGGGTGGCCTTTGTAGGGGACACCATCTTCCTGGAATCCATCGGCCGGACGGACCTGCCCGGGGGTTCCTACGATGCCCTGCTGAATTCCATCCATACCAAGCTGCTGACCCTGCCCGATGACACCAAGCTGCTGCCGGGTCACGGACCTGGCACGACGGTGGGCTGGGAAAGACGCAGAAATCCGTTCCTCCAATAAAAAAGGAGCATGAATTCCATGATGAGTTCTGGAAGAAAACCCCGGGGACTGATCAGCAAGCTGCTGATTGCGGTCCTGGCCTTTTTGGCCTTTTATCTGGCGGCCAGTATCTTTCTTCCGGTATTTCTAGCCATCGCCTTGAGCTTTCTTTTGTATCCCATTGTGAACCGACTGGAAAACACGGAAATCCTGGGCAGGCACCTGCCCAACACCCTTTCGGTGCTGATTGCCTTTCTGGTGTTTGGGCTGTTTCTGTACCTGGCCTCCCTGGTGCTGATTGTGCCCCTGGTCAATCAGGTGAACACCCTGATTAAGGCCATGCCTTTTCTGGCCTCCCGGGCCAACGAAAGCATTACCCTGTTTCTGGGGTCCGGAGCCCAGCAGCTGCCGCCCAATGTGCGGGACATGCTGCAGCAGGCTACCAGCACCTTGAGCACCAACCTGATGGCCGTGCTGCGGGATATGCTCAATTCCACCTTCAAGATGGCCAAAAGCCTGGTCAGCCTGGTACTGGTGCCGTTCCTGTCCTTCTATTTCCTGAAGGACTGGCGGACCTTAAAGGGCATGGTGGTACGGATTTTCTCCTACGACCAGCAGGCACTGGCGGACCAGGTATTCTCGGACATTGGCAAAATGCTCTGCGCCTACGTGGACAATATGTTCAAGCTGTGCTTTGTGGCAGCAGGCTGCCTGACCGTGGGCAACTATATCCTGGGTGTCCAGTACACCCTGGTATTGGGCTTTCTGGCCATGATTACAGAAATGATTCCCTTGGTAGGGTCCGTGGTGGGAACAGTTTCGGCGGTGTTTATCGCCCTGCTGCAGAATCCCCAGCTGGCCCTTAAAGTATTGATCTTATATTTGGTTTATTATCAGGTAGATGCCCAGATTATCATGCCCAACATGATGGGGCACAGTATTACCCTGCACCCTGTACTGATTATCCTGGCTGTCATGGTAGGCGGCCAGCTGGGCGGCGTGGCCGGCTTGATTTTTGCCGTGCCGGTGCTGACCATCATCAAGGTACTGTACCAGTATTTCTGGCATGCAGGGGAAAAAAAGGCCGGGACAGCACTTCCCTCAGAAACAAAACAGGGATAAAAGTACAGAATTAGCCCCATGCCGTTGAAAAATTGGTCGAAATTGTGTTACACTTATAAAGTTCAAACAATGTGTGGACGGAGGGATTTTTATGTTAACAGGTGCACCGCGTGGTACCAAGGATATTTTGCCAGGCACAATCAATGGCTGGCGGTATGCAGAACAGATTATCCGGGAAGTTTGCCGGGAATTCAACTACCAAGAAATCAGAACCCCGATTTTTGAACATACGGAACTCTTCCAAAGAGGCATTGGCGACGGCACGGACGTAGTGGATAAGGAAATGTACACGTTCAGCGACCGGAGCGGCCGCAGCCTGACGCTGCGCCCGGAAAACACGGCCTCCGTGGTCCGTTCTTTTGTAGAAAACAAATTGTATGCGGAACCCATGCCGTTAAAGGTCTATTACATTGGACCCATGTTCCGGTATGACCGTCCTCAGGCTGGCCGGATGAGACAATTCCACCAGTTTGGGGTAGAAGCCCTGGGCTCCCAGTCCCCGGTGGTGGACGCAGAAGTGATTCTGCTGGCCCTGACCGTGCTGCAGCGCTTCGGCCTGAAGGATCTGAAACTGAAAATCAACTCCGTGGGCTGCCCCAAGTGCCGCCCTCAGCACAGACAATTGCTGCAGGACTACTTCCGTCCGCATCTGGACGAATTGTGCGAGGACTGCCAGCACCGCTTTGACAGAAGCCCCCTGCGGATTTTGGACTGCAAGGAAGATGCAGCCAAACCGTTTATGGCAGGCGCTCCCAAAATTACCGACCACCTGTGCGACGAATGCAAAGAGCATTTCGAAATGGTCAAGAAGCTCCTGACCGAAGCCGGTGTGGACTACGAAGTGGACAGCAACCTGGTGCGCGGCCTGGACTACTACACCAAGACTGCTTTCGAAATCCAATATTCCCCGCTGGGTGCCCAAAGTGCTGTGGGCGGCGGCGGCCGGTATGACGGCCTGGTAGAAGAACTGGGCGGTCCGTCCACTCCGGGCGTAGGCTTTGCCATGGGTCTGGAGAGAATCCTCCTGGCCCTGGAAAAACAGAACCTGCTGCCGGTGGGCAAAGAATCCATCGACGTATTTGCCGTTATTCCTGATGAAGGCGGCGTAGCCGATGCCTTCCGGGTAATGCAACAGCTGCGGGCTCAAGGCCTGTCCTGTGACATGAACCTGGTAGAACGCAGCCTGAAAGCCCAGATGAAGCAGGCCAACCGGGATCAGGCCAAATTTGCCCTGATCTTTGGGGAAGACGAACGGAGCCGGGGTGCTGTGACTGTCCGCAACATGGCAGACAGCAGCCAGACCGAAGTCAAAATGTCTGAGCTTGAAACATTTTTTAAATAAACCAGAGGTGTAAACGAATGAGTACAAAACGCAGCCATCATTGTGGTGACTTGAGAAAAACAGATGCCGGCAAACAGGTAACGTTGTGCGGCTGGGTAAGCAAACGCCGTGACCACGGCGGCATTATCTTCATTGATTTGCGGGATCGGTACGGTCTGGTCCAGGTCATCATTGACCCGGCCCATGACGAAAAGGACTTCCATGCTGCTGAAGCCGTCCGCAGCGAATACGTGCTGCAGGTTACCGGCGTAGTACGGGAACGTTCCGCCGAAACCGTCAATGCCAACCTGCCCACCGGCGAAGTAGAAGTAGTGGTCAAAGATCTGGAAGTATTGAACCCTTCCAAGACTCCTCCTTTCTACATCCAGGATGGGGTGGACGTGGACGAAAACGTACGGCTGCGCTACCGCTATCTGGACCTGCGCAGACCGGAAATGCAGAAGAACCTGATCCTGCGCCACAAAGTGACCAAGGCTGTCCGGGATTTCCTGGATAACCGTGATTTCCTGGAAATCGAAACTCCTATGCTGACCAAGAGCACGCCGGAAGGCGCCCGGGATTACCTGGTGCCCAGCCGTGTTAACCCTGGCAAATTCTACGCTCTGCCCCAGTCCCCTCAGCTGTTCAAACAGATTCTGATGATTGCCGGCATGGAACGGTATTTCCAGATTGCCCGCTGCTTCCGGGATGAAGACCTGCGTGCTGACCGCCAGCCGGAATTTACCCAGCTGGATATGGAAATGTCCTTCATTGATGAAGACGACATTATGACCCTGACGGAAAACCTGATTGCCTATGTCTTCAAGGAAACCCTGAACGTAGACCTGAAGGTTCCCTTTGGCCGGATGACCTGGGACGATGCCATGGACAAGTACGGCAGCGATAAGCCGGACCTGCGTTTTGATATGCCTCTGGTAAACATGAACCCTGCCCTGGAAGGCACCAGCTTTAAGGTCTTCAAGGATATCCTGGAAAAGGGCGGCCTGGTAAAAGCCATCAACGTCAAAGGCTACAGCGCCATTCCCAGACGTGAACTGGATGGTCTGGTAGACTTCGTAGGCATTTACGGTGCCAAGGGCCTGGCTTGGATTATCGTCAACGAAGATGGTTCCATCAAGTCTCCTATTGCCAAATTCTTCTCCGACGAAGAAATGAAGAAAATCCTGGAAGCCGGCAAAGCAGAAAACGGCGACGTGCTGCTGTTTGTGGCTGACCGGAAACCGCTGGTGGTTGCTGCTGCCCTGGGTGCCCTGCGTATCGAAATGGCCAAGAGACGCGGCCTGATTGATCCCAACAAGCTGGCCTTTACCTGGGTTGTGAAGTTCCCCATGTTCGAATACAGCGAAGAAGAACATCGCTATGTGGCTATGCACCATCCGTTCACCGCTCCCTGCGATGAAGACCTGGATAAGTTGCTTACCGATCCTGCCCACGTGTATGCCAAGGCCTACGATATGGTCCTGAACGGCGTGGAAATCGGCGGCGGTTCCATCCGTATCCACAGAGAAGATGTACAGAAGAAGGTCTTTGAAGCCATCGGCCTGACGGACGAACAAGCCCGTGAAAAATTTGGCTTCCTGATGACGGCCTTTGAATATGGTGCACCTCCCCATGGTGGTCTGGCCTTCGGTCTGGACCGGCTGGTGATGCTGATGGCCAAACGCCCGTCCATTCGTGACGTTATCGCCTTCCCCAAGACCCAGAGCGCTATGGACCTGATGTGTCAGGCACCTAACGTAGTTGAAGATAAGCAGATGCGTGAACTGCATATCCGCAGCACTGTGGTGAAAAAAGAAGAAGACAAGAAATAAAATTTTGAGACTGTGTACGCTTGTGTACAGTCTCATTTTGCATTCTCTGGGAAATCACAGCCCTTATAAAATTGGCTCTTCACGTTTTATTGTGGGATGGCAGATTTCTGCCATCCTTCTTTTATGTCTAGCAACATCCCACTGTCGCAATCTCTAGACAGTGCCGTTTCGTATAGATGGTAATGCTGAATATCGAATCAGAGTGAAAAAATATTCATCATTTTTGTATCCATACCCTATTCGTTTTGCAACCTTAATCTTGTTATTGAAGCCTTCAAGCTTTCCTGTGGTAATCGGATGGGCTGAGTGAGCAATCAAACCCTCTTTGCGTTTTCGCTTTAAGCGGGCAAACTTTTGCAGCTGCGGTATGTTGCTCTCCTCGGCTCCTTTAAACCATTTTTCCCATTCTACGGCAGCTAAATCGGGGTTTCTAAGCTCGAATAGATCACTTAGTTCCTCTTTCATTGTATGGCAAACTGTCAAATTTTCATGTTTTTTAAGGATTTCCTTGAGATTTTCTGCCTTTTTATCGCTTAGTGTTTCTTCCTTGCAAAGCAGCGTCCAGCGAGCTTGTTTTACTTCCTTGTAAAGCCGATTCTCCTCTTTAATTGAATCCTCTGCTTTTGTTGCCTGCTCTTCAGCAATATTCTCTGTAATCCCAAGCTTTAGGTTATCTTCTTACTGTTTGTGCTGTCTTTCTTCATACAGCCTTACGGCTACCAGCTCATCTCGTCCATACTGGGCTTGCATATGGTAGCGGTCGTATACTATTGCCGCATGAGGCAGATACTTTTCTACCAGGGTGTTGAACGATGCGTTCATGTCCATTGCGACAGCTTCTACTTCAGACAAATACTCCAGGTCTGTCTCTTCAAAAAACTTTGTAAAGGCAGCTATAGAGCGTCCCGCACCAACCCAGAGGATGTCTCCCATATCAAGGTCCATAACACAGGTTGCGTAAGTATGGCCTTTGTGCATTGCAAACTCATCAACGGCAAGATGCTTAGGACGGTAGCCACTTTTGCGAAGTTCCTCGCTTCGCGTTTTGAGAGCCTCGTCCATAATTTCCTTATGGATTTTAGAAACTGTTCCCCAATGGATACCGGTCAAATCGCTGACTGCTTTAATCGTCATTTGATGCATAAGCAAAATCTTGATCCATAAAGCGGCACGAGAAGTGACTCTGGTTCCAGGATACTTAAAGGTTATGTTTTCATTGAAGGTATGCCCGCATTTTTGGCACCGGTAGCGGTGGAATCTCACACGAAGAATCCGTGGCTTTCCGGGTATCCAGGACATGTCTTTAAGTGTAGTTACAGGGTTGTCATGGACATGGACCTTACCGCCGCAGCAAGGGCATACAACGTCGGCTGTAGGCCGGGTACTATTTACATCTATGATCTCTTCAAAAAGAGAAGCAATACTCGTAGGAATATTAAAATTGTCCTGTATGTTTTTGCATAAATTTGCTATACTTGAGGTTGAGAGCACGTGGATCATTCCTTTCGTAGTTTTGTCGCTATTACTTAGAATGGAGCATCCCGTGCTCTTTTTCAATACCTTTTTTCAGTTTTTAAATTCTGTCTTAGATTTCGTATCCCCCAATTTTCCGTGATGAGCCATAAAATTTCTTTGGGAAAAGAATACTTTACGGAAATTTTACATACAGGAAAAACAAGTAGTACAAAATAAAGAAATTTTGCTATAATCCCGGCGAATATGGTACACTATAGATTGAAAAAGTACAGGCAGAAGTACATAGGAATTCTTGTTCCGAGCACTTACCTGAAAACCTTTATAAGCAAGCTATAGCTTAGGGAGGGGAACCTTTCCCTTCCTAAAATCCTGGAAAAAAGCTGGTGAGACAGATGGCAGACACTCCTCTTGCAGTATTGACATTTTCCGTCCGTGCCTCCCATGTGCTGAAAGGCATGGGGATTGGCACCGTGGAGCAATTATTGGCCACACCCTCTAAAAGGATTGCGGTTCAAAAGAATGCCGGCCGTAAAACCCTGGAAGAAATTGAACGCATCCGGCAGGATATTCTGTCGGGTAAAATTGATTTGGCAGCCCTGGAACAAAAAGGCAGGGCTCCCGGGGCTGTTCCCAGGCAATTTTCCCAGGATCAGTTGTCCGAACTTTCCCGGCACTCCATTGGGGAGCTGGGGCTCTCGGCCCGGCCCTACCACGCCCTGATTCATCGGGAACTGGTGACCCTGGACCAGGTGGCGGTGCTGACTGTCGAAGAAATGGAAAAATGGACCGGCTTTGGTCATAAATCCCTGGTGGAGCTCCAGACCGTGCTGGGCCAGTGGCTTGCCAAGAACCTGGTACCCGCGGCTGCTGCCGAGGAGGAGCTGCCAGGGGAGGGGGAGATTTCTGAAGCCTGCCGGAGCTATTTTCAGAACCTGGCCCAGAACCTGAGACCCCTCCAGTGGGTGTCCTGGCACCAGTTAAAGGAGGCGGCGGACAAGGCCGGCCTAACCGAAGCTTTGGTGTATTATGGGGACCAGCTGCCCCGGCAGCTCCAAATGGATCTGCTGTCCATGCCCGTTTTGGCACCGGCGCTCAGAAAACTGTTTTTCCAGCTGGCACCGGAAGGGATTCTCAAAACGGAAGAACTGAAAAAAGAACTGGATCAGCTGGACCTGCCCATTGCCGGGGACGTGCTGTTTCAGGTATTTCTGCGCCGCCACGTGGGAGCCCTTTTGGGGAACGCCTGCTATTTTCCCCGGCCCAATCTCAGCCGGTACCTGCGGCGGCATGCCAAGGAGTGGGATGCCCGGGTGCTGTCCATGCTGCGGCTGCGGCTCCAGGGAGAAACCCTCCAGGCCATCGGCAACCGGTTTTCCGTAAGCCGGGAGCGGGTGCGGCAGATTACTTCCAAAATGGCTCGCAAATTCCCGCCCCTGTACGAAGACTACTATGAACGGCCCTTTACCTATTTCAAATTTACCAAGGAAGAATTCTGTCAGGCCTTTCCCCAGTGCGGCGGCCAGGGCTACGAGTTCCTGGCCCTTCGGTGGGAGCGGGGGACCCACAAGGTAAACCGGGAAAATATCGAGGCCTACCAGGATGTTTTCAGAGGCCAGCTGGTGCGCTGCCTGGTGGCCAAGGACAAGCAGAGCATTACCCGGACGGCCCTGGCTTACCGGGTGCTGCTCAGCAACAGTGAAAATGCCCTGACCATGGAAGAACTGGCCCAGGCCTACAACCGGTACCTGAAGGACAACGGCTACCCCAAGGAGCGGCTCCACCTGAACATCCATACCCTGACCAATACCCTGCGCAATTCTTCCCATGTGGTGTGGGACCAGAACAGCCGGGTGCGGTACTGCGAAGCGGACGGGGAGCGGCTGTGGGAGGAAATCGACTTCCAGCGGTACAAGGACAAGGTGATTTCCACAGAGCTCATCTACCGGGATTATCCGGACCTGATGGAAGCCCTGGACCTGCGGGATGGCTACGAGCTGTTCTATGCCCTAAAGACGTCCCAGCCCCAAGCTGCCCCAGGCGGCCTTTCCGTGGTATTTCGCCGGGTGCCGGTGGTGGTCATTGGGGACGGCCGGGAGGACCAGCAGGCCCTGGACCTGCTAAAGGAACTTTCCCCGGTAAGCTACCACGACTTTTACCAGGCCTACGAGGAGCGCTATGGGGTCAAGAAGGAAACGGCCCAGGGGAACGGGGAACTGAACCGGCCTCTGCTGCCCTATTATGCCCACGGGGAATATACCCTGGAAGTGCCCACCCTGGACCCCCGGGACCGGGAGCCCTTTCTCCATGCCCTGGGCCAGAAAAAGTTCTGGTTCTGGGATGATTTGAAGCGGGTGTTTGCCGCGGTCTGCATCCATTCGTCCCCGGATGCCTTAAACCGGGCAGCCTTTCAGCGGATTGGCTACGCTTTCCAGACCGGCTACGCCTACAAAAGCGAATACGGTACAGCCCTGCGGTTTTTCGACCAGGAAATCTTTAACGGCAAGGTGGTACAGCTCAGTCAGCTGGATCCCCGGCTTACTTCCCTGCCCACCTTCCAGTCCGCCCTGAACCATAAGCGGAACAAACTGGAATACATCGAAACCCGGCCCAAGGTCCTGGAACCGGCTGCCCAGGTGGAACGCAAGTACGGCATTAGCCGCCAGGAAATCAAGGCCTTCCAGAAATGGGTAAACAGCCAGTGCCGGGAACCCTATTTCAATGGCTACAGCCTGTGGTCCCAAATCCGGGACTACCCTTTGGTCCGGAAAATCCAGGGGAAAAAATGGCTGTACACGGCCCTGCTGCGGCAGCAGGCTGGGGTTTCCTCCCTGGTGGTTACCGGCGGCCTGGTGCTCAGCCGGGAAAACCAGACTCTCAATCTGAGAAAAATCTGCCTGTGGCTGGCGGACCGGTACGGCAAAAAGAGCCTGGAAGAAATGACCCGGTTGTTCAACAAACAATTCGGCACCCAGGTGCCTTCATACAAACTGGCGGAAAAACTGCGGGGCAAAGGGGTCTGGGAACAGGTGATTACCGATTCCCTGGAATCCTACCTGGATCAGCTGCTGCCGGAGTAAATTGTATAATTACGTAAAAATATACCGATATAGTGAATTAATATTCACAATAAGCGGGTTTTATGGTATAATGCGTGCATGCGCAGAAAGGTGGTTTTGTTGTGCATTGGAAGAAAATTCTCGGAATCTGTACGGCCGGCCTGCTGTCCCTGCCCGGGGCAGTGAGCGCTGGGGAAAAGCTGGTGTTTGTCCCCTTGGACAACCGGCCCGTTTCCCTGGCCTATACAGCGGACAGTTTCCGCAAAGCAGGGTATCAGGTGGTAACGCCTCCTGCAGAGCTTTTGGCCTCGGACCGGCAGCAGGGGAAACCGGAACAGCTGGAAAAATGGCTGGAGCAGGAAATTCCCGGGTCCATAGGGACCGTGGTTTCGGCAGATACCCTGATTTATGGGGGCCTTACCGGGTCCAGGACCCATGAGCTGCCGGCGGGGGTTCTGGCCAAACGGACCCAAAGCCTTTTGAACCTGAAAAAGAAATTTCCCTTGGTTCCGGTCTATGCTTTTGCAACCATTATGCGGTCTCCCCGCTACAGTGCAGCGCCGGCCGAACCGGCCTACTACGCCCAGTATGGGCCCCAGATTTTTCGCTGGGGGGAACTCCGGGACCGGCAGGAATTGCAGCTGCTGAACAAAAAGGAAACCCAGGAGCTGGAACAGTTGGAAAAGAGCCTGCCCCAGGAGGTTCAGACGGACGTTCTTTCCCGCAGAAGCAAGAACCTGCGGGTGCTGGAGCAGCTGGCCCAGGGGATTCCGGAAGGCCGGCTGGATTACCTGGTCATTGGCCGGGACGATTCGGCGCCTTTTTCGGAAGCCCACCGGGACGCCAGGGCCTTTTTCCTGACCACGGGAGATGTACCTTCCTATAAGCTGCGCTCCTTCTCCGGAACCGATGAACTTGGGATGCTGATGCTGAACCGGGCAGTGAACCGGAGCAAGGGGGTTACCCCCCTGGTGTACGCCTACTATACCGGCGGCACCGGCGGCAGGACCGTGCCCAGCTACGAGGACGGCACCATCCGCCAGAGCTATCGCCAGCACGTGCTGGCTGCCGGCGGGTACCCGGCCCTGCTGGATAAGAATGCGGACCTGGTGCTGGGGATTTACACCCCGGTCAACGGCATTACCGCCGGGGCCGATACGGACGCCAACACCAGTCGTTTGGATGACCGGCAGGAAAGTTTTTTGGCGAAAACCAGACGGTACGTGGACGCAGGCCGGAACGTGGGCCTGGCGGACATTAACGTCAGCAACGGGGGCAGCAATGGCCTGGTAAAGCATCTGCTTACCGCCCGCCAGGGCAAAACACCCCTGGGCTGGGAGCTGGGCTCCTACGCCGGCTGGAATACGGCCGGCAACTCCCTGGGCTATGCCCTGGGGCAGGGGCTGCTCCGCAAGCGCCTGTCCGACCAGAACCGGAAGGACCTGCTCACGGTCCGCTACCTGGACGACTGGCTGTACCAAAGCAAGGTGCGCCAGGAAGTGCGCCAGCAGCTGATCTACCCCAAAGGGTACCCGGATGGGGCCCTGACGGACCAGGAAACCCTGGAAGCACAGCAGTTTATTGCCAAAGCCATGCCAGAAGCTGGGAAAAAGTACTTTGTGCCCCAGGTCTGGCAGGCATATACCTTTACTTTGCCCTGGCACAGGACCTTTGAAGTCTATGTCAAGCCAGCGACAAAACCGGAAGCACGTAAGTAAAAGGAGGGAAAATCATGACATTATTGGAAGAAGCTATGGGACTGCGGGAGGAAATGGTAAAAAGACGACGGGACCTGCACGCCCACCCGGAAACAGCCTGGACGGAATTTCGCACCACCAGCATCATTGCCACGGAACTGAAGAAACTGGGGTATGAAGTGCTTATGGGAGCAGATATTATGAAAGCTTCCGAGAGAATGCTGGTACCTTCTGAAGCGGAGCTGGAAAAATGCGCCAAACGGGCCATTGCCGAAGGGGCGGACCCGGAGCTGGTGGCCAAAATGCAAGGCGGCATGACCGGCTGCGTGGGGGTCATGCATTTTGCCAAACCGGGTAATACCGTTGCCCTGCGCTTTGATATCGACTCGCTCTTTGTGGCAGAGGACCCGGACAAAAAGCACCGGCCCACTGCAGAGTGCTTTGCTTCCCAGCACCCCGGCCTGATGCACGCCTGCGGCCATGACGGTCACGCCACCATCGGCCTTGCGGTAGCCAAACTGGTGGCAGCCCACAAGGACGAAATGGCCGGCACCTTGAAAATCTGCTTCCAGCCCGGTGAAGAAGGGGTGGTAGGAGCCAAGGGCATGGTGGCCAGCGGTATCGTGGATGATGTGGACTACTTCCTCAGCGGCCATATCGGCCTGGGAGCTGAAAAGAACAACGCCCTGGTCTGCATGACTACGGGCTTTTTGGCCACGGATAAAATGGACGCGGTCTTTACCGGGGTTCCCGCCCATGCCGGCGCCGACCCGGAAAAAGGCCGCAATGCCTTGCTGGCAGCGGCCCAGGCGGCCATTTCCCTCCATACCATTGCCCGGCACAGCGAAGGGGTCTCCCGCATCAATGTGGGGGTCCTGGAAGCCGGTACCGGCCGGAACGTAATCCCGGCCAATGCCCGAATCAAATTTGAAACCCGGGGCTCCACGGCCAAAATCAACGATTATATGGCCAGCGAAGCCAAGCGCATGGTGAAGGCCGCTGCAGACCTGTACGGGGTCCAGGTGGAAATTCTCCCCATGGGCAGCGCCACTGCCTCCGGCTCCGACGCCGATATGGGCCAGGAAATCTATGACCTCATCAAACCTCTGAACGTTTACAAGGAACTCAAATTGGAAGACCAGGTAGGCGGCAGTGAAGATTGCTGCTACTTCATGAGCCGGGTACAAAGCCACGGCGGAAAAGCTGTCTACATGCTCTACGGAACGGAACTGGAAGCCGGACACCACCAAAGTGATTTTGACTTCAACGAAGATGTTTTGCCCCGCACAGCCTTTACCATTACCTATCTGGTCAAACACTTTGGCAATAAGGCGAAGTGAGCCGCGGTTTGACTTTTTAGGCCTCCCGTGGTAAACTTGTAGCAACTTCAAATGATTACCTTTAAATCTAGTCCTGTGAGACTAAGAAAGGGACTTTTATTTCAGGAGCTATTTAGAAGCCTTCTTGTCTTAGGACGAGAAGGCTTTATTTTGTTGATAAAAGCCTTTTTGGAAAGTTGAACAGTTGTGAAGCAGGATTGTGTAAAGCGTTTGCAGTCAATCAGTGAGGAGGCTATTCCATGACCAAAGCAGCAGTCAGCCTTTCCGGGCGGGATATTCTAGATCTGGCGTCCCTGTCCGTGGAGGAATATGAACTCATTATGCGCACCGCCGCAGAAATGAAAAAAATTATGAAGCGGGACATTAAAAAGGTTCCCTCCCTGCGAGGCAAGTCCATCATTAACCTGTTTTACGAAAACAGCACCCGTACCCGTTCGTCCTTTGAACTGGCCGGCAAGTACCTGGGAGCTGATGTCATCAACATTTCTACCGCAGGTTCCAGCGTGGCCAAGGGCGAATGCCTGAAGGACACCATCCTGACCGTACAGGCCATGGCCTGCGATGCCATCGTCATGCGGCACCCCATTGAAGGGGTTGCCAAATACGCAGCGGATATCGCAAGTCCCGTGGTCATCAACGCCGGGGACGGTGCCCATGCCCATCCCACCCAGGGCCTTTTGGATATGTTCACCATCCTGGAACACGGCAAAAAGTTTAAGGGCCTGAAGATGGCCATCATCGGCGATATCCTCTACAGCCGGGTAGCCCGCAGCAACATTGCGGCCTGGACCAAACTGGGCGCCGACGTCCATGTGGCCGGTCCCATGACCCTGATTCCCCATGACGCTGAGGCGCTGGGGGTCACCGTCCACAAACGGGTAGAAGACGCCATTGAGGGCGCCGACGTGGTGGACGTCCTGCGGATTCAGCTGGAACGCCAGGAAAAAGGCATGTTCCCCACACCCCGGGAATACGCCCGGATTTTTGGGGTAAACGAAGAAAAAATGAAACTGGCCAAACCCGACTGCCTGGTGATGCACCCGGGTCCCATGAACCGGGGACTGGAAATTTCCTGGGAAACCGGCTACTCTGACCAGGCCGTAATCCGGGAACAGGTAACCAACGGGGTTGCCGTACGGATGGCACTGTTATTCTTGACGCTGACGGGAGGTAAACAAGTTGAAAACGCTAATTAAGAATGGTCGCCTTGTAGATCCCAGCCAGAATCTGGATGCAGTGCTGGATCTGTTGATTGAAGACGGAAAAATCAAGGAAACGGCTCCCCACATTGATGTGGACGCCGACGAAGTCTACGATGCCACGGGCCTTGTGGTAGCCCCTGGCTTTATTGACCTGCACACCCATTTGCGGGAACCTGGCCTGGAAGCCAAGGAAGACCTGGTCACCGGGACCATGGCAGCCGCTGCCGGGGGCATTACCCGGGTAGCCTGTATGCCCAATACCAAACCGGTGATTGATTCCTCCATTATTGTCAGCGGCGTCAAAAAACGCGCGGAAGAAGAAGGTTATGTCCATGTGGAAGTCATTGGTGCCATCACCAAAGGCGAAAAGGGACAGGAAATCACCGAAATGGGGGATATGGCCATGCGGGGCGCTATGGCCTTCTCCGACGATGGTCACTATGTGGACAGTGCCCACATTATGCTGCTGGCTGCCAAATACGCCGGCATCTTTGATAAAGCACTCATCTGTCATGATATTGAAACGGAACTGAACCACGAAGGCTATATGCACGAAGGGGCTGTTTCCGCCCGCCTGGGGGTTCCTGGGGTACCGGCCATTGCAGAAGACATTGCCGTCGCCCGGGATGCCATCATCGCGGAATATACCGGCACCCACGTACACATTGCCCACATCGCCAGCAAGGGCGCCGTGGACATTGTACGCCAGGCCAAAAAGAAAGGCATTCCCATTACCTGCGAAGTGGCCGTCCATCACCTGACTTTGACGGACGAAATGTGCTCCTCCTACAGCACCGCCACCAGGGTATCTCCGCCTCTGCGGTCTTGGGACCATGTGGAAGCCCTGCGGGAAGCCCTGAAGGATGGCACCATCGATGCCATCGTTACCGACCATGCACCCCATGCGCCGGAAGAAAAGGATGTGGAATTCCGCTACGCCCCCAACGGCTTCTGCGGACTGGAAACGTCTGTTGGGGTGATTCTTACCGAGCTGTACCAAACCCATGAGTTCACCATCAACGAAATCGTGGACAAAATGAGCACCAGCCCGGCCAAGCTGTTCAACCTGGATGCAGGCACCTTGCAGGTGGGCAAAAATGCCGATATCACCCTGCTGGACCTGGACAAGGAATGGACTGTGGACAGCAATAAATTCTATACCCGGGGCAAAGTAACGCCCTTTAACGGGAAACATTGTAAAGGTAAAGCTGCGGCCACCATCGTAAATGGCCAATTCGTTATGAAAGACGGTGTAGTATGCAAAAAATGAAGGGTAAGTTAGTGTTGAAGGACGGCGGCGTCTACGAAGGCATCCTGTACGCCAATCGGAATGCTGTAGGCGAAGTAGTTTTCACTACCGGTATGAGCGGGTATCAAGAAACCCTCACCGATCCTTCTTTCTATGGACAAATTGTAGTCTTCACCTATCCGCTGATCGGAAACTATGGCTGCAATGACCTGTTTAAGCAATCCGAAGGCTGCTGCTATCAGGGCCTGATTGTGGATGAACTGTGCGACGAACCCAGCTCCTGGCGGGATGAAGGCACGGTACTGGATTTCCTGGACAAAAACGACATTCCGGTGCTTACCGGTGTGGATACCCGGGCCATTACCCGGAGAATCCGTTCCTACGGTACCCTCCAGGGAGTGCTGGTGCCCGCCGATATGCCGGACGCAGAAGTCCAGGCCCTGCTCGCCACCCCGGACCGGCACGACCAGGTAGCCCAGGTGACCACCAAAGAAGTGTACACCATGGGTGACGGTCCTTACCACGTAGCCGTTATGGACTACGGTATCAAGAGAAACATTCTGCTGTCCCTGGTACATTACGGCTGCCGTTTGACGGTATTCCCGGCAGAAACCCCTGCCGAAGACGTCCTGGCCATCAATCCCGACGGTATTTTCCTGTCCAACGGTCCTGGCGACCCGGCAGACCTGACGGTGGAAATCGAAAACCTGAAGAAAATGCTGGGCAAGAAACCCATTTTCGGCATCTGCATGGGACATCAGGTCATGGCCCTGGCCAACGGCGCCAAGACCAAAAAAATGCTCTTTGGCCACCGGGGCATCAACCAGCCCGTACGGGACCTGGTGGACCACAAAATTACCATTACCTCCCAAAACCATGGCTTCATGGTGGACGAGGATTCCTTAAAGGGCCTGCCTGTGGAAGTGACCAACCGCTCCCTGAATGACGGCACCATTGAAGGTCTCCGGTATCTGAATCATCCGACCTTCACCGTTCAGTATCACCCGGAAGCCTGCCCTGGACCCAGCGGCAACGCCTACTTGTTTGAACGGTTTATCAAAATGATGGGAGGGCATTGATATGCCAAAAAAAGAAAATATCAAGAAAGTCATGGTAATCGGTTCCGGTCCTATCATTATCGGCCAGGCTGCAGAGTTTGACTATGCAGGGACCCAGGCTTGCCGGGCCCTGAAAGAAGAAGGGCTGGAAGTGGTGCTGGTCAACAGCAACCCGGCCACCATTATGAC
Organism: Acidaminococcus hominis; assembly: GCF_900291475.1. GTDB lineage: Bacteria > Bacillota > Negativicutes > Acidaminococcales > Acidaminococcaceae > Acidaminococcus > Acidaminococcus hominis. The sequence continues at coordinate 873,639 of NZ_OLMM01000005.1, forward strand.
CGACGTACACATTGCCGACCGGGTTTATGTAGAACCCCTGGATGTGGAATTTTTGGAAAGCGTTATTGCCAAGGAACGCCCGGATTCCCTGCTGGCCACCCTGGGCGGCCAAATGGGCCTGAACCTGGCCATTGAGCTGGATAAAAAAGGCATCCTGAAAAAATACAACGTGCAGCTGCTGGGCACCCAGATTGCCAGCATCATGAAAGCCGAGGACAGAGAACTGTTCAAGGAAACCATGGAAAAACTGCACCAGCCCATTCCTCCCAGCACCATTGTGGAAAGCGTGGCTGAGGCCAAGGAATTTGCCAAGACCGCAGGCTACCCCCTGATTGTGCGCCCGGCCTACACCCTGGGCGGCACCGGCGGCGGTATTGCCCACAACGACGAAGAACTGGACGATATCACCACCAAGGGTCTGATGTACTCCCTGATTGGCCAGGCCCTGATTGAACGCAGCGTGGCAGGCTGGAAAGAAATCGAATTCGAGGTTATCCGGGACAGCGCCGACAACTGCATCACCGTCTGCAACATGGAAAATATCGACCCGGTGGGCGTGCATACCGGCGACAGCATCGTGGTAGCGCCCTGCCAGACCCTGACGGATCGGGAAGTCCAGATGCTTCGTACCGCCGCCATCGACATCGTGCGGGAACTGGGCGTAGAAGGGGGCTGCAATGTGCAGTATGCCCTGAACCCGGAATCCGAAGAATACATTGTTATTGAAGTAAATCCCCGGGTCAGCCGTTCTTCTGCCCTGGCTTCCAAGGCAACGGGCTATCCCATTGCCAAAGTGGCCTCCAAGATTGCAGCCGGCTACACCCTGGACGAAATCGAAAATGCCGTTACCAAGAAGACCTCTGCCTGCTTCGAACCCACCCTGGACTATGTGGTCCTGAAGATTCCCCGCTGGCCCTTTGACAAGTTCGTTCATGCTGACCATACCCTGGGCACCCAGATGAAGGCCACCGGCGAAGTCATGGCCATTGAACGGAACATGGAAGCCGGCCTGCTGAAGGCAGTGCGGTCCCTGGAAATCGGCCTGATCCATATGGATATGCCCGAACTCCACAAGCTTACCGACGCCGAAGTGTTTGCAAAGGTAAAGAAAGTGGACGATGAGCGGCTGTTCACCATTGCTGAAGCGTTCCGCAGAGGCATGACCGTGGACCAAGCCCACGACATCACCAAGATTGACAAGTTCTTCCTGCGGAAGATTCGCCATATTACCGAAATCGAAAAGCAGCTGGCTGCCGGCCCCCTGACCCCGGAACTGCTCCGGGAAGCCAAGGTAAGAGGCTTTGCCGATGAGGCCATTGGCCACTTTACCGGCAAGAAGGGCCTGGAAATCCGCAGCCTGCGGAAAGAATGGAAGATCATTCCTACCTTCAAGATGGTAGATACCTGCGCCGCCGAGTTCGATGCGGAAACGCCCTACTACTATTCCACCTATGGGGTAGAGGACGAAGTGGAAGACACCGACAAGAAAAAGGTGGTTGTGCTGGGTTCCGGTCCTATCCGGATTGGCCAGGGCGTAGAATTCGACTACTGCTCCGTACACTCCGTGTGGGCCCTGAAGGACCTGGGCTACGAAACCATCATCATCAACAACAACCCAGAAACCGTCAGCACGGACTTTGATACCGCTGACCGGCTGTACTTTGAACCGCTGACCCTGGAAGACGTACTGAACGTGATCGACCGGGAGCAGCCGGAAGGGGTTATCGTCCAATTCGGCGGCCAGACCGCCATTAACCTGGCCGGCCCCCTGCACGAATGCGGCGTGAAGATTCTGGGTACCTCTGTCGACGATATTGACCGGGCAGAAGACCGGGAACGGTTTGAACAGCTGCTCACCGCCGTGAACATCGACCGTCCCAAAGGCTGCACCGTATTTGATATTGACGGCGCCCTGAAGGCTGCCGAAAAAGTCGGTTATCCTGTGATGGTGCGTCCTTCCTACGTACTGGGCGGCCGGGCCATGGAAATCGTCTACAACCCGGAAGAACTGCGCTACTATATGAACAACGCCGTTAAGGCTTCCCATGAACACCCTGTACTGGTGGACCATTACCTGATGGGCACCGAAGTGGAAGTGGACGCCATCTGCGACGGCAAGAACGTTCTGATTCCTGGGATTATGGAACACGTGGAAAGAGCCGGGGTCCACTCCGGGGACAGCATCGCGGTATATCCGCCCCGGACTCTCAGCCAGCACATCATTGACACCATCATTGACCATACCAACAAACTGGCCCTGGGCCTTTCTGTACACGGCCTGATCAATATCCAGTACATCGTCCGGGACGACCAGCTGTACGTCATTGAAGTGAACCCCAGATCCAGCCGTACCGTACCCTTCCTGAGCAAGGTTACCGGCATCTCCATGGTGGACGTGGCCACCAAATGCGCCATGGGCGTCAGCCTGCCGGAACAGGGCCTGAAGGCCGGCCTGAAACCTTTCCCGGATTACGTGGCGGTGAAGGCTCCGGTGTTCTCCTTCAACAAGATGACCGATGTGGACATCACCTTGGGACCTGAAATGAAATCCACCGGTGAAGTCATGTGCATCGATGACAAGTTCCCCAAAGCCCTGTACAAGGCCTGCATTGCTGCCGGCATCGAAGTACCGGAAAAAGGAACCATCCTCATTACCGTAGCCAACCAGGATAAGGAAGAAGTAGTACCCATTGCCAAGGGCTTTACAGACCTGGGCTATGACCTGGCTGCTACCAAGGGCACCGCAGAATACCTGAAGAGTCACGGGATTCCTGTAAGCCATGTGGAAAAAGCCAGCGCCGGCAAGCCCAACCTGCTGGACGATATCAAGGAAGGCCGCATCTGCATGGTAGTGAACACCTTCACCCATGGCCAGGATGCCACCCGGGATGGCTTCAAGATTCGTCGGTCCACGGTAGAACACGCCATTCCCTGCCTGACTTCCCTGGATACGGCCCGGGCTCTCCAGCACGCTATGGCGGCTATGGCCCACCAGCGGATCAACAGCGTCATTGCGCTGCAAGATCTGAAAACGGAGTAAGGTATGACTGCATATAAGGTTGAAGGGACCCTGCTGTTCAAGAAACAGCTGTCCCAGGATATACGCCTGATGGAAATCAAGGCACCGGAAATTGCCAAAACGGCACAGCCGGGACAATTTGTAACCCTCAAACTGAACCACCTTTCCGTTCCCCTGCTGCGCCGCCCCTTTGGGGTGGCCGGGGTGGACCGGGACCGGGGAACCCTGCAATTGATGTACCGGATTGTAGGGGAGACCACGGAACTGATGGACAAACTGGCCGTGGGCAGCCCCGTGGATCTTTTGGGGCCCCTGGGCCACGGCTTTGCTATGGAGGCCAAGCGGCCGCTATTAGTCGGCGGCGGCATGGGTCTTGCTCCCCTGCATTTTCTGGCAGCCGAGTACAAGGGCGCCAAGCCCGACGTGCTCATTGGCGGCCGGACCAAGGCGGAACTGTTCTGGGTGGACCTGTTCAAGGACAAGACGGGCCTCCAGTACGAAACCACCGATGACGGCTCCTGCGGCGTCATGGGTACGGTAAACGCTGTGCTGCCCCAGCTGCTGGCCAAGGGTCTGTATGACTGTGTGTACGTCTGCGGCCCCTCCAAAATGATGCGGGCAGTGGTGGCCGAAGTGGACAAGGCCGGCGTACCCTGCCAGATTTCCCTGGAAAAATACATGGGCTGCGGCTTGGGCGCCTGCCTGTCCTGCACCTGCAGCGGCATCGGCAAACGGGTAAAGGTCTGCAAGGACGGCCCGGTATTTTGGAGCGGGGAGGTGACAGAATGGTAAAACCCTGTGAGGATCCCAGAATGACGGTGAAAATCGCCGGCATGACTATGAAAACCCCGGTGACCACGGCTTCCGGCACCTTTGGCTTTGGCCTGGAATTTACGGATTTCCTGGACCTTGACCAGGTGGGGGCCATTACCGTAAAAGGCACCACCCTGGAACCCCGGGCGGGGAACAAGGGCCAGCGTATTGTGGAAACCCCTTCGGGTATCCTGAACTGCGTAGGCCTGGAAAACCCCGGCGTGGAAGTGTTCCTGAAGGAAACCCTGCCCCACCTGCGGCAGGTGACGAAAAGCCCCATCATCGTCAACATTGACGGCAATACCCCAGAAGAATACGGGGAGCTGGCGGCCATGCTGGACGTGGAAGGGGTAGATGCCATCGAACTGAACGTGTCCTGCCCCAACGTGGCCCAAGGCGGTCTGGCCTTTGGTACGGACTGCGGGGCTGCGGCCCAGGTGGTGAAAGCCGCCAAGGCCCGGACCAGCAAGGTGGTAATCACCAAACTGTCCCCCAATGTAACAGATGTTACGGAAATTGCCCGGGCGGTGGAAGCTGCCGGTACCGATGCCATTTCTCTCATTAATACTTTGGTGGGAATGAAAATCGACATTACCACCCAAAAACCCGTTTTGGGCAATATTATGGGCGGGCTCTCGGGCCCGGCGGTGCGGCCGGTGGCCGTGCGGATGGTGTACCAGGTGGCCCAGGCTGTTAAGGTGCCTCTTATCGGCATGGGCGGCATTACCTGCTGGCAGGATGCAATAGAATTTATCCTGGCCGGCGCCACTGCGGTAGCTGTTGGTACGTCCAACTTTACGGATCCGGGCCTGGCCCAGCACATCAGTGAGGGGATTCAGGGCTATTTGGAAGCCCAGCAGCTTTCTTCCCTGGAAGAACTGAGGGGACGTGCCCTGCCCGGCAGAGGAGAAGCCTAATGGACCCTAAAGATCGCTTGATTACAGCTTTGGATTTCCCGTCCTTTGCTGAGGCCAAGGCCTTTGTGGAGGAACTGGGGGATTCCCTGAGCTTTTATAAAGTGGGTATGGAGCTGTTTTATGCAGCCGGCCCGGAAATCATTACCTATCTCAAAGAAAAGAACAAAAAGGTGTTCCTGGACCTGAAGCTCCAGGATATTCCCAATACGGTGGCCCATTCCTTGGCGGTACTTACCCGGCTGGGAGTGGACATCTTGAACGTCCACGCAGTGGGCGGCGCCAAAATGATGGCAGAGGGTGCCAAGGCGGTGCGGATTGCTGCGGCGGCCCTGCATAGACCCGCTCCCAAACTCATTGCCGTTACCGTGCTTACCAGCATGGATGACGCCCAGTGGGAGCAGCTCCATTATGCCCAGCCCATTGCCCAGCAGGTGCTGAGCCTGGCCCAGCTGGCCAAGGAAAGCGGCCTGGATGGGGTAGTGGCTTCTCCCCGGGAAGCTGGGGAAATCCGCAAGGCCTGCGGCAAGGATTTTCTCATTGTAACCCCGGGCGTTCGGCCGGCCTGGTCCGCAAAGAACGACCAAAGCCGGATTGCCACTCCTAAGGCAGCCCTGGAAAACGGTTCCACCCATTTGGTGGTGGGCCGGCCCATTACCCAGGCTGCGGATAAAAAGGCAGCGGCAGCAAAAATCTTGGAAGAAATGAAAGAGGCGGCAATATGAACGATAAGAATGTACTGCGTATGCTCGAAGAAACCCAGGCTGTCATGCACGGCCATTTCCTTTTGACCAGCGGCCTGCACAGCCCCATGTACGTGGAAAAATTTAACGTACTGCGGCAGCCCCGGTATACCGAAGCCCTGTGCAAGGAACTGGCCAGCCGCTTTATCAACGATAATGTGGAACTGGTGGTAGGCCCCATGACCGGCGGTATTCTCCTGGCCTATGAAGTGGCCAAGAACCTGGGCACCCAGTTCTTCTTTACGGAACGGGTCAACGGGAAAATGACCTTCAAACGGGGCTTCCACATTGAACCGGGCACCCGGGTGCTGATTGTGGAAGATATCGTAACCACCGGCGGCAGCGTCAAGGAAGTACTGGACGTGGTCAAGGGCGAAGGCGGCGTGCCGGTAGGCGTGGGCCTGTTGGTAGACCGGAGCGGCGGCAAGGTGGACTTTGGCGTGCGCACGGAACCCCTGCTGCAATTGGAAGTGGAAGCTTTCAAACCTGAGGACTGCCCCCTGTGCAAGGCCGGCGTACCGTTGACCCAACGGGGCCGTACCGGCAAATAAGCCGGCCCCTTCCTGGGAACGCTTCCCACGGGCGGCCTTATTGACAAATTATGGTATAATAGGGTTAGATAAATAGATTCTTGAGGAGGATTCCCATGGAAAAAGTTACTGCAGATTCCAGCATTATAGAAACGGTGCAGTTGCACCCCGAAATTATTGACATTTTCATGCAATATGGTTTGGGCTGCATCGGCTGCATGGCTGCCAACTTCGAAACCATCGGCCAAGGCGCCTCCGCCCATGGCATTGATGTAGAAGCCCTGATTGCAGACATCAACGACTGCATTGCCGCTGTGGAAGGCGGAGAAAACTAAGAGCTGGCTAGACTGGCTGCGTAAATCCCTTTACCGAGAGAAGTTCTTTCGGTAAAGGGATTTTTTTGCGTTTTGGGGGGAATAGAGCTGTACTGAAACTGATAACAGTTCGAAAACGGTACAGCCCAAATACCCTTGTAATGTACTAGCTATTGTTTATAGAACGTTTAAAACAAAGAAAATAAGTGAGTAAAAATAATTTTATGCATATTTTCGGCCATAAATGGCGAGAACACCGAAACTTCAGTTAAATTGTCACGATTCGGCGTGAATTCGTTGATTTTTTGCCGAAAAGGTTTTATAATGGTGAAAAATGGTGAAAAGTGGAGCGAAGGGGGTGAACAGATATGCTGATGGGAGAGTTCGAACATACCATTGATGCCAAAGGCCGTCTGTTCATGCCTGCAAAGCTTCGTGAAACCTTGGGCACACCGTTTGTAGTTACCAAAGGCGTGGATGGGTGTTTGGATGTGTATCCCATGGCAGCCTGGGAAAAACTGCAAGTTAGCTTTTCCCAAAAAATGATGCCCAAACATAAGGAAAGAGACGTTTCCCGTTTTATTTTCGGCGGCGCCGCAGAAGTGGAGCCGGACAAGCAGGGGAGAATCCTCCTGCCGTCCAACCTGCGTACCTATGCCAAAATCCAGGACCGGGTCCTGATTGTAGGGGTGGGGAGCAAGGCCGAAATATGGGATGCTGAGCGGTACGCCGCTTACACCAGTGCTGTAGAAGATGATGTAGCGCAATTGGTAGAAGAACTGGATTTTGAATCATTGTAAACGGGGACTGAATATGGAATTTGTACATAAAAGTGTGTTGTTAGAAGAAAGTGTCTCCTGGCTGGTTACCGACCCCCAGGGGATTTATGTGGACTGCACCCTGGGCGGGGCTGGCCATTCCAGCCGGATTGCCCAAAAGCTGGCTCCGGAAGGGCTGCTGATTGGCATCGACCAGGACGAGGACGCCATTGCCGCCGCCACCGAAAAGCTCAAGGGAGCACCCTGCCAGGTCCGGATTGTGCACAACAATTTTCGGAATCTGGGAGACATTCTGGACCAACTGGGACTTGCCGCCGTGGACGGTATTTTTTTTGACCTGGGGGTATCCTCCTATCAGCTGGATACGCCGGAGCGGGGCTTTTCCTATATGCATGACGGGCCCTTGGATATGCGCATGGACCAGGAACGGTCCCTGACCGCTGCCAAGGTGGTCAATACCTATTCAGAAGAAGCCCTGGCAGAGCTGATCTACAAGTACGGGGAAGAACGCTGGAGCCGCCGGATTGCCCAGTTTATTGTGGCTGCCCGGAAAGAAAAGCCGCTTGCGACCACCTTTGACCTGGTGCATGTGATCAAGGCAGCCATTCCCAAGGGCGCCCGGCAGGATGGACCCCACCCTGCCAAACGGACCTTCCAGGCCATTCGGATTGAGGTCAACGATGAACTGAAAATCCTGGACAAAACCATGGAAACAGCCGTGGCCCATCTGAAAAGCGGGGGACGGATTGGGGTTATTACCTTCCATTCCCTGGAAGACCGGATCATCAAGCAGGCTTTCAAGCGCATGGCCAAGGGCTGCATCTGCCCGCCGGAACTGCCGGTGTGCGTCTGCGGCCATAAGCCGGAACTCAAGAAACTGAAAGACTTTACCCCCTCGGAAGCAGAACTGGCCGATAACCCCCGGGCCAGAAGCGCCCGGCTAAGAGGCGCCATTAAGATTTGACTTGAGGAGAGAAGCGATGTATACTCGGAAGAATTCGCGCCATGAACTATGGTCTAAAGATATCAGCTATAATTACGGATCTTCCGCTGTACAGGAAGAGCCGGAAACTACCGAAGAAGAACCTTCGGAAAAAAATAAACAAAGGGAGACGAAGATTTTGCGTCGCCAGGTTGTGTTTTTGTTCTTGTTGGGTGTATTATGTTACTTCGGGAACGTGGTGCTGAGCCAGCAGTACATTGTGAAAAGCAATGAGCTGGTCCAGCTGAAAAAAGTTGAGGCGGAATGCCTGGACGAGAACGAAACCCTGAAAATTGATGTGGAGCGGCTGAAAAGTCCGGAACGGATTACCAGCATCGCCAGCAAAGAGCTGGGGATGAGCACAGCCCGAAGCAATATTTACGTGCGGGTGGATGGAACTGATAACGCGCCCGGGAAAAAATAACACGGCAGGCGGAGTACCGGACTCCCCCTTGCCGCGGTACATTACACAGAAGCAGCCGGAAAGGCTGCTTTTCTTATAATTGGAGGAATTGAACATGGAAAAAAAGCTGGCAGCCGTGCTGCAGCAGCTGCCCCAGGCAGTGGTGACAGGAACAGTAGAAAATCAGGTAATCACGGATTTGACCATTGATTCCCGTACGGCAGGTCCTGGCGGCCTGTTCATCTGTTTAAAAGGCGTGCATACCAATGGCCACGCCTACATTGGCAAGGCTGCGGCCCAAGGGGCTGCTGCCATTTTGGTGGAGGAGGACGTGCCCACTGTGCCCGGCGTGGTGCTGATCCGGGTAAAGGATACCACGGCCGCCATGACGGCCCTGGCCCCCTGGTTCTACGATTATCCCGCAGAGAAAATGCGGGTCATCGGGGTAACCGGCACCAACGGCAAGACCACCACCACGACGATTCTGCGCAATCTGCTGACCCGCTGCGGTCATAAGGTGGGCCTGATTGGCACCATCTCCATTATGATCGGCGAGGAAAGTGAAGTCAGCCATAATACCACCCCCGATGTGGTGGATTTGCAGCGGACCCTGTACCGCATGGAGCAGGCCGGCTGCGACTACGTGGTGATGGAAGTGTCTTCCCACGCTCTGGCCCTTAATCGGGTGGCCGGCATCGAATACGATACGGCGGTGCTCACCAATATTACCCAGGACCACCTGGATTTCCATAAGACCATGGAAAACTACCGGGAGGCCAAGGCCCTCTTGTTTACCCGGCTGCACCTGGGGAAGAAACCTGGCAAAACGGCCATCTTCAATAGCGATGACCCCAGCTCCCCGCTGATTATGAACCGGGTGAAAACCAAAATCCTGACCTACGGCAAGGGCCCGGAGAACGCTGTATATCCCCTGTCCTTCCACGTAGGTGCCCGTCATATGGAACTGAACCTCCAGACCCCTGCTGGGGAAATGGACCTGCAGCTCCATATTACCGGGGAATTTAACGTATATAATGTAATGGCGGCGGTTTGCGCCGCCCTGGCCGAAGGTCTCAGCCGGGAAGAAGTCATTCAGGGCCTGGACCAGTTCGGCGGGGTGCCTGGCCGCTTCCAGCTCATTGACGCCGGCCAGGACGCTACCGTGGTGGTGGACTATGCCCATACCCCGGACGGCCTGGAAAACGTGCTCCATACCGCCCGCCAGATTACCCAGGGCAAGCTGTGGGTGGTCTTTGGCTGCGGTGGGGACCGGGATGCCAAAAAGCGCCCTATTATGGGCAAATTGGCCTTGGATTTGGCCGACCAGATTGTGGTTACCACCGACAATCCCCGGAGCGAGGATCCGGAAGCTATTATCCGGGATATTGAAGCCGGTATGCAGGGCGCTGCCCCCGGCAAGGAAATCCACAAGATTACCGACCGGAAGGACGCCATTGAATTTGCCGTAGGCCACGCCCAAAAAGGCGACGTGGTGCTCATTGCCGGCAAAGGCCATGAGAATTACCAGATTTTGAAGGACCGCACCATCCATTTCGATGATGGGGAAGTAGTAAGAGACTTTGTACAAAAGGGGAAACTCCATGATTGATATAGCTTTAGTGACCCGCGCCCTGCCGGTGGAAACCAGTCTGCCGGCGGACACCGTATTTACCGATGTAACCACCGATTCCCGACAGCTTGCGCCGGGAACTCTTTTTGTCGCCCTCCGGGGAGAAAAGTTTGACGGCCACGCCTTTGTCAGCAAGGCCCTTGCCGCCGGTGCAGCTGCCGCCGTGGTGGACCATGTGCCGGAAGGGGTGGACCCGGGCAAATGCCTGGTGGTCAAAGACACCCTGGACGCCTACCAGAAGCTGGCCTCTGCCTACCGGCTCAGCAAGCCAAAGGTAACGGTGATTGCCATTACGGGTTCCAACGGAAAAACCTCCACCAAGGACCTGATTAGCGCCTGCCTGTCCGCCAAGTACCGGGTCATCAAGACCCAGGCCAACTTCAACAACGAAATCGGCCTGCCCAAGACCCTGTTCACCATCCAGGACGACACGGAATTTGCCGTAGTGGAAATGGGAATGCGGGGCCTGGGCCAGATTCGGGCCATGAAAAAACTGGCCCTGCCCGACGCAGCAGTGATTACCAATGTGGGGGACACCCATTTGGAGCTGCTGGGCAGCCTGGAAAATATTGCCAAGGCCAAAAGTGAAATCCTGGAAGACTTTACCCCAGCCAATCACGCCTTCCTGAACGGAGATGACCCCCGGGTGTCCGTGATGCCCACCGGCGCTAAGGTAACCACCTACGGCATCGACGCAGACTGCGACGTGAAAGCCCTCTCCCTTACGCCTACCGGCCTGGGCACGGACTTTACCTACCGCAGCCGGGTTACCGGCCAGACCCAGGCGGTGCACCTGCCCCTGGCCGGCCGGCACAACGTAATGAATGCCCTGGCGGCCATTGCCGTGGCTGAAGTCTACGGGGTGGCCGATGGAGCCATTGCTGGGGCTCTGGAGCACCCTGCCATGACGGGGATGCGCCAGGAAGTCCTGCACTTTGGGGACATTACGGTTATCAACGACGCCTATAACGCCAGCCCTGCCTCTATGAAGGCGGGCCTGGAAACCCTACGAGACCTGGTCAAAAACCAGGGCCGGGGCCGGGCGGTTGCCGTTCTGGCCGATATGCTGGAACTGGGAGCCCACTCCCAAAGCGGCCATACCCAGGTAGGGGAATGGGCTGCGGACTGCGGCGTGAAAGAGTTGATTGTCTACGGCACCGAAGCTAAATATATAGGTGAGGCTGCCGCCAAACGGGGCGTCATCGTTACCTATGCGGCAAACAAGGAAGAAGCCGCCCGGCTGCTCCAAAAAATTCTTCAGCCGGGGGATGTGGTCCTGTGCAAGGGCTCCCATTCCATGGCAGTGGACCAGGTGATTCCCCTGGTCTTTGGGAAAGAAGGCGCTGACGCATGAGTGCTCTTGGCATGCTGGTAACCTCCTTTGTCCTTACCGTACTTTTTGGCCGGCTGCTGCTGCCGCTGCTGCACAAATGGCATTTTGGCCAAAGCATCCGGGAATGCGGCCCCAAGGAACATTTGAAGAAAAGCGGGACCCCCACCATGGGCGGTCTCATGATGATTGCAGCCCTTTTGGTTTCCACCCTGGTGTGGATTCCCCTGAGCGGCCGGGTCTTTTTGGCCCTGTGGCTGTTCTTGGGCTATGCGGTCATTGGTTTTATTGACGATGGTCTGAAGATTTTCTTCCATCGGAATTTGGGCCTGACCTCCAAGCAGAAAATGCTGCTCCAGATTCTGGTAGCCGCCGTGTATCTGCTGTATCCGGGAGCCGTCAGCGTCTACAGCACCAGCGTGTGGATTCCCCTGGTCAACACCACGGTTTCCCTGGGTGCCGGTTACTATGTTTTCCTGCTCCTGCTGCTGGTGGGAACCACCAACGCAGTGAATTTGACCGATGGTCTGGATGGCCTGGCAGCCAGTGTTACGGTGCCGGTCATGCTGGCCTTTGCTTACATTGGGTATCTCAGCCACCTGCCGGCGGAAATGCTGTTTGCGCTGGGCGTTTGCGGCTGCTGCCTGGGTTTTTTGGTGTACAACCACCATCCTGCCCGGGTGTTCATGGGTGATACCGGTTCCTTGGCCCTGGGCGGCGCTGTAGCGGCCTGTGCCATTGCAACCCATACGGAACTGCTCCTGGTCCTGATTGGCGGCATTTACGTGCTGGAAGCCCTGTCAGTGATTATGCAGGTCACGTATTTCAAGCTGACCCATGGCAAGAGAATCTTCCGGATGAGCCCCCTGCATCACCATTTTGAGCTGGGCGGCTGGCCTGAAGTGCAGGTGGTCAAGAGATTTTTCCTGATCAGTTGCGTTTTCTCCCTTTTGGGAGTACTATTATTTATCTGTCGATAAATGAGGGGGTAATGTAAAATGGCAGACAATCGGGCAATTTTTGTATACGGAGCAGGTATTAGCGGGCAAGGTGTGGCCGAAGTCCTGGCAGACCAGGGCGAGGAGGTCGTTTTATATAATGATACGGACGTGGATCTGGAACCGGAATGGTGCACTGCCTTTGGGGCAGTGGGCGGCCTGTTTATGACCGAAGTGGATCCCACCGATGAACTGAAAAGAAGTAAGCTGATGATCATCTCCCCGGGGATTCCCTTTACCACCGATACGGTGAAAAAAGCCAGGGAACTGGGCGTAGAAATCATCGGGGAAGCAGAAGAAGCCAGCCGGCTGTACAAAGGCAAATGGATTGGCATTACCGGTACCAACGGCAAGACCACAACCACCACGCTGGTGGGGGAAATGCTGGATACCCTGCCGGTAAAGACGGCGGTGGCCGGCAACATTGGCCGCTCTCTGTCCAAAGAGGTCATCAATCTGGACGCAGATTCCTACGTGGCTGCCGAACTGTCCAGCTTCCAGCTGGAAGGCGTCACCACCATGCGGGTGAACATTGCCCTGATTGTGAACATTACGCCGGACCATTTTGAACGCCATGGCAACATGGAAAACTACATTAACGCCAAGGCCAATATTTTTGCTCACCAACAGCCGGAGGACGTACTGATTTTGAACGCTGACGATGCCAACTGCGTGGCTCTGGCTCCCCGTGCCAAGGGCCGGGTGGTGTTCTTCAGCACCCAAAAACAGCTGGATGAAGGCGCCTATATTGAAGACGGCTGGTTCGTCCTGAACCTGGACGGCAAGAAGCAGCGGATTCTCCAGGTTTCCGACATGAAGATTTTCGGTTCCCACAACGAACAAAACGTGCTGGGAGCCCTGTGCTGCGCCTACTTTGCCGGCGTTGCCCCGGAAAACATGGCCAAGGTCCTGAAGAACTTCCAAGGCGTGGAACACCGGCTGGAATACGTAACCACCATCAAGGGCGTACCCTACTACAACGATTCCAAGGCCACCAATACGGACTCCGCCGTGAAGGCCATGGAAGCCTTTAAGGACGGCCACGTAATCCTTTTGGCCGGCGGCCATGATAAGCTGACGGACCTGACCGAATTTATGCAGGTGGCAGCCCGCCAGACCGATGCCCTGATTCTTTTGGGCGAAGCCCGGCAGCGTTTCTACGAAGCCGCGGTGAAAAACGGCGTAAAGAACATCTATATGATTGACGGCAGTTTTGACGATGCCGTGAATAAAGCAGCCAGCCTGGCCCAGCCGCCGGAAGTGGTCCTCCTTTCTCCTGCCTGCTCGTCCTATGATATGTTTGACAACTATCCGCAGCGGGGGAGATATTTCAAGGAACTGGTCCGGAAACTGGAAAAACAGCAGGAAAACGCGTAGGAGGCTAGATTGTGAAAGTAATCCTTTCAGGCGGCGGCACGGGCGGTCATATCTACCCGGCGCTGACCATTGCTGATGCCATACGAGATTTGGAGCCCTCTGCGGAAATCACCTTCGTGGGAACCCGGAAGGGCCTGGAAAAAGATATCATTCCCCGGTACGGCTATCCCCTGGAATTTATTGAAGTGGCCGGGTTTGAGCGCCATTTGGGGCTAGGTACCCTGAAAAGCGCCGGAAAGTTGGTGGTGGGTCTCAGCGAGGCCTACCAGCTGCTGAACCGGATTAACCCCGACCTGGTCATCGGTACCGGCGGCTACGTGTGCGGCCCCATTTTGTTTTGGGCCGCCCTGAAGCGGGTACCCACGGCCATTCAGGAGCAGAATGCCATGCCCGGGGTAACCAACAAGATTCTCTCCCGGTTTGTGGATGAAGTCTTTTTGGGTTACAAGGAAGGGGCCCGGTACTTTGCGTCCCACGCCAAGAAAATCTTTACCGGCAACCCGGTGCGCAAGGAAATCCTTGTGGCCGAACGGTCTGCGGGAATTGCCAAATTTCAGCTGGACCCCAGCCGGAAAACCCTGCTGGTGTTTGGCGGCAGCCGGGGCGCCCGTTCCATCAACCAAAGCATGATTGCGGTGGAAAAGGCCCTAGCCGGCGACCGGCATATCCAGATTCTCCATGCCACCGGCCAGCAGGGGTACCAGAGCCATATTGAAGCCCTGGGAGAAAACCTGCTCAAGGCGGACAACCTGCACATTGTGCCCTACCTGCACGATATGCCCCTGGCCCTGGCGGCTGCGGACGTAGCCGTTTCCCGGGCCGGGGCCATTGGCCTGGCGGAACTGATGGTCAAGGGAATCCCGTCCATCTTGATTCCCTATCCCTACGCCACGGCCAACCATCAGAAATTTAACGCCCGTGCCCTGGCAGCCCTGGGGGCAGCCAAGGTGGTCCTGGACAAGGACCTTAGCGGAGAAATTTTGCTGCGGGAAGTAGAAAGTCTGCTGAAAGATGAAGAAGTCTTAGCCATGATGCATCGCAGCGCCTGCAAAGCAGGTATGCCTCAGGCAGCTGAAACCATTGCCCAGGAGGCGCTGGCTTTGGCAGAACGTGATAGGAGGAACGCATAGTGCTGGATTTGGATAAAATCAAAAATATACATTTTATCGGTATCGGCGGCGCCGGTATGAGTGCCCTGTCGTATGTTATGATCAAACGGGGCTACCAGGTTTCCGGCTCAGATGCCAAACCGGGCTACATGGCCACCAACCTGGCCAAAGAAGGGGCCCTGGTTTTCATCGGCCATTCTGCCTGCCAGATTGAACGGGCGGAAGTGGTGGTGGTTTCTACCGCCATCCATCCGGACAACCCTGAACTGGTGGAAGCCAAAAAAAGACAGGTACCGGTAATCCACAGAAGTGATGTGCTGGCCTATCTCATGAACAAACACAAGGGCGTGGCCGTAGCCGGCGCCCATGGCAAGACCACCACCAGCTCCATGCTCTCCTGCATTACCTGTGAAGGGGGCCTGGATCCCACCATCGTGGTAGGGGGCATCGTTAACAACCTGGGCAGCAATGCCGTCAACGGCAAAAGCGATTATGTGGTGGCAGAAGCCGACGAAAGCGACGGCTCCTTCCTGAAATTCCATCCCTACCTGGCGGTGATTACCAATATCGAAAATGACCACCTGGACCATTACGGCAGCGAAGAAAACATCCAGGCAGCCTTTGCCAAATTTGTGGAGCAGATTAAGGAAGACGGCAAGGCCATCTTGTGCTACGATAACGCCAAGGTCCGGGCCCTGGGAGAAAAGACCGGCAAGACCGTAATCTCCTACGGCATCGACAGCAAGGACGCCGATTACCGGGCAGAAAATATCGAATACGGCAAAAACGGCACCACCTATGATATCCTGTATAAGAACGAAGTCATCGGCAAGGGGCAGCTCATTGTCCCCGGCCGTCATAACGTATTAAACTCCCTGGGGGCCATTGCCGCCGCCCGGGAACTGGGTATCCCCCTGGAAAGCATTCTGGCCTCCCTGGCCCATTTCAGCGGTGCCAAGCGCCGTTTTGAAACCAAGGGCAAGGTTGGCGGCGTTTGGGTAGTGGACGACTACGCCCACCATCCCACGGAAATTGCCGTGACCTTAAAGGCTGCCCGGCAGACCCAGCCGGAACGACTGGTCTGCGTGTTCCAGCCCCACCGCTATACCCGGACCCAGCTTCTCCTGGACCAGTTTGCGGTGGCCTTCAAGGACTGTGATGAGCTGATCATCACCGACATCTACGCTGCCAGCGAAGACCCCATTCCCGGCGTCAGCGGGGAAATGCTGGCCCACAAGATTGCCGAAACCACCGGACAAAAGGTCCGTTATATTTCTGGGCAGGATAAAATCGAAGAAACCCTGGAACGGGAAGTTCGGCCAGGCGACCTGGTGATTACCATGGGCGCCGGGGACATCTACCGGCTGGGGGAGCAGTTAGTGCAAGCATTAGAACGGAGTGAAGCAAATGCGTAAAGAAGACAAAGTCGCAGTGGTTATGGGCGGTCCGTCCAAAGAAAGAGAAATTTCCTTTTTGACTGGCAACGCCATTTTGGCCGCTTTGCAGGAAAAGGGCTACAACGCCGTAGCCATCGACCTGGATCCGGCTCATTTTGTAGAGCAGCTGAAGGAAAGCGGCGCCAAGGTGGTCTTTAACGCCGTTCATGGACTGTACGGGGAAGACGGCCGGCTCCAGGGCGTCCTGGAAATGCTGGGCATTCCCTATACCGGTTCCGGGGTGCTGGCCAGCGCCCTGGCCATGGACAAGGCTTATACCAAGCACCTGTTTGAAAACAACCATGTGCCCACGGCCCGCTGCCTGTACCTGAACAAGCACGATGCCGTCAGCCCCAAGGAACAGATTCTCAAGGAACTGGGCCTGCCGGTAGTGGTAAAGCCGGTGGCCCAGGGCTCCAGCATTGGTGTAGTTATCGTTAAAAGCGAGGCTGAACTGGACAGCGCCCTGGAAGAAGCCTTCTCCTACGGTGACCGGGTACTGGCCGAAGCCTTCTTTAAAGGCAAGGAAGTGGCTGCCGGCGTCATGATGGGCGAGGATGGCAAGGCCATTCCCATGCCCCTGGTGCTCATTGAGCCCCACTCCGGCTCCTACGATTTCCATTCCAAGTACACCAAGGGCGCAACCACCTATACCTGCCCGGCACCTTTTTCCGAAGAAACCACGCAGAAGCTCCAGCAGGTGGCAGTGGCTGCCTATAACGCCCTGGGTTGCCACGGGGTTGCCCGGGTGGACCTGATGCTGGCTGACGATGGCAGCTGCATTGCCCTGGAAGTCAACTCCATTCCGGGGATGACCGCTACCAGCCTGATTCCCAAGGCTGCGGCTGCCATGGGGATTTCCTTCCCCGACCTGTGTGAAAAAATTCTGCTGACGGCTCATTAAAATGAACAAGCCAAAGGTTTTTCGCCCCCGGCTTCACACCAGAAAAAGCGGTCAGGAGGAAGCCCGGGAGAAACAACGAGAGCAGGCTCCCGTCCAGGAAGAACGGGCTTTCCAGCGGCAGCTGCGGGAAGCCCGGGAGGCACGGGAAGCCCGGGAACGCTGGCAGGAAGTAGAGCAGCGGGAGCGGGAAAAGAAGGCGGAGGAGGCAAACGCGCCTCGTAGCCGGACCACCTACCATGAACGGCGCCGCAATAAGCGCAGTACTCCTCCGGAGGAAAACCTGGAGCATTTGACCACCCGGCAGAGAATCCGGAAAAGACGCCGGCTGAACAAGGTGAAGCTCTTTCTCATGCTGGGCTCCATTCTGCTGCTAGTGGCCTCCTACGTGCTGCTGCACCAGCCCTGGCTGGCCTTTGGACGGCTGGACGTCCAGGGCAACAGCCGGGTGACCCGGGAAGAAATCAACCAGTGGGGGAATGTGCCCACGCCCCTGAACATCTTTAACGTGGACAAAAAAAGCCTGGCCAAAGCGCTGCAAAACGATTACCGGGTGGAATCCTCCTCCGTGTCCTACGGCTGGCCCAACGTGCTCCGGGTAGTAATCAAGGAGCGGCAGCCGGCCCTGTACGTAGCCTGCGAAGGAGGAGAATACGCCAAGCTAGACCGTACCGGCCACGTCATCGATTTGCAGCCCGGCATTCCTGACGACAGTGCGCCCTATGTATCCGGGTGCTATGTGGGCCAGGTGCAAAAGGGCGACGTAATCAAGAACCAGGACGTGCTGGGGCTTCTGGATTTTCTCAGCAAGCTGAAGCCCGACCTGAAGAAACGGATTACGGAAATTGCCATGGACGACCAGAAAAGCATCAAGATTTTCCTAGAAGGCGGTGTTCCCATTATTATCGGAACCTACCAGAACGGGGAAGAAAAAATGGATACGTTCATTGCCATCTGCCAGGAACTGGAGTCCAAAAAAATCAAAGCAAAATATATTGATCTGACCTACGACAAACCCTACGTGAAACTGCAATAAAGAATGGGGGACTTATGTTACTAAATGGAAAACGGGAAAAGTTCTTCTTATTTTTGGTCTGCCTGATTCTGGGCACCATGATTTCCACCCAATTCCGCAGTGCAGAAAATGCCAGGCACAACACCCTGAACCAGCAGCGGGCTGAGGATTTGGCCGAAAAGCTGCAAAATACGGAAAAAGAAAACAAGGTGCTGACGGAACGGCTGGAAAAACTGGAAGCCCAGGGCTCGGGAACCGACGCGAAAGTCCTGCAAAGCCTGAAGCTCAAGGCTGGGGAAACCCAGGTGCAGGGCCCCGGGGTCCTGGTAACCCTGGACGACAGTAAGGTGACCCCCAAAAACGGGGAAAACCCCAACCTGTACATTATCCATGACGACGACCTGCTGCGGCTCTTGAACGAGCTCAGGGCCGCTGGGGCAGAAGCACTGTCCATCAACGACGAGCGGCTCCTGGACGTTTCCGAGGTGCGCTGTGCCGGTCCTACGGTATCGGTGAACAACACCCGCTTTACCCCGCCCTACGTCATCCGAGCCATTGGGGACCCCAAGACCCTGGAAGGAGCGCTCCGGATGCGGGGCGGCGTGGTGGAAACCCTGAAATTCTGGGGCATCCAGGTGGACGTAGCCCAGAAGAAGGAAATCATCATTCCGGCCTTTAAGGGCACCCGGCATTTTGAATATGCCAAAGCGGTGGAAGGAGGCAAGTCATGATTTATGCAGTGGCTGGCCTGGCTCTGGGCATCGCCATCGGCGTGTACCTGCCGGTCTTTCCCCAAGCCTACGCCAAACTGGTGGCGGTGGCCTTTATGGCCTGCCTGGACGCAGCCTTCGGCGGTTTTCGTTCCGCCAAGGAAGGCCATTACAACAACAGCATCTTCATCAGCGGCTTTTTCGCCAACGGACTTTTTGCGGTTTTTCTCTGCTACTTTGGCATGAGATTGGGCATAGACCTGTATTATGTGGCGCTTATTGCCTTTGGCCTGAGGATTTTCAACAATATTGCGATCATTCGCCGGCTCTTCATGAAAAAGTAACGGAAAAAGTTGGCGTTTTGCATGAAAAGTGCGTGAAATATTACCTGTCAGATGATATACTATACAGTATAGTGTTATTTTAGAACTACTCAATCTTAGAAAGAAAATAGATTAGGAGGACCATGGTATGATGTTTGAGGCAGATAAGGATAAGCTGGATCAGCCCCTGGAAAAAATAAAGGTTATCGGTGTAGGCGGGGGCGGCAATAACGCCGTTGATCGTATGATCGAAGCCGGGTTGCAGGGGGTGGAATTTGTTGCTGTCAACTGCGACGCTCAGGCTCTGCAAAAATCCAGTGCGCCCACCAAGATTCAAATTGGTGAAGACGAAACGAGAGGCCTGGGAGCCGGTGCCAATCCTGAAGTAGGTGAAAAATCTGCCGAGGAATCCAAGGATGTACTGGCAGAAGTTGTAAAAGGTGCAGACATGGTCTTCATTACCGCTGGCATGGGCGGCGGTACCGGTACCGGTGCTGCTCATGTAGTGGCTGAAATGGCCAAAAATGCTGGTGCCCTGACCGTGGGCGTTGTAACGAAACCCTTCTCCTTCGAAGGCCGTCGTCGTTACAATGTAGCTGAACAAGGGATTGCCAACCTGAAAGCAAAAGTAGATGCGCTGATCACCATCCCCAACGACCGTTTGCTGCAGGTTGTAGACAAGAGAACTTCCATGAAAGATGCCTTCAAACTGGCCGATGACGTACTGCGTCAGGGCGTACAGGGCATCAGTGATTTGATTTCCGTTCCTGGCCTGATCAACGTTGACTTCAACGACGTAAAAGCCGTTATGAGCAACGCTGGCAGTGCTATGATGGGTATTGGTTCTTCCAAGGGTGACGAAGGCGCTGCTGCCGCTGCAGAAGCTGCTGTAAAGAGCCCGCTGCTGGACAGCACTATCGAAGGCGCCAAGGGCGTACTGCTGAACATCACCGGCGGCCCTAACCTGTCCCTGATGGACGTGAACGAAGCCAGCAAGATTATTACCGACGTGGTAGACCAAGATGCCATCATCATCTTCGGTGCCAACATTGACGAAAGCATGGAAGACGAAATCCGGGTAACCGTGATTGCCACCGGTATTGACGAAGGCAAAGGCTCCACCTCTGCCAGACCCCAAAGCTTTGTAAAACCGGAAACCCAGCAAAGCCGTTTCACCCAAAAAGCTGAATCTGCGGCTTCTGCTAAGGTAAGCTCCTTCACTTCTCCTTCTTCGGAGATTCCACCCTGGATTCGCAACAAATAAGCAGTAGAAGGGGGTGTAAGTTATGAAATGTCCATTCTGTTCTTACGGCGACAGCCGGGTAGTCGATTCCCGTTCTATTGATAATGGGGCATCCATCAGACGCAGAAGAGAATGTCCCAAATGTGGACGGCGTTTCACCACTTACGAAAAGTATGAACAAGTTCCCCTGCTGGTCATCAAAAAGGACGGCCGCCGGGAAATGTTCGACAACAAGAAACTTCTGGCCGGATTATTGCGGGCCTTTGAAAAGAGACCCTTCTCCTATGAGCAGATCCAGTCCCTGGCTTCCCAAATCGAAGGGGAACTGCGGGCCAGCGGAGAAAACGAAATCAAGTCCACCCAGATTGGCGAAACTGTCATGAAGTATCTGGAAAAGATTGACCAGATTGCCTACGTACGGTTTGCCTCTGTTTACCGGCAGTTTGCCGATGTGAACAGCTTCATGCAGGAAATTCAAAACATGCTGAAAAAGGGCGGTCCCGATACGGACAAGAAATAATCCGCCGGCAGTGCGGACAACCTGACTGCAAAAAGGCACAGCGCTTAGCGCTGTGCCTTTTTCTCATATGCAGTTTGGAATTAGTACAGTCCGGTTTTCACGTGGGGCACATAGGGTGCCTCCAAAGCTTTGATTTCTTCTTCGTCCAGGTGGATGGACAGGGCGCTTACCGCTTCTTCCACGTGCTGTACCGTGGTGCAGCCCACAATGGGAGCTGTAATAGAGGGCTTGGACAGAAGCCAGGCCAGGGCTTCCTGGGCCATGGAGCGTCCGTGTTTTTGGGCGACGGCAGCCAGGTTATCCACCACTTTTTTATCCTGCTCCTTGGTGGCATCCCACACCAGAGGGGAGACCGTATCCACCTTGGTCCTGGGGGTTATGGTGCCCCAGGGATGGGCACAGCGGCCGCCGGCCAGGGGACTCCAGGGCACCACGGCCATTTTCCGGTCTTGGCACAGGGGCAGGATTTCCCGTTCTTCTTCCCGGTAGATTAAATTGTACTGGGGCTGCAAGGATACAAACTGGGTCCAGCCGTGCTGGGCGGCCAGGTTTTGCAGCCGTTCCAGCTGCCAGGCAAAAATGGTGGAAGCACCAAGGTACCGGGCCTTGCCGCTTTTTACCACGTCGTGGAGGGCTTCCTGGGTCTCCTCCATGGGGGTATTGGGGTCCAGCCGGTGAATCTGGTACACATCCACGTAATCCAGCCCCAGACGTTCCAGACTGTGGTCGATTTCTGCCAGAATGTTCTTCCGGGACAGGCCGCCGCCATTGGGACGGCCGGGCCGCATGGCAAAATTCACCTTGGTGGCCACCACGATTTCATCCCGGTTCAGGCCAAATTCCCGAATGTAGCGGCCGGTATTTTCTTCGCTGCTGCCCATTTGGTACACATTCGCGGTATCAAAGTAATTGATGCCCAGTTCAAGGGCCCGGTGGAACAGGGGCTTGCCGGCTTCGTAGTCCAGCGCCCAGGGAAACAAACCATTTTCCGCACCGGGCTTTCCGAAGCTCATCATACCTAGACAAATCCGGGAAACCTCCATGCCGGTATTGCCAAACTTAACGTAGTCCATAACTGATTCTCCTTTTTATAGTGCCTGCATTTTTGCAGGACTTTTTCTTTTTTGACTTGTTCCGGAGCGATGCCCCAGGTACAATAAAAGCAATAACAATCAATGAATTGACAGGGAGGGACGTGTGTGAATACCAAACAGATGGAATATAT
The DNA here is from genome assembly GCF_900291475.1 of Acidaminococcus hominis. GTDB lineage: Bacteria > Bacillota > Negativicutes > Acidaminococcales > Acidaminococcaceae > Acidaminococcus > Acidaminococcus hominis. The sequence continues at coordinate 895,953 of NZ_OLMM01000005.1, forward strand.
TCTGGAGCTGGCCCGAACCGGCAACTTTAACCGGGCGGCGGAAAACCTTTATATTTCCCAGCCCACCCTGACCTACCAGATTAAATTGGCAGAGCAAGAAATCCGTTTCCGGCTGTTTGACCGTTCCGGCCGAGGGGCAGCTCTGACCCCAGCCGGGGAGCAGTTTGTCACTACCTTGCAGAATGTGATGACAGAACTGCGGATTGCCGTAGAGCAGGGACAGAACTTTGCGGCCCGATTCCAGGAGAATCTCCGGCTGGTAATGCCCATCCGTTCGGCGCTGTACTTTTTGCCCCAGGCCCTGGAGCGTTTCGAACAGGAGCATCCGGGGATTTCTGTAACCCCTGGCTTTGATTGGCATCGGGGCATCGAAGCATTTCTTAAAGGCGAGTACGATATCTGCTTTGCCTACCAGGGGGATGTGCGCCATCTGCCAGATGTGCAGCTGCATCCTCTGTTTGACAGCAAGATTTATCTGGTGACCCGGCAGGATGACCCACTGGCCCAAAAAACGCGAATTACGGAGCAGGACCTGGCAGATCGGACCCTGATGGTGGGCGGCCCTTCCCAGGACCCCCTGCGTCAGGTCCAGCGCCGGGTGGTGGAGCATACCGGCTGCCAATATTTCAACAGTGAAAGCCACGACATGTCCCTGACCTATGTGGCCTCCCAGCGGGGAATCGTGCTGTCCCCAGGGTTTCTCAACGACCATACTGGGGCCTTTGCCTGGATACCCTTTGAATGTCCGGAAACCCTGCCCTGCGTGCTGTGTACCCACAAGGAGGACCGCCGCACCAGTGTCTGGCAGTTTGTTGCCCTGCTCCAGGAGCTGTACGCCGGGCAGCCGGATTTTCCCTGCTAAGCCTGTTTTAGGCCGCAGGCCCTGGCCCAGTCCAGCAGCTGCTTTTCTGAAGCATCTACGGCGGCTCCCTGAATAGCCAGGCTCTGGCCCAGACGGGCGCCCTTGCAGGCCTTTAGCAGATCCTTTGCGGCGTGGCCCAGGCCAGAGCCCTCGTGGGTCAGCAGGGGATAAATGGTTTTTCCGGTAAAGTCCAGCATTTCCACCTGGGTAAAGATTGCCATAGGGTAGGTGCCCCACCAGCAGGGCCCCGCAATTACCACCTTGTCGTAGGCGGAAATATCCGTCAGGGGCTGTAAAATCGCCGGCCGGGCGCCAGTGTGCAGCTCCTCCAGGGCCTGTTGGGTGCAGGTGTGATAATCCGTACTGTAGGGTTTCACCGTTTCCACCTGAAAGGTGTCGGCGCCGGTGGCCTTTGCCAGGTATTGGATGGCCTTTTTGGTCTGCCCAACCGGCAGGGAAACAATCCGGCCGTTCACGTAGTTTTCCCCTGACCGGGAATAGTAGAGAAGCAAGGTTTTACTCATAGGAATCATCCTTTCTTGGAACCGGCTAAGGGGCCGGGAATGGTTGGTTGTTTTTTGGATTACTTGTATTGTAGGCTAGTAGATACTTATAAATCAAATTGAAATATTGGATAATCAATTTAAAAATTTAATCGTAGTGCGGAAAATCATTTCTGCTGCACTGTCTAAGGAGGATATTATGCTGCTTCAGTTTTCCAAATCCGAGGAACGGGTTTTTTCAGCTATGAATGGGGGTACAGGAGAAGTGGCTGCCCAGCTATTGCCCTATCCGGGCGGCAAGGTCATTGCCTCCCGGCTGCTGCCGGGAGCGTCCATTGGGCTCCACCGCCACGAAACCAGTACGGATATCAACTTTGTCCTGTCCGGCACGGGCACCGCCCTGTGTGATGGAGTGGAGGAGCCCCTGACTCCGGGCTGCTGCCATATCTGCCCTAAGGGTTCTTCCCACAGCCTGACCAATACAGGGAGCCAGGACCTGGTGCTGCTGACAGTTGTTGTAGAAGGGTAAGAGAAGTACAGCCTGTATAGGCGCACCCGGTCATGCCCCTGCCAATTGAACCCCACGGCCTACCTCCCAAAGTACCCGGTTTTTCTTTTTCTTTCTTTTATATTGTTATGATATAATATACATAATAGGAAGTTGTCCTTGTTTTTTGTAAAGCGAGGTGATGGGTATGGGGAAGTTGTTCCGGGCTTTGGCGAGCTTCGTGTTTGTTCTAGGACTCATTGGCGGGGCTTTGATGGACCTCCTTTGTCTGCTGCCGCTGCTGCTTTTGGCGCTGGGGGTTGAATTAGTGGCGATGTATATTCTCGCCTCGATTTTTGTGTCTCCCGAGCATGCTGGGACAGTGGCCGTCGTCCTTACGGTACTCATGGTGGTTTTTGCACTCATCTACGCCTGGGCGGAGGACCATCAAGACCAGTTGTTTTGATAGCTGCTGTTGTTCCAACAGGTGCACTCTAAAACAAAACACCCCTGAAGAAATGCCAGGCATTTCTTCAGGGGTGTTTTGTTTTATTTTAACTTTGCGGTTCAAATTTTTCAAAAGCCTGGTTGGCTTCCAGCCAGTTCTTGGCCAGGGGCAGCAGCCGGCGGCCATTGTCCGTTAGATCCGCCCGGCGGATTCCCTTGCTGCGCAGCACCAGTTCTGCACCCACCTGCCGTTCCAGGGCTTTCAGCCGATAGCTCACCGTGGCTTGGGATACGTATAAAAGCTTGGAGGCCTTGCTGATATTCCGTACGGTTGCTACAGTCAAAAACGTTTCTACCAATTCCTTATCCATAAGGTGCGCCTCCTAGTATACTTTGTACCCGGTGGGAAGGAAGCCTTCTCCTGGCCCCAGATCAGCAACTGGAGATGCTTTGTGTGATTTGAACAGGACCAGGAAGTGCGCTTCATTCAAAAAACAGAGGGTAAAATGGATTTCAATTCCCCCTAATTTGGGGGATTGGGAACTATTATAGCGAAACGGCAATTTTTCTGCAAAAGGCTGTAGGAATCAACAGCTTTCTTTGGAAATAATGTTAGTATAATGCGTACAGAAAGCAGCGCTTATTGCCTGGCAACAGGGGGCGTGAAGCGGCTATTTTGGGTTGGAAACGATTTGTTGTTTATCATTTGATGCGGAAGAGAAGAAAGAAATTTGGTATACCTATAGGGAAGCCTGGGGCAGGGTTTCCCCGGAGCAGAGCTGCATCAGGCGCTCCGGCTCCAGGATGGTGATGGTCTTTCGTTTGGTTTCGATAATGCCCAGGCGGCGCAGCTGGGTCAGCCCCCGGCTCACGTTGATCAGGCTGACGCCCAGGGTATCCGCCAGTTCTTCCTGGGTCAGGTCCTGGAGCATATTCCGCCGGCCCACTTCGCTGAGCTTTAGCAGGTACAGCAGGTTGCACAGCCGGACAAAGGAGCTGTTGTATTCCTGGTGGGCGCCATCGTAGATTAACAGGTTGGTGTAGGAGGAGAACCAGTCGATGACCCGGCGCACCAGGGCCGGATTGGCTTCAAACAGCTGGGCGAACTGGGCCTGGGTAAATTCGTAGGCCTGGACATGGGTCATGGCCCGGCTCAGCAGGGATTCTTCAATCTTGTAGTGCAGGTAATGGAAGCCGGGGAAAATAGTTCCCCCTGCATGAAAGGAGAGAATCTTCCGGTGGCCGTTTTCGTGGATCAGGTAGTTTTCCACTACGCCGCTTCTGATGTAGTGAATCCGGTCAAACGGTTCGCCCGGTTCCCACAGGTAGTCCCCTTTGCGAAAGGAAACATCCTTGTGGGGCGCTGCGGCAAAATACCCTTCCAGGCTGCGAAAGTCATCAGCAAAAATGTATTTGGGAGTCCATTCCATCGTTGTTCACCTCAGTATATACTGAGATTTATTTTACCATTTTTGGAGGCGAAAAAATGAACGAAATTTTGGCGTGCATCAAGCAGCGCCGGAGCATCCGGAAATTTAAACCGGACCTGATTCCCTGCGAGGACATGGATGCCATCATCGAGGCCGGCCTGTACGCCGCCAGCGGCATGGGCAAGCAGGCCACCAAGATTATTGCGGTCACCAATAAAAAGGTCCGGGATGAACTTAGCGACCTGAACCGGCAAATCGGAGGCTGGAAGCCGGGCTTTGATCCTTTCTACGGAGCCCCGGTGGTGCTTATTGTCCTGGGGGACAAAAGCTGGGTGAACCATGTGTACGACGGCAGCTTGGTAATGGGCAACCTGATGCTGGCTGCCCAGGCCCTGGGCATTGGCAGCTGCTGGATTCACCGGGCCAAGGAAGAATTTGAGCTGCCCTACGGCCAGGAGCTTCTGCAAAAACTGGGTATCCAGGGGGAATGGGAAGGCATCGGCCACTGCGTGCTGGGCTATCCGGAAGGCCCCTTGCCTGAGGCCCCGGCCCGGAAACCGGACCGGGTGTATTATATTGAATAGGAGGCATTACGCATGAAGGTACTGGTGATTACCGGCAGCCCCCATCGGCAGGGCTGCTCGAATTGTCTGGCTGAGCAGGCCATGGCCGGCGCTCAGGCAGCAGGGCACAGCCTGGAACGGGTGGATGCGGCTTTTGCCAATATACATCCCTGTATTGGCTGCAATCATTGCGAAAGCGGCAAGCATCCCTGCATCTACCAAGATGACATGACGGCGATTTATCCCAAAATTGAAAGGGCGGAGGCTCTGATTTATGCTACACCCTTATATTACCATGCTGCATCGGCCCAGTTTCTCACCCTTATCGACCGTTACCATGGCATTGATGAACATATTCGCGGAACCCACAAAAAATGCATTCTTCTGGTAACCGGTTCCAATCCGGACCCTTCCTATATGGATGGTATGCGTATCTGGTTCCAGACGGATATGCGCTATTTGGGGTGGCAGGCAGCCGGCGCTGTCTATGCCCACGGCTGCACAACTGCGGCCCAGCTGAAGGAAACGGCTTTTGCCCAGGAAGCCTATCGGTTAGGTTATACTTTATAAAAACGTTTTTAGGGAAGCACAACGCAAGAGGAGGAATTTTCCATGCAGTACAAAGTAAAAGTCACGGTAATCGACAAGAAGCTGTACCCGGAGCTTCAGGAGGCCTATTGCGCAGACCCCCAGTCCGGGGCTTGTCCCTGCTACAATGTGGGGGATACCTTCGTATTTGAGCGATATGGCCTACAGGACGATTTCTGGCATATGGGGCTGAATACCTTGAAGGAAACACAAGGAACGGCAGCCGGGGTGGCCGGCGGTCCGGCTATGCCCCATTGCTCCGAGGCTTGGGATGCCATCAGCCGGTACATCTACACCGGCCTGCAAGGGGGCTCCATTATGCGGGGCTGGATGCGGGACGAGCACCAGATGATTGCCTGCTGCTCCGATGGCACCCGTCCGGTTATCTTTAAAATCGAGCGTTTGGACTACAAGCTGGTGAAGCTGCCCCAGGGGGACCTGACAAAGGCAGCGGCTGCCCTGGGAAGCGTGCCCGGGGTACAGCAAGCCACGGTGCGGGAAGACCTGGGAGCCGTGGAAGTGTATATGGACCGGAACCAGGAAGTGGGCGATGAAGCCCTGCGTCAGGCTCTGGAGGGCAGATCCGTTACCATTGAATAACCTGCAAAAGAAAAACGACCTATTCTGCACTTGGCAGAACAGGCCGTTTTTCTTTTTGGCGGACAATTTAGCACTGCTTTTTTTAGTGGCGATTTCCCCGATTTTGCACCTTGAAAGTACTCCGTCAGTCCCTGCACTTGGCAGAACAGGCCGTTTTTCCTTCTGGTGGACAATTTAGCACTACTTTCTTTTTGGCGTTTCCCCCGATTCCGCACCCTGGAAGTACTCCGTCAGTTCCTTCAGGAGAATCTTCAGGGCGTAGGACTGGGTTTTGTGTTTTTTGGTCAGGCAGCAGATTTCACTGTCAAAATGGGGAATCTGCACCAGGGTAATGGGGGGCTGTTCCTTTTGCAGGGCCTGGTATTCCCGGTTCATCTGGGCGGCAAACTGGGCAAAGGAGAAGGAATAGCCTAGCCCCCGCAGGGTCAGCTTGGTGACGGTTTCCAGGTCGTGGATGGAGTACAGGGGCCGGGGGTTGATGCCCAGCTGATAAAAGAAGGAATCCCCGTTGTTTTTGATGGCCGAATGGATCATCTGGAGAAAGGGTTCCTGGACCAACAGGTCCATAAGCCGGCCCGGGTCCAGCTGCTCCACGGACAGTACGGCGGGCTTTTTGCCGGCGAGCTGCGGGAAGTAGCCTGTGAGCAGCTTTTGGGGCAGCAATAGGCAGAAGGGGTCCCGGTACAGCAGCTGCCGCTCTATATGGCTGGCGGCCGTCCGGGAGGTGGCTACCAGCACATCCAGGGTATCGTCCTGGAGCTGTTCTTCCAGCTGCCGGTAGCCGTCCACCAGGAGGGTCAGGTCAATATGGGGATACTTCTGGTAGAACTGGGGCAGAAAGTCCGGGAGAATCAGCCGGGAGCGGATAGGGGTGATGCCCAGGGTAATATGCCCCCGCAGGTTCTGGGCCACCTCATCCAGGGTATCGGTCAGCTTGTTTTCCAGGGCCAGCATTTCCCGGGCGTAGGTGACCATGCAGTGACCTGCATCTGTCAGCTGGAGATGGGGACCCCGGAGGAAAAACTGGGTATGGTATTCCTTTTCCAGCCGCTGGATGGCCGAGCTCAAGGTCTGCTGGGAAATAAACAGCTTTTTGGCGGCCTGGGTCATGTTCCGTTCTTCCGCCGTGGTCAAAAAATAAAGCAAACTCCGCTGGTTCATGGGTCCTCCTATCCACAGAATTTTATCTGTGATAATTGACTATAATTAAATGTTTTACACTGTAGCTTGCAAACAGTATACTAAATATATAGAAAAATCGCAAGACTTTCCACAAGAAGGAGCAGAACCATGGAATTACAAGAAAAGAATGGACAGGTAGGGTTTCGCTACCGGACTTGCAGCGGCACGTGCAGCAGCAAGGCACTGAAGGCCCTGGAACCCTACGGAGTATGCAATCTGGCAGACGGCACCCACGGTTTTTATGTGCTGACCCCGGCCATCCACAGCCTGGGGGTGTATCGGAAGGTCATTGGACCCGCAGTGACGGTGGAAATTCCTCCGGGAGATAACCTGATGGTCCACAAGGCCATGGCCCTGATTCAGCCGGGAGCGGTGCTGGTCATCAAGATTACCGGCGAGGGCTGTGCGTCCGCCTGCGGCGGCATTATGCTCCGGCGGATGCAGCGGCTGGGTATCCAGGCTGTCATTGTGGACGGCTACGTAAGGGACCTGGACGAGCTGCTGCAAACGGATATGCCGGTATTTGCCCGGGGGCTGATGCCTGCCGGCTGCAAAAAGAACGGCCTGGGGCAGATCAATTACCCCATTGCCTGCGGGGGCGTGGTTGTCCGGCCCGGGGATATCATCGTAGCAGACCGGGACGGAGTGATTTGCCTGCCGGAAGAAGATGTGCAGGAAGTGGCCCAACGGGCCGCCGAGAAGCTCCAGAAGGAAGCCCGGGCCCTGAAGAACATTGCAGAAGGGCACCTGGTTATGGAGAACGTGGACGAAATCCTGGCCCAGCGGGGATTAAAACAGCTGGGAGGCAAGGAGGGGTAAGCATGGGCGTACTGGCGAACGAAAAACAAGGAAAACCTTCTTTTGGCCTGAACCTGGCCCTGACGGACCCGGTGGTGCTGGAATATGCCAAGCTGGCCGGTTACGATTTTGTCCGGCTGGACTGTGAGCATATCCTCTACGACTACAGTACTATAGGAGAAATGCTCCGGCTGGGCAGAGCCTTGAATATTGACGTGCAGCTGCGGCTGGCGGACCCGGCACAGGCGGGGCCTCTGCTGGATATGGGGGCCACAGCCCTGATGTTTCCCCATGTGAGCAGCGCCCTGGAGGCCAAACGGATTGTGGAGCTGACCAAGTTCCCGCCCCTGGGGGACCGGGGCCTTACCGGGGCCAGCCGGGTGGTGCAGCTCAGCGGGCTTACCACCAGCGCCTACCAGGCCCAGGCCAACACCCAGGTGTACAATATCATCCAAATTGAAAGCAAGGAAGCCCTGGAACGGATCGACGAAATCCTGTCCGTGCCGGGCATTGATTTGGTGGCCACCGGCCGCAACGACCTGTCCCAGTCCCTGGGGGTACCGGGGCAGAAGAACCATCCCAAGGTTTTGGACGCAGAAAACACCATCATTCGCAAGACCTTGGACTACGGCAAGACGCCCACCATTTTGTGCAAAAGCCAGAAGCGGTATGCAGAACTGCTGGAGCAGGGCGTGCGCTGCTTTTCCGTAGGCAGGGATGACAGCCTGCTGAAAACAGCCCTGGAAACCCAACTGCAAAAATTCACGCAGTCCTGTCAGGAATAACGGAGGAATCAATTATGGAAATTGGGATTGGCATCTGGGCCTTCTTGGCCTACATTGGATTTATCCTTATTTGGAACCTGGTGGTGAAACGGAAATTGGCGGAAGCCATGATGATTTCCTGGATCATCGTCTGCCTGCTCCACGGCCTGGACAAGGCACCGGCGGCCCTTTGGAGTTCCTTCCTGAGAGGCACCCGTACTTCTTCCTGCCTGTCGCCTATTTTGTTTGTAGGCATGGCGGCCCTGATGGAAGAAACCAATATCATCGGTCGGCTTATTGATATTTTGAACTCCCTGATTGGACGCCTGCGGGGCGGCCCGGCGTACATTTCCGTACTGGCCAGCGCCCTCATGGGGCTGATTTCCGGCTCCACCGCAGCCAACGCCGCCACCGTAGGGAGCATTACCATTCCCTGGATGATGGAAACCGGCTGGAGCGCCGACATGGCCGCCATCATGAACTCCGGCAACGCTGGCCTGGGGGTATCCCTGCCGCCCAGCACGTCCATGTTCCTGATGCTGGGCTTTGCGGATGTGGCGGCCTATACCACCACCGGGGACGTGTACATTGCCGTTCTCTGCACCGGCCTTTACGGGGTGCTGTACCGGCTGCTGTTGACCTCGTACTTCATCCGCCGGTACCACATTGAAGCCCTGAAAGAAGAAGACGTGCCCAACTTCTGGACCACCATCAAAGAAAAATGGGGTTCCCTGATTATCTTCGTAGGGGTTATGATTCCGTTGCTTTTGACCACCGGCCCCATTTCCCAAATGCTGCGGCACAGCCATTTTGGCGCCAAGGGCGTCAAAGCCATCGACATCATCATCTGGGTGCCGGTACTAATCATCCTGGGGGTGCTGTTTGAAGGCAGAAAACACCTGCCCCACGATGCCGCCGGCTGGAAGGGCTTCTTTAAGCCCCTGGCCAAGAAATTCTTTAACGTGGCCCCCATTATCATGTTCGCCATGTGCGGGTCCGAAGCCCTGAGCTCCATCGGCTTCGGCCACGACGTATCCGTTTTCATGAATGCTTTGGGCCTGAGCAAGGTACTGACCATTCTCCTGCTGGTAGTGGTGGTAGAATGCGTGGTAGGCCCCCTGAATGCCTCCGCCGCTACCATGGCCCTGGGCCCCATGTGCTTCCTGTGCCTGAAGGATGCAGGCGTAGCCCCGGCCACCGCCGTAGCCGTCTTCCTGATGCTGGTGTCCAACCAGGGCGCCATTCCCCCCAGCTCCTCGGCCATCTACATTTCCTGCGGCATTTCCGGCAGTGACGTCACCCGGACTTTCAGCAAGCTCATGTGTGACTACGCCATACCCATTGCCTGCATCGCTGCCCTGATCGCCCTGGGCATTCTGCCCGTTATCAGTTAGGAGGCTGCCATGAAAACCTTGAACCCGCTTTTACTCACCATATTTTATATCTTCCTGGCCCTGACCTTCGGCTGCGCCATCTTCATCGTAATGGGCCAAGCCGTGGCCATCGTTACCAGTAACCCTGGCCTGGCCGTCTGGTGCAAAAAACTCATTGCCTTGAACGCCCGCTTCGGTGCCGGCCTGTCCATTACTACCCTGATTATGGGGTATCTGAACGGCTGGATGAAGGGGAAGAAGGAAGGGTAAGGGAAAAAAGTAAATAGCAAGGACCTGTGGAAAAGAGGTAATCCTCTTCGCCACAGGTCCTTTTTTGTGTAGCGCATTACCGATGATGCAGCAAAAATTACCGATGGTTTGTCGGCAGCAGGATTCGGGAACATTACGGTTAAGTAGGATAGAAGTATTCCTGTCAAAGGAGGTGAATTCATGCAAAAATTTCGCTGGAAAACCTTGAACCAGGAAGGGCAGACGATAACCGGAGAAATGTATGCCGGCAGCCAGGCAGAAGCAGGGCAGAAATTGCTTTTGACCTATCCCTATGTACTGGAACTGAAGCCCGTTTTCCAATGGAAACTGGGGTTGGGCAGGCGGAGAAACCTTACCGACCTGGAACGGGAAACCCTGTACAGGCAATTGGCCATCCTTCTGGAAGGGGGTATTCCAATTCTGAGAGCGGTCCACGTACTGGGCCTGGGCAAAAGCCAGAAACTCCAGGATTTGTGCCAGGCCCTGGAACAGGATCTTCAGGCGGGCTTTTCCCTTTCCCAGACTTTGCAGAAACATTGGCAGCAGGCGGGAAGCTTGGCACCCAAGTTGGTGGCAGCGGGGGAAGAAAGTGGCAAGGTGCCGGAAACGCTTCAGGGTTTGGCAGATTTCTATGGGGAACAGCGGGAAAACAAGAAAGCGGTGATTCAGGCCTGTATGTATCCAGGACTGGTTTTTCTGCTTTCCTTATGCATTGCCCTGTATTTTGCCTGGGCTATATTGCCCATTTTTATGGACGTGTACCAGCTGATGCGGCTGGAACCAACACCGCTTCTTGTGGGAGTCCTGAACCTGCGGAATCTGGCGGCAGAGTATCCTCCCCTGGTTTTCCTCTTTCTAGCAGGACTGGGCTGGTGCGGCACCCAATTGCTGCAGGGAAAAGGCGGTTTTTGGCACAAACTGCCCATTTTGGCTTCCCTCTACCATGATCTGTGGGAAGTTCGCTACAGCCGGCTGCTTTCCCTGCTTTTGGCTAGCGGCTTGACGTTGGATAAGGCCCTTACCGCCGCAGGAGCTATCCTGCCGGAGGAGAAACTGCGCACTGTAAGCCGACAGCTGGAGCAGGAGGTCATTGCAGGTATGTCCCTTCATGGTGCCAGCGAAAATCATCCCCAATTTTTTGGGTCGTTGACCCGGGAATTTATTGCCATTGGGGAAGAAAGCGGCAAATTGCCGGAAATGCTGGGAGAGGCGGCAGCCCTTATGGAAAAAGAACTGCGGAGCCGGCTGAAGAACCTGAAGACATTGCTGGAACCCTGCTTGCTACTGCTGCTTGCAGGGGGGAGTGCCGCACTTTTGTATCTTGTACTGTCCCCCATGTACACCATTATGAATCGCTTGCCCGCTCAATTTTGAAAGGAGATTAAGAAACTTATGCTGCAGAACCAATTCGATTCCAAAGAAACCCAAAATTTTCAACAGACTACACTTGTAAATACACCCAAAAAGAAAAGAAAGAAATCTCCCGGTTTCACCCTGATTGAAGTCATTGCTGTAATGGCCATTATCGGGGTCATGGCGGCTGCCCTGATGCCCAGTGTAGAATCTGCCATGAACAAGTCCAAGGATACCCAGTTGGTGAGCAATCTGTCGCTGCTGGACAGCGGCGCCAAAATCTACACCATTGAGAACGGCAAGGCTCCCACTAGCCTTCAGGAATTGGTGGATAAAAAATATGTGCCCGACAAGAACTATGAAGGAATAACGTATTCCGCAGGTACAGAAGGTGGCAGTGCTTCCTTTACGGGCACGTTAAGCAGCGGGGAAAAGGTCAGCAGTACGGACCTGGGCCTGCGTACCCCCAGTGGCAATTCCCTATGAGCTGCGGTGCCCGGAAAAGCCCGGGCTTTGTGATGCTGGACCTGCTTTTGGGGCTAAGCCTGTACCTTACCCTGGCCTTTTTCTGCCTGCCTCTGTTTTCCAGCATCAGTGAATTGAGTAAGGCTGTCAAACTGAACTTGGCTTCTCAAGCTATGAGTACCTTTGCCTCTACTGCCCAGCAAAAGGTCATGTACCAGCACGAGGGAATTCTCTGGCTAAAGCGGAATTGGCAGAACCCGAAGGAGCTTCAAATTGGCCAGCAGTACCAGGTCCAGCGGCAGATTTCCATGGCAGAATTGGGGCTGGGAGACTTCGAAGCCAAGTCCTTTAACACGAGCTTTATCCGCAGCGGCAATGCCACTGGCTATATACATGTTGCCCACCGGACGGACCCGGGGTACAGCCGGATGCTGATTTTTCAGCCTGTAACAGGACGGATGGTTTATGCAGATCCATGAAAAAGCCGCAGGCTTTATCCTTTTGGATGTATTGTGGGCTACTGTGCTGGCAGGGCTTTTGGCTGTGCTGGGCCTGGAAACCTGGGCGGTAACTGCCAAAATGCTGGAGCGGTATCAGCGTCTCCAGGCGGCTGCCCGTTTGGCCCGGGAAGCGGTCTGGAATGTGGAAGACGGACTGCCGGTTCCGGCAGAACGGGAGGGCCTGACGCTGCAGGTGACCCAGCGCGCAATGGCGGGTTTTGACCAGCCCCAGGTGCTGTATCAGATTGACGTGCTGGAGCAGGACGGAAGGAGGTACTTCACCTATTATGCGTTTGGGAAAAAGTAGGGGCAGTCTCCTTTTGGAAAGCTATATTGCCCTGGGATTTTTTATGCTTATTACGGCGGGAATTCTTCAATTTGGCGGCCGGCTGGTGCAGCTGTTTGCTGCTCAATACGGTCAGTGGGAACTGGAACGGGCAGCCCAGGACCTGGAAGCACGAGTGGGTAGCCATTTGGAGTTTGCTGTGGACCGGGTGGAAATCCACCCTTCCTTGACTGGCTCTAGAAATGGGATTGCTACGTATGGCCATTTGCAGCCCCTGAAACGCAGCTATTACCTGAACCACCCCATGAAGAATCCCCAACAGCAGCTGCTGTATATGGCCTCCTGGGTGAATTCCACCCGGCCGGGGGCGAATCCGCTCTTGGCTCCTCAGCTGGAAATAGAAGACCTGAAGGTGGAAAAGACGGGGCCTAACCGGCTGCGGTGGCGTCTGTTGCTCAGCTATCCTGCCACCGGGCAGAAAAAGCAGGTGGAGGAGGTCTTTCGCTATGGCAATTACTAATGGAAAAAGTACCGGCATGGTGTCCCTGCTGTTCCTGTATCTGTTTGCGGCCTTTGCCGGCATTCTGTATGCCCTAAAGCAGGTTACCTTCCAGGAGGTGGATGCCCTGGTCTACCGGGAGCAAAGCCGGCAGTGGGCGGAGTTGCTCAGCAGTTTCTGCCGCAGCAGGAATGGACTTCCTCTGAATCGGGAGAACAGCATTAAGGAACTGCCGCCTATGGGGTTTCCGGGGTCTCCGGACCAATTCCAAATCCGGGTAAAAACCTGGCAGAGGGGCGTGCAGCTGCGTATGGAATATGCTAGCCTGCACCGGCTCAACCGGGGCCTTCTGATGGATGGAGCCCGGTATGAAATCCGGCCGGTGGGGAAAAACCTGGAGGTGGAGTATCCTGTGGGCCAGATTCGGGACAAAAATTCCGGGCTGGGTCTTTTGGGAATGTCTGCAGTGGATTTTGCCCACGCCATTACCAGTCCTATGCCGCCCCAGGCTAGGCTGGAACAGCCGCTGGAACCCTATCTGTACCAAACGCCCAGCCGTAAGCCCATTACGTATACCAAGGCGGTGCTGCGGGGCAGCGGGGTGCTGGTACCCCAGGGAGCTCTGACCTTTAGCAACGGCTTTCGGGTGGAAGGGGATTTTCGGATCTATTGCGGCGGCTCTCTGACTCTGGGTGAAGGAGTCTATATGGACAAGGTGCTGCTGTATTCGGCCGGGGCCATGAAAATCGGAAAAAATTCACATATCAATGGTATAATAGTCTCCGACGGCATTGTGGAGCTGGGGGAAAACGTCACCTACACGGAGGACCGCAGTGTTTTGCAGCCGTTTCTCACGAGATATTTATTATAACAGGAGGATTTTCATGAAAAAACTGTTGACGCTGTTTGCTGCTTTCTTATTCTGTCTACCGGAAACAGTGCTGGCCTTTGGGCACACCACGGTGCTCCAGGAGCATTATGCCGACGGCAATGCAGAGGGTGTGGTTCCCTATGTGGATGGCCTGAAGGAGCAATATCTGGAAAACAATCTGAATCATGTCATTAAGGAAAAGGCCAATGCCCTGGGCAAGGAAGCCGGGGGCAAGGCGGTGCTGTCCTACCAGATTACGGTGAACCGGCCTACGCTGTTTAGTGTAATCCTGAAGGCGGAAGGGGACAAGACGGTCTACGACGGCCTGAATCTGGACACCACCAGCGGCAAGGAGGTGGAACCTCGGGATCTGCTCTATACCAATACGGCGGAGTATACGGAAAAGCTCCTGGGCAAGGATTTTGTCTTTGGGGAAAACGGGATTCTGCTGCCGGCGGCTCCGGGGGGCGCGTATACCACCAGTGTACCCTATGCGTCCCTGGTAAAATCCATCAATGTGGCGGAGGGGGCCCGGCTCCTGACCAGCTACAAGCTGACCCAGGACGCTGCGGACAAGACCCTGGTACTGCACCCGGGGGAACTGGTGGCGCTGTACCTGGATGCCAATCCTACCACGGGCAATACCTGGCAGCTCCTTGACCAAAGCAGCCAGGGGGGCTTTGCCAATCTGGGCCATTCCTTCTACCTGCCCATGGTGAACGAATCCGGCCAAAATGGTTCTCCCGGCAGCACCATTTTGTTCCTGAGCTTTACCCAGGCCGGGGACTACAAGATAAAGGCTGAGTATGCCAAAACGTTAAACCTGCCGTTGAAAGATATTGTATTCAATTTTAAGGTAATTTAAGAGCAATATAAGCAAAAGCTGTCCAGCCAATTGAAAATAGTTTACCAAGGCGCGTCTGCGGACGCGTCTTTTTGTATAAGGGGGATATTTCAGCATTGAACTTAATAAAAATACAAGAAACGGGGAAATATGTCCCAAACCGGGGTAAAATGAAAGATTCTGAAAAAATGAACTTCGTCAACCGTAATTGACAAAGGCACAGTTATAGGATAAAATTATACACATATTAATATATTTAATATTAAAATAACATGAAACTGTTGAATATCTGAAAATTCAGTGCTATACTAATGTCGTCGCTAAGAGATATAGCGAAGCATATTCGAAAATAAGCGTACATTAATTAAACGAAATCCATAGCCTACTGGGGTGACTGAATCCAAGGCTTACGGGGAGAAGCCTCCAGGGGATCCATGGACTCAGATTGAGGGAGGAATGATTTTATGACAAAAGCAGATATCCAAGAAACCTACGGTTTGTTTATTAACGGCGAATTTGTTCCTGCGTCCGACGGCGCTACTTTTGATGCCCATAACCCGGCCAACGGGGAGCATTTGGCTTACTTTGCCGAAGCTACCAAAGAAGACGTGGACAAGGCCGTCAAGGCTGCCAGAGCTGCCCTGCCTGCCTGGGGCAGAACTTCCCCCATTGAACGGCAGAACGTGCTGATGAAGATTGCTGATATTATCGATGCCAACCTGGACCATCTGGCCCTGGTAGAAACCCTGGATAACGGCAAACCCATTCGGGAAACCAAGGCTGCCGATATTCCTCTGGGCTCCGACCACTTCCGGTATTTCGCCGGCTGCCTGAGAGCCTGGGAAGGTTCCGCCAATATGCTGGATGACAACACCATGTCCCTGATTCTCCACGAACCGGTAGGCGTGGTAGGCCAGGTCATTCCCTGGAACTTCCCGTTCACCATGGCCTGCTGGAAATTGGCTCCTGCCCTGGCCGCTGGTGACACGGTGGTCATCAAACCGTCCTCCCATACCTCTCTATCCCTGATGGAACTGGTACGGCTGATCAAGGACGTAGTACCCAAAGGCGTTATCAACGTTATCACCGGCAAGGGTTCCAAATCCGGCCAATGGATTCTGGACCACCCGGATCTGGACAAACTGGCCTTCACCGGTTCTACCGAAGTGGGCCGGGGCGTATACCAGGCTGCCTGCGACAAATTGATTCCGGCTACCCTGGAATTGGGCGGCAAATCCGCCAACATCGTCTTTGATGATGCGGATATGACCCAAGCCATTGACGGCGCCTGCAAGGGCATTCTGTTCAACCAAGGCCAGGTTTGCTGCGCTGGTTCCCGGCTGTTTGTACAGGAAGGCATTTTCGATGAATTCCTGAAACATTTGAAAGCCACCTTCGAAGCGGTGAAGATTGGCGATCCTACGGATCCTACCACCCAATTGGGTGCCCAAATCTATAAAGCCCAGCAGGATAAGGTCCTGAACTACGTGAAATTGGGCGTAGAAGAAGGCTGCCAGCTGATTACCGGCGGTGAAAAATACACCGAAAACGGCTGCGATAAGGGCTTCTTCATGAAACCCACCATCCTGGTGGCCAACTCCAACGCTGACCGGGTATGCCAGGAAGAAATCTTTGGACCTGTGGTTGTGGTACAAAAATTCAAGACCGTGGACGAAGTTATCAAACTGGCCAACGACAGCGATTATGGCCTGGGCGGCGCCGTATTCAGCAGCAACATCAATACGGCTTTGAAAGTAGCCCGCAGCGTACGCACCGGCCGTATGTGGGTCAACACCTACAATGACCTGCCTGCCGGCGCTCCCTTCGGCGGCTACAAACTGTCCGGTATCGGCAGAGAAACCCATAAGGTGATTTTGAACCACTACAGCCAGATCAAGAACATCCTGATCAACCTGCGGCCTGGCCCCAGCGGGATGTATGATGTGAAATAAAAGCCTTTAACAAACTGGTAAAGAACCCCATAAGAGCAGCACAGCCGTCCTTGGTTGTGCTGCCCCTTTTGTTTTGGGACAGGAACTGCTTCTCCGCCTTTAGATTGACACTGGCCTGTGGAAAGTTTATAATTTTTGTAGCAGGTCATGTAACTGACGGAAGTGGGTAAACCACAGGGAGCATGGCCCAAGACCGCCGACCGTCTGGGCAGAAAAGCTGACCCGGGATAGGTCGGTTTTTTCGTAAAAAAGGAGGAAAAGCATCTATGAAAGAATTGAAATTAAAGTACGGCTGCAACCCCAATCAGATTCCTGCCAGAATCTATATGGCTGGCGGTGAAGATCTGCCGATTACGGTGTTAAACGGCAACCCTGGCTATATCAACTTCCTGGATGCCTTCAACAGCTGGCAGCTGGTGCGGGAACTGAAAAAGGCCACGGGCCTGCCTTCTGCCGCTTCCTTTAAGCATGTGAGCCCGGCCGGTGCGGCTGTGGCCAGCCCGCTGAACGCAACCATGGAAAAGGTGTATGGGGTGGAGGGTTTGGAGCTGTCGCCTTTGGCTTCGGCCTATGTGCGGGCCAGAGGTGCTGACCGCATGTCCTCCTTTGGGGATTTTGTGGCGCTGTCCGACGTGTGCGACGTGGCTACGGCACGGGTGCTGAAGCACGAAGTGTCCGACGGGGTCATTGCCCCGGGCTACGAACCGGAAGCCCTGGAAATCCTGAAAAGCAAGAAAAAGGGCCGCTACAATGTAATTGAAATCGACCCGGATTATGAACCGGAAGAACTGGAAACCAAGCAGGTGTTTGGTATTACCTTTGAACAAAAACGCAACAATGACCAGATTACGGAAGCGCTGCTGCAAAACCGGCCGACCAAGAACAAGGAACTGCCGGAGGAAGCGGTCCGGGATCTGCTGATTGCCATGATTGCCCTGAAATACACCCAGTCCAACTCTGTGTGCTACGTCAAAGACGGCCAGACCATCGGCGTAGGCGCCGGCCAGCAGTCCCGGGTACACTGCACCCGGCTGGCAGGGGACAAGGCCGACAAATGGTGGCTGCGCCAAAGCCCCAAGGTCCTGGCGCTGCCCTTCAAACCGGGCCTCAGCCGTCCGGAAACGGACAACACCATTGACGTCTACACCTCTGACGAAGCGGAAGACGTGCTGGCCGACGGCAAGTGGCAACAATACTTTACGGAAAAACCGGAACCTATGACCCGGGAAGAACGGGCTGCCTGGATTGCCCAAAATACCGGGGTGTCCCTGGGTTCTGATGCCTTCTTCCCCTTCGGCGACAACATCGAACGGGCCTATAAGAGCGGCGTGGCCTATATTGCCCAAACTGGCGGCTCCATCCGGGACGACCTGGTGATTGCAGCCTGCGATGCCCACAACATCACCATGTGCATGACCGGCGTCCGTCTGTTCCATCATTAACACTTTTCGCCCGGCGTGGAGGTTTTTTAGGGAATTTGTTGACATCTGTTACTAAAAACCGTATAATTACCACCATAAACTATAAAGCTTGTAAACAATGACTATGACGGAAGAAAAGATGCGCAGTGAGATTTTCAGAGAGTCGGCGGCTGCTGTGAGCCGATAATCTGCTGGGCATGGATAACTGGTTCCTGAGTCGTCCGGGTGATACGTAGTCCGGAACGGGAGGTCCCGTTACAGACCTTAGCCTTAGCAGAGGTGA
This sequence comes from Acidaminococcus hominis, assembly GCF_900291475.1. Lineage (GTDB taxonomy): Bacteria > Bacillota > Negativicutes > Acidaminococcales > Acidaminococcaceae > Acidaminococcus > Acidaminococcus hominis. The sequence continues at coordinate 914,294 of NZ_OLMM01000005.1, forward strand.
AAGGGTCAGCAGCGCTGACTGAAACAAGGGTGGTACCGCGTGGAAATTTTTCCCCGCCCCTAGACAATACCTGGGGGGCGGGGATTTTTGTTGCCCCCGGAAAACAAGGAGGAAACAAAAATGCAAAAACCCATTAAAAAATACATTCCTTTTCAGGGGGTATCCCTGCCGGACCGGACCTGGCCGGACAAAACCATTACCCAGCCGCCTATCTGGTGCAGCGTGGATCTGCGGGACGGGAACCAGGCCCTGGTAACCCCCATGCAGCTGGAAGAAAAGCTGCTGCTGTTTACCACCCTGGTGAAAATCGGCTTTAAGGAAATCGAGGTGGGATTTCCCTCAGCCTCCGAAACGGAATACGAAATCCTGCGCACCCTGATCGAGGACCACTATATCCCTGACGATGTAACCATCCAGGTGCTGGTCCAGGCCCGGCCGGAGCTGATTGAAAAGACCTTTGAGGCCGTAAGGGGCGCCAAGAACGTGATTATCCACTTCTACAATTCCACCTCCACCCTCCAGCGGAAAGTGGTGTTTGACAAGGAAATGGACGGCATCACCAAGATTGCCGTGGACGGGGCCAAGTTGATCCGGGAGCTGACGGAGAAGGAAGTGGCCAAAAGCGGCATGAACATCCGCTACGAGTACTCCCCGGAAAGCTTTACCGGCACGGAAACGGACTACGCTGTGGAAATCTGCGAAGCGGTGCTGGATACCCTGGGGGCCACGGCGGAAAAGCCGGTCATCATCAACCTGCCCTCCACGGTGGAAATGTCCACCCCCAATACGTATGCGGACCAGATTGAGTACTTCTGCCGGAAGCTGAAGGACCGCAGCCGGGCCATTATCAGTCTCCACCCCCACAACGACCGGGGCGAAGGGGTAGCCGCGGCAGAGCTGGCCCTGATGGCCGGCGGGGAACGGGTAGAGGGGACCCTGTTTGGCAACGGGGAACGGACCGGGAACGTGGATATTGTCACCCTGGCCCTGAATATGTACACCCACAATGTGGACCCCAAGCTGGACTTCTCCCATATCAACCGGATCAAGCGCATCTGCGAAAGTGTCACCAAAATGAAGGTCCACGAAAGACATCCCTACGCCGGGGAGCTGGTGTTCACCGCTTTCTCCGGGTCCCACCAGGACGCCATCCGCAAGGGCTTCAAGTACATGGCGGACACCAACAGCCGGTATTGGGAAGTGCCGTACCTGCCCATCAACCCGGCGGATATCCACCGGGAGTACGAACCGGTGATCCGCATCAACAGCCAGTCCGGCAAGGGGGGTGCCGCCTTTGTGATGCAGCAGGCGGTGGGCTACTACCTGCCCAAGGAAATGCACCCGGAATTTGGCCATATTGTTAAGGAAGCCGCCGACCAGTACGGGGACGAGCTGTCCGCCAGCCAGATTGTGGAGCTGTTCAACAAGGAATACGTGGATTTCCAGGGCAATTATCAGCTGGGCAAGCATCGGGTCTACGACAACCAGGAAGCCGCTGAGGACTCCAATACGGTGTTTGAGGGAGATGTGAAGGCCGGGGGCACCGACGTGCATATTATCGGCTCCGGCAACGGCCCCATCGATGCCTTCTTCAGCGCCCTCCACAAGATTGGGGTGGACGGCTACAGCTTCATCAACTACCACGAACACGCCATTTCCCAGGGCTCCAATTCCAAGGCCATTTCCTATATTGAGCTGGCCAAACCGGACGGCAAGCACATTTTTGGGGTAGGCATTCACCCCAATATCAACACCGCTTCCCTGTTAGGAATCATCAATGCCATCAACCGTTCAGAAAAATCTCTTGAGAAATGACTTGCACATTATGCCCAACCATGGTAGAATACTTTGGTAAAGCTTATTGGTGGAGGTGAAAACATGCCGAATATTAAGTCTTCCATTCGTAGTGTCAAGACTGATGCCGAACGACGCGCTGCCAATGGCCCGGTTAAAGCTGAAATCCGCAGCACCGCACGCAAGGTTGAAGCTTTTGCTGCTGCAGGATCCAAAGATGAGGCCCAGGCCACTTTGAAGGTAGCAACGAGCTTATTAGATAAAGCTGCTCGCAGAGGTACGGTGAATAAAAAAGCCGCAGCTCGCAAAAAGTCTCGTTTAGCAAAGAAAGTAAATGCAGTAAAATAAGATTGGCCAGGAAGGCTGACAACTCTTTACAGTTGCCGGCCTTTTTTGTCGTATAAAACAGGCAAAAGGCGCAGCCTTAGACAAGATGCGGCTTTTCATGATATAATAAACTATTCGATTGTAAATTCCAAAGCTTGAATTACCTTTTAGGGAGAGAAATAAGAATGGCCAAAAGCGATCATATCAGAAATTTTTCCATTATTGCCCATATTGACCATGGCAAGTCAACCTTGGCAGACCGGCTGATCGAGAAAACCGGAACCCTTTCCAAACGGGAAATGGAAGACCAGGTACTGGACTCCATGTCACTGGAAAGAGAACGGGGCATCACCATCAAGGATCAGGCTGTTCAGCTGCATTACCAGGCCAAAGACGGACAGGAGTATATGCTGAACTTGATCGACACCCCGGGGCATGTGGACTTTACCTACGAAGTATCCCGGGCCCTGGCTGCCTGCGAAGGGGCGCTGCTGGTGATTGACGCCACCCAGGGCATCGAAGCCCAAACCCTGGCCAATGTGTACCTGGCCATGGAGCACGACCTGGAAATCATTCCCGTCATCAACAAGGTGGACCTGCCCAGCGCAGATCCCCAGCGGGTGGAAAAGGAAGTAGAAGACGTGTTGGGTATTGACGCCAGCGACGCCGTCCTGTGCAGTGCCAAAACCGGCCTGGGCGTGGACGAAGTACTGGAAGCTGTGGTAAAGCGGGTACCGCCTCCCAAGGGCGACCCGGAAGCCCCTCTCCAGGCCCTGATTTTCGACTCCAAGTTTGATGCCTACAAGGGCGTTATCCTCTACGTCCGGGTAATGAACGGGGTCCTGAAAACCGGTATGTCCATCCGGCTTATGGCTACCGGCAAGGTGTACGAGGTCACCGAGGTGGGCGTCTTCCGGCCGGCCATGGTGAACGTGGACCAGCTGGGCGAAGGCCAGGTAGGGTACCTGGCAGCCGCCATCAAGACCGTCAAGGACGCCCGGGTGGGCGACACGGTAACGGACAACAAACGGCCCGCCAAGGAGCCCCTGCCCGGCTACCGGAAAGCTACCCCCATGGTGTACTGCGGCCTGTACCCGGTGGACAACTCCGACTACGATAACCTGCGGGATGCCCTGGAAAAACTCCAGCTCAACGATGCGTCCCTGCTGTTTGAACCGGAAACCTCCTCGGCCCTGGGCTTTGGCTTCCGCTGCGGCTTTTTGGGCCTGCTGCACATGGACGTTATCAAGGAACGGCTGGAACGGGAGTACAATCTGACCCTCATTACCACCGCCCCCAACGTAATCTACGAAGTGGTGAAGACCAACGGGGACGTGGAAATGGTGGACAATCCGTCCCAGTTCCCCAATCCTACGGTGATTGAACACGTGGAAGAACCCTTTGTGAACGCCACCATCATTGTGCCCAAGGACTATGTGGGCGCAGTCATGGAACTGTCCCAGGAAAAACGGGGCGAATACGAGAATATGACCTACCTGGACGAAAACCGGGTGATGATCCATTACGCCCTGCCGCTTAGTGAAATCATTTTCGACTATTTTGACCGGCTGAAATCCGTATCCCGGGGCTACGCTTCCCTGGACTACGAACTCAGCGGCTACCGGCCTTCCGACATGGTGAAGGTGGATATTCTCCTGAACGGGGAAGGGGTGGACGCCCTGTCCGCCATTGTCCATCGGGACCGGGCCCAGGTCTGGGGCCGTGCCTTGGTAGAAAAGCTGCGGAAACTGATTCCCCGCCAGCTGTTTGAAATTCCCATCCAGGCAGCCATCGGCAGCAAGATTATCGCCCGGGAAAACGTCAGCGCCATGCGTAAGGACGTATTGGCCAAGTGCTACGGCGGCGATATTACCCGGAAACGGAAACTGCTGGAAAAACAGAAGGCTGGTAAGAAACGCATGAAGCAGGTGGGCTCTGTGGAACTGCCCCAGGAAGCCTTTATGGCCATCCTGAAGATGGATAAATAACCCAAAGCAGGAAAGCTCCTTGACCTGTGAACTACACTAGGAAATGCACCAAGGAAGAAGCTGCGAGATTGATACAGGCCCAAGGGGGCCGCGGGAGATGAGCAAACCAATGGAAATGTATAAACCCACCCAAGAGGTGATTTACGAATCCATCAGGAACCAGATTTGCAAGGGGGAGCTGCAGCCTGGTACGGAATTAAAACAAGTGGAATTGGCCCAGCAGTTTGGGGTATCTAGAATGCCCATCCGGGAGGCGCTGCAGAACCTGCTGGCCTCCGGGCTGGCTACCCGGCTGCAAAACCGGCACGTGGTCATTGCGGACGATGCCCGCAAGCTGGCCCTGGAGGAGCAGGGCACGGAAACGGGGGAAGTGGACCGGCCCCGGGTGAAGGCGGAACAGACGGCGAAAACCCAGGTTCCCATGAACAAGATTCATTTACTGCCTGCCCGGGAGCAGGTGGCTGCCTATTTGCGCAAAGCCATTCTGCGCCAGGAAATCCGGGAAGGCACCATCTTGAACCTGGCGGATACGGCCAGACAGATGGGGGTGTCCGTGACCCCCGTGCGGGAAGCCTTGCAGCTGCTGGCGGCCCAGGGACTGGTCCGGCTGCGGCCCAATAAGGGCGCCGTGGTCATGGGCATCAACGAAAAGGCCATTCGGGATCATTTTGCCGTCCGTACCCTTTTGGAAGGGGAGGCGGCCGCCCTGGCGGCCCGGCCGGGCAGCGATATTTCCGAGGTGGAGGAAGTGTACGCCGCCATGAAAAAGTGCATGGAAGAACAGCGCTACAGCGAGTACACCCACTACAACGAAAGCTTCCACATGGCCATTTGGCAGGCCTCGGACAATCCCAAGCTGGCCCAGATTCTGGCCAGCCTGTGGAACGGGCTGTCCCTGGGCTTTTTGGTCAGCGAAAACGAATACTCCCAGATTTCCTTTGCGGAGCATACCAAATTCATGGCTGCCCTTAGGGCCCACGATGCGGCAAAGGCTCGGAAGCTCATGCGGGCCCATATGGAACGGAGCATGGAAAACCTCCTGACCAACTACCGGAATACGGCTAATAAAGGATAAATGGATTTTTTTGGCTGCACAGGAAATGGGGAATGTCCTTGTGCGGTAGAATAATAGGAATAACAGGCACTGTTCTAGTTTGCAAGACTAGGGCGGTGCCTTTATTTGTACCCAATTATGAGAAAATTCAAATGTGCGTGTTGACAGGAGAAAAAATTAGCTGTATATTATGGCTACGAAATGGATACATTATCACATATCACATATGTATCCAAAACAAACAACGGAAATCAACACCCTGAAGGAGGAATTGCCATGACCCCGATTTCCATCACCTTGCTTCTCTTGCTTTTTGTCATCATCCTATTCGTTACCGAGAAACTCCCCCTGGCCGTAACATCTATGATTGCCCTGATCACCCTGGTGCTCACCGGCGTGCTTTCCCCCAAGGATGCTTTTGCCGGCTTTGTGGACAATAACCTGATCCTGTTCGTCGCCATGTTCATCATCGGCGGTGCCTTCTTTGAAACCGGTATGGCCAACAAGACCGGCGGCATTGTTACCAAGTTTGCCCATTCCGAACGGGAACTGATTGTAGCCGTGATGACCGTTACCGGTCTCATGAGCGGGTTCCTGTCCAACACCGGTACCGCTGCGGTATTGATTCCCGTGGTTATCGGTATTGCCGCCAAATCCGGTTTTGCCCGTTCCCGTCTGCTCCTGCCGTTAATCTTCGCAGCAGCCATGGGCGGCAACCTGAGCCTTATCGGCGCTCCCGGCAACCTGTTGGGCAAATCCGCCCTGCAAGCCATCGGCGCTGACATCGGCTTCTTCGAATACGGGTATGTAGGCCTGCCCATCCTGGTGGTTGGCATTGCCTTCTTCGCCACTGTAGGCTACAAATTCCTGCCCAACAAGAAACCTGGTTCTGAAGGCGAAAGCGTGTACGACGAAGCCCAAGACTTCTCCTCCGTACCGGCCTGGAAGCAAAAAGCTTCCCTGATCATCATGGTACTCACCATCATCGCCATGATTTTCGAAAAACAAATCGGCATCAAATTCTATCTGTCCGGCTGCATCGGCGCCATCATCCTGGTAGCCACCGGCGTTATCTCTGAAAAACAAGCCTACAAATCCATCGACCTGCAAACCCTGTTCGTGTACGGCGGCACCCTGGCTCTGGCCAAGGCCCTGGAAAAAACCGGCGCCGGCGCCTACATTGCAGACTCCGTAATCGGCCTGTTGGGCTCCAACGCTTCTCCCTTCATGCTGCTGGCTGTAGTGCTGCTGCTGTCCTGCGTCATGACCAACTTCATGAGCAACTTTGCTACCGCAGCCCTCTTGATTCCCATCAGCCTGAACATCTCCGCTGCTATGGGCGCTGACCCCAAAGCTGTTATCGTAGCTACGGTTATCGGCAGTTCCCTGGCCTTTGCCACTCCTATCGGCATGCCGGCCAACATGATGGTCTTTGCCCCCGGCGGGTACACCTTTAACGACTACGTGAAGGCGGGCTTGCCCATGGTAATCGTAGGCTATATCGTCTCCCTGATTCTGCTTCCCATCTTGTTCCCCTTCTACCATTAAGGAACAAGTACCTGAAATAGAGTATCCCAACCCATTTTGATTGTCCCAATAAGGAGGAAATGAACATGTCCAAAGAAGAACAAGTAAAACAGATGACCGACATTATGGCCAAATTTGTAGGCTATACGGCCAAGGTGCTGCCCGATGATGTAGCAGCCAAATTAAAGGAATTGGCATCCAAGGAAACGGTGCCCATTGCCAAGCTGCTGTATGAAACCTACGCCAAGAACCAGGAACTGGCCAAAAAGCTGGATCGTCCGTCCTGCCAGGATACCGGCGTGCTGCAATACTTTGTAAAATGCGGCCAGAACTTCCCCCTGATCGGCCAGCTGGAAGGCCTGCTGAAAGAAGCTACCGTACAGGCTACCTTTGCTACCCCGCTGCGCCACAATAGCGTAGAAACCTTTGACGAATACAACACCGGCAAGAACGTGGGCAAAGGCACTCCTACCGTATTCTGGGAAATCGTTCCGGACTCCGACACCTGCGAAATCGACACCTATATGGCTGGCGGCGGCTGCACCCTGCCGGGCCATGCCATGGTACTGATGCCGGGCGAAGGCTATGAAGGCGTTACCAAGTTCGTGCTGGAAAGAATGTACACCTATGGCCCCAATGCCTGCCCTCCTTTCCTGGTTGGCGTAGGCGTAGCCACCTCCGTGGAAACCGCTGCCCTGCTGTCCAAGAAAGCCCTGATGCGTCCTTTGGGCACCCACAACCCCAACCCCAGAGCTGCTGAAATGGAAGACCTGCTGGTGGACGGCATCAACAAGATTGGCCTGGGACCCCAAGGCATGACCGGTTCCGCTTCCGTATTGGGCGTGCACATCGAAAACACCGCCCGTCACCCGTCCGCTATCGGCGTAGCCATCAACATCGGCTGCTGGAACCATCGCCGCGGCCACATTATTTTCGATAAAGACCTGAACTACACCATCACTTCTCACAAGGGGGTACAATTATAATGGCTAATAAAATCGTTCTGCATACACCTATTAAATCCGAAGACCTGGTTGACCTGAAGATTGGCGATATCGTCTACCTGACCGGCAAGATTACCACCTGCCGGGATGTAGCCCACCGCCGGCTGATTGAAGAAAAGAGAGCCCTGCCCGTAAACCTGGAAGGCGGCGCTATTTTCCACGCAGGCCCCATCGTTCGCCCCATCCCTGGCAGCGAAGACCAATACGAAATGGTATCCATTGGACCTACCACTTCCATGCGTATGGAAAAGTTCGAAAAAGCCTTCATTGAACAAACTGGCGTAAAGCTGATTGTGGGCAAGGGTGGCATGGGCCAAGACACCATGGAAGCCTGCAAAGAACACAAAACCATTTTCTGCGTATTCCCTGCTGGCTGTGCTGTAGTTTCCGCTGTGCATTTCAAGAAAATCATTGATGCCCAATGGAAAGACCTGGGTATGCCGGAAACCCTGTGGACCAGCGAAGTAGAAGAATTGGGACCCTTGATCGTGGCTGTAGATACCCACGGCGGCAACCTGTTTGAAGAAAACAAGAAGCAATTCAAGGCCACCGCTGAGAAAGTCTATGAAGACATCAGCAAACACGTAGGTTTCATTAAATAAAGTAAGATGGGTACAAAAAAGTCATGCTGCGGCATGGCTTTTTTGTTTTACTGCCGCCGTTTTCTCCCCGGTCCCATTTGTGCTACAATAGGTAGGAACTTGCGAAATGTACAGAAAGAGGGGAGAACTCCATGCGGCCACGCTGGCAATTGTACCAAGGTATCTACATTCATATTCCTTTTTGCGTCCATAAATGCTGCTATTGTGATTTTGCTTCCTATCAGATCCAGTCTCCCCAGGTAATGGAAGCGTATACCCGGCGGCTGGTGGAGGAAATTCGCGCCTATGAGCCGGACCTGCCGCTGAGCCCTACGGCTACCATCTACTTTGGCGGTGGTACGCCCAGCGTCCTGCCCCCGGAGCTGCTGGCCCAAATTGTCCAGGCCCTGAAGGACCGGAGGTTCTGGCAGCACCCGGCAGAGGCTACCCTGGAAGCCAATCCGGGCACGGTAACCCTGGAAAGTCTCCGGGCCTATCGCCAGCTGGGCTTTGACCGGCTGAGTATGGGAATCCAATCCTTCCAGCCCGGGGAGCTGGCCCTGATGGGCCGTATCCACACGGCAGAGGAGGCGGCGGAGGCTGTGCAGCTGGCCCGGGAGGCCGGTTTTGCCCGGATTAGCGGGGACTTAATCTACGGGTATCCCACCCAGACCCTGGCGGGAGTCCAGGATTCCTTACAGAAGCTGATTGCCACCGGGGTGGACCATATCTCCGTCTACGGTCTGACCGTAGAGGAGGGGACCCAGCTGGAGCGGCAGCTGGCCAAGGGGCAGCTGAGCCTGCCCCCTGACGAGGCGGTGGACGCCATGTACGACTATCTGATGGACGCCCTGCCCCAGGCTGGGTACCAGCGCTACGAAATCGCCAACTTTGCCCGGCCCGGCCAGGAGTCCCTCCACAACCAGGTGTACTGGCATTACCTGCCCTATATGGCCTTTGGCTGCGGGGCCTGCCGGTTTAATGGTAAGCGGCGGGAAACCAGTCCTGCGGGTATTCGGGAATATATTGAAGGAAAACCCCTGGAAGTGGAAACCCTTACCCCGGAAATCCGCCGGGAGGAGCTGGTCTTTATGAGCCTGAGAACCCGGCAGGGGCTGAACCTGACGGAGTTTCAGGAGCGCACGGGAACGGCCTTCTTTCCCTTTTATGAAACAGCCTGGGAGGAGTGCCAATCCCGGGGCTGGCTGGAGCAGGAGGGGGACAATATCCACCTGACGCCCCAGGGCATGCGCTTTGGGAACCTGGCCTTTGAGACTTTTCTCACGGTGCCGCCGGAGGCTAAAAAAGAAAAAAATATTTAGTCAAAAGTATTGACAATTTGACTAAATAGGTGTATCTTTACCATTAGATGTTAGCACTCCAATGGTTTGAGTGCTAACAATCTAGAAAAGAGATGATTACAGTGCTAAGTGACCGCAAGAAAAAAATACTTCAACTCATCATTGAAGATTATATCGAAACGGCTGAGCCTGTAGGATCTCGCACCATCGCCAGAAAATACAACCTGGGAATCAGCCCCGCTACCATCAGGAACGAAATGTCCGATCTGGAGCTTTTGGGTTATTTGGAGCAGCCGCACACTTCGGCTGGCCGGATTCCCTCCGCAGCAGCCTACCGCTACTACGTGGATTCTCTGGTGAAACCGGACACCCTCTCACCCAATGATGTGGCGCTGATCAACAGCTGGTACCGAGAACGGGTACACAGCATCGATGACATATTTCAGTCCACCGCCAAGATATTATCCAGGATGAGCAAGAACGTGTCCGTGGTGCTGGCCAACAAGGACCGGGAAAGTGCTTTTTCCTATATCCGGTTCCTGCCCCTGAATGAGCATCAAGCCATTTTGTGCATCGTAGAAGATGACGGGCAGATGGATAATGGTGTAATCCAAATCCCTGCCGGCATGAGCAAGATGGAAATGGATGCCCTGGCAGAACGGGTGACCAACAGACTTCATGGGATGAAGCTGAACGATATCACCGATGCGGTTCTGCAAGAAGTGCGCGACACCCTCCAAGGGGACAAAGCCCTGTACGTTTCCCTGATCAAGGGAATCCGGCAAATGCAGTCCGGACAAAGTGAGGACAAGATGTTCCTGGGAGGTACCAAGCAGCTGCTGAGCCAGCCGGAATTTCGGGATCCGGAACGGATCAAGGAGCTGCTCAGCGTCCTGGAAGAGGAGCAGATGCTCAAGGATATGCTGAAAGCGGACAGTGCCCATTCGGGCATGCGCGTGACCATTGGCAGCGAAAACAAATTCTCCGGCATCCAAGATTGCAGTATGATTCAGGCCACCTACCGGCTGAACGGACAGGTGATTGGAACCCTGGCCGTACTGGGGCCAACCCGCATGGAGTACAAGAAAGTAATTTCCGTTATGGATTACCTGCATGATTACCTACGGGTGGTTATGAGTAAAATAGACGAAAAGTAGGGAGGAACTATGGTAGAAGAACAGCAGAAGGTAAAAGAAGAAACTACTGCCACAGCTGAAACTGAAGCACAGGCACAAGCCGCCGCACAGGCTGCTGAAAAGGCAGATGCCAAGGCCCAGACTGAGGAAGGCAAAGCAGAAGCCGTGGATCCCAAGGATGCCAAGATTGACGCACAGGCCAAGGAAATCCAGGACCTGCAAAACCGTCTTTTAAGATTGCAGGCAGATTTCGATAACTTCAGAAAGCGCAACAATGAAGAACGGGAACAGCTGAGCCAGTTTGTTACGGCCCAGGTTTCCAAGGAGTTTTTGAAGGTGCTGGACAACTTCGAACGGGCGGAAGAAAGCCTGAAGAACTCCACTGATACCAGCGCCATCCAAGTGGGGATGGAAAAAATCCACAAGCAGTTTGAAAAAGCCCTCAAGAATCTGTCCATCGAGGAAATTCCTGCGGAAGGAAAACCCTTCGATCCCAACATTCATGAGGCCGTTATGCAGGGCGGGAACCCTGACCTGCCGGATGAAAGCGTGGATCTGGTCCTGGAAAAGGGCTACAAGATCGGCGACAAGGTCATCCGCCATTCCAAGGTTCGTGTTGTGCGTAACTCTTAATTGATAGATAAAACCTTTGCGTAAAGCGTAAGAAGCGAGATTTGACAGGAGGAATTCATTATGTCTAAGATTATAGGTATTGACTTAGGTACCACCAACTCCGTAGTAGCCGTTATGGAAGGCGGCGAACCTACGGTAATCACCACCCAGGAAGGCGGCCGTCTGACTCCTTCCGTTGTAGGCTTCACCAAAAACGGTGAAAGACTGGTAGGCCAGCTGGCCAAACGCCAGGCCGTATCCAACCCGGAACGGACCATCAGCTCCATCAAACGGCACATGGGCACCAAATACACCGTGACCATTGATGGCAAGGACTACACCCCGGAACAGATTTCTGCCATGATTCTGGAAAAGATGAAGGGCGATGCAGAACGCTACCTGGGCGAAAAAGTAACGGAAGCCGTTATTACGGTTCCTGCCTACTTCAACGACAGCCAACGGCAGGCCACCAAGGACGCTGGCCGGATTGCCGGTTTGGAAGTAAAACGGATTATCAACGAACCTACCGCAGCTGCACTGGCTTACGGCATTGATAAGACCGATGACCATACCATCCTGGTTTATGACCTGGGCGGCGGCACCTTCGATGTGTCCATTTTGGAACTGGGCGACGGCGTATTCGAAGTAAAATCCACCAACGGTGATACCCACCTGGGCGGCGATGACTTCGACCAGCGCATCATGAACTGGATGACCGACGAATTCAAGAAAGACACCGGCATTGACCTGACCGGCGACAAGATGGCTATGCAGCGGATTCGTGAAGCTGCTGAAAAGGCCAAGATTGAACTGTCCAACATGCTGACCACCAACATCAACCTGCCGTTCATTACCGCAGGCGCCAATGGCCCGCAGCATCTGGATATGGACCTGACCAGAGCCAAATTTGACGAAATGACCAGCGACCTGGTTGACCGGACCATCGACTGCACCCACAGAGCCCTGTCCGATGCTAACCTGAGCCCCAAAGACATCAACAAGATTCTGCTGGTAGGCGGTTCTTCCCGTATTCCTGCTGTTCAGGAAGCCATCAAGAGAACCCTGGGCCAGGATCCTGCTCACGGCGTAAACCCTGATGAATGCGTTGCTATGGGCGCTGCCATTCAGGCCGGCGTACTGGCAGGCGATGTAAAAGACGTTCTGCTGCTGGATGTTACTCCTCTGTCCCTGGGTATTGAAACCATGGGCGGCGTAATGACCAAGATCATTGACCGGAACACCACCATTCCTACCTCCAAGAAACAGGTATTCTCCACCGCTGCTGATAACCAGCCGGCTGTAGATATCCATGTACTGCAAGGCGAACGGGAAATGGCTGCCGACAACAAGACCCTGGGTCGTTTCGAACTGGGTGGCATTCCTGCTGCTCCCCGGGGAGTACCTCAAATCGAAGTTGCTTTCGATATCGATGCCAACGGTATCGTTAACGTAAGCGCCAAGGATTTGGGCACCGGCAAGGAACAAAAGATTACCATTACGTCTTCTGGCAGCCTGAGCAAGGAAGAAGTGGACAAGATGGTGAAGGAAGCTGCTGCCAACGAAGCAGCCGATAAGAAACGCAAGGAAGCCGTTGAAGCCAAGAACCAGGCTGATACCCTGATCTACCAGGCTGAAAAGACGGTAAAAGATATGAACGGCAAGGGTCATGACGACCTGGTGAAGAAGGTAGAAGACGCCATCGCTTCCCTGAAGGAAACCCTGAAGTCCGACGATACCGACAAAATTAAAGCTGGTACCGAAGCCCTGCAAAAACCGCTGTATGACCTGTCCGCAGAACTGTACAAACAAAACCAGAACACCGGTGCTGGTGCCGGCGCAGGCGCTAATGCTGGCGCAGGTGCAGGTGCCCAAGGCAGCGAAAGCAAGAAAGCCGACGACGATGTAGTTGACGCTGAAGTTGTGGACGACGACAAGAAATAAGCTTTCCTAGAGGGAGATACTGATGGCAGACAAGAGAGATTATTATGAAGTGCTGGGTGTGTCCAAAAACGCAACCGCAGATGAGCTGAAGAAGGCTTATCACAAACTGGCACGTAAGTATCATCCTGATCTGAACAAAGACAACCCCGAGGCAGCGGAGAAGTTCAAGGAAGCCAACGAAGCCTACAGCGTACTCAGCGATCCCCAAAAGAGAGCCGCCTATGACCAATACGGCCATGCGGCTTTCCAGAACGGGGGAGGCGCCGGGGCTGCTGGCGGGAACCCCTTCCAGGGTTTCCAGGGCTTTGGCGGCGGCTTTGGCGGCGAAGGCATGGACGACATCTTCAATATGTTCTTTGGCGGAGCAGGCGGCCGCAGCCGGAGTCAGGCTGACCGGGGCCCGCGCCAGGGTTCGGATTTGCGGATGGATATGCAGATTACCTTTGAGGAAGCTGCCTTTGGCACCGAAAAGAAGGTTCGCCTGAACCGGGAGGAGGAGTGCTCGGACTGTCATGGTACGGGTGCTGCTCCCGGCAGCGAGCCGGAGGTCTGCCCTCAATGCCATGGTACAGGGGAGATTCGGGTTACCCAGAATTCTCTCTTTGGCCAGGTGGTCAACGTGCATACCTGCCCCAAATGTAATGGTACGGGCAAGATTGTCACCAACCCCTGCAAGTCCTGCCATGGTACTGGCCGGGTAAAGAAGAAGAGAGAACTGAAGGTCAAGATTCCTGCGGGCGTGGATAATGGATCCCGGCTGCGGGTTGGCGGCGAAGGGGAAGCAGGCTTCCGGGGCGGACGCCCTGGGGATCTGTACGTATACCTGTACGTGAAACCCCACAAGTTCTTTGAACGAGATGGTACTACGGTCACTTGTGAAGTGCCTATCAGCATTGTCCAGGCAGCCCTGGGCGATGAAATCAAGGTACCGACCCTGTATGGCCAGGTTACGGTGAAGATTCCGGAAGGGACCCAGCCCAATAAGGTGCTGCGCCTGAAAGGAAAAGGGATTCCCAGCCTGCGTACAGGACAAAAAGGCGACCAGCTGGTACGGGTAAAGGTGGTTGTGCCTACGGGCCTCAGCGATGGACAAAAAGATGCACTGAAGAAGTTCGCAGAAGCCGGCGGCAGCAACATCAACCCGGAAGAAAAAAGCTTTATGAACAAAATAAGAGATTTGTTCAAATAGGATTGAAACAGGACCGTTCCTTGAGGAGCGGCCCTGTTTTTTTCTGGGTGCAAATGGAAAATGGGTAGCCAAACAAAACACAAAGCAATTAATTATAAAAACACTAAGAAGAATATTATGTGTTTGGACCGCAGAAATACAAGGAGTTTGACATATCGAGCGTTTTGTTATATTTATTTCACAATTAATTCAAAAAATAGGGGTTTATTTTTTGCGGCTAATGCGTTATACTTTAACTGTAACAGGGATTACCCCTCCTTGTTACATCTTCCCCATCAAATCATCATAAACAACTTCCTTTCGAAAAAGAGCTTTCTGCTTCCCCAGGCAGAAGGCTCTTTTTCTGTCCGGAGTTTGTCCGGGTGAGGTGTAGTGCAATCCGCGGACATTTTTGGGGGGATTTGAAAGGAAAAAATTAAACTTCCTTAGTGGTTCGCAGCTAGCTGTTCATCTGCACTCAAAGAGCTTGATTCACAGACTGCTATCACATGGTTCACATTAACCAAGAATCCCTTTGAAAAATTGTTGGACTCTTAGATGTGAGCGCAACGCTTTAAAGGGGGGGTGCCCAAACGGTTTTCAGTTCTTCTCAATACTAATACTACAGTTCAGTTAGCAGCTGATCAGTAGTGGCTTGAATGCCTTCTGCAAGCGTGGTGTGCTCCCCGTCAAGTAGACAGTTCCTAATAATATAAACCTCTACGCCGCCATTTGGTAGCTATTATGTTTTTGCATAGGGGTCAAACGGCCCAAATTCCGCTGCAAACGGCCACTGTTGTAATACTCCATGTAGTTATTAATCATCGTTACCAAAGCTTTACGGCTGTCGAAGTCACGAGTATAGTACCGTTCTCTTTTCAGCATGCCCCAGAAGCCTTCCATCGGGCCATTATCAATGCATTTTCCTATCCGTGACATACTCTGCGTCATACCAGCATCTAGAATCATCTTGCGGAAATCCCTGCAGGTGTATTGGAATCCCCGGTCAGAGTGAAACAGGGGATGCGCGCCAGGGTTTTTCAACAATGCCTTATTGAAGGTATTGAATACCAAATTTTTATCGTTCCGGTTGCTTATCACATAGGAAACAATTCGTCTGTCATACAGGTCAATAATCGCGCTCAGATATACCTTATGCACAACTACCCCCTCATAGTAGTGAAATTCTGAGACGTCAGTACACCATTTCTGGTTAGGGGCATCGGCTTTAAATTCCCTATTCAAGATATTTTCTGCAATGTATGCAGGATCTATTGCACGCTGGGTGCAGCCCTTAGGGGCATATTTAATCGTAGACTTTATATTTATCACTCGACAAAGATGAAGAACGCGACCGTCACCAATTGCTATTGGTTTCGTGTCAGGATAGATCTTCTTATTTGGGGCTCGTAAGTCATCAGCTATTCGTCTGTACCCTTTAGCTGGGTCAGCCTTGTATATCTCTTCTATTCTTTTAGCAATTTCCTTGTCGTCAATTTCGCGTGCTGAAGGCTCTCTATGAAGCCATTTGTAGTAGCCGGCCCGGGACACTTTTCCCAATTTGCACAGGCCAAGAATAGGGTAATTCTTTTCAGCGTGCAGTTCTTTAATGGCTTCATAAATGGCTCCATATCTTATTTGTGTGAATCCCGCCTCCTTTCCACAATATCGAGTTTTTTTAGGAAATCAATCTCCATATCCTTGGCTTTGAGTTTTGCATTAGCCAGTTTGAGTTCAGCTTTCATACACTCATATTCTGTAGGGGCTTCTTCAGGGACTTCTACTGGCTTCCTGTGTCCGCGCCCATCTATGAGTCCTTCGGTATTGTACTTATTATATTTTAAGACGTAATTTCTGACTTGCTGGTAGGAAACCTTAAACTTTTCAGCGGTTTCATGGTAAGCATTCCCGTTTTCAATGCAGTATTTTACGATTTCAACGCGCTCGTCAAAGGTCGTTTGTCTAGCTTTAGTCATGATCTTGGCACCTCCAGTACCCGAACTTTTTAGTTCCTCATGACTATTATACTTCTTTAACCAGTCTCTGATTTGACGAGAACTTTTTAATCCGTATTTTTGTACCAGCTGGGACATAGTCGTTTCGCCCTTAAGATATTCCTCTACGCATTGGATCTTAAGATCAGCAGAATAACTTTTAACCTGTCTTTTGTTAAATACCTCAGGACCATTTCCTATATATTCATCTACCCAATACTGTACTGCTTTCCAGTGAACCCCTAACCTTTTTGCAGAAACCATTGGTGATTCTTCATGAGCAAGAACAGCTTTGACAGCCTTTAATTTATCCTCTGCACTGACTTTCGATATAGACATTTTACATACTCTCCTTTCAACGAATCCAGGAGGTTTAACTATATGCCAGTCTACTTTATTCATAGCATACCAGCNATGAGCAAGAACAGCTTTGACAGCCTTTAATTTATCCTCTGCACTGACTTTCGATATAGACATTTTACATACTCTCCTTTCAACGAATCCAGGAGGTTTAACTATATGCCAGTCTACTTTATTCATAGCATACCAGCGTGGAGAAGGTGTCGCCGGGAGGCGACGGATGAGGTTTAAACCCCATATTTATGGCTACATTTTAACAAACTTCCTCAGTCAGTCCTACGGACTGCCAGCCCCTACAACGTTTTGCGGCCGCATCCAAACAGCCCGACAAATTCTGCAAGTGGCTGTTTGGTCAATAAGGCCCATGCGATAGCTGCCTGCAAAGCAAGTCCTTAGGACGCAGCTGCGCAGCTAGCAGCAAACCGCTCAGGGGCCAGTCTTAGGCCATACTGGCCATGTGTAGAACGGGTATTGAGAAAGCATCATAGTACGTAGATGATTGCAATATCCATTTTTTACCCCTCACAGGTTGCCGTGGAACTCCCTGACCAATTATGGTAAAATAATAAGTCAGAGTCTAATTTGAGGAAACCTGTCATATAGGAGAATATTCATGGAAAGAAATGATATAGAATTACTGGCCCCGGCTGGCACCTGGGAAGCCTTGGAAGCTGCCGTTAACGCTGGCGCCAACGCCGTCTACCTGGGAGGCAGCAGCTTTGGTGCCCGGGCCTACGCCGACAACTTCGGTCCCGACGAACTGAAGCGGGCCATGGAGTTTGCCCATCTGCACGGGGTGCGGATTTTTGTTACGGTAAATACCCTGGTGGACGACGAGGAAATGCCCGCCCTGGGGGATTACCTGACCTTTTTGAGCAATATCGGTACCGACGGCATCATCGTCCAGGATATGGGCGTTATCCGGCTGGCCCGGAAAGTGGTGCCGGAGCTGCTCCTTCACGCCAGCACCCAGATGACCGTTACCAATTCGGCCGGTGCTATTTTCACCTGCCACGCTGGCATGGTCCGGGCGGTGCCTGCCCGGGAAACCACCCTGAAGGAACTGAAGACCATCTGCGAAAAGACCCCGGGAGAGATTGAGACCTTTATGCACGGCGCCCTGTGCATCTGCTACTCCGGCCAGTGCCTGATGAGCAGCCTGATCGGGGGCCGCAGCGGCAACCGGGGCCGGTGTGCCCAGCCCTGCCGGCTGCCCTATACCCTGGTGGACAAACAGGGGGAGGACCTGCTGAGCCACGTAGATGCAGGCCATTACCTTTTGAGTCCCAAGGACCTGAATACCCTGGACGTGCTGCCCCAGCTCATTGAGGCAGGGGTGCGCTCCTTTAAGATTGAAGGCCGGATGAAGCGGCCGGAATACGTGGCAGTGGTTACGGATATTTACCGCCGGGCCATTGACAGCTACTTTGCCGGCAACTACCACGTGCCCGAGGAAGATCGGAAGAACATCGAACAGATTTTCAACCGGGACTTTACCACGGCCTACCTGGAAAAGAAGCCGGGCCGCACCATGATCAGCGACCGCCGGCCCAACAACCGGGGCGTGCTTATTGGCCGGGTGGCTTCCCTGTCCAAGGACTTTGCTACGGGAACCATCAAGCTGGACAAGGACCTGCACCTGGGCGACGGCCTGGAGTTCTGGGTCAGCGTAGGGGGCCGGGTAGGGACCACGGTGGAAAAAATGAAATGCGGAGGCAAGGAAACGGCGGCGGCCCGGGCCGGCAGCCAGGTGACCATCGCCGTACCCCGGGGCATCCGGTTAAACGACCGGGTGTTTCGGACCTATGATAACGAACTGATGCAGTACGCTGCCCAGTTCTTTGGCCCTGAGCACAAGCACCGGCTGCCGGTAAGCGTACTGGTCACCGCCCATTTGGGCCAGCCCATGATCGTGACCATGACCGATGAGGACGGCAACCAGGGCTATGGCCAAACGGAATTTATTGTGGAAAAGGCCCGGAAACACGCCCTGGACGAAGCCGCAGTCCGGAAACAGATTGACCGGTTGGGAACCACCGAGTTCTCCCTGGGCGAGCTGATTCTGGAAGTGGATGACGGGGTCATGGTGCCCATGAGTGAAATCAACGAAGCCCGGCGCCTGGCGGCAGAGCAGCTGACCCACAACCGGCTGGAGGCCTTCCTGCCCAGCCGGAAGAAGGTCACCTGGCAGAACGCCTGGCTGAAGGAGCGGGAAAACCATACCCTGCGCAAGCACAGCGAACTGGCGGTCCATGTGGATACCCTGGAAAAGGCCAAGATTGCCCTGGATGCCGGCGCCGATGTGCTGATTCTGGGCGGGGACAGCTACAGCCTGCCCCTGCTCCGGGCCCAGGACTACCAGACCGTGGCCGGCTGGGCCAAAACCAGGGGCAAGCAGTGGGTGGCCGCCACCTCCCGGATTGTCAGCGAAGGCCAGCTGGGCTACTTTGCCCATGCGTTTAAGGAATGGAAAGAGTGGGGCGCGGACGGGTTCCTCCTGGCCAATAATGGTCTGGTGGAAATGGCCCGGGAAACCGGCGTTCCCCTGTGGGCCGATTACGGCCTGAATATCTTTAACAGCCAGAGCATCTTGTTCTGGCTGGAACAGGGCTTTGCCGGCGTCACCCTGTCACCGGAACTGACCCTTGCCCAGGTAGGGGGCCTGGTGCGGAAATCCCCGCTGCCGGTGGCCTGCCTGGCGGAAGGGGCCCTGGAAATGATGGTGTCCGAATACTGCGTCACCGGCAGTTTCCTGGGGCACCTGGACAAGGGCAGCTGCAGCTATCAGTGCAAGCAGCCCACCTACCTGGAAGACCGGAAGAAGGAACACTTCCCCCTGAAGCAGGACCAATACGGCCGGATGCACGTGCTGAACGGCCATTTCCTGTCCATGCAGGCCCATGTAAAGGATATGGAAAAACTGGGCATTGCCCAACTGCGCCTGGACCTCCGGAGCTACACCCCGGAAGAAGTAGGAGTGACGGTAGCTACCTACCGGGGGCTTCTGGACGGGGAAAGCCGGGTGGAGGAGAATCCGCCCCATACCACCCGGGGACATTATTTTAGAGGAGTCTTATAATGGCCAGATTTGCCGTAAATACACTGGAATTTGATAAAGTCAAAGAAATGCTGGCAAAGGAGGCCGGTACGTCCCTGGGACGGAAACTGGCCCTGGAGCTCCAAAGCTCCTCCAGCTTTGAAAAAGTGAAACTGGCCCAGGAAGAAACCGCCGAAGCCCTGCGGCTTTTGGAGGAAGGCCAGCGCCTGCCCCTAGGCGGCATGAGCGATATTACCGCCATGGTAAAGCGCACCCGGGTGGGGAGCATCCTGGAGCCGGAAGAATTCAAGGCCATTAACGATACCATTGAAGGGCTCCAGCACCTGAAAAAGTTTCTGGTGGAACTGGAGGACGACTACGCAGCCCTTCGGACCTACGGCCCGGAGCTGGGGGATTTCTCCCGGCTGATGAAGCAGTTAAACTCCGCTTTGGACGAAAAAGGGGATATCAAGGACAACGCCTCCGTGAAGCTGGCCGGCCTGCGCACCGGCATTCTGGTGGCCAAAAACCGGGTGAAGGATAAGTTAAATGCCATCCTCCACGACCCCAACAACCAGAAGTACTTCCAGGACGCCCTGGTTACCATGAGAGAGGAACGGTACGTTATTCCCATCAAGCAGGAATACCGGCTGAACTTCCCCGGGGTGGTCCACGACCAGTCTTCCACCGGGGCCACCCTGTTCATCGAGCCTATGGCGGTGGTGAACCTGAACAACGACATCAAGAAGTACCACCTGGAGGAGCAGGCGGAAGTGGAACGGATTCTGCGGAACCTGACCAGCCACGTGGGGGCTGAGGCGGACAATATTCTGAGCTCCCTGGACGTAGCTGCCAAGGTGGACCTGATTTCCGCCAAGGCCAATATGGCCCAGCACCTCCACTGCTGCCGGCCTATGATGGGTACGGCCCAGCGGGTGCGCATTACCAAGGGCTGCCATCCCCTTTTGGATCCCCAAAAGGTGGTGCCCCTGGACATTACTCTGGGGGACGGCTTTACCACGCTTCTCATTACCGGCCCCAATACCGGCGGTAAGACGGTAGCCCTTAAAACCGTGGGGCTTTTTGCTCTGATGGCCCAAGCGGGGCTCTTTGTACCTGCTCAGGAAGCGGTGCTGCCGGTCTTTGGCGGGGTCTATGCGGACATTGGCGACGAGCAGAGCATCGAGCAGAGCCTGTCCACCTTCTCCGGCCATATGAAGAACATGATCAGTATCCTGGACGAGGTCCGGGAAGGGGACCTGGTGCTGGTGGACGAAGTGTGCGTGGGGACCGACCCCACCGAAGGTGCGGCCCTTGCCATGAGCATGATCCAGTACCTGTACGACAAGCACGTGCTCACCATTATGACCACCCACTACAGCGAACTGAAGACCTTTGCCTACGAACACGAGGGCATGGAAAATGCCAGCGTGGAATTTGACCCGGAAACCCTGCGGCCTACCTACAAGCTGCTGATGGGCGTGCCGGGCAGCAGCAACGCCTTCTACATCAGCCAGCGGCTTGGCCTGCCCCAGGAAATCCTGGACCGGGCCAAAACCTTCATCGGGGAAGGGCACAGCAATATGGAACGGGTGCTCCAGAACCTGGAAGGGGAACGCCGGGAATACGAAAGCCGGAAGGAAGAAATCGAAACCCTCCGCCGGGAAACGGAATACCTGCGCAACGAGCTGGTCCACCAGAAAAACGAGCTGGATAAGAGCAAGAACGCCATCCTGCGCAAGGCCCGGGAACAGGCCGACGAACTATACCGGAACGCCCGGAAGGAAAGCACGGCCATTCTGAAGGAACTCCGGGCCAACCAGAATATCGTGGAAACCACCAAGGTGGAAGAACTGGCGGAACTGTCCCGGAAAATCCTGAACAAGAACTTCTCCATTGACGGCAAACCGGTGCCGGAAGGTCAGGGGCTCACCAGCGGAAACGCCGCCGTGGGCAAGCACGTGTACGTGAAGAAGCTGGGCCAAAGCGGGGTCATCGCTGCCATTAACGGCAATGAGGTCACCGTCCGCATTGGCATTATGAAAATGAACGCCCGGATGAAGGACTGCCTGCTGCTGAAGGAAGAAAACCAGCCGGCCAAAACCTCCACCCATAAGACCCTGCGCCGGACCACCAGCCAGAGCCATAACCTGTTTGTGAAGAAGGCCCAGGACGCCACGGTCCAGATTGATGTCCGGGGCAAAACCGTGGACGAGGCCATTCCCTATGTGGATAAGGCCATCGACGATGCGCTTCTGGCCGGCATGGAACGGTTCCGGCTGGTCCATGGCAAGGGCACGGGCATGCTGCGCAAGGGGCTTACTGAGTACCTGAACCAGCATCCCAACGTGAAGAAAACGGAAATCGCTCCCCAAAGCGAAGGCGGCTTCGGTGCCACCATTGTGTACGTGAAATAGGGAGCTGTACAGAAACCAAAGAAATATTGCGGTTCCTGCCCCGTCATGTTATAATATAGGGCATGAACGAATTTCATACTTGTGCGATGAACAAGAGAGTAGCTTGCAGTGGAAAGGCACAGAGAGTGCGGAACAGGTGAAAGCCGCACCCGGACCGGCAGGTGAAGTTCACTTGGGAGCATTCGGGCTGAACGGAGTAGGCCCGGCGCTGGCCCCGTTACCGGCTAAAGAGTACAAAATAGGGTGGTACCGCGAACCTTCGCCCCTAACCAGGGGTGGAGGTTTATTTTTTTAGGAGGCGTTGCTATGAGTGACAAGCTGCAGGAATTGCGGGAAAAGATCCAAAAGGATCTGAGTGAAGTAAAGAGCGTAGAAGACCTGAAAAATATCCGTGTGCAATACCTGGGCAAGAAGGGGGCCTTGACCTCCATTCTTCGTACCCTGGGGGACGTGGCTGCGGAAGAACGGCCGAAAATCGGCAAAATGGTCAACGAAGTCCGGGCCAAGATGGAGGAACGGATCAACGAACAAATGAAGGTGCTGGAAGCCCGTCAAATGGAAGAAAAACTGGCTGCCGAAACCTTGGATATTACCCTGCCCGGCCGTCAGCCGGCTTTGGGGCACCTGCATCCGGTAACCCAAACCCTGCGGGAAATCAAGAAAGTCTTTATGCATATGGGGTTTGAGGTGGAAGAAGGCCCGGAAGTGGAAACCGACTATTTCAACTTTGAAGCCCTGAACCTGCCCAAGGACCATCCGGCCCGGGATATGCAGGACACCTTCTACATCACCGAAGATATTCTGATGCGTACCCAGACCTCCGGCGTCCAGGCCCGGACCATGCAGCAAAGACCGGGGAACACCCCCATCCGCATGATCTGCCCCGGCACGGTATACCGGAACGACTACGACGCCACCCATTCTCCCATGTTCCATCAGGTGGAAGGCCTGGTGGTGGACAAGAACATCAGCCTGGCTGACCTGAAGGGCACCCTGGAACTGTTCTGCAAGGAAATGTTCGGCTCTTCGGTAAAAATCCGCCTGCGCCCCAGCTTCTTCCCCTTTACGGAACCTTCCTGCGAAGTGGATATCAGCTGCGTGATCTGCGGCGGCTCCGGCTGCCGGGTCTGCAAGAACTCCGGCTGGCTGGAAATTCTGGGCGCCGGCATGGTGCATCCCAACGTGCTGCGCATGAGCGGCTATGACCCGGACAAGGTCAGCGGCTTTGCCTTTGGTATGGGCGTAGAACGGATTGCCATGCTGCGCTACGGCATCGATGACCTGCGTCTGTTCTTTGAAAATGACCTGCGGTTCATCCGCCAGTTTTAAATAGGAGGCAAAGCGAATATGTTAGCATCGATCAATTGGTTAAAACAATATGTAGATATTACCCTCTCTCCTGAAGACCTGGCGGAGAAACTGACCCGGGCCGGCCTGGAAGTGGAGCAGGTCATTCACCTGGGCAAGGGCCTGGAAGGCGTTATTACCGGTAAGGTGGCCCAAATCGAGCGCCACCCCAACTCCGACCATTTGTGGGTGTGCCAGATGGCTCTGGGCCAGGGAGAACTGGTACAGATTCTCACTGGTGCCCAGAACGTGAAGCAGGGGAACCTGGTGCCGGTGGCGGTGGTAGGCTCCACGCTGCCCAAAGGCATGACACTCAAGAAAGCCAAAATGCGCGGCTTGGATTCTAACGGCATGCTGTGCAGCGCCGAGGAACTGGGCATTGATGCCAAACTCCTGCTGCCTGAACAGCGGGAAGGCATTTTCATTCTGCCGGATACCACTCCCATCGGCGTGGACGTCAAGGACCTGCTGGGCCTTAACGACGTGGTGCTGGATATTGACCTGACCGCCAACCGGGGCGACTGCTTCAATATGCTGGGCCTGGCCCGGGAAATTGGGGCACTCACCAAGGTACCCGTGCGGCTGCCCGAACTGTCCACCTTGGACGCTGCCGGCGGCAACGTGGCAGACCTGGGCAAGGTTTCCATCGAATGCCCGGACCTGTGCTCCCGGTTTGCCCTGCGTATGGTAAAGAACATCAAGGTTACCGAATCTCCGGAATGGATGCAGAAGGTGCTGCGGGCTGTGGGCATCCGTCCCATCAGCAATGTGGTGGACGTGACCAACTACGTGATGATGGAACTGGGCCAGCCCATGCATGCCTATGACTACGACCAGGTGAAGGACCATACCTGGATTGTCCGCCGGGCCAAGGAAGGGGAAACCCTGGTGACCTTGGACAGCCAGAAACGGGACCTGACCCCGGATATGATTGTTATCGCTGACCCGGAAAAGGCCATTGGCCTGGGCGGCGTAATGGGCGGTCTGGCTACGGAAGTGACGGACAAGACCGTGAACGTCATGCTGGAATCCGCCACCTTCCATGGTCCCACCATCCGCCGCACCTCCAAAGCCCTGGGCCTGCGCAGTGAAGCCTCCCAGCGGTTTGAACGGGGCGTGGATACCATTACCGACCACGATGCCCTGAACCGGGCGGTGCACCTGTTGGAAGAAATGGGTGCCTGCCAGTCCGTGGCCGGCATTGTGGAAGCCTACCCGGTGGAAGTAAAACCGGTGGAAATCAAGGCTGTGCCCGCTGCCCTCCGGGGACGCATTGGCATGGACATTTCCGATGCCGAAATGGAAGAAATCCTCACCAACCTGAACTTTACCGTCAACAAGGAAGCTGACGGCTCCTGGCGGGTAATCGTGCCCACCTGGCGTAAGGACTGCACCTGTGATGCGGACCTGAGCGAAGAAGTGGCCCGGATGTACGGCTACGACCGGCTGCCCTCCACGCTGCCCCAGCTGGATATGGCAGGCGGCGGCCAGGCTCCTGTAGAAGACGTGAAGGACACCATGCGGGATTACCTCACCGACTGCGGCTTGAACGAAATCATGAGCTACACCTTTATCAACGCAAACTGCTTTGACAAGCTGGGCCTTCAGGCAGACGACGCCCGGCGCCAGGCAGTGCAGATTATGAACCCCATCAGCGATGACTTTAAGACCATGCGCACTACCATGGTGCCCAGCCTGCTGAACACCGCTGCCTACAACCAGGCCCGGCAGAACGACCGGATTGCCCTGTTTGAAGTGGGCCGGGTATTTATCCCCAAGGGCCTGCCCATTACGGAGCAACCGGAAGAAAAGACCCGCCTGTGCATTGCCCTGAGCGGCCGCCGGAACGAACTGAACTGGACGGAAAGCAAGGACAGCTTCGACTTCTTTGATCTGAAGGGCGTTTTTGAAGGCCTGATGGAAAAACTCCAGGTCACCGGCCTGACCTACCGGGCTGCCGATGAACCCTTCCTGCATCCTGGCAAGAGTGCCTACATTGTCTATAACGACAACGTCATCGGCTTTTTGGGTGCTGTCCATCCCCAGGTCCAGGAACGCTTTGGCCTCAGCAGCGAAACCTACGTACTGGAATGCGACGTCAACTGCCTGACCGAAGCCGCCAAACGGGTGCCCCAGTTCACCCATATTCCCCAGTTCCCCAACACCTCCCGGGATATTGCCGTAGTGGTGCCCCAGGAAGTATCCGCTGCCGACCTTCAGGAAGAAATCCGCAGCCAGGCAGGGCCGCTGCTCACCAGCGTCAAACTGTTTGACGTGTACACCGGTAAACAGGTGAAGGAAGGGTGCAAGTCCGTAGCCTTTAGCCTGACCTTCCAGGACCTGAATAAGACCCTCCAGGACCAGGAAATCGATCCTATCATCAAGAAGGTAGTGGACCATGTCCAAACCACCTTCCAGGGCATTTTGAGAGACTAGGGTACAGCAAAACTCAATTGAAAAAGTGGCAGAAAAAAGGCAAGAAAAAAACTAAAAAAAATTTAATTTTTCTCTTGCCAAACCTGCCCAACTATGATAATATATACACCTGTCAGGGAACTGACAAAAAACAAATGGCCCAGTAGTTCAGTTGGTTAGAATGCCGCCCTGTCACGGCGGAGATCGTCGGTTCGAGTCCGTCCTGGGTCGCCAATGCGGAAGTAGCTCAGTGGTAGAGCACCACCTTGCCAAGGTGGGGGTCGCGAGTTCGAATCTCGTTTTCCGCTCCACAGGAGTATAGTTCAATGGTAGAGCTACGGTCTCCAAAACCGTCGATCTGGGTTCGAATCCTAGTACTCCTGCCATTTGATTTTACGAAACATGACGATACAAAGCGGTACATGGCAATAGCCAAAACCCGCATGGAGCCTTGATTTTCAGGATTCTAACCTGTTGTCATGTATCACTAAATATCGTGTAAAGCACGGACGGATTCCCTATATTTTCCCTATTTGGAAAATATAGGGATATTTTTTTATAAAAAATAGGGAATCATGCCCTGTAGAGCAAGGTAGGACGCGGTTCTCCGGATTTCAATCACTTTGCGGATGTGAGGGCATCCAGGGCCTTTACGGCGCTTTCTGCCATGTCTTCCGTCACATGGGTATAGATGGCCATGGTGGTAGTGGGATCATTATGTCCTACCCGCTGCATGATTGCTTTCAGGGGAACACCCTGTTCCGCCAATAGGGAAATATGGGTGTGTCGAAAAATGTGAGTGGTCAGCTTTTTAGGGAAATGGATCCTCTTCAGGATGTGGTTCACAAAGGTAATATCCAGGGGGCCGCCTTCCCGGGTGGTGAAAATCCATTTTTCTCCGGCTTTGTCATGGGATGTAGGGTACCAGGCCCGCCGCCGCTTATTCTTCAGCATATAGTAGTCCAGGATTTCCCGGGACCGGGTATCCAGGGCCACGTGGCGGATGGAATAGACGTTTTTCGGGGTGCCCCGGACCGGCTGCTCTCCTTTCCCCAGGCCCCACTGGAGGGTTCCATTGACGTACAGGCTGTCCTTTTCATAGTCCTGATCCCGGAGGGCTGCCAGCTCCCCGAAACGGAGGCCTGTGAGGGCCTGCAGTTCGCAGGCGTCGGCCACCAGGGGCGAGATCTTCCGGAGTGCGGCCAGGACCTGCTTCAGTTCCACCCTGGACAGGAATTTTTCCCGCTGGTTCTCTACGGCTTGGATGCTTTTGGGCGGCCGTTTGATTTCCACCCGGTTCACCAGGTCCATGGAGTTAATGAGGCCCAGCTTGTAGGCACGGTTCAGAGAGCCCCGCAGCATGGTCAGGACCTTCCCCGCATAAACTACGGAATTCTGCAGCACGATTTCATCCAGCATTTTCTGGATCATGGCCGGGGTCATCCTGCCCACCAGGGTGTCTTCCGGGAAATACCTGGCAATTTTGGCCCGGACCGTCACGTAATTCTTGAAGGTAGTGGCCTTTACGAAAGCTTTCTGGGCATCCATATAGGCGCCGATCAGATCAAACAGCAGGGTAGGTGCGTCGGCTTCCTGCTTTTCAGCGATCAGCTGCTGCAGCTTTTCCCTGGCAGCTTTCTGGGCAATCCGGGAATTGGACGGAAGGGTGACCGATACCTTGCGCCGCTTCCCGGTTAGCCGGTCCACATAAGTCTCCCGGTAAACAAAACCGTTTTTATTCTTTTCAATCCACATACAAAGACTCCTTTTTAATGTAACCCCGCCAAACCGGCAGGGCTATTTCTAACCTACGAGCTTATAAATGGCGTAGCTAAATAAAATAATGGCGATTATCAGAATAACCAAAAGACAGCCTGTACTATTTTCGTTTGCAGTGCTTGACCGTACTCTTGTCATTTTTGAATTAGAATTGGCAGCTGGCTGCCCGCTGTCAATTCCAGAAGGGAGCACAAGCTCTGACGTCTTTAAATGTTTTGCATAATTAACAAGCCTAGGAATATAGTTCAACAATTTTTCGAAGGTGACGCCTTTGAACCAATAAATATCAATGTCATCCTGAGCTGAAGGCGTTATGACCTGTATAGTATGCCCAAAACGGGAGAATTTCACCCTTCCAAACTGCATGTTTTTGTACTGCAGGTTCAAAGTGCCATCTTTGAACTTATGAACATGAAGAAGATTTCCACTAATACCTGCCTGATTTAATTGATGGGCAAGTTCATCGAAAAACAGTTCTTCGTGTCGGATAATATCGTCCTTTGTGTAAATTGCCTTACGAGCCTTTTTTTCATTAGAATCTTCCACTACATAAGCCATACATTGCCTCACGACCTTATTATTTCAATTATTTTTTACAGTTAGGGCTTTCAACGGCCTCGAAAACCGGAAAGGCGATTTCCCTCAAAACTTTCTTCGCAGCTCTACCACCTTCCCCAAAATCTGGATGGGGAGGGATTCGATTTCCTTGCGGTTATAGAAGTGCGGGGTGTAAATGGCCACGTTGTGGCCGATAAGGGTCAGGCCTTCTGGGGATTCTTTGACTTCCTTCACAGTGGCCTCGTCCCCGTTGATCAGCACGATGGCAATTTCCCCGTTTTCGACTTCCGGCTGCTGGCGTACAATGACCACATCTCCTTCGTGAAGGGTGGGCTCCATGGAACGGCCTTTTATCTCTAATGCAAAAAATTCCCCGGCACGGCCCATCTGCTCGGGAATTTCTTCGAAACCAGATATATCCGTAACGGCATTTATGGGAACTCCGGCCACAACTTTCCCCAGTACAGGTATGCGGTATCCCCCAGGGACTGGGACCATCACGGAATCTTCTCCATGAGATGGGGGAAGGGTGTAGGTTATGGAAGAGGGCTCTGGATCATTCCAGCCCATAAGCACAGCGGGCGTTAATTTAAGGGCTTTTGCTAATGATACTATAACGTTCCGTCTCATATTTTCAATTTCTCCAGATTCCCATCTGGATACGGTGCCCTCACTAACGCCAACCTTTTCTGCTAGTTCTTTCATTGTCATACCTAATTCTAGTCTTTTTGCTTTAATGATGTCTTTTACTGGTTTCACTCAAATCACACTCCTTTTACAGATAGTTATATTATATTGTTGCACTTGCGTTTTTGCAATAGTTGTAAACGAATTCGCAAAAAGACTTGCAGAAACGTATTGCAAAAAAGAAAATGCTGTGGTATCATAATCTTGCGGAAACGCAAGATTAAAAGGGGGTGGATAGAATGTTTGATAAGGCTCTTTTCAAGTATACCGTTGAAAAGAAACAGCAGACTCTAGAAAGTGTGGCTGCGCACATCGGGATTAATCCTGCGACTTTATACCGCAAAATGAGCGGTATTAGTGATTTTAATCGGAAAGAAATTCAAGAAATCAAGGAATTTCTGGTCTTGAGTGATGAAGAATCCAACAGTATTTTTTTTGCATAATAACTTGCGTAAACGCAAGCTAACAAGGTGACAACATGCAGTATCGAGATCCAAATACCAACTATGTGTATATGATCTGGCCCCGCATTGTAAGCCGCCGGGAAAAATGGCGGGTGTTTTACAAATGCGCCTGTCACGGGCTCCGGGTGGTCCCTGGCACGGTGTGGCGGGACCTGCTGGAGGAAGCGTAAGGAGGAATCAGACAATGATTAACACGGACTGCAGCATCTGCCCATTTGCGGACAAGTATCAGAGGCACCCACGAAGCGAAGGCGGTCTTGGGCTGTGCCCTAAAGTTGAAATTGGTTGGGCATCGGCAACCTGCAAGGCGTGCCATTTTACTGGCAAAGTCGGCAACTCGGGCGGTGCAAAGATTCGGAACTTCCGAACCTGCAAGCTGCTCCCCTATGAACCGATTGTACAGAACATCAAAGGGCACAAGAAAAACTGCCCATTCATGGAACAGGTAATAAAGGAAAGAGCTCAGCCACAGTATCCGATCAGACGGGATGCCCAGACAGAGCTAGAGCTGGATGAAGATAATTAGAAAGGAGGCCCGTTATGGAGGTCAAAGTAAAGCTGGCGGACGACGCGCCAGAATACGGGAAAGTCGCCACCATCTGCAAGCGGTTCAGCCTGGGCCAAACATCGGCCCGGAACCTGATCCATCAGATGCAGCGGGACAGAAAATGGAAAAAAGGCGTCATTGCCTACGGCAGGATGCTTCTAATCAATATCAGGATGTTTGAAGCATTCCTGATTTCGAAGAGCTACTAGGGGAGGTGGGAAAATGGACGCCATGATGATAAACGACATCCTGAACAACCTCCGGTACCGCCGGATCATCCTAGGGAAGACCTGCACCAAAGTGGGAATCCAGGCCGGTCACTGCGGGTCCTGGCTCTCCCAGGTGGAAAATGGCAGCATCCAAACGGTAAAAGAAAAGGACCTGGAAAAAATCTGCCAGGCCCTGGATACCAACCTGGAAGAAATGAGCAAGCACAGGGACCTTATTACCAGGATCACCAGAAAGGAAGCAGCCTTTGGGCTCAGAAACCTGGAAAAGATCCGGAAGCGGCACAAGAAAACGGTGGAGGAGTTCAACCGTCAATTGGGCCTGTGCGATGGCCGGTTGCGGCAGGTGCTGAGAGGCTACAACCAATTCGGGGTTCTAACCTGGCTGAAAATCGCGGACAAGCTGGACATCCCACTGGCAACATTGATCGGGAGGGAGACGAAATGAGGAAAGAACCGAAAAAAGCACCGCTTCCGGTGCTGATGATCCTGCTGCCCTTTGTGGCGGCAATGACTCTGTGGGACCTGGCCGGCTGGCTGGTGGCCGTCATTTGGGACGGGGTACAGCGCCTGGGGCCCCGGTTCCAGGGTTTTGTCCTGGGCATGTGGGCAGGCATGGCCCTGTTCCTGTTTGCGGCTACCATGGCCGCGTTTGGCTGATTAAAAAGGGAGGATTTGAAATGAAATACTATTCCATTGACCAAGAAACGGCAAGACTGGCGAACGAACTGAAGGATAGAGCCAGGGAAAAGGATTACACACTGCTGCTGTACCTGGGGAACTGCCCGTTGGATAGCGATGAAATGGAGAAAATGCAACCGGTAGATAGCATTATCACATCGAATGGGAGCAGGGATTCCATTACTTTCGGGGTTATCTTCCTGCTGCAGCAGATTATCCATGCTTTCCAGAACGCCGCCGAAAATAAGGCCGCCGGGTGGCTGTTAGTGGCAGCTTTTTCAGCGGCCGTTACAAGATTCGGTCTTGATCCGGATTTTGGCCCGGACCATGTAGATAAAGACAATACAGATAAATACGATGCCTAGGAGGCTGCCATGGGTGAGATTTGGCAAACCATGCAGTGGATCGACGAAGAACGAAACCGTAAATGGCACGGGGCCAAAGAGGTTTACCTGAACAGGCCATTTGTTACCGGATATTTTCCTCCGGCAAAAAAGGACCTGGCAAGAGAAAATAAAACCACCGTCTTACAAGCTGAGTCCCGAACTGAAAAAAAGTCTGGCTCGAGCAAGCTAAATCAGGAATCAGAAAAGGAACTGGAAAAGAAGCTGGTCCAACTGGAAGCTGACTTCCTGGATGACTCACCGGAAGCAGAGACCAGACGGCAGAAGATGCGGGAAGATTGGACGGCCCGGCTGGAGGCCAGAAAGAAAAAGCTGGAAGCCGCCCTGGCAATCCTGCCAAAGAAAGCCTTGTGACGAAAGGAAAGGGAAGATCATGAGTGACGAAGTAATCAAACAACCGGATCCGTTGGAGCTGATCGAGATCGTACCCGGATACCGGGAAACCAGAAGCACGAAGCACCTGGACAAAGCCCTCCAGGTGTTTCACCAAAGCATCAAGAATAAGGGTCTGAAGAAGTCCTGCGAGGCCAGGGTGAAAACCCGGACCGGCGTGGAATTTTCCTACTGGTATGTGGCGTTCTCTGACCTGCTAAATTCCATTGAGGAATCTCTATTGGAAGCAGGCCTGGAACTGAAACAACCGCCGATCCAGGCAGGAAACACCGCTTTTGGAGTGCTGACCATCCTGAGCCACCCGGAAAGCGGGGAAAAGATCGTGTCCGGTCCATTCCTTCTGAACAACGAAAAAGGAGGGATAACTGGGGCCGGGGCGGCCTGCACCTCTGCCAGCCGGTACAGTGTTACTCGTCTCCTGGGGATTGCCCTGGACGATGATGAAGATGGGCAACAAAGCCAGGGAAGCAGCTACACTCAGGGGCAGGGATACAGCAGCCGGCAGAAACCGGCAGCCGGACAGCAGGCCCAGGGGAAGAAGTACGAATGGAACCATCCGTTCCCACAGCCCGGGTTCATCAAGGACCATCCTAACCCCAACCAGGTCAAAATCCTGGAAACCATGTGCGAAAAAGTCAAGAAGTACCCGTCCAATGTGGCCAGCCAGTTCGGGGCTGCTGATTTTGCCAGCATGGGCTTCAAACAGTACCGGGACGCCTATGCTGCCATTGGGGATGAAATGATCAAAAAAGGCTGGACCAATGTGAACGGGATCTGGCGGGAAAAGCAACCGGCGCCTGCTCCTGCTCCCAATAGCCCCATGGATCAGTTCGGTGACCCGGAACAGCCAATCTTTGACGAAGAAGTACCGTTTTGATGGAAAACTTTAAGGAAAGGGGGTGATTTCTTTGCAGCCAAATTGGATTTATGAGATCAACGCATTTTACAACTGGGCAGAAACAACTGAAATCAAGCCGGACGCCATCTCGCTTTGGCACGCCTTGATGTTCACGGCGAACAAGGCTCACTGGAAGAGCCGGTTCAATGCTTCTGCCAGCTTACTGTGCGCAAGATCGGGCTTATCTAAATCGTCTTTTCAGCGGGCGAGGAATGCGCTGTCACAGATGGGCAGAATCAAGTTCTATTCTCGTAAAGGGAACCAGAGCGCTGTATACGAAATCATCTTCTTCAGCGATAACGGTGTGGTTCAATATGAACCACAAAGTGAATCACAATTGGACCACAAACCATTTGTGACCCAATATGAACCACAAAGTGAACCACAATCCGAACCACAATCCGAACCACAACCTGGGCACATACTTAAACATAAACAAGAAATAAACAAAACAACGACTACTGTTTCGTTGTCGTCCTCTGAAGGGATGAAAGAAACGTGCGAGCTGTTCGAGAAGAACGTCCATCCTTTCAGCGGACTGGTGGAAAGGGATATGCTCTGCGACTTGGTAGAGACTTACGGATCTGCCTGGGTCCAGGGCGCTATCCGGGAGGCTATCCGTCAGGGAGCCCTGCGGCTGAGCTATATTACCGGGATCCTGAAGTCCTGGAAGGCTAAAGGCGGTCCGATCATGCAGCGGAAGCCGGCAAGGGAAAAGACCCTGACGGCGGCAGAGAGGGAAGATCTCATACGGGAGGGATTCGAGCTATGAACGAAGTCAAGGATTACCTCGAAAAACTGGCCGGGCACAGAGTTACGCCCAGGCCATGGGACTACACGGACAGCGATGGCTGCCTGGTATGCGGGAAGTGCCACCAGCGCCGGGAAACGCTGATCCAATGGCTGGCCGACGACGAAGGCAAGCGGGAAACCCGGAAGGTGGCCGTCATGTGCGATTGTGAGAAGCAGCAGGCGGACCGGGAAAAGCTGGAAAACCAACGGAAGCAGCAGAGCTACCGGATCAGCCAGCTCCAGAGCTATGGCTTTTCTCCGGCCCAGCTGGAAGGGCTGACCTTCCAGCACTGCGACTGGCAGGGAGAACATACCCGGCTGGCCTGGAACTATTTCCAGCATTTTGACGAAATGAAGGCGGCCGGGGCCGGGCTGCTTTTCTACGGCAATGTGGGGACCGGGAAGACTTTCTTGGCCGGCTGCATTACCAATGCCCTTCAGGCCCAGCACCGGACAGCTTTCATGACTACATTCGCACGGCTGGACCGGGAGCTGTCCAACTGGGCCACCAAAGACGACAAAACGGCAGCCCTGGATCGGATCACGGGCTGCGAACTGCTGGTGATCGATGACCTGGGCATTGAGCAGAAGAACCCCCGGATCCTGGAAACAGAATTCCAGGTGATCGACGCACGGGCCAGGGTCAAAAAGCCGATGATCATCACCACTAATCTGTCCCCGGCGGATTTTGGGGCAGAAGGCTGGGG
Organism: Acidaminococcus hominis; assembly: GCF_900291475.1. GTDB lineage: Bacteria > Bacillota > Negativicutes > Acidaminococcales > Acidaminococcaceae > Acidaminococcus > Acidaminococcus hominis. The sequence continues at coordinate 948,434 of NZ_OLMM01000005.1, forward strand.
ATACCGGCGGATCTATGACCGGATCATCGGGAGCTGTAAGCCGGTATGCTTCAGCGGTAAAAGCCGCCGCCGGCGGTCTCAGGAAAAGGACAGATGGGCCCGGATCGACAAGCTGCTGCAGGAGGGATGAAAAGGATGGCAAAGAAAACTGATGACAAGCAGCGGAAGCTGAAACGGTGTGCTGCCTGCCCCTGGGCCAGGCCCCGGGAGTATGCTCCATACCCCAGGCTGTGGGACTACATGACCTGCAGCAGGGCGGGGGAGAAAATTGCGGCAGTGGGATTTTGTCCGTTGATACAGTAAGGGGAGGAATGAAAATATGAGAGCGATAAATCGGGTTTTAAGGGACCTTTTAAAGCTATCGGCAGCAAATCCTACTCTGCCAATCGTGGCCATGGTCCGAAGCGAAGTTGTAGATGGGGAAGATTACGGATGCTGGGCCGGTATGGTCGTGGGAGCGGAAATTGAAGAACTATGGACATGTTGGGAATATGACGGCAGGACCTGGACGCGAGAAGAAGCTGAAGATGATCTGGCTGATTTCATGGAGAGCATTGGCCAAACCGAAGAAGTCGAGAAGATACAATCTCTTCCTGATGGGCCGCTGTTTGAACGAGCTGCCATGAAGTTCATTGCCGGACTACCCTGGGAAAAAGCGATTGTGCTGTTTGTTGATACGCTTGAGAGCTAATCAAAGAGGAGGGACTTTAGCCATGACAAGAACAGCATGCTTCCGGATTGAGGGGCGGCTTCCGTGTATGAACGACATCATCAACGTGGCCAGGACCAACCGGTACGGCAGCGCGAAGCTGAAGAAGGATACCCAGGAACAACTGGAATGGGTTATGAAGGCCACCCTGGCCAAAGATAACCGCCTGGGGATGCAGTTCCCTGGCCATGTGGTGGTTGAGGTCCAGTTCTTTGAGGACTATGGCCGGAACCACAGAAGGGATGACGACAACGTCATTGGAGGCGGCTGCAAGTTCATCCTGGATGCCATGCAGGAAATCGGGCTGATCAAGAACGACAGCCCGAAATACTGCCACCTGAAGGCAGAACGGTTTACGGATTTCGATGGAAATCCGCACATCCTGGTGAAGGTGACAGAAGACCGATGAAAGAAGGGAAGCCCATGTATTACAATTCGTACGAACAGGAAGTTTACCGGTACCTGAAAAACTACATCGACTGGGGGCAATACAAGGCCAGCCTGGAAAAGGAAGTTGCAGAACTGGAAACCAAACTGGCCATTGTCCCAGGTCCCAAGGGCACCCGGTTTGGATACAACGGGGGTGGGTCCGGCGGCTGGCACAAGGACAGCGAAGAGGAAACAGCCACCCTGCAGCGGGAAGAAGACTATACAGATCTGGAAGCCAAAAGGAAAGATCTGGAAGTCCTGGCTGACCGGCTGGGCCGGATTGACAGAGCCCTGCAGGAGCTGCCCTCTATGGATCAGACAATCATCATGCAGCGGACGGTATACGGCAGGACCTGGATCGAAATCGCCCACATGGTCCACATGGATGAAAAGACCTGCAGGGACCGGTTCAACCGGAAGCTGCTGCGGCGGCTGGCCATCCAGGTGTGCGGGCCTAAGGCAGACCCGGCCAACCGGCGCCGGAAATTCATCCTGCTGTAATAAGAGATAGATTGAAAATTCCGAAAACCCACCCGTTTTTCACCCGTCTTTTGGCGTTTTTCCGTGATATACTGGTATCGTGGTGAAAAGGAGATGACCTCCGCCTCTTCACACAGCTCATTTCAATCTTCCCTTACGAAATGAAAGCATGAGAGATACCCAGAGTCAAGAAAAAACGCCAGCAGATCTTGAAATCTGCCCAGGCGTTTTTTCTTTTGCCGGAAAGGAATGGCCATGGAAATTATTGAAAAGCCCATTGGAAGCATAACCCCATATGAAAAGAACCCAAGGGACAATGATGCAGCAGTGGAATACGTGGCCAATTCTATCCGGGATTTCGGGTTCAAAGTGCCAATTGTTGTTGACAGAGATGGGGTCATAGTGGCCGGGCACACCCGGTTAAAAGCGGCCAAACGGCTGCACCTGAAGACTGTGCCATGTATTGTGGCGAATGATCTGAGCCCGGAAAAGATTAAGGCTTTCAGGCTGGCAGACAATAAGGTTGGGGAAATGGCTACATGGAATCCGGATCTGTTACTGGGAGAACTAAAAGACCTGGTGGATCTGGATTACCCTATGGATCAGTTCGGATTTGATCTGACAGGGCTGGATGTTGCCATGGACCCAGAAGACAATGAAGAGCAAGAAGAAAAAGAAAACGAACGGGAACGGACCATGGACGCATATAACCTCCATGACTATGATCCTGGGCGTACAGCAGGGTTTTACCAGATGCCCCTGATCCAGTCATGTAAAGGGATTCCCACAGAGCTGATAGGGTTCAACTATATGCTGACGACTGAGCCACGGCCTGGGCTGGGAATCCATTTCTATGTGGACGATTACCAGTTTGAACGGGTATGGAACCAGCCCCAGGAGTACTGCGAAAAGCTGGCAGCCTTTGATTATGTGCTGACACCCGACTTTTCCCTTTATCTGGATATGCCCATAGCCATGAAGATCTGGAATGTGTACCGGTCCCGGCTGATCGGGCAGATTCTCCAGGATATGCAGGTAAAGGTAATCCCTACACTGTCCTGGGCGGAAGATGCCAGCTTTCAATTCTGCTTTGATGGGATTGAACCCGGCGGCACGGTTTCTGTTTCCACTATCGGGGTGAAACGGGACAAGGAATCCATGGAAGTATGGAAAACTGGGATGGATGAAGCCATGAAGCGGCTGAAACCATCGGCCATTGTGGTATACGGTGGGGATATCGGTTATAAATTCCCGTGCAAGGCAATTTATTTTGAAAATGCTGTTACGGAGAAGATGAAGAGTGGGCGGTAGAGGAGCCAGCAGCGGAATAAGTACCCAAAAAATAAAGTATGGGAAGGAATACCATACCATACGGGAGAAAGATGCTAATGGGAAAATGCATTTTCTCAAGATTGGAAATATCAAATTCATACTTCAAAATAAAGATGGCTCGGCCAAAACACCCATGGAAACCATGACTAAAGGGCGTGTTTACGTTTTGGTAGTAAATAAGAAAACAGGCGCAAAACTCAAGAGTATTACTTACTATGACAATAGCCTTAAAAGGTCAAAACAGATTGATTTGGATCATCCACATCAGGGAGAGAATCCACATACGCATTTAGGGTACATACATGATGAATATGGAACACGGAAGCTAACTATGAAAGAGAAAAGGCTGGTTGCCTTTGCACAGAAAACGTGGGATAATTGGATTGCGAAGCATGGCGTAGGGTGAGCGCGCCTTGATAGAGGAGGCTCCGGTTGAAATCCGGATACTTCGCATGAAGCAGAATCGGAAACGGTTCTGCTTTTTTATTGCCAGAATAGGGGGGAGTGCATGGATAGCAATACTTTCCAGCTGAAAATGCTGGGGAAGTCTCTGGTAATGGTAACCGACCAAGATATTGTTTTCCGGCGCAAGCATGGGAGGTGGGCCCTGTGGAACAGCGAAACAGAAGAGGAAAAGGTATTCCAGGATACCGAAAGCCTGCTGGATTACACCATTGGTGGAAAGAAGATAGGCGATATCCTGGACGAAAAAGAAGATTTCTCCATCCCCCTTGAAGGAGGGAGAGGCGCTTCTGGCAGCAGCGGTATGAAATCTTTTAAATTCGGGCATGCCAGTGGTGGGGGAGGAGGGCACAATAAGTCGGATTTACCCGCAAGAGTCAATGTAAGAGTAAAAGTGAAAACGCCAGAGAATGCCATAAAAACATTCATGAATCGGGCCGCATTGCGGCCCGAAAGAGAACATTCTGTCACCATAGACCGGATGGGCTTTGCCAACAGTTACACCCATGGTGGAAGTTCTTCTGTCAGCCTGGGACGGATCCGAAAAGGGGATTTGGCTGTGCATAATCATCCCAGCGGTGGGTCTTTCTCTGACACGGATCTGATTACAGCGTCCCAGCAAACTGGCCTGCGTGGTATTGTGGCGACCTATGACAAGGGAATGTTTGGCGGACAAGGGTACCGGCTTATAACCAAAGGAACCCATTTTAAAGCAGAGGCATTTGCGAAAGCAGTCAAGACGGCTTCCATGCGGGGCAAGGACTATGATGACGCGGTAGACCGTTGGCTGTCCAGAAACCAGAAAAAGTATGGGTACAAATTCAAAAACATAAAGGTGTGACAGCGGCTGCTGTCTTTTTTTATTGGATTTTTCAACAGGATAGTGGGAGACGATGAATGATGAAAACTTAGTCCCTAACAATCAACGAACACCGAGTGAACGCCGAGAAAATGCAAGAAAAGCCGGACAAGCTTCCGGGCGTAAACGCCGGGCATTAAAGACGTGGAAAGAGCTTACCAGGGAAGTACTGAGTATGCCAATGAAGCCAGGCAAAGTTGACAAAAAAATCAAAAGCCTGGCAGAAGCCAAAGAGAAAAACTTGCGGGTCCAGGACGCCATGATTTTGGCACAGACGGTCCAGGCCATGAAAGGAGATACCAAAGCATTTGGCATGCTGGCTGAGCTTTCTGGGCTCTTTGATATGGAAGCCCCTACCCAGCAGCCGCTGACCGTACCAGATGATACAAACTTGATCATACCGGCTTTTGATGGGCTGAGCGCTGATATTAAACGGCATTTGCACACCCATTACTGGCTGAAGGGCGGCCGCGGCAGCACAAAGTCTTCTTTTATATCTTTGCAGATTCCAAAGCTAATGATTGCCCATCCTGATGTGCACGCGGTTGTGCTGCGAAAGGTTGGGAACACCTTGAAGAATTCCGTTTACCAGCAAATTGAATGGGCCATTGAAGAACTGGGGCTGATGGATGAATTCAGTTTCAAAAGATCCCCCATGGAAATTACCTTGAACCGGACAGGACAGAAAATCCTGTTTTTCGGGGTGGATGACAAGGCAAAACTGAAATCCCTGAAAATGCCCTTTGGTTATGTCGGGGTGCTCTGGTATGAAGAACTGGATCAGTTCGCCGGCATGGCGGAAATCCGGAACATCAACCAGTCCCTACTGCGGGGCGGCCCGGCCACCTGGTGCTTCTATTCATTTAACCCACCAAAGAGCCGGGACAACTGGGTGAATGTGGAGCAGCTGACAGACAGATCAGATCGGCTGGTGAGCAGCAGCAATTACCTTTTGGTCCCCCATGATTGGCTGGGCGAACAGTTTTTCATAGAAGCAGAAGCCCTGAAAGAGCAGAGACCGGACCTGTATGCCCATGAATACCTGGGAGAAGTGACGGGCACAGGGGGCGATGTGTTCGGCAATGTGGCAGACCTGGAAATGACGGATGAAATGATCAACAACCAGTTCGACAATATCCGGGATGGGATTGATTTTGGTTTTGCCATTGATCCCTTTGCCTACACAAAAATGCATTATGATCCGAAAAAGCACGATCTGTACATTTTCGATGAGGTCTACGGCGTCCAGATATCCAATGAAAAAGCCTATGAGCTGGTGAAAGACCGGATCGGAAACCGATATGTCAACGCTGACAGCGCGGAACCCAAAAGTATTGCCCGGCTGTGTGATCTGGGGCTGCGGTGCTTACCGGTCAAGAAAGGCCCGGACAGCCGGGACTTTGCTATTAAATGGCTTTCAGATCTGGCCCATATATATATCGACAAACGCCGCTGCCCCAACACTTACCGGGAATTCGTGGGGTATGAATTTGCCCAGGACAAAGATGGAAATTTCATCAGCCAGTACCCAAAGGCCAATGATCATACCATCGACAGTGTACGGTATGCGCTGCGGCAGGATATGGATGGGGCCACTTATTCTTTTGATTGATGGAGGACAAATGTTTCTCAATAATTTTATCGGGATGCTGCTGAAGGCTGGAAGCCGGCAGAACATGACAACCAAACAGTTTCTGGAGAAAGAAATCTACTACTGGATCAACAGCCCGGAACGCCGGCTGCAGCTTACAGGAGACGCCTATTACCGTCAGGAACAGGCTATTGAGCATAAGCAGCGTACGGTGATCGGAGAAAATGGGGCTGTGACTACGGTACATAATTTGCCCAACAATCGCCTGGCTGACAACCGCTATGCGTTCCTGGTGGATCAAAAAGCCAATTATCTGCTGGCCAAACCAGTAGATGCCAGGGCGGGCAACGAAGCCGCCCAGGATATGGTTAATGATATTTTTGGTTCCAGGTTCCGCCGAACCCTGCGGGCTGTGGGGAAAGATGCCTTGAATTGCGGAATTTCCTATTTGTTCCCCTATGTGGACAGTGCCGGGGAGCTGGCATTCAAGCGTTTCCATGGCTATGAAATCCTTCCTTTCTGGAAAGATCAGGATCATACCGCCCTGGATGCTTTTTTGCGGATGTACCCCCAGGAAGTCTATGAAGGACAAACCAAAAAAATCGTGCAGCGGGTTGAATGGTACACCCTGGATGGGGTGCAGAAGTTCATTTATGAGGCTGGAAGCCTGAAACCAGAAAGTACAGATATTTTCCCCTATGTTGTGATCAACAGCGGGGAAGGGGAACCGGTAGAAACAAAATCTTTCAACTGGAGCCGCATCCCATTGATCCCGTTCAAGCTGAACAGTGAGGAAATCCCCCTGATCAAGCGGGTAAAATCACTGCAGGATGCTTTGAATGTCATGTACAGTGGCTACATGGACAATATGCAGGAAGACCCACGGAATGCCATTTTGGTGCTGCACAACTACGACGGCCAGAATATGGCTGAATTCCGGCGGAACCTGGCTACTTATGGCGGTGTAAAGGTCCGGGACCCGGGCGGTGTGGATGTGCTGGCCGTACCGGTGAATTCGGAGAATTACCAGGCCATCATCAACCTGTTGAAACGGGCTATCATCGAAAACGGCCGGGGTCTGGATACAAAGGATGACCGGCTGACAGCAGGAAGCCCCAATATGATGAATATCAGATCCATGTATACGGATCTGGATCTGGACGCTGATGACATGGAACTGGAATTCCAGGCCAGCATGGCGGATCTCATGTGGTTTGTGAATACTTTTAATTCGGCCCTGGGACGCCCTGTAACAGACGTCCAGTTCATTTTTAACCGGGATACCATGGTCAATGAATCTGAAGTGATTAATGACTGCCGTGCCAGCGTGGGAATCATCAGCCAGGAGACTATTATTGCCAATCATCCCTGGGTCAAAGACAGCAAGAAAGAACTGGAACAAGTCCAGCAGGAACAGGCGCAACAGATGGCTGCCATGGACCCCTATGGAGGGAATGAAGGATGGAGCAAAAACAACGGGACCCACGGTTGACAAAAAATGCAAAATACTGGTGGAAGAAACGGGCTACGGCTGTAGAAGAAGCCCAGTACCAGGACGAAATGAACTTGGCACGGGATATGCAGCGAGCCCTGGATTATGCCTATACCAGCATAGAAAAAGAAATCTATGCATTGTATGGAAAATATGCCGAAAACAACCAGATGACCCTTGCAGAAGCCCGAAAGTATTTGACAGATGCAGAACGGGAAGAGTTCCGTCATATCCTGCAGCAATATATTGATATGGCCAGAAACAATTCTGACGGCCGTTTTGACAAGCTTTTAGACGCTTTGAGTACCAGGGCAAGGGTCAGCCGCCTGGAAGCCCTCCAGGCCCGTTCTGCCCTTTATATCCGGGAAGCCTATGGTGGTATGGATAGCGCCATGCTAAGCAAGCTGGAAAACCTGATTACAGATACCAGCATGCGGACGGCCTACGACATTCAGACTGCGAAAGCCTACTATGAGCCTTTTGCCCAGGTGGACAAAAAATCCATAGACCGGGTCCTGGCTAAACCCTGGGCCCCGGATGGCAAGACCTTTTCAGACCGGCTATGGACGAACCAGAAAGATTTGATTAATACAGTACAGGATGAAATGGTAAAAGGGTTTACCAGCGGTGTAGACCCTGCTGCCATGACCAAAAGCCTGATAAGCCAGTTCGGGGTTGCCAAATATGCGGCCCAGAGGCTGGCTGTAACGGAAGGCGCTTATTTTGCCAGTTTGGCAGCAGGAGATACTTACAAAGAGTATGATGTGGAGAAATACCAGATCCTGGCTACCCTGGATGATAAGACTTGCGATATATGTGCCAGTCTGGACGGGGAAATTCATGATATGAAGGACTACCGCCCAGGAGACACAGCCCCACCATTCCATCCAAACTGCCGGACAACCACCATACCCTATATCGAAAATAATGTGCTGAAGGGGAAAGATAAACGAGCTGCCCGGGATATGGAAACTGGAAAAACGGTCCTGGTAGATGGAGAACTGACTTATCCGGAATGGAAAAAGCGATTTGTGGAAGTCCCCCAGCAGAAAGGCGGAATTGACACCGGCGGCCACGAAGGAAACGGGGTGGATGTGGATGTTTCTGGAAGTGACACTGGCTATACTGGTGAAAAAGTTGTCCAGAGGAAAAAATAATATTGAATTTAGCAGACCAGTAAGGCCTGTTTTTTTATTGCCTTTTTGGTATTGCAGGCGGAAAAGAACAAGACCGGCGGCGTGGGCGCTGACCACGAAAACAAGCGAACTGAGAAAGGACGAATACCATGAACAATGAACAGCTGAAATCTTTAGGCCTGAGTGATGATGTCATCCAGCAGATCCTGGATGACCAGGGTAAGAACTTTGTGCCGAAATCCCGTTTCAATGAGGTGAACGAGGGAAAAAAGGCACTGGAAGCCCAAATGACTGAACGGGACGCCCAAATGAAGGACCTGGAGACGAAAGCCAAAGGGAATGACGAATTGCAAAAGCAGATCCAGAGCTTGCAGGAAGCTAATAAGAAGCAGAAAGAAGCCTATGATGGGCAGATCCACCAGATGAAAGTGAATAATGCCCTCTCTGCTGCCTTAGTGGCTGCTCACGCCAAAAACGTGGACGCTGTTAAGGCCATGCTGCATATGGACAAGTACGAACTGGCAGAAGACGGTTCCATCAAGGGCATGGCTGATGCCATTTCCAAAGTCAAGACGGAAAATGCCTGGGCTTTTGATGATAAGCCGGCAGCCGGGGGAAATAAGCCTACCATTAAGCTGGGCGGCTTCCAACCGGGTGAAGGGGCAGATGGCAGCGGGAAAGGCGACCATGTAGCTTCTGACAGCGAAATCATCTGGAATGCCATGCACGGCCGATTCCCTGCAATGAGTAAGGAGGAATAACATGCCGAACGCTTTTGAAAAAACTCAAATTTTCCAGACGCTGCTGGATCAGCAGATTACCCAGGAAGCCACTTCCAACTTTCTGGAAGCCAATGCCGGCCAGGTCATTTACAACGGCGGCGATACCGTAAAGATCCCGACGATCACTACGGACGGTCTGAGCGACTACGACCGACAGACTGGTTACCCCAGCGGCGCTGTTACCCTGGCCTACGAAACCATGAAAATGACCCAGGACCGGGCCCAGAGCTTTAATATCGACGCCATGGATGTGAATGAAACCAATTATATGGTGAATGTGGGCAATATCATGGGAGTATTTCAGAGAGAAAAGGTAATCCCTGAAATTGATCTATATCGGTGGAACCAGATTTTCCTGGCTACGGAAGGAGCAAAACATTCCACGGCGAAATCCCTGACCAAAGATATTATCCTGGACGAACTCCAGGCAGACATTACGGCGGTGGAAGATAAAGCTGGGACCCGAAACGGCCTTGTAATTGTGATGAATATCAACACTGCTTCCCTGCTGAACAGTGCCCTAGACAAAAAACTGGACCCTGTTACTTTCACTTCCGGAGAAATCCACACGGAAGTAAAAGGACTGGATGGAATCCCCATCATTAAGGTCTCCAGTACCCGTATGAATACGAAAGTAACCAAGGACACCAGCACGAAGGCACTGAAAGCTGCCGGCGCTGCTATTAACTGGCTGATTTTCCCCCAGTTTGCTCCCATTGCTGTGTCCAAAACGGATACGGTCCGGATCTTCAGTCCTAACGGAGAAGCCGGCTATCCTGCATACCAGGGTGCCAATGCCTGGCATGTAGACTACCGGAAGTTCCATGATATTTGGATCCCCAAGAACCGACTGGACGCCTTCTATGCCCATGTTGACCCTGCAGCCTGACGGAAGGGTGATGTAAATGGACAATAAACCAACGGCAGCTGACTGTGGGACCTACATCACGGCTTTGACCGGATACCAGCCTACGGCGGAAGACGGCGTACTGCTGGGCATCCTGCTGGATACAGAAGAACAGCTGATCCTGAACGAAACTGCCCAGGATTCGCTGCCTTCTGCCCTGTATGGCACCCTGCGGGATGCTGCCTGCAGTCGTTTTCTGATGACAAAGAAGGAAACGGTGCTGGGCAGCGACAGCCTCCAGGTGGTCAAAAGCATTTCTGAAGGAGATGTATCTGTCTCCCTGGATGGATCCACTGCGGAAGCTCGATTGGATGCTCTGATCCAGGAACTGGCAAAGGAGGACCTGTCATGTTTCCGAAAATTGCGGTGGTGAAAAAAGCTGTACAGAGCCTCTATGATGCCACAGCGACAGTTTCCACCTGGAAGAAAGAAAAGAATGCCAGCAATATTACCAGGGAAAAGCTGCAGCAACTGGGAGAAACCCGCTGCCGTGTGGTTTATCGGTCTGTGCCAGCAGCCCAGGGGAATGATACGGCTGACCTGCTGCCCGTTGAGATATCCATGAACTACGATGCTGAAACATTGACTATCCCCCCAGGAAGCCGGATCCATATTAAATGGGATGATGGCAGAGAAGAAGACTTCCAGAATTCTTCTTTTCCGGCCGTCTATTCCCATCATGGGTCCGTCCAGCTGGAAAGAGTGGGGAGACGGCCATGAGCGTAAAAGTGGATGTATCCGGTTTTGCAAAGTACCGGGCCAGCCTGGGCAATGCAAAAGTGGAACAGCATATCCAGGGGGCCTTGAAAGAAACAGTCATAACCGCGTTGGGAGCCACAAAGAAGGCTACACCTGTAATTACGGGTACCCTGCGCCGGGAATGGAAGGTGACTCCCGTCATGAAAGAGGGAACGGCCTATGTGGCCTCTCTCTACAATGACACAAAATACGCCCCCTATGTGGAATACGGGCACCGGACCAATCGAAAAGATGGCTCCCATGGATGGGTGGAAGGACAGTACATGATGACCAATGCCTGCAAGCAGGTACAGGCAGAGACTGGTAAAATCGGCAAGAAGCACATCCAGGCCATGCTGGCAGAAATGGGGATGAAATGACCAACCAGACTGTGATCAACGCCATAGCCCTGGCCCTGGAGCCCCTGCAGGCTACTGTGTATGTGACGGAAGCCAAACAGGATATCCGGGACGGGGATATTATAGTCATGGCCACGGGCACCATGAGCAGCCGGCTGACAGCCTGGCGCTACAGCGTGGGTTATTCCTTTGACGTGGTTTATCTGTCAGAAGACAAGGAAAAGGCCCTGGCTGTGGCTGATGACCTATTCGAGCTTTTGGAAGAAATCAATACTGACGACGGCCGGATCCGCGGATCCGGCTTTTCCTATCACTGGGCAGACGGTGCTCTGCATTTTCTTGTGACCTATCAGGTGCTCCTGACCAGGGCACAGGAACAAGGGCCTATGATGAAACATCTGACCATCAATGGAGGGATCAAAAATGGATGAAATGGCAATGGGCGGCCCTTCTTTTACAAAAGAGCTGCTGCTGCAGAGTAAAAAGTATGAAGGTTATGTGGATATCCTGGAAGCACTCCTGGATGACGACAAGCTTTATACCAGCGAAGAGGTGGATTCTCTGATCTCCACCTTTATGAAAAGGAGCGTGAACTGATGAGCTACGGCGGTGGTACTTTCCTTGTGCAGAATAAAGTCCTGCCAGGTACTTATATCAACTTTGTCAGTGTAGCCAAGGCCTCTTCTGAGCTGTCTGACCGGGGTTATGCGGCCCTGGGGCTGGAACTTGACTGGGGCCCGGACAAGCAGGTCTTTACTGTAGAACAGGAAGACTTTCAGACCGACGCCCAGAAGTATTTCGGGTACGACTATACGGATCAGAAAATGAAAGGGCTGAGAGATTTGTTCCTGAACCTGAAGACGCTGTACTGTTACCGGCTGAACAGCGGCGGGGCAAAGGCCCTGTCTGATTTCTGTGAAGCCAAATACAGCGGGATTTGTGGGAACAAGATCATGATTACGATTTCCGCCAATGTGGATGATACGGCAAAGTTTGACGTATGCACCTATTTTGACGGGGACCTGAAAGACCGGCAGACCGGGGTTAAGACCCTGGCCGACCTGGACGACAACGACTATGTAAGGTGGATTGATACAGCCAATATTGCGGTGACCGCTGGCACATACCTGTCCGGTGGGACCAATGGCACAGCGGCTACCGGATCCACCCATAGCGATTTTCTGGCACAGCTGGAATCTTATTCTTTTAATATCCTGGGATGCCTGTCTACGGATGATACGATCAAGAGCCTGTATCTGTCCTATACCAAACGGATGAGGGACGATGTGGGGGCCAAATTCCAGTGCATCGGCTATAACAAATCCGGGGACTATGAAGGGTGGATCAACTGTACTACAGGGGTAAAGGATGCGGACTTCCCGGAATCAGCCCTGATTTACTGGCTGGTAGGGGCAGAAGCTTCCTGCCAGGTAAATCGAACCGTGGGGAATAAAGAATATGATGGGGAATTTATTCCGATTGTCAAAACCAAGCAAACGGATCTGAAAAACCAGATTTTAAATGGGGAACTTTGCTTCCATCAGGCAAATGGCAGTGAATTTTATGTGCTGAAGGATATCAACAGCCTGACTAGTTTCACAAAGGCTAAAAATAAGAACTTCAGGCTGAACCAGGTCATGCGCGTCCTGGATCAGTGGGGTAATGATATTGCCGTCCTTTTTGGAAAGTATTATATGGACAAGGAACAGAACCTGGCTCCCGGCCGGACCAACTTCTGGAATGACATTGTGGACTATTCTCAGAAGCTGGAAGGGATTGGGGCCATTGATACCTTTGATACTGACAGCTTAAAAGTGGAGCAGGGAGAAGAAAAGGAATCTGTGGCGGTTACTGTGACCATCGATCCTGCAGTGGCCATGGAAAAATGTTATATGTACTGCTATGTAGCCTAAGAGGGGGTGAAGTACAATGGCTAAACTGATGAACGCCAAAGATGCGGTATGGGCTGGTATGGGGTCCGTTTACATTACCCTGGACAATAACAGGATCTGCCTGATCCAGGCAGTGCATGTAACGGCCAAATACAAGAAGGACAAGAAAAAAGTCAATATTATGGGAACAACGGTAGTCGGAAACAAGGGCGGCAGCCTGACGTATTCCGGCAGCCTGAGCCAGTATTACAACACGTCCCTTTTTCGGAAGTATTTAAAACGGTACCAGGACACAGGAGAAGATTTCTACTTTGATGTAATTCTGACCAACGAAGACAAGACGTCTGCGGCCGGGAAACAAACTGTAATTTTGAAAAACTGCAACTTTGATGATGGTACAATCGCTGAACTGCAGGCAGGCGGGGACGTTCTCGTGGAAGAGTCCAATTTTACGTATGAACGATTTGAAATGCCGGATGAATTTGCCACTCTGGACGGCATGAAGGCATAAGGAGGAAGAAAGTATGGCACTTGATGTATCTATGTTTCTGGCTAGTAAAGCAGTTCCTGTCAAGGAAACCACATATGTGGTTTCTGACCGGTTCGTCGATGCAGAAGGGAAACCAATTCCGTGGGTGCTGCGGCCCGTGTCCAGTGCAAAGGACAAGGAACTGAAACAGGCCTGCACGAACAACGGCCACTTTGACAACGGAAAATATGCTGAAATGCTTACGGCTGAATCTGTGGTAGAACCCAATCTGGCAGATGCTACACTGCAGGACAGTTACCATGTTTACGGGAAGACTGAACTCCTGGAACAGATGCTTTATGCGGGGGAAATGAACAAGCTGCAGCTGAAGGCCCTGGCCATTAATGGCATGGCCACCCCGCTGGACGAACTTGTGGCCGAAGCAAAAAACTGATCAGGGAGGGAGAAGGAGATTTTGCTTTTATGCACTATGCGCTGCAAAAGCTCCATATCCTTCCCAGCCAATTTGCGGCCATGAGCCGGGGCGAAAAGGCCCTGGTAATTGCGTCTATTGATTTAAGGGCGAAAGCGGAAAAGAAACAGCTGGATGATTTGGAGGCGGGACGGAATGGATAGTCAGCAAGTCAATACGAGGTTTACGGCTACCGATGAAGTCAGCCCGGTCCTGAAGGCTATCGGCAGCAGTGTGGAGAATCTGAATTCTGGCCTGGGGATGCTGAACCGGGCCGGCAGCCTGGTAGGCATGACATTGGGCATTACCAGCGTGGCAGCTCTGGGAACGGCTGCGGTCCAGACAATGGACAAAGCGGTAGCCGTCTATACGGGGCTCCAGCAGCAGGAAATCAAACTGCAGACCATTATGCACCAGCGTATGGCCGCCAACCAGCAGATGATCGACAGTATCCATGGGGTTATGACTGCCCAGACCCAATTGGGGGTTGTGGGCGGTGGCGCCCAGCGGGCAGGGGCCCAGCAGCTGGCTACATTCCTGACCCAGGCAGACAGCCTGAAAGTGCTGATCCCGGCCATGAACAACCTGGCCGTGCAGCAGGCAGGAGTCAATGTCACCAGTGAGCATATGGTAGGCCTGGGGAATCTGATGGGTAAGGTCATGCAGGGGCAGACGGCTGCCCTGACCCGCTGCGGGATTACCTTCTCTGATGCAGAAGCTCAGGTTCTGAAGTACGGGAACGAAACCGAACGGGCTGCTATGCTGGCCCAGGTCATAACCAACAATGTGGGAAAGATGAACGAAGTATTCGGACAGACCCCAGAAGGCCGCCGGGCCCAGGCGGTAAATCGCCTGGCAGGGGCCTGGGCCAATCTGGGAGCCAGGATCTCAGGGGTGAAAGCCATTATGGAGGCCGGGTTCGCCAATATGCAGGCGGACGTCCTGGCCAAAGTCACTGACGGTCTGGCATTGGCTTTTTATACAGTCGGCTATGCTGTCTATTATGGTGTGGATGCCTTGGTGTGGTTTGGGGAAACGATTCTGCAGGTAGCGGAAAACCTGGGCCCATTCCTGGGGCTCATGGCCTTATGGTATGCAACCTATGAAGCTTGCATCATGGTTGGTACAGCGTACACGGCTGTCATGAAGGGTATGGCCCTGGCAGAAGCAGCCCATGCAGCTGTTTCGAAGGTGGGGGCTGCTATTATGGCCGTGAAACGCGACCTTGTAGTGGCATACACCGTCGCCATGGTTGGACTGCACAGTAAGACCCTTATGGCTACCATAGCTCAGACCATATTCAACGGAACCCTGCTGGCCTGCCCTGCCGTTTGGGTTGCCACGATACTGACCATCTTGATTGGTGTGATCATTGCTCTGGCTGCCCGGATGGGCACCCTGAAAGATGTGGTAAAAAGTGTATGGCATGGCATTGTGGATATTATCACCAGTGCCATCAATATCATCATCGATGGTATCAATGTATTCATCGGAGCCATGAACAAAGCGGCCAGCCTGGGCAACAAGCTGTTCCATTGGGATATCAACCCCATCAGCAAAGTGCAGCATGTCAGCAGCCAGGGAATCAAAGACGCTGGAGACCGGTTCATCGACAACCCCAGCGAATTCATCAAAGGAATGATTCCCAAGCTTCCTGTCCCTCAGGGACCGGCGGGCATTCCCGCGGCAGGCACCGAAAACCTGGGCAATATCAAGGACGGTGTAGGCAAGATTGCCGATAACACAGCCCGGATCGCGGACAAGATCGATATGACGGATAAAGAAATCCAAGAACTGCGGGATATGGCGGAGAAGAATACCATGGTATCCTGGCAGGAACAGCATGTGACCATCCAGGTCAGCAATGAAAACCATCTGTCCAACCAGGTGGACGTGGACGGAATGACGTCCAGCGTGATCGAAGGGCTCAGAAGGGCTCTGGATGTAACCCAGGAAGGAGCCGTGGTGTACTGATGTATTACATGTTCATGGGTACCATGCAGGTCCCGATACCACCAGCCACCCTGCGGACCCGGATCCGGAATAGGAACCGGACCATCTCCCTGGTGAACCGGGGCGAAATCAACATCCTGAAGGCCACGGGGCTGACGGAGATTACTTTCAAGATGCTGCTGCCTAATGCCAACTACCCGTTCAACCAATCCATAATGGGGAAAGGATTGCATGCAGCATTTTATATTGATCAGCTGGAAAAAATGAAGCTGGCCAGTGATCCGTTCCAGTTCATCATAGTCCGGATGACAGACGGTGGAGAACTGCTGAATATGACCAACCTGAAGTGCACTCTGGAAGATTACAGCCTGGATGAAGATGCCCGGGAAGGGTATGACTTTTACGCCAATGTGCTGCTGAAGGAATACCGGGAATGGGGTGCCAAAAAGATCGATATCAAGACCAATGCCAACGGGGAAAAAGTGGGAACGGCAGAGACTACACGGTCTACTACAGGGAAGGGAAAAGTCCCTGACAGTGTGGTAGCCAAAGAGGGGGATACTTTGCAGACCATCTGCAAGAGAGTCCTGGGGCCTATGGCCATGAATGCGGCCATGGGGCTGCCGTTCATTAAGAAACTGAACAAGATTGCCATACCGGCTGTTCTGACGGCCGGGCAGGTAATCAAAATGAAGAACCCACAGTATGAGGTATCTACCAAGAAGTATCTGACAGGCACCAGTGGAGGGTTTATTAACAATGGCAGCAAGCAGTGATTCCTATGCAGGGGCAGTTTCTCAACAGAACCATCCTACCATAACCTACCAGATGATCATATCAAACAGCAGCTCAGAAGCTTATGAAGTGGAGCCCCTGGACGGCGTACAGCTGACCCGGGGCCGCCGGCTGATTCCTGCCTGTTTGACTTTCAAGGTCCCCATGGACAATGTTCTAAAGTTCCAGGAAGGGGCAACCGTCACTTTTAAAGTCAATGACACCATGGTGTTCAAAGGATTCGTATTCGAGAGATCCAGGGATAAAGAGAACGTAATTTCTGTCCGCTGTTATGATCAAATGCGGTATTTGAAGAATAAGGACTGTTTGGTATATAAAAACAAGACAGCCACAGAAGTTCTGAAGATGCTGTGCTCTGACTATGGTTTGAAGACCGATGACAGCAAGAATCTGGCTGACACGGGCCTAAAAATCAGCCATGTGGAGGACAACAAGACTTTGGCTGATATGATCAACTATACCCTGGCCATGACGGAAATCTACGGAAAAGGTCATCCCATCTATGAGTGCTATGATGACGCCGGAAAAATCTGTTTAAAAAGTATCACCAGCCCGGATATGACACTTGACTGTTTGCTGGATGGGGATGTGATGGAAAATTATTCTTACACATCCAGCATTGATAAAGAAACATACGACATGGTGAAAATCGTCCGGGAAGCCCCTGGGGAAGCCGGGAAAGCCCTGGTTAAGACTGGGGAAGCCAAAGACCAGAAGCACATAGACCAATGGGGGCGTCTGCAGTTCCTTATGCGGCCGGATGCCAATGAAACCAATCCTGTGGAAGCAGCAAAACGGTTTCTTACCCTGCATGACTGCAGGAGTGAAGAAATCAAGCTGAAGAATGTTATTGGTGATGTACGGGTCCGAGGAGGCTCCCGTGTGTACGTCAATATGAAATTTGACGATTTGACGGTTTCCTCCTACCTTGTAGTGGATGCAGTTACCCATCATTTTGAAGAAAATTGGCATGGAATGGACCTGGACCTGATTTACTACGAACGGGCCGGGGACTATAAAGTTACCTATGACAACGACGCAGCGGTTTTGGAGAAAATCAAGGAAGCTGAAGCATCCAAACAAGGTGGCAAACGATATTCGGGAAGCGGCAGCTGGAGCAATACGGAAGCCGGAGCTTACAGCAAAATGAAGAGCCTGGGAGCTACAGATGCCCAGGCTGCTGGTGTTATGGGAAATATCCAGGCCGAAGACTCTGGGTATGATCCATCCATTACTAATGACAGCGGGCACAAAGGTCTGTTCCAAC
Source organism: Acidaminococcus hominis (assembly GCF_900291475.1). GTDB lineage: Bacteria > Bacillota > Negativicutes > Acidaminococcales > Acidaminococcaceae > Acidaminococcus > Acidaminococcus hominis. The sequence continues at coordinate 966,558 of NZ_OLMM01000005.1, forward strand.
TGGATACGAACCGATGGGGCCGGTATGAAGAGTGGTGCAGCAGGAATGGACTGGATCCGGAAGTCAATGATAACCAGATTGAATACGTTACCACAGTTGAAAATGGCAATCTGTTTCAGCAAATGCCCCAAGATGACCCCAAGGCTGCAGCCAAATGGTTCAATGACAATGTGGAGATTTCCGGAGAAAGCGGCGACGACCGGGCTGACAATGCGTCCAATTATTACCATGCCATGCAGCGTGGTACCCTTACCACTGTGACACCATCCTACCCGGAAGTTTACAGCGACGGGGGATATGTGGGCGGTGCCAATCCCAAACTGGTGGATGCAGGGATTGATGCAGTGGTCACCAATGGAAATAACTATTTCGGGGAAAATGGTTGTGTGCGGGCTACTACGGCCCTGGGAAGCTACTACAATACAGATCTGAAGGATGCCTATGACAGCGGCGTCCAAAGTGTTGCAGGCCTGGAAACCTTCATGGAAAAGAGAGGATATCAGGTGGAAACCTTCAATGGATATGCCAATAAGGGGGATATCTTGATCTATGGAGATGATGACCATGCAGTAGTATCTGATGGGGTAGGCGGTTGTTACAGCAATGCTACGTCTGCAGATTATCACATGGTGTACTGCAATGCCAATTATGCCTATGCAGACAATGAGGCTCCCACGAAAATCATCCGCATGAGCAATAAGAGTTAGGAGTAGTTATGCCGAATGAATATTTCAAATTGCTGCAGCTTATTAAACAGGCTGCGGTGGAAGCTGTCAAAGCCGGGGTAACAGCCAATGTGGTATTTGGGACTGTCATATCGACGTCCCCCATGGTCATACAGCTGGAATCAAAGCTGCAGATTCCAGAAGAAAACCTAAGCCTGACCAAAAACACCAGCTTATGGTCCGTCGATATGACGGTGGATCATCAGACGGAAGACGCCCAGGGTGGCAGCGGGGAAGCCCGCTATGAAAGCCACCATCACGGATACAAGGGAACCAAAACCTTCCTAGTGCACAATGAACTAAAAATGGGTGATAAGGTGATCTTGATCCGCTGTGAGGGCGGTCAGCGGTTTGTGGTTCTGGACCGGGTCTACAATCCGAACAGGGGGTGTAAAGGATAATGGCTGAATCTGTGCTGCCTTCCGGGGCAGCAGATATTGATAATGTCACGATTGAAAGTACTGCGGCCCAACCCAGCTTGACCTACCGGTTAGATTATGAAAATACGGGCCAGGTTGCCGGGAAGTGTGATGAATTGGAGGCCATGAAACAGGCCATTTACAAAATCATCAACACGGAAAGATATCAGTATCTGATTTATTCCTGGAACTATGGGATAGAGCTGCAGGATCTGATTGGTCAGCCCATTCCCTATGTTTATGCAGAACTGCAGCGCCGGATTACAGAGGCCCTGGAACAGGATGACCGAATCCTGGATGTGACGAATTTCAATTTTTCCCATAATGATGAAGATGTGGTGGTGACCTTGGAGGTTTCTACCATTTACGGGAAAACTACTGTTGAAAAGGTGGTGGCAGGGATTGTTTGAGGAACAGACTGCAAAGGTCATTGAAAAAAGGATGCTGAACAATGTGTCCGATTTGTACGACAAAAGAGAGGGCAGCATTATCTATGATGCTACGGCCCCGGCAGCGGTAGAACTGGCAGAGGCTTATCTCATGGCCAATGCCATCCTGCAGGAAACCTTTGCCACAACGGCCAGCCGGAAGTATTTGATCATGCGGGCAGCAGAATTTAATATCAAGCCCAAAGAAGCTACATTTGCAGTAGTAAAAGGGCAGTTCAACCAGGCGGTTGATATCGGGACGCGGTTCAATTCGAACGGCGTCTCTTTTACTGTAACGTCTCTGCTGGATGATACAGCTCACACCTATAAACTGACCTGCGAAACAGCTGGCACGGCTGGAAACTACAGCAGTGGGAATATTACTCCAGTCAGCACGGTCCCTGGACTTACTTCTGCAATGATAACAGGGGTAATCGTACCTGGCCAGGATGAAGAAGACACAGAGGCCTTTCGGGAAAGGTACTTTGAAGCATTGAAATCCAATGCCTATGGTGGAAATGGGGCAGACTACCGGGAAAAAGTGACAGCTTTGTCCGGCGTGGGCGGTGTCAAAGTGTACCGTTGCTGGAATGGTGGAGGTACCGTGAAATGCGTAGTGCTGGACAGTGAATACAATATTCCGGCAGCGGATTTTGTGGCTGATCTGCAAAAGCAGATTGACCCGCCAAATGAGCCCGGAATGGGGTATGGCATAGCCCCTATCGGTCATACGGTTACGGTGGCAGCCTCAACAGGTACATCAATCGCTGTAACGGCTAAGGTGACTACGGCCACAGGGACGGCCCTGGCTGACATCAAGGAGGCAATTACAGGCACCATTGGATCTTATTTATTATCTTTGCGGCAGGCGTGGTGCCAACAGACGGAAAAGGAAATGGTATCTGTTCGGCCGTCAGCTATCATGGTAAAAGCCCTGGCCGTGGCTGGAGTAGCAGATATTACTGATATCAAGGTGAATGGACAAACTACAAAGCTGGATCTTCCAACAGACGCGGTTCCTCTTCTGGGGACAGTGACTTTGACTGAGGGGGCCTGACGGAATGGCTACATTATCTGGCAACACCATTATCATCCAGCAAAAAGAAGAGGCCACAGTCCCTGTAATAATCAAAGATTCTTCCGGTAAGGTTTATATACCGAAAAGTTCCGACGCCCTGGTGCTGACTGTAAAAGAGTCTAGCAGCCGCCCAAATGCCATTATCCAAAAGCCAGTTGTTGATGGGCTGGTCCATTTCACGGCTCTGGACACAAACATATCAGCTGGGTATTACGTCTATGATATTCAAATGACCGGAAAGGACGGATTTACCAGCACCATTGTTACGCCTACTTCTTTCGTGGTGAACGAGCAGGGCAGTCTGTCGCGGAAAATAGATATCCGCAACTATCTTCCACCCGTCACCCGGGATTCCAAAGACGTACAGGCTCTGTGCGTGGCGGAAAACGTGGAGTTCGAAAACCTATGGGACAGCCTGGTAAATATCCTGTATAACCAGTACATTGCCCTGGCTACGGAATATGGGCTGACTCAATGGGAAAAGATTTTCGGGATTACGCCGGCGGCCACGGACAGATGGACGGACCGACGTTTCCGGGTGCAAACCTATTTAAAAGGGCAAAGACCTTATACGGATGAAAAGCTGGAAGCTTTGCTGGATGATCTTTGTGGACCGGGTGGCTACATCCTAGAAAGAGACTATGCCCATTATAAACTGACTTGCAAGCTGAACCTGGGCGTGAAATCCCAGCTGGACAATGCTGCAGCCATGCTGGAACGGATCGTACCTATGAACATCGGCTTGACCGTAACCCTAAATTATAACCGGCATATGGATTTGAAACAGAAATTCACCCATGGAGACATGCGGGCGATTAGCCATAAATCTTTAAGAGAGGATGTGCTGTAATGGCCAATTTGACCAAAAACTATTCCCTGGAAAAGCCGCTTCAGACAGAAACCTATGATGTGGATGTTTTCAACCGAAACTGGGACAAACTGGATGAAATCATTAAATCGCTGGAACAGAAATTTATGCCCAGGATAGGGGATGTAATCGTCACCCTCTCTGGGACTAACCCGGCAGAGCAATATAGCGGGACTACCTGGGAACTGATGGAAGAAGGCCTGTATGTTCGGGCAGCCGGAGACGGATTCCCAGCTGGGGAAATTTCGGGATCCAACGATATTACATTGGTTAAGGAGAATCTGCCGGCTCATGATCATACAGCTAAGATTGGGAAAGCTGGAAAACATCCCCACAACGGCAGCGTAGGAACCACCGATCTGTCCGGGAACTTTCGAAGCAGATCCAACGTATCCTACGGGAAAGGCGCTGACAGCGCCATCGGGCCTGTTTCTACCAATGGTACTTTTTCAGTCCTCCAAAGTGGCTTACGGTCTGAAGGAAACCAGAGCGACAACAATACGGAATACATTGTCCATTTCAACGGGAATCACAATCATTCTTTGACCATCTCTGAAGATGGTGAACATGATCATCCTATAACCATAGGAAGCACGGGCGAGGGGAAGCCATTCTCTGTGACTCCCAGAGCGCGGAACTTCTTTTTCTGGGTCAGGACGGCGTGACATGTACAGGGTCGACTTGAACACGAATGATATCACGATTACCAGGGGAGACAGTGCTGTCATTAAGCTGGCATTGGACAACAGCGACGGCACCCCATTTCAGTCCGGACCTAATGCCCAAGTGGAATTTCAGTGCTGCCAGGGCAGCAAAATCCTATTTCAAAGGAAAGTAAGGCAGGGAATCGTAACTTTGGTCCCGCCGGATACCAATGGACTAGCATATGGCATATACAACTATAAGGTTGTCGTGATTCAAAGTGATGGTAAACAGATCCCTGCTGTGAATGGGGCTAAATTTATTGTGGAAGACGAGGTGACCTTTTAATGAGTGATGCAATCAACGGGACTCTGAGCACAACGTTTGTGGACGCCCCGGACGATGTATATACGGCCAAAACATATGCTACGGCGGCAATCAACGCTGCAACTGCGGCCAGCAAATCGGCAGGAGCTACTTCTGCCAGTGAAAAGGCAGCGGCAACTAGCGCCAGTGCAGCGGCTGCCAGCGCCAGTGCGGCCAAAGCATCCGAGACGACAGCCACGAACAAGGCCTCTGCAGCGGCGTCCAGTGCGTCCGCGGCAAAAACTAGTGAAACCAATGCGGCCAGCAGTGCCAGTGCGGCCAGTGCCAGCAAAGACGCCGCGGCTACATCAGCCAGCAATGCTGCATCCAGCGCTGATGCCATTGCAAAAAAGTGGGGAACGCTGGCTGCTGTGGCAACCTCTGGCAGTTATAAGGATTTAGGGGATAAGCCAACAATCCCATCAAAAACGTCTCAATTAACCAATGACAGCCGTTATGTGGCTACGGATACTGAAGGAAATGTTACCTTATCTGGCACTTTGACGGCCACCAAAGTTTACAATGCAGTCTATAATGACTATGCAGAATTTTTCCCAAGGGCTAGGGGTGCCATTACGGAAACGGGAGATATTATTGCCTGTGATGATTCCAGTACCAGGGAACAGTACGTCAAGGCTACTAATCAGAGCAAATGCATAGTAGGTGTTCAAACTGAAGAATTTGCACAAATCATTGGTGGTCTACAGGTACCGGACGGAATGGATATTCTGGATTACAATCTCCCTTACTATATTCCGATAGCCCTGGCTGGCCGTGTCCATGTGAAATATGTGGGGAAGGCGATAGTAGGAACTAAAGTCGTAGTATCTTCTGCCCCTGGGGTTGGCCGTGCCTGGCAGGAAGGGGATCCAGATGACCAAGTGGTAGGGGTTATTGTCCAGCCGGATACCCTTGAAAGCCAGAGATTGGTGAAAATCAAAGTAAGGAGATAGTTATGGGGAATTTTTTAAGAAGAGAGATAGGGACGATTTTCATTATGCTGGGAAATTCCTGTAATATGCACTGCAAATATTGTCTTCAGCACCCTTTGGTGGAGCGTGGGTTAACTGGACACATCAATCCAGATATTTATCCTTTTATAGAGCAGGTGGCAGAAGAGAACGGCCCTGATCATCCTTTGTGGCTACATTTTTTTGGCGGTGAACCGTTAATTTATTTTTCCGCAATACAAGAAATAGTATCCAAAACGAAATGGTTAAAAAATGTTCGGTTCAGTACTATTACAAATGGGAAAGCTATCACTCAGGAAATGGTGGATTTTTTTAATGAGAATGATTTTCATGTGGCTGTCTCCTGGGATGGAAAAAACGTACGAGATACCCGGGGCTATGATGTTTTTGCTCCAGGGAGCCGGACCCGAGAATTGCTGTTCCAGTTGGATACATTGAATGTGTGTGCGGTACTTTCATCCATGACTTATCCCCAGGATTGCTGTGACGCTTTTCAGTCTTTGAGTAAGGATTATTTTGATATCCACGGATATCCTCTAACTTTTGGATTTGATCCCATCCTTGATACTGGACTGGGGGATAAAAGCTTGGTGGATATGGACTTCGACCGGGTAAGCCAGGAAGTAGCAGTCATAACAGAACGATACATGAAGTTCCGAACAGAGGGCGCTGAAATGAAAATAGCAGAGCGGGCTTTTATGGAACCTATTTTCAGCAACCTGCAAAGAGTAAACCAACCAGAAAAGAAAATATGGAACCGACAGTACTGCCCTTGTGGGAACGGATACAATATTTTGAACATGGATTTGGCTGGAAACTTATACCATTGTCACAATGTGAGCCAGAAAAGCGGTAGTATTTACACTCCGTATTTTCAATATTTGAATGAAGTATTAAAGCATGAGACTACATTCAGCAGGCGAGAAAAGTGCATGAAATGTCCAGCCATGTTGTACTGCAGAGGTGGCTGTAAGCTGGTTCAGAATAAGGATATGGAAAGCGGGATGTGCAGGCTTCGAAAGGCTATTTTCCAACCGGTACTGGATGCAGCTATTGCCTATGGGAAAAAGGTCATGGGAGGCAAAGATGGGTGCTAATGGGACTATTACGAAAACGTCCTGGACAACAGTGGCCAAAGAGGAAAAAGTTGTTGTATCCCATATCAGTGAGATTCAGGCTGCTATTGCCAAACTGGAAGGATACGCAAAAAATGTGGATAATTGTGGCTTTACCAATTACTGCCAAACCTGTCAGAGCGTAACCTGCCAAAGCGTCACTTGCCAGGGCTGCCAAGGCTGTCAGCGCTGCCAAAGCTGCCAAAGAAACTGTAGTAATTGTTCCGACTGCGACCATGGAGACGATAGCTGATGGAAAAGGGAGATATTATTCTAAAAAAGACTATGACAGATGCCCAGAGTGCTGTGGTGAATGTGGCGACAGGTATGAAGAAAACGGACCAGCTAAATGGACTGGCTGCGGCTGCCTATTCAAATATCACCGCATCTGACTTGCAAGCTATTGAAACCGCCATCAATAACCTGGAAACCAGTGCGAGCGGAAACTGCTGCCAGAGCAATTGTTGCCAAACTTGCCAAACGAGCAGGTGCCAAACTTCCAGATGTCAATCCTGCCAGAGCTGCCAGTCCCAGAGTTGCCAGTCACAATGCAAATGAGGAGGAACGATGATCATCAATGGTAAAGTCTTGACAAATCAAGGGCCAGTCCCCATAGAAAATGTAAAAGTCGGGGATATGGTCATTAACTTGAACAACAGGCCAGATGAAGTTTTGACTATTGAAGAACAAACAGCTCAGGAGATCCTACGATTTAAGGATAATCCCGGGCTTTTGGTTTCTAAGGACACCGTAATTGCTACACGGTATGGGAAACTGGAAGGAAAGAGCGTTACAAAGCCTACCAGGGCTTGTATGCTTTATCAGGCCGAAGCTCCATGTTATTGGGATACCGTCACGCCTGACAAAGCGGAACAAACTATGAAGGGGTATGTTATTACTCTGAAAAATGGCCACGGAATTTTTGTGAATGGTTATGGAATTTGTAACCAGGAGGAAACCCATGCTGAAAGTACTGTGGAATGAAGATGCTCAGGTGCCTAGAGACAGAGGCAGCCTGAAGCTGTCCTTTGACGGGATGTATGTCAAAGCAGAAATCCTTGATAACACTGGCAATCTCTTAGGCTTTGATGTGGTTAGGGCTTTGCGCTCCTATGCGTCCTATGTACTGGTACATAAAGAGTATGGAACCGTGAAGGCCTTCCGGAAAATTCATAAGAGTGACTACAAATTTCTGGATCTAAGTCGATTGGGTGTTGATATCCGAATGGATTTTGCTGATATCATCCAATTATATAGCGACTATGCTGTTCTGCAAATTGATACGGGCATCATCAGCCCAACTAAACAGGATATAGTCGTGAGGGTCTTCCGTGTTCATAAAGATGAAATTCAGGTGGATGCTGTCGGTGGGTATGAATTTGCCCCATATTCCAGCAAGGCACTGGAAACGGGTGATCATCCCCGTTTCCATTTGTGGGACAGCTATGCACTTGAAGTGAATGGCAGGATGCTGAAAGCCAATAGAAAAGGATTGGTTATGGATGGAGATTTCGTTACCCCTATTGAGAGCCCATCCGATCATCCTGACTATATTGACTTGGTGATCCATAAATATCAGGGCAACTTTGATGGGGATGCGCTTACCCGTGAGGAAGACTGTGAAGAAGTCATGATACAAAGTAGCGCCGGCTTGCTGAATGCCACCAGGGTACGGCTGGATCATGGTATGGCAAAAGTCAGACTGTATCCTTTTGGATTTACTGGAGAAATCAAGATAAAGCTCGGACGGCGCTGGTATGAAGTATGGAATGAGTATAACTTGATTCTGGGGGCGAGTCAATGAAACAGGTGACGATTTATTTGGGCAGCCACTGCAATCTTCAATGTCCTTACTGCCATAGACAGGCGGGCGCCGATGAACAGAAAGGGCTTCCGGCAGATTTTTTTGCGCGGCTGCAGGCATTACAGAAAGACGGGCCCCTAAAGGTAAAATTCATGGGAGGAGAACCTACACTATATTTTTCTACGGTCCAAAAAGTCGTACAAACGGTCCCCAAAGCACATTTTGCGATTGCTACCAACGGAGTGGATTTAGATAAATACCTGCCATACTTCAGGCAGCATGACTTTTTGTTGTGCCTAAGTTATGACGGCGCTCCCCTTGATGTGAGGGGTCATGACCCTCTTAGTCACTTGCTGGATTATCCTAAACTGGCAATCTCTACAACGATATACCACGGGAATACAGACTTTAGAGCAATTCTCCAACGGTTCGCTGAAAAAGAAAAAGTTATTGGCCGTCCTCTGGGCTTTTTCCCCCATATTGTCCATCATACAGCCCAGGACAATGCCCCCTATGCATTGACCCATGAGGATTACCAACTAATTCTAAGACAATGGAAGGAACTGATTTTAGAGCTACTAGATGGATATAACAAGGACATTATCAATTGGGCTTTGGTGCCTCTTTTTCGAGGACTCTTTGAGCGGTTGGAAGCAAATTATCAATATGGCGAGACCTATTGTGTGCATAGAGGCTTAGAAAAGGTAGGCCCTGATGGGAAGCCGGTCAGCTGCTTATATATCAGAGACTTACATCTGACAAGCAGATGGCTGGAAGAACAGGCGGCACTGATTGATTATATGTTTCCTAAATGCAGAAAATGCCCCGTGTATGGAATGTGTGGTGGAGGCTGTCACAAAAGCTTGGATCATGAGCTTGAATGTGGTTTTTATTTCGACCTCTATTCCTGGTTTCAGAACCTGGCAGACAAGAAATCCGTCATTTGGAGGCTGGGAGATGCGATTGATCAATTGTAAAATTGTGATATTTCCCAATGCTATTCCTCGGTGTAAGGGGGAAAAACTGACTGTTGACCTGTTGCCAGATGGGGCCGGACTGGCTATTGATTATTGTGGAGAAAAACACCAAATCAGATTTGATGCTTTGGAAAGCCAAACATCTACCATATATGTGGTTGGCCAGTCAGGAAGTATGGTTTTATTTAACTTCCGGGAATTGCTTACGGTATTTGGTATGACGCCTACACAATTTCTTGCAGCATTTCATCTTCGTGGCTTCATACAGATTGATAAAACCAGGAGGGGTGTGTTCACTAAAATCTTCTGCTTTAAGGGGTGCCGGGATCCGGACAGCACTGTAACGGATTGGCGCCGATATGATCATGAAAAGAATGAGGACCTTCATTACGTAGACCGAAAATATTCCTGGGCATTCATACCATATCGTATCCGAAAAGAAAATGACCGCCTATTGATAACAGGCCGTCTGTGGCAATCAAAACTGTGGAAGGATGAACCCTTATACTTTAATCATGGGGGACAGGCTGTACGGTTGAATCCTGGGGTAAATCATATAGATCTGGTTTATGTTCCAGGGGAACAGGCCTATGTGGGAAATATTCGGTCCAGGTATGTGGGCAGAATGATAGACTTGGGAGCGAAAAAGTGGACGAAATTCTAAAATTTTTCATTGAAGCGATTGTGCCGGCCGTGGGCGGGTATCTTTGGGGGCAATGCCGCACTTATAGAGACAAGAAGAAGGCGGCGGCAGAGGAAGACCGGCTAATCAAAAAGGGACTGCAAAGTCTTTTGAGATATGAAATGCTGCAGGCTTATCAGGCTCATATCATGATGGGATATGCTGCACCTGATGATAAAGGGTCTTTTGAGGCTATGCATGCATCTTATGCCGGCCTGGGTAAAAATGGAGTCATGGACAAAATTTATCAGGAGTTTATGGCATTGCCAGATATCGAAGTGAGAAAATGACCATTTTACAGCATGTTCAAAAAGCATTGCGAAAGGTGGACCGTATGAGCGTTCGAGGACTTCCTCGGGCGCTTATTTTATTGCTGATCTCCCTGGTGCTGCTGATTTTCTTTTTATACGTTGCCGGCTGGGTTTACCTTTGGAGAGCCCAGGGCAAGGTGGACCTGCCTGCCCTGAAAGAGTTGCTGGTAACCATGACTGGCATGCAATTTTTAGCAGGGTTCGGTATGCTGATCAAATGCCTGTATGACAGAGACAAGGATGGGGTACCGGATCCTTTTGAGGAGGGACAATCTAATGTTACGAGAAATCCAGTTTCAAAGATCCAAACAGAAAATGTTCGCGATGAACGAAAAGTATGAAGTCATTGGGGAATGGGATTGCCACGATGACTTTATCCCTGGATACAATGCTGAAGGTGATCCTCGGGGCAGCTTACCAGATGGTACTTACTATCATGTATCTGCTGAAATTACCAATGGGGCTTACGGCCCCGCATACGGAAATTTCTATATTTCTTCCGGGGATCCCCGCGGCAGAGACATCCATGGTGGCGGCAGCGATCTTGATGATTCCTATGCAGACTACCAGGGCTGGGAACCTACGTATGGATGCCTGAGGATGCAGAATGCAGATGGCGTGGAGCTGGCGGAAATGATTATCGAAGCCGGCAACGATGCAATTTTAACCGTTGTTGAAGAATAAAAATACAAAACTTCGATATACGCATTATTTTGAGATATGAGCGGATTTTTCATGTTGTGCATTAGTTTATATGTGTAACAACCAGAAAACACTTCATATCTCAATTTAGGAGGCGATTTTTTGGAGCCGGAAATGAAAAAACGGGCTGTTGTGGCTGTAATCGGCCTCTGCATTTTAGCCCTATGGTTTGGAGTGCTTTTTGCATGGCAAAAAGAGAAAAGTGAGAAAAAACCGAAAATAATCGAAGCGACGGAGCTGCAGGATCCGGAGAAAGTGCAGAAAAATCTTACTGTCAGGCCAGATTCTGCAAAGGAAATTACTCGAGAGATTTATCATATTCAGTCCAGTGGAAAAGGACCAGATGTCACTTACTATATTTCAGCACCAGATATCCAAACCGCAGCGAAAGAAACTGCATCTGCCATCGAAAAGAAAAGTGATGCATTGCCTAAAGCCGCCACTGAGAAAAGTGATCGAACAGTCATTTCACCTGATAAAGAGCGGCAGAAGGTAGACGTCTATAAAATCAACCTGGCAAAGAATCATAAAATCAAAGTGGGGGCTATGACCGCAGGTGGAAAAGCATATGTAGGTGCTGGTTACCAGGCTGGCAGATGGACAGGTATGGTCTATACCCGTACCGGAAAAAAGGTTGAGGCCGGCAGCTTATCCTATTCTGTTGCAGAGTGGTAACCGTTCCCTATTCTTTCCCTATTTCAGGCATGGTGACGAATAGAGTAAGTCGTTATGCGCTTCTAACTAACATAGCCTAGTACTCCTGCCATTAGAATTGAACGATTTGGCAGCTGGCCAAATCAAAGATATAGTGCTTTAGAAAAAAGCGAAACCCCATCTGCTTGCAGATGGGGTTGTTTTTTGCGTGTGGGGAATGGGGGGGATTAAGGAGCTGCACAAGGTGCCATGCTTTTTGCGGCGCTGGCGCCGCAATTGCCTTCTCCTTAACAGTGTGCTGCTTGGCGCGCACTGTTAAGGGGAAGGAAAAGACCCGCTCTGGCCGCAGAGCGGGTCTAGGATGGGGCTCACCCGGGACTGTTGGCAGACTGAGTCCGCACTGCCAGCAAATGGAAAAATAGAAAAAGCCCTTCAGATAGCGGCGAATGTAATTACAATCTTGACCGGATTAATTACGATAATCGCTTATCTGAAAGGCTAACACAGAGCAAGGGACAGGGCACTGCCCTTCCCCTTCTTCATTTTCATTATAGTATTAGGAACGAAAAAAGCTACCTGTTTTTTTAGGTAGTGCTGGCTGGTCCTTAGCGAGGAATTTCCTGCGCAGGCTGAACTAGCACAGTTGATGCAGATCTACTGAGAAAATGTTGACATATACAGAATTGGTTAATAAGTACCAATGAACCGGGGAAATAATGTATAATAAAAGTGGAAAATGGAATTATTCTGAAAGAATTATAGGAAATAAGGTAGTTTATAATGGAACTATGAATTAAGACAACTTCGAAACTATTTCTTAATGTGAATCTCGTGGTATACTGGAGGCGATCAATGAAAAAGGAGATAATCATCATGTCACGCACGCGCCGTCATTTCACGTCGAAATTCAAATCCGATCTCGTCATCGAGCTGCTCAAGGGTGAGAAAGACCTCAACACGCTGGCGGCTGAGAACGAAATCCTGCCGAACCTCTTGCGGAACTGGAAGAACGAGTTTCTCAGCAAGGCAAGCATCATATTCGATGATTCCAGAGAGGACAACCTCAATCAAAAACTCGAGACCGAGCGGAAGGAGAAAGCCTCCTATGCCCGCAAAGTTGGCCAACTCACCATGCAGGTGGATTGGTTGAAAAAAAAATCTGAGGAAATTCTTGGACCGGACTACGAGAAACAGTATTCTCCAAAACCTTTCGAGGAGTGAGTGCAAGGAGCTTTCCCTTCGGAAAGCAGCAAAGCTGCTCGGCGTCAACCGCACAAGCCAATACTACCACCCCAAAGAGAACACTCCATCAGATGAAGAGCTGGAATGCAAGCGCATCATCGATCGTTTCCACACGGACAATCCTGCCTGGGGCGCAAGGCAGCTGGCCTCGCAGCTGCAGCGCCTCGGGCATCAGGCCGGACGACGCAAGACAGCTCGCTATATGCGCGAGATGGGCATCGACGTCATCTATCCGAAGATGAACCTTTCCAAGCGGCAGCAACAAGCGCAGGTGATGCCCTACCTGCTGAAGCATGTGGATATTCAGCAGCCTAACCAGGCATGGTCCATCGACATCACCTACATTCCCCTGGAGCACGGTTTCGTTTATCTGACAGCCATCATCGACTGGTACAGCCGCTGCATTGTTGGCTGGGAGGTGGACGATACCCTGGACACCCGGATGGTCATTGCCGCCGTAAGGAAGGCGCTCCGTATAGCAAAGCCGCAGATTCTCAACTCCGACCAAGGATGCCAGTTCACCAGCAAGGAGTACNGCTGCATTGTTGGCTGGGAGGTGGACGATACCCTGGACACCCGGATGGTCATTGCCGCCGTAAGGAAGGCGCTCCGTATAGCAAAGCCGCAGATTCTCAACTCCGACCAAGGATGCCAGTTCACCAGCAAGGAGTACAAGGCTTTCCTCAAGGAACACAAGATCCGCCAGAGCATGGATGGCAAGAGCCGCTGGGCCGACAACATCAAGATTGAGCGGTGGTTCCGGACATTCAAGTATGAGGAAGCCTATCTCACGCAGTACCGCAACATCCGGGAGGCTCGCAAGGCCATCCGCAACTACATCAACGTGTATAACTTCCAGCGCTGCCACTCAGCCATCGGGAACGTCCCGCCAGCAGAGCGCTACTTCCCGGCACTGCTGCTCAATGCTGCAATGTCTGCTGCCTGATACATTTAGAAATTCATCGATTTTGGTCTTGACAAACGTGCCACTATATAGAGNTGCCACTCAGCCATCGGGAACGTCCCGCCAGCAGAGCGCTACTTCCCGGCACTGCTGCTCAATGCTGCAATGTCTGCTGCCTGATACATTTAGAAATTCATCGATTTTGGTCTTGACAAACGTGCCACTATATACTACGCTGAGGTGGAGCAATATCTGCGGTACGGGGTATGGTTCCTGTGCGGGTTTTATATTCTCGGCCGGCTGCTGGAGCTGGTACGGAAAACGAAATAACGGGTTTAGGGCAGGAGTCAGGGCAGCAGTCAGGCTGCGTTTTGGCTCCTGCTTTTTTATGGGAATTTCTTTCTTGACAAAATAGACCGATTGGTTTATTTTATAACAAGCGAGGAGGGATACTATGAAAAAAGGGGAAGCAAGCAAGGAGCATCTCATTGTCTGCGCTGGGGATTTGTTTTGGCGCAATGGTTATGAGGCAACGGGTTTAAGCGATATTTTGAAGGCCTCGGGGCTGACCAAGGGGTCCTTTTATTTTTATTTCAAATCCAAAGAGGAACTGGCGGCAGCGGTGGTGGGCTATTACCACCGGGTGGTTTTTGAGTGGCTCCAGGGCTTTGCAAAGGCTGCGGCTTGGGAGACTTTTGTTCCCCGGTTTATGAAGCCCATGCAGGAGGGGGCGGCTGCCGGCAGGCATTATGGCTGTCCTATTGCGGTGGTGGGCATGGAGGTGGCCTTTTCCCATCCGGAACTGGGAAAGACCTATATGGCCGCGATGGAGGAGCTGCAAAGGCTTTTTCAACAGGTTCTCCTGCAATCGGGGCTGACCCAGGAGCAGGCAGGGCCTTTGGCCGCCCGGCTCTTTGCCCTTTACGAAGGGGAACTGCTGCTGTTTCGGCTGAGCAGGGACCCGGAGCGTCTGGTGGAAATGGAACAGCAGCTGCTGGCTGTGTACCGGGAATATAGAAAGCAGTATTGCTAGAAGGGTGGAACAATGGAAAAGAACATAACGGGAGCTGCCATTCATGCAGCGGCTCTGGAATATGGCTATGACAACTGCGGGGTGATTCCCCTTTCTGCACTAGAGGGCTACGGCGAGAGGCTGCGGGAACGGGAAGCCAAGATTCCGGAGAGCAAGGCGGTGTATCAGGGACTTAGCGGGTTTACCCGGTTGCAGGAGGATTATCCCTGGGCCAAAAGCGTGCTGGTCTGCACCAACTGGCTGGGCAAGTACCGTTTTCCCAAGGAGCTCCAGGGCAAATACGCCAAGTCCTTTCTGCTTTCGGCGGATTCCCTGCCGGACAGCCCCCAGCGCCAGCAGAAGCTGGCTTTTGAAGCCTGGCTGACGGAGCAGGGAGTGCGGTTTTTGGGTGGGGAAACCCACCTGCCGGCTCGGATCCTGCCCTTGCGGTATGCGGCGGTGGCAGCGGGGCTGGGGATTTTTCGCAAGAACAATTTTTTCTACGGGGAAAAGGGCTCCTATTATGAACTGGAAGGGTACCTGCTTGACGTTTCCTGCGAGTACCGGGAAAGCCACAATCTCAGGCCCTGCGCCGATACCTGCAAGGCCTGCCAGAACGCCTGCAAAACCCACGCCCTGTGCGGGCCCTACACCATGAATCCCCTGTCCTGTGTGTCCTTTTGGACCACCTTTGGCGGGGGCCAGGTGCCGCCCCATTTGACGGCGGAGCAGTTTGGCTCCTGGATTTGCGGCTGTGATGCCTGTCAGGACGCCTGTCCCTACAACTGCCGGCAGGATTGGCAGCAGGGGGAACCGGTGCCGGAGGTGGAGGCGGCAAAAGAGCTGCTGCTGCCGGAAAACCTGCTCCAGGCGTCGCCTGAGGCTCTGGTGGAACAAGTGGTGCCCCTGATGGCAGACCATATCCGGCCGGAGGAAACAGGAACTCTGCGCACCTGTGCCGCCCGCTGCCTGGAAAACGAGGCAAGAGCCTAGAATACTTTATAAGAAACACCACCTGAGGGGCTGCTGTCCTTTGGGTGGTGTTTTTTCGTGGGCCGATTCCGGGGCACAGCTTCTTTACTCTCACCAAAGCTGTGGAAACAATTCACGCAAATTTGTGCAAAAGGGTAACTTTTTGGCCGAAACATTTGCAAAATGTCAAAAAGTCAAATATAATAGAGTACAAAGGAGGTCCTACTATGCGGAATATAGCAGATGTTATCGAACAATTCATTATCAGCGAACTTTTCGCCAATGAACAAGACGCCGTAAACGTCAAAAGAAGCCAGCTGGCCGAGAAACTTTCCTGTGCCCCGTCGCAGATTACCTATACACTGACCACCCGCTTTACCCCAGAGCGGGGGTTCGAAGTTGAATCCAAACGGGGAAATGGCGGTTTTATCCGGATTATCCGGCTGCCCCAGCAGGAGCCAACCCAGGCGCTGCTGCCGCCGGCAGAAACCCAGACGGCCCGGCAGATGGTCAACGCCCTGGCGGCCCACAAATTCATTACCAACCGGGAAGCCAGCCTGCTGGAATACTTTTTGGCCGTATTGGGTGACCATATGTCCGAAAAGGATAAGCAGCATATGGTGAAGACGGCCTACAAACTACTGAGTCGGGAGGACGAATAACTGTGGCTAAAACCCAAACCCGCTATGTGTGCCAAAACTGCGGCTATTCTTCGGTAAAATGGCTGGGCAAGTGTCCGGAATGCGGCACCTGGGATTCCCTGGTGGAGGAGGTGGACAGCGCGCCTACCAAGCAGCGGCCCTCCTACCTCCAGACCGCGGAACGGCCCGTGCCCAAAACCATCAGCCAGGTGGCCAAGGTCCACGTGGAACGGCTGACCACCGGCATCCAGGAATTTGACCGGGTGTTGGGGGGCGGCATTGTTCCCGGCTCCCTGATTCTTCTGGGGGGCGCTCCGGGCATCGGCAAATCCACCATTGTGCTGGACGTGTCCATGAAGGCGGCGGCCCGGCACAAGAAGGTCCTGTATGTGTCCGGGGAGGAGTCCGAAGCCCAAACGGCCATGCGGGCCGAACGGCTGGGCAAGGCCACGGACAGTCTGCAAATCATGACGGCCACCGAGCTGGGCACCATTCTGGTCCAGGCCCGGCAGAGCCAGCCGGAACTATTGGTCATCGACTCCATCCAGACCATGTACAACCAGGAGCTGGAAACGGCTGCGGGCAGTGTGGGGCAGGTGCGGGAGTGCACCGCCAAGCTGCTGACCTTTGCCAAGGAAACGGGCATTGCAGTGGTGATCATCGGTCACGTAACCAAGGAAGGCAACATCGCCGGTCCCCGGCTGCTGGAACACATGGTGGACGTGGTGCTCCAGTTTGAAGGGGACCGTTCCTATACCTACCGGGTGCTCCGGGCCCTGAAGAACCGTTTTGGCTCCACCAGCGAGTGCGGTATCTTCTCCATGGAGGAGGATGGGCTCCAGGAAGTGTCCAATCCTTCCGGGCTGTTTCTGGAAACCAAGGAGCAGCCGGTGCCGGGCTCGGTGATTACCGCCGTTATGGAGGGCAATCGGCCCATCCTGGCAGAAATCCAGGCTCTGGTCAGCCATACGCCCTTTGGCCTGCCCCGCCGGACGGTGGTAGGGGTGGACTTTAATCGGGTGAATATGCTGCTGGCGGTGCTGGAAAAGCGCTGTGGCATGAATTTCGGCGACCAGGACGCCTACGCCAGCTGCCTGGGAGGCATGAAAATCAAGGAGCCGGCGGCGGACCTGGCCATTTTGGGTGCTTTGGTGTCCAGCTACCGGAACCGGGCCATTCCCACAGGGGTACTGGCCATTGGAGAAGTGGGCCTGACCGGGGAGCTGCGCCGGGTGGGCATGGTGGACCGGAGAATCCGGGAAGCGGCCCAGCTGGGCTTCCGCAAGTTCATTGTGCCCCGGGGAAGCTTCCCCAAAGGGAAGAAGCTGCCGGCAGCCGGCATCGTGGAAGCAGGTTCCGTAGAGGAAGCCATTCAAGCTTTCTATAGCGACTGAGAAATTTGGCCGTTTTCTTTGGAATAACGTGTTGACATATGTATTGCTATAGTGCTATAATCTAAAATTTGACTTAAACTGGGGTTTTGTGGTAAACTATAAGAGCTGAAGTTTTATTTTTTTTTAATCCTGTAGGTAAGGAGGCAGGCTCGATGTTTACTGTAGGAGACAAAGTACTGTACCCCATGCATGGTGCAGCCGTGATTAAAGATGTAGAAAAGCGCCAAGTCAATGGTCGGCCCGTGAATTATTTTATTTTAGATATGTTGCTTAGTGATATGAAAGTCATGATCCCAGAAGTGAATGTTAACAAAATTGGCTTGCGGCCTATAGTGAACAAACAGGTTATGCCGGAAGTGGAAGATGTGCTGAAAGCCCGTCCGGAAAATGTCATGAAGAAGATTACCTGGAATCGCCGCTACAATTTATATGTAGACAAAATGAAAACCGGGGATATTTTCCAGGTGGCCGATGTGGTCCGGACCCTGTCCGTCCAGGAAAATGACAAGAAATTGTCCACCGGGGAGCGGCGCCTGCTCACCACCGCCAAACAGATTCTGCTCAGCGAAGTGATGCTGGTAGAATCCGTAGATGAGCAAAAGAGCGAAGCCTGGCTGGAACAATTTATATAATGTGCAAAACGTTACAAATTTAAAAAGGGAGATTGTTTGAGAAAAGGTTTTTCTTTGACAATCTCCCTTTTTCTGTTTTCTTTCAGTGGGGCTTATAGTACAATAAAAGGATAAAGTCAAATAAAGGAGGTGAGAATAATGATTGAAAAAATTACAAAATGTCTCATCATTTTGGTTTTTGCCGTCATCGGTGTATTGCTGTCGGAATTTGTTTCCAGCATCTTGGTGGATTATATTGGCGTTGAAGTCCTGAAAGTGGGATTTTTGGGCGTCACCGTCCTGGATCTGGTCATGGGTGTGGCAGGTGTCCTGATTTTTGCCTATATTGGCAAGCTGGCCGCTCCTACCATCAACCGGAATATCCTGCATTTTTCGGAAGCCATGGCTACGTATTTGGGAGATTTGCCCACCAGCGATATTTTTGTGCTGTCCATCGGCGTGATTTTGGGCCTGGTGGTTGCCGCACTTTTTGGAACGTCGTTTTCCCGGCTGCCCATTGTGGGGCCGTACATTTCCCTGATTTTCAGCATACTGGGTGCACTGGTAGGGGCCAAAGTGGCGCTTAACAAACGCGCAGATATCATTTCATTTTTTAACCGGCTGTGGTTTTCCCGGAACAAGGACAACGCCAAGAAAGCCAATAACCGGAACGTTTCCCGCACTTATAAATTTCTTGATACCAGCGTTTTGATTGACGGCAGAATTTTGGAGGTAATCCGTCTGGGCTTCCTGGAGGGCGTGGTGGTCATTCCCAAGTTCGTCCTGGAGGAGCTGCAGAAAATTGCGGATTCCGGGGATACGCTCAAGCGGAACCGGGGCCGGAGAGGATTGGATATCGTCCGGGAAATTCAAGCCAACAAAGCGGTGGAAGTGGAAATCAGCGATCGGGATTATGATGATATCACCGAGGTGGACACCAAGCTGGTCCGGCTGGCCCGGGAGAAAAACGGCATTGTGGCCACCAATGATTTCAACCTGGCCAAGGTAGCAGAGATTCAGGGGGTCAAAGTCCTGAACATCAACGACCTGGCCAATGCCCTGAAGCAGACCCTGCTGCCGGGGGAAGAAATCCAGCTGTATCTGGCCAAGGACGGGAAGGAACCCGGCCAGGCCATCGGGTACCTGGAAGACGGCACCATGGTGGTGGTGGAAGGCGGCCGGAAAGCCGTGAACTCCACCCTGCCGGTGATTGTTACCTCCGTGCTGCAAACCTCTGCAGGCCGGATGGTCTTTGCCAAACTGAAATAAGGACGGGTGCATATGAACCAACTCTATATCATCGTGGCTGCGGCGGGGATGGGCAAACGGCTGGGATTGGGGTATAATAAAAATTATGCCCATTTGGCCGGGATTCCCATCTTGGTCCGCAACCTGCACCAGCTGAGCCAGGTGCCTGGGGTGGCCCAGGTCCTGGTCACGGTGGCCGCAGGGGAGGAAGCCCAGGCAAAGGAGCTGCTGGATCACTATGCGGCGGCTCAGTACCCCGGCCTGTCCTACACTGTGGTAACTGGCGGCAAGGAGCGGCAGGATTCCGTTTCCCACGCCGTGGACCAGCTGCCTGATGCTCCAGCCTGGGTGGCCGTCCACGATGGGGCACGGCCCTTTGCGGACGCCCAGCTGTTTAGCCGGGTGTGGGAAGCTGCCAGGGAAAGCGGGGCGGCCATTGCGGCGGTGCCCTGCAAGGACACCATCAAGCAGGAGGCTGGGGGACAGGTGGAGAAAACCCTGGACCGCAGCAAGCTGTGGGCCGTGCAGACACCCCAGATTTTTTCCCTGCCCCTGCTGAAGGAATGCTACGCCTACGCCAAAACCCATCCGGTGGCGGTGACGGACGATGCGTCCCTGGCAGAAGCCCTGGGACACCCGGTGGCGCTGGTGCTGGGCTCCTACAACAACCAAAAAATCACCACGCCTTCCGACCTTGCCTGGGCGGAGGGGCTGGTGCAGGGAAAGGGTGCTGAGAACATGAAGTTTCACGTGGGTTCCGGGTACGACGTGCACCGGCTGGTGCCCGGACGGAAATTGATTTTGTGCGGGGTAACCATTCCCTATGAACTGGGGCTGGACGGCCATTCCGATGCGGATGTGGCACTCCATGCCCTGATGGATGCTCTTTTGGGGGCAGCGGGCCTGGGAGACATTGGCCGGCTGTACCCGGACCAGGATCCTGCGTTTTTGGGCGCCGACAGCCGCAAATTGCTGGCGGACGTGGTGGCCCGGGTGAAGGAGAGGGGCTGGCAGATCAGCAACGCCGACATCACCATCATTGCCCAAAAGCCCAAGCTGGCTTCCTACGAGCCGGCCATGCTGGCCAACGTGGCAGCTGACCTGGGGTTAGCTCCAGAAGACGTGAACGTCAAGGCAACCACAACTGAAAAACTCGGTTTTACCGGCAGAGGGGAAGGTATCGCTGCCGAAGCCGTGGTCAGTTTGATTCAATAATCTATTACATACTTGGGAGGAAGAATTCATGGATAACAATTTGAAAGTTCGCTTTGCACCAAGCCCTACCGGGCCGTTCCATATTGGGGGCGCTCGTTCTGCCCTGTTCAACTGGTTGGTAGCCCGGAAAAACCACGGCACCATGCTGCTGAGAATTGAAGACACCGACCAGGACCGTTCCAAACCGGAATGGGAAGAAAATATCAAAAACGCCCTGAAATGGCTGGGCATTGACTGGGATGAGGGCGTAGATGTAGGCGGCCCCAACGGTCCGTACCGCCAAATGGAACGGCTGGACATCTACAAGAAATACACCGATAAACTGCTGGCGGAAGGCAAAGCCTACTATTGTTACTGTACCCCGGAAGAACTGGAAGCAGAACGGGAAGAACTGAAAGCCCAAGGCAAAATGCCCCGCTATATGGGCAAATGCCGGAACCTGACTCCGGAACAGCGGGCCCAGTACGAAGCCGAAGGCCGGAAACCCACCGTGCGGTTCCGGGTACCGGAAGGCCAGGACATTGTGGTCCATGATATGGTGCGCGGCGACGTGCATTTCGAATCCGACGGCCTTGGCGACTTTATCATCGTCAAGGAAGATGGGATTCCCACCTACAACTATGCGGTGGTCATCGATGATGCCCTGATGAAAGTCAATATGGTTATCCGGGCTGAGGAACATCTGTCTAATACCCCGCGGCAGCTGCTGCTGTACGATGCCCTGGGCTTTGAAAAACCCAAGTTTGGCCACATTTCCCTGATTTTGGGCAAGGACAAGAAGAAAATGTCCAAGCGCCATGGGGCTACTTCCGTGGACCAATACAGACAGCTGGGCTACCTGCCCGATGCCATTGTGAACTTCCTGGCCCTGTTGGGCTGGGCTCCCAATTCCGAACAGGAAATCTTCAGCCGGGAAGAACTGATTGCCCAATTCGATATGGCCCATGTTGCCAAGAATCCGGCTGTGTTCGATATTGAAAAGCTGAACTGGCTGAACGCCCACTATATGCGCCAGATGACCGATGAAGAATACATTGCCTTTGCCAAACCTTTCATGATCCAGGCTGGCTATATGACCGGGGAAGAAACCGGTGACAAGGCTGAATGGTTGAATAAGGTCATCCTCACTGCCAAGGACCAGGCTGAATACGGTGCCCAGATTCCTGGCTGCGTAGAAATGTACTTCAACGATGAATTTGACTTTGAAGTGGACGAAGAAAAGGGCGTTCATGCAGTAGATGCCCTGAAGGCCGAAACCGTTCCTACGGTTATCGCTTCCTTCCTGGCCAAACTCCAGGCTGCAGAAACCCTGGACCACGCCAGCGTAAAGGCCATGTTCAAAGCGGTACAGAAAGAAACCAAGCTGGGCGGCAAATTCGTGTTCATGCCTGTGCGGGTAGCCCTGACCGGCAACCAGCATGGTCCGGAACTAGCCGAAATGATTCCGCTTTTGGGCGCTGAACGGGTGACCAAGCGCATCCAGGCCAGCCTGAAAAAAGCCGGCATCAGCCTGTAACGAAAGGAGAAACTATGAGCACTCTGCGTGTTTATAATGATATGACCCGGAAAAAGGAGGAATTCGTTCCTCTGGAACCGGGCAAGGTAAAGATTTACGTCTGCGGCGTAACTCCCTACAACCATCCCCATATTGGCAACGCCCGCCCCTTTGTGGTGTGGGACGTGATTCGCCGCTTCCTGGAGCATGAGGGCTACGATGTGACCCATGTGCAGAACTTCACGGATATTGACGATAAGATTATCTGGGAAGCCAACAAGGAAGGGGTTACCTGGGATACCATCTGCAACCGGTACATCAAAGCCTATTTTGAAGTCATGGACAAGCTCCATGTGAAACGGGCCCACATTTACCCCCGGGTTTCCGAACACATTCCTGACATCATCAAGACGGTGGAAGCCCTGATTGCCAACGGCTACGGCTATGTGGTGGACGGGGACGTGTACTACCGGGTAGAAAAGTTCGAACACTACGGCGAACTCAGCGGCCGGAATCTGGAAGATATGCTGGCCGGCGCCCGGGTGGACGTGGACGAACGGAAAGAAAATCCCATGGACTTTGCCCTGTGGAAAGCCGCCAAACCCGGCGAACCCTCCTGGGACAGCCCCTGGGGCAAAGGCCGGCCGGGCTGGCACATTGAATGCTCTACCATGAGCACCAAGTACCTGGGCAACACCCTGGACTTCCATGGGGGCGGCAGCGACCTGATTTTCCCGCACCATGAAAACGAAATCGCCCAATCCGAAGGGGCCACCGGCGTCCATCCTTTTGTCCGCTACTGGGTCCATAACGGCTTTATTACCATCAACTCCGAAAAAATGTCCAAGTCCCTGGGCAACTTTATGACCGTGCTGGATATTCTGAAGGAATACGAACCGGAAGTGGTCCGTTACTTCATCCTGAATACCCATTACCGCAGTCCACTGGACTTCAGCGATGAACGGCTGGAAGAAGCCAAACGGAGCCTGGAACGGCTGCGCACGGCCCAAAACAACCTGAAGGAAATCGAAGCCCAGATTAACGCTGGTCCTGACGCCGAGAGCCTGGCCCTGGGCCAAAAGGTGGCAGAAATCCGCCAGGGCTTTATGGACGCCATGAACGACGACTTCAATACTTCCCTGGCCATCAGCTACCAGTTTGCCCTGGCCAAGGAAATCAACGTCTACCACAACGCCATCCTGGCCGGCACCAAGAAGCCGGACGGCAAATTGGTGGACCAGATTCACAAGGTCTGGAGAGAAATGGCCGATATCATTGGGATTCTGGAAGATGTACCGGCAGCAGGGCAGGAAGGCGGCGCCGTCACTAACGAAGAAGCTGCCATTGCTGCCAAGATTGAGGAAAGACAAGCTGCCCGGAAAGCCCGGGATTTCGCCAAAGCCGATGCCATCCGTGACGAACTGGCAGCCCAGGGAATCATTTTGGAAGATACGCCCCAAGGCGTGCGGTGGAAGAGAAAGTGAAATTTGAACAATACCAGAAAATGAAAGATCATGTCCTGACCGTCTGCTCGGAGGAGTTGGCGGTTCAGGACCCTAAATTATTGCACCCGGTGGTCCTGGCCTACATCGGGGACGCTGTGTTCTCCCTGTACGTGCGGCTGCGGCTGACGCCGGCTTCGTCCCATGTGCAGGTGCTCC
The DNA here is from genome assembly GCF_900291475.1 of Acidaminococcus hominis. Classification (GTDB taxonomy): domain Bacteria; phylum Bacillota; class Negativicutes; order Acidaminococcales; family Acidaminococcaceae; genus Acidaminococcus; species Acidaminococcus hominis. Next base: position 990,695 of record NZ_OLMM01000005.1, read on the forward strand.
ACGAACTGGCTTCCCGCATGGTATCGGCTGTGATGCAGGCCAAAGCCATGGATGCTCTGGAGGGGGATCTTTCGGACGAGGAAGAACAGATTGCCCGGCGGGGGAGAAATACCAAATCCACCGTGCCCAAAAGCGCCAGTGTCCGGGAATACCGGCAGGGTACCGCTTTTGAGGCCCTTTTGGGATATCTGTATCTGACCCAGCAGAAGGAACGGCTGGATGACATCATGCACCGTTCTTTTCTTTTGATTCAGGAAGCCATGCTGGACGAAAGAAAAGCAAAGAAAGGAAAATAAAATGATCAGCTGTAAATTAATCCGCTATACGCCGGAACCGGATCGGACCGTTGCCATGAGCGCCCATTTGTGCTATTCGCCCATTGGGGCCCAGGAACTGGAAGAAACCATGACCGACAAGCAGGTGGCGGGACTGATTAAGCGGCTGCGGGAAATGGGGCATACTTCTACCTTTGAGCACGTAAGCTTTACCTTTGCCATCGAAGGGGTATCCCGGGTACTGACCCACCAATTGGTGCGCCACCGCCTGGCTTCCTATTCCCAGCAGTCCCAGCGCTATGTGAAGGAACATGATTTTGAAACCATTTTGCCTCCTTCCCTGGCGGCAAAACCGGAATATAAAAAACAATTTGATGACCTGTGCCAACGGATTCAGGATTTGTACAACGAATGGACGGAAGCCGGCATTCCTGCAGAAGACGCCCGGTACATTCTGCCCAACGCCACGGAAACCAAGATTGTGGTCACCATGAATGCCCGCAGCCTGCTGCATTTCTTTGAGCTTCGCTGCTGCAACCGGGCCCAGTGGGAAATCCGGGCACTGGCCAATCTTATGCTGGCTGAAGCACGTCAGGCGGCACCCCTGCTCTTTGCTGTGGCCGGTCCTACCTGCGTGACCCAGCGGGTTTGCCATGAAGGCAAAATGAGCTGCGGCCGCCTGGAAAAACTTCTGGCCGAAGACGCCAAGGAACAGCAGCATGGGGTATAAAGCCATTACCGAAATCCAGGAAGAAGTGCGGCAGTGGGACCTGATTCTGGACCTACCGGACCAGATTGGTGCCTTTACCAAGAAGCTCACGGACTATATTGACGGCCAGGTGTTGTATATTTGCCGTTATGAGGCCCCTGAGCTCCGGGCTACCCTGGATATTACCTATACCACGGAAACCTTTGATTACATCCTGGTACGCACCATGGGCATGAATACCTATCGGGATATCCGGTTCATCTACAAGGAACGGGATATCTTTGCCCAAAAAGTGAAAAAGTACCTGCCCTCGGTGCTGCAAAGCATGGAGGACCCTACCAGCGTCAACCTGGGGGAGATGGTGGAGGCCAAACACCTGCCGGAGTGGGAATACGGCAAACAGCTGCCGAAGCAAATCGGCTCCTTTGAACTGTATATCCGTCCGGACAAGGCCATTGACCATATCAACGGTTCCATTATCCTGATTGACTATACGGACTTTGACCGCAAGGACCAGCTGATCATCATGTACAATCGGCTGCGCAACCAATTTTTTGGAGAAGTGAAGATTGGCGGGGTATTCCACGCCACCTCGGAGTTTGACAGCTATAGCCTGAAAGAGCTCCAGGAGGCTCTGGAGGCCCATCTGGAGCCAACCTTGCAGTGGGTGACAGAGGCCGATCATACCCTCTGAAAAAAATTCCAAAAAAAAATAAAAAAAGTTTGGAAGAATGCTTGACAGATTTGGCAAAATACCGTATACTAACAAAGTCGGCAACGCACGATAACAAATGCAAAGCTGCAACGGCCCAGTAGTTCAGTTGGTTAGAATGCCGCCCTGTCACGGCGGAGATCGTCGGTTCGAGTCCGTCCTGGGTCGCCAACATGCCTCGGTAGCTCAGTTGGTAGAGCAAGGGACTGAAAATCCCTGTGTCCGCAGTTCGATTCTGCGCTGAGGCACCATTTTTAAGCGGAAGTAGCTCAGTGGTAGAGCACCACCTTGCCAAGGTGGGGGTCGCGAGTTCGAATCTCGTTTTCCGCTCCATTTTTTAAGGCGACATAGCCAAGCGGTAAGGCAGAGGTCTGCAAAACCTTTATCCCCAGTTCGATTCTGGGTGTCGCCTCCAATTTTGTATTTTCGCCGAGGTGGCGGAACTGGCAGACGCAAGGGACTTAAAATCCCTCGGAGAGTGATCTCCGTACCGGTTCGATTCCGGTCCCCGGCACCATTATTATATAAACACTGAAACAGACTTCCAAGGTGGGAGCCTGTTTTTTGTTATAGGTACAATTTTGGAAAATGCGTGTTTTTGGACAATGTTTTCTTAGAGTAGGCAGCAACTTTGTTTTACGTGACAATTTCTGGTAATTTTCCCTGGAAACTGTGCATTTTATTTCCGGCCCGGTCATTGTACAATGGAATCATTCCAAGCTTAGAGGAGATTGATATCCATGACCATAAAACGTGTACTTGCCATCCATGATCTGTGTTCCTTTGGCCGCTGTTCTTTGACTGCTGCCATGCCTGTGATTTCTGCCCTGGGCAGCCAGGTGAACCCGTTCCCCACGGCCCTCTATAGCAACAACCTGACCTATGGGGAGTTCTATAATACGGATCTGACCAGTCACATGAACCCTATGATGGACCAATGGGAAAAGCTGAACCTGCATTTTGACGCCATCTACAGCGGGTTCTTGGCCAATGCCGCCCAGACCGCTCTGGTCCGGGACGCCATCCGCCGCTTTGCCAAGGACGGCCAGCTGGTAGTGGTGGACCCTGCCATGGCTGATGACGGCAAGCTGTACGTGGTCTTTGACCAGACCATGGTGGAAGAAATGCGCAAGCTGGTGGCAGAAGCTACCTTGATTACCCCCAACTATACGGAAGCCTGTCTGCTGACCGGCACCACCTGGCTGGACCGGACGCCAACGGAACGGGAAATCCAGGACCTGTGCCAGAAACTGCTGGATCTGGGACCCAAACAGGTGATTATCACCTCCGTGCCGGGCAAGCCGGACGAAATCCAGGTGGTCAGCCAAAGCGCCGGGGAAGTGGGGTACCACTCCTATGTGGTGAAACGGATTCCCTTTGGCACCTGCGGCACCGGGGACGTATTCACCAGCGTGGTTACCGGCTGCATCCTGAAGGGCAAGTCCCTGGAAGAAAGCGCCAAGATTGCCGCTGACTTCCTGGAAGTGGTCATCCAAAGCACCCTGGATTCTGGCAAGGATCCCCGGGAAGGTGTCCAGCTGGAAGACAAGCTGCCCCTGCTGCTGAAACTCTAAAGCAAAACTCCAAATGCATCTGTATTTTCCACGGGAAACCTTTGCGGTCCCGTGGAATTTTTGTTATGTGGAAAGTTCCAGGCCCTTGGAGAGGGGCCAAAAACACTACTATGTCAAAATGTGAGGAGCAGACTGTATGGTAAAGACTTTGCTGAAATGTACGGCAGCCCTGGTGGCTGCAGTGGGCGTCTTTGGCTACTGGTTTGTGAACCAGCCCCAAATGGATCCCCTGATGACCCCGGAGCGGAAGGCCCGGATAGAAGCTTCGCCCCATTATGTGAACGGCCAATTTGTGCCGGAGACGCCCCATACCCCGGTGACGCCCTCCTGGTCCTTCTGGAAGGAGTTTTTGTTCCCCACCCCGGGTAAGACCATACCCCCAGGGCCCATGGTCACCCAGAAGACGGATTTGAAGGCACTGGACCCTAAGGAAGATGTGGTGGTCTGGCTGGGGCACTCCTCCTTCTATATGCAGCTGGGGGGTAAAAAAATCCTCATTGACCCCATTGCCGCCACCTATGCTTCTCCGGTGCCCTTTGTGGACAAAGCCTTTGACGGCAGCAATGTGTACGGGCCGGAGGATATTCCGGACGGCATTGACGTGATGGTGCTGTCCCACGACCATTGGGACCACCTGGACTACGATTTTGTCCGGGCTATTGAGCCCAAGGTAAAGCATGTGGTTACCGGCCTGGGCAACGGGGGCTACTACGAAAAGTGGGGGTATCCCCTTGCCAAGATTTCCGAGGAAGACTGGAACACCCCGGTGAAAATTGATGAGGGGCTCACCGTTTGGGTGCTGCCTGCCCGGCATTTCTCCGGCCGGCTGCTCCACAAAAACCAGACCCTGTTTGCGGGCTTTGCCTTTATCACCCCTGGGAAGAAGGTCTTCTACAGCGGGGATGGGGGCTACGACGGCCGCTTCAAGCGGATTGGGCAGCAGTTCGGGGGCTTTGACCTGGCCATTTTGGAAGACGGCCAGTACAACGAGAACTGGGCCTCCGTGCACATGATGCCGGAAGAAACGGCTCAGGCCGGGGTGGACCTGGGCGCCCGGGAAGTGCTGCCCTGCCACAACGGCAAATACCCCCTGTCCATGCATAGCTGGGACGAACCCTACAAGCGGATTACCGCAGCTGCCAAAGGAAAGCCCTATTACCTGGCCACCCCGGAAATTGGGGAGCTGGTCCGGGTAGGGGACACGGGACAGAAATTCACCCGCTGGTGGGAAAATATGAAGTGATGCGGTAATTTTGAACTTTTCTATTCTCCTCTTGCTTTTTGTTACCGGCCGCTCTATGATAAAGAACGTTATCATATCGAAACACGGGGCCCCAGGGGCCCTGTGAGCAGCCCAATACGGCTGCAGGGGAGCGGACAAAGCGTGGACTATTACATCAATATGTTTTCCCGGGAGCTGAAGCATGGCGGCCCCCATGTGCATCTGATTGCCTTTTTTATTTTTATTGCCATCGGGATTTTTATCCTCCACTGGGTGTTCCGGGGGCTCATTGAGGTGCTGACCCGGTTTACCCGGGTCAAGCGGGAAAGCTGGCGGACCACCTTCCGGTTCATGCCCACCCTTTTGGGGATTCTTACGGGCATTCAGCTGACCAAGGGCATCCTGAACCTGCCGCCCTTTGTAAAGAGCATGCTGGAGCGGCATTACCACAGCCTGGTGATTATCACAGTCACCTTTTTCTTTGCCCATCTGCTGTCCTCGTATCTCAAGAGCAAGCTGTCCAAAAGCGGCAACGAATCGGCCTCTACGTCCATTCTTACCACCATTGTGGACTTGGGCGTGTACATGGTGGGAATCATCTTTATCCTGGGCTCCTACGGCATTTCCATTTCGCCGCTGCTGACTGCACTGGGCGCCGGGAGCTTGGCTTCCGCCCTGGCCCTCCAGGATACCCTGGCTAACCTGTTTTCCGGGATTACTACCCTGCTGTCCAAGCAGGTCCACATGGGGGACTATATCCGCCTGGCCAGCGGGGAATCCGGCCGGGTCACGGACATGAACTGGCGCAACACCACCATCCGTACCAGCACCGGCAATACGGTGATTGTCCCCAATAAGAGCATCGCCTCGGCCACCCTGACCAACTACGAGCAGCCCCTGGCGGAATGCACCATTTTCATTCCCCTGACCATCACCTACGACAACGACCTGCAAAAGGTGGAGGACGTGTCCTTGGCCGTGGCCCGGGAAATTCTGGCCGGCAGCGAAAGCGGTGTCAAAGGCTTTCAGCCCTTGGTGCGCTACACCAATATGGGGGACTACGGCATTACCTTTAACGTGGTGCTGCGAATCCGCAACATCGTGGACGAAGCCGTCATCAAGCACGAATTCATCAAGAAAATCTATACGGTGTTCAAAAAAGAGAATATTCACCTGCTGGTCCGGAAGGACTAGCGGAAGCAGAAAGGATGCGGGACTAACCGTGTTTTTTTTTTGTTGCTGCGGAAAAGGCAGAAGACAATTTTAAATACAATATAAAACAGAAAGTATGTATCGTAAAAAGTAAACGTAAACATTGTAATAATTCAGAATACAAGAAAGAGGGATTGTGGTATAATAAAAGTAATAAAATGGCAGAAAAATATATTCTGTAATTGATATTTTTGTAAATGTGATGATATGGGGCAATCAAAAAGGTCAATGCGGTCTTAGGCTTTCCAAGGGGGTGGGAAGAATGAGAAGCAGAAAACAACTACATATGGCCGTACTGCTCACCATCCTTGGCTCCTTCCTGTGGGGACCGGGGAAAGTGCAGGCGGAAACGACCATTACCAGTGTGGGGGATTTAGCGACAACTTCAAAGGTTCAGGTGATGGGGAGTGAGGGGTATAGTGTATATGCCCCTGCACAGACGGATAACAAACTGACTATCAATATTGGTTCCTTTACGCCCGCGAACCCTGGGAAGACGGCTTTGTTCGGCTTTTATATGGATACAGAAGCAGAACCGGTAATCGGTAAGGACGTATCCATTACCAGCACCGGGACCTCGCAGCAGCTGGCATATGTTGCCGGGATGTACTCGGATGCTGGCACCATCGGTACCTACACAGAAGGCGGCACGACGCCCAGCAATACCGTTACCGTGACGGGCGGCAGTGCTTCTGAACTTGCTGCGGCCATGAGCAATAACGGCACGGTTACGAATAATCAACTCAATATAAGCGATGCCGCGCAATTTGATAAAGCCTATGGTGGCTACAGTCAAACTGGCAATGCCACATATAATGTGCTCCATATGAACGGTGTCAAAAAAGCCGGCTCTGCCTTAGAATTTAGCCTTTACGGCGGCAAGTCCAACAGCAATACCAGCGTCGTTTCCCATAATACCGTAGAAGTCTGGGACTCCACAGGCGGAGATATCTTTGGGGGCAGATCGGCAAACGACGGCAAGATAGACTACGGCTCCCGCTCGGATGCGAATACCGTGATTGTGCATAATAGCAATTTCAGGTATATCTATGGTGGCTATGAAGGCTACACGGCGGATGGAAATACGGTCCAAATAGAAGACAGCACTATTGACAATGTCCACACAGCTTATATTCAAGGCGGCACCAGCGCCAGCCAGAATCAGACAACCATCAAAAACAGTACCCTAAGCGGTGAAATCATTGGCGGTTGGGTCTATAGCTCCAATCATGGCAACGCCGAAGGCAGTAAGGCTGACGGGAATACCATTACGCTGACGGATGTGACACTGAATGAACCCAATTTGGGCATTGTCAGCGGCAAAAACGACATGTATGGCGAAGCCAATGGCAACACCGTCCATTTGACCAGCGGCACACTGACCAATTTTAAACAATTAAATGGCGGCTTTTCTTCCGGAACAGCTAACAATAACCATCTACTTATCGACCAGGGAGCCACAGTATCTAACGTGGCCTCCACAGTGATTAGCGGCCGCGGGGCTACGGAAGCCAAAGGAAATACCGTGAAAATCGATGGCACGCTGGGAGCACAGACCAATACCACTGCCGGCTCGGCAGAAGACCCTGGCAGCGTCGTTAGCGGCAATAGCCTTACTGTAGGCAAAACAGGGAGTGTAGGCTATGGCACTATCCTGGCAGCTGGCAGCACGGATGGAGCCAGAGCAACGGTCAACGAAAATACCGTGACTATCGAAGGCTATGTAGGTGAGGGCGCTCTGGTTGTGGGAGCCTGGAATTATGGAGGAGATAATATAGGTGATAAAAATACGGTGAACATATCCGGCACCTTGGACGCAGGCGTTCTCGTCTGTGGCTCTTCTGACTCTGTCTACGCCTATTATTATGGCCCCTTGAATAAAGAAGCTAATGAAAATACTATTAACCTGCAAAAAGGCGCCAACCTGGGCGTCGGCACCGTCTTTTACGGCGGCCAAGGCACCGTAGCCGATGGTAATACAGTGAACATCGAAGACGGCGTTACCTTTGCCGCAGGCACTTCTGATGGCGATGACATCGATATCGTGGCCGGCGTCGGCCGTACGGAAGCCAAGGATAATACCATCAATCTGCTAGGGACGGTTTCCGCCTCAGGCCTTCACCTCAGCGGCGGCCTCGTAAGCCAGGAATACGACAGCGGTACGTATATCGTCAATGGCGTGAACGGTACGAACAACACCCTCAACGTCTACACCTTAAATAACAACGTAAAAGAAATCACCGCTTTCCAAAACCTGAACTTCTACATTCCCAAGGAAGCGGTGAACGGCGATACCATGCTGACCATTAGCGGCGGAGAGGCTACGGACCTTACAGGGGACACCATCAAGGCCGGCGCCAGCGACGCCACCATTCTGAACGTAGGGGATAAGATTAACCTGCTGGTTAACGAGAAGGGTGTTACTACGGATGGTGATACCTCCTATGGCGTTCTTACTGATGCGGGTTTTGCCCAGGCTGGGGTGGAAGTGAAGAAGGATGGGGATAAAAAGATTATTGCCACCATTACCAAACTGCCGCCTAAGCCGGAACCGGAGCCTGAACCGGAACCCGAGCCAGAACCTGAGCTCGAACCCGAACCGGAACCAGAGCCGAAGCCTGAACCCAAACCGGATCCGGCGGCACAGCTGGCGGACGGAACCAAGACGTTGGTGGATGCCCATATGGGCGGCCTGGACCTGGTGAAAACCAGCGCCCAGTTTGCTGCTACCGCAGGGCTGGATGGGGCGTTGGCAGCCTCCATGGCCTCTGCCTACCAGAGCGGTCCCTACACCCCGGGCGGTGTGGGAGTCAAGGAAGCTCCCGAAGACCAGAAGGACTTTATGATCAATGCAGAAGCCCAGGCCAAGTTCACTCCGTACATTGTGGTGGGCGGGGAAGCCCTCCGCTACGACACCGGCTCCCAGGTGAAAACCCATGGGATGAACGGGAACCTGGGCCTGGTGCGCCGGCTCCAGGAAGAAACGTATATTGACACGGTGATGCTCTTTGGGGAATATGGCCGGGACAACTATACCACCTTTATGGACAGCGGCAGCCGGGGCGACGGGGACCACAGCTATTACGGCGGCGGGGTTCTCCTGCGCCGGGATAATACCAATGGGTTCTACTACGAAGGCAGCCTGCACGGAGGCTACGTGAAGGGCAGCTATTCCGGTATGGTGAACGGCAGCCGGGGTGCCTACAGCTCCGGTTCGGCCTACCTGGCCATGCACGGGGGCCTGGGCAAGATTTATACCCTGCCCCATGACTCCAACCTGGATGTATACGGCAAGCTATTCTGGACCCATACGGCCGGGGATTCGGTAACCCTGCACACCGTCAATGGCGACGCGTCCTACAACTTTGATGCCCTGAATTCCGTGGCCTCCCGACTGGGCGTACGCTACGGCTATGGTATTGCGCCCCACCAAAAACTGTACGTGGGCGCAGGCTGGGAATACGAATGGAATGCGGCAGGCGGCGCCACCTACGAGGCGGCCCGGCCTCTGCGGACCGAGAGCCCCAGCCGGAAAGGTTCTAGCGGCCTGTTGGAACTGGGGTGGAGCAAGGAAGCCACCCGGAAGGAGCCTTATGACCTGACAGTACGGGTTACGGGCTGGGCCGGAAGACAGAAGGGCTTTACCTTTAATACCCGGCTGAACTTCCACATCTGACGAACTTTTCGCCAGCTCCGGACAATTGCATACGGAGCGGGAACTGCAAGCAAATGCAGTTGCTCGTTTCTGCAAGGCAGGGCCCCCGCAGGGGAGTAGGCGGCGGTCAGGCTGAGCAGGAACTGGAACTATACAGCCGGTGAGCAGGAGAAGTCCTTTAGGGCGAATCTCTCCTGTACACCGGCTCTGTATGTAAAAGGGGGAATGTGGGAAAGAAAACAGCGGGCAGAAAGAAAAACACGAACGTTTACGAAAAAATGTCTCCCATAGTATGCTTTTTTATGGTAATATATGTCTAGTATGTTATGAACTGAACAAAACAAAGGAGAGAAATTAATGGAAGAACGACGTATCATCCATGTAGAGGAAAAACTACCTATCCTTGAAACCATCCCCCTGAGCCTGCAGCATTTGTTTGCCATGTTTGGCTCTACGGTTTTGGTGCCCTTCCTGCTGCACGTGGATCCGTCCACGGCCCTGTTTATGAACGGGGTAGGAACCCTGCTGTACCTGACTATCTGCAAATGGCGCCTGCCGGCGTACCTGGGGTCCAGCTTTGCGTTTATTTCCCCGGTGCTGGCGGTGTGTTCCACTGCGGGCATGAGCTACGGAGATGCCCAGGGCGGGTTCATTGCCTTTGGTTTGTGCTTTATCCTGATCGGCCTTTTGGTTCGGAAAATCGGTACGGACTGGATTGACGTGCTGTTCCCGCCGGCTGCCATGGGCTCCATTGTAGCCATCATCGGTCTGGAACTGGCGCCGCTGGCCATGAGCATGAGCGGTTTTGGCGACCCGGTGCAGGGAATGACCAACGCCCAGGCCATTACTATTTCCATGTTCACCCTGGTGGTAACGGTGCTGGCTACCATTTTGGGCCGGGGCTTTATCGGTATTATCCCTATTTTGATTGGCGTAGTGGCCGGCTATGTGCTCAGCTACGTGATGGGTGTGGTGAACTTCTCCGCAGTGGCTTCCGCTGCCTGGTTCTCTTTCCCCACCTTCTACCAGCCCCACTTTAACCTGAACGCCATTTTGATGATTCTGCCCGCCCTGTTTGTGGTACTGGCAGAACATCTGGGACACCTGTTCGTCACCAGCGACATTGTAGGCCGTGACCTGATTAAGGATCCGGGCCTGCACCGCTCCCTGATTGCCGATGGTATTTCCAACGTGCTGTCCGGGCTCCTGGGTTCCACCCCCAACACTACCTACGGGGAAAACATGGGGGTTATGGCCATTACCGGCGTGTACAGCACCTGGGTTATCGGCGGCGCAGCCATCTTCGCCATCCTGTTTTCCTTCATTGGTAAGATTGCCGCTGTCATCCACGGCATTCCTACTCCGGTTATGGGCGGCGTCTGCATCCTGTTGTTTGGCTTTATTGCAGCCTCCGGCCTGCGTATGATGGTGGAACGGAAGGTGGACTTCACCAAATCCAAGAACCTGATTCTGACTGCTGTAACCATGGTTTCCGGCCTGAGCGGCGCTGCCGTTCACGTTGGTCCTGTGCAGCTCAAGGGCATGGGGCTTGCTACGGTGGTGGCTATTATTGCCAGCCTGTGCTTCCTGGTTTTTGAGAAACTGGGCTGGAGCCGTGAAGCGTAAGCAAGAGAATTGAAAGATTGTTGGAAGTATGATATATTGTTAAAACTAGAACAATGAGAAGGAGAATGGGTATGGAAAATTTACAGCATGAGGTTGTCCTGGTCGTTGACTTTGGCGCCCAATACAGCCAGCTGATTGCCAGACGGGTACGGGAATGCAATGTGTATTGCGAAATCATTCCTTATACGTACACCCTGGAACAAATCGAAGCAAAGAAACCGAAAGCCATTATTTTATCCGGCGGCCCCAACAGTGTATATGCCGAAAATACCCCTGCCGTTGACGCAGGCGTGTTCAAAATGGGGATTCCTGTTCTGGGTATCTGCTACGGCCATCAGTTCATGGCCAAGACCCTGGGCGGCGTAGTGACTCACGCAGGCAGCGGCGAATACGGGAAAACGGCCATCGTGCTGGATAACGAAACCCGTTTGTTCTCCGGACTGGAAAAGAACAATATCTGCTGGATGAGCCACCAGGACTATGTGGAAAAGGTGCCGGAAGGCTTTACCGTCATCGCCCATACCACCGAATGCCCGGTAGCTGCCATGATGAACGAGGACAAGAAACTGTACGGCGTGCAGCTCCACCCGGAAGTTATGCATACTCCCTTTGGCAAGCAAATGTTCAGCAACTTCCTGTTCAACATCTGCGACCTGAAAGGCGACTGGACCATGTCTTCCTTTGCCCAGACCCAGATTGCGGAAATCCGGGAAAAGGTAGGGGACAAGAACGTACTGTGCGCCATGAGCGGCGGCGTGGATTCCTCCGTAGCTGCTGTACTGGTCCACAAGGCTGTGGGCAAGCAGCTGACCTGCGTATTCGTAGACCACGGTCTGCTGCGCAAGGACGAAGGCGACCAGGTAGAACAAATCTTCAAGAGAGATTTCGACATGAACCTGATCCGGGTCAACGCCCAGGAACGGTTCCTGAGCAAGCTGAAAGGCGTCAGCGATCCGGAAACCAAACGGAAAATCATCGGCGAAGAATTCATTCGCGTATTTGAAGAAGAATCCAAGAAAATCGGCCACGTGGACTATCTGGTACAGGGCACCATTTATCCGGACGTAGTAGAATCCGGCGGTACCGGCACCTCTGCCACCATTAAGAGCCATCATAACGTAGGCGGCCTGCCCAAGGACATGAACCTGGGCCTGATTGAACCTCTGCGGGCACTGTTCAAGGACGAAGTGCGCGCCGTAGGCGAAGAACTGGGCATTCCTTCTGAACTGGTATGGCGCCAGCCCTTCCCGGGTCCTGGCCTGGCCATCCGGGTACTGGGTGAAGTGACCGAAGAAAAGCTGAAGATTGTACGGGAAGCCGATGCCATTTTCCGTGAGGAAATTGCCAACGCCGGTCTGGACCGTTCCATCTGGCAGTATTTTGCCTGCCTGCCCAATATCCGCAGCGTAGGGGTTATGGGTGACTTCCGGACCTACAGCAACACCATTGCCCTCCGTGCCGTAAACAGCACCGATGGCATGACCAGCGACTGGTCCCATATTCCGTACCATGTACTGGATCTGGTATCCCGCCGCATTGTCAACGAAGTACCGGGCGTAAACCGGGTGGTCTATGATATCACCAGCAAACCGCCTGCAACCATCGAGTGGGAATAAAACAAAACGTAAAACCTCTGCAAGGGCCTGAAAGGGCTTTTGCAGGGGTTTCTTTTTGGTTGAAATGGACGATAAATGTCCACTGGATGCGTACAGAGGGTGGGCTTCTATTTCCTAGAAATTTGCTCTAATAATGACACTCTAGGGCATGGTCAACCCCTGTTGTACATAATGTTATTTATAAAATTGCACTATTTCCGGAAAACGCTTATAATAACAATAGAGGATAGTAGAATTTTCAGCAATTTCTTTATACCTGTAGGGGAGCTTTCCTCTACAGTTTGGATAGAGGGGGGATTCTTATGAAAGGAAAAGAAAGAATCGTACAGGTTCTGCTGGCGCTTCTTTTGGCAGGTTTGCTGCCAGGCGGTCAAGTTCAGGCCGTCGGACCCTGCGTAAGAATGGGCCCCGTGTTCCCCCAAGCAGCCCTTAAATCTGAGGCTATGCCCGTTTTGGATATTGGCATTACCAAGGTGCCCCTGGAGGATGAGCTGCTGCCCGTTCCCATTATTACCCATACGAACAAGCTGAGCATTTGCGGCGGAGAGAAGTCCCCGGACGAGCCCAAGCCCCAGGTGCAGCCTATTAGCACCACGGCCAGCAGCAGTAACGACAGCGGCATCAATCTCAAGGGCGGGCATCCGTGGGTGGATTCCAATGCCAAAAGTAATGTGACGGCGAACACGCCTGCTTCCCCTGGGGAAGACTACAGCATTTACGCCAACAAGCAATGGATTCTCACCAGCGAAATCAAGCCCGACAAAGTAGAAAAGGGCGCTTTTGATGATGCGGAAGAAGTGATGAACCAGAAGCTCCACGGCCTTTTGCAGGATTCGTCCCTGACCGGGCACAATGCGGAGCTGGTCCAGGCTTTGTATCATAAATATTTGGACTGGGACGCCCGGAACAAACTGGGGGTGCAGCCCCTGAAACAGGAAATGGCAGCCATTCAGAACGTCAAGACCCTGGGCGAACTGTCCAAACTGCTCAGCAGCCGGGAAGGGCTGCTTTATCCCAACTACATTATCAGCTACGTCATGCCCCAATGGGAGGATACCTCTGTCTATGGGGTAGGGATTCAGGATGGGTTTGACACGCTGCTGGGCTTTACCACCGAGTTTACCGTGCGGACGGACGTGGGCCGGCGCCGGAATGAGGCCAACCAGCTGGCTTTTGGCAAGATGATGGAGCGGCTGGGGTATACCCAAAAGGACGCCGTTGCCATGTACAAGGATGCCCTGGAGCTGGAAGCTGAGCTGGCGGAATATGTCTATACCAGCGAGGACAAGCTTTCCCAGAACTTTATCGCCATGAACCGGAACCCCATGACCCCAGCTCAGGTGGAAGCCCTGGTGCCCAATTATCCGCTCCATGCGTATTTTGTCACCCGGAGAATGGATAAGGCCAAGGTCATCAATGTGGAGCATCCGGCGTATTTGAGAGGTTTTAACCAGCTGTATACGCAAAGAAACCTGAATCGGTTCAAAAATGATATGCTGGTGCGGCTGGTACTGAGCCGGCTGCAATCCCTGGACCGGGCAGCAGATGATGTAGGCTGGGAATTCAACAAGATGAACTTTGGCTTTGGCCGGCCTTCGGACGAACGGCTGGCCCTGCGGGAAGTGAAGCGGGATCTGCTGGAGCCCCTGGAACAGGTGTACCTGGCCAGCTATGCGTCGCCCCAAATGAAAGCGGATATTACGAATCTGTGCAAAAAGATTATTTGGTCAGTTGTAAAATGAACTTGAACAGTTAATCAAAAAATAAAAATCCATAGTGAAGCCTCATGCTAAAATGGTTTTGCGAGAAATCATCAACAAAGGAGCAATCACGATGGATCACATCCATTCTAACACAATGGAGGACGTACGTATCCCCGGCCGCCATCTTTCTTTGGAAGAACGTGGTATGATTCAAGCTCTGCATCGTCAAGGGCTTTCCCTTCGCAACATTGCTGCTGCAGTAGGATGTGCTCATACGACTGTTTTCTATGAGCTTCGGCGTGGAACGCCGGAACGAAAAAGCAAGCACGGTCGTGCCCCACAGTATATGGCAAAGCGCGGTCAGAAGGCATACGCAAAGAATCGCAAGAACTCCAGGAAGACTTGCAAAATCGATCATGACGACTGCGAATCGTTCATCCAATGGATGGTAGAACAAGTCCGCCAGGAACGTTGGTCACTGGATGCCTGCGTTGGCTATGCTAGGCGGAACAAGCTATTTACGCCGGAACAGATTCCCTGTACCAAGACGCTTTACAACATGCTTTGGGCTAATAAGCTTCCGCTGTCGCTCTTCGAAGTCCCGCGAGCCTTAAAGCATAAACACCGTCGGAAATGGGTACGTAAGAACAAGCGTATGAAGGGTCGCTCCATTGAGGAACGTCCTGCCGTCGTCAATGAAGGTACCGAAATTGGCCACTGGGAAGTGGACACGGTCGTTGGTCAGCGTGCAGGCCGTGAGGCAGTAGTCTTCACTGCTGTTGAAAAGGTTACGCGCAACTACATCGCCATCCGCATTCCTGGACGTACCTGTGCCGGCGTTGAATCCGCTCTTGCACAGTTGCAGGAGCTATATGGCGCAGAGCGCTTCAGCCAGATTTTTAAGACGATGACGGCCGATAACGGTCCTGAGTTTGAGAACTTGTCACAGTTCGAGAGTCTCGGCACCAAGATGTACTTTACACATTCGTACAGCTCGTGGGAACGGGCTCAAAACGAACGCCACAATGGCTTGCTGAGGGATTTCATCCCAAAGGGCATGTCCGTAGAGCGGTTCTCTGATGAGGATATCCTGAACATGGCAGATACGCTGAACCAGCGCCCACGTCGTGTTTTGGGCTACCATACGCCGTCAGAGCTATTTGATGCATTCCTCGATGAAGTTTATGCTATTGAGTGTGTTTCTTGATTATAGTTGTTCAAATTCAACTTGCAATTTACCNATACGCTGAACCAGCGCCCACGTCGTGTTTTGGGCTACCATACGCCGTCAGAGCTATTTGATGCATTCCTCGATGAAGTTTATGCTATTGAGTGTGTTTCTTGATTATAGTTGTTCAAATTCAACTTGCAATTTACCAAAAAGATTATTTCCTACTACCGGACCATGCTCCAGGAGGAAACCTGGTTGTCTGACGCAACCCGGCAGATGGCCCTGCGAAAGCTGGACCACATGGTAATCCACGCGGCTTACCCTAATAAGTTCTACGACTACGGGTCCCTGGACATTTCCCAGGATTCCTTCTGGGAGGCTCAGCGCAAGTGCAAGCTGTTTGCCCTGGAACGGGCCTTTGACCGGGTGGATACCAAGGTGGATCCGGATGACTGGAACCAGAACATCCTCCAGTGCAACGCTTCCTATTATCCTTTGGACAATTCCATCAACATCATGGTGGGTATCCTGAATCCGCCGTTCTATGTGCCGGGTATGGCGGACGAGGAGCTGTACGGGGGTATTGGCGCCGTAATTGGGCACGAAATCACCCACGCCTTTGATACCAACGGGGCCCAGTTTGATGAGAAGGGGAACCTGAGAAATTGGTGGACCAAGGTGGACTACGAAAAGTTCCAGGATCGGGCTAAGAGGGTACGGGAGTATTATGACAACATTGTGCCCTTTGACGGGATTCATCTGAACGGGGCTTTTATTCAGACGGAAGCCATTGCGGATATGACGGGACTGAAGGCTATGCTGTCCATTCTGGCCCAGAAACCCAATGCGGACTACGACCGGTTCTTCCGGGCCTACGCCAAAATCTGGGCCTATCTGGCCACGCCCCAGGCCATCAAGTACATCCTGTATCACGATGTGCACCCGCTGTCGTACCTGCGGATTAATGTGACCTTGCAGCAGTTCGATGAATTCTATCGGACGTATCACGTGAAGAAAGGCGATACCATGTACCTGGATCCGGAGGACCGGATTCTGGTGTGGTAGAAATGCTTTGCTTATCAGCTAAAGACCAGCCCGGGGAGCAGTGCTTCCCGGGCTGACTTGGTTGTGGGGAGAAGGGGAAACTTCCTTGGTTAAGCTCGTGACGCTTGAAGAAGGCATTCAAACCGCTATCGGTCAATCACCAGCTGGAATGTAGCATTAACATCGGTAAGAAACAGAAACCTGTTGGATAGGAGCGGCCCCTACAAGCGTTGCGCTCATATCCAATAGTCCATCAGCTTTTTAAGGGACTATTGGTTAATATGAGCCATGTGATAGCATTCCAAGAAGCGAGCTCGGAGAGCGAAGCTGATTGGCATAATGCGAACCACTCAGG
>NZ_OLMM01000005.1:1007574-1081286 GCF_900291475.1 Acidaminococcus hominis
CAAGCGTTGCGCTCATATCCAATAGTCCATCAGCTTTTTAAGGGACTATTGGTTAATATGAGCCATGTGATAGCATTCCAAGAAGCGAGCTCGGAGAGCGAAGCTGATTGGCATAATGCGAACCACTCAGGGGCTGGCATCCCGAAGGGATGACTGAGGAAGTTTAATCTTTTTACAGCCCCAAAGGAAGTTTCTTCACTTGTCTGCTTAACGGTTCGCCGTGCTCTGCGAGCAGCCGCGCACTGCCGTGCTTGCTCCTTGGAAGGCTATCACAGGGGCCAATTAAGAAGAATTGACACTATTCTTATTTTCGAAAGCTGAAAATGATAATCTGTGGCAGGCTGTCCGTGCTTGCGTACTCCTGTGCCGCCCATAAAAACAGTGGCAAGGCTGAAGGGATATGATATAATAGAGGCGGAGCAATGTGACTTTATTTTTTTCAGTGAAGGTGGGACGTAAAAAGTACCACGGGGGACAGATATGAAACCAATGAGCTTGGATCAAGTAATCAATCTACAAAACAAACTGGTTCCGGAAATGGTCCAGCTGCTGATTGAGCGCTACAAGGTACTGCGCCAGATCAGCCACGACCAGCCCGTAGGGCGGCGTACTTTGGCCAAGACCCTGGGAATCAGCGAACGGATCCTGCGCTCCCATGTGGATTTTCTCAAGGAGGCAGGTCTTTTGGACTTCTCCCTGACGGGGATGAGCATTACAGAAGAAGGCGCTGCCCTGCTGCAGGAATTGCAGGACTATGTGAACCGTCTGCAAAAATTGTCGTCCCTGGCCCAGCTCCTGGAAGAAAAGCTCCATTTGCAGAAAGCAGTGGTGATTCCAGGAGATGCAGACCTGGATCCGGTGGGCACCCGGGAAATTGGCCGGGTGGCAGCGGGCATCCTGCTGCGGCTGCTGGGGGACCACAAAGCCCATATTGTGGCGGTTACCGGGGGTACCACCATGGCGGCTCTTGCCGAAAACATCTACGGCAATGAACCCCATTGCACGGTAGTGCCTGCCCGGGGCGGACTGGGGGACAAAATGGAACTCCAGGCCAATACCATTGCCACGGTGCTGGCAGGCCGGTTGAAAACCAAGTACCTGCAGCTGTACGTTCCCGACAGCGTCAGTGAGGACGTGCTGGACAAGATTCTGGAAGAAGACGCAGGGGTGAAGCAGGTGGTGGAAACCATCAAAAGTGCTGACATCCTGGTCCATGGCATGGGACAAGCCCAGGTCATGGCCGAAAAGCGGGGCGTAGATCCCTGCATCATTGCCCGCCTGAAAGAGGAGGGGGCCGTAGGGGAAGCCCTGGGCCAATATTTTAGTTTGGATGGCAGGGTGGTCTATAGTACGGATACCCTGGGCCTGATGGTCAACGATCTGGAAAAGATTCATACGGTCATGGGCATTGCCGGGGGCCATTCCAAGGGACCGGCCATCCTTTCCGTGCTGCGCAGCGGCAAACAGGATATCCTGGTAACCGACGAGGCAGCAGCCCGGGAAATCATCAATTGTTTACAGATGGAAAACAATCATAAGCTGGATAACATTTAGGAGGAATGAAAAATGGTAAAAGTTGGTATTAACGGTTTTGGTCGTATTGGTCGCTGCGCTCTGCGCATTGCTGTAAAGAACCCGGAAGTAGAAGTGGTTGCAGTCAACGCCCGTTCTGGGATTGACACCTATGCCCATCTGCTGAAATACGATTCCGTCCATGGTACCTTTGATCTGGACGTACGGGTTGACGGCGACATCATGCACGTTGGCGACAAAGCCATCAAATTCACCCATTACACCGACCCCAAAGAAATTCCCTGGGGCGAACTGGGCGTAGATGTTGTACTGGAAACCACCGGCAAATTCAAGAGCCGTGAACAGGTACAACCCCATCTGGACAACGGCGCCAAGAAAGTCCTGATTGCCGCTCCGGCCAAAAACGAAGACATCACCATCGTACTGGGCGTTAACGAAGACCAATACGATCCGGCAAAACATAACATCATTTCCAATGCTTCCTGCACCACCAACTGCCTGGCTCCTTTCACCAAAGTACTGCTGGACAACTTCGGCATTGAAAACGGCATGATGACCACCGTTCACTCCTACACCAACGACCAGAAGATTCTGGACGCTGCCCATAAGGACCTGAGACGTGCCCGTGCCGGCGCCTGCTCCATCATTCCTACCACCACCGGCGCTGCCAAAGCCATCGCCCTGGTACTGCCTGAACTGAAAGGCAAACTGAACGGTATGGCCATCCGCGTCCCGACTCCGGACGTTTCCCTGACCGACCTGGTAGTGAACCTGAAGAAAGAAACCACCAAAGAAGAAATCAACGAAGCCATGAGAGTTGCTTCCGAAACCACCATGAAGGGCATTCTGGGCTACAACGAACTGCCCCTGGTTTCCAAAGACTACAGCGGCTGCCCGCTGAGCTCCATTGTTGACGGCCTGTCCACCATGATGGTTGGTCCCAAGACCGCCAAAGTAGTTTCCTGGTACGACAACGAATGGGGTTATTCCAACCGTTTGGTTGAACTGGCCATCTTCGTAGCCAAAAAAGGTCTGTAAGAGAAAGGCGGGTACAACCATCCATGGAAAAAAAGACGGTCAAAGATATTGATCTGAAAGGGAAAAAGGCACTGGTGCGGGTGGACTATAACGTCCCCATGAACGACCAGGGGGAGATTACGGATGTGATTCGTATCGAAGCTTCCCTGCCTACCCTGTACTACCTGCTGGACCAGGGCGCTGCAGTCATTCTGCTGGCGCATCTGGGACGGCCCAAAGGCAAGGTAAACCCCAAATACAGCCTGAAGCCTGTGGCAGAATGCCTGTCCAACATGATCCATCGGCCGGTGAAATTTGCCGAGGACTGCATTGGACCTGTTGCCCAAAAGGCTGCTGAAGTGCTGCAGCCCGGGGATATCCTGCTTTTGGAAAACCTGCGCTTCCATCCGGAAGAAGAAAAAGATGATCTGGACTTTGCCCAGGAACTGGCTTCCCTGGGGGATGTGTACGTCAACGACGGCTTTGGCGTATCCCACCGGGCCCACGCTTCCGTAGAAGGCATCACCCATTATCTGCCGGCTGTAGCTGGCTTCCTGCTGGAAAAGGAAATTGCCTACCTGGGCAACGCTGTGGATAAACCCCAGCGTCCCTTTGCTGCCATCATCGGCGGCGCCAAGGTAGCCGACAAAATCGGGGTTATCCGCAGCCTGATCAAAAAGGCTGACGTAATCCTCATTGGCGGCGGCATGGCCAACACCTTCCTGGCTGCCCAAGGCTATAACCTGGGCAAATCCCTGGTGGAAAAAGAAAGCCTGGGTATTGCCAAGGACCTTTTGGCCGAAGCAGCAGCCCAAAACACCAAAATGCTCCTGCCGGTGGACCTGATTATGGCCGAGAAATTTGACAATAACGCAGAACACGAAGCAGAAGACCTGGATAAACTGAATCCGGAATACATGGCCCTGGATATCGGCCCCAAAACGGCTGAGCTGTACGCCAAGACCCTGGCCGGCATGAAGACCATTGTGTGGAACGGTCCTATGGGCGTATTCGAAATGCCCAACTACGCGGAAGGCACCCGCCGGGTGGCCGAAGCTATGGCTGCTTCCGAAGGGATTACCATTGTAGGCGGCGGCGATAGTGCTGCAGCCGTAAAACAAATGGGCCTGGACGACAAGATGAGCCACGTTTCCACGGGCGGCGGTGCTTCCCTGGAATACCTGGAAGGCAAGGTCCTGCCGGGCCTGGCTTCCCTGGATGACCTGAGAACCCCCATTGTGGCTGGCAACTGGAAATGCAACAAGACCGTGGACGAAGCCCTGCAACTGGCACACGAAGTGCTCCACAGCACGGAAGAAGCCAGATGTGAAGTGGTGCTGTTCCCGCCCTTTACGGCGCTGGAATCCGTAGCCGCAGTAGTGGACGACGCAGGCCTGGGCTACGGCGCCCAAGACCTGTTCTACGAAGACGAAGGTGCCTACACCGGTGCCGTTTCCGGCAAGATGATTGCCGAAATCGGTTCCCAGTACGTTATCGTAGGCCATTCCGAACGGAGAAAATTCTTCGGGGAAACCAACGACCTGATTGTGAAAAAAGTGCTGGCTGCCTATCGCAACGACCTGGATCCCATCCTGTGCGTAGGGGAAGACGCTGACGAACACGAAAAAGGCTCCACCAAGGACAAGATTTTGTCCCAGCTGCTGCCCGTGCTCCAGGTACTCACCGACGAACAGGCCAAGCGCCTGCTGGTTGCCTACGAACCGGTTTGGGCCATTGGCACCGGCAAGAGCGCCGAAGTGCGTGATGCCGTAGCGGCTGCCGAACTGATCCGCAGCGAAGTGGCCAAGAAGTTTGGCAAGGACGTAGCCCGCTACACCCGTATTCTGTACGGCGGCAGCGTGACCAGCGAAAATGCCCATGCCTTCCATGAAGACGGCATCGATGGGGTTCTGGTAGGCGGCGCCAGCCTGTCTGCCAAAGACTTCTCCGCCATTGCCAACACGTTTTGAGGCGGCTTATGAGTAGTAAACTTGCTGTACTGATGATTCTGGACGGGTGGGGCATTGCTCCGCCCGGTCCAACCAATGCGGCTTTCTGTGCCCGGACGCCCCATTTGGATTTTTATTTCAACCGGTATCCCCATAGTGAGCTTCTGTGCTCCGGGGAAGCGGTGGGGCTCCCTGACGGCCAGATGGGCAACTCCGAAGTGGGCCATCTGAGTATCGGCTCCGGCCGGATTGTGTACCAGAGCCTGACCCGGATTACCCGGGCGGTGAAAGACGGCTCCCTGGAAAAGAACCCGGTGCTGCTCCAGGCTATGGAGCAGGCCAAGGCACCTGGGAAGACCCTGCATCTCATGGGGCTCCTCAGTGACGGCGGTGTCCACAGCCATATTGACCACCTGCTGGGACTTTTGACCATGGCCAAAAAGCAGGGAGTGGAG
Source organism: Acidaminococcus hominis (assembly GCF_900291475.1). GTDB lineage: Bacteria > Bacillota > Negativicutes > Acidaminococcales > Acidaminococcaceae > Acidaminococcus > Acidaminococcus hominis. The sequence continues at coordinate 1,012,529 of NZ_OLMM01000005.1, forward strand.
CAGGTATGCATCCACGCTTTCCTGGACGGCCGGGATACGCCGCCCCAAAGTGCTGGGGTGTACCTGGAACAACTGGAAAAAGCCTGCCAGGAACTGGGTCTGGGCCGTATTGCCACCGTTTCCGGTCGGTACTACGCCATGGACCGGGATAAACGCTGGGAACGGGTGGAAAAGGTGTACGCTGCTATGACGGGAACGGAAGCTCCCAGCTATGACAGTGCCGCCGCAGGTCTCAAGGCTTCCTACGAAGCCGGCAAGACCGATGAATTTGTGGTGCCCTTCCAGGTGAAGGGAGCCTTTGCTCCGGTGAAAGCCGGGGACAGCGTGATTTTCTTCAACTTCCGCCCGGACCGGGCCCGGGAACTGACCCATGCCTTTACAGATGCGGACTTTACGGCCTTTGCCCGGCCTCAGGAAGCCTATCCGGTGCATTTTGTCTGTATGACGGAATACGAAAAGGGCATTGCTGCGCCGGTGGCTTTCCCGCCGGAAGAAATCAACGATACCCTGGCAGAAACCGTTTCCAAGGCGGGCCTGAAGCAGCTGCACATAGCCGAAACCGAGAAGTACGCCCACGTGACCTTCTTCTTTAACGGCGGCCGGGAACAGCCCTTCGCTGGCGAAGACCGGATTCTCGTGCCCTCTCCCAAGGTGGCAACCTACGATTTGCAGCCGGAAATGAGTGCCTATCTGGTTACGGAAAAGCTCAAGGAAGCCCTGGAAAGCGAAAAGTACCAGCTGGTGATTTTGAACTTTGCCAACCCGGATATGGTGGGCCATACCGGCTCCTTTAAGGCTGCGGTAGCCGCAGTGGAAGCCGTGGACGAATGTGTAGGCGGTCTGGTAGAAGAAATCCTGCGCCAGCACGGCACAGTGTGCATTACGGCTGACCATGGCAACGTGGAAGAAATGGAAGACCCCATTACCCACGCCCCCATGACGGCCCATACCACCAACCCGGTGCCCTTCCTGGTAGTGGGACAAGGCCCCGAGGTGAAGGTGGAAAACGGCGGGCTGGCGGATATTGCGCCCACCCTGCTGGATATTTTAGGTTTGGACAAACCGGCAGCAATGACCGGCCACAGTTTGTTAGTACATAAATAGAGGTGGAAAATATGCCAATTATTGAAAATGTATGCGCAAGAGAAATCCTGGACTCCCGGGGCAATCCTACGGTTGAAGTAGACGTACTGCTGGACGACGGTACGGTGGGCCGCGCTGCGGTTCCTTCCGGCGCTTCTACCGGCGTGCACGAAGCTGTAGAACTGCGGGATGGAGATGCCAAACGCTTCGGCGGCAAAGGCGTCAACAAGGCTGTGGAAAACGTCAATGAGACCATTGCCGATGCCTTGATTGGCCTGGATCCTACCCGTCAGGTAGAAATCGACGAAATGCTGATCCGGCTGGACGGCACCCCCAACAAGGGCCGTCTGGGTGCCAACGCCATCCTGGGCGCTTCCCTGGCTGTGGCCAAGGCTGCTGCCGAGTCCCTGGGTCTACCTCTGTACCAATACCTGGGCGGCGTTAACGCCAAGGAACTGCCGGTGCCCATGATGAACATCCTGAACGGCGGTGCCCATGCAGACAACAACGTGGACATCCAGGAATTTATGGTTATGCCCGTTGGCGCTGACAGCTTCGCAGAAGCCCTGCGCATCAACGCGGAAATTTACCAAGCCCTGAAGAAAGTGCTGAAGGGCCGGGGCCTGGCTACCGCTGTAGGCGACGAAGGCGGCTTTGCTCCTAACCTGGAATCCAACGAAGAAGCCTTGCAGGTCATTGTAGAAGCCATTGAAAAGGCTGGCTACAAACCCGGTGAAGAAGTGATGCTGGCCATCGATACCGCTGCCAGCGAACTGTACACCGATGGCAAATACGACCTGAAGGGCGAAGGCGTGGTAAAGACCTCTGCCGAAATGGTGGACTGGTACGCCGACCTGGCTGACCGGTATCCCATTATCTCCATCGAAGATGGTCTGGCAGAAGACGATTGGGACGGTTGGAAGCTGCTCACCGACAAGCTGGGCAAGAAGGTCCAGATTGTGGGCGACGACCTGTTCGTGACCAACGTAGAACGGTTGGCCAAAGGCATCGAACTGGGCGTAGCCAATGCCATTCTGATCAAATTGAACCAGATTGGTACCCTGACCGAAACCCTGTCTGCCATTGAAATGGCCAAACGGGCTGGCTACACCGCCATCGTTTCCCACAGAAGCGGTGAAACGGAAGACACCACCATTGCTGACGTGGTAGTAGGCGTCAACGCCGGCCAAATCAAATCCGGTGCACCCTGCCGGACCGACCGGGTGGCCAAGTACAACCAGCTGCTGCGGATCGAAGAAGATCTGGGTGCTGCTGCCCAATACAACGGCCTGAAGGTATTCTACAATTTGAAGAAATAATCCTTCGGGATAGAAAAATCCCCTGCTTTGGAAAGTTCCAAGGCAGGGGATTTTTACGTTCTAGTTACAGGGTGTAGCGTTTGCACAGACCGGCCAGGTGCAGGTTCATGCCTTCGGTGGGCAGGCTGGCGTATTCCAGGACCAGCCGGGCCTGGGGAGCGAACTTCTTCACGCCGCTAAAGAAGCCGGGCCAGCTGATGGTGCCGGAGCCCACAGGCAGGTGCTGGTCGCCCTGGCCATCGTTGTCGTGGACGTGGCAGCCCAAGAGCCGGGGGCCAAACTCCCGCAGCACCTCCGTCAGGTTCCAGCCGTTGACATGGGCGTGGCCCGTGTCCAGCAGGAAGAAGGCTTCCGGGAAAATTTCCTTTAGGGCGGAGAAGTGTTCCCAGTCAAACAGTACGTTGTTATAGGGCCGCAGGCCTACGTTCTCGATGACCAGGGGAATCCCCGCTTCCTCGCTGATTTTCAGCAGGGTGGACAGCTTCCGCCAAACCCGGAGCCGCAGGGTTTCCAGGGTTTCTTCCTGGGGCAGGGCCTCGTTGGTGTGGATCACCACAAACTCCGCCTGGATTTTGGCAGCGTAGCGGAAGGTGTCCAGAAACACGTTCAGGTAATGGGTTTCGTCCGGGGCCGCCAGATTCACCTGGACGCAGGGGCCGTGGACGCTGATGCCGTTATGGCGCTGGTCGGTCATTTGGGGCAGCACCGCATCCCAGTAGGCCGGGGTGCCAAACTCGTAGAAGAATTCCAGCCCGTAGGCCTTGTCCAATTTACAGAAGTCGTGGAAGCGGAAGCCGGCGTAGGCCAGGTCGCTGACGGACAGTTTCATAGTAGAACCTCGCTTTCTGCATCAAAGAAACAGGTATCTTCCCAGGCAAAGCTGATGCCGGGGGCATTTTCCGGCATGGGGGCGGCGGTGCTTAGCCGCAGGTCCGTACCGTCCGGCAGGGTCAGATACGTAATCCAGTGGCTGCCCAGGTTTTCGGCGTAGCTGCGGACGGCGGGGAGCATGGCGTCCGGGGCAAAATGGCATTTTTCCGGTCGGATGCCCAGGATAATTTCGTCCCGGGCGTGGAGCTTCTCCGCATAGGGGGCCGGTACCTGGAGCCGGTGCTTGCCCCAGATCAGCACATCGGTGCTGACCTTGGCCCGAATCAGGTTCATGGCCGGGGTGCCGATGAACTGGGCCACAAAGGTGTTGGCCGGCCGGTGGTACACGTCCTCTGGAGTGCCAATCTGCTGCAAGATGCCCTGGTTGATAATGGCAATCCGCTGGGCCACGGTCATGGCTTCCACCTGGTCATGGGTTACGTAGATCATGGTGGGGTGGTAGATTTCGTGGAGCTTTACCAGCTGGGTCCGGGCCTGCTGCCGGAGCTTGGCGTCCAGGTTGGACAGGGGTTCATCCAAGAGAAAGTAGGGGGACTGCTTTACCAGGGCCCGGCACAGGGCCACCCGCTGCTTCTGGCCCCCGGACAGCTCCTTGGGGTAACGCTGGGTCAGGCCCTCCAGGTCCAGCAGCTCGATAACCTGCTGGGTGCGGTTTCGGATTTCTTCTTCCGGCAGCTTTTGCAGGTGCAGGCCAAAGGTGATGTTGTCCCACACGGTCATGTGGGGGAACAGGGCGTAGCTCTGGAACACCATGGCAATATTCCGCTTGCCGGGGGCCACGTCGTTGACCCGCTGGTCGCCCATATAAAGGTCACCGCTGGTAATGGATTCCAGACCGGCAATCATGCGCAGGGTAGTGGTTTTGCCGCAGCCGGAGGGGCCCAAAAGAATCAGCCGCTCCCCCTGGCGGATGGACAGGTTCAGGTCCCGGACCACCTGGACTTTCCCGTAGACTTTGGATACGTGCTTAAAGGTCAAACTGTATTGGGGCTCAGACATGGAGTACTTTCCTTTCAGCCCTTCATGCCGGACTGCATGAAGGTATTGAGAATAAATTTTTGGCAGAACAGATACAGGATCAGGGGCGGCACGCTGGTCAGCATGGCTACGGCCATGGCGATGCCCCATTCACTGCCCCCTTCGGCGCTGATGAACATCTGGAGGGCCAGGGGCAGGGTGTAGTTGTCCCGGTCCTGGAGAATCAAGAGGGGCCAGAAGTATTCGTTCCAGGAGTTGATGAAGAAGAAAATCCCAATGGCCAGGGCGGAGGGCTTTACCAGGGGGAAGACAATCTTCCGCAAAATGGTCAGGGCCCCGGCGTTTTCCAGCACCGCCGCTTCCAACAGTGCCTTGGGAATGCCCCGCATGGTCTGGCGCAGGAGGAAAATCCCCATGCCGTCTGCCAGGCTGGGCAGAATGACGCCCCAGGGGGTATTTAACAGCCCCAGCTGGCTCATGAGCAGGTAGTTGGGCATAATCAGCACGGTGGTGGGAATGAAAAAGGTCAGCAGCATGGCATTAAACAGGGTTTCCCGGCCCTTAAAGTCGTAGTACACAAAGACAAAGGACGCCAGGGTACTGGTTACCAACTTGCCCACGGTGACGATGCAGGCAATGAAGAAGGTGTTTCCCAGGAAAATGAAGAAGGGAAAACGGTCCAGCACCACCTCGTAGTTGTCCCAGGTGGGGGGCCAGGCAAAGGGGTTCAGGGATGCTGCAAAAATCTGGTTCATGCTTTTAAAGGACGTGGTAAACATGAACAGCAGGGGGTACAGGGTCAGCAGTACGGCAAAAAGCAGCAGCAGGTTCCAAAGGGGGCTTGTGCCCGCAGATGGTTTTTTCATGGCAGCCTCCTTTTAGTTTTCGTAGTGGACACGTTTGTCCAGGAACCGGGTCTTCAGCGCCAGGAAAATCAAATACACTGCCATACACAGCATGGCAAAGGCTGCGGATTTGCCTGTCTGGAAAAACACCAGGGCGTATTGGTAAACGATATAGACAATATTGGAACTTCCCTGGTCCGGACCGCCCTGGGTCAGCATATTCACCGGCACCAGCATATACTGGAGCCCAAAGATAATGGTAATGGTGAACACGTAGAGGGCGGTGGGGGAGGTCATGGGAACGATAATCTTCCGGAAGATGGTCCAGTTGGAAGCATCTTCCAGCCGGGCGGCTTCAATCAGCTCTCGGGGTACGGCCACCATGGCGGCCAAAAGGACAATCAGGTTGTAGCCAAAGGCCTTCCAGCCGATGATGGTGGCAATGGCAAAAATTACCAGGCCGTCTTCCTTGAACCAGCGGGGGGATTCTACGCCAAAGTAGTGGAGAATCAGGGACACCGGGCCGGCCAGGGGATTGTACATCCACAGGAAGATAATGCTGGCTACAGCCAGGGAAATGGTGCTGGGCAGGAACAGGGCGGAGCGGTAGAAGGTCTTTAACTTTTCGTTCTGCACCAGGTAGGCCAGGACGAAGGAAAAAACATAGGGCAGCAGGAAGTTGAAAATCAGGAGGAAGCCGGCCAGGGTAAAGGTATTGCCCAAAATCTTGGCAAATTCCGTGCTGGCAAAAATCTCCTGGTAGTTTTGCCCACCTACATATTTCATATCGGGACTGATCATATTCCACTGGAAGAAGCTCAGGTACGCATTCTGCACCAGGGGCTTGTAGTAGAACAGCCCGAAAATCACCAGGGCTGGCAGCATAAACAGCAGCGCCCGGCCCAGCTGGCTTTTGGAGGATTTTACCGGAGTGTTCATAGGAACCTTCTTTCTTTGCTTAGAGATAAGGGAAAGGACCGGGAAGCCAGCATCCCTAGCTCCCGGTCCTCAAGAGTCCTGCTACAGCAGGGCGTTCACTTTTTCAGCGGTTTCTTTCAAAGCATCTGCAGCGGATTCCTTACCGCTCAAGATTACATCTCGCACGTCGATCAGCAGCTGTTCCGCTTTCAGACCGTTGGCACCAGGGAAGCTGGCCCATTTAACCAGGTCAGGCATAGTGGACAGGGCGTTTTGGATGTTCTTGTTGCCGTCAATGACTTTCTTGAAGGCGGAACCTTCAGCATCCATGCCTTTGCGGGGCGGCAGGTAGCCGGTACCGGTGCTCCATTTGGTCAGGGCTTCCTTGGATTCCAGGAATTTGATGAATTCCCAGGCTGCTTTTTGCTTGGCAGGATCCTTGGAGAAGCACATCAGGAAGTTGCCGCCGGCAGGTACCTTGCGGGCTTTGCCGTCAAATACGGGGAAGGGTTCGGCAATGACCTTGAAGTTGGCGCTCTTTTCAAAGTTGGCCCGTTTGCCGATGGTGGTGCAGACCATGCCCACCTTGCCACTGATAAAGGCCTGGAAGCCTTCTTCGTTGGTGGCGTGGAGGCCGCTGCCGTTTTTCACCATATCTGCCAGCAGCTGGTAGGCTTGGGCAGCTTCGGGGCTGTCAAAGGCAGCGCGGACTTTGCCGTTTTCCTTCTTCAGCATTTGGCCGCCGTTGGATTCGATGAGCGCCTGCTGGGCCCAGTTGTCGGCGTATTCCTGCATGAAGAAGCCAGGGTCGCCGGTCTTTTCTTTAATGATGGCGGCGTCTTTGGCCACTTCCGACCAGGTCTTGGGCGGGTTGTTGGGGTCAAGGCCGGCTTTTTGGAACAGATCCGGGTTGATGTAGAGCACGGGCACGGATACGGAGTAGGGCAGACCAATCTGTTTGCCGCTTTCCGTTTGGGCCAGGGCCAGCACGTTGGGCAGGAAGTTTTCCTGGAGGTAGCCCTTGTCGTACTTGTTGGCCAGTTCGTTGATATCCGTGTACTTCAGGTTATCGTTGGCGTAGTTCAAATAGCTGTAGCCCATTTGGACCACGTCCGGGTTTTTGCCGGAAGCCAGGGCTGCCTGGAGATTCTGGGTCAGGCCCTTGTACATATCCGGATTGTATTTTTCGGTGACTTCAATATCCGGGTGGGATTTGTTGAATTCTTCCACCAGCTGTTTCACGGTTTGTCCGCCGAAGTTTTCGGCAGCCACATGCCAGTATTCAATTTTGACTTTCTTGTCAGCCGAGCCGCCGGTGCCTGCTTGGGAGCCGCAGCCCATAATGCCCAGGGACAGTACCCCTGCCAGGGCCAAGGCCAACGTTTTGGATAATTTCATAGTGTTCCTCCTGTGAAATGGTTTTTGTTTTGTCACAAAGCCAGTATAAAAAGTTCATGTATGAAACCTGTGCACAGGGGGTAAAATTCCCGTAAAATTTCACTAGATTGAAAATTCCAAAGCGTCCTGCTATAATAAATACAAATATGAGATAATTTTTAGCGGCATATAACGGAAACTGTTGGGAGGTTAGTCATATGAAACAACATAAATTTTGGGCTTGGGCCACCTGTTTTGCCTTTGTGATGACCATGGTAACGGGAATGAAAAGAAAATAATGCAGCAAAGGACTGACGCAGGCTAGCACCCAGCGCAGTCCTTTTGTTTCTGAAAGGAGTCTTAACCATGCCTTGTACAACCTTACTGGTAGGAAAGAATGTAAGCTATGACGGGTCCACCCTGATGGCCCGGAACGAGGATTCCCCCAGCGGGCAATTTACCCCCAAAAAATTCATTACGGTGCTGCCCGAGGAGCAGCCCAAGGAATACCATGCCGTACTGTCCAAAGTGGTGATTCCCCTGCCGGATAACCCCCTGCGCTATACGGCCATGCCCAATGCCCAGAATAACGAAGGGATTTGGGGCGAAGCCGGCATCAACGCCTGCAACGTGGCCATGAGCGAAACGGAAACCATTACTTCCAATCCCCGGGTGCTGGGAGCGGACCCCCTGGTCAAGGACGGCATCGGGGAAGAAGACCTGCTGACACTTGTCCTGCCCTATATCCGCACGGCCCGGGAAGGGGTGTTGCGGCTGGGGAAGCTGCTGGAAACCTACGGCACCTATGAAATGAACGGCATTGGCTTCCAGGACGTGAACGAAATCTGGTGGCTGGAAAGCATCGGCGGCCATCATTGGATTGCCAAACGGGTACCCGATGATGAGGTGGTAGTCATGCCAAACCAGCAGGGCATCGACTATTTTGACCTGTGCGACGCCTTTGGGGAGCAGAAGGAACACCTGTGTTCCCAGGATCTGCTGAGCTTTATTACGGAAAACCACCTGGACCTGACCCTGAACGAGGAACGGGACGTGCCACTGGCTAAGGATACGGTGTTTGATTGCCGGCTGGCCTTTGGCAGCCACGATGATGCGGACCATACCTACAATACCCCCAGAGCCTGGTTCATGCTCCGGTATCTGGCCCCCTTCAGCTACAAATGGGAAGGGCCCGACGCCATTTTCCGCCCGGAAGATGACGACCTGCCCTGGTCCCTGGTCCCCGACCGGAAAGTGACCGTGGAAGACGTAAAATACCTGCTCAGCAGCCATTACCAGGGCACCCCTTACGACCCCTATGGCCGGGGCAGCGAAGCCCAGAAGGGCAAATACCGGCCTATCGGCATCAACCGCACCAACTTTGTGGCCCTGACCCAGCTGCGGCCCTATATGCCGCCGGAAAAAATGGCCGTGGAATGGATTGCCGAAGGCTGCAACGTGTACAATGCCTTCGTGCCCTTCTACGCCAATGTGGACCGGACCCCGGAATACCTGTCCCAAACCGGCGAGCTGCCCGATACCCACGAGTTTTATTGGGCCAACCGGCTGATCGGCGCCCTGGCAGATAGCCACCATGCGGCCACCGCCAGCGCCATTGAACGCTACCAGAACGCCGTAGCGGCCAAGGGCCGTGCCCTGCTCCAGGAAGGGGATAAGGCGGACCTGCCGGCGGACGGCGTCAGCGAAGCCCTGGCCCAGTGGAACGACAAAATTGCCTCCATGGCCCAGGAAGAAACCCAGAAAGCCCTGGGCAAGGTCCTGTACGAAGCCAGTAACGGCATGAAAAACAGCTTTGCCCGTTCCGACGCCTAAGCAAACAGCAAAATAGACGCAAAAAAGCCTTCAAGTTCCAGCCCGGTGCTGGAGCCTGAAGGCTTTTTCATTAATCCAGGTCGTCGTCCTTATTTTCTTTCTGTTTTTCTACCTTGGGACAGGTAATGTCAATCAGTAGTTCAATCATATGGTGGAGCAGCCGGACTTCTTCGGTATTGGCTGCCTTGTAGTAGGTTTCCTTGCCCGAACGGCGGCTGACAATCAGGCCGTTTTCCCGGAGCTGCCGCAAATGGTGGGACAGGGCAGGACTGCTCATGTGCATCAGGGCCGACAGATTGATGACGCATTCCTCAAAATGGCACAGGAACCAGAATAACTTGATGCGATTGTTGTCGGATAAACAGCCAAACAGTGTGGAGACAGCAGAAAAATTGGTTTGGTCCGGCAGGTCCTTCAAAACGTAATTGAGATTTTCACCGTGATCATGAGGCAGAGCTTCCATGCATATCTTCATCCCTTCGCTTTGATAATGGATTTGTCAGTATTCATTATACCATAATATCGTATGTTTTCTGAAAATAGCTAAAAAGAATTTTTTTCGCCGGAAGGGAAGTGCTAACAAACATTATCTTGGGTTTTTTCATCCTAACTGTGGACAGGTCCCCAGGTTCGTCCTATAATGGAAACAATGCGGAGATTCTTTATTTACACAGGGGGACTGTACATGCTGTTAAAAGATTTACAGATTGGAGAATCTGGAATCGTACGAAAAATAAATCTTCCCTTTCAGGTGGAACGGCGGCTGCAAGCCTTGGGCATGACCCCGGGCACCCAGATCAGCGTCATCAACCGGAAGGGCAAGGGCATTATGATTATCCTGCTGCGGGGCACCCGGTTTGCCCTGGGCTACAATATGACCCGGAACATTACCGTGGAAAAGGGGGCTGCACCCCATGTCTAAACACGAAAACCTGACCATTGGGTTCATCGGCAACCCCAACTGCGGCAAAACCACCCTGTTCAACGCCTATACCGGCGCCAATCTAAAGGTGGCCAACTGGCCCGGGGTAACCGTAGAGAAGGTGGAGGGCGCCATCCGCCACCACAACATGAACATCCGGCTGGTGGACCTGCCTGGGACCTACAGCCTGACCTCCTATACCATGGAAGAAATCGTTTCCCGGGACTTTATCCTCAGCGATGAAGTGGACGTGGTCATCAATGTGGTGGATGCCTCTGCCCTGGAGCGGAGCCTGTACCTGACCCTTCAGCTGCTGGAACTGGGCAAGCCCGTGGTGATGGCCCTGAATATGATGGATATTGTAGAAAAGCGGGGCATGGAAATCGACCTGCACCGGTTGCCGGAAATGCTGGGCATTCCGGTAATTCCCGTTTCGGCCCGGAAGCGTCGGGGCCTGGACGTACTGCTGCACGCAGCGGCCCACCATAAGGACGCCAAGTCCACGGACCCCTTGATCCACAACCACAAGGCCATGGGCAGCCATGTGCTGAACCACAAGGAATACGCCATGGTGTATTCGGATTCCATCGAGGATCGGATTGACCAGGTGGAAGCGGCCCTGGAGGCCCGCTATCCCGAACTGGTGAACAAGCGGTGGCACGCTATTAAGCTTCTGGAGCGGGACAAGGAAATCTGGAAGCGCTGTCCGGTGGACCTGCCGGAGGTGCTGGACAAGAACTACGAAACCCAGATTATCAAGGAAAAATACGATTTCTTTGAAGAAATCATTCGGGAAGTGCTGCTCCATAAGGAGGAGCGGGACAAGCTCACCGACCGGCTGGACAAGGTGCTCACGGACAATATCTGGGGCATTCCCGTGTTTCTGCTGATTATGGGGCTGGTGTTCTTCCTGACCTTTACGGTGGGCGACTGGCTGAAGGGGTATCTGGAAGCCGCCATTGGCTGGTTCAGCGACGGCCTGGCCGCCCAACTGGCTGCCTGGCAGGTCAACGCAGCCCTGACCAGCCTGATTATCGACGGGGCCCTGGGAGGCGTGGGCATCATCGTTACCTTCCTGCCCAACATCCTGATTTTGTTCCTGACCCTGGGCTTTTTGGAAGACAGCGGCTACATGGCCCGGGTAGCCTACGTGATGGAAGGCATCATGAGCAAGGTGGGGCTGTCCGGCAAGGCCTTTATCCCCATGCTGCTGGGCTTTGGCTGCACCGTGCCGGCGGTCATGGCCTCCCGGAGTCTGGAACACAAGCGGGACCGGTTGAAGGTTATCCTGGTAACGCCTTTTATGAGCTGCAACGCCCGGCTCACCATCTATATCCTGTTTTCCGAAATGTTCTTCGGGAACCGGGCCATGCTGGTGGCCTATTCCATGTATATGATTGGCCTTTTGGTGGCCATTCTGGTATCCCTGGTTATCCACTGGACGGATAAGGCCCGGCACAAGGACAAGGACGACTACCTGCTCATCGAGCTGCCGGAGTACAAGATGCCGGACCTGCGTACCGTGTGCATCTACGTGGAAGATAAGGTGAAAAGCTACCTGGAAAAGGCCGGCACCACCATCTTCCTGGCTACGCTGCTTATCTGGTTTGTGCTGAACTTTGGCCCCAGCGGCTATACCACCGACGCGGCCCAAAGCTACGGCGCCGTCCTAGGCCACTGGCTGGTACCGGTGTTCCGGCCCATCGGCCTGGGCTTCTGGCAGATTACCCTAGCACTGCTGGCCGGGATTTCCGCCAAGGAAGTGGTGGTTTCCAGCTGTGCCGTGCTTTTTGGCATTACCAATACGGGCTCCGGGGAAGGGCTGGGAGCCTTTGCTCAGGCCCTGGGGGGCATCGGCTTTACCTCCATCAACGCCCTGTGCCTGATGGTGTTCTGCCTTTTGTACGTGCCCTGTGCGGCGGCCCTGGCTACCATCCAGAAAGAAACCGGCAGCTGGAAATGGACCGCAGAAGAAGCCCTGTTCCAGCTGGCTGTGGCCTGGGGGTTCACCTTCCTGTGCTACCATTTGCTGCTGTTATTCTAGCTTTTGTTAAAAACTAAACAGTTTATTCTAAAAGAGGGATTTGGGACAACTTGTTCCAAGTCCCTCTTGACTATTCTCTGAAAATGGCGTATAAAGTAGGTAGAAACAATTAAAGAAATTTTTAATCGTTATTTCGGAGGAGGAACCCATTATGAAAAAAACTTATGCAATCAAAGCGGACTGCGCCAACTGTGCAGCCAAAATGGAAGAAACCGTTAAGCAAACTGCTGGTGTGACCGATGCTGTGGTGAATTATATGCTGCTGAAACTGAAGGTTACTTTTGCCGAAGGGGCAGACCCAAAAGCAGTAATGGCCCAAGCTCGAACCAATGTTCGGAAGATTGATGACGAGCTGGATATTGATTGTTAACAGCGTTACGATTAAATAAAACATTAATGGTAGGTGAGAATTATGGAGAAGGAGCACCAGGTGATGGTGGCCCGGATTGGGGCAGCCGCTCTGCTTACTGCGGTGGGCAGTTTCTTCCTGGGGGATTTGTCCGGACCCGGTCTGGACACAGGTTCTCGGGTGCTGCACGCGCTGCCCTATGTGCTGGGTTACATCATCATTTCCTATGATATTTTGCGCAAGGCCTGGCGAAACATCCGCAAGGGGCAGGTCTTTGACGAAAACTTTTTGATGGCTATAGCCAGTTTGGGGGCCTTGGGCCTGGCCATTTATGAAAACGGGGACTACGCGGAAGCCGTGGCCGTTATGCTGTTTTATCAAATTGGAGAAACCTTTGAAGATTATGCCGTGGACAAAAGCCGGCGCAATATCAGCGAGCTGATGGATATCCGGCCGGATTACGCCAATATTGAAAAGGACGGCAAGCTGGTTCAGGTGGACCCCGAGGACGTGGCCCCGGGTACCCGGATTGTTGTTCAGCCCGGGGAAAAGGTGCCCATTGACGGCGTGGTAGAGGCCGGTACTTCCTCCCTGGATACCGCAGCCCTTACCGGTGAAAGCCTGCCCCGTCAGGTGGCCCCCGGGGACGAAGTGGTCAGCGGCTGCATCAACCTGAATGGGGTGCTGACGGTAACCACCAGCAAGGACTTTGGCGAATCCACCGTCAGCAAGATTTTGGAATTGGTGGAAGACGCCGGTTCCCGGAAGGCCAAGTCGGAGGTCTTTATTTCCAAATTCGCCCGGGTCTACACCCCGGTGGTCTGCGGCAGTGCCCTGGCACTGTTCCTTTTGCCGCCTCTGGTACGGGTGGCGTTTTTGGGCCTGCCTCCTTCCTGGGAAACTTGGCTGTACCGGTCCCTGCTGTTCTTGGTTATCAGCTGCCCCTGCGCCCTGGTACTGAGCATTCCGCTAAGCTTCTTTGCCGGAATTGGGGGCGCCAGCCGGCAGGGCATTCTAATTAAGGGTGCCAACTACATGGAAACCCTGGCCAATACGGCCTATGTGGTTATGGATAAGACCGGGACCCTGACGGAAGGGGTCTTTGAAGTCTGCGGCATCCACCATACACCCCTGGAAAAGAAACAGGTGGTGGAACTGGCCGCCCTGGCCGAAAGCGCCTCCTCCCATCCCATCAGCAAAAGCCTTCAGAAGGCCTACGGACGGGAACTGGACCGGAGCCGGGTGAAAAACATCCAGGAGCTCAGCGGCAAAGGGGTCCTGGCAGAAGTGGACGGACACCAGATTGCAGCCGGCAACGGCAAGCTCATGGAACAATTGGGAGTTTCCTATATGGATTGCCATATGGTGGGCACCCTGGTGCATCTGGCTGTGGACGGCAAGTACGCCGGTCATATCCTCATTGCAGACAAGATTAAACCCCACGCGGCGCTGGCCATCGACAAGCTGAAGGAAGCTGGGGTGAAGGCGGTCATCATGCTCACCGGGGATTCCCGCAAGATTGCCGACGCTGTGGCTCAGCAACTGGGCATCCAAAAGGTGTACAGCGAGCTGCTTCCTGCCGGCAAGGTGGAAAAGGTGGAAGAACTGATTCAAAAGAAGAACCCCAAGGACAAGGTAGCCTTTGTGGGGGACGGCATCAACGACGCTCCGGTGCTTTCCCTGGCGGATATTGGCATTGCCATGGGGGCCCTGGGCTCCGATGCAGCCATTGAGGCTGCAGATGTGGTGCTGATGGACGACGATCCCTTGAAAATCAGCAAAGCCATTCGGATTGCCCGGAAGTGCGTGAGCATTGTGTACCAGAACATCGTACTTGCCATCGGCATCAAGGTTGTGGCCCTGATTTTGGGCGCCTTGGGGGTTATCAATATGTGGGTGGCCATTTTCGCCGATACCGGCGTTTTGATTTTGGCCGTGCTGAACGCCATGCGGTGTTTATTCGTAAAAGAAGCATAAAAATACAGTGGATGGGTTAATGCCTGTCCACTGTATTTTTTTGCCCTAAATGGTAAAAAACGGTGAAAAAGTGTGAATAAACAGGGATAATTTCCCTTTGTTAAGAAATTTTTTTTCGGAATTGAGAGAGCTTTTTGAGAGAAAACGGAAAAATAATTTTGCAAAAATATACCATTTTAGGAAATTTGTGCTATAATAGGGCTACTTTCATTTCAATAAAGAAATTACAGAGGCAAGGGGTGTGTACCATGTTTAAAGTATTTATCGACGGACAAGAAGGAACTACAGGCCTGCGCCTGGCTGAGCGCCTGGCCCGCCGCAGCGATATCAAACTGCTGTCCATTGACAGCGCCCTGCGGAAGAATACCCAGGCACGGCTGGAAAAAATCAGCCAGGCGGACGTGGCCTTCCTGTGCCTGCCCGATGCGGCTTCCAAGGAAATTGTGGAGGCTGCCAAGGACTGCCCCACCAAAATCATTGATACCTCTACGGCCTTCCGCTGCAGCGACGGCTGGGCCTATGGTTTCCCGGAATTGGGCCATGCCTACGCCAGTGCCGTTGCCAATAGTTCCCGCATTGCCAATCCGGGCTGCCACGCCACTGGCTCCATTGCCGTTTTGGCGCCCCTGGTGGCTGCTGGGCTGATTCCCGCTGACGGGCTGTATACCCTGACTTCCCTTACCGGGTATTCCGGCGGGGGCAAAAAGATGATTGCCGAGTACGAAAATCTCCACGATCCGGAACTGGACGCTCCCCGGCTGTACGGGCTGAACCAGAAGCACAAGCACCTGCCGGAAATTGCCAAATACGCCAAACTCACCACGGCACCCATTTTCCTGCCCATTGTGGCACCCTACTACAGCGGCATGCTGGTTACCGCCGGCTTTGCCAACACCCAGGGCCTGCCCCTGGCCGCCCTGCGGAAGCTGTTTGCTGACTTTTACGGCAAGCAGCCTTTCATTCAGGTGCAGACCAGTGAAGAACTGCCCAAGATGCTGGGTTCCAACAACCTGGCCGGTAAGGATTCCCTGAAAATCTACATTGCCGGCAATGAAGAGCGGTTCACTGTGTCCGCCCAGTTTGACAACCTGGGGAAGGGGGCCAGCGGCGCCGCCATTGAAAACATGAATATTGCTCTGGGGCTTGCCCCGGAAGAAGGCCTGGATTTATAAGCGCCAAGCCGTGAGCAGGACCGTTTCCTTTGCAGCAGCAGGGAAATGGTCCTGTTTTTGTTCCAGTTGCAACATAATTGCTGAATTTTATAATAATTATATGTATTGTTAAAATGGTAAGAGAAAAAATAGAAAAAAATTCTAAAAAAACCTCTTGCATTCGGCAGAAAAACTGCTATAATAAAGGTCGTAAAGGATAATAAATATCAAAAACGATTCCTTTCAAATCTATGTATAGTGTTGAAGGTCTATGTATAGAGCTGAAGGGAACCAAAAAATTAGGGGAGGCTTATATTATGAAAAAATTCATTTGTAGAGTGTGCGGTTACATTTATGAAGGTGAAGAAGCTCCGGAAAAGTGCCCTCAATGCGGCGCTCCTAAAGACAAATTCGATGAAATGAAAGACGGCGTTAAGGAATACGCTGACGAACATAAAGTTGGCGTAGCCAAAGGCGTTGATGAAAGAGTTCTGGAAGGCCTGCGTCAAAACTTCACTGGTGAATGCTCCGAAGTTGGTATGTACCTGGCTATGTCCCGTGTAGCCGATCGTGAAGGCTATCCGGAAGTTGCAGAAGCTTATAAACGCATCGCTTTTGAAGAAGCAGAACACGCTTCCAAGTTCGCTGAACTGTTGGGCGAAGTCGTTACCGACAGCACCAAGAAGAACCTGGAAATGAGAGCTGCTGCAGAACAAGGCGCTTGCGCTGGCAAGAAAGAAATCGCTACCTTGGCTAAACAACTGGGCTACGATGCCATCCATGATACGGTTCATGAAATGTGCAAAGACGAAGCTCGCCATGGTCGTGTATTCGATGGCCTGCTGGCTCGTTACTTCAGCAAATAAGCCTTCCCGGCTTTGCAAAAAAGTCTCTGTCCTCCTGAGTGGGGACAGGGATTTTTTTTGCCTTATTGGGACCTGAGGAAGTTTCCTCCCTTTTCCTTCAAGCGATTTCCGCCCCCATGCAGGGATTTGGACCTGTGTGCCGTAAAAGAATAGAAGAAGGCTTTTATGCGTTACAGGTCACAGCGGGAAGAAGGGAAGGGTATGGGAAACTTTGGCATCGCATTTAACGCAGTAGCGCCTCTTTTGCTTTTTATGCTGGCGGGACTGTTTGCCCGGCACCAGCTGCACTTGGGGGACCGGGCCGTGTCGGAACTGAACCGGCTGCTGTTTGGGGTGTTCCTGCCGGCCAATATGTTTGCGTCCGTGTACTTTACCCAGGCTTCCCAGCTGATTACCCCCAGCTTTATCCTGTACGGGGTCCTGTCCCTTTTGGCCGTCTACTGTCTGGGCTACTTTCTGGTGGTCCGTTTTGTAAAAAGCAACCGGAAACGGGGTGCCATGATCCAGGCCATCTACCGGAGCAATTTTATCCTTTTGGGGGTGCCCCTGATTGAGAATATCTACGGGGCCTACGCCGTGCCCGTACCCATGATGCTGGCAGCCTTTGTGGTGCCCATCTACAACGTGCTGGCCATCTTTACCCTGGAGCGTTTTCGCAGCGATACCCCGGACATCCGGCCGGGACACATCTTGGCCGGAGTCCTGCACAATCCCATGGTTATCGGGGCCATTCTGGGCCTTTGCTGCAAGCTGCTGCCTTTTGACCTGCCGGCCCTGGTGGAAAAATGCATTCACCAGCTGGCGTCCGTGACCACGCCTTTCGCCCTGGTGGTGCTGGGGGCTTCCTTTACCCTCCAGGGAGCCTACAGCGAGCTGAAGGAAGTGACCATCAGTGTGGTGGCCCGGCTGGTGCTGGCGCCGCTTTTGGTGGTAGGCGCGGGGCTTGCCCTGGGCTTTCGGGGCATTGAACTGGCCAGCCTTCTGGCCATGTCCGGGACGCCCGTTGCTGTGGCTTCCTTTGCCATGGCCCAGCAGATGGGCAGCGATGGGGAACTGGCTGGGGATACGGTGATCTTTTCCTGCGCCTTTTCCTTTATTACCCTGTTTTTGTGGATTTATGGCCTTCAGGCCCTGGGCGCACTCTAGGACTCCTGGAGGGGGGCAATAGGCTGGCTTTTCTCCCTGGCAGGTTTTGGCAAAATCCGGACTCATCAGTCAGAAAACTGACTCTATAGTTCCTTTGTTGAACAAAATGAGAAGGAAAAGTCAGAAAACTGTCAAATATTGTCCCAAAATCCCTATGGAAAGCCGGGGATTATTTACCTTTTTCGGAATTTGTGATAATCTTAAAAATTGAAGTGTATACCAATTGCCAAGGAGGCTTAACGTATGGGAAATTTTGTGGTTGCCTTAAATGCCGTAGCCCCCTTGCTGCTTTTCATGCTGGTGGGACTCTTTGCCCGGCACGCTTTTCATTTTACGGACAAATCCGTATCCACGTTTAACAAGCTTTTATTTGGACTGTTCCTGCCCTCCACCATGTTTTCCTCGGTGTATTTTACCAAGGCGGAAACCATGGCGGCCCCGGCCTTTATCGCTTATGGGTTCTGCTCCGTGTTGGCGGTGGCTTTTCTGGCCTATCTGGTAGTAACCCATTTCGTCAAGGATGACAAGAAACGGGGAGCCATGATCCAGGCCATCTACCGGAGCAATTTTATCCTTTTGGGGGTTCCTCTGGTAGAAAATATCTATGGGCCAGAAGCCGTAGCCGTACCCATGCTGCTGGCGGCCTTTGTGGTGCCCCTGTACAATGTACTGGCAGTCATTATCCTGGAGACCTTCCGGGGCGGCAAAAGCACCCTGACCTTCAAAAAGCTGGTCAAGGGGGTCCTGACCAATCCCATGATTGTAGGCGCTCTCCTGGGCCTTTTCTGCCGACTTTTGCCCTTTCCCCTGCCGGCCATGGTGGTGAAATGCGTCAAACAGATGGCAGCTACTACCACGCCCCTGGCCCTGGTGATTCTGGGAATTTCCTTTACGGTCCAGGCGGTGTTGGGAGAACTCCGCTATTTGGTCATTACCATTTTTAGCAGACTGGTACTGGCGCCCCTTTTGGTGGTGGGCGTAGCCATTGCCCTGGGCCTTAGAGGCGTGGAACTGGCAACCCTGATCGGCATGGCGGCTACCCCCTGTGCGGTGGCGTCCTTTGCCATGGCCCAGCAGATGGACAGTGATGGGCAGCTGGCAGGAAACTGCGTAATCTTTTCTACAGCAATTTCATTTGTTACCATGTTCTTCTGGATTTTGGCGGTCCAGAGCATGGGACTCCTGTAAGCAGGAATATTTTGTATGATGGAGTGAACGGTATGGTCAAAATCAATCAATCCCTTTCCAAGGAAAAACGCATCTTGAAGGCGGCGGAAACGGTCTTTTCCAAAAAAGGCTATTCCCAGGCCACCCTGGATGAAGTCATCAAAATAGCCGACACGGGCAAGGGAACTGTATACAAGTATTACCAAAACAAGGAAAAACTGTTCTATACCCTGATTAGTGAAAAAAGCAGACGATTTTCCGCTTCTTTGGAAAAAGCCTACAAGGACAATGCTTCCTTTAAAGACCAGATGACCCAGTACGCTTATACCTGCATCAAATTCTTTACCAAGCAGGAAGTGCTGTGGTCCGTGCTGCTGTTTGAAGTGCTCAACGAGCAGGGGGGCTGGCGCCTGTTGTGGGATGATACTCTCCAGGATTACAAAGTGGAAATCCGTTGGGGCAAGGGCCCTTCAGAGCAGGAAGTAGCCGTGAAAAAGCGCTACGCCGAGCTGCTGCGAGCAGAAATCATGCCCCTGCGCCAAATCCTTCATGATGCCATTGCGGCAGGCTTTATCAAACCCATTGCCAATCTGCCCATGATGACGGAAAACTTCTTCTTCTCTCTGGTGATGCTGGTGTTCCAGCATACTGTGAACCCCGAAAATATGGAAAAATCCGTGGACGAGAT
Organism: Acidaminococcus hominis; assembly: GCF_900291475.1. Taxonomy (GTDB): domain Bacteria; phylum Bacillota; class Negativicutes; order Acidaminococcales; family Acidaminococcaceae; genus Acidaminococcus; species Acidaminococcus hominis. Next base: position 1,032,083 of record NZ_OLMM01000005.1, read on the forward strand.
GCTCAATCGTTTCCTCTACGGCCATTGGCTTGGCAGCACTGCCCCTGAAGAAACGGGGACAGGAAAGACCAGCAAATAGACTGGTAAAATGTAAGCAATCCCAAAAGAAAAGCAGTCCAGCTACAGGAAAATCTGTAGCTAGACTGCTTTTTTGCGTATAGGAAAACTTTTTGTTTAGACCTGGGTACCTTTTTTCCGCAGGGCATCCATGGACGCTTCCAGACCCTTGATGGTCATGGGGAACATATCCACCCGCTTGCGGATTTGGGCCAGGGTGTAGTAGTACCGCCAGTTCACTTCTCGCATGGGATTTAGCCAAATGGAGGCGGGGTACAGCTGCAGCAGTTCCTCCAGCCAGGAAATCCCCGGGCGGTTGTTGCCCTGGATGTAGTCGATATTGCCGTTCACATCCATGAGTTCTTCTTCCCCCATCCGGGCGTCGCCTACGATGATTACCTGGTAGCCATTTTTGTACTGGTGGAAAACCCATTCGGTGTCAATCCGGTTTTCCCAGGCGCAGTCGGGCTTGGTGAACAGGTAGTCGTAGAAGATGTTGTGGAAGTAGAAAATCTTCAGGTCCTTGAACTGGTTGTTCTTGGTTACGGCCTGAAACAGCCGCCGGCACAAATCCGCAAACCCCCACATGGAACCGCCGCTGTCCATGAGCAGCAGCAGCCGGGTCTGGTTTTTTCGGGGCCGTTTGTAGATTACGTCCAGCAGCCCGCCCCGGTTGGAGGTGGCCTTAATGGTTTCGTCAATATCCAGCTCGTCCTTGGGCTGTTCATTTTGGCTGGAAAGCCGGCGCAGCTTGCGCAGGGCTACCTGGAACTGCCGGATGTCCAGCACCGTATCATCCCGGAAATCCCGGAAATGCCGCTCCTGGGCAATGGAAAAGGCGCTGTGCCAGGTGCCCTTGCCCATAATCCGGATGCCCTTGGGAGCGTAGCCTGAATGGCCAAAGGCCGTCTGGCCCCCGGTACCCACCCAGGTGGTGCCGCCATTGTGCTGCTCCTTTTGCAGCTTGAACCGCTCCTCCAATAGGTCATTGATTTCCTCTTTGGTAAATTGGTTCCAGATCCGGTCCACTTCTTCCTTGTTGTAGGGCGTGGCGGGGGCAGCTTTTTCCAGCCACTTTTCAAAAGCCTCCGGGATAATGCCCAAATCCACCAGATTTTGGAAATACGCCGTAAAAGCCTGGTCAAAGCGGTCGTAATCTGTTTCCTTTTTGATTAAGGTGGTGCGGGCCAGATAATAGAACTCGGTAAAGCTGTTCTGGTGCAGTCCCAGGCGCAAAGCCTCCAAAAACGTATCCCATTCAATCAGACTTACTTTGACACCATAAGACCGCAGCTGGTAAAAGAAGTCCGTAAACATATCAGTACCCCGCCCTTTGAAGGTCCTCGGTTTTCTTCAGCAGTACGCCAATGTAGGGCAGCTTCTCATTCAGTTTGTCTGCCGGCACGCCGCCGATGAGCAGGGCCTGGATCCAGTCCAGCAGCTCCGCCGTGCTGGGCTTTTTGTTGATGTCCGGCAGTTTGCGCAGCTTGTAGAAGGCAGCGGTGGCGCTCTCCAGCAGATCTTCTGCCAGGGTGGGGAACTTGGCTAGGACAATTTCCCGCATGGTGTCCGGCTCCGGGAAGGCAATGTAATGGAAAATGCAGCGGCGCAGGAATGCGTCGGGCAGCTCTTTTTCCGCATTGGAGGTAATGATGACAATGGGCTTATGAATGGCTTTCACCGTTTCCTTGGTTTCCGGAATGTAAAATTCCATTTTATCCAGTTCCCAGAGCAGGTCGTTGGGGAACTCCAGGTCCGCCTTGTCAATTTCGTCAATGAGCAGCACCGCCTGTTTCTGGGATTGGAAAGCTTCCCCCAGTTTGCCCAAATGAATGTAGCGGCTGATATCGTCCACGCCGGCTGTGCCAAATTGGCTGTCGTACAGCCGCTGTACCGCATCGTACAGGTACAGGCCGTCCTGGGCCTTGGTGGTGGATTTGATGCTCCAAATGTACAGGGGCAGCTCCAGGGCCTTGGCCACTTCTTCGGCCAGAACAGTTTTTCCGGTGCCGGGTTCCCCCTTGACCAGCAGCGGTTTCCCCAGGGCAGCTGCAATATTCACACTGCGCAGCAAATCTTCCGACGCAATATAGGTAGAGGTTCCTTTAAATTCCTTCATAACTAAACTCCTTTGAAATATACAGAATTATCTCCATTATAGCATGGAGCGCCGGTGATTTACAGATGGGCAACGGAGAACCTTTGCGGGCGAGGCTTGCATGGGCAGTTTAACCAGGTAAAATACAGCCGCCTCTGAAAGTTTTAGCATTTACACCTTCTGGCAGAAATATCCTCAAGTCCTTGAAAATTTATGCTCCTGACCCAAAGAAAATTTGCCTCAATTGCATTTAACAGGAACTAGTTTTTACGAAATTTGCATATTGAAAGAACATATGTTCGTTTGTTATACTATAGGCAATGGGCGTGGTGGTGCAGAACGCTTCCAGCTACACAATGTATCCTTTTTCAGGCTGGGGAACCTACGCCCTTCTTCCAACAGCCGGGAAACCGCATTTTCCTGCTGACCCCGGAATCCCACGCTGCCAGGCACGGCATAGGTCAACCAAGGCAAAATTACCTATATTGACTATCATATATTGGAATGATTTGTTATAATAAAGGGATTAGAAATGTATAAACTTGCGTTTGAGGAGAAGGTCCTATGAACGAAGAAAATGAAAATCTAACGCCCCCCATTGATGGGGATCCGGACCAGGAGGATATGGGTGCCATCAAGGTAGCCGACGAGGTTCTGAGCATTGTGGCAGGACTGGCGGCTTCCGAGGTCACCGGAGTCTACGGCATGAGCGGCGGTATCCGGGAAGGGCTTACGGATATGCTGGGCAAGCAGAACTTTTCCAAGGGCATCAAGGTCTATACGGAAGGGCATACCGTCCGGGTGGAAGTCCATGTGATCATTACCTATGGCTACAACATTCCCGATGTGGCCATTAAGCTTCAGGAAAAGGTCAAAGAGGCCGTGGAAAACATGACCGGCTATGAAGTCACCGGCGTGGACGTCCATGTGGAAGGGGTCCGCAAGAAAGAAGAAAAGCCGTTCTCCGACAAGGATTATACAGATGAACTGGTAAAGAAGTGGGAAGAACCTCCTGCTGAGCCGGCAGCCCTGCCGGAGTCCGCAGAAGGGGCAGCCAAAGAAAATAGTACTGAGGCACCGGCTCCCCAGCAGGAAGCCCCAGCGCCCCAGGCAGCTGCCACTCCCGAAACAGAAAAGGCCAAAACTGCTGAAGGCGGGACTCCGGAGGTAGAACCATGAGCATACTGGATCGGATTATCTTAACCCTTTATACCTGCATTATGGCCGTAGTGGCCGTTTTGGTGGTGGTGGTCAGCGTCAACGGGATTCCCGTGGCGGACCTGATGGATTTTGCCGCCCAGGTGCCGGGCCGCATTGAGTATACGGTGGGCGGCCTGGTGCTGTTTTTGGTGAGCATCCGCCTGATTGTGGCCAGCTGGAGCCCCGGCGGCAGCAACGACCTGACCTTTGAAAACGACCGGGAAGGGGTCATCCATGTGAGCCAAGGAGCCATGGAAGACTACATTGCCGGCTTTACCAATGATGTGTACGGGGTGTTCGGCGCCAAGGTCCGGGTCAAGATGGCCAAGGATAACCAGCTGAATGTGCGGATCAACGCTTCCATTGAGCCGGGCATCAACATTCCCGATACCACCGACGAAGTGAAGCGCACCGTCAAAAAGAACATCAAGAATGTAATCGGCGTGGATGTGGCCGATGTAGCACTCTATTTTAAGCATATCAAGGCGAAGGAATAGGGGGTTCACTATGTGGCAGGAAATCCTGAAAAAATTGTTTGAAACCTCCCGCTGGCGGATTATTTGCGCTTTCACCGGACTGGTGGTAGGCGTATTATTCATCCTGTTGGGATTTTTCCGGGCGGTATTTTTATTGTTTTGTATCGGCCTGGGATTTTATATTGGAAACAAAATGGACGAAGGCGAGGATCTGGTGGATTTGCTGGATAACCTGCTGCCGCCCTATCGCAAATAGAATAGAAAAGAACCGGAGAGAAAGAAATGAGCAGAAGAGACGCACGTACCATTGCCTTAAAGAGTTTATTTGCCCTGGATTTTGACCAGGAGAAGACAGAACAAACCGCAGCCGAAACCGTGGCTTCCTTGGCCACTGAAGAAGAATTTGCCAAGGTAGGCAAGAAGGACAGAGCCTATGCCCTGGCCCTGGTGGAAGGCACGGAAAAAAATCAGGCTGCCATTGATGCAGAGCTGGAATCCCTGTCCGGGAACTGGAAAGTGGAGCGCATGAGCGCCATTGACCGGAACCTGCTGCGGATTGCCGCTTATGAAATCCTCTATGCTCCGGAGCCCGTACCGGCCGCAGTGGCCATCAACGAGGCTGTGGAACTGGCCAAAGCCTACGGCGGAGATGATTCCCCGTCCTTTATCAACGGCCTGTTGGGACACCTGGTGAAAAAACATGGTGCCTGAGGAAGCCGTGCTGGGTATAGATACCAGCTGTTATACCACTTCTGTGGCTGTTCTCAGCCTGGAAGGAAAGCTGCTTGCCGATGAGCGCCGGCTGCTGAAGGTAAAACCCGGCAGACGGGGGCTCGCCCAATCGGAAATGGTCTTTCAGCATACCCGCAACCTTCCTGAATTAATTGAAAAAATCAATCTGGCCGGCATATCTCTTAAAGCGATCGGAGTCTCGGAAAGACCCCGGCCGCTGGAAGAATCCTATATGCCGGCCTTTCTGGCAGGCTTGGGAACCGCCAGAAGCCTGGCCCATCTGCTGGGACTGCCCCTTTATACCACTACCCACCAGCATAACCATATGTATGCCGGCCTGTGGTCCGTGGGGCAGGAGGCTCCGGAACGGTTCCTGCTGGTGCATATTTCCGGGGGAACCACGGATATGCTCCTGGCCGAAAAGACACCGGAAGGGGAAGTGCGGCTGACCCCGGAGGGCACCAGCATTGACCTGCACGCCGGTCAGTTCATTGACCGGGTGGGGGTGGCCCTGGGCCTTGCCTTTCCCGCCGGTGCTGCCCTGGAAAAGCTGGCCGAAACGGCGGCTAAGGCCTATCCGCTGCCCGTTTGGACCAAGGAGTCCCAGCTGAGCCTGTCCGGTCCCTGCACCAAGGCCCTTAGGGCTGCCCAGCAGGGGGCAGACCCGGCGGAGCTGGCCCTGGGAGTGGAAACGGCCATTGGCCAGGGCCTTGGCAAGGTGCTGGGCTATTTGTGCGGGAAGTACAACGTAACCAAGGTACTTCTGGCCGGCGGGGTCAGCGCCAACGGGGAAATCCGCCGGCAGGTGGGCAGCGCCTTGACCAAACAAGGCTGCCAGCTGTGGGCGCCGGAGCCCCGCTATAGTGTGGACGGTGCCGTGGGCACCGCTTGGTATACGGCCCAAAAGGAGGGACGGAAGCCATGATTTTTGGCAAAATCTATACAGTTACGGAAGTCAACAAGATTGTCAAAGGTCTGATCCATGAGGAACCGGAATTTGCCAATCTCCAGATTCAGGGGGAAGTGTCCAACTTCCGCCAGTATCCTTCCGGCCACTGTTATTTCAATTTAAAAGACGACCGGGGCCTTTTAAAGGCCGTGATGTTTGCCGGGGCTGCCCGGCGTCTGAAGGCCCTGCCCAAAAACGGGGATCAGGTCATGGGCGTTGGCCGCATTGACCTATACGAACGGGACGGGGTCTACCAATTTTACGTAGATATGCTGATGCCCCTGGGGGCTGGCAATCTGATGGCAGCCTTTGAGGAATTAAAGCAGAAGCTTTCCGCCGAAGGTCTGTTTGACCCGGAGAAAAAGCGCCCCCTGCCGGCCCATCCGGAAGTGGTGGGGGTCATTACCTCCTCTGCTGGAGCAGCGGTCCGGGATATTATCAACGTAGCCGGCCGCCGGGACCCGGGGGTCAAAATCCGGCTTTACCCGGTAAAGGTCCAGGGTACGGAAGCCCCCGAAGAAATTGTCCGGGGCATCCGCTTCATGAACCGGCACAAACTGGCCGACGTATTGATTGTGGGCCGGGGCGGCGGGTCCATGGAAGACCTGTGGGCCTTTAACGACGAGCGGGTGGTCCGGGCCATTGCGGCCTCCCAGATTCCTGTGGTTTCCGCAGTGGGCCACGAAATTGACTTTACCCTCAGTGACTTTGCCGCGGACCTTAGGGCGCCCACCCCGTCTGCAGCAGCAGAGCTGGCGGTGCCGGAACGCACCGGGGACCGGGAAAAGCTCCAGAACCTGACCAGACGTCTGGAACGCCAGGTCACCAGTGCCCTGGACCAGTGGGAAAACAGATTTCTGCGGGCTGCCCAGTCCCGGGTGCTGCGCCATCCGGAGGGACTGCTGAAAGACCAGCAGGAGCGGCTGGAACGGGCCGCTGCTTCCTGGGTGTTTACCCGGCCGGAACGGCTGTGGGAAAACAAAAGCCGGCAGCTGGAACGGCTGCAAAGCTCCTGGACCTTGCGGGAACCGGAGCGGCTGTGGGAAGACCAGAGCCAGCAGCTTGATATGCTGCTCCAGCGGCTCCAGGCTTCGGCCAAACAAGCCCTGGAAATCCGGCAGCACCGGTGGGAAGTGGTAAGTTCCAAGCTGGAAGCCCTGAGCCCTTATGCGGTGCTCCAGCGGGGCTACTCGTTAACTGAAACTGACAAGGGCCAGGTTATCCGGTCCATCTCCCAGGTAGAGCCGGGCAGCCGGCTGGTTACCCATGTGGCAGATGGTACCGTGGTATCCACGGCTCAGGAGATACAGGAGAAAAAGGAAGGACAATAAACCATGGTGAGAAAAAAAGCAGAAACCCCGTCCTTTGAAGAGGGACTGAAACGGCTGGAAACCATTGTAGAACAACTGGAAAGCGGCGAACTGCCCCTGGAAGAAACCCTGGCCCTGTTCAAGGAAGGCATGGGGCTCAGCAAGCAGTGTGCAGGCCAGCTGCAGCAGGCCCAGCAGGATGTGAAGAAAATCGTGGAAGACGGCAAGGACGACTTTTCCTTAGCCCTTTTCCCGGAGGAGAAAGAATAATGGAACTGAAAAGTTATTTGGCAGAGCGGGGCAAACTGGTAGGGGACTACCTGCACCAGCGTCTGGGCCAGGGGAGCATCTCCCCGGTAGATGAAGCCATGGAATATTCCGTGGAAGCAGGCGGCAAGCGGCTGCGGCCTATTTTGATGATGGCAGCGGCCGATGCAGCAGGCGCCGACGGCACCAAGTTTTTGCCGGTGGCCTCCGCCCTGGAAATGATTCATACCTATTCCCTGATCCACGATGACCTGCCCTCCATGGACAACGACGACTACCGCCGGGGCCGGCTCACCAACCACAAGGTGTACGGGGACGCCATGGCGCTGCTGGCCGGGGACGGCCTTTTGACCCAGGCCTTTGAAGTCATGCTGGAACAGCCAGGCGTAGACCCTGCGGTCCTTTTGAAAGTTGTCCGGCTGGTGGCCCACTGCGCTGGCCCTGTAGGCATGGTAGGGGGGCAAGCTTTGGATATTACCTCCGAAGACAAGCACCTGTCCGCCGCCGAAATGAAACAGCTCCATGAAGCCAAAACCGGTGCCCTGTTTGTGGCAGCGGTCCGGGGCGGGGCCCTGCTGGCCGGAGCTGATGCCAAGACCCTGGAAGACCTGACCCATTTTGCCAAACTCTTTGGCCTGGCCTTCCAGATTACCGACGATATCCTGGATGTGGTAGGGGACGCAGCCGTTATGGGCAAGCCCAAGGGCTCCGATGAGAAGCTGCATAAATCCACCTACGTATCCTTGTATTCCTTAGAAAAAGCCCGGGAAATGGCTGCAGAAACCCTGCGCGAAGCCGAAGCAGTACTGGCTCCCTACGGGGAAAAGGCCGAAGTACTGTTAGAAATCACCCGGTATCTATACAATCGCAAGAAGTAAGTGAGAGAGGACAGGTGTTAATGAGCTTACTAGAAACCATTCACACACCGTCAGACCTAAAAAAAGTACCTGTGAACAAACTACCCCAGCTGTGCCAGGAAATCCGTGACCTGCTGATCCAGGTGACCTCCAAAAACGGCGGCCATCTGGCCCCCAACCTGGGGGTGGTGGAGCTTACCGTAGCCCTGCACCGGGTGTTTTCCATGCCCCGGGACAAGCTTGTCTGGGACGTAGGCCACCAATCCTACGTCCACAAGATTCTCACCGGGCGTCAGGACGCGTTTTCCACCCTGCGCCAGTACGGGGGCCTCTGCGGCTTTCCCAAGCGCACGGAGAGCGAATATGACTGCTTTGGCACCGGCCACTCCAGCACCTCCATTTCGGCGGCTCTGGGGATTGCCTGTGCCAGGGATCTGGCAGGGGACGACTACAACGTGATTGCCGTCATTGGCGACGGCGCCCTTACCGGCGGCGAAGCCATGGAAGGGCTGAACAATGTAGGGGATATGCACAAAAAGCTGATTGTCATCTTAAATGACAACGAAATGTCCATTTCCAAAAACGTAGGGGCGCTGTCCACCTATCTTATCGAGCTGCGCACGGACCCCAAATATTCCCGAGTGAAAGAAGACATCGAAGGGGTGCTGAAAAGCATACCCTCCATCGGGGATTCGGTGGCCCGGCTGGCAGCCCGGCTGAAGGACAGTTTCAAATACTTTTTTGTGCCCGGTATGCTGTTTGAGGACCTGGGCTTCAAGTACCTGGGTCCGGTGGACGGCCACGACCTGGCAGCCCTGACAGAAACCCTTGAAAAAGCCAAAAATCTGGATGAACCGGTGCTCATCCATGTAATTACCACCAAAGGAAAAGGGTACAAACCGGCGGAGCAGGAACCCAACCGGTTCCACGGCACCGGCCCCTTTGACATTGCCACCGGCAAGAAAATCGCCAAGGCGGGCACCCCCATTACCTATACCAAAGCCTTCAGCAACACCCTGGTGGAGCTGGGGGAAAAGGACAAGAAGCTGGTGGCCATTACGGCGGCCATGCCGGAAGGCACGGGCCTGGACGTGTTTGGCAAGTACTACCCGGACCGGTTCTTTGACGTGGGCATTGCCGAGCAGCACGCCGTCACCATGGCAGCAGGGCTGGCGGCCAATGGCTACCACCCGGTAACCGCTCTGTACTCCACCTTTGCCCAGCGGGCCTTTGACCAGCTGCTCCACGATGTGGCCATGCAGAACCTGCCCTTTATCCTATGCCTGGACCGGGCGGGACTGGTAGGGGACGACGGCGCCACCCACCACGGCAACTACGACCTTTCCTTTGTGTCCCTGCTGCCCAACTTTACGGTGATGGTACCCAAGGACGAAAACGAACTGCGGCATATGGTGAAAACCGCCGCGGCCATGAAAACCCCGGTGATGCTCCGGTATCCCAGGGGCGCCGGGCTGGGGGTGGATATTTCGGAACCCCTGCACACCCTGCCCCTTGGCAAAAGTGAGCGGCTGGCAGAAGGTACGGATCTGGATATCTGGGCCGTGGGCACCATGGTGGAAACTGCCCGGGAGGCCGCAGCAGAACTGGCCAAGCAGGGCATTTCCGCCGGGGTGGTGAACGCCCGGTTTGTGAAGCCCCTGGACCAGGAAGCACTGGTGAAAGCAGCCCAGCGGGTACCCCTTCTGGTTACCCTGGAAGAAAATGCCCTCCGGGGCGGCTTTGGCGCCGGAGTCCTGGACCTGCTGAACCGGCAGCAGCTGCTGAAGCGCTGCCAGGTGCTGAACCTGGGGATTCCCGACGTTTTTGTCACCCATGGCAAACGGGACCTGCTGCTCCGGGATTTGGGCCTGGATGTTCAAGGCGTTACCCAAACCCTGACAGAAGCCTGGGCAAATCTGAGAAAAGAGAAAGAGAAGCAATGAGTAAAGAACGACTGGATGTATTTTTGACCCGGGAAGGGTATTTTGAAACCCGCAGCAAGGCCCAGGCCGTAATCATGGCCGGCGAGGTCCTGGTCGACGACCAAAAGGTGGACAAGCCGGGAACCATGGTAAAGCCAGATGTGAAGATTACCCTTTTGGGCAAGAAAATGCCCTATGTAAGCCGGGGCGGCTACAAGCTGGCCAAGTCCCTGGAAGTATTTCCCATCGATTTGACGGACAAGGTTATCGCAGACCTGGGAGCTTCCACTGGGGGGTTTACAGACTGCGCCCTGCAAAACGGCGCCCGGAAGGTATTTGCCATTGACGTGGGCTACGGCCAATTGGCCTGGAAACTGCGCCAGGACCCCCGGGTGGTCAATCTGGAACGGACCAATGTCCGCTTTTTGGAAGAAGATTCCCTGGGAGAAAAGGTGGACGGCATTACCATAGATGTGGCCTTTATCTCCCTGGACAAGGTACTGCCCAGTGCCTATAAAATTTTAAAAGACGATGGCTTTCTCATTGCCCTGATCAAACCCCAGTTTGAAGCTGGCCGGGAGAAGGTGGGCAAGAAAGGGGTGGTCCGGGACCGGGCCGTCCACTTGGAGGTCATCGAAAAGGTGCTGGCCACCGCCCGGGAAATCGGGTTTGTGCCTTTGGGCCTGGATTTTTCACCCATCCGGGGACCGGAAGGCAATATAGAATATCTATTATATGCAGGAAAACAGGGGGAAGATGCTGTTACGGAAGACCGGATTCAGGCCGTGGTTGCAGCGTCCCATGACACCCTGGAAAAATGAGGGGGTAAAACTATGGACGAGATGCAGATTGGTGTTTTTCCCAATTTACCCAAAGAAAAAGTACGGGATATATTGCCCAAATTGGTGGAGTTCTGCCGGAAAAACCAGATTCAGGTGATTTTTCCCCAGGAAATTGCGGACTCCTTCGGGGTGCCCGGCTATGACCAGGACGACCCGGCCAGCCTAAGCAAGCTGGACGTGGCCCTGACCCTGGGCGGCGATGGAACCATTCTTCGGGCCGCCCGGCACGTGACGCCGCTCAATATTCCCCTTTTGGGCATTAATCTGGGAAAACTGGGCTTTTTGACCGAAGGGGAGCTGGCGGACCTGTACCCTTGCCTTTTGAAGGTGCGGGACCGGCGCTATACCATTGAAAAGCGCTCCATGCTCCAGGTCACCGTGTGGGAAGGCAAGCACCTGGTGACCAAGGCCCACTGCCTGAACGATATGGTGCTGGAAAGCGCCGACCGTTCCCGGCTCACCCGGCTGGGGGTAAAAATCGGCGGAGAACCTACCGCCAATGCGCCTTCCGACGGCCTAATCGTGGCCACCGCTACTGGCTCCACGGCCTATTCCCTGTCCGCAGGGGGCCCGGTGGTCCATCCCAGCCTGAAGGTAGCCATTTTGACACCCATCTGCCCTCACGCCCTCCATGCCAGACCCCTGGTGATTCCCATCAAGGATCCCATTGAAATTGAACCCCGGCCGCCCTACGAAACCATCTTGATTTCCGCAGACGGCATGACGGTCAGCCACCTGGAGCCCAACCAGAAGGCTGTCATTGAAAAATGTCCCTTTGATGCCCGTTTTATCCGGACCAGCCCCTTGTCCTACTACGAAACCTGGCAGGAACGGATGCTGAAGAACGAGGGACAAACCATCAAGTAGGAGGTTTCCAGACCATGAAACTATCAAGACAAGAAGCCATTAAAAACATTATCGCTACCCAGCATATTGAAACCCAAACGGACCTGGCCGAGGCTCTGCGGGACGCCGGCTTTAACGTGACCCAGGCCACCGTGTCCCGGGACATCAAGGACATGATGCTCATCAAGGTCCCAGATGACAATGGCCGCTACAAGTACGGGTTCCCCACGGACAACGGCGAGATTCTGACCCGGGAACGGCTGGAGGATACCCTCCGGCGCTACATCCTCACCATCAACTCCTCGGAAAACCTGATTGTGATCCACACCCAGCCCGGTACGGCCCAGGCCGTAGCCTATTCCCTGGACCACCTGAACTGGGGGGACCTGCTGGGTACCGTAGGCGGGGACGATACCGTCCTTTTGATTGTGGACGGCAAAGAAAATGTGGAAGCCGTGAAAAGACGGCTGATGCTGAAAAAGGTCTGATACCATGCTGACCTCACTGGAAGTACATAATTTTGCCCTGATTGACCACCTGCGGGTGGATTTCACCCCGGGCTTCAATGTGTTTACCGGGGAAACCGGTGCCGGCAAATCCATTCTCATTGATGCCTTCAGCATTGTGCTGGGCAGCCGGGCTTCCGTGGATTATTTGCGCCAGGGGGACGATGCCTACTGGATCCAGGCCGTTTTCGATATTGAAGATCAGCCCGGGGTGCAGGCTATTTTGAAAGAACTGGACATGGACGCCGAGGACGGCATGCTGTTCCTGCGCCGGAAAGTCACGGCCCAGGGCAAGAGCCAGGCCTTTGTCAACGAACGCCAGGTGCCCGTCCACGTACTGTCCCGGCTGGCTTCCCAGCTGGCGGATATCCATGGCCAGCACGAAAACCAGACCCTTTTGGCTGCGGGCGCTGCCCTAAACATCTTGGACAGCTACGACCCGGGCATTGGGCCCCTGCTGAAGGACTACCAGGACAGCTACCGCCAGTGGCAGCAGGCTGACCAGGAGCTCCAGCGCTGGCTGAAGAAGGATTCCCGGCAGACCGAGGACCTGGAACGGCTGGAGGGGGAAATCAAGGAAATTGAGGACGCCCATATCCAGCTGGGCGAGGACGAAACCCTCCGGACCCAGGTGAAGAAGCTGCTGAACCAGGAAAAAATCCTGGAAGCAGTGGGGGAAGCCTATCACTACCTGAACGGCTCGGAAGAAGAAAGCAGCAGCGTCCTGGACAGCCTGAACGCTGCCCTGGGCTCCCTGGATCGGGTGCTGGAATACGCCCCGGAGCTCAGCCGTTACCGGGAGGCCATGGATTCCTCCTGGCAGGTGCTGGAGGACGTGCGCCAGTCCCTGGGGGACCTGCTCAGCAGCGACCCGGAGGACCGGGAGCAGCTGGCCCAGGCCCAGGAACGGCTGGACCTGCTGTACCGCCTGAAACAAAAATATGGGGGCTCCCTGGAAAAGGTACTGGCCTACCAGGAAGCCGCCCAGACCGAATACCAGGGCCTCCTTTCCCTGGAATCCACCATCCGGAACTGCCGGAAAAAGGCCGATGCCCTGCGCCAGGAACTGGAGCGGAAGGCGGAGGCCCTGACGGTGGAACGGAAAAAGGCAGGGGAGTCCCTGTGCAAGGCCCTGCTGCCCCATATCCACGATTTGGCCATGCCCCAGGGGCGGGTGGAAATCGGCTTTACCAAACTGTCCCACTGCGGCCTGAAAGGCCAGGACGAAGCCGTTTTCCTGTTCTCGGCCAATGCTGGGATGCCTGTAAAGCCCCTGGCCCGGATTGCTTCCGGCGGCGAATTGTCCCGGTTTGCTTTGGCGCTGAAGACCGTCATGCTGCGGAATTTTGGGGTTCCCACCATGATCTTTGACGAAATTGATACCGGGGTGGGCGGGGTGACCGCCCAGAAAATGGCCGAAAAGATGGCCCTGATTGCCGGCGAGCGCCAGGTGCTGTGCATTACCCACCTGGCCCAGATTGCCTGCTTTGCGGACCACCACCTGTATATTCACAAATCCACCGCCGGCAGCAGCACCACCAGCCAGGTGGAAGCCCTGGACCAGGAAGGCCGGATTCAGGAAATCATGAGAATGACCGGCGGCACCAACCAATCCCAGTCGGCCCGGGAAAACGCCCGGGAGCTGCTTGCTATGGCGGCTGCCGTGAAAAAACAGAATAAGGAGCCGAAGAAAAAATGAAAATCATGCATGATCAGCGCCTGGACGAAGAAAAGCTGTCCAGTGAGCGCGGGTTTGACGGACGCCTGCTGCACGTGGATATTGACCGGGTCAAACTGCCCAGCGGACGGATTACCACCCGGGAGACCATCAAGCACCCTGGAGCAGTAGGTATACTTCCCGTGCATACCGACGGACGGATTACCTTAGTGAAACAGTATAGATACCCTGTGCACTCCGTTTTGTACGAAATTCCCGCAGGAAAATTGGAAAACTGCGAGAATATCATCGACTGTGCCAAGCGGGAACTGTCTGAAGAAACAGGTTTGACCGCAGACGAGTGGACTTACCTGACTTCTATTGTCACTACACCTGGCTTTACCGATGAGGTAATACATTTGTACGTAGCAAAAGGACTGCATGAAGGGGCTCAGCACCCGGATCCTGACGAATTTCTGGATGTGGAAACCTTTACCCCGGACCAAGTTCGGGAAATGGTCCTGAAAGAAGAGCTTTTTGACGCAAAATCCCTGTCCGCCCTGCTGTTATATCTGATAAAAGGGGAACATTGTTAAAGGAATACGAAATTTCTATAGCCAAAATAAAAGATAATGTAATGCTTTTTGGGAAAATGTGTTATAATAACAATAAATTTATTTTTAAATTTATTGTTCATTATTGAAAAAACGAGGGGGATACACAACATGGATGTACTAAAAGTTTCTACAAAATCAAATCCGAATTCTGTAGCTGGCGCATTGGCCGGAGTTCTGCGGGAAAATGGCAAAGCAGAAATCCAAGCCATCGGTGCTGGTGCCCTGAACCAAGCTGTTAAAGCAGTGGCCATTGCCCGTGGCTTTGTGGCTCCCCACGGCATGGACCTGGTGTGTGTTCCCGCTTTCATCGACATTAATATTGATGGGGAAGAAAGAACGGCAATCAAATTGCTGGTTGAACCGCGCTGAGTAAAATCGCTAAAAATGCAAAAAAATAAGGAATGGAAAACAATTGTTTTCCATTCCTTATTTTTATTTTAAACGCTTACTGCACGAACAGCGCGTCCACATCGACTTTCTTCTCCATCATGCCGGATTGTACCAGGAAGTCCTGGGTCTTTTTCAGGGATTCCTTGGCTTCAGGAGTGATGGTCATGCTGAAGTCATACAGAGGGAACATTTCCTTGACGGCTTCGGGGCTCAGGTCCGTGGCTTTGGCTGTCAGGGACAGGGCTTCGTCAGGGTTCTTCTTCATGAAGTCCAGGGTTTCTTTCTGGACGGCCAGGAAGGTGTCTACCAGGTCCTTGTGGTCCTTGTAGAACTTGCCGCTGACGGCAGTAACGGTCAGGCCGGAAACCAGACCGTCGCCGGTGGTAACCACGTTCAGGCCTTCTTTTTCGGCGTTGTAGGCCAGAGGGCCAGCCAGCAGGGCGCAGTCAGCGCTGCCGTTTTCCAGGGCGGAGTGGGCAGCGGGCAGGCCCATGGAAACGAATTTCACATCATTCATGGTGAGCCCGGCCTTTTGCAGGTAGGCTGCCAGCAGTTCGTGAAGGATGGTGCCCTTAGGTCCGGCAATGGTTTTGCCTTTCAGGTCAGCAGCGGTCTTGATGGAGCCGTCCTTGCTGAACAGCTTGAAGGCTTTGGGAGCCTGGGAGTATAGGCTGATAATCTTGATGTCGTTGCCATTGGCAGCGGACAGCAGGACGGAGGAGCCGCCTACACAGTTCAGGAACTGAATGTCCCCGGAAGCCAGGGCAGCAGTTTGGTCAGCCCCGGAAGTAATGGTGGAGTAGGAGGCGGTGATGCCTTTTTCCTTGAATTTCTTTTCAAAGCTCTGCTGGGCCTTTTCCACAATGGAAGGCACGTTCAGGGGAGCCTGTACATAGGTAATGCTGACTTTGTCCACAGAGGGGGCTGAGGGCTTTTGGCTGGTGGTGCTGCTGCCGCAGCCGCCCAGAAGTGCTGCCGCAGCCAGACAGCAAACGGCGAGAAACAGGGAATGGAGTTTCTTCAAGTGAATCAAATCCTTTCTAAAGTAGAAATTTATGCGAAAGCAGCCAAAATGCTGCGTTTGGCCTCAATAAAAGCAGGCGAGAGCAGGTCCCGGGGGGCTTCCTGCCGGGGGAAGGTTTCTTCGTGGGCCAGGCACCCGTCCTGGAGCACCAGGATCCGGTCCCCCAAGAGCAGGGCC
Organism: Acidaminococcus hominis; assembly: GCF_900291475.1. Classification (GTDB taxonomy): domain Bacteria; phylum Bacillota; class Negativicutes; order Acidaminococcales; family Acidaminococcaceae; genus Acidaminococcus; species Acidaminococcus hominis. The sequence continues at coordinate 1,048,010 of NZ_OLMM01000005.1, forward strand.
TCGTCCACGTTGTGGGTGACCAGCACGTAGCCGATCCCCAGCTGCCGCTGCATCCGCAGGAGCTCCAGCTGGAGCTGGCCCCGGGTGAAATAGTCCAGGGCGGCAAAGGGCTCGTCCATGAGAATCAGGTCGGCCTGTAGGGCCAGGGTCCGGGCCAGGGCCGTGCGCTGCTGCATGCCCCCGGATAATTCGCTGGGGTAGAGCTTAGCGGCTTCCATGAGCCCCGTCAGCTTCAGCAGCTGGTCCACCTGGCCGGGCTTTTCCCCTTTTGGGAGCCCCAGGGCGATGTTTTCCCGGCAGGTGAGCCAGGGCATCAGCCGGGCCTCCTGGAACATCATGCCCAGCTTCAGCCCTTCCGGCAGGGTAATTTGGCCGGAGGTGGGGCGCTCCAACCCTGCCAGGAGCCGCAGAAAGGTGGTCTTCCCGCAGCCGCTTTTCCCCAAAAGCACCGTACAGGCGCTGGGGTCAAGGGTCAGCGTCAGGTCCCTTAGGACCGTCTTGGACCCAAAGGCTTTGGTCAAATTTTTAATGACCAGCGGTTTCATAGGCGCCTCCTTTCCCAGGGCAGGCAGAGCCAGGTCAGCAGGGTAAAGGCCCCGTCCAGCACCAGCCCCAGGGCTCCAATGGTGAGAATGCCGATAATGACCTTGTCGCTGCGGCTCATGGCTTGGGCGTCCAGAATCAGATACCCCAGCCCGCTGTCGGCGGCAATCATTTCCGCCCCGATAATGGCCCGGAGACTGTAACCCATGCCCACTTTCATGCCTGTGAGAATCCCCGGCAGAGCAGCCGGCAGACGGATTTTCCGCAGCTGGGTCCAGCGGTTCATGCCCAAAATCCGGCCTACCTCTAACAGCTTGGGGTCGCAGCGCCGGAACCCGTCATCCATATTCAGATAGATGGGGAAAAAAGACGCCAGGATAATGACGATGGCCTTGGGCACCTCCCCGATGCCAAACCAGAGAATCAGGAGCGGAATCAGGGATAGAGGGGGTACATGGCGAAACACTTCCAAAAGCCCGCTGTAGGCCGCCCGGAGCCGGGGGAAAAGCAGCCCTACCGCACTAAACAGGCAGGACAGCCCAAAGGCGCAGACAAAGCCCAAAAGAATTCGGCGCAGGCTGATGGCCGTATGCTTTGCCAGCTCCCCGGATTGGAGCAGTTTCTGGGCCGTGGCGCATACCCGCTCCGGAGAGGGGAGAATGTAGCTGCTCCACAGACCCAGCTGGGTCACCAGCTGCCACAGGGCCAGTACCACCAAAAAAGGCAGCAGGTAGGAAATTGCCTTCTTCATTTCTTTTCCGCCTTGGCATAGGCGGTTTTAGCGGATACTCCGTCTAGTTTGCCAATCCGGCCGGACAGGGTGCTGATTGCGTCCTGGGGCGCGTCCACCACTACGCTGATGATGTTCATGTTCCGGGCGTGGTAGGGAATGCCCATCCGGCCGATAATATAGGGGCTGAACTGATGGAGCAGTTGGTTCAGCGCCTGGATGGAATCCGGATTTTCTACAATAATGCCGATAATGGCCACACGGGTTTCCATGGGAACCTCCTTGTATCATAAAAAAAGCCGCACCTGGGACAGATGCGGCGCAAAAAGACTATGCGAAAAACGTGGCATCTTCCATCGCAAGAAACTTTTGATGTGAGAGCAGGGCTTGGGCGGCCAGGGGATACCTTTTGCAGGAAGCACTTCCTGCGGCAGGACAATCCGCAGCCTTTAATGAGTATACGCCCGGACCGATGCTTTGTAAAGACTTTGACACTTTTCCAAGAGGACTCGGAAGAATCTGACAACAGTTTTCCGTAGAGAAAAAATAATATTAACTGCCTCTATATTTATAGTAAACTGCTATGTATCCATGCTATAATAAGAAAGCAAAAATGTGATTTTTTATACAATATATATGTGAGGCGGGATTTCTACGGACAGTTCAACGCGTAAAGAAAAAGAGAATGCGAAACTCCACAAGATGCTGGAAACGCCGGTACGCAAGCTCATTGCTTCCCTGGCCCTTCCTTCCATCGTCAGTATGCTTTGTACCAGCTTTTACAATACGGCTGATACGTACTTTGTCAGTAAGATTGATACCAGTTCCACCGCAGCGGTAGGGGTTACCTTTGCCAGCATGGCCATTATCCAGGCCATTGCCTTCTTCTTCGGCATCGGTTCCGGCAACTCCATTTCCCGGCTGCTGGGGGCCAAGGAGCGGGAAAAGGCCCATGTGATGGCTTCTACCAGCTTTTTTTATGCCTTTATCTGCGGCTGCCTGGTGGCCCTTGTGGGGAATCTGTTTGTGTCCCAGATTGCCACGGCCATCGGCTCCACACCCACCATTTTGCCCTACGCCATTGCGTACCTCAGCGTTATCCTGTGGGGGGCGCCCATAATGATGTGCTCCCTGGTGATGAACAACCACCTGCGGTTCCAGGGCAGCGCTGCCTTTGCCATGGTAGGCATTACCGCCGGGGGCTTTCTGAACGTGTTCCTGGACCCAATCTTTATCTTCAAATTCCACCTGGGGGTGGCCGGGGCGGCCTACGCCACCATCCTCAGCCAGTTTGTCAGCTTCTGCATCCTGTTTAAGATGACCCGGACCGGGGGCAACATTCCCATCCGGCTGAAGGATATCCATCCTTCTCGGCGGCTTTTCCAGGAAATCGCCGCCGGGGGCGCACCTTCCCTGGTGCGGCAGGGTACCACCAGCGCTGCCACCATTTTCCTGAACGTGGCCGCCGGCGCCTTTGGGGACGCCGCCATTGCCGCCATGTCCATTGTGACCCGGCTGAACTTCTTTGCTGCCGCCGTGATCATCGGCTTTGGCCAGGGCTTCCAGCCCGTGTGCGGCTTCAGCTATGGGGCTCGGAAATTTGCCCGGCTGCGGAAGGGCTTTACCTTTGCCCTGGAGTTCACCACCTGTTTTGGCATTGTGGTTTCCATTGTAGGGGCCATCTTTGCCCGGGAAATCATGGTGCTGTTCCGGGATGACCCAGCGGTAATCACCACCGGTATTTGGGCCCTGCGGGCCCAGTGCCTGACCTTCCCCCTGTCGGCCCTGGTGGTCATGACCAATATGACCCTCCAGACCACCAGGCATACCCTGGGCGCCATGATGGTGGCGGCCGGCCGCAGCGGGGTCTTCCTGATTCCACCCCTTTTGGTGCTGCCCCGGCTGTTCGGCCTGGGTGGACTGGTATGGTGTCAGGCTATATCGGACGTGCTGTCCTTTATTCTTGCTGTAGCCTGGATTCGGGCGTTTTTCCGGGAAATTCCCAAGCAAAACCTGGTATTAAACACCGATTCCACCATAAAATAAAACCATTTGACAGTCCACGCCAAAATGACTATACTAAGTATGCAATTGAATAGCTCCGGTAGGTAAGGCTACTACAGGGATATGGGCTGCTGCCGCAACAGGATGGAGACATCCCGCGTAGGTCTGAACAGGCTGCATCAAATCGAAGGTGCAGCATAATGCAGTTACACCGCCCTGCAGAGTTAAAGCTCGTACGGCGGCAGAGTTAAATCGTTTTTCTGTGTTTTCGCCGTTCGGGTTTTCCCGGACGGCTTTTTTATTGTATTGACAAGGAGGTGCACCATGAACAAGAACACTATGGAAAAGAAAAATCAGGCAGCCGCTGCTGCTACCCAGGCTGCCCTGCAAAAGGAAGCAGCCCTGACCGCAGAAGCCCTGCTCCAGCAGTTGGGAAGCTCAGCCCAGGGCCTCACCGCCGACCAGGTGGAAAAGAACCGGGAAACCTATGGAGAAAACAAGGTTACCCAGGAAAAGAAAAAGTCCGTGGGGGTGCGCCTGGCCGAAGCCTTTATCAACCCCTTTACGGTAATCCTGTTTGTGCTGGCCGGGGTATCGGCGGTCACCGATATTATACTGCCTCTCATGCAGAACCGGCTGGACGACTACAACCCGGCCACCGTTATCATCATTACCGTGCTGGTGCTCCTGTCCGGGTCCCTGCGCTTTATCCAGGAAACCCGCAGCGGGGACGCCGCCGCCAAGCTCCTGGAACTGATTACCACCACCTGCACGGTCATCCGCCAGCCGGAGGGCCAGACGGAAATCCCCCTGGAAGACGTGGTGGTAGGGGACCTGGTATTCCTGTCCGCCGGGGACATGGTTCCTGCGGACCTGAGAATTTTGGAAGCCAAGGACCTGTTCGTCAGCCAGGCCTCCCTTACCGGGGAAAGCGCGCCCCAGGAAAAGGTGCCGGCAGTGGCTGCCACTTCTGACAAAGCCGTGACCGAGCTCAGCAACCTAGCCTTTATGGGCACCAACGTCATCAGCGGTTCTGCCACCGGCCTGGTGCTCCGCAGCGGGGACCACACCCTGTTTGGCAGTCTGGCCAGCTCCATGGCCCAGGAAGCTCCGGAAACCAACTTTACCAAGGGCGTCAACGCCGTATCCTGGATTCTGATCCGCTTTATGATGGCCATGGTGCCCATCGTCTTTGTAGTCAACGGCCTGACCAAAGGGGACTGGCTCAACGCCTTCCTGTTTGGGATTTCCGTAGCCGTGGGCCTGACCCCGGAAATGCTGCCCATGATTGTTACCACCTGCCTGGCCAAGGGCGCCGTTTCCATGAGCGAGAAAAAGACCGTGGTGAAAAGCCTGAACTCCATCCAGAGCTTTGGAGCCATGGACGTGCTGTGTACGGATAAGACAGGGACCCTGACCCAGGACCGGGTAGCCCTGGAATACCACCTGGATGCCTTTGGCAAGCCCAGCCAGCGGGTGCTGCGTTATGCGTACCTGAACAGCTACTTCCAGACCGGCTACAAGAACTTTATGGACCGGGCCATCATCGCCCGGACGGAGCGGGAAGAAACCGAAGACCCCAAGCTCCAGGACCTGTCCGAAACCTACACCAAGGTGGACGAGATTCCCTTTGACTTCTCCCGCCGGCGCCTGTCGGTGCTGGTAATGGGCCACGACCACAGCACCCGGATGATTACCAAAGGGGCCGTGGAAGAAATGCTTTCCATCTGCAAATATACCGAGCAGGGCGCGGAAGACGTGCCCATGACCGACGAATTGCGCAAAACCATCCTGGCCGTGGCTGACCGGCTCAACGACGAAGGCATGCGGGTTATCGGCCTGGCCCGGAAGAACGACCCCTCTCCGGTAGGCGCCTTTGGGGCCAAGGACGAAACGGACATGATCTTCATGGGCTACCTGGCCTTCCTGGATCCGCCTAAGGATACCGCCATGGCCGCCATCAAGGCCCTGAAGGACCACGGGGTTTCCACCAAGGTGCTCACCGGGGATAACGAAAAGACCACCCGGTGCATCTGCCGCCAGGTGGGCCTGCCGGTGGACCACATCCTCCTGGGCAGTGACCTGGAACACATGGACGACGCCACCCTCCAGAAGGAAGCCGAAACCACCACCGTCTTTGCCAAACTGTCCCCGGACCAGAAAGCCCGGGTAGTGGAAGCCCTCCAGGCCGCCGGTCATACCGTGGGCTTTATGGGGGACGGCATCAACGACGCCCCGGCTCTGAAGATTGCCGATATTGGCATTTCCGTGGACAGCGCCGTGGATATTGCCAAGGAATCCGCCGACATCATCCTGCTGGAAAAGAGCCTTATGGTGCTGGAGCAGGGGATTGTGGAAGGCCGGAAGACCTACGCCAACATGATCAAGTACATCAAGATGACCGCCTCCTCCAACTTCGGGAACATGTTCTCCGTCCTGGCAGCCAGTGCCCTTTTGCCCTTCCTGCCCATGATGAGTCTGCAATTAATCATCTTGAACCTGGTGTACGAAATCTCCTGCATCGCCATTCCCTGGGACAACGTGGACGAGGAATTCCTCAAGGTGCCCCGGAACTGGGACGCTTCCACCATTGGCAGCTTCATGATCTGGATGGGGCCCACCAGTTCGGTGTTCGACTGGATTACCTATCTGGTGCTGTACTTTGTGATTTGTCCCCAGTTTGTGTCCGGCGGCCTGACCTACAACCAGATTCCCACTACGGCGATGCTTACCTCCGGCCCCATGGCCGGCCTCACCGTCCGGGACGCCTACGAAGCCATGTTCCAGGCCGGCTGGTTTGTGGAATCCATGTGGACCCAGACCCTGGTTATCCACATGATCCGCACCCCCAAGATTCCCTTCCTGCAAAGTCATGCGTCGGCTACCCTGACCACGCTCACCTGCGCCGACATTGCCGTGCTGACGGCTCTGCCCTTTACGGGAATCGCCCGGGACCTGGGTTTCGTGCCCCTGCCGGGAAAGTACTTCTACTTCCTGGCCCTGGTGGTCATTGCCTATATGCTGCTGGCCACCAGCGTAAAGAAAGCGTATATCCGGCATTACGGCACCCTGCTGTAGTGCTTAGCCTATAGACAGCCTGGAAGAAGGGAGGGGAGCGCCATGCTGCATATTGAACCGATTTTTTGGCTGGGCATGGGAGCCATTGCGGTGGTCGTCTGCGTTATGCAGATTGTCTGCTGGAACCTGACTCCGAAAGCGCCGCGTCATGACTGACCGATCGTGCCTGAAAAAACAAGAAGACCCCCCTCCTGGTGAGCGGGGCCGCGTGGGCTGGAAATAGCCAGCCTGAAAAAAATGCCTTGTGAGCGGTAATTGCGTTCACAAGGCATTTTTGCGTTAAGAAGACTGGTGGTCAGCGGTTTTCTGACGGAAAAGTTTTATCGTAGGCCGTCAGGCGAATATAAAATACCTTGTCCGAGATGGACGCGGGACCGTGGGAAATGACCAGGTTGCGCTGCGCCCAATGGTTCCAGACCGCCACCTCAAAGGGCACCCGGCGGGCCTTCAGGTACCCCATGAGCCTCTTGGCCTTGGTGTCTTCGATACCCACTACGCCCAATAGGGCATATTCCGCAGCGTAGGCGTCCTGAAGCGCTTCCCCATTGCTGACAGGGACCGCAAGGGCCACCTTGGAAACATACCCGGCCTTGTTGGCATAGGCTGTGATGAAGACCCCGTGCTGGCCGGGAACTCCCTTCCGCACAGCCCCAAAAACATAGGCGTCGTACAGCTTCCCCGGAATGGGCTCAGCAGGCGGTTTGTCAAATGTAAGCCCCGTACCCTTTGCCGCACTGTGAGCCTCTAGCAGCTGAAAAAACTCAGGAAAAGACATATCCGTCAGCTGCACCAATTCCGGCGCAGCAGCCCCGGCAGCAGAACAAACCGGCAGGGGAACAAACCCCAGACTCACGGTACAGAGTAGGAACAAAATCGCTAAAAATTTGCGCATGAAAAACCTCCTTTACTTGGGAGCACTTGCGTAGCCTAGAGAGCGCCAGCAGCCTAAAACAGAGGAGCCAGCGAAAGTCGTATGCTTATGGTATTCAACAAAGGAGAGAAAATTCCTTTATTGGGAAAAAGGAGAGTGGGGAGTGAAGGCTGGGGTTCACAGCCAAGCAGACCCCGAGAGCCCACAACCCAGCCGTCCCCACACAAAAAGCCTTGCCGACGTTTTTGCGTCCGCAAGGCTTTTTCACACCGCTTTTCAGCGCTTCTTCAATTGGGAAACTGCAAAGTAAACAGCTTGATATCAATCAGCTTGGTCTGGGGATTCCGTACGTAGGCCAGGATACCCAGGGTTTTGCTGTCCATGGCAGTAAGCTTGGCGCAGTTCAGGTTGTTATCCAGCAGCTTGGAACTGTTGAACGCCCCCAAATAATGGCCGTCACGGTTCCAAATCTTCAGTGTGAAGCCGTCAATGACCACCACGTAATGGTCCAGTACCGCCAGGTCCACCAGGTTGTAGATGGAATCCTTGTCCGTCTGGATGTAGCTGCCGTAGGTTTGCAGCTGCTTGCCCTGGGGGGAGAAGGAGGCCACGATATTAAAGTCGTTGGTCTTGATCCGGCCGCCCCCAAACACCGTGCCGTCCGGGGCAATCCGCACCAGGGTCAGGCCCCCGGCAAAGGGCTTCGCCCGGTTGTGGAGGAAGGCCGGGTGGTTGTTGTCAAAGGACCCGTCATGGATATCCGCCAGGGTAAAGTTGTCGTTGCCGTACAGGTAGGCCTGCTGGTCTCCGGGGAGCAGGGCCACCCGGGTGGCAGTGGTGCTGCCCTTCAGGCTGATGATGTCGTTGCCGTCCTTCAGGGTATGGATGCCATTGCGCACGTAGTAGACTTCCCCTTTGCTGCCCACGTTGACGCTGAGAATCATCTTTTCGTGGATGGTGAACACCCCGTCTTCCCCGAAGGAACGGTGGGCGAACAAGCTGCCGTTTTTCACGTCAAAGGCGTCAATATGGGTGCTTTCCCCGTCCTGGCTGCGCAGGGCCAGGTAGAATACCTCGTCCCGGTAGTGGAAGCTGAGAATCTTGTCCACATCGTAGCTGGTCAGCTCCGGCGTGTTGATTTCCTGGAGGTTCAGATTGGTGTTGGCAATGGTTACCGTCTTCACCGGCTGGGGCTTGTAGTGCATAATGTGCATCTTGATGTCCGCCCGGTAGTTGTAGGCCATGACCCCCAGAATCACCAGGGCCGTCAGCAGCAGAAAATACAGGGTGGAATGATTTTTCTTGGGAGGCTTCCGCCGGGCCTGCCCAAAAGCAACGGGCTGGGGCCGGGTAGGCCGTTTTCTATGGAATAGCGCCAAGGGTTTGCGCTCCTTTCATTATGGTCAAAACCTAGTATAGCATGAAAAAAAGCGTTTTACCAAGAGATTTGGCAAAACGCTTTGTCCCGGCCTTACGCTCCGGGGAAATTCTTGCTGAAATACATATTGTAGGCTTTGTGGAAAATCAGGTTTCCCACGTAGTAGCCCTGACTGTAGGGCAGAATGTCCAGGGCCGTGCCGTCCACCTTGCCAGGGGCCTGGTTTAACAGTTTGCCTTCCTCATCGCAGGGCAGGGCAGCCTTGAAGGTCAGCTTCATGGTCTGGTCCTTGTAATTGTAGGTGTACAGCTGGGTGTATTGGAAGCCGCTGTGGTTTACATAGTCCAAAGTGTAGGTGACCACCGAAAGCTGGTAGGCCGGGGGAGCGTACTGGACCACCTGTACCGAATCCAGGTCCACATACCGTCTGCCCTTTTGGGACGTATCCACGCAGACAAAGCGCTGGGGCTGCTGGTCAAAGGAATTGGCAAAGCCCGGCACTGCAAACGAGCACAGCAGCATCAGCACCAAAAAGAATTTCTTCATAAGTCTCGCCTCCTCAAATGTGAATAAGGTGTATTTTTATTATAGCATAGAATTGCAAGAAAATTCCTGGGATTTATCGCTGCCAAAAGGGAGCAGGGGGAACACAAAAAAATGCACCAGCCGCAGCTGGTGCACCAAAAATCCCTACTTACAATCCTTATTTAATTTTATTCTTGTTCAGCTTGCTGGAGAACCGGTTGCCGCAGGACTGCACCAACTGCACCAGGGCAATCAGCACGATAACCGTGGCCAGCATGGTGTCGGCCTGGAACCGCTGATACCCGTAGCGGATGGCCAGGTCCCCCAGACCGCCGCCGCCCAGGGCGCCGGCCATAGCCGAGCTGCCGATCAGGCTGATGATGGCCAGGGTAATCCCCAGCACGATGGAGTGCATGGCTTCCGGCAGCAGCACCTTCCAGATGATTTGCAGGGGAGAGGCCCCTACAGACAGGGCTGCTTCAATAACCCCGTGGTCCACTTCCAAAAGGGAGGACTCAATAATCCGGGAAATAAACGGAGTGCAGGAAATGGTCAGGGGCACAATGGCTGCGGTGGTCCCGATAGAAGACCCGACAATAATACGGGTCAGGGGAATAATGGCAACCATCAAAATGATAAAAGGCGTGGAACGGGTGGCGTTGACAATGGCGCCCAAAATCCGGTTCACCACTTTGTTTTCCATAATATGGCCCTTGCCGGTCACCGTCAGGATAACCCCCAAAGGAATCCCAAACAACGTAGCCAGAGCGGCGGAAACCACCACCATGTAGCAGGTTTCCCCCAGAGCCTTGATTAGCAGATTCATCATATTAGGAGACATAGCCAATCACCTCCACCTTCAATTGCTGCTTGGCCTGGAGATAATCCAGGGCCTCCTTCATATGCACCTCGTCGCCTTCCAGCTCTACCAGCAGCGTCCCGTAGGGGGTGTTCTGGAGGCTTTCAATGTTGGCGGTGAGGATGTTCACGTCAATATCAAACTGCTTGATCAGCACGGAAATCACCGGTTCTCCGGCGCTTTCCCCAATAAAGGACAAGCTGACCAGCGCCTTGTTTCCCGGCTGGTAGACCTTTTGGATGTTCATCTGTTTTACGAAATCCGGCAGGTCGTTGTGCTGGATGCTGGCCACAAATTCCTTGGTGGTGGCCTTCTGGGGATTGGTGAACAGGTCGAACATGGTGCCTTCTTCAATGATTTCCCCGTTTTCAATAACGGCAACCCGGTCGCAGATTTCCTTCACCACATTCATCTGGTGGGTAATCATCACGATGGTAATGTGCAGCCGCTTGTTGATGTTCCGGAGCAGGTCCAGAATGGATTCCGTGGTTTGGGGGTCCAGGGCGGAGGTGGCTTCATCGCACAGCAGCACCGTAGGGTCGGAAGACAGGGCCCGGGCAATGCCTACCCGCTGCTTCTGGCCGCCGGACAGCTGGGACGGATAATGGTCCGCCCGGTCGGTGAGGCCCACCAGTTCCAGCAGGGGATCCACCTTCTTTTTGATGGCAGCCTTGTCCAGCCCTTGGATTTCCAGGGGGAAGGCAATGTTGCCGTAAACGGTCCGGCTGCTCAGCAGGTTAAAATGCTGGAAAATCATGCCGATGTTCTGCCGGGCTTTCCGCAGTTCCACCGGGCTCATGGCCGTAATGTCCTGGCCGTCCACAATCACCTTGCCGCTGGTGGGTTCCTCCAGCCGGTTGATGCAGCGGACCAGGGTGCTTTTGCCGGCCCCGGACAAACCGATGATGCCGAAAATTTCACCTTCATTAATAGACAAGTTGATATCTTTCAGGGCGTGCAGGTCCCCGGAGCTCGTGTGATAGATCTTGTCAATGTGCTGCAGCTCTATCATAAAATATGTCCACCTCCATACAATAAAAAAACCTCTTCACTCAATATGAAGAGGAATGCGTTTGGCTTAATCATCTTCATCTTTCAGGCTGCACCTGATGGACTTAGCACCGTTCACAAAGTGATGGTTGCCGTAACATCATCGGGCCAGTCCCTCCGTTACTCTTGATGAATCCGTGTGGATAAATGATACTCTGTTATGTACAGTTTGTCAATGTGTTTTGGCAAAAAAAGCCTCCAAAGTGGAAAAATGTCAAAGTTTGGTAAAAACTAGAAAAAATACTTGACTTTATTACTTCATCGGAGTAAAGTACTAAATCAGTAAAGAGGTAAAGCAAGATCGGCATTCGGTCCATTTCATAAACCAAACCTGGAAACACCTAGAAAGGGGTACCAACATGATTATTCAAGCAGGTTACAACAAAAAAGAACTTCTGCAGCTGGCTGACGCGTTCCTCACCCTGGAGAACAAGGAAATGTGCCTGGCCTTCCTGGAAGACATCTGCACCCCCAACGAGCTCAAGGCCCTGGGCCAGCGGCTGGAAGTGGCGGTGCGTCTTCATCGCGGCGAAAATTATGCCAAGATTGTCAAGGATACGGGCGCCAGCAGCACCACCGTTTCCCGGGTTAATCGCTGTTTAAACTATGGGGCAGGCGGCTACCAAACCGTCATTCCCCGTATTACCAAAGGAGAAGAAAACGCATGAGTACCAACATTTTGAGAATTCCCTATGGAACCAAAGATATCCTGCCGGGAGAAGCCCGGCTGAAGCGGAAAATGGAGGACCAGATTGCAGACAATTTTCTGTCCTGGGGCTATGACGAAGCCATTACCCCCACCTTTGAATACGCAGACACCTTTGCCCTAAGCGGCGCCGGCATTACGGAAGAAAGCATGAAGTTCATGGACCGGGAAAGCCGCACCATGATCCTGCGCACGGAAATGACCACCCCGCTGGCCCGGATGGTAGCCACCCGGCTCAAGGCTGACAAGGGCATCAAACGGCTGTTCTACATTGCCAACGTGTTCCGCCACGAACAGACCCAGGCCGGCCGCCAATGCGAATTCAGCCAGGCAGGCATCGAGCTCATCGGGGCAGCGGCTCCCATGGCGGACGCCGAAGTCCTGGCCCTGGCCGTCAGCAGCCTGAGGGCCGCCGGCCTGACGGATTTTCTCCTGAGCGTCGGCCACAGCGGCTTTTTGGCAGGGCTCATGGAAGAAGCGGAGCTTACCGGCACCCGGGCCGAATTTGTCAAGCACATGGTGCTGAGCCACAACGCCGTGGGCCTGAAGGAAGCTGCGGATTCCTACATCCGCAAGCCCGTGAAGGAACTGTTCCGGGAGCTGCTCTACCTCCAGGGCGGCGTGGACCTTTTGGACCAGCTGGAACGCCAGGTTTCCAATGAAAAGAGCAAGGAAGCCCTGCGGAACCTGAAAGCCATCTACCAACTGGCTTCCGCCTACGGCGTAGGGGACTACCTGTCCTTTGACCTGTCCCTGATTCGTGACTTTGATTACTATACCGGCATGGTGTTTGAGGCTTATGCGCCCCATATCGGTTTCAATATCTGCGGCGGCGGCCGCTACGACAAGATGATGGAGAACTTCGGGGCTCCGGCACCGGCCACGGGCTTTGCCATGGGCATCGACCGGATCATCCTCAGCCTCCAGCGGGAAGGCAAGTTCAACCAGGAATCCAAATGGGATATTTACGTAGCCTGGGCCCCCGGTCATCAGCAGCAGGCCATTGCCAAAGCCATGTCCCTGCGCGCAGACGGCAAGAACGTGAAGGTTGCCACCGACGCCCTGACCCCGGAAGAAGCGGACAAGGCCTGTGCAGCTAACCGCTGCGAAGCTGTAGCATACGTACGATAGGAGAGCTGTGAAATGGACTATTTAACGATTGCATTGCCCAAGGGCAAACTGTTTGCCAAATCCGTGGACTTGCTGGCCAAGGTAGGCTACGCCGCCGAAAACGTGGTGGAAAATTCCCGGAAACTGGTGATTACCAATGAAGAAACCAAAGTAAAATTCATCATCGTGAAAACCGTGGACTTGCCCACCTACGTGGAATACGGGGCCGCCGATATCGGCATCATCGGCAAGGACGTGCTGCGGGAAGAACAAAAAGATATCTACGAACTGCTGGATATGGGCTACGGCGCCTGCCATTTGATGATGGCCGTGCCCGAAGCCAAGCAGCTGCCCAACCTGACCGACTACGCCCATATGCGGGTGGCCACCAAATACCCCCATTCTGCCTCCGAGTTTTTCGAAAAGCTGGGCATGCAGATGGAAATCGTCAAGCTCAACGGCTCCATCGAGCTGGCCCCCATTGTGGGCCTTAGCGAACTGATTGTGGATATTGTCGAAACCGGCCGCACCCTCCGGGAAAACAAACTGAAGGAAATTGCTACCGTGTACCCCAGCTCCGCCCGGCTCATTGCCAATAAGGTCAGCTTCAAAATGCAGTATGACCGGATCAAGAAACTGGTGGAAGACCTGGAAACCGTACTCAAGGAGGAAGAATAAATGAAAGTATTGGATGAAAGAAAAAGCACTGCGGCCGAGATCAGCCGTTTACTGGAAAAGAAATCCTTTGATGAAGTAGAACTGTCCCCGAAAGTCAAGGCTGCCGTAGAAAAACTCTTTGGCCGGCCTCTTACGGCGGCAGAAGAAGTGGATATGATCGTAAACGACATCCGCAAGGAAGGGGACGCCAAGCTGTTCGCCTACACCAAAATGCTGGATGGGGCGGACTTGAATCCTGAGACAATCAAGGTCAGCGAAGCCGAATTTGCCGAAGCCGAAAAGGCCGTGGACCCCAAGACCATGGGTGCCATCAACCGGGCCATTGCCAACGTGCGCAAGTTCCACGAAGAACAGCTGCCCAAAACCTGGCTGACCCCCCGGGCCTATGGCTCCTTCCTGGGCCAGAAAATGACCCCGGTGGACTCCGTGGGCATCTACGTGCCCGGCGGCACCGCAGCCTATCCTTCCTCCGTGATTATGAACGCCGTTCCTGCCAAGGTAGCCGGCGTGCCCCGGATTGTCATGGCAGCCCCGGCTGGCCGGGATGGGAAAATGAACCCCTACGTACTGGCCACCGCCAAAGCCATCGGCATCACCGAAATCTACAAAATGGGCGGCGCCCAGGCAGTAGCGGCCCTGGCCTTTGGGACGGAAACCGTGCCCAAGGTGGAAAAAATTACCGGCCCTGGGAACATCTTCGTGACCCTGGCCAAGAAAGCCGTCTACGGCCACGTGGATATCGACATGCTGGCTGGCCCCAGTGAAATCCTGATTGTAGCCGACAAAACCGCCGACTACCAATACCTGGCTGCGGACCTGCTGAGCCAGGCCGAACACGACCCCCTGGCCTGCGCCATCCTGATTACCGACGATGAAAAGCTGGCTAATCAGGTAGCCGAAGAAGTGGAAGTCCAGCTGGCCCGGCTGCCCCGGCGGGAAATTGCCGCCCAGTCCCTGGCCGCCCAAGGCAAGATCATCCTGGCCAAGGATATGGAAACCGTGGTGGAAATGGCTAACCTGTCCGCCCCGGAACACATGGAAATCAACACCAAGGAACCCTTTGCCCTGGTACCCTATATCCGCAACGCCGGCGCCATCTTCCTGGGAGCCTACTCTCCGGAACCCCTGGGCGACTACTATGCCGGCCCCAACCACATTCTGCCCACCGGCGGCACTGCCAGATTCTATTCGGTACTGAATGTGGAAACCTTCATGAAAAAGACCAGCATCATTTCCTATACCAAGGAAGCGCTTTCTGAAGCCGCCGATGACATTATTGCCATGGCCGAAGCCGAAGGGCTCCAGGCACACGCCAATGCCATCCGCATCAGAAAGGAAAAACAACTGTAAGAACCTGGCTCAAAAAGTTTAGAAATATTGGGAGGAAGTATTATGACGGAAATCAAGGCACGGGCATGCTTGTCCAAATTTGAAGATTATCAGGTAGAAACGGTACCTGATGCAGATATTATCGTAAACGCCAACGAAACCAACTGGGACCTGACCCCGGAGCTCCGGGTAGAGCTCCAGACCCGGATCAGCGAAAACGCCTTTAACCGGTACCCTACCATGCACGGGGAAGAATTGTCTGAGCAGATTGCCAAGGCCCTGGGCGTAGACCCGGCCACGGTGGTCATTGGCAACGGTTCCAGCGAACTGTTGGAAAAAGCCTGCTTTGCCTTTGGCGGTGCCGGCACGAAAATTGCCTATCCGTCCCCGTCCTTTTCCATGTACGAAACCTACGCCGTACTGGGGGACGCAGAGCCCATCGCCTTTGCCCTGACCCCGGAAGGCTTCATTGACCCGGACGCGGTCATCGCCTTCTGCCAAAAGGAAAAGCCCAATGCGCTGATCATCTGCAACCCCAATAACCCCACCGGGAACTTTAACCCCCGCAGCGACATGGAAAAAATCATCCGCAATGTGGACTGCCTGGTGATTATGGACGAAGCCTACCTGGAATTTTCCAAGGAAGACGGCCAGGTGCTGGCCAACTCCACCTTGGAGCTCACCAAGGAAGTGGACAACCTGCTGGTGCTGCGCACCTTCTCCAAAGCCTACGGCCTGGCCAACCTGCGGATTGGCTACGGCATTGGGAGCCCGGCAGTGATGCGGGTACTCAAGAAAGTGCTGCTGCCCTATACGGTAAACGGCGTGTCCATCCTGACCGCCGGCCTGGTCTATGCCAAGCCGGAAGTGCTGGCCCAGCGGGTGCGGGCCGTGGTCAAGGGCCGGGAATACCTGCGGGAGCAGTTTACCGCCCTGGGCTTTAAGGTCCTGCCCTCTGCCACCAACTTCATTCTGGTGCTGCCCCAGGGCAAGGTACTGGACAACCTGGCTGCCCAGGCTGGCAAAAGCGGTGCAGAACCCGCTGCCAAAGCCAAGGCCGCTGGCTCCTACCTGTTCAAGCAGTTATTGAAACGGAAAATCCTCATCCGGGACTTCTCCCAAAAGGACCAGCTGCCGGGAGGCCTGCGGATTTCCATTGGCACCGCCCAGGAAAATCCGGAAATTATTGCAGGCGTCAAAGCCATTTTGGCCCAAGGGGAGGCATAAATCATGCGGGAAGGTTTGGTGGAACGCAGTACCAAAGAAACCCAGGTGAAGGTCCAGGTGAACCTGGACGGCTCCGGGAAAGCAGATATTTCTACAGGCATTGGCTTTTTTGACCATATGCTGACCCTTTTGGCGGTCCATTCCTTTATGGACCTGCGCATTGAGGCCCACGGGGACCTGGAAGTAGATTCCCACCACACCGTGGAGGACGTAGGCCTCTCCCTGGGCAAGGCCCTGCGCCAGGCCCTGGGGGACAAGGCGGGCATCCACCGCTACGGCAGCTGCCTGCTGCCCATGGACGAAACCCTGGCCCAGGTAGCCCTGGACTTCAGCGGCCGCCCGTTCCTGGTGTGGAACGCCGAGATTCCCCGGGTCAAGCTGGGCAATTTCGATACCGAAATGGGAGAGGAGTTCTTCCGGGCCGTAGCCGTGGAAAGCGGCCTGACCCTCCACGTGAACGTGCCCTACGGCAAGAACACCCACCATATGCTGGAAGCCATTTTTAAAGGATTTGCTCGGGCCGTGGCAGAAGCCGTGGCCAAGGATCCCCGGGTCCACGGGGTCATGAGCAGCAAGGGGGCATTATGAGCGAGCAAGTGGTCATCATCGATTACGGCAGGGGCAACCTGCACTCAGTATATAACGGCCTGGTAAAGGTCGGCGCAAAACCCGTGATTTCTTCGGACCCCAAGGTCATTGCGGACGCCCAGCGGGTAATCCTCCCGGGCGTAGGCTCCTTTGGGGACTGCATGCACACCCTGGAAAACCGGGGTCTGGTGCCGGTGATCCAGGAAGCCCTCCACAGCGGCAAGCCCTTTTTGGGCATCTGCCTGGGCGAGCAGCTGCTGTTTGAAGGCAGCGAGGAAGCCCCCGGCGTCAAGGGCCTGGGCTTTTTCAAGGGCCAGGTGAAGAAAATCGTCACCCCCTTTAAGATTCCCCACATGGGCTGGAACCAGATTCAGGTAGTGAATCCTTCTCCTCTCCTGACGGAAGCAGACGGCCAGTACGTGTACTTCGTCCACAGCTACCATGCAGTGCCCGAGGACCCCAGCATCATTACCGCCGTGTGCGATTACGGCGCCCAGATTACGGCTTCTGTAGGGAAGGGCAGTGTCCAGGCCTTCCAGTTCCACCCGGAAAAATCTTCTTTTGCGGGTCTTGCCATGCTGAAAGCCTTTAAGGAGTGGAAATTATGAACATTTATCCTGCCATCGACCTAAGGGGCGGCAACTGCGTCCGCCTGGTAAAGGGCGATTTTTCCAAGGAAACCATCTACAGCAATAACCCCGGTGAAATGGCCGCCAAATGGGCCAAGCTGGGAGCCTCCTGCATCCACGTGGTGGATCTGGACGGCGCCCTGGCCGGAGAAAGCAAGAACCTGGCCTCCATCGACGCCATTATCGCCCAGGGGAAGATTCCCATTGAGGTGGGCGGCGGCATCCGCACCCTGGAACATATTGACCGACTGCTCTCCCGGGGCGTTCACCAGGTGATCCTGGGCTCCGTGGCCGTCAAGAACCCGGCCCTTGTAAAGGAAGCCTGCGCCAAGTATCCCGGCCGGATTGTGGCCGGTATTGACGCCAAGGCCGGCATCGTAGCCGTGGAAGGCTGGGAAGCCAGCGGCCATATGCGGGCCGAAGACCTGGCCAAGGCCATGGCAGACGCCGGCGTCAGCCGCATCATCTTTACGGACATTGCCCGGGACGGCATGCTTACCGGCGTCAACGTGGAAGCCACCGTGCAGATTGCTAAGGCATCCGGCCTGCCTGTTACCGCTTCCGGCGGGGTGGGCAGCCTGGAAGATTTGCGGGAACTAAAAAAAAGAGAAGCAGCAGGCATAGAAGGGTGTATTATAGGTAAGGCGTTATATACTGGCGCCATTGACCTTCGCCAGGCTGTGGCAATCGCAAAGGAGGCCTGAGCATGCATACGAAACGGATCATTCCCTGCCTGGACGTAAAAGACGGCAGGGTGGTAAAGGGCACAAATTTTGTTAGTCTCAGAGACGCAGGGGACCCGGTGGAACTGGCTTCCCTGTACGAAAAGGAACAGGCGGACGAGCTGGTATTTTTGGATATCACCGCCTCCCTGGAAAAACGCAAATCCATGGTGGACGTCATCGAGCGCACTGCCCGGGAAGTGTTCATGCCCCTGACCGTTGGCGGCGGCATTACCTCTATTGAGGATATGCGGGCCGTACTCATGGCCGGTGCGGACAAAACTTCCCTGAACAGCGCTGCGGTCAAAAATCCGGACCTAATCCGGCAGGGGGCCGAAGCCTTCGGCAACCAATGCGTGGTACTGGCCGTAGATGCCAAAAAACGCGGCGAAAACTCCTGGGAAGTCTACATCCATGGGGGCCATACCCCTACGGGCCTGGACGTGCTGGAATGGGTGAAACGGGCAGTGGACCTGGGCGCTGGGGAGATACTTCTCACCAGCATGGACGCCGACGGCACCAAGGACGGCTTTGATATCCCCCTGACCCGGGCCGTGGCCGACGCCGTTCCCGTCCCGGTAATTGCTTCCGGCGGGGCCGGCTCCCTGGACGACTTTTACAAGGTGCTCACTGCCGGCGGTGCTGACGCTGCCCTGGCTGCCTCCGTGTTCCATTACGGGACCTTTACGGTGCGGCAGGTGAAGGAATATTTGCGCAGCAAAGGAGTGGAAGTTAGACTATGAAAATTGATGTAAGTCATTTGAAGTTTGACGACCGGGGACTGATTCCTGCCATTGTTCAGGACTACAAGACCAACCAGGTGCTGATGCTGGCCTATATGAACGGAGAATCCCTGGCCCGGACCGTAGAAACCGGCTATACCTGGTTCTGGAGCCGCAGCCGGCAGGAACTGTGGAACAAGGGCGCCACTAGCGGTCATACACAGCGGGTGCTCAGCATTACCTACGACTGCGACGGGGATACCCTGCTGGTGAAGGTGGAGCAAAAGGGCGCCGCCTGCCATACCGGCAGCTACTCCTGCTTCTTTAACCCCCTGTGGAACAGCGGCTCCGGCGAAAGCCTGCCGGTCACCGAAAAGAACCTGCCCCAGGTGCTGGACCAGATGTATGCCCTGATTCAGCAAAAACAACTGGCCCGGACCCCGGACAAACCGGCCCAGGGCCAGCAGGACTGGATTCTGAAGAAACTGGGTGAAGAATGCACCCGGACCCTCCTAGCCTCCAAAAACGACAGCCGTGACCAGGTTGTTTACGAGATGGGCGATTTATGGTATCATTGCTTAGTGCTGTTGGCCTTCCACAACATTACCTCGGAACAAATGCTGGCGGAAATGGGCGGGAAAAAGGAATAACAGCAAATCTCTAGGCTGGAGGCTGTTAAATGGCTAGATTGTTTGGTACGGACGGCGTCCGCGGCGTTGCCAATGGCAAGGTCCTGAACGCAGAACTGGCATATAAATTAGGACGTGCAGCTGCACAATATTTCGGGCGGGAAGTAAAAAGCCCCAAAATTATCATCGGACGAGATACCCGCCTGTCCGGCACCATGCTGGAAGCTGCCCTGGCAGCAGGCATCTGCTCCGCAGGGGGCAACGCCCACCTTTTGGGCGTGATTCCCACCCCGGCTGTTTCCTTCCTGACGGAACCCCTGGGGGCCAACGCAGGCGTAGTCATCTCCGCCTCCCACAACCCCTTTGAGGACAACGGCATCAAATTCTTTGCCCACAGCGGCTTCAAGCTGCCCGATGCAGTAGAAGATGAAATCGAAGCCATTGTCAACCGTCCCATCGACTACGACAATACCCTGACCGGGTCCTCCCTGGGCAGAGTGTACACCGAAGAAGACAAGAGTAACCTGTACGTGCAGCACGTGGTAAAAAGCGCCGACTGCAAGCTCAACGGCCTGAAAGTGGTCATGGACTGCGCCAACGGCGCCAACAGCGAAATCGCTCCTATGATCCTGCGCCTGTTGGGCGCCCAGGTTATTCCCATCTTCAATAACCCCAACGGCATCAACATCAATAACGGCTGCGGCTCCACCCATCTGGAAGCCCTCCAGCAAAAAGTCTTGGAAGAAGGCGCCGACGTGGGCATTGCCAACGACGGTGACGCAGATCGCTGCCTGGCAGTGGACGAAAACGGCCAGGTACTGGACGGCGACCAGATTATGCTGATCTGTGCCCTGGACCTGCTTAAGCGCGGCAAACTCAAGGACAACGTCCTGGTAACCACCGTCATGAGCAACGTAGGCCTGCAAAAAGCCATGAAAGAACATGGCGGCAGCACCGTGAAAACCGGAGTAGGCGACCGCTACGTCCTGGAAGAAATGCTGAAACACGACTACAAACTGGGCGGCGAACAATCCGGCCACATCATCTTTGGCGACCTGGCCCGGACCGGCGACGGCATGATGACCGCCGTGAAGCTTCTGAGCTCCCTGGTCCGCCATAACCAGACCCTGTCCCAGCTGGGCAGCCTGATGGTCAAGTATCCCCAGACCCTGCTGAACGTCCGCGTCAAGGACAAAAACGGCTGGGAAGAAAACCAGGCCATCGCCGAAGTAGTCAAGAAATATACTGAGGAACTGGGTGACGATGGCCAAGTACTGGTCCGCGCCTCCGGTACCGAACCCCTGATCCGCATCATGGCCCAGGGCCCCAACCAGGCCGAACTGGACGCCATCACCGACGCCATTGCCGAAGTGGTACGCAAAGAACTGGCGTAAGCGCAGGGTGTAGGGGAATCAAGGTAAGCTAAAAATGACTTGTGAACGAGAACGCTCACAAGTCATTTTTTTCATATATCCTATGCCTTCCCCGCTTTCTGCGCCCCCTCTGTGCCTCCAGTAGATTTGGAATAGGCGCATTTTCCCCATTTCAGTTGGGTTTACGGCAAAATGGAGATGACGAGGGGAGGAGAAGGCAAGCGGCAGTTGGTCGCAGAATACCTAGTTGAGAATCGTATAACCCGGCCCACAGACCGTATGCCTTCTTCTTACCAGTGCACTGCTTGGCATGCACTGGTAAGGGGAAGGAATGTTCCGCCCTTTTTCCTTATTTACCTTCATCAAGCGTGAGGAAGGTGGCCTGCCGTAAGGCAGGACGGAAAGAGTTTCCATTCAGCGGAACAAGGATGGGGGTTCAAATCCAGGATGTTCGCGGACCGCACCGACAAACTACCACCCCCTCTCCCTGGGACAAAAACGTCTCCAGCCCCCTTCGTAGTTGACCAACCTGCCAAAAAATAGTATGATAGACACGCTACAAAAACATGCCGCCCGGGTATACCGGTCTGGCCGGTCAGCAAAGGGCTTGAGGGGGACCTTTGCAAAGAGATTTGCGTAGTGGATCAGCGCACGTGCCGGGATTCCCGGCAGACGAGGAAGAGGTTTATCGAAACGTCAGCGGATGCCTCTCGGTAAGCTGCAAACCGTAAGCAGACCTACAAACCCCTTTGGTAACAAAGGAACACAGAAGGGCCTGCGGCAGACGGTAAGTACAAATTCAGGAGGGCACAACTATGTGCGGAATCGTAGGATATATCGGCAGAAAACAGGCAACCCCATTTTTGATGGAGGGCCTGAGCAAACTGGAATACAGAGGCTATGACTCTGCCGGCATCGCAGTATACAATGACGGAAAAATTACCGTAGAAAAATGCGTGGGCCGTTTGGACGCCCTGCGTCAAAAAATCGTAGGCAAAGAACCCGTGGGTACCCTGGGCATTGGCCATACCCGCTGGGCTACCCATGGGAAACCCAGTGACGTAAACGCCCATCCCCATACGGATGAAAAGAACGAATTTGCCGTGGTCCATAACGGCATCATCGAAAACTACATGCCCTTAAAGCAAAGCCTGCTGAAAAAGGGCTACCACTTCCGTTCCGATACGGATACCGAAGTGGTGGCACATTTGATGGCCGACCTGTACACCGGGGACTTTGAAGAAACCGTGCGCAAAGTGCTGCACGTAATCCAAGGCTCCTATTCCCTGGTATTCATGACCACCAAGGACCCCAGCAAGCTCATCTGCGCCAAGAAGAACAATCCCCTGGTCATCGGTCTGGGCAAAGGCGAAAACTACATCGCCTCCGATATCCCCGCCATCATCAGCAAGACCCGGGATACCTATATTTTAAGTGACGGCGAAATGGCCGTCATCACCCCGGATTCCGTAGCAGTCAAGGATCTGGAAGGCAACCCCATCGACAAGAAAGTCTTCCGGGTAACCTGGGATGCCGAAGCAGCCGAAAAAGGCGGCTTTGAACACTTCATGCTGAAGGAAATCTACGAACAGCCCAAAGCCGTCCGGGATACCCTCCGCAGCCGGGTCAGCAAGGACAGCGACACCGTTACCTTTAACGAACTCCAATGGACCCCAGAAACCCTGAAGGACATCAACAAGATCTTTATCGTAGCCTGCGGCACCGCCTATCACGCCGGCATTGTGGGCAAGTACTATATTGAAAAAATGGCCCGGATTCCCGTAGAAGTCGATATTGCCAGCGAATTCCGCTACCGGAACCCCATCATCGATGAACACTGCCTGTGCATCGTGGTCAGCCAGTCCGGCGAAACCAGCGATACCCTGGAAGCCCTGAAAGAAGCCAAACGCCGCGGCGCCAAAACCCTGGCCGTTACCAACGTGGTGGGCTCCTCCATTTCCCGGGAAGCCGAGCAGACCGTGTACACCTACGCTGGCCCCGAAATCGCCGTAGCCTCCACCAAAGCCTACACCACCCAGCTGATTGTTATGCTGCTGCTGGCCATGTACATCTCCTCCCTGAAGGGGACCCTGGACCAGGAACGGCTCCACCAGCTGATTCAAGGCGTTCTGGCCGTGCCGGAACAAATGCATGATATCCTGGACCATGTGGACCAGATTAAAGCCTTTGCCGCCAATTACGGCGATTGTGAAGACGCCTTCTTCCTGGGTCGCTCCCTGGACTACGCCGTAGCCCTGGAAGGCGCCCTGAAACTGAAGGAAATCTCCTACATCCACGCAGAAGCCTATGCTGCCGGCGAACTGAAACACGGCACCCTGGCCCTGATTGAGGAAGGCGTACCCGTCATCGTACTTGCCACCCAGTCCTCCATCTATGACAAAACCATCAGCAACTTGCAGGAAGTCAAGACCCGCGGCGCCATCGTTATCGGCATCGGCATGGAAGGCGATACCGAGCTGGCCAAACACGCCAACTCCGTTATCATCATTCCCAAAGCCGATGAAGACCTGGCACCCATCTTGGCCGTCATTCCCCTCCAGCTGCTGGCCTATTACGCCGCCCTGGTTCGCGGCTGCGACGTAGATAAACCCCGCAACCTGGCCAAATCCGTAACCGTAGAATAAAATGGGAAAGAAGTACCGTAAGGAGGCTGCCTTGGCAGCCTCCTTTAACCTTATTAGGGCGGCCCGCACTACACCCCGCAGACCGCACCAACAAAATCACCATTGGGAAAATACCGCAAGGCGGCAATAGGGGAAAATGGCAAAACTACCAAACTCCTTGTACTAGCCTTTATTTAGCATATGACCAGCAGCGGTTGGAATGCCCCCAACAAACGTGTGGGGGGTGTCGCCGAAAGGCGACGGAGGGCGCTCAAACCACGCCGCCCCACACTACACCCCGTAGACCGCACCAACTAATACGAGTTTTCTCCAGCTAAAAGTTGCCCTTGGGCAACTTTTCCGTCGTTGAGCTACCGTCCTTCCTGCACTAGCCCCAAATGGAGACAGGCCTTTCCCCTTGGGGGAAGCGGCACCGTAGGTGCCGATGGGGGCAATATGGTCCTGCCCGCTTTGCGGGCCCGGCCTCCTCCCATTCCCGTGGATCGCACGAACCATTATAACCTCTCGCCTCTAGGGGAGAGGAAAGCATCACTACCTTTGCATAAGGTAGTGATGCAGGAGAGTGGATTCCCGGCACCACATCACTTCAGGTTTGCGGACCGCACCAACTAATACGAGTTTTCTACAGCTAAAAGTTGCCCTTGGGCAACTTTTCCGTCGTTGAGCTACCGTCCTTCTTGCACTAGCCCCAAAAGGGGACAGACCTTTCCCCTTGGGGAAAGCGGCACCGTAGGTGCCGATAGGGGCAATATGGTCCCGCCCGCTTTGCGGGCCCGGCCTCCTCCCATTCCCGTGGATCGCACGAACCATTATAACCTCTCGCCTCTAGGGGAGAGGAAAGCATCACTACCTTTGCATAAGGTAGTGATGCAGGAGAGTGGATTCCCGGCACCACATCACTTCAGGTTCGCGGACCGCACCAACAGGCATCCTCCCCAAACCTTACTTAGAAAGGACAATCCCCATGCACAAAAAATCACTTCCTGCCCTAATCCTGGCCGGCCTCCTCCTAACCACCACTGCCTTTGCTGCCCGGCTGACCCAAATCGCCAGCTCGGACAAACAGTGGACCGGCGTCGCAGTGTCCCAATCCGGGCGGATCTTCGTCAATTACCCCACCTGGAACGACTACCCTCGGGACTACCGGGTCGCCGAACTGGTGGACGGCAAACTCCAGGCTTATCCCAGCCCTGAAGCCAACCGGGACTTCGTCTGCGTCCAAAGCGTCATAGCCGATGGCGAGAACCACCTGTGGATCCTGGACCCGGCCAAACTCCGGGACAAACCCGTAGCCAAAACCGGCGCCCGGCTGTATGAAGTGGACCTGTCCACCAACCGGATTACCCGGATCTTTGTCTTTCCAGAAACTGTGGCCCGGCCCGGCAGCTACCTGAACGACGTCCGCTTGGACCTGAACCGCAAGGTGGCCTATCTCACAGACTCCGGGGAAGGGGGTATTGTGGTCCTGGACCTGTCCACTGGGGACGCCTGGCGGGCCCTGACCGATATACCCCAGGTCAAAGCCAACCTCCAGCAGATAGACTTTGTTTCCACCGGCCCCGATACCCATGTGAGCCAAAGCGATGGTCTGGAACTCTCCGCTGACGGCAATACCCTGTATTTCACCGCCCTGGGCGGGGACAAACTCTACGCCGTACCCACCGCCGTGCTGAGAAACCGAAAACTCACCGTACCCCAGCGCCAGCGCTCCATCCAGGTGGAGAACCCCCAGAACGTCCCCACCGACGGCCTGATACTAGACGGCCATACCCTGTATATGGCCGACCTGCCCAAAGAAACCCTGTGGACCTATGACCTGAAAAAACACCAGGGCAAAGACCTAGACCTGGGCCAGCCCCTCCGCTGGGCCGATAGCTTCGCCAAAGGCCCAGACGGCACCCTGTACTTCACCACCTCCCAAATCAACTACCCCAAGAACCAGCGCACCAAATATGGCCTGTATAAACTGGAACCCTAAAAGAAGAACAAAAGGCATTCCCCCTGAAGTCAATGGGGGAGTGCCTTTTGTTCTGTCCAGCAGACCCTTCGAACAATTGCGGCCGCAGGCCGCAGAAGGAGCACTTCCCGTCACTACCATAGGAGAGTGCTCAGCTTCTAAAGGGAATTTGCAATAAAAATACACTTTATTCTTCTTCACTGTACGCACGTTGTGTTTAGAAGAATGTACTTTAAGAAACGTAGTAATACATTTTTGCTGACCGAATTTAAGCATTTGCGGCCCCCGGCCGCCTGCCTTCCCCTTAACAGTGCGCTGCTTGGCGTGCACTGTTAAGGGGAAGGAAAGCTCCGCCCCTAATTGCAAAGCGGAGCAAGGATGGGGTTCCCAGCCGTGATGCCCGGAGGGATCAACTTGCACACGACAACTGCATATCACCTTCTCCTTGCATAAATCCATGAAAAAAGCTACAATAGGGACAATGTATTACCAACAGATTGACAACTGTCTTGACAATAAATCGGCCCCGCGCTGAACCCTAAGGAGATTCAATCATGGAAGATATTTTTGATGCCATTGCCCGTCTCAAAAAAGAACGCAACGCCATTATTCTGGCCCACGTGTACCAGCCGGAAGAAATCCAGGAAGTAGCCGATTTCTGCGGGGATTCCTTTGCCCTGGCCCAGCAGGCCGCCAAAACCGACGCCGACGTCATCGTGTTCTGCGGCGTCCGCTTCATGGCCGAAACCGCCAATATCCTGTCCCCGGACAAAATCACCCTGCTGCCCAATATGGAAGCTGGCTGCCGGATGTTTGACGATACTCTGGACGCCAAGGTCCGGGCCGTGCTCCAGGAGCACCCGGAATACACCGTGGTGTCCTATGTAAATACCCCGGCCTCGGTGAAGGCGCTGAGCACTATCTGCTGCACCTCCTCCAACGCCGTAGCCGTGGTGGATTCCCTGCCTAAGGACGCCGAAATCCTCTTTGTCCCCGACCAGAACCTGGGCTCCTTTACCGCCGCCAAAACCCAGCACAAGATCCACGGCTGGGCCAGCTGCTGCCCCACCCATGCAGCGCTAACCGTCGAAGAACTCCAGGCCGCCAAAGCCGAGCATCCCGGCGCCAAGGTCCTGATGCACCCGGAATGCCGGCCGGAAGTCCGTGCCCTGGCCGACTACGTAGGCAGCACCATGGGCATTATCCACTACGCAGAGGACAGCACGGACCAGGAATTCATCATTG
Organism: Acidaminococcus hominis; assembly: GCF_900291475.1. GTDB lineage: Bacteria > Bacillota > Negativicutes > Acidaminococcales > Acidaminococcaceae > Acidaminococcus > Acidaminococcus hominis. The sequence goes on from NZ_OLMM01000005.1 coordinate 1,074,608, forward strand.
CCACCGAATGCGGCGTCTTCGCTCCCCTGGAGCAGCGCTGCCCCGGCAAGAAGTTCTATCCCGCCGGTCGACTGATGCTGTGCCCCAATATGAAAATGATTACCCTGGATATGGTGAAGCAGTCCCTGGAAACCCTGGAACCCCGGATGGTGGTCCCCGAGGATATCCGGAACAAAGCCCGCCAGTCCCTGGAACGGATGCTGGCCATTTCCGGCGGAAAGAAGGCCTGAGCCATGGAATATTGGACCGCGTTTGATACGGAGCAGTTGACTCCCGTGGAAACCCAGGTGCTGGTCATCGGCTCCGGCGCCGCCGGGCTCACCACCGCCCTGGACTGCGCCCGGGCCGGAAAGCAGGTGCTGGTGGTGGTCCGGGATACCTTGGAGGACTGCAACACCGCCAAAGCCCAGGGCGGCATTGCTGCCGTTATGGGGGAGGGGGACTCCACCGCCCTGCATCTGGAAGATACCCTCATTGCCGGTGCCGGCCTTACCGACGAAGCCATGGCCAAAATCCTGGTGGAGGAGGGGCCGGCGTCCGTCCGGGACCTGATCCAGGACGGCGCCCTGTTTGACCGGACTGCCGACGGCACCCTGGCCCTGGGCCGGGAAGGTTGCCACAGCCGGAACCGGATTGTTCATGCCAACGGAGACAGCACCGGCGCCGAAGTAGCCCGGGCCCTCCGGGCCGCAGCCGCCAAGGAACCCAATATTACCGTTCTGGAGCACTGCTACGTTGCGGACCTTCTGGTGAAGGAGGGCACCTGCTATGGCGCCATAGCTCTCTACCAGGGCGGCCCCCTGTACCTGCGGGCCGCTGCCACCGTCCTGGCCACCGGCGGCCTGGGCCGCCTGTTTGCCTACACCACCAACCCCCACGGCGCCCTGGGTGCCGGCGCTGCCCTGGCCTACCGGGCGGGAGCCGAGCTCATGGATATGGAATTTGTCCAGTTCCATCCCACCGCCCTGGCCAAACTAGGCTGTCCCAGCTTCCTGGTATCGGAAGCCGTCCGGGGCGCTGGTGGCAAATTGTACAATACCCAGGGCGAACGCTTCATGCCCAAGCACCACCCCATGGCCGAGCTGGCCCCCCGGGACGTGGTGGCCCGGGCCATCGCCTGGGAAATGAAAAAATGCCAGAGCGACCACGTACTCCTGGACACCACCGGCATTGACCACTTTGCGGACAAGTTCCCCATGATTACCCGGACCCTGCGCTCCTATGGCGTGGACCCCGTAAAGGAGCAGATTCCCATTGCCCCGGCAGCCCACTACATGATGGGCGGCGTGCGCACCGATGCCCAGGGCCGGACCAATATCGCCCGCCTGTACGCCTGCGGGGAAGCCGCCTGCACCGGAGTCCAGGGCGCCAACCGTCTGGCCAGCAACTCCCTTTTGGAAGGCCTGGTGTTCGGCCACCGGACCGCAGAAGCCCTGGAAGGGGAAAGCGGCGTGGACTGCACAGCTAGGCACTGGGCCAGCCACCTGGTACCCGTGACCCAAAGCGAAAGCGAACTCCAGCAGCTCCAGGAAACCCTCCGCCAGCTGCTGAGCCGGCAGTTGGGCATTGCCCGGGACCGGGAAGGCATGGCTGAAGCCCTGCGGCAGCTGAAAGCCTGGGCCGCCCTCTTTGCCGGCACCGCCTGCACCACCGTTACCCAGCTGGACCTGCGCTGCCAGCTGCTGGTGTCCCAGCTGATCACCCAAGCCGCCCTTGCCCGGGAAGAAAGCCGGGGCGCCCATTACCGGACGGATTACCCCCTGTCCCGGGTGGGGTGGCAGCATCACAGCATTGAAAAACTACAGAAATCCCAGGAGGCTAACCTATGAACCCCTTACTGTTGGACCAGGACCTGAAAGCCTGGCTGGAAGAAGATATTGGTTTTGGCGATATTACCACAGAAGCCATCGTACCGCCGGACGCCGTGGCCACCGGCCTCATTCATACTAAAGAAGCTGGCCTTGTGTGCGGCCTGCCCCTGGCCCAGCGGGTCTTTGCCCTGCTGGACCCCACCCTGACCTTTGTGCCCATGGTGACGGAAGGCACCGCCGCAGGAGACCGGACTGTACTGGCTAAAGTTTCCGGCAGCGCCCGTTCCTTGCTTACCGGCGAGCGCCTGGCCCTGAACCTGCTCCAGCACCTGTCTGGCATAGCCACCTATACCCATAAACTGGCCCAACTGGCCGCCCCCTACGGTGCCGTAGTGGTGGATACCCGGAAAACCACCCCGGGCCTGCGCCAGCTGGAAAAATACGCCGTCCGGGTGGGCGGCGGCCGGAACCACCGCCAGGGTCTGTTTGACGCCGTCCTGATTAAAGACAACCACATTCAGGTAGCCGGCGGCATAACCCAGGCCTTGGAATTGGCCAAAAAGCACACCAGCCATATGACCAAAATCGAAATCGAAGTAGAAACGTTAGAAGGCGCCAGAGAAGCCCTCCAGGCCGGCGCCGACGTCATCATGCTGGACAACATGGCCCCCGAGCAAATGAAAGCCTGCGTCAAAGAACTCAAAGGCAAAGTGATTATAGAAGCCTCCGGCGGCATCAATGAGAACACCCTGGCCCAAGTGGCCGCCACCGGCGTAGACGTCATCTCCGTCGGCGCCCTGACCCATTCTGTTAAGGCATTGGATATCAGCATGGATATTGGGAAAATAAAATAAGGCAATGAAAAACGCTCTGGAAAACCCCAGAGCGTTTTTCATTGCATCAGCACCAAACCGATAGCTTGCAGACCGCACGACCAAAAAACGGTACAGAGTTTTCTACAGCTAAAATTTGCCTACGGGCAAATTTTCTGTAGTTGAGCTACCGTCCTTCTTGCACTAGCCCCAAATGGGGACAGACGTTTCCCTTCCAGGGGAAATGCCGCAAAGCGGCATTGGGGAAAAACTTCCTTCGTCAGCCTACGGCTGACACCTACCACAACGCTTTGCGGTCACATCCAAATATCCATATACTTCTTATAAAGGATATTTGGAATATGTGACCTATGTGATAGCAGCCCAAGAAGCAAGCCCAAAATGGGCGTAGCTGATTGGCTAGCTGCGAACCACTGTGGTAGGCTTCCAAGCCATCAATGGTCAAGTAAAATCTAAAATATAGTGCTGGTATGAAGATGACCAGTAGCTTCCTAGAATGCTTCCTGCAAACGTTGCGGCCGCATCCAAACATCCCACAAGTATACCCATGGATGTTTGGTCAATAAGGCCCATGCGATAGCTGCCCAGGAATTAAGCCTGCAAGGCGAAAATGACTGGCTAGCAGCGAACCGCTCAGGAAGTGTCGTCGCAGACGACGATAGAAGTTCATCAAAGCTTTTTTTTGCGGCGCTAGCGCCGCATCTGCCTTCTCCTTACCTGTTCGCTATGCGAACAGGAGAAGGGGAAGGAACGTTCCGCCCCTAGTGCTAAAGCGGAACAAGGATGGGGTTCGAAACTGGAATGTCTGCACTACACCCGTTGAGAACATTGACCAAAAATCCGGTATAGAGTTTTCTACAGCAAAAATTTGCCCGTGGGCAAATTTTCTGTAGTTGAGCTACCTAACGGTCCGCACTAGCCCCAGCGGGGAAAGATGTTTCCCACTCGGGGGGAGTCGTATCCATTTCTCAAGGCCTTGGCAGTAGAGAAATGGAATATACGACCCCTGCGACAGCCGTCCAGGAAGTGAGCTCAAAGAGCGAAGCTGACTGGTGAACGGCGAACCGCTAAATGCCGCAAAGCGGCAATAGGGGAATGCGTGCCGAGCCATATTCTCTTAAAATATAAATATATTGATATTTATCATTTTTTATTGTTTGCCTCTCGATTTATGGCAACCAACTGACAACCAAGTGGCAACCATTTGACAACCAAGTGGCAACCCAATATAAGTTAAGTCAAGTTAAGCTAAGTTAAGTCAAGTCAAAGCTTTAAAACCTAGTTGGGCGATGGATCGTGGTACTACACTACTAGTTACAGAGTGATAGTTCTTGATAGGTGATTGTAAACCTACCTAGGCGATGGTAACTTACTAGGGGGTGACAACACGTTCTGTGGATAACTCGATTTTGTAACAGGATGCTGCCAATGGGGTAAGGGTCATTTCTTGAATGGCTCAAAAATCGTTTTTAACGGTTTGCATACCTGCCATGCATAGTCGGATATGCATTTTATATAAAATGTCGCTCAGAGGCCAAATTTGGACGTAATAGGGCTATTTGTATTTTGGGGATATACCCCGCTTATTTGCCTGAATAGGTGTATTCGGGTAAAAACGGCCTGTTTTGGGTATCGGTTTACCAGTGCTTCTGCTGCTGCAGTAAAGGCCTCTGCCGCAGTCTGCGGCCGCTTCACCAGGGCTTTTTACCTGGGCTAAGGGAAAATATCCCCTGGGAAAAACAAAAGCTTCACAGGAGAAATAAACCGCCGCAGAACGGGCTTTGCTCTTGAAACAGGCCCTGAAACCCAGGGAGAAAATACCCTAAGCCAGCCCGGACCGTGTATAGCAGACTTGGCCAAAAAACGACCCGGCAGGATCCAAAATTCACTCAGTGAACATTTGTAAGCGAAAGTCTGAAAATTATGTAAATATATGCGCTCAAAAGCAAAAACGAAGTTTTTAAGAAAAGAACTCAGCAAGTAAATAATATAAATATATTGAGAAAATAAGTAATACGTGGAAAATACAGCTGATAGAGATCCGCTTACCCATTACAAAAAGCGGGGCCGGGGAGTGAGAACTTTAAAAGAAAATTCTTTCCCGCCAGCGTATCGCTCTTACTGGGCACTAGCCCAGGCGGGGACAGGCTTTCCCTTTGGGGGAAATGCCGCAACGCGGCAATAGGGGATAATAGCAGTAAATCCCAGTATTTAGCGGCCGTAGGCCACCTGCCTTCCCCTTACCAGTGCAGTGCTTGGCATGCACTGGAGAAGGGGAAGGTGCCGGCGAACTCGCCGGCGGATGGAGTTCAAACCCAAGTTGTCCGCACAATACCCGTTGAGAACATCGACCAAAAATCCGGTACAGAGTTTTCTGTAGTTCAGCTACCGTCCTTCTTGCACTAGCCCCAGCGGGGACTAACCTTTTCCTTCCGCTAAATGCCGCAAAGTGGCAATAGGGGGAAAAAGCAGCTGCCTCAAAACCATTGTTCACCACTCACAGCCCTATCGTTTACCAAAAGTTCTTACCTTCTTATCTTTCAAAAAAGCAAGGTAAGAACCGGAAACCCGCACCAGTCCTTGCTCTCCGGGATTTTTCTTACCTTCTTACCTTTTCCCGTACAGCCCTATATATATTATATAATTAACGGGAGACGGGTATTTTATTTTTTTATTTCTCTCTTTATATATCTATATGTAGGTAAGAAAGGTAAGAAGGTAAGAACGGAGGCCGCAAACCCAGTAGCCATGCGGGTTCCGGGATTTCATTTTTTCTTACCTTGTTCTTACCTTTTTTTGCAAGGTAAGAACTTTTTAGGGTGCAGGAGCGCACAGCGCCGCGAACCACTGCGGGGATACCCGGCACCAGCACCAGGAAGTCTGCCGACCGCACTATTATTCAAACCACAAGGGAGTTTTTTTGTACAAGGTTTATGCTACAATAAAACTGCAATCGGAAAGCTGATAAAAATACAATTGGGGGTACGGGTTTTTACTTACGTTTTAACTTTAGTATGGGAAGAAATTTAGGATTGATGAAAATGGAGGTATGACAATGAGCTACACACTAAAAGAGATGGTAGATTTTGGCACGGTGATGACCACAGAGTATTTTTATTTGAATATGGCTCAAGGCCCGGACTTTTACAAGTTTAAACTGCCGGTTGATCAGGCAAAGCCCTTTGTGGAACTGATTGATAAGGCCGAGAAACTTTTGGCACCTGCTTTTAAGGAAATTGATCCAGAGTCCTATGAAATAACACAAGGCTGCTATGAACCAGATACCAAAGAAGAAGGCTATGTGGAATTTTGTGCATTTATTCTTGGCCCGGTATGGATTAATGGCAAAGAGTATGATGAAAGCGGAGCCATCAATACAATGGATGAAATAGAAGCGGACACGGTTCAAGTAAAATGCAGTTTGGTTTGTGGTGATGAAGTGTTTGATACCAATGGCCTGCTGTTGGAGCTGAAAGCTGTTGATTTTGATAATGGCCAAAAGAAGTAGTTTTTGTGCGTGGCGGTGATACTGAAAGCTTCGTAGCTTTTGGCCGCAGGAAAATGTTGATGGACGTCAGTGATAAAAAGTATAAGCCCAGACACCGGATTCGTGGGGGATTCGGTTTCTGGGCTTTTATTTTGTTGGGAGGAATTTTGCTCATTTTGAATTCATGATATAATACTTATATACATGCTAGAGCAAGAAGAATGGTTCCGGCAATGAACGGAAAAACTTAGAAGCGATGGTTTGGCTTAATGTGGAAGCCTAAAGTCCTGCAAAAAAATTAAATATTTGTATATGGGGAAGTACTGATAAAAGGGGGATAGTTATGGGAACTATACTAAATAAAAAGCAGATGGTAAATTGCAAGTTGAATTTGAACAACTATAATCAAGAAACACACTCAATAGCATAAACTTCATCGAGGAATGCATCAAATAGCTCTGACGGCGTATGGTAGCCCAAAACACGACGTGGGCGCTGGTTCAGCGTATCTGCCATGTTCAGGATATCCTCATCAGAGAACCGCTCTA
>NZ_OLMM01000003.1 GCF_900291475.1 Acidaminococcus hominis
GGTCAGTTGTAAAATGAACTTGAACAGTTAATCAAAAAATAAAAATCCATAGTGAAGCCTCATGCTAAAATGGTTTTGCGAGAAATCATCAACAAAGGAGCAATCACGATGGATCACATCCATTCTAACACAATGGAGGACGTACGTATCCCCGGCCGCCATCTTTCTTTGGAAGAACGTGGTATGATTCAAGCTCTGCATCGTCAAGGGCTTTCCCTTCGCAACATTGCTGCTGCAGTAGGATGTGCTCATACGACTGTTTTCTATGAGCTTCGGCGTGGAACGCCGGAACGAAAAAGCAAGCACGGTCGTGCCCCACAGTATATGGCAAAGCGCGGTCAGAAGGCATACGCAAAGAATCGCAAGAACTCCAGGAAGACTTGCAAAATCGATCATGACGACTGCGAATCGTTCATCCAATGGATGGTAGAACAAGTCCGCCAGGAACGTTGGTCACTGGATGCCTGCGTTGGCTATGCTAGGCGGAACAAGCTATTTACGCCGGAACAGATTCCCTGTACCAAGACGCTTTACAACATGCTTTGGGCTAATAAGCTTCCGCTGTCGCTCTTCGAAGTCCCGCGAGCCTTAAAGCATAAACACCGTCGGAAATGGGTACGTAAGAACAAGCGTATGAAGGGTCGCTCCATTGAGGAACGTCCTGCCGTCGTCAATGAAGGTACCGAAATTGGCCACTGGGAAGTGGACACGGTCGTTGGTCAGCGTGCAGGCCGTGAGGCAGTAGTCTTCACTGCTGTTGAAAAGGTTACGCGCAACTACATCGCCATCCGCATTCCTGGACGTACCTGTGCCGGCGTTGAATCCGCTCTTGCACAGTTGCAGGAGCTATATGGCGCAGAGCGCTTCAGCCAGATTTTTAAGACGATGACGGCCGATAACGGTCCTGAGTTTGAGAACTTGTCACAGTTCGAGAGTCTCGGCACCAAGATGTACTTTACACATTCGTACAGCTCGTGGGAACGGGCTCAAAACGAACGCCACAATGGCTTGCTGAGGGATTTCATCCCAAAGGGCATGTCCGTAGAGCGGTTCTCTGATGAGGATATCCTGAACATGGCAGATACGCTGAACCAGCGCCCACGTCGTGTTTTGGGCTACCATACGCCGTCAGAGCTATTTGATGCATTCCTCGATGAAGTTTATGCTATTGAGTGTGTTTCTTGATTATAGTTGTTCAAATTCAACTTGCAATTTACCAAGATATTTTCTGCAATGTATGCAGGATCTATTGCACGCTGGGTGCAGCCCTTAGGGGCATATTTAATCGTAGACTTTATATTTATCACTCGACAAAGATGAAGAACGCGACCGTCACCAATTGCTATTGGTTTCGTGTCAGGATAGATCTTCTTATTTGGGGCTCGTAAGTCATCAGCTATTCGTCTGTACCCTTTAGCTGGGTCAGCCTTGTATATCTCTTCTATTCTTTTAGCAATTTCCTTGTCGTCAATTTCGCGTGCTGAAGGCTCTCTATGAAGCCATTTGTAGTAGCCGGCCCGGGACACTTTTCCCAATTTGCACAGGCCAAGAATAGGGTAATTCTTTTCAGCGTGCAGTTCTTTAATGGCTTCATAAATGGCTCCATATCTTATTTGTGTGAATCCCGCCTCCTTTCCACAATATCGAGTTTTTTTAGGAAATCAATCTCCATATCCTTGGCTTTGAGTTTTGCATTAGCCAGTTTGAGTTCAGCTTTCATACACTCATATTCTGTAGGGGCTTCTTCAGGGACTTCTACTGGCTTCCTGTGTCCGCGCCCATCTATGAGTCCTTCGGTATTGTACTTATTATATTTTAAGACGTAATTTCTGACTTGCTGGTAGGAAACCTTAAACTTTTCAGCGGTTTCATGGTAAGCATTCCCGTTTTCAATGCAGTATTTTACGATTTCAACGCGCTCGTCAAAGGTCGTTTGTCTAGCTTTAGTCATGATCTTGGCACCTCCAGTACCCGAACTTTTTAGTTCCTCATGACTATTATACTTCTTTAACCAGTCTCTGATTTGACGAGAACTTTTTAATCCGTATTTTTGTACCAGCTGGGACATAGTCGTTTCGCCCTTAAGATATTCCTCTACGCATTGGATCTTAAGATCAGCAGAATAACTTTTAACCTGTCTTTTGTTAAATACCTCAGGACCATTTCCTATATATTCATCTACCCAATACTGTACTGCTTTCCAGTGAACCCCTAACCTTTTTGCAGAAACCATTGGTGATTCTTCATGAGCAAGAACAGCTCTGACAGCCTTTAATTTATCCTCTGCACTGACTTTCGATATAGACATTTTACATACTCTCCTTTCAACGAATCCAGGAGGTTTAACTATATGCCAGTCTACTTTATTCATAGCATACCAGACTGNAGCAAGAACAGCTTTGACAGCCTTTAATTTATCCTCTGCACTGACTTTCGATATAGACATTTTACATACTCTCCTTTCAACGAATCCAGGAGGTTTAACTATATGCCAGTCTACTTTATTCATAGCATACCAGTTTGCAGAAGGCTTACTAGGCCATTACTGGTCGTGTGCTGAATGGGGCTAGTGCGGAGAGTATGGTAGTGGCCCTCCAGGCGGTTGGTGCGGTCAGCGGACTTTCTGGCGATGTTTTCCGGGTATCCTCTCAGCGGTTCGCCGTTTACCAATCAGCTGCGCACTGCCATGCTTGCTTCTTGGAAGGCTATCGCATGGGCCTTATTAACCAAACAGCCTCTTGCAAAATTTGTTGGGCTGTTTGGATGCGGCCGCAATGCTTGCAGGAAGCGTTCTATACCACTACTGGTCAGGTAACAGACTAGGGGTAGTGCAGACATTTACGAACTATGCTGCTTTGCTATACCCGTTTAGTACATGACTCGTAGTGGTCTAAGACTGGCCCCTGCAAGCGTGAAGGGGCCGTCAGTCCGCAGGACTGACTGAGGAAGTTTATTAGAATACGGTTATAAAGAACAAAAAAACGGCTTGCAAACTCTTTTGAGCTCGCAAGCTGTTTTTTCTTTCGGGGTAGGTATTATTTCACACCCCCTTTTTCGTATACTACCTCAAAAGGAGTTTCAAGAGCCCCGCTACGCTTAATTGCGCTGGGGTGAGGAACTCCTTTTTTATGCCTTACAGCAAATTCAGCTGCCGCCCCAGCTTTTCTGCTTCTGCCAAATCCTTGGGGAATTGCAGGCTGTGATGGGCCTGTTTATCCCCTTCACTAAAGCTGGCCATGTTGTACTGGCTGTAATCCTTCACCTGAAGGGTATCACAGGAGGCCAGGGTAAAAATCTGTCCGCCCAAGATGTGGAACAGCTCCGCTTCCCCAGCCCATTTGGTCTTGTAATGTTCTTCGTAATATTCCTTGGGAGCGTTCATGGTATAAATCAGCCCCACCTGGATATGTCCATGGAAATAGGAAGAATAGTCATCGTAAGAAAAACCGCAGAAAATCAGCCGTTCCAAAAAAGCCTTCAGCTGAGCCACCGGCTCCCCAAAATAGATGGGCGTACCGATAATCAGCGTATCAGCCTGGTAAATCTTGTCAATGAGCGGAGAATAGTCGTCGGGCCATACGCAGTGGCAGCGCTTCCCGCTCTTGCTCTTGCAGGCCAGGCAGCTCCGGCAGCCGGAACCCTTCAAATCATACAAATGAACCAGTTCCGTTTCCGAGCCCGCCGCCTTGGCGCCCCGCTCTGCTGCCTCTACCAATTGGGCCGTATTCCAATCCTTCCGGGGACTGGCATTGATGAGTATTGTCTTTTTCATAGGAACTCCTTCTTTCGCAAACCTAGCGCAATTGTTGTACACATCTATTATACACCCATCTCCCAGCTTCCACCTGCACTTTCCGCTTTTAGGAGAAAAATATCGCCGTGCGCTGGGGCTACGTGTCACGCCCTTTGGGCTGGCCAGTTGGGTTCGCTTTAACTTTAACCGCCGGAGCCCCACCACACACGGAAAAAGGCCCGCATCCCTAAGGACGCGGGCCAAACTTGTTTTGCAATTATTTCGGGTAGTTGTTGGAGGAATTTTCCTTCAGCAATACGTCGTGGGCACCGCCTTCTACCAAGCTGGTAGCAGAAACCAAAGTCAGTTTGGCTTTCTTCTGCAATTCAGGAATGGTGAGCGCACCGCAGTTGCACATGGTGGAACGAATCTTGGAGGTGGTCAGGTTTACGTTGTCCTTCAGGCTGCCTGCGTAAGGAACGTAGGAATCAACGCCTTCTTCGAAGGACAGCTTCTTGTCGCCGCCCAGATCGTACCGCTGCCAGTTGCGGGCACGGGCAGAACCTTCGCCCCAGTACTCTTTCATGTAGGTGCCGTTGATGTTCACCTTGTTGGTAGGAGATTCATCGAAGCGGGCAAAATAGCGGCCCAGCATGATGAAGTCAGCACCCATGGCCAGAGCCAGGGTCATGTGGTAATCGTACACAATGCCGCCGTCGGAGCAGATGGGCACGTAGATACCGGTTTCCTTGTAGTATTCGTCCCGGGCTTTGGCTACTTCAATCACTGCGGTAGCCTGGCCGCGGCCGATACCTTTTTGTTCACGGGTAATGCAGATGGAACCGCCGCCGATACCGATTTTCACAAAATCAGCACCGCATTCCGCCAGGAAGCGGAAGCCTTCAGCGTCAACCACGTTGCCGGCGCCAACCTTTACAGAGTCGCCATATTTGGCACGAATCCATTCCAGGGTCCGTTTTTGCCATTCGCTGTAGCCTTCGGAGGAGTCGATGCACAGCACATCGGCACCAGCTTCCACCAGAGCAGGAACGCGCTGTTCATAGTCCCGGGTGTTGATGCCGGCACCTACTACGTGGCGCTTCTTGTCGTCCAGCAGTTCCAGCGGATACTGCTTATGGGTGGAATAGTCCTTGCGGAATACCATGTACATCAGGTTGCCGTCTTTGTCAATGATGGGCAGGGTATTCAGCTTGTGTTCCCAGATAATGTCGTTGGCTTGCTTCAGCGTAGTATCGCTGGTACCAATGACCATATCCGCTACAGGGGTCATGAAGTCCTTTACCAGGTCCGTCATTTGCATCCGGCTGATCCGGTAGTCACGGCTGGTCACAATCCCTTCCAGATGACCATGTACGGAGCCGTCAGAAGTAACTGCCATGGTAGAATGGCCGGTTCTTTCCTTCAGAGCCAGTACATCAGCCAGGGTGCAGTCAGGCCGCAGGTTGGAATCGCTGACTACGAAACCGGCTTTATAGCTTTTTACCCGGGCAACCATGGCTGCTTCGCTTTCAATGCTCTGGGAACCGTAGATGAAGGACAAGCCGCCTTCACGGGACAGGGCAATGGCCATGTTGTCGTCGGATACGGACTGCATGATTGCAGACACCAGGGGAATATTCAATGTCAAGGGTGCTTGTTCACCCTTCTTAAATTTTACCAGCGGTGTTTTCAAACTCACATTTGCAGGAATGCATTCGCTGGAAGAGTATCCAGGCACCAAGAGGTACTCACTAAAAGTGTGCGCAGGTTCATCATAAATAAAAGCCATTGTAATCCCCCTTTTGAAGTATTTTTTCTATTCTAGCACCACACTGTCACAATTGCAACAATTTATTTCAATCTTTTTAAGGCTCTCCAGGCAATATCGTGACGATAGTGCACACCTTCAAAATGGATCTTTTCTACAGCGGCGTAAGCCTTCTTCTGGGCCGCAGCAATGGAGTCGTCCACAGCCGTAACACCCAGTACCCGACCGCCGTTAGTGACAATCTGGCCGTCCTTTTCCTTGGTCCCGGCGTGGAAAACCACCACCTGGTCCAGGGCGCCAGCTTCTGCAAGGCCGGTAATGGGCAGGCCTTTGGGATAGGATTCCGGATAGCCGCCGGAAGCCATAACCACGCACACCGCAGCCTTGGTGCTCCATTTTACCAGGTCCGGCGTCAGGGTACCCGTGGAGCAGGCCACCATAATCTGAGCCAGGTCGCTGTCCAAGAGGGGCAGCACTACCTGGGTTTCCGGATCCCCAAAACGGGCGTTGAATTCTACTACCTTAATGCTGTCGCCTTTGATCATCAGGCCAGCGTACAGGCAGCCCGTGTAGGTGCGGCCTTCCTTGGCCAGGGCATCTACCACCGGGCGCAGAATGGTTTCCACCGTCTTCTGCTTCAGGGCGTCCGTCATCACCGGAGCCGGGCAGTAAGCCCCCATGCCGCCGGTGTTGGGGCCTTCGTCCCCATCGTTCACCCGTTTATGGTCCTGGGCAGCCAGCATGGGCACAATGGTCTTGCCGTCCGTAAAGGCCAGGAGAGAAGCTTCCTCCCCTTCCATAAATTCTTCGATAACCACCCGGTTGCCGGCGGTGCCAAACTTGTGGTTGCCCATCATCTCGTCCAAAGCGTCCAGGGCTTCCTGCTTGGTCATGGCTACCACCACGCCCTTGCCGGCTGCCAGGCCGTCCGCCTTGATGACGATGGGAGCGCCCTTTTCCTCTACAAAGGCCCGGGCGTCCGCCAGGTTGTCACAGACCTTGAAAAAGGCCGTGGGAATATGGTATTTCTCCATTAGTTCCTTGGAGAAAATCTTGGAACCTTCAATTTCCGCAGCCTTGGCGCTGGGTCCAAAAATGGTCAGGCCCCGGCCTCTGAAAACGTCCACAATCCCGGCCACCAGAGGGGCTTCCGGCCCCACTACGGTCAGGTCGATTTGATGTTCCTCAGCCCAGTCCGCCAGCCCTTCCAGGTTGGTTACGTCCAGGTCCACACATTCTGCCAGGTTCTTCATGCCGGGATTGCCCGGTGCTGCATATACTTTATCCACACTGGGGCTTTGGGCCAATTTCCATACCAGGGTATGTTCCCGGCCGCCGCCGCCAATTACCAATACCTGCATCTTGCTCCCCCTTATGCCTTTTCGCTGTCCAGCTGCTTTTTCAGATAGGCGCTGATGGCCGTATCATAGGCTGCCGTATGGGCAAAGGCTTCCTGGGCCAGCATTTTCCGGGTATGCAGGTCGATATCGCCCTTTTCGTCCAGCAGCTTCATCAGGCCTTCATAACGGTCCGGATTGGTGATGATCACCACATCGTGGAAGTTCTTGGCAGAAGCCCGCACCATGGCAGGGCCGCCGATGTCGATGTTCTCGATGGCTTCCGCTTCCGTTACGCCAGGTTTGGCAATGGTCTGTTCAAAAGGATACAGATTGCACACCACCAGGTCGATGGGGCGAATGCCGTTGTCCTTCATGTCCTGCATATGCTGGGGATTGCTGCGGATGGCCAGAATGCCCCCGTGAATTTTCGGGTTCAGGGTTTTTACCCGGCCGTCCATCATTTCCGGGGTACCGGTCACGTCACTGACATAGGTGACAGGAATCCCTGCAGCCTTGATGGCTTTCATGGTGCCGCCGGTGGAAATGATTTCAATGCCTTTCTTATGCAGGAAAGCAGCCAGTTCCACAATGCCTTTTTTATCGGATACACTCAACAATGCTCTTGCAATGGTCATAACGCGCTACTCCTTCCGGATTTTTACTTTTCTGCCTTTGACTTCCAGCCGATTTTCCGCCCACAGCTTCACCACTTCCGGCAGGATGGTATGTTCCTGCACCAGAATCCGGGCAGCCAGGGTATCGTGGGTATCCTCATCCATGACAGGCACCGCAGCCTGCATAATGATGGGCCCCGTGTCCATGCCGGCATCCACAAAGTGCACCGTGCAGCCGGCAATCTTTACCCCGTAGTTCAGTGCCTGTCCCTGGGCGTCCAGGCCCGTAAAGGACGGCAAAAGCGCCGGGTGGATGTTGATAATCTGATGGGGCCAGGAGTTTACAAAATCAGCGCTCAAAATGCGCATAAAGCCAGCCAGGACCACCAGTTCCACCTGTGCGTCCCGGAGCTTTTTGTCGATGGCCGCCTCAAAGGAGGCCTTGTCCTTGTAATCCTGCCGGGCAATGGCATAGTGGGCAATCCCCGCCTTTTGGGCCCGTTCCAGGGCGTAGGCTTCCGGACTGTCACTAATCACCACAGCCACTTCTATAGGAAGGTTTTCTTCCCGGATTTTGTCCAGGACGGCCTGAAAATTGCTTCCCCGGCCGCTGACCAAAACCCCGATTTTCCGCTTATTCACCGAATACGCCGCCTTTCAGCACAGTCTTCTTGGTGCCGGGTACCACTTCACCCAGTTCGTAGAAGGTTTCCCCTTCAGCCTTCAGATGCGCCCGCAGAGCCTCGGCTTCTTCCGGAGCCACAACCAGGACCATGCCCACGCCCATGTTGAAGGTGCGGTACATTTCCGGCCAGGGCACATTGCCCCATTCCTGGAGCTTCTTGAAGACCATGGGTACTTCCCAGGCATCTGCATGTACCAGGGCGTCGCAGCCTTCCGGCAGGATCCGGGGAATGTTGTCGTAGAAACCGCCGCCGGTAATGTGTACCATGCCGTGGAGGTTGAACTTGTGAATCAGCGGCAGCACCGTGCGGGGATACAGCCGGGTAGGCGTCAGCAGTTCTTCGCCCAGGGTTTTGCCAAATTCCGGAATCATAGTGTCCACGGACAGGCCCTGTGCTTCAAAGCAGATCTTCCGCACCAGGGAGAAGCCGTTGGAATGCACGCCCGTAGAAGGCAGGCCCAAGAGCACGTCCCCCGGTTTTACCTGGTCCCCGGTAATCATCTTGTCCCGTTCCACAACGCCCACGGAGAAGCCGGCAATATCGTATTCATCTTTGGCATAGAAGCCGGCCATTTCCGCCGTTTCCCCGCCAATCAAAGCACAGCCGGATTCCTTGCAGGCCCCGGCCACACCCTTAACGATGTCGGCAATCTTCTGGGAGTCTACTTTTGCCGTAGCAATATAGTCCAGGAAGAACAGCGGTTCAGCACCCTGCACCAGGATATCGTTGACGCACATGGCCACAGCGTCCTGACCAATGGTGTCGTGACGGTCCATCATAAAAGCAATCTTCAGTTTGGTGCCCACGCCATCGGTACCGGATACCAGGACCGGATCCTTGTACTTATTGCCCAGGGCAAACAGGCCGCCGAAGCCGCCCAGGTCCCCGATTACTTCCGGACGGTACGTAGCCCGCACACTGTCCTTCATCAATTCAACGGCTTTGTTGCCGGCATCAATATCTACACCTGCATCTGCATAGGTAATAACCTTTTTCTCAGTCACGCTGTTTCCTCCTCAGCAACTCGTCTCAAACTGGAATTTGGAGCCCAGCTCCATTTCTTTATCTGCTCCATCTGGATACTTGGCGTTGAAGCAGGCATAGCACATATCATCGGGGTTCAGCACGGACAGGGAACTGCGCAGACCTTCCATACTAATATAATGAAGGCTGTCAGCCTTGATGTATTCCCGGATTTCTTCTTCCGTCTTGCTGGCGGCAATCAGTTCCTTCCGTTCAGAAGTATCAATGCCGTAGTAGCAGGAATCCATAACCGGAGGAGAGCTGATGCACACGTGCACCGCCGTAGCCCCGGCATCCCGCAGCAGCTGGACAATCTTGCCGCTGGTAGTGCCCCGGACGATGGAGTCGTCCACCATCACCACGGATTTGCCGGCCACCAGGCTCCGGTTGGCATTCAGCTTCAGGCGTACCGCGTTCAGCCGCTGCTTTTGGGTGGGCTGAATGAAGGTACGGCCAATGTATTTGTTCTTGGTCAGACCTTCCACAAAGGGAATGCCTGCTTCCAGGCCGTAGCCAATAGCAGCAGGGGTACCGGAATCAGGCACGGAGATAACAATATCCGCCTTGATGTTCTTGGTTTCCCGAGCCAGCTGCCGGCCCATGTTGATCCGGGCCTGGTAAATGCTTTCCCCGTCCATAATGCTGTCCGGACGGGCAAAATACACGTATTCAAACACGCAGTGGGCCAGATGTTCCGGCTTGTGGGTGCTGTACATAATGCTCTTGGGTTCGGCGTTTTCATCGTCAATGACAATCATTTCGCCGGCTTCCAAATCCCGCACGTATTTGGCCCCTACCAGGTCCAAGGCACAGGTTTCCGAAGCCACCACCCAGCCCTTGTCCAAGCGGCCCAGGCACAGCGGCCGGAAGCCATAGGGATCCCGGAAAGCAATCAGCTGTTCGTCGTTCATAATCAGGATGGAAAAGGCACCCTTAATGGTGTTGGCAGCTTCCGCCACCCGTTCCGGCAGCGTTGCTTTCCGGCTCCGGGTAATCAAAGACAGCACCACTTCGCTGTCCACCGTGGTCTGGAACATAGCGCCTTCCTTGGCCAATTGAGAACGCAGCTGGGCTGCATTGGTCAGGTTCCCATTATGGGACAGGGCCAAGTTGCCGCCATCATAAAAAACTTTCAGAGGCTGAACATTGTAGGGAATGCTGGAACCCGTAGTGGAATAACGCACGTGGCCAATAGCCATATAGCCGTCCAGTCCCCGGACCCCGTCCTTGAACACATCATTGACCAAACCCATGGCCTTTTTGATATGCATATGGCGGCCGTCGGATACGGCAATGCCGGCACTTTCCTGGCCTCTATGCTGCAGGGCAAACAAGCCCCAGTAGGTATTGAGCGCTACATCATCTTTTTTCGAATAAATGCCGAATACGCCGCATTCTTCGTGCAGCTTATCCTCTGCAAAGTCTCTTTCCGTCATAGTTCCTCCTGAACTTATTGCTTATTGGCCGCAGCGCGGGTGGCAGCCAGTTTTTCGCCTTTTGCTTTTACTTCTTCCTGCATTTGTTTTCTATGGGCAGCCAGTTTTTCCACCAGTTCCGGATACTTTTCAGCCAGGATTTGGACAGCAAACAAAGCCGCATTCTTGGCCCCGTTAATGGCCATGGTAGCCACAGGGATTCCAGAAGGCATTTGGACAAAGCTCAAGAGAGCGTCTACGCCATTTAAGGCCGTAGCATTGATAGGCACGCCGATCACCGGCAGGGTGGTATAGGAAGCAATTACGCCGCCCAGATGAGCCGCAGCCCCGGCAGCCGCAATAATCACTTCTACGCCCCGGTCTCTGGCACCGGCAGCAAATTCCTTTACCAGCTCAGGAGTGCGGTGTGCACTGGCAACCACAACTTCCACTTCAACGCCGAAATCCTTCAAGGTTTTTTCAGCAGGTTCCAAAACAGGCCAATCAGAATTACTTCCCATAATCAATGCAACTTTCATATCAGCACCTCCAAAGAAAAAAGGCTCAAGAGTCCTTCTAGCATCAATGTATCGGTTACTCCCAAGCCAAACTGTGACCAGCTTAATTCGTATTATCATTCTATCAATGCTATTGGGCAATGTCAATATTTTATCGAACTTTTATCATATATGTTACACTATCGTTCGTAATAATCGAAAACTTTTCAATTTGTAGCCCCCATTTCACTAAAAGCATACTATAATAGTAATATAAGAGGTGATTCCTATGCTGCATTTTTGGCGAAAAGCAGCCCTGCTGCCGCTTTTCCTTTTTACTCTAGTGGCCGCTTTCCCCAGGGCAGGTGAGCTGTCCCCGGCTATAGCCGTGCCCCATCCTTCCCTGGGCAGCGGCTCCTCCATTCCTACGCCCCACGTAAGCCAGCCCCAGGTGAGCACCCATCCCGTTTCCGTACCCACCCCGGTGCCCCNCATAGTGTAATAAGAGACAGCCGTCGGCAGCGTCAATGTGTATAAGAGACAGCCCCAGGTGACCACGCCGCAGGTGACGGCCCCCAGCCGTAGCCCCCAGCCCTATGTGAGCCCCGTGGTTCCCGGCGCCGGAGAAAAACTGGACGTGTACCGGCCCGGCCTTACCCTGTTTTCCTGGGAAGCACCCCGTACCTACGGCGTCTTTGGCCAGTACACCACCCTGTTCCCCTACCGCCACGACCCGAACTATACAGCCGGCTGGTGGAAGCCCTGGCCCCTCCTTTCCCCGGAAGACCTGTTCCGCACCCGTCTCTTGGGCCAGCCCCTGGAAACTGTCATTCATTAACAAAAATGACCTTCCTGCCGCAAAAGCAGAAAGGTCATTTTTTATTCACTTACTTCGTAAAGGGTACAACGCCTTCCACCGCCTGGGCAGCGGTAATCCGCTGTCCTTCATGGTCCAGGTCGATGAGCACATACTTGCTGTTGCCCATGCCCAGTTCTTCCATATAGGTCAGCTGGCGCAACCCGTGCCGGGATTCCATCCGTTCCACCAGGTCGTGGTGGTCCTTTTCCTGCATGGCGTACACCATATCAATGGAAGCCTGGTCCACGGACAAAATATCCAGGGACGCTGTAATGCCTACGTTAGGAGTTACCACCGGCTGAGCCGCTACCCCTTCGCAGTCGCAGGACACGGACATATTCCGCAGCACATTGATGTAGGCCACATGGCCGGCAAAATAATCAATGGTGGCCTTGGTGGATTCCGTCATCCGTTCCATAAATTCTTCCTTGGCAATATCCCATTGGTTGGGCTGCCCCGGAGTGGTATGGATCATGGCCTTGCCAATCCGGCCGTCAGCGCAGCCAATGCCGATGTTCTTGTCAGAGCCCCCAAAACCGCCCTGGACATGGCCCTTAAAATGGGTCAGGGCCAGCAGGGAATCGTAATTGGTCAAATGGCTGCCCATGGACATTTCCGTAAACCACTTGCCGCCCTTGACCGGCAGCATAACCGTGCCTTCCTCGTCCAGGATATCCACCGGAGCAAAGGTCCAGCCGTTGGTTTCCAGGGTCTTCCGGTGATCCTCCGTGGTGTACCGGCCGCCCTCGTAATAAGTGTTGGTTTCAATAATGGAAGCCGTGGGCAGACGCTTTTCCAGCAGTTCCTTCACCCAGGGCCGGGGAATGATGTTGGGACCGTGGGGTTCACCCGTATGGAGCTTGACCCCCACCTTGCCGGTCAAATGGGCCGAAATCTTATCGTAAATCTTCAGCAGCCCTTGGGCGGACAAATCCCGGGTAAAATACACAATGGATTCATTGCCCGTTCTTTTTTCATAGGGAATATACGTATCACCGTCAAAACGAGTTACCTTTTTTTCTGTCATAGGAATTCCTCCTTCAGCTAAAACCATGGGTTGTGCAGAATTCGCACAGTCTTGCATACTACCATTGTACTCGCCTTTCAGGACTTTTTCCAATGCCTATCCTCTTTTTGCCGTTATACCAAAAAAGCATGGTGCCAAAATGCAGCCAGCGGCCGCCCAATTACAGGCAGCCGCTGCGCTTTGTTTCTAGGTGGTTTTGTTGGTTTTGCGTACCATTACCGCAGGTAGATGGAGAAGATGAAGGAAGCTACCACCAGCACAATCCCGCCGCCAACACGGCTGGACAGCTGTGCATAAGAAATCAGTTCCAGCCGGCGAGCTGCCCCCAGTACCGCAACGTCCCCGGCGCCGCCCCGGTTAGCCATGCACAGGCCGGCGGTAATGGCCGTATCGATGGGATAGAAGCCCACCAGTTTGCCGGTCAGGGCACTGCCGATAATGGCACCGATAACTACCATCAGGGCAATCAGCACATTGCTGAAAGTCAGGGCTGCGGCCAATTGGCCCAGGTCAAAGTCCACACCCATGCAGACCATGACCAGCACAGCAATAATGGAAGCTGTAAAAGACTGGATTTTCTTGGCCGCCATCCGTACGCCCGGAGGAATAACCCCCAGCACAGCCAGGATAACTACAAACAAAATGGTATAGGCAAAGGCATGAATCTTGGCTCCCAGCACCACCGGGAACAAAATCTTACTGCACAGCAGGCCTACCGCATAGGCCGTGCCGGCCAGGAACAGGGCACCCCGGTAATCGTCCTTGGAGGGGGTGATATCCAGGTCCGGTTTGATCAGGTTTTGGTCCGTAGGCATAATGTTGGTCCGGTCCCCGGTCCATTCCGGTTTCTTTTCGCCCAGCTTGTCCAAAAGAGCTCCGGCGAGAATGCAGATCAGGTTGGCAATGGTCAGAATGATAATGGCAAAGGAGTAATAGTTGGCTGCCGGCTGCCCTGTCACCTGCTCATAAATCTGGGACAGAGGAATGGCACCGGCCCCGTTGCCGCCGCCCATAATGGGCAGAACAAATTGAATCATGGCGTTAGGCGGGGTAACCCCAAAGACTAGGCCAATGGCAATACCGAAAATGGAAGCACCCAGAAGGCTGCCGAACAGGGCGGGAATATACCCGGCAAAGCTGCGGATTAAGACCTTCCGGTCCAGAGCCAAAATGGAACCCAGAATCAAGAAGATGATGAATACCGTCAAGAGGCCCGTGGTCCCCTGCTCCGTATCCATAATGGCCTTCACATATTTCACAGGAATCAGGTCCGCCTGCTTCAGGGCAGCCACCCCGAAGAATACCATCAGAAGGCCCCCGCCGATATACGTATTCCAGATGGGAAGCTTTTCCCCCAGCTTATACAGGAACAGGGTCAGCATCCCGGTAATGCCCAGGAACCCAATAAAGTCCGTACTCAGGACGCCTCTGGACATCAAATAAGCAACAATAGCAGAAAACAGCAGATATAAGTACCAGGGAAGTCCCCCCAAACATCAAGAAATCACTTTTCTTTTCGTTCACGACTGCACGCTCCTTTTTTGTCGGGATCCGGATCCGATTGATACATTTAGTATAAGGTAATTCTGATTTTTTCGATAATACTAGCTTATTATCTGTTAATAAGTCTAGGTTATAAGCCATGAATAAAACTAATTATCCGATGCATTTTTTAGAAGGTTTGCTTCCGCTGACTTCACACACTTTTCCTAAATTCCTCTCATGCAGCAAAAATTTTCCAGTGCTACAATAAGGACAGTGAAACCTCACGAAGGAGCTGATTCCATGCAAACCTCTAAACAAGCGGCGCTTCTCTGCGCCCTCTGTCTGCTGGGTACCGGCACGGCCCTGGCCGCCCCGGCCGCCCCAGCAGCCTCTTCGGCAGCGGCCCCGGTGACCCAAAAGGCCCCCGCCTCTGCCGTTACTTCTGTCACCGCCATTGCCCATAACTACGGCTTTGGCGAAGCCATTTCCCAGGTGGCCCTGCGCTACCCTGAAAAAATTGCCGCAGCCCAACTGTCCCCCAGCGATTTTCTGGTGCCGGGAGCTGCCATTTCTGCCGTCTATCCTTCTGACAAAGCCTACCCTGCCCAAAAAGCGGACAAGGGCCAATACGTGATTCTGGAGCTGGAGCACAAGAATCCCCAGTCCGATATGCCCCTGCCCCAGCGTGCCCCCAGAAAGGACGAGGCAGGAGCCAAACACCCCGGGGACGCCTCCTCCCACAGCGACCGGACAATGCCGGACCTGAGTCTTTCCGTGACCCAGCTAAAGCCCCTTACCAGCGTCAAGGGCACCACCTTTGCACCCACCACGGCACCCCTTACTGCCACCACTACCCTGGAACCAGAGCTCCAGGGCTTTACCGCCGGCACCTATACGGACCCCCAGGTGGGCGCCTCCATTCCCTATTATCTCTATCTGCCCGCCCATTATAATCCCAAGAAAAAGTACCCCCTGATGGTGTTTATTCCCGACGCCAGCACCAATATCGACAATTCCAAAATCACCCTGGTCCAGGGCAACGGCGCCACCATTTGGGCCTCCCCAGAAGAACAGGCCAAGCACCCCTCCCTGGTGCTGGCCGTCCAGTATCCCCAGCGCCTGGTGGATTCCCTGGGCATGATGACCACCGACGATAATGTCTGGACCCCAGGGCTGACCCTGGTGACCGACCTGATCCACCACATTGCGGACACCTACAGCGTGGACCCGGACCGAATCTACGGCACCGGCCAATCCCAAGGCGGCATGGCCAATATCGCCATCAGCGACAAGTACCCCGACCTTTTTGCTGCCCAGTTCCTGGTGGCCTGCCAATGGAATACCCAGGAAATGGAAGCCCTGAAGGACAAGAAACTGTGGATTCTGGTGAGCCAGGGCGATACCAAAGCCTTCCCGGCCATGAACGATGCTGTCAGCCGCTGGCAAAAACTGGGCACCCAGGTGGCCACCGCCCCCTACTGGGACAGCCATTCCACCCAGGAGCAATTCTCCCACCTGGTGGGCCAGCTGGAACACCAGAACGCCCCCATCAACTACAGCGTCTTCCAAAACGGCAACCACATGTACACCTGGACCATTGCCTATAATATCCCTGGCATCAGGGACTGGGTCTACCTCCAAAGCCGGTCGGACAAGCCCGTTTTCTTCCAAACGAACCAGCTTTCCGCCTAGCAGAAACGGGAACTGGCCGGCCAGCTGCTAAACCAGGGCATCAGCGCCTATAAGGAAGGGACTTCCCAGGGCGATGCCCGGGCCTTGGCCTATTTCCAGGAAGCAGACCGGCTGGGCCATTTCAAGGCCGCCCGGTACCTGGGTCTCCTGTACGCCGAAGGCCGGGGCGTGCCCCAAAGTGACAAAAAAGCGGCCGCCTTCTACCAGAAAGCAGCCAAAGCCGGGGACATTACCGGCACCACCCTGCTGGGTGCCTGCTACGAAAACGGGAAAGGCGTACCCCAAAATGATGCCAAAGCCCTGGTTCTGTACCAAAAAGCCGGAGAACGCGGTGATATTATTGCCGCCCCCGCCCTTTTTGCAGAAGCAAGGCTGTACGAATTGGGCAAAGGCACTGCCCCGGACCTGGCAAAAGCCAAGGCCCTGTATGAACAGGCCGCCAAGGCCGGCTACCAGCCTGCCAAGGACAAACTGGCCCAGTGGAAATAACGCATATTCTGCACAAAAAATGAGGGTGTGGAATAATACTTACCCCAGAACAAAAAAACGGCTTACGAGCTCAAAAGAGTTCGCAAGCCGTTTTTTGTTCGTTATGCCGTATCCAAACCTCAAAACTTCCTCAGTCAGTCCTGCGGACTGACAGCCCCTGAGTGGTTCGCCGTGCTCCGTTTCCCTCCACCCTACGGGTTCGGCTCACGGACGGCTATCACATGGCTCACATGATCCAAGAGTCCTTAGAAATTCTGCCGGACTCTTGGATGTGAGCGCAACGCTTTGGATGGGCCGGTCTTAAGCCTATACTGGTCGTGTGCTAAACGGGTTTTGAGATGAAATCATGGTATGTATATACTAGCACTACCCTTCTCTGTCACTTGACCAGTAGAGGTCTGGAATGCTTCCTGCAAGCATTGCGGCCGCATCCAAACAGCCCAACAAATTCTACAAGTGGCTGTTTGGTCAATAAGGCCCATGCGATAGCTGCCCAGGAATTGAGCCTGTAAGGCGAAAATGACTGGCTAGCAGCGAACCGCTCAGGAAGTGTCGCCGCAAGGCGACGATAGAAGTTTTATTTTTTCATCTGTGCTTATTTCAAATTTTCCTTAAAGAAGCTTTCAATCTTGTCAAACGGAATCACGTCCATCTTGTAGTACAGGTCCGTATGCACCGCACCGGGGATGATCAGCAGTTCCTTGTTATTGCCCTCCATTCTCTTGAACACATCTTCGCTGAAATACCGGGAATGGGCCTTTTCCCCATGGATCAGCAGCACCGGCGTTTCAATCTCGTCCGCATACACATCAATGGGCATATTGGCAAAATTCAATACCGAGCTCAGAGTTGCCCCAGTAGTGGAACCAAAGGAACGAGGATGGTACCCCAGTTTGGTCTGGTAGTAGTCATGATAATCCTTGACGAATTGGGGCGTATCCTTGGTCACTTCCGTAATTACCCCGCCGGCCATTTTGTAGGTGCCGTTTTTGTAGTCCAGGGTCCGCTGTGCACTGATGCTCTCCCGCAGGGCCTTCCGTTCTGCCTTGATGTCTTCGGGCTTCCGGCCGTTGTCAAAGTAGCCGTTGGCAATCACCCGGCTCATATCGTACATGGTGGAGGTTACCGTAGCCTTGATCCGGGGGTCCATGGCTGCTGCGTTAATGGCAAAGCCGCCCCAGCCGCAGATGCCCACAATGCCGATTTTCTGGGGATTCACGTCATTGCGGTTAGACAGATAGTCCACCGCTGCGGAGAAGTCCTCCGTGTTGATGTCCGGAGACGTGGTGTTTCGGGGTTCCCCTGCAGATTCCCCCGTAAAGGACGGGTCAAAAGCCAGGGTCAAAAAGCCCCGGGCAGCCAGTTCCTGGGCATACCGGCCGGACACCTGTTCCTTCACTGCGCCGTAGGGCCCTGCCAGGGCAATGGCTTCGTATTTTTCCCCGGCCTTGTGATTTTTCGGCGTGTACAGGTCCCCCACCAGGGTAATCCCAAACCGGTTGTGGAAGGTCACCTTCTGGTGAGCCACCCGCTGATCCTCCGGGAAAGTCTTATCCCAGGCATTGGACAGCTTGGACGCATCAATGGTTTCCTTGACTGCCACCGAAGGTTTCACTTCTGCCCGCTTAAAGTCCTCCGCTGCCTCTGCGTCCAGGCCAAAGCCTGCCATAAAAAGACCGCAGGACAGCATTACCAAAATCCGTTTTGCCAGCTTACTTTTTTGGGCTCTTCACGTTTTATTGTGGGATGGCAGATTTCTGCCATCCTTCTTTTATGTCTAGCAACATCCCACTGTCGCAATCTCTAGACAGTGCCGTTTCGTATAGATGGTAATGCTGAATATCGAATCAGAGTGAAAAAATATTCATCATTTTTGTATCCATACCCTATTCGTTTTGCAACCTTAATCTTGTTATTGAAGCCTTCAAGCTTTCCTGTGGTAATCGGATGGGCTGAGTGAGCAATCAAACCCTCTTTGCGTTTTCGCTTTAAGCGGGCAAACTTTTGCAGCTGCGGTATGTTGCTCTCCTCGGCTCCTTTAAACCATTTTTCCCATTCTACGGCAGCTAAATCGGGGTTTCTAAGCTCGAATAGATCACTTAGTTCCTCTTTCATTGTATGGCAAACTGTCAAATTTTCATGTTTTTTAAGGATTTCCTTGAGATTTTCTGCCTTTTTATCGCTTAGTGTTTCTTCCTTGCAAAGCAGCGTCCAGCGAGCTTGTTTTACTTCCTTGTAAAGCCGATTCTCCTCTTTAATTGAATCCTCTGCTTTTGTTGCTTGCTCTTCAGCAATATGCTCTGTAAGCCCAAACTTTAGGTTATCAGCTTTCTCTTTGTGCTGTCTTGCTTCCTCCAGCCTTACGGCTCCCAGCACATCTCGTCCATACTGGGCTTGCATATGGTAGCGGTCGTATACTATTGCCGCATGAGGCAGATACTTTTCTACCAGGGTGTTGAACGATGCGTTCATGTCCATTGCGACAGCTTCTACTT
This sequence comes from Acidaminococcus hominis, assembly GCF_900291475.1. Taxonomy (GTDB): domain Bacteria; phylum Bacillota; class Negativicutes; order Acidaminococcales; family Acidaminococcaceae; genus Acidaminococcus; species Acidaminococcus hominis. The sequence continues at coordinate 19,124 of NZ_OLMM01000003.1, forward strand.
CAGACAAATACTCCAGGTCTGTCTCTTCAAAAAACTTTGTAAAGGCAGCTATAGAGCGTCCCGCACCAACCCAGAGGATGTCTCCCATATCAAGGTCCATAACACAGGTTGCGTAAGTATGGCCTTTGTGCATTGCAAACTCATCAACGGCAAGATGCTTAGGACGGTAGCCACTTTTGCGAAGTTCCTCGCTTCGCGTTTTGAGAGCCTCGTCCATAATTTCCTTATGGATTTTAGAAACTGTTCCCCAATGGATACCGGTCAAATCGCTGACTGCTTTAATCGTCATTTGATGCATAAGCAAAATCTTGATCCATAAAGCGGCACGAGAAGTGACTCTGGTTCCAGGATACTTAAAGGTTATGTTTTCATTGAAGGTATGCCCGCATTTTTGGCACCGGTAGCGGTGGAATCTCACACGAAGAATCCGTGGCTTTCCGGGTATCCAGGGCATGTCTTTAAGTGTAGTTACAGGGTTGTCATGGACATGGACCTTACCGCCGCAGCAAGGGCATACAACGTCGGCTGTAGGCCGGGTACTATTTACATCTATGATCTCTTCAAAAAGAGAAGCAATACTCGTAGGAATATTAAAATTGTCCTGTATGTTTTTGCATAAATTTGCTATACTTGAGGTTGAGAGCACGTGGATCATTCCTTTCGTAGTTTTGTCGCTATTACTTAGAATGGAGCATCCCGTGCTCTTTTTCAATACCTTTTTTCAGTTTTTAAATTCTGTCTTAGATTTCGTATCCCCCAATTTTCCGTGATGAGCCCTTTTTTGCATCCTATTTCCTCCTATTCTCTAGACCGCCAGAACCGGCGGCAATTCTTGCATTTTCGCTAAAATTAGTGTAACATTAAACTCGAGTTTAAGGTCAAGCCCTTATTTCCAGATTATTTCAGGTCAATACCAAGGAGGAAAATTCCATGACCTATTATTCCATTCAGCAAGTATCCGAAATGACCCAGATTCCCGCCACCACCCTGCGCTACTACGACAAGCAGGGCCTGCTGCCCTTTTTGGAGCGCAGCGAAGCCGGCTACCGGGTTTTCCAGAAAAAAGACCTGGGTTCCCTGCAAATCATCCAGTGCCTGAAAAGCGCCGGCCTGTCCATTGTGGAAATCCGCCAATTCTTCCAATGGGTCCAGGAAGGAGATACATCCCTGAAAGAACGCCTGAACCTGTTTCTCAAACGCCGGGAAGAAGTCCAGCGCCAAATGGCCGAACTGCAAAAGACCCTGGACGTCATCAACTTCAAATGTGACTACTACACCAAAGCGGTAGCAGCCGGTACGGAAAAGGTCGTAGCCGATAACCAAAAACTGCCCCACTCCGACGAATTTATCGCCGGCCAGCCCCCGCTTTCCGCTGCCCAGCAGCCCCAGGCCCCTGCCCAGTCCTACTAAACGGCCCACACAAAAAAGGAGAGAACCTCGTTAAGAAGTTCTCTCCTTTTTTGTTTTGTCAGCCGCTTAGGACTTCAGCTTATTCGTGGGCCAGCGCCGCATGATGCGGTTCCGGTTTCTTTACCCTCCGTTCCCAGCCGCTGTAGCTGTAGTAGAGCCGCAGCAGGGTGGTGCACATCAGCCAGCCAATGGGATAGCCAAAGGACACGGCGATAATGGAGTCGGTAATGTGGGTAATAATCAGCAGATACAGCTGCCGGAACACCACAAAGGAAAACAGCATAATGTACATGGGCGCCCGGGCGTCCCCCACCCCCCGGAGCATACCGGCGTGAATCTGGTTCATACAGGCAAAAATATCAAACAAGCAGTTCACCCGGATGAACAAGGTCCCGTAGGCCACTACCCCTGGGTCCTGGTTAAACAGCCGGATTACGTTGGGCGCAATGATAAATTCCGGAATACACAATAGGGCCGTTGCCAAAACAGCCATACGGATGGAAACGGATACCCCTTTGCGAATCCGCTCCAAATTCCCGGCCCCGGCATTTTGCCCGGTAAAGGTGGTAATGGCCAGGGCAATGCTCTGCATGGGCATGATGATAAACATATCAATCCGGAAGTAGGCTCCCCAGCCGGCCGTACTGTCGGCGCCGAAGGAGTTGATGTAGGACTGGACAAATACGTTGGAAAAGGCCGTCAGGGCCATCTGGAACCCAGCTGGGAACCCTACGTTAATGATTTTCTTTAAGATCGTCAGGTTCAGCCGCATTTCCGCCCAGGACAGCCGGTACACTTCCTGGCTGCGGAACAGCACCACCAGCACCAGGAAGGCGGAAATAAACTGGGACAGGATGGTAGCATAAGCCACCCCCGCCACTGCCATACGCAATTTCAGCACAAAAAACAGGTCCAAAATCACGTTCAGCACGGACGTAAAAATCAAAAAATACAGCGGCCGCTTGGAGTCCCCCACCGCCCGCAAAATAGCGGACCCCATATTGTAGATCATCAGCCCGGTAATGCCCAGGAAATAGATGCGCAGATACGTAGTGGAATACGGCACAATGGTGGCGTCCGTCCGCATAAATTCCAGCAGGAACGGCGTAATGTTCCACCCCAGTACCATGAATACCAGACTCAAAAGAAACGTCCCCACCAGGGACGTATGCACTGCCTTGCGCAGATTGGGCACATCGTGGGCCCCGAAATACTGGGAAATGATTACGCTGGCCCCGGTGCTCAGCCCCATGAAAAACCCCACCAGGGTGTTGATGGCCGGCGTAACGGTAGTAACCCCGCCCAGAGCGGCACCCCCTACAAAGTTGCCCACCACCACGCTGTCCACCGCATTGTACATCTGCTGGAACAAGTTCCCAAACAGCAGCGGCAGGGCAAACCACAGCAAGTGCCGCCAAATGGAGCCTTGGGTCATATCTTTGGTTGTTGTTTTGGCCAAATGGATCCCTTCCCTTCTGATAAAAACCCTCCCGGAGCAGAATACCTGTCCAGGAGGGCCTGTGTTCTCATACTGTTGGCTAATTTATCGCAGCAGATTGTCGTCGTCGAAGTAGTTGATTTTCATGGCAGCCCGTACATCCTTCAGGGTTTCCGCAGCCTTGGCTTCTGCCTTGGCAGTGCCGGCCCGGAGGATTTCCACCACTTCCGGCTTTCTTTGTTCCCAATACTCCCGGCGTTCCCGGATAGGAGTCAGCACGTCCTGAAGTACGTTGTTCAGGAACTTCTTGACCTTCATATCCCCCAGCCCGCCGCGGGTGTAATGGTCTTTCAGTTCGTCCAGATTGGCGTAATCCGGCAGGAACTGGGTGAAATGTTCAGGCTTGGAGAAAGCATCCAGGTAGGTGAATACCGGGTTTCCTTCCACGTGGCCCGGGTCGCTGACCTGCACATGGGTAGGATCCGTGTACATGGACATCACCTTCTGCTTTACCGTAGCCGCATCGTCGGACAGGTAAATGCAGTTGCCCAGGGATTTGCTCATCTTGGCCTTTCCGTCCAGCCCCGGCAGCCGCAGGCAGGCCTTGTTGGAGGGCAGCACAATGTCCGGCATGGTCAGGGTTTCCCCGTACACACTGTTGAACTTGTGGACAATCTCCCGGCACTGTTCCAGCATGGGTTTCTGGTCTTCCCCTACCGGCACCGCCGTAGCCTGGAAAGCCGTAATGTCCGCTGCCTGGCTTACCGGGTAGCAGAAAAAGCCCAGGGGCACGCTGGCTTCAAAATTCTTTTGTTGGATTTCATTTTTCACGGTAGGATTCCGCTGTACCCGGGCCACCGTTACCAAATCCATATAATAGGTGGTCAGTTCAAACAGTTCCGGAATCAGGGACTGGATAAAAATCGTTGCCTTGTTGGGGTCAATGCCCACTGCCAGGTAATCCAGGGCTACCTGCAAGATATTTTGGCGTACCTTTTCCGGATTCTCCGCATTGTCGGTCAGCGCCTGGGCGTCCGCAATCATGAAATAAATCTCATCGAACTTCCCAGAATTTTGCAGCTCCACCCGCTCAGCCAAAGAACCTACATAATGTCCCACATGAAGATGGCCCGTTGGACGATCCCCGGTCAGAATAATTTTTTTCATTTTATCTCCTCACCTGTTCTCTATTTCAGAACCGGCGCCTGCATATTCCCAAAAGACATTCCGGTTCAAACGTACATAATATAAATATACTATGGTTGGCAGTTTTCTTCAAGTATCCCGCCGGAAAATCAAAAACCGTTGCTTTTCTTCTCCCGACTTTTCCGTTCCCTGTGTACAATTTATGGATGGATGTCTTTATACTTTCTCAATCCAATGATAAATAGAACATTTCTCGTTCTATTTTAGCTGAAATGTAATTTTTTTAGAACTCTAGATTTATCTACAAATACTATTGTATTTATTTTTTATTTTGATATACTAGGTTATGTTCTTTTACTTATTTTATCCAGAGAAAGGAAGTTCATCGTATGAATGCCATTTTGTATTACCTGAAGCACACACCGATTATCAAGCAAATTGCTGTAGGCTTGGTCATCGGCATCCTCATCGCCAGCTTCGCTCCCGGAGCCATTCCGTTTGTGGGCATTTTCGGTGATCTGTTCGTCAAGGCCCTGAAGGGCATCGCACCGCTTTTGGTGTTTATCCTGGTCATGAACGCCATGATTCAGAGAAAAGACAACGGCGACACCCAAATGAAACCCGTCATCAAACTGTACATCATCGGGACCTTTGCCGCTTCCCTGGTAGGGGTGGCCATGTCTTTCCTGTTCCCCGTGACCCTGTCCCTGCAGCTGGCTGACACCAAAGTTGCTCCTCCCAGCGGCATCGCAGAAGTCCTCCACACCCTGATTCTGAACGTGGTAGACAACCCGGTAAACGCCCTGCTGACCGCCAACTACATCGGAATCCTGGCCTGGGCCATTTTCCTGGGGCTGGCACTCCACAACACCGTGGGTGACAAAAGCAAGGCCGTATTTGAAGACCTGGCCCAAGGCATTGCCATCGCCGTCAGCTGGGTAATCCGCTTCGCTCCCTTCGGCATTATGGGCCTGGTAGCCGAATCCATCGGTGCCAGCGGCCTGGGCGCCCTGCTGTCCTACGTAAAACTCCTGGGCGTACTGTTGGGCTCCTACTTCCTGGTTGCCCTGGTCATCAATCCTCTGATTGTGTACCTGAACGTCCACAAGAACCCCTATCCTCTGGTTTGGACCACCCTGAGAGAATCCGGCGTGTATGCCTTCTTCACCCGCAGCTCCGCCGCCAACATTCCGGTAAACCTGTCCCTGTGCCATCGCCTGGGCTTGAACCCGGATACCTTCACCATCTCCATTCCTCTGGGTGCTACCATTAACATGGCCGGTGCTTCCATCACCATTTCCGTACTGGCCCTGGCAGCTGCCAACACCCTGAACATCAACGTGGATATGCTCACCGCCCTGCTCCTGTGCATCGTTTCCACCATTGGTGCCTGCGGCGCTTCCGGCGTAGCCGGCGGCTCCCTGCTGCTGATCCCCGTAGCCTGCGCTTCCTTCGGGATTGGCAACGATATCGCCATGCAGGTAGTCGGCGTTGGCTTCATCATCAGCGTATTGGAAGATGCCTGCGAAACCGCCCTGAACAGCAGCAGCGACGTACTGTTCACCGCCACCGCAGAATTTGCCCAAAGAGCCAAAGAAGGCACCCTGAAAGCCTCCGACATGGTTCCCAAAGACGAAGAATAAGTAAATATTCGGAAACAATTAATCCCCTGCCGGCCACCCGGCAGGGGATTTTTGTGTTTAAAAGGAGACTGTGAAAAGCGGACCGCACCAGCACCAGGAAGTCCCTTGACCGCACGACCAAAAACCGCTACAGAGTTTTCTACAGCAAAAATGGCTCTTCACGTTTTATTGTGGGATGGCAGATTTCTGCCATCCTTCTTTTATGTCTAGCAACATCCCACTGTCGCAATCTCTAGACAGTGCCGTTTCGTATAGATGGTAATGCTGAATATCGAATCAGAGTGAAAAANGGCTCTTCACGTTTTATTGTGGGATGGCAGATTTCTGCCATCCTTCTTTTATGTCTAGCAACATCCCACTGTCGCAATCTCTAGACAGTGCCGTTTCGTATAGATGGTAATGCTGAATATCGAATCAGAGTGAAAAAATATTCATCATTTTTGTATCCATACCCTATTCGTTTTGCAACCTTAATCTTGTTATTGAAGCCTTCAAGCTTTCCTGTGGTAATCGGATGGGCTGAGTGAGCAATCAAACCCTCTTTGCGTTTTCGCTTTAAGCGGGCAAACTTTTGCAGCTGCGGTATGTTGCTCTCCTCGGCTCCTTTAAACCATTTTTCCCATTCTACGGCAGCTAAATCGGGGTTTCTAAGCTCGAATAGATCACTTAGTTCCTCTTTCATTGTATGGCAAACTGTCAAATTTTCATGTTTTTTAAGGATTTCCTTGAGATTTTCTGCCTTTTTATCGCTTAGTGTTTCTTCCTTGCAAAGCAGCGTCCAGCGAGCTTGTTTTACTTCCTTGTAAAGCCGATTCTCCTCTTTAATTGAATCCTCTGCTTTTGTTGCCTGCTCTTCAGCAATATTCTCTGTAATCCCAAGCTTTAGGTTATCGGCTTTCTCTTTGTGCTGTCTTGCTTCCTCCAGCCTTACGGCTCCCAGCACATCTCGTCCATACTGGGCTTGCATATGGTAGCGGTCGTATACTATTGCCGCATGAGGCAGATACTTTTCTACCAGGGTGTTGAACGATGCGTTCATGTCCATTGCGACAGCTTCTACTTCAGACAAATACTCCAGGTCTGTCTCTTCAAAAAACTTTGTAAAGGCAGCTATAGAGCGTCCCGCACCAACCCAGAGGATGTCTCCCATATCAAGGTCCATAACACAGGTTGCGTAAGTATGGCCTTTGTGCATTGCAAACTCATCAACGGCAAGATGCTTAGGACGGTAGCCACTTTTGCGAAGTTCCTCGCTTCGCGTTTTGAGAGCCTCGTCCATAATTTCCTTATGGATTTTAGAAACTGTTCCCCAATGGATACCGGTCAAATCGCTGACTGCTTTAATCGTCATTTGATGCATAAGCAAAATCTTGATCCATAAAGCGGCACGAGAAGTGACTCTGGTTCCAGGATACTTAAAGGTTATGTTTTCATTGAAGGTATGCCCGCATTTTTGGCACCGGTAGCGGTGGAATCTCACACGAAGAATCCGTGGCTTTCCGGGTATCCAGGGCATGTCTTTAAGTGTAGTTACAGGGTTGTCATGGACATGGACCTTACCGCCGCAGCAAGGGCATACAACGTCGGCTGTAGGCCGGGTACTATTTACATCTATGATCTCTTCAAAAAGAGAAGCAATATTCGTAGGAATATTAAAATTGTCCTGTATGTTTTTGCATAAATTTGCTATACTTGAGGTTGAGAGCACGTGGATCATTCCTTTCGTAGTTTTGTCGCTATTACTTAGAATGGAGCATCCCGTGCTCTTTTTCAATACCTTTTTTCAGTTTTTAAATTCTGTCTTAGATTTCGTATCCCCCAATTTTCCGTGATGAGCCCAAAAAATTGCCTCAGGCAATTTTTCTGTAGTTGGACTACCTAACGGTCCGCACTAGCCCCAAATGGGGACGAGCTTTCCCCTTGGGGAAAGTGGCACCACAGGTGCCGATAGAGGAACCCCCCGAAGGGCCGTCCAGGTATTAGCGGCCACCGGCCGCCTGCCTTCCCCTTCTCCTGTTCGCTGCGTTGCGCGAACAGGAGAAGGGGAAGGTCGGCATTGCCAACAGCAATGCCGGGTTGGGGTTCAAAACCAAGCTTCACAACAATCCCCCATTCAGTACATGACCAGTAGTGGCCTAAGACCGGCCCCTGCAAGAGTGTAGGGGCTGGCAGTCCGTAGGACTGACTGAGGAAGTTTATTAGAATACGGCTATAACGAACGTACAAAAAAAAGACTTGCGAACTCAAACTAGTTCGCAAATCTTTTTTTCACAATCTTGTTTCACTTTATATACTTCTATTCTCCCCACCCCTACTGCAGCAGGTACGGCAGGAACATCTTGCTGAGCCCCAGGAAAATAAAGAAGCCGCAGACATCCGTTGCCGTGGTAATGAAAATACTGGAGGCAATGGCCGGGTCAAAATTGAAGGCCTTGAGCACCACCGGCACCAAAAAGCCCACAAACGCCGCAATCATCAGGTTGCAGGTCATGGCCACCAGGATAATCAAGCCCAGCGCCGTATTCCCGCTCATCTGGCTGATGACAAAACCGGCGATAATCCCGTTCACCAGCCCGTTGATAAAGCCCACAGCGATACCCTTAAAGATCCGTTTCTCGTTGCCATGGAGGCGGATATCCCCCAAAGCAATCCCCCGGACCACCACCGCCAGGGTTTGGGTCCCAGCGTTGCCCCCCATGCCCGCTACAATGGGCATAGCAGCCGCCAGGGCCACTACCTGGGAAATGGTATCCTCAAACAAAGATACCGTAGCAGACGCCAAAAATGCCGTAATCAGGTTGACCAGCAGCCAGGGCAGACGCATCCGCACCGATTCAAACACCGTGCTGTCCACGTCTTCTTCCTTGCTGACACCGCCTAATTTCAACATATCCTCGGTGTTTTCTTCTTCGATAACATCGATGATATCGTCGACGGTGATGATGCCGATAATCCCCTTGCGCTTGTTCACAACCGGAATGGCGTGCAGGTCATATTTGGATACCAGCCGGGCAACGTCCTCCTGGTCCGCTTCCGGCTCCACAGAAATGACATTGTCCTCCATGATATCGTTTAACGTATCATAGTTTTTGGCCACCAGCAGTTCCCGGAGAGAAACCGTGCCTACCAGCTGCTTCCGGTCGTTGGTGATGTAGAGAATGTTGATTTCCTCAGTCTTGGGAGCAATCTCCTTTACCTTTTCCAACGCCTGACTCACCGTCAGCGTGCTGCGCATGGAAATGTACTCGGTGGTCATAATACCACCGGCAGTGCTCTCCCCGTAGCCCAGCAAATCCCGAATAACGGTCTGGTCGCTGGTCTTCATCAGCTTGACCAATTCCTTCCGCCGATTGGCCGGCATATCTCCCAGAATGTCTACGATATCGTCCTTGGACATATGCTGGAAAATCCGCAGAATCTTGTTCAGGTCAAACAGCTTCATGATCCGCACCTGCAGATCCTCGTCAGCCTGTTCAATGATTTCTGCGTTTTGGGCATCATCCAGCAAACTGGTCAAATACACAATATTGCTGTCCGAAGCCTCCTCCATGGCAATGGCCAGGTCGATGGGGTGGGAATCCTCCACCAACCGTCTTACCGCTGCCTCATCCTTATGATTCAGAGCCTCGTTCAGTTCGCTTTCCATGCGTTCTTCCAGCAGCTCCTGCTTTTCTTCTTCGCTTTGTGCGCTAACTTCCTTTTCTTCGTCCATGCCAAGCTCTCCCCTCACCTGCTGTGCCTGGCTCCTCCCTAGGAGGTCCCCTTGCTGCAGGCTAGATTATTTTCTAGAAAATGCTGCATCCTCGGAGAGCAGCCATCCTACAGCGCCATCAAACCGGATGGCCAGGTTGTAGGTTTTCTGCTCCGCCGCGTTACGGGTTTGGTTTATCGGAACAAAGAGTGTACCCTTGGGATAGAACCCCAAAGTCAAACTTTTTTGGGACGGTTCCGCGTAGAACGGAACCTGATTGTGGGTGGTTACCAGCGCAATCTTGGACTGCTGAAAGTGGGTTTCTGTGCTTTCCGCGTGGGCGGCCGGCAGCTGTCCAGCAGGGAACAGGCCAAAACCCAGGGCGGCACAAAAGGCCGTCAGCAGACAAAATTTCTTAATCATAGCACACCTCACTTCTCCAGGCCTTACACCACCTGGAAAATATAGAACTTCAGATAATCAGTTTCCGGCACATTGTACAAAATCGGATGGTCCGGAGCCTGCTGCCGGGCTTCCACCTGGCGCAGGGACACCGCTGCATCGTGGGACGCTTCCCGGAGCATCTGGACAAACAGCTCGTCCGGCATAAAGTGGGAACAGGAACAGGTGGCCAGGTACCCGCCCCGGGGCAGCAGCTTCATGGCCTTCATATTGATTTCCTTGTAGCCCCGGAAAGCCGAATGGACCGTATGGCTGGATTTGGTAAAAGCCGGAGGATCCAGGATAATGAAATCAAACGGATGCTGCTTCTTTTCTTCCAGCTCCGTCAGATATTCAAACACATTGGCTTCCACGGTCTGGATGGCTTCCTCCGCCCCGTTCAGGGCGAAATTCCCCCGGGCCCGCTTCAGCGCTTCCCCGGAAATATCCACCGCCGTTACCGAAGCCGCCCCGCCCTTCCAGGCGTTCAGGGCAAAAGGCCCCGTATGGGTAAAACAGTCCAACAGATGCTTGCCCTTGCAGATTCGCTGCACTGCCAGCCGGTTGTATTTCTGGTCCAGGAAGTAGCCCGTCTTTTGGCCGTTGACCACGTCCACCTGGTACTTCAGACCGTTTTCTGTGATAATGGGCAGCAGGTCGTCTTCCGTCAGCGTGGAGCCCGGCACCTCGGCAATGCCGCAGCCTTCTTCCATACCTTCCAGTTCCCGGATTTTCACATCGTTCCGTTCGTAGACGCCCTTCACGTCTTCCCCCATGGCCCGCAGGGTTTTCAGCAACAGAGAGAAAATCAGCTGCTTGCGCTGCTCGATGCCCAAAGACAGCACCTGGGCCACCAGCACGTCCTCAAACCGGTCCACCGTCAGCCCCGGGAATCCATCGGCCTCCCCAAAAATCAGCCGGCAGCAGCGGAAATCCGCCCCAGGCATTACCGTTTTCCGGTAGTCCAGAGCATACTGGATTCGCCGTTCAAAGAACGCTTCGTTAAAGGTATCATTGGCATTTTGGGAAAGCAGCCGAATCCGAATCTTGGAATGGTCGTTGATAAAACCCGTACCGATATATTTGCCTTTTTCGTTGACCACATCTACCAGCTGGCCATTTTCGTACGCACCGTCCAAGGCCAGCACCTCGTCGGCAAATACCCAGGGATGACCATGACGGGCAGCCCGTTCTCCTTTTTTCGTAATCGTTGCTTTTCTAAAATTGCGCATTTCCTTCTCCATTCTTTTCTGACCAAAGTATAGAAATATTGTACCATAACCAGCAAGTTTATACACGTTAAATATGAAAACTTTGGTACATTCAGCCATTCCCCTTGGGCATTTCCCCCAGGCTTTTCCCCCGTATTTCCTCCCTCCGCCGTGGTATAATAAAAACCAGGGCTGGCAGTTAGCGTCCAGCCCCAGTAAAGGAGAACCCTATGCACTATCCCAATGTCTGTCCCGGCCGCTTTCTGGCCCGTCCCAACCGCTTTATTGCCCAGGTGGAAATAGACGGCCAGGAAGAAACCGTCCACGTAAAAAATACCGGCCGCTGCAAAGAACTGCTGGTGCCCGGCTGCACCGTATACCTGACCCGCAGTGACAACCCCGCCCGAAAAACCAAATACGACCTGGTGGCCGTCCAAAAAGGAGACCTGCTCATCAACATGGATTCCCAGGCCCCCAACCACGCCGCCCAGGAATGGCTGGCCGCAGGCGGCCTGGGCCCGCTCACCCTGCTCAAGCCCGAATGCCGCTACGACCAATCCCGCTTTGACTTCTATTTCGAAGCAAAGGACCGCAAAGCCTTTTTGGAAGTGAAAGGCGTCACCCTGGAAGAGCACGGCATTGTCCGTTTCCCTGATGCTCCCACCCAGCGGGGGGCCCGGCATATCCACGAGCTCATCAAGTGCCAGGAGGAAGGCTATGACGCCTACCTGCTCTTTGTCATCCAAATGAAAGGCGTGCAGCATATGGAGCCAAACCGGGCCACCGACCCGGAGTTTGCCGCTGCCCTTTTGGCAGCCCAAAACGCCGGCGTTCACCTGTTGGCCTACGACTGCCTGGTCACCCCAGGCGAAATGACCCTGGACGCCCCAGTGCCCCTGATTCTATAAAGCCTGAAACACCCGACAAAAAAAGGTGTGAAATAATGAAACTTCTATCGTCGCCTTCGGCGACACTTCCTACACGCTTGCAGGAAGCGTTCTATGCCACTACTGGTCAAGTAATAGACTAGGGTAGTGCAAATATTTACGAACTATGCTGCTTTGCGATACCCGTTTTGCACATGACTCGTATAGGCCTAAGACTGGCCCCTGCTAGCGTTGCGCTCACATCCAAGAGCATATCCGTGGTTCAAAATGCTCTTGGTTCATGTGAGCCATGTGATAGCAGCCCAAGAAGCAAGCCCGCAGGGCGCGGCTGATTGGAACGCTGCGAACCACTAAGGGGCCGTCAGTCCGCAGGACTGACTGAGGAAGTTTATTAGGTACGGTTATAAAAAGCAAAAAAACGGCTTGCGAACTCTTTTGAGCTCGCAAGTCGTTTTTTCTTTTGGGGGGCAAGTAATTATTTCACACCCTTTTTTTGTTTCGTGCTCTTCTTAGAAGGACGGGAGAATGGCACCTTTGTACTTATCTTCGATGAACTTCTTCACTTCCGGGCTATTCAGGGCTTTCATCAGCTTCTGGATTTCCGGACGGTTTTCATCGCCTTTCCGTACGGCCAGAATGTTGGCATACGGAGAATCCTTGGATTCGGTGAACAGGGAATCCTTGGTGGGGTTCAGCTTGGCTTCCATAGCGAAGTTGGAGTTGATTACCGCCAGATCCACATCATCCAGGGTACGCGGCAGCATAGCAGCTTCCGCTTCGGTGATTTTCAGGTTCTTGGGATTTTCCACAATATCCGCCGGAGTAGCCATAACGCCTACACCGTCTTTCAGCTTCAGCAGACCAGCCTTTTCCAAAATGGCCAGAGCTCTGCCGCCGTTGGTAGGATCGTTGGGGATAGCCACGCTGGCATTGTCAGGTACGTTTTTGATGTCTTTGACTTTCTTGGAGTACACGCCCATGGGTTCGATATGCACCTTGCCCACAGAAACCAGACCCAGGTTCCGTTCTTCATTGATCTTGTTCAGATACGGTTCATGCTGCATGAAGTTGGCATCAATTTCCTTGTCGTGAAGACTCAGGTTGGGTTTTACGTAATCGGTAAATTCCACCACCTGCAAGTCCACACCTTCCTTGGCCAGCATGGGTTTAATCTCGTTCAGGATTTCCGCATGGGGCACAGGAGTGGCTCCAACCTTCAAAACCACTTTCTTGTCGCCGCCGGCGCTTTTGTTGTCCGTGGTTTGACCGCCGCAGCCAGCTGCAATCCCTGCTACTGCCAGAATACCGGCCAAAACCAGTGCCATCTTTTTCATTCGCTACACCCCTTTTAGGTATTTTCCTAGTATTATACGATGAATTCCCCAATTTGCCAACAACTTTTTTACAAAAAGTTTACATATTAGGCAAATATCTGTCTTAGGCGTTCCAGTTCCGTTCCACCCGTTCCGCAGCTTCCTTCCGAATATCCTCTGGATCCCGCTGCACCCGGGCAATCCCCTGCTCCATGGCCGTCTTGGCCACAGCCGCAGCAATGGCCGGTACAATCCGCCGGTCAAAAGCCCCGGGCACCACATAGTCTTCCTTCAGTTCGTCATCAGCAATCAGGCCCGCAATGGCTTTCACCGCTGCTACCTTCATCTCTTCCGTAATGGCAGAAGCCCGTACCGCCAGAGCCCCCCGGAAGATTCCCGGGAAGACGCACACATTGTTTACCTGGTTAGGCGCATCACTGCGGCCCGTACCAGCAACGGCAGCACCCGCCGCCTTGGCTTCCTCGTAGGTAGTTTCCGGCACCGGGTTGGCCAGGGCGAACACCACAGCCTGGGAATTCATGCTTTGGATGATTTCCTTGGTAAACAGCCGAGGAGCGGAAACCCCAATCAGCACATCGGCACCTTTCACGGCGCCGGCCAGATTGCCCTTGTAGTGTTCCGGGTTGGTAACGCTGGCTAGGTAAGCCGTAGCCATATCCATTTCGCCCGGACGGCCTTCGTACACAGCCCCGTCGATGTCGATCATAATCAGGTTCTTGACTCCCAGCCGGTACAGCAGCTTGCCAATGGCAGAGCCAGCAGCGCCGCAGCCGTTGACCACCACCTTCACCTGGGAAATATCCTTTTTCACATAGCGCAGCGCCCCGGAAACCGCAGCACAGGCAATAATGGCCGTACCATGCTGGTCATCGTGGAAAACCGGAATATGGCAGCGCTTGATCAGCTCCGCTTCAATCTCGTAGCACTTGGGAGAAGAAATATCTTCCAGATTGATGCCCCCAAAGGACGGCTGCAATTTTTCGACGATATTCACAAATTCCTTGGGATCCTTGGTATCGATGCAGATGGGCACAGAGTCCACATCCCCAAACTTCTTGTACAAAACCGCCTTGCCTTCCATAACGGGCATGGCAGCTTCCGGACCAATGTCCCCCAGCCCCAGCACCCGGGTGCCATCGCTGATGACGGCCACCATGTTGCCCCGGCAGGTATATTCAAAGGACAAATCCGGATTTTCCTTGATTTTCCGGCAAGGTTCAGCTACCCCCGGCGTATAGGCAATGGACAGGTCGTGCCCATTTTCCAGAGGTACCTTGCAGCGTACTTCCAGCTTCCCATGATTCTTGGCGTGCATTTCTAGCGCTTCTGCATTCAAATCTTCCGTATTGGCCATCTTTTTGTTCCTCCTTAGGAATCTGCTTGATTTTTGTTTTTATGCCTTGCTGTCCAGGGTCTGAACCACAAACTGGGGCTTTTTGCCCCGCTCCAGGGTCAGCAGCCCAAAGGACGGAATCCCGTTCCGGGGCCGGGAAGGACTGCCCGGATTGATGAGCAGCAGGCCCTCCTCCTCCAAACATACAGGTACGTGGATATGGCCAAAAACCACCACATCCGCCTGCTTTTCCGCACCCCAGTACAGCAGCCGGCTAAAGTCATTGCCCCACACATACCGATTGCCATGGGTCATCGCCAGGGTAAAGCCCTCCTGGCGGGTAACCAGTTCCTGAGGAGCCCGGTCCTCGTACACGTCGCAGTTGCCGCATACCGCATACACCGGCTTCCCCGCCAGCTGCTCCACATAAGGAGCATCTTGGCTGTAGTCCCCGGTATGGAGCCACAGGTCCACGCTGCCCGCCTGCCGGATTACCCGGCGGATGGCTTCCCGGTCCCCGTGGGTATCCCCCAGGACCCCAAGCGTCATTTTATTTTTTTCCATTGGTTCACCAGCTTGCGGATAGCCTTGGCCCGGTGACTGATGCTGTTCTTTTCTTCCATAGTTGCTTCCCCCAAAGGAGCGTGCAGCTCCGTGGACCAGAACAGCGGATCATAGCCAAAGCCATTGGTCCCATGGGGTTCGTGGAGAAGAATCCCATCACAAATCCCCGACGTTTCCGCCAAAATCTTACCTTCCGGATTGGCCACCGCCAATGCGCAGAAAAACCGGCAGTTCCGCCGGACCTGCATCTTCATATTGGCCAGCAGCAATTCATTATTTTCCTCATCAGTGGCCTCCTCCCCGGCATACCGGGCAGAACGCACCCCAGGAGCCCCCTTCAGGCTCAAAACTTCCAAACCAGAATCATCCGCCAGACAAAGCTTTCCCGTTTCCTTGGCATAATATTTTGCCTTGATTCGAGCATTGGCTGCAAACGTGCGGCCATTCTCCTCCGGCTCAGGAATGGGCGGATAATCAGACAGACAAGTGAATTCCAGTCCCAGCTCATTCATCAAAGACTTGAACTCTTCCACCTTGCCCAGATTATGTGTTGCAATCACAACTTGCTGCATAATTTCACCAACCTTTTCTATAAAAGCTATTGTACCATCGAAACCCAGGAATGCCAACCTATAAACCCAGTAAGCCGTCAAAAAACGGGCTGCGCCTCCTGGCACAGCCCGCATTTCTTTTTCTTATCGCAAATAATCCTTGATTACGCAAATCGGCGTCTTCTGGCTGTCGTTGCCAAAAGGATTGTCGATGAGGATCTTTTCCACCAACCGGGGATCCACACCCTTGGTGCAGCCCAGCACGCAGGACCGCTTCAGGTCGTTGACGTCAGCCACCGCAGCCCCGAAGCACCCCAGCCCTTCCTTGATGTTCTCAGACACCCGGTTGGGGTTCTTTGGCCCCAGCACAATGTGCTTGTCATAAGGAGGCATGGTGCCGGTAATATCGTCAATCAGCCGAGCCTGTTCCCCGCCCATGCGGTAGAACACCCCGGGCTTGCCCGCCACCTTGGCGAAGAAGCCGCAGACCACAGCCACCAGCACCTTCAGCGTCCCGGATTCGTTCAGCAGGGACTGCATGGAAGACCAGTTGCCGATACTGCCCACGCCGGGAAACAGCTGGGACAGCACCTTGGCTGCAAAAGAAATCTTCATAGTTTCCGGACGAATAGCCCGGTTTTGGGTAATGGCCACCACGGACTCGGCCACACAGACTACATCCCGGGGACCAATCTTGTCGCCGCCAAATTCCTTCACCGCATCCACAATATTGTCGTGGATGGTCAGAATGCGCGTAGGAATGGGAATAATTTCATACTTATCAGCCACGGTACGCACCTCCTGCCAATTTGGCCATTTCAGCCCCATACAGGGTCACGAAATACTTTCTTACATAATGTGCCTTCCGGCCAACCCCGGTCACATAGATGGCTGCATCCATGTCCACCATCCGGCTCAGGACTTCGCGCATATCCTTGCCATTTCTGGCTTCCAGCCGCAGGGTCACAATCAGTTTCCATTCGGACCATTCCTTCAGCACCAGGGCTTCGAAATAATGGTCCTTCCGGCGTCGGTCATCCTTTTCCACATCCCCGGTGCAAACTGCATCCGGGAATTGTTCCTGGGGCAGGTACGGCCGCACAAAGCAGTCCGTTACCGCAGCACATTCCTGGCTGTTGTTGCGCAGAGGCACGGTAAAAGAATACACCGCGTGCTGGCTGTCCAGCTCCTCCAGCTGCAAAGGCGTCTTTTCGTCCATAACCACCTTGGTGTCATCCGTGGGTTTTAAGGCGGCGTAAACAATCATGACCAGCGCACCCAATACGCACAGGCCAAGAAGCAGTAAAATCACATTGATCATACTTTTTTCTTCCCTTCTTCTGCAAGCATCCGCTGCAATTTTTCATAATACGGTGGGGACAGACGCTCCACCTTTCCTTCCAGATTGGTAAAAGCGTTGGTAGAATCGCCCTTGGCCAGCAGCACCCCATCCCGTTTCCGGATAATCTCATATTCGTACACGATTTTTACCCGGCTGCAGGACGCCAAGGTGGTCCGCACCTCATACTCGTCGTCAAAACGCGCAGACTGGCGGAACTGGCAGTGGACCTCAATAATGGGGACCATGAAGCCATCGGCCATCAGCTGGTTCAGCTCAATGCCCGCTGCCCTCAGATAGGCCACCCGGCCCATTTCAAACCACCGCAGGTAATTGGTATGATGGACCACGCCCATCAGATCGGTTTCAGAAAAACGGACTCGATCGGTGATTGTAACCACGGCAAAACCTCTTTTCTCACAGCTTTTTCATTATAGCACGTTTTCCCAGAGAAGAAAGACCTTCTTTGGGATTCCCGGAATTTTATAACCCCCTGGAAAATAAGAGACCCCATAATGCGCTTTCGCGAATCATGGGGTAAAAGTACAAAATGGTACGCCTGGGCGGAATCGAACCGCCGCACACGGCTCCGGAGGCCGTTGCTCTATCCACTGAGCCACAGGCGTATTACTGAACAAGCGTTATTATAGCATGAACCGGGCATTCATGCAAGGAATTTATACAAAAAAAGTAAAATTTTTCACCGGGGCTTCCGGAGCAGCCCTATAAAGCGCCCCATGGGCAGCACCCGGTACAGCAGCAGACATATGGCCAGATCCGGCAGCAGATACAGCCCGTTGGCCCACAGGGAGTACACCACTGGGGACATCCCCGCCGGCGCATAGCTGGCAAAAAACG
Source organism: Acidaminococcus hominis (assembly GCF_900291475.1). Lineage (GTDB taxonomy): Bacteria > Bacillota > Negativicutes > Acidaminococcales > Acidaminococcaceae > Acidaminococcus > Acidaminococcus hominis. The sequence continues at coordinate 36,970 of NZ_OLMM01000003.1, forward strand.
CCACCCCGGACACAAAATGGCAGAAGTACCGCATCAGGACTGCCAAAATCATGCCCCCATAAGGGTGCTGGGGAAAGAAGCCGCACACCCCCAGGGCCATAAAAGGCAGCGGATAGTCAAATAGCACCTGCACTGGATGAAGAATGTACGGATTCAGCAGCAGGTTTAGAATCCCGTAGGCAAACCCCGCCAGCACCCCCACTTCCGGCCCAAAAGCAAAGGCCACCAGCATAATGGGCAGCATACCGCCCAGGGTAATGGTGCCCCCGTAGGGCATCCGGTAAAGCGGAAACACACTGAGCACCAGCGTCAGCGCCAGCATAAAGCCGCAGCTGGACAGCTGGTGGGCGCTGAGCTTCACCTTCCGGGTGTGCAGCAAAACTACCAAAAGCGCCAGCACCCCCACCAGGGTCAGCAGCGTCACCGGGCTTGCAAAAACTTTCGCCAAACCTTCTTCCATCCTACCTTCCCTCCTCAGCGGCCTGCCGCATCAGAGCAATCTCCCCGGCGTAGCCTTCCAGCTCATTGGGAGTTTCCAGGATAAAAGGCAGCTGGGTCAGCGCCGGGTGGCGCACAATCCGCCCCAGAGCCTCCAGTCCCAGGTAGCCCTGGCCCAGCTTCTCGTGCCGGTCCTTATGGGCCCCCAGGGGATTCTTGCTGTCGTTTAAATGAATGGCCTTCAGCCGTCCCAGCCCAATGACCTGGTCAAATTCCGTCAGCACCTCATCCAAATGGTTCACCACATCGTAGCCCCCGTCCCACACGTGACAGGTATCCAGGCAGACCCCTACCTGCTCCTGGAGCTTCAGCTTATCCAAAATGGCAGCAATTTCCTGGAAGGTCTTTCCCACTTCCGTGCCCTTTCCCGCCATAATTTCCAAAAGCAGCGTGGTGGTCTGCCCCTTTTGCAGCACCTGATTCAGGCAGTCCGCAATGAGCTGAATGCCCACTTCCGGCCCCTGCCCCAAATGGTTTCCCGGATGCATATTGTAATATTGGTAGGGCACCAGTTCCATCCGCACCAAATCGTCCGCAATGGTTTCCCGGGCAAAAGTCCGCACGTCCTCCTTGGTGGAACAGGGATTCAGCGTGTAGGGCGCATGGGCCACCAGAGGCACCGCCTTGCCCTGCCACAGCTCCCGAAACGCCTGGACATCCTTGGGGTCCACCTCCTTGGCCTTGCTCCCCCGAGGATTCCGGGTAAAGAACGCAAAAGTATCCGCCTGAATAGACAGCGCCGTTTTGCCCATGGCCAAAAAGCCCTTGGAAGAAGACAAATGACAACCGATATGCAGCATCTTTTCTCTCCCCCTTAGCGATGGAACAATTCCTGGGCCTGCACCTCAGGATGATGGTATTGGTCAGCCTTGGCAATCACATGCCCGTGGACCGCAATCCCCCCGTGGGGGCAGAACTGGACACAGGCCATACAGTAGGCACAGTGGTCGTGGACCTTCACCTTCCCGTCCTTCAGGGACAAATTACCCATAGGACACAGCCGTACGCACAGCCCGCAGCCCACACAGTCCTTGGGCCGGGCCGAAATGGCAAACCGCTTCTTCCCCAGCTTCCGCACCAGCGGAATGGCCATAAGCGTCCCCGCCAGGGACTTCTTCACCTGGGACAGGTCCACCTTCCGGGCCAGAATATCCTGCCCCATAGCCTCCACCAGCTGCTTGGCCTTCTCCAGCTTGCTGTAGTCGTAGGTCACCCCCACCTTCCAGGTGGACGTAGAATTGGCAATCATGGGCACCACCCGGCCGTAGGACAACTTGCAGCCCTTGGCCCCCAAAAGCTCCTGCACCCGGTAAAGCGCACTCCCCTGGGTACTCCCGCAGGTAGCCGCCGCATAGTAGTACGCCTGAGGCGATAAGGTTGCCTTCTTTAAGAACTTCAGCACCGGCTTGGGCACATCCCCAAAATACACCGGGAACACAAGCCCCACCGACTTGGCCGATTGCAGCAGCAGCCCAATCGCCTCCCAGTTCTTCTTATCCAGAGGAATCACCTGATCCTGGGTCAGCGCTCCCAGCTCCCGTGCCACCGCATACGAATTCCCCGTACCAGAAAAATATATAATCATGGAACCCACTCCCCTACCTTTATTGTTAGCACATATCCTGCAATTTTTTTACAGGAAGAAACATCCCAGCCAACAACACCAAAATGGCCAAAATGCCCATTACATTTTATTATAACAGATACACCACGCCCCTGACCCATTTCAAGAAAAATTATTGAAATAAAAAAGAAAAACAGTAGGCCACACCAACACCCCCTTGACCGCACCAACCTTTAAAGGCTCCTCACTTTAGGGGGGAGCAGTCAGCCACGCAGTGGCTGACTGAGCGAGGATACCCGGAAAACATTGCCTGCAATGTTCGCTGACCGCACCAACCACCCAACGATTTGTCCAAATATTAGCGGCCCCCGGCCGCATGCCTTCCCCGCACAACAGCAGTCCCAAGCGGGGAAGGAAGCAATGCCGCCGGCATTGCAGGATGGGGCAACTACCTAAATTTCCGCACTAGCCCCTTTTAGCACACGACCAGTAGTGGTCTAAGAAAGCCTTCTGCAAACGTTGCGGTCACGTCCAAATATCTTTACAAGTTATCCAAAAGATATTTGGAATACGTGACCCATGTGATAGCTGCTCAGAAGGCAAGCCCGTAGGGCAACGCCGCCTGGCTAGCAGCGAACCACTGTAGAAGGTGTCATCCACAACGTGGATGACGGATGAAGTTCAATCCAATAGGCCCGTAGGGCCAGCCCAAAGAGCGCCCATAGCTCTCGCCTTTGGGAGTCGTATCCACCGTTCAAGGCATCAGCCGCAGAAAGGTGGAATATACGACCCCTGTGATAGCTGCCCAGAAGGCAAGCCCGCAGGGCGACGCCGCCTGGCTAGCAGCGAACCACTATGCGGCCGCATCCAAACAGCCCAACAAATTCTGCAAGGGGCTGTTTGGTCAATAAGGCCCATGCGATAGCCGTCCGTGAGCCGAACCCTCAGGGTGACGGGGAACGGAATACGGCGAACCGCTTACGGCCGCATCCAAACATCCCCACAGTTTTCCAAAGGATGTTTGGTTAATAAGGCCCATGCGATAGCGGCCTGCAAAGCAAGTCCGTAGGACGCAGCTGCGCAGCGAGCCGCGAACCGCTAGGAGAGCTGTCACCGCAGGCTGACTAAGGGAGTCGTATCCATTTCTCAAGGCCTCTGGCCGTAGAGAAATGGAATATACGACCCCTGTGATAGCGGCCCGCGAAGTAAGCCTGAAGGGCGTAACTGAGTGGGTAGCCGCGAACCGCTCGAGGATACCCCGCACCATCGCCTGCAATGTACGCTGACCGCACCAACATCCCAAAGGGCCACTACCTGCATTTATGCACTAGCCTCCCCATTTAGCACACGACCACTAGTGGCTTAGAACGCCTCTTTCAAGCGTTGCGGTCACGTCCAAACAGCGTCACAGGTATTCTAGAAGCTGTTTGGTACACGTGACCCATGTGATAGCCGTCCAAGAAGCAAATCCGCAAGGACGCTGCTGATTGGAGCACGGCGAACCACTAAAGAGGTGGCATCCACAGCGTGGATGACGAAGAAAGTTTAAAATTGGCCATCACCAACACCCCATGGACCGCACGTCCCGCCAAAACCTCTACCCTTTAGGGGAGAGGAAAGCATCCCCTTTCCACCGGCCGCAGTGTGATTGAAAGGGGATGCAGGAGAGGGGATACCCGGCATCAGCACACATCAGGTCCATTGCCCGCACCAAAAAGGCATACTGCTGACGCTCCCGCATCAGCAGTATGCCTTTTCCTATCGTTATTCTATCGTTATTCTTACCCTTACAAAAAACTCAGCAGAACCTGCAGCAGCTGCTCCTTCTCCAGCGGCTTCACCAACTGCCCGTTCATTCCATTCTTCAGCGCCTGGGCCACATCCTCCGAAATCAGGTTCTCCGTCATGGCGATAATGGGCACCGTCTTGGCGTCCTCTCGGTCCATAGCCCGAATCACCTTGGCCGCCTCATTGCCGTTCATAACCGGCATATCCAGATCCAGCAAAATGGCGTCATAGGTATGGGGCGCAGCCTGGGCAAACTTGTCGCAGGCTTCCTTGCCGTTGGTCACCCGGTCCAGCAGCATCCCCAAAGGTGCCGTAATCTTCTCCAGCACCTGGGCGTTCAAATCGCTGTCTTCTGCCACCAGGAGGTGCTTGCCCTGGAGATGAACCTCCTCCGCCGTCAGCTTGGCCGCATGCTTTTCGTAGCCAAAGGGCAGCTCAATGGTAAACCGCATCCCCTTGCCTTCCGCCTGGTCGGCCTTGATCACCCCGCCCAGTACGTGCACCAGGTTGTGGGTCACCGCCAGCCCCAGACCGCCGTGGACCGTATTCCCGTCCACCTGGCTGGACAGCTCAAAGGGCAGGAACACCTTATCCAGCATATTCTCCGGCACTTCCATGCCCTCGCACTGGACCACCGCTTCCAGGCACACCCGTTTGTGCTTGATGGCCTTTTCCCGAATCTGGCAGGTCACCTTGTGCTGGGCTTCCGTAAACAGCATAGCGTTGTTCAGCACATTTAACAGCACCTGTTCCAGCCGGTTCTGATCCCCCAAGAGCCGAGGATACTGCAAAGCCTCCACCTGCATGGAAAAATCAAGCTGCCGCTTGGCCGCCTCGTCCTGGAACACCTGGTTCAACGAATCCAGCAGCTTCTGTACGTCAAAGGCTTCGTAATGGGTCTGCAAGGTGCCATTTTCCATGGCAGACAGGTCGATAACATCGTTCAGCACCCCCAAAAGGTACCGGACCTGCTCCTGGCTTTCCCGTACATATTCCTTCCGGGTTTCCTGGCTGGCTTCGTCCTCCGCCAGGGTCAGATACCCCATAATGGAGTGCAGCGCTTCCCGGGTATCCTTGCTGATGTGGGCCATAAACTTGCTCTTGGCCTCCGCCAGTTCCCGGGCCTGGTCCATGGCGCTGGTGAGCTGGGCCCGCCGCTCCATTTCCTGGCTGTGCATATCGTCCACCCCATGCTTTAGGAGCAGGCAGCTCCGGCGATGGGTCTTATCCTTCTTGATGCCCTGGAGCAAATAGGACATCCACCGATAGGAGCCGTCCTTCTGCTTTTCCCGGGCAGTAAATTCCACCTGGCCGCAGGTCTTCATGGCCTTTTCCACCGCCGACCGCAGGAAATCTTCCGTGTACTTCCGGGCGTCCTCCGGATGGAGTTCCCCGGCCAGTTCCGTTACGTTCTGGAACGGCTTTTCCTGCACATTCAGCTTTCCATCGTGAATCACATAGGTATAGCAAATCTGGTTTTTCCAGTCGATGTCCTCCATCTGCTCGTAGGTATCGCACAAATGGGAAATCAGCTTGGAAAGCCGGTACTTGATGCCCCGCTGCCGCCGTACCTGCCGGGCCCGGTATTGGTACAGCACCAAAAGCAGAATCACCAAAGCCAGCAGGATTTTTAACCCGGTCCACACATAGGGCCAGGCCGCCAGCCTCCCGGCGTCGGTAGTCAGATATGCGTTCCATCCCTGAAAATGACTGCTCAGTTGATTGAAAATATCCATCGTACACTCTCCTGACCTGTGTTATTGCAGCTGCTCTTTTAAATACGCTTCCGCCGCCTGCACCTGATTGGTGCCGTACTCGTCCTCCGCAGCCACCGCCACGTCCGGCGTAATCCCCACCTTGTCGATGCTCCGGCCGCTGGGGGTATAGTACTTGGCTACCGTCAGCTTTACCGCCGTGTCCGGGGACAGCAGGAACACGTTCTGCACCACGCCCTTGCCGTAGGTCTTCTCCCCAAACAGCTGGCCCGCATGGGTGTCCTGGATGGCCCCGGCCACAATCTCTGCCGCCGACGCCGTTCCCTTGTTCACCAGCACCGCCAGAGGATACGGGAATTTGTCCAAAGTGGACGATTCCGTCATGGTCTTGCCCTGCTTGTCCGTTACCGACACAATGGGACCCTTGGGCACCAGGCACTGGGCCACGGCCACCCCGCTGCTGAGCAGTCCCCCCGGGTTGTCCCGCAGGTCCAGCACCAGAGCTTTCATTCCCTGGTCCTCCAGCTTCTTCAGCTCCGCCTGGAAATCCTTCCCGGTATCCTCACTGAAGTTGGTAATCCGGATATAGCCGATATTGCCGTCTTCCATTTTCCCGTAGACACTCTTGATTTTAATATCCCCCCGGGTAATGGTGTAGGTCTGAGGTTCTTCTTCCCCCCGCTGGAGCAGCAGCTGCACCTGGGTGCCGTCCTGGCCCCGGATCTGCTTTACCACATCGCTGAGGCTTTCCCCCGCCAGTTCCTTGCCGTCAATCTGCAGCAGCACGTCCCCGGACTTGATTCCCGCCTTGTAGGCCGGTGTATCCTCAATGGGCGATACCACCACAAAGGTATGGTCATCCTTCATGCCCATCACCATGCCCACCCCGCCAAAATGGCCTTCGGTCATGGTATTCAGGGCAGCAAAATCCTGGTTGTCCAAATAGGTGGAGTACGGGTCCCCCAGCTGCTTCACCATCCCGTTCAGGGCGCCATCATAAATCTTCTTCCGGTCCGCTTCCCCTACATAATGCTGCTGAATCAGATGCATGGTCCGGACAATCTCACCCAGAGCCTCCGGATCCCCCACCCAGTTTTTCAGCAGATAATAGGACCCGCCGCAGAACACCCCCAAAGACAGGAAAAACGTTCCCAGGAGGGCCGCAGCGCTGTATTTTTTCTTAAACATAGATTCTCTTCTCCTTTACGGCAGATAATCCAAAGGCTGGGTTACCTCGCCGTGGACCCGGACCTCAAAATGGCAGTGGGGACCGGTGGAATCACCGGTACTGCCGGCCTGGGCAATCACCTGACCCTTGCTGACGGACTCCCCTTCGCTGACATTCAGCGAAGTATTGTGCCCGTACAGCGTCACCAGGCCGCCCCCATGGTCAATCATAACCGCATTGCCGTAGCCGCCCATCCAGCCGGCGTAGATTACCACGCCGCCATCGGCCGCCCGAATCGGGTCGCCGTAGTCGCAGGCAATATCAATCCCCGCGTGGAAAATCTGGGTTCCCCAAATGGGGTGTACCCGCCAGCCAAAAGGTGACGTAATCTCCCCGTAGATGGGCCAGCTCAGCCGTCCGGAGCCGTGCTGGGCCGCCGTAATCCGTCCCTGCTCCTCCATGCGCTTGATCATGTCCGTAATCTGGGCACTGCTGCGCTGGAGTTCCTCGTACTCCGCATCCAGTTGGGCTTTTTCCGCCAGGGCCTGTTCGTACAGGGCCTGCCGTTCCGCCGTCTTCTGCTGCACCAGCTGCTGCTTGGCCGCTACCTGGGCGTGGGTGGCGTCCAGGTCCCGCTTGTTGGCCTCCAGGGTAGCCTGCTGGGCCTGCAAGGCTTCCTTCTGGGTTTCCAGCCGGGCAATCAGGGCAAAGTCCCGGTGGATTACCCGCTGGAGCAGGAACATCCGGGACGCAAAATCCCGGAAATCCGTGGACCCCAGCAGCACATCCAGGTAATTCACCTGACCGTTTTCATAAATATCCCGCAGACGCTTTTTGTAGATTTCCCGGGTCCTGTCGTAATCCTGCTGCTTGGCGTAGAGCGCCGCCTCGTTCTGCCGGATCTGGATTTCCAGGTCACGCTGCCGGCCCTCCACCTCCGCCAGTTCCCGTTTGGCCGCTGCCAGCTCGTTCTGGGCAGCAATCAGCCGGTCCACCGCAGATTTGATTTCCGCCTTCTTGTTTTCCCGCTGGGCGTCCTTTTCTTCCATCTGCTGCTGCACGTCCTGCAGCTCCGCTTTCTTGTCCTCAATGGATTCCGCCTGGGTCACCGCTGCCGAAAGCTGCAGCGAAACAAGGAGTGCCGCCAGGAGCGCTGCTCCCGTTTTCCCTTTCTTCATGCGCCCGCCCCCCTTATACGTCCAGGAACTTGCGCAGGGAAATGCTGCTGCCGCAGGCCCCAATCAGGGTGCCCACCACAATCAGCCCGCCGCACAGATAGTACATATACGGCCAGCTGGGCAGCATAGGAAAGAAGGACAGGGTGGCGTAGATTTTCTGCTGGGCCGCATTATACAGTTGGAACAGGGCTGCGGCGGCAATGGCTGCCCCCACAAACCCGATAATCATCCCTTCCAAAAGGAAAGGCCAGCGGATAAACCAGTCCGTGGCACCCACGTACTTCATAATATTCACTTCCCGCCGCCGGGCAAATACCGTAATGCGGATGGTATTGGAAATAATAAACAGCGTGGCAATGGCCAGCATCAGGATGAGCGCAACGCCCCCCACCCGAAGAATCCTGGTCAGCTGAAAAATATGTTCCACCACTTCCTGGCCGAACTTGGCAGTTTCCACCCCGGGCATCTTTTCGATGACGGGTACCAGCTGCCCAATCCGTTCCGGCCGGTCCACCTGGATTTCAAAGGAATACGGGAACGGGTTGTCTTCCCCCAGGGCGTCCAGCAGCTTCTGCTGCTCCCCCAGCCGCTCCTTGAAATTCTTCAGAGCCTGGGCCTTGGTCACCGGGGTCACCTTCACAATGCCCTCGGTGCCCCGCAAGGCGGCATCCATATTTTTTAACTGATCAGCCGTGGCCGAATCAGCCATATACACCGTTACCTGCACCTGATTTTCCAGATGCTTCGCCAGATTGTTCACATTCAGCACCATGGTAAGAAACATCCCCAGCACCAGAATGGACAGCGCCACCGTGGAGATGGACGCAATGCTCATGAGAGAATTGCGCTTCAGGGAGGTAAAGGTTTCTTTCAGATAATACCAGATTGTACTAAAGTTCATAACCGTAAACTCCTTTGAGATCATCCCGCACGATCTGCCCATTTTCAATGGCAATGACGCGTTTTTGCATGTAGTCCACCATGGTCTTGTCATGGGTTGCCATGATAATGGTGGTTCCATTATGGTTGATCTGGGAGAAAATGTTCATGATTTCCATACTGGTTTCCGGGTCCAGGTTGCCCGTAGGCTCATCGGCAATCACCAGCAAAGGATCGTTGACAATGGCCCTGGCAATGGCCACCCGCTGCTGTTCCCCGCCGGACATCTCACCGGGGTAATTCTTCCCCCGGCCCTTCAGTCCCACCAGTTCCAGCACCTCGTTGACCCGGTTCTTGATTTTATGGGCAGGCGTTTCAATGACCTGCATGGCAAAGGCAATATTTTCGTAAGCCGTCCGATCGTTCAGCAGGCGGTAATCCTGGAATACGATGCCCAGCTGCCGTCTGAGAAAAGGAATCTCACTGCGCCGCAGCTTCATCACATCCACGCCATCTACCAGAATCTGGCCGGAAGTAGGTTCGATTTCCCGGGAAATCAGCCGCACAAAAGTGGATTTCCCCGCCCCGCTGGGCCCTACCAGAAAAACAAATTCCCCCGGCTTAATATGCACGTTGATATCCGAAAGAGCCACCGCTCCCCCTGGATATACCTTACCGGCATGCTTCATTACCAGCACGATTCCCGCCTCCTTCAATTATTGTCGGCTCAGTTCCACCGCTCTTTCAATATTCTTTTCCGCTTCCTGGCGCAGGGCCTGGATCTGTTCCCGGCCCTGCCGGCCATCCTGCTGCCACAGCTCCCGGGCCATGGAGAGGATTTCCCCAGCGGTAATCTTGTCAATGGTATTCACCACGTTGCCCTTCATCCCGGCCACAAACCGGTCCACCTTGGGATCGTAGGAAACCGCCATCAGCGGCACATCGTTAATGGCCGCAAACACCAGGGCGTGGAGCCGCATGCCAATCAGCAGATGCAGCCCGCTGATAAGGTCCTGGTACTCCTGGGTGGAGCACTTCTGGTCCAGCATATACACATCCTGCTGGTTTTCCATAGCCGCTGCCACCGCCTGGGACAGCTCCGCGTCCGCCGGAAATTGTAGCGGAATAAAGAGAATCTGGGCCCCAAACTCCCACTTCAGGGCATCGGCCGCACCGGCAAACTCCCGGCTAAACCGTGCCTCCCCCTTCCAGTGGCGCAGGGCAAAGCCCACCACCGGCCGGTTCAGGTCCACCCCCAGTTTGGCCAGGAGCCGCTTTCCTTCTTCCTTTCGTCCCGGCGGCAGGGAAAACACCGCATCCGAGGTAACCAGCACCCGGCTGGCGGGAATCCCCATGGCATTTAAATCCTCCAGAGAACCGTCGTCCCGGACCGTAATCAGGTCCGCCCGGCTGCAAATCAGCCGGGTGAGCAGCCGGCACACACCGCCCCGAATGGGCCCAATGCCCTGGGCAAACAGCATCACCCTCCGGCCCAAAAGCCGGGCCAGGGCAATAATGCTGAGATAATACAACAGACTGATATGACTGGTCACGTTCTGCAGCAGGCTTCCCCCGCCCGAAAGCAAAAGGTCCGTGTGCAGCATGGCCTTCAGGATTCCCAGGGGCGCAAACCGGTGCACCGCCTTTACCTGGTGCAGCTTGCTGGTGGCTTCAGGATGACCGGATATCACGGTAATTTCTACACTGGGGTCCTTTTTTCTGAGAGCCGTAATAATGGCCGTCAGCATGGCTTCGTCCCCGGCGTTGGAAAACCCGTAGTAGCCGGAAATCAGAATCTTACCCAAGAGTGTCCCTCCTTGCCAAAAGGCGCTGCACATGAGGATAAGCCCAGGCAAACAGTACCAGGGCAATGAGCCCCAGCACCACCCCTACCGCATACCCATCCAAGGCCCGCACATAGGACATGAGAATGGGAGAACGCATATGGCAGAAGGTCTGTACCAAAGACCCCTGGCCAATCACCGCGCCCACGGCACACAGCCCGTAGAACCAGGTGGGCAGCTTTTTCCAGGCAGCCCAGGCCGCCAGGAAGAAGGCCGGATGGCCAATCATAAATTCCTTTTCCCGGGGACGGGCCCACATGGTCTCCTCCAGGAAGTAGCGCAGCTTCTGCTCAATGGCAGGCACCGGCACCCCGGCCGTATGGCCGCTGCGGCCGATAAATACCCAGGCCACAAAAGCGAAGATTCCCAGCACCAAAAAGGCGTTGAGATTCAGCGGCCGCTTCAGGAACCCTTCCAGTCTGGCCACCGGCTTACGCCAGTTTTCCCCTTTGTTCCAGAACCCGTGGTTCTTCATGAACAGAAGGAACACCAGGCACACCGGCAGCATAAAGGTGGCCTTGACCCCCCGGTAGATATCCATTTCCAAAAGGAACCGGGTATCGCTGAGCACCCCGCCAAGAAGGCTGGCGCCAATCAGGGATAACACCATAGTTACAAACAAATCCACCACCGTCCGGCCGGCCAGGGCCCCAAAGGAGCCCTCCTGCCCCCGGCGCTTCCAGATTTCCAGCATCCGGGCCATGGACAGCACCGGGAAAATCACCGCTGCCCCAAAGGCAATGCCCTGCCGGGCCAGCAGCGTAGGTCCAAATACCGAGGCCGAAATCACAGCCCCCAGGCCCACCACCGCTTTGGTGTAATGTTTTTCCGGCAGCACGTCCAGCAGCAGGAAATACAGACACCAGGCAGCTGCCAGAGAGAAAGCCAGCGGAATGTACCACAGCTTGGACGGCTGGTACACCTGGTAAATGTCAGCCCGGCCAGAGGTAAAGCCCTTGCTGGCCACGTCTTTGTTCACTGCTTCCACATAGTCCAGATTGGTCTGGAGCAGGGTCTTGTTGTCCCGGGGCGTCAGGAACGTCTTGATGTAGTTCACCCGGATATTCCGTTCCTCGTCGGACAGGGACCAGCGCCGGAACGCATCAAACACCTGCATCTTCCGCTGTTCCGCATCGGCAATCACGTAGGTCCTGGCCACCTGGTAATGAGTCAGGTCCGCCAGCTTGGTCAGCCCTTCCAGGTTCACAAACTGCAATTGGGTGACCCCTTCCACCATGCCCAGAGTAATATGCCGTGCATCCAGGTCCTTGGCCACCAGCGGCAGCTGTTCCTTGTTGCCCAGCATCTGCTTGCCGCTGCCAATCATCAGGGACACCGTAGCCCCGCTGTTATCCAACCGGTTAAACAGCGCCTCGATCTGTTCCGGGGCGGAGGCAGCCCCCGCCGTGTACCGCTCGCTGTAGTTGGTAGGGCGAATGGCTACCATAAAGCCATTTTTCGTTACATCTTGGAGTTCGTCCGTGGAGGGCCCCAGGTCCATTTCCCGGATTCCCCGCTGGTCCCCGGCAATGGGGTTCTTGCTCACCACCGTATCCCCGGTAAACCGCAGGATCCGGGGCGCCGCACTAAGCTCCACAATCCGGTCCGCCCCAAAGCGCAGCCGGATATCCTCCACCGCCTCGTTCAGGGCCCGGGGAGACTGCCCCTCGGACAGATAGACTGCATCAGTTACAAAATCAGGATTGTCCGTAATGGCCTGCCAGGCAGGGCTCAGCGCCCCCAGTTTTCTCTGGCTCAGCAGCTGGGCACCGGTCACTACATTCACTGCCCCGCTTTGGGACAATTTATCCAGATTGGTATCAAACACCGCCAGGGTGGTAACCTCCCGGTCCTTGAATTCCTTGAACACCGTTTCCTTGGGAACCCCTTCTTCCTGGGCAATCCGCACCAGGCTGTTGTATTCCATCACGGTTTCAATCTGCTTGTTGGCTTTTTCCACCTGGATGCGCTGCCAGTTCAGGTTCAGGGAACAAACCAGTCCCAGACCCACCAGTGCCGCGAATAATTTTTTATAGTTCTTCATATACGGTTACTCTCCCTAAGCCAGTCCCATTAATGCTTCAGGCTGCGCAGATAACTTTCCACAAACAGGTCCAGGTCGCCGTCCATCACGGCCTGCACATTCCCGGTTTCCGCACCGGTCCGGTGATCCTTTACCATGGTATAGGGCTGGAACACGTAGGAACGAATCTGGCTGCCCCATTCGATGGCCTGGTAATCCCCGGCCAAATCGCTGATTTTCTTGTCCTGAATGGCCTTTTCGTATTCAAACAGCTTGGCCCGCAAGAGAGCCAGGCAGCGTTCCTTGTTTTGCAGCTGGGAACGTTCGTTCTGGCACTGCACCACAATCCCCGTAGGAATGTGGGTCATCCGCACTGCCGAAGACGTCTTGTTGACGTGCTGGCCGCCGGCGCCGCTGGCCCGGTAGTAGTCCACCCGCACATCGTCCATGTTGATATTCACTTCCACCGTGTTGTCGATTTCCGGCATCACGTCCACCGCAGAGAAAGACGTGTGCCGCCGGGCGTTGGCGTCAAAGGGAGAAATCCGCACCAGCCGGTGCACACCCTTTTCGCTTTTCAGATACCCGTAGGCATTGTGCCCGTTAATGGACAGCGTAGCACTCTTGATGCCCGCTTCTTCCCCGGGGAGCACGTCCAGCATTTCCACCGCAAAGCCCTTGCGCTCTGCATAGCGGGTAAACATCCGCATGAGCATGCTGGTCCAGTCCTGGGCCTCGGTGCCGCCGGCCCCGGCGTGTAGGGTCAAAATGGCATTGTTGCTGTCGTACTGGTCGCTGAGCAGCAGCCCCAGTTCCAGGTCCGCCAGAGTCTTCTTGCCCTTTTCCAGCTCGCCCTCAATTTCTTCCTGGAGACTGTCGTCGTTTTCTTCCACAGCCATTTCCCACAGGGTTTCAATATCCTCAATCTTCGTTTCCAGGGAATGGAAGGTATCCACATCACTTTTCAGATTGTTGGCTTCCTGGGCCACCTTTTGGGCCTTATCCGCATCGTCCCAGAACCCCGGAGCCGCCATCTGGTGCTCCAGGTCCTGAATCCGTTCTTCCTTTTGGGGGATTTTCAGGGCCCCGTTCATTTCCTGCAATTTGTCTTTCAAACCATTGATTTCCGGTTTTAGTTCTTCCAGTAACACCGTCCACAGCCCTTTCTCAGTTTAGTTTTAAAAACAAGGGAAACGAAGCCGGGAAAAGCCCCAGCTTCGTTCTTGTCAATCAGCTGTTTTTGCCACAGCAGTTTTTGTATTTTTTGCCGCTGCCGCAGGGGCAGGGATCGTTTCTTCCCACTTCAGGCTCGTGGGAAACCATCGCCGGTTCCCGGACCTGTTTCTCCGCGCCGTCCACGTTGGGATTGTTTACTTGGGCGTTGGACAAGTGGTCTTCCACCGCAGGCTGGGTCACCACGTTTACCCGGTACATGTACCGCACCACATCGTCCACAATCGTTTCCTTCATGGCTTCGAACATATCGTAGGCTTCAAATTTGTATTCTACCAAAGGATCCCGCTGGCCGTAAGCCCGCAGGCCAATGCCTTCCCGCAGGGCGTCCATGGCGTCCAGATGTTCCATCCAGTGGCCGTCCACCACCTTCAGCATCACCAGGTTCTCCAGTTCCCGCAGAATCGGAGCCCCAATGGCTTCTTCCCGGGCGTTGTAGGCATCTACGGCTACCTTATGCAGGTATTCGTCCAGCTCTTCCCGGCTCATATTTTGCAGCGTCTCGGCCTTGAGCAGCCCCTGAGGCGCATAAAACTCCTCGGCGTAGGCAATCATACCCGGAATATCCCAATCCTCGCTGTAGGCGTCAGGAGGAGCGTACATGCTTAGCGTCCGGTCCACAATATGGCTGGCCATGTTCAGCACATCGTCCTTCAGGTCCGCCCGCTCCAGAATCTTCCGGCGCTGGTCGTAGATAACCTCTCTCTGCTGGTTCATTACATCGTCGTATTCCAGTACGTGTTTCCGGATATCGAAGTTCCGGGATTCCACCTTCTTCTGGGCGTTCTCGATGGAACGGGTAACCAGCTTGTGTTCGATGGGTTCGTCTTCTTCCATTCCCAGCTTGTCCATAATGCCGGAAATATTGTCGGAACCAAACAGCCGCATCAGATCATCTTCCAGGGACAGGTAGAAACGGGTAGAGCCCGGGTCCCCCTGACGGGCGCAGCGGCCCCGCAGCTGGTTGTCGATACGGCGGGATTCGTGCCGTTCCGTACCAATGATGTGCAGGCCGCCCAGTTCAGCGACCCCTTCACCCAGGGTAATATCCGTACCACGGCCAGCCATGTTGGTGGCAATGGTCACGGCGCCCATCTGGCCGGCGTCGGCCACGATTTCAGCTTCCTTTTCGTGGTACTTGGCGTTCAGCACATTGTGCTGGATGCCCTTCTTCTTCAGCATATCGGACAGTTCTTCGGACTGCTGAATGGAAGTAGTACCTACCAGCACCGGCCGACCCTTGGCGTGCAGCTCCTCAATGGCCTTGACTACCGCCCGGTACTTGGCCTTCTTGGTCTTGTAGATAACATCCGGATAGTCGATACGGATGTTGGGTTTATTGGTGGGCACCACGTAAACGCTGAGCCCGTAAATCTTCTGGAATTCCTGTTCTTCCGTCTTGGCCGTACCAGTCATGCCGGACAGCTTGTCGTACATCCGGAAGTAGTTCTGGAAGGTAATGGTTGCCAGGGTCTGGCTTTCCCGTTCCACCTTCACATGTTCCTTGGCTTCGATAGCCTGGTGCAGCCCTTCGGAGAAACGGCGGCCGTACATCAGCCGGCCGGTGAATTCGTCAACAATAATGACTTCTCCGTCCTTGACCACATAGTCCCGGTCCCGGAACATCAGGGCTTTGGCCTTCAGGGCGGCCATCAGCTGGTGGGACAGGTCCACGCCGTTTTCCCCGGCGTACATATTCTGGACCCCCAGCATTTTTTCCGCCTTGGCAATACCCACTTCCGTAGGTGCCACGGTCTTTTGCTTTTCGTCCACCGTGTAGTCCACATCTTTTTTCATATTGGCTACTACGGAAGCCATCACATTGTACAGGTCCGTGGATTTTTCCCCCGGGCCGGAAATGATAAGCGGCGTTCTGGCCTCATCAATCAGGATACTGTCCACTTCGTCCACGATGGCGTAATGCAGCGGGCGCTGTACCATCTGGTCTTCGGACACCACCATGTTGTCCCGCAGATAGTCAAACCCAAATTCATTGTTGGTCCCGTAGGTAATATCAGCCGCATAAGCCGCCTTCCGGGCAGGGAAATCCATGTCGTGGATAATCAGCCCCACGGACAGCCCCAGGAACCGGAATACCCGGCCCATGTCTTCACTGTCCCGGCGGGCCAGGTAATCGTTGACCGTTACCACGTGCACGCCCTTGCCTTCCAGTGCGTTCAAATACGCGGGCAGGGTGGCCACCAGGGTTTTCCCTTCACCAGTACGCATTTCCGCAATATTGCCCCGGTGCAGGATGCAGCCGCCGATGAGCTGTACGTCGAAATGACGCATACCCATCACCCGTTTTGCCGCCTCCCGGACCACCGCAAAGGCTTCCGGCAACAGGTCATCCAGGGTTTCCCCCTTGGACAGCCGCAGCCGGAATTCGCTGGTCTTAGCGCACAGCCGTGCGTCACTTAAACCGGCCATTTCCGGTTCCAGCGCATTAATCTTATTTACATAGTTTTGGCATACCTTCAACTCTTTAGCGTTAGGGTCGCCAAAGACTACTTTCATTAGCTTTTCCAGCAACGAGATCACTCCTCATAAGTGCAAAAAATCCTACTAAGCCTATTTTCTAATTGTAGCAAATAGGTATATGAAAGTCAAAAAGAGTCGAGGCAAAAGCCTCGACTCTTTGTAAACAATTCATGAAATCAGGACAATTCCGGATTGATCAAGCCGTAATCGCCATTTTTCCGCCGATATACGATGGCAATCTGTTCCGTTTCATCGTTGAAGAAAACGAAGAAATCATGGTTCAGCATGTTCATCTGCATAATGGCTTCCTGCACGCCCATGGGACGCATCCGGTAGGTCTTGTTGCGGACCACCTTGAATTCTTCCGTTTCTTCCGGAACCTCTTCACTGAGCTCCGGCAACGGAGCCGGTTCTTCATCACGGAAGTTGCTGTATTTCCGTTTCATCAGACGGGTCTTATACTTGTGAATCTGTCTTTCGATCTTGGCAACACATTTATCAATGGATGCATACATATCATCGGAAGTTTCTTGCGCTCTCAATACAATCCCGCTGGCCGGTACGGTGATTTCCACAATGTGGTTTCCCCGTTCCACCCGCATTACCGCCGTAATTTCACCCACCGTCTTGAACTGTTTGGTGATGGTCACAATCCGTTTTTCCACATAGTCTTTTAATGCAGGGGTGACCTCAATGTTTTTACCACGTACTCTTACTGCCATAATAACTACCTCCTCACCAACAGGACGTTTCCTGTTCGTTCTTATGGTATTATTTCTACAGTACCTTCCGTATTCCTGCAAAGAATTAAAAATTCTTGTAAGTTTTTTTCTTATAAGTAACTCTTTGTAACAATTGTTTACACAATCGCCCCAAAATTACCCCCAAAACCCTTACAGAATCTTGGACAGGAAGCTGGCCGCCCGTTCGTTTTTCGGATGGGCAAAGAATTCCTTCGGTTCAGCCTCTTCCAGAATCTTCCCCTGGTCCAGGAACAGCACCCGGTGCCCCACTTCACGGGCAAACCCCATTTCGTGGGTAACCACCACCATGGTCATGCCTTCCTTGGCCAGCTGCTTCATAACGTCCAGTACTTCGTTGATCATTTCCGGATCCAGCGCCGAGGTCGGTTCGTCAAACAGCATAGCCTTGGGCTTCATGCATAGCGCCCGGGCAATAGCCACCCGCTGCTGCTGGCCGCCGGACAGGGAGTTGGGATAGCTGTCAGCCTTTTCCAAAAGCCCTACCTTGGTCAGATACCGTTCCGCCAGTTCCACCGCTTCTTCCTTCTTGACGCCCCGGACCTTCATAGGCGCCAGGATCAGGTTTTCCATCACCGTCATATGGGGGAACAGATTGAAACGCTGGAACACCATGCCGATTTCCTTCCGGACCTCGTTGATGTTGGCTTCCCCGTTCAGAGGAATATTATCGAAGGTAATGGTGCCGGCCGTAGGCACTTCCAGATAGTTGATGCAGCGCAGGAACGTACTCTTGCCGCCGCCGGAAGGACCGATAACCACCACCACTTCCTTTTCCGCAATATCTACATCGATGCCCTTTAAAACTTCGTTGTCCCCGTAGCTTTTTCTCAGGCCGGAAATCTGTATCAATTTATCGTTCATCTTTCTTAAACCGCCTTTCCAAGAGGCCTACAAAACGGGCAACAGCCAGGGTCATAATCAGGTACAGCACAGCAACCGTCAGCCAGATTTCAAAAGAAGCATACGTCCGGGCAATAATCAGCTGGCCCCGACGGGTCAGTTCCTCAAACCCGATAACAGATACCAGGGAAGAATCCTTCAGCATGGCAATGAATTCGTTGCCCAGAGGAGGGATAATTCTCTTGAACGCCTGGGGCAGAATAATGTAGCGCATGGTCTGCCACCAGGTCATCCCCAGGCTCCGGCCAGCTTCCATCTGCCCTTTGTCGATGGATTCAATGCCGCCCCGGAACACTTCCGCCACATACGCACCACTGTTGATGGAGCAGGCCGCAATAGCAGCCACAAACGCATCCACCCGGTGATGGATCAGCGCCGGCAGCGCAAAATACACCAGGAAAATCTGAACCAGCAGAGGCGTGCCCCGCAGAAAGTCCACGTAAATGTTCCCCAAAATCCGCAGCGGCTTAATCCCCGACAGCCGGATTAGAGAAACAATGACCCCAATGGCCATACCAAAACCCACACTCAGGGCCGTAATCTCAATGGTAATGCCCGCCCCTGCCAATAGTAAGGGCAGGGACTGCTCAATAATTTCAAAGTTCATGCATTTTCACCCTTCTGCCAGGTAGCCTTATTTGGCTTTTTTATCAGTACCAAACCATTTGGTATAGATTTTGTCGTATTCACCGTTTTTCTTCAATTCAGCCAGTGCCTTGTTTACGTCAGCAGCCAGCTTGCTGTCCTTCTTGAAAGCCATCCCGTAATCTTCCGCTTCCAGAGTCTCGCCCACCAGCATAGCCTTATCCTTGCCTTCCTGGGTCAGGTAGTAGGCAGCCACCGGTTTGTCGATAATGACCGCATCCACACCCTTGTTGTTCAGTTCCAGGAATACCTGGGAGTTGGTATCAAAGCTGGTCACCTGAGCCCCGGGCACCTTGCCGGCACGTTCAGCACCCGTGGTGCCAATCTGTACCGCAATCTTCTTGCCTTCCAGGTCCTGGATTCCCTTGATGCCCGTTTCGTCCTTGCGGACCACCACTGTCAGACCAGAAGTATAGTACGGATCCGAGAAAGTCACAGCCTTCTGCCGGTCCGGCGTAATGCTCATGCCCGCAATGGCCATATCAATATTGCCGGAGTTCAGCGCCGGAATCAGCGCATCAAAGCCCATGTTCTGGATTTCCACTTTTCTGCCCAGCTGCTTGCCGATCGCCCGGGCCAAGTCCATATCAAAGCCCTCAAAATCACTGGAGTCCTGTTTCTGGAATTCAAAAGGAGCAAAAGTCGGTTCCGTACCCACCCGCAGAACCTTCTGATCATTGGCGGCCTGTTTGGAATCAGAACCGCAGCCAGCTGCCAGCATCATAACCGCAGCCATCGCACATAAGATTGCCGTGATTTTTTTCATAAAATTTTCCTCCATCATGATTGTATTTTCGATTCTAGGTAGATATTATACATCGAACCGTATCTTTATACAACCATTATGGAGGAAAAGGAAGAACAAAACCCTATGCAGTTAACCGCAATTATTTAGCAACCGTAAACCATTTGTCGTAAATCTTCTGATATTCGCCGTCTTTCTTCATCTCAGCCAAAGCCTTGTTCAGCTTGTCCAAAGTAGCCGTGTCCTTCTTGCCAACAGCAATCCCGTAGAAGTCACCCTTCTTAGGAGTACCCACACTCTTGGCATATTCAGAACCACCCTGTTTCAGGAAGTACTGCAATACCGGCAGGTCGCTGATCACCGCATCTGCACCACCATTTTTCAGTTCCAGGCAAGCCAGGTCACTGCTGTCAAAAGTCTTAACCGTAGCCCCTTCAATCTTGTGGGCTTCATCAGCACCAATCGTACCAATCTGTACAGCAATCGTCTTGCCCTTCAGATCTTCCAGACCCTTAATGCTGTCATTGTTCTTGCCCACAATTGCCATCAGACCAGATTCATAATACGGTTCCGTGAAGTTTACCTTTTGCTTCCGGGCATCCGTAATGCTCATACCAGTAATGATTGCATCAATGTTGCCCCCTTCCAAAGAAGGAATCAACCCATCAAACGGAATACTCTTGAATTCCACCTTTTCATAACCAGCCTTCTTGGCCAGCGCATTCATCAAATCAATATCAAACCCCATCATCTTCCCATCCTGCTTGTCCGTAAACTCAAACGGAGCAAAAGACGGGTTCGTCCCCACCGTCAGCACCTTTTTCGTATCAGCCTTCGCCGGAGCCGCATCCTTCTTCGCGTCAGAACCACACCCAGCAGCCAGCATCAGCATCGCCGCCAAAGCACACAAAACAGCCGTAACCTTTTTCATAAATATTCCTCCCAACAGATTATATTCAGTGGTATTTCCTTAAAATATGTGATTATTATACACTTATCCGTATTTTTATGCAAGTGATTTTAAAGAAAAGAATTGTATTTTGTCCCGCCCCACACCAATACCCCCTGAACCGCACGACCCTTAAAGGCTCCTCACTCTGGGAGACGCATCCGGCCCGTCATCACAGGATTCAATGGCGGGCCGGCTAATGCGTCCCCTGTGATAGCGGCCTGCAAAGCAAGTCCGTAGGACGCAGCAGCGCAGCGAGCCGCGAACCACTGCGAGAGCTGTCACCGCAGGCTGACTGAGGGAGTCGTATCCATTTCTCAAGGCCTCCGGCCGTGGAGAAATGGAATATACGACCCCTGTGATAGCGGCCCGCGAAGTAAGCCCGAAGGGCGTAACTGAGTGGGTAGCCGCGAACCACTGCGAGGATACCCCGCACCAGCACCAGGAATTCCGCTGACCGCACCAACAACCCAGCGGTCCCATCCAGGTATCAGCGGCCGCAGGCCGCAAGTGCCTTCCACTTACCTGTTCGCCGCGTTGCGCGAACAGGAGAAGGGGAAGGGTGGCATTGCCGTTGGCAATGCCGGGATGGGGTTCAAAACCCAACCTCCCGGAGGGCCACTACCAAACTCTCCGCACTAGCCCCGTTCAGCGCACGACCAGTGGTAGCCTAAGAACGCTTCCTGCAAGCATTGCGGCCGCATCCAAACAGCCCAACAAATTTTGCAAGAGGCTGTTTGGTTAATAAGGCCCATGCGATAGCCTTCCAAGAAGCAAGCATGGCAGTGCGCAGCTGATTGGTAAACGGCGAACCGCTGAGAGGATACCCGGAAAACATCGCCAGAAAGTCCGCTGACCGCACCAACCGCCTGGAGGGCCACTACCATACTCTCCGCACTAGCCCCATTCAGCACACGACCAGTAATGGCCTAGTAAGCCTTCTGCAAACTGGTATGCTATGAATAAAGTAGACTGGCATATAGTTAAACCTCCTGGATTCGTTGAAAGGAGAGTATGTAAAATGTCTATATCGAAAGTCAGTGCAGAGGATAAATTAAAGGCTGTCAAAGCTGTTCTTGCTCATGAAGAATCACCAATGGTTTCTACAAAAAGGTTAGGGGTTCACTGGAAAGCAGTACAGTATTGGGTAGATGAATATATAGGAAATGGTCCTGAGGTATTTAACAAAAGACAGGTTAAAAGTTATTCTGCTGATCTTAAGATCCAATGCGTAGAGGAATATCTTAAGGGCGAAACGACTATGTCCCAGCTGGTACAAAAATACGGATTAAAAAGTTCTCGTCAAATCAGAGACTGGTTAAAGAAGTATAATAGTCATGAGGAACTAAAAAGTTCGGGTACTGGAGGTGCCAAGATCATGACTAAAGCTAGACAAACGACCTTTGACGAGCGCGTTGAAATCGTAAAATACTGCATTGAAAACGGGAATGCTTACCATGAAACCGCTGAAAAGTTTAAGGTTTCCTACCAGCAAGTCAGAAATTACGTCTTAAAATATAATAAGTACAATACCGAAGGACTCATAGATGGGCGCGGACACAGGAAGCCAGTAGAAGTCCCTGAAGAAGCCCCTACAGAATATGAGTGTATGAAAGCTGAACTCAAACTGGCTAATGCAAAACTCAAAGCCAAGGATATGGAGATTGATTTCCTAAAAAAACTCGATATTGTGGAAAGGAGGCGGGATTCACACAAATAAGATATGGAGCCATTTATGAAGCCATTAAAGAACTGCACGCTGAAAAGAATTACCCTATTCTTGGCCTGTGCAAATTGGGAAAAGTGTCCCGGGCCGGCTACTACAAATGGCTTCATAGAGAGCCTTCAGCACGCGAAATTGACGACAAGGAAATTGCTAAAAGAATAGAAGAGATATACAAGGCTGACCCAGCTAAAGGGTACAGACGAATAGCTGATGACTTACGAGCCCCAAATAAGAAGATCTATCCTGACACGAAACCAATAGCAATTGGTGACGGTCGCGTTCTTCATCTTTGTCGAGTGATAAATATAAAGTCTACGATTAAATATGCCCCTAAGGGCTGCACCCAGCGTGCAATAGATCCTGCATACATTGCAGAAAATATCTTGAATAGGGAATTTAAAGCCGATGCCCCTAACCAGAAATGGTGTACTGACGTCTCAGAATTTCACTACTATGAGGGGGTAGTTGTGCATAAGGTATATCTGAGCGCGATTATTGACCTGTATGACAGACGAATTGTTTCCTATGTGATAAGCAACCGGAACGATAAAAATTTGGTATTCAATACCTTCAATAAGGCATTGTTGAAAAACCCTGGCGCGCATCCCCTGTTTCACTCTGACCGGGGATTCCAATACACCTGCAGGGATTTCCGCAAGATGATTCTAGATGCTGGTATGACGCAGAGTATGTCACGGATAGGAAAATGCATTGATAATGGCCCGATGGAAGGCTTCTGGGGCATGCTGAAAAGAGAACGGTACTATACTCGTGACTTCGACAGCCGTAAAGCTTTGGTAACGATGATTAATAACTACATGGAGTATTACAACAGTGGCCGTTTGCAGCGGAATTTGGGCCGTTTGACCCCTATGCAAAAACATAATAGCTACCAAATGGCGGCGTAGAGGTTTATATTATTAGGAACTGTCTACTTGACGGGGAGCACACCAAAATTGGAGAAGGTGGCGCCGCAAGGCGACGGATGAGGTTCACCCCAGTCTGCCCAGAGGGCGCCCATAGCTCTCGCCTTTAGCATTCTGGTAATATGTCAAGCATATTTTTTTTAAGATATTCTATGTATTAATCAAAAAAAGGGCGCACTTCACCTGCACCCGATGTTGCTTCAAAAAAAACGGGTGCTATTTGAAATCGTTATTCTGTTCGGCGTTCAACTTTCCGCCGGCGTACAGTTGGTTTTTGACCAGCAAACCAAAAACGAGTCGTACTAATTTACGAGATGCAAGCGCGAGTGCTCTTTTATGCTGATGCTTTGGCACTTCAGCATATTTCTTGGCGTAATACTCTGCGTATTCAGGGATGTATCTTCGGACACTGTTTGCAGCCTCTCCAATATAATTACGGAGATATGTGTTACCCGTTCTGAAAACGGGTGTTTCCTCGGCCACGAAGTCGCCTGAATCGCTCTTGCGCCAAGTAAGTCCAACGTATTTAGCTAGCGAATCAGCTGAGCGAAAAGCGGAAATATCACCAATCTCAGCGAGAATGCCAGCAGCCAAGACTGGTCCAATACCAGGAATGGACCGTAGAATCATGTAGGCGTTAGGATTAACGCCCTTGACCGTCTTTTCTATAGCATGATCAATTGCCTTAATTTCCTTCTTGTAAGACTCAATACAGTTGAACGAACTGGCCAGAGCGATTGTCAGGGGTTCAGCTGCACGCTTATCAAGACGATAGGAATCCTGGGCGGCCTTTTTTAGCAATTTAGAGGTTTCAGCTAAGTTTGTAATGCGATTCCGGCTTTTTTTTGCCAGAAATTGTAGGAGCTCTTCTTCGCTGGCATCCACAATATCCTGTACAGAAAAGAATTCTGTCAAAACGGCAGCTGAAGTGGTCCCAAAAATGTTACTAAAGGGCTGTGATTCCTGATCCAAAATCTCCAGTTCACTAAATTTAAGAAACAGATTGGAAATCATGTAGGTCTTTTCTCTTGTGATGCATTCAGCGAGGTGCAGTCGGTGCCGTGTCAGACGCTTGAGTGCAAGAAACTGACTGCCTCTCCAGGGAGAACTCTTGATTTTGCCAACCCGAGCTAAATCAGAAATGATATATGCGTCCGTTGAATCAGTTTTGGAAAGGCCAATAAAAGTTTTTCGGTAATTCGCTGTGATTTTTGGATTGAGACAATAAACATACGGATGAAAAGGCATGAGAATTTCGCTGGCTGACAGGAAATTGGCAATATGAATACTGTACATGGAGGTGGATTCTAATGCGAAAACGATAGTATTTAGATTTCGATGAGAAAGCATACATTTACAGATAGCATTCGCCAATTTTTCAGCGCCAGGCTGATTATTAGGGAAAGAATCAGAAAGAAGCTTATTCTGTTCAAAGTCCATGGCATAGACAACATTGGATTTTGAACTTACATCAATACCGACGTATAAAGTTGACAAAGTGTTGATCTTAATCATGATATCATCCTCCTTCCCAGATCAGATTTGTGAAGCCTGAGCAAAAGGTTTATCCCAGGCATCATGAAGTAACCGCAACCTCGCGCAATTAGCATTCATCCTGTCAGCCTTTTTGCTGGTGCTAAGGCAGGAGATGCAACTTCTGTGTTAGCGGAGTAATGCTTCATGAGCTGGGCCGCATGCTAAAGGGAGCAGACACAGACGAACTGGCTGCAAGGGGAGATAGCAGTGCCTCCGGACATCAGACTCTACTGATATCGTACCATGGGAAAACCTTTTGTTACAGAGCTTCAGATTGTATAGACGGGAAACCGGAAGAGGAAAATTCTCCGAATGGTTCTTACCGCTATACGCACAAAAAATATGTATGTGAGCTGTTTTTAATAACTCACATACATATCATACGAGGNACCTTTTGTTACAGAGCTTCAGATTGTATAGACGGGAAACCGGAAGAGGAAAATTCTCCGAATGGTTCTTACCGCTATACGCACAAAAAATATGTATGTGAGCTGTTTTTAATAACTCACATACATATCATACGAGGGGAGAGCTGGCAGCCACGCTAGTGGATGACTGAGAGTGGATACCCGGCAAACATCGCCTACAAAGTCCGCTGACCGCACCAACAAAAAAAGCTATGCAAAATGTCGCCATTTTGCATAGCCCCTTCCCTCTTCTCTCCCCTTACTTCGCTTCCCCAAACCACTTATCGTAAATCTTCTGATACTCCCCATTCTTCTTCAGCTCCGCCAGCGCCTTGTTCAGCTGGTCGCACAGCGCCGTATTCTTCTTGGCCACTGCAAACCCGTAGAAATCACCCTTCTTCGGCGTCCCCACACTCTTGGCGTAGGCAGAACCGCCCTTCTTCAGGAAGTACTGCAATACCGGCAGGTCACTGATGACCGCATCTGCCCCGCCGTTCTTCAGCTCCAGGCAGGCCAGGTCGCTGCTGTCAAAGGTCTTTACCTTGGCGCCCTCAATCTTGTTCGCCTCATCAGCCCCTACCGTACCGATCTGGGCCGCAATGGTCTTGCCCTTCAAGTCCTCCAGACTCTTGATGCTGTCGTTGTCCTTGCCCACAATCGCCATCAGCCCAGATTCATAGTAGGAATCCGTGAAATTCACCTTTTGCTTCCGGGCATCCGTAATGCTGATGCCGCCAACCGCAATATCAATGTTGCCATTTTCCAGCGCCGGAATCAGCCCATCAAAAGGCAGACTCTTGAACTCCACTTTCTGGTAGCCCGCCTGCTTTACCATGGCAGAAATCAAATCAATATCAAACCCAGCCATCTTGTCCTTGTCCATAAACTCAAACGGAGCAAAGGACGGGTTGGTAGCCACAATCAGCGTCTTGTTCTTATCAGGCTGCGCCGGAGCCGCAGCCTTTTGGTCACTGCCACAGCCAGCCGTCAGCATTACGGCCGCAGCCAACATGCAAAGTACAGAAGTCCATTTTTTCATATCCATTCTCTCCCTTATTTCTTGTCAGCGAACCACTTGTCGTACAGCTTCTGGTACTCGCCGTTTTGTTTCATTTCACCCAGAGCCTTGTTCAGCTTGTCGCACAGCTCCTTGTTCTTCTTCGCAGTAGCAATCCCGTAAAAGTCGCCCTTTTGGGGAGTCGAAGCAATCTTGGCATATTCAGCTCCGCCCTGCTTCAGGAAATACTGCAATACCGGCAGGTCGCTGATGACCGCATCCGCCCCGCCATTTTTCATTTCCAGGCAGGCCGTATCGGAAGTATCGAAGGTCTTGACCGTAGCCCCTTCAATCTTCCCAGCCTGTTCAGCCCCGGTGGTGCCCAACTGCACCGCAATGGTCTTGCCCTTCAAATCATCAAAGGACTTCACCGTGTTATTATCCTTGGGAACCAGAATGGAGAGCCCGGATTCATAGTACGGATCCGTAAAGTTCACCTTCTCCTTGCGCGCGTCCGTAATGGACATCCCAGCAATGGCCACATCAATGTTGCCCGAATCCAAAGAAGGAATCAGCGCATCAAAGCCCATCCCCTTCACCGTCACCGTCTCAAACCCGGCCTTCTTGCCCATAGCTCGGATCAATTCCATATCAAACCCCGTAAGACTCCCGTCCTTCTTGTCCGGGAACTCAAACGGCGCAAACGACGGCTCCGTGCCCACAATCAATTCCTTCTTGTCCGCCGGCTTGCTGCTGGACTTGGTATCACTGCCGCACCCGGCAGCCATCCCCAGAAGCAGTACCAACATACCAACCACACCTGCTGTTTTCACCCACTTTTTCATGACGCACACACCCCTCATTTTCCTTTTTTCTCTGTTTTGGGTAAAAGAAAACAACTCAGCTGACCTGGTCTTCGCCCCCACACTCGCCTGCTGGAAGTCTCGCTCCTAAGCCTTCGGGCTCCCCACTACTGCTTCTCTCGCTTTTTGCGGCAGGACTTACTTCTAAGCTGCACCGTGCTCACAGGGAATTCCCCTGCTTACGTGGATCGTTTCGCCTGCAACTGGCATCGAATTTCAACCACAGACCTGAGTTGTTGTTCCCTATTATAAAAGCGTACCCCAATTTTTACAATGTAAAAATTTCCCACAAGGGGATTTTTTTATAGTATACTTATACATACGGTATAGTGAAACTCTGTAGAAAAGGTCGATAGCCATGCTAACAATTCCACAATTTTTGGAATTTCCCACCAGCCAGGACTCCAAAGAATTGGTCCAATTTTTCCTGAAGCTGTTGGAAATGAAAAACAAGGACTTGTTCCTTCACAGCCAGCAAGTTGCCAATTACGCCGTCAGCACGGCCGTAAATATGGGCTTGCCGCTTACCGAAGTAGCCTGTATCAAAACCGCAGCCCTGCTGCATGATATCGGCCAGCTGGCCATCAGCAACATCATCCTCAATAAATACCCCTATTTCAACGTGCGGGAGCGGGCCGCCTACAAGCGCCACTGCCAGGAAGGCTGCAACATGCTGGAGAACATCCCAGCCTTCAGCCATGTCATGAAAATCATCCTCCACCACCACGAAAACTGGGACGGCAGCGGCTATCCCAAACGCCTGAAAGGCGTAAATATCCCCATCGGCTCCAGGATCATCGCCGTGTGTAACTACTACGACCGGAAATGCAACCCCTGCACCAGAAACTGGCAAATTTCCGCCAACCATTCCCCCCAGGACTTGCGCGACCTGGCCGGCATCATGTTTGACCCCGACGTAGTCCAGGCCTTCTTCTCCGCCGTAGTCCAAAACGAAAAACACCTGATGAACCCCCAGGACCTGCCTAATAAATAGCCAGCCGCCCCTGCCAGAAAAATACTAACCATAGACGCCTTGAGAACCCCAATCGGTTCCCAGGGCCTTTTTATTACCCAAACCATGCCCTTTCCCACACCCAGTAGGCCCCACAAGCCAACGCATAAGCCAAAACCCCTTGCGTCCCCGCCGGTTCCCAGGGCCTTTTTTATTACCCAAACCATGCCCTTTCCCACACCCAGCAGGCCTCACAAACCAACGTATAAGCCAAGACCCCTTGCGTCCCCGCCGGTTCCCAGGGCCTTTTTATTACCCAAACCATGCCCTTTCCCACACCCAGCAGGCCTCACAAACCAACGTATAAGCCAAGACCCCTTGCGTCCCCACCGGTTCCCAGGGCTTTTTTATTACCCAAACATCCATACCCCTCGTCCCATTCCCACCTTTCCTCCCCATCTGCATATCCATACACCAATTCCCCCTATCCACTGATAAAAATACATTTTCAGACAGTTTTATGAATTTTTACCGCATACCCATACACTTCACTATACTATTTTTGCATACTCATGCAAAATTCTCCAACTTTTCTTTTTCCACACAACTTGTAATAAAATTGACATATTGTACAATTTCATCCATAAAGAGAATCAAAAGCACCCCATTTTCCCGAAGAAAAAATAACTATCCTCAGAAACCCATTTCCCATTTTTCCCCGAGCATTACCCGCTGCCTCCGCATCTAACCCATTTCCTCCCTCTTTTTAAGCAGCCCCCTGCAAACTCCCGACCCAAAACAAACCATCGTACCCTTGCAGAAACGTTTCCCCTTTCCCCTTCTTAAAATTTTAGAAAAAAAATTCCCCGTCAAACTTTTTTATATACAGCAGCATGGAAATTTATGTAATATCTTTACATATTCATACACTGGCATTAGAGAACCCCTCAGGAAACCCTTTAAGCCCCAACACATTGGTGAAAACTCTCCGCACTAGGCCCCGTCAAGCACACGACCCTTAGTAGTCTAAGAATAGCCCCTAAGTGGATTATCCAAGCTTTACGTTTTTTATCCAGGTATTAGCGGCCGCAGGCCGCAAGTGCCTTCCACTTACCTGTTCGCTATGCGAACAGGAGAAGGGGAAGGAAGCAATGCCGCAGGCATTGCAGGTTGGGGTTCCCAACCAAGCATTTTAGCGGCCCCCGGCCGCCTGCCTTCTCCGCACAACAGCAATCCAAAGCGGGGAAGGTCGGCAATTATTTCCTTAATTGCCTTCATCAAGCGTGAGGAAGGTGGCCCGCCTCTTTCCATCACCCGAAGGATGGTAGAAAGGGGCGGGACGGAAAGAGTTTTCAGTTCAGCAATGCCGGGTTGGGGCAACTACCTAAATTTCCGCACTAGCCCCATTTAGCACACGACCAGCAGTGGCCTAAGACCGGCCCCTGCAAGCGTTGCGCTCATATCCAATAGTCCATCAGCTTTTTAAAGGACTATTGGTTAATATGAGCCATGTGATAGCATTCCAAGAAGCGAGCTCGGAGAGCGAAGCTGATTGGCATAATGCGAACCACTCAGGGGCTGTCATCCAATAGGATGACTGAGGAAGTTTATAATTCGACCCACACCAACACTCTGCTGACCGCACCAATCCTTAAAGGCTCCTCAATTTATGCGGCCGCATCCAAACATCCGCAAAGTCTCCAGCGGATGTTTGGTCAATAAGGCCCATGCGATAGCCGTCCGTGAGCCGAACCCGCAGGGTGAAGGGGAACGGAATACGGCGAACCGCTGAGAGGATACCCCGCACCATCGCCTGCAAAGTTCGCTGACCGCACCAATATCCCAGTCGCCCGGAGGGATCATCCAGGTATTAGCGGCCGCAGGCCGCAAGTGCCTTCCACTTACCTGTTCGCTATGCGAACAGGAGAAGGGGAAGGAAGCAATGCCGCAGGCATTGCAGGTTGGGGTTCCCAACCAAGCATTTTAGCGGCCCCCGGCCGCCTGCCTTCTCCGCACAACAGCAATCCAAAGCGGGGAAGGTCGGCAATTATTTCCTTAATTGCCTTCATCAAGCGTGAGGAAGGTGGCCCGCCTCTTTCCATCACCCGAAGGATGGTAGAAAGGGGCGGGACGGAAAGAGTTTTCAGTTCAGCAATGCCGGGTTGGGGCAACTACCTAAATTTCCGCACTAGCCCCATTTAGCACACGACCAGCAGTGGCCTAAGACCGGCCCCTGCAAGCGTTGCGCTCATATCCAATAGTCCATCAGCTTTTTAAAGGACTATTGGTTAATATGAGCCATGTGATAGCATTCCAAGAAGCGAGCTCGGAGAGCGAAGCTGATTGGCATAATGCGAACCACTCAGGGGCTGTCATCCAATAGGATGACTGAGGAAGTTTATAATTCGACCCACACCAACACTCTGCTGACCGCACCAATCCTTAAAGGCTCCTCAATTTATGCGGCCGCATCCAAACATCCGCAAAGTCTCCAGCGGATGTTTGGTCAATAAGGCCCATGCGATAGCCGTCCGTGAGCCGAACCCGCAGGGTGAAGGGGAACGGAATACGGCGAACCGCTGAGAGGATACCCCGCACCATCGCCTGCAAAGTTCGCTGACCGCACCAATATCCCAGTCGCCCGGAGGGATCATCCAGGTATTAGCGGCCGCAGGCCGCAAGTGCCTTCCACTTACCTGTTCGCTATGCGAACAGGAGAAGGGGAAGGAAGCAATGCCGCAGGCATTGCAGGTTGGGGTTCCCAACCAAGCATTTTAGCGGCCCCCGGCCGCCTGCCTTCTCCGCACAACAGCAATCCAAAGCGGGGAAGGTCGGCAATTATTTCCTTAATTGCCTTCATCAAGCGTGAGGAAGGTGGCCCGCCTCTTTCCATCACCCGAAGGATGGTAGAAAGGGGCGGGACGGAAAGAGTTTTCAGTTCAGCAATGCCGGGTTGGGGCAACTACCTAAATTTCCGCACTAGCCCCATTTAGCACACGACCAGCAGTGGCCTAAGACCGGCCCCTGCAAGCGTTGCGCTCATATCCAATAGTCCATCAGCTTTTTAAAGGACTATTGGTTAATATGAGCCATGTGATAGCATTCCAAGAAGCGAGCTCGGAGAGCGAAGCTGATTGGCATAATGCGAACCACTCAGGGGCTGTCATCCAATAGGATGACTGAGGAAGTTTATAATTCGACCCACACCAACACTCTGCTGACCGCACCAATCCTTAAAGGCTCCTCAATTTATGCGGCCGCATCCAAACATCCGCAAAGTCTCCAGCGGATGTTTGGTCAATAAGGCCCATGCGATAGCCGTCCGTGAGCCGAACCCGCAGGGTGAAGGGGAACGGAATACGGCGAACCGCTGAGAGGATACCCCG
Organism: Acidaminococcus hominis; assembly: GCF_900291475.1. Taxonomy (GTDB): domain Bacteria; phylum Bacillota; class Negativicutes; order Acidaminococcales; family Acidaminococcaceae; genus Acidaminococcus; species Acidaminococcus hominis. The sequence goes on from NZ_OLMM01000003.1 coordinate 68,137, forward strand.
CACCATCGCCTGCAAAGTTCGCTGACCGCACCAATATCCCAGTCGCCCGGAGGGATCATCCAGGTATTAGCGGCCGCAGGCCGCAAGTGCCTTCCACTTACCTGTTCGCTATGCGAACAGGAGAAGGGGAAGGAAGCAATGCCGCAGGCATTGCAGGTTGGGGTTCCCAACCAAGTCGCCCGGAGGGCCACTACCTACATTCCCGCACTATCCCCATTCAGCACACGACCAGCAGCGGCCTAGACCGCCTTCTGCAAACGTTGCGGTCGCGTCCAAACAGCGCTACAGGTATTCCAAAAGCTGTTTGGTATACGCGAGCCATGCGACAGCCGTCCAGGAATCAAACCCGTAGGGTGCTGATGACTGGAATACGGCGAACCGCTGAGAAGGTGTCGCCGCAAGGCGACGATAGAAGTTTCCCCCCATCTGCCCAGCGGGCGCCCATAGTTCCAACCACTAGAAGATCTGTCACCGCAGGCTGACTGAGGGAGTCGTATCCATTTCTCAAGGCCCCCGGCCGTAGAGAAATGGAATATACGACCCCTGCGATAGCTGCCCAGGAATTGAGCCTGCAAGGCGAAAATGACTGGCTAGCAGCGAACCGCTGAGTGGATACCCCGAACCACATCACTTCAGGTCCGCTGACCGCACCAACCAAAAACAGCATTCTGTATCGCTTTTTACTCAAAAGCGATACAGAATGCTGTTTTTCTCATACACTTCTACACTCTACTTCCCCATCCCACTGGCCAGCGCCACCGCATACACCCGCTCCGCCCCAGCTGCCTTCAGCACCCGGGCCGCTTCTTCCACCGTGGTCCCGCTGGTCACAATATCGTCCGCCAGCACCACTACCGGCGGCACGCTGCACCCCGGCACCAGCCCCAGCGAGCCCCGGATATTCTCCTTCCGGGCCTCCACCGACAGTGCGTACTGGGGCAGCGTAGGCCGCATGCGCCGCAGCACCGGCAGCCACACAAACCCCCGCTGACCACACCAGCCCCGGAAAATCTCCTCCGGGATGTCGTACCCCCGCTCCTTCCGCCGCCCTTCGTCCGTGGGAATGGGCACCACCGCCACCGCCCGGGCCAGTTCCGGCCCCCAGTTCAGCAGCGCCTCCTGCTCCATCCCCCGGGCCCACTCATAGGCCAGCGGCGCCAGCACTTCCCGGCGGCGCCCAAACTTGGCCTGGTGCAGCCCTTCCCGGATGCCCCCTTCATAATGAAAGAGAAAAAACAACCCGTCCAGGTGCCTGCACCCCACACTTTCCGGCACCACCGTCCTGGGCTCCAGGAGCCCCGCCCGGCACGCCGGACACAGCAGCCCTTCCTCCTGGACCTGGGTCCCGCAGCCCGGACAGCTCCGGGGGTAAAAAATATCCAGCAGCAGCCGTTTCAGTTCCTGCCACATACCTTACCTCCAGCCCTTATTCCTTGTCCCGGTCCCCCTGCTGCAGCCGCTCTGCCAGGAGGGAGTACCGCTTCCGGGTCTTGTCGTTTTCCACCGCCGTCCGCATGGCCTTCCGGCTTCCCGCCAGATGCACCTGCTGCCGGGCCCGGGTAATGGCCGTATAGAATAAATTCCGCTGTAACATAATGTAGTGACTGTTCACCAGCGGCATGATTACCACCGCGTACTCACTGCCCTGGGACTTGTGCACACTCATAGCGTAGGACAGCCGCAGCTCCTCCGCTTCCGCCCCCTCGTAGCTCACCAGATCCCCTTCCGGCCGGTCCGGGAACGACACCGTCACCGTCCGCCCCAGGATCCGCACCACCTGGCCAATATCCCCGTTAAATACATTCTTTTCGTAGTTGTTCCGCAGCTGCATCACCTTGTCCTTCTCCCGCAGCTCCACGAACCCCATTTTCAGCTCCGCCTTCTGAGGAGACGGCGGATTCACCCGCTGCTGGATCAGCCGGTTCAGATTCTCCACCCCGCACAGATTCTTGTGCATAGGGCTCAGCACCTGCACCCCCTGGAGCGGATTGTGGGCATACAGCTTGGCATACAAATCCACCACATACTCCATGGTCTGCTCCTCCGTGGGAAATTCCGCAAAAGTAAAATCCTTCTCCCCTTCCCACACCGGCATCATTCCCTGGTTGATTCTGTGGGCATTGCGCACAATGGGACTCAGCTCCGCCTGCCGGAACACATTCTCCAGCCGCACAATAGGCATGGTCCCGCTGCGGATAATATCCGACAGCACCGACCCCGGCCCCACACTGGGCAGCTGGTCCACGTCCCCCACCAGAATCAGCCGGCAGCCCAGGGGCAAAGCCTTCAATAGATTGTACATCAGCACAATATCCATCATGGACGCCTCGTCCACAATCACCGCATCGGCCTCCAGCGGATTGTCCTCGTTCCGGCCCCAGAAAGAATCTTCCCCATTGGGCGTATATTCCAGCATCCGGTGCACCGTCAGCGCCGGCTGCCCCGCCGATTCCGTCAGCCGCTTGGCCGCCCGGCCCGTAGGCGCCGCCAAAAGAATCTTGCACCCCGCCTGCTGCATCACCGACAGGATACCCTTGATAACCGTCGTCTTACCAGTACCAGGACCACCGGTCAGCACAAACACCCCGTGCTCCACACTGGTCTTCACCGCTTCCGCCTGTTCCGGCGCCAGCTGGATATCCTCCGCCTTTTCCCATTCCTGGATAATCTTCTGGTAATCCACCTTCCACAATGAGTTCACATTGTCCCGCAGCGCCAGCAGCCGGTGGGCCACCCCACGCTCCGCCCGGTACAGATATTCCGGATACACACAGATATGGTCCCCGGCGTCCTCCGTCCGCAGCAGCCCCTGCTCCAGCAACTTGTCAAACACCTGCTTCACTTCCAGCGCCGGCACCTGCAGCACCTGGCTGGCCATCTTCACCAGCCACTCGTCCGGCACACAGGTATGCCCCTGGTTGGCCCCCTGGAGCAGCGTATAGTACAGCCCCGCCTTCAGCCGCTCCTCGCTGAGCTCATCAAAGCCCATGTTCTGGGCCAGCCGGTCCGCCGTCCGAAACCCGATGCCTTCCGCATCTTCCGCCAGACAGTACGGATTGTTGCTGATCCGGGTAATGGCCGTATTGCCGTACAGCGCCTGGATTTTTCCCGCAAAATTGGCACTGATTCCGTGACTTTCCAGGAAAAATACCAGCTCCCGGCTGTCCCGCAGCTCCCCGTAGGACGCCACAATCCCTTCCGCCTTCTTCTTGCCGATGCCCGGCACTTCCCGCAGCCGCTCCGGTTCCTTGTCCAGCACCTCCATGGTCTTGTCCCCAAAGTGCTCCACAATCCGCTTGGCCATCACCGGCCCCACACCCGTGAGAACCCCGCTGCCCAGCATCTTGATCATGGCCTGGGTCCCCGTAGGCGTCAGCGCCTTCCAGCTGGCCGCCTGGAACTGCCGGCCAAACCGCGGATGCTCCGTCCATTGTCCCGTCAGCTCCACCTGCTCACCTGCAAACGGCGGCTGCCCCTTGTACACAATGGTAATGGTCCCCACTTCCCGGTTTTCACCCCGAAAAACAGCAAAGCCGCCGTCTCCCGATTGGAACACAATATTCTTGATAGTTACTTGTAAGATTGCTGCTTCTGCCATTTCACACCTCTGCTGAACAAATATCCCTTTTATTATAACATAAGTTCTTGTTTCTTTTGACAGGCATAACCGGATTACGATATAATATAAGCACTGCGTATAATGTATAAAATTGGGTCAGTTGTAAAATGAACTTGAACAGTTAATCAAAAAATAAAAATCCATAGTGAAGCCTCATGCTAAAATGGTTTTGCGAGAAATCATCAACAAAGGAGCAATCACGATGGATCACATCCATTCTAACACAATGGAGGACGTACGTATCCCCGGCCGCCATCTTTCTTTGGAAGAACGTGGTATGATTCAAGCTCTGCATCGTCAAGGGCTTTCCCTTCGCAACATTGCTGCTGCAGTAGGATGTGCTCATACGACTGTTTTCTATGAGCTTCGGCGTGGAACGCCGGAACGAAAAAGCAAGCACGGTCGTGCCCCACAGTATATGGCAAAGCGCGGTCAGAAGGCATACGCAAAGAATCGCAAGAACTCCAGGAAGACTTGCAAAATCGATCATGACGACTGCGAATCGTTCATCCAATGGATGGTAGAACAAGTCCGCCAGGAACGTTGGTCACTGGATGCCTGCGTTGGCTATGCTAGGCGGAACAAGCTATTTACGCCGGAACAGATTCCCTGTACCAAGACGCTTTACAACATGCTTTGGGCTAATAAGCTTCCGCTGTCGCTCTTCGAAGTCCCGCGAGCCTTAAAGCATAAACACCGTCGGAAATGGGTACGTAAGAACAAGCGTATGAAGGGTCGCTCCATTGAGGAACGTCCTGCCGTCGTCAATGAAGGTACCGAAATTGGCCACTGGAAATTGGACACGGTCGTTGGTCAGCGTGCAGGCCGTGAGGCAGTAGTCTTCACTGCTGTTGAAAAGGTTACGCGCAACTGCATCGCCATCCGCATTCCTGGACGTACCTGTGCCGGCGTTGAATCCGCTCTTGCACAGTTGCAGGAGCTATATGGCGCAGAGCGCTTCAGCCAGATTTTTAAGACGATGACGGCCGATAACGGTCCTGAGTTTGAGAACTTGTCACAGTTCGAGAGTCTCGGCACCAAGATGTACTTTACACATTCGTACAGCTCGTGGGAACGGGCTCAAAACGAACGCCACAATGGCTTGCTGAGGGATTTCATCCCAAAGGGCATGTCCGTAGAGCGGTTCTCTGATGAGGATATCCTGAACATGGCAGATACGCTGAACCAGCGCCCACGTCGTGTTTTGGGCTACCATACGCCGTCAGAGCTATTTGATGCATTCCTCGATGAAGTTTATGCTATTGAGTGTGTTTCTTGATTATAGTTGTTCAAATTCAACTTGCAATTTACCNTTTGGAAAGGCCAATAAAAGTTTTTCGGTAATTCGCTGTGATTTTTGGATTGAGACAATAAACATACGGATGAAAAGGCATGAGAATTTCGCTGGCTGACAGGAAATTGGCAATATGAATACTGTACATGGAGGTGGATTCTAATGCGAAAACGATAGTATTTAGATTTCGATGAGAAAGCATACATTTACAGATAGCATTCGCCAATTTTTCAGCGCCAGGCTGATTATTAGGGAAAGAATCAGAAAGAAGCTTATTCTGTTCAAAGTCCATGGCATAGACAACATTGGATTTTGAACTTACATCAATACCGACGTATAAAGTTGACAAAGTGTTGATCTTAATCATGATATCATCCTCCTTCCCAGATCAGATTTGTGAAGCCTGAGCAAAAGGTTTATCCCAGGCATCATGAAGTAACCGCAACCTCGCGCAATTAGCATTCATCCTGTCAGCCTTTTTGCTGGTGCTAAGGCAGGAGATGCAACTTCTGTGTTAGCGGAGTAATGCTTCATGAGCTGGGCCGCATGCTAAAGGGAGCAGACACAGACGAACTGGCTGCAAGGGGAGATAGCAGTGCCTCCGGACATCAGACTCTACTGATATCGTACCATGGGAAAACCTTTTGTTACAGAGCTTCAGATTGTATAGACGGGAAACCGGAAGAGGAAAATTCTCCGAATGGTTCTTACCGCTATACGCACAAAAAATATGTATGTGAGCTGTTTTTAATAACTCACATACATATCATACGAGGGNCCTTTTGTTACAGAGCTTCAGATTGTATAGACGGGAAACCGGAAGAGGAAAATTCTCCGAATGGTTCTTACCGCTATACGCACAAAAAATATGTATGTGAGCTGTTTTTAATAACTCACATACATATCATACGAGGGGAGAGCTGGCATCCACGCTAGTGGATGACTGAGAGTGGATACCCGGAAAACATTGCCTGCAAAGTTCGCAGACCGCACCAACTCTTAAGGGCTCCTCACTTTAGGGGGGAGCTGTCAGCCACGCAGTGGCTGACTGAGCGAGGATACCCCGCACCAGCACCAGGAAGTCCGCGGACCGCACCAACACTACATCCACCCGGTTTTTAGCGGCCTCCGGCCGCCTGCCTTCCCCGCACCTGTTCGCTGCTTAGCGCGAACAGGAGAAGGGGAAGGTCGGCATTGCCTACAGCAATGCCGGGTTGGGGCCACTACCAAACTTTCCCCACTAACCCCCATTTAGCACACGACCAGTAATGGCCTAGTAAGCCTTCTGCAAACGTGGTATGCTATGAATAAAGTAGACTGGCATATAGTTAAACCTCCTGGATTCGTTGAAAGGAGAGTATGTAAAATGTCTATATCGAAAGTCAGTGCAGAGGATAAATTAAAGGCTGTCAAAGCTGTTCTTGCTCATGANTGGTATGCTATGAATAAAGTAGACTGGCATATAGTTAAACCTCCTGGATTCGTTGAAAGGAGAGTATGTAAAATGTCTATATCGAAAGTCAGTGCAGAGGATAAATTAAAGGCTGTCAAAGCTGTTCTTGCTCATGAAGAATCACCAATGGTTTCTGCAAAAAGGTTAGGGGTTCACTGGAAAGCAGTACAGTATTGGGTAGATGAATATATAGGAAATGGTCCTGAGGTATTTAACAAAAGACAGGTTAAAAGTTATTCTGCTGATCTTAAGATCCAATGCGTAGAGGAATATCTTAAGGGCGAAACGACTATGTCCCAGCTGGTACAAAAATACGGATTAAAAAGTTCTCGTCAAATCAGAGACTGGTTAAAGAAGTATAATAGTCATGAGGAACTAAAAAGTTCGGGTACTGGAGGTGCCAAGATCATGACTAAAGCTAGACAAACGACCTTTGACGAGCGCGTTGAAATCGTAAAATACTGCATTGAAAACGGGAATGCTTACCATGAAACCGCTGAAAAGTTTAAGGTTTCCTACCAGCAAGTCAGAAATTACGTCTTAAAATATAATAAGTACAATACCGAAGGACTCATAGATGGGCGCGGACACAGGAAGCCAGTAGAAGTCCCTGAAGAAGCCCCTACAGAATATGAGTGTATGAAAGCTGAACTCAAACTGGCTAATGCAAAACTCAAAGCCAAGGATATGGAGATTGATTTCCTAAAAAAACTCGATATTGTGGAAAGGAGGCGGGATTCACACAAATAAGATATGGAGCCATTTATGAAGCCATTAAAGAACTGCACGCTGAAAAGAATTACCCTATTCTTGGCCTGTGCAAATTGGGAAAAGTGTCCCGGGCCGGCTACTACAAATGGCTTCATAGAGAGCCTTCAGCACGCGAAATTGACGACAAGGAAATTGCTAAAAGAATAGAAGAGATATACAAGGCTGACCCAGCTAAAGGGTACAGACGAATAGCTGATGACTTACGAGCCCCAAATAAGAAGATCTATCCTGACACGAAACCAATAGCAATTGGTGACGGTCGCGTTCTTCATCTTTGTCGAGTGATAAATATAAAGTCTACGATTAAATATGCCCCTAAGGGCTGCACCCAGCGTGCAATAGATCCTGCATACATTGCAGAAAATATCTTGAATAGGGAATTTAAAGCCGATGCCCCTAACCAGAAATGGTGTACTGACGTCTCAGAATTTCACTACTATGAGGGGGTAGTTGTGCATAAGGTATATCTGAGCGCGATTATTGACCTGTATGACAGACGAATTGTTTCCTATGTGATAAGCAACCGGAACGATAAAAATTTGGTATTCAATACCTTCAATAAGGCATTGTTGAAAAACCCTGGCGCGCATCCCCTGTTTCACTCTGACCGGGGATTCCAATACACCTGCAGGGATTTCCGCAAGATGATTCTAGATGCTGGTATGACGCAGAGTATGTCACGGATAGGAAAATGCATTGATAATGGCCCGATGGAAGGCTTCTGGGGCATGCTGAAAAGAGAACGGTACTATACTCGTGACTTCGACAGCCGTAAAGCTTTGGTAACGATGATTAATAACTACATGGAGTATTACAACAGTGGCCGTTTGCAGCGGAATTTGGGCCGTTTGACCCCTATGCAAAAACATAATAGCTACCAAATGGCGGCGTAGAGGTTTATATTATTAGGAACTGTCTACTTGACGGGGAGCACACCAACGTGGAGAAGGTGGCGCCGCAAGGCGACGGATGAGGTTTCATACCAGCATTTTAGCGGCCGCAGGCCGCAAGTGCCTTCCACTTACCTGTTCGCTGCGTTGCGAACAGGAGAAGGGGAAGGGTGGCATTGCCAATGGCAATGCCGGGATGGGGTTACCAACCAAGCCGCCCCGCTGATCTCCCCCCACCCCCTCAAAAAAAATGGGGGTTTGAAATAATAAAACTTCTATCGTCGCCTGCGGCGACACTTCCTACACGCTTGCAGGAAGCGCTCATAGCAATTACTGGTCAACTTCACATCAGCAACTATGTTTTAGATTTTACTTGACCAGTGGTGGCCTTGAAGCCTACCACAAGCGTGTGGTAGGTGTCAGCCATTACCTTCCACGTTTACGGGGAAGGGGAATCACCCGTAGGGTGGTGGAAAGGGGGCTGACGGAGGAAGTTTAAAACCGTTTTTTAGCGGCCCCCCGGCCGCCTGCCTTCCACTTACCTGTTCGCTGCTTGGCGCGAACAGGAGAAGGGGAAGGTCGGCATTGCCTACAGCAATGCCGGGATGGGGTTCAAGACCCCACCCACAAAAAAATGCTGTGCCCAACGGGCACAGCATTTTCGCATTACTTGTAATACCTTCTTACTTACCTTCTGCAGCAATAGCATCGCTGGCAGCAACAGCAACAACATCAACGATGTCGTCAGCAGAGCAGCCGCGGCTCAGGTCCAGAATGGGTTTTGCCAGACCTTGTACCAGAGGGCCAAGGCAGGTAGCACCGCTGAAGCGTTCTACCAGTTTGTAGCCAATGTTGGCAGCGCACAGGTTCGGGAATACCAGAACGTTGGCATGGCCAGCAACGGTGGAACCAGGAGCCTTTCTTTCGCCAACTTCAGGAACCAAAGCAGCATCAGCTTGCAGTTCGCCATCGAAAGCAAAGTCAACATTTCTGGACTTCAGGATTTCAACAGCTTCTTTTACTTTATCAACTTCGTCGCCAGTGCCGGAACCCTTGGTGGAGTAGCACAGCATAGCAACTTTCGGTTCAGCAATTTGCAGGGTGTTGCGAGCACGTTCAGCGCAGCTTACAGCAATATCAGCCAGTTGTTCAGCAGTCGGTTCAATGATAACGCCGCAGTCACCGAATACCAGACGGCCATTGTCGCCCAGGTTGGTGTTGCTCAGCACAATGAAACCACCGCAAACAGTCTTGTTGCCGGGTTTTACGCCTACAACCTGCAAACCAGCTTTGATTACATCAGCAGAAGTTCTGGTAGAACCGGAAACGCAGCCATCAGCTTCGCCCAGAGCAACCAGACCAGCAGCAAAGAACGTAGTATCGCTCAGCATGATTTCACGAGCTTTTTCTACAGTCATGCCCTTTTTCTTTCTGCGTTCTGCGAAGTAGGCACACAGTTCATCCATACGTTCGTAGGTAGCAGGGTTGATGACTTTGCAGGCATCCAGGTTGATGTGCAGTCTTTCTGCATCCTTTTTAAGTTGTTCAGGATCCCCTACCAGCACGATCTTAGCAAAACCTTCAGCCGTAACAGTAGCAGCAGCCTTCAGAGCTCTGTCACTATTGTTTTCAGGCAGCACAATGGTCTTTTGTGCGGCTTTGACACGAGCCTTCAGTTCATCTGTAAATTTCATTAGTAATCACTCCTACTCAAAATTTAAAAGGAACAGAGTTGACTCCCCTTTTTCACGATTCCTATTATATCACGTTTCTTTCGGGAACGCAGGAGAACTTTCTTCTTTTTTGAACAAAAAATATTCTGAAAATAATCGCAGGAAGCCGAAATAAACCGCTTGACACAGAACGTTTCAGGTCGTTATATTTAGGTAGACAATAAAATTTAGAAATCCGCTAAGGACGTGACCAATCGTGAAACGAGATTACCTGGTAACGGACATGCCCCTGAAGGCATTGTTCATCTTTTCCCTGCCCATGGTCCTGGGCAACTTCTTCCAACAACTCTATAACACCGTAGACTCCGCCATCGTCGGCCGCTACGTCAGCGAGCAAGCCCTGGCCGCCGTAGGTGCCTCCTACGCCCTGACCACCGTCTTCATCAGCATCGCCATCGGCGGTGGCGTAGGCGCCTCCGTAGTCATCAGCCGCTATTTCGGCGCCCACGAGTACGATAAAATGAAGCAGGCCATCTATACCGCCTTCATTGCCTTCTTCCTCCTCAGCGCCATCCTGGGCCTGTTCGGCTTTGTGGCCAGCCACCAGATTATGTCCTGGCTGAAAACCCCCGCCGACTCCCTGGCCATGGCCGACACCTATCTCCAGATTTACTTCCTGGGGCTCCCCTTCCTCTTCATGTACAACATCATCGCAGCCACCTTCAATGCCCTGGGCAAATCCCGGTATCCCCTGGTCTTCCTGATTTTCTCCTCCCTGCTGAACATCGGCCTGGACCTGTATATGGTACGCAACCTGGGTATGGGCGTAGCCGGCGCCGCCTGGGCCACCCTGATTGCCCAAGGCCTTTCCGCCGTCCTGTCCTTCGCCGTCTTCCATAACCGCCTGAAGAAAGTGGGCTCCGCCCCCTCCTACTACAGCGGCAAAGTACTCCATAAAATGACCAAAGTCGCCCTCCCCTCCATCCTCCAGCAGTCCATCGTCTCCATCGGCATGATGCTGGTCCAGTCCGTAGTCAACAGCTTTGGCTCCGCCGCCCTGGCCGGCTTCTCCGCCGCCATGCGGATCCAGTACGTCTGCACCGTGCCCATGAACGCCATCGGCAACGCCATGAGCCCCTACACCGGCCAAAACATGGGCGCCAATAAACTGGAGCGCGTCAAAGAAGGCTACCACAGCGCCAACAAACTGGTCATCTTCTACGCCATCATCATCTTCCTGGTACTGGAAACCTGCAACGAACCCATCATCCGCTTCTTCCTGAATGACAAAGCCTCCCCCGTAGCCCTGGCCACCGGTACCTCATTCCTGAAATTCGTCGGCCAGTTCATCGTCATCATCGGCCTGAAAATGGCCGTGGACGGCGTCCTAAGAGGCGCCGGAGATATGAAAATCTTCACCATCGCCAACCTGAGCAACCTGGGCGTCAGAGTCCTCATCTCCGTCCTCCTGGCCCCCATCTACGGCATCCAAATGGTGTGGATAGCAGAACCCGTCGGCTGGTTCGTCAACCTGGTCATGTCCTATTACGAATACCATACCGGCAAATGGAAATACAAATTGAAACTATAACCCATAAAAAAACGAGTCTATGCAGCCAAGCCGCATAGACTCGTTTTTTTGTTATTGATATACCTCAAGGCCCAATTTAGCACACGACCAGTAGTGGCCTAAGAATGCCTCTTTCAAGCGTGAAAGAGGTGGCAGCCGCTAGGCTGACGGAGAAAGTTCAATCCAATTGGCCCGTAGGGCCTGCCCAGAGGGCGCCCATAGCTCTCACCTCTATGCGGCCGCATTCAAACATCCCCACAGTTTTCCAAAGGATGTTTGGTTAATAAGGCCCATGCGATAGCCGTCCGTGAGCCGAACCCGCAGGGTGAAGGGGAACGGAACACGGCGAACCGCTGGGAGAGCTGTCACTGCAGGATGACTGAGGGAGTCGTATCCATTTCTCAAGGCCCCCGACCGTAGAGAAATGGAATATACGACCCCTGCGATAGTTGCCCAGGAACTGAGCCTGTAAGGCGAAAGTGACTGGCTAGCAGCGAACCGCTGAGTGGATTCCCCGATACCACATCACTTCAGGTTCGCTGACCGCACCAATTGCCCCATGGGCCCAACTAAACCACTTTATTTTCTTACATCGCTTCCGTCAAAATCGTCCGCACATCCTCAGCCGTCAGCACCTTGTACCCGCCTTGCAGCAAGAACGTACCCTTGATGATATCATCAAACATTCCTTCCGTGCAGCCCAGCTCGGACAAATGCAGGCACACACCAATCTCCTTCATCCAACCTTCCAGCGCATTCAGGCCCGCATCAGCCAATTCTTCCTGACTCTTGCCTTCCGGATTGATGCCCCAAACATTCACCGCAAACCGGGCGAACTTGGCCAACCCAGCCTCCTTGATCAGCCGGTAGTACGGCAGAGAAACCGCAGACAGCGTCATCCCGTGGGTCGCATTGGTAACGCCACCTACAGCCTGACCAATCATATGCACTTCCCAATCCTGGGACTTGCCGCAGCCAATCAGCGTATTCAACGCCCAGGTAGCCGTCCACATAATATTGCTCCGTGCCTCATAGTCCTGCGGATCCTTCACCGCAATACGAGAACTGTGAATCAAAGACTTCATCAGCCCCTCCGCCAGATAATCGGACGTATTGTCATCCGTGCCCGAGAAGTACTGTTCCATAATATGGGACATAATGTCGAAAATCCCAGCCTTCATCTGGTACACCGGCAGACTCATAGTATAACGCGGATTCAAAATCGTAAACTTGGGCATCACCCGGTCATCGAACACATGCCCAATCTTCAGCTTCTGCTCCGGATTGGTAATAACAGAACCCGCATTCATCTCGGACCCCGTCCCAGCCATAGTCAGCACGCAGCCAACAGGAATAATCTTGTTGTCCACATCCTCCATATGCAGATAATACTTGGTCCAAGGATCCTCTTCACAGTAGGCAGATACCGACAGCGCCTTGGCATAGTCGCAGGTAGAACCACCGCCCACAGCCAGAATCAAATCCACAGCCTCAGCCTTAGCCAGCTTGCAGCCCTCGTTCAGCTTCGCCACCGTCGGATTGGGCATAACCCCCGGCAGCTCCACAACCACCTTGCCAGCCTTTTTCAGAGCAGCCAGCACATCCTCGTAGACCCCATTCTTCTTAATAGAGCCCCCGCCGTAGGTCAGCAGCACCTTAGGCCCAAACTTCGCCAATTCACCAGCCAGCGCATCAATCGCATTCTCACCAAAATGCAGCCGAACCGGATTCGAATACAAAAAGTTTCCTTGCATAAATATCTCTCCTTTACAAAACAAACAGCCCAACACCGCACCTAAGGAACTTAAAACCCAGCCCCCAGCACCAGCCACCACCCATGCAGCAGCCCTGTTGGACCCAATACAAACTACATATTTACTATAACACTTAAACCTGACTCTAAGGCAACCCCCATTCCTAGAATTTTTCCAGGATTTTACAAAAAGAGCAGAAAAAGAAAGCAATGCCGCAGGCATTGCAGAGCGGGGGCTACCTATATTTCAGCACTAACCACTTTCAGCACACGGCCAGTATTGGCCTAAGAATGGCCCATCCAAAGCGTTGCGCTCACATCCAAGAGTCCGGCAAAATTTCCAAAGACTCTTGGTTCATGTGAGCCATGTGATAGCAGCCCAAGAAGCAAGCCCGTAGGGCGTGGCTGATTGGAGCGCTGCGAACCACTGAGGGGCTGTCATCCGATAGGATGACTGAGGAAGTTTCATGCAATAGGCCCGTAGGGCCTGCCCGGAGGGCGCCCAAAGCTCTCGCCTTTAGGGGAGAGCTGGCAGCCACGCTAGTGGATGACTGAGAGTGGATTCCCGGAAAACATTGCCTGCAATGTTCGCTGACCGCACAAACTGCCCAGCGATTTATCCAGGTATTAGCGGCCCCCGGCCGCCTGCCTTCCACTTACCAGTGCACTGCTTAGCGTGCACTGGTAAAGAGGAAGGTGCCGGTGGAATCACCGGCGGATGGAGTTCAAAACCAAGCTTCACAACTATCCCCCATTCAGCACATGACCAGTAGTGTCCTAGTACGCTTCCGTCAAACGTTGCGGCCGCATCCAAACAGCCCAACAAATTCCACAAGAGGCTGTTTGGTCAATAAGGCCCATGCGATAGCCGTCCAGGAATTGAGCCCCGTGGGCGAAACTGACTGGAGTACGGCGAACCGCTAAGGAAGTGTCGCCAAGGGCGACGATAGAAGTTTAAGACCGGTTTTTAGCGGCCGCAGGCCGCAATTGCCTTCCACTTACCTGTTCGCTGCTTAGCGCGAACAGGAGAAGGGGAAGGAAGCAATGCTGTAGGCATTGCAGGTTGGGGTTCAAAACCAAGCTGTCCATCGGGCCACTACCAAAGTTTTTGCACTAGCCCCCATTCAGCACACGACCAGTGGGGGCCTAAGACTGGCCCCTGCAAGCATTGCGGTCGCGTCCAAATATCGTCATAAGTTATCCAATAGATATTTGGAATACGCGACCCATGCGACAGCCGTCCAGAAATTGAGCCTGAAAGGCGAAAATGACTGGAGCACGGCGAACCGCTAAGGGGCTGTCATCCTATAGGGATGACTGAGGAAGTTTAATCCAATTGGCCCGGAGGGCCAGCCCAACGGGCGTCCATAGCTCTCGCCTCTGGGAGTCGTATCCATTTCTCAAGGCCTTGGCCGTAGAGAAATGGAATATACGACCCCTGTGATAGCCGTCCGTGAGCCGAACCCGCAGGGTGAAGGGGAACGGAGCACGGCGAACCCGCAGGGTGAAGGGGAACGGAGCACGGCGAACCGCTGGGGGAGCTGGCAGCCACGCTAGTGGCTGACTGAGCGAGGATACCCGGCAAACATCGCCAGGAAGTCCGCAAACCGTACTACCCCTAAAGCCTACCTTATCATTTATGGCAAAAGCCCGTTCAAAACGATTCCTCGTTTTGAACGGGCTCTCACCTGGTTTATGCTAGAGAAAGGGTTATTCTCGACAGTAATCACAGATAAAGCGTTGCTTTTTTACCCCACATACTTCTTTTCCAACACATCAAGCATCGCCAAATAATGGTTCTGCACACCCTTGGCACTTTCCTCGTCCTCAAACACCTTGCTGCGCTCATCCACACTGGCCATAATCTCCGGTGCCAGATGCGCTTCGGCAAACGTGTACACCACATTGTTTTCCTTCTCCACGTGGCGTTTCAGGAGGCGGGCATAGCCCATTGCCTCGGTAATGATGTCCAGCTTGTATTCCGTCTTGGGGTTCTTTTCATATTCATCAAGGGCAGTGACCAGGCTCATCACATGGTCCCGGCCCAGGTCATGCTCAACCAGCATCCCATTGGTCACCAGCGTTTCCGCAACCCGGCCCAAATGGGCGGTCATTTCTGGAAACAGGAACTTTTCTTCCTTGCCATGGTGATGCTTATCGGAGTAATTCCGGGTAAAATCCACAATCTGGCGGAAATCGGCCACATCTACCGGCTTGCCTTCCAGAATCTGGATGCAGGCCTGCCGGATTACTTCCAGCATACGGCTGATATTGGCGTGTTCCGCTACCATAGTTTCAATGCTGTAGCTCATATTTCAGGTCCTTTCTTACAGGCTTTTCAGGTTCAGCACGTAATGCACGTGGTCAGCACCCTGTAATTCGTAGGCCGTATCGGCAAGCATCCCCTGCATCATCTTGTCCCGCAGGTCATAATACACCGCCGGATTCACATTGGCTTCCTGCCAATACCCGCCGTGCAGGTCGCTGGACTGCTCCCAGGCATACGCTTCCGGATTCTGGTCCGTCACCTGGTTCACATGGTCGCAGGGCATCCCGTTCAAAAACTTGTTTTCAAACGCCCGGTAAATGTCCCCAGCGGAGCTTTCTGCCGGCAGCGCATTTTCCGTGCCAAACTGCATAGCCAGCGCTTCCAGTTCCGGCAGCAGGTCAGCGTTATTATTGAGCAGCGCCCCTACCAGAGCCGCATACCGGCCTTCCGCATCATGAATGCGTTCCTGCAGCCAGCCATGAATGTTCATGGTATCAATCAATTCGTCCAAAGGACGAGTTTCGTTGTTTACGTATTCAGAAGCCTTCTTGTCGCCAGTGTTCCAGCCCTTCTTTTCCGCTTCTTCCGCAATCTTGCGGATCAGCGCTTCCTGCAGCTGGATCTTGCCGTACAGCCAATGATGAATAGGACCCAAAAATGCGCTCATGCTGACTCCCCCTTACCCCTTAGGCTTTTTCGATGCATTCGTTGACAGCAGCCACAACCTTTTCAGGATCGAAGCCATGTACATAGGCAGCATCGTTCAGGGATTCCATTTGGGAAGAAGGGCAGCCCAGGCAGTGCATGCCAATCCCCATCAGAACAGGAATGGTTTCAGGATGTTCGTTGACGATTTGACCAACCAGCATATCACCAGTAACTTTTTTTGCGTTTTCCATAATTCATACCTCCATGTATTGTACAGAGCCTCTTGCGAGGGCATTTACGTTCTCGATGATTGTAGTATACGCAATTTAGGCCAAATAGTCCGTTGTTATAACAACGTAACTGAAACTTTTTTCAAAACATTACCGTAAACTCAAAATACCGGGTCCACTTTCCCCCAGATTTCCGGGTCCTCAAACCCCTTCCGCCAGTACGCCCGTCCCGCCAGGTCGTAGCGGCTCACCAGCGCCGACTTGAGCGCCAGGGACCGGGCATCTTCCTGCCACACCCGGTACAACACATTTTGGTCCTTATATTCGAAATAATGCTGCCCCTCCTGGCTCTTCCAGCCCGGCACCAGCTCCTTGTCCGCAATCAGCTGCTCCGCCTGCTTCATAGTCAGCGTGGAAGCCGTCACCTTGCCGTTTTCTTCCTTCCACAGCCGCATATAAAGCGGCATCCCCAGCACCAGCTTCTTGGCCGGCACCTCCTGGAGCACCAGCTTTACCCCCTGCTCCACCCAGTCAAGCCCTGCCACCGAGCCGCTCACAGGGGACAGCCGGCTGTGCTGGTCGTAGGCCATCAGCATCACATAATCCACCTGCTCCGCCAGCCCCTTCCGGTCGTAACATTTGGACCAATTGCCGTTTTCCGACGGCACCGTCACATCAATGGACACCGTCAGCCCCTGCTTGTGCAGCGCCTGGGCAATCTCCCCCACAAAATCCGTCAGCCGGTCCCGGTCCTCCATTTTAATGTTCTCAAAATCCAGATTCACCCCGTCCAGCTGGTAATCATGGGCCAGCTTGCACAACTGCCGCACCACCTGGGTCCGCCCCGCCGGATTGTCCAGCAGCTCGTGGGTCAGCTTAGCATCAAACCCATTGGTAATAAGAGCCCACACCGCATAGCCCCGGTCATGGGCCCGCTCCACATAGTCCAGATCCGTTGCCTTGAGCGCAATATCCCCCTGGGCCGACGTAATGGCCCACCAGCAGGGCGAAACCACATTGATATGCGGATTCCGAGTCTCCTTCACCAGCTGTGTCAAATTGTCCTTAGGCCCAAACACGTCCCACACCAGATTAAGCGGCCCCTGCACCCGCACCGCCTTGTAGGGCTTCACCAGCTTAATCCCCGGCTTCCGGAGAGCACCCTCCACTACAGGCACCTCCACCTGCCGAGCCTTGGCCAGCCGGACGGACTTCACCCCCTGCCCTTCCTGCTTTTCCGGCTTGGCCTGCTCAGCCTTCCCCGTTGCCTCTTGGGCAGCCGCTTGTTCCGCAGCCATCTTCTCCTGCCCCTCCGGCTTGTTTTCCGGAGCCGCAGACTTTTCGGCCGGTTTCTCCCCTGCCTTCGCTTCCTGCTTCTCCGCTGTCTGAGCCGGATTTCCCTGCTGAGCCTGCTCCAAAGCGTTCCCAGCCCCAGCCGTCTTAACAGCCGCTTCCCCCCTGGAAACCTCAGCCCCTGGCTGCACCGTACCCGCCTGGACCACCGCCCCAGCTTCCACTGTCTGCGCCTTTACCGTACTGACACGAGTGCCGCCAGTACCCGCAGCCTCGCCCCCAGTACCAGCCCCGGCAGCCCACACCACCGGCTGGGACAAACAAGCCAAAATCGCACCACACAAGAGAATATTTTTGCGCATAAGAACTCCTTTCAATAGAAAAAATATAAAAAATAACTCCGGACCTTCTGCCAGGCAGAAAGACCGGAGTCAATTCCAATTACAATGGACGGATGGGTGTCCGGTCCACAAGCCGCACCAAAAGCAGCGTTACCAGGCAGATCAGCCATTCAAAATAAATCACGTGGGGCAGGAACCGAATCCCCGGGCACAGCTGCCAAACCAGCAGCCCCACAATGCCCACCAGCGTCGTCCAAAAAGCCGTACTCTTCCGGCACAGCCCCGGCGCAAACATCGTGCAGAGGAATACCAGCGTGAAAGCCGTGGTCAGGCTCAGCCCGATCATCATCACCTTCACAATACCTACCGCATTAAACGCCAGCCACAGCGTACCCAGCCCCACCACCAGAATAATCCAGCGATTGGCCCGGACATACTGGTCAGCCGTAATATCCGGCCGCAGGAACCGCTTGTAAATATCCTGCGCAATTAGCGTCCCCGCACCCAGAAGAATCGTGCAGGCCGTAGAAACATCTGCCGCCCAGAGCGCCGCCAGCGTCAGCCCCGACGTAAACGGATCCAGACTCATAATAATCTGAGGCAGCGCCTGCGTCGGATTAATATCCGGGAACTGCGCCAAAGCCGCCATACCCAAAATCGCCGAAAGAAAACCAATGGGGAAAATCAAAATACCCCCCAGTACAAACCCCTTCCGGGCCGCCGAGGCACTCTTGGCCCCGCAGGCAATCTGCACCGGCCCCTGCGCACTAATCGTCTGCGTCGTCATCACCAGAATCCAGCCCAGCAGCGTAGCCCCCGAAATCCCATCAAAGAAACTGAACCACTGGAAATTCGCCGCCGGCAGCATCGCCTCAATCCCCGCAATACCACCGTCCCGGAGCAGAATCCGAACCACCGACACCAGAATTCCGATATAAATAATCGACACACTCAGCAAATTGGACAGCCCCGAGGACCACAGCCCCCCAATGGACGTCACCCCAATAAACACAATTGCGCTAACAATCATACCCGTCTTCATAGAGAAAATCTCCGGCATCAGCGTGGACAAAATCGAGCCACCCGCCACATACTGCAAAGACGTAATACAAATCATAATCATAGAAAGCCCAATCACACTAATGATCCGCGCCTTCTTGTCATAACACCGCTCAAATAACTCCGGCACCGTAGTACAATTTAACGACCGATACTTCCCCGCCGCCACCAGACCCATCACAATCGCCCCAATGGACCAAGCACCATTGTACCAACCAGCAGAAAGCCCCACCTTCGTAGCACTCTCCGCCACACCCACCGTAGACGCAGCACCAACCGCCATCCCAGTAATACTCACCGCCACCAAACCAGGACCAAACGCCCGCCCCGCGAACAAATACTCCTCCGGATTGAGACTCGCCCGCCGCTTCACATAAAACGAAACACCAAACAAAAGAGCAATATACAGTACTACAATGCACAACTGAATCGACATGAACCAACACTCCCTGCTTTTCTACTTTCCTGCTATAAACAATTTCTATTATACGTCCACCAGCAACGGATTGTCTAGAAAAAAGAAAATAAAGTAGAAAACCTTAGACCATCACCAAAAGTCCGCTGACCGCACCAACCTTTAAAGGCTCCTCACTTTAGGGGGGAGCTGGCAGCCACGCAGTGGCTGACTGAGCGAGGATTCCCGGCACTAGCACCAGGAAGTCCGCAGACCGCACGACCAAAAACCCGGTACAGAGTTTTCTACAGCAAAAAATTGCCACAGGCAATTTTTCTGTAGTTGAGCTACCTAACGGCCCTCACTAGCCCCAGATGGGGACAAACTTTCCCCAGAGGGGAAAGTGGCTCCGCAGGTGCCGATAGAGGAACCCCGGAGGGCCAACCAAGTATTAGCGGCCCCCGGCCGCCTGCCTTCCCCGCACAACATCATTCCAAGGCGGGGAAGGTCGGCATTGCCTCCAGCAATGCCGGGTTGGGGCAACTACCTACATTCCTGTACTAGCTCCCATTCAGCACATGACCAGTAGTGTCCTAGAACGCTTCCTACAAGCGTTGCGGCCGCATCCAAACAGCCCGACAAATTTTGCAAGAGGCTGTTTGGTTAATAAGGCCCATGCGATAGCCGTCCAGGAAGTGAGCCCTGTGGGCGAAACTGACTGGAGTACGGCGAACCGCTCAGGAAGTGTCGCCACAGGCGACGATAGAAGTTTATCCATTTTTCGCGGCCCCCGGCCGCCTGCCTTCCACTTACCTGTTCGCCGCGTTGCGCGAACAGGAGAAGGGGAAGGAAGCAATGCCGCAGGCATTGCAGGATGGGGTTCCCAACCAAGCCACCCGAAGAGCCAACTCGCCCCCATTTCAGCCCTATCCCCCATTTTCCCCCTAGACAACTAAACTATCCCATATTATAATATATTCAACTTGAAAACCGTTTTACGGTTTTGGATGGGACGTGTTACGACATGTCCCTTTTTTTTTACTATTTTTCACTATATGCAAAGATTTGACCTCATTTTACTACCTAACGGCCCGCACTAGCCCCCATTCAGCATACGACCAGTGATGCCTAGTAAGCCTTCTGCAAACTGGTGTGCTCCCCGTCAAGTAGACAGTTCCTAATAATATAAACCTCTACGCCGCCATTTGGTAGCTATTATGTTTTTGCATAGGGGTCAAACGGCCCAAATTCCGCTGCAAACGGCCACTGTTGTAATACTCCATGTAGTTATTAATCATCGTTACCAAAGCTTTACGGCTGTCGAAGTCACGAGTATAGTACCGTTCTCTTTTCAGCATGCCCCAGAAGCCTTCCATCGGGCCATTATCAATGCATTTTCCTATCCGTGACATACTCTGCGTCATACCAGCATCTAGAATCATCTTGCGGAAATCCCTGCAGGTGTATTGGAATCCCCGGTCAGAGTGAAACAGGGGATGCGCGCCAGGGTTTTTCAACAATGCCTTATTGAAGGTATTGAATACCAAATTTTTATCGTTCCGGTTGCTTATCACATAGGAAACAATTCGTCTGTCATACAGGTCAATAATCGCGCTCAGATATACCTTATGCACAACTACCCCCTCATAGTAGTGAAATTCTGAGACGTCAGTACACCATTTCTGGTTAGGGGCATCGGCTTTAAATTCCCTATTCAAGATATTTTCTGTGGTCAGTTGTAAAATGAACTTGAACAGTTAATCAAAAAATAAAAATCCATAGTGAAGCCTCATGCTAAAATGGTTTTGCGAGAAATCATCAACAAAGGAGCAATCACGATGGATCACATCCATTCTAACACAATGGAGGACGTACGTATCCCCGGCCGCCATCTTTCTTTGGAAGAACGTGGTATGATTCAAGCTCTGCATCGTCAAGGGCTTTCCCTTCGCAACATTGCTGCTGCAGTAGGATGTGCTCATACGACTGTTTTCTATGAGCTTCGGCGTGGAACGCCGGAACGAAAAAGCAAGCACGGTCGTGCCCCACAGTATATGGCAAAGCGCGGTCAGAAGGCATACGCAAAGAATCGCAAGAACTCCAGGAAGACTTGCAAAATCGATCATGACGACTGCGAATCGTTCATCCAATGGATGGTAGAACAAGTCCGCCAGGAACGTTGGTCACTGGATGCCTGCGTTGGCTATGCTAGGCGGAACAAGCTATTTACGCCGGAACAGATTCCCTGTACCAAGACGCTTTACAACATGCTTTGGGCTAATAAGCTTCCGCTGTCGCTCTTCGAAGTCCCGCGAGCCTTAAAGCATAAACACCGTCGGAAATGGGTACGTAAGAACAAGCGTATGAAGGGTCGCTCCATTGAGGAACGTCCTGCCGTCGTCAATGAAGGTACCGAAATTGGCCACTGGGAAGTGGACACGGTCGTTGGTCAGCGTGCAGGCCGTGAGGCAGTAGTCTTCACTGCTGTTGAAAAGGTTACGCGCAACTACATCGCCATCCGCATTCCTGGACGTACCTGTGCCGGCGTTGAATCCGCTCTTGCACAGTTGCAGGAGCTATATGGCGCAGAGCGCTTCAGCCAGATTTTTAAGACGATGACGGCCGATAACGGTCCTGAGTTTGAGAACTTGTCACAGTTCGAGAGTCTCGGCACCAAGATGTACTTTACACATTCGTACAGCTCGTGGGAACGGGCTCAAAACGAACGCCACAATGGCTTGCTGAGGGATTTCATCCCAAAGGGCATGTCCGTAGAGCGGTTCTCTGATGAGGATATCCTGAACATGGCAGATACGCTGAACCAGCGCCCACGTCGTGTTTTGGGCTACCATACGCCGTCAGAGCTATTTGATGCATTCCTCGATGAAGTTTATGCTATTGAGTGTGTTTCTTGATTATAGTTGTTCAAATTCAACTTGCAATTTACCNTTTGGAAAGGCCAATAAAAGTTTTTCGGTAATTCGCTGTGATTTTTGGATTGAGACAATAAACATACGGATGAAAAGGCATGAGAATTTCGCTGGCTGACAGGAAATTGGCAATATGAATACTGTACATGGAGGTGGATTCTAATGCGAAAACGATAGTATTTAGATTTCGATGAGAAAGCATACATTTACAGATAGCATTCGCCAATTTTTCAGCGCCAGGCTGATTATTAGGGAAAGAATCAGAAAGAAGCTTATTCTGTTCAAAGTCCATGGCATAGACAACATTGGATTTTGAACTTACATCAATACCGACGTATAAAGTTGACAAAGTGTTGATCTTAATCATGATATCATCCTCCTTCCCAGATCAGATTTGTGAAGCCTGAGCAAAAGGTTTATCCCAGGCATCATGAAGTAACCGCAACCTCGCGCAATTAGCATTCATCCTGTCAGCCTTTTTGCTGGTGCTAAGGCAGGAGATGCAACTTCTGTGTTAGCGGAGTAATGCTTCATGAGCTGGGCCGCATGCTAAAGGGAGCAGACACAGACGAACTGGCTGCAAGGGGAGATAGCAGTGCCTCCGGACATCAGACTCTACTGATATCGTACCATGGGAAAACCTTTTGTTACAGAGCTTCAGATTGTATAGACGGGAAACCGGAAGAGGAAAATTCTCCGAATGGTTCTTACCGCTATACGCACAAAAAATATGTATGTGAGCTGTTTTTAATAACTCACATACATATCATACGAGGNACCTTTTGTTACAGAGCTTCAGATTGTATAGACGGGAAACCGGAAGAGGAAAATTCTCCGAATGGTTCTTACCGCTATACGCACAAAAAATATGTATGTGAGCTGTTTTTAATAACTCACATACATATCATACGAGGGGAGCTGTCACCGAAGGTGACTGAGAGTGGATTCCCGGCACCAGCACACTTCAGGTCCGCGGACCGCACCACCACAAAACAAATCAGGCCGTGCACCCTGCACGGCCTGATTTCATCTTAATGCAATACTATTCCTGAAACGCCTTCGTCAACGGCGGCACAATCTGCTTCTTCCGGGACAGCACCCCAGGCAGATGATAATGCCCGTCAGCCTCCCGCTGGCCAAACGCCTTGTCCAGCACCTCAGCGTTCTTTCCAGCCCACAACAGTTCCGTCACCTCATTGATAATATCCGTCACCATCAGCAGCGTAGTGTCCGCTTCACACTGGTCCACCATATCCTGCAAAGCACCCTGCAGCGCCGGCCATTTTGCCTTGGCCTTTTCCCCGTCCATCACGTTGATCTGAGCCACCGTTACCTTGCCCTGAGGGAAATCAAATTCCTTCATATCCCCGTGGCAGATAGCGCTGGGGCTCAGAGAGTTGATGGCAGAGCCAGCCTGCAGCATATCCATAGCGTACTTTTGCGGATCTTCCAGCCCGGCAATCTTCGCCAGCGCCATAGCCGCTTCCTTGTCCTTTTCCGTGGTAGTCGGGGACTTGAAGTACAGCGTATCAGAACTAATGGCAGAGAACAGCAGCCCCGCAATGGTCGGGGTCAGCGTTACGTTCTTTTCCACACTAATATTGTAAATAATGGTGCCCGTGCAGCCCACCGGCTGGATCCGTACCATCAGAGGATTGGCCGTCACAATGCCGCCCATCCGGTGATGGTCGATAATTTCCAGAGGATTGGCCTTGCTGAAGCCGTCCACAGCCTGGCTCAGCTCATTGTGGTCCACCAGAATCACGTCCTGGCCTTCCGCCAGTTCCGTGTTCAGCCGGGGAGCGTCCACCTTCCAGTAATCCAGCACATACTGGGTTTCCGGGTTCACATTCCCAGCCCGGCAAGCTTCCACCTTCTCACCCAATTGGGTCTTCACATAGGCATAAGACAGGGCAGAGCAAATAGAGTCCGTGTCCGGATTCTTGTGTCCTGTAATAATCGTTACGTTTTCCATAAATCGCATCTCCTCATGGTTCACTTAGTATCGCACCCAGGGGGTGCCTGTTGGAATACTTTCCATAGCGTTCTTATTATAGCACAGGTTTGGCAAAACGGGCCATAAGCCGATGACTCTGATGATACCCGTCCATGGCGGCACTCATAATGCCCCCCGCATAGCCAGCCCCTTCCCCGGCCGGGTACAGCCCCGGACAGTTCACAGACTCCCCGCTTTCACCACGGACAATCCGCACCGGCGCTGACGTCCGGGTTTCCACCCCAATCAGCAGCCCCTGGGTCCCAAACCCCGGCAGCTTCCTGTCAAACACCCCCAGCCCATGCTGGAGCGTTTCCGCCACCGCCTGGGGCAGCACCTTCTTCAGGTCCGCCGCCACCAGTCCCGGCCGGTAGCTGGGCTTAAACGGCACCTTCAGGTCCGGCGCCGTCCCTTCCAGATAGCTCCGGGAAGACTGGGCCGGAGCCCGGTAATCCTTGCTGACCCCATAGGCCAGCCGCTCGTACTTCCGTTGGAATTCCATACCCCCCAGCGGCCCCGGCGGGAAATCCTTGGGGTCCACATTCACCACCAGCGCACTGTTGGCCAGCCCCGTATCCCGCAGGAACGGGCTCATCCCGTTGACCACCACGCCCCCCGGTTCCGAAGCAGACGCCACCACCTGGCCCCCCGGGCACATACAGAACGAATACACCGCCCGGCCCGTAGCCTTGTCGTGGTACACTAGCGCATAGTCCGCCGCCCCCAGCTTGGGGTGCTTGGCAAACTTCCCATACTGGGCCCGGTTAATCAGCTCCTGCTGGTGCTCAATCCGCACACCTACCGCAAACGCCTTGGCCTCCAAATGGACGCCCCGGGCAAGCAGCATCTGGTACGTATCCCGAGCCGAATGGCCGCAGGCCAGAACCAGCCCCTGGCACTTCACCCATTCCTGGCCGTTCAGCTCCACTTCCGTAAGACCGCCGGCCGCATCCCGGCGCACATTGGTCACCTGGGTTTCGTAGCGCACCGTGCCCCCGTAAGCCTTAATCTGGTGAATCAGCCCCGTCACCATAATCCGCAGCTTGTCCGTGCCCACGTGAGGCTTCTGTTCCGTGAGAATCTCCTCCGGCGCCCCCGCATCCACAAACAACTGGAGCAAATGCCCCATAATCGGGTCATTCACCCGGGTGGTCAGCTTCCCGTCAGAAAACGTCCCGGCACCCCCGGCCCCAAACTGCACATTGCTCACCGGGTCCAGCTTCCCCGTCTTCCAGAACGTCTCCACGTCCCGAATCCGGTGGGCCAAATCCCGGCCCCGCTCTACCACCATAGGCGCGTACCCGTACTTGGCCAGCTCCAGCGCCGCCACAAGCCCCGCAGGCCCCAGCCCCACCACAATAGGCCGGCTGGCAAGCCCTTCCGTGCCAAATACCGGCACCGGTTCCGGCTTCTCTTCCCATTCACTAATCTGCGGATCCTTTAATAGCTCCGCCTTCTGCCCTTCACTGATACGCAGCTCCGCCAGCAGATGGTACACCAGCACAATACTGCTTTTGTGCCGGGCATCTACCGCCTTCCGCAGCACCCGTACCTTCCCGATGCTGCCCTCCGGCAAACGGAGCTTCCGGGAAAGCAGCTGGGGCAGGCCCTGCCTGCTGTCCAGCCCCACCCGGATATTATTGATTCGTAGAACTACTGTTTTTTGCTGCTGCACTTTGTCCCTCCGGAGCTTTCGTAAGCGTAATTTCCACCAGCACACTGTGGGTGTCCGCCAGAACCTGGTCAGGAATCTGCAGCGGCATCTTCAGCTCCACATCGCTGGTAATATTCGTCAACACAATCGGAGCCGTTTGAATCTCCTTAATATTGCCCAAAACCGCCGGTTCCGCCGTCAGCTTCACCGTGGCAGGCGTTAACTTCACATTGGCAATGGTCACCCCAGCCGGGAGCTGCCCCGACATATTGGCCTTAATGGGGAAATCATTGGTACCCAACTGCCGCACAATGGTCACCGTAGTCTTCACCTTGGACGGCACAACCTTCACATCATACATCTCCCGGCCCGTCTTGTCCACAGCCACCACCGTAGCATCCGACGTGAAATTCTGGTCCTTGTTGCTGATATCCACCATCACCAGCACCTTGGCCACCTCCGCAATCCGGGCACTGGCCCCCCGGATGGTCACCTTAGCCGGATTCAGGTCCATATGACTCACCGTCACCCCACTGTTGGGAACCCCCACAATCCGCGGCTCCACCTCCACAGACTTCTCCGCCAGAGAATCCGTTTCCAGCTGCAGCAGACTCGGCGTGACCTCCGCCACTTCCCCCATCCGCACCGTAGCCATCACATTGTACGTATTCATCCCCTTGGGAGCGTCCGTAAAGTCGATATACGCCTTAATATCCCCCTCCCGGAGCACCGCAATCTGCGAACGCGTACCACTCACCTTCACATTCACCGTCTCCGGCATATCCTTTACCACCATATCTTCCGCCAAATTGTTGGCCGCCAGCGGCACCCGGAACGTCTTCGTGGTAATCGGGTTCTGCTCATTCATGACATACACCCACAAAATGCAGGCCACCACCAGCGCCATCACCCGCACAAACCAGGAATTCCGCTTGTTGGCCCCCTCATCATTATGCTTTTGGGTTATCATGGAAGTCATCCCCTTTCTGCCCCTCGTCCTTGTGCTTGCGCAGCGCCTCAAACTTCAGCCGAATCGAATCCTTCCAATTGAGCATCGGCTGCTTCATCACCGGCCGCAAAAGATCCCGCACATCCCGGTGCGTCAAATACCGTTGGAGAGCACCCCCACGAGCCAGAGAAACCGCACCCGTTTCCTCACTCACCACCAGCACCAGCGCATCCGTCTGCTCAGACAGACCAATCGCCGCCCGGTGCCGCGTACCCAGCTCCTGACTCAAATTCCGCGCCTCCGTCAGAGGCAGTAGGCAACTCGCCGCCGCAATCCGGTTTCCCCGGATAATCACCGCCCCATCATGCAGCGGCGTATTGGGAAT
The DNA here is from genome assembly GCF_900291475.1 of Acidaminococcus hominis. Classification (GTDB taxonomy): domain Bacteria; phylum Bacillota; class Negativicutes; order Acidaminococcales; family Acidaminococcaceae; genus Acidaminococcus; species Acidaminococcus hominis. The sequence continues at coordinate 95,308 of NZ_OLMM01000003.1, forward strand.
AAAAATATTTTCAAAAAGAGCCGTACTGATTAAACCATCAATCTGAATCCCCGTCTCAATATAGTCGTCCAGACCCGTCTCCCGCTCGAAAACAATCAGCGCCCCAATCTTGTTCCGGCTCAAATCATCTGCCGTAGTCGCCACCGCCTCCAGCATATTCTCGATTTCTTCCTCATTGAGCACCGTACTCCGGCGGAATAACTTCCCCCGCCCAATCTGCTCCAGCGCCCGCCGCAGCTCCGGCTGAAAAACCACCGGCAGCGCAATCATCACCACCGTCATAAACTTTTCCAAAATCCAGTTGATCACATACAAATTCAGCCACTTACTGATCAACATAATCACCAGCAGCATCAACAGCCCCTTGACCAAAGACGCCGCCCGCGTATTCTTCAACATCAAATACAATTTATTTAAGAAAAACGCCACTACCAGGATATCCAACACATCCAGCGCAGTAATCGTGTGAATCAAACCAAGCACATGCCCACCCATAAAAGTTCCTCCCTCATAGAATATCGCCACAAAAGTAGCATCAACCTATTATAGACTATTTCCAGAGCCCGACGCAAATAGTTGAAGAGAAAAATATGGCAGGAAACGCATAACGCCCCACACTACCCCCATGGACTCCACGACCAAAAACCGCTACAGAGTTTTCTACAGCAAAAAATTGCCTCAGGCAATTTTTCTGTAGTTGAGCTACCTAACGCCCCGCACTAGCCCCAGATGGGGACAAGCTTTCCCCAAAGGGGAAAGTGGCACCACAGGTGCCGATAGAGAAACCCCGGAGGGCCAACCAAGTATTAGCGTCCTCCGGCCGCCTGCCTTCTCCGCCCAACAACATTCCAAGGCGGGGAAGGAAGCAATGCCGCAGACATTGCAGGATGGGGCAACTACCTACATTTCAGTACTAGCCCCCAATTAGCACACGACCAGTGGTGGCCTGAACGCTTCCTGCAAGAGTGAAGGAAGTGTCGCCGTAAGGCGACGATAGAAGTTTAATCCATAAAGCTTTTTACCCCCTCCTGCCCAGCGGGCGCCCATAGCTCTCGCCTCTGGGAGTCGTATCCATTTCTCAAGGCCTTGGCCGTAGAGAAATGGAATATACGACCCCTGTGATAGCTGCCCAGAAGGCAAGCCCGCAGGGCGACGCCGCCTGGCTAGCAGCGAACCACTATGCGGCCGCATCCAAACAGCCCGACAAATTCTGCAAGGGGCTGTTTGGTCAATAAGGCCCATGCGATAGCCGTCCAAGAAGCAAGTCCGTCAGGACGTAGCTGATTGGAGCACGGCGAACCGCTGAGTGGATACCCCGAACCACATCACTTCAGGTTCGCAGACCGCACCAATATCCCATCTGCCCGGAGGGCCACTACCTGCATTTCTACACTATCCCCTATTCAGCACATGACCAGTAGTGGCCCTGAACGCTTCCTGCAAGAGTGTAGGAAGTGTCGCCGTAAGGCGACGATAGAAGTTTATCCTGTTGTTTGCGGCCCCCGGCCGCCTGCCTTCCACTTACCAGTGCACTGCTTAGCGTGCACTGGTAAAGAGGAAGGTGCCGGTGGAATCACCGGCGGATGGAGTTCAAAACCAATTTGCCCAGAGGGCCCCACCCCACAAAAAAACACTTGACCATCCCCTATCACAGAATGTCAAGTGTTTACCAATACCTATAGAATTCAAGCAGCACCGTTCTCTACAAACAGACGCAGTTGACATACATCCAACATCGTCTGCAGCAGCGTATGCTGCTTCTCCGGAATATCACCACGGTCACAAATCACAAACAACTCCAGCGAATTCCCATCATACTGAATCCCCTTGCTGGCCAGAATCTGATTGAAAATATGTTTTCTTTTACCCTGCTGCAAAGAAATACCATACATCTTCAAATCATCAACAATATATCCCAGATCCGTAATTTTTACCTGATGATTTCCCAGGTCCTTAATATATATCTGCGTATAATCATTATGACGATCGAGAAAGGGAGTTGTAATTTCAACCGTAGAATCATCAATTCTGGCTTGCGTCATATTACACTTTAGCCAATCCAGATAATTTTGAATATGATTCACAGCCCCCGCCTCCTTCCAAACACCTGCTGCAGCTCATAACACCTACAATACTCTTGTTGAAGCTATTTTATACTAGATTACCCTTTCGAACAAGCAGAAAAACACCCCTCTAGCATCCCCATGCAACTGCCAAAAAAAGAATCCAGCAATTCCATCCAATCCTTTGCGTCCCCCGGCCGCCTGCCTTCTCCGCCCAACAACATTCCAAGGCGGGGAAGGAAGCAATGCCGCAGGCATTGCAGGATGGGGCAACTACCTACATTTCAGTACTAGCCCCCAATTAGCACACGACCAGTGGTGGCCTAAGACCGGCCCATCCAAGCGTTGCGCTCATATCCAATAGTCCATCAGCTTTTTAAAGGACTATTGGTTAATATGAGCCATGTGATAGCATTCCAAGAAGCGAGCTCAGAGAGCGAAGCTGATTGGCATAATGCGAACCACTGAGGGGCTGTCATCCGATAGGATGACTGAGGAAGTTTCATCCAATTGGCCCGTAGGGCCAGCCCAAAGGGCGCCCATAGCTCTCGCCTTTAGGGGAGAGCTGTCACCGAAGGTGACTGAGAGTGGATTCTCGGCACCAGCACACTTCAGGTCCGCTGACCGCACCAACCCGTTGTCTGCACAACAAAAAACGGCTTTTCAGCCCCCCAAGGGCTGAAAAGCCGTTTCCTCTACACTCTTACTTCTTCCTTCTCAAACGCCTAAAAAGCCGCTTCACTGGATTCCGCAGTTTCTCTTGCGTTAGCCGCTTCGCCAACAACAGCCGTTTTCCGGCCAAGGGACCCCCTGCGGGGAAGCACCCTCCTTCTGGTCTCTCCGGGCTGCCGTTCCTTACCGTACAACCGTTCCATACCAGCCTGGGTAACCAACCAAATCCCACCGGACTTCTGGTATTCCCCATCCCGGAAACGGGGCGGGTAACCCTTTTGGCCCGTACAGGCTTGGTTAATGGTGATGGGTTTCAGCCCCCACCGTTCAGACGCTTCTCTTACTGTCATTACGCCATTGATCATGAAATCCCCTTCTTCCTCCCATAGAACTCTTACACTTCGCTTCGCGGGTTCGAAGCACTCCCCTCAGTGGCTGCAAAGCAACCTCCTGTATCTGTTATTATTATATCATAATATTAATATTATTGGGTAGTAAAATTCAATTTTTCACAGCTTATTTGCAATTTTTATACTAACTTGTAAACACGTGTATCACTTTTCCCCTTTTTCATGCTATAATGCACCCGTAAAAAGACTACGAAAAGAGGCATATGTCCATGGAAATACTCAAAGAGGCCCAAGCCCAGTTCAACGAAACCCTTCGCCTGCGCCGCCATTTTCATGAAAACCCCGAACCCAGCAACCAGGAAACCGAAACCATCGCCTACCTGGAACAATACCTCAAAACCCAGAACATCCCCACCCGCAATATCCCCGACGCCGGCCTCCTGGGCATCTTGGACAGCGGCAAACCCGGCAAAACCCTGCTCCTTCGAGCCGACACCGACGCCCTGCCCATCCAGGAAAGCCCCAACAACCTGAAAGGCCCCAAAACCTGCCTTTCCAAACGCCCCGGCCTTTCCCACGCCTGCGGCCACGACGCCCACATGGCCATGGCCCTTGCCGCCGCCCGGATCCTGGCCGCCCATACAGAAGAATGGACCGGCAAAATTCTCCTCTGCTTTGAACGCGGCGAAGAAGAAAGCGGCGACATCCAAAACCTCCTCCCCTACCTGGTAAACCAGCTGGGAATGTCCATCGACGGCTGCTACGCCACCCACGTCCGCTGGGATATGCCCGCCGGCACCGTCTCCCTGACCCCCGGCCCCGTCATGGCCGGCGGCTGCTCCTTTGTCATCGAATTGGACGGCACCTTCGGCCACGGCGCCCGCCCCGACCTGGCCAATAACCCCATGGACTGCTTCACTACACTGTACCAGCAGCTCAGCGCCTTCCGCACCCGCAGCGTAGACCCCTTCCAGTGCCTCACCTTCTCCCTGGGCTTTGTCAAAAGCGGCGAAAAATATAACGTCATCCCCGATAAACTCACCTTCGGCGGCACCGCCCGCTTCTTCTCCTACGAAAAAGCCGGCCGCCCATTTGTAGAATTCCTCAAAAAAGCCCTGGAACAAAACACCGCCCTCTATGGCTGCAAAGCCAAAATACTCCAAATGCCCGAAGCCCTATTCGAAGTCAATAACCACCCCCAATGCGCCGCCCTGGGAAGAACCGCCCTGGAACACGACCTGGGACCCCAGCATATCCAGGACCCCCAACCCTGGATGGCATCAGAATCCTACGCCCTGTACTTACAAAAATTCCCCGGCGTCCTTACCTTCACCGGCATCGCCAATAAAGAGGAAGGCTGCGGCGCCAACCACCATACCCCCGAATTCGACATCGACGAACGAGGCCTGATCTACGGCACCGCCATGGCCATCAGCTACGCCCTCGCCTTTTTGAATAACCCCCAGCCCATCAAATTTACCCCCAACCCAGAACCAGTGGAACAACTCGCCAAACGCAACGTCTAACCAAATACCAACTCAAGGATAACAGCGGCCCCCAGCCGCTGTTTTTTTGATGCTGTTTTTTTACTGCCGCTTTTGTTGCTGTTTTTTAATGTTGCTTTTGTTGCCGTTTTTTAATGTTGCTTTTGCTGCCATTTTTGATGTCAACATTGTTGACGCCCCATTGCATATATATATTGTAGGAAATTGAACCATAACCCTTAAAAAGCCATACCATTGCCCAATATTCGCAGCCCGCATTTGTCCCCAACTTGGAAGCACACCCCGCTTTCCAGAGCCTGCCAACCAGGATATTTTCCTTCAAGGACAAGCACAGTGCAACGCATCCTTGACCGAAAATATCCTGCCCGGCCCAATCCAGATTAACCGGGGTTCTCTGTTCCTAAAAATCTGCAAAAAATACCTGGCGCGATCAAAATTCCCGTTCGTACCCCTATTCTTCCCGTTCCTCTCAAACCTATAGACAAGCCCTTCCGTCTTCTGTACTATCAAAGTATAAACTTACCTAATAGAATAAGGAGGCACCAACCATGAACAAAATCTACACTTTCCGCAACAAAGAATTATTGGACAACGCCAAACAACTGCGCAAAGAAATGACCGACCAAGAAAAGAAATTATGGTACCAATTCCTACGCCCAGATTCTATGAAATGGTATAAACAACGGATTTTTGGCAACTATATCGTCGACTTTTACTGCGCCAAAGCCAAATTAGCCATAGAAATAGACGGCAAAACCCACCTTGAAGAAAGTGCCAAAATGTATGACCAAATAAGAACCGAATATCTAAACAGCCTGGGAATTGCAGTCATCCGCTACACCAATGAAGACATAACACATCACTTCTACATCGTCTGCCGAGACATAAAAAAACACGTTGATAAACGACTCAAAGAATTAGAAGAAACAAAACAGCGTTAAACCCCAACTAGCCCGGATGATTACCCAGTTATTTGCGGCCGTAGGCCGCAACTGCCTTCCACTACCAACAGCATTCCTCGTGGTGGAAGGTCGGCACTGGCCTCCATTCAGCAACTGAACAGTATTGGACTAAAAACGGCCCCTCCAAACGGAGGGGCCGTCATCCTTATAGGATGACTGAGGCAGTTTCATCCAATTGGCACGAAGGGCCAATACCCCCTCCTGCCCGGAGGGCGCCCATAGCTCTCACCTTTAGCATTCTGGTAATATGTCAAGCATATTTTTTTTAAGATATTCTATGTATTAATCAAAAAAAGGGCGCACTTCACCTGCACCCGATGTTGCTTCAAAAAAAAACGGGTGCTATTTGAAATCGTTATTCTGTTCGGCGTTCAACTTTCCGCCGGCGTACAGTTGGTTTTTGACCAGCAAACCAAAAACGAGTCGTACTAATTTACGAGATGCAAGCGCGAGTGCTCTTTTATGCTGATGCTTTGGCACTTCAGCATATTTCTTGGCGTAATACTCTGCGTATTCAGGGATGTATCTTCGGACACTGTTTGCAGCCTCTCCAATATAATTACGGAGATATGTGTTACCCGTTCTGAAAACGGGTGTTTCCTCGGCCACGAAGTCGCCTGAATCGCTCTTGCGCCAAGTAAGTCCAACGTATTTAGCTAGCGAATCAGCTGAGCGAAAAGCGGAAATATCACCAATCTCAGCGAGAATGCCAGCAGCCAAGACTGGTCCAATACCAGGAATGGACCGTAGAATCATGTAGGCGTTAGGATTAACGCCCTTGACCGTCTTTTCTATAGCATGATCAATTGCCTTAATTTCCTTCTTGTAAGACTCAATACAGTTGAACGAACTGGCCAGAGCGATTGTCAGGGGTTCAGCTGCACGCTTATCAAGACGATAGGAATCCTGGGCGGCCTTTTTTAGCAATTTAGAGGTTTCAGCTAAGTTTGTAATGCGATTCCGGCTTTTTTTTGCCAGAAATTGTAGGAGCTCTTCTTCGCTGGCATCCACAATATCCTGTACAGAAAAGAATTCTGTCAAAACGGCAGCTGAAGTGGTCCCAAAAATGTTACTAAAGGGCTGTGATTCCTGATCCAAAATCTCCAGTTCACTAAATTTAAGAAACAGACTGGAAATCATGTAGGTCTTTTCTCTTGTGATGCATTCAGCGAGGTGCAGTCGGTGCCGTGTCAGACGCTTGAGTGCAAGAAACTGACTGCCTCTCCAGGGAGAACTCTTGATTTTGCCAACCCGAGCTAAATCAGAAATGATATATGCGTCCGTTGAATCAGTTTTGGAAAGGCCAATAAAAGTTTTTCGGTAATTCGCTGTGATTTTTGGATTGAGACAATAAACATACGGATGAAAAGGCATGAGAATTTCGCTGGCTGACAGGAAATTGGCAATATGAATACTGTACATGGAGGTGGATTCTAATGCGAAAACGATAGTATTTAGATTTCGATGAGAAAGCATACATTTACAGATAGCATTCGCCAATTTTTCAGCGCCAGGCTGATTATTAGGGAAAGAATCAGAAAGAAGCTTATTCTGTTCAAAGTCCATGGCATAGACAACATTGGATTTTGAACTTACATCAATACCGACGTATAAAGTTGACAAAGTGTTGATCTTAATCATGATATCATCCTCCTTCCCAGATCAGATTTGTGAAGCCTGAGCAAAAGGTTTATCCCAGGCATCATGAAGTAACCGCAACCTCGCGCAATTAGCATTCATCCTGTCAGCCTTTTTGCTGGTGCTAAGGCAGGAGATGCAACTTCTGTGTTAGCGGAGTAATGCTTCATGAGCTGGGCCGCATGCTAAAGGGAGCAGACACAGACGAACTGGCTGCAAGGGGAGATAGCAGTGCCTCCGGACATCAGACTCTACTGATATCGTACCATGGGAAAACCTTTTGTTACAGAGCTTCAGATTGTATAGACGGGAAACCGGAAGAGGAAAATTCTCCGAATGGTTCTTACCGCTATACGCACAAAAAATATGTATGTGAGCTGTTTTTAATAACTCACATACATATCATACGAGGNACCTTTTGTTACAGAGCTTCAGATTGTATAGACGGGAAACCGGAAGAGGAAAATTCTCCGAATGGTTCTTACCGCTATACGCACAAAAAATATGTATGTGAGCTGTTTTTAATAACTCACATACATATCATACGAGGCATCATGAAGTAACCGCAACCTCGCGCAATTAGCATTCATCCTGTCAGCCTTTTTGCTGGTGCTAAGGCAGGAGATGCAACTTCTGTGTTAGCGGAGTAATGCTTCATGAGCTGGGCCGCATGCTAAAGGGAGCAGACACAGACGAACTGGCTGCAAGGGGAGATAGCAGTGCCTCCGGACATCAGACTCTACTGATATCGTACCATGGGAAAACCTTTTGTTACAGAGCTTCAGATTGTATAGACGGGAAACCGGAAGAGGAAAATTCTCCGAATGGTTCTTACCGCTATACGCACAAAAAATATGTATGTGAGCTGTTTTTAATAACTCACATACATATCATACGAGGAGAGAGGATTCCCGGAAAACATCGCCAGGAAGTTTGCCGACCGCACCAATATCCCATCTGCCCGGAGGGCCACTACCTGCATTTCCACACTATCCCCTATTCAGCACACGACCAGTGGTGGCCTAGTAAGCCTTCTGCAAACGTGTAGAAGGTGTCATCCACAACGTGGATGACGGATGAAGTTCAATCCAATTGGCCCGTAGGGCCAGCCCAACGGGCGCCCATAGCTCTCGCCTTTAGGGGAGAGCTGTCACCGAAGGTGACTGAGAGTGGATACCCGGAAAACATTGCCTGCAAAGTCCGCTGACCGCACGTCCCTTTAAATTGCGTCCAACAATTCTACTTCTTTCTTATATTTCTTCCCATATCTCTATAGACAATTACACATTCTTATCCTATAGTATATATAAGACAGTAGTATATACTAACCCTACCCCTCCCCTATACCATCGTATATACCCCGCTGGCCCCGCCAGCCCACCTTGACCCCGAAAGAAGGAACCTGCCATGACACCACTTGAAGAAGACCTGCTCCACCTGGGGCAGAAAATCCTTCATTCCTATATTGAAAACGCTGACATAGAACCCCTCTTGGCCCACCTGGCCCCCGACATCATCTGGATGGGCGCCGGCCGGGAAATGCTGGCCCAAGGCCGGGACGCCGTCACCGAAATCTTCCGCAAAGGCAAAGACCAGCTGGTCCCCTGCGCCATCAGCGAAGAAGAAACCCTGGTCCACCAACTTTGCGAAAACCTCTGGCTAGTCCAGCTCTGTTCCCTGGAAGAAACCCTCCCCACCTACAAAATGTACCTCCAGGGCTACCAGCGCTGCGCCTTCTGCTTCCGCAAAAACCTAGAAGGCCAGTGGGAAATCGCCTACCTGAACCACTCCATGGCCTACGAAGCCCTGAAAGACACCGAACTCTTTGCCATCGGCAAAGGCATCCGCAACTTCCGCAGACTCAAAACCGCCGACCTGGCCCTGTTCACCAACCGGGACAAAGCCGTCCTCTACCAATTCATCGACCAATTCTACCTCCCCCTGCCCGAAGAAGAAAAACGCGTATGCCTGGGCCTCTCCCTGTTCCCCCAGTTTTCCAAAGGCCACGCCGAATACCTGTGCGCCCACGCCCCCGCCCTGCGCCACCTGGAAGAACAATGGGAACGGAACCCCTTCCTGGTGTATGAACCCGCCGAAGGCGCCTACACCATCCACCCCGTATTCCGGGAATACCTCCAGGGCAAATTCCACATCGAAACCTGGAACTGGCAAAAGAAAGCCTATATCCGCGCCGCCCGCTGGCAGCGCCACCAAAAGAAACTCCCCGAAGCCCTCCAGCTAGCCCTGGAAGGCCGCGCCTTCCCCCTGGCCCTGCGCCTGATCCACGAAGGCGGCCTCACCCTGCTAAACGGCCTCCAGCCCTCCAGCCTGATTCAACTGCTCCACGAGTCCACCCCCCTGGAAAAAGTCCGCCGGTTCTCCAGCTGCACCCTCCTGCTCCTGGCCCTGAACCTATTGGCCTCCCCCCAGTCCGCCCGAGAAGAACGCGATATCTTCCTGTCCCAGCTCCCCGCAGATTGGGAACCCACCGATGAAGACACCGCCCAAATCCTCTTCCTCCAGGCCCTGGACAGTGTCCCCGACCTGGACGCCATGCTCCCCGCCCTCCGCCGGGTCCACCACTGGTGCCTGGAAAAAGGCGTCCACTTGAGCCGGGATTACTTCCAAGGCATCCACCGCGGCATCACCGGACCCCTGTCCCTGTACTACCGGAACCAAGGCCAACTGGAGAAAAACGTAGACCAGCTAAAAGAAATCTACGCCATCTGCGGCCAATGCATCGAAGGCTGCAGCGGCCCCCTGTGGCAAGCCACCGCCGATGCCGAAAAAGCCTACCTCCAGGGCAATTTAGAAATCGCCGAAGAACTCCTCCTCAGCTTTTTCGAAGTCCCCTTCCAGACCCTGGACCAGCAGCAGCACGCCCTCCTGGCCCTGTACCTGTACCCCAGAATCGTCCTCCTCAAAAACGAACCCGTAAAATTCCGCCGCTGGAAAGCCTACTTCCACAGACTCCAGGAAAAAGTCACCGACCCCCTGACCCGCACCGACCTGGAACTCTCCTCCATCTTCATCTCCGGCATGTTAGAACAACCCGGAGCCCATATGAGCAAAGCCCTGGAACGCTTGAACAACCTCCCCGAATACCCCTCCCTCCAGAGCTTCCGCCAGTCCGTCCGGCATAGAATCCAGCTGGCCCTGCGCAAATACAACCTCCTCCTACTCACCACCCAGCACCGCGATACCCTGCCCCAAAGAGAATCCTCCCAGCTTTGCCGCTGCTACAACGCCATCACCCGATCCGCCGCCCTGGAACATACCGGCCAAGCCGACAAAGCCGAAGAACTCCTTGCCACCGCACTGGACGAAGCCATCCCCGATAACCTGACCCTCCCCTTCGTAGAACACACCACCCTGTTAAAACCCATCATGGACCGCCTGGCCCCCAGAACCAAATACAACACCTTCATCAAACACCTGAAATCCTATACTCTCGTCCCCGTCACCGACCCCACAGTAGAAGAAAACAAACTCAACCCCCGCGACCTCCTGATCATCCAACGCGTCAAAGAAGGCCGCACCAATAAAGAAATCGCCGAAGAATTAAATGTTGCTGAAATCACCGTCAAAAAACAACTCAGCAGCCTGTACCAAAGATACAAAGTTCATAACAGAAACCAACTCCTGTTGGCCCTGGACCAATAAGAACCAACCTAAAAAAGGAAAAAAGGCAACCATCTTGTAAAAAAGATGATTGCCTTTTTTGATGTAAAAGACAAGACGCCCAGAGGTCCGGCCAGCACTACACCCCGCAGCCCGCATTTATCCCCAACTTGGAAACACACCCCGCTTTCCAGAGCCTGCCAGCCTGAATATTTTCCGTCAAGGACAAGCACAATGCAACGCATCCTTGACCGAAAATATCCAGCCCGGCCCAATTCAGATTAAGCGGGGTGTGTGTTCCTAAAAATCTGCAAAAGGTACCTGATATCATCAAGATTTAGACCTAAGGCCAAATCCGTCCCTTTTATATTAGGAAGATCCTTCCCTAGAACCGGAATACACAGCATATCAACCAATTATGATTTTTTTATCCAAGTATTTGCGGCCCCTGGCCGCCTGCCTTCCACTTACCTGTTCGCCGCGTTGCGCGAACAGGAGAAGGGGAAGGAAGCAATGTCACAGGCATTGCAGGATGGGGTTCAAAACCAAACTTCACAACACATCACCCATTCCGCACACGACCAGTAGTAGCCTAGAAAGCCTTCTGCAAACGTTGCGGTCACGTCCAAATATCTTTACAATTTGTCCAAAAGATATTTGGAATACGTGACCCATGCGATAGCCGTCCAGGAAGTGAGCCCTGTGGGCGAAACTGACTGGAGTACGGCGAACCGCTCAGGAAGTGTCGCCGCAGGCGACGATAGAAGTTCTTCATCCAATTATTAGCTTTTAATCATACATTTGCGGCGCCAGCGCCGCAGTAGGAGCACTCTCCGTCATCCTTCGGATGCCACCTGCGCCCGCTTGCGTGCGAGGTCAGTTGCTAAAGCAAATTTGCAATAAAAATATACTTTATTCTACTTGTATACCCCGACATTGTTATCAGAAATAAGTGATTTTAGAAATGTGGTAGTGCATTTTTATTGACTTCCATCAAGCGTGAGGGAAGTGGCGCCGGAAGGCGACGAAGAGAGTTCCAAGAATTGGAACTCCAAGCATAATTCGCAATTATAGTATATTTTATTTTACTTATTCGTTCTTATGTTATCTTCAAAATGATGTTATTTTAGGAACGTGGTGGTAACGTTTTGTTGGCCAATCCCTGGTTTTTAGCGGCCTCCCGGCCGCGTTGCCTTCCACTTACCTGTTCGCTATGCGAACAGGAGAAGAGGAAGGTGCCGGCAAACTTGCCGGCGGATGGAGTTCAAATCCAAAATGCCCGAAGGGCCAGGTTACACCAACAGTCTGCAGACCGCACCAACCCTTAAAGGCTCCTATCTTTATGCGGCCGCATCCAAACATCCGCAATCTTTCCAGCGGATGTTTGGTCAATAAGGCCCATGCGATAGCGGCCTGCAAAGCAAGTCCGTAGGACGCAGCTGCGCAGCGAGCCGCGAACCGCTGGGGGAGCTGTCACCGCAGGTGACTGAGCGAGGATTCCCGGCTAACACCGCCAGGAAGTCCGCCGACCGCACCAACTATCTTGCAATAGCCATCCACACCCCCAACACCACCACAAACACCCCCAGCCCAATGAGCTCCTTATACGAAGGCGTATTCCCCCGGACCTCCCGCTCCACCTCAGGCCCCGCTTCCCGTTCCACCTCGGACGCCTCCTGGTACTTTACCCCCAGCCCAAAGAAAATCGCCCCAATACCACAGCACACAACCCCCAGCAGCAGCAGCCGAAAATCCCCCAGCACCTGTGCCAGCTGTAAAAAAATCAGCACCGTCCCCAGCCCCAAACTAGCAAACGACAGCGACTTGAACCCCCACTCCCGAGTAGAAAACGAAAAACGCCCTTGGAGTACATTCCGCCAAAAACCCCCGAACACCACCAGCAGCACAATAGCCAACAAACCAATAAAAAGAGGAGACATACACCATTCACCCTTTCCTGCCCCCAAAAACACATTTTGTTCCATTATAGACGCAAACCCAGCAATGTTCAATTTCTTTTTACCAATTTACAAAATTGTAAACCTACTATTTCCTCATAAAAATGTTACCAACCATATAAATAAGCCATCTCCCAAGGAACACCCTTGACACCATCGTGCTAAGTTGTTAGAATATTAAAACTAAATACTGCCAAAATTTCTACAAACCCCTGCTAAAACACCTTTTCCAATTTTAAGCAGAGCCCATTTTAAAAGAATTAAACATGTCAAATTCTTGTATTATTATACCCATACATTTCCCCAAAGGAGGCAAACCCCATGCCCAAGAACCCATCCCAACCCCCAACCAAAACCAAACCCCAAACCACCCCCCAGCCAAATAAAGAAACTCTGGAAGCCATGTTAGAAGCCAAGAAAATCGCAAAAGACCCCTCCGTAAAAGGTTACCACGACGTAAACCAACTATTTGAAGACCTGCTAAAATAACACAACCAAAATACACAGCAAAACCCACTATGTGCCCGTAGGTCACTAGCTCCCCTGCACCCCAGAGGAGCTTTTTATTTGCCCAAAAATAAAAAGCCCCGCCTTCCCCTTAGGAAAAACAGAGCCATAAATCAGATATAAAAATAAGCCAACCCCAGGGGCAAAGGAATTCTCAGCATCACGCCTACTCCCATTCGGGAACCCAGCCTTACCCTTCACAAGTTGGCCTTTGTTATAGTATACCAAATCACCACAGAAAAATATATCGTCCCTGGAAAACCAATCACCCAATTCTATATACTACCCGTGATGAGGCAACTACCTACATTTCAGCACTGCCCCCATTAAGCACACGGCCAGTAGTGGCCTAGAACGCTTCCTTCAAGAGTGAAGGAAGTGTCGCCGTAAGGCGACGATAGAAGTTTATCCAGTTGTTTGCGGCCCCCGGCCGCCTGCCTTCTCCGCACAACAGTATCCCAAGGCGGGGAAGGTCGGCATTGCCTCCAGCAATGCCGGGTTGGGACCGCTACCTGCATTTCAGCACTATCCCCCATTTAGCACACGGCCAGTAGCGGCCTAGAAAGTCTTCTGCAAACGTTGCGGTCACATCCAAATATCTTTACTATTTGTCCAGAAGATATTTGGAATACGTGACCCATGTGATAGCTGCCCAGGAATTGAGCCCGTAGGGCGAAAATGACTGGCTAGCAGCGAACCACTGTAGGAAGTGTCGCATTTTCCTTTATAGCCCCCTTCAAGCGTTGCGGTCACGTCCAAACAGCGTCACGGGTATTCTAGAAGCTGTTTGGTACACGTGACCCATGTGATAGCCGTCCAAGAAGCAAGTCCGCAAGGACGCTGCTGATTGGAACACGGCGAACCACTAAGGGGGTGGCAGCCGGCAGGCTGACGGAAGAAGTTTTTCCAGGATTCAGGCGACGATAGAAGTTTCATCCAATTGGCCCGTAGGGCCAGCCCAACGGGCGCCCAAAGCTCTCACCTTTGGGAGTCGTATCCACCGTTCAAGGCATCAGCCGCAGAAAGGTGGAATATACGACCCCTGTGATAGCTGCCCAGAAGGCAAGCCCGCAGGGCGACGCCGCCTGGCTAGCAGCGAACCACTATGCAGTCGCATCCAAGAGTCCACAGTTTATCAAAGGACTCTTGGCTAATGCGAGCCGCGAACCGCTGGGGAGAGCTGTCACCGCAGGCTGACTAAGGGAGTCGTATCCATTTCTCAAGGCCTCCGGCCGTGGGGAAATGGAATATACGACCCCTGTGATAGCGGCCCGCGAAGTAAGCCCGAAGGGCGTAACTGAGTGGGTAGCCGCGAACCACTGCGAGGATTCCCCGCAAACATCGCTATTATTGTCCGCAGACCGCACTAGCCCGTAAAGCCGATTCCACCACATCATCCATATCATAATACTTATACTCCGCCAGCCGGCCCCCAAAAATAACCCCCTTCTCCTTCCTCGCCAGCTCCGCGTACCGCTCATACAATTTCTGATTCCGCTCATCATTTACCGGATAATACGCTTCCTCCCCCGGCTGCCACTCCGCCGGATACTCCCGGGTCACATACGTCACCGGCTGCGTCCCAAACTCAAAATGCTTGTGCTCAATCACCCGGGTATACGGCGTCTCACGATCCGTGTAATTCATCACCGCCACCCCCTGGTGATTCACCTCTTCCAGCCGCTCCGTCTCAAACCGCAGCCCCCGGTATTCCAACCGGCCCAGCTGATACCCAAAATACGCATCCACCGGCCCCGTGTACACCACCGTCTTGGCCACGCCCTCAT
The DNA here is from genome assembly GCF_900291475.1 of Acidaminococcus hominis. GTDB lineage: Bacteria > Bacillota > Negativicutes > Acidaminococcales > Acidaminococcaceae > Acidaminococcus > Acidaminococcus hominis. The sequence continues at coordinate 110,371 of NZ_OLMM01000003.1, forward strand.
AAGCCTTCCTCTCCTTGTTATAATCCACCCCGGTCCGCACTTCAATACCCTTCAGCAGCCCCTGGATTAGCACATTGTAGCCCCCAATAGGAATCCCCTGGTATATAATGGAACTATGAATTAAGACAACTTCGAAACTATTTCTTAATGTGAATCTCGTGGTATACTGGAGGCGATCAATGAAAAAGGAGATAATCATCATGTCACGCACGCGCCGTCATTTCACGTCGAAATTCAAATCCGATCTCGTCATCGAGCTGCTCAAGGGTGAGAAAGACCTCAACACGCTGGCGGCTGAGAACGAAATCCTGCCGAACCTCTTGCGGAACTGGAAGAACGAGTTTCTCAGCAAGGCAAGCATCATATTCGATGATTCCAGAGAGGACAACCTCAATCAAAAACTCGAGACCGAGCGGAAGGAGAAAGCCTCCTATGCCCGCAAAGTTGGCCAACTCACCATGCAGGTGGATTGGTTGAAAAAAAAATCTGAGGAAATTCTTGGACCGGACTACGAGAAACAGTATTCTCCAAAACCTTTCGAGGAGTGAGTGCAAGGAGCTTTCCCTTCGGAAAGCAGCAAAGCTGCTCGGCGTCAACCGCACAAGCCAATACTACCACCCCAAAGAGAACGCTCCATCAGATGAAGAGCTGGAATGCAAGCGCATCATCGATCGTTTCCACACGGACAATCCTGCCTGGGGCGCAAGGCAGCTGGCCTCGCAGCTGCAGCGCCTCGGGCATCAGGCCGGACGACGCAAGACAGCTCGCTATATGCGCGAGATGGGCATCGACGTCATCTATCCGAAGATGAACCTTTCCAAGCGGCAGCAACAAGCGCAGGTGATGCCCTACCTGCTGAAGCATGTGGATATTCAGCAGCCTAACCAGGCATGGTCCATCGACATCACCTACATTCCCCTGGAGCACGGTTTCGTTTATCTGACAGCCATCATCGACTGGTACAGCCGCTGCATTGTTGGCTGGGAGGTGGACGATACCCTGGACACCCGGATGGTCATTGCCGCCGTAAGGAAGGCGCTCCGTATAGCAAAGCCGCAGATTCTCAACTCCGACCAAGGATGCCAGTTCACCAGCAAGGAGTACNGCTGCATTGTTGGCTGGGAGGTGGACGATACCCTGGACACCCGGATGGTCATTGCCGCCGTAAGGAAGGCGCTCCGTATAGCAAAGCCGCAGATTCTCAACTCCGACCAAGGATGCCAGTTCACCAGCAAGGAGTACAAGGCTTTCCTCAAGGAACACAAGATCCGCCAGAGCATGGATGGCAAGAGCCGCTGGGCCGACAACATCAAGATTGAGCGGTGGTTCCGGACATTCAAGTATGAGGAAGCCTATCTCACGCAGTACCGCAACATCCGGGAGGCTCGCAAGGCCATCCGCAACTACATCAACGTGTATAACTTCCAGCGCTGCCACTCAGCCATCGGGAACGTCCCGCCAGCAGAGCGCTACTTCCCGGCACTGCTGCTCAATGCTGCAATGTCTGCTGCCTGATACATTTAGAAATTCATCGATTTTGGTCTTGACAAACGTGCCACTATANAGCGCTGCCCCTCAGCCAGCGGGAACGTCCCGCCAGCAGAGCGCTACTTCCCGGCACTGCTGCTCAATGCTGCAATGTCTGCTGCCTGATACATTTAGAAATTCATCGATTTTGGTCTTGACAAACGTGCCACTATAATCAGATGCAGAGGAGAAATTATGGGGAAACTTTTTCATTATGTAATCAGCGCCAAAGACGCTCAGGAAAGAAGAGCCTCTATTTTGGCTAACTTTCGTTCCCATGGTCTGGAACCATGTTTTTTTGATGCCATTATGGGTAATGCCCTGACGGCAGAACAGCAGAAGGAACTGAACGTGGATACAGGGGTCATGGGACTGGGAGAAGTGGGCTGCGCCCTGTCCCATATGGGCGTGTACCAGAAACTATTGGACAGCCAGGAACCCTATGTATTTGTGTTCGAGGATGATGTGCATTTGAATGACGCTTTTTTTCAGGCGCTGCCAGCTCTCCGGCAATTCCTGGACACCCATTCGGAACCCCTGGTGCTGCTGCTGTATAAGGCTCGGGCCCATACCCGGATAGCAGTAAAAAAAGACGGCAAGCCTTTTATTCTCCATGCTTTGGCGGGATCTTATGGACACGGGTATGTAATCAATCGCAAGGCAGCAGAAAATATTCTTCGGTTTCAAACACCGCCCCGGATTGAAATTGATGCCTGGGCCCAATACCTAAAATTAGATTTGCTAGAAATTTATTGTACTAAAGAAACCTTGGTGCAGCTTCAAAAGCAGCATTCTCAGGATTCCCAGATTGATGCCATTGCTTCCCGGGCTAAAAAGAATCCCCTTTATGAAAAGCAGATGCGCAGACAGCGCATCGGGGGGTATTATGACCAGCTTTCCTGGGGAGAAAAGTTGAACATTCAAGGTAAGCGAATCTGGCGCCACGTACAGGAATTGTATTACGATAAAGACACTTCTCATCACTAAAGCCAGAAACAGGGGTGTAGACGGCTTTACAATTATTGCTTTGAAAATATTGACTAAATGAAGTCAAAGAAAGGTTATTTTAAAAGGAAGTTTAACGTACTGCTTTGAATCTTCTTCTTTTTAGAAACTACTAGGAAGCATCGGATTGGAAATGAGCGTACGTTTAAGAATTGTTGATTCGATTGGGGGACAAAATGAATAAACCATTTTTTCATTATGTAATTCATGCAAGTGTCGCTGTTGAACGTAAAAATGCCATTTTAGAAAACTTCCATAAATATGGAATAGAACCGCAATTCTTTGAAGCAGTGATGGGAAATAAATTATCTCCTCAACAGCTAGAAAAATTACGGTAAATTGCAAGTTGAATTTGAACAACTATAATCAAGAAACACACTCAATAGCATAAACTTCATCGAGGAATGCATCAAATAGCTCTGACGGCGTATGGTAGCCCAAAACACGACGTGGGCGCTGGTTCAGCGTATCTGCCATGTTCAGGATATCCTCATCAGAGAACCGCTCTAATCTATAGTGGCACGTTTGTCAAGACCAAAATCGATGAATTTCTAAATGTATCAGGCAGCAGACATTGCAGCATTGAGCAGCAGTGCCGGGAAGTAGCGCTCTGCTGGCGGGACGTTCCCGATGGCTGAGTGGCAGCGCTGGAAGTTATACACGTTGATGTAGTTGCGGATGGCCTTGCGAGCCTCCCGGATGTTGCGGTACTGCGTGAGATAGGCTTCCTCATACTTGAATGTCCGGAACCACCGCTCAATCTTGATGTTGTCGGCCCAGCGGCTCTTGCCATCCATGCTCTGGCGGATCTTGTGTTCCTTGAGGAAAGCATTGTACTCCTTGCTGGTGAACTGGCATCCTTGGTCGGAGTTGAGAATCTGCGGCTTTGCTAGACGGAGCGCCTTCCTTACGGCGGCAATGACCATCCGGGTGTCCAGGGTATCGTCCACCTCCCAGCCAACAATGCAGCNGTACTCCTTGCTGGTGAACTGGCATCCTTGGTCGGAGTTGAGAATCTGCGGCTTTGCTATACGGAGCGCCTTCCTTACGGCGGCAATGACCATCCGGGTGTCCAGGGTATCGTCCACCTCCCAGCCAACAATGCAGCGGCTGTACCAGTCGATGATGGCTGTCAGATAAACGAAACCGTGCTCCAGGGGAATGTAGGTGATGTCGATGGACCATGCCTGGTTAGGCTGCTGAATATCCACATGCTTCAGCAGGTAGGGCATCACCTGCGCTTGTTGCTGCCGCTTGGAAAGGTTCATCTTCGGATAGATGACGTCGATGCCCATCTCGCGCATATAGCGAGCTGTCTTGCGTCGTCCGGCCTGATGCCCGAGGCGCTGCAGCTGCGATGCCAGCTGCCTTGCGCCCCAGGCAGGATTGTCCGTGTGGAAACGATCGCTGATGCGCTTTCATTCCAGCTCTTCATCTGATGGAGTGTTCTCTTTGGGGTGGTAGTATTGGCTTGTGCGGTTGACGCCGAGCAGCTTTGCTGCTTTCCGAAGGGAAAGCTCCTTGCACTCACTCCTCGAAAGGTTTTGGAGAATACTGTTTCTCGTAGTCCGGTCCAAGAATTTCCTCAGATTTTTTTTTCAACCAATCCACCTGCATGGTGAGTTGGCCAACTTTGCGGGCATAGGAGGCTTTCTCCTTCCGCTCGGTCTCGAGTTTTTGATTGAGGTTGTCCTCTCTGGAATCATCGAATATGATGCTTGCCTTGCTGAGAAACTCGTTCTTCCAGTTCCGCAAGAGGTTCGGCAGGATTTCGTTCTCAGCCGCCAGCGTGTTGAGGTCTTTCTCACCCTTGAGCAGCTCGATGACGAGATCGGATTTGAATTTCGACGTGAAATGACGGCGCGTGCGTGACATGATGATTATCTCCTTTTTCATTGATCGCCTCCAGTATACCACGAGATTCACATTAAGAAATAGTTTCGAAGTTGTCTTAATTCATAGTTCCATTATAATCTATCTTTAAAGAAGAAGTCTGGTTTAACCGGTTCACCAAAAAATGTATCATCATTCCCGTACAAGAAATATTCAGATAAACCAGGAATAAATGCTATATAACGTTCTATAACAGAGGAGTTAAAACATGGAATGAGTTCTTTAGGTAATACAACGGAATGATCAATAATTGTAATCTTGGGTGATTTCAAATTAATCCAGTTGGGGATTTGCCTATCTGTGACAATATAAATATGTCGAATCCATGGTGCGTTTTTTTCTAAAGAACGCAGTGAATATTTTAATTCGTCATTATCAAAAAAACGAACATCGCCTGTCGACAAAAAATTATCTTTCTGAGCACTATGTTCCTGATATTTAGTTCTTCTTTTTCGGAAAGCAGGCTCGGACCCATCACACCAAAGATAAACCATATCAATAGGAAAATCGGTTTGTACCAAACTAGCCAAATTTTGCACCAACTTTACTATCATATTTGTCAAAGCATATATTTAATTTAATGATTATTGTAATCTTACGCATATTTACATATATGCACTTATGCAATACATACGCTTTGCTCTTTTCTTCCCATTTCTTATTCATTATCATTTATTTCTGAGATAATACGTTGTTTTACTTTTGCGATTATCCGTTTTTCAGCAATATTGAAACTATATCTATATAAAATAATGCAGTAAAAAATCGTATATAGAATTATTTTAAGACCATAAATAAATTTAGAATTTGTCATAAATAACAAATTTCCAGCATATCCAGCAATACAGCAAATTGCTACTACTACCGTAATCTTGCCAATCTCTCGCCAAAATTCCAGTATATCAATTCCAACGTACTTGTTATAAAACCAGTTCATAATGAGACCATTCCCCACAAACATGGAAAAACCAGTAGAAAAAGCGCAGCCAATGCCCCCAAAACGAATACCCAAAGGAATTGCCAATACAATATTTAAGATGCCAACACTGGAATATACCTTCGCACGAAAATCATATTGGTTCTTGGCTTGCAAAATAGCCAGCCCTATATTTTGGATCAAATCAATGGTAAATGGAAGAATAATCAGCAGGGTAATAGCATAGGCATCCTGAAACCCTGGCCCCGCCCAAAAGGCTATAAATTGACGGCCAAAAATAATAAATCCCGTGGTCACTAATGCCAGTAAATAGTACTGTGCCCTGCCCACTTGAATAAAAAGATCAGAAAGATACTCATCTCCATTTTCCTGGGCAACTACCCCACTGATATGGGGCAGATAGACTCCAGAAATAGCAACAGAAATAGACATATAGTTTAAATATACTAACGAAGCCACAGAATAAACTGCTACCGCTGCTGTGCCACTAATAATGCCTAAGATGACTTGATTGGTCTTCCAAAATACCTGATCAATGATAGCTACGGAAAAGATACTTAAAGCCAGTTTGGAAAATTCGGCATACAGCTCATGGTTCCAGTAATGGTACTTGATTCTAATATGCAGCTTGCCAAAGCAATAGTAGAAGCGTGCCAAAATCAAGACCACATTGATGAGTGTCTGTACTGCCGCCACTGAAAAAGCGTAGGGATATTTTTGCAGTACCAACACCACCAAAATAGGCTGCAACACCAGCTGCACAGTTTCTGTACCTTTTAAAAACAAGAAACGTTCTTCCGCATTGATAACCGCCTGAAACACCATTGTGGATAAGGTAATGGCGATATTAAACAGCAGCAGCAAAAAGATATGGCTGGCTTCCGTCAGTTCTGCAGGCCCCATGCTTCTGCCAAAAATCTGGTCCAGGTGAAAATAGCAAAATGCCCCCACCGCTAATACCAATGCATCTACCACGGCATAACCCCGCAGGGCAATTGCCAGGATATTCTCCATGCCTTCCTGATCCTTCAGTGCCCGGTATTTTGCATAAAATCGGACTACAGCTGCTGTAAGGCCAAAATCCATAACACTGAAGTAGGCAATTAAGGAGCCTATCAGCTGATACAATCCATACTCATTTTTCCCAATATAATGCAGCAAAAGGGGAACATATAAAAATCCAATAAAAGCATGGAGAAATATATTTAAGTAGCTTAGAAAGATACCTTGTTTTCTTTGGTTCGGTTTCCTTACAACATTTGATACAATTACACGATTATTCCCTTAAATTCTTGAACGATGCACCCTGGGGTGCAAAGTGAAGTGCACCCCAGAAGCCCCCTGCAATTGCTGTTAAAATTGACATGCCTGGTGTTTTGGACAAAGAAAAAACCGCTCTGCATTTCTGCAAAGCGGTTTCTATTTATGCCTTGATTTCCGTCCCGTCTTGAAAGACCACGGTGACGTTCTCTTTGTCTTTCACTACCATCTTGTCGACCAGAGCACACCAGAGTGACTGGTCAAATTCGGTGAGCAGGCTATCCCGACCTTTCAGTTCCTGAATGAACCGTCCAAGCTGCTCATTCCGATCCTGGCGGTTTTCAATCTTCTCACACAGTTGTTCGTACTCAATTTTCATTGCATCATAGCGGCTGATGATGTCATCATACTGTTTTTGGTACTCTTCCTGGTTCTGCGCCACCCGTGCATTCTGTTCCACAGCATTCTGGGCCATTTCCACCAGGATGCCGATTTCCTTCTGCATGGCATCTCGTTTGGCTAGAAGGTCTCCGTTGTCACAGATCACCTGCCTAGCATCCTCGATGGTTTGGATGATCTCATCCTTCTCTGTAATCATCTTGTTCATTGCCCGGACGAAGTACATCTTGATTTCCTCTTCTGTCAGATGCGGCGTTCTGCACCCTGTATTGTTTCGGAACTTATTATTACACTGGTAGATGATCCTGCGGTACTTGTCATTGGAGTGCCAGACCTTCGCACCGAACCATCCTCCGCATTCAGCACACTGGATTTTGGTGGAAAAGATGCTAGTACCACTGAAGTACTTCCGTGCTTTATTTCTACGTTTCAGTTCCGCTTGCACCATTTCAAAGGTCTGAGGTTCAATAATGGCTTCATGGTCATGCTCTACATAGTATTGGGGGACTTCCCCTTCGTTGATTTTCGTTTTCTTTGTCAGAAAATCAACCGTATAGCTTTTTTGTAGAAGTGCATCTCCCTTGTACTTTTCGTTTTGAAGGATACTGTAAACCGTACGTGCACTCCATTTGGATTTTCCTCCTGGGGTTTTAAGTCCTCGTTTTGTTAGTTGCTTGGCAATAGTTGTTGTTCCCAAGCCTTCTAGGAATAGCTTGTAGATGAGCTTGATCGTTGTTGCTTCTTCTGGTACAACTACTAGCCCACCGTTCGGGCCTTTCTTGTATCCCAGGAAACGGCTGTAAGCAACGCTGACTTTGCCATCGGCAAACCGCTTCCGATGACCCCAGGTGACATTTTCTGAAATACTCCGGCTTTCTTCCTGGGCCAGGGAACTCATGATCGTCAGGAGCAATTCTCCCTTGCTGTCGAAAGTCCAGATATTTTCCTTTTCAAAGTAGCACTCTATTTTGTGTTCTTTTAATTTCCGAATAGTGGAAAGGCTATCGACGGTATTTCTAGCAAACCGACTGACCGACTTTGTGATGATCAGGTCGATTTTCCCGTCCAGGGCATCTTTGACCATCCGTTTGAACCCATCCCGATGACGAGTGTTGGTGGCGGAGATGCCTTCGTCCGTGTACATACCCACGAAGTCCCAATCGTCCCGTCCTTTGATGTAGTTTGTGTAATAGTCCACCTGGGCTTCATAGCTGGTAATCTGATCATCGTGGTCTGTTGAAACCCGTGCGTACCCTGCTACTTTCCTTTTCTTCCGACTATTTATCGGAGATGATGTATAACGGCTGATTGTTGCCGGAATCGCTCTTACTGTTTTTGCCATCGATTATCCTCTCTCTTCCATTCTTCTTTCAGCGCAAGCATTATTTTTTTAGCCTCTGGGTCCTTGCGTTTTGCATATTGCATGATTTCATGCATATAAGCCCGATACGCTTCGCTATGACGGGTTCCCCGTTTTCTTTCTCTATATTGCCTGGTTTCCGTATGGCCATCTTTAAAATGGAATGTTATTTCTCTATTCAGGACAACTGCTTTTTCAAGGGATTCATCCATTTTTTCCTCATTGAAAGTGTCCAGTCCCAGCACAGAAGCAGTTAGCTTTTTCATAGTGCTGTCTTTGATGGCTTCATTGCCACATATACCAGCACACCGCCAGTACCGTTCCTTTTTTCCATCAGAATATGTAGTTTGTTGGCTCCTGTAATTTTCTCCACAGTACCCGCATTTGATGAAGCCTGTGAACTCATTGAATGCTTTTCGGTTGGGATTTGTGCTTTTTAGCTTATGTCTTTCTCCCCATTCCTTCCGGCGTTCACTAGTCCATGCGTCCTTCCGGGCAGTAGAAACCCATTGCCGTGTAATCTGCTCTCCATTTTTCATATGAAACACCATCACATGATGTTCCGGAACCACAATTATATCAACCTGATTCAGGAAGACATTTTCATCGAATTCGGAAAGCCCCAGGACTTCTGTGCATTCCTTGACTAGGACTTTCTGTGGGATAGCTCCCTTAGAACGGCAGGTTCTTCCTCTCTCTTTATGGGAAATACAGGTCCAGCAATCCTTATTTTTCCGTTTACTGCGAATATGCACAAAACTCTTCCCGCAGATTCCACACCTGATTTTGGTGGTAAAACAGCAGGTATCGATGGACCAGTTTGCCAAAGCCCCCAGTTCCCGCCGTCTTTCCCTTTCTTCCTGTACCTTTTTATAGGTTTCCATGGGGATAATGGCCTCATGTGTATTTTCCACAAAATATTGTGGGAGTTCTCCATGATTGATTTTGGTTTTTCCGGTGATGGGGTCTGTCGAATAGGCTTTCTGGAACAATAGATTACCGGTGTAAGTAATATTCTCTAAAATTCTCCGGACGGCCGAATTCCCGAAATGTTTCCCATTAAAGGATTTGATTCCCATTTCTTCCAGCTGCTTTTCCGTGGTCTCAGCGGACAGGCCTTTTAAGAAGTTGTCATAAATGAGCTTTACAACAGACGCTTCCTTGGGCTCAGGGACAAGCTGATCTCCCTGCCAACGGTATCCATAGATTCGGAATCGTCCATTGGGAACCCCTTTTGCAAACCGCTTCCGGGTTGCCCATTTGACATTTTCGCTGATGGAACAGCTCTCTTCCTGGGCAAAGGATGCCAGGATGGAAAGCATCAGTTCGCCGTCACCGGTAAGAGAGTGAATATGCTCCTTCTCGAACTGAACCTCTATTCCCAGGTCTTTCAAATGCCGCACCGTCGTTAAGAGGTCTACCGTATTCCGGGCAAAGCGCTGGATGGACTTTGTAAGGATAATGTCAATCTTTCCTGCTTCACAGTCCGCCAGCATCTGCTTGAACCCTTTTCGCTTGTCGATAGTAGTTCCACTGATGCCGTCGTCTGCGTAGACTCCGGCAAATTCCCATTCCGGGTTTTTCTGGATCAGGCCGTTATAGTAGCTGATCTGAGCCGATAAGGAATGGTTCATCCGTTCCGACTCCACGGAGACCCGGGCATAGGCTGCCACTTTTTTTCTCCGCACGATGGCCGGCATGGGCCGACTGACCCGCGTGATTTTCTTCATTGTATCAACTCCTTTTGCTACTATTACTCACTCTGAACCGGATTTATAGCAAGTCGATATCTGCTAATAATGGGCCGATTACAGGACAATATTTATTCCGGAGCTGCCGTTCGGCTTTTCCGTATTCAGCTTTTGTAATCAAACCCTTCTGGAGCATTCCCCTGATGAAATGCATGGCGGCCAGGTATATCTTCTCCTGCTTCAACTGCTTAGCGTCCATCCTGGCCACCTCCGAACCTGTCTTTTACATAGCAAGTGTGGGAGCAGTATTTGCGCTGCCCGTTCCCGTAGACAATGAATGTCTCATGACAGCAAGGGCATTCCAGCTTTCGTACAATCCTATGGTTCACCTTGTCACGATGGCTATTCCACCAGGCCATCCGGCAGGCATCGGAGCAGAACTTTTTCTCCTTCCGTTTGTCGTTCTGCTCAATAGGCTGACCGCATTGCAGGCAGTGATGGGCTTGTTCCGTTTCCGGCTCCTTGAGGGATAAAGGGTGTCTGCGGCAGTAGGATTTGACGGTATTCTCCGACATGCCTGTTTCTTTGGCGATTTTCCGATACCCGACTCCCTGGAGCCGCAGTTCCCGAATCTGTGCTTTCTGTATATCGTTCATGAATAAACACCTCCTGCTTACTAGCCACGGCAGGAGGTGTTTTCTGACGGTTTCGTTCAATCTTTCTGATAAAACTCACATTCATACCCATCCGCCCGGAGGATCAGACCTTCCGCCCAGGGTGGGGTCCTTCCCATCTGCTGGCAGATGGCATCCACGCTTACGTCCTTGCGGCACTCGATGATCAGTTCATCGTGGACGTGGCCTACAATAGCACAGTGCCGCAGGTTCTGCATGGCATAGCAAAGAATATCCCTGGCCGTTCCCTGGACGATATTTTCCACGAACTTGGGCCCATAACTTTCCAGCCGCTCCCACTTCTTGGTGGCTCCGATGCCTTCATAGGTCACGGATTCCCCACCGAATTTATTCTCCCCGATCCGAGGCTTCACATAGGACAGCCTCCGCCCGCTGGGGAGTTCGATGAACAGCATGCCGCTCTTGCAAAGGAACCGGAGATTGTTGACCTGGACAGGGATCCTCTTTTTGATGGCGGTTTTCACAGCCCCATCCACCTGCCACCAGAAATCCACGATGTGGGGATTGGCAACCCGCCAGGACTGGACCAGAGGTCCCAGTTCCTCTTCCGTGATCCCCATATCCATGGCCCCCATGGCCTTCAAAGCGCCCACGGAGCCGCCGTATCCGCAGTTATGCACTAGGCAGTCCGATACGGTAAAACGGTGATGGGGTCCGGCATTTCGTATGTCATAAAGTCGAGCCGTGCGTCGATGACATACCAGTTTTTCCGTTTCTTTGCTACTGCATCCCTGGCATCTGCTATGATCTGTTCCCTTGTCTCCCCGCCAGACAACTTTCGAATCACCGTCGAATAACAGTACGGCCAATACTCTTGCTGGAATTCCGATAACACCGTTTTTCTTCGGTTGCCCCGGTTCACTTTTAAAGGAACCATTCGGATATTTCCTGGAGCATAATCTCCATCGTTGTTGATTCTGTCGATTTCGTACTCCCGATCTGGAAGTCCATACTGCTCCAGCAGATAAAGTCCTGCCGCAAGCACACTGGGAAACTGGAACCGGATGCCCCTGGCTCCATAATTCCGATAGCTCGCATCTTTGGGATTTTCGCAGCGCTGTTTGGCTGCCATCAACCGCTTGTAAAGCCACAAAGGAATCTTTCTGGCTTGGGAACAATGCTGACACCCCTTGCTTTTTCCGCTTACAAGAGCATCCCGCAGAGTCCATTGTATGGATCCGCAGCCCTGGCACTGGGTCAAAACATAGCAATGGTTCTGTTTCTCGTTCCAGCGTTTTTCCGGGCTGATAATTTTTACCCAGCCGTATTGCTCGCCCACCATTTCCGGTTTGTAAGAGATGTGCGCCGCTGGCGGCGGCGATTCCAAGCTGTATTGGCTTCTCTTTCCCTTGCACCCAGACCATGTGGTCGGCAGTTGCTGTGAGTCCTTCATAGGTGAGCACCTCTCTTTCGCCTCTGTAGACAACCCCGTCATGGTGGACCCAGTTCTCTCCATCCCAAACCCGGTCTTCCGTGGTCACCTTTTCAATGGGGATAAGACCATGATCCGTAAGGACAAGCTGCCCTTCTGCGATACAGGCCAGTTCCGCGATTTTCCCCTTCTGGCGCAAATCCCCGTTCACCCCGTGTTTCACCACGGGCACTCCAAACATCTGGCTGGCCGTTGAGCAGTAGATGTCCTTCCCGGCTGCAAAGGCTGCGGCTTTCCACTTTTCCCCGGCCATCCAGGAAATGACCCTTGCCTCAATGGCCGAGAAGTCCGAGACCACAAACTTCATCCCCTCACGGGGCACAAAGGCGGTCCGAATCAGCTGGGACAGCACATCCGGCACAGAATCGTAGAGCAGCTCCAGAGCCTCGTAGTTTCCCTGGCGCACCAGCTCCCGGGCTTCTGAAAGGTCCGGCAGATGGTTCTGAGGAAGATTTTGCAATTGTATGTGCCGCCCCGCAAACCGTCCAGTACGGTTCGCCCCATAGAACTGGAACATGCCCCGGGCCCTGCCGTCCTGACAGGCGGTTATTTCCATGGCCTGGTACTTCTTCACAGAAGACTTGGCCAGCTTCTGCCGGAGCTGCAACACACTGCGGAGAGGCTCCTGGGCCGTTTTCAATAGTTCCTTCACCTGCTTCTTCCCCAGGGAGTCCGACTTTAGGCCACGGGCTTCGAGCCATCCCAGCATCTGGAGGACTGAATTGGGATTCTCCAGGCCGGTCTTTTCCTTCAGGGCTGCCATCAGGCTCTCCCGGCTTTTGGCATCCATGGCCACCGCTTGCCGGGCCAGTTCCAGATCAATGGCAATTCCCCGGTCGTTGATTTCCTGGTCCTGGTGGTATTCCTCCCACACCTGGTCTGGGACAGGATACTTTTGCAGCCTTTCCTGGATGGCCATTTCCACTTCTACATCCCGCTTGTTGTAGCTTTTGAACAAATTCCACTTGTCTGGAGCATGGTTCGGAAAGTTCCGGGTCCGTCCCCCGTTGGTCTTGGTCTCCTTGCAGGGAACGCAGAAATAACGGATCAGGTCCCGGCCTTCTTTCATCTTCTGATTGTCCAGATTCAGCACGGCCCCCACTCCTTCCAGGGAAAGGGGCAGTCCCATATAGGCGGACCAGACCATAGAGCACTTCCAGCCGGCCGGGTTCAGGAACCGGGCACAGTCCTGAGAAAGCGGATGATGGTCATGGAAGGGATCCAGGCTCCTCCCCAAATCCGTCAGATACCGGGACAGACACACCCGTTCGAAATTGGCATTGAAGGCCCACTTGGTGATGGAGTCATCGGTGAGGGCCTCCAGAATCTCTTCCGGGATGGTTTCCCCCTGGGCCAGATCGATGACCCGCACTGGGCCCCCATCCACTGCGTAGCCAAAAAGGAGGATTGCAAAATCCGGGGACTCGGCGTATTTATAGACCCCGCACTTGGCCAGGTTCACATCGCTGTAGGTCTCAATATCGATACTGATGGTTTTCATACGTTTCACCTCGAGAAAAGCGGCGAAGCACAAGGCCCCGCCGCCACCATTTACCAAGTCTTATTTCCGAAAGGATTCCATTTGTTTGCGATGATATTCTGCTTCCCGTTTCTCCCGGTTCCGGGCCGCAATTTCATCCCGCTGGTCCTTTTTGATATCCGTGTAGATCATGGCCACAAAGAAGCCGCCAACACACAGGGCAACCAGACAGTACAGACAATCCAGAATCAATTTCAAAACATTTTCCATTATTGTTCCTCCTTAGTCCAGGAAATCATCATCGTCTGCCGTAGCAAAGTCGTCTTCTGCCCGGGGTTTTCCGCCCAGAGGCTCCCCGTCACGAATCTTCTGCAGGTTGTTCAGGCCGCAGGCAATGCCCTTGTTGCCGTTGGAGTTGAAGGCGTAGAAGTTGATGGAGGCTCTTCCATAGACCCCGCTGTACACTTCAGACCGTTCCAGAATCTGCTGGCAGGAAGAATCTACGATGCCGGGCTTTGTGGCAGAATTGGCATTAATGAAGTAGCTGTCCTTGTAGGTATCATCCCCAGGCCGTTCCAGATCTCCGTCACGGAGCGGGTTCTTGATGGTTTCCAGCTTCGGCACAATGCGGCCGTTTCCTTTGAGCTTGCCCTGTCCTTCCTCGTAGGCAGCCTGGATTGCCGCTTTCACCTTTTCCACGGTCTTCGTATCAGACTTGGGGATGATGAGACTCACGCTGTACTTGGGGGTTCCTCCGTTGATGGATTTGGGTTCCCAGACGTTGGCGTAGGACCAGCGGGTATTTGCTCCGGTAATGACTTTGCAAGGGTTTACATAATGTTTCATTGTTCGTTCCTCCTTAATTTTCACTGCTAAAATCTTCTGCCGCGGTATGCATAGCCGGGCGTTTGTCCGATTCCGGTACCAGGACCGGTTTGCCTTGGGGCTTTTCGATGAGGCCGGACAGAAGTTCATCAAACCTCCGTTTCCCCAGAAGGTGGGTCAGGGCTGTGATGCCCATGAGTTTCTTTTCGTAGGGAGAGTATCCGGCTTCCTCCACTTTGGCGGCCACCGCATCGTCATCTACATAACGGCGATTGGAGCGCCCTTCCACCAGTTTCCAGCCAGTCCATGCCTTGCCGGATAGAGCCTGCTGCAGGGCATAGTCCTTAATGTCACCCACCCAGGCTACAAGGTCATCGGCCTTTTCCAGCACTGCTTCTACTTCTGCGTCACAGAGAGTGGACGGCATGGCGAAGTCATACCTGGCAAGTTCCAGGTTATACTCTGCCCGTTTCCGGCAGGTGGCCCTGATCTTGCAGAACCGGCAGTGCTCACCGGCTTTGTACTCCCCTTCGCCTTTAGCCGCCAGAGCAGCCGTGGGTTTGAGGACTTTCTCCGCCCATTGGAGCAAGTCGCCTTTAGTCATTTCGTAGGTACTGACATTGTCCCGTCTTGGCTGGAAGATGGTCATGGAGACCCTTTGGATATCGTAAATCCCGTCGAAGAGGTCCAGTGCCCCCAGGGCATAACACATCATCTGGGGATTTTTCTCTGCGCTGACTTCCACACCAAGTCCGTGCTTGTAGTCGATGACGGTCAGGGTATCATCCGCCACAATGACACAGTCTCCTGTACCGAACCCATCCGGCACCCATTTCGAGAAGTCCAACCGCTGTTCTACAAGGACGATGGGATCCTTGCACTCTTTCTTTGCTTCCGCAAGCCGCTCCATGACGAATTGGGCATAGTCGTCCGTGCATTCAGCCATTTCCTCGCTGTAATAGTCGAGGGTCCCCGTAGGGTTCTGGGCCTTCCTGCCCAGGGCTTCCTTCACCTTGTATTCGCAGAGAGTATGAGCATCCGTACCCTCCCGGGCAAAGTCGCTTGTGGTATCCGGCCGCTTCGCACACTCCAACGCGGAAGGCGGGCAGGCCAGCCAGCGGTAGCTGGACGAGGCGGAAAGAACCGCATGTTGCTTATCCGGCATGGCTGATCTCCTCCAGTTCCTTCATAAAGGCTTCATAGTCTTCCGGCTTTACGCTGGAGAGTTTTTCCGCCCCATATTTTTCAATAAGGGCTTTCACTTCTGCTGTGAATCCCTGGCGGGACTTGTCAGCCGCCGCTTTCCTGACTTCTTCAAAAGAAAGGGCCTTCCGCTCTGGAATCACCTTTTCCGGTTCTGCTGTGCTATTGTTCATCTCGTTTTCCAGAGCTTCTACAATCCGCAGCAGGGTCTTTGTGCAATTGGCCATTTCGTTCGCCAGATTTTCAAGATTGTCCTTCGTCACCTTAGTTTCCTCCTTCGTTAATTTCCCTGATGGCCAGTTCCTCTACGGAGTCGCCTGGCACGATGATGGTTACTTTTTCCTTCCCACCCAGCAGGAACCGCAGAATCCGTTCCCGCACGGACACAGACCGTACGGCAGCGATATGCCCACCACCCTTTGCCGCAGAAACGCTGATGCTAACTCTTTGCTTCATGGCTTTTCCTCCTTTCTGAGGGTTAGTATCGTTTTCCCCTTCCACTCTTTAGCCTTGGGAGAGTGGATTTTCTGACGGTTTCCAAAAAACTTTAAAATTTTTTTCTGGCATATAAAAAGCCGGTATGAGAAGCTACTATGGCTCCCATACCGGCTAAGGTTTGTTATTGAGTTTGAAAAAAAAAAAGAGGCCCGTCACTTGGACGTTCCTCTCTTGATAGCATCTACCTTTTCCTGTTTAGACCGAAAATACTTCTCTTCCCCGACTTTCCGAGCATCAATGGCATCTTCCAACTTGTCATAATACCCCAAGGGAATCTGTTTTCGGTTCACCATGTCAAGGCCGGGTTCAATTTGACCCATTTGGCCGGTTAAAAGTGACCCAATAAAACGGTAAATTCAATGTTTCTTCTGCCTTAGGGCCGGAAGTCCTTAAAGCCGGTTTTCCCAAGGCCGGGCTGGGGGACGGCCGNTGTCAAGGCCGGGTTCAATTTGACCCATTTGGCCGGTTAAAAGTGACCCAATAAAACGGTAAATTCAATGTTTCTTCTGCCTTAGGGCCGGAAGTCCTTAAAGCCGGTTTTCCCAAGGCCGGGCTGGGGGACGGCCGGATTCAAGCCTACACGCAGACGATCTTTCAAGCGGTAGCTCTCACCTCTAATATTTATCACATGAGCATGGTACAGCAATCGGTCCAGGATAGCAGTCGCAATCACTGAATCGCTCATGAGTTCACCCCAGTCACTGAAATACTTGTTGCTGGTCATAATTATAGTACCCCGCTCATAGCGGGCGCAGACAATCTGGAACAGCAATTCTGCCTGCTGCCGGCTCAGCTGCATATAGCCAACTTCATCTATCACCAGGATATCTGGCCGGGCGTAAAATTTGCAGCGCCTGGACAGCAGTCCTTTTTCCCGTCGTTTTTCCAGATCTTCAATAAGATGGGCTAGCGTAATGAAGTATGCGGTTTTGCCGTGGTGCAGGGCTTCTACCGCAAACGCGGTGGCCAGATGCGTCTTGCCGACTCCCGGCGGTCCCAGCAGGATCAGATTTTCACCTCGTTCCACAAAAGCAAGTGTACGCAGTTCCTGGAGCTGTTTCGGATTCAGGCTGGGCTGGAACGAAAAATCGAATTCCTCCAGTGTCTTCACGGTCGGGATCCGTGCAGCTTTCATCCTTTTCCGGATGGCTTTCTCAGTTCGTTCCTTCTGCTGAAAGCTCAGGAGCTGGTCGAGAAACGAAATAAAAGTCGAGTCTTTTGCAGTGGCCGTTTCCAGAAGAGCATCCAGCTGGCAGGCTGCCTCCGGCATATTGAATTCAGCCAGGAGCTTCCTGGCATGCTCCACTTCAAGCATTGGATACCACCTCCATCAGCCTGTCGTAAAGGGCCAGAGGACGCTTTACCACATCTTCTTTCATCTGGATTCCTGCCGTTCGAGGGTAAGCAATGCCCTCCTTGGCCTCCAATCCGCTGTATTGCGCCTGTTGCGGAACATAATATCCCTTTACTTCAGAGAGCGGTATATCTGCTACAGGAAGGTTATCTACGTATACCTGCACATGGTTCTGGTACAGCCGGACCTGGGCTTCTCTGCCGCTGTAGTGCCAATCCACACCATAGAGATGGCCGTCGAAGCTGACGAATCCATCCTTGGAAATCCGCCTGTCTTCCCAGCGGTAACGGTTGCGCAGCTCCTGGGGCGGGAGAGGGTTCAGATGCTCTGCAGTCAATTCCTGCAGAGGGATTTTCCCTGTAGTCCCATGCTTTTTGCCGTTCACATGCTGGCACCATTGAAGAGCCTGGCGGTTCAGGTCGTACAGATCGGTGAAACGTCTTCCGGGCAGGAAGTTTTCTTTGAGATAGCGGACAGAACGTTCTACCTTCCCTTTTGTCTGGGGCCGACGTACCTTGCAGGTGGAAGGCTTGAAGCCCATATCGGCACAGAAGCTTTCGAAAGCGGGAAGGAAGATAGTCTTCCCGGCCTCGTGCTTCAGGACAACTGTCTTCATGTTATCTGTCAGCACGACATCAGGGACTCCGCCAAAATATTCAAAAGCGTTCAGGATGCAGCGTTCCAGGCTTTTGAGGTCACAACGTTTTGTGAATTCCACGTATCGGGTCCGAGAGTATCCCAGAGTCATGACGAAAGCTGGAACTTTGTGGAATTCGCCATCTGTGCCCAAATACTGGCAGATTCCCCAATCCATCTGGGCCTGCTTTCCAGGTCTGGTTTCATACCGTGGCACAGCCGGGATGGCCTTTGGCGGACGAAAAACGTGGACATAATCCTTGATGATGGTCTTCCCACCGGTGTAACCCATCTGTTGCAAGGTCTCCAGGATGACGACGCAGTTGAATATGCCATCGTGCATCATCTGGTTGACCTGCGGCTTAAAGGGATCCAGAATGGAACCGCGCTTATGAGGTGGCTCCGGCAGAGTACCTACTTGCATATACTTCTTGGCCGTGTTCTTGGAAATATTCTGCTCTTTACCGATAGCATATGCGCTCTTGCCTTTTCTTGCACTATCGCGTATTATCATAATAAGCCCACTTCCTATCATTTTGGACTACCCCCTAACAAGTTTGCTCACTTATTATGGTAATCCATTTTGGTATGAGGTGGGTCATTTTTTTCCGGCCCTTTGGGTCAATTATAGTCCGGCCTTAACACCCCAGGAATGGGGTGAGGCCCATGGACGAATTCAACGTAACACTTTTGTTGTTGATCATCCTTGTAATCCTCATAAAAAAAGATTAACCGCCCCTCAGCCAACGTGCGGTTAATCTTTTAAGATAACTCTTCGGGGCTGACCGTCACCAGACAGCACCGTTTTACTTATTATAACATAGTTAGTGATTAGTGGCTAGTGATCAGATTGGTCGGTACCTAGCCGTACAATCCGTTCCCTGCGTAGGGATGGCCCGTCAGGGACATCCGAACCCAGGTCGCCCAGGGGGCCTCCCCAGCTTCTCAAAACTTAAACGTATCCTTGATCCCCAGCCACTTCTGGTCCTTGTCGCTCAGGTTCAGCGGCGTACCATCTTCCAGGTGGTACCCTTCGCCGCTGGCGCTGCCTTTGTATTCCCCGACCAATTGCGGCCATTCAATCCCGATTTCCGGATCATTCCAGGCCATACCGCCTTCGTCATTGGGATGCCAGTAATCATTCACCTTATAGCAGAATTCCGCCTCATCGCTGAGCACCAGGAACCCATGGGCGAACCCTTCCGGGATCAGGAACTGCTTCTTGTTTTCCGCCGTCAGTTCCACGCCGTACCATTTGCCGTAGGTCTTGGAATCGGCCCGCAGGTCCACGGCCACGTCGAACACGGATCCCCGTACAGCCCGCACCAGCTTGCACTGGGGGAAATGCTTCTGGAAGTGCAGCCCCCGCAGCACCCCTTTGGTGGACATGCTCTGGTTGTCCTGGACAAAATCAATGTGGAACCCGGCTTCCTCCATGTCCTTTCTGTTATACGTTTCCATAAAATATCCCCGTGCATCCCCATGCACAGCCGGTTCAATGATACAGAGGCCGTCAATGCCTCCCACGTTTTTCGTCACTTTGATTTGCATGATGATAGTACCTCCTACACCATCCCTTACAGCACCGCCGCCAAATATCTCTTCAGAGCATCTTTCCAATCGGGCAACGCAGCAAACCCCTTCTCCCCCAGCTTGCTCTTATCCAGCCGGGAGTTGAAGGGCCGCCTGGCTTTACTCAGGCCATACTCTTCCGTAGTCACTGGGATCACTTTCGTAGAATACCCGGCCTGGCGGAAAATCTCCCTGGCAAAATCATACCAGGAAATGTACCCGCCCTCGTTGGTAGCATGGTACGTTCCGTATTTTTCCGTCTCCAGCATATCCACCAGCAGCCGGGCCAGATCCGCCGTGTAGGTGGGCGTACCGATCTGGTCGTTGACCACCCGCAGGGTATCGTGGTCCTTCCCCACTTTCAGCATGGTCTTCACAAAGTTGTTGCCGTTCAGCCCGAACACCCACGCAATGCGGATGATGAAATACTTCGTCAGCAGCTCCTTCACCGCCAGTTCCCCGTACAGCTTGCTCTTGCCGTATACGTTCAGCGGTGCGAACTCCTGGCTGTCTGCCTTCCAGGGCTCGGTTCCCTGGCCGTTGAACACATAGTCCGTAGAGATATACATGAACTTGGCATCCAAAGCCTGGCAAGCCCGGGCCAGATTCCGTGTCCCGTCCATATTCACGGCAAAGACCTTATCCTTGTTCTCCGGTTCCTCGGCAGCATCCACGGCCGTCCAGGCCGCACAGTGGCACACACAGTCCGGCTTGATCTCCTGCAGCACCCTATCCACTGCAGCATCATCAGTAATATCCAGCGACACATAGGGCAGCTTTGCCACAGCGTCAGCCATGCCCCGATACTCTGGCGAGGACCCGCACCCCACGGCCTCATATCCCCGTTTCTGTAATTCCAGCATCACATCATGGCCCAGCTGGCCATTGACACCCGTTACCAGGATTTTCATGTGGTTTAGCCTCCTTGGGGTTTCGTTCATAACGATAAACGACTCACGATCCACGATGAACGATTACCTTCCCCCATACATCTTCTCGTAGTACTTCTGATACTCCCCATTCACGATATTCTCCCACCAATCCTGGTTCTCCAGATACCACTTGATTGTCTTCTTGATCCCATCCTTGAACTTTGTTTCCGGCAGCCAGCCCAGTTCGTTGTGGATCTTTGTGGGGTCGATGGCGTACCGTCTGTCGTGGCCTTTCCGGTCCTTCACATAGGTGATCAGGCTTTCCGGCTTGCCCAGTTCCTGGCAAATCAGCTTTACGATGTCGATGTTCCGCATTTCGTTGTGGCCGCCCACGTTGTAGACTTCCCCTACCCGGCCCTTTTGCAAAATCAGATCAATGGCCCGGCAATGGTCCTCCACATACAACCAGTCCCGCACATTCAGCCCATCCCCATACACCGGCAGAGGCTTGTCATGCAGGGCATTGATGATCATCAGGGGAATCAGTTTCTCCGGGAAATGGTACGGTCCATAGTTGTTGCTGCACCGGCTGATGGTCACCGGCAGCCCGTAGGTCCGGTGGTACGCCAAGACAAGCAGATCCGCCCCGGCCTTGGAGCTGCTGTAAGGGCTGGACGTATGGATGGGCGTGGTCTCCGTAAAGAACAGGTCCGGCCGATCCAAAGGCAGGTCCCCATACACCTCATCCGTAGAAACCTGATGATACCGTTTGATGCCATACTTCCGGCAAGCGTCCATCAATACAGAAGTCCCAATGATATTTGTCTCCAGAAAAATCTCCGGGTTCAAAATGGACCGGTCCACATGGGATTCCGCCGCAAAGTTGACCACGATGTCGGGGTGCTCCTCTTCGAACAGACCATAAACGGCATCACGATCGCAAATATCCATCTTTACGAAGCGGAAATGAGGGTTATCCATGATAGGTTCGAGCGTAGAAAGGTTTCCTGCGTACGTTAATTTATCAAGACAAATGATTCTATCTTCAGGATGAGCTTTCAACATATGGAAGATGAAGTTGGATCCTATAAACCCAGCGCCACCTGTAACAATGATATTCATGCTATTTTCCCCTTATTACGATTCACGTAAAATCTTGCCATCGACAACTTTTTGCAGATATTGCCCATAAGGGCTTTTTCCATATTGCTTCGCACTGGCAGCCAAAGTTTCCTTATCTATCCAATTGTTTGCGAAGGCCACTTCTTCCGGCGCCGCGATCTGGATTCCGGCTCTGGTTTCCACTGCTTTTACGAATTCCGACGCTTCGGACAGGCTGTTGATGGTCCCGGTATCCAGCCAGGCGTAGCCCCTGCCCAGGGTTACCACCTTTAAATTTCCGTCTTCCAGATACATCTTGTTCAGGTCCGTGATTTCCAGTTCGCCTCTGGCGGACGGCTTTACCTTTTTGGCATACTCGCACACCCGGGCATCGTAGAAATACAGCCCCGTCACGGCGTAATTGCTCTTGGGCTGCTGGGGCTTTTCCTCGATGGAAATGGCCTTGCCATCTTTGTCAAACTCGATGACCCCGAACCGTTCCGGATCATCCACATAATATCCGAACACCGTGGCCCCCGTCTCATTGGCCGCCGCTTCCTTCAAATGCTTCGTCAGCCCGGCTCCGTAGAAGATGTTGTCCCCCAGGATCATGGCACACCGGTCCCCGTCAATGAACTTCTCACCCAAAATAAACGCCTGGGCCAGGCCATCCGGAGAAGGTTGCACCTTGTAGCTCAAATGCACCCCATACCGGCTCCCATCCCCCAGCAGCCGTTCAAAATTGGGCAGATCCTTGGGGGTGGAAATGATCAGGATATCCCGGATCCCGGCCAGCATCAGCGTAGTCAGGGGATAGAAAATCATGGGTTTATCATAAATGGGAAGCAGCTGCTTCGACGTAACCATGGTCAGCGGATACAGACGGGTGCCGGAGCCCCCGGCTAAGATGATACCTTTCAAGAACATCACTCCTTACAAAACTTCTAACACTTGATTATACCAGAGAAAGCCATGCAAGACCATAAGGGATTGCATGGCTATTTTAATTTCATTAGTGGTTTATTGTTTCTCTTACTTTTTTCAAAGCGCTGGCAATCACATCATCCATATCATAATATTTATATTCTGCCAACCGCCCGCCAAAGATCACATTTTTCTCTTTCGTGGCCAGTTCTGCATACTGCGCATACAGTTTTTGATTCCGTTCATTATTTACCGGATAATACGCTTCTTCGCCCGGTTTCCAATCGGCCGGATATTCTTTGGTCACATAGGTAACCGGCTGGGTCCCGAATTCAAAATGCTTGTGTTCGATACTCCGGGTATAAGGCGTTTCCCGATCCGTGTAGTTCATCACAGCCACACCCTGATGGTTTTCTTCTTCCAGTCGTTCCGTTTCAAACCGAAGCCCACGGTATTCCAGCCGTCCCAGCTGATACCCAAAATATTCATCAATGGGTCCTGTGTAAACGACGGTTTTAGCCACACCCTCATATTCTTTCCGGGTTTTATTGTAATCAACATTTGTCCGTACTTCAATGCCGTCCAGCAGGACATTGATCAGTACATTATAGCCGCCAATGGGAATGCCCTGGTACCGGTCATTGAAATAGTTATTATCAAAGGTATAGCGCACCGGCAGCCGTTTGATAATGAAAGCCGGCAATTCCGTGCAGCTCCGTCCCCACTGCTTTTCCGTATATCCCTTGATCAGTTTCGTATAGATATCCGTCCCAATCAGAGAAATCGCCTGTTCTTCCAGATTCTTCGGTTCGGTAATCCCCGCTTCTTTCCTCTGCTGAGCAATCTTCTCGGCCGCCTGTTTGGGTGTCACTACGCCCCACATCTTAGTAAAGGTATTCATATTGAAAGGAAGATTGTACAGTTCTCCTTTATAATTGGCTACCGGTGAATTGATATAGTTATTGAATTCCACAAACTGGTTCACATACTCCCACACTTTTTTATCCGACGTATGGAAAATATGAGCACCATATTTATGGATCCGAATTCCTTCTTTTTCTTCACAGTAAACATTGCCACCTACATGGTCACGCCGCTCCAGGACCAGGCAGTTCTTTCCAGCTTTTTTCATTTCATGAGCAAATACTGCTCCGAACAAACCGCTCCCTACAATCAGATAATCAACCATCAATCGAATCCTCCCGCACTCATCGCATATTATTTTGATTATATCATATCACAGGCTTGTCCGTCAGGTGTGAATATGATATATATAGTAGAGTGTCATTGATAATCAACCATTTCTTCAGGAGTTTCCTATGTCCAAAAGCGTTTCAAAGAATTACATCTACAATGTCAGCTATCAGTTGCTGCTATTGATCACCCCATTCATTACCACCCCCTATCTATCCCGTGTTCTGGAACCAGCCGGCATCGGGACCTACAGTTATACCTATTCCATTGTCTCCTACTTCATCCTGCTGGCCTCTCTGGGGGTAGCCGATTACGCCCAGCGGGAAATCGCCTATCACCAGGATAGTCCGCATTTGCAAAGCCGGACGTTCTATGAAGTCAACCTGATCCGTTTCCTGCTGGTAGGAATCAGCCTGATTACCTATTATTTTGTTGTCTCCCATTTTTCCGGAGATCATCTCATTTACTGGTACCAGGCGCTGAACATCATTGCTGTCCTTTTTGATATTTCCTGGTTTTTCCAGGGGCTGGAAGAATTCGGTAAAATCGTTTTTAGAAATTTCATTATCAAACTAGCCAGCATCATCCTGATTTTCGCACTGATCCATCAACCCTCCGATTTGAATAAGTATGTGGCCCTTTTAGGGCTGATGAACATCGTTTCCGGTCTCTCCATCTGGCTTTACCTGCCCAAATACCTGGTCCATGTTCCCCGCCGGGAAATCCATCCCTTCCGAAACTTTACTACTATCCTGCAGATGTTCCTTCCCCAGATTGCTATCCAGATTTATACGGTCCTGGATAAGACCATGATTGGGGTTATTACGGGCTCTCCCCTGGAAAATGGATACTATGAACAGGCGGAAAAAGTGGTTAAAATGTCCCTGACCGTAGTTACCTCCCTGGGTACCGTCATGCTGCCCCGCATTGCCTATGCCTACGCCCACAAAGAGTACGAGACCATCAAGACCAATATGATGCGTTCCTATCGATTTGTATGGTTTCTGACACTCCCCATGTTCTTTGGTTTCATTGCGGTCAGCAGCAACTTCGTTCCCTGGTTTTTCGGCCCCGGCTACGAAAAAGTCATTCCCCTGATGCAGATTCTCAGTGGCCTGGTCATTGCCATCGGACTCAGCAATGTGACAGGTATCCAATATCTGGTTCCCACCGGGCAGCAAAATAAACTGACACTATCCGTGGTCTGTGGATCCGCAACGAACTTTACCTTAAACGCATTGATGATTCCACGCTATGGGGCGATTGGAGCAGCAGTAGCATCCCTGATAGCAGAAATGGTCGTTACTCTTGCTCAATTTTATATTGTCCGGGATATTTTCCCATTGTCTCAAATTCTTCTGCAAACAAAAAATTATCTGATTGCCGGCCTATCGATGTTTGTCACTCTTCATTTTCTGGACAAATTACTTTCTCCCTCGTTCATGCATACTATCCTCATTGTTCCTGCTGGCATCCTGCTTTATACATTGGCATTATTGATAAGACATGACCCCATGCTATTTTTTGCACTGAACAAGATAAAAGCCAAAATAAAGAGACCTCGGACATAATCCGAGGTCTTGTTTTAGCTTATCTTTTCTTTAGGCAATTCTTCATTGATTGTACCAAGATACCCAAGCAGGACACCCAGCAACAGCCAATAGATATAAAGCTGAGTCGAATTACCACCAATGAACGACACCATCAATCCAAAATAACTGATGCTGAGAGCTGCAATCCGTAAATATTCAATAGATTTTGCCTGCAACCATATTTTACGCTTCATAATCAAAAGATAAAGGCCGTAGAAAGATGGCATCAAGTATAGAAGAAATCCTGGAAGTCCATAACTGGCAAATTGGTGGGTATAATCGCTGATGATGGGAAAACCGGAATTTAAAAAGCCTTTTTCCTTTTGGAATTTCATCCATAATTTTACTTCATCATTTTTGAGTAGCCAATCTGGAACATAAAAAGAAAAATAAGCTTGTTTCAATTCCTGTCCGCCTACACCAAACAACCAATGATCTAAACCCATTAAAGTTTCGACATGCATTAGGCCATAGCGTTGTTGATTACTGCCTTCTGATTTTGAACTTAGTGCTGTCATCTTGTTATCCTTAGGCTTTGATTCCCCTTTATCTAACCAATGGTCCTCATCCCATTTTAATGTAAATTTCCCTGCGCCTTCCCCTCCGAGCCTTGTCTTCTTTCCTGAAGAATCTATTGTTACAAGTTCAATAACAATATTGGGATAAACCATTTTACTGATAGGTTCGGGAAGTTTCATTTGGACTTGACAGCTTTGTCCTGGGCGCAAACTTTTTCCCAACAATACCTCAGTTCTCCCAGATTCTCCTTGCCAATCATCTGTAAACCAAGCTCCAGTAAGGGCTAATTGTTTTCGTTCATCCCAATAAGTCATACTTTTATTAGTTACTTTAATAGCTATGCTATCATCTGAACCTATAGATAACAATTCATAATCAATAGCGTAGCGATGTTGAAAAATATGATTTAATCCCATCCCAACTATACATAAAAGTAATAACGCAATAACAGGATAAGAAACTTGTTTTGTTTGAAATTTTTTTCTCCGTAGAATGAGAAAAAGAAAGGCAGCGAATCCTTCTGCTATCATAATTCCCATAGCTGTCTTACTGTTTGTTCCCCACATCATAAATATTTGAATAGCAAGTAATATTTTCCATATCCAGTTATTATGTGTTGATTTTTGAATTTGAAAATACAGAATAGGAATTGATACTGTCAAGAAAAGAGCCATATAAGCAGGTTCTGCAAAAACTGATCTAACACGGTTCCCCCATAATAAAGGTGGCCACCATCCATGATTAATTCCGACATCATAAATAAATGGATTTATTAACGTCAATATTCTCATTGCATCAAAATTCCCAAATAAATAAACAAATTCAATTATAGAATACAACGAGCAAATAATTGAACTACTTAAAATCCCCAAACAAAAGAAGCGAAATGGTGTCTTGCGCTCTTGATAAAATAATGAGATTACCCATAGAACGCATCCATAAGTTAACCCGTATTCCAATAAATGCTTCAGTACAAGTTTAATAGACCACCAAATACGCCCTATTAATATTTCATCTATATAAAATCCCCTTCCTTTTAAAATTATAATTAAAGATTTAAGTTTAGAAAATTGATCCGCAGAAATCTCCTGCCACCTAGGGAAAATTATAAGTCCATGCAATAATGCAATTAGCTTCCATAACAGAAACAATATGAAAAACAATATACACATCTTTGGAACAGCTAATCTTCTTTGCTTAAAAATTTGATATATAAATAAGCATATACCCAACAATATTGGATATATAGATAGCTTTGACCCCATTGTACCAATAAAAGGAACAGCTAAAAATCTATGCCCAATATGAAATGGTAACAAAAATGTAGCTAAGCCTAGCATAAAGCATTCAATTATATATATATTTCTCATCTCTAATTTTGATTTTACCATGCACATCACTCCAACATTGAATAGAGTATAATGTTCACTTGAAGTATGAACCTATATGTTTCTATAAAATATATTTATCATCTATGCTTTAGCAAAATTTATTTTTTACTCTACGCAATAACATAAATATTTGCGTATGTTCTAAGAATCTCATTCTCTTTATAAAAACTGACGGGTATACTTTTACTAGACGATATTTTAAAGGCAAATAAAACCTACGTGTAATTTCTGGATACTCTGTCTGTACTTTTCGTAAAAAATCAATAAAAAGGTAATCTTTGCTGTCTTGCTGAATAATACGAATAAAATAATCGAAAATTAATAGATACCTAGTATCAATAATTGCAAAAAGATAATGTTTTTTTACTCTACTATGAATTTGCAATATATCATTGTTGTATAATTGAATTAAACGATATTCAATTTTCAGAAGGTCCTCAATATGCTTATAAATACCTTCAGCACTAACGCTTTGCCCAGCCACCCCTAATCGATATTGATATGCGCAGCTAACATTAAATTGTACTGTTCTAGCTGCCAGACCAACATAATACATAAATTCAGTATCTGCATAAAAACAATGTTCCTGAATTTTCATATCTACATCTCTTAACCGTTGTGTCAATATCGTAGTTGCATGCATTGCAAATAGATTTCCATTAAAATTACCATCTGGAAAAATCGTATCAAATGAATATACAAAATCGTTTTGGTACAAACTACGATGGGACACAAGTCGTGTATGATCAGGATACACTTCAACATAATCATTAATAATTAAATCTGCTTGAGTAGTCAATAAACAATCTATAAGTTTATCTAACTCTTTTGCATTCACCCAGTCATCACCATCAATAACTTTATAAAATTTTCCTGATGCTAATTCTAATGATTTATTTAAAGTTGATCCATGTCCTCCATTTTTTTTATTTACCAGTTTGATGTTTTCCGGATATTTTTTTTCAAATTCTCCTACAATTTCTGCAGTCCGATCATGAGATCCATCATTAATCACCAAAAGCTCAAGCAAATCAAAATGTTGACATGGTAAGAAAGAATTCAAGCATTCTTCAATGGTGTTCTCAACATTATAGGCAGCAATTGATATAGTTAATAATTTATTCATATTATAACCTTTCATATTAAGCGGCTTACAAAGCTAATAAAATATTTCGTACTTCTTTTCCCCGCGTATCCCAAGTGTTTTCGGTTAAAAATTTATTGACTTCTTCTCTTGTACTCTTAAATTTTAGCTTTCCGTTAACTAAATCGTTAATAAGAGCCAAACATTCATCATCATTATGATATGAATATACAAATTTTTCAAATGCTTGTGTTTCTTTATATGAAACACAAATTATTGGCTTCATACTAGAAATATACTCATATAATTTTACCGGATTTACTGACATCACGAGAGGAATTAATTGAAAAGGCATAATAAGCGCATCGCTTTCTTGCATAACCTTAATAACATCATTATGCGGAATGGGACCATGACAAACTACTCGTGAATGGTTATACTCAACTCCCTTCTCAATAGGTCCATATAGTTCAAATTGTATATTGGGAAACTTATTTAAACTCTTTTCTAAAAGTTTAAAATCTAACCAACTTGCGATAGTCCCAATATAGGTAATATGGATAGTATGATCCATTGATTTTATGTTTTCCTCTTTTGGTTCTTCGCATGCTACCATACCAGGAATTAATGCGTTATTAACTATTGTGGCCTTTTCTATATCGCAAATTTGATAACGTTTTAATATGACGTCCATTAAATAATTTGAGCTAAAAAATAGATGATCTGCCCTGCTAACTAGCTGTTTTTCGCTAGTACAAAATTCCAATGCACTAGGAAGTCCTGGGAAAACAGCATTATCATCCATACAATCATAGATTACTTTCTGATTCAAAGAAATTAACGATTGAATTGCAGGATAATAAATTGGCGTTGTTAGCCAAACTACTTCATATTGTTTTATATCAATGAAGAATTTAAAATAAACCCACATTAACACTTTGTTTATTTTACGAATAATGCTAAATCTTCCAAACGGAAGTTGAAACCAATAATGCAGTTTTAATTTTCTATTGTGATCTTTAACTAAATTATGCCGCCTATAATTAATAGGTTGGACAACATCAACACTAAATTCTTTACTTAATTCCTCTGCTAAAAATTGAGGCCGCTGTTTAATCCAATCCCAATCAACGTTCATTATATAAAGTATACGTTTATTCATATATGCCCCTTTGTAATCAATCATAAAGTCTGAGTATGATTATAAAGATTAATTCCATCAATAAGAATCCCAGAAATTTAAAAGGATCTAATTTTACAGATTCTCATTAAAATAAGACTTATATACCATACAGTATTTCTGTATCATCTAGAAATTCTATATATGATTAGTACAATCGACCTAGTAAAGCCCTAATTTTAAACCCAATTGTTTCAGAGAATGTAATTCCATGTAATTTAGGATTAAACACGATAGATAAACGCCTATACAACGAATAATTATAATTAATCAATGAAGATATCAGCGATAGATCCTTTGCGGAAAGCTTACTATGATAAATCTCGCTAAAATTTTTCAGAGTTCGAACGCGATTTCCGCGTTCATGAGAAAAAAGGTTTTTAATAGCTTGTTTTACGTTTTTATGCGGTTTCATTCCCACTACATTACCATTATGTTGTCGATACAAAATATGAGAATTAAAATCATAAATCACATTGCCCATAAAAATACAGACTAAGTACATCCAGTAATCATGTAATTCATTAAATCTCCCAATTCCTGTTCTATAAGCTTCAGCAGCAGCTTGATTGAATACTTCAGTACATCCAGTAGCAATGTTTCGAACAATAGCCGTATGCTTGTTAAATTCAAAGGGTTTATAATAAAACATTCCAATTTTTTTTAAATGCTCATCAACTAAAATCGTATTGCTACAATATAATAATGGACATTCTTGATTAGATAAAGCATTTAACCTTTTTAATGCAACGTTCAGCTTCTCAGGTAACCAGACATCGTCTTGATCACAAAAAGCCAACCATTTAAATTGCTTTGTTAAAGGATTACTAATTAGCTCATTAAAGCTAGCCATTACACCAATATTTTTTCCTTCTATTATCGATATGTTTTTATATCTTCGCGAGTATTCTTTTAGTATTTTTTTTGTATTATCGGTTGATCCATCATCTCGAACTAAACAAAAGATTTCAACATCAGTTTGATGAAAGACACTATCTAAAAGATCACATAAATATTTGCTGCCATTGTATGTTGAAAGTAATACAAGTACTCTATCTTCTAGTTTTTTCATAAAATCCCCTTAACATTACACTGACATTCCAATGCCAAAAGACATATAAAGCAAGCAATAACTTTCATCTAATACCAAATTTACGTACTTCTTCTCTTATTAATTTTAAAACGTTAATAAAAATTGCATCTGGTATAAATGGCATTATTAACTCAAACAAAGTTACGCCAGGTCGAATATATACCCAAGATAACAACTCAAAAAAAGTACGAAGGCTCGGTTCTTCAGCAAATTTAATTCTAGCTTTAATCCATTGCTCTTCTTTTTTATACTCTTGCCAATATGATAATCGTGATTGCAAAAAAGAAAAAAGTTTTTCTTCTTTTTTTAACTTCAATTTATAATAATCTTCTTTTGTTTTTACACCATGTAACGTTTGGCTGTTATTAGTACTATGAACACGATGTTTTAACAGTAAATCAGGGATGTAATAAAACTTTCCACTTGTTAAGGCAAACATCTCTAGCCATTGATCATGAAATACCATGTTAGGAAATGGGAGTGCTGCTTTTGCAATATTACAAGGCATTAGCATCGCACAACCAATACCCCAGGATTTCACAAAGAAAGATTTCTTTTGGTAGGTAATATCATTAATTATATCTAATGCTGCTGGATAAATCTTATTTTTTACAACGTCATTATGCTCATCAATCAACTGACATTCACAATGACAGCAGGAACATTCCGGGTGGTCTTCCATAAAGGCGACCGTAGTCGAAATTTTGTTTTTCAGCCAGATATCATCCTGGTCGCAGTAAGCAATGTATTTTCCCTCAGCTGCTTCTGTCAAATGGGCAAAAGCCTGGGTTACCCCATTGTTGTGCCCATTATCCAAAATTCTATAGGGAATTTTGGTGATGTATTGAGAAACAATCTCTTCACATTGGAAATCTTGGGAACTGTCATTCCAAATGAGCAGGCTTACGTTCCCATAATCCTGCTTATTGATGGACTCCAGCTGCTGCCGAAAAAAATCCAAATTCGGTTTATAGACAGCCATCGCTATGGTGACTTTCGGTAACTTCTTCATCTCATCCATTTTATTTAAACAAAAACTTCTTGATTTTCAAAAATGCTTTCAACGACCGTTTCAAATCCCGGGGATCCTTCAATCCCATCCACAGCCGATGCATGATATATTGAGGCCGCAGGTAGTATTTTTTACGGGCATCATCGCAGAATTTAACCATCTCTTCCCCACTGATACCGGGAAGATTCAGCACACAGTTGATGGTCCCGTCTTCTTTCACGTATTCATCGTATTTCCCGTTGATATAGCCATTCTTCTTGGCCCAGGCATAGGCTTCGGTCCCCGGGAACGGCAGCAGCGGATAGAACTGCATGGTATCTGTATTCAATTCAAAGGCTAATTTTAGGGTTTCCTGCATGGTTTCTTTGGTCTCGCCCTGATTCCCTACCATATAGCAGGCATGGACCAGTAGTCCCGCTTTTTTGGCGTTCTTGATGTATTTGCGGATCAAATCCAGATTGGTCCCTTTTTTGATATTCTTAAGGATTTGGTTGCTCCCGCTTTCAATACCGGGGATGATCAGACGGCAGCCGGCCTTTTTCATGATAACCATGGTGTCATAATCCAGGTTTACCCGGGCATTGCAGAGCCAGGTCATCCGTTTGGAAAGGCCCTTATCAATCAAGAGCTGGCAGATATCCCGTACCCGCTGGATGTTACCGGTAAACGTATCATCTTCAATAACGATTTCTTTCACATCAGGGAAGTTGTCGGCGATATACTGGAATTCATCAACCACATTTTGCGGAGAGCGCAGACGATATTTGTGACCATGCAGAGTTTGTGGATACACACAGAAGTTACAGTGTGCCATGCACCCCCTGCCGGTAAAGATCTGGATTTCAGGGTAATAGGAAGCCCCGAAGAAATAATCCTTATAGTTCAGATATTCTTTAATGAAACGGGAAGCAAAGGGGATTTCATCCAAATCCTCAATATAGGGCATATCTGGATTGGATTTGATTTTCCCATCAGCATCCCGATAAGTCAGACCCAGGACAGCTTTGTAATCTTTGCCATCCCGAATGCTCTTGGCCACATCGCGCACGATATAGTCGAATTCATGTCGGCAGATGGCATCAATGCTGGTGCTGAGCCCCAGGGTTTCTTCCGGCAGAGCAGACGGGTGGGTTCCTACCAGGAGGGTCACTGAATCCGGATATTCTTTTTTCACCTGTTCAATGAATTTTACGTCACTATACAGGGACGGCGTGCTGGTTTCAAAAACGAATAATTTCGTGCCTTCCCCATGTTTGCGGATGAAATCCATGGATTGGTCGTTATTCAATGGAGTCGCCGGAGCATCCAGGAATTCTACATCGAACCCATTCTTCTGGCATACAGCAGCTGCATAGATCAGCCACAGAGGATAATACAGCGTCCCGCTGCGGGTCAGAGCCGGACTGCGGTTTTCCCGGGAAAATTTACCATATTCTGCTTTGAACGGCGGGTTCACAAAAAACACTTTCATTCCTGTTCTCCTTGACTTTTATAGTGAATGTAATTCGGTTTATCAAAAAAACAATGATAGCGATGGAAGAGATAAAACAATCCCTTCAGATGCTCCCAGTTGTGTTTGCTGAAAAGCTTCTTTCTCGAAAGCCGCTGCCACACATGGATGATGGAAACATCTTTCGCATAGCACACCCGGTACCCATGCTGCCAGGCACGCATGCAGTATTCCACATCTTCGGGAGCGTAAAAAATATTCTCATCCAAAAGGCCAATCTTTTCCACCAGGCTGGAAGGCATTACCCAGCAGGCCGACATCAGATATCCAACATCGGTCACAGCCTGGAGCTTCGGTATCTGTTCCTTTTGGGCGCCCTTTTCACGCAAGCCCTTGCAGGGCATGACTTTCATCAGTTTCAATGAAAGCGTAGGGATTGCCCGTCCGGAATTCTGGATGCTGCCATCCAGTCCCTTCAGGACAGGTCCGACAATCCCAATGGTATGATCTGCGGCAAGGATTTTGACCAACTGGACCATGGCTGCTTCATTGACAATGGTGTCAGAATCCAGCACACAAATATACTTCGAATTGCCGCAGGCCTTTTTTAAGCCCATATTCCGGCTGATGGTCGTCCCTTGGTTACTGGATAAAGGAATGATTTCAAGCCGAGTATGGGCCAATTTGTTTTTCATCTGTTCCAATACGGAAAGCGTATGATCCCGGGACCCATTGTCGATGACATAGATCTGGGTCCGAAGGGTAGTAATCGTATCAATCGATTGCAGGCAATCTTCAATATACTTCTCAGAATTCCACGTGAGAATGATAAAAGAAAGGTCATATTGCTTGTTTTCCAAGTCCTACTCCTCCAAAGCCTGCAGTATTGTACGATTTTCTCCGATTGCCTGGCAATAGCTGGCAAAACAACAGAGAATACGGAGGTCTACTCCTTCACCGTATAATTTCTATTATACGTTCCGTGACAGTAAAAGGCAATAAGGATTAGGGTGGATGGGGAAAGGCGCATTATTCTGAGAGATTGGGCACATCTTTTTTCACAAGATAGCTATCTGGGTTGAGTAAATAGATAAATAAATGAGGAGGGAGTATTAGAAATAAAGGGAATCCTCTGGACCTAACTGTTTTAACACAAACAATTAGAATTTTAAATATAATCCGGATAGTAAAGCTTCTTATACGTCCTGGAAGCGAACTGATCCGTCATTCCACCAATATGATCCGCAATCATCCTAACGAAGACATCATCCTGTTGCAGCTCAATTACTTTTTTACTGATATCCACTCTTGAAAATGTAATCCCCTTGGTGTTGCAGTATTTCAGGAGCATATAATCCGGCAGCTGTAACGGGTGCTTGTAAAAGGCTTTAAATAGCTGCTTAATCAGATATTCAGACTTGGAATCAGATATACTCACTTCTTCAGAATATAAGATTTTCTCATTCATCCAAGACTTTAGGGATTTAACCAAAGGTTCAATTTCATCGGAGAAATCTATACACTGCTCTTTAAATATATAGTCGTTCACTTTTTCTAGGTTCATCTTATCAACATATTTTTCAATATTTTCCTTTGAATTTCTACAAACATCATTGATCAAAAAGCCGACCAAATGTTTAATAATCAAGTTGCGAGTATCATAGTCTGGCATTTTGGAATTAGAATTCAACTGGACGCCATAAGCTTCCATTCCTTTTTTGACCAGAGATTGCTGCGTCAGTTCCATAAAATCAATGGCTTTGCTTCTTACCCCATCTTCCAAATCGTGAGTACACTGCGCAATTTCATCTGCGATTCCAACGACTTGCCCTTCCAAGGTAAAAGAAGGCTCATCCAAGTTGATATGTTGCAAATCCAAATCTGGGTATCTATAGTAATTGCCTTCTTTATCTTTGACTTTCGTATGTTTTAAAATACCTTCTCGAGTTGCCAAAGTCAGATTGATTCCCAAATAATCATTACAACGCGTCTCTATCTTATCCACCACACGTACTGACTGGAAATTATGTTTGAAATTTTGGTGAAGAGCACGAACTTCACCTGGAATCCCGTTTACCAAAATCTCATCCAAGGTTCTCTCACCAATATGACCGAAAGGCGTATGCCCCAAATCATGACCCAACGCAATTGCTTCAACCAGTTCATCATGTAAACCCAGGTATTTTCCAATGGATCTCGCAATCTGAGAGACTTCCAAAGTATGAGTTAAACGATTCCTATAATGATCCCCTTTATTGGCATTGAACACCTGGGTCTTGTGCATCATTCTTCGAAATGCTCTGGAATGGATAATACGGTCCCGGTCACGCTGAAAAGGGGCTCGAGAAATTATTATATCTTCAGGATAATCTTTTTCCGGATGGATTCGGCTGGCTATAATGGAACTATGAATTAAGACAACTTCGAAACTATTTCTTAATGTGAATCTCGTGGTATACTGGAGGCGATCAATGAAAAAGGAGATAATCATCATGTCACGCACGCGCCGTCATTTCACGTCGAAATTCAAATCCGATCTCGTCATCGAGCTGCTCAAGGGTGAGAAAGACCTCAACACGCTGGCGGCTGAGAACGAAATCCTGCCGAACCTCTTGCGGAACTGGAAGAACGAGTTTCTCAGCAAGGCAAGCATCATATTCGATGATTCCAGAGAGGACAACCTCAATCAAAAACTCGAGACCGAGCGGAAGGAGAAAGCCTCCTATGCCCGCAAAGTTGGCCAACTCACCATGCAGGTGGATTGGTTGAAAAAAAAATCTGAGGAAATTCTTGGACCGGACTACGAGAAACAGTATTCTCCAAAACCTTTCGAGGAGTGAGTGCAAGGAGCTTTCCCTTCGGAAAGCAGCAAAGCTGCTCGGCGTCAACCGCACAAGCCAATACTACCACCCCAAAGAGAACACTCCATCAGATGAAGAGCTGGAATGCAAGCGCATCATCGATCGTTTCCACACGGACAATCCTGCCTGGGGCGCAAGGCAGCTGGCCTCGCAGCTGCAGCGCCTCGGGCATCAGGCCGGACGACGCAAGACAGCTCGCTATATGCGCGAGATGGGCATCGACGTCATCTATCCGAAGATGAACCTTTCCAAGCGGCAGCAACAAGCGCAGGTGATGCCCTACCTGCTGAAGCATGTGGATATTCAGCAGCCTAACCAGGCATGGTCCATCGACATCACCTACATTCCCCTGGAGCACGGTTTCGTTTATCTGACAGCCATCATCGACTGGTACAGCCGCTGCATTGTTGGCTGGGAGGTGGACGATACCCTGGACACCCGGATGGTCATTGCCGCCGTAAGGAAGGCGCTCCGTATAGCAAAGCCGCAGATTCTCAACTCCGACCAAGGATGCCAGTTCACCAGCAAGGAGTACNGCTGCATTGTTGGCTGGGAGGTGGACGATACCCTGGACACCCGGATGGTCATTGCCGCCGTAAGGAAGGCGCTCCGTATAGCAAAGCCGCAGATTCTCAACTCCGACCAAGGATGCCAGTTCACCAGCAAGGAGTACAAGGCTTTCCTCAAGGAACACAAGATCCGCCAGAGCATGGATGGCAAGAGCCGCTGGGCCGACAACATCAAGATTGAGCGGTGGTTCCGGACATTCAAGTATGAGGAAGCCTATCTCACGCAGTACCGCAACATCCGGGAGGCTCGCAAGGCCATCCGCAACTACATCAACGTGTATAACTTCCAGCGCTGCCACTCAGCCATCGGGAACGTCCCGCCAGCAGAGCGCTACTTCCCGGCACTGCTGCTCAATGCTGCAATGTCTGCTGCCTGATACATTTAGAAATTCATCGATTTTGGTCTTGACAAACGTGCCACTATACNGCGCTGCCACTCAGCCATCGGGAACGTCCCGCCAGCAGAGCGCTACTTCCCGGCACTGCTGCTCAATGCTGCAATGTCTGCTGCCTGATACATTTAGAAATTCATCGATTTTGGTCTTGACAAACGTGCCACTATAGGCAAAGAACTGAGAATCATCTGAGACGGCATAGGATTCCATGTTATTGATCTCCTTTCGTTTTAAAATACTTCAGCAATTTATCGTAAGACATTTTGTTGTATTCATTAAAGCATTTGCAATCATCATCACATTTTCTAATTACTAAGGGAATGGAGTACCCTAACTCTCTTAGTTTATTTCTAATTTCATGATATGCATCTTCAAATAAATTTGTATGCTGAGCGGGTAACCGTTCCAAAATAATATACTGTAAAGCACTAAAATCCTGAAAAGGAACGTGATGAAAGGTAATGTTTTGACCAAAATTACCCTTTACAAATCCTTGTGCTAAATCTTCTACAGTCAAGAAATAACGTTGTTCTGGCCTCATCCCTTTTTTCCAATATGCTGCATTGCTTTTTGTTATAAAGATTTTATTTTTCAGTTCCTGATTAAGAAGCATCTTTAGATCAAAGACAAACGTTACAGGCCCATATTTATTTCTATTATGAGCGCGCTTATGAATATCGACAGAATCAAAAAACAAATCATCATAGACATCAAAGCTTTTGTCTGTTTCATCTGTATATTGATCAGTCTTATTCAATGACAAAGAGTCAAGGTATTGTCTTGAACAAATGCCTTTTGCTTGAAGGAAGGATAGGCTTGTAAGCACAGTATCTGCATGAAAGAGTTGATCTACATCGTGTTTTTTCAAAATTGAAACAATTTTTCTCTGATCCATAGATATCCCTTCCTTTTCATATTTTTTCTTTTTCCTTTAAATATTTAAAGAGAAACTCCTCGAACACCTTATACACTTCCGTACTAGGGGTAAAAGAAACAGTATGTGGGCGTAAGCCGGAGTCCAAGCAATGTTGCTCCAATATCTTGGCATTTTTAACTGCGATGGCTGTTTTGCCTTGCAAATATTCTTTATAAACGTCTTGGCTTTTGCTATATCCTTTAAAATACTTTTTGAGCTCGTCCAAGATTTCCTTGCTGGAATTATAGTTTCGGGTCGATGCAGAAAAGTGGCATAAAAACCACTTTTCAAAACAAGGATTGGAAACAATCAACATGATATTAACGCCTTTTTTATTCGCTGCTCTCTTTGCCTTTTTAACTTCCAAATCTGCTGCTTTTAGTTGAGTATCTTTTGAAGGATTGAAATCAGCATCTACAAGACAAACGGCCAGATCACCAGGTTGTAAATCATGTTCAGTTATGGCTTGCTCCAAATTAGCTAACAATTGAATCGGTGATGTGTCATTCCCCTCAATCGTTCTTACAGTAACCTTATCTCCTGTAAAGTTCTGAAAATAAGTTGTTTCTGTTTTATTGTTGCCTTCTGCACCAATGAGAAGCGTATGTTTTGTTGCCCGTTTCTCTGAGTTTCTATTTTTCTTACGATATCCTCTTACCAAAAGATTTCACCATCCCCAATTTCCGGAACAGCCCCATATCTTCCCAGGTAATAGCCGTTGCGTACATCTGCCTTATTACGCACAGCAAATTCATCCAGAGAATATAATTCCGATTCCCCTGTCTTTTGATTTTTATCTGCAAAATAGATTTCATCTCTTCTGGTGATTTTCAAGGACAGAAGATCCGTTGTTTGCGTTGTTATAATTAATTGTGCGTGGTTTTTATTAATTTCTGGATCATTAAAGAGTTTAATCAAATAAATAACCAGCATAGTATGTAAACTGGCATCGAATTCATCGAAGCAGAGAATATTCCCCTCATCAAAAGCCTTTTTCAGCAAAGGACTCATGACGAAAAGGCGCTGCGTCCCTTGAGATTCTTCAAAGGATGGGAGTTTGTATTCTTTTACACTGCCATCAGGATTTTGAATTTGGTGGATCATATTAATTTCATAGGATTTACTCACTTGAGGCAATGGTTCCTGAGACAAGGCTGCTCGCACATGAGGTGGTAATTTCTTTAATATTTCCAGCGTATCAATATCTTTACTTTTAAATTCGTAGTCAGAAACGTTAATATCCGCTTCTTTTAATATTTTACGAATGAACTTATGCAGTTCTAAAACGCCTTCTTTTTCTTCAAAAATGGGACCATCTTCATGTAATAAGCGATTGTAATCAGTAGAGTCATAGATATTAATACGATTGAACCATAAACATGGATCTTTAGTCCATTTACTGTTCCAGGATGTAGCAGTTGCTAAAAATAATTTATTATCAGTATTTTTTTCAATGAGAGGTTTCAGTTCCTTACGAGTTTCAGAATTAGTAAAATGGTATTGATCTTTTTTCTTTTCAGAATCATAAATACGTTCAAAGATAACCGCTGCCCTACTTGTGCGATAATGATAGAGATACTCTTTTACAATGCGTTCTCTAGTAGCGGAAAAGCCATAGACATATTTCATTCCATTTTGCAAAAATACAAATTCAAAAGAAGATGGTTGATCTTGTGTTGTTTTTGAGAATAAAAAAGGTTCAATTGCAATCAAAGGTTCTCCCACCTGACGATTATTGGATTGTCGTACCAGATGGATAGCAGTATCCATTGCCCGTAAAAGGTTCGTTTTGCCGGACGCATTAGCCCCAAAAATACAGGCATTCTGCAACACACGATTCTTCCCAGAGACATAGACATGCTCTTCATGCTGATGATCCTTGGACGCTTCCATAGAAAGGACCGCCTCGTTTTTAAAGGATCTGTAATTGGAAACACTAAATTGTAATAACATAGCCCCTCACCACTCTTTACTCCTTTTGTTACCTGTAGTATATCACAAAAAGTAAGATTTTGAAATTAAACTTAAAATTTTGCGTGTTAAATTCGTTTTTGCGATTTATATTTCATAAATTGGTGCTGAATACGGCGGGATTGAATTCAATCAATTAGATGAGTTAGGTCCATATATTCGGCGCAGGCGGGTCGATCAGGAC
Organism: Acidaminococcus hominis; assembly: GCF_900291475.1. Lineage (GTDB taxonomy): Bacteria > Bacillota > Negativicutes > Acidaminococcales > Acidaminococcaceae > Acidaminococcus > Acidaminococcus hominis. The sequence goes on from NZ_OLMM01000003.1 coordinate 150,446, forward strand.
GATCGACCCCTACGATATTTAGCTTACGGTCGGAGTCGACCGGCGTTACGGTCACACATCCGACCTTCGGGGGCGGGCTCATCAACGGATGAACCCCTACGATGATATGCCTGCATCGATGGTTGGGTGTTCTATCGTAGGGGCGCCGCGGCGCTGCGCCCGCCGTCGCGGTCTGATACCTGGGAACGGTCTCCCCTTACGGGTAGACCCTACGGAGAAACGGTGAATGATACGTTTCAACTGTTAAATATATTACAATTTCTGTTGACTTTTCTAATTTTTTGATATAATTTTCTTATCGGATATTTCTTATTACAAACTACTGAAAAATTCCTAGCATTGGAGTGATACCCTTGTTGCCCATCAACTCCCGGGACCATCGTCCCTGGCTGCATGTTTCCCGTGTGGCTGCTTCCATTCTGCATTCCACCTTTACCCGCTTCAAGTACAACCATTTCGAGGATTCCTATCGCCCACTGTAACCTGTGTAAGGAAGTTGAACGCTTCCCTGTGCACAGGCTGTCTCTGCACCCTTTTGGGTATCAGCGCGATTGGGATCCTGTTTTTTATTTTCTGAAACCGTTTCAATGAAAACCAGGAGCCGCAGCCCCTGGCTTTTTTATGCCCTTTTTTGGGTATTCCCTATCAACGAAAGGAGTATTTGATTATGACACAACGCCGTATGCTGACCAGAGATATCATCTGCAGTTCCCATTTCATGAAGCTGCCCATCAAGTCCCAGTTCCTGTACATCCACCTGGTAATGGATGCGGATGACGATGGCTTCATTGCCAATCCCCAGGCCGTGGCCATGATTACCCGGACCTCCAAACGGGATCTGAATGAACTGGTGAAGCAGCGATACCTTTATATATTCTCCAGCGGTGTGGGACTGATCCGGCACTGGAAACTGCACAATCACATCCGGGCTGACCGCTACCGGGCGACGATATACACGGAAAAGAACCAGGTGTACGAGTCGGATGCCAAAACCTGGGAACTCATCGAGGAATATGAGCTGCCGGACCGCCCACCGAAAAAACCATTGGAAAGGAAAATGGAAGCACAGATAAGGAACCAGTGGGAGGAGGAAGAAATCCCTTTCTGATCGGCGAATGACTGGCTGACAGGCTGGTATGTCATTCCGGATGACAAAACGGTATGCCAAACGGGATGGCAGGCAGGGTGTCAATGGGTATGCCACTTGGGCGGCTTTCTGGTATGTCGCTTTGGGTGACGCAGGTTAGGATAGGATAAAGAGATTAAATAAAATAATTTAGTGCAGCCTAAGAAAAGGAAAGGATAAGATCTACTGTACGACTGTTATCTTACTTGGGGTGACCTCCAACGCCGTAGGGGCCGTCCTTCTGGTTGGCCCGCAATCGCAAGCTGCATAAAGAAAGCAGGGCCGCAGCCCTGCTTGTCCTTTACAACACTCCATTCAATTTTCCCAGTTCCCGGATCTGCTCCACCGATACTTTCGTAATGCGGGCGATGGTCTCCATAGGGATCTTTTCCCGCAGCATGCCGAGGATGTTGCTGTTGCGTTCCTGCTGGATGCCTTCGTTGCGGCCTTCCGCAAGACCTTGTTGCAGACCTTGTTCCAAACCCTCTGCTCTACCTTTTTCCGCATATTTCCTGGCAAGGCCTCTGCCATAACCGCACATAGTTTCCGCCTCCTTCTCCATCTCCACCGTCATGGGGATCCCATATTCCTGTTCCAGGATCTTTTTCTTCGTACCGGGACGGGTTTCCGGAGATAACAGGACTCCCAATAACCGGAGAATGTCCTTCTCCCTTCGTTCCGTTTCTCCCAGACAGACCATAATCACCGTCGCCATGTCATAATTCAATTTTTGTAAGGGCTCAACACTGTCCCTCATTCGACACATTCGACAGGAAAGGAGCTTTTGTTAAGGCCGGACTATAATTGACCCAAAGGGCCGGAAAAAAATGACCCACCTCATACCAAAATGGATTACCATAATAAGTGAGCAAACTTGTTAGGGGGTAGTCCAAAATGATAGGAAGTGGGCTTATTATGATAANTGTTAAGGCCGGACTATAATTGACCCAAAGGGCCGGAAAAAAATGACCCACCTCATACCAAAATGGATTACCATAATAAGTGAGCAAACTTGTTAGGGGGTAGTCCAAAATGATAGGAAGTGGGCTTATTATGATAATACGCGATAGTGCAAGAAAAGGCAAGAGCGCATATGCTATCGGTAAAGAGCAGAATATTTCCAAGAACACGGCCAAGAAGTATATGCAAGTAGGTACTCTGCCGGAGCCACCTCATAAGCGCGGTTCCATTCTGGATCCCTTTAAGCCGCAGGTCAACCAGATGATGCACGATGGCATATTCAACTGCGTCGTCATCCTGGAGACCTTGCAACAGATGGGTTACACCGGTGGGAAGACCATCATCAAGGATTATGTCCACGTTTTTCGTCCGCCAAAGGCCATCCCGGCTGTGCCACGGTATGAAACCAGACCTGGAAAGCAGGCCCAGATGGATTGGGGAATCTGCCAGTATTTGGGCACAGATGGCGAATTCCACAAAGTTCCAGCTTTCGTCATGACTCTGGGATACTCTCGGACCCGATACGTGGAATTCACAAAACGTTGTGACCTCAAAAGCCTGGAACGCTGCATCCTGAACGCTTTTGAATATTTTGGCGGAGTCCCTGATGTCGTGCTGACAGATAACATGAAGACAGTTGTCCTGAAGCACGAGGCCGGGAAGACTATCTTCCTTCCCGCTTTCGAAAGCTTCTGTGCCGATATGGGCTTCAAGCCTTCCACCTGCAAGGTACGTCGGCCCCAGACAAAAGGGAAGGTAGAACGTTCTGTCCGCTATCTCAAAGAAAACTTCCTGCCCGGAAGACGTTTCACCGATCTGTACGACCTGAACCGCCAGGCTCTTCAATGGTGCCAGCATGTGAACGGCAAAAAGCATGGGACTACAGGGAAAATCCCTCTGCAGGAATTGACTGCAGAGCATCTGAACCCTCTCCCGCCCCAGGAGCTGCGCAACCGTTACCGCTGGGAAGACAGGCGGATTTCCAAGGATGGATTCGTCAGCTTCGACGGCCATCTCTATGGTGTGGATTGGCACTACAGCGGCAGAGAAGCCCAGGTCCGGCTGTACCAGAACCATGTGCAGGTATACGTAGATAACCTTCCTGTAGCAGATATACCGCTCTCTGAAGTAAAGGGATATTATGTTCCGCAACAGGCGCAATACAGCGGATTGGAGGCCAAGGAGGGCATTGCTTACCCTCGAACGGCAGGAATCCAGATGAAAGAAGATGTGGTAAAGCGTCCTCTGGCCCTTTACGACAGGCTGATGGAGGTGGTATCCAATGCTTGAAGTGGAGCATGCCAGGAAGCTCCTGGCTGAATTCAATATGCCGGAGGCAGCCTGCCAGCTGGATGCTCTTCTGGAAACGGCCACTGCAAAAGACTCGACTTTTATTTCGTTTCTCGACCAGCTCCTGAGCTTTCAGCAGAAGGAACGAACTGAGAAAGCCATCCGGAAAAGGATGAAAGCTGCACGGATCCCGACCGTGAAGACACTGGAGGAATTCGATTTTTCGTTCCAGCCCAGCCTGAATCCGAAACAGCTCCAGGAACTGCGTACACTTGCTTTTGTGGAACGAGGTGAAAATCTGATCCTGCTGGGACCGCCGGGAGTCGGCAAGACGCATCTGGCCACCGCGTTTGCGGTAGAAGCCCTGCACCACGGCAAAACCGCATACTTCATTACGCTAGCCCATCTTATTGAAGATCTGGAAAAACGACGGGAAAAAGGACTGCTGTCCAGGCGCTGCAAATTTTACGCCCGGCCAGATATCCTGGTGATAGATGAAGTTGGCTATATGCAGCTGAGCCGGCAGCAGGCAGAATTGCTGTTCCAGATTGTCTGCGCCCGCTATGAGCGGGGTACTATAATTATGACCAGCAACAAGTATTTCAGTGACTGGGGTGAACTCATGAGCGATTCAGTGATTGCGACTGCTATCCTGGACCGATTGCTGTACCATGCTCATGTGATAAATATTAGAGGTGAGAGCTACCGCTTGAAAGATCGTCTGCGTGTAGGCTTGAATCCGGCCGTCCCCCAGCCCGGCCTTGGGAAAACCGGCTTTAAGGACTTCCGGCCCTAAGGCAGAAGAAACATTGAATTTACCGTTTTATTGGGTCACTTTTAACCGGCCAAATGGGTCAAATTGAACCCGGCCTTGACAAATGATTTATTACTGGAACACGAACGAAATCAATTTCTAAACGTAAGCCCTACTCACAACGAGCAGGGCTTTTCTCTATACAAAAAGCAGTCCCCGGGAATCGTAGACGCTTTCGTGAGCATTGTTCCCACACCGAATGGCCCGATCCAGGCCCATGATGGTGGCAATGGCCCCGTCTATCTTTTCCGTGGACTTTTCCTTATCCGCCTTGATGTTTCCGGCCGGATCCCTCCGGATGTAGATGTTATCCATCATCCATCGAAGGACTGGATGCCCTCCATGAGCAATTCGCTGCTCCAGCGTGAGCTTCATAAGCTCCTTGGTAGGAGGGCTCATGTCCTTGAATCCCTGTCCGAAGGGAACTACGGTAAAGCCCATCCCCTCCAGGTTCTGAACCATCTGTACCGCGCCCCATCGGTCAAAGGCGATTTCCTGGATATTGAACCGTTCACCCAACTTCTCGATGAACTTTTCAATATACCCGTAGTGGATGACATTGCCTTCGGTTGTCTGGATGAATCCCTGCTGGGCCCAGATGTCATACATCACATGGTCCCGCTTTACCCGAAGGGGCAGGGTTTCTTCTGGCAGCCAGAAGTACGGCAGGATGCAGTACTTGTCCTGGTCGTCCAAAGGAGGGAACACCAGCACGAAGGCGGTAATGTCCGTGGTGCTGGAAAGGTCCAGGCCGCCGTAGCAGATCCGTCCTTCCAGATCCTCCTCCCTCACCGGGAAAGCACAGGCATCCCACTTGTCCATAGGCATCCACCGAACAGACTGCTTCACCCATTGGTTCAGCCGCAGCTGACGGAACACATTCTCTTCGCTGGGTGTCTCTTTGGCCGATTCACAGGCCGCCTTCACTTTGTCGATCCCTACCGTGATTCCAAGGGATGGGTTGGCCTTCTTCCACACTTTCGGGTCGGTCCAGTCATCCTGTTCCGCAGCCCCGTAGATGACAGGGTAAAACGTGGGGTCATGCTTCCGCCCTTCCAGGATGTCCATGGCCTTCTGATGGACTTCATAGCAGATGCTGTGGGTATCCGTCCCGGCTGTGGTAATGAGGAAATACAGTGGCTGCATCCGGGCATCCCCGGAGCCTTTGGTCATTACATCAAAAAGCTCTCGGTTGGGCTGGGTATGGAGTTCATCAAAGACCACTCCGTGGATGTTGAATCCATGCTTGGAATAGGCTTCTGCCGAAAGGACCTGGTAGAAGCTGTTGGTGGGCCGGAACACCATCCGTTTCTGGGATGCCAGGATCTTGACCCGCTTGCTGAGAGCCGGGCACATCCGGACCATGTCGGCCGCCACTTCAAAAACGATGGAGGCCTGCTGCCGATCTGCTGCACAGCCATAGACTTCGGCCCCTTCTTCCCCGTCCCCGCAGCAGAGCAGGAGTGCCACAGCTGCGGCCAGCTCACTTTTCCCCTGCTTCTTGGGGATCTCGATATAGGCTGTGTTGAACTGCCGGTAGCCATTGGGCTTTATGGTACCGAACAGATCCCGGATGATCTGTTCCTGCCAGTCGATGAGCTCGAAGGGATGGCCCGCCCAGGTTCCCTTGGTGTGGCACAGGCTCTCAATAAAGGCTACCGCATAATCCGCCAGTTCCTTATTGTAGGTGGACGTTTTGGCTTTGAATTTTGTGGGCTTGTACTTTTTGAGTTTCCGCATAGGGCTCCCTCCTTTCTTTTTACTGGGTATAAGAAAAGGAGCCCGGAGGCTCCTTGGTTCTTGCTGTCCCCCGTTCCTCAAAGGCTGAAGAGGAAGGCGGGGATTCTTTCGTATTCGTTGCTCATGAATTTCTGGCCGGATCCGTAGATTTCGGTCATCCCTTTCAATTTGCAGCCCAGCTGGGTAAATTGCCAGGCTACCTGGACGGCGCTGGACCAGGTGGAGGAAAAAGTGAATTCTTTCACCCCAAATTCCCGGAACACTTTGAGGATCTTTTCCGGTTCCTGGTAGGTTCCGGAAAGGTCCAGGAGGCTGTTGCCGTGCTTTTTCATGTCGCTGTAAAGCCGCATCATGTTCCCGAAGTCTTCCCCTTCTGCCTGGACTTCCTTCACCAGTTCCTGGTAGGCATCCCGGCAGGCCTGCATGGTCTGGGCATCCCCAACCTTTTCTGCTGCATCGAACTTCTTTTCCAGTTCCTCGCTGCGCCCGTAGAGTTTTTCCATCATTTCCATCTTTGTCATTTTGTTTTCCTCCTTGTGGTTGTGTGCTTTGCCTTTTGGCATGTACATATATCACTCTAAAAGCAGATAATAGCAAGCAAATTCTGTGTATTTATTCATTTTTTCTGGAACAGGGGCCTTTGCTTGGCCCCTGCCCTTCCCCTGTTTTACCGGAACTCGATGGTCAGCATTCCGTTTCCCATCCACCAGGTACTTTCTTCATTCGGGTCTTCTAAAAAGGCTTTCTTGGCTTCCCGGATCATTTTGTTCACGTCGGCCTCTCCGTACATTTCACAGGCTGCTTTCTTACTGATTTTCTTGGCGTCCAGGGTAATGATCGTTCTCATGGGTATTTCCTCGCTTTCATGTGCTTTTTGCTTTTGGGGGCTGTCCCCTTTGGCATGTCTATTAATCACTCTAAAGGCACATAATAGCAAGCGAATTCTGTGTATTTATGCAAGTATACAAGAAAGAAGAACAGGGCCTTACGGCCCCTTCCCCTGCCTGTGGCTACCGCCTTCAGGCGGCGTTTCTCCAGGCGGAATTCCCGGTGAGGTGTTTCAGCATGTGGAGCCGGCAGGTCTTGAATTCTTCCCCGATAAGCCCCAGCCGGAGCATCCAGCACCGGAAGGCGTATTTCTCGTTGTCCGTCTCCGTCTTTCTGGCGGAGGCTTTCTTCTGGGTCAGTGCCTGATGGGCCACCGCCAGACAGAACTGGATGTATGCCTTGATTTCCCCGGCGTGGAGGGTGCCGTTGAAAAGCCGGAATTCCACCGTCCCTTTGGTGAAGGTGGCGTGGAGGTTGAGCCCGTGGTACCGGCTGTTGTTGTAATGTTCATCCCGACCAAAGGGTGCCTGGATGTACCAGATGTCGGCAAATTCTGCCATGGTTCGGGGCTGCTTCTTGTTCAGTTCCCAGAGGAAGGTTTCATCTGTCTTCTGGCAGTATCTGGCTTCCCGGAGGGCGTCGATCTGGAGGGCATGGTAGATCATATCTTCCTTGCTGGCCACCAGGTTTACCAGGTTCCGCAGGGTTTTCGGGGTGAACTTCTCGGCTCCCACATGGATGTGAATCCCGCAGGAGGTGTTCACCAGGGCCCCGGCTTTTCTCAGGGTCCGTACCAGTTCCTGCAGCTTCGGGATGTCGTCGTAGGAAAGGATGGGGCTTACCACTTCCGTCCGGTAGTCCCGGGTGGCGCCCTCGATCTGGCCGCCCACCTTTCTCTGAGGTCGGATGCTGGAGTCGCTCATGGCTTTCCAGGTCCGTCCTTGGTTATCCATGGCGGTGTAGGTATCGTAGGCTCCGCCTTCATAGGTGCCCCGTCCTGTTCCGAAGAAACCGGCCATCAGGTTGGCAGCCTTTTCTCTCGTAATCCCCGTCATTTCCATTTCAATCCCGAAGTGCAGTGTTTTCATCCTTCTCGTCATCCTTTCGCTAGGTTTGTGTGTTCTTTGGCATGTGTATATATCACTCTAAACGCACAGAATAGCAAGGAATTTTGAGAATAATTATTAATTATTTCGTGTCTTTATTCAGTTTTTGCACCTCATCCACCCCATGGATCACATTAAGGTGGGATCCGTTGTCCCAAACCACCAGGAGGGACCCTATATCATCTACGCCGGTCACCGTGCCTTTCGTACCCAAAGGCGGTGCCTGGGGATCGTCCATCCGGGTAAGGCGTACCCGGGTTCCGGGAGGGTATTCCTGCTGTAGAAATTCCAGCAGCTCTTTATTGGGAAACCGCATCTTTTTTCCCTCCGTTCCGGAAGGCCGCTGACCCACTGAGCTTTTCCAGCAGGATCTTTCGGCAGTCCTTGTATTCCTTCCCGATAAAGCCCAGGCGCAGGAGGAAACACCGGAAGGCGTATTTCTCGTTGGGGACTTCATGTTCTTTGGCCGTGACCCGTTTGGCGTTCTTGGCAAACTGGCACAGGCCCTTCACCAGTCTGGAGTAGGCTTGGACCTTGGCGCCGTCCGCTTCGTGGAACCAGGGGAAGTTGATTTTCCCTTCGCTGCGGATGATGGTCAGGTCATCCGTCCCCAGGGCCTTTTTGAAAAGGCCGGCTTTAGAGGCCACCAGGTTCTGAAGTTTCTCGAAGTCTTCTTCCGTGAAATCGTCCGGAAAGGAAATGGTGAGGGTGTCGACTTTCTCAGGAGTTTTTTCCGGTTCCTGGGCTGTTTCAGGTTCCGTCCCTTCTTCCAGTTCAGCCGTTTCCTGGGAAAGTTCTGGTTCCGGGTTTGCATCCGGTTTTGCCGTTTCCTTTACGGGTTCTTGTTCCGGAGTTTCTTCCGTTGCTGCCTGTTCTGCAGCCGTTTCTTCTGGCTTGAATCCTCTGGCTTCCAGTTCTTTTACCACCTTCTGGAACAGTTCTCCGTCTTCACATTCCATGGCACCGTTTTTCCACACCATAATGCTGCCGATCCGGTAAGCCTTGGTGGGAAGAAAAAGTTACTTTGCCTTTTCTCCCGTAATGGCGCTGATGGCCTGGACCAGTTCTTTTCTCGCTGCACCTTGTCTGTTGTATTCGACCTTCATGATTGGTACCTCCTTAGGGTATTTTGGTACTGTTATTAATCACTCTAAAGGCGAATAATAGCAAGCAAAATGTAGCCCTTTTTGTTCTTTATTTTTCTCCGCCCACAACTTCCTGGTAGGTGTATGTTTTCCCATTTCGCAGGACGGTCACGCTGTCCTGCTCCCCTTCGTGAGAAGCCAGGTACCGCTTCACCGCCACATCTACGAACTTGGGTTCCAGCTCCACCCCATAACAGATCCGGCCCAGCTGGTCGCAGGCCATGAGGGTGGAAGCAGACCCCAGGAATCCGTCCAGCACCACCCCGTTGATCTGGCTGCTCAGCTTGATCAGATAGGCCAGCATGGGCACCGGCTTACTGGAGGGGTGCCCGAAACCGTCCTCTTTGCTGTTCTTGATCCCGTCAAACTCAAAGACTGCTTTCTGTTTCTGGTCCCCGTACCAGTTGTGTTTTCCGTCTTTCCGCCACCCGAAGATAATGGGTTCCATGTTAAACTTCCAGTCAGTGCGCATGAACGGGGCTTTGGGCTTCTTCCAGATGAGCCCGGCTCCCACTTTGAATCCGGCATCTTCGAATGCGTCATAAAAGACCCGGGCCTTCATGGTGGCGTAGAACACATAGATAGAGGCATCCCCGGCCATGGCATCGTGGAAGCAGGTGAATGCTTTCTTCAGGAATTCGTACCCTTCCTGGTCGTTCAGGTCATCGTTCTTGATCTTCCCGGAGGTGCTCCGAAGGTTGACCAGGTACGGGGGATCCGTCAGGACCAGATTGGGTTTGGTGTCCCTCAGCAGTTCCGTGTACGATTCCGGTTTGGTGGAATCCCCGCACAGGACCCGGTGCTTGCCCAGCTGCCAGAGGTCCCCGGCTTTGGAGAATACCGGCTTCTGCAGTTCTTCTTCCACGTTGAAGTCGTCTTCCTTGGCTTCCGTTTCTTCATCGAAGATGTGGGCGATTTCGTCCTCGCTAAAGCCCGTGAGGCTCACATCGAAGTCCGCTCCCTGGAGGGCTTCGATTTCCACCCGCAGCATTTCTTCGTCCCATCCGGCATCCAGGGCCATCCGGTTATCGGCCAGGATATAGGCTTTCTTCTGGGCTTCGGTAAGGTAATCCACCAGAACGCAGGGTACTTCCTTGATGCCTTCTTCCCGGGCTGCCATCACCCGGCCGTGGCCGGCGATGATGTTCTTGTCCTTATCGATGATCACCGGATTGATGAACCCGAATTCTCGGAGGCTGGCCCGGAGCTTGTTGATCTGTTCCGGAGAATGGGTCCGGGCATTATTCACATAGGGGATCAGCTCATCGATGGGGATGAGCTTCATCTCTTTGGTTGTTTTCTCCATGCCATGTTTCTCCTTATAATCGCGGCAAGCCCCCTGCGGGCACCGTCCAGGTCCCCACAAAGGGCTTGTCCTCGTAATGTTTTGATCTGCTGTTTGGTGAGGGAATATCCCCTCAGCCGGGAAATGAATTCTCTTGCTGTCATGCTATACCTTCCTTGACCGCAGCAGCCGCTCCATCACGTCATCCTGGGGCGTATTGCCGGAGAATTCCACAGAGCAGTTTTCCTTCACCACCTGGTAGATCTGGTACCAGATCTGATTCACCTGCTTCATGTAGTTCTGGCTCATGGTTACGTATGGGGAAGCGATAGCCGCATTGGTGGTAGGGTGCTTGGCCAGAAAGCCATATTCCGAAATGGCGTGTTCGCACTGGATCCACCGGGACACGGCCATAGCGTACTGGCTGATGAGCTGGGGGCTGATCAGCTTCTCGCAGTGCCTTGCCTTCAGCCACAGCCAGGTTTCCCGATAGATTTCTTCCGCTTCCAGCTTTCCCCCGTTCCGCTGCTTCTCCTTCATGTAGGCTTTGGGTTCCGGCATATCCTCTCCGGAAAGGTCCGCCCCTTCTGGCAGGTCCATCACCTTCAGCGGCCGTTTCCCCGGATTGTCCGGCAGTTTGTCCAGCAGGGCTCTGGGTTTCCGGCCCTGGCCCACCCGCAATCCCCCTCGCATGGTTCCGTCTTTAGCTATTTTTCACACCCCCATTCCACCGGGTCAATACCCTTTTTGAAAACGCGTTTTTTGCGCGCGTGACCCCTCGCCCGTTCTGGGTTTGCGGACTTTCAGAGATTCATACTCCCCCTGGGTATAGAACTTTGTTTCAGATTTTACATTTTAAAATTCCACTTTTTTATGCCACCTGTCTCCCCGTTTGGCATGGATCCGGGCATGGCAGGCTTTGCATAAAGCAATCAGGTTGTTCCAGTCGTGGGTCCCGCCTTCCGCCAGAGGCTTCTTGTGGTGAACCTCTTCCGCCACCACGTACCGGCCGTTCTTGAGACACAGTTCACAGAGAGGATGGCTGGCCACGTAGGCATCCCGGATCTTCTTCCAGGTCCTGCCGTACCGTTTCTTCGTACCGGGACTCCGCTCATACTTTTCGTACCGCTTGTCCATGATCTTCTGGTGCTTCTCACAGTACCGACCGTCCGTCAGGTTCGGGCAGCCTGGGAAGGAACAGGGGCGTTTGGGTTTTCTCGGCACAGCTGCCACCTCCTTTCGGGCATGAAAAAAGCCCTGCAGATTGCTCTGCAAGGCTTGTCTTTATTCCCTTTTCTCGTGATTCTATCATACCACGAAGGGCCTGTTGAATTCTAGTGTTCCGCTACTGTATTTTCCTGCAATTTCCTGCACTCCTCCAAAATTTTTTCAACGGCTGCCACGCCATCACTGTGGACGGCATAGACCCACCGGATCCCTTTGCCCATACTCCGGGCGATGTCCTCCCAGGCATCGAAGTGGATGTACCGGTCCCGGAGGACCAGCCGCTGGGCTTCGTCTTCCACCCGGTCGATGACCTGGCCGATCTCATACTTCAGGTCCACCAGCCGGTCCACTTCCTGGTTGATCTCCTGCTCTCTCTCCCAGATCTTCTCGATGGTCCGGACAAAGGGAGCTTCCGTAGGCCGGTTGGGGTTGTGGCTTTCTTCCAGCCCGGCTGCGGAGATTCCCAGGCACAAGTGCCGGAGCTCAGCTACCTCCCGCAGGTTGCTCTCTATTTTCTTATCCAGGTAGAATCCCTGTTGCAAGTACTCTTTCGCGTTCATGCTTTTCCCTCCAAATCCGCTTTGACGGCTTCGATGAGAGCCGCCTGGGAACTGTCCTTCTTCTCCAGGGCCTTCAGGATCCGTTCATCGATGGTGCCTTTCGTCACAATGTGCTGGACGATGACGGTTCGGCTCTCCTGCCCTTGCCTCCAAAGCCGGGCCACCGTCTGCTGGTAGAGTTCCAAACTCCAGGTAAGCCCGAACCAGATCAGGATGGACCCGCCCTGCTGCAGGTTGAGGCCGTGGCCGGCAGAAGCCGGATGGATCAGGGCCACCGGGATCTTCCCGGCGTTCCAGTCGGCAAAGTCCCTGCTCTCCTTCAGCTCCCTGGCTTCCATCCGTTCCTGGATCCTTTCTCTGTCGTGCCGGAACCAGTAGGCCACTAGCACCGGCCGGCCATTGGCGCTTTCCACCAGGTCTTCCAGGGCATCCAGCTTTCGGTCGTGAAGATGGATGGTTTTCCCATCATCGGTGTAGATGGCTCCATTGGCCATCTGGGATAACTTCAACGTCAGGGAAGCCGCATTGGCGGCGGTCACCTCTCCTCCCGGCAGTTCCATTACCAGGGATTTTTTGAAGTCCTGATACCGCTTCCGTTCCGCTTCTGAAAGATTCACTTCCGTCCGGACGCTTACCAGATCCGGCATCTTCAGATAGTCCGTGGCCTTCATGGAAACGGTGATGTCCGAAATCTTTTTGTAAATGGCGTCCTCCGCTCCCGGCAGGGGCTTGTAGGAAAACACCACCATCCCGTTCCGCTTGTCCGGCTGGAAGTAGGTGTTCCGGTACTGGCTGATATATTTTCCGAGCCGTTCTCCCATGTCCAGAAGCCGGAACTCCGCCCACAGGTCCATGAGACCATTCCCGCTGGGAGTCCCTGTGAGACCTACAATCCGCTTCACCTTGGGCCGCAGGGCCTTCATGGCTTTAAACCGCTGGGCCTGCTGATTCTTGAAAGAAGACAGTTCATCCAGGACCACCATGTCAAAATCCCGCTTGCAGTTCTTACAAAGCCACACCAGGTTCTCCCGGTTCACGATATAAAGATCTGCCGACTTTTGAAGTGCCCGCCGCCTTTCCGCCACGGACCCCACGACCACGCTGCAGGTCAGGTCCTTCAGGTGGTCCCACTTCCGGATTTCTTCCGGCCATGTATCTCTCGCTACTCTGAGGGGGGCCACGATCAAAACCCGGTGGATCTCGAAGGAGTCAAACATCAGGTCATTAATAGCCGTCAAGGTTGTCACTGTCTTGCCGAACCTAAGCCCATATCCAGCAAGAGAGCCGTCACCGGGTGGGTCTTGATGTACTCGATGGCGTATTTCTGGTACGCATGGGGTATGAACTTCATTGGGCATCACCTCCTTCCGCAATTTGCTGCAGCAGCCCTGGGATGTCTTCCAGAGAATCCAGGACGAACACCTGGAACCCCATCTCCCGCAGCATGGCATGTCGGCTCACCTGCAGCAGCCGTGGTTTCTTCCCTGGTGCCTTCACTTCCACAAATCCCATCACTCCATGGGGCAAGAGGACCAGCCGATCCGGCATACCGGAAAACGATGGAGAAACGAACTTCACAGCCAGTCCGCCTTTCTTCCTCGTTTCCGTCACCAGCTTCAGTTCTATTTGCTTTTCACTCTTCATGATTCACCTCCGGTATCGGGTCAACAAGATTAAATGCGGCATAGGCAGCGGAGAGGAAGTTTGTAATAGGCTTCTCCTTATAGTTCCAGACGAGCTGGCCGCGGCACTTTACGCCGAGATGTTTTGGATTGCGGCGGCTGCGTCCAATGAGAATCTGCTCTCCGTGATAAGTGAGACGCCAGCCATGCGAGGTCTGCTCCCATTTGCGTCCTGGAAAACTGCGTTTCCGTTTGGAACGGTTCCGCATAAACCGTTCCCGTTCCCTGGCGGCAAGGATATCCCCTTCCATGACTCCGGCGCAGATGCAGCCAACGGCTACATCCTCAAAGTAGTCAGGATGCCCCATCACATGCACAAACCGTACCTTCCTGCAGCCGCAGAGCTCACAGGTGTGAAGCGGCGCCTCCATGTCATCTTCTCGTACATCATAAACTTCCTGGCAATGCCATCCTGAGAGCGGTGCTCCCCATTCGCGTAATATTTTCTGGCAGCGGGCAAAATAACTTTTGTCCTTTCCGTCATCAGCCATTTTTTCCTCTGATTCATCACCCATAGTGTTAAAACCCCCGTATTTTCTGGCTTCCCGGGTTTTGTCCGTTTTGTCTGTTTTGTCCCTAAATAAATATTTTTATGTTTTTTAGTAGAATAATATATAGAGTAAGTAAGTAAGTACTTTTTACTTTTTATAAGGTTTTGGACAAAAAGGACAATACCCTTAAACCCGCATGCTGCCTTCCTCCAGCTGTCCCAGAAAAGCAAGGACAAGCTCTGGACAAAAGGACAGAACCCAGTCAATGCTCCTTCAACCAGGGGTTGATGGCATATATTGGGAGTGGCGGTCTGCCTGTGCCTGAGTATTTCTGCGGTTTTTGCATGATGTACCCGTAATCCTCAAGGAAGTCCAGAACCGGCTGGATGCTGTCCACAGTCTTAAACCTCCGGCACATGCGCATAGCTTCCCGCCTGTCAAAGGCGGTGAGACGCTGCTCCCTGATTTTCTGGAGGATCAGGTTCCCGTTCTCGTACATGTCATTTTCCGGCAGGACGGAATAGGCGGCCTGTGCATGATTGAGATAATATTTCCCAAGGCGTATCGCATCCGACATGGTTTTCCCGGTGACGGACAAGGCATCCTGCACCATAAGAAAGTCATGGCTTTGGTAAACGGAAGCTCTGCAAAGGAGTCCGGACAGGCGCAGTACATTGCCGACAAGCTTTCCGGCCCAGTCAGCCATTTCTGCATAGTCGTTTGTGAGCTTCGGCTCCAGCCAGTTTGCGAATGCTTCAAGCTCCCTGTCCGCTTCCGGAGAGAGTGTGATGGTCTGCGGTTTTTCCGGATACTCATCTTCCAGGAGATTCACCACAAGCTGTTCATAGCCGCGGTAGGTTTCGTCCGTCACAGCTTTACTCCGATACTTTCTTTTTCCCACTGACGAGACTGGCATGCTGTACAGGAACCTCGCCGTAAGACCGCGTCCCCGGAATGTGGTGTTGCTCAATACGGATGAGACCACGTTCGGCTGTGCCATCAGGAGGATCGTCAGCGCCGGATCCATAATGCTTTCACTCTCGCGCCCGATACGGTCCACTCGGATCGTATCTCCGGAGTACCCCTTCAGCATGACATCGATATTGACCGTCTTCGTATAGATACCGGAGAGGGTGTCGAAGATACCTCCTTCACTGGAAATGAGAGCTGCATGGCCGTGATTTTTGGCAATGACGGCTACCAGTTTTTCAGTGGTGATGTCGTCCACATAAAGCTGCATGGGGCTTACTTCCTCAAAGTCAGCGGCCTCCTGTGCGATACGTTTCAGTTCTTCCGGTTCGGCATTTCCCTTGGCGACCTTGTCTTCGAGTGCCTTCTGCCTGCGTTCCAGGACACGTTTCTGCATCTTCCCGGCCTCCACCGTGGCGGCATTTTGCTTGTTATACTCGGTCTCGTAATCGTTGACCGGCTGCAGCATGAGATGCAGGACGGATGACTTTCTTTCGGACGGCGGGGCAATCACAATCACATACGTGTTGAGCGGCTCCACCCAGCCAGGTTTTCCCTGGATCCGGTATTTCTTCTGCAGACAGGTCGAAAGTACGGAAAGTACGATGCTCCCCGCCATATCCACAGGTGTCTGTGTGCTTTCCGCTACGGCCCTCACATAATCAGCAATCGGCTGCGGCAGCGCATCGACCGGGAAGGGAGCCATTGTGAAACGTGATAATGGCAGGGGCTCGCTCCATCCGGGATAGGGATTGTTGTATTCCTGCGGACTGACATACCCTTCGCTTTGCTGGATTTTGTTCCGGAAGAACTTCAGAGCACTTTTCCAGATGGTGTCCAGCTCTTTTTCCGGAAGCCGCGGTTCGCAATTCTCAGCCCGTTCCAGATAGGCTTTATAGGCCTTGTCCGTATCTCCATACCGCTTCAGCACCCGGCCGGCAAAGTGGGACATGGCATTGTTGCGGCTGCCTTCCGGGATAGAGTTCCCGGTATAGAAAGGAGGTTCTGTCTGGCTGGGTTCTGCAGGTTCCAGCCCGGCCAGGAATTCTGTGATAGTCTTCTCCCCTTCCTGCCAGAAGATTTCTTCCGGCACCACTTCCGTGCCATAGAGGAACCGGGCTGCATCCAGAGCCTGGGCGTCGAAGAAGGGAAACTCTTCCCGGATCCCCTGCTTCAGGGCCGTATAGGCTTTTTCGTCCTGCACTTCGGTGATGGGAAAATACACATGGAACCGGGGCCGGGCTTTCCGGGCTTCCTTGGCTTTCCCGCTATTCCGGGACGGGACGATGGCCACAGCCACGTTTGGCAGCATGGCAAGGAGCTTTTCTCCCGTCACCCACTCCTTCGGATTTTCCGTATGATCATTGTCGCAGTCCATCACTGCCACATCGGAAGCCAGGAAGTTATCCCGGCTCCGGTAGTTGTCCTTATAGGCCGCACAAACGTGGTCGAAAGCAGCAGCCGTCCCCAGTTCCCTGCTGCTTGTGATGACTGCTTTATTAGGATATATGGCATTTCGTTCGTTGCCGGTACAGTCAGCCGTGTAAATCGTAAATCTCATTTTTCTGCCTCCTCGAGGGTTTCGTTAAAGAATCTCAGCCGATAGTTCTTCCATCTGGCCCGCCGAATCTCCGCATCCATGCCAGGAGATATGGTATCCCCGAATACCCACACTTCCCGGCAAAGGCCCATCAGGATGTTGCCGAAATGGAGCCCTGCCTCCCGTTCCTTTGGATCCCGGTCATCCAGGAACTGAGGAAAGAGGAGATGCGGAGCCAAGGGCAAGTACCCTTCTTCGAAGGCAAAGCGGCAGTACCGCCTTGCTGCCAGGATGTTTTTATCCGTTGCCCCGGAATACGGGGAACAGATATATACGAGAGGCCGGTAAGCCCGGAGTGCCTTCCGCTGGGCTTCGACAGCACTGAGGGCTCTCTGCGGAGTAGGATCCTGATAATGCTCCTGGTTAAATTTCTCCACTGTCGCCACGCCCCTTTTCGATAAGCGGATAGTTGCCTTCAGACGTCATCAGCTGATAAATAAACAGTCGTCCCTTCTGGGTCCAGTACATATAAGTGCGGTTATGGGGAATGCCATAGCTATCGGGAACACTGTATGTCTTGGTGCTGGTGTACCCCATGGGAGCGTATTTCTGGTAGAGCAGCCATATTTTTCCCTGCTTGTACTGGATTCCGTGTTCATGGAGCCAGTTATTCATATGCCGGGCAGACCATCCATAATCCTTTGCAATGACCGAAGTCGGAACCAGATCTTTGCATTGGAGGACCAGATCATAGTAGCTTGCCTTCGGCTGGAGTTCTGCGATCTGCTGCTTCTGAGCAGCTGCCAAAAGTTCCATGGATTCACGCCGTTCCCGTTCTTCCTTGAGCTTAGTAAAGACTGCAATGGCAAGGTCCGGATTATCAAGGATGGCTTCCGCAGCATACAGACCGGATCGGCGGATAGAAGGAATGACTTTGTGTGTTACCCATCTTTTAAATGCCCTGGCCTCAGGTTTCCGGCTGCTGAGAATCAGGGTGTAGAGTCCCGGCTCATTTACAACACGTTTTTTCGGATTGCCAGGAATACCCTCGGTTAAAACTAGGGTATTCTTTTCATCGTCATCCAGCCTCGAAAGGGCATCGCTGGGGTTGGCAATGCCAAGGATGCGGCACACATCGGCGGCTACGAACCATGGCTCGCCGTCCACAACAGCCGTCCGCACATCCATCCCGTTATAGATGAAGTCTTTTGTTGTAGTCATTTTGATGACCTCCTTGAAAATAAGTTTGGAATTGTTTTCCTATTCATTAGCCAGGAGAACCCGTCAAATCTGACGGTTTCCAAAAAATTCCTGTAATTTTTTCTTTGCCCGCTTCAGCTTCTGGGTGATATTGTTTTCATTGGCACCGGTTCTGGCAGCATATGCCCGGATGGATTCCCCATCGATATAGACAGCAATGACAGCCTCTGCCCATTCCGGTTTCTTGGCCAATGCGATCCTGATGGTTTGCTGGGTTTCTTCATCGCTGGCTTCGCGATCCCGTTCCACTTCATCCCGGCTCACAAGACTCATATCCGGCATTGCCTTTCCATTCCGTTTGCATCCACTCCCGGCAACTGCACAGCCACAGGTGTCTGAAGCATCTTCGATGGGATTCATCAGGTTGTTTTCTTCTTCATCCCGTCCCTGATAATCCGGGAATTCACTTCTTCTGCGGTGCTCCCTGTGCCAATCATTGTAGAGGGGTTTGTTGAAGTCTTCGTTCATGATTTCCTGGGCACTGCGCCGGGTTACGGGTTCGCCTTCCGGTGCAGCCTGTTTTCTCAGTTCGTAATCTCTCTCGACCATGATTTGGCATTCTTCCTCCGTCACCTCCACTGCCGTGGTCAGCGGCGCTTTGGATTCATCCAATCCGTAGTATTTGACTGTGATTTTCACTTTTGGCGTCCTTTCCGTCCGTGCCAGAAGACGAAAGGATGCCAAAAAAGACCTGCGGGGAAAGTCCCCACAGGTCCCAGAGTGCCAAAATGACGCACGGGAACAAACGGTGGGGGCATTTCCAGTCCTGCCCACCGCATCACTGCGGTGATTCAGAACTGTCTATGCATCCCATCGTCCTCATGCGCATCTCGGACAACAGAGATTTTTTTGTTATGGGTGCCTGAGCACTCATATGGAAGCAGGACTGCCTGCTGCCGTATCAATGTTCAGACTATCCGTCCAGCTTTTGGAATACCCGCTTGCTGGTCGGTCATAATGAAATCGAACTTACTGATTGCAGATTATATTTCTGCATTTGCGGTATTCAGATTCACAGCCACACAGAAAATTCCACACATGCATGGTATAATGTTAGAAAACCAGTAGTCACACTTCCTTCCACCTCCCGTCTTCAATTTCTGATTTCATCCTATTCTTGATAAGGTTACTGTCAATCCGTAGTCCGGGTGGTTAAGGTTACTAACGATACTTAAGCTTACTTTTTTTCAGGAGGTACTGTTATGCCCTCACAAAACAACTTCCACGTTCCCCATTTATGCGGTGGTATCCTGTTCAATCTTTTACTGGAAACAAGAAAAACACGCGGAAAAATCCGTGACAGGGCACATGGCGGAACAGACGGTCTTTCTGATTTGGATGTATATATAGGACTTGTAAATGTTGTAGCTGGCAATGACTGGAAAGATGTTGACGGGACAACAAAAAATAAATGTGTATCTAACTATAAAAGGTGCGTGGACAGCACAGGTTCATATGTTCCTTTTACTGATGAGGTTTTTAGGAAAGCCTTCGATTCGGAATACAATAAAAAAAGCCCTGCCCTCCTTGAAAGGATGGCAAGGTTCATAGAACAGTATTTGAGTCTTGAAAAGTGCAAGTGGCTTGGCAAAGCATTGATTGAAATCATGCAAAAAGACCCTTCAATCAATGATGATGCCGAAATTGCTGTAGACTTTGGACAAAATATTTCTGTAAAAAAACTGCATGAGGCAAAGAACATTCACTTTTTGCCTTTTTTCCTAAGCGTACTGCATTACGTAATCGATAATTGCCCTGACTGCGAATCCGGGCGGTCCACCTTTGAAACCTGGTATTGCCAAGTTGGTCCGAAAGCGCCATGGTATAATGGAACTATGAATTAAGACAACTTCGAAACTATTTCTTAATGTGAATCTCGTGGTATACTGGAGGCGATCAATGAAAAAGGAGATAATCATCATGTCACGCACGCGCCGTCATTTCACGTCGAAATTCAAATCCGATCTCGTCATCGAGCTGCTCAAGGGTGAGAAAGACCTCAACACGCTGGCGGCTGAGAACGAAATCCTGCCGAACCTCTTGCGGAACTGGAAGAACGAGTTTCTCAGCAAGGCAAGCATCATATTCGATGATTCCAGAGAGGACAACCTCAATCAAAAACTCGAGACCGAGCGGAAGGAGAAAGCCTCCTATGCCCGCAAAGTTGGCCAACTCACCATGCAGGTGGATTGGTTGAAAAAAAAATCTGAGGAAATTCTTGGACCGGACTACGAGAAACAGTATTCTCCAAAACCTTTCGAGGAGTGAGTGCAAGGAGCTTTCCCTTCGGAAAGCAGCAAAGCTGCTCGGCGTCAACCGCACAAGCCAATACTACCACCCCAAAGAGAACACTCCATCAGATGAAGAGCTGGAATGCAAGCGCATCATCGATCGTTTCCACACGGACAATCCTGCCTGGGGCGCAAGGCAGCTGGCCTCGCAGCTGCAGCGCCTCGGGCATCAGGCCGGACGACGCAAGACAGCTCGCTATATGCGCGAGATGGGCATCGACGTCATCTATCCGAAGATGAACCTTTCCAAGCGGCAGCAACAAGCGCAGGTGATGCCCTACCTGCTGAAGCATGTGGATATTCAGCAGCCTAACCAGGCATGGTCCATCGACATCACCTACATTCCCCTGGAGCACGGTTTCGTTTATCTGACAGCCATCATCGACTGGTACAGCCGCTGCATTGTTGGCTGGGAGGTGGACGATACCCTGGACACCCGGATGGTCATTGCCGCCGTAAGGAAGGCGCTCCGTATAGCAAAGCCGCAGATTCTCAACTCCGACCAAGGATGCCAGTTCACCAGCAAGGAGTACNGCTGCATTGTTGGCTGGGAGGTGGACGATACCCTGGACACCCGGATGGTCATTGCCGCCGTAAGGAAGGCGCTCCGTATAGCAAAGCCGCAGATTCTCAACTCCGACCAAGGATGCCAGTTCACCAGCAAGGAGTACAAGGCTTTCCTCAAGGAACACAAGATCCGCCAGAGCATGGATGGCAAGAGCCGCTGGGCCGACAACATCAAGATTGAGCGGTGGTTCCGGACATTCAAGTATGAGGAAGCCTATCTCACGCAGTACCGCAACATCCGGGAGGCTCGCAAGGCCATCCGCAACTACATCAACGTGTATAACTTCCAGCGCTGCCACTCAGCCATCGGGAACGTCCCGCCAGCAGAGCGCTACTTCCCGGCACTGCTGCTCAATGCTGCAATGTCTGCTGCCTGATACATTTAGAAATTCATCGATTTTGGTCTTGACAAACGTGCCACTATATNGCGCTGCCACTCAGCCATCGGGAACGTCCCGCCAGCAGAGCGCTACTTCCCGGCACTGCTGCTCAATGCTGCAATGTCTGCTGCCTGATACATTTAGAAATTCATCGATTTTGGTCTTGACAAACGTGCCACTATATGGAAACCCAAACATGATGTACTCAGTAAACTCGGTGGCACCATCGGCGATATGGAAGTGTCAGTGAATCTGGAAGTTCAGAAAGCCATTACGATAAAAGATGCAGAACATAGAAATTCCGAGAGTACATCTTCTGCAGATGAATGCTCATCGGAAAAGCCAGATAAAAATAATGATATTCTTTCACCCGAATCCCCGCTTTCCAACCGTGATACCACTCTTTTACCCCGGCTGGCGAAGGGATTCAACAAAATATTGAAGTTTGCCAAAGACACGGACCTCAGTATAGAACCTATGCCTTTCGAAATTCCGAATACCTTTGATACCCTGTATAATGAATGGAAGGATCAAGACACGGACTTTAAAGATCCGGAACTGAATAAATTGAAATATGACATTCTAAATACATTGTATGGGTATTTCAACTTCTGGGAAACTCATCTTTGGTTCAACGATGATTCTGATTGCTTTGTCCACCTAAAAAATACGTACAAAGATTCCTGGAAAAAAGAAGGAGAACTTCGTCAGCAGGCCATGAAGGACAGAGAAGCTTTCACCCGTCTGCATGAAAGGCTTTGTCGGTATATCATAGACTTTGATATCGATCTAAACAAAACTGAACCAGTTGAAGCCAAGGTCGTAGAAGAAACGCCGCCTCTGGAAAATAATCAAGGCGGCAGCCGGACTACAATTATCGAGCACCAGACCAATATCGGCCACAGTGTGTCAAAGACATATAACATAAAGGACAGCACTGTCACATTTAATGATTAAGGAGAAACAATGTATGAAGAATTTAACAGCTCCTGGCCCACATCAAGTGCGGCCGATAGCCCAAACGAATATAGGGAATCAGGTCATAAAGACATACAACATTCAGGACAGCAACGTTAACATCTATAATACGTGTCCACCTAACCAAGGGAATCCATATAGTGCAGCCCAAATGATTGCACTCAATAATTTCAGCAAAGAATATTATCAGCTCCTCGTTACCTGTGAAACAGATGTCTTTGAAAATAATAACGCCACATTTCCCTTAGACCGTGCGTTAAGTCAAAGGTATGTTCCGGAAGAAATATTAACCCGTTGTTCGTCTTTGTCAGAAGAAGGGATTGCCGAACTGAAGACCTTTCCGGCCATTGTCTGTATGGAAAACACAGGGTTCAATGGAATTACAGATCCTAATCAAACCGCGATATTCGCATATATAACACGAGTAAAAATGGAAGGCTACCAAGTTAGAGTGGCGTTCCAGCCCATTGCACCATTCCATCAAAAAATACTTTGTGAACAGAAATATGCTATTTATTTCGACTTGAACATGAGTTGTGCCATTACGGATTTGAATCGCACTGCCTGGTCTATCCATAAAGTGAATCTTTTTGAAGCTTTCAATGAGTCTGGACTGGGATATCTCCCGCACCCTTCTATTTAAAGGTGACTGTCTATGAACAGAAAATATCCAAGCGAAATAACAGAAATTAGAGTGGATGATGCAACCTTTAAAAATACAGGCATTGTCATCACCCCCACCTATATCAACTACTTTTTCGGAAACAACGGCACGGGAAAATCCACTATTGCCAAAGCAATCCAATCTGGAACTGGCATCAAGTATGCTCCAGGAAGATCTGCCACAGACTACCAGGTATTGGTTTTCAACCAAGAATATATCAATCGAAATATGCAGAACTTCCATAACCTTCCAGGTGTTTTTACGATGGCCGAGGAGAATGCAGAAATCCAGGACAAGATTGATGAGGCTGCAGAGCAGCTGGCTGATGCACAGGAAAAAGTATCAGATGCCACGGATGAAAAAGAAAAATTAATTAAAATAAAAAAAGAAATCTGTACAAAGTTCTACGATGAAATCTGGCGGCGGACTGGAAAACTGCGTAAAACATTTCCAGGCACACAGGCTGGATACCTCAAATCAAAGGCTAATTTAGCCGACAAAGTAAAACTGTGTTCACCCAGCGAATATGATTTGGATGATCTTAAACGGATGTATGATTCTGCCTACTCTTCTACAGCACAGAGCTATCCTCGCTTTAATACAATTAGCGATACTACTGTGCTTGACAGCATTGAAGGCAGCGAAATTCTATCTGTTGCAATTGTCAATTCCTCAGATACCCAACTTGCAAAATTTTGGAAGAAAATCGAGGCTTCCGAATGGGTGCGTCAAGGCCATTCTGCATATCATGGCAAAACCGATGGGAAATGTCCTTTTTGTTCACAGCCTTTGCCTTCAGAATTTGAAAAATTCTTGACAGACAGTTTTGATGACCAATACGAGAAGAACCTTACAAAGCTATCAGCATTCCTTGAAGATTACAGAAACACAGCCAACGCTTTATTTATGCCTTTGTCAAAACTTCCAGAACCGCTATATCCTGTCCTTGATGAAAAACCCTACAAGGATAAACTGGAAGCCCTAAGAGGTATTATTTCTACAAACATAAACCGGATAAAAGAAAAAATAGCCGAACCTTCTAAATCTATTAAATTGGATAATACCGCACCACTACTACAAGAACTCCAAAAAATGATTACAGATTATAATAAACTAATTTCTGATAACAACATGGTAGTTGCTGATGCCCCTAAGAAAAAAGAAGAATGCAAAGAAAAAGTCTTTTCTTTCATGTCCTTCATAACAAATGAAACAATCAAGGCTTTCAACAAAAGTATCTCTGACATTAATAAACAGCTAAACAAGCAACAGGAAATCATTGATACTCAGACAGAGCAAGGTGCGGATATCAGAGAAGAAATCCGTGTTCTAAACAGCCAGACAAAAGAAACTGAGTCCGCCATGAACAACATAAACCTTATGCTGAAAGATGCCGGATTCCAGGGATTTAAAGTCTGTCCCCACTGGGAAGAAAGAAGAAATCCGGATGGTTCTGTAAAACGAGTAATTCCTTCGCCGATTCGTAACTATGCTGTAGTCCGTACCGATACCGAAACAGGAGAAGAAGAAATTGCACATGACCTTAGTGAAGGAGAAAAGAATTTCATCGCCTTCCTGTATTTCCAGCAAACTGTATTCGGGAGCACTGACGCAGACAGCGATTCTCTGCAAAAAATAGTTGTTATTGATGACCCCGTTTCCAGCATGGACAGTGGTACGCTTTTTATTGTAAGTGCTCAAATCCGTAAGATGATCCATATTTGCCGAAACAATATTGACAACCGGCAACCGGCAGCAGATGGAAATTTCATCAAGCAGATTTTCATTCTTACCCATAATGCTTATTTCCATCGAGAGGTAAGTTACCTTTATGCCCGACAGTGGAACTTTGTATCTTTTTACCTGGTCCGCAAAATCAACAATAAATCTTCCGTCCAGTTGTTTGAAAAGCAGAACCCCGACTGCCCTACCAAAATGATGAATGTCAATCCCGTCAAGAACTCCTACGCTGCCCTTTGGGAATCTTATAAGGAAGTCCGGAGCGGTATCCCGTTAAAGAGCACCATCCGCAGGATTTTAGAATATTATTTCCTGCAATTATGCGGCTATGAAGGAGACGATTTGAGAAAACGTATCCTGGAAGACCATAAGAACAACTTTCTATATGACGAAAATGGCCATGAAACTCCAGAACGATACGAGATGGCTAAGGTCCTTCTGTCTTACATCATCTCCGATAATTCCAGCGTGAATGATGGAATCAACTACACGGACGATTTCCTCGATGAACAGCTTTACAGGGATACATTTAAAATGATTTTCAAATACATGAATCAGGAACAGCACTTCAATATGATGATGGGTAACGAACAAGGAGAATAATGAAATGCGTATCAGCTACAATAAACTATGGAAGTTGTTGATTGACAAAAATATGACCAAGATGGAATTAAAGGAAGCAGCCGGAGTAAGTTCCGCTTCGATTGCAAAGCTCGGCAAAGGTGCCAATATTACAACCGATGTCCTGCTTAAAATCTGCGAGGCCCTTCATTGCCGTGTAGAAGATATTATCGAAACGATCAATGATTAAAAAAAGGACTCCATGTAAACTGATATAGTCTGCATGGAGTCCTTTTCTCACATAAACCATGAACGATTACCAAACTATTGAACGGTGGTCTTTTATCCTATCGTTCAGATGTTGTGCATTTATGACTTTAGAAAGAATATTCCTGAATACACAGATATTCTTTTTAGGGGAAAATAAAAAATGAGCCTTCGAAGGAAAATCCTTCAGAAGCCCATATATCAAGCCGCTTTTACTGTTTGGGGTGCGGAAAATTTTTTTATCAATACGGAAAGGCTTATTTCATATATTTTCCTTTCTAAGGTAAAAAGGGAAGTTATCTCAGCATAAAGAATTATTATATAACAAATCTCCAAATCATATCTTTCTTGTATAAGAAGTTATTGTCACTTTAGCTGCATATTGTCGTTCACAGCAAATACCACAGGAAACAAACTGAGTAATCCAATAATACCATTCTTTTACCGTTTGCGAAACTTTCTTTGCAAAAACGCAGTTCCTTTCTTTACCCAATCAATTTTTTCCAGGAATACCACAGGCACCTCACAGGTCTTTAGCTGCTGTTTTTCCAACCACACATTAAATAACCGCTCAGACAAAAAGCCGTACAGTCGCTGCTCATAAGGACTGTAGCCCGTTATATCCACCTGCTTTTCCATAGCAAAAAGGATAGGAAACAGCCATTGACAATAGGCATCAAACAGACTTTTCTTCATCACAAACATATTGAGAATATGCAGGGACCGGCGATTCATGACCTGAGTAAAAGCTTTGCTGTATTCCGGGTATAGTTCCCCCACCAAGCGCTCGGCCAAGTCCAGGTCCTTTTTGTAGTGGGCATGCTCGTACTGGCTCCGGACCGTTTCAATATAATAGTGGCGTTTTTCCGGAAGGATTACGTCATATTGCTGGAGCAGCCGCTCATAATCTTTTTGGTGAAAAATGGCCTGTTTTTTCTTCTCGATATCATCGGTATGGATTGTTTTCCCAAAATACCGCCGGTAATGGCACAAGCCAATATATTCGCAGTCCAGGTTCTTCCAGGCCCAGTACAGCCCCGTCAATTCACAAAAACAGGGATTCTTGGCTGAAATATTGTCTCCCGTGTTATCCGGGGTATAACCAAGCTTTGGCTTGCCCTCAGCCCCCACCTGTAGTGGCAGATAAACTGGATTTTCAGGCATCCAATAGGCTTTATGGGCTGCAACCAATATTTTAATATCCATTGTTTCCGTACTCCCTGCTCAATTTTCTATCAATATGCACCTTTATGACTCAGCACCACGCCTACCGTTTTCCACAGCAGCATAATATCCAGCCACACGGACCAGTTTCGTACGTACCAAGAATCCATCTGGACCCGTTCTTCGTAGGTGGTATCGCTGCGGCCGTTTACCTGCCACATGCCGGTAATGCCGGGGTGGACCATATAGAAATCGTGGATATAGTCCCCGTACTTGGGAATCTCCGCTGTCACAATGGGGCGGGGTCCCACAAGGCTCATTTCTCCCCGGAGCACGTTAAACAGCTGGGGCAGTTCGTCCAGGCTGGTACGACGGAGAATCCGGCCCATCCGGGTGACCCGGGGATCGTCTTTTAGTTTAAACTCAGCGTCCCATTCCTTTTTGGCTTCCGGATTGGCGGCCAGGTATTCTTTCAGTTTCGCGTCTGCGTCCACGCACATGCTGCGGAATTTCAGGCAGGGAAATTCTTTCCCATCCTTGCCAATCCGCTTATGGGCAAAGAACACGGGGCCTGGGGAATCCAATTTTACCAAAATGGCCAGCAGCAGCAAAATGGGACTGATGCAGATGGTACCAATGGTAGTGACCACCAAGTCAAAAATCCGTTTCACCAGCCGGTTATAAGGCCGAGCCAGGTTATTCTGGAGGCTCATGAGCGGCACCCGCTCTTGGTACACATTTTCCACCACCACCCCATTCAGGGGCAGGCCAATCAGGTCGGGCACAAAGGACAGGTTCCGTACCAAGGGCTGGATTCTGTGCATCAGCTGGTCCAACTTGGCCGGGGGCAGCCCAGGGGCCGCAATAAATACGTCCTGGACCTCCGTCTGTTGGATAATTTCCGGGATATCGTGGAAGGTGCCCAGGTAGGGCAAATCCCCTACGTTTTCCTTTTGGGGGCCTCCATCATCCACATAGCCTACAATATGAAAGGCCATGCCAATGTCCTCCCGCAGCCCCCGCAGCAGCAGCCGGGCGGTTTTACCGCCGCCTACCAGGAGCACCGGAATCCGGCCCACCCCGGCCCATTCCAGGACCCAGGTCATAATGTACCGGGAAATGGCCGCAAAGACAAAGGACAGAATCCAGAACAGTCCTACAAACAGTCGGGAAGTGCTGGCTGCAATATGGGTGGCATACATAAAGAAGATAATAAAAATGATAGCGTAGGTACAGGCATCAAACATCCGCTGGAGCATTTTCCAAAAGGCCATCCGGCGCTGGTACACCTGGGCATGCCGGAAAAACAGGATGAACGACAGCGGAAATACCAGGTAGAAATTGGCCCAGGCAATATGAAAATACTGGCTGCCCATAATGCAGTTTCGCAGGGAATATGCACAAGACTCAGCCAGTAATATAAACAGCCAGTCGGTAATGGTAAACACCGCCGGCAAAAAGTAATTCAAATGGTGATGAATAAAAGAGCTGGAGGAAGACATGGTTTTCTCAGCTGCGGTCATAGTCGATTCTCCCCTTTAACAGATTTTCCTTAATACCCCATGTATAAAAAGCGTATATAAAAAATTATACCCTTTTAGGCTGGCTTTTACAAGGAAACAGGCCATTTTCAATCCTTATTAATTATCCAGTAAGAAGTTTTGTCAATTTCTATGAAAAGCCGTCTGACAAACGAAATAGTTTTTGTCAGACAGCATATTTATCTCATTTCTTTTGCTGTTCAATTACATTTTCACTTACTCCAGTTTCCGTTCCCCATGAAGGGTACGTAAATTTTCTTGATTCCTGTCATAAGCTGGGTTGCCTAAAGTAAATTGTAGTTCTGTCAGAGGGAGATTCTGAATGCCCATCAGCTCCACCAGCAGGTTATAGGCCAGGTCATTGGTCCAATAATTCTGCCGTTGCTGGGTAAGGGTCCGGTACAAAGCAGGATTCTGCTGCTGGTAGGTAGGGGACAGTACCAAAATCAAGGGAATATGGCTCATGGGCGGGGTGAATTTGGTGCTCTCGTGGCTCTTTCCCTGCTCTACTTCTTCGCCGTGATCAGAGAAATACACCAGACCTTGGAAATGGGGATTCTTACTGGCCAGTTGGTAAATCTGCTTCAGGACATCATCTGTGTATAGGACTGCATTGTCGTACTGGTCCACCCTAGGATTGGCACTGCCGGTAAACTTTGCAAATTCTGCTGGATAGCGGTCAGGGTATTTGGTATGTTCTCCTTTAAGATGGATGACAATCAGTGCGTTCTCTGCCTGGGACAGGTCTTTGGCGGCTTTTTCCACCAGCAGGCCATCATGATAGGCTGCATAACTGCTCTCTCCGATTTCTCCGTTGAGCCAGACCTGATGCTGGGCGGTAGAGCCTATTTCCGTAACCGGGGTAGCCCAAGCGCCATACCGGGTCTGGTTGCTGTACCAGTAGGTGGAAAAGCCTGCGGCCTGGGCCACTTCCGTAAGGGAATAGGCGTCTTCCGGTTTTACCTGGTTGTACTGGTTTTTCTCGGTAAGGGCATAGGTCAGGGTAGGCACGGTATGGGTATGGTTGGAATAGGCATGGGGGAAAATCATGGCTTTCTTTTCCTGGGCCAGTTGGCTAAGAAATGGCGTGGTTGCCCGGGCATAGCCATATACCCCCATATGGTCCCGGGTATTGGATTCGCCGATGACCAGCACGTACAGGCCCTGATGGCCGGGGCTTACCGGGAGCGTTCCCAATTGGGCCAACTGTGCCTGACGTTTGGCCTTATTGGCAGCAAAGTCCTGATAGCTGCGGACAGAATCCTGCACCGCAATAATAATCCGAAAGGGTTCGTAGCGCTGAAAACTTTGGGCCGTTGTTTGGCCGGACATAAAAAGAATCAGCCGTATAAGTAGAAGGCACACCGGAAGCAGCACCAGGCTGCCTTTGGTGAATTTTTGGCTGTGCTTGGAAGGGCTTCCTGTTTGGCATAAATAGTGCAGAATTTTATAGAATCCCAGCCCGAACAAGAACAGCACCGGCACCACCAACAGCAGGTGGGACATAGGTTGAGAGCTAAGGTAATCCAAGGCTTCCTTCAGGTTGGTCTGGTAGACGGTCATAACAATATCCGGCCGCAGATAATGCCGGCTTATGGCAAAATAGCCCCAAAATATGGTATTAAATAAGGATAATACCAAGAGCCCTGCCCCAAGAAGAACATTGCCGATGCATTTTCCCAGCAGCGATACCCCCAGGGTATTCCCTGCCTGCCGCATAAATACCCAAAAGAGCAGCAGTCCTGCCCAGAGAGCCCCGGCAAAAGATACATTTCCCAGTACCATATAAGGTGTCAGCTGGGCATGATCCAGCAGCTGCACCCAGGAACCTGAAGTCAAAAAGAACGTCATAAATGCCGTAATTCCCAGGTAGCGAGTATCATAATGCCAATAATACCCAGCCAAGGCATTTAACAATGCCGCAAATAAGACATATCGAAACCCATGCAGATACGGTGCCCCTGTAATTAAGGAAAGGATCACATACAGCAGGAGCATATAAACAATACAGAATACCCCCGCCTTGCGTAAATTTTCTCGCTTCTCCCCAAAATTCAAATGCCTACCAACACTCCTTGTTCTAATTGGATTCGAAATATACCAAAATTTGTAAAGTATATGTAAAGATTGTAGCACGAATAAGAAAATAAAGCAAATTAAGGGCGTTGGGTGTTGACGGGCAGGGTGTGTTTTGAATCTGCCAATGCGGGGCCGGTACTCGTTTAATGCTTACATAAAACAAGCCGCCTGACAAGGGATTTCTCCTCATCAGACGGCTTTCTTATTTCGTATTCGCTTATGCCGCATGGCCCAGGTATTCATACCCGGCCTTAGTAATGGCTTCTTTCACCGCAGCGTCATCCAGGGGCTGGGTGGTGACCACTACAGCGTTCCCAGCTTCGTGGCTGGGGGCTGCGCTGACTACGCCCGGCAGGGCTTCCAGGGCTTTCTTCACTCTGCCCTCGCAATGGGCGCACATCATTCCTTTGACGTTGAGAGTAATGGTAGTTTCCTTAGGAACTTCGGCCCGGCCCAGGTATTCATACCCGGCCTTGGCAATGGTTTCTTTCACCGCAGCGTCATCCAGGGGCTGGGTGGTGACCACTACAGCATTCCCGGCTTCGTGGCTGGGGGCTGCGCTGACTACGCCCGGCAGGGCTTCTAATGCTTTCTTCACTCTGCCTTCGCAATGGGCGCACATCATGCCTTTCACGTTGAGGGTAATGGTAGTTTCTTTAGGAGCTTCTACCTGGCCCAGGTATTCATACCCGGCCTTGGCAATAGCTTCTTTCACGGCAGCGTCATCCAGGGGCTGGGTGGTGACTACTACCGCATTCCCGGCTTCGTGGCTGGGGGCTGCGCTGACTACGCCCGGCAAGGCTTCCAGGGCTTTCTTCACTCTGCCTTCGCAATGGGCGCACATCATGCCTTTTACGTTCAGGGTAATGGTTTGGCCCTGGGCAGGCTGTTCCGGCAGGGGTGCTCCCTGGAGTTTCACAGGGGCTGCTGGCACAGGGCAGGCAGTTGCAGGGGCGGGGTTCAGCTGTTCTTTCAGAACGGCTTCTCTGGCATCGTTTTTCCGTTTCTTATCGTGACCGGCGTTATGGAGCTTGAACAGGTTCAGCCGCAGAGCATTCATGCACACGGTGAAGCTGGACACGCTCATGGCGGCGGCGCCTACCATGGGGTTCATCTTGTAGGAGAACAGGCCGGCGGCCAGGGGAATGCAGATCACGTTGTAGAAGAAGGCCCAGAACAGGTTCTCGTGGATGTTGGTAACGGTGCCCCGGCTCAGCCGGACAGCAGCGGACACATCGGACAGGCGGCTGTTCATCAGGACGATATCAGCGGAATCAATGGCCACGTCGGCACCGGCGCCAATAGCGATACCAATGTCAGCCCGGGTCAGGGCCGGGGCGTCGTTGATGCCGTCCCCTACCATGGCTACGGAGCCAAACTGCTGGAGCTTGCGGATCACGGCTTCCTTGCCTTCCGGCAGGACGCCGGCCACTACCTTGTCCACCCCGGCCTGACGGCCAATGGCTTCGGCAGTGCGTTCGTTATCCCCGGTCAGCATGACCACGGTAATGCCCATGTTTTGCAGTTCCTTGATGGCTTTGGCGGAGTCTTCCTTAATGACGTCGGCTACGGCAATCAGGCCGGCAGCCTTGCCATTTGCGGCAAACAGCAGCGGGGTTTTCCCGTCAGAGGCCAGTTCAGCCGCTTTGGCTTCCAGTTTCTGGGTTGCCGCCCCCAGGGAGCGCAGGTAGGTCAGGCTGCCCCCTACCAGTTTCTCGCCGCCGCGAGTCACTTCCAGCCCGTTCCCGGGCAGGGCTTTAAAATCATCTACGTTTTCAGCCTTCAGGCCGTTTTTATCCGCTTCTTCTACCACAGCCTTGGCCAGCGGATGCTCGGATTTTTGTTCCAGGTCATAGGCCAGCTGCAGCAGACTTTCTTTGGTATAGCCAGGGGCGGGCACAATATCCGTTACCTTGGGCTGCCCTTTGGTAATGGTACCGGTTTTATCCAAGGCCACAATGGAGACCTTGCCGGCAGCTTCCAGGGACTGGGAGGTTTTGAACAGGATACCGTTCTTGGCACCTACGCCGCTGCCCACCATAATGGCTACAGGGGTTGCCAGGCCCAGGGCGCAGGGGCAGGCGATAACCAGCACCGCAATCCCACGGGCAATGGCCTGACCCAGCGGTGCGCCGGCAAACAGCCAGCCCAAGGTGGTGACCACGGCCACCCCGATGATGGTGGGGACGAATACTGCAGAAACCTTATCCGCAATCCGGGCAATGGGGGCCTTGGTGGCCGCCGCATCGCTGACCAGTTTGATAATCTGGCTCAGGGTGGTGTCTTCCCCTACCCGGGTAGCCCGGCATTCCAGGTACCCGGATTGGTTCATGGTGGCGGTGGAAACCTTGTCCCCAGGGTTCTTGTCCACCGGCAGGCTTTCGCCCGTCAGGGCGGATTCGTTTACCGCAGAAGAACCCTTGACCACCACACCGTCCACAGGGATATTTTCCCCAGGGCGCACGGCGAAAATGTCGCCGATCTGCACATCATCAATGGAGACCGTAACCTCCTGGCCGTCCCGGAGCAGCACCGCTGTCTTGGGAGCCATCTTCATCAGCCCCTTCAGGGCATCCGTGGTCCGGCCCTTGGACATGGCCTCCAGCATCTTCCCTAAGGTAATCAAGGAAGGAATCATAGCTGCCGTTTCAAAGTACAAATCCCCTTTGTACAGCGGCAGCAGCTGGGCGTAGGAAGCGCCCTGACTCATGAGATAGGAAATATTGTAGAACACCGCCGTGCTCCACAGGAAAGAAACCGAGGAGCCCAAAGCAACCAGCGTATCCATATTGGGAGCCCCGTGCATCAGGGACTTGAACCCGCTGATGAAGAACGCCCGGTTGATGCCCATGACAATGAGAGCCAGGAACACCTGGGTCAGCATCAGCCCCGGCAGATTCCCGGAGAGAAGCTCGGGCACCGGCCAGTTCAGCATATTGTGCCCCATGGTGAGATACATCAGCACTACCAGGAAGCCCAAGGAAAGAATCAACCGCCGGCGCAATTTCGGCGTATCATGATCCTTCAGCGCCTCCTCGTCCGCCGCCAGCTTCTCAGCTACCCCCTGCTTCTGGGTCTGCGCACCCTTGACAGAAGCACCATAGCCAGCATCCTCCACGGCCTTAATAATGGTCGCATCGTCAGCGGAACCCTCCACCCCCATACTATTGGTCAAAAGCGATACCGACACAGATTTGACCCCGGGGACGGCAGCCACCGCCTTCTCCACATGCGCCTGACAAGAGGCGCACGTCATACCCGTTACCATATATTGTTTCACGGAAAAGACCTCCTTGACGGACAAATCGAAAAAGGATTTGTCGAAATGAAAGGCAGGGAAGAAAGAGAGAAGAAAGAGTGGGACAAAATGACAAGATTGATTGTTCCACATACCCTACCTAGGTATTGTTTGCATGATAATCATAGCAAAGGAGGAGGAATTTGTCAATAGTACTGAAGGTGTGTACAGTAGTTGAGAGAGGAATCGATTGGAAGGAGGGGAGAAATACAGTAGAATTGGAAGAATGAAGAAAAATACCAACAGCTTGAAGCCAGGGGCAGCGGAAGGCTTCAAGCTGTTGAGGAATCAAGATGAAGGTATTGATTGCGGGGGGAGCCCCCGTCTGCCGCCCCCCTGCGCCCCTAGCAGCTGGGGAATTCGTCAATTATACTAAAGGTGTGTACAGTGGTAGGGAGAGGAATCGATTGGAGGAAAGGGAGAAATACAGTAGAATTGGAGGATTAAAGAAAAATACCAACAGCTTGAAGCCGGGGCAGCGGGAGGCTTCAAGCTGTTGAGGAATCAAGATGAAGGTATTGATTGCGGGGGGAGCCCCCGTCTGCCGCCCCCCTGCACCTCTAGTGGCTGAGGAATTCGTCAATTGTACTGAAGGTGTACATTAGTTGGGAGAGGAAAAAGCAGAGAGGAAATGTAATATACGGTGGAGCTAAAAGAATAAGGAAAATACCAACAGCTTGAAGCCCGGGACAATGGGAGGCTTCAAGCTGTTGAGGAATCAAGATGAAGGTATTGATCGGGAGGGGGAGCCCCCGTCTGCCGCCCCCCTGCGCCTCTAGTAGCTGGGGAATAGGAGGGTAAGGCAGACGGCCGGTGGCCGCAAACGCCTGGGTAAATAGCCTAATGCCTGAATGAGAAACGTAAATCCCAATATCAAGCCTACCTCTCCTAGAATTTCGGCCGAAGGCCTTTGCCTTCCACTTAACAGTGCGCTGCTTGGCACGCACTGTAGAAGGGGAAGGAACGTTCCGCCCCCAGTGCAGAAGCGGAACAAGGTTGGGGTTCAACACCAGGATGCCCGGAGGGCTAAGTCATGTATTCCAGTAGTTCACTACTGAAATCATAATGCCTGGACCGCCCCAACCGCCTTCCTGGCGTCAGGCACCTTCCCCGCCTTGCACCACTGTGGGGCGGAGAAGGCAAGCGGCCGGTGGCCGCTAAAATCTGCTGAAAAGAATTAGTAACTGGTTTAAACCAGGCGTTATGAGCTGAATCTGCACTGACCAATTGATAATCATAATACCCGAATGAGAAACGTAAAACCCAATTTCAAGCAGACCTTTCCCAGCATTTCGGCCGAAGGCCGCTGCCTTCCCCTTAACAGTGCGCTGCTTGGC
Source organism: Acidaminococcus hominis (assembly GCF_900291475.1). GTDB lineage: Bacteria > Bacillota > Negativicutes > Acidaminococcales > Acidaminococcaceae > Acidaminococcus > Acidaminococcus hominis. Next base: position 185,336 of record NZ_OLMM01000003.1, read on the forward strand.
ACGCACTGTAGAAGAGGAAGGTGCCGGCGAATTAGCCGGCGGATGGAGTTTACAACAAGGTATGGGCGTGAATTGGTACACTGGGAATTTATTGATGATAAATCCTGCACTCATAAAAATTGGGAATTGAGAGAATCAAGGATTGTAGTGCAGAACAATCTAGTCAGCAAGTCGATAACTACTGCCTAAAATAGTACCCGTTTCCCGTTCCTATGCCCATTCTTCCCGTTCGTTCTCAAGCTATAGACAGCCCCTATTTGTTTCGTTACTATGAGGATATCTATGCGCAAAGGAGTAAGAATTATGGAATATACGCAGACAGAACGACACAAAGAACTGATGAACAATGCCCGAGAATTACGGAAAAACATGACCAAGCAAGAGAGGAAACTATGGTACAACTTCCTCCGCGGCTACTGGATCAGATGGCGCAGGCAAAAAGTAATCGGAGAATATATCGTTGATTTTTACTGTGTCCAATTAAAGCTGGCCATTGAATTGGACGGCAGTCAACATTATGAAGATGCTGCAAGGGTATATGATCAAAAGCGCACGGAATTTCTAGCCAAAATGGGAATTCAGGTATTGCGATATACGAATTTGGAAGTAAATCAACAATTTGATGTGGTTTGTACAGACATTGATAATAAAGTGAAGGCTATGGTTGAAAAAATGAACCGATATCATATGAAAATTACCGCACGGAAGAAAAAAGAATTAGATGAGTAAAAGGAGTATTGCCTGGATGAAAAAATAATACCTGGCCTGCCCCAACCGCCTTCCTGGCGTCAGGCACCTTCCCTACGTCCACTCTCCCCCTCTGCGCCTCTAGTAGCCTTGGAATAGGCGCATCTCCCCCATTTCAGCCGTTTCCACGGCGAAATGGAGGAGACAATGGGCGGAGAAGGCTAGCAGCCGGTGGCCGCAAAAACCGAATGAAAGCCATAATACCCGAATGAGAAACGTAAAACCCAATATCAAGCGGACCTCTCCCAGGATTTCGGCCGAAGGCCGCTGCCTTCCACTTAACAGTGCGCTGCTTGGCACGCACTGTAGAAGAGGAAGGTGCCGGCAATTCGCCGGCGGATGGAGTTCGCAACCAAAATGCCCGGAGGGCTAAGTCATGTATTCCAGTAGTTCACTACTGAAATCATAATGTCTGGACCGCCCCAACCGCCTTCCTGACGTCAGGCACCTTCCCCACCTTGGTGTGCTCCCCGTCAAGTAGACAGTTCCTAATAATATAAACCTCTACGCCGCCATTTGGTAGCTATTATGTTTTTGCATAGGGGTCAAACGGCCCAAATTCCGCTGCAAACGGCCACTGTTGTAATACTCCATGTAGTTATTAATCATCGTTACCAAAGCTTTACGGCTGTCGAAGTCACGAGTATAGTACCGTTCTCTTTTCAGCATGCCCCAGAAGCCTTCCATCGGGCCATTATCAATGCATTTTCCTATCCGTGACATACTCTGCGTCATACCAGCATCTAGAATCATCTTGCGGAAATCCCTGCAGGTGTATTGGAATCCCCGGTCAGAGTGAAACAGGGGATGCGCGCCAGGGTTTTTCAACAATGCCTTATTGAAGGTATTGAATACCAAATTTTTATCGTTCCGGTTGCTTATCACATAGGAAACAATTCGTCTGTCATACAGGTCAATAATCGCGCTCAGATATACCTTATGCACAACTACCCCCTCATAGTAGTGAAATTCTGAGACGTCAGTACACCATTTCTGGTTAGGGGCATCGGCTTTAAATTCCCTATTCAAGATATTTTCTGCAATGTATGCAGGATCTATTGCACGCTGGGTGCAGCCCTTAGGGGCATATTTAATCGTAGACTTTATATTTATCACTCGACAAAGATGAAGAACGCGACCGTCACCAATTGCTATTGGTTTCGTGTCAGGATAGATCTTCTTATTTGGGGCTCGTAAGTCATCAGCTATTCGTCTGTACCCTTTAGCTGGGTCAGCCTTGTATATCTCTTCTATTCTTTTAGCAATTTCCTTGTCGTCAATTTCGCGTGCTGAAGGCTCTCTATGAAGCCATTTGTAGTAGCCGGCCCGGGACACTTTTCCCAATTTGCACAGGCCAAGAATAGGGTAATTCTTTTCAGCGTGCAGTTCTTTAATGGCTTCATAAATGGCTCCATATCTTATTTGTGTGAATCCCGCCTCCTTTCCACAATATCGAGTTTTTTTAGGAAATCAATCTCCATATCCTTGGCTTTGAGTTTTGCATTAGCCAGTTTGAGTTCAGCTTTCATACACTCATATTCTGTAGGGGCTTCTTCAGGGACTTCTACTGGCTTCCTGTGTCCGCGCCCATCTATGAGTCCTTCGGTATTGTACTTATTATATTTTAAGACGTAATTTCTGACTTGCTGGTAGGAAACCTTAAACTTTTCAGCGGTTTCATGGTAAGCATTCCCGTTTTCAATGCAGTATTTTACGATTTCAACGCGCTCGTCAAAGGTCGTTTGTCTAGCTTTAGTCATGATCTTGGCACCTCCAGTACCCGAACTTTTTAGTTCCTCATGACTATTATACTTCTTTAACCAGTCTCTGATTTGACGAGAACTTTTTAATCCGTATTTTTGTACCAGCTGGGACATAGTCGTTTCGCCCTTAAGATATTCCTCTACGCATTGGATCTTAAGATCAGCAGAATAACTTTTAACCTGTCTTTTGTTAAATACCTCAGGACCATTTCCTATATATTCATCTACCCAATACTGTACTGCTTTCCAGTGAACCCCTAACCTTTTTGCAGAAACCATTGGTGATTCTTCATGAGCAAGAACAGCTTTGACAGCCTTTAATTTATCCTCTGCACTGACTTTCGATATAGACATTTTACATACTCTCCTTTCAACGAATCCAGGAGGTTTAACTATATGCCAGTCTACTTTATTCATAGCATACCACCTTGGACCACTGTGGGGTGGAGAAGGCAAGCGGCCGGTGGCCGCTAATACCTGGATGAAAACTGCAATACCCGGCATCCAGCGGACCTTTCCCAGCATTTCGGCCAAAGGCCGCTACCTTCCACTTACCTGTTCGCTGCGTTGCGCGAACAGGAGAAGGGGAAGGAAAGGCCACGCCCCAAGAACAAAGCGTGGCCAGGTTGGGGTTCAAAGCCAGGACCTCCAGAAGTTGTGCGGATAAGGCACAGCGGCCTCCGGCCGCAACATCCCATTTGGCCCGCACCTCCAGTGAATCGCTAGCAGTGCGTTTAACCGCTGCCCCCAGATAATAGACAACCCAGCCCAATCCCCGGGATCTCCCCGGGAAGGGCTGGGTTATTGTTTTTCAAATAAGAAAAGACCCGAGTGAGTCATCACTCGGGTCTTGCCTAACCGGCAGCTTCCTATCCTCCCGGACCGTTTCCAGTCGAGTACTTTCGGCGTATGAAGGCTTAACTACTGTGTTCGGCATGGGAACAGGTGGATCCCTTCAGCCATAACCACCGGATTTTCAATTGAAGGCATGAGCCTTCAAAACTTCATGAAGAGACGTTTTTTACTTCTTGGACTTGCGGTTTAAGTCAAGCCCTCGACATATTAGTACAGGTCAGCTGAACACATTGCTGTGCTTACACATCCTGCCTATCAACCTTGTGTTCTTCAAGGTGTCTTACCGGATTACTCCGTGAGAGATCTCATCTTAAGGATGGCTTCACGCTTAGATGCTTTCAGCGTTTATCCGTTCCAGACGTAGCTACCCAACTATACCCTTGGCAGGATAATTGGTACACCAGCGGTCTGTCCACTCCGGTCCTCTCGTACTAGGAGCAGCCCCCTTCAAATCTCTTACGCCCGCGATGGATAGGGACCGAACTGTCTCACGACGTTCTGAACCCAGCTCACGTACCACTTTAATGGGCGAACAGCCCAGCCCTTGGGACCGACTTCAGCCCCAGGATGTGATGAGCCGACATCGAGGTGCCAAACCTCCCCGTCGATATGGACTCTTGGGAGAGATTAGCCTGTTATCCCCAGGGTAGCTTTTATCCGTTGAGCGATGGCCCTTCCACTTGGATGCCACCGGATCACTAAGCCCTACTTTCGTACCTGCTCGCCGTGTTTGGCTCGCAGTCAAGCTCCCTTCTGCCTTTACACTCCGCGCGCGGTTTCCGTCCGCGCTGAGGGAACCTTTGGGCGCCTCCGTTACTCTTTAGGAGGCGACCGCCCCAGTCAAACTGCCCGCCTAACAATGTCCCGGCGATCGTTACTCGCTCGGTTAGAATCCCGATAGTTGAAGGGTGGTATCCCAACGGCGGCTCCGGTAATCCCAAAGGACTACCATCTCTGCCTCCCACCTATCCTGTGCATCAAATATCAGAACCCAATATTAGGTTACAGTAAAGCTCCATGGGGTCTTTCTGTCCAGTCGCGGGTAACCTGCATCTTCACAGGTATTTCAATTTCACCGGGTCCCTCGTTGAGACAGTGCCCAAATCGTTACACCTTTCGTGCGGGTCGGAACTTACCCGACAAGGAATTTCGCTACCTTAGGACCGTTATAGTTACGGCCGCCGTTCACTGGGGCTTCAGTCGAATGCTTTGGGTCGAACCCGGACATCCTTCTTTAACCTTCCAGCACTGGGCAGGTGTCAGCACCTATACATCAGATTTCTCTTTCGCAGGCACCTGTGTTTCTGGTTAACAGTCGCTTGGGCCTCTTCTCTGCGACCATCCTAGGCTCCAGGAGCAAGTCCTTTCACCACGATGGCTACCCTTATCCCGAAGTTACGGGTACATTTTGCCGAGTTCCTTAACGAGGGTTCTCCCGCGCACCTTAGGATTCTCTCCCCGCATACCTGTGTCGGTTTACGGTACGGGCGGCAGCTTTCTCACTAGAAGCTTTTCTCGGCAGCGTAGGCTCAATCCCTTCGGGAACAAGTTCCCTCCGCGTCACACCTCAGCCTCAGTGTACGGATTTGCCTGTACACCAGCCTGCATGCTTGCACACGAACTACCAATCTCGTGCGGACCTGCCTTCCTGCGTCACTCCATTGTTCAAACGATTGCTGCCGGTACTGGAATATCAACCAGTTGTCCATCTCCTACGCTCTTTGCCTCGGATTAGGTCCCGACTTACCCTGAGACGACGATCGTTGCTCAGGAATCCTTATGCTTTCGGTGGAAAGGATTCTCACCTTTCTTTTCGCTACTCATGCCAACATTCTCACTTCCCACCAGTCCACCGTACCTTACAGTACGACTTCAACCCGATGGGAACGCTCCTCTACCACGCAAGCCTAAGCTTGCATCCATAGCTTCGGTTCCATACTTTAGCCCCGGGAATCTTCGGCGCAGGGCCTCTCGACCAGTGAGCTATTACGCACTCTTTAAATGGTGGCTGCTTCTGAGCCAACATCCTGGTTGTTTATGAGACCCCACATCCTTTTCCACTTAGTATGGCATTGGGGACCTTAGCTGATGGTCTGGGCTGTTTCCCTTTTGACAACGGGACTTATCTCTCGTAGTCTGACTCCCAAGCTCTGCAGCATAACCATTCGTAGTTTGACAGGGTTCGGTAACCATTACAGTCCCTATCCCGATCAGTGCTCTACCGCCTATGCTTACTGCTTGAGGCTAGCCCTAAAGCTATTTCGAGGAGAACCAGCTATCTCTGCGTTCGATTGGAATTTCACCGCTACCCACGATTCATCCGAAAGTTTTTCAACACTCACCGGTTCGGTCCTCCACACAATTTTACCTGTGCTTCAACCTGATCATGGGTAGATCACTACAGTTTCGGGTCTGCGAACACTAACTCATCGCCCTTTTCAGACTCGGTTTCCCTACGGCTCCGCATTTCCTGCTTAACCTCGCTAGTGCCCGCAACTCGTTGGCTCATTCTTCAATAGGCACGCCGTCGCTTGCGCTCCGACTGCTTGTAGACATACGGTTTCAGGTTCTCTTTCACTCCGCTCCCGCGGTTCTTTTCACCTTTCCCTCACGGTACTATGCGCTATCGGTCACTAAGTAGTGTTTAGCCTTGGAGGGTGGTCCCCCCGACTTCCCACAAAATTCCTCGTGCTTCGTGGTACTCTGGATACTCACCTTCTCGCTCGTCCTTTAACCTACGCAGCTTTTATGCTCTGTGGCTTACCTTTCCAGGTAATTCGGCTAGGATGAACTTGAATTATGTGAGTCCGTAACCCCGGAAAGCCGAAGCTTCCCGGTTTAGGCTCTGCCCTCTTCGCTCGCCGCTACTGTGGGCATCTCGTTTGATTTCTCTTCCTCCGGCTACTTAGATGTTTCAGTTCACCGGGTTCCCTTCCCTAAGGATACCAGCCCATTACGGCTGGTGGGTTTCCCCATTCGGACATCTACGGATCAAAACCTGCTTGCGGTTCCCCGTAGCTTTTCGCAGCTTACCGCGTCCTTCATCGGCTCTTAGTGCCTAGGCATCCGCCGTATGCCCTTAGTAGCTTGACTTATCTCCTAGCAATATTCGGCCATTTCTTTGTCGCTCGTCACAAATTTTCCTCGATATACTAAGTGTATTATCTCCGGAAATTTGCTTCCTCGCTTCGCGAACTGCCTCGAATCTTGCTGGAGCTTTCGTTTCCACTTTTCAGTGAAAACTGCTAGTTCTACTAAGGAACATTTACGTTCCTAGTTTTCTCGTTACTCGTCTTCTAAATTCGCATTTAGATTAGAGGTTTCTACTACATATTCATCACAATACGTAGTAGATTTAATTTTGATTTTCATCAAAACTGTTTTTGTCTCTTCTATGAAGTTTTCAAGGTTCATACGATAGTAAGTAATTGGTGGAGACGAGGAGAATCGAACTCCTGACCCCCTGCTTGCAAGGCAGGTGCTCTCCCAGCTGAGCTACGCCCCCAGCATACATTCCTTTAGGAAAATATGGTGGGCCCAAGTGGACTCGAACCACTGACCTCACGCTTATCAGGCGTGCGCTCTAACCAGCTGAGCTATGGGCCCATTTCCTTACCATCTTGAGGGCAGAACCCTCAAAACAGAATATTGATATTGACAGATGTGCGTCGACGAGAATAGTTGATGTACCGTAGTACCCAACGGTTCTCCATAGAAAGGAGGTGATCCAGCCGCTCGTTCTCGAACGGCTACCTTGTTACGACTTCACCCCAATCATCGGCCCCACCTTAGACAGCTGACTCCTTACGGTTATCTCACCGGCTTCGGGTGTTACCAACTTTCGTGGTGTGACGGGCGGTGTGTACAAGGCCCGGGAACGTATTCACCGCAGTATGCTGACCTGCGATTACTAGCGATTCCAACTTCACGCAGGCGGGTTGCAGCCTGCGATCCGAACTGGGGTCGGGTTTATGGGATTTGCTCTGCCTCGCGGCTTTGCTGCCCTTTGTTGCCGACCATTGTAGTACGTGTGTAGCCCAAGACATAAGGGGCATGATGACTTGACGTCATCCCCGCCTTCCTCCAGGTTATCCCTGGCAGTCTCCTATGAGTCCCCACCATTACGTGCTGGTAACATAGGATAAGGGTTGCGCTCGTTGCGGGACTTAACCCAACATCTCACGACACGAGCTGACGACAGCCATGCACCACCTGTTTTCGTGCTTCCGAAGAAGGGGACCTATCTCTAGGTCTTTCACTCAATGTCAAGCCTTGGTAAGGTTCTTCGCGTTGCGTCGAATTAAACCACATACTCCACCGCTTGTGCGGGCCCCCGTCAATTCCTTTGAGTTTCAATCTTGCGATCGTAGTCCCCAGGCGGGGTACTTATTGCGTTAACTCCGGCACAGAAGGGGTCGATACCTCCTACACCTAGTACCCATCGTTTACGGCCAGGACTACCGGGGTATCTAATCCCGTTTGCTACCCTGGCTTTCGCATCTCAGCGTCAGACACAGTCCAGAAAGGCGCCTTCGCCACTGGTGTTCCTCCCAATATCTACGCATTTCACCGCTACACTGGGAATTCCCCTTTCCTCTCCTGCACTCAAGACTTCCAGTATCCAACGCCATACGGGGTTAAGCCCCGCATTTTCACGTCGGACTTAAAAGCCCGCCTACATGCTCTTTACGCCCAATAATTCCGGACAACGCTTGCCACCTACGTATTACCGCGGCTGCTGGCACGTAGTTAGCCGTGGCTTCCTCGTCAGGTACCGTCAATACAAACGCTTATTCAACGTTCGCACATTCGTCCCTGACAACAGAGTTTTACAATCCGAAGACCTTCATCACTCACGCGGCGTTGCTCCGTCAGACTTTCGTCCATTGCGGAAGATTCCCCACTGCTGCCTCCCGTAGGAGTTTGGGCCGTGTCTCAGTCCCAATGTGGCCGTTCATCCTCTCAGACCGGCTACTGATCATCGCCTTGGTGAGCCGTTACCCCACCAACTAGCTAATCAGACGCAGGCCCATCTTCCAGCGATAGCTTATAAATAGAGGCCATCTTTCATCCTTCTTCCATGCGGAAGAAGGATCACATTCGGTATTAGCATTCCTTTCGGAATGTTGTCCCCAACTGGAGGGCAGGTTGCCTACGCGTTACTCACCCGTTCGCCACTAAGAATTTACCGAAATAAATTCTCCGTTCGACTTGCATGTGTTAAGCACGCCGCCAGCGTTCGTCCTGAGCCAGGATCAAACTCTCCAAAATAGAATTATTTTGAAAAGCCGCTTGGCTTTTGAAAATACTAGCTTTGATTTTTTTACTTCGTTGTCTCGAAGTGACTCGATCTCATCACCGTAAAGGTGACTTGACCCGCACATCTGTCAATCAATATTCAGTTCTCAGGGTTCGTTCGCTGTGTTTCAACAGCTAGATTATAATAACAGAGTTTAGGTGGAATGTCAAGCATTATTTTTTAGGAAAGTTGAGGACTTACTACAGTTTTCTGCGAAAACTGTAGAGGTGTTTTTTAGAATATATTAAAACCGAGGTTCGCTTGGTGCAGCATTGCTGCTGTTCGCGGAAGGTTGGTTTCAATGTCATTCTTTGGCCTTGCTAAAAAGCTTGGCCAGACACCTGTCGTCTGCTCGTTCAGGGTGTTTTTGAGAATATATTAAAACCGAGATTCGTCTGGTGCAGCATTTCTACTGCTTGCGAAAGGTTGGTTTCAACGATACTCTAGGGCCTTCCTAAAATAGCTTCGCTAAAATAGTTTGGCCAGACACCTGTCATTTGCTTTCCTAAATTGCTTTGGGTGAAGGCTAATTCAATAGTTCATCCAAGGCGATTGAAGTACTTGACTTTCTGCCTGCTGTTAGCTGCTCGTTTGTTTCCGTACGAGACAGCTTGTATATAATAGCACAGGAAGTTACGGTCGTCAACACTTTATTCAAAAAAAGTTTAAGGGTTATTTTCAGGCGCAGAAATACGCCGTAGGGCAAGTCTGCTAGGCTTTCCTTTCCTCCGGCAGATAATGGAGCTCCAAGTGTTTATCTGCTGGGGAAAGCGGCTTATTAGCCCCCTCCTCCTTCTTACCGCTTTGGTGATTCTTACGTTTTACTGCAAGGGCCCTGCTGCTGGTTTCTGGCTTCGAAGATGGATTGATAAAATCAAAAAACACCTCTGGCATACATACAGGAGATCTGTGGTGATGCGCTGTCTCTTGTACATTCGTGGGAGCCGGTTCCCGTATGGAATATGGCTCCGCAAGAGGTAATGCCCTACCTCAAGAATTTCTTGTGCTGTGAATCCCGGGAATTGTTCAACAGCTGTTGAAGCTTTCTAGAAAATAAATACTGAATTACTTTTGCTCTGATGTGGTGCGCATTCTTTGCTTCCCGCCCCGCAGCAATATTTCCATTGCGTGTTGGGCAAGGTTGATCGCCGCATTGGTGTCCCTGTCATGCTCTGCCCCACAGTGGGGACAAATCCAGGTCTTCACCTGCATATTTTTCACCTGGGGATTGCGATGCCCGCAGTTGCTGCAGGTCTGACTGGAAGCAAAATATGGGTGATGTTCAAAAATCAGTGTATTGGTTTCTTCTGCTTTATATTTGAGTTTCTTGATAAAGTCTGCCAATGCATAATCTGCTATGCGATGTCCAAACTTTTTCTGCAATTTCTGGCTGTCCAGGCTTTCGATGGCCACTACGGTATAGTCTTGGACAAGCTTGCGGGCCAACTTCCACTGGAAATCGCTGCGTTGGTTCTTCAGTTTTTCGTACTTTCGCAGCAGGTCCTTCTTGGCTCGTTGATAGTTATTGGAACCTGAGTGTTTATGGGCAAGAGAGTCTGCTGCTTTCTGAATGGCAGCCAGGCTTTCCCGCAAGAACTGTGGTTCAGAAATCCTATTTCCATCGGATCCGCACAGAAAGTCCTGCATGCTGTAGTCCAGTCCTATGACCTTTCGTTTGCGAAACGGGATAAACTGTTTGGGTATCTGGCAGGTGAAGTAGAGGTAGAAGTCGCCCAGGGGGCTGCGTTTGAGGGTAACGGACTTGGGTTTGCTGGGTAGGGCTCTATCACGAAAGTATTTGTACCAGGTTTTGCCTATGCGAATGCGGTGGTGTTCTTCGTCCAGTTTCCAGCCGGATTGGTACAGGGTGATGGTGGTGAATGCTTCTTGGCTGCGGCAGCACGGGGGTGCGGCTCTTTTGTTTTTTCCCAGGATGGAAAAATAGGATTGGTAGGCTTTTTCGATTTTGTAAGGTATGGCGTTTCTGATGCTGGACGGCAGCTGGCGGAGATAGGCATAGTGCGGCAATTTTTGTTGTTTAGTCAGCTGGCGCTGGAGTTTTTGTTTGGGTAGTTTTTCGTGATACAGGCGATAATAGCGGCGATAGAGTTTGATGCAGTGGTTATAGGTCTGCCGTGCTGCTTCAAGCAGCTGGTGCAGGTGCTTATTGCGGCGGGATGGGTAGAGTTTGTAGGTATAGGTAGTGGGTTTCATGGTGGTGTACCTCGTAGGGCTGTATGAAATTAGGTCCGTTGCGTTGCTTGTTGAGGACAGTATAGCATATGAACAGGTGTTCTATCTAGAGTGAAATATTACAAAATATGGGTTGTGTTAAGTGTATTATGTGAAATTTTGTTTGGGTGTGGGTGGGATTGTACGGTGTAGTGGCCAAAGGACAATGGAAAGGTATTCAAAGTAAAAGCATAAGGCTCTGTTGCCCCATCCGCCCTCAATTATGAACTCTTTCCGGGGCTGCGAAAAAATAAAACTTCTATCGTCGCCTTTGGCGACACTTCCTAAGTGGTTCGCTGCTAGCCAGTCATTTTCGCCCTACGGGCTCAATTCCTGGGCAGCTATCACATGGCTCGCGTATACCAAACAGCTTTTTGGAATACCTGGAGCGCTGTTTGGACGCGAGCGCAACGCTTGCAGGAAGCGTTCCAGAGAGCCACTGGTCAGCTTCATATCAGCACGATATTTTAGATTCTACATGACCAGTATTGGTTATGGAAGCCTACCACAAGCGTGTGGTAGGTGTCAGCCATAGGCTGACGGAGGAAGTTTATCCTAGTATTTTGCGGCCACCGGCCGCTGCCTTCCTCTTCTCCTGTTCGCAGCTTCGCTCGAACAGGAGAAGAGGAAGGTGCCGGCGAATTAGCCGGCGGATGGAGTTCAAATCCAAGTTGCCCGGAGGGTCATATATTGTTAAAAACACCTCTACACTTTTCACAGAAAAGTGTAGGCCATTTCCTTTTTCCCTTCATCTATCCTCCCTCACCCCTCTTCACCCTCTTTTTACGTTTAACCAATCGCTTAACAGCTAAATGAACGGTGAAGAGGAAGGTGCCGGCAATTCGCCGGCGGATGGAGTTCAACACCAGGATGCTCGGAGGGCTAAGTCATGTATTCCAGTAGTTCACTACTGAAATCATAATACCTGGATAAAAAGCATATCACCTGGGCCGCCCCAACCGCCCTCCTGGCGTCAGGCACCTTCCCTTGAACACGCCCCATCTGCGCCTTTGGAATTCTTATACTAGGCGCATCTTCCCCATTTCAGCTGTTCCACAGCTGAAACGGAGAAGACGAGTGGGCGGAGAAGGCAAGCGGCCGGGAGGCCGAGCGGTTCGCCGTACTCCAGTCATTTTCGCCTTTCAGGCTCAATTCCTGGACGGCTATCGCAGGGGGCGTATATTCCATTTCTCTACGGCTAGAGCCTTGAGAAATGGATACGACTCCCTAAAACCGAATGAAAACCATAATACCCTGCATCCAGCCGACCTATTCCAGCATTGCAGCCGACCGCCTCCCCCCTACTCCCTTCTTCCTCATAAAAAACGTACCGCTCTCCTTCTCCTGGAAAGCGGTACGTTTTTCATTCGTTTTTATTTTCTTCTCCTACAATGCTCTTTCGTCCTGCAATTCGTCTTCGTACTCGTCCAGGATTTTCAAAAAGTCGTCGTGTTTGGTGGTCTGGTTGATGGCGTTTCTATAGTATGCGCTATGGGGCAGGCCGGTGAAGTAGCAGGCGCCGTGGTGGCGCATTTCTCTCAGGGCTACGCGTTCGCCTTTAAAGGCGATCAAGTCGGCCAGGTGGCGGCGGACCATGGCGAAGCGTTCTTCCAGCGATACGCTGGGGATGGGTTTGCCTTCCAATGCGGCTTTGACTTCTCTAAAGATCCAGGGGTTGCCTTGGGCGCCTCTGGCGATCATGATGCCGTCGCAATGGGTGGCTTTTTTCAGGGCCAGGGCGTCGCCGGGGGTAAAGACGTCACCGTTGCCGATGACGGGAATACCGACGCTTTCTTTGACTTCGCGGATTTTTTCCCAATCGGCTTTGCCGCTGTAGAACTGGGTCCGGGTGCGGCCATGGACGGCTACAGCAGCAACGCCGGCTTTTTCGGCCAGTTTGGCGATTTCTACGCAGTTTTGGTGTTCCTGGTCCCAGCCGGTGCGGAATTTCACGGTAACGGGGATGTCCACGGCGTCCACCATAGCTGCCAAGATGGCGTAGGCGCGTTCGGGGTCTTTCATCAGGGCGGAGCCTTCTCCGTTGGAGACGATTTTGTGGACGGGGCAGCCCATATTAAAGTCGATGAGGTCGGCGCCATGGGCCTGGGCCAGTTTGGCGGCGTCGGCCAGTTCCTGGGGCACGGAGCCAAAGAGCTGGATAGCAGCGGGGTGTTCTTCCGGGGCAATTTCCAGCATGGCCAGGGATTTTTGGTTTTTATACATCAGGGCTTTGGCGCTGACCATTTCGGATACGGTGTAGTCGGCGCCCAGCTCCCGGCAGATAACCCGAAAGGGCAGGTCGGTGACGCCGGCCATGGGGGCCAGGATCACGGGGGTGGTGCGGGTAAACAGGTCTTTGAGAAATGGGGTCATAGGTCCTCCTAAAAAAAGCAACGCCCCCGGTTAGGAGCGCTGCCTGTGGTTATTGGTTCATTTCGTGGAGCATCCGGAGTCCTTCCAGGGTCAGGAAGGGTTCTACTACGTCCACCAGTTCGGATTCGGAGGCCATGAGCTTACCGAAGCCGCCGGTGGCGATTACGAAGGCCTGGCCGCCCAGTTCCTTCTTCATGCGGGTAATCAGGCCGTCCATCTGGCCGACAAAGCCGAAGATGACGCCGGAACGCATGGCGTGGATGGTGTCCTTACAGATGGTTTTTTCCGGTTTGATCAGTTCAATCCGGGGCAGCTTGGCAGCCTTCTGGAACAGGGCTTCGGTGGAAATGCCGATGCCCGGGGCGATGGCGCCGCCCAGGTATTCCCCGGCGGGGGTCAGGGCGCAGAAGGTGGTGGCGGTGCCAAAGTCGATGATGATCAGGTTGCCCTTGTCGCCGTACATTTGGTGGGCGGCCACGGCGTTAACGATGCGGTCGGCGCCGATCTGGGACGGGTCATCGTAGTCCAGCTGCAGTCCGGTGTTGATTTCGGAGGTTACCACAAAGGGGGTAATCCCGAAATAGCGTTTGCACATATTGCACAGGGGAACCAACAGGGGCGGTACAACGGTGGAGATGATGATATGCTCGATATCTTTCATATCCATGCCGCTGTAGGCGAACATGCTGCCCAGGATGATTCCGAATTCATCCGAAGTCCGGGAGCGGCTGCTGGAAATGCGCCAATGGGCCTGCCAGCTTTCCCCGTCATGTACACCTACCACAATGTTGGTGTTCCCTACATCCATAACCATTAACATGGTTTCTACCTCCAGTTTTCTAAAGGCCGGTATTGTTTTCCGTGCTGCCGGGCTTCCGTGGAACCCGGTTTAAGGCCGGCCATAAACGCCTATATTATATCAAATAGGTAAAATCGTGCAAGGGGTAATGTGTGGAGAGCAGGAATGTAAACGCATTCCTGCCGGGACTGCTGCTGGCCGTCAAGCGGCTAAAGGGGGTCAAAGTTTCCAAAGAAGGGCGCATTTTGGGTATGAAAAAGACTGGCACTCCGGGTGAAAAAACGGGTAAGCGTGGGTTTGGGTTGGTGCGGCCAGCGGCGGCTCGTGCAAGAAAAAGGCGGGGTGGGGTAGGTTGGGTTACCCACAATGCCGTTTCGGCCGGGAGAGGGCGAATTTGCCGAGGTGAGGGGGAAGAAGACTGGGTGAGGCTCCATAAAACGGTAAACTATCGTAGTGATTACGGGAGATGTTTTTTAGCCGTAGTAGGTAAACGATCATAATGGTGCAGGAAATCCACTTAGAGAAGCAAGAACTAATGCCTGAAATAGTACAGTTTACCCGTTCCTATGCCCATTCTTCCCGTTCGTTCTCAAGCTATAGACATCCCCTATTTGTTTCGTTACTATGAGGATATCTAGGCGCAAAGGAGCAAAAGTCATGGAAGATATGCAGACAGAACGACACAAAGAACTGATGAACAATGCCCGAGAATTACGGAAAAACATGACCAAGCAAGAGAGGAAACTATGGTACAACTTCCTCCGCGGCTACTGGATCAGATGGCGCAGGCAAAAAGTAATCGGAGAATATATCGTTGATTTTTACTGTGTCCAATTAAAGCTGGCCATTGAACTGGACGGCAGTCAACATTATGAAGATGCTGCAAGGGTATATGATCAAAAGCGCACGGAATTTCTAGCCAAAATGGGAATTCAGGTATTGCGATATACGAATTTGGAAGTAAATCAACAATTTGATGTGGTTTGTACAGACATTGATAATAAAGTGAAGGCTATGGTTGAAAAAATGAACCGATATCATATGAAAATTACCGCACGGAAGAAAAAAGAATTAGANTTTTAGTATTTCGTTGCGCATCGTCGTCATCCTTTCGTTTCTCATAACGTAAAGAATCGTTAACACAAAGTCTGGAAAAAAGGGCTGTGTCTGGCACAGCCCTTGGTTTGGTTTGTAAATGTGTTTCCTTCTCCCCGCCCTACGCCTGAGGTACTTCGCTGGTGCTGGGTTGGGGTGCTGCTGCGGGGGCAGCTGCTTCGGTGGTCACAGGGGGAATGGGTGCGGGGGTACCGTCAGCCGGGGGTTCATTTTTCGGGGCTTCGGGGTTCTCGCCTTTTTCCAGGATGTGGCCGTATTTCAGCAGTTCTTCAATCTCATGGCCTTCCAGGGTTTCCCGTTCGATCAGGGCCTGGGCGATGAGGTGGAGTTTGTCGATGTTTTTGCTCAGCAGGGTGACAGTGCCTTCATAGGCTTCGTCAATAAACCGGCGGATTTCGCTGTCAATCTGGGCAGCGACTTTTTCGCTGTAGTTGTTTTCTCTGCCGATATCCCGGCCCAGGAAGACTTGTTCCTGGCGATGGCCGAAGGTTACGGCGCCCAGGACGTCGCTCATGCCGTATTCGCAGGTCATCTGGCGGGCCAGTTCGGTGGCGCGCTGGAGGTCGTTGCTGGCGCCGCTACTGATTTCATGGAGCACCAGGGCTTCTGCCACACGGCCGCCCAAAAGGACTTTCAGTTCATCCAGCATTTCGCTGCGGGTAGCGTAGTAACGGTCTTCTTTGGGCAGGCTCAGGGTATAGCCGCCGGCTCTGCCTCTGGGGATAATGGTAACCTTGTGGACAGGGTCGGTATGGTCCAGCATCATGCCCACCAGGGTATGGCCGCCTTCATGGTAGGCAGTCAGGCGTTTTTCTTCGTCGGTGATAAGGCGGCTCTTGCGTTCGGGTCCCATCATGACGCGTTCGGCGGCTTCTTCCATGTCGCTCATGGTGATGGTCATCTGGTTATGCCGGGCTGCCAGGAGGGCGCCTTCGTTGACCAGGTTGGCCAGGTCGGCGCCGGTAAAGCCGGGGGTACGCCGGGCCAGGATGCCCAGGTCCACGTTGGAGTCGATGGGTTTGCCTTTGGTGTGTACCCGCAAGATGGCGCGTCTGCCGCGCACGTCGGGTTTGTCCACCACAATCTGGCGGTCAAAGCGGCCGGGCCGCAGAAGGGCCGGGTCCAGGATATCCGGGCGGTTGGTGGCGGCAATCATGATGATGCCTTCGTTGGCGCCAAAGCCGTCCATTTCGACCAGCAATTGGTTCAGGGTCTGTTCCCGTTCGTCGTGTCCGCCGCCCAGGCCTGCGCCTCTCTGGCGGCCTACGGCGTCGATTTCGTCGATGAAGACAATGCAGGGGGCGTTTTTCTTGGCCTGGTCAAACAGGTCCCGGACACGGGAGGCGCCCACGCCGACGAACATTTCCACAAAGTCGGAACCGGAGATGCTGAAGAAGGGCACGCCGGCTTCGCCTGCTACGGCTTTGGCCAGCAGGGTTTTACCGGTGCCAGGAGGGCCGTACAGCAGTACGCCTTTGGGAATCTTGGCACCCAGTTGGTTGTACTTCTGGGGTGCCTTGAGGAATTCTACGACTTCTTCCAGTTCCTGCTTGGCTTCATCAGCGCCGGCCACGTCCTTAAAGGTGACCTTGCTCTTGCCGTCGCCGTACAGTTTGGCTTTGCTCTTGCCAAAGCTCATGACCTTGCTGCCGCCGCCCTGGGCGTTGTTCATCATGAAGAACCACAGGATCACGATGACCACCATGGGCAGCAGGGAAGTCAGGAGAGAACTGAGCATGGAGGGCTGGGGCGGCAGTTCTGCCCGAATCTCCACGTCACGGGCCCGGAGGGTATCCACCATTTTGTCGTCCCGGGGGGCGATGGTGGTAAACTCGGCGCCGCTCTTCAGCTTGCCTTTGATCACGGAGTTGTCCACGATGGTGACGGATTTCACGTCATCCTGCTGGACTTCCTTCATGAAGTTGCTGTAACTCATTTCGTTCTTGGGGACGTTGGAGGCGTTATAGTAGTCGTAAATCCACACGCCCAGAATCACTACGAGCAGGTAAAATACCAGGTTTCGAATAAATTTGCTCACGCGCAGCTCCTTTCCTGTCTGAAGGTGCTTCCATGGGAAGGGTTCCAGACACGGACATTATTTTTCATATACAGATCTCTTGAGAATGCCAATAAAGGGCAGGTTCCGGTATTCTTCATCGTAATCCAGACCAAAGCCCACGACAAATTCGTCGGGGATCTCAAAACCGGCGTAGTCCGGCAGGACTTTCACCAGTCTTCTTTCTTTTTTATCCAGCATGGCGGCAACCTTCAGGGTCTTGGGGTTGCGGTTGCGCAGCAGCTCGCCTACGGCTTTCAGGGTCAGCCCGGTGTCGATGACGTCGTCTACCAGGAGAATGTTCTTGCCGGCCAGGTTCCGGGAGGTATCGTATTGGATATCCACTTTGCCGGTGGTGGTGGTGGTGCCGGAGCCATAGGAGGAGGCTTTGATAAAGTCAATGCGTACGGGCACGGTGATGTGCTGGGTCAGTTCCGTCAGGAAATAGGCGGCGCCCTTGAGCAGACCGATGACCACCAGTTCCTGGCCTTCGTAGTCCTTGCTAATTTGGGCACCCAGCTGGGCAATCCGTTCCTTCAGGGATTTTTCGTCAATCAGTACTCTTTCGATATTTTCATGCATTTTCGCTGCTGCTCCTTTTTTTGGTATTTGGCTGCCCGCTCCTTGCTGCGGGCGATGGTATTTTTACGGGCGGTGAGCCTGCCCTGGCGGTAGGTCACCCGTACCTTTCCCGGTACGTCCAGGGACTTGCCCCCGATGCCCCGCAAAATCAATTGGTATAGCTGCTGCACCTGGTCAAAGCGCATTTCGCTGCCTCCGGCGTCCTCCACCAGCTGGCGGAGAATCCGGGTGCTGACGGCCAGGGGCAGGGCCAGAAAGTCGGTGCCGGTGTCCAGCACCAGGCCTTCCGGGGTGCGTTTCTGGTGGTCCTGGGTATAGGCCGTGGCCAGTTCTCCCAGGCATTCCTCATCCCAGGCTGCCACCGCAGCGCTTTGGGCCAACTGGACGGCAATCCGGGGATTCTGCTCCCTGAGCAGGGGCAAAAGCACCTTGCGGACCCAGTTCCTGCGCAGGGCCGTATCGTCGTTGGTGCTGTCCGTGCAGTAATGCAAATGCCGGGCCCTGCAATAGGCTTCGGTATCCTGGCGGGTGGCTGCCAGAAGGGGTCTTGCTACGTAGCCCTTGACCGGCAGCATGCCCCGAAAGCCCCGGGTGCCCGCCCCCCTTAGGAGGTTTAACAGCACCGTTTCGGCCTGGTCGTCCAGGTGATGGGCGGTAAAGATGGCGCTGGCCCCCACCCTTTTGCGGCAGCCTTCCAGGGCCTCATAGCGCAGGCGCCGGGCGGCGTCCTCCAGGGAAAGCCCCGCCCCTTCAGCCAGGGCTTTGGGGTTAATGTCCAGTCGGACAAAGGCCGCCCCCTGCTCCTTGCAGTAGGCTTCCACCAGCTGGGCGTCCCGTTCGGCTTCGTCCCCTCGCAGGTGGTGCTGCACATGGGCAACCAGGATATCCACCCGGTCCAGGGCGCCGGCGTCCAGCATGGCGTCGGTGAGGGCCAGGGAATCGGCGCCTCCCGAGCAGGCTGCCAGGACGGTGGTGCCGCTCTGCCACAGGGGGCTCCGCCGCACCAGTTCCAGAAGCTTGTTCTCCGGGTCCTTACAGCAAGCCTCTGAAACAAAAAAAGGTACTTCCGAGGAAGTACCTTTCGTGTCCATTAATCTCCTCTGCGGGCACCGCGGCCGCCCCGTTTTGATTCTGTATTCCGTTTGAGATCCAGCAGGCGGTCATCGCTTTCTTTCATAAAGCGGGACAGCTTGTCCTCAAAGGACATAGGACCTGCTGCCTTGGGCGCGCCAGCATGAAAATGCTTGCCTTCCGGCCGTTTGTTCTCAAAACGCCGCGATTCAAAATGTTTGGGTTCCCCGGTTCTCTTTTCGGCTTCCGGCTGTGCGGCCGGCATCAGGGCCTTCAGAGACAACCCGATTTTGCCTTTATCGTCGATGGAAACGACTTTCACCGTGACTTTCTCTTTGACCTTCAGGAAGTCATGTACATCCTTAACGAATACGTTAGACACCTCAGAAATGTGAATCAAACCCACTTTATTTTCCGGTAATTGCACAAAAGCTCCGAAGTTGGTAATCCCGGTGACTACCCCTTCTATCACAGCTCCCTTATCCAAAGCCATAGGTGAAAGACATCCTCCTTAAAAGTATTGTTACGTTAACCATTATACCGTTGTTAAGGAAAGTTCGTCAAGACGCAAAATAACTGAGTTCCTGCGAATTGGCGGCCTTTTTAGGCGCTTTCGGAGGTTTCTGGAAGCGGGGCTTCCTGTAGATACTATAAAAACAAGCTTCCAGGAACTATTTCCCGGAAGCTTTGGCTTTGTCCTTACCGTCAATCATAAACAAGGGGATCTCGTTCTTTCCCACCATGTTGTGCTCATTGCGGGCGACCTTCTCGATGTAGCGAATGTCTCCCAAGTTTTCCTTCTCCTGTTCCAGCTGGGCGTTTTCCTTTTTCAGGGAATCCACCTTCGCCTGGGTTTTCACCGTTTCCTTGTGGACGCAGTAAAGGTCATAGCCTTGGCTGGCTACACGAAACAGAAAAAGGCTTAGAATGGCTGCCAGTCCCAGTACAAAGTAACGAGGAATCTTTCTTTTTGCTGTCATGGTCCATCCTTTCCTGTTTGTTCAAACCCAGAGAAAAAAAGCAACCTGATACCCGGGGCATCAGGCTGCAGTGCAGAGCAATTACTTGTTTACGGCATCCTTGAAAGCTTTGCCGGCTTTGAAAGCGGGAACTCTAGCTTCTTCGATTTGGATGGTTGCACCGGTACGAGGATTTTTGCCGCTGCGAGCATTGCGAACCCGAGCTTCGAAAGTACCAAAACCAATCAGCTGTACCTTGTCATCCTTGGCAACGGCTTCTTTAACGGTATCGATAAATGCGTTTACGGCCTTTTCAGCGTCTTTTTTCGGCAGAGCGGTTTTAGACGCAACTTCAGAGATCAGTTCACTTTTGTTCATAAGAAATCCTCCTAAATACTTATTGCGCCCTTCTAATGGCGCCCGACTGTAGACATAGTAGCACAAACCCAGTAAAAATGCACGTGTTTTTTATTTAGTCACAGAAAAATGCTGTTTTGCCTGGTTCCAGAGGGCCGTCAGGTCCTCCAAAGACAGGTCTTTCCACTCCCTGTGGTCAGCCTTTACCAGCGCCTCTACGTACCGAAAACGCCGGTCGAACTTGTTGCAGGCCCGGTTCAGGGCCGTTTCCGGCTCCAGCTCCAGCTTTCTTGCGTAAACCGCCAGGGCGAACAGGGCGTCCCCCAGTTCTTCCTCGGTGTGGTCCCCGTCTCCGGCCTCTGCGGCCTCCTGGAGCTCCAAAAGTTCCTCGTCCACCTTCTGCCTTGCGGCAGGGGCGTCCGGCCAGTCAAAGCCCGTTTTGGCGGCTTTGGCGCTAAGTTTGTAGGCCCGCATGAGAGAGGGCAGGCCCTTGGCAATGCCGTCCAGGACGCTTTTCCGGTCGGTCTTCTCCTTGGCCTTCAGGGTTTCCCAGTTGGCCACCACCTGGGCCGCCCCGTCCACCTGGGTATCGCCAAACACGTGGGGGTGGCGGTAAACCAGCTTGTCCACCACGTCGGTGATGATGTCCTGCATGGAAAACAGTCCGTCCTCCTCGGCCAGCCGGGCGTGGAAGACCACCTGGAGGAGCACGTCCCCCAGCTCTTCCCGCATACCGGCAACATCATTATCGTCAATGGCCTCCAGCATTTCGTAGACCTCCTCCACCAGCTCCCGGCGCATGGAACGGTGGGTTTGGACCTGGTCCCAGGGGCAGCCCCCGGGCTCACGGAGTACCTGCACCAGCTGGATCAGCGGACGCAGGTCCAGCACGCCAGGGGTAGTGGGTGCAGGGGGAATGGGTTTATGCATGGTGTTGCCTCCTTAGTTTTTTCTCTTGAGCAGTTTTTTCAGCTCCCCTACGCTTACTTCTTTCGTCAGCAGCAGGGCGGCCAGATACAGGGCAGCCCCCAGGGCCACGGTGGCCAAGATGCCGGGAACGAAGGGCAGGGCCTTGGACAGGACGTTCTTCCAGGCAAAAAGGACGGCGCCTCCCATGACGGCGGAAGCGATGAGTATCCGTCCCAGATGGACAAAAGGGAAGGTGATTTTGTCGGTCTTATACATGAAAAATACATTGGCGCAGCCGGCCAGGGCCAGGTTGGCGTCGGTGGCCCAGGCGGCCCCCAAAATGTTATAGGCGGGGTTGGCGGCCAGGACCCACAGCAGGCTGACCTTCACCACCAGGCTCAGCAGCATATTGATCATGGGAATCCGGGTATGCCCCAGGCCCTGAAGGATAGCCGTGGACACCTGGTGAAGCCCCAGAAAGAAGATGGCCGGGGCCAGGGCGGTGATCACCGCGCCGGCGTGGCTGGTGCCGTACAAAAGCCGGGAGAACGGCGCCCCCAGTACGCAGACGCCCACTGCGGCCGGGAGATTCAGCAGCAAAAAGAAGCGGATGGCCCGCTGGGCTTTGTCCTGCATCAGGTCCCTGCGATGGAGCACTTTGGCCTCGCTGATGGCGGGGACCACGGAGGCGGCCAGGGAGTTGGTGGGAATGGTTCCCATGTTCACCAGAGGCATGGCCATGCCGGACAAATACCCCAGAGCCTGGGTGGAGGCGGCTACGGTAAAGCCGGCCGCCAGCAGCCGGTCGGGGACCAAAATCATCTCAATCCCGGACACTACAGGCACCATCAAATTGGCGCAGGTGACGGGCAGCGCCAGGGTGATAATCTGCCAGGCTGTCCGCGACACAGAAACACGCTCCGTCACGGCGGAGGCGCTCTCCAGGGTGCGCCAGCGGCGCTGCTGTTTATAATAGAAGCCTCCTAAAATCAGAAGACTTGCAATGGCGCCGGGAACCGCACCAAAGGCCGCTCCAGCGGCCGCCATAGGAAGTCCCTGGGGCAGCAGATAGGCCAGAATCACCATGGTCACCACCCGGGTAAACTGCTCGGCAATCTGGCTTACGGCGGTGGGTACCATTTCCTGGAACCCCTGGAAATACCCCCGGAAACAGGAGACAGGGATGGAAATGGCAATGGCGGGCACCAGGGCCAGCATGGCGTACCGGGCCCGGGCGTCCTTGATGATATGGCTGTCAATGAGCCAGGGAATCAGCCCCAGGGCCAGCGCTGCCAGGGCAAGGCCCCCCAGGAACATAAGCCCCACAGAGGTCCACAGCACCTGCCGGGCACCCTTTTGGTCCCGGGCAGCGGCCCGTTGGGAAATCATAATGGAAATGGCCGCAGGAATCCCGGCAGCGGACAGGGACACCAGCAGCAGGTAGATGGGGTAGGCAATCTGGTAGAGCCCAATCCCCTCCCCGCCTAGAAGGCGGGAGAGCAGGATCCGGTTCACCGAGCCCAGTACCTTCACCATCAGCCCGGCTGCTGCCAGGATTAAGGTTCCTTTCATAAAGCGGTCTGCCATGGATGTGACTCCTTTCACAGGTCATTTAGCCGTTAAGCGATTGGTTAAGCGTTAAAAAGGGGGTGAAGAAGTGGGAGGGGGAATAGTGAAAAAGAAAAAGGAAATGGCCTACACTTTTCTGCGAAAAGTGTAGAGGTGTTTTTGGGAATATATGGGGCCGCAGGGCGGCCTAGGGAACCCCTATTGGCACCTGCGGTGCCATTTTCCCCGGAGGGGAAAGGTTTGTCCCCTTTTGGGGCTAGTGCAAGAAGGACGGTAGCTCAACTACAGAAAAATTGGATTTTGGTCGTGCGGTCCGCAAACCTGAAGTGATGTGGTGCCGGGAATCCCCGAGCGGTTCGCCGTATTCCAGTCGCCGTCACCTTGCAGGTTTGGCTCCTGGACGGCTGTCGCAGGGGTCGTATATTCCATTTCTCTACGGCCAAGGCCTTGAGAAATGGAATATACGACTCCCTTAGTCAGCCTGCGGCTGCCAGCTCCCCCCAGCGGTTCGCCGTGTTCCAATCAGCTACGTCCTGACGGACTTGCTTCTTGGACGGCTATCGCATGGGCCTTATTAACCAAACAGCCACTTGAAGAATCTGCGGGCTGTTTGGATGCGGCCGCATAAAGGTTGGAGCCTTTAAAAGGTCGTGCGGTCTGCGGGGCGTAGTGCAGACATCCTACTTTTGAACCCCATCCGCCGGCGAGTTCGCCGGCACCTTCCCCTTTACCAGTGCACGCCAAGCAGTGCACTGGTAAGTGGAAGGCAGATGCGGCCAAAGGCCGCAAAAGGAGCACTCTCCGTCGCCTCTCGGCGCCACCTGCGCCCGCCCGCGCGCGAGGTCAGCTTCTCTACAAAATTCGCAATAACAATGTATTTTATTCTTCTTTTCCACCCCCACATTGTGCTCAATAAAATGTAATTTTAGAAACGTGGTGGTACATAAGTTTTGACTTCCATCAAGAGTGAGGGAAGTGGCGCCGGAAGGCGACGAAGAGAGTTCTAATAATATTAAAATAGCAATATAATTATACTTTGTTTGAAGCATAAAGTATGGTTTTAAACTTCCTTCGTCAGCCTAGCGGCTGACACCTACCACAGTGGTTCGCTGCTAGCCAGTCATTTTCGCCCTACGGGCTCAATTCCTGGGCAGCTATCACATGGCTCGCGTACACCAAACAGCTTCTGGAATACTTGTATCGCTGTTTGGACGCGAACGCAACGCTTGTGGTAGGCGTCCAGGCCACCACTGGTCAAGTAAAATCCAAAATATAGTTGCTGATAAGAAGATGACCATTAGTGGCCTAAGACCGGCCCCTGAGTGGTTCGCGGCATGCTGCTCAGCTTCACCTTCCAGGTTCGCTTTGCAGGCCGCTATCACATGGCTCATATTAACCAATTCTCTGCGGCATATAGCCTTGAGAATTGGATATGAGCGCAAAGCGTTGAAGGGGCTGTCAGCCCGTAGGGATGACTGAGGAAGTTTATCCAGCTTTTCTGCGGCCCCCGGCCGCATGTCTTCTCCGTTTCAGCTGTGGAGCAGCTGAAATGGGGAAGATGCGCCTATCATAAGAATTCCAAAGGCGCAGATGGGGCGTCTTCAAGGGAAGGTACTTTTTCCTTATTTAGCTTCCTCAAGCGTTGCGGTCACGTCCAAATATCGTCACGAGTTACTCAAAAGATATTTGGAATACGTGACCCATGTGATAGCGGCCTGCAAAGCAAGTCCGTAGGACGCCGCTGCGCAGCGAGCCGCGAACCACTAGGAAGCTGGCCCGCCACTACCTTCCACATTTATGGGGAAGGGGAACCGCCCGAAGGGTGGTGGAAAGGGGCGGGACGGAAAGAGTTTACAATTGAAGGCGGTTGGGGCCTGCACTATCAAACTTCTAGAACTAGCCTTTTGCAAGCAACGGAAGCGTTGCTAAATCAGCCTCCTCCCCCATTATACCAAGCCTTCACACCAACCGTGGGATATTTTTCTCCAGCCAGGTTAAGGGGTCGCCTTTCATGCCATGGGTTTTAAGAATGAATTGGGGTTGGGCGGCGACTTTCAAGTTGGCTCTGGGGACGTATTCTCTGATCAGGGCTTTCAACACGTCGGGGTTGGCGGTGCTGTGCTGGTGGAAGGTGATGCGGATTTCTCCGGGTCTTACAGAGATGCCGATGATGCGGAGTTTCCGGCACAGGTCTCTCAGGGCAGCTACGCGCCACAGGTTCACGACCTGCTCTGGCGGGGTGCCAAAGCGGTCGATGATTTCGTCCATAAGGTCGTCTTTTTCTTCGTATTTCAATGCCCCCAGGCGATGGTAGATTTCCATTTTGTACCGGGGGTTGGCGATGTATTCGTCGGGGATGTAGGCGTCCAGTTTCATATCGCTGACGGGGTCCGGGATCACGGGTTCCTGGGGATCGGCGCCGTTTTGCAGGGCGTTGATGGTCTGTTCCAGCAGCCGGCAGTACAGGTCAAAGCCTACGCCGGCAATCTGGCCGTGCTGTTCGGCGCCCAAAAGGTTTCCGGCGCCGCGGATTTCCAGGTCCCGCATGGCGATTTTAAAGCCGGCGCCCAGTTCGGTAAAGTCCCGAATGGCCTGGAGGCGTTTCTGGGCAATTTCGCTGAGGACGCGGTTCTTCTTGTACAGGAAGTAGGCATAGGCCAGCCTAGAGGAGCGTCCTACTCTGCCCCGCATCTGGTACAGCTGGGACAGGCCGAAGTTCTCGGCGCCGTCAATGATGATGGTGTTGGCCAGGGGCACGTCCAGGCCGTTTTCGATGATGGTGGTGCACAGGAGGACGTCAAAGTCCCCGTGGTAGAAGCCAATCATCACGTCTTCCAGTTCGTCTTCGGTCATGCGGCCGTGGGCAATGCCGATGGTAAGCCCGGGTACCAGTTCCCGGAGTCTGGTGGCAATGCTGGTAAGGCCCTCGATGCGGTTGGACACGTAGTAGATCCGGCCGCCCCGGCGGACTTCCCGCTCCAGGGCTTCTTTAATCATGCCCTCGTCGTACTCGGCCACGTAGGTTTCTACGGGCAGCCGGTCTTCGGGCGGGGACTCGATGATGCTCATGTCCCGGCCTTTGACCAGGGCCAGGTGCAGGGTCCGGGGGATGGGCGTGGCGGACAGGGTCAGCACGTCAATGCCGGCGCTCCACTGCTTCATTTTCTCCTTCTGGGCCACCCCAAAGCGCTGTTCCTCGTCGATGATGAGGAGCCCCAGGGACTGGAAGGAGATGTCCGGGGACAAAATCCGGTGGGTGCCGATGATGATGTCAATCTGGCCGGCGGCCAGTTTCTTGATGATTTCCCGCTGCTCCTTGGCGGACCGGAAGCGGCTGAGCATTTCGATATTCACGCCAAAGGAGGCCATGCGCTGGGTAAAGGTCAGCAGGTGCTGCTGGGCCAGGACGGTGGTAGGGGCCAGGACGGCTACCTGCATGCCGTCCATCACGGCCTTGAAGGCGGCCCGAATGGCCACCTCGGTTTTGCCGTAGCCCACGTCGCCGCACAGGAGCCGGTCCATGGGAACGGGCTTTTCCATATCGGCCTTGATTTCCGCAATGGCTTTCAGCTGGTCCGGGGTTTCCTCAAAGGGGAAGCTGTCCTCGAATTCCTTCTGGAGGGGGGTATCCGGGGCAAAGGCATGGCCCGGGGTGATTTTCCGCTGGGCGTACAGCCGCAGCAGCTCGGTGGCCAGGATGGTAATGGCCTTCTGGGCCTTGGTCCGGGCTTTCTGCCAGTCGTTCCGGCCCATATTGGACAGCTTGGGCGGGGTGCCCTCGTTGCCGATGTATTTGTGCAGCAGGCCCACCTGCTCTACGGGTACGTGGAGCTTGTCGCCCTTGGCGTACTGGAGCTGCAGGTAGTCCCGATGGACGCCGTCAATGACGATGGTCTCCACGCCCATGTAGCGGCCGATGCCCTGGACGTCGTGGACCACGTAATCCCCCACTGAGATGTCGGAGAAGTAGTTGGTGATGGCAGGGCCCTTGCCCTTTTTCCGGGTAATGCGGCGGCGTTTCTGGGTGCCGAACAGGTCTCCTTCGGTCAAGAGAAGCCAGTTTTCGTTCCAGAAGTAGAAGCCGCTGGTCAGGCTGCCCTGGAACACCAGGCCGCCCTTCTCGGGCAGGGTCAGGGGGTCCGTGGCCAGCTCCATGGGAATGCCGGCGCCCCGGAGGCTTTCGGCGATGCCTGCGGCTTTGTCCCGGGTGCCCATCATAATGAGCGGGTGGACGCCCTGGCTGATCCAGCCGGACAGGTCTTTTTGCAGCAGCTCGGTATTCTTGTTGTAGGGCGCAATGGTGCGAACCTGAACATGAAGTTTGGGAGCATTGGCAAAGTAGGGATGTCCCAGGTCGCTGACCGCCGCCAGATGGCACTCCTTGGCCAGGTCGATCATCTGGGCCTGGAGCAGCAGCTGGTCGGCAAATTCCCGGTTGTCCCCGAAGCTCTTCTTGCATTCTTCAAAGAAGGCGGAGGGTTCGTCCAGGACCACCAGGGAGTCCGCTGCCAGGTAGGCAAAGATGTTGGAGATGGGCTCCTGGTCCGGCAGGGCAATGGGCATGATGTTGGCCTGTTTGGCCGGGCCGATGCTCCGCTGGGTATCGATATCGAAATGGCGCACCACGTCAATGGTGTTGTCGAACCATTCGATGCGCACAGGATCTTTGTGGTTAATGGGGAAAATGTCCATGATGTCGCCCCGGACGGCCAATTGGCCGATGGTGTCCACCTGTTCGGTGCGTTCGTAGCCGGCTTTCACCAGCTTGGCTACCACGGTCTCCTGGTCAATTTCCATGCCGGGTTTCAGACGGATATTTTCCTTGATGATGCTGTCCGGCGGCGGCAGCTTCTGGATGGCAGCCTCGGCAGTAATGAAGATGATGCCGGGTTCCTGCTTGTAGATCATTTCCAGGGCTGCGGCCCGTTCGGCCAGGACTTCTTCGTTCCGGGTATCCACCTGGCCGTGGATCAGGCTGGCGGGATACAGCTCCCGCATGGCCAGGTCCGGATAGAAGTACGCCAGCTCCCGGCGGTAGGCACGGATGATTTCCCGGTTGGCGGTGAAGATCACCAGGGGCTGCTTGGCCCCGGCCTTTTCCTGAAGAGCGCACAAAAAGCCGACTTTAACAGAAGAAGTTAAGCCGGTGAGAGTAACGGGCCCCTTGGCATTTTGCCAGAGAGAAGCCCCGTCCCCTACGTTTTTTTCGTTTAAAAGCAAAGGAATGATTTCATTAGACATATTAGATACTACCAATCTACATAGAGATGTAAAAGGAATTGAATTGTGGTGGGGCGGCCCCATTGCCGCTTTGCGGCATTTCCCCCATGGGGGAAATCCGTCCCCGCTGGGGCTAGTGCGGACCGTTAGGTAGTCCAACTACAGAAAAATTGCCTACGGCAATTTTTTGCTGTAGAAAACTCTGTACCGGATTTTTGGTCGACGTTCTCAACGGGTGTAGTGCAGACATCCTACTTTTGAACCCCATCCGCCTTCCTAGCGTCAGGCACCTTCCTCTTTACCAGTGCACTGGTAAGTGGAAGGCATGCGGCCTGCGGCCGCAATACTTGGGTAAACTTCCTCAGTCATCCCTACGGGCTGACAGCCCCTGAGTGGTTCGCAGCGCTCACATTAGCCAAGAGCATTTTGATAAACTGACATGCTCTTGGATGTGAGCGCAACGCTTTGCCGGGCCGGTCTTAGGCCTATACGAGTCATGTGCTAAACGAGTATAGCAAAGCAACATAGTTCGTAAATACCTGCACTACCCTAGTTTGTTACTTAACCAGTAGCGGCATAGAACGCTTCCTGCAAGCGTTGCGTTCGCGTCCAAACAGCGCTACAAGTATTCCAAAAGCTGTTTGGTATACGCGAGCCATGTGATAGCTGCCCAGGAATTGAGCCTGAAAGGTGAAAATGACTGGCTAGCAGCGAACCACTGTAGGAAGTGGCACCGCTAGGTGCCGATAGAAGTTTAGCTCCAACAGATTAGTCAATGACCCCAAAAACCTGCCAATATACCCTATTAAAGTTTAAATAATATAATTATATTGCTATTTTAAACTCTCTTCGTCGCCTACCGGCGCCACCTCTGTCACGCTTGATAGAGGTCAACAGTAAGGCACTACCACATTTCTAAAGTTACTTATTTTTGAGAACAATGTGGGAGTACATAAGCAATATAAAGTATATTATTATTGCGAAATTTCTCTAGAAGTTGACCTCACGCGTTTACGGGAGAGGTACCGCCTGCTAGGGCGGGGAAGAGTGCTCCTTTTGCGGCCTCCGGCCGCTGCCTTCCACTTACCTGTTCGCCGCGTTGTGCGAACAGGAGAAGGGGAAGGTGCCTGACGCCAGGAAGGCGGTTGGGGTTTCCCTCCCCCCCTCTTTCCCACCAATACAGCAGGGGGGTGTGAATGAATCCACACCCCCTTCTGGTTCTTATGGTATTGGTATTACAGTTTTACGTTGATGTTGCTGCGGTCGAAGGTATGGACTGCATCAACGAAACGTACGGTGCCGGTGGCGTACCGCATGGATACGGTATGGGTCCGGGCGCCGTTGCCGAAGAAGTTAACGCCTCTCAGCAGGTCGCAGTTGGTGATGCCGGTAGCGGTGAACATGCAGTCGTCGCCTTTTACCAGGTCTTCGATGGTCAGGACTTGACGGGTATCGGCGATGCCCATTTCATGGCAGCGCTGGGTTTGTTCGTCGTTTTCAGGCACCAGGCGGGCTTGCATATCGCCGCCCAGGCATTTCAGGCCGGCTGCAGCCAGTACGCCTTCCGGAGCGCCGCCCCGGCCGATGTACATATGGATACCGGTACCTTCGATGCCGCAGTTGACGATGGGATCTACGTCACCATCGCTAATCAGGCGGATGCGGGCACCAGCAGCTCTTACTTCTTCAATGATCTTGCGATGACGGGGACGGTCCAGGGCAACGACGGTCAGGTCGTTGACGTTTCTGTGCATGGCTTTGGCCACGCGTTCCAGGTTTACGCTGACAGGATCGTCAATGTTGATGCAGCCTTTGGCTCTGGGGCCAACGGCGATTTTGTCCATGTACATATCGGGTGCATGGAGCAGGCAGCCCTTGGGGGCAATGGCGATAACAGCGATGGCGCCCAGCTGGCCTTTGGCCACCAGGTTGGTGCCTTCCACCGGGTCAACAGCGATGTCTACTTCGGGACCGCCGGCACCGACTTTTTCGCCGATGTACAGCATGGGGGCTTCGTCCATTTCCCCTTCGCCGATGACTACGGTACCGCTGATGTTGACGGTATCAAACATTTTCCGCATAGCGTCTACAGCCAGTTGGTCAATGCCGTTCTTGTCGCCCCGGCCTACGCCGCGGGCGCTGGCCATGGCGGCTGCTTCTGTTACACGTACAAATTCCATGGATAATTCTCTGTTCATTCCTACGCCTCCCAAATTTTTCAGCAATTTCCATTGCTCTTTTATTGTACCAAGAATCCCAAAGAAAAGAAACGGGTTACGGCAAATGCCGCCCGTTTTCTTTTCTGTCTTGCGTTCTTCAGGCTTAGTGCTTCTGGCAAGCCAGGGCAGCAGCGATGAAGTCCTTGAACAGCGGATGGGGATTGGTGGGACGGGATTTCAGTTCGGGGTGGAACTGTACGCCCAGGAACCAGGGATGGACTTCCGTGGGCAGTTCTACGATTTCTACCAGCTTGCCGTTGGGCAGGGTGCCGCCCAGCACCAGGCCCTTTTCGAACAGCTGGTCACGGAGTTCGTTGTTCACTTCGTAGCGATGGCGATGGCGTTCGCTGATCAGGTCGGTGCCATAGGCCTTTTCGGCCAGGGTGCCGGGATACAGCTTGCAGGGGTATTTGCCCAGCCGCATGGTGCCGCCTTTGATTTCCACGCTCATTTGTTCCGGCATCAGGTAAATGACGGGGTACGGGGTGGTTTCGTCAAATTCGGTACTGTTGGCTTTCTTCATGCCGCAGATGTCCCGGGCATATTCGATGACTGCGCACTGCATACCCAGGCAGATGCCGAAGAAGGGAATCTTGTTTTCCCGGGCATAGCGTACGGCACGGATCATGCCTTCGATGCCCCGGTCGCCAAAGCCGCCGGGCACCAGGATGCCGTCCACGCCCTTGAAGATTTCTTCGTAGTTGGCGTCGGCTTCTTCCAGGTCGGAAGCGTTGATGTATTCGATGTCCACATCGGCGTCATGGAAGTAGCTGGCGTGTTTCAGGGCTTCCACGATGGAAATGTAGGCGTCAGGCAGTTCTACGTATTTGCCCACGATGGCAATGGTGGATTTTTTGGCATGGGGTGCCAGAATCTTTTCCACCATGGCATGCCAGGCAGCCATATCCTTGGGTTTGTCTTCCATATCCAGTTTTTTCAGAACCACTTTGTCCAGGCCCTGGTCTTCCAGCAGCATGGGTACTTCGTAGATGCTGGGAGCGGTGATGGATTGGAACACGGCGTCAGCGTCCACGTCGCAGAACATGGCCATCTTTTCCCGCATTTCCCGGCTGATTTCCTTTTCGGAACGGCAAACCAGGATATCGGGGGTAATGCCGATGCTGCGCAGTTCTTTTACGCTGTGCTGGGTGGGTTTGGTCTTCAGTTCGCCGGCAGCGGAGATGTAGGGAACCAGGGTCACGTGGATGTACAGCACATCGTTCTTGCCCACGTCCTTCTTCACTTGGCGGATGGCTTCCAGGAAGGGTTCGCTTTCGATGTCGCCTACGGTACCGCCGATTTCGGTGATCACGAAGTCAGCTTCTTCTTCCCGGCCTACCCGGTACACCCGTTCCTTGATTTCGTTGGTGATATGGGGAATGACCTGTACGGTGCGGCCCAGATAGTCCCCTCTGCGTTCCTTGTCGATAACGGATTGGTAGATCCGGCCGGCAGTCACGTTGGAGTTGCGGGTCAGGTTGATGTCGATGAACCGTTCATAATGGCCCAGGTCCAGGTCGGTTTCGGCGCCGTCGTCGGTAACGAATACTTCACCATGCTGGTAGGGGCTCATGGTCCCGGGGTCAATGTTGATGTACGGGTCGAACTTTTGGATGGTCACCTTATAGCCTCTGCTCTTGAGCAAACGGCCCAGAGATGCGGCCGTAATGCCTTTGCCTAAGGACGAAACCACGCCGCCTGTTACGAAAATATACTTGGTCATTTTTTTCCTCCCTTTTCCGCTTTCTTTCTATATTACATATGTTCCGGTGCGCTGACGCCCAGAATCTTCAAACCATGGCGCAGGGTATTGCCCACAGCTGTAATTAGTGCCAATCGAGCCTGCTGGAGGGCAGGGTCGACGCCCAGTACCCGGCACTGGTTGTAGAAGGAATGGAACATTCCTGCCAGTTCGTAGGTATAGTGGGCAATCTTATGGGGTGCCCGTTCCAGGGCAGCCGTGTCGATGAGCTCGGTGTAGTCGTTGAGCTTCTTGATCAGGTCTATTTCAATGGGCTCCTTCAGCACGGACAGGTCCGCGTTGGGGTCCAGGGTAATCTTTTCGTCGGCCATTTGGCGCAGGATGCTGCAGATCCGGGCATGGGCGTACTGGACGTAGTACACCGGGTTGTCGTTGGAATGCTCGGTGGCCAGGGTCAGGTCAAAGTCCAGCTGGCTGTCCATGCTGCGCATGATGAAGAAGAACCGGGCTGCGTCGGTGCCCACTTCTTCGATGAGCTCGTTCAGGGTCACGCTCTTGCCGGTACGTTTGCTCATCTTTACCAGCTCGCCGTTCCGGTACAGGCTGACCATTTGCAGGATCAGGATTTCCAGGTGGCTGGGGTCGTAGCCCAGGGCCTGCATGGCGGCCTTTACCCGGGGAATGTAGCCGTGATGGTCGGCGCCCCACAGGTTGATCAGGCGGTCAAAGCCCCGTTCGTACTTGTTCCGGTGGTAGGCAATGTCGGCGGCAAAGTAGGTGGAAACGCCGTTGTCCCGGATGACCACTCTGTCCTTGTCGTCGCCGAAATCCGTGGAGCGGAACCATTTGGCCCCGTCCTTTTCGTAGATGTAGCCCTTCTTTTCCAGCTCGGCTACCGCTTCTTCAATCTTATGGGCATCGTGGAGGGATTGTTCACTGAACCACACATCAAAGTGGCAGTTGAAGGCTTCCAGGTCCTCCCGGAGGGCGGCCAGCTTTTCGTCCTTGGCAATGCTCTGGAATTTTTCCAGCCGTTCTGCTTCCGGCATATGGATAAAGCTGTCGCCGTATTTCTTCTGGATCCGTTTGGCGGTGACCACAATGTCTTCCCCGTGGTAGCCGTTTTCCGGGAATTCACAGGGAATGTTGTAGAGCTCCAGGTAGCGGGCGTTCACGGAAGCCGCCAGATTGTGCATCTGGTTGCCGGCGTCGTTGATGTAGTACTCCTGGCTCACATCGTAGCCGGCAGCCTTCATCAGGTTGGCCAGGGCGGAACCCACTGCAGCACCCCGGCCGTGGCCTACATGCAGAGGGCCGGTGGGGTTGGCGCTGACGTATTCAATCTGGATCTTCTCCCCTGCTTTGGCAGGCAGGTTGCCGTAGTTTTCCCCCTGGGCCAGAATATTCCGCAGGGCTGCGGACAGCCAGTCTTCCTTCAAGAAGAAATTCAGGAAGCCAGGTCCGGCAACTTCCACCTTTTCCACACTGGGGCAGTCCAGGAATTCCTGGATGGCACCTGCAATTACCCGCGGCGCGCAGTGCAGATTGCGGGCGGCCTGCAGGGCAAAGTTGGTAGCAAAGTCGCCAAATGCCTTCTGGGGCGGAACGGTGAGAACCACCGGTACCAAATCGCCCTGGGGCAGCTTACCTGCCTGAATGGCTTTTTGGACTGCGGCGATGACCGCTTCTGCCAGTACTTTTTTCATGTCCACGAATTTCTTCCTCCTCAATTTCAATAGTCAAGCGTATGGACCCATTGGGCTGGTCCTGCATTTCCAGGTCGTAAAAGGCCTGTACATGCCAACCCCGGGGCTGACGGACAATGGTCAGGTCCCGGGTGAAGACCATCATGGGCACAGTAAAATACGGGGTCTGGTACTGAAAAGAAGTGTTCCGGCCCCGTACATACGTCTGTCGATGCTCATAACGCCCGTGGCGGATCACCGTCAGGGTGTCTTCCGTCCATTTCAGGGTGGTTTTGGTGCCTTCCATCCCGGTAATGGGTGTTTCCTCATAGCGTACATACGTAGCACGGCCCACCGTCTGCAGCTGGCCGGAAGTGACCAGGTCCAGGGGCTGGGAGCCATCGCTTAAATTTTCGCTATGAATCGTAATCTTTACAGGAATCATGGCCTCTCCAAAAAATAAAAGGCACTCTCTTCATGCCCTGTCTCTTATACCCCTCTGACGCTGCCGACGATCTTTCGCGTTTCTGCACCTTGGTCCAACCTGGCATTGCACTGAAAATCACTGGATCCAGCTAGTCTTACATCTGCCCTTGCAGGAAGTGTACTTCATGCTCCCTACACACTACCTTCCCTGTTGCCGCGCCTCTTCTTCACACCTGGCTCTCNAAAGTGGGGAGGGGTGGGGTGTGGGGGAGTAGTGACGACCGGACCAGCTTGCCTACCCCATTGCCGCTTTGCGGCATTTCCCCAAGGGGAAAGTTCGTCCCCTTTTGGGGCTAGTGCGGACCGTTAGGTAGTCCAACTACAGAAAAATTGCCTACGGCAATTTTTTGCTGTAGAAAACTCTGTACCGGATTTTTGGTCGACGTTCTCAACAGGTGTAGTGCAGGTATCCTACTTTTGAACCCCATCCGCCTTCCTAGCGTCAGGCACCTTCCTCTTTTCCAGTGCACGAAGCAGTGCACTGGTAAGTGGAAGGCATATGCGGCGCTGGCGCCGCTAAACACCTGGATGAACTTCTATCGTCGCCTGCGGCGACACTTCCTTCACGCTTGAAGGAAGCGTTCTATGCCACTGCTAGTCAAGTTCTAGATGGGGTTATATGTGGAATTTTTTATCTATCATAATTCTTTTCTCAAAACCCGTTTAGCACATGACTCGTATGGGCCTAAGCCTGGCCCCTGAGTGGTTCGCGGCATGCTGCTCAGCTTCACCTTTCAGGTTCGCTTTGCAGGCCGCTATCACATGGCTCATATTAACCAATGCTCTGCGGCATATAGCCTTGAGAATTGGATATGAGCGCAAAGCGTTGTAGGGGCTGTCAGCCCGCAGGGATGACTGAGGAAGTTTATCCACGTTTTTGGGAGTCGTATCCATTTCTCAAGGCCCTGGCCACAGAGAAATGGAATATACGACCCCTGCGATAGCCGTCCGTGAACCGAACCCGAAGGGTGAAGGCGAACGGAATACGGCGAACCGCTCGGCCGTAGGCCGCATGCCTTCTCCACCCACCAACAGTCCAAGGTGGGGAAGGTGCCGGCGAACTCGCCGGCGGATGGGGTTCAATACCTGCCCAGCGGGCGCCCATAGCTCTCGCCTGTAGGGGAGAGCTGGCAGCCACGCTAGTGGATGACTGAGAGTGGATTCCCCAGGCCAGCACACTTCAGGTTTGCGGACCGCACTAACTAAAAAACGACTTGCGCACTCTCCCGAGTTCGCAAGTCGTTTTTTCTTGTATTCTTCTCTCAATCCACATGTTTCCCATATTCCGCCACAGCCTCGTCATACTTGGCTGCAATCTCCGCCGGGGGTTCTTTATCCAGCAAGCTGAAGACCACGATGGCCAACAGGGACAGGAAGAAGCCGGGGATGATTTCGTACACGCCGGTATAGGCGAAGAGGTTTTTCCAAATGAGGACGGTGGAGCCGCCCACCAGGATGCCGGCAAAGGCGCCGTTGGTGGTCATGCGTTTCCAGTACAGGCTCAGGAGCACCAGGGGTCCAAAGGCGGCGCCAAAGCCTGCCCAGGCGTAGGACACGATGGACAGGATCATGCTGTCGGGGTCCAGGGCCAGGATAATGGAGAAAATAGACACCAGGACAATCATCAGGCGGCTGACCTTCACCATTTCCCCGGCTTCGGCGTTCTTCCGGAGCACGGGCTTATAAAAGTCAGTGGTAAAGGAAGACGCGGCGACCAAAAGCTGGCTGCTGGAGGTACTCATAATGGCCCCCAAAATGCCGGAGGTAATGATACTGGCCACAAAGGGGTGGTAGAACTGGGTGCTCAGTTTGATGAACACGGTTTCGGCAGCGGAGCCCTGAAGAATGGGTCCCAGGTACACCCGGCCGGCAAGACCTACCATTACGGACATGAACAGGGAGATGACCACCCAGGTCATGGCGATGTGGGTGGCCTGCTTGATTTCCCGGGGGTTCTCAATGGCCATAAAGCGCACCAGGATATGGGGCTGGCCAAAGTAGCCAAAGCCCCAGGCCAGCAGGGATACAATGGCGGTCAGGCTGAGAACGCTGCCGTCGGCGCCCTTGATCAGGCTGAAATAGTTGGGGCTGATGGCGTTCAGCCGGGCAATGGTGGGCCCCACGCCGCCTACGTAGTAGATGGCGGTAATGGGCACAATCAGCACGGAGAAGAACATCAGAAAGCCCTGGAACATATCGGTCCAGCACACGGCGGCAAAGCCCCCCACCATGGTGTAGAACACCACGATGCCGGCGGTCACCACCAGGCTCATGGTATAGTCCCAGCCGAAGACGGTTTCAAACAGCTTGCCCCCGGCCACAAAGCCAGAGGAGGTGTAGATCAGGAAAAAGATGAAGATAAAAACGGAAGACGCAATCCGCAGTTTTTTCTGCTTGTCCTGAAACCGGTTGTCAAAGTACTCGGGCAGGGTAATGGAGTTGCCCAGGTGCTGGGTGAAAATCCGCAGCCGTTTGGCCACCAGTTCCCAGTTGGCCCAGGTGCCCAAAATCAGCCCAATGGCAATCCAGGCTGCGCTGATGCCGGCCAGGTACGCATACCCCGGCAGCCCCATGAGCATCCAGCCGCTCATGTCGGAGGCCTCTGCGCTCATGGAAGTCACCCAGGGGCCCAGTGCCCGTCCCCCCAGGGCATACCCTTCCATGTCGTCATTCTTTTTGTAGGAAACCAGGCCGATACCGATCAATATGGCGAAGTAAATGACCAGTGCGGCGATTGTACTCCAGGTTGCTTCCAAAATGCCACGTCCTTCCTCATCGTTTGAAAAGATTTAGTAAAATGTTAGTGAAATGAATAAATCACATTATAACGTAGATTTGGAATTAGCGCAAGGAATTTTGTGAAAGTGTAACGTGCCATTTCTGCTGTGCGGACGGACGCCACGCAGGTCAGTCATCCAGCACGGTAAGTTTGTGGCCATTGGTATCAATGCGGCCCTGGTTGTCCAGGCTGGACACGGTGGAATCCCCGGTAAGCTTCCAGACGGCACCCTTGGCAATGGTCACGTCAATGCCGCTTTCCTGGGTGCTGCCCTGGTTGTTTTCCTGGAGGATAATGGCGCCCTTGTACTCCGTGCCCGGGTTCAGGGTCAGGTCCAGATGGGAAATGGAATCCACCACCATATCCCCCTTGAGCTTCTGGTTGGTGGCAGTGACAGTAGCCTGGCCGCCGTTGCTGCCAGCCTTCCCCCAGCCCCGTTTGCCGCTGTTGCCCACAATCCGGAGCAGGGCCCCGTCCCCGTGGTTTTCAATCTCCACGCCGGACAGGTCAATGTGGCAGGACGTATTGGTGACGTAAATCACGTCCCCCCGGTGGGAGATCAGCCTGCCCCCGGTCATGGCAAAGTCCGAGGTGCCCTCCTCTGCGTCCCCGCTCATGGATTGGTAGATCATCACCGTATGGACGTTTTCCTCCCGGATGGTATTAGGTCCCATGACCCGCACGTCCGGCATATTGCCTTCCAGCTCGCAGTCCTTCAGGTGAATCTGGTTCATGCCCTCAATGACGGCCCCCTCGGAATTCTTGGCCTGGAGTTTGGCCTTGGTCACCGTAATGGCCGCCGTGGAATAAATAGCCGGAGAACCGTAGCCGCTGGTGGTAAAGCGGCCCCCGGTCACATTCACCGTGCCCCCGCCCCGGTCGGAACGAATGGCGGCAGAGGAGTCGCCGGTGGTAGCCAAGTCCAGACCTGTGGCCTTGGTGGTGCCCCCGCCGGTGGTCTGGATACCCCCGGAATTGTTGCCGGTGGTGCGGATGGTCACGTGGTCCGCCAGCACCTGGGTACCCTCCCCGTAGCTGAAGAGCCCGTTGCCGTTTTTGGCAGAAGACGTAATCTTGCCCCCTACCACGGACAAATGCGCCCCGTCCGTAGCCAGCACCGCAGCGTTGAGCCCGTAAAAGTCCCCCTGCTCCGTGCTGGTAGAGTCCCCGGCGGCCTTGTCCACCCGGACCCCTTCCAGAGTTACCCCCCGGCCCGTTACCCGGAGCGCATTCTGGTCCTGCTCCTTGGACTGGTATTTCTGGTCCCGGTATACCCCGGCCTTGGTTAAAGTCGCAGCCGCAGAGCCCTGGTTAAAAGACTGATTGCCCAGCCCCTCAGGCGGTGCCCCCAGGGGCAACCCCTCAGGCGGATTCCCCAAAGGAACACCCAGCTGGTTCCCCAGCGGCGTACCCGGCCCCGGCAGCTTCCCCGCCGCCCCAATAGACGCCGGCATCGCAGGCGCCCCAGGAGCCGTGGAAGACGCCGCATACACCGCAGGCGCAGCGGACAAAATCGACAACACACAAAGCAAAGATAATTTATGGTGCAAAGAAGAAATAGAATGCATGGTAATACCCCCTCAGTAGAAAGTAACAAGATAAGTATAAACCTAGAATATGAAGAATGCATGAACTAGATATTTTTTTGCGTTGGTGCGGTCTGCGAACCTGAAGTGTGCTGGTGCCGGGAATCCTCGAGCGG
The DNA here is from genome assembly GCF_900291475.1 of Acidaminococcus hominis. GTDB lineage: Bacteria > Bacillota > Negativicutes > Acidaminococcales > Acidaminococcaceae > Acidaminococcus > Acidaminococcus hominis. The sequence goes on from NZ_OLMM01000003.1 coordinate 223,816, forward strand.
TTCGCGGCTCGCTGCGCAGCTGCGTCCTGGAACTTCCCCAGTCAGCTCATAGCGCTGACAGCCCCTTCACGCTTGAAGGGGCCAGACCAATCCCGCTATCGCATGGGCCTTATTGACCAAACATCCGTGGGATGTTTGGATGCGGCCGCATAAAGTGAGGAGCCTTTAAAGGTTGGTGCGGTCTGCGGGGTGTAGTGCAGGTCTGACCCTCCGGGCGCCCCTATTGCCGCTTTACGGCATTTCCCCAAGGGGAAAGTTCGTCCCCTTTTGGGGCTAGTGCAAGAAGGACGGTAGCTCAACTACGGAAAAATTGCCCAAGGGCAATTTTTTGCTGCAGAAAACTCTGTACCGGATTTTTGGTCGATGTTCTCAACGGGTGTAGTGCAGGCATCCTACTTTTGAACCCCATCCTTGCCCCGCTTTATGACTGGAGCGGGGCGTTCCTTCCCCTTCTCCTGTTCGCATAGCGAACAGGTAAGTGGAAGGCAAATGCGGCCGGAGGCCGCGAAAACCGCGATTAGTCAACAAAACATTACATTGCGTTCCTAAATTTAAGTTTTTATGAACACAATGTGGGTGTGGATAAGAAGTATAAAGTCTATTGTTATTGCGAATTTTGTAGAGAAGTTGACCTCGCGCGCATGCGGGCGCAGGTGGCGCCGGGAGGCGACGGAGAGTGCTCCGCTGCGGCCGAAGGACGCTAAATACTTGGTTAAACTTNGGCCGGAGGCCGCGAAAACCGCGATTAGTCAACAAAACATTACATTGCGTTCCTAAATTTAAGTTTTTATGAACACAATGTGGGTGTGGATAAGAAGTATAAAGTCTATTGTTATTGCGAATTTTGTAGAGAAGTTGACCTCGCGCGCATGCGGGCGCAGGTGGCGCCGGGAGGCGACGGAGAGTGCTCCGCTGCGGCCGAAGGACGCTAAATACTTGGTTAAACTTCCTTCGTCAGCCCCCTTTCCACCACCCTACGGGTGATTCCCCTTCCCCGTAAACGTGGAAGGTAATGGCTGACACCTACCAGCAACGCTTTGCGGTCGCATCCAAGAGTCTACAGTTTATCAAAAGACTCTTGGTTAATGCGAGCCATGTGATAGCAGCCCAAGAAGCAAGCCCAAACTGGGCGTAGCTGATTGGCTAGCTGCGAACCACTGTGGTAGGCGTCCAGGCCACCACTGGTCAAGTAAAATCCAAAATATAGTGCTGATAAGAAGATGACCATTAGTGGCCTAAGACCGGCCCCTTCAAGCGTGGAGGGGCTGTCAGCCCGTAGGGATGACTGAGGAAGTTTATCTAGCTTTTTTGCGGCCGCAGGCCGAATGCCTTCTCCACCCCACAGTAGTCCAAGGTGGGGAAGGTGCCTGACGCAGGAAGGCGGTTGGGGCCAGCAAGACCAAGGTTATTGCAAGCACCTATCGAGAGTAACGAATCAGAAACGTATAAGCTGTCTTCCTCGTTGCGGCATCGTTCAAGCTCCTTGAAAGATGTCCTGTGATGAGCATAGCGAATCACCAACGAGGAAGTCGCCACCGTGCTGTTGTTGCGGTCCGCGAACCTGAAGTGATGTGGTGCCGGGAATCCCCGGATATTTCGTCGTAATCCCTACGCCTCACTGATGCAATGTTTGTACAGTTCAATATTGGAATGGGCTTTTTCCCCATTGGCAAAGCAATCAATATCTTCAAAGCCAATGCGCCAGGCATAGCCCTTTTGCCGGGCATATTGGATGACTGCCCAGGTATGGATATCTTCCCCGTGCAGGAGATATTCCAGGTCCGGATACCGTTTCTGCAAAAACGTTAAAATAGCTGCAGCCTTTTCCACCGTGGCTTCATCGGTGGCTTCTCCGCTGACTTCAATCAGCACCCGAAAGGCAGATTGACTGTACTGCCGCGCCACAAATTCTTCAGCGTCTGCCAGGGTAAAGATGCCATATTCGATAGGCACCTGCAGCTGCTGCAGCGTTTTGCTTAAAGCGCAGCTCCCCTCTTCACACACATTGACGGAAATATAGTCCGGCCGCCAGGTCCAGGCAGCAATGGCCTTTTGCCGCTTTGCAGCAGTCATGCCATTTTGCAGCGGGGACCCGATACCAATCTGACAGTTGGGAAAACGTTTCTTGAGAGCCAGAAATTGCGGCAGGACCACCTCCTGCTCCAGAGATTCCTTACCCCCAGCGTCCCGAAAATGAATGTGGAAATGCTTGATGCCCAACTGCAAAAACTGCCCAATCTCCGCTGCATATTCCTCTACCGTAATAGGAACATACGGATTCTGGGCTTTGGAAACCCCGCCGTTCATAGAAATTTTTATCATTTGAATTTCACCTCGCTGAGAAAACTGAACAAGTATAAAACCTAAAAAGAGAAAAGCATAAGGGGGGGAGGATGTGGATTGTAGAGCAGCAAGCGCAAAAGAGTTGGGAAGGTAGGTTTTAAACCCCATCCTTGTTCCGCTTTAGCACTGGGGGCGGAACATTCCTTCCCCTTCTCCTGTTCGCATAGCGAACAGGTAAGCGGAAGGCAGTAGCGGCCGGAGGCCGCGAAAACCGCGATTAGTCAACAAAACATTACATTGCGTTCCTAAATTTAAGTTTTTATGAGCACAATGTGGGTGTGGATAAGAAGTATAAAGTCTATTGTTATTGCGAATTTTGTAGAGAAGTTGACCTCGCGCGCATGCGGGCGCAGGTGGCGCCGGGAGGCGACGGAGAGTGCTCCGCTGCGGCCGAAGGACGCTAAATACTTGGTTAAACTTTCTTCGTCAGCCTAGCGGCTGACACCTACCACACGCTTGTGGTAGGCGTCCAGGCCACCACTTGTCAAGTAAAATCCAAAATATAGTGCTGATAAGAAGATGACCATTAGTGGCCTAAGACCGGCCCCTTCAAGCGTGGAGGGGCTGTCAGCCCGTAGGGATGACTGAGGAAGTTTATCCAGCTTTTTTGCGGCCGCAGGCCGCTTGCCTTCTCCACCCCACAGCAGTCCAAGGTGGGGAAGGTGCCGGCGTACTCGCCGGCGGATGGGGTCCTGCAGGACCTAATTATAAGTACTAGCCTATTGAGAGCAACGAAATTAGAGACGAATCAATTTGTCTTCCTCGTTGCGGCATCTTTCAAGCTCCTTGAAAGATGCCCTGTGATTGCGCAGCAAGCACCAACGAGGAAGTCGTCACCGTGCGTTCCTCGCAAGTGTGGTGGGTCGGCTGCGGTCCATTGGAACGCAGGGTGACGGAAGGTCCCCTCGTCCCAGCCGCCCCGGAGGGGTGCATACACACGTACCATTCTTGCGCAACGTAACTGTCACTCCGCAGTGTCCTGGAGTCTTCATCGTCGTCCTGATAGGCCCTTGCGGGTCCCGCTTCTGGTAAGGTGTCGGCACTTGGGAGGCCCATGCCCAAAGTAAGGACACGATAGAGTGGCAGCGCAACCGCACGATGGTAACTGCAACAGGCTTGACCCACGGGGCTGATTACGTCAGAATCGTACACCGTTCAAATGCGGTGGCCCAACCACAAAGCATTGCTCCCCAAGTTTCCAAAAGAGCACCAGCTTTGTGGTGGGCTACCGCAGGGGGACGGAAAGGCAAACATCGCAAACAAAAATCAAAGTTGCCCGGAGGGCCCGGTGTGCACTACACCCCGCAGTCCCCACAATAAAACAACCCCGGCTGTGCACGCTGCACAGCCGGGGTCATATCCCACATTCTTTCTTCTCCCTACGCTTTCGGCAAGAAGGTTTCGTTCCGTTCAAAAGGCGTGGTCATATCCATCTGCCCCAGTACTTCCACGGGCTCGCCGTTGACGGTGAAGGTGACTTTCTTGATGTCCGGGAACTCGGTGAGGGTGTTCACCAGTGCGTAGATCATCATGGTGGTGTCATATTCTCCGGCGCGGCGGGTGAGGAATTCTTTGCTCAGGTCCACAGTAGCCAGGCCGTCCTTCACGGTGAGTTTGTTGACTTTCAGGTTCTTGGGGAAGGTCTTATCCCCTTCGGGCTGTTTTTCTACCAGTTCCTTCAGGGTTTCCAGCTGCTGCTGGGCGGTATCCCCCTGAACCGTGGTTTTCACGGCCACCAGTTTCTGGCTGCCGTCCTTGGGTTTGCGGTACAGGGTCTTTTCCACTCCCTGGGGTTTGGTGGTCTGGGCCTGCTGGGTGGCCGGCGTGCCGGCACTGGTGGCGTTCTTGCTGCCGTCAGAGCAGCCTGCTGCCGCCATAAGGGTCAGTCCCAATACGCATATTACCCCAAACTTTTTCCATTCCATCATTACCATCAACCTCCCTGGTGCTGATTGTAGAAGTCCGTAATCCCATCGGCAATGGCTTCTGCTACCTTATCCTGGAAAGCCGGGGAAATCAGCAGCTGCTCTTCTTTCCGGTTGGTCAGGAACAGGCATTCCACCAGGGCACCGGGCATGGTGCTTCTCTTGTTCACATAGAAGTTGGCGAACCGTACGCCCAAATCGTCCACATCGGCGGTCTTCATCAGCTGGTCCTGGATGGCCTGGGCCACCTGGATATCGTACTTGGTCTTGGGGAAGTAGTAGGTGGAATAGCCGCCTACGCTGGTATTCTCACTGGCGTTGATATGGATGCTGATGAACATATCGGAGTGGCTGTTTTCGGCCACATCCACCCGGGCCTGGAGTTCCTGCCGGTCGGTGGCATCGGGTCCGTACACGTCCACGTCGGTGGTGCGGGTCATGTACACAATGGCGCCCCGCTGCTCCAGCAGTTCCTTCACCCGTTTGGTAATGGGCAGGGTCACGTCTTTTTCAAAGGTGCCGGTAATGAGCCCGTGGGTACCGGGGTCAGAACCGCCGTGGCCTGCGTCCAAAGTAATCCGTTTGCCCTTGATGCCCCCTACTACCGAGTAGGTGCTGCCAAAGTCCGTATCCGCCGCCACGCTGGGCCGAGTAGGCTGCCAGGGCGAGGTGATGGCCGTCTTGGGCACCTTGGGCTTGGGAATGAACTTCTTCTGGGGCGGGCCGGCAATCACGTCCACCACCACCCGGGTGGGCCGCTTGGCTACCCGGTCGGCCTTCAGGGGGAACACGTTCACCGCGTCCCGGGTCAGGCTCCGGTTCATGGCCACATGGACGATAGTCCGGTTGATTTTCCGTTCCAGGGTCACCCGCTTCACGTAGGGGGCCTTGGAGGAGGAATATACCTTGGGCACAGAGGAACTCAGGTTGCCGTACACCGTCACCTGGAGCTCGTTGCCCACAAATTCTGTTTTATACCGGGCGGCAGTATTGGTATCCAGCACAATCCGAAGCCGTCCGTCCGGGTTGACGCCGTACACCACGTTCTGGATGGTGGGTGCGGCCAGAGCCTGTCCCGTACCGCCCAGACCGAGAACGGCCAACAGGCATGCACAGAGTAAAAATAGCTTTTTGAACACAATCGTACCTCCTCTTATACCCGGTCATTTTATCACGTTTCGCCGGGTCCTGGCAAATCGGGGAAGTATTACACTTCCAAAATCTTTGCAATGGCCTGGGGCAGCTGCTCCAGCAGGTCCCCGGCCTTGAGGCCAATCTGGCCCCGTTCTTCGGCTGCCAGGTCGCCGGCCAGTCCATGGGCGTACACCGCGCAGCAGGCCGCTTTCTCCAGGTTCAGGCCCTGGCCCAGAAGGGCTGCCACGGTGCCCGTCAGCACGTCGCCGCAGCCGCCGGTAGCCATGCCGGCATTGCCGGTCGTATTAATATAAAGTTCTCCCGTGGGCAGGGCAATCACAGCGGGGGTGCATTTCAGCACCACCACCGCCTGCCACTTCTCCGCCCCTTCCCGGGCGCATTCCAGAGGGTGCTTCAGGATTTCCCCAATGGGCCGGCCCAACAGCCGGGCCATTTCTCCCGGGTGGGGAGTAAAGATTTTCCGCTTCAGGCTCCGGAGCAGGTCGTCCTGCCCGGCCAGTGCATTCAGCCCGTCCGCGTCCAGCACCAGGGGCTGGTCCAGCTGGGGCAGCAGTTCCCGCAGCAGCTGCTGAGTCCGGGGGTCCTTGCCCATGCCGGGGCCCGCCGCCACCACGTCTGCGTTTGCAAGCAAGGGCAGCAGGTCCTTGGGGTCAAAGCTGGGCTGGGGTCGGACCATCACTTCCGTATTTTTGATAATGAGGGGCTCCAACACTTCCTGCCGGGTGTAGAGGGTCACCAAACCCCCGCCGGCCCGGACCACCGCCTTGCTGCACAGCTCGGCCGCACCGGCGTAGCCCAGACTCCCGGCCAGCACCGCAATCCGGCCGTTGACGCCCTTGTGGGCATCTGCCCGGCGCCGGGGCAGCCAGTCCCGGACCATTTCCGGCTCCAAGAGGTACTCCGCCCCCGGGGCTTCTTCCACCAGGCAGGGAGGCACGTTCAGCCCGGCCAGGTAAATCTCCCCGGCATAGCGGGCGCCAGGATACAGGTACAGCCCGTGCTTGGGGGCAATCATGGTCACCGTCACGTCCGCCTGGAGGGCCAGCACGCTGGCACCGGTGTCCGCCTCCACCCCGCTGGGAATGTCAATGGCCAGAACGGTCTTATGGAGGTCGTTCACCGCTTCAATGAGAGATTTTAACGGTTCCCGGGGCACCCCGTGAAAACTGGTGCCCAAAAGCCCGTCCAGAATCAGGTCGCTTTCCCGGCACAGGCTGAGAGCCCGCTCCGGTTCTTCCGCCCATTCCACAAAGGTGCAGCCCGGCATATACTGGAGAATCCGCAGCTGGAGCGCCGCTCCCGGACCAAAGGCCGCCGGAGGCTCTGCCAGAATCACGCTGACCTGGGCCCCTTCTGCCGCCAGGTCCCGGGCAGCCGCCAGGCCGTCAGCCCCGTTGTTGCCCTTGCCGGAGAGCACGGTGATTTTCCGGTCCCGGGCGTCACCTTCCAGCAGCTCCAGCGCCCCTTCACACACGGCCCGGCCGGCATTTTCCACCAGCACTGCCTCGGCCATACCGATTTCGTTGATGGCCCGGGCGTCCACGCTTTTCATCACACTGCCTTTAATCAGTTTCATTGCGCCGCCTCCAAAATCACCTGGGCAATGGCGTTCCCCGCCGTATGGCTGAGAGACACAAAAGCCCTGCCCAGCTTTTTCTCCCCTGCCAGCCGGGCGATGTCCCCGGTAAAATGCAGAGAAGGCTGGCCGCTTGCGTCCGTAAGCACTTCAATCTCCAGCAGCTGGCTCCGGTGCACCCCGGTGCCCAGGGCCTTGCCCACCGCCTCCTTGGCCGCAAACCGGGCCGCATAGGATTCACTGCTGTGGGCGCCCTTGCGCTCGCAATAGGCAATCTCTCCCGGAGTGAACACCTGCTCCCGGAAATCCTTCTGTTTCAGGGCCCGTTCCATCCGGCCCACTTCCAATATATCTACACCAATGCCCAATATCATAATATTTTCTCCTTTAACCTCTCTATCATAGGGAAAAGTTCTTACGATTCTTTGTCAAAATTGTGTCCAATTTGTTGGCTTACTTCTCATGGGCCTTCTTCCAGTCCCGGATTTGCCGCAGCCGCTCCTTGTACCGGGCTTCCAGCCCCTGTTCCGTAGGATGGTAGTAGGTCTTGTCCTTCAGAGAATCCGGCAGGCACTGCATGGCCGCCACCTTCTCCTTGGTATCGTGGGCGTACTGGTAGCCCTCCCCGTAGTGCAGGTCCGCCATCAGCTTTGTTGGCGCATTCCGGATCACCAAAGGCACCGGTTCCGCCAGGGAATTCACCGCATCCGCCTTGGCTTCCATATAGGCCAGCTCCATGGCATTGGACTTGGGCGCCATGGACAGGTAGATCACCGCATGGGTCAGATTCACACTGCACTCCGGCATCCCGATAAAATGACAGGCCTGGTAGGCAGCCACCGCCACCTCCAGCCCCCGGGAATCCGCCAGCCCCACATCCTCGCTGGCAAACCGCACCACCCGCCGGGCAATGTAGAGCGGGTCCTCCCCCGCCTCCAGCATCCGGGCCAGCCAGTAGACCGCCGCGTCCGGGTCCGAATTGCGCATGGACTTGTGCAGGGCCGAAATCAGATTGTAGTGCTCCTCCCCGTGCTTGTCGTAGAGCAGGGACTTCTTGGACGTACATTGCTCAATGATGTCCCGGGTAATGTACAGCCCGTCCTCCCGCTTCTCCCCGTTAAGCGCCACCATTTCGAGAGTCGACAGCGCCGACCGGGCATCCCCGTTGCTAAAGCGGGCAATCAGCTCCAGGTCCTCAGGCGCAATGTGCACATGGTCATTTTTCAGCCCCCGAGGGTCCGTCAGCGCCCGGTTCAGCACCTGGAGAATCTCCTCCGTAGAGAGCGCCTTCAGCACAAACACCTTGCACCGGCTCAGCAGAGCCCCGTTCACCTCAAACGAAGGATTTTCCGTGGTGGCGCCGATAAGAATAATGGCCCCCTTCTCCACAAACGGCAGGAACGCATCCTGCTGCGCCCGGTTGAACCGGTGAATCTCGTCCACAAATACAATCGTCCGGCTCCCGTAGCGCCGATTATCGTCCGCCCGCTGCATCACCGTGCGGATCTCCTTGATCCCACTGGTCACCGCAGAAAAATTGATAAACGTAGAATGCGTGTGCTGCGCAATAATCTGGGCCAACGTGGTCTTACCGACCCCCGGCGGACCCCAAAAAATCATGGAGGTGATCCGGTCGGCCTCAATCAAATTCCGCAGCACCTTCCCCGGACCCAGGAGCTGCCGCTGCCCCGCAAACTCGTCTAAATTGCGCGGCCGCAGCCGAGCCGCCAACGGCTCCTCCACCGGCGCTTCGAATAAACTACTTTCGTCCATAGGCCCCCTCCTGACAGTAAAATATCGATACATTCTATTATACCATATTGAGCAGGGGCTAGTGCGGTCCGCGAACCTGAAGTGTGCTGGTTCGGGGTATCCACTCTCTGTCACCTTCGGTGACATCTCTCCCCTACAGGCGAGAGATTTGGGCTGGTTAGTGCGGTCTGCGGAAATGGGAGGTGACCGGGCCCGCAAAGCGGGCTTGGAAGACCCCTATCGGCACCAGCGGTGCCGCTTCCCCCAAGTGGGGAAAGGTCTGTCCCCTTTTAGGGCTAGTGCGAACCGTTAGGTAGTCCAACTACAGAAAAATTGCCTACGGCAATTTTTTGCTGTAGAAAACTCTGTGCCGGATTTTTGGTCGACGTTCTCAACGGGTATAGTGCTGGCCTAGGCAACCTGATTTTGAACCCCATCCGCCGGTGATTCCACCGCCACCTTCCCCTTTTCCAGTGCACGCCAAGCAGTGCACTGGTAAGTGGAAGGCATGCGGCCGAAGGCCGCATATACTTGGTTAAACTTCCTCCGTCAGCCTTTGGCTGACACCTACCACAACGCTTTGCGCTCGCATCCAAGAGTCTACAGTTTATAAAAAGACTCTTGGTTCATGCGAGCCATGTGATAGCAGCCCAAGAAGCAAGCCCAAAATGGGCGTAGCTGATTGGCTAGCTGCGAACCACTGTGGTAGGCTTCCAAACCACTACTGGTCATGTAGAATCTAAAATATAGTGCTGATATGAAGTTGACCAGTGATGATTACGAACGTCTCCTTCAAGCGTGAAGGAGATACCGACGTAGTCGGCAGAGGAAGTTTATCCAGCTTTTCTGCGGCCGCCGGCCGCTTGCCTTCTCCGCACAACAGCAGTCCAAGCGGGGAAGGTGGGGCGCGGAGCGCCTCGGATGGGGCCTGCACTACCATTCTTCTAGAACTAGCCTTTTGCAAGCAACGAAAGCATTCCTGTATTCAGCTTTCTGCCTCATTACCGACTGAAATCAATTAGCAAAAATTGATTTCGGTCCTGTGATTGCGAAGCAATCACAAATGAGGAAGTCGCCACGCCGCGTTCCTCGCAAGTCTGGTGGGTCGTCTACAGTTCCTTGGAACGCGGGGTGGCGAAAGGTGCTCTACGCCCCACCGCCCCGGAGGGGTGCATACACACGTACCATTCTTGCGCAACGTGACTGCCTCTCCGTAGTGTCCGAGCGACAAGATGCCCCGCCAACCAAGATTCCAAGAGACGGGGTTCTGTGGCGCGAGGATACGACAGGAGAGCAGCGCAAACGCACTATGGTGACTGCAACAACTTTGCCAGTACTAGCATTTAACCTCTCGCCTTTAGCATTCTGGTAATATGTCAAGCATATTTTTTTTAAGATATTCTATGTATTAATCAAAAAAAGGGCGCACTTCACCTGCACCCGATGTTGCTTCAAAAAAAACGGGTGCTATTTGAAATCGTTATTCTGTTCGGCGTTCAACTTTCCGCCGGCGTACAGTTGGTTTTTGACCAGCAAACCAAAAACGAGTCGTACTAATTTACGAGATGCAAGCGCGAGTGCTCTTTTATGCTGATGCTTTGGCACTTCAGCATATTTCTTGGCGTAATACTCTGCGTATTCAGGGATGTATCTTCGGACACTGTTTGCAGCCTCTCCAATATAATTACGGAGATATGTGTTACCCGTTCTGAAAACGGGTGTTTCCTCGGCCACGAAGTCGCCTGAATCGCTCTTGCGCCAAGTAAGTCCAACGTATTTAGCTAGCGAATCAGCTGAGCGAAAAGCGGAAATATCACCAATCTCAGCGAGAATGCCAGCAGCCAAGACTGGTCCAATACCAGGAATGGACCGTAGAATCATGTAGGCGTTAGGATTAACGCCCTTGACCGTCTTTTCTATAGCATGATCAATTGCCTTAATTTCCTTCTTGTAAGACTCAATACAGTTGAACGAACTGGCCAGAGCGATTGTCAGGGGTTCAGCTGCACGCTTATCAAGACGATAGGAATCCTGGGCGGCCTTTTTTAGCAATTTAGAGGTTTCAGCTAAGTTTGTAATGCGATTCCGGCTTTTTTTTGCCAGAAATTGTAGGAGCTCTTCTTCGCTGGCATCCACAATATCCTGTACAGAAAAGAATTCTGTCAAAACGGCAGCTGAAGTGGTCCCAAAAATGTTACTAAAGGGCTGTGATTCCTGATCCAAAATCTCCAGTTCACTAAATTTAAGAAACAGATTGGAAATCATGTAGGTCTTTTCTCTTGTGATGCATTCAGCGAGGTGCAGTCGGTGCCGTGTCAGACGCTTGAGTGCAAGAAACTGACTGCCTCTCCAGGGAGAACTCTTGATTTTGCCAACCCGAGCTAAATCAGAAATGATATATGCGTCCGTTGAATCAGTTTTGGAAAGGCCAATAAAAGTTTTTGGTCAGTTGTNCCAATAAAAGTTTTTCGGTAATTCGCTGTGATTTTTGGATTGAGACAATAAACATACGGATGAAAAGGCATGAGAATTTCGCTGGCTGACAGGAAATTGGCAATATGAATACTGTACATGGAGGTGGATTCTAATGCGAAAACGATAGTATTTAGATTTCGATGAGAAAGCATACATTTACAGATAGCATTCGCCAATTTTTCAGCGCCAGGCTGATTATTAGGGAAAGAATCAGAAAGAAGCTTATTCTGTTCAAAGTCCATGGCATAGACAACATTGGATTTTGAACTTACATCAATACCGACGTATAAAGTTGACAAAGTGTTGATCTTAATCATGATATCATCCTCCTTCCCAGATCAGATTTGTGAAGCCTGAGCAAAAGGTTTATCCCAGGCATCATGAAGTAACCGCAACCTCGCGCAATTAGCATTCATCCTGTCAGCCTTTTTGCTGGTGCTAAGGCAGGAGATGCAACTTCTGTGTTAGCGGAGTAATGCTTCATGAGCTGGGCCGCATGCTAAAGGGAGCAGACACAGACGAACTGGCTGCAAGGGGAGATAGCAGTGCCTCCGGACATCAGACTCTACTGATATCGTACCATGGGAAAACCTTTTGTTACAGAGCTTCAGATTGTATAGACGGGAAACCGGAAGAGGAAAATTCTCCGAATGGTTCTTACCGCTATACGCACAAAAAATATGTATGTGAGCTGTTTTTAATAACTCACATACATATCATACGAGGGGAGAGGAAAGCATCACTACCTCTTTTAAAGGTAGTGATGCAGGAGAGTGGATACCCCGAGCCAGCACACTTCAGGTTCGCTGACCGCACCAACTGGTGGCTATGTTTTCAAAAATAGTCAGCGCTCCGTCGCTTTTTTGAAAATATACCCCAAAGAGAACGGAAAGGCAAACATTGCGAACAAGCACTCCAATTGCACCCATTTTAGTAACGCCCCACCCCACCCTCTCCCTTCAAAAAAAACGACTTGCGCCCTCTCCCGAGTTCGCAAGTCGTTTTCATATTCTTCTTTGTTTTTACTTCTTCTTTTCTTCCTTCGCCGCTTTTCCACCCTTACCATTCTTCCCTGCTTCAAGCGTTACTGGAGGTACCGGGGATTCTGCAGCGGCTTTCTTCTCTCCGCTTTCCTCCCCCAGCTTCCCAGCCCACTCAGGCCGTTCTTCCACCCGTGCGCGGAACAATCGTGCCAGTTCCCGCAGTTTGGCGTGGTTGGGGATGAGATACACATAGTCGCCGGCTAGTAACCGTGTATCTCTCTGGGGAATCAGGTCCTGGTCGCCCCGGCGGACGCTGACTACCAGCGCTCTGCCCGGGAAGCGGATTTCTGCCAGGGTCTTGCCCTCCACCGGGGACCCGCCTTCTACCGCTTCTTCCAGCAGGTTCTGCTGGGCGGGGGCCACCAGGTTGTTCTTGTTCCGCTCGTGCTTGTCGATGATTTTCTCCAGCATGGCGTCAAAGATCGGGGTGTCGTGGCAGAGTTCGCCGGCTGCATAGGCAAACAGGGACACGATGCCCAGGGGCACCAGGTGATAGAACCGTCCTGTCAGTTCCAACAGCAGCAAAATGGCGGTAACGGGGGCCCGGACGCAGCCGGTAAAGAACCCGGCCATGGCAAAGACCACCATGTGGAGCCGGTATTCGGGAGGCAGCCAGCCCATTTCCATGGCTACGTTGCCGTAGATGGCACCGCAGACAGCGCCCAGTACCAGCATGGGCTGGAGGCTGCCGCCGGGGGCTCCGGACCCGGTACTGAACAGGGTGAACACAAACTTGCCCACCAGCAGCACCAGGAGAATGGCCAACGTTCCCTTCAGCTCCACCATATCCTCGATGATATTATCCCCGGCGCCCAGCACTTCAGGCAGGAGATAGGTCAGGGGAATAGTTAGCAGCAGGGGGAATGCCAGTTTCATCCAATGGTAGCGGAAAATGGGCAGGCCGTAAAAGCGCCCCATGTTCATGCTGCCCTTGTTGAAGGCCACCCCCATGAGCCCGGTAAAAAGCCCCAGCCCGATCAGGAGCGGCAGGTATTCCACCGGCATAATGGGCATTTTGGGAATCAGGAACACCGTTTCCCAGCCAAACACCGAATGCACCAGCACCGTGGCCACAATACAGGCCATCAGGGTGGGCACCATCACCATGGCGGACATATTCTTGTGGATGGTTTCCATGGTGAACATGACCCCCGCCATAGGGGCGTTAAAGGCCGCAGCCAGCCCTGCCCCGGCACCGCTGCTGATCAGCGCCCGCTCCTCCAGATTGGTGTTGTTGAGGAGCCGACTGATGCCCTGGCCGGACATGGCCCCGATCTGTACCGAAGGCCCTTCCCGGCCCATGGACAGCCCGGCACCAATACCCAGGGACGTATCCACCAGTTTGACAAAGATGACCCGGGCCCAGTGGGGACTTTTGGTCAGTCCCAGCACAATGCCCCGGACCTGGGGAATGCCGCTGCCGCCTGCCATAGGCGCCCAGCGGACCAGGCCGCCCATGATGATGGCCAGCACCACCAGGGCCCCTACCCATAATAAGACGTACGCGGGAGGCACGTTCTGCAGAAATTCCACCATGGAATCCCGCCGTTCAGCCACAAAACCCAGCCCCAAGCGCAGGAGAGTGATTAATAAGCCGGCCGCCACTCCCACCAAAATGCCCTCGAAGGCCAGACGCAGCTTCAGACCGGGTATGTGCAGCATACCCTGCAGCGTCTTTTCCCGCTCGCTTTTATTCACTCGTACTTCTTCAGATCGTCGAACAGGCCGGTGAAGTCCAACGTAGCAAAGTAATCTTGAGGAGTCTCGGCACGGCGCATCATTTCAATGCTGCCGTCTTCCTTCAGCAGGAATTCCGCACACCACAGCTTGCCGTTGTAGTTGTAACCCATGGCGGAACCGTGGGCCCCGGCATCGTGGATGAACAGATAGTCGCCCTTTTCCAGTTTGGGCAGCGGACGGTCCACCGCGAACTTGTCGTTGTTTTCGCACAGACCGCCGGTCACATCGTATACCGTGTCGCAGGCAGCGTCTTCCTTGCCCAGCACCGTAATGTGATGGTAAGCCCCGTACATAGCAGGCCGCATCAGGTTGGCAGCGCAGGCATCCACCCCAGCGTATTCCTTATAAATATGTTTGAAATGCAGCACCTTGGTAATCAAAGCGCCGTAAGGACCCGTCACAAAACGGCCCATTTCGGTGAACAGCGCCACATTGCCCATGCCAGCCGGAACCAGCACCTCGTTGTACACCTTCTCCACCCCGGCACCAATGGCCAGAATATCGTTGGGTTCCTGTTCCGGACGGTAAGGAATGCCCACGCCGCCGGACAGATTGATGAATTCCACGGCCACGCCGGTTTCTTCCTTCAGGTCCACAGCCAGCTGGAACAGCTGCCGGGCCAGTTCCGGATAATAGTCGTTGGTCACCGTGTTGCTGGCCAGGAACGCATGGATACCAAAATGCTTGGCACCCTTTTCCTTCAGAATCTTGAAAGCGTCCCGAATCTGTTCCCGGGTCATACCGTACTTGGCGTCCCCAGGATTGTCCATGATCCCGTTGCCCAGGCTGAACACACCACCCGGGTTGAACCGGCAGCAGATGGTTTCCGGAATACTGCCAGCCACCTGTTCCAGGAAGTCGATCATCGTAAAGTCATCCAGGTTGATGATAACCCCCAGATCACTGGCCAATTTCATATCTTTTACCGGCGTATCGTTGGAAGAAAACATAATATCATGCTTCTTGAAACCACATACATCGGACATAATCAATTCCGTGTAGGAAGAACAGTCCGTCCCGCAGCCCTCCTCCTGGAGAATCTCCAGCAGCTTCGGCAGCGGCGTAGCCTTCACCGCAAAATATTCCTTGAAGCCCTTGTTCCAGGCAAAAGCCTGACGAATCTTCCGAGCCGTCTCCCGGATACCCTTCTCATCATACAAATAAAACGGAGTGTCATAGGTCTTGGCAATCTCCAGGACCTTTTCTTTCGTTACAAAAGGAACTTTCTTCATTATACGAATATACCCCCCTCAGGTTTATATGTGTATTGTACACTGTATTTTATTTTACCATTATCGGGGGAGAGAATGAAAGAGTTTTTTCCCGAAGAGAATGTGTATTGGAGGAAATGAGACAGATCTTACACATTTTGTGAACGAGAAGGAGTTTTTCTAGGTGAAAGTACGTAAGTTAGGGCGAACAAGGGGGAATAGAGTATGGGAATAAGGAGGAAAACCTACACTTTTCTGCGAAAAGTGTAGAGGTGTTTTTAAGAATATATAGAGCCCGCCTAGGCGGGCTTGGAAACCCCTATCGGCACCTGTGGTGCCGCTTTCCCCAAATGGGGAAAGGCCTGTCCCCTTTTGGGGCTAGTGCGGACCGTTATGTAGTCCAACTACAGAAAAATTGCCTACGGCAATTTTTTGCTGTAGAAAACTCTGTACCGGATTTTTGGTCGACGTTCTCAACGGGTGTAGTGCTGGCCTAGGCAACCTGATTTTGAACCCCATCCGCCTTCCTAGCGTCAGGCACCTTCCTCTTTACCAGTGCACGCCAAGCAGTGCACTGGTAAGTGGAAGGCATATGCGGCGCTAGCGCCGCGAAAAAGCGGTAATTAAACTTCTATCGGCACCTACCGGTGCCACTTCCTACAGCGGTTCGCCGTATTCCATTCGCCATCGCCTTGCAGGCTTGGCTCCTGGACGGCTGTCGCATGGGCCTTATTGACCAAACATCCTTTGGATGCCTGTGGGGATGTTTGGATGCGGCCGCAACGCTTACAGGAAGCGTTCTATGCCGCTGCTGTTCAAGTTCTAGATGTGGTTAGATGTAGAATTTTTTTACCTATCATAATTCTTTTCTCAAAACCCGTTTAGCACATGACTCGTATGGGCCTAAGGCCGGCCCCTTCAAGCGTGAAGGGGCTGTCAGCCCAGAGGGATGACTGAGGAAGTTCACCCATATTTTGCGGCCGCCGGCCGCTTGCCTTCTCCGCCCAACAGTGGTCCAAGGCGGGGAAGGTGCCGGCAACTCGCCGGCGGATGGGGTCTTGTACGACCAAGGTTCTTGCACTAGAGTATTGTAAGAAACGGGAACGTCACCTCAAGTTATCTGCCTCGTTGCGGCATTTTCCAAGCCCCCTTGGAAGATGCCCTGTGATGAGCGCAGCGAAGCACCAACGAGGAAGTCGCCACCGTGCGTTCCTCGCAAGTGTAGTGGGTCGTCCACAATTCCTTGGAACGCACAGTGGCGGAAGGTCCCCTCGCCCCCGCTACCCCGGAGGGGTGCATACACACGTACCAAACTTGCGCAATGTAACTGCCACTCCGCAGTGTCCTGGAGTCTTCATCGTCGTCCTGATAGGCCCTTGCGGGTCCCGCTTTTGGTAAGGTGTCGGCACTTCAGAGGCCCATGCCCAATGTAAGGACACGATAGAGGGGCAGCGCAAACGCACTAGGGTAGCTGCAACAAATTTGCCAGTACTAGCCTGATTACAGCTTGTGGTACACCGTTTCTGCGGGGTGTGTTTTCAAAAACAGTCAGCGCTCCGTCGCGTTTTTGAAAATATACCTTAAAGAGAACGGAAAGGCCAACATTGCGAACACCATCCCAGTCCCCGAATGGGCCTGCACCCATTTAAGTAGCGCCCCGCACCAACCCAATTCAGAATGCCCGAAGGGCCCCTTCTTCTCATCAAAAAACCAGGCTTTCGTCCAATCCGAAAGCCTGGTTTTCCCATTTTACATCATATTCCCACTACACCCCGCGCATGGCCGGGTCCCAAATCACCTTATGCAGCTGTACCTGGACGCACACATTGGCCAACTTGTGCTCCCGGACGAACTCCACCAGTTCCTTGGGCTCTATCTCCCCATACACCGGGGACAGGTACACTTTGGCGGTAAAGGGGTACTGTTCCAGTACCTTGACCATATCCGCCAAATCTTCCTGGCTGCCCACCACGAACTTCACCACGTCGTCTGCGTTCAGCTGGGACAGGTTGCCCATGAGCATCTTTTCCCGGGCGCCGGAGGACGGGGATTTCACATCCATGGTATAGAACAGCCCGGCAGGCCGCGCCCGCAGCAGGGGCACGGCGCCGTTGGTCTCGATATTCACCTCGTACCCTTCCTGGCTGAGGATGCCGCAAAGCTCCTCCAGAGGCTGCAGCAAAGGCTCGCCGCCAGTAAGGGTCACCTTCTTCCAGGGGTAGCTGTGGATCCTGTCCAGCAGCTCCGCCAGGTTCAGCACCTCCGCCGCGTCCTTCACGTTCCAGGAGTAGGCCGTATCGCAGTAGCTGCAGCGCAGGTTGCAGCCGGCAAAGCGCACAAACACCGCCATATAGCCGGTGCGCTTCCCCTCCCCTTCCACGGAGTCAAAAATCTCTACCAGGGGAAACTCAGTCTTCATAAATCGCCACATTCCCTTCCGATTCCTGGACGGAAACCCGGGTGCAGTAGGGAACCCGGTCGTGGATCCATTTGGCGATGTTTTCCGCCGTAGGGTTGATTTTCACCACATCGTTGATGAACGCATGGTCCAGGGCCATGACCACTTCCTTGATCTTGCCAAAATCCACCACCATGCCGTTTTCGTCCAGCTCTTCCCGCTGACAGGTCACATCAATGATCCAGTTGTGGCCGTGCAGATGGGTACATTTGCTGGTATAGTTCAGGTCCAGCCGGTGCGCGCCGCTGACTTCAATTCTTTTTGTTACTGTGTACATCATATTCCTCCAAAGCTGGGTCCGGGACCCCGTTGGCCGCAAAAGCCCTGGCCCGGTCGATACAGGTGCCGCAGGTGCCGCAGGGACGGTCGCCGCCCTCGTAGCAGCTCCAGGTGAGTTCATAGGGAGTCTTCAGTTCCAGGCCCCGTTTCACCACCCCGGCCTTATTCAGCCCCGCAAAGGGCGCTTCCAAATGACATTGGTTGTAGGTGCCGATGGAAATGGCCTTCCCCATGGCAGCCACAAA
The DNA here is from genome assembly GCF_900291475.1 of Acidaminococcus hominis. Classification (GTDB taxonomy): domain Bacteria; phylum Bacillota; class Negativicutes; order Acidaminococcales; family Acidaminococcaceae; genus Acidaminococcus; species Acidaminococcus hominis. The sequence goes on from NZ_OLMM01000003.1 coordinate 242,018, forward strand.
CTCCTCGCTGCAGTCCGCATAGGCGTTCCCTGCTGCATCGTCCGCATGGGCCCCCAGGTAAATGGCCACGTCATCGTTTTCGTACAGGCTCATAGCCAGACTGGCCACCGCCGACAGCATCAGCCCATTCCGGAAAGGCACGTAGGTAGAAACCTTCCCCTCCCCGTTTTCCGCAATCTGCTGGTCGTAGCTCTTATGGACAATCTCCTCCGTGGAGCCCTGGAGCAGGGAGCAGTTGGAATACTGGAAAATCCCGGACAGATCCAGCTCATAATGGGGCAAACCATAGTACTCCGCCACCTTCCGGGCCGCTTCCAGTTCCTTTACGTGCTTCTGGCCGTAGAAAATGGAAACCGTGGACACGTTTTCCTTCCCGAACGTCTCCACCGCCACCGACACACAGGTGGTAGAATCCACCCCGCCGCTGGAAAGCACCAGTGCTTTCTTACTCATGGATGAAAGCCTCCATTCTCCGCTTGGCCATATCCTGGTAGTCCGGCTGGGCATACACCGCAAAGGGCAGAATGCTGATGCCGCCCCGGGGATTAAAGTACCCCGCCACCTCCAGATATTTGGGGTGCAGCAAGTTCACCAGGTCGTTTTTGATGATATTCACACAGTCCTCGTGAAAATCCCCGTTGTTCCGGAAAGAGAACAGGTACAATTTGAGAGACTTGCTTTCCACCAACGCATGGTCCGGAATATAGCTGATCACAATCCGGCCAAAATCCGGCTGCCCCGTCTTCGGGCACAGACTGGTAAATTCAGGACAATTCAGTTTCACCATATAAGGCGCTTCCTCGTGCTTGTTGGGGAAGCATTCCAGTACGCCGGGATTGTAGGTGTTGGCATAAACAGTCTTGCCGCTGCCCAGTTCCGTAATCCCTGCCAATTCTTCTTTCGTTCTCATAATAACCTCCTAAAAACATTCCCCTTAGGGTTGTCAATATCCTATTATATAACATCTTGCCTCGAACGTCTAACCGTAAAAACAAACAAAAGCCCAGGGCAGCACGCCCTGGACTGGCAATCCACGCCCCTTGTGAAAAGGGGCGACATAACGGATAATAATTATCCGTTAGTTCAATAATAATTTCAACCCACGCTCCTTTTGATTGGAGCGACTGTAAAGCATCCTTACTTTTTCGCCAGCACATTCACCCAGCAAAATCCCTGCCGCTGCAGCAGGTCCCCGCTTTCCCACAGCTCCAGCAAGTTCAGCCCACTTCCCTGCACCAACTGCCGGATCTCCTGGGGGGAATAATTGGCAAAATACCGGCCTTCCCCGTCCATCCCTGTTACGATACCACATTTCAGGGAAAAATAAAATATACCTTCCGGCGCCAGACAGTCCCCCACCCTGCCCAGGAACTTCCGGCATTCCCCTTTCGTCAGGTGGAGCAGCACCGCATTGGCCCAAATGCCATCATACAGTTGCTCCCCCTGCCAGTCCTGGAGCCGTTGGCATACCACCCGGACCCCTGCGTGCTGCCCAGCCAGCCGGCACAGCACCTCCGAGGCCTCCAGCCCCTCAGCCGCAAAACCCCGTTGCCGGAAAACCGCCAGATCCCGGCCGCTGCCTGCCCCCAGGTCCATAATGCGCCCACCCGGCTGGACAAGCCCCAGGAACCGGTCCCGGTTGGCAGCCATATCTACCCCCACCGTCCGGGCATAGTAGCTTTCCCCCTGGGCATTGTAGTAAGCAATGGTCCTGTCGTTTTCCCAGCTCATCATTTCCCCCTGGCCCAGGCCGCTTCCACTTCACCCCAGCGCTGCTCCACTTCCAGCAGCAGCTGCTGCACATTCCCCTGCCGCACCAGCTGAAACAAAGCCTCCGTCAGCACAATACCCTTGCTGCTGCCCACAAACCGCTTTTCAAAAAACCGCACCGGCACCGCTTCCCCGTTTACAATGTGGAAAGCGTCAAGAACATTGTTGAACCCGTACTGCACCACCACCTGCAGCAGCGCCTCCTGGTTGATTTTGCCCGCATTGAACTCCTCACAGCTGCGAAACACCGTACTGGAACGACTGGTGAACTGCCGAGGCGCCCTGGCCGTGTGGATACACAAGTACCAGGCATAGGGCACCGCCAACTCTTCCAGCGAGACCCGTTTCTGCCCCCGCTGCGCCAGCTCCAGCAGACACCGCGCCAAAGCAAATTTGTAGGTAGCAGAATGCTGCCCGTAGAGAACAATAGCAGCCCAGCAGGCCTGCACCCGGGGGAACTGCTGCTGTAAAACCTTTAGCTCACTGGTCATCGTGACGCCTCCAAGGGAAAAAGCTAAAAAAATTGTCTTTGCTATAGGAAGCTCATATAGCAAAAATTTCCGTCCCCTTTCGGGGAATCATTTAGAAAATCCAGAATTACATCGTATGCCAATACGCAGTTGCTTTTAAGTTTCCGTCCCCTTTCGGGGAATCATTTAGAAAATTGTACTACTATGCGGTATTCCATCTGAAGGATGGCGGCTACGGGTTTCCGTCCCCTTCGGGGAATCATTTAGAAAATAATCACATTCACAGGGGGTGAACAAGATGACGAACAAAGTTTCCGTCCCCTTTCGGGGAATCATTTAGAAAATTTCCAGAAACGCGCAATCTTTTAAACCGCCGGAATACCACGAGATTTCCGTCCCCTTTCGGGGAATCATTTAGAAAATCGGTAGGCATCCAGGTCTTCATTGTAATTTTTTCCGTTGCATAATTTCCGTCCCCTTTCGGGGAATCATTTAGAAAATCAATAAAAGCATCAAAGAGTTACCGCAATGGCAACACCTGATATTTCCGTCCCCTTTCGGGGAATCATTTAGAAAATTGGGTATCCATTAAGAAGTACACACAAAGGGGGAATTAAAATATTTCCGTCCCCTTTCGGGGAATCATTTAGAAAATAGGTTGGCAATAATTTGATACAATAAAGACAAGCAAAAATTTCCGTCCCCTTTCGGGGAATCATTTAGAAAATTGGGGAGTGATCCTCGTTGGATTTACATCTTATGCTAATTTCCGTCCCCTTTCGGGGAATCATTTAGAAAATGGAATATGAAAATGCGGTAACGATGAAGGGATTGGAACAACAATTTCCGTCCCCTTTCGGGGAATCATTTAGAAAATTGAAATCTTCTCTAGTTTTTGCTCTCATCGTGATGTATTTCCGTCCCCTTTCGGGGAATCATTTAGAAAATAGTAGGGGGGAGATAGGATCAAGCCGTTTATCCGGTTTGATCCTATTTCCGTCCCCTTTCGGGGAATCATTTAGAAAATCCTAGCCCCTGGAAGCCGCTTTCTGCCTGGCTGAAAACAGGGAAAAACGGCGCTGTTGGTAAAATTGGAGGAAATGGGTGCACATAGCAGCGGTAAAATACCTGCAAAGCCAGACCCCATGCGGTCCGGCGCTGTTTTACTATCAAGTGCAGAACAACTGCTTTTTAGTATAACAGGACTTACTGTCGTCCGTAAAGAGAATTTTGCTTATTCTCTTAGCTTACAAAATCACGCAGTCTTCTTCTTTCCGTTCGCCCAGTCCCCAGGTGTAGACATTCACAATAGAATCAAGAATATAGATACGCAAGGAATCTGTTGCAGGGTCGATTATACGATGGCTTTCATCAATTAATCGATCATACTTTTTGCGTCCTAAAAGTGCCTCAAAAGCAGATTTCTGCACTCTCACGCCGTACCGTTCCAGACACTTTACCATTTTATTCCGTTTCTTGTTATCTACGATGTCATAGATAATCAGGACGATACATTCTTTTTCTCTCATCAGAAAATCTCCAGGGGTTTATATAAGGCAAAATCTTCATTTTTAAGTGCTGCTGCATAAGCCCTGCACTGCTGGGCAATGGATTCCCGGTAACTATGAGCCCCTTCAATATATTGATTGTTCGAGCAAAGTTTTTTGTGATACGCCTGAAGGAAGATTTTTCGTCCTTCTGCATTCAAAAAACAACCCTCTTCTATCGTGTCAAAACAGTCCAGATTCACCATATGCTTTCTCACTAAACTCAGCACCAACGAATCCACCAAAGGAGCTCTCCATTCTTCAATCAAGTCGGAAACCAAGGCTGGATGGCCTTTAGCCAGGGCATGGCAGAAGCCTACATAGGGATGCAGACCTTGGCCTACAACTGAACTAAGAATCTCATTAAAGAGCATACTATAGCCCATGCTCAGCATAGAATTGAAAGGATCTCTTGGTGGATGTTTGGTACGCTTGGAAAACGCAAATTCCTCGGGAACAATCTGCCCCAACGCATCGAAATATACCCTACTGATGATTCCTTCATAACCCATCAGTTCTTGCACATTTTCGGTTCTGAAAATACGTCCCCGCAGCGTAACGATATTATGAATCTGCGATTCCAATAATCCTTCAGCTACATTTCGCTGATATCGACGCAATATCGTTAACTGGTTATGTGTCTTGGCAGCTATGACTTTTTTAGCCAGCTCAAAATAGAAACTTCCATTTAACAATAGTTCAAACTGTTTCTGCTGCTTAAAAATATCCACCTGCTGGGTATTCACCAATGTACCAAAATATTGTCCTTTTCCAGAAAGCCAGGTAATAGGAATTCCGCGCTGAATTAAATCAGTGAGTAAATTGGAGGAAATTTGGACATGATCTACCACAGTAACATCTTCCACCTTTTCCAAGGGAACTTCCATCAAGACTTCGTTATTCCGCCCAATGCTTACATGGCCGCCTATGCGCCGAATAAAAGCGCCGCCTTCAGTTACATACAGAGACGTCATCCCGTTGCCTCCTCTAAAAAATGATTATACCTGAGCTTTCAGCAGTTCTTCCAGTTTTTGGTTCAGCTGATCATACACCATTTCTTTAGGCACCCGGTAATGATCCCCCAGAACAAAATAAAAAACCGCCTGAATGTCCTGATAGATTTCCTGCATGGATTTTCCCACTGCAGCTTTCACATCAGCATCGGTCAGTGGCTGAATCTGATGGGCTTGTTTATTGCGGATTTTGCTTTCTACGTTCCGCAAGGTCTGCAACGTTTTCTTGATAGCCTCCGGTACTTCCTCTCGGGTCTGCAGGAACAGTTCCAGATAATAATAGGACAAATTCTGCCCATCCCGCAGGGGATAAGGTAAGGTATCCTTAAGCTTCTGGTAATATTCCGGAAAATTCTCTTTGATTTCAGAAAGCTGCATTTTATCGTAGTTTTTCTTGCCGGTGAATTTTTCCAATGGAATCTGGAGCTTTTTGGTAATATAAAAACAGAGCAGTTCATAGAGAAATGGGCTCAGCTTGACAAAGAAGTCCTGCTTATAGTCCTGTTTCAGGCGAATTTCCATGACCCACAGGTATTCCCGCAGCTTAATGGCAGCTTTGTCCCGTACCTGGGGAAAGAGAAATTCCTCATAGGCAGGATACTGACTCAAGGTTTTCTCTGCTGCCTCGTAATCCAGGTTGGAGCGTTCATAGGCGTGCTGCACCAGGTCCAGTACTTCCTGGGACAGGATATCCCGGTTTTTATTAGCCAGTTCCACGGCATTCTTGTAGCTGTAGGCCTGGACCAGTTCCACCAGTTCCCGGGCCACCTGCCGGTATTTGATAAAGCGCAGTTTGGGTTCTGTACAGCGATTTTCACATTCTTCGGGGAGATTGTCCAAATTCCCTTCGATAATGTCTTCTACCGGAGTAGTATCCAACAAATGCTCAGTATTGCGGTTGGAGCCTTTTTGGGGAGAAGAAACCTGGATGGCCTTGGCCTTGTCATATTCAATGGCCAGAACAGCCAAAATCATCTTCATCTGGGGAGTACCGGAGCTGGTATTCAGCAGGATTTCTGCCTCCGGATAGGCATCCACCAGGCGGTAGAACTCATCGGTCATCCGGTACAAAGAATCCAGTTTGTGAACGTCCACAATATCGGTTTTGATCAGTTCAAGCTCACAATCCGGTTTTACCGCTAGGATAGGCTTGGTGTACCATTGGCGTGCTTCTTCCTTCTCGGTCATTTCCTTGCTCAGAAAGAGCACGGCCTTATCCGGCTGGTACCAGCGGACAATATGAAGGATGGCTCCATCCCGCAAATCCCGGATGGGGTCCGTATCTCCTACAGCTGAGTATAAAATTTTCATCGCCACAGCTCCATTTCTACCTGGGTGCCGCCCATGCCCAGGGCTGTTTTGATACCCACGCCGGAAAATTGGGCGTAGTCAGCCAGAAGGGCTGCAAGCCGGCGTAAGATGATATTATTTTTTAAAACTACGGTATAATTGCCCCGAAAGGCCTGGACCCGGGTGCCCTCCAGGGCAAAGGGGTGTAGCTTCAGGTCATAGCCGCCGACAAAGAGATTGTTTACCAGCTCCTGTACGGCATCCGGAGCATCGATGACTTCACTGTCACTAAAGTGGTTCCAGCGTTGGAGCAGGCTGTGAAACAGCAGTTCCAGCTCCGGATAAAGGGCATAGGTGCCATTGGTTTTAAAGGTGGTGGAGGTCAGAAAAGCAAAATGAAGTTTGCGGTAGTTTTTCCCCTCACCCAGAAAGGTATTGGCCAGGGTGTCATAATCTGTTTCTCTGCAGCATTGCCGCTGGGTGATCTCCACGGTTACGCCCTTTTGTTTCAGGCGGAAGGTCTCCGGCAAATTCCAGGCGAGTTCCAGCAGTCTCTGGGCCGCCTCCTGGTTCAGGCTGGAAAGCCGCCATTTCAGAGTGTGTTCCTGCCTGTCCACATAAAGGTATTGACTGTAGGGTCGCAGGTTCTCCAGGTGCAGTTGGGCTGCGTAGTCGGGGTCAATAATTTCCATCAGGACTCCCTGAAGCAGGCTGCCGGCAGATTGGGTCAGTTTGGTTTGTTCCTTGGGCTGAAGCGTCAATTCAATAGTGGTTAAGGGTTTGCTAAACACGGTAAATCCTCACTCCCCCCATAAGTTGTAATTCTTTCCCAAATTCAACACATTTTAACATATGTGGAGAGATTTGCTTGTCCATATTATGTTTATGATCTTCAAATTCATTATGCAAAATTGTCCATATGACTGGAACCGCATCTTTTGGTGTATCTGCCAATGCCCAAAGCAAGCTTTTATGCAAAAAGCCAGTATTCCTTCCTAAATATGCATTTCCTTTCCGCATTTTAGTAAATAAATCATGTCTATTTGGAAACCCCTCCATTAAAACTTTATTTAGTGATTGGTAATATTCCTCCAGAATCTTCATCAAATCGTCTACTGACGAAATTCCAATATTAGCCAGCAATGGTTTTTCCAAAGTCAATGTAAATTGGAATTTTGTTCCTGGTCGGATTGTCTCAAAGTAGACGTTTATTTCATTAGGTTTATACGGCTTATCTTTTATATCTATTTTCTTTACAATAGCTGTAGGAACATTCCTGCGTTTCCCATTTGGCATACCATCAACAAGCATTGCATCTCCGCAACGCACTCCTCTTAAACAATCGTTGCTGCAGGTATCATCCGTGAAATCTTTTTCTGTTTTTATTTTTAACAAATAGTTTTCCAGTTCATTGTCGAGCTCTTCTAATTTCGCTTTAATTTCGTCTATTTTTTTATTTTCTATAGAATGGATTTCCTTTACAACTTTATAGTGGCACGTTTGTCAAGACCAAAATCGATGAATTTCTAAATGTATCAGGCAGCAGACATTGCAGCATTGAGCAGCAGTGCCGGGAAGTAGCGCTCTGCTGGCGGGACGTTCCCGATGGCTGAGTGGCAGCGCTGGAAGTTATACACGTTGATGTAGTTGCGGATGGCCTTGCGAGCCTCCCGGATGTTGCGGTACTGCGTGAGATAGGCTTCCTCATACTTGAATGTCCGGAACCACCGCTCAATCTTGATGTTGTCGGCCCAGCGGCTCTTGCCATCCATGCTCTGGCGGATCTTGTGTTCCTTGAGGAAAGCCTTGTACTCCTTGCTGGTGAACTGGCATCCTTGGTCGGAGTTGAGAATCTGCGGCTTTGCTATACGGAGCGCCTTCCTTACGGCGGCAATGACCATCCGGGTGTCCAGGGTATCGTCCACCTCCCAGCCAACAATGCAGCGGCTGTACCAGTCGATGATGGCTGTCAGATAAACGAAACCGTGCTCCAGGGGAATGTAGGTGATGTCGATGGACCATGCCTGGTTAGGCTGCTGAATATCCACATGCTTCAGCAGGTAGGGCATCACCTGCGCTTGTTGCTGCCGCTTGGAAAGGTTCATCTTCGGATAGATGACGTCGATGCCCATCTCGCGCATATAGCGAGCTGTCTTGCGTCGTCCGGCCTGATGCCCGAGGCGCTGCAGCTGCGAGGCCAGCTGCCTTGCGCCCCAGGCAGGATTGTCCGTGTGGAAACGATCGATGATGCGCTTGCATTCCAGCTCTTCATCTGATGGAGTGTTCTCTTTGGGGTGGTAGTATTGGCTTGTGCGGTTGACGCCGAGCAGCTTTGCTGCTTTCCGAAGGGAAAGCTCCTTGCACTCACTCCTCGAAAGGTTTTGGAGAATACTGTTTCTCGTAGTCCGGTCCAAGAATTTCCTCAGATTTTTTTTTCAACCAATCCACCTGCATGGTGAGTTGGCCAACTTTGCGGGCATAGGAGGCTTTCTCCTTCCGCTCGGTCTCGAGTTTTTGATTGAGGTTGTCCTCTCTGGAATCATCGAATATGATGCTTGCCTTGCTGAGAAACTCGTTCTTCCAGTTCCGCAAGAGGTTCGGCAGGATTTCGTTCTCAGCCGCCAGCGTGTTGAGGTCTTTCTCACCCTTGAGCAGCTCGATGACGAGATCGGATTTGAATTTCGACGTGAAATGACGGCGCGTGCGTGACATGATGATTATCTCCTTTTTCATTGATCGCCTCCAGTATACCACGAGATTCACATTAAGAAATAGTTTCGAAGTTGTCTTAATTCATAGTTCCATTATACCCGGCGCCACCTCTCTCACCTTTGATTGATGTCAACAATTCAGCACAACCACGTTTCTAAAATTACATTTTTCTGAGCACAACGTGGGGGAAACCAAGAAATCAAAAGTGCATTATTATTGCGAATTTTTCTCTAGAAGCTGACCTCGCGCGCTGGCGGGCGCAGGTGGCACTCGCCCTTCCCGTCGCACGTTGTGCGACACCCTCCCCATAGTGGTTCGCATTGGACCAATCAGCTGCGCTCTTCGAGCTTGCTTCTTGGAATGCTATCACAGAGGTCGCATTAGCCGGTCCTCCATTGCTGCCTTGATGTGGACGACCGGATGCGACTCCCAAATGTTGAGGGTTATAAGACGGAGAGTGCTCCTTCTGCGGCCAAAGGCCGCTAATAATTGATAAAAAATGATACCTGGATTAAACTTCTATCGTCGCCCCCGGCGACACTTCCTGAGCGGTTCGCTGCTAGCCAGTCATTTTCGCCCTACGGGCTCAATTTCTGGGCAGCTATCACATGGCTCGCGTATTCCAAACAGCTTTTGGAATACTTGTAGCGCTGTTTGGACGCGAACGCAACGTTTTACGGTCGCATCCAAATGTCAATCAGTTCCCCGAGGACATTTGGTATATGCGACCTATGTGATAGCCGTCCGTGAGCCGAACCCGTAGAGTGAAGGAGAACGGAGCACGGCGAACCACTCAGGAAGCTTCCAAGACACCACTGGTCAAGTGTTAATCATTACGATAGGCGTTACCACTACATGAGCTATCAAATCACCACTCGTAAAGGCCAGCACGTCCTCTGCCCTCCCCGCCTACCAGGAAGGGGAGGGACGGGCCATACCAAGAATCCATGGGCCCTGGGTGGGGCAGGTCCCTTCCGTACCCTTCGGCCGCAATATGGGTTGGGTTCGCTGGGTGACTGCTCTCTAACCGGCTTTCGCTTCATAAGAAAAGCACTGCCAGAAATGGAGTTCCATTTCCGGCAGTGCTTTTCTTATCTGGCATTGCTTTTTCTATTCTTATTTTCCTATCCGCAACAGTTCCTGGGCAAAGGTGCGGGTTCTTTCTGTCTTTTCTTGGTCCAGAAATACGGTGTTGTAGCCCAGGTGGCGTTCGCAATGGGCGCCGCAGTAGTGCAGCTGGCTATGGCGGCAATAGCGTTTCATGCCTTCTTCAAACAGGTCGGCGCCTTTTTCGGGGCGGTAGCCGCAGGTGAGGAGCAGGGCCAGGTTCTTGCCTTTCCACAGGGAGAGGCCGCGTTTGTCGCCGTAGTACATATTCAGGGCGTACACCAGCCGGTCCAGCAGGGCTTTCATGGGCGGGGTGCAGTACCAGGAATAGATGGGGGTTGCCAGTATCAACAGGTCGCTGGCCAGGATTTGGGGCAGCAGGGGGTTCAGGTCGTCCTGTTGGACGCAGGCGGCGGTGCTCCAGTCTTTCTGGCACCAGCGGCAGGCGGTGCAGGGGCGGATTTCCAGGTCCGGCAGGTTGATTTCGGTGACTTCTGCTCCGCTCTGGCGTAGTTCGTCAGCCAGGATTTTTTCCAGGGTGTTGGTGTTGCCCTGGGCCCGGGGGCTTCCTTTAAAAATCAGGACTTTCATGGTTATCCCTCCTTAGGCTCTGGGATACTGGTTGATGCAATAGGCCTGCATCAGGCTGTTTTCGCTGTTTTGGTAGGTATGGCGCAGGCTGGCGTCAAAGCGCAGGCTGTCCCCTGCCTCCAGGGTAAACACCTGGCCGCCTACAGTCATGGTGAGCTGGCCCTGCTTGACCAGCAGATACTCCAGGGCCGGGGCGGGGTGGCCTTCGGTCATGTGGCTGGCGCCGGGGTCCAGTTCCAGCAGGTAGATTTCAAAATCTCGGTCCTGGCTGGTGGGATAGTAGCAGCTGATCCGGTACTGGCCGGCTTCGTCCAATTGGGGGCGCAGGTCGGTATAGGCCACTTTTTGGACATTTTCCCGGGGCGGCTCCAACAGGGCCGAATAGGTGACATGCAGGGCTGTGGCAATTTTCCAGATGGTATTGATGGTGGGGTTGGCTTTGCCGTTTTCCAGCTGGGACAGCACGGCCTTGGACACGCCGGTTTTCAGGGCCAGCTGGTCCAAGGACAGGCCCTGTTCCTTGCGAAGCTGCTGGAGGTTGTTGCCTATGATGGCAGAGATTTCCATATGGGGTCTCCCTCTCTGATGCCCGCACTTTTGCATTGCATAGCAGGGCACTATGGGTTATAATGTTCGATATAATGAACTTACGTTTAATATATCATTTTATCAGGGAGGAAGCAAGATGAAACTTAAAGCGCTGAAAGCGGCTTTCCCTTTTACCATACCGATTTTTGCCGGCTTCTGGTTTCTGGGCATGGCCTATGGGATTTACGCCCGGAGTGTGGGCTTCAGTTTTTGGTATCCGATGATTATGAGCATGACGATTTTTGGCGGCTCTTTGGAATTTATCACGGTGAGTATGCTGCTGATGCCCTTTGCGCCTCTGCAAACCTTCATTGTTTCGCTACTGGTCCAGGCCCGGCATCTGTTCTACGGGATTGCCATGCTGGACCGGTTCAAGGGGTTGGGGCTGAAGAAATACTACCTGATTTTCGGGATGTGCGATGAAACGTTTTCCATCAACTATACTGCGGATATTCCGGAAGACGTGGATAAGGGCTGGTTCATGGTATTTGTGACGTTGCTGAACCAGTTCTACTGGGTGTCCGGGGCTACGTTGGGCGGGCTGTTGGGGTCCTTTATCCGTATGGACACCAAGGGTATCGAGTTCGTGATGACGTCCATGTTTGCGGTGATTTTCGTGGAACAGGCCCGGAAGGAAACCACGCCCCTGCCGGCCCTGGTGGGCTTTGCCAGTGCCTTTGTGTGCCTGTGGCTTTTCGGGCCCCAGTCTTTTATGATTCCTACCATGCTGGCTATTTTGGCGCTGCTGACCCTGCTGCGCCGGCCTATTTCCCAAAGAGAGGAGAATTAAGATGAACCCATCCCCCATGCCTTTATTTGAACAAGGAATCACCATTGCCCTGTGCGTTGTGGGCACCATGCTGACCCGTTTCCTGCCCTTTTTGATTTTCTCCTCCAAGAAGCCCACCCCGCCCTACATTCAGTATTTGGGCAAGGCCCTACCCTGTGCAGTCTTTGCCATGCTGGTGGTGTACTGCCTGAAGGACGTGTCCCTGTTTACCGGCAGCCACGGGATTCCTGAGGCCATTGCGCTCTTGGTGACTGTTATCCTCCAATGCTGGAAGCGGCAGATGCTGATCTCCATTGCCGGAGGCACGCTGCTGTATATGTACCTGGTGCAGCAGGTGTTTGTGTGAAAGGATAAAGGCGTATCGTTCACTATCGATGAAGCTGTGAACGATACGCCTTTTTGGTGCAGAAAACGATGTAATTTTTGGGTTGATGCGGTCAGCGGGGTGTAGGTGTGGGGCGGGCCCATCCGAGGCGCTGCGCACCCCACCTTCCCGCAGTTGGACTGCTGTTGCTGCGGGAAGGCAAGCGGCCGGAGGCCGCAAAAAGCTTTGTTAAACTTCTATCGTCGCCCCTGGCGACACTTCCTTCACCCTTGAAGGAAGCTTCCATAACCGCCTCTGGTCAATTGTTAATCGTTACGATGGCGTCTCCACTACTGTAGCTAGCAACACTCTCATAACTGCGGCCGCCGGCCCCATGCCCTCCCCGCCTCCCAGGAAGGGGAGGGACGGGCCATACCATGCATGCAAAGGCCCTGGGTGGGGAAGGTTCCTTCTGCGGCCAAGGGCCGCAATACGTTTTGAGCTTTCTCCGTCAGCTTTTGGCTGACACCTCCAGGCATAGTACCAGCATAACAAAAAAAGCTGTAACATCAATGATGTTACAGCACCTGTTTTATATTGGTGCGGCCAAGAGGAATTGAACCTCCACGGGGTTGCCCCCACTAGCTCCTGAAGCTAGCGCGTCTGCCAGTTCCGCCATGGCCGCATGCAAACTATGGAATTGTAAAAGGTTGTCGCGTAAGTAATTGGTGCGGTTGGCGGGACTTGAACCCGCATGAGGTTGCCCTCACCAGCCCCTCAAGCTGACGCGTCTGCCTTTCCGCCACAACCGCAAAGTTGTGTGATTGTGTTTCGGTAAAAATTTGGTGCGGCCAAGAGGAATTGAACCTCCACGGGGTTGCCCCCACTAGCTCCTGAAGCTAGCGCGTCTGCCAGTTCCGCCATGGCCGCTTGTGTCTTATCTCGACAACAACGAAATTATATCATGTGGTTTGAACTTCGTCAACACTTTTTTAAAACTTTTTTTGAGAAATTTTTCCGGTGGTTTTGGCCCTAGTAATCTTTCAGGGAACGCTTGTATAACTGCTGGTAGCGATCCCGGTCCGCCAGCACTTTTCCAACATAGGACCGGGTCTCGCCCAGGGGTATCTGGGATATGTCTTTGAAGTCATAGTCCCAGCCGTACTGCTCCATCCACTCTTTGACGGTGCCCCGGCCTGCGTTGTAGGCGGCCAGCATGAGCACTTCGTTGCCGTGGAATTCGCTTTCCAGCTCGCTGAGATACCAACAGCCGAACTTGATGTTCAGTTCGGGCTTCAGCAGCAGTTCATCCCGAAAATTGGGGAAATCCGTACTCCGGGCAATCCAGGCGCCGGTTTCCGGCATAATCTGCATCAGGCCCAGGGCTCCCGTGTGGGATTCCGCGTCCGCCTTGAAGCCGCTTTCGTTTTTGATTACGGCTACGGCCAGGAACGGGTCCACCCGGTATTGGGCGCTGTACAGATGAATTTCCCGGGCGTAGGGCCAGTTATACACCAGCTTCTTTTGGGCAAAGTCCGTCCGCCAGACAAAAAAACTGGTAGTCAGCAGCAGCAGAAATACCAGCAGTGCTGGCAAGCAGCCCGGCCCTCGTCTCCGTCTTCTCGTTCTCAATAGGATCCCTCTCCAAATAGGCAAAACTGCCCTAAGGCAGCGTTTTTCAACCAAAACAACCAATAATAGCCAATGATGCTATCTATATATTGTAACAAATTTTGCAGGCTACTTTCAACCATTCTTTGTTACAAATCGGTGACCCCTGCTAAACGGGTTCTGTAAAGAGGCCTAGCGCTGGGCTTTCTGCTGGGCCAGCACCTTTTCCAGGGCGGCCCGGGTCTGGGCATACAGGTCCTCCCGGGTACCGGAGTTGTCCAGGATTACCTGGGCGCGTTTTTTCTTTTCTTCTACGGGAAGCTGCCGGTCAATCCGGTCAATGACTTCCTGCCGGGTCATGCCTGACCGGAGCATGGCCCGCTGTATCTGCTGCTCCCGGTCCAGCACCACCAGCCACACCTGGTCCGTCAGGCGGTCCCAGCCGGTTTCCAGCAGCAGGGGTACATCCAGCACGGCCACGGGTGCTGCTGCGTACTGGCGCAGGAAGGCGTCCCGTTTTTGGGCAATGGCCCGGTGGACGATGGTGTTCAGGGTCGTTAGGGCCTTGGGGTCGTGGAAGGCCAGGTCCGCCAGCTTTCCCCGGTTGAGCTCTCCAGCCGGGGTAAGAATGCCGGGGCCAAAGGCCTCCTGGAGCTGCCGCAGGGTGGGTGAACCGGCCGCCTCCACCTGATGTCCGGCGGCGTCTGCGTCAAAAACGGGGATACCCAGTTCTTTCAGGTAGGCGCTGACCGTGCTTTTGCCTGAGGCAATGCCTCCGGTAAGTCCAATAACTGTCACTGCTCTCACCTACTTCTGGCAGTGGGGACAGTAGACGCTGCCCCTGCCTGCCACTTTGATCTGCACCAGGGGTGTGCCGCAGCGGAAACAGGGCTTGCCCTTCCGGTGGTACACCTGAAGGTACTTTACGTTGTCCCCCATTTCGCCATTGGCGTCCTGGTAGTTGCGGAAGGTGGTGCCGTGGTTTCTCAGGCCCTGGGCGATGACCTGGTTCACCCCGTCCACCACCTGCTGCCATTCTTTTTTGGTTATGCGGTTCACCCGGCGGGTGGGCCGGATGCCGGCGGCAAACAGGGCTTCGTCGGCGTAGATGTTGCCCAGGCCGGCAATATGGCTCTGGTCCAGGAGGAAGGCTTTGAGCACGGTGCTCTTGCCCTTGGCCAGCTGCCGCAGGTATTCCGCTGTCAGTTCGGGGGACAGGGGCTCCGGCCCCAGGGCCTCGTAGCCCGGGTCCCGTTTGTCGTCCTGGCCCAGGAGCTCCACCACCCCAAAGGTGCGAATATCGGTAAAGTACAGGTTTTCGTCCCCGCTGAGGAAAAAGGCCAGCCGGGTATAGGGCGGCTCGGGGTCGCCCTTTTTCCCGGCCAGCAGGGCACCGGTCATGCGCAGGTGCACCAAGAGATACCGGTCGTCTGCCAAATGGAGGGTCAGGTACTTGCCCCTGCGGCCTACACGGGTGATTTGGGCGCCCTGGACGGCCTTGGCAAAAACCTCCGGGGCCGGGTAATGGACCATTTTGGGCAGGTCCAGCCGGACGCCCAGGATGGTTTTCCCGTCCACGTGGGGGCCCAGGCTCAGCCGTACTTGTTCTACTTCTGGTAATTCCGGCATGCTTTCACCGCTTCCTTATTTGGCCAGGGCCCAGTTAGTGCCGGTGGCTACATCGGCCACCAGGGGCACCTGGAGCTTTACGGCCTGTTCCATGGTTTCTTTCACCAGCTTGCCCACCTGCTCGGCTTCGTCCTGGGTGACTTCCAGCACCAGTTCATCGTGAACCTGGAGCAGCACCCGGCTCTTGACGCCGGCTTCCTGGAGCTTCTTTTCCACCTGGAGCATGGCAATCTTGATGATGTCTGCTGCGGTGCCCTGGATGGGGGTATTGATGGCGGTGCGTTCGGCAAAGCTGCGCTTATTGAAGTTGGAGGCGTGGATGTCCGGCAGGTAGCGCCGGCGGCCGAACAGGGTTTCCACGTAGCCCAGGTCCCGGGCCTTTTGTTTTTCCCGTTCCATATATTCCTTGACGCCGGTGTAGCGGGCAAAGTAGCTGTCGATGTACTGGGCCGCTTCCGCCCGGGAGACCCCCAGCTGTTTGGCCAGACCAAAGTCGCTGATGCCGTAGATGATGCCGAAGTTCACGGTTTTGGCCTTGCTGCGCATATAGGGGGTGACTTCCTCCAGGGGCACACCAAAGACCTCGGAGGCGGTGCGGGCGTGGACGTCCTGGCCATGACGGAAGGAGTCCAGCAGCAGCTCGTCGCCGGCAATGCTGGCCATGACCCGGAGCTCCACCTGGGAATAGTCGCAGGACAGCAGCAGGTCGTAGCCTTTGCCGGGGACAAACATGGCCCGCATGCGCTTGCCCACTTCCGTACGGGTGGGAATGTTCTGAAGGTTGGGTTCCGTGCTGGACAGCCGGCCGGTGACCGTGGCCATCTGGTTAAAGTGGGTGTGGATCCGGCCTGTCACCGGGTTGATCAGGGGATGGAGGCCCAGCAGGTAGGTGGACAGCAGCTTGGACAGCTGCCGGTATTCAATGAGGGTTTCTATCAGGGGGTGTTCGCCCTGGAGGGCTTCCAGCACGGACACGTCGGTAGAATACCCGGTTTTGGTCTTTTTAATGATGGGCAGGCCCAATTTTTCAAAGAGGATGACGCCCAGCTGCTTGGTGGAGTTGACGTTGAACTCCTCCCCTGCCTGGTTCCAGGCCTGCTGCTCCAGGGCAGCCACCCGGCCGGTCATTTCCTTGGTGACTTCTTCCAGCATGGCTTCGTCTATGGCGATGCCCCGGTATTCCATCAGGGCCAGGTTTTCGGTCAGGGGCAGCTCGATGTCCTGGTACAGCTGGGTCTGGTTCCGGTCCTCCAAAAAGCCCCGGAGGAGGGGCACCAGGGCTGCCGCGTCCTGGGCGGTGCCGCCGTGCCCATGGGGCAGAAAGGTTTCCGCCAGCCGGGTGAGCTCATAGGAATTTTCCCCGGGTTCGTACAGGTAGGCGGCCAGTTCCGGGTCGTCTGCCACGCCCAAAAGGTGACTTCCCTGCTCCAGCATATATTTGTACAGTTCCTTGGGATTGGGAATGGCTTTTTTCACCACAGGGTCTGCCAAAAGTTCCAGGGCAGCGGCCTTGCTGCTGTCCGTAACCTTCCAGACGTACTCCTTGTCCCCCAGAACCAGGTTCAGCTGTTCCAGGGTACGGTGGGGCAGGTCGCCGGACAGGGCATAGGTCAGGGCCAGTTCTTCGCCGGCCTGACGGATTTGCTGCAGCAGGTCCTGGGCCTCTGCCTGGGTGGTGATTTCCACCTGGGGCAGGGCCGGGGCAGCAGCTTCCACCTGGGTTCCTGCAGCCTCAGCGGCGGCGTCCCCTTCCTGGCTGCCCAGCACGGGCAGAAAGCGGTTCCACAGGTTCTTGAACTGGAGTTCCTGCATCAGCTTCCGGCTTTCGGCGGTCATGCCGGTCAGGGCGTAGGCCTTGGGGTCCCGGCTGATTTCCGGCACGTCCAGGCAAATGGTGGCCAGATCCTTGGACAGGAGCGCCTGGTCCCGGTAGGTTTTGAGTTTTTCCTGAAGGGACTTGCCTTTGACGTCGGCGGCATGGTCCAGGACGTTTTCCACGGTCTGGTACTCCGTAACCAGCTTCAGGGCCGTCTTGGGGCCCACCCCCGGCACGCCGGGAATGTTGTCGCTGGTGTCCCCCATGAGCCCTTTCAGCTCGATAATCTGCCGGGGCACCAGGCCCTGGTATTCGGCCTTAAAGGCGGCCTCGTCGTAGATGCCCAGGTTGGAGATGCCTTTTTTGGTAAAGTACACCTGGACATTGTCGCTGATCAGCTGGAATTCGTCCCGGTCCCCGGTGACAATTTTCACCTGCACATCCTTGGGGGCGGAGGCAGCCAGGGTCCCGATGATGTCGTCGGCTTCGTAGTTGTCCACTTCCAGGGTGGGAATGCCCATGGCCGTTAAAAGGCGAATGGACAGGGGGAACTGCTCTTTCAGTTCCGGGGGCGTAGCTTTGCGCTGGCCCTTATAGGCTTCGAATTTCTCCGTCCGGAAGGTTTTCCGGGACTTGTCGAAGGCCACGGCCATGTAGGCCGGTTTCAGCTCCTGGAGGAGTTTCAGCAGCATATTGCACAGGCCGTACACAGCTCCCGTAGGCACCCCGGTGGGGCTGGTCAGGGGAGGCAGGGCGAAAAAGGCTCTGTGAATCAGACTGCTGCCGTCTATAATCAGGAATGTTTCTTCCATAGTACACCATCCTTTGCTCAGATACTTCCATTATACGATATCCCCGGACCCCATGCAAAAAGCATTTTGTTTGGGGTTGCCAGCTAGTGGCGTTCCTCAGTTTTGCTTATTGTTCCTGCAAAAAATTTTAGCCATTTTTGCGGCTCACTTTCCCACCAGGAGAAAGCGGAAGGCCGCCAACTAAAAATAACCTGTATTATTTAGTACAAAAATGGTATAATTTATCCATAAAATTTGGTATTCTGTCAGGGATTCTTGACGCACCGTGGAGTTGGTGATACCATTTTTATACTGTTTTTTTATTTGCCGCATATTTCAGGTGCAGCAATATCTTAGGAGGTCTTTATTATGGAGTACAAGTTTGCCAAGCGGATGGATTCCATGCAAGCATCCGCAGTAAGAGAAATCTTAAAAGTAACCCAGCGTCCGGAAGTGATTTCCTTCGCTGGCGGTCTGCCTGCCCCAGAGCTGTTCCCGGTAGACGAAATTGCCAAGGTTTGCGCTGAAGTCTGTAAGGACGAAGGCCGCAAGGTGCTGCAATACGCTACCACCGAAGGCAATCCTGGCCTGCGCCAAAAGATTGCTGACCGCACCAACAGAAAGTACAAATCCAATCTGAAGGCTGAAAACATCCTGATCACCACCGGTTCCCAGCAAAACCTGGATCTGGCCGGCAAGATTTTCTTTGATGAGGGCGATGTTGTGCTGATGGAAAGCCCCACCTATCTGGCTGCCATCAATGCGTTCAAGGCTTACGGCCCGGAATTCAAAGAAGTTCCTACCGATGAAAAAGGGATGATTCCTGAAGAACTGGAAAAGATTTTGGCTTCCACCCCTAAGATTAAGCTGATTTATGTCATTCCCGACTTCCAGAACCCGACCGGCATTTGCTGGACCCTGGAACGCCGCAAGGCATTTATGGACCTGATCAATAAATATGAAGTTCCTGTACTGGAAGACAACCCCTACGGCGAACTACGCTACGATGGCGAAACCCTGCCGTCCCTGATGAGCATGGACACCAAAGGCCTGGTCATGGGCATGGGCACGTTCTCCAAGACCTTCTGCCCCGGCCTGAGAATTGGCTGGCTGGCTGCCAACACCACCCTGCTGGCTGAATTTGTGAAGGTAAAGCAAAGCGCCGACCTGCACACCTCCGCTTTTGACCAAGCCATCATCGACCGCTACATGGACGAATACAGCCTGGACGAACACGTCAAGGAAATCAACGCCTTGTACAAGCATCGCCGTGACCTGCTGATCAAGACCATGGAAGAAACCTTCAAGGACGGCACCACCTGGACCCATCCCGATGGCGGCCTGTTCCTGTGGCTGACCTTCCCGGAAGGCGTCAGCGCCCGGAAAGTCTTCGACAAATGCATCGAAAAGAATGTGGCCGGCGTGCTGGGTGAATTCTTCTACCCCAACGGCCATAACGACCATCATATGCGCATCAACTATTCCAATATGCCTGACGACAGAATCGTGGAAGGCATCCACAGAATGGCTGCTGCCCTGCAGGAAGTTAAAGAAGGAAAATAAACTCTGCGGTTGAAAGAGCTGTGAAAAAAAAGCTTGCGAACAAATTTGCGTTCGCAAGCCTTTTTTTATTGTTCGTTATAGCCGTTATCTACACCTCAAAACTTCCTCCGAGACCCTGCGGGCCCCACCTCCTTAGCGGTTCGCGGCTCGCTGCTCAGCTGCGTCCTACGGACTTGCTTTGCAGGCCGCTATCGCATGGGCCTTATTAACCAAACATCCTTTGGAAGGATTTGGGGATGTTTGGATGCGGCCGCAACGCTTTACGGTCGCATCCAAATGTCAATGCTGTTTTTCAAGGACATTTGGAATATGCGACCTATGTGATAGCCGTCCGTGAGCCGAACCCGTAGGGTGAAGGAGAACGGAGCACGGCGAACCACTCAGGAAGCGTTCATATCCACTACTGGCCATGTGATAAAAAGGTATATTGCAATCATCTACGTACTATAATTTCTTTTCCTATACCCGTTTAGCACATGGCTCTATGGGCCTAAGACTGGCCCCTTCAAACGTTGCGCTCACATCCAAGAGCAAATCAGTTAGTCAAAAGGCTCTTGGTTCATGTGAGCCATGTGATAGCAGCCCAAGAAGCGAGCTCGGAGAGCAAAGCTGATTGGAGCGCTGCGAACCACTGGAGGGGCTGGCAGCCTGCAAGGCTGACTGAGGAAGTTCAAATTAGGCCGCAAACAGCCCGCGGCTTATCCTACGGGCTTACTTTGCCAGCAGGTGTACAAACTTTGGTTCCTACTCTTTCCAACAGGGTGTCTCAAGGCCCAGGACTTTCTGGCTGTCAAAGGGTGCCTTGGGGTCCCGGTCCTTGCGGACGTAGTCCTGGCAGGCGGCCTGGACCAGGGCAAAGCCTTTGTGCAGCAGCGGCACGTTGCAGTACACCATAAGGATATTGGCCAGGTCGGAGAAGGCCCACAGGTTCCCCAGGTCGTAGCCGGCGATGTTGACCAAGATGCCAAAGGCGGCTACCAAAAGGCACAGGCCCCGGACGGCATTGGTCAGGGTCTGGCTGCTCCCCAGCCGGGCGGCGGCGATTTCGGAAAAGGACACCATGCCGATGAGGCAGGTGTAGGCAAACAGGCAGAAGCACAGGGTCAGCGCCAGGGTCACGGCCAGGTTCAGGCTGGTACCCGGGGTGAGTTCCGCCACGGAAATCAGATACTTGGGAAGTTTCCCCGCTTCCGTCCAGGCTGCCGGGTCCTTGGTCCACACATGGGCCATGACGATGATAAAGCCGGTCATGGTGCAGATGATATGGGTGTCCAGCATGACCCCGGCCGCAGCCAGCAGGCCCTGTTCACAGGGGTGGTTGTCATCAGCGGAAGCGGCGGACATGGTGATGGTGCCCTGGCCGGCTTCGTTGGACATGAGGCCCCGCTTCACGCCCTGGACCAGCACGGTGCCAAAGACGCCCCCAAAGAAGGCATCAGGCCGAAAGGCGCCCCGGAACACTTCCTGGAAGAAAAAGGGCACGGATTGGACATTGGCGAAGATCAGCAGCAGCACGGTGCCCACGTACACCACGGCCATCACCGGCACCATTTTATTGGTAGCCCGGGTGACCTTCTGGATGCCCCCAAAGGCCAGTACTCCGGTAAAGACCAGCACCACCAGGGCGGCGGCGTAGTAGAAGAAAGAATTGGTAGGAATGGTGCTGCCGGTGACCATTTCGGCGATGGCTCCCAGGGAGGACACCACGTTGAAGCCTTGGGCGGGCAGGCAGCCCAGGGCATAGAAGATGTACAGGCAGGAGAGCAAAATCCCCGCCAGCTTTTTGCCTCCTAGCAGTTCCCGACCGTAGAAGGGCAGACCCCCTACAAACTCCCCGCCCCGGCGTTCCTTAAACAGCTGGGCCAGGGTGGCTTCCACAAAGGCGGTGGCCATGCCAAAGAAGCCGGAAACCCACATCCAAAACAGGGCCCCGGGACCGCCTACGGCAATAGCCCCGGTAACGCCCAAGATGTTCCCCGGCCCCACCCGCATGGCGGAGCTCAGGAGAAAGGCCGCCAGGGGCGAAATCCCCGTGCGGACCTGCTGCCGCCGAGCCAGGAGCCGAATGCCCCGCCCCAACTGGGTCACCTGGACAAAGCCCAAGCGTAGGGTGAAATACACCCCGGAGCCCACCAGCACCAAGATGGCCAGAGAAAAGCTGCCTAAAAGGGGCAGACTTTTGTACCAGCCGAACATAGTAGGAAAATCCCAAAAGAAATCCGATAACGGCCCTACAAAGTGCAGAACCGAATTGACCCAGGCAAAAAGCCCTTCCATGTCCACCATCTCCCTTGTTATTTTGTAAAATAATTTTCTGAATAATTACTCTTCTACTATAGCACATTCTTCCAGCCAGATACATGGCTGGAGCTATTTTCTTTTTTCCCCGCTCTACTTTGTACAATTGATGTAATTCTTGCCTTTTTAACTGAGTTTTCATTTTTTTGCTGGGATGCTTCCTAAAACGCTAAAACATATTACGAACCTATAATGCCTACGGCATTTTCAAAGAAGCTTTTATTGCGGAAACTAATCTTATAGATTATAAAAGGAGTAAAGAGGAATGAGAGACTGTAGATGATGAGAATAAGGAAATGGCCTACACTTCTCACAGATCATTTAGCTGATAATCAATTGATTTAGCGTTAAAAAGAGAGGCTGAAGAATAAGAAACAATAGCTGAGGGGCACAAGGAAATGGCCTATACTTTTCACTGGTCATTTTGCTGATAAGCGTTTGGTTAAGTGTAAAAAGGGTATGATGAGGAATAAGAGACGGTAGATGATGGAAATAAGGAAATGGCCTACACTTTTCTGCGAAAAGTGTAGAGGTGTTTTTGGGAATATATGGCCCGCGGGAGCGGGCGGAAACCCCATCCTTGCCCCGCTTTATGATTGGGGCGGAACGGAAAGAGTTTATAATTGAAGGCGGATTGGGCCTACACTACCATGGTCCTTGCACTAGCCCATTGCAAGGAACGGAAACAATGGAAACACGCCTACAAGGCCCCCTGTTATCCCAGGGGCCTTGTATCATTTCATCTCTATACAAAAAATGGCACTGCTCTACGCAGTGCCAAAAAACTGGAAAACATGTTGCAGGTGTTTTCCTATCTTGTTATAGCTGCCGCCTTACGCAGCCGTTTAGCCTTTTCCTCCGCTCCCCCAGCTGTCCTTATTTCCCGAACTCCGCGTACAGGGCAGGCAGGATCTGGGACAGGCGGGTAAACTCGATCATATCGTGCATGGACATGGCAAAAGCGCCTTGAAGCAGTACTTCCTCCGGGACTGCCGGGGCCTGTTTGAGGGCTGCTTCCACTTGCTGGGCGAGTCCCGTCAGCTTTGTCATGCCCCTGTGGGTCCCCAGCCAGTAGTGGGAAATCAGTTCCAGGCCGCCGGGGACTTCCCGGCCCAGGTGGAACATCATGCCGGAGGGCACGCCGGGGCTCTGGGGCAGATCGGACCAGCCGCTGGCGCTAAAGCCATAGCCGCCCTGCTGCCAGGTTTCCTGGGTAAGTCCCAGGGCAAAGGGATCCCGGAAATGGATAGTCACATTCAGGAGCTGGTCGCCGGTGAGCTCCACCACCTGGTTGGGATTTTCCGGGTCATAGAGCTTTTCGGCGTAGGTTTTGGCTGGGTCTTCCAGCCGTTCTGGATAGGGCACCCGGTTCCGGACATGGGCATAGGGGGACCAAAGAGCGTAGCGCTCGTCATGCCCCATATGCCAGGCAAACCACCATTCCAGCATCTGGGCAGTGGCCCCGGGGAAAAAGTGCCGGCTGAAGGAGCAGATGATCCGGCCACTTTCAGCATTTCCCAAAAGCCCGTACCCGGCCACCGGCAGGTTGTAGGGCTGCTGGAACAAGCGGTTCAGTTCTTCCCTAGTAGGCGCAAACAGGGCTTTTTCCGGCAGGGGTGCCCATTTCAGGGCTTCCACCATAGCCACAGGGACTTCCAGAGTGTCGGCCAGGTATTTTTCGTAGGGGGTACCGGCCACCAGTGCCCGGTTCTTTTGGTGCTGGGCCACATATTCCGGTGGATACCAGGTCAGCAGGGTATTTTTTTCAGCGTTCATACAAATTCCTTCTTTCTTCAGGCAGGTTCCGGCAATTTCCGGGTACCTGCCAAAAAAATACCCCTCCGCTAGGAGAGGTACTTTTTTGTTATGACTGCGAAACTTCTCACAGGGAGTTTCGTCTTATAACCGTTCTTGCAGTTCTGCCAAAATGGCTTTCTGTTTTTCCAAAGCTTCCTTGCCCAGGGCGATTTGCTTGGCATTTTCACTGGGGGCAGGGCCGCCGTAGGAGGTCCGGGCTGCTACGCAGTTTTCGGGCTTCAGGCATTCCAGCAGGTCTTCTTCAAACAGGGGGCACATAGCTTTGTATTCTTCCATAGTCAGCTGGCCCAGATATTTGTGCTCGGCAATGGCTTTGGCCACGGCCTTGCCCACCACTTCATGGGCTTTGCGGAAGGGCATGCCCTTGCGCACCAGGTAGTCGGCCAGGTCGGTGGCGTTGGAGTAGTCCAGATGGACGGCTTCGGCCATGCGTTTTTCGTTGACGGTCATGGTCAGGATCATATCCCGGTAGACGGTCAGGGAGAACTTCACGGTATCCACCGTATCGAAGAAGCCTTCCTTGTCTTCCTGGAGGTCCTTGTTGTACGCCAGGGGCAGGCCTTTCACGGTGGTGAGCAGTGCCATCAGGCTGCCAAACACCCGGCCGGTTTTGCCTCTCACCAGCTCGGAGATGTCCGGATTCTTTTTCTGGGGCATCATGGAGGAACCGGTGGCGAAGGCATCGTCCAGCTCGATAAAACCGAACTCCGTGGAGGACCACAGGCACATTTCTTCACTGAGCCGGGACAAGTGCAGCATCAGGACGGAAGCAAAGGACAGGAAGTCCAGTACGTAGTCCCGGTCGCTGACGGCGTCCATGCTGTTGCCGTACACCTGGGAAAAATGCAGTTCCTTGGCCACCTGGAAGCGGTCAATGGGCAGGGTGGTGCCGGCTACGGCACCTGCGCCCAGGGGCATGATGTCGGCGTCTTCCCACACCCCATGGAGGCGGCGGAAATCCCGGCGCAGCATATTAAAGTACGCCAGCAGATGGTGTCCAAAGGTAATGGGCTGCGCTCTCTGGAGATGGGTATAGCCGGGCATCAGGGTCTTCAGGTGCTTTTCCGCCATGGTCAGCAGGGCTTCCTCAAAGCGGATCAGCAGGTCAATGACCTCGGTGACTTCCCGTTTCATGTACATATGCATATCCAGTGCCACCTGGTCGTTGCGGCTCCGGGCTGTATGCAGGCGCGCACCGGCGTCCCCGATTTTTTCCGTCAGGGCGGCTTCCACGTTCATGTGGATGTCTTCCAGCTCGGTCTGGAACTGGAAGGTGCCGGCTTCGATTTCGGCCAGGATTTCCTTCAGGCCCTTTTCAATCTGGGCCACGTCTTCCTGGCTGATGATTCCGGTATTGCCCAGCATATGTGCATGGGCAATGCTTCCCCGGATATCTTCCTTGTACAGCCGCTGGTCGTATTCAATGGAGGCGTTGAACGCATCCACCAGGGCATTGGTATCTTTACTGAATCGTCCACCCCAAAGCTTCGCCATTATTTCAACTTCCCTTGTTTCATCAGAGCTCTTACCGTCAGCGGCAGGCCAAACAGGTTGATGAAGCCTTGGGCATCAGCCTGGTTGTACACTTCGTCTTCGCCGAAGGTGACGTATTCCTTGCTGTACAGGGAGTACGGGCTGGTAGTGCCGGCGGTGATGATGTTGCCTTTGTACAGCTTCAGTTTCACAGTACCGGTAACGGTCTTTTGGGTTTCGTCCACGAAAGCCTGCAAAGCTTCCCGCAGCGGGGAGAACCACATGCCATCGTAAACCAGTTCTGCATAGCGGATGCCGATGGTTTCCTTATAGTTGAAGGTAGCCCGGTCCAGGCAGATGTTTTCCAGTTCGTTGTGGGCATAGTAGATGATGGCGCCGCCAGGAGTTTCGTAGACGCCTCTGTCCTTCATGCCTACCAGACGGTTTTCTACCATGTCGCTGATGCCAATGCCATTGCGTTTGCCGATTTCGTTCAGGGTTTCCATCAGTTCTACAGCGGACATTTTCTTGCCGTTAACGGCAACCGGTACGCCCTGTTCAAAGTCCAGGGTAATGTATTCGTCCTTGTCCGGAGCGGCTTCCGGAGTCTGGGTCATGATGTAGATTTCGGATTTCGGTTCGTTGGCCGGATCTTCCAGGTCGCTGCCTTCGTGGGACAGATGCCAGATGTTCCGGTCCATGCTGTAGTCCTTTTTCTTGGTTACAGGCACGGGAATGTTATGGGCAGCTGCATAGTCGATGGCGTCTTCTCTGGATTTGATATCCCATTCTCTCCAGGGAGCAATGACTTTCAGTTGGGGAGCCAAAGCCTTGATGCCCAGTTCGAAACGCACCTGGTCGTTGCCTTTGCCGGTAGCGCCGTGAGCGATAGCGTCAGCGTTTTCCTTCAGGGCAATGTCCACCAGGTATTTGGCGATAATGGGACGGGCAATGGAGGTACCCAGCAGGTACTTCTTTTCATAAACGGCACCGGATTTTACCATGGGCCAAGCATATTCCTTCAGGAATTCTTCCTTCAGGTCCAGAATGTAGGCTTTGCTGGCACCGGATTTGATGGCTTTGTCATGGACAGGAGCCACTTCTTCCCCTTGGCCGATATCAGCCGTTACGGTGATGACTTCACAGTTGTTGTAGTTTTCCTTCAGCCAGGGAATGATACAGGAAGTATCCAAACCGCCGGAATAGGCCAATACGACTTTTTTAATGTCTTTTTTATCCATGCTATGCAATCTCCTTTTCGTTAATACGCTATCTACATACTTTACAACACTTCGTCACTCATTAGCAAGGCCATAATGGCTTTTTGTACATGAAGACGGTTTTCTGCTTCGTCAAATACCGCAGAATGGGGTCCTTCGATGACCTCGTCGGTGATTTCTTCCCCTCTGTGGGCAGGCAGGCAGTGGAGCACCATGGCGTCCGGCCGGGCCACGCTCAGCAGTTCGGCGTTGATCTGGTAGTCGTGGAGGGCTTTCACCCGGACTTCCTTTTCCGCTTCTTCGCCCATGGAAGCCCAGACGTCGGTGTAGAGGACGTCGGCGCCTTTGGCAGCTTCATACAGGTCTTCTTCTACCTTGATGGTGCAGCCGGTGATGGCTGCGTCCATTTTGGCCATATTCACAATCTGGGGGTCCGGCTGGTAGCCCTTGGGGCTGGCGCAGACCATGTTCATGCCCACCTTGGCGCAGGCGAACATCAGGGAATGGGCCATGTTGTTGCCGTCCCCTACGTACACCAGCTTCCGGCCCTTGAGCACGTCCTTGTATTCCAGGATGGTGAACATATCGGTCAGGGCCTGGCAGGGATGGAGCAGATCGGTGAGGCCGTTGATGACCGGAACACTGGCATAGTCGGCCAGTTCCTTGACGGCTTCGTGGGAATAGGTCCGGATCATAATGCCGTCCACAAAGCGGGACAGTACCCGGGCGGTATCTTTTACCGGTTCGCCCCGGCCAATCTGGGAGGTGGACTCGGTCATGTAGATGGGGTGGCCGCCCAGCTGATGGAAGCCGGTTTCAAAGGAAACCCGGGTCCGGGTGGAGGCTTTGGAGAAAATCATGGCCAGTGTTTTGCCCTTCAGGTATTCATGGGGTTCGCCCAGTTTTTGTTTCTTTTTCAGTTTGCGGCTGACATCCAGGATGGTGGCGACTTCGCCTACAGACAAATCATGGATGGAAATCAGATCTTTATTTCTTAAAGCCATGTTCTTCCCCTCGTTTTCTTTAGAAGTCTGCCAGGAGTTCATCCAGACCCTGGAGCAGTTTGTCGATGTCTTGTTCGGTAATAATCAGCGGCGGTACAAAACGCAGGACGTTCCCCGCCGTGCAGTTGATGATAAGGCCTTTTTCCAGGCAGCCCTTTACCAGGGAGGCGCCGGGTTTGGAAAGCTCCGCCCCCAGGATCAGGCCCATGCCTCTTACGTCGGTGATTTTGTCCGGATACTTGGCCTGAAGGCCTTTCAGCCCGGCCTTAAAGTATTCGCCGGTTTTGGCAGCCTGCTCGTCTAGGTGCAGCTTCTTCATTTCGCTGATGGCCGTATAGCAGGCGGCGCAGGACAGGGCGTTGCCGCCGAAGGTGGACCCGTGGTCCCCAGGGGCGAACACGTGGGCCAGACGCTCGGTGACCAGGAAGGCTCCCATGGGGAAGCCGCCGCCGATGGCTTTGGCGGTGGTCATTACGTCGGGCTTAACGCCGCTGTACATCCAGGCAAACCAGAAACCCGTGCGGCAGACGCCGGTCTGGATTTCGTCAAACATCAGGAGGGCATCGTGCTTCTGGCACAGCTCCTTGGCTTTTTCCAGGTAGCCGGCCGGAGGTACGTGGACCCCGCCTTCCCCTTGGATGGGCTCCAGCAGCACGCCGCAGACCTCATCGTCCATGGCCGCTTCCAGAGCCTTCACGTCCCCAAAGGGCACGTACACAAAGCCTTCCGGCAGAGGGTTCAGCCCTTCGTGGTAGTGTTCCTGGCCGGTGGCGGTCAGGGTTTCCATGGTGCGCCCGTGGAAGGAATCCAAGGCGGTAATGATCTTGAATTTCTTGGGGCTCTTTTTCACGCCGTATTTCCGGGCCAGCTTGATGGCCCCTTCGTTGGCTTCGGCGCCGCTGTTGCAGAAGAACACCCGGTCGAACTGGGCGGCTTCGCACAGCTCCTTGGCGGCCTTGGCCTGGATTTCGGTGTAGAACAGGTTGGAGCAGTGCAGCAGCTTGCCAGCCTGTGCGCTCACGGCGTCCACCAGGGGCTTGTAGTTATAGCCCAGGGCGTTGACGGCAATGCCGGCCAGAAAGTCGGTGTATTCCTTGCCGTCGGCGTCGTAAAGATGAACCCCTTCCCCGTGGTCCAGGGCAATCTGGTTTCTGCCAAACACCGGCAGATAATAATGGTCCGTTTGTTCAATAATTTCTTTTGTATTCATCGGCACAATCTCCTGTATATTCTTGCATTAGTCTCTGACCACTTCGGTACCCACGCCCTTGTCGGAGAAAATCTCCTGGAGGATGGAGTGTTCCTGGCGGCCATCGATGATGTGGGTCTTCACAGCGCCCCCGGACAGGGCGGCGATGCAGGCCTTCACCTTGGGGATCATGCCCCCGTCGATGCTGCCCTTCACAATCAGTTCCTGGGCCTTTTCAAAGGTCAGGGTGGACAGGAAGGTGGACTCATCGTTGTGGTCTTCGTAGATGCCCTTCACGTCGGTGAGCATCAGCAGCTTTTCGGCCTTCAGGGCCCCGGCTACCTCGCCGGCTACGCTGTCGGCGTTGATGTTGTAGGTCTCCCCGTCTTCCCCAATACCGGTGGGGGCAATGACGGGAATGTAGTCATGGGCCAAAAGCAGGTTGATCAGGTCCGTATTGACCTTTTCCACCGTGCCCACGTAGCCGATGTCCACCAGGTTCACCTGGCCGTTTTCGTACACATCAGCCAGATGTTTCTTGGCTTCCAGCAGGCGGGCGTCCTTGCCGTTCAGGCCAATGGCGTTGCCCCCCAGAATATTCAGGCGCCGCACCAGGTCAGTGTTGGTTTTGCCCACCAGGGCCAGTTCGGCGATTTCCACCGTTTCTTTATCGGTAACCCTAAGACCGCTGACAAACTCGGATTTCTTGCCGGCTGCCTTCAGCATGGCGGTAATTTCCGGGCCGCCGCCGTGGACCACCACCGGCTTCATGCCGGCGCAGTGCAGGAACACGATATCTTCCAGCACCTTGTTTTTCAGCTCATCGTTCAGCATGGCGTTGCCGCCGTATTTCACCACAACCGTTTTGCCCTTGAAAGCGCTTAAATATGGCAGTGCTTCAACTAAGATATTCATTTCGTTGTTTTTTATCTGCATATTTCTTCCTCCTCAAAATGGGTTTCCCGTTTTGTCCGACCCTCATCGGTAGTCGGAGCCATAGTTGGCACGCTTCACCAGGACACGAGTTTTTCCGTCGTTCACCCTCGGCTGCGGGCAGGGGAAAACGACCTTTACCACTATGCAATTGTCCAAGCCGTCATCCCCTCCTTTGTCCTTATGGTGAATTATTATACACTTTCGTGCATAAATTCGCAACCGTTTTTTCCACTTTTTTTAGGAATTTCCTGTCCTGATAGTACTATTATTATAAGCCTTTCAGCAGGAATCTACACGTTTTTGGTGAATAAGTTCAGAGAAAATTGTTATAATAGGAAAGAACAAGCGTTTTTTCTATTTTTTTGCAAAATCCGGCCCTGCGCCCTACCTAACAGGAGGTCTTATGCGGAAACTGCTTTATCTTCTCATTCTGCTCTCAGCTGCACTCTGCTACTATCTTACCCGCCCTGTGGTGCATACGGGGGCCGGCCCTGCCCCGGTGCCCGCCTACGCTGCTGCCGCGGCGGCCCAGGAGGACCCGCTCACCCGGCTGCTGCCGGGAATCGACGTGCCCCGGCCCCTGCGCCTGGTGTACCGGGCCTGGCACCTGAAGGAAATCACCCGGAGCCGGATCCCGGCGGAAGACTGGGTCCCCTTAAAACGGATGTCCCCCTGGCTGCCCAAAGCCCTGGTGTCCGTGGAAGACAAACGGTTCTACTCCCACCACGGCATTGACCCGGACGGCATTTTCCGGGCCATCCTGATGAATATCCAGGCAGACGAGGTAGTAGAAGGCGGCAGCACCATCACCCAGCAGGTGGTGAAAAACAACCTGCTCACCTCAGAACAGTCCCTGGAACGGAAAATCCTGGAAGCAGGACTGGCGCTGGTGGTGGAAATCCACTACAGCAAGGACGAAATCCTGGAAATGTACCTGAATACCACCTTCCTGGGCGCAGGCGCCACCGGCGTGCAGCAGGCCAGCGAAACCTACTATGGCCTGGAGCCCAGCCAGCTTTCCCTGTCCGAGGCCGCTGCCCTGGCCGGCCTCCCCTACGCCCCCTCGGCCCTGAACCCCTTTGACAACCCGGAAGGCTGCCGGGAGCGGCGGAACCTGGTACTGGAACGGATGAACGAACAGGGCATGATTACCGAAGGAGAAATGCGGGAAGCCCAGCGGCAGGGGCTGCATTTGCGGTGATTTGAAATGAAACTTCTATCGGCGCCTTGTGGCTCCACTTCCTACAGTGGTTCGCTGCAAGCCAGAGTGGTTCGCGGCTCGCTGCGCAACTTCACCCTGCGGGTTTGCTTTGCAGGCCGCTATCACATGGGTCGCGTATTCCAAATATCTTTTGGGTAATTTATGACGATATTTGGACGCGACCACAACGTTTGCAGAAAGCATTCTATTCCGCTACTTGTCAAGTAATAAAGTCAGGTAGTGCAGATATTTGCAAACTATGTTGCTTTGCTATACCCGTTTAGTACATGACTCGTAGTGGTCTAAGACTGGCCCCTTCAAGAGTTGCGCTCACATCCAAGAGCATGTCAGTTTATCAAAATGCTCTTGGCTAATGTGAGCCATGTGATAGCAGCCCAAGAAGCAAGCCCGCAGGGCGCGGCTGATTGGAGCGCTGCGAACCACTAAGGGGCTGGCAGTCCGTAGGACTGACTGAGGACGTTTATTAGATACTGTTATAAAAAGTAAAAAAACGGCTGGCGAACTTTTTCTGTTCTCGCAAGCCGTTTTTTCTTTCGGGGATAAGTATTATTTCACACCCTCTATTTTCTTTTCTTCAACTATACTCTTCCAGCAACCGTTTGCTGTCCTCTTTGGGAGGATAGCCAAACATCCGGGCATATTCCCGGCTGAATTGGGAAGGGCTTTCGTAGCCCACCCGGAAGGCCACATCGGCAGCTTCCGCCGTTCCTTTTAACAGCAGCAGCCGGGCTTCCTGAAGCCGCAGCTTCTTTTGGAATTGCAGGGGGCTCATGGCGGTAACTTCCTTGAACTGCCGGTGCACGGTGGGCACACTGACCCTGGCTTTTTGCGCCAGTTCCTCCACCCGGATGGTTTCGTTATAATGCGCAATAATATACTGAACAATTTCCTGCATCTGATAGGCCTTGCTGTCCTTCAGGGCAAATTGCCGCAGACTGGCTCCCTGGGGGCCCAGCAGCAGGTAATAAAGGATTTCTCTGGTATAAAGCGGCGCCAGCACCGGAATATTTTCCGGGGTATCCACCAGACGTACCAACCTTGCCATAGCATCCATCAAAGGCAGTTCCAAAGGACTCACATAAATGGCCCGGTCCTGCTTCTTTTGGGGCTTCTCCCCAGGAACCGCCGGCAGCAGCTCCACCAGCTGGTCCAAAGTAAATTCCAACTTCAGGGAAATATACGGCTCTTCCCGGGTGGCTTCCAGAATCTGCCCTGTCACCGGCAGTCCCACTGCGGAAACCAGGTAGTCCGAAGGGCCATACTGAAAGCGTTCCTCGGCCAGGCCGATTTCTTTTCGCCCCTGAAGAATGATGCAAAGGGAAGGCTTTTGGAATAGGGCCTCCGGTTCCGTGGTGACATACTGCCGCACAAAATACAGGGAAGGGACCGCCGTTTGGATCCAGCTGTTCTCCTTTACCTGGCGTTCCACAATGCCAGCCAGTTCTTTTCGATATGCAGCCAGTTTGTCTTCCATACGCTCTCTCCCTTCTGCCGGCAGGCCTTTTCTGCCCAGCCCAACCGGTCTTCTCCGCCATATTGTAGCAGTTCTTCCCCGGCCCCGGCAAGTCCGGCTGGGTCCTTGTCCAGCGCCTGGAGCTGATTGCCGCTGCTTATAATTTCGGATAAACTCTGGTCTTAGGCCCCAGATAGCCTTTGATGATTTTTGGAGGATTTTCCAGGGCATCTTTTGCGTGGAGATATTTGGGGTTAATGGCCACACTGTTGGGATCCACCCGGTAGTCCCCATAGCCAAACATGGTGGTGGAACCATAGGTGGATTCCGGCGGTCTGATAGAGGGCACCAGAGCGCTTTCACCTCTGTCCAGGGCATCCTTCACAGTAGCAATGAGATTATCCAAATACTTGATGTCCAGCGGCAGGGGATTGTGGCCGGTGAAAATACGTTTTGCCCGTCCGTTCAACTTGTGCTTCAGGTCCACCAGGGCCGTGTAATACCGGTCCATGGAGCATTCCAGCCCCACGTCGTCCAACAGTCCGGAGTTGGGGCCGAGGGGGTCGTTGCTGCCCAGGGAATCGGAGGAGTACAGGTCCCCTGTCTTTGCGTCCAGCAGCACCAGGCTTCCCACCGTATGGCCGGGAACAGCGTAGGCTGTCAGCACCGTATTGCCCAGGTCGAATTTGTCTCCCTCTTGAGGATCCAGGGTACCTTGGGGAATGTTGTCCCCAAACCAGCTCAGGTCCTTGTGGGGCACATACACCTTGATATGTTTATCCAGGAAGTTTTGGGTCTGGGCAGCATGGTCTGCGTGCCCATGGAGGGAAATCACGTCAAAGGGCAGTCCCCCGTCCAGCTTTTGAATCAGGGAATACAAATCCCCCTTGGCGTCCAGGCCGCTGTCAATGAGCAGAGCCCGCTGGGAGCCCACCACCAGGAACATATTGACCCGGGCGTAATCTGAGATTCGAATCAGGGCAGGGGTATCAGGGGCCGCTTCCCGGAGTACCTCATAGCTGAAGTACCCAGGCTGGTGCACCACAAAATTATACCTGAGGGTGGCCACGTCACTGGGAGCCGCACCCTTGGAAAAGGCAATGGCCTTGACCACTACGGTCTTCTCCGTCCCGGGTTTCTGGCTGGCCCCGGCGCCGAATTCCAAAATGGGGATGGCACCCTTGGCAGGGTCAAACACCGGACTGTCCTGGGTGGGCTTCGTACCGTCCAGGGTATAATGGATCTCCGCCCCTGGGGTGGCGGACCCTAGCCGGATATGGCTGTAGCTGATTTCGTAGGTGCCCGGCATAGGATACGCCCCGGGCTGGGCGGTTTTGGCCTGGCTGGTCCGAACGGGCAGAGCAACACCAGAAAGGGCGCGCTGACCGGTCCCAGCGGTACTGGGGCTCCCGTTCTCCTTTGCCAGAAGGGCCTGGACAAGCGCGGCCTGCCCAGCCCCCACCGTCTGCGCTGCCGGCTGTGCAGCCGCGGCCAGAGCTACAGGCACGTCACCGAGCTGGCCAAAAAAGCCAAAGGCTGCTGCAAAACCGGCAGCCACAATTCCTGCCTGCATTGCCTTTCGCATGCTTTACCCCTCCTGTTTCGTCAGCGGCAAATCGCCGTATTCCGTCCAGACAAAATCGGCCATCCTTTTCTTGATCAGCCATTTGCCGTCCTGTTTTACGTAGGTATCGTGGTAGCGGGTACCCCCGGAACGTTTCACCTGTCTGCCGTTTTGGGTGCTGATCAGCACCACGTAGCAATAGCTGGTGCCCGTTGCCGTATTGCCCTTGATATCCACCACCTGCTGGCCGTTGATGTGGTATACCACGTCCTGGGTTTTCAGGAAATCATCAAAGGCTTTGCCAATGTTCTCCCGGCCGGTCAGTGAGGTCATCAGTTTCCCATCGGAATAATTCTCCACCACCGCATCCTTTGTAAAAAGGGCTTCCTGGGCAATGCCATTTTTCTCATCGGCTAGGATGGAAAAGGTGTCCACCAGTTCCTTTAGGGCCAGCTTGTCCGCCAGGAC
Source organism: Acidaminococcus hominis (assembly GCF_900291475.1). GTDB lineage: Bacteria > Bacillota > Negativicutes > Acidaminococcales > Acidaminococcaceae > Acidaminococcus > Acidaminococcus hominis. Next base: position 276,255 of record NZ_OLMM01000003.1, read on the forward strand.
GCTGGTGGCTTCCCTATTAGAGGTTGCACCCGCCTGTACCGCCGCCGCTTCCACTGCCGGCATAGGAGCCGGCTGTCCAAAAAGTACCAGGAGGGCTGCCAGTCCTGCTGCGGCCCCCAGCTTCGTCATTTTTCTCATAGGAATTCCTCCTTATTTTTTGTTTTTCAAATTTTTATCCAGAAAAGCCAGAATCACCTGCTCCACTTCTGGCTGGGCCCAATAATGGTCCGCATGCCCCGCGCCCTCTACCACATAACGCTGGGCGGGAATGCCTTTTTCCTGCAAAGCGTTGTAGAGCAGTTCGGTTTGACTGGGTGAAACCACCTGGTCCTTGTCCCCATGGAGCAGCAAAAACGGTGCCGTTTTGGGTGAAATATACGTTACCGGATTGGCGGCTTTCACCGTGCTTGGAGTAGCCTGGACGCTGCCGCCCCCTTTGTCCGAAAAGGAAGTGCCGTTGATAAACAACGCCTGAAGTGCGGCCGGGGATGCGTGGCGCTGCTGTTCCTCCTTGGAGAAATCCGCAGCTACCTTGCTAAGGTCCGAAAGCCCATAGATATCAATGGCGGCCTGCACGTCACTGCTTTGGTCCAGATTGTCCCCCTGGTCAAAGGCCTTGTACCCGTTGGAGGTGCCCACCATAGCGGCCAGGTAGCCGCCAGCGGACTCACCCATGACCGCCATACGATTGGGATCAATATTAAAGTCCCGGGCATGGGCCCGAAGATACCGGAGGGCCGCCTTCACGTCCACCACTGGGTCAGGAAACATCCCATTGGGAATCACCCGGTACTCTACACTGGCCACAAAATACCCGTGCTCTGCCAGATGCACCCGCTGCTGCAAATAATTTTCTTTGGGCGAAGCCGTGAACCCCCCGCCGGTAACAAACACCACCGCCGGCAGCTTTTCCTTGCTTTCCGGCTGCAAAATATCCATTTTCAAAAAGCTCTTGGGCCAATCAAAATACTGGGCATACGTAATATCCGAAATGGCCCGGACCTGCGGCCGGGTGAGACTGAATTTCAAGTGCTGGCTGGGAGCCGCTGCTTCCCCAGGCACCATTAGGCCCGTAAGGCCCGTCAGCAGGACTGCCAGGATATAAAACAACCTTTTTCTCAGCATTTCGCCGCTCCTTTCGTTTCCATTTGGCTATCTATTGCATCAAGGGGACAAAGGAGAAAAGCCCCACCCCCTTGTTGTTTTTCCAGCTTTCCCTACTGTTATTATGGACCTTTGAGACGCCCTGCCGGTAGACCATTTCTCTCACTGCTCTTGCCTATTCCTATCATTTTTAAAAAATTGGAACTGCCTGCAGCCCTGCTTCCTTTTTCCATCCCATAAAAAACGACCTGCCAGCTCTTCTTGAGTTGGCAAGTCGTTTTTTGCTTTTTATTTCTTCAAAAACACCCATTCTTCCGGGGTAGACCGGGCTGCGTCATACTGGTAGCCGCCGCTGCCGTGGAACTGCTGCAGCACTTCCGGGTCGTCCGAGCCTTCCTGGGCCAGGTACCGGACCATTTCCCCCCGGGCAATTTTCACGTAGACGCCTTTTTGGACGATTTTCTCCCCTGCCAGCTCCCCAAAGGTGCAGGTAATCAGCTGGTCCTGGGGCGTCAGATGCGGGGTAATGGCTTTGCTGTATTCTTTGGAGGCCAGGTTCACCACAATCCGGCTTTCGTCCAGCAGGGCCTTGTACAGCTTGTCCCCCCAAAAGGCGTACAGGTTTTTGGTGCCCGCCACCTGGGCTTTGGCCTGCATTTCCAGCCGGTAGGGCACCACCCCGTCCAGGGGCCGCAGGAGCCCGTAAAAGCCGGACAGAATCCGCAGGTGCCTGCTGATATAGGCCAGCTCCTGATCCGCAAAGACCACCGGCGCCATGTACTGGTACTGGATGCCCTGGTAGGCCAACAGGGCCGGAGAACGGAAAGTTTCCCGGTCCATAGCAAGAAGCCGCTCATGGTTCAGCTGGGCAATTTCGTCATTGCAGCCCCAAAGCCGGGTCTGCTGCTCCAGCGTCAGAGCCTGCAAATAGTCCTTCACCTGCCGGGCTTCCCTGAGGAAGGCGGGCTGGCTCAGGGGCAGAGTATTCTCCCGGTCTTCCTGCATTTTTTTCGCCGGGGAGATGATGATGCGCATTACAGTTCGGCCAGCATCTGGGCCGGGTTATCACCGGGTTTCACCTTGTCCAGGGCCCGGGTAATGATGCCGTTTTCGTCAATGAGATAGGTGGAGCGCACCACACCCATGGAAACCTTGCCGTACAGTTTCTTTTCCTTCCACACGTCGTAGGCCTGGATCACCGTCTTTTCCGGGTCCGACAGCAGGGTAAAGGGCAGGTTGTATTTCTCCTGGAACTTTTTGTGGGAGGCCACGCTGTCCTTGCTGACCCCCAGCACCACGGCGCCCTTTTCGGTAAACTGGGGATACAGCTCCCCAAAGCCGCTGGCCTGACGGCTGCACCCCGGCGTATTGTCCTTGGGATAAAAATACAGCACCACTTTTTGGCCCCGATACTCTTTCAGAGAATGCATTTGTCCGTCCTGGTCCGGCAGGGTAAAATCCGGAGCCTGGGTTCCAACTTCCAGCATAGCTATCCCTCCTTGGGTTCTTAGGCGTTGTCCGCCATTTTATTGCGCATAATGCGCTTGTAGATTTCCACGCCTGGCTGATCGTAGGCGTCCACATCGGCCAGTTCCCCTTCGTAGGCGATGCTCAGCATCAGGAAGAAGAACAGCTGGCCCAGAAAATATTCGTTCATGTAAGGCAGATTGTAGCGGGCACTGAGCCGGTGGTCACCGGCCAGGGCTTCCTCGTTGGCTTCCAGGGCAATCTGCAGGGCCCGGCCCACGTCCATTCCCTCGTACCGCTGGTAGCCATCGATTTCCGGGAAGGAGTTGTGGATGAACACCTTGTTTTTCATATCGTTGATGAACAGGAATTGGACCACCTTGTCCCGGCGGCCGTCCTGGTGGAGCTGGGTCTGGGCGTGCATATCCGTGGTGCCAATGGCCACCACCGGCGTGCGGCCGTAGAACACCGGGTTCCCCTTCCGGTCCAGACGCTTGCCCAGGGATTCTGCCAAAAGCTGCACATACCATTCCCCCAGGGCCTTCAGCCGCATGGCGTAGGGCATCATAATTTCAATATGGCAGCCGTGGAACTGGGCCGCAGCATATTTCAGCACCGCATTATAGAAGGCCGGGTTTTCCTGGGGCTTTTCGCTTTGGCACCATTGGTCCATATCCCGGGCCCCCTGGAGAAGTTCTTCCAGGTGCATGCCCAGTACCGCAGCCACAATCAGTCCCGGGGTGGACAGCACGCTGAAGCGGCCGCCAATGCCCACCGGCACGTCGAAAATCGGCCAGCCGTACTTCCGGGCCAGACGGTTGAGCGGCCCCTGTTCCAGGGTCTTGTCCGTGACCACCGCCACCCCCATGCGGAACAAGGTCCGCTGCTTTTCCAGGGTATCATAGAAATACAGGAAGGCCGTGGTGGGTTCCAGGGTGGTGCCGGATTTGGAAATGGGCACCAAAAGCACCTGCAAAGGCCGGCGCTCGCCATTGCGTACCTGCTGGGCCTGAAGGAGCAGCTGGTTCATCACAGAATCCAGGTCCTCTGCGTCCAGGTTGTTGCCGCTAAAGAAAATCCGGGGCATCCGCAGCCCGTCTTCCCGGGCCCAGTATTCACTGGTGAAGCAGTCGTAGAGCACCTTGCCCCCCAGGTAGGAGCCCCCTACCCCGCAGAAGACCACCGCATCGTACTTGCTGCGTACCTTCTGGCCAAAGTCCGTCAGCTCCTGGAGCAGCTCCTGGGTATTGGGGTAGCCTTTTTGGAGATAGGGCAGCCGGGTAAAATACACCGGTTCCGGGGTACCGTCCTTGGACAGATGGTGCACCGCCTGCCCGGTTTCCCGGATCAGCCGCAGGCCCTGGGCTGCCGCCGTGATTTTATTTTGTAATTGGTCCAGTTCTTTGTCCGTCACCTGCTCTGGTCCCAGCATATTGGTGAAATCCAGGCAAAAGCCGGAAGGCAGGGTGATGCTTTTTCGTAGTTCCATAGTGGTTCGCTCCATCTCTCTGGAAAAATACTTTGCTATATTTATAATGATACCATGTTCTTACTCTATGGGCAAAAATTTCCTCATGAATCCCGGAAAAATAAAAAAAATGGATACCCGTTTTGGCCAAAATATGGTATGCTTTTTTCAGATATTTAAACAGGAGGCAGCGATTATGACCAAGGGCGTTAACCAAAAGCTCAAACTTCTTCTTTTATATCAATATTTCACCCAGGAAACAGATGCCGACCATGGGGTAACCCTGGCAGACATTACTGCATTTTTGGCCAAACAGGAAATCCATGTGGACCGGAAGACCCTGTACCAGGATTTCGAAGAGCTCCGGGCCTTTGGTCTTGATATTGCAGCCAGCAAGGAAGGCATCCGCTACACCTACCGGCTGATCAATCCCCAATTTGAACTGCCGGAACTGAAAATGCTCATCGACTCTGTCCAATCGGCCAAGTTCATTTCCGATACCAAGTCCAAGGAACTCATTGCCAAGCTGGAACGGCTGGCCAGCAAGCCCATGGCCAGAAACCTGCGGCGCCAGGTACTGATTACCGGGCGGACCAAAACCATCAACCGCAGCGTCTACTATACCATCGACCGGCTGCACCAGGCCATCAACAGCGGAGTCCAGGTTTCCTTCCATTATATGAAATGGAACATCCACAAAACCCTGGTGGCCCGTAACCACGGCCGCCGCTTCCTGGTCAGCCCCTGGGCCATGGTCTTAAACGACGACAACTACTACCTGGTGGCCTACGAACCCATCGACGACTGCATCAAACACTACCGGGTGGACAAGATCAAGGACCTGGTCCAGCTGGAAGAACCCCGGGAAGGCCAGGAAGAATTTGAGAAATTGGACCTGGCCCGCTACGCAAATATGCATTTTGGCATGTTCAACGGAGAAACCGTGAAGGTTGACCTGCGGGCCAAAAACGGCCTGGTAGGCGTACTCATCGACCGGTTTGGCCAGGACGTAATGATTATCCCCGATGGACCGGATCACGTAACGACCACCGTAGAAGTGGCCGTCAGTCCCCAATTCCTGGGCTGGATTACAGCCCTGAAGGACGGCGTAGTCATCACCGGACCGGAAAAAGTCCGGGACGAAATGCGGGAGCTGGGCCGGCTGCTGCTGCATCTGTATCGGGACTAAATAAGTAAAATTGAAATCTCCTGCTCAAGATCATACAGATTTTGGGCAGGAGATTTCAATTTTGTGAATTGCTCCACGGTCTAGCGCCGGTTCTTTCCCCTGATTTTTTGTTGTACTCAGGAAGAAGAATAAGAACAACTTTCAAATATAATAGACGAAAAGACTATAATTGCGTTTACTTCAAGTAGAATCCTTGGTATATATTGTACTTATCTTAAATTGCATGTATTCCATCTGGAATTTTTTTTGAACTAGTAAAAATTCCGTTACATTCATCTCTCATAGTACATGATTGACATTCAGGAATAAAGCCTTGTTTCCACTGAGATATACTAAAAGTACTATATTTTCTTATTTCGTAAGGTAATAGGCATAAAGGAAGATTGTAAATTGATACAGGTATATCCCGATAATCCAATATTTTGGTTGCTTCAATTAATTCTTGCATATATGATTTTGGTTCGATCCATACATCCTCTATATTGTCGTATGCTCTTCCACACACTTCCATCCCCATTAATGCCACATGCACAGCCATTGGTAAATTCCACCCAATAAAATTTGCCAATTCAGTTAAATTAAACACATTTTTACTAGTGAGGACGATTCTAATTTCTATAGGAACTCTAAATGCAGATAAATTATATATTCCGTTTATAGTTTCTCTAAAAGCACCTGATACCCCTACGATTCTATCATGTACTTCTGGAATAGAAGAATACAATGGAATCGCATATACAGTATTAAAAGGAGCCCTATCTATAAAACTTTGGGTAAAAGACTTATTATTAAATTTTCTCCCATTGGTCAAAATAATTGGTTCTACATAGGTGTATCTTTTCAAGGTCTCCATAATTTCAAATATCTTAATTCCTACAGTAGGTTCCCCACCAGAAATACATATTTCTCTCAAGCTTTTTTTAGGAATGCATGATAAAATTTCAAGGACCTCATCGGAGTAATCAAGCGGGGTTTGAGGTTGTGGGCACATAATACATTGAGAATTACATGCTTCAGTTACAAACAGTACATTTTGTGTCGAACTAGCATTAAATACACGTTTCACTGTACCATCAGGGCATAATTTTAATATATCTCCATCATTAATATCCAACATTCCTTCTTCCGGTAAATTATAGATAATTTATAATGGAACTATGAATTAAGACAACTTCGAAACTATTTCTTAATGTGAATCTCGTGGTATACTGGAGGCGATCAATGAAAAAGGAGATAATCATCATGTCACGCACGCGCCGTCATTTCACGTCGAAATTCAAATCCGATCTCGTCATCGAGCTGCTCAAGGGTGAGAAAGACCTCAACACGCTGGCGGCTGAGAACGAAATCCTGCCGAACCTCTTGCGGAACTGGAAGAACGAGTTTCTCAGCAAGGCAAGCATCATATTCGATGATTCCAGAGAGGACAACCTCAATCAAAAACTCGAGACCGAGCGGAAGGAGAAAGCCTCCTATGCCCGCAAAGTTGGCCAACTCACCATGCAGGTGGATTGGTTGAAAAAAAAATCTGAGGAAATTCTTGGACCGGACTACGAGAAACAGTATTCTCCAAAACCTTTCGAGGAGTGAGTGCAAGGAGCTTTCCCTTCGGAAAGCAGCAAAGCTGCTCGGCGTCAACCGCACAAGCCAATACTACCACCCCAAAGAGAACACTCCATCAGATGAAGAGCTGGAATGCAAGCGCATCATCGATCGTTTCCACACGGACAATCCTGCCTGGGGCGCAAGGCAGCTGGCCTCGCAGCTGCAGCGCCTCGGGCATCAGGCCGGACGACGCAAGACAGCTCGCTATATGCGCGAGATGGGCATCGACGTCATCTATCCGAAGATGAACCTTTCCAAGCGGCAGCAACAAGCGCAGGTGATGCCCTACCTGCTGAAGCATGTGGATATTCAGCAGCCTAACCAGGCATGGTCCATCGACATCACCTACATTCCCCTGGAGCACGGTTTCGTTTATCTGACAGCCATCATCGACTGGTACAGCCGCTGCATTGTTGGCTGGGAGGTGGACGATACCCTGGACACCCGGATGGTCATTGCCGCCGTAAGGAAGGCGCTCCGTATAGCAAAGCCGCAGATTCTCAACTCCGACCAAGGATGCCAGTTCACCAGCAAGGAGTACAAGGCTTTCCTCAAGGAACACAAGATCCGCCAGAGCATGGATGGCAAGAGCCGCTGGGCCGACAACATCAAGATTGAGCGGTGGTTCCGGACATTCAAGTATGAGGAAGCCTATCTCACGCAGTACCGCAACATCCGGGAGGCTCGCAAGGCCATCCGCAACTACATCAACGTGTATAACTTCCAGCGCTGCCACTCAGCCATCGGGAACGTCCCGCCAGCAGAGCGCTACTTCCCGGCACTGCTGCTCAATGCTGCAATGTCTGCTGCCTGATACATTTAGAAATTCATCGATTTTGGTCTTGACAAACGTGCCACTATACCTTTTTCATATCCCAATAAATATCCGGCATTATCGCATAAAAAATGTGCTTTCTTTTGCGTTCCTGATCTATGTTCAGGTTCAGGTACTAATAGAAACTTTTTTAAGCTTTTACCATCACTTGTTTCCGCCAAAATTGATTGAAGCTGGATTAATTTACCATCTTCATTCAATACTACTTGATAAGATATAGGCAATTTACTCCAGCCAGGCTTACCTACAAGGCCATCCCTAATCAAAGAATCGTAATAATCTGTCAGGGCTTGTAAGATCATTGATGCACCTCACAATTCCGCAAATCCAGGATGCCATCTTTTAATTCTGCCTTGAAAAACATTGGCGTAATTTGTTCTGGATTGCTATAGTCCATATCATACAGCATATAGCCTAGGGATTGGGTATACGGATAGGGTATCAATACTTCTTCATCCTCTACCAAGCGGAAACAAGCAGGAAATTCTCTGGTTCCAAAGTAAGGTTGATGGTAACATTGTCCCTTTCGTGCCCGACGGGTAAGCATTTCGCGAAATTTCCCAGGATTATCACCTGCAGCGGCCTTATCAGTCATCTCAAAATGGAGAGTGATGCAGTAGCGTACATCTTTTAAAACAGTAGAGGCTCTCTGCATGATATCCTGCCTTGTAACAATCATAATAGGTTTACCTTTTTTAGCATTTGCCTTTACTGAACTTGCACTTAACTTATGCATAAGTTCATTCCGGCGGATGTTGGTGAATTTAATGGGATTGAGTACATCAATTTCATCAATCACATACCGCAATCCTGGATGCCAATAGATGGCCTCTACCAAGCCGCGCGCTGCTGACGGGGTCATTACATCATAGGAAACTCGCTCAGCCTTCATCTCCGGCCGGGTAAAGCAGGCATACGGCCCCCAGCATTCAATCTTCACTCCATAATTCATCCTATCACCTCATTTTGTTCAAATTGCAGCATTACCAACATATTCCCATCCCCTCCTCATGATGGTAATGAAAGCCCATTTTCTCATCATAGACTTTTTCCAGATTTGTCAGTATCGCCAAATTTTCGTCTAGTTCAATTGCATAACCATCATTAATCAATTGTTCATATAAACCTTTAGTATGAAAAAAAGCACCAGAATATACGTTAACACTGTATTTTGCTGCCTTTCTCATCAATTCTCTATTGCGCACACCTAATCGTAGTTGATTTGCAATCACTTCTGCGTTTTCGTCAAGAGGGATAAACACTGTTTTGGTGTGATCCTCAATCAAATGAAAATCTTTGGCGATTTGCGCAAATGACAGTCTGTTGGATTTCTCCAAAATCTTTTTTTCATCCAGGATAACCTCCTTAGCCTGATAAAGATGTTTAAAATAATATTCAATGGCATTAGGAGAAGATATTTCATCTGGTATAAAAGCTTTAGTCAATTGCGTACACTGTCGTTCTTGTTTTAGAAATCGACTTTTTTGACTTTCCTCTGTTTGGAAAATATGGACAATACTTTCTTCTAAAGGATGCTTTCCTTCCCGATTACAGCGCCCACCACCTTGAATGAGAGAATCAATTCCGGTTTCTTCAATATATACAACCGGAAAATCAATATCCACTCCTACTGAAATAATGCTTGTAGAAATAACTCGACAGGTTTCACCAGCCTTAAGGCGTCTTTTCATTTCTTCAATGACTTTATGCCGATGAATTGGGCATAAATCTGTAGATAAATACCAGCAGTTATCCTGATCAGCTACAGCAGCATAAACCTTTTGAGCTTCGGCCTTTGTCAGACATACACACAAGGCTTGCTTGCTACGAGAGATTTGTTCTCCAATAGTTTCGTAGGTCTGCAGACCATCATCCTGGAACTTTGTTCTTTTAAAGAATTTGTACATTTCCGAGATATTGTCCATGATTTCCTTAGGGCGTTCTGCAAAGAAATCATCCAAAGCCGGCTGGGTAGCACTGCACAGAACCTCAGTACATTGAAAGTCTTTTGCCAAACATTCCATTGCTTGAGTAACCGCCTTTAGAAAATTTGTTGGAAGCATTTGGGCTTCATCATAAATTATGACACTGTTTGCCACATTGTGAAGCTTGCGGCAACGAGAAGTTTTATTTGCAAACAAAGATTCGAAGAATTGTACATTAGTAGTCACAATTATCGGAGCATCCCAATTTTCTGCTGCCAAACGTTTTTGCAGCATATCTTCATTAGTATCATCATAGTCTACCTGGCTGTGGTGTTCTAAAACATTTTGATTTCCTAAAAAAGATTTTAGAACATATGATGTTTGCTCAATAATAGAAGTATATGGAATTACGTAAATAATACGCTCTTTTCCATATTTTTTAGCTTGTTCTAAAGCAAATGCAAAACTAGAAATTGTTTTGCCACCCCCAGTGGGGACAGTCAGGGAATACATTCCAGGGGGCTCTTTTCCCATAGCAATACAGCGTTTCAGGATTTCGCAGCGTTTCTCGTTCAATGCGTTCTTGGCAGATAAATACCCTTTCTCTTGAAGTTTGTCAAAAAAAGCAGCGTGTAATTCGGGAATAGAAGCAAATTTCCCTCGTTCTTGTTGATGGGGATTCATATATCTTTCTGTATCCAGGAAATCTGCATCCACCAAACTGGAAAAAAGCATTCTCATCCTCATGGTATTTACAATACTATTCTGGCTGCGCAGAAGTTCCATCGGTATTCCCAATTTTTCAGGTTTTCCCAATTCATTCATATACGCACCATAATCTGGAATACGTTTTTTCATTCTTCCGCAGAAGCTGCTTTCTTCTCCTGTATCAAGCTTACTTCCCATATCTGGCAAACCTGCGTGATGTCCCGCAATACACATTGCCTCATACACACTATTCATTTCTCGATTTCTGAACAAGAGTTGTGCTCCAGCAGAAGAATGGTCTACTCCGCCTTTCATCAAACCTCGAATATATTCCTGAAATTCTTTGGAATATTTACCCACATCATGATATTTTCCGCACTGATAAGCCATTTGCTTCATTTCAGGACCTGTTGCAAATGATTCAGCTAATTCTGCAACGTGGATTAAATGATCTATCAGCTGCTGTGGAGCATCCTGTCCTTCACCATTTAAGTGTGCAATGTACTGAGAATCCTCTAGATTTTCCATAGGCCCTCCTTTATGATTTACTTTTCATAAGGAAAGATTGAGGTAGAAAATACTTATTATATAAATTCTCCATATCCTCTAATTTTCCTTCTTTCTGCCTAGAAATATTTCAGAGATTTCAAAAACACCAAGTCGAATCGTTTACTCACAAAATTCTTTATTAAAAAAATTGTGGTACATTGCGCAGGTTTTATTCAATTCTTGACTTCTCTTTTATTCTATCACAAACCATGTACAAAAATAATCCCACTTGAAATTCTTTTTCTTGAATTTCAAGTAAATGATTAAAAATGAACATTTTAATCATTTTAGGTTTGCTTTTCTTGAGGGAAACAAGCAGCAATAATTCTTATGCAGTTAACTGCTTTCTTTTTCCAGCAACTCTCCCCTACAGAAGACAACGTTTTCCCCTCCCCTTCCCTATTCCTTATTTTCTTCTTCTCCTTCCATCGTTCCTTCTGCAAGGATACGGATGGCTTCTGGGTTTCCCAGCTCTGCGGCTTTGGCATAATATGCCCGGGCTTTTTTCTGGTTTGCGGGGGTAGGTTCCTGGGCGGCGTACAGGTCGCCTAGATAGAGCAGGGCTTCGGTATTGTCCTGCTTGGCGGCTTTTTCGAACCAGGGCAGAGCCTGGTCTTCTGCTTCTAACAGTACCAGCAGGGCGCCCAGTTCCACCATTGCATCTATGCTGCCCAGCTGGGCGGCCTGGTAAAACAGTTCCAAAGCGCTGTCCGCATCGTCTCCGGCGCCAAAGGCGTAGTATTTGCCCAATAGGACCAGGGCGTGGGTACTGCCTGCTGCGATTTGCTGCTCCAGGGTTTCTTGCTGCAAGGGGTTCAGTTTTTTGCCGGCAAGGATTGTTTCTTCAATTTCCATCATATATATCTCCTGTTTTAGGCACGCTGCTGGGTGCCGGGTATTTGGGGTATTCGTTTCCAGTGTAGCGGACTTGGGCTCCGGCGTCAATTGTTTCGTCCCAGAACTTGTTATTTTTCGTGAAATTCCTGCAATTATGGTTATCTTCCCACTCAGGCGGCTTCTTTTTGGGGAAGCCGGGAAAACTCGGAAAAAATGTGAAGGTTCTATGTTCTTTGGGGAAAAATTTGCTATAATATAAGGTATTCTTTACGAAGGAGGCTGCTATGTCCAAGAAACCTTACGTGCCCGCAGAGATGCTGACCAAGCTGTGGCGGGCGATGATTGAATTTGACATGATCCAGGAGGGGGACAAGATTCTCATTGGTCTTTCCGGCGGCAAGGACAGCCAGTTTATGACGGCTGCGCTGGCTGAGGCCCGGAAGCACAGTCCTCGCCATTTCGATTTATACGCCTATACGGTGGACGGAATGTTCGCCCCGGATTTTCCCAAAAAGGAACTGGAGGACTTCTGTGCTAAGTACGGCATCGAACATTATTCCGACCAGGTGAATGTGGAGGAGGTCTGGGGTCACCGGGGCAATACGCCCTGCTTCTCCTGTGCCTATTTCCGCCGGGCGGCTACCAACCGGAAGGCCAAGGAACTGGGCTGCAATAAGGTGGCGCTGGCCCATCACAATGATGATGCGGTGGAAACGCTGCTGCTCAATCTGTTCAATTCCGGGCAGCTGAAGACGTTCATGCCCTCCACCTATCTGACCAAATCGGGGATTACCGTAATCCGTCCGCTGCTGTTCTACCGGGAGTCGGAGATTATTGCCAACGGCAAGGAAATCGGGCTGGTGCCCCTGAAGAATCCCTGTCCCTACGATGGCAAGACCCAGCGCCAGGAGATGAAGGAAATGGTGGTCCGGCTGGAAGAATCGGTGCCCCATCTGTACGATCATCTGGCCGCCGCGCTGCGCCGCAGTGAGCAGGAAGAACTGTGGCCGGAGAAGCTGAGTCAGCAGGCCATGCTGGGGCGCTTCCGGGATTTCTGGAAAAAAGAACAGGGCTGACCTGGCTCTTTTATATATAGATTATTATTCCCATGAGGGGGAAGAAAAGAGGAGCTTTGTATGGAACAATTTCTTGAACGGGTCTTCCATCTCAAGGAAGCCCACACCACCGCCCGGACGGAAATCGTCGCCGGGATTACTACCTTTATGACCATGGCCTACATTCTCATTGTCAACCCGCTGATTCTCAGCAGCACGGGCATGGATAAAGGGGCTCTGCTGACGGTTACGGCCATTGCGTCCGCCGTTGGTACCATTTTCATGGCCATCTTTGCCAACTATCCGTTTGCTCTGGCCCCCGGCATGGGGCTCAACGCCTACTTTGCCTACACGGTGGTGCAGCAGATGGGCTATCCCTGGCAAATGGCTTTGGCCGCGGTTTTCGTGGAAGGTGTCATTTTCATTCTGCTGACCCTGACCAGTGTCCGGGAAGCGATTTTCAACACCATTCCTCTGACCCTGAAGCAGGCCATTTCCGTAGGTATTGGTTTGTTCATCGCCTTCATCGGTCTTTTGAACGCCCGGATCATCGTCGCCAACCCGGCCACGAAGGTTTCTCTGTATTCCTTTACCAAGGCCATGTCCGACGGCACGTTCCACAGTGTGGGGATTACCGTTCTCCTGGCCATGCTGGGCATTATGTTTACTGCTATTTTGATTATTAAAAACGTGAAGGGCAACATCCTGTTTGGGATTCTGGGCACCTGGATTGCCGGCATGCTGTGCGAAGCCGTGGGCCTGTACGTACCGGATCCCAAGCTGGGCACCTTCAGCGTATTCCCCAATTTTTCCGGCGGGCTGTCTTCCTTCCTGCCCATCAGCCCGGCGCCTCTCTTTATGCAGATGGACTTTAGCCGGGTGTTCTCCCTGGACTTCTTTGTGGTTATCTTCGCGTTCCTGTTTGTGGACCTGTTTGATACCCTGGGCACCATCATTGGCGTAGCCACCAAGAGCAATATGCTGGACGAAAACAACAAGCTGCCCCATATCAAGGGGGCTCTGCTGGCTGATGCTGTGGCCACCTGCGTAGGTGCTGTCATGGGTACCAGCACTGTAACCACGTTCGTAGAAAGTGCTGCCGGGGTTTCCGAAGGCGGCCGGACCGGGCTGACGGCGGTTACCGTTGCCGTGCTGTTCCTGCTGTCCCTGTTCCTGTCCCCGTTCTTTATGGCCATTCCTTCCTTTGCCACTGCTCCGGCTTTGGTAATTGTAGGGTTCCTGATGTTCAGCTCCATTATCGGCATCGACTTCAATGATCTCAGTGAAGCCATTCCGGCCTACATTGCCATCATTGCCATGCCCTTCTGCTACAGCATTTCCGAAGGTATCTCCTTTGGTACCATCAGCTATGTAGCCATGAACCTGCTCACCGGCAAGGCTCACAAGGTCAGCCCTCTTATGGGGGTATTGGCGGTACTGTTTGTGCTGAAGTATTTTATGTTGTAAAAAGTTGCTATAACAAGAAAAGTCAGGCTCTTCTCTGCAATGCAGAGAGGAGCCTGACTTTTTGGTTGTGCGGTTAATGAACATTATAGACGTGGTGCCGGGTATCCACTCTCTATCCGTTTTTAATATCAGTGCGGTCGGCAGGGGCTAGTGCTAGTGCCGGGATTTGAGAAGCAACTACAGAAAATTTGCCCGTGGGCAAATTTTAGGCTCATCACGGAAAATTGGGGGATACGAAATCTAAGACAGAATTTAAAAACTGAAAAAAGGTATTGAAAAAGAGCACGGGATGCTCCATTCTAAGTAATAGCGACAAAACTACGAAAGGAATGATCCACGTGCTCTCAACCTCAAGTATAGCAAATTTATGCAAAAACATACAGGACAATTTTAATATTCCTACGAGTATTGCTTCTCTTTTTGAAGAGATCATAGATGTAAATAGTACCCGGCCTACAGCCGACGTTGTATGCCCTTGCTGCGGCGGTAAGGTCCATGTCCATGACAACCCTGTAACTACACTTAAAGACATGCCCTGGATACCCGGAAAGCCACGGATTCTTCGTGTGAGATTCCACCGCTACCGGTGCCAAAAATGCGGGCATACCTTCAATGAAAACATAACCTTTAAGTATCCTGGAACCAGAGTCACTTCTCGTGCCGCTTTATGGATCAAGATTTTGCTTATGCATCAAATGACGATTAAAGCAGTCAGCGATTTGACCGGTATCCATTGGGGAACAGTTTCTAAAATCCATAAGGAAATTATGGACGAGGCTCTCAAAACGCGAAGCGAGGAACTTCGCAAAAGTGGCTACCGTCCTAAGCATCTTGCCGTTGATGAGTTTGCAATGCACAAAGGCCATACTTACGCAACCTGTGTTATGGACCTTGATATGGGGGACATCCTCTGGGTTGGTGCGGGACGCTCTATAGCTGCCTTTACAAAGTTTTTTGAAGAGACAGACCTGGAGTATTTGTCTGAAGTAGAAGCTGTCGCAATGGACATGAACGCATCGTTCAACACCCTGGTAGAAAAGTATCTGCCTCATGCGGCAATAGTATACGACCGCTACCATATGCAAGCCCAGCATGGACGAGATGTGCTGGGAGCCGTAAGGCTGGAGGAAGCAAGACAGCACAAAGAGAAAGCCGATAACCTAAAGCTTGGGATTACAGAGAATATTGCTGAAGAGCAGGCAACAAAAGCAGAGGATTCAATTAAAGAGGAGAATCGGCTTTACAAGGAAGTAAAACAAGCTCGCTGGACGCTGCTTTGCAAGGAAGAAACACTAAGCGATAAAAAGGCAGAAAATCTCAAGGAAATCCTTAAAAAACATGAAAATTTGACAGTTTGCCATACAATGAAAGAGGAACTAAGTGATCTATTCGAGCTTAGAAACCCCGATTTAGCTGCCGTAGAATGGGAAAAATGGTTTAAAGGAGCCGAGGAGAGCAACATACCGCAGCTGCAAAAGTTTGCCCGCTTAAAGCGAAAACGCAAAGAGGGTTTGATTGCTCACTCAGCCCATCCGATTACCACAGGAAAGCTTAAAGGCTTCAATAACAAGATTAAGGTTGCAAAACGAATAGGGTATGGATACAAAAATGATGAATATTTTTTCACTCTGATTCGATATTCAGCATTACCATCTATACGAAACGGCACTGTCTAGAGATTGCGACAGTGGGATGTTGCTAGACATAAAAGAAGGATGGCAGAAATCTGCCATCCCACAATAAAACGTGAAGAGCCAAATTTTAGCTGCAGAAAACTCTGTGCTGGATTTTTGGTCGACGTTCTCAACAGGTGCAGTGCGGGCATCCTACTTTTGAACCCCATCCGCCGGCGAGTTCGCCGTCACCTTCCCCTTTACCTGTTCGCATAGCGAACAGGTAAAGGGGAAGGCAGTTGCGGCGCTAGCGCCGCGAAAAAGCGGCTTAAACTTCTATCGGCGTCTACCGACGCCACTTCCTTAGCGGTTCGCCGTACTCCAGTCGTTATCGCCTTATAGGCTCAACTCCTGGACGGCTGTCGCATGTGCCTTATTGACCAAACATCCTTTTGATACCTTTTGGGGATGTTTGGATGCGGCCGCAACGCTTGAAGGAAGCGTTCATAGCAATTACTGGTCAGCTTCTTATCAGCACTATGTTTTAGATTTTACTCGACCAGTGGTGAACTAGAAGCCTACCACAGTGGTTCGCTGCTAGCCAATCAGCTACGCCCATTTTGGGCTTGCTTCTTGGGCTGCTATCACATGGCTCGCATTAGCCAAGAGTCCTTTGATAAACTGTGGACTCTTGGATGCGAGCGCAAAGCGTTGTGGTAGGTGGCAGCCGCTAGGCTGACGGAGGAAGTTTATCCATGCATTTGGGAGTCGTATCCATTTCTCAAGGCCCTGGCCACAGAGAAATGGAATATACGACCCCTGCGACAGCCGTCCAGGAGCCGGACCTGAAAGGTTGCCGGCGACTGGAATACGGCGAACCGCTAGGCCGCAGGCCGCCTGCCTTCTCCGCACAACAGCAGTCCAAGTGGTGTGCTCCCCGTCAAGTAGACAGTTCCTAATAATATAAACCTCTACGCCGCCATTTGGTAGCTATTATGTTTTTGCATAGGGGTCAAACGGCCCAAATTCCGCTGCAAACGGCCACTGTTGTAATACTCCATGTAGTTATTAATCATCGTTACCAAAGCTTTACGGCTGTCGAAGTCACGAGTATAGTACCGTTCTCTTTTCAGCATGCCCCAGAAGCCTTCCATCGGGCCATTATCAATGCATTTTCCTATCCGTGACATACTCTGCGTCATACCAGCATCTAGAATCATCTTGCGGAAATCCCTGCAGGTGTATTGGAATCCCCGGTCAGAGTGAAACAGGGGATGCGCGCCAGGGTTTTTCAACAATGCCTTATTGAAGGTATTGAATACCAAATTTTTATCGTTCCGGTTGCTTATCACATAGGAAACAATTCGTCTGTCATACAGGTCAATAATCGCGCTCAGATATACCTTATGCACAACTACCCCCTCATAGTAGTGAAATTCTGAGACGTCAGTACACCATTTCTGGTTAGGGGCATCGGCTTTAAATTCCCTATTCAAGATATTTTCTGCAATGTATGCAGGATCTATTGCACGCTGGGTGCAGCCCTTAGGGGCATATTTAATCGTAGACTTTATATTTATCACTCGACAAAGATGAAGAACGCGACCGTCACCAATTGCTATTGGTTTCGTGTCAGGATAGATCTTCTTATTTGGGGCTCGTAAGTCATCAGCTATTCGTCTGTACCCTTTAGCTGGGTCAGCCTTGTATATCTCTTCTATTCTTTTAGCAATTTCCTTGTCGTCAATTTCGCGTGCTGAAGGCTCTCTATGAAGCCATTTGTAGTAGCCGGCCCGGGACACTTTTCCCAATTTGCACAGGCCAAGAATAGGGTAATTCTTTTCAGCGTGCAGTTCTTTAATGGCTTCATAAATGGCTCCATATCTTATTTGTGTGAATCCCGCCTCCTTTCCACAATATCGAGTTTTTTTAGGAAATCAATCTCCATATCCTTGGCTTTGAGTTTTGCATTAGCCAGTTTGAGTTCAGCTTTCATACACTCATATTCTGTAGGGGCTTCTTCAGGGACTTCTACTGGCTTCCTGTGTCCGCGCCCATCTATGAGTCCTTCGGTATTGTACTTATTATATTTTAAGACGTAATTTCTGACTTGCTGGTAGGAAACCTTAAACTTTTCAGCGGTTTCATGGTAAGCATTCCCGTTTTCAATGCAGTATTTTACGATTTCAACGCGCTCGTCAAAGGTCGTTTGTCTAGCTTTAGTCATGATCTTGGCACCTCCAGTACCCGAACTTTTTAGTTCCTCATGACTATTATACTTCTTTAACCAGTCTCTGATTTGACGAGAACTTTTTAATCCGTATTTTTGTACCAGCTGGGACATAGTCGTTTCGCCCTTAAGATATTCCTCTACGCATTGGATCTTAAGATCAGCAGAATAACTTTTAACCTGTCTTTTGTTAAATACCTCAGGACCATTTCCTATATATTCATCTACCCAATACTGTACTGCTTTCCAGTGAACCCCTAACCTTTTTGCAGAAACCATTGGTGATTCTTCATGAGCAAGAACAGCTTTGACAGCCTTTAATTTATCCTCTGCACTGACTTTCGATATAGACATTTTACATACTCTCCTTTCAACGAATCCAGGAGGTTTAACTATATGCCAGTCTACTTTATTCATAGCATACCAGCTTGACGGAGGCATACTAGCCCACTGCTAGTCAACTAATGTCTGAACTATAGTGCTAGTATTGATAAACACTGGAAACCTTACGGGTACGAATGGCTCCTTCAAGCGTGAAGGAGCTGTCAGCCAGCATGGCTGACTGAGGAAGTTTAACTTTTTCACAGCCCCTTCCAATTTTCTATAGGGCTATTCCGCCCAAATTTCGCTTATAACCATTTTTGAGAGCACAGCTACACCTGCGTCTATGCCAAACAGTATTTCCCGTCCACAAGCGAATTTTATGCATTCAGAGCAGCTGTACTTCTGTACGCCTATTTCTTATCCTGCAATAGGCCCAGCAGATATTCCTTAAAGGCCGGACCCAAATCCTCCCGGCGCAGGGCAAATTCCACCGTAGCCTTCAGATACCCCAGTTTGTCCCCGGTATCGTACCGCTGACCCTGGAAATTGTAGGCATAGACAGCCTCGTTATGGGCCATGACCCGCAGGGCATCCGTCAGTTGGATTTCTCCTCCCTTCCCGGGCTGGGTCTGCTCCAGAATCTCAAACACATCCGGGGTAATCACGTAGCGGCCCAGGGCAGCAAAGCGGCTGGGTGCCTCCTCCACACTGGGTTTTTCCACCATATCCCGCACCTTCAGCAGGTTGGGGTCATCGGTGGCCAGCCCGTCAATGATGCCGTAGGAAGATACCTGTTCCGGCTGCACCGTCTGGCAGCCGATCACCGTACCTCCGGTCTTGTCGTACTGATCCATTAGCTGGCGCAGGGCCGGCTCCTTGTCCCCGGTATAGACAATATCATCTCCCAGGATAACCCCAAAGGGTTCGCCGTCAATAAAATCCTTGGCGCACAAAATGGCGTCCCCCAAGCCCCGCATATACTTTTGCCGCACGTAGTGGATCTTGATGTCGGAAATCTTCCGGATTTCCTTCAGCAGGTTCACCTTGCCGCTTTCGTACAAATGCTGCTCCAGTTCCGGGGAAGAATCGAAATGGTCTTCAATGGCCCGCTTGGCATGGCCGGAAATAATCAAGATCTGGTCAATGCCGCTGCTGCGGATTTCTTCCACAATGTACTGGATGGTGGGTTTATCCACAATGGGAAGCATTTCTTTGGGCATGGCCTTGGTTTCCGGTAAAAACCGGGTCCCGAAGCCTGCTGCCGGAATCACTGCCTTACGAATTTTCTGCATGCTGCTGCTCCTCTCCAAACTTTAGGCTGTCTGCTGCTTTACTCTTTCGCTGCCTTCTTGTTGAATTCCTGCATCAGGTCGCTGATTTCCGCCCCGGCCAGCCACTTTTCCACGGCGTCAGCAGCTGCTTTCACCGCTTCCTGGATTTTGGCCTTGTCTTCCCCCTGGAAAGGGTGAAGAACATGGGATATCACCGCCTGCTCCTGGTGCACCGGGTGGCCGATGCCCACCTTGATTCTGGGATAGGCCTGACTGCCGATGGCCCGTTCAATGGACTTCAGTCCATTGTGGCCCCCGGAAGACCCTTTCCGGCGAATCCGCAGGGTGCCCACCGGCAGGTCCATATCGTCCTGGACCACCAAAATGTCTTCCGGCGCAATATGGTAGAAATTAGCAAAATCCGCAACCGCAGCCCCGCTGCTGTTCATGTAGGTGGTGGGCTTGATGAGAAAGCATTTTTCCGGCATTCGCCGTTCCAGGTAAAAGGCGTTGTCCGCCTTCCGCCAGCCGCTTTGTTCCTTCCACCGGTCCGCCAGCACATCCGCGGTCATAAATCCGATGTTGTGCCGGGTCCCCTCATATTCCTTGCCGATATTGCCTAAGGCAACCACTAACTTCATATTTTCTAACTCCTCAATCATACTTTTCCCCTATTTCTTAGGGGCACTGACGAAAAGAAGGCTGCGCTTAGGCAGCCTTCTTTGATACTACTGTTAAATTTCAAACAATTGGCTGATGGACAACTGATTGTAGATGCGCAGAATGGTTTCTGCCAGAATCGGAGCCACGGACAGCACGGTGATTTTCGGATGCTTCTTGTTGGGAGGCAGCGGGATCGTGTTGGTCACAATCAGCTCTTTGATGCTGGATTGGGCAATCCGGCTGAGGGCAGGATCCGTCAGAATAGGATGGGTGCAGCAAGCATAAATTTCCTTGGCACCAAACTTCTTCAGGGCCTTGGCACCTTCGGTCAGAGAACCGGCGGTATCCACAATATCGTCAACCATGATGGCAATCTTGCCGTCTACGTTGCCGATCAGATTCATAACTTCAGCAACACCCGGTTCCGGGCGTCTCTTATCGATAATGGCAATCCCGCAATTCAGACGGGTTGCAATGTTCCGGGCACGGCTCACACCGCCCAGGTCGGGAGAAACCACAACCATTTCTTCCGGAGCAAAGTTTTTCTCTTTGATATAGTCGGCCAGAATCGGGCCGCCGGGCATATGATCCACGGGAATATCGAAGAAGCCCTGGATTTGGGCTGCGTGCAGATCGATGGTAACCAGCCGGGTAATCCCGGACACGGTCATCAGATCAGCCATCAGTTTTGCCGTAATCGGTTCACGGCCTCTGGCTTTTCTGTCCTGACGAGCATAGCCATAAAAAGGCACTACCGCCGTAATGTGTCTGGCGCTGGCTCTCTTGAAAGCGTCGCACATAATCAGTAGTTCCATGATGTTGTCATTTACGGCAGGTCCGCAAGTAGGTTGGATAACAAATACATCCTTGCCACGGACACTCTCATTGATCATGACCTGTACTTCACCATTGTTGAAACGGTTGATGACAGCGTCGCCTACCTGGGTTCCCAGATAAGCTGCGATTTCCCGCGCCAGATCAGGATTGGCGTTGCCGGAAAAGATTTTCATGTCTTCGCCTGTTTTATCACCCAACATACTTTTAATACCCCCACAGCTATATTCTTGTTAATACTCTTACAAAGTATACAACTCATTCAAGCATAAGACAACCGTTATTTTTTGCGATACTTTTCTGCCCAATCCGGAATGTTCACTTGTTTGCCCCGGGCAACCCCCAGTGCATTCTCCGGAACATCCTTGGTAATGGTAGAGCCAGCCGCAATATAGCTGCCTTTGCCGATGGTTACCGGCGCCACCAGATTGCTGTTGCAGCCCACAAAGGCATCGTCCTCAATGGTGGTGCGCTGTTTGATTTTTCCGTTGTAGTTGACGGTAATGCAGCCGCAGCCAATGTTGACCCCGCTGCCAATGTCACTGTCCCCAATATACTGGAGATGGGGCAATTTGGTGCCCACGCCAACGGTGGAATTTTTCACTTCCACAAAGTTGCCCATTTTCACCTTGTCGCCAATGACGGTATTGGGCCGCAGATGGTCGTAGGGTCCCATGGTAACGCCATTGCCTACCTGGCAGTCGTGGCCGTAGGTAAATTGGATATGGGTGCCATTTCCCACTTTTACATTGGTCAGCCGGACCTGGGGACCTACTTCACAGTCCTCCCCGATTTCCGTTTCCCCTTCCAGCCAGGTAAAGGGATACAGCACGGAGTCCCGGCCCACCCTTACGTCTTTTTCCACAAAGGTGCTGGCAGGGTCCATCACGGTCACCCCTTCGTCCATCAGCTTGTCCAGCAGCCGGGCGTTCATGACCTTTTGGGCCTGGGCCAGTTGCCGGCGGGAGTTGATGCCCATGACCATGTCAAAATCCTCGGTGCGGATACCAGCTACGGTTCTGCCCGCTTTCCGGCACAGGTCCAGGATATCTGTCAGGTAATATTCCCCCTGGGCGTTGTCGTTGGACAGATGGCCCAGCAGTTTAAACAACAGAGGCATTTCCGCGCAGTAGATTCCCGTATTGATTTCCTGGATTTTCCGCTGCTCCGGCGTGGCATCTTTTTCTTCCACAATGCCCGTTACCTGGCCCAGCTCATTCCGGAGAATGCGGCCGTAGCCAAAAGGCTCCGGAGCTATAGCCGTCAGCACGCTGACGCCTGCCCCGCTTGCCAGATGGGTCTCGTAGAACTTCTTCAGTTCTGCCCCTTCCAAAAGCGGCGTATCTCCGCAGAGAATCAGGGCTGTTCCCGGTTCCGTACCCAAAAGGTCCCTGGTCTGGAGCACGGCGTGCCCTGTACCCAGCTGCTCGGACTGGATAGCCACCCGGGCCCGGGTACCCAGAAAATCCGTCACCTTTTCGGAGCCAAAGCCCACAATCACTACCTTATCGTCCGCCCCTGCCTCATCTGCTGCTTCCAGCACGTGTTCCAGCATGGGTTTGCCGCATACCTGATGCAATACTTTCGGGAGCTTGGATTTCATCCGGGTTCCCTTGCCTGCTGCAAGAATAATCGCAGCCAATTCTGCCATAATTCCAGCCTCCTAGTTCTTCCTGTAGTTCTATTTGATTTCGATTTTATAGCCGGCTTGCCGCAAATGGCGCGCCACTTCCTGTACGTGTTCCTGATTCCGGGTCTCCACATCCATTTCCACCCGGGTTTCTCCCAAGGCAACGGACCGGTCGGCCCGGACATGGTTGATGTACAGGATATTTACCTGGAGTTTTTCCAGGTGGGTAATAAATTTTACCAGTTCCCCGGGACGGTCCGCCATCCAGGTGGTCAGCTTGATCCGGCGGCCTGTGCGGATCAGCCCCTTTTCAATAATCCGGGAAATGGTATTCACGTCAATATTGCCCCCGCTGATTACCGCGGCGGTCTTGTCAGAACCGGGTACGATATGGTGCAGAATGGCTGCCAGCGGCGTAGCTCCGGCACCTTCCACCACCATCTTGTCCCGTTCCAGCATTAGCAGCATAGCAGCTGCAATGTCTTCTTCCTTGACCAGCAGCATATCATCCACGTACTGGTTGATGACTTCCCAGGTCAGTTTTCCCGGCAGGCCCACGGCAATTCCGTCGGCAATGGTTTTGCTGGCTGGATGGCTTACCCAGTAGCCTTCTTTTTTGCTGAGATACATGGCCGGAGCCTGCTCCGTCTGTACCCCATAGACCTTGACCCTGGGATTGGTCTGCTTCACTGCAGCCGCAATCCCAGCCAGCAGGCCGCCGCCCCCTACAGGCACCACAATGCTGTCCAGCTCCGGATTTTGTTCCAGGATTTCCAGGCCAATGGTACCCTGGCCAGCCATCACGGCCGGATCATCATAAGGGTGGATAAAATATGCACCAGTTTCCTTTTGGATTTCCTGTGCCTTTCCCAGGGAAGCGTCGAAAGTTTTCCCATAAAGGACAACTTCTGCCCCATAGCCCTTGGTAGCTTCCACCTTGGCCAAAGGAGCCGCTTCCGGCATGACCACCGTGGATTTGCAGCCCGCCATGGTGCCGCCCAGGGCCACCCCTTGGGCATGGTTGCCGGCAGAGTATAATGGAACTATGAATTAAGACAACTTCGAAACTATTTCTTAATGTGAATCTCGTGGTATACTGGAGGCGATCAATGAAAAAGGAGATAATCATCATGTCACGCACGCGCCGTCATTTCACGTCGAAATTCAAATCCGATCTCGTCATCGAGCTGCTCAAGGGTGAGAAAGACCTCAACACGCTGGCGGCTGAGAACGAAATCCTGCCGAACCTCTTGCGGAACTGGAAGAACGAGTTTCTCAGCAAGGCAAGCATCATATTCGATGATTCCAGAGAGGACAACCTCAATCAAAAACTCGAGACCGAGCGGAAGGAGAAAGCCTCCTATGCCCGCAAAGTTGGCCAACTCACCATGCAGGTGGATTGGTTGAAAAAAAAATCTGAGGAAATTCTTGGACCGGACTACGAGAAACAGTATTCTCCAAAACCTTTCGAGGAGTGAGTGCAAGGAGCTTTCCCTTCGGAAAGCAGCAAAGCTGCTCGGCGTCAACCGCACAAGCCAATACTACCACCCCAAAGAGAACACTCCATCAGATGAAGAGCTGGAATGCAAGCGCATCATCGATCGTTTCCACACGGACAATCCTGCCTGGGGCGCAAGGCAGCTGGCCTCGCAGCTGCAGCGCCTCGGGCATCAGGCCGGACGACGCAAGACAGCTCGCTATATGCGCGAGATGGGCATCGACGTCATCTATCCGAAGATGAACCTTTCCAAGCGGCAGCAACAAGCGCAGGTGATGCCCTACCTGCTGAAGCATGTGGATATTCAGCAGCCTAACCAGGCATGGTCCATCGACATCACCTACATTCCCCTGGAGCACGGTTTCGTTTATCTGACAGCCATCATCGACTGGTACAGCCGCTGCATTGTTGGCTGGGAGGTGGACGATACCCTGGACACCCGGATGGTCATTGCCGCCGTAAGGAAGGCGCTCCGTATAGCAAAGCCGCAGATTCTCAACTCCGACCAAGGATGCCAGTTCACCAGCAAGGAGTACNGCTGCATTGTTGGCTGGGAGGTGGACGATACCCTGGACACCCGGATGGTCATTGCCGCCGTAAGGAAGGCGCTCCGTATAGCAAAGCCGCAGATTCTCAACTCCGACCAAGGATGCCAGTTCACCAGCAAGGAGTACAAGGCTTTCCTCAAGGAACACAAGATCCGCCAGAGCATGGATGGCAAGAGCCGCTGGGCCGACAACATCAAGATTGAGCGGTGGTTCCGGACATTCAAGTATGAGGAAGCCTATCTCACGCAGTACCGCAACATCCGGGAGGCTCGCAAGGCCATCCGCAACTACATCAACGTGTATAACTTCCAGCGCTGCCACTCAGCCATCGGGAACGTCCCGCCAGCAGAGCGCTACTTCCCGGCACTGCTGCTCAATGCTGCAATGTCTGCTGCCTGATACATTTAGAAATTCATCGATTTTGGTCTTGACAAACGTGCCACTATA
>NZ_OLMM01000002.1 GCF_900291475.1 Acidaminococcus hominis
TATAATGGAACTATGAATTAAGACAACTTCGAAACTATTTCTTAATGTGAATCTCGTGGTATACTGGAGGCGATCAATGAAAAAGGAGATAATCATCATGTCACGCACGCGCCGTCATTTCACGTCGAAATTCAAATCCGATCTCGTCATCGAGCTGCTCAAGGGTGAGAAAGACCTCAACACGCTGGCGGCTGAGAACGAAATCCTGCCGAACCTCTTGCGGAACTGGAAGAACGAGTTTCTCAGCAAGGCAAGCATCATATTCGATGATTCCAGAGAGGACAACCTCAATCAAAAACTCGAGACCGAGCGGAAGGAGAAAGCCTCCTATGCCCGCAAAGTTGGCCAACTCACCATGCAGGTGGATTGGTTGAAAAAAAAATCTGAGGAAATTCTTGGACCGGACTACGAGAAACAGTATTCTCCAAAACCTTTCGAGGAGTGAGTGCAAGGAGCTTTCCCTTCGGAAAGCAGCAAAGCTGCTCGGCGTCAACCGCACAAGCCAATACTACCACCCCAAAGAGAACACTCCATCAGATGAAGAGCTGGAATGCAAGCGCATCATCGATCGTTTCCACACGGACAATCCTGCCTGGGGCGCAAGGCAGCTGGCCTCGCAGCTGCAGCGCCTCGGGCATCAGGCCGGACGACGCAAGACAGCTCGCTATATGCGCGAGATGGGCATCGACGTCATCTATCCGAAGATGAACCTTTCCAAGCGGCAGCAACAAGCGCAGGTGATGCCCTACCTGCTGAAGCATGTGGATATTCAGCAGCCTAACCAGGCATGGTCCATCGACATCACCTACATTCCCCTGGAGCACGGTTTCGTTTATCTGACAGCCATCATCGACTGGTACAGCCGCTGCATTGTTGGCTGGGAGGTGGACGATACCCTGGACACCCGGATGGTCATTGCCGCCGTAAGGAAGGCGCTCCGTATAGCAAAGCCGCAGATTCTCAACTCCGACCAAGGATGCCAGTTCACCAGCAAGGAGTACNGCTGCATTGTTGGCTGGGAGGTGGACGATACCCTGGACACCCGGATGGTCATTGCCGCCGTAAGGAAGGCGCTCCGTATAGCAAAGCCGCAGATTCTCAACTCCGACCAAGGATGCCAGTTCACCAGCAAGGAGTACAAGGCTTTCCTCAAGGAACACAAGATCCGCCAGAGCATGGATGGCAAGAGCCGCTGGGCCGACAACATCAAGATTGAGCGGTGGTTCCGGACATTCAAGTATGAGGAAGCCTATCTCACGCAGTACCGCAACATCCGGGAGGCTCGCAAGGCCATCCGCAACTACATCAACGTGTATAACTTCCAGCGCTGCCACTCAGCCATCGGGAACGTCCCGCCAGCAGAGCGCTACTTCCCGGCACTGCTGCTCAATGCTGCAATGTCTGCTGCCTGATACATTTAGAAATTCATCGATTTTGGTCTTGACAAACGTGCCACTATANAGCGCTGCCTCTCAGCCATCGGGAACGTCCCGCCAGCAGAGCGCTACTTCCCGGCACTGCTGCTCAATGCTGCAATGTCTGCTGCCTGATACATTTAGAAATTCATCGATTTTGGTCTTGACAAACTTGCCACTATAATCAGATGCAGAGGAGAAATTATGGGGAAACTTTTTCATTATGTAATCAGCGCCAAAGACGCTCAGGAAAGAAGAGCCTCTATTTTGGCTAACTTTCGTTCCCATGGTCTGGAACCATGTTTTTTTGATGCCATTATGGGTAATGCCCTGACGGCAGAACAGCAGAAGGAACTGAACGTGGATACAGGGGTCATGGGACTGGGAGAAGTGGGCTGCGCCCTGTCCCATATGGGCGTGTACCAGAAACTATTGGACAGCCAGGAACCCTATGTATTTGTGTTCGAGGATGATGTGCATTTGAATGACGCTTTTTTTCAGGCGCTGCCAGCTCTCCGGCAATTCCTGGACACCCATTCGGAACCCCTGGTGCTGCTGCTGTATAAGGCTCGGGCCCATACCCGGATAGCAGTAAAAAAAGACGGCAAGCCTTTTATTCTCCATGCTTTGGCGGGATCTTATGGACACGGGTATGTAATCAATCGCAAGGCAGCAGAAAATATTCTTCGGTTTCAAACACCGCCCCGGATTGAAATTGATGCCTGGGCCCAATACCTAAAATTAGATTTGCTAGAAATTTATTGTACTAAAGAAACCTTGGTGCAGCTTCAAAAGCAGCATTCTCAGGATTCCCAGATTGATGCCATTGCTTCCCGGGCTAAAAAGAATCCCCTTTATGAAAAGCAGATGCGCAGACAGCGCATCGGGGGGTATTATGACCAGCTTTCCTGGGGAGAAAAGTTGAACATTCAAGGTAAGCGAATCTGGCGCCACGTACAGGAATTGTATTACGATAAAGACACTTCTCATCACTAAAGCCAGAAAAAGGGGTGTAGACGGCTTTACAATTATTGCTTTGAAAATATTGACTAAATGAAGTCAAAGAAAGGTTATTTTAAAAGGAAGTTTAACGTACTGCTTTGAATCTTCTTCTTTTTAGAAACTACTAGGAAGCATCGGATTGGAAATGAGCGTACGTTTAAGAATTGTTGATTCGATTGGGGGACAAAATGAATAAACCATTTTTTCATTATGTAATTCATGCAAGTGTCGCTGTTGAACGTAAAAATGCCATTTTAGAAAACTTCCATAAATATGGAATAGAACCGCAATTCTTTGAAGCAGTGATGGGAAATAAATTATCTCCTCAACAGCTAGAAAAATTACGGTAAATTGCAAGTTGAATTTGAACAACTATAATCAAGAAACACACTCAATAGCATAAACTTCATCGAGGAATGCATCAAATAGCTCTGACGGCGTATGGTAGCCCAAAACACGACGTGGGCGCTGGTTCAGCGTNACGGTAAATTGCAAGTTGAATTTGAACAACTATAATCAAGAAACACACTCAATAGCATAAACTTCATCGAGGAATGCATCAAATAGCTCTGACGGCGTATGGTAGCCCAAAACACGACGTGGGCGCTGGTTCAGCGTATCTGCCATGTTCAGGATATCCTCATCAGAGAACCGCTCTACGGACATGCCCTTTGGGATGAAATCCCTCAGCAAGCCATTGTGGCGTTCGTTTTGAGCCCGTTCCCACGAGCTGTACGAATGTGTAAAGTACATCTTGGTGCCGAGACTCTCGAACTGTGACAAGTTCTCAAACTCAGGACCGTTATCGGCCGTCATCGTCTTAAAAATCTGGCTGAAGCGCTCTGCGCCATATAGCTCCTGCAACTGTGCAAGAGCGGATTCAACGCCGGCACAGGTACGTCCAGGAATGCGGATGGCGATGTAGTTGCGCGTAACCTTTTCAACAGCAGTGAAGACTACTGCCTCACGGCCTGCACGCTGACCAACGACCGTGTCCACTTCCCAGTGGCCAATTTCGGTACCTTCATTGACGACGGCAGGACGTTCCTCAATGGAGCGACCCTTCATACGCTTGTTCTTACGTACCCATTTCCGACGGTGTTTATGCTTTAAGGCTCGCGGGACTTCGAAGAGCGACAGCGGAAGCTTATTAGCCCAAAGCATGTTGTAAAGCGTCTTGGTACAGGGAATCTGTTCCGGCGTAAATAGCTTGTTCCGCCTAGCATAGCCAACGCAGGCATCCAGTGACCAACGTTCCTGGCGGACTTGTTCTACCATCCATTGGATGAACGATTCGCAGTCGTCATGATCGATTTTGCAAGTCTTCCTGGAGTTCTTGCGATTCTTTGCGTATGCCTTCTGACCGCGCTTTGCCATATACTGTGGGGCACGACCGTGCTTGCTTTTTCGTTCCGGCGTTCCACGCCGAAGCTCATAGAAAACAGTCGTATGAGCACATCCTACTGCAGCAGCAATGTTGCGAAGGGAAAGCCCTTGACGATGCAGAGCTTGAATCATACCACGTTCTTCCAAAGAAAGATGGCGGCCGGGGATACGTACGTCCTCCATTGTGTTAGAATGGATGTGATCCATCGTGATTGCTCCTTTGTTGATGATTTCTCGCAAAACCATTTTAGCATGAGGCTTCACTATGGATTTTTATTTTTTGATTAACTGTTCAAGTTCATTTTACAACTGACCAATAATTTAACTTCAACTTTGCTGCCGAAATATTCTTAAAATTCATCTGAAAACGGTAGGTAAATCCCCTTCCCCTTAAGGTGTGCAGGTGATTTACCGGCTGTTAACTCGCAGGAAATTTCTGAACCTTTATGCTGTTGTTTATTCCCGGTTTCCGGGATTCCCTACAGCAATTATTTTACATAAACATCTTGTTATCACATTTATTACTTCTCTTTACTTGCATTATAGCACGTTTTGTTAAATGTAGTTGTTATTTTTCAAACAATCCGTTAATAATAGCTTATTTTGGAAAGCTATTATTGATAAAATTGCAGGTTAAAGTGGCTTGCTGTCTTAGGTTTTGGGATTTGGATATCGAAACTAGATATGTAAAGACAGATGTACGAAAGTTGTCTTGAATAATTTGCTATATTTGTAAAATGGATATGGGTTAACTATAGGGCGGGTTGACAGGGTTATTTCGTGCGGTCCGCACACTATTGGAGAGGACTTGGCCCGCCGAGTCCACTGGTTTAACCCCCATCAGAGCCAGCGCTTTAAACGTAAACACCTTCCGTTTTGCCCTACGGCGGGACGGAAAGAGTTTTCAGTTCACTAGGACCGGGATGGGGTTCCGGTCCTAGCTGCCGCGGAGCGGATATATATTCTCAAAAACACCTCTACAGTTTTTGCAAAAAAACTGTAGCACGTCGTCATTTTTCTTCAGTGCTACCTGTCAGCCCCCACCCAATCCCCCGATTTCACACAAAAAAGCATTCCTACAGAAAATCTGTATTTCTGTAGGAATGCTTTTTTTACCTTATTTCACATTTATATTCTCCGTGTAATCGTTACACCATATGTGAAGCCCTGCTTCACACCGTGCCAGCCGGTGACTCTCACGTCCGCACCCCAAGGGTTCTCTTTCGTACCTTTGCTCTGCCAGCCCAGTTCCAGGAATTCGCTGGAGCCTTTCATGCTGGCGTCAGGGGTGGTGTAGTCTCTGTAATGTGCTTTGGCTTTGCCGTCAAACTCATAATCCCAGCCCAGACCTGCATAGAAGGTGGTGGTGTCTTCGTCCAGGTGTTTGGTCCACCGGAAGCCCAACCGGGTCCAGTAGGAATTTACACTGCTCAGGTTGTAGTCAGCGCTGCCCAAACTGCTGCGTAAGGTAACGCTGTCGCCGCCCAGGTGGGAATAGAAGAATTTCCCATAGAGATTGTAATCGTTGCTGTCCTGGCGGAAAATCTTGCCCAGGCCGGCATGGGCGGCAATATAACCAGCCCCAGAGTTATAGGTGGTCCGGTAACCACCAATGCGTCCGGCATAGTCGCCCATGAGGCGGCCAGCCCGTACCAGCCCTTCGTAGTGAATGCCGTTGTCGTGATCTCTGCGCAGGAGAACGCCTGCGCCTACATAGCGCTGACTGCCGTCACCCCGGCTGCCGTTCTTATAGCTGGTATAGTTGCCGGTGCCGTATTCGATGAAGGGCATAATGGTATCAGCATAGTCGTTCTTAAAGACCCGCTTTACAAAGCCCAGCTCGCCGTTAAAGCCATTGGTATCTACAGTGGAACTGCTGTTGTAGCGGAGGTTGTGGCCGCCCAGCATGACATAAGGGGTAAATTTGGCTTCCACGTCTCGGTCTTCCCGGGCTGCCAGGTCTTCTTCCTGGCTCAGGGTAACGTTGGCGTTCTTGGCGTCTGCTGCATCAAGGGGCGAAGAAGCCGCCATAACAGGGCCCTGTCTCAGGCTCATGCCTGCGGGGCTGGAAATGTAGGGACTGCCGACCATACTCAGAGCCCCATGGGCATCTTCCCGCAGCGGAGCAGCTTCGTGGCTTTCAGCCCAGGCGGTCAGGGCTGCCTGGAGGCCATCGGTAACAGCTGCATCGGAGCCGTTGGACACTACAGCGGCAGCATTGGTCTGGCCATCTGCAATGACTTCCGTACCCGGGTTCAAATCGGGTTTGCTCTCTCCCGGCAGGTACAATACGATGGTATTGGGATCCTGCTTTTTAATCAGGACAGTCCGCTGTACAAAGCCAGCATCGGTAACCTTGTCCAAACCGTCCATGACGCTATAGGTGGTAGCAGCGTTGGTAGTAACGCCTTTGGGGGCATAAATCAGGTTGATGACCTGCCCCGCGGAGAGCTTGGTGGTATCCTGTACCCCGGCGTTGATGGCTGCGCCGCTGACGTCGGCCTGATCCGTTACGGTCAGCATGGTCTCGCCGGCCCCGGTACCTTCAGGGACGTAGAAATTCAAAGTCTGGAAGTAGCCCAGGTTCTTAACGGTATTGTCTTTGGCATAAAGGTTCAGGGTATTGCCCGTGCTTTCGGTGGTACTGCGGCCGCCGTACAGGCTCATCATGGAGCCCAGGTGCCCTGCGTACACGTTGACGGTGTTATCATTGGCCGCACCGTTATCCGTATAGCCGCCAGCAATCAGGTTGCTGTCTGCGGCACTATTTGCGGTGGTGCCAAGGGTTCCGCCGTTAATGTCCAGGGTGTTGCCGGAAGCGCTTCCTGCAGCTGCTTTACCAGCTGCCACAGAGGTGGTAATGGTGCCGGCGTTAATGATAAGAATGTTATTATCCGCAGCTCCTGCTGTGCTGTTGCCGCCGATCAAGGTACCCACTTGGCCCTGGTTCATTTCTACAACATTGCTGGAAGCACTGGTGCTGCCGCTGCCGGCAACAGCCGCAGCAACGGTACCGCCAGAAATGGTCAGCTGGTTGCCATCTGCTGCGCCGGCAGGTGCATAGCCAGCGTACAGGGTGTTTGCCGAGCCGCTGGTAACTTCCACCAGGTTGGTATTGGCCGCGCCAGCTTCTGCATAACCGGCATAGCCGGTTCCGGTCAGCGTCCCGCCGCTTACGTACAGTTTGTTGCCCGAAGCCCCAGCCTCAGTGGACTGCCCAGCCATAGCCGTTTGCACGGTGCCCTGGGTCAGGGTAATGGTATTTTCGTTGGCAGCGCCATTGGCTGCCCCAGCAATCAGGGTTCCCACTGCGGCGGCTGCGCTATTCACGGTAATCTTGTTTCCCGCTGCGGTTCCGTCCGCCGTTTTTCCAGCGTACAGGATATTCTCCTGGGAAGCTTCCGTCCCCCCGTTCAGGGTAATGGTATTCTCATTGGCATTGCCGCTTTCCGTATACCCGGCAATCACTGTTGCTCCCAGAGTACCTTCCGTTACGGTAACCCCGTTGCCGGAAGCTTCACCCTTCTTAGTGTAGCCCGCATAGCCTTGGATGCCGGTACCTTTTGTAATAATCAGCTGGTTGCTGTTAGCCGTGCCAGTTTCAGAATACCCTGCATACAAAAGTTCCCGGGTATCCGCATTATTCTGCACGGTAATGGTGTTTTCATTGGCATTGCCCGTAGCGGTATAGCCGCCGTACACCGAAGCAAAAGTAGCCTTATCTTTACCGTCCAGGATAACCTGGTTATTTATTGCATCGCCGCTATTGGTGTAACCGCCTGTGACCTTACTGTAGCTGCTATTCCCGGCCAACGTTACAACATTGCCTAGGAAACCCCAGGTATTGGTCAAAGCCCCGGCATTGCCCTGATAAGTATAACCGCCAACAATTACAAGACCGCTCTGCCCTGCCATACTATCCACTGTCACCGTGTTACCGTCTACATTGCCCAGATTTGTATAGCCCCCTACAATATTTCCCAGAGATGCCTTGTTGGTATTTTCCACCTTGGCTTCCCCCGTTACGGTTACTTTGTTGCCAGAAGCCATTTCTCTAGTAACGTCCGATTCTCTATTCTTTGCGAGACCGCCGTAAACAGTCTGTTTTACATCTGTACTACCATCCAGGATAATCTTATTCCCGCTGGTTGAACCATCATTTAGTGTATATCCGCCGTAAACACTATACTTTATATCAGCATCCGTAATATGGATGCTGTTCCCACTAGCACTACCAGAATTCATCTGGGTATAGCCGCCATATACTGAGCCATTTACCGCAGTGCGGGTTGTGCCGTCCCACTTGCTGCTAGTAGCTTCGCCACTAAGAAGTGCGCTACCGCTTTCATCCTTGGCAACACCCGAAGCAATGATAAGGGTGTTATACGAGGCACTGCCCTGGTAGTTCATGCTGCCGTAAATGCTCTTAGCTGAGCTGCCTTTTTCCAGAATTACTGTATTATATTCCGCATTGGGACTGCGGTTATAGCTGCCGTAAATTTCACTGCCTGTAACTTGGGAATTACTCAGTGTCACCAGATTGTGGTTGGTAGTTACGCCGGCTCCCGACAGAGCGCCGTACAAATTAGCAGAAGAAGTAGAATCCACCATGGTTATCGTATTATAGTTGGCATTGGCACTACGGTTCGAAACCCAGCCATTCGCATAACCGCCATACACATTTTCACCGATAGAGGAACCATTGAGAATCTTTACCGTATTATGATCGGCCCCGCCATTTTCTCCATAACCGCCATACACGAAGGAGCGGAACGGTTCTCCACTGTAGTAATGTTTCAGCGTACTGGCATCAAAAGTAATGGTATTGTAGCTCGCATTACCCTTAGTGGCGTAACCCCCATAGACCTTGCCGTCTGTAACACTACCAGATTTCAAGTTGACTACATTGTAAGTGGCGTCACCCTTGGCGTTATAGCCCCCATAGGTATTACCTGCTTTATAGGACGAACTTCCCTCTTTGTTAACGTAATTGTATTGGGTAACGCTACTGGCATTTTGCATTGTCACTGTATTCGTTGTTACCGTGCCCCCCGCTGCATAGCCACCATAGTAGCTTCCGCCCTTACTGGTCGTACCATCTACAATAATACTGTTACCGCTGACCGTGCCAGTTGTACCGGCAGAATAACCACCATACACATCACTGCGGCTTTCATAAGTACCGTTCACAATGGCACTGTTTGTTAAATTCACTGTGTTGTTAGTGGCATCCCCAGAACCGGTATAGCCGCTGTAAATGGCAGAATTTATGGTAGTTCCTGTTACTGTTACCTGGTTATTGCTTGCCACTCCGCTACCCGTATAGCCGCCGTATACGCTAACCGCATCTGATTTAGCTCCCGGTCCGAAGGTCAGACCACTGTCAACTACTTTAGTGCCTTCTGTACCAATCATCACCGTATTTTTAGAAACATTACCAGATGTTGTATAGCCGCCATAACCGTAAATGGTGCTGCCGCCGGTAATGGACAGGGTATTGTTTTGGGCGTTGCCGCCCTTCACCGCATAGCCGCCATAGGCATGTTCCAAGGCTGCTGTGCCCGAAATCTGCAAAATTCCGCCTTCTGCAGCAGTTCCATCTGTAGTCTGTACCGCATAGGCATCACCAGTGCCTTCCGTGATGCTCTTTGCCTGGACAGGTGCTGCGTACAGTCCCATGCCCAAGATGCTGCTAAGCACCAATACCGTTAAAAGCTGTTTCTGTTGTCCGTTTTTGTTCTGCATCGTATGATTGCGTTTCCCCATAATTTGCGCCAGTGCCCCCTAGGCACCGGCATTCCCCCTTTCGTAAGGCGGCAGATAGATTCCCCCTGGAATCTTAGCAATGGGATCAATAGAAGTTAGGTTCTTGTAACTGTAATAATTACTTTTTACAATTTTCATTATAATATTGTTATTAAAAAAGTCTAAGTGTTATTGAGTTCTTTACCTAACGTAAAATTGTTTATGCAGAATACTGTTAAAAACAATACGAAATATATTTCGCTATCGTTTTTTTAATTTTGTAAATCTAAATTTCTTTCGCTTGGACAGATGTACATTTCCATTGTATAAACGCATTGTACAATGAACAAGCATGAATGCCCCGCTGCTGGAGACCTGGCGTTGGGCAGACCAAAAGGCCGGCGGCAATCTCTGTGAGATTACCACCAGCCTTTTTGCTCTTTCTTCAATTTTTCCCTAAGTGAAAAGTGGTTTTAGGCTTTGCCGCCTTTTTGATACCACTTTTCGGCTTCTTCCAGTTGGCCCATTTTCCAATACCAATTGCCGATGAGTTCGGCAGCCTGGGCTTGGGTTTCACCCCCTTGGGCGTAAATTTCCTGGCATATGGCTAGGGCTTTTTTTGGGTCTTTCGTGATGCCGCAGCCTTCTTGGAGGTTTCTCGCCAGGGCCAGGGCTGCCCAGGGGCTTCCGGCCTCCTGGCCTTTTTGGAACCACCCATTGGCCTGGGACAGGCGGTCTTCCTGGGCATAGCAGAGACCCAGAAAATATGCGGCATCGGCAGCTGCTTCGCCGCCTTGGTTGTAAAGGTCTTTATAAATCCGGCAGGCTTCCTGAGGATTGGCCTTACAGCCTTTGCCGTCCTGAAGGTTGACGGCCAGGTTGAACCAGCCCCAGTCGTACCCGGCTTTGCCGGAGCGTTTCAGCCAAAGGTTGGCCATTTTATATTCTTCCTGGAGGTTATAGATAAGGCCAAGCTGATTGGCAGAGGGGCCTGCGGCCTCTCCGTTCAAGTTATAGGCTTTGACGAAATACGTCAAGGCGTTGTTCAGATTGGGGACCGTGTGTTCTTCCAGCCAATAGGTTTGGCCCAGGTTGTGCCAACCCCAGTCAAAGCCAGCTTCTCCGGACTTTTGGTACCAGCTGCGGGCTTCTTTTACAGCTCCCTGCCGGGCATACAGGAGCCCCAATTGGTTGGCAGCTTCTCCTGCTGCATAATCCTGGAGGGCAAAGGCTTTCAGGTAGCATTTCTTGGCCTTCTTCAGGTCCACGGGAACGCCTTCTCCCAGGCGATAGGCATCGCCCAGATTGTGCCAGCCCCAATCACAGCCGGCTTCGCCGGCCAGACGGCTCCATTTGACGGCCTCCTGGTAATTGCCGCGTTTGGCCTGAATCCGGCCGATGGCATTGGCAGACCCACCGGCGGCGGGACCGGCCAGGGCGTAGGATTTGGTGTAGCACTCCAGGGCTTTGTCAATATCCACCGGGGTTCCCCGTCCGTTTTCCAGGTCATCTCCCAGGTTGTCCCAGCCCCAATCACAGCCGGCTTCGCCGGCCTTTTGGTACCAGCGATTGGCCAAGGGATACCTTTTCTCCCGGTAATAAAGATTTCCCTGGGCATTCAGGGCCTGGGCAAAGTCCGGGGTCAGGGCTTTGCTGAGCCAGTATTCCGCTGCCTGGTGGTCCTAGTTTTCTTCCCAGTTGTACAGAAAGAGGCAGCCCAGTTCGTAGGCAGCAAAAATATCTCCCTTTTGGGCCAATTTAGCCATGCCTGGAAACAGACTCCGCAGCTTTTTTTGCAGGGTCTTGGGCGGCAGGTCCTGGATTTGGACCAGATTAAATTGGCAAAGCAGGTCGCCGGCTTGGGCACCTTTTTCGTACCAAGCGGCACCTTTTGTTTTGTCGGGCCACTGGGGCTTGGTCCCCTGGGAATAGATTTCTCCCAGAAAGTACATAGCCCGGGGGTTGACAGCAGCAGCGGAAAGGAACAGAGGTTCGGCTTTGGCATATTGGCAGTGTTTGAAATAGGTCACCGCTTCAGAAAAAACGGCAGTCTGGGTGTCTGCGGCTTTAGGAGTAGGTTTTGCTTTGGGCATCTGTATCGTTCCTCCACATAGGGAATTGTTGCGTGTGCAGCTAGGTTATAGTATAGCATTCAACTGGAAAAACTAAAACCACACACAAAACAGCCCTCCAGAGGTTCCAGGCTCCTGGAGGACTGCTTTTGCTGTATTTGCTGTATTTGCTGTATTTTCTTTACAGTCTTCTGGTAACAGTAGCGTTAAATACCACGCCTCTCTGCTTGCCGGCCCAACCGGTGAGCCGCAGGTCTGCGCCCCAGGGATTATCCTTAGTGGAGTCGCTCTTCCAGCCCAGTTCCAGCAGGGCACTGGAGCCTTTGCTCTCAGGCGACGGGGTGCTGAAGGTCAGGTAGGTGGCCCTGGCGGTGCTGTCGAACTCGTAATCCCAGCCCAGGCCTGCGTAGTAGGACTGGTTCTCCTGGTAATTATGGGTCCAGCGGGCACCCAATCTGGTGCGGTAGGAATCGGCGGCGTCCAGATTAAAGACGGCATCGCCGATGGTGTTGTGCAGGGTAACGGTATCGCTGGCTAAATGGGTATAGTTGAAGCGGCCGTACACGTCCAGGCTGTCTTTATCGGTTTGCTGGTAGATCCGGCCCAGCCACAGGCTGGCCCCGGCGTACCGGGCGTTGGTATCGTAGGTAGAGCGATAGCCTTCCAATACACCCCGGAAGTCTCCGTCCAGGACACCCACTCTGGCGCTGGCCTGGTAGTACACGCCGTTGTTCAGGTCTCTGCGCAGCAGCAGGCCCACGCCGCCATAGTGCTGGGTGCCGTCGCCTCTGGCGCCGTTCTCCAGATGGCTGGTGTAGTTGCCTTTGCCATATTCTGCAAAAGGGAATGATGGTGTCAATGGAATTGGCGTTGGGGATTCTCCGTACTAAGCCCAGGTTCCCTGCCCAGCCATTGCTGTCTACGTAGGAACCTGTGTCAAAGCGCAAATTCTGCCCGCCAACGGTCACGTAGGGAGTAAAGCTCTTTTTGCTTTCGCTGTCTGCAGCAGCCTGGGTGGCAGCCCTAAAGCCGGCGTCCAGGGTGGTGTCGGCCCCTGCGGCAATAAAGTTCAGGGCTGCAGCACGGGCTTCGGGAATGAGTTTGGTATCCTGGGAAATGGTACCGATTTTGGCGTCCACAGGGGTCACCACCAAAGAAGTGGTGCCTTGCTGCTTCACTTCCGCTGGCCGGGTAACCAAGCCAGCATCAATGGTCTGGGCAGTGTCAGCCGCCATACCATAGGTGGTGCCACTCAGCTGAAGGCCGTTGGGATTGGTAACCAGGGTGATGAATTCTCCTGGATTCAAAGGGGGTACGGGCCAGGAGTTTGGCGGTGACGGGAACGTTGGTCAGGTTGGCCGTGCCGGTGACCGTCAGCAGAGTATCCCCTTTCACGCTGCCCTCTGGCACGTTGTAGTTCATGACCTGGAAGTAGTCCAGATTTCCTACGCGGTTGTCCAGGCTGGAAACGTTCAGGGTATTTCCGGTGCTGGTCTGCCCCAGACCGCCGAACAGGCTGTAGGTAGTTTGCAGGGGGCTGCCTTCCAGGTTCACCGTATTATTGGAAGCCTCGCCCGTTACCGCAGAACCGCCGGCAAGGTAATTGGACAGGGTGGTTAAATCCGTGGCCGTACCTTGGCTCAGGGCACTTGCTGCAGCAGAGGCCGCGCCAAATTTGCCGCCGGAAAGAATCAAGGTGTTGCCGTTGGCATTGCCGGCCGCAGAATACCCGCTGGCTACATAGGCGGTAGTGCCGCTGACGGCGGCGATTTCACCCCCGGAGATGGTCAGGGTATTCTCATTGGCATCGCCGCCCTTGGCGGTATAGCCGCCAGCCACGTAGGTCGTGCCGCCGGTTAGGCTGCCCAGGCTGCCGCCGGAAATGGCGGCGCGGTTGCCTGAGGCATTGCCGCTTTCCGTATGTCCGCCAGTTATATAGGCAATGCCGCTGGGCTCTTCTTCATCTTCTTCATCACCGGGAGCTGTGGCAATACTGCCTCCGGCAAGATTCAACGTATTGCCAGTGGCATCGCCTTTTTTGGTATAGCCGCCGGCCACATAGGGCTGGCTGTCAGCAACCATGCCGACAGTGCCGCTGAGGAAATTCAGCGTGTTGCCGCTGGCAGTTCCGCTCTTATCTGCCCAGCCGCCCGCTATGTAAGCTTTGGCGCCGCTGGCTCCAGCCATAGTGTTGGCGGAGAACGTTAACGTATTGTCCGTAACATTACCCTGACTGGCGAATCCGCCGGCCACATAGGCCTTGTTACCGGTGCCAAATTTCGTACCGGAGAGTGTCAGGGTATTGCCCTCAGCATTGCCTTTTTTATCCGAGTACCCGCCGGCTACGTAGACTTTGGCGCCCTCATCCGTGCCAAGGGTGGCCCCGGTAATGGTGGCGGTATTTTGCGATGCATTGCCTGTTACAGCATAACCACCAGCAACGTAAGTTTTGCTGCCGCCTAAGGTGCCAATGGTGACAGCTGAAATGGTCAGGGTATTGGAATCGGCATTGCCTTTTTCTATAGACATGCCGCCAGTTACGTAGGATTTGTTGCCCTCGATGGTACC
Organism: Acidaminococcus hominis; assembly: GCF_900291475.1. Taxonomy (GTDB): domain Bacteria; phylum Bacillota; class Negativicutes; order Acidaminococcales; family Acidaminococcaceae; genus Acidaminococcus; species Acidaminococcus hominis. Next base: position 14,189 of record NZ_OLMM01000002.1, read on the forward strand.
GCCGGTTATGGTCAGGGTATTGGACTCCGCATCGCCGTCCACGGTAACCATACCGCCGGCGACATAGTTATTGTCAGCTTTGTTGGTGCCAATGGTGTTATTGGTAAGGGTGGCTGTATTGCCGGTAGCTTTGACGGGGACGAGGGTCTTATCATTGTCATCAGCCTGACCTACAGCAATGCCACCGGCGATGTAGTTTTTGGAGCCTGTTTCATCGTCTGCATCTGCCACTGTGCCCACTGTATTTCCAGTCATCGTCAAGGTGTTGCTGTCTGCGTTTTTCGTCCCATACCAGGCCTTACCGTATGACGCATTGATGCCGCCTGCCAGGATGATTTGCCCGCCATAGTTCGTCACAATCTTGTTATTCTGCAGATTCGCCGTATTACCAGAGACAATTCCTGAAAGTGATTCATCTACGTAATCATATAGGGCATTGGCCCCAGCCATCGCAATGGTAGAGACGGACCCGTCTGTTGGGATTTCGCTATTCGATACGGTTAAGGTATTATTTTGCAGGGCATAATAATCGGAACGGCCCCCTAGCAGTTCCACATAATCCACGATGGAACTGCCTAATGTACTATCGTCAATCGTAACGGTATTATTTTTTACGGTAACGTTGTTGCCTTCTCCCCCGTTCGCATAGCCACCATAGACATGGACCGCATCAGCATAGGTGCTTCCACTCAAGGTACCCTTCGTCAGGGTAACGCTGTTGTTGGCTACAGTGCCTGTGCCGGTGTACGTACCTGATGAGACACTCAAGTACGCGCCATATACAGAATCCCCTATAGTCCCACCATCTACGGTGACGCTGTTATTTTCCAGGTCCGCGACAGTGGTGCCGTTTATGGCATAGTACCCGCCGGCGACAACCTCACCATAGCCGCCATCTAAAATATCCACATGGTTATAGGTTACCGAACCCATTTGGAGCGCATCACCGTTTTCGCTGCTGGACGTTATAAACGCGCCGCCATAGACCTTGTTAGCCATGCCTGTGCCGGAGATGGTTACGGTGTTATCATACACGTTGCCAAACTTTGTAGTATTTCCAGCAGTGGGGAGATTTGCCTCAATGAGGCCGCCATAAACCGTGCCGTTGTTGCCAAATTGTGACTGATTGCCGCCAGCCGTGATAAAGACTTTATTATTCTTTACATCGCCGGTGGATGTAAACGAAAGGCCTTCTGCATACTGTGAGAAATAATCGTTCATAGATTGCGGTAAGTTATATTGATTATTCAACACCCCTTGGGCTCCGCCATAAATGGTACCGCCAAACTTGCCTCCATTTATATTTACCGTATTGTCAGAGACAGTACCCGTATAGGAATAACCGCCGTAAAAATTTTGTGCGACATGGTCATCATTGTCTCCCCCAAGGCTCGAAACTCCCGTAAGGGTAGCAATATTGTTCGTGGCATCCCCTGTAACGGTAAAGCCGCCAAAAACATCGTTTGTAATTCCTACCGGATAGGAAACCCTCTGAGCATTGGGCAGGTTAACATTCACCTGGTTTTGGTTCACTGTTTTGGTCATGGCTAACCCGCCTGCAAGCCAATTTGAAACAAGCGGACTGCTTCCTTCCTTTGTATTATTCAAGGTCAGAGTATTGCCTGTCACGGTTCCTGTCGTACCCGTTTCGATGGTTTCAGCATCTGAACTGGTAATGGCTGTACCCGCACTGAGCATTTCCTCAGGAATGGTAGAGCCTGCTACGGCGCCGCCTGCGACACTGTTATTGATAGTCAGGGTATTGCCGCTGGCAGTTTTCGTTTTATTCCCTACATAGATAGCGGTGGTATTCGTCTTATCGCTTACCACTTCTTCTGCCCTGGCCGGCTGGGCCGGCAGACACAGAGCCAGCAGGGCGGACAGGCCCCACAGGGTGACGCAGCCATAGCGCAGTTTTTTGCCGACGTTTCTCCTTTTCATTATTGCAGCCTCCTCTGTATGATCCCACTTCCGCTGCCCCTTGCAGTAAGTGAACTCCCCGTTGAAGCCCGGTGAAAAGGGCAGAAAACAACATATATATTGTATTATATCATGTTAGGATTGTTTAATTAGAACAGTTTATATACACTATTTAATGATACAGTTAAATGGTGCAGTGCCTGTTTTGCCGCCGCTTCCCTGGCAAGGCCTTTCCTCCATACAAAAAGACCCTGGACCGAGGTTTTTCCTTGGTTCAGGGTGTTTCGTTTCTATTTGCCTTAGGCCAGGTCGGTAACTTTGCCGTTGAGCATTTTGCCGCCCACAATGTTTAGGTTTTTGTACTGGGCCTTCAAATCTTTAATGGATTTGTCGATGCCGCTGCCGCCGGAGGTGGCAAACAGGTAGATTTTCTTGCCGGTCAGGTTGGCTGCCTCGATAAAGGTGTTGATGATTTTCGGGGCGGTGTACCACCAGATGGGGAAGCCGATATAGACAGTATCGTATTTGTCCAGGTTGGGTTTCTTGTCGGCCAGTGCAGGACGGGAGCTGGGGTCCTGGGATTCCAGGGTGCTTCTGCTCTTTTTGTCCATCCAGTTCAGGTCGGCACTGGTGTAGGCCACGGCGGGCTTGATTTCATACAGGTCGGCTTTGGCCACTTTGGCCAGTTGCTGAGCCTTATTGCGGGTAACACCGCTGGCAGAAAAATAGGTTACTACAGTACTCATGCTAAAATCTCCTTCCAATGACTAAGAATGTAGGACACAAATTGAGAAATAGATTCAAGGGAAGCCGGCGCTGGCTGGCTCCCCCGCTCCAGGCGGTCTACTGATTCATTTTGCGGCAGTGGCCCACCACTTTGCCGGTGGACAAGTACTGGTAGTTGGGGAACTCAAAGAGTACGGGGCTGATTTTGGCGTAATCAGGCTTGCCGTTTTCGTTCAGCATATCTTCTTCCACGTAGGTGTGGAGGATTTTCAGGATAAAGGTTTCAAAATTGGGGGTGTTGTACACGTCGTCCACCTGACATTCCAGCACCAGGGGGGAAGCGTCAATGACGGGGGCACCGGCCTGGCCCTTGCTCCAGGCAAAGACCTGGGATTTATCCGTATCTTTGCCGCTGACGGTGCCTACGTAGTCAGCTTTTTGCAGCAGGTCCTGGTTTACCAGGTTCAGGGTGCAAAGGCCAGCTGCATGGATACCCTTGTTGGTATAGTGGCTGGTGACGCAGGAAATGGTTACCCGGTCGTGGCCGATGATGCCCACGTGGGCCACTTCCATCCAGTTGGGTTTGCCGTCCACCAGGGCGCCGACAATGGTCACGGGAGTGGGATACAGGGCCAAGAGATTGCCTAAATCTTTTTTCATGGAAAGTTCCTCCTTAATTGGGAAGCAGTTTCAGCAGGCACAGCGCAGCCAAATCCGATACTTTCTGGGGAGAGAGCTGGATGTGGGCGCGTTCCATGGCTTCTTGCTGCTGGGTTGTAGGATACACATAGGGATACAGGCCGTATAAGAACGGAAAGAACAGATACAGGAAGTTCTCCCGGTCCTGAGGAGTCATGGCAGGAAAGAATTTTTCCAGGCTCTTCTCTACCGTGCTCAGGGTATGCTGATAGGATTTTTTGAATTCCACCAGGCATTCCAACCGGCTGTGCTCCTCGATTTCGTACAGATTCATGCACTGGATTTTAAGCAGGGTAATGCGCTTTTCCAGGGATTGGCCTACCAGTGCGGCGTATTCCTGGGCTGTCAAAGCAGGGTGCTTGGCAAAGCTTTGGGTAAGATCTGCGGTCCACAATTCATATTCTTCCTGGAGCAGGGCCAGGAAAATTTCTTCTTTGGAATGGAAATAGTTGTAGATAGAAGGCCGGGAGATGCTGGTCTCCTTGCTGATTTCTCCCAGGGTGATTTCTTGGAAGCTCAGCCGCTGGTATAGTTTCCGGCAGGCTGCTACGATTTCCTGGGGCCGCTGTTCACAGATGCTGCGGGGCATCCTGGCCATGGTACTCGCCTCCTTGAAGTTTATTTGACGTTTTGTCAGTATGAGTATAATACCATATTGACATCTTGTCAATATAAGAATAAGTGAAAACTTTAAACTAGATCAGGTAATGAAGGCTTGCTAAAAAAGTAAGGGAGAATTTGCTGAATAAGGAAGAATTACCACACTTTTCGTTGAAAAGTGTGGAGGTGTTTTTGGTAATATATGCCCCTGCGGGGAAACCGGTGAAGTGCTTTTGGGAATATCCAGGCTCCCTTCGAATAAATTGTAGTGGTGTTTTGGGGAATATATGCCCCTTCGGGGGAAACCATGGAGATGCTTTTGGAATATCCGGGCCCTCTTCGAATAAATTGTAGTGGTGTCTTGGGGAGGAATATCTGAGCCCTTCGGGGAAACTTGGGAAGGCCTGCTGCCAGGCTTTTCGACAGCGTTCAGCAGGGCCTGGGGGCCAGAGAATTCTTTTCTCCCAACAAAAAACGGCTTGTTCAGCCTGGCTGGGTGAACAAGTCGTTTTTTGGACTTTATAGCCTTTTGTATGAGGGTGTATTTGGGGGAAAGTCACGAGAAGCTGCTGCGGGCAGGGTTCCGGCTGGCTTTCCCCCGGTTTGGCTAATAAAATTTGCGTCTGGGGCAACACAAGAATTGCTTTTAGAAGCTGGGGTGTGTGCCGTCCCAGACAATGCGGCGATAGTTTTCTTTGTCGGTATCCCCTTCTGTGGAGAAGCACAGGATGCGGGAGTCTTTGGTGATGCCCAATTTGTCCCGAAGTTCATTAAGAGACGCGTTATCCAAAAGTTCAAAAACGAAGCCGCTGGTGGCAGCGCCGCTTTCGCCGGAGATGACTTTTTCGTCCCCGGGCAGAGGATTCCCCAGGATACGCATGCCTTTGGCAGCCACGTAGTCGGGCATGGAGATAAAGTGTTCGGCGTGGGCTTCCAGTTCGGCCCAGCCAATGCCGCAGGGTTCTCCGCAGGCCAGGCCAGCCATAATGGTGCTGAGACTGCCGGTCACGTTATGGAGCTTGCCGTCGTGGGCCAAAGCGGTGCGATAGATGCAGTCGGCTTTATTGGGCTCCACGATGGTGATGATGGGTTTCTGGCCCTTGTAGTAGTCGGCAAAGAAGCCGGTCAGGGCGCCGGACATGGCCCCTACCCCTGCTTGCAGGAAGATATGGGTAGGTGCCTGGGGCAGGGCTTCGGCAGCTTCCAAAGCCATGGTCAGGTATCCCTGCATGATCCAGGTGGGAATGGTTTCGTAGCCGGGCCAGGAGGTGTCCTGGACCAGGGGCCAGCCATGTTCTTCCGCCACTTTGGAAGCGTGGCGCACTGTATCGTCGTAATTCATATCGGTAATGGAAGCATCGCTGCCCAGGGCCTGGATATTATGGAGGCGTTCGGGAGCGCTGCCCTTGGGCATAAAGACTAGGCTTTTGACGCCCAGGGCGTGGGCGGTCCAAGCGATACCCCGGCCGTGGTTGCCGTCGGTAGCGGTCACAAAGGTTAAGTCCTTGATTTTGTCATGAATAGCAGGCTGCTGCAGGGTCTCGAAGGTAAGTTCTTCAATATTCAGGCCCAGTTTGTCCGCCAGGTAGCTGGCAATGCAGAAGCTGCCGCCCAGGCCCTTAAAGGCGTTGAGGCCAAAGCGTTTGCTTTCGTCCTTGACATAAAGGGCGGCGATGCCAAAATGCTGGGCTGCGGCCTTGAGCTCCACCAGGGGCGTGGGGGCGTAGCCGGGAATGCTTTGGTGAAAGTGCCGGGAGATTCTGGCCTTGTCAGCTGCGAAGGCGGCGTCATAGGCACCGGTTTCCTTGCCAGTATGGAGCAGGGTTGTTTCTTTGATGGTTTCTTGCATGGGTGGTCCTCCTTATTTAGCCAGGCGTTCCTTGACCAGTTCAGCCCAAAATTCGGCGCCGGTGGTCAGGATATCGTCGTTATAATCGAAGATGTTTTGGTGCAGGGATACATTGCCCGCGGCATTTTTACCGCTGCCCAGAAGCAGGAAGCAGCCGGGAACCTTCTTCAAAAAAGCGGCAAAGTCTTCACTGGCCATCCAGGGGTCGCAATTGCCGTTGACCTTGTCCTCCCCTACAGCAGCTTGAGCAGCCTTTACGGCGGCAGCTACGCAGGCCGGGTCATTGACCACAGGGTAGAATTCGTGGGTATAGAGAAATTCGCAGCCGGCGTGGTTCATGGCGCAGACGCCTTCCACGATTTCCCGCATCCGGCGTTCCACCAGGGCCTGGTCCTCGGGCGTGGTGGTCCGGGCATCACCGCGGACTTCAACGTGGGTGGGAATGGCGTTGTGGGCACCGTCGGTTTCGATTTCCGTGCAGGAAACCACCACGGGCCGCACAGGTGTGGCATTCCGGGACACGATGGTCTGAAGCGCCAGGTAAATTTCTGCAAAGGAGGCCAGGGGGTCATTGCCCTCGTGGGGGCTGGAAGCGTGTCCGCCCTTGCCGGTAATCTTGAAGGTGAAATCATCTTCGCTGGCGGCCATACCCCCTACCCGGGTATGCAGGGTACCGGCAGGCAGGAACGGAGCGTTGTGGAGACCGTAGATTTCTTGGATGGGAAAACGCTCGAACAGCCCGTCGTCAAGCATGGCCTGGGCGCCGTGCCCCGGTTCTTCAGCAGGCTGGAAAATGAAACGGACGGTGCCGTTGAAATTTTTCCGTTCACTGAGGAGCTTGGCGGCTCCCAGGAGAGTGACGGTGTGGCCATCGTGGCCGCAGCCGTGCATTTTGCCAGGATTCTGGGACACGTGGTCGTGCTGGCTGCACTCCTGGATGTTCAGGGCGTCCATATCGGCCCGGATGCCGATGCAGCCGGTGCCGTCCCCTACTTTCAGGGTACCTACCACGCCGGTGCCGCCAATGCCCTCTGCTACGTCAATGCCCATTCCCCGCATTTCCTCGGCCACCAGTTTGGAGGCGGTCTTTTCCTCAAAGGCGGTTTCCGGATGCTGATGGAGGTAATGCCGCCAGGCAATCAGTTGATCACGAAAAGAAAGCTTGTTGTTTGGCATAGAATCAAGTCCTTTCATTCACGTTATAAGACACAATTTTCCTCATTTTTTCTGCGAGGCTCAGCGGTGTTTAGCTAGTTGATCCACTGGGATAACCAGTGTATTCTCCTCCACTCTTCGGCTAAAATGCTTTTTATTCCTGCTATTGCTCGTCAGAACTTCTGGTCAGGTCCATTTGGGAGATGTCCCGGTCTGGCTGCCAGTAGGGTTTCTTGCCCTTGGCCCACTGGGCAGCGTAGTCCTTCAGGATATAAACCACGTACTTGGACAAGCCAATCAGAGCGATGACGTTAAAGAAAACCAGGAAGGCGCTGACAAAGTCCACCAGTTCCCAAACTACAGGCACGGGAGCTACGGCGCCTACGATAATCAGAACGCAGCACAGGAGGCGGTAGGCTTGGATGGCTTTGGGAGATTTGATCAGGTGCATCAGGTTCACTTCACCGTAGTAGATGTCGGCCAAAAGGGTGGTAAAGCCAAACAGGAACATGGCCAGGAACACAATCCAGCGGCCCACGGTGCCCAGATTGCTTTCAAAGGCTACCTGGGTCAGGGCGATACCGGTTTCGCCGGTGCCCAATTGCCCGGACAGGAGAATGCAGAAAGCAGTGCAGCTGCAAATGATGATGGTGGTGATAAAGGTGCCCAGCATGGCGGCAAAGCCCTGGTTCACAGGATGGGGCACCACGGCGGTGGCGTGCATACTGGGAGCGGTGCCGTTGCCGGCGTCATTGGAGAACAGTCCCCGGGCTACGCCATAGCGGAAGGCTTCTTTCATGGTATAGCCGGCCACGCCGCCTGCTGCAGAGTGCAGGCTGAAGGCGGATTTAAATATAGTTTCAAGCATGCCGGGCAGCATGGAAAAGTGGGTCAATACTACGTACAGGGCCATGGCCAAATAGCCCAGGGCCATAAAAGGTACAATCAGGGAAGCCACTTCGGCCAGGCGTTTGATGCCGCCAAAGATAACCAAGGCTACCAGAATCAGGAGGCAGACGCCGGCAAAAAACGGGGATACGTCCACCACGCCGGTAAGGGCTGCGGAGATGGAGTTGCTCTGGATCATGCAGTAGAAAATGCCGATGCCTATCAGGATGCTGATGGAAAACAGCACGGACAGCAGGTGATTGTGCAAACCCTTTTCCATATAATAGGCGGGACCGCCCCGGTAGGTGCCGTCGGGATTCTTTTCCCGGAACAGCTGAGCCAGTACCGCTTCGGTAAAGCTGATGGGCATACCCAGGACGGCGGTCATCCACATCCAGAAAATGGCGCCGGGACCGCCGGAAGCCAGGGCTGTGGCTACGCCTACCAGGGAACCGGTGCCCACCTGGCCGCCTACCGCTGCGCACAGGGCGCTGAAGCCGGTGACGCTGCCAGGTTCTTTGGACCCACTGGTCATGCTTTCCTTCAGATTTCCGAACAATCTAGTAAAATAACGAACTTGTGGAAAGTGAAGCTTCAAGGTGAAAAATACTCCGGTGCAAAGCAGGATGCCGGCCACCAGCCAGCCCCAGAAAATGCTGTTCAAGAAACGAATAAATTCCATAATGCTCTCTCCCCTTGCTTTTAAATAGGTTTAGCTTGGTACAAAGCGATTCTTGACTAATGCCGTATTTCACAAAACTCTTCCGGAAGTTTTCTTACAGCTTGATTATAGCCAATTATCAGAAAAAGATATACCAATCCATTGTGGCAAAATATCATTGTATTGTGCTCAAGCAGATATCATTTCCGCTATTCAATTTTAGAACATTATGTAGTATAATCATTTAAACGTTCGTTAATATAACTTGCAGGAGGTCATCTCTATGGAAGAAGATTGGTTGGTTCAGCAGCAGATTGTGGATGTGGCAGTGGATCACTCCCAACGGGAGCTGACGTCCCACGGCAGTTTTTCGTTTCCTTTTGCAGCCTACTATGACATCCTGCACAAAAAGACCCTGGGCTTTGTGAACTGGCATTGGCACAACGAATTGCAGTACTGCCTGGTGCTGGAGGGGCCAGTGACCTTTTCAGTGGATCACAGTGAGTACACTCTGGCAGCGGGCAGCGGCATTCTTATCAACGCCCGTCGTCTGCATATGGCAAGATCCCGCCGCCCGGGAAAAGGGGTTTATCTTTGTTTTGACTTCTCTCCCCGGCTGTTGAGCCTATTTAGGGGTTCGCAGCTGGAGAAAAAATACGTAAAGCCGCTGCTAGAGAATCCGGATTTTACAGCTCTGCCCCTGGAGCCAGAAATACCCTGGCAGAAGGCTATCTTGGACAAACTGCGGGTGCTGTATGCTGCCTACCGGGACCAACGCTCGGGCTATGAGCTGTCAGTGGTAAGCCTGCTGCTCCAGTGCTGGTCGCAGCTGGTAGAAAATACCCAAACTCCGGCAGTGCAAAAAACGTCCGTGCAGCGGCACCAGCTGGTAGTACGGGAAATCCTGGATTATATTGCGAAGCATTATAGCGAAAACTTCACCATGGACGATATTGGGGCAGCAGTAAACTACAGCGGGGCGGAATGCTGCCGGATGTTTAAAAGTGCCCTGAACGAAACCATTTACCAGTATTTGAATGTGTACCGGCTGGAACGAGCAGCAGAACTGCTGCGCCAAGGGAACCACAGCATCAGCCAGGTGGCCTATGAAACCGGGTTCTGCTCGGCCAGCTATTTTATCAAGTGCTTCAAAAGTCTGCTGGGGCAGACGCCTTTGCAGTACCGAAAAAACTGGGAACTGGGCGCCAGCAAGGACGGCTGCCCTCAAGAATTGGAAAAAGCGGTATAGGAAGAACAAAAAGAAGACTTACGGGCTCCTAAAGGTGAGTTCGCAAGTCTTCTTTATTTTATGACCTATTTTCCTGAATTTTATTTTTGCAGAAGTTTCTTCACTTCATCAGTGGTAAGAACCCGGCCGCTGCTGACGACTTTTTCATCCACCACCAGGGCGGGGGTGCTCATTACCCCGTAGCTGGCAATCTTGGCAAAATCGGTCACGTGCTCTACCCCATCTTGGATATGCAGGGCGTTCAGGGCTTCTTGGGTATGGTCTGCCAGTTCATGGCATTTGGCGCAGCCGCTGCCCAGAACCTTGATGCGCCCTGATGCGGGGCTAGCTGCCTTAGTTTCAGTCTTTTTTCTGGAAAATAATCCCATGGTATTGCCTCCTCCAATTTCTTTATTTATAAAATCCAGCCGTGCAGGAAGTTGAAGATGTACCCTACGGCGATGATGCCAGTGGTGCAGATGGCGGTAAAGACGCCCAGGAGCTTGGGCTTTACGGCTTTGCGCAAGAGAATCAGGGACGGCACGGACAAGGTGGTAACGCCCATCATGAAACTCAGGACGGCCCCCAGTCTGGCGCCTTTGGACAGCAGGGCTTCAGCGATGGGTATGGTGCCAAAGATGTCCGCATACATGGGGACGCCCACCAGGGTGGACAGGACCACGCCAAAGGGGTTGTCGCTGCCCAGGACGCCGGCCACCAGGTGGGCAGGAATCCAGTTGTGGATCACTGCACCGATGCCCACGCCCACTAGAATATAGGGAAAGACTTTGCGAAAGGTGCCGCTGACCTGTTCCTGTGCGTACTGGAGACGGTCCCGGGTGGTCAAGGCGGGTGCGTCTGCACCGACGCCCAGTTGGGCCTGACGGATAAAGTCTTCCACCTGGTCCTCCAGGTGCAGCCGTTCTATCAGGCTGCCGCCCAGTACGGCCACCACCAATCCCAGACCCACGTAGATTACGGCTACTTTAGGACCAAAGATGCTCATCAGAAGCACCAGACTGCCCAGATCCACCATGGGAGAGGAAATCAGGAAGGAAAAGGTCACGCCCAGAGGCAAGCCTGCGCTGGTAAAGCCCATGAACAATGGAATGGACGAGCAGGAACAAAAGGGTGTGACGGTACCCAAAAGAGCGGCGGCGCAGTTGGCCCAGACACCGTGGAACCGGGTCATGATGTTCCGGCTGCGTTCAGGGGGAAAGAAGCTCTGAATGTAGGAAATACTGAAAATCAGTACGCACAGCAGAAGGGTGATTTTGGTTACATCAAACAGAAAGAACAATAGGCTGCCGCCCAGTCGACTGTCCACCGGAACGCCGGCCTGCACCAAAAGGAGTTTGTACAGCTCCTGGAGCCAAGCCATGCCCAGGACTTGATTTTGCAGAAAAGCCCACATGGTCTACCCCTCCGTGGGTTCAGTGCCGCAAGTACAGCAGGATAACTGGGCAATGAAGGCCTGGAAATTGCGCAGGGTGGCGCAGTTCAGGGAATAGTGCTGCCACTTCCCTTCTTTCCTGGCCTGGACCAAGCCGCATTCGCACAAGATGCGCATATGGTGGGACAGGGTGGGCTGGGTAATGGAAAAGGCTTCCAGCAGCTTGCAGCCGCATTTTTCGCCGTCGGCCAGCATTTGGACAATTTGGAGCCGGTTGCTGTCGGACAGGGCTTTGCAGATTAGTGCTACGTCTATGGAATTCATAATAGTCTCCTTATACAGATTGATGATTATCTATGTGTAGGATACAGCATAGATTGATGAATGTCAATGTGTAATTAGGGCAGCGTAAGGAGCATATACGGACCCGTGTTGGAATTCGTGACCAATTTTAGGCGGAGTTTTTCGGAAGACTTGGTGCATATAAAAAACGAGGTTGTGAAAAAATAAAACTTCTATCGTCGCCTTTGGCGACACTTCCTGAGCGGTTCGCTGTTAGCCAGTCATTTTCGCCTTGCAGGCTCAATTCCTGGGCAGCTATCGCATGGGCCTTATTGACCAAACAGCCACTTGCAGAATTTGTCGGGCTGTTTGGATGCGGCCGCAAAGCGTTGAAGGAGCTGTCAGTCCGCAGGCCTGACTGAGGAAGTTTGTTAAAATGTAGCCGTAAATGTGGGGTTTAAACCTCATCCGTCGCCTTCCGGCGACACCTTCTCCACGCTGGTATGCTATGAATAAAGTAGACTGGCATATAGTTAAACCTCCTGGATTCGTTGAAAGGAGAGTATGTAAAATGTCTATATCGAAAGTCAGTGCAGAGGATAAATTAAAGGCTGTCAAAGCTGTTCTTGCTCATGAAGAATCACCAATGGTTTCTGCAAAAAGGTTAGGGGTTCACTGGAAAGCAGTACAGTATTGGGTAGATGAATATATAGGAAATGGTCCTGAGGTATTTAACAAAAGACAGGTTAAAAGTTATTCTGCTGATCTTAAGATCCAATGCGTAGAGGAATATCTTAAGGGCGAAACGACTATGTCCCAGCTGGTACAAAAATACGGATTAAAAAGTTCTCGTCAAATCAGAGACTGGTTAAAGAAGTATAATAGTCATGAGGAACTAAAAAGTTCGGGTACTGGAGGTGCCAAGATCATGACTAAAGCTAGACAAACGACCTTTGACGAGCGCGTTGAAATCGTAAAATACTGCATTGAAAACGGGAATGCTTACCATGAAACCGCTGAAAAGTTTAAGGTTTCCTACCAGCAAGTCAGAAATTACGTCTTAAAATATAATAAGTACAATACCGAAGGACTCATAGATGGGCGCGGACACAGGAAGCCAGTAGAAGTCCCTGAAGAAGCCCCTACAGAATATGAGTGTATGAAAGCTGAACTCAAACTGGCTAATGCAAAACTCAAAGCCAAGGATATGGAGATTGATTTCCTAAAAAAACTCGATATTGTGGAAAGGAGGCGGGATTCACACAAATAAGATATGGAGCCATTTATGAAGCCATTAAAGAACTGCACGCTGAAAAGAATTACCCTATTCTTGGCCTGTGCAAATTGGGAAAAGTGTCCCGGGCCGGCTACTACAAATGGCTTCATAGAGAGCCTTCAGCACGCGAAATTGACGACAAGGAAATTGCTAAAAGAATAGAAGAGATATACAAGGCTGACCCAGCTAAAGGGTACAGACGAATAGCTGATGACTTACGAGCCCCAAATAAGAAGATCTATCCTGACACGAAACCAATAGCAATTGGTGACGGTCGCGTTCTTCATCTTTGTCGAGTGATAAATATAAAGTCTACGATTAAATATGCCCCTAAGGGCTGCACCCAGCGTGCAATAGATCCTGCATACATTGCAGAAAATATCTTGAATAGGGAATTTAAAGCCGATGCCCCTAACCAGAAATGGTGTACTGACGTCTCAGAATTTCACTACTATGAGGGGGTAGTTGTGCATAAGGTATATCTGAGCGCGATTATTGACCTGTATGACAGACGAATTGTTTCCTATGTGATAAGCAACCGGAACGATAAAAATTTGGTATTCAATACCTTCAATAAGGCATTGTTGAAAAACCCTGGCGCGCATCCCCTGTTTCACTCTGACCGGGGATTCCAATACACCTGCAGGGATTTCCGCAAGATGATTCTAGATGCTGGTATGACGCAGAGTATGTCACGGATAGGAAAATGCATTGATAATGGCCCGATGGAAGGCTTCTGGGGCATGCTGAAAAGAGAACGGTACTATACTCGTGACTTCGACAGCCGTAAAGCTTTGGTAACGATGATTAATAACTACATGGAGTATTACAACAGTGGCCGTTTGCAGCGGAATTTGGGCCGTTTGACCCCTATGCAAAAACATAATAGCTACCAAATGGCGGCGTAGAGGTTTATATTATTAGGAACTGTCTACTTGACGGGGAGCACACCACGCTTGCAGAAGGCTTTCGAACCGCTACTGGTCAGCTACTAACTAATCTGTAGCATTAGTATTGGGGAGAAGTGAAACCGCTTGGACATGACCGACCCCTTCAAAGCGTTGCGCTCACATCCAAGAGCATGTCCGTGGTTCAAAATGCTCTTGGTTCATGTGAGCCATGTGATAGCATTCCAAGAAGCGAGCTCAAGGAGCGAAGCTGATTGGCACAATGCGAACCACTAAGGGGCTGTCAGCACGTAGGGCTGACTGAGGAAGTTTTGAGACATAGATACAGCTATACCGAACAATAAAAATGGCTTACGAACTAGTTTGAATTCGCAAGCCATTTTTTCACAGCCGTTTTTGCTGCTGGTTTTCCAGCGTTTGGGAGGACAGGTTATTTGGTATACTGTTCGATGACGTCCAGGAAGACGTTGGCACCGTTTTCCACGTCCTGGTCCGGCGTATATTCTTTGGGGTTATGACTAATACCATTGATGCTGGGGACGAAAATCATGGCGGTAGGACAGATTCTGGCCATCATTTGGGCGTCTTGGCCAGCGCCGGAGGTCATGCGTTTAACGGTAAGGCCGCGTTTTTTGGCTGCGGCTTCGATGGTATTGCAGATTTCTTTATCGAAGGGCACCGGGTCAAAGCAGGTCATGCGGCGGGTGGTAATTTTCACGCCGTCAGTTTGTTCCAGTTCTTTCAGATAGTTAGCCAGGGTGATTTCATCCTGATCCAGTTTGGCTTTATCGGGGTTGCGCAGGTCAACGGTGAAAACAGCCTTGGAGGGAATGACGTTTACGGCGTTGGGGCTGAAGGCAATGGTGCCTACAGTGCACACACCACCGGATTTCTCTACCAGCTGCCGGGCAAAGACGTTGACTTTGGCGGCTGCCAGGCCTGCATCCTTCCGCAGTTTGGTAGGTGTAGTACCGGCATGGTTGGCAGCACCTTCAATGGTGACCTGCTGCCAATGGATACCCTGAAGGTTTTCTACGGCGCCAATGTTGATGCCTTCTACGTCCAGAATGGGTCCTTGTTCAATGTGGAGTTCCACAAAAGCACAGGGGGTAACGAAACCGGGTTCAACGGTGCCGGCATAGCCAATGCGTTTCAGTTCGTCCCCCAGGATGGTGCCGTCAGTGCCTACGGCAGCCAGGGCTTCTTTGGCGCTCATGCCACCGGCGTACACCAAAGATCCCATCATATCCGGGGTATAGCGGACACCTTCTTCGTTGGTGAAGACGCCTACAATCAGGGGGCGTTTGGTCTTTACATTATTTTCTTTCAGGGTACGGATGGCTTCCAGGCCGGAGAGTACGCCCAGGCAGCCGTCATATTGGCCGGCGTTGATGACGGTATCAATATGGGAGCCTACCATAAAGGGCTGCTCTGTTTTGTTTTCGGGGGTTTCCCAAATACCAAAGATGTTCCCGATGTGGTCCACCACTACTTTCAGGTCCAGTTCCTTCATCAGGGAAACCACATAGTCCCTGCCTGCTTTGTTGGTGTCCGAGGCTGCCAGGCGGGTACGCTTGCCTTCCGCATCGATGCCGATCTTGCCCAGGGTGAAAATTGTGTCTAAAAGCCGTTTGCCATTGATATTCATAGTATTTTCCTCCTTGTACTGCAAGCTTGTTTGTTGCCTTTATTATAGGTTTTCGGCGGGGTTAGAGATACCCGGATTTCAGCGAAAAATATCGCTATTTTGCGTTATGCCCTGTACAGGCAGGCGATGGTTTGTTATACTGAAAGCAAGCAGACAGCGAATTAATGCTGTAAAGTACTGCGCAATGGTTCATAAATTATCAAAATATACAGTCTGCAATGCCTTGGAGGTGATCCCATGCAGATTTATGATATCCCTTTGGATGCCGGGCAGCGGGAGATAACGCGGCCGGGTACTCCGGATTTTCCCCTGGCCATCTACTATTCGGTGCTGAGCCAGAATGTGCTTGGCTACACGCCTCTCCACTGGAACGAGGAACTTCAGTTCTGTCTGGTGGTACGGGGTCAGGTATTGTTTTTTGTCAATGAAGAACGGTTTGTACTGAGCAAGGGGGAAGGCCTTTTCATCAACTCGGGCTATCTGCACATGGCCCGGCCGGTGAAGGACCCGGACAGTTCCTACATTTGCCTGGATATTGCGCCCCAGCTGCTCAGCGGTTTTGCCGGCTCGGTGATGGAGCAGAAATACCTGCTGCCTGCGCTGGCCGACCCCACACTGGTTTACCAGGTGCTGCAGCGGCAGGTGCCCTGGGAACGGGAACTGCTGGACCAGATTGAGCAGGTGTATCAGCTCAGCGAGGAAAAGCCCGAAGCCTATGAGCTGCTGATTTTGTCCCGGCTGTACGTTCTGGTGGCGGGGATTTTGGCACACCGGACGGCACGACAGAATGGGCTGCGCCGCACCCACGCCAATGGGGCCATCCAGAAGATGCTCAGCTACATGGCAGCCCACTACGGGGAAAAGGTGACACTGGCGGAGCTGTCGGATTATGCATCCTATACGGAAAGTGAGTGCTGCCGGATTTTCAAGCGCTTCACCGGAGAATCGATTTTCTCCTACCTGCGCAATTTCCGGCTGGAACAAAGCATTCCCCGACTGCTGAATACGGATGAACCCATCAGCGATATTGCCTATGGCTGCGGTTTCAGTTCCACCAGCTACTATATTGATATATTCAAGAAGCAGTTTGGCATCACGCCCCTGCAATACCGGAAAAATCCTCCGGAGGCGCAGCTGGTAACAGTGTCCGGTCACAAGGAAAATCCGGGCAAAGGACCTGGAACCGGCGAGAAAGCCCCCTCCCCTGCCGCAGCTGCCCCTAAGGAGGAGGTATGATTCTCAATACGGGCAGCCGGACTGATATTCCAGCATTCTACAGCAATTGGTTCTACAACCGGCTGGAAGCAGGCTATGTGCTGGCCCGAAATCCCTACAATCCCAGCCAGATTACCCGGTACGAACTGCGGCCGGAGCTGATTGACTGTATTGTGTTCTGCACCAAGAATCCTCGGCCCATGTTTGAGCGCTGGAAGGAGCTAGAAGCGTACAAGACCTTTTGGCACGTGACGCTGACTCCCTATGGCCGGGAAATAGAGCCTCGGCTGCCGGACAAGAAGCAGATTATGCTGAGCTTCCGGGAATTGTCCAAGCGGGTAGGACCGGACTGCATTGGCTGGCGGTATGATCCGATTTTCCTTTTGGGGCGTTACACCCCAGAGTTCCATCTGAAGGCGTTCAAGTTTATGGCAGAGCGTTTCAAGGGGTATACCCACCAGGTGGTAATCAGTTTTATCGACCTATATGAAAAGACCAAGCGGAACTTTCCCCAGGTCCAGGCAGTGCCTGCGGCCCAGCAGCAAGAGCTGACCCGGGCCCTGGCGGCCATTGCCAAGGATAATGGAATGAAGCTGTACCTGTGTCTGGAGTCCCCTGCCCTGGCTGGAGACAATGTGGACACCACTGGCTGTTTGTCCCAGGCAGTGCTGGAGCGAGCCCTGGGCTGCCGGTTAAATGTACCCAAGGGCAAGCCGGCCCGGGAAGGGTGCAATTGTCTTTTGGGTGCCGATATTGGGGCGTACAACACCTGCCCCCATTGCTGCATCTATTGTTATGCCAATTACGACCGGGAAGGCGTGCTGCGAAATTGGAAGCGGCACGACCCCTACTCTGCCCTGCTGATTGGTCACAAGGAGGAAGGGGACCGGGTGCACCAGGCGGAACAGAAAAGCTGGCTGGATACAGAAATCAGTTTGTTTTAAGCAAAGAAATTGGAAAAGGCAGTCCCCCAGTGGAGAATTTGCACTGGGGGGCTGCCTTTTTGCCAGAAAGCTTTCTGAAAATATCTAAACTGCTGTATTTGTATGCTAATTTGTATTCATAAATAAACTTAAATATGGTAAAATTAAGTATTGTCTGTTTTCAAGTCGGTATCCGTAAAAAAGCGGCAGGAACAGGCATTGATTTATCTATATTTTACGGTAGAGGGGAAATGTTGTTATGCCAATTGGAGTTATTATCAATGCGCTGGCGGTGGTCATCGGGGGCCTTTTGGGCAATGTGGCGGGCCAGCGGCTCAGCGACACGTTCAAGGAAAAGCTGACCACGATTTTTGGTGCCTGTGCCATGACCATGGGCATCGGTTCCATGATGAAGATGCAGAATATGCCGGTGGTAATCCTGGCGGTAATTGCCGGAACCATTATTGGCCTGAATATCCGGCTGGACGGAAAAATTACGGCAGGAGCCCGGCAGCTGGAGAAGATGATTACGAAAATTACGGGACCTCGGACCCAGGACAGCGACAGTGACCTGAGCCGCAGCGATTATGAAAGTATGCTGATTACCATGATTGTACTGTTTTGTGCCAGCGGAACGGGCATCTACGGCAGCATGGTATCCGGGATGACCGGGGACCACAGCATTCTCATTGCCAAATCCATTATGGACCTGCCCACGTCCATGCTGTTTGCCTGTGAACTGGGAATTATCGTCAGCTTTATCGCCATTCCCCAGTGCTTGATTTTTCTTTGCCTGTTCTTTATGGCCAACGCCATTTTCCCCTACTGTACACCTACCATGATTGGGGATTTTACCGCCTGCGGCGGAGTGCTGCTACTGGCAACAGGCTTTAGAATGATCAACGTAAAACAGTTCCCCATTGCGGATATGATTCCGGCAATGGTAGTGGTAATGCCCATTTCGGCCTTTTGGACCAGTGTGGTGCTGCAATACGTGAAATAAAAACGAATTAAAAAACGGAACTGTAAAAAAACGGCTTGCGAGCTCAAAAGAGTTCGCAAGCCGTTTTTGATTGTTATGGCCGTATCCAAGGCTCAAAACTTCCTCAGTCAGTCCTGCGGACTGACAGCCCCTCCACGCTTGGATGGGCCGGTCTTAGGCCTATACTGGTCATGTGCAAAACGGGTTTTGAGATGAAATCACGGTATGTAAAGACTAGCATTACCCTTCTCTGTCACTTTGACCAGTAGAGGCATAGAATGCTTCCTGAGTGGTTCGCCGTACCCCGTTCCCCTTCACCCTGCGGGTTCGGCTCACGGACGGCTATCACATAGGTCGCATATACCAAATGTCCTCGGGGAACTGCATTGACATTTGGATGCGACCGTAAAGCGTGTAGGAAGTGTCGCCGCAGGCGACGATAGAAGTTTCATTTTTTTCATACCCCCGCAAACAAACTTTCCCAGCACAATCGCCAAGTCACGCTGCACCTGCCAAGTCGCCCAAAGGGTTCGTATATTCTAAAAAAGCACCGCACATTTTCGCAGAAAGTGTAGGACGTCCTCAAATTTCATTAGCACCTACAGTTTCTGCCCCGCCTACAGCAGCTTTTCATTTCTAGAGAAATTCTCCCAGCCCAATTATTCGCTGTCTTTCGCAGAAAGTGTAGGGTGCACTTGTGCCTTTCGCAGTACTAACTCCAGTTTGCAGAGTGACTCTTTTGGCGGCTTGGCCGCCCATATATTCTTAAAAACACCTCTACACTTTCGTAGAAAGTGTAGGAAGTCATCAATTCCCATTAACAACTACAGTTTCTGCCTTGCCTACAGCAGCTTTTCATTTCTATGGAAAAGTCTACTCTACAGTTATTCACTGAAGTGTGCTACCCAGGTCTTACAGGAATGCAGGACTTTATTGGGGTCATCGGGGGTGCCGATCATGGGATGGTTTTTGTCCAGAGCTCTCAGGCTTTCCATTTCTTCCGGGGTAAGGGCAAAGTCAAAGAGGGCAAAGTTCTCCCGGATGCGCTCTGCGTGGGTGGATTTGGGGATAACAATGACGTCATTTTGGATCAGGTACCGGAGGGCAATCTGGGCGGGGCTTTTATGGTATTTGGCGGCCAGGGCTGCAACAGCAGGCTCGGTGAACATTTCCTTGGCCCGCTGCTGGCCCAGGGGTGCGTAGGCCATATGGGCTACACCGTACTGGTCTTCCCATTTATGGTGCTCCTGGCGCTGGCAGTACAGGTGGGTTTCAATCTGGTTCACGGCGGGGACTACCTTGTTGTAGGAAATCAGGTCCACCAGTCGGTCAGGGTTAAAATTGGAAACGCCAATGGCCCGGATTACGCCAACCTGATACAGTTTTTCCAGATCCTGCCAGGCTTTGTAGTAGTTGGCAAAGGGCCAGTGCAGCAGCACCAGGTCCAGGTAATCGGTGCCCAATTTCTTCAGGGAAGCAGCTACGGAGTCCACGGTGTGTTCGTAGTCTTTGAAACTGATTTTGGTCACCAGGAAAATCTCCTGCCGATTCACCCCGCTTTTGCGGATGGCCTCTCCCACCTGGTCTTCATTTTCGTAAAGGGTAGCGGTATCGATGAGCCGATAGCCGCACTGGAGAGCAGTTTCTACGGAACGGGCACATTCGTCCCCAGCGGTTTGATAAGTGCCAAAGCCCAACAGAGGCATTTCAACGCCATTATTTAATGTACATGTTTTCATTATAATCACCTGTCTTGACATAACACTGAAACTTTTGTAATATAATTTAATCTATATATACTTTATTTTCATACCCGCCCATTCATGCGCTTGGCCAAGGGGACCAAGCTGGGAGATACGGTGGTCCGGAGGTACTTGACATCCAAGCCGTGGGGAGCCAGCCGGTACCGATCCAAGCCATCGGCATCTTTGAAAATTTGGTACAGCAGCACGGCATTTTTCAGGCCGCTTTTTTTCGCCTGGGCAATGCCTTCTGCATCGGGATGGTCATGATAGGCCATTACGAGAGCTGTCCTAGGGTCGTAGTCCAGGTGATGTTCCTGGCAGAATTCTTTATAATGAACTGCTGCCCGTCCACCGTGGCCTACGTCGTAGGAATCATCGTGACGCCGGGTATCATGAAAAATAGCAGCATGGCACAGGGCTTCCCGGTCCTTTTTATCCAGGCCCAGTTTGTGGGCCATAAGCAGGGCAAAGAGAAGCACCCTTTCGGCATGCTCTTTGGTATGTATAACGCTGGTGGTCAGGGCAAAGTCTACATGATCCCACATATATTTTTCCCAAACCGTAAATTCTGGCTCAATGGCGGGCCAGTCTTTCAGATTTCTTACCCATTTTCTATCCATGCAAAATCCACCTTCATTCAAATTCTATTGAATCAACGGTCTTTCCGGTAAAATTTTACCATAGCCGCTGCGTGCTATGCACTTTTTTATTGTACCGCAGGGAATATTCTAGTGCAAGCTTAGGGGGCAGTACCACTAGATATTCTGTATTTCACCATTTTATGTTAACTTAGCACTAACATTTAGGTGTGTCTAATCTTTTAGCACCTTTCAAGTTTTGCATACAAATTAATATATGTTTAATGACTGAATCCCCTTCTCCGGGCTTGTATCAGCGATTTTACTATGCCAAACTTGTTATTATCTCAGATAAAATTTACACAAAAGGTTAAATTGGTGCTAAGATACACATAAGGAATTGGAATCAATACAAGTTCTAAGAAAGAAGGGTTCTTACCATGAAATACTCTACTCGTCTAAGTGATGCAATCCACATTTTAGCCTTTATCGTAATCCACAGAGAACAATTACCTGGCAACATGGGTATGCGCCTTGCCAGCAGCGACATTGCGGCAAGCATTCACACTAACCCATCCTTCGTACGGCAATTGATGATGAAATTGAAACACGGCGGCCTGCTGCTGGGTGAACAAGGGGTTGCCAACCCCAGATTGACCCGTGCTCCCCAAGACATTACCCTGCATGACATTTACAAAGCAGTGGAAGGCGAAAAGCCCCTGCTCCACCTGAACAAGGACATCAATGCAGAATGCCAAGTGGGTACCAAGATTCAGATGGCTCTCCAAGATGCTTACGATGAAGTGCAAAACGCAGCTGAAGCCAAGATGAAAAACATTTCCTTGCAGGATATTTTGGACAGCTACAGTATGTATGCTACCAATTCTGAATCCAAGGAAATGATTTCCTGAGACTGACCCCACCGTAACCAAATAAACTGTACCAATCAGGGAGAAGTTCTTCCCCACCTGCAATTATAGGGCGAAACAGAGCTGGGACAAAATGTCACCCAGCGCGCCATCCAGACCGATAGACTTATCGGCCAAGGCAGGGGGCAGGAAGATTTCTCCCTGATTTATTGCTATGTAAACGGCTTTGTCCTCGTTTTGGGCCAGCTGCATCAGGGGACCTTTCAGCAGCTGATCCTGCCAGCCGATACCCAGCTCTAAGATGACCAGCCGGGTGCCGCTGAAATTGTGGATAAAGCGGCTGAGGCCCAGGGACCCGCTGGTGTTGGGAATAAAGTATTCGTCCCTATTCATATGTACCTGCATAGGAGCGCCGCACCGGGGACACCGAGGCAGCAGTTCCTGGGGCAGGGTACCATCCGGAGAACTGGCGGCCAGCAGCTTGTCCACCAGGGGCGGCGTGGGGTATAATTCCTCATGACAGGCCCGGGAGCACTGCATGGTCAGCCAGTTCCCTTCTATTTCGTCAAGATTCTTGGGGAAAAAGCCGGCTTTTTCCAGGTGTCCGTCCCCATTGGTGGTCATAATAAAGTGGTCTTGGTAGCCCACCAGGTCTTTCAGATCCTTCATCAGGGTACTGGGGCTGTACTGGTTGTAGTACAGGTCAATCAAACGGCACCAGAACTGCCACTTGGCCTGCTCATTGGGCCAGGGATAGTTCATACCCTGGGAAAGGTTCCCAATGCCATACTTCTTCTGGAAATCGCCAAAATGGTGCTGAAATTCTTTGTCCGCAGCGTACAGGTGCAGACCTTCTGCTTCGGCAAAGCCGCTGGAGATGCCCACCAATACGCCGTCGGCGTTTTTGATGGCCTGGGCGGCCCTTTGCAGTTTATCCATAGGTTCACCCTCTTTCCAAATTGGGAAAAACATAAAAAAATTTTAACCTGTTACTTCTATTTGGACCTTTCAAAGGTTCGTAATCTGTATGGTCTATTTTATCATCTAAAGGGAGGGAAGGATACCATGTCCCGGGTTTTGGACGAAGCTTTGATCTATGAAATCCTGTCGGTGGTGTCAGAAATTCCGGAGGGACGGGTGGCTACCTATGGACAGATAGCGGCCCTGATTGGCCGGGAGAAAAATGCCCGGCTGGTAGGCAAAGTGCTATCCCGGGCAGAGTACTACGGCCATTATCCCTGCCACCGGGTGGTCAATGCAGCAGGACGCACGGCTCCCCATTTTACCGAGCAGCGCTCGCGGCTGGAAGCAGAAGGCGTGGAGTTCAAAAGCAACGGCTGCGTGGATATGAAGCGTTTTCGTTGGGACGAATAGGAATTTACATAACTCTGTGAAACAACGCTCTAAACGCAAATTTGGGGCTGTGGAAAGGTGTTTTTGTGTACCGCTCAGAGTTCCATGGGTTTTTATGTTTGTTATGCGCTGAATGGATAGCAAAATTGGCAGCTGAGAAATGTACTCTCCCCTGCTCTATCTGGAAGTACACAGGAAGAAAGTGAAACAAGGAGCTGTCAGCCTATAGTGCTGACTGAGGAAGTTCCGAGGTTCGAATATTACTACACAAACAACGTTAAGAACGGCTTGCGAACTCAAACAAGTTCGCAAGCCGTTTTTCACACTCCCTTGTTTTATTATCGTCAGCTTGAGAGTCTTGACTGTGGTGCCAAAAGCTTCTCAGAAGGCGTAAGGGGAACAGAAGAATGCAAAATTTGTTGTAAAGTTATGTATACATTTTCCGTATACGGGTTAACAAATGGTGTGTTTTTAGGGCTCTCGAAGTGAAAAAGCAAAGGATTTAATATGTGTCAAATATGTGAATTAACTGGTTTTGAGAAAAACTTAGGCAGGTCATTGCAAATCGATATGTAGATGAAAATGGACAAATTGGGGAACAAACCAGCAATTTAAGTTATCGAATTTTTGTAATTACAAGATTATTTACTGGAAATTTTGTAAATTAATATAAAACTTCTATAGAATGGATATTTTATACGTTGTATATGGCTGAAGGTTAATTTTTGCTTTTTGTCGTGAATTTAACAAGCATTTGTTAAATTCACATTTAGGTATAGTACGTGAATGGAAGCGGTCAAAATAGTTTACCGTATAATGCCGGACCAAGCTGCAAACGCTGGCCGGGTGCCAGGCTTCGCCCCTGCTGCGTTCTTTGGCCCCACAGGCAGAGATGCAGCAGCCGCTTTTTTGCATAAATTTAACGGGAAGTGCACCAGGCACTTCCCGTTTCGCTTTTTATATACTGGCTCCTACTCTCTTTGGAGTCTGTAGTATTTTTTCTTGCCTTTGCGCAGGAGGACGCTGTCTTTGCCGGCAAAGAGCTCAGGGGTAACCTGGGTTTCTACGTCGGTAATTTTCACGTCGTCAATGCTCAGACCGTTTTGCTGCATCAGCCGGCGGCCTTCACTCTTGGTGGCGATGACTTTGCGTTCTGCCAAAAGGTCCAGGAGTTTGGTGCCCAGGAGGTCATCGGTAACGGTGATGGTGGGTACGTTGTCCATATTGCCGCCGTTGCTGAACAGGGCTTCTGCAGCACTCTTGGCTTTCTTGGCTTCTTCTTCACCGTGGACCAGTTTGGTCACTTCGTAGGCCAGGACCACTTTGGCTTCGTTAATGGCGGAGCCTTCCAGGTGGCTCAGGCGGCGTACTTCGTCCATGGGCAGGAAGGTAAGCAGGCTCAGGCACTTCTCTACATCGGCGTCGTCGATGTTTCTCCAGTATTGGTAGAAATCGTAGGGGGAGAATTTCTCCGGATCCAACCATACGGCGCCGCCTACGGTCTTACCCATTTTCTGGCCCTGGCTGTTGGTCAGCAGGGTGTTGGTCATGCAGTAGGCCGGCTGACGGTCCTTCCGGCGGATCAGTTCCACGCCGGCAATCATGTTGGACCATTGGTCGTCGCCGCCCAGTTCCATGACACAGTTATATTTCTTGTGCAGGGTATAGAAGTCATAGGCCTGCATAATCATGTAGTTCATTTCAAAGAAGGACAGTCCGGTGTCGCTGGCCAGTCTGTTCTTGTAGCAGTCAGCTGCCAGCATACGGTTTACGGAGAAATGGACGCCCACGGAACGCAGCATATCCACGTAGTTTAACTTCAGCAGCCAGTCGGCATTATTGGCCACAATGGCTTTACCGTCGGACAGGTCAATAAACCGGGCAATTTGCTTTTTGAAACATTCAATGTTGTGCTGAATGAATTCGGGGGTCAGCATCTTACGCATTTCGTTCTTGCCGCTGGGGTCCCCTACCATTCCGGTACCGCCGCCCAACAGGACGATGGGACGATGGCCAGCCCGCTGCATATGTGCCATTACCATCAAGGCAATAAAATGACCTACGTGCAGGCTATCTGCGGTGGGGTCAAAACCAATATAGAATGTGATTTTTTCCTTTTCCAGCAGTTCCCGGATTTCATCTTCATGGGACATCTGTTTCAGATATCCCCGTTCCTTCAATACGTCTAAAACGCTCACCAAACTTCCTCCTTATTGTTTCGCGCCAATTGCGCTTGGTAATTATTTTCCCTGAGGAGGGATTTCAGAGGTGCAGTGCGGGCAGCGGGTTGCTGCGGGATCCACTGGCATCTTGCAGAAAGGACACAGGGTTTCGGGTGCCTTGGGTGTTTCTTTCTTGAATTTGTTCAGTACAGAGATCAGGCAGAAAATAACGAAAGCCATAATGACAAAGTCGATGACGTTGGTCAGGAATTTGCCATAGGCGATAACCGGCAGTTTGGCTGCAGTTGCTTCGGCCAAGGTGTCCACTTTCTTGCTGGACAGATTAATAAAAAGATTGCTGAAATCCACCCCGCCAATCAACATACCCAAAGGAGGCATAATGATATCAGAAACGGCAGAAGCCACAATCTTACCGAAAGCGCCGCCGATGATAACGCCGACTGCCATGTCAACTACGTTGCCTCTTAATGCAAATGCTTTAAACTCTTTTAAAAATTCTCCCATTGTATCCCTTCTTTCTCAATTTTCCATGGCAATTCACGGAGTTATAACAAATTAATATCTGTTATTTACCTGTTATTATACTATACATTTTTTCCGTTCTCAAGCCTGGAAAACCAAAAAGTGTAAAAGGGCTATGTATAAATTCCTCAGGTTAGTAAAAGGCCTCCCCGCCGGACAAATCCGGCTGGGGAGGTCAGGTTTGCCTATGGTTATTTCTTAGGCGGCAGGATTTCCAGCCAGTAATTGTCCGGGTCCGTAATAAAATAAATTCCCATAGCCGGGTTTTCGAAGCAGATGCACCCCATTTTCTCATGCTTGGCATGGGCAGCGGCAAAATCATCGGTTTCAAAAGCCAGGTGGAATTCGTTATCTCCCAGATTATAGGGCTCTTTCCGGTCTTTGAGCCAGGTGAGTTCCAGCAGGTGGCTGGTAGTATGGTCACCCAGATAAACGATGGTGAAATCCGGGGCTTCAATCCGCCGGGCTTCTTCCAGGCCCAGGGCTTCCTTATAGAAGGCCAGGCTCTTTTGCAAATCCAGCACATTCAGATTGTTATGCACAAATTTAAAGTTCATGTTACACCTCATTTTCCGTATTCATCGCTGCCTTTTTAGCGGCCAGGCTTTGTTTCCGCTTGGAAGCCAGGGAGAAGCAGGAGCCCAACAGAATCAGACCGATGCCCACCTGCATATTCAGGGTGATGGGTTCACCGATGAACAGCCAGGCCATAAAAGAGGTCAGAATGGGTTTAATGTAGAAGGCCAGGGAGGCCGTAGCCGGGTTGGTATATTCCATGGCCAGGAAATAGCTGGCGTAGCCTACACCGGTTACCATCACGGCAATATAGGCCAGGGGCGGAATATGGGCCCAGGTCAGGCCTGCAATAATGGGAATGTGGGTAAAGACCTTCAGGCCGGTATCCAGCAGCAAATCCCGCACTGCGGGCAATTCCGTCAGGTAAATCAGCACAAACATTTCCAGGCTGCCGCACAGGAAACTGAAGCTGGTCATGGCAATGCCGCCAAACCGCTGGCTCTTTTTCCGGCCGGCAATACCATACAAAGCAAAAAATACGGCAGAAAGCAGAATCAGGATAATGCTCAGTTCGTTGCCTGCCAGGTTGGTAGGATCAGCAATGCAGACAATCCCGGCAAAACTGGCAATCAGGGACAACACGGTAAGCTTGTCAATGGGCTCTCCCAGCAGAAAGTAGGCAAACAGCACCACAAATACCGGGTTGCAGCTGAAAATAACGCCGGCAACGGAAGCTTTGCCATAGACCACGGCCAATTGGTAGAGGATCATGCTGACCACAACACCCAAGAAGCCGGTAAAGCAGAAAAAGCCCATATCCTGCTTATTCAGGGTCACATTGCGTTTTTTCAGGGCCTTCAGGGCCATGGGCAAAAGCACCAAGCCGCCAATCAGGAAGCGTAAGAAGGTGATCTGCACAGGATGGAATACTCCGGCATAGAATTTCAGAACCGTTTCCATGGTTCCAAACAATACGGCCGTTACCAATACGAAAAAATATCCCTTATTCACTTGTTAGATTCCCCTCTATTTGTATTGGCTGGGATTATTCTTCTCCAAGAATGCGGACTTCGGGCTCCAGCCATACGCCGCTGACCGCAAACACTTTCTCCCGGATCTGGGCCATCAGCTCCAAAATTTCGGAAGCGGTAGCGTGACCACAGTTGATCACAAATCCAGTATGTTTTTCAGACACTTGTGCGTCCCCTACCCGGTAGCCCCGGAGACCGGCCTGATCAATCAGGGCGGCGGCAAAGTGGCCCGGAGGACGCTTGAAGGTGCTTCCCGCACTGGGGAAGTTCAGAGGCTGCTTGGTCAGGCGCTTCTGGGTAAAAGTATCCATGGCGGCGCAGATTTCCGGGGTATTGCCCGGCTTCAGCGCCAATTCGGCTTCCAACAGCATATCGCCGCTGTCCTGGAGGGCCGTATGACGATAGCTGAAGGCCAATTCTTCGTGGGACAGGGTCTTCAGATTACCAGCCGCATCAATAACGGTGGCAGAATTCACCAGCTCCCCGATTTCTCCGCCGTAGGCACCTGCGTTCATCACCACAGCACCGCCCAGAGAGCCGGGAATGCCAATGGCAAATTCCAAACCGCTGAGACCATATTCTGCAGCTCGGGCAGCCAGGGTGCTTAAAGAAACCCCTGCCTGGCAGCGGATGGTGTTGGAAGAATCCACCCGGGACAGTTCCCGAAGGCTATTGCCCAATTTAATGACCACGCCGCGAATGCCTTTATCCCGCACCAGCAGGTTGGACCCGTTGC
Organism: Acidaminococcus hominis; assembly: GCF_900291475.1. GTDB lineage: Bacteria > Bacillota > Negativicutes > Acidaminococcales > Acidaminococcaceae > Acidaminococcus > Acidaminococcus hominis. The sequence continues at coordinate 42,075 of NZ_OLMM01000002.1, forward strand.
CCATCACTACCAGGGGCAGGGCTTCGGCCTGGATGGCCTTCAGCAGCTCCGGCAGGCCATCAATGGTATCGGGGGTAATGAGTACGTCCGCCGGTCCGCCCACCCGAAAGGAGGTGTGCCGGGCCATAGGAGCATTCAATTGATACTTCCCCGGAAAATTTCTTTCCAAGTAGGAAAGGAAAGGCTGCATTCCCATTATTCAACAGCTTCCTTAATGGTGTCGCCCAGAGTTTTGGACAAATCGCCAATCATCATTTGAAAACGGATGTAGTTTTGGATGTATTCGCTGGCTACAGGATTGAGCTGCAACACGCCGTACAGCTTCTGCATCTTTTCGATTTGTTCTTTTGGGGGTTCTTTGCCTTGGTATTGGAGCAGTTCAATTTCAGATTTTTGTTTCAGAAAGTCTTTTACCAAGGGTTCGGCACTGCTGTCACCCTTCAGTTTGGCTTTCACGTCCTGCATCATTTTGTACTCGTGGGATTCTTTGATGGCTTTGCAAAGGTTATTCATTTCATCATATACGTTCATAGGGTCTTCCTCCTAATATATAGTAGATATTCTGTTTGTATTGTACCATACACCGCACAAACAGCCAAATTATTATAGCACGTCTGTATTTTTATTGCACCTGTACATTGAGAATTTGATAGCGGCTGCCGGCATCGTAGTCAAAATGCCACCATTCCATATCGCTGCCGGTAAAGCCGGCCAGGGTCATCTGCTGCCGCAAAAGATCCCGGAGCCAGCGCTGCTTTTGGGTGCCGCCGGGGAACTGGGCGTATTGGGCCGGGGAGAGCTCGTCAAAGTCGGAAATCATCGGTACTTCCGCGCCAGAGCTCAGGTCGTACAGGCTCACGTCCACCGAACGGCCGGAATTGTGGGAATAGCCTTCTTCGGCCTTGGGCAGCATGGCGGCATTTTTGGTGCCAAGAGCAAGGGTGGCGGTCTTAAAGTCGCTCCAGGAGCGGTAGGCTTCCCAGATAACCAAGCCATAGCCGTAGGGTTTCAGGGCCGTCTGCACCCGTCCCAGGGCCTGGGCTGCATTCCGGTCCAAATAGGCATGGGTGCTGGTGACCAGCGGCGTACCAAACAGGTTGTTGTCCGTGGTATAGCGCAGGTCGTACTGCAGACCGGGAACTACGGAGCTCAGCTCCACCAGGTCAGCGGTCTTGTCGTAGGGCAGGTTGGGCGGCGCAGCCTTTTGGGCTTCCTGCCGCAGCTGGTCCATAGGGGCCGCTGGGGTAATCCGGATGGGCTTGCCGTTTTCACCGCCGGCAAAGTACCGGGTGTAGCTTCTTTGGCCAATGACCAGGCTGATGCCCTGCCCCCGGGAGTCCCGGTCAAAGCGTATGTCGTTTTCCGCATCGGTATTGGGCCCCACTTCCCGCAGGGCATAGGAATCGTAATGGTTCTTGGTCAGGGCAAATTCGTTGCTTTGGGTGAAGTCCTTATCTCCCTGCTGGAACCGATACAGGATTTCCAGGTGGCCGTCCCGCTCCCGTACCGCCAGAGATTCCCCGCCTGAACGGTAGAAGCCAATCAGGGCGGCTTCATCCTGGGGCAGTTCTTCCGGCTGCCAGACGGCAGCCAGGGCGGTGCAGGAAAGGCTCAGGCTAAGGCACAGGGCCCCAGCCAGGGCAGTGAGTTTCGTATGCTTCATGGAGATTCCTCCTTTACTTCTCGATGGTATCGTCGTCCGGCAGAGGGTGAACATTTTCCACCACTTCTGCCTCCCGGGTGGTGCCGGGCTGGGGCGCATGCTGGTCACAGGGCGGGAAAGTAATGACAAAGCTGGTTCCCTTCCCCACCTGGCTTTGGACTTGGACCTTGGCCTTGTGGATCCGGATGATTTCCCGGCCGATGGCAAGGCCCAGGCCGGTACCCGGAATATGCCGGGAATGGGATTTGTCCGCCTTGTAGAACCGTTCCCAAATGTAGGGAATGTCCTCCTCGGGGATGCCATAGCCCTGATCGCTGACAGTGAGCTCGGTGCTTTGGTCCGGATTTTGGGTGACCTTGAAGGTAATCACCGAGCTGTCCGGAGAGTACTTCATGGCGTTGTCCCCCAGGATCATCACCAGCTGGTACAGCCGGTCTCCGTTGCCATAGACGTACAGGCTGTCGTCCAGGTACCGGTCCAGGCGGATGTCCCGCTGATGGGCTCGGCCTTCCAGCATATTTACCACGGCTTCCACTACCTGGGCCAAGGGAATGGGTTCCATTTCTTCCCCTTCTCCCTTCTGCAGCCGGCTGATATCCAGCAGTTCGTTAATCAGCCGCTCCAGGCGCAGGGTTTCATCGTTGATCAGCTTGCGGTATTTTTTGATGTCTTCGGGATCCGTAATGGTTCCGTCAGAAATGGCTTCATTATAGCCTTGGATAATGGTAATGGGAGTCCGAAGCTCGTGGGATACGTTAGCCACAAAGTCCCGGCGCATCTTTTCCATTTTTTTCGTTTTCAGTACGAACTGTTCCAGGTCCCGGCTCAGAGAGTTCAGGGAGCGGCCCAGGTCAGCAATTTCGTCGTCCCCGTCTACAATGACCTTCAGGGAATAATCCCCAGAAGCTATGGCCTTGGCGCTGTTTTTCATGGAAATCAGGGGCTGGACCATGCGTTTGGTCAGGCTGCGGACGATAACCATGCTGATAATCAGGGCGATAATCCCCACGCCAATGGTGTACAGGTAAATATCCTTTAGAACCTTATTCAGGCCCCCAATGGAAGAGGCCAAGAGAATGGCGCCGGTCTGAAGGCCGTGGGAATCGGTAAGGGGCAAACCCACCATCAGCACCTGTTCCTTATAATAGGGGTGGAAAATCCGGGCGTTCACCCGGTCACCATGGTATACCTGGGTGATGATGTCCTTCACCTGGTCGCTTAGAGGCCCGCCGTCCCGGAGCTGCTGGTCGATGGCGGTAATGGACTTCTGCCATTTTTCCCGGCGCTTGGCTTCCCGCTCCAGGTTGGAGGGAGAGGCTGCTTCGCCATCTTCGGACGAAGATTCGGAGGCACCAATGAGCTCGTACTGGGTATTGAACAACCAGATCCGGGCACCAATCAGCTGGTCCATAGAGGTCAGGTACTGGCGCAGGTTGGTCTTGTCCATGTCCATGGCATTGAAATACCGGACCATCATGGCCACCTGGCTGCCCTTGTCGTTCAGTTCGGCTTCCTTGGCCCTGAAGAAATAGTCGGTAATCAGATAAGACAGGCCAATGGAAATGCCCACGATAATAACCACAATAAGGCCCATGTAACTGTACATGAGCCTGGTTGATAATGACTTTTTCACTTTTTGACCTCGAACTTGTAGCCAACGCCCCAAACGGTCATGATATCCCAGCTAGAATCCGGGGGAATATCCAGTTTGTGACGCACCCGTTTGATATGGGTGTCTACGGTACGGGTATCGCCATAGTAGGTGTAGCCCCAAATCTTTTCCAGGAGCTGGTTCCGGGAGAACACGATGCCGGGGTTGGAGGCCAGGCACCACAGCAGTTCCATTTCCTTGGCGGTGAAGGTAATTTCCCGACCGAAAGCAACGACTCTGTATTCACTCAAGTTGATCATCAGGTTGGGATACTCCAGGACCTGCTTGTTGGAGCTGGAGATGGACTGGCTGGTACGCCGCAGCACAGCCTTGACCCGAGCCACCACCTCACGGGTATTGAAGGGTTTGGAGATGTAATCGTCCGCACCAATTTCCAGACCCAGGATGCGGTCATCGTCGGAATCTTTGGCGGTGAGCATGATAATAGGCACATCAGAAATCTTCCGGACCTGTTTGCATACTTCCAGGCCGTCCAGCACGGGCATCATAATATCCAGCAGGATAATGTCGGGTTTACCGGCCTGTACCTGCACCAGAGCTTCTGCTCCATCTGCTGCTTCAATGACTTTAAAGCCTTCTTTTTTGAAATACAGGCTCAAAATCTCACGAATCTGAGCCTCATCATCGGCAATCAATACGGTTTGTTGTCTTTCCATAGTTAATACCCCTCTGTTCTGGCAGAAAACTGCCGGATTGATGGGCCGCCTTTTACGGCTGTCCAAGGGCCCTAAAGGAAAACCTCAGGGCGGAACATTCCCCTTATTATACCTGTTTTTAGCAAAAAGGGACGTGTTTTTTAGAAAAATACTTTAGATTTTTTTGCGCATCCACTGATGAGGTACGCCTTCCTCGTCTTCAACGGGCCCGTACTCCTGGTAACCCAGGGTATGGTAAAAATGCTGGGCCCGGCATTGGGCGTGGAGAATCACGGACTGACCGCCCAGGGCAGCAACGGCCTTTTCGCTTTCTTCCACTACGACAGAGCCTAATCCGGTTCCCCGGCGGCTTTTGTCCACACAGATGCGGCCCAGAATATACTTCTGAGGTGCGTCTCCAGGAAAGAAGCGGCTGCAGGCCACAGGCTGGTCTCCGTCAAAAAGCACTCCATGGGTGCAGGTCTTGTCTACATCATCGAATTCCACCTGAAAGCCCTGTTCTTTGACGAAAACGGCTTCCCGCAGGGCCTTGGCCTCTGGAGGAAGGAAAGCATAGGTTTTAAATTCCATATGGGTAAGTCTCTCCTTTGCGAATGGGCAGCGTGCTAAACAGCACTCCCGTAGTAATTATTCGAGCTAATAGATGGGATTCCTTTTCCTGCTGGAGCAGGATTTTTTATACAAAATACATTTTGCATAGGATACTGCAAAAAGATGAAAATTGTGTGAAGATATGGGAAAAAGTTTTCAGCTTTGGAAACTGCTTGTGAAACTCCGTCAGTCAACAGCTGGAAAAAAGTTGGTTGAACCTCCTCAGTCAGCCCCGCAACGCTTTGCGGTCGCATCCAAATATCCTTACAAGTTGACCAGGGATATTTGGAACATGCGACCCATGTGATAGCAGCCCAAGAAGCAAGCCCGTAGGGCGCAGCTGATTGGAGAGCGGCGAACCACTAAGGAGACCAATAAGCAAAAAGTAAAAAGGCATCAGATCAGCAGAGCTGCTTTACCTCTGCCAATCTGATGCCCGCATTCCTTGTGCCTATTTTTTCTGCCTCAGCCGTAAATATTCCTTCTTCAGGGCTGCAAAGGTTTCATCGCTGATATCATGTTCGATTTTACAGGCATCTTCTTCTGCGTGGTCCTGGGATACCCCCAGGGACACCAGAATGTGGGTCAGGACCTGATGCCTTTCGTAAATTCTCTCGGCAATATCACGTCCAGCTTCCGTCAAATTGATAAAGCCGGATTCATCCACCGTAACCAGACCTTCTTGACGAAATTTTTTCATAGCAATGCTGATGGTAGGTTTGGAATAGCCCATTTCGTTGGCCACGTCAATGGAGCGCACCAATCCCAGGCGATTCTTCAGTACAAGGATGGTTTCCAGATACATTTCTGCTGCTTCATGTACTTCCATGGTTTCACCTAATTTCTTGTCAAGAATTGCACATAGATAATCTTCTATGCATTACCAATATTATAGCCTATTTATCCACGGGACGCAAACCTGCGTTCATAAACATTCTATAAACAATGGAAAATAAAGGAAAAAGCAGTGTTTGTTCAGGGATTTATGATCAATCTCATGAATAAACACTGCTTTGTGTTCTTTTAGAGGACTCGGCAGGCTCCGATATAGCGGGCACCGAAATACCCGGAAAATACATTGGACACTGTCACGCCCGTACTGCTTCCGGCTTGGAGCATTTGTCCGTTGCCAATATAAATGCCGCAGTGGGAAGGCCCCGGTTCGTAGGTCTCAAAGAAGACCAGGTCGCCCGGCTGCAGGTTGCTGGCAGAAACTTTCGGATAGCTGTAGTACTGTGCATCAGCCGTTCTGGGGATATCCACCCCGATTTGGCGGAACACGTACTGGGTGTACCCGGAGCAGTCAAACCCCCAAGGGGTCGTACCACCGAATACATAGGGTACGCCAACGTAATCATAGGCGGTGGAAATCAAAGACCGCACCATGCCCGTATTGGCACCATACCCATAACCATAGCCCCGGCTGACACCGTAGTCAGACCGTCTGGAGGGCATCCGTTTTCCCATCAGCTTGGAGTAGGTGTAATCGCCTACCACCCCGTCAGCTTCCAAACCCATGCTGGCCTGGTATTTTTTAACGGCGGCTGCCGTATCGGCCCCATACACCCCGTCGGGAATACCATTATAATAGCCCAGGTCGGAAAGCTCGTTCTGAATCTCGGCTACATCAGGTCCTGATGTACCCACATTGTAACTGGCAAAAACGCTTTGCGCCGGTAATGCCACGGCCATTGTTGTGGCTGCGAGCATCACTCCCAGCATCATCCTCCTAAAAATGATAAACACATCCTCTCGATTCGCCTACGAGGTTAGCTGCCGGGTGCGGGTCGAGATACCCTATTCCGAAGAAATTAACCCCACTTTGGTTCCCCCGCTCGTATCACTACGATTCGGCGTTTTGTATATTCTGTTGTTTTCACCGAACTCCATTATAGCAATTCTGCCGTGGACTGTCTATTCTTTGTCCTTATTTTTCACTAGATGTTCACGAACTATATATAGAGGTCTTTGTTTAACTTCATCAAAAATGCGTCCCACGTATTCCCCTACAATGCCGATGCCCAGGAGCTCTGTACCACCTAAAAAGAACTCTGCAGCGGCCAGTGTGGTCCATCCAGGGACAGCGTCTTGAATAATGTATTTTACGTACAATACGTGTAACAAAAGTAACAGCGAACCCAGGCCAAAAATCAGTCCCGCATATAGTGCCCACCGTAGAGGGACACGGGAGAAACCAGTGATACCATCTAGGGCAAAGCGGAGCATTTTTCGCAGATTAAATTTGGAATGTCCTGCAAACCGGGGCGGTGCCACAAAATCAATGGTGGTGACCTTAAAGCCCAGGTTATTGACCATGCCCCGAATAAAACGGGCCCTCTCCCGGTAGAGCCGGAAGGCCTGTACGGCCTTTTTGTCCATCAGGCGGAAGTCGGAGCCGCCGGGGGTAATACGGACTTCGGACATGGTATTGATGAGTTTGTAGTACATCTTAGAGGTAAACCGCTTAAAAAAGCTGGCGTCTTCGGTGGTGAGGCGTACGGTCTGGACAATTTCCCAGCCTTCTTCCCATAGCTTCAGAAGCTGGGGAATCATTTCCGGCGGGTGCTGCAGATCTCCGTCCATAGAAATCACCGCATCTCCGGAGGCATGGTCCAGGCCGCAGGTAAGAGCCAGCTGGTGGCCAAAGTTCCGGGCAAACAGGTAGGCTTGGACATGGGAGTCCTTGTCCACCAGTTCCTGGAGCAAAATGGGGCTCCGGTCTGAGGAACCATCGTCAATGAACAAAAGCTCGTAGTCATAAGGAAAAGGCGCCATTACTTTCGTAATGCGCCTGTAGAATTCCCCGATATTCTCTTGTTCGTTAAAGACCGGAACTACAAAGGAAACCTTCTTCATTCTTGTCTTTCTCCTTTAGAATACCTTGTGCAGCTGCCGTTGGCAGCCGCGTTATTGCAAATTATAAAGTTCTCAGGGTCTGTTCAAAGACTTCCTTGGGCTGTACGCCAACAAAGCGCTGCACCGTTTGGCCGCCTTTAAAGACGATGACGGTAGGAATGGCGGAAACGCCAAATTTCTGGGCCACTTCCGGCACCTGATCCACGTCCAGTTTGGCAACCTGGACCTCAGGATAGTCGTTGGCCAATTCTTCGATTACAGGAGCCAGCATCCGGCAAGGACCGCACCAGGTAGCCCAAAAGTCCACCATCACGGGTTTCTCGCTTTTTTGGATCAGCACATCAAAACCAGCTTTATCACCAATATGCAGTAATTCCATGGTTATAACCTCCTTAAAATAGGATGTGAGTGCTCACTAAGCCGAGTTCTGTATGTGATAATCATTTATCTAGTCCTGCAGTTGCCTGCAGGCTCAAGCGACACACCCGGAAGGATCAGCGGGCCGCTTCATCCCTTCCCTATTTGGTCTTGCTCCGAATGGGGTTTACCAAGCCAGCCAATCACTTGACTGCTGGTGCGCTCTTACCGCACCGTTTCATCCTTACCGGCAAGCCGGCGGTTTGTTTTCTGTGGCACTTTCCTTAGGGTCGCCCCCACTGGACGTTATCCAGCATTCTGCCCTGCGGAGCTCGGACTTTCCTCATCAGCTGTTACGCTGCCGCGATTATCTTTCACACTCACATTAGAACACTGTACCATAGGTACCGATTTCCGTCAAGCTTTGTACAGATACCGCTGTAACATTTTGTCGAACTCCCAGCTGTCCGGGCGTTCTTTTTGGTGAAATTGATTCATTACAGAATCCACTTCGTCTGCGTAGTGAACAATGAAGGCTTCCTTGGTGGCGCAGGGCACCGGGGAACCTTTTTCCTGATCTCCATGGTGGGAAAGCAGAATGTGGAGCAGCTTCTGGCGCAGCTCCGGGCTGATTTCCGGAATCTTCCGGGCGGCCCGGTCCACGGCCATGGCGCCAATGGAGATGTGCCCCATCAGGCGGCCTTCGGTGGTGTACGGGAAGCCAATTTCCCCAGAGATTTCCCGGATTTTGCCCACGTCGTGGAGCAGGGCTCCGGCAATAATCAGGTCCATATCCACGTCCCCAATGGTGCTGCCCATGGCGGCAGCCAGTTTGGTCATGGAAACCGTGTGGTGCAGCAGACCGCCCACATAGGCGTGGTGCAGCCGGGTACCGGCTGGGTTGCGCAGGAAACGGGTCAGGGTATCCCCGGAAAGAATGGTGTGCACCAGTTTTTCCAGGCCCGGGTGCTGAATCCGTCGCATCCAGGTCTTTAGCTCCAGGGTGAGCTGGTCCAGGTCGATATTCCCGCTGGGCAGCAGCACGGACAGGTCCATATCGGGGCTCACGGAGGCTGCCTCGTGGACGATGACCTGAAGACCCATCTGGTTGGAATATTTGTTGATATCCACCTTCCCTGAGATTTGGCAGGGGGACGGAGCGGTCAGACTCCGCAGCCGGCTGATGGGACCGGCTTCAAAACAGATAAAGGGAACAGAGCCGCTGTTGTCTTCCAGCACGCCCTTGGCATAGGCCTTGCCATTGGAGGAAGTGCCAATCTTTTGCAGGCGGACCAGACAAGGCTGTTCCATGGCATTTCCCAATTGCAGATCCTTAATCATGGGCGCACCCCTTACACGTTCTGAAGCAGCCGGTCTTCGTGAGCCCGGATGACTTCAAAATGGCGGTCGTTTTCAGCGCCCCAGGCTTTCAGCCGTTCTTCCAGGGCATCGATTACGGGCATTTCCGTCAGCTGGTGGGTGCCGTCGACAATGTTCAGGCCCAGGTTTACAGCCTTTTGGGCCACGTGGTACTTCACATCGCCGGTAACCAGGGTATCAGCGCCGGCTGCCAGGGCATCTTCCATGAAGTCACTGCCGCTGCCGCCTACTACGGCTACCTTGAAGACGGGTTCGTCCCCACCGGCAAAGGTCAGGTGCTCGGCACCCAGGTTGTCCCGCACCAGGGCGACAAAGTCAGCCAGTTCCATAGGCTGGGGCAGCACGCCGATCCGGGCCAGGCCCTGTTCGGGGCAGTCCTTGCGGGGAATTTCCTGGACATCTTCCAGGCCCAGCTTGGCAGCCAGCACGTCGTTAACCCCGCCTTTGGCTGCATCCAGGTTGGTATGGGCAGCGTATACAGCGATATCGTGTTTAATCAGTTCGTACAGTACTTCCATTTTGGTGTCCGTAACCGCCAAGGTTTTGGGCAGATGGAAGTAGAAGGGATGGTGGGTGATAATCAGGTCCACTTCTTCTTCAATGGCTTGTTCGGCCACTTCGGGCATCAGGTCCAGGGCAACCAGAATCTTGTGCACAGGGGCAGGCAGGTGACCCAAGAGCAGGCCAGGGTTATCCCAGCTTTCGGCATAATGGACCGGTGCCAATTCGTTCATGAGAATACAAATGTCAGTTACCGTTGTTTCCACGTAAAATCTCCTCCAATTGTTTTGCTGTTTCTTGATATTCCCGGTATTGGGGCGTATGGATGGCCCGAGGGCTTTTTTCCATGCTGGCAAGCAGCTTGAGATACTTGTCCTGCAGCTGGGTCACAAAGGGCTCCAGCAGGGGATGGTGCTGGTCAACCAGGTCCTGACCCACCAGATAGCAGGTGCCGGGATACTTCCAGCCGGGCTGGGGTTTCAGTACCAGAATCTCGTACAGACGCTCCCCTTCCTGGGCCAGGTCTTCGTGCGCTATGGCCCAGCCATGCTGCTCGCACCAGTGCCGCAAAAGGGCGCTGTCGCTCATGGGCTGGAGTACCAGAGCCTGGCAGCTGGGATGCTGCCACACCTGGGGGGACTCGTCCAAAATCTGGACCATGGTCCCCGCCCCCATGCCGCAGATGGCAAACACCTGGCACTCCCCAGGCTGCACCACAGTGAGGCCGGAGCCCAGGCGAACGTCAAGCTTGCCAGTGAAGCCAAAGCTATGGACGGTTTTCCGGGCAGCCTCGCAGGGCCCGGGCACCACGTCCCCGGCCACGGCTTTTTCAATTTTGCACTGCTGGAGCAGAAGCACCGGCAGGTAGGCATGATCCGTACCAATGTCGGCAAAGCTGCTGCAGGGCGGGATATTGCGGGCGACTGTTTCCAGCCGTGCACCAAAATGCATAGGGTTCTCCTTTTCCTGGCTAGGCCAGGGGTATCTCTTCCAGGTATTTCCGGGTATCGTCCAGGCTGGTTACGTCCCGCCAGCCAAAGACCCGGAGTTTCTTGCACAGGGAAAAAGCTTTGGGGTGGCTTTTAATCAGGGCTTTGGCACCCCGCACCATTTCCCGGCCGGTAGGACTGGCCGTATAGCCCTTGAGGGCTTCATCTAGCAAATGGTTGTCCGGCCAATGTTCTCTCAGGCAGCTGTGGACGAACAGAATCAGGTCCAGCACCCGGGGGTCTGCTTCGATGAAGCGCTTTTCATTTTCCCAATCCAGAAAGGTAATGGTATCCGTTTCTTTATTGTAGGCAATGTCCCGGAGTGCCGGCCGGCCGTGGTGCAGCCCCACTTCGTGGAGTTTTGCCAGGGAAATGCCGGCCAGTTTGTAGGCCCGGTCCCGGCAGTCCTGCCAGGGGGCTTCCTTGGCCACGCCCTGCATGGTCTTGCCCACTGCCTTCATGACGAAATAGTCGTCCTGCAGCAGGGCAATTTCCGGTGCCAGGGGAAAATACTGGTTCACCGTCATAATTTTATAAACCTCGCACCAGAAGGCGCCTTCCACACTTTGTTTGGCAAAGGCATTCCGGTGGTTGGAAATTTTTTGTTTGATAAAGTAGTCCTGTCCTTCATAAGAAAAGGACAGCACCCGTTTATCCTTGTGGGCGGCAATGGCCTGGTCCACGGCTTTCTTGAAATCCAGATTGATCATGCCGCGCCTCACTACTCAACGGTCAGGGAGCAGATCAGTTTCCGGGCAGGAAGAATCCGGCCAGGAGCCATGCTCAGCTCGTCCACACCCATGGTGATAAACAGCGGAATCAGGTCGGGGTTGGCTGCGGCTTCCCCGCAGATGCCCACCCAGATGCCGGCTTTGTGACCGTTGTAGATGGTGGCCTGGATCAGCTTTAAAACGGCTTTATGGGCCGGATTGGCCAAGTCTTCCAGGGCCGCGTTCTGCCGGTCCACCGCCAGGGTGTACTGCACCAGGTCGTTGGTGCCAATGCTGAAGAAATCCACCAGGGGCGCCAGGTCTTCACTGATCAGGGCTGCAGCAGGGGGCCCAATCATGACGCCCACTTCCAGGTCAGGGTTAAAAGGAATCCCTTCCTGGGCCAGTTTGATTTTCGTTGCTTCCAGCAGTTCCTTAGAGGCCTGGACTTCGTCCACGGAGGTAATCATGGGGAACATGACAGCTACCTGGCCGTAGGCAGACGCCCGGAGAATGGCCCGCAGCTGGGTGTAGAAAATATCCGGCCGTTTCAGGCAAATCCGGATGGCCCGGAAGCCCAGGGCAGGGTTGGCTTCTTCCGGCAGGTCAAAATAGCCCGCCTTCTTGTCAGCGCCGATATCCAGGGTACGGATAATCAGCCGGCGGCCTTCCATGGCCACCGCCGCATCCCGGTAGGCAGTGAACAGTTCTTCCTCCGTGGGGAAGGTATCCCGGCCCAGGTACAGGAATTCGCTGCGGAACAGGCCAACGCCTTCGGCATCGTTTTCCCGGACCAGGGGCATATCTTCCGGTCCCCCTACGTTGGCGTACAGGGCGATGCCCTTGCCGCTGGCGGTCATGGTGGGCCGGCCCCGGAACTGATCCAGCTCGTGGGCCTTGCCGGAAAGGATTTCCGCCTTTTCCTTAAAGGTTTTCAGAATGCCTTCGTCAGGCTCCAGGAACAGGGCGCCACTGCCCCCGTCCATGGCGGCCAAAATTCCATTCTGCTCCTCCGTCAGGTTCTGCCCGGTGTGGGCAATGGCCGGAATCTTCATAGTCCGAGCCAAAATGGAGGTATGGGAATTGCTGCTGCCTTCGCTGGGGGTCAGGTCATCGGCGTAGATGATGGACGGCCGGGTCAGCAGGCTGGTCCAATCCTTGCCACTGGTCAGCAGTTCGTCCAGTTGGCCGCCGATATCCCGCACGTCCGCAGCCCGTCCCTGCATATATTCGTCGTCCATGGATTCCAGCATGGCCGCAAATTGGGCCGTGGCTTCCCGGGCGGCTGCTTCGGCAGTCAGATGGTCCTGGACCATCAGGGCTTCGCAGGCATCGTTCAGGTCCGGATCCTGGAGCATCAGTTGGTGCACTTCAAAAATGGCGGCTTCTTCTTCCCCGGCTTCCGCCTGGGCTTTCACCCGCAGCTTTTCCAGATTGGTCAGAACCTGCTGCCGGGCGGCCTGAAACCGGGCCACTTCCTGCTCCGGCGCCAGGGTGCTGATAGGAGAAGCGGAGCTTTGGGCCTTGGCGGGTTTTACCAGCAGAGGACCTACGGCAATACCTTCCGAAGCGCCTTTTCCCTCGATTAAGAACATGGGCTGCACCCCCTTAGAGATTGGCACGAATGCAGGTTTCCAGTGCGTGGGCGGCTTCCTTTTCGTCCGGACCTTCCACAGCGATGGTCACTTCCATGCCGGCTTTGATGCCAAGGCCCATAACGGCGAAAATCCGTTTCAGGTCACCGGTTTTGCCGTTGCCGGTCATGGTGCTCTTAGACTGGAATTTAGCAGCTTCCTTCACAAGAAGACCTGCCGGTCTTGCATGAATCCCCTGAGGATCTTGAATCGTATACGTAAATTGAACCATAATCTCCACTCCTTGCTCCGGCTGGGCCGGAAATAATTATTAGCTTTTGCGTTCTCTGTTATTGCTATTATACCATTACTAGACGTTTTTCTTCAGGAAACCTAACAGAACGGCGCCCGCTGCCGTACCAGCAGCCAGGGAAACCAGGTACATGGGCCAGTTCTGTACAACCCCCAGAACGAAAATGCCGCCGTGGGGTGCAGGCAGGGTGCAGCCAAAGAACATGGACAGGGCACCTGCCAGGGCTGCTCCGATGGCGCAGGCAGGAATTACCCGCACCGGGTCTTCGGCAGCAAAGGGAATGGCCCCTTCGGTAATGAAGGAAAGTCCCATGATAAAGTTCGACACAGCACCGCTCCGTTCCTTCTCTGTAAATTTCTTAGGGAACAGCAGGCAGGCCACGGCAATGGCCAAAGGAGGCACCATGCCCCCTACCATGACGGAAGCCATAAAGGGAGAAGACACAGCCGCGCCGTTGGCACCCGCCAGGGAAGCCGTACCAAAAACGTAGGCCGCCTTGTTCAGGGGACCGCCAAAGTCGATGGACATCATGCCGCCCAGAATCAGCCCCATAAGAATCTTGCTGGAGCCGCTCATGGCGCTTAGGGTACCGTTGACCCAGGTGTTTACCAGACCCATGACAGGATTGATGGCCAGCACCATAAGACCGCCCATGATAATCAGGCCCAGCACCGGGTACAGCAGAATGGGTTTGATATTTTCCAGGGATTCCGGCAGGAAACCCTGGCATTTTTTCAGGGCCAGAATCAGATAGCCGGCCACGAAACCGCCAGCCAGGGCGCCAAAGAAGCCGCTGCCCCCGGTAGAAGCCATGGCGCCAGCCACAAAGCCTACCAAAAGGCCGGGACGGTCAGCAATACTGGCGGCAATGAAACCGGCCAGCATGGGCATCATAAAGCTGAAGGCCAGGCCGCCCACTTGCTTGAAGAAGGCTGCCAGGGGCGTGCTGCTGCCGAATTGGGCCGTACCTGCGGCGCCCATATCAAACAAGAAAGCCAGGGCAATCAAGATGCCGCCGCCAATGACGAAGGGCAGCATATGGGAAACACCGTTCATCAGGTGCTTGTACACCCGTCTGGCGCCGCTTTCTTCCTGGGTGCCTTCGGCCTCGGGACCGCCGGTCTCCCCTTCAAAAACAGGGGCAGTGCCGGACAGGGCCCGGTCCAACAGCTCGTCAGCCTTGTTGATGCCGTCGGCTACTTTCACGATGACCACCCGTTTGCCCTTGAAGCGGTTCATGGGCACGTATTTGTCCGCTGCTACGATGATGCCCTGGGCAGCGGCAATTTCCTCGGCGGTCAGGGCGTGCTTGACGCCGCTTTGGCCGTTGGTTTCTACTTTAATGGAAATGCCCCGTTTTTTGGCGTGCTGTTCCAGGCTTTCGGCAGCCATGTAGGTATGGGCAATGCCGGTGGGACAGGCAGTCACTGCCAGAATCTGGAGTGCCGGGGTTTCTGGGGCTGGGCTTTCGTCTGGAGCAGCTTCAGGACTGGCAGCAGGGGCTTCCGGCTCTGCCTTTTCTTCCGGGAATTTCTCAGCTTCTGCCTTGGCAATCAGGGCGTAGAGCGCGTCCACATCCTGCACTGCCAGCAGGGCGTCAATAAAATCCGGGTCCATTAAAAGGGTGGACAGCCGGCTCAGCACTTCCAGATGCACATTGTCTTCGGTATCCGGAGCAGCAATCAGGAAAAACAGTTTGGCCGGCTGGCCGTCCAGAGAGTCAAATTCCACTCCGTCCAGACAGCGCAGGAAGGCCAGGCCGGGCCGGGTCACTGCCGGGGTCTTGGCATGGGGAATGGCTACCCCTTCCCCTACGCCGGTGCTTCCTTCTTCTTCCCGGGCGAACACCTTGCGGGTGTATTCGGCAGGGTCGGCAATATTTCCCTGTTTCACCATTAGGGCGATCACTTGTTCCAATACGTCTTTTTTGGAAGCGGCGCTTCCGTTTAATTCTACACTTTCCCGTTTCAGTAAATCAGTAATTTGCATGCTGGTTTCCTTTCGTTACTGCAATTCCTGCATCAGTTGTTCAATGGCGTCGCCTGTGGCAAGGCCCATGGCAAAAGCCGTAGCCGAGCCTGCACAAATCCCCAGGCGCAGGGCATAGGTGTAATCTTGGGTCTTCTGGTAGCCAGCCAAAAAACCAGCTACCATGCTGTCCCCGGCCCCCACGGTGTTTACGGGAGTGCCGGCGGGAGCGGCGCTGGTATGCACCACGCCCTGTGCATCCACCAGGAGGGCACCGCCAGCTCCCAGGGAAATCAAAACGTTTCTGGCTCCCAGCCGCTGGAGTTCCAGGGCCGCGTCAACCAAGTCCTGCCGGGTTGGCAGGGGCCGCTGGAGCAGTTCTTCCAGTTCTTCCCGGTTGGGCTTAATCAGGAAGGGACCGGCGGGCAGGGCTGCTTTCAGCAGCTCACCTGTGGCGTCCACTACGCAGGGGACCTGCTTTGCCGCCATTTTGGCAGTCAGGTCCCAGTACAGGGTATCGGCCCCGCCGCTGGGCTTGGCCCCGGAAAGCACCAGCATATCCTCTGGGGTCAGTTGGTCCAGCTGGGCTTCCAACCGGGACAGATCCTCTGGGGACACCTGGGGCCCCTGGCCGTTGATGGCCGTTTCCTTGCTGCCCCGCACCTTGACGTTTATCCGGGAAAAGCCGCTGCTTACCGGCAGCAGCTCTGCGGGAATGCCGTACTGTGCCAAAAGGCGTTCAATCTCGTCCCCGGTAAAGCCGGCCTTAAAGCCCAGGGCTTTGGTAGAAACTCCCAGGTGGGTAAGAATAATGGACACGTTGATGCCCTTGCCCCCGGGGAAAATTTCCTCGGCCTGGGTCCGGTTGATGTTCCCCACCTGAAACTGGGGCACGGTCACCACATAATCCAGGCTGGGATTAAAGGTTACGGTATAAATCATAAAAGTTCCTCGCGTTCTTATAAATCGGTGAAATTAATTACGGAAATCCCCTGGCTTTTCACCAGGTCCAGGTTTTGGGGCGCTGTTACTGCGGTCAGTTCGGCTTCAAAATCGTGGTCCCACTGGATAGCTGGCTGGAGCACTGCGTTGTCCGTGCCCGGGTGCAGCATCACTTCCGTGGTGCCTTCCTGAAGCTGCAGCAGAATGGTCCGGAAATTGCTCAGGTCCACCGCCTCCCCGGCCACAATGCCGCCAAAGTAATCGGGGGTAAGAAAGCCCCTGGCCTTGGCCTTGGACCGGGCCCGCTCTGCCAGCAGATGAAGGCCCATACGGCCCACCTGCTCACCCAGGTTGCTTTTCCGGGTGGCCAGCAGGGACACAGGAATGGCGGGAATCCGCACCCGTTTTACCCCGCAGCCTTCGCAGAGGCTCAGGATAATGTCGATGATTCCCGGCAGCACGTGCATATGCTGGTGGCTGTCAGCGTGGGTGGGACGCAGGCCGGTGGCCAAAAAAGCTTCCAGCTGGGCCTTGCATTCTTTTTTCACGTCACTTCTGCGGACCTTGCCGCTGAGATACTGCTTCACAAACTCCTTGTGGCTGGGGAAGAATTCACCGGTCTTGGGGTCAATCAGGGACGGAATCTCCCTAATTGGCAGCACCGGTTTGCCGTTTACCAGGGTGAAATGGATGCCCAGTCCCAGTTCCGGGTGGGTTTTGGCAATATCCACCGCTTCCTGGAAGGCTTCCCCGGTAACCATTACCGTGGCAGAACGGATAAGCCCCTGCTCCACCCCTTGGCGCACCGCCGCATTAATATAGGAATGCCGGCCAAAATCGTCGGCATTAACAATCAACTTTTTGGTCATAATCTAAGCCTGCCCTTATTTGAATACTTGATATTCTATTGTATCGTAAAATGAGGAGCTTGTCACTTATGAAACGAAAAGCCGATGCAGGCTTTCCAGCAAATTGGTCAATTTTGTTAGTAGCTTGACAGGAACGTGCTTGTTTTGTAATATTTCTATTAATAGAAGAAGACTGGACCCTGATGAGGACCTGTTGACCAGCAGCTTGTTGGGGAGTACTCTCTTCTTCATGGCCAGAAGGGCGCAGGGCTTGCTGCGTTCTTTTTTTGTGGGAAAATAGGCACCTGGCTGGGACGGTACCGAAAGGCTGGTCAGGCAAAAGTGTTGCAGCTGGCCATTCGTTTCTTAGTAAAAGCTCCCCTAACAGCAGTTTTTCTCCGTTGTTCCTGGTTTCCCTACAACCGCAGCCAATTTAGCAGAAATCTGTGCTATAATGATTCCATATCAGTACTCTGGGATAGGAGCACTGAGAAAACGCACCAAGGAGCGCTACGCATGATCAACGAATACAAAACCCGTTCCCGGGTCTTTATAGGGGTGCTGGGGGCTTTGTCCTCCCTGCTTATGGCTTTCGAGTTTCCGCTGCCCTTTGCCCCGGCGTATATGAAATTTGAGATTTCCGATGTGGCGGCGATTATGGCGGGCTTTTTTCTGCGGCCCGGTGCAGCTGCTCTGACAGCCCTGATCAAGATTCTCATCAAGGTGTTTCTCACCGGCAGCAGTACGGCTTTTGTGGGAGAATGGATGGCCCTGTTCTGCAGCCTGGCCTATGTGCTGCCGGCGTCCTATTTCTACCACCAGTTCCGCACCACCCAAAGTGCCATTCCTGCGCTGCTGTTGGGTACGGGCTTTGCCAGCTTGTTTGCGGTGCTGGCCAACCGGTACGTGGCCCTGCCCCTGTACGTCAAGATGTTTGGGATT
This sequence comes from Acidaminococcus hominis, assembly GCF_900291475.1. Classification (GTDB taxonomy): domain Bacteria; phylum Bacillota; class Negativicutes; order Acidaminococcales; family Acidaminococcaceae; genus Acidaminococcus; species Acidaminococcus hominis. Next base: position 60,037 of record NZ_OLMM01000002.1, read on the forward strand.
TCCCTAGATACCATTGTGAAAATGGGCTCCGCCACCAACCCTTTCGTGCACTCTCTCAATGGGTTTCTGCTGCTGACGGTATTTCCCTTTAACCTGATTAAATACGGAATTGTATCCCTGGTGAGCTTCCTGCTGTTCAAAAAATCCAGCAAAGCCCTGGCGGACCTGATCAACAAAAATCGCTAACGATAAACCTGAATGAAGAAAGGATGCTGAGTATGACTGTGGCTTTGGAACTAAAACCCCTGCCCTACGACCTGACGGTCTGCAAGGTGGCTTCTCCCAAGGAGCTGCCTTTGTCCAGTGATTTTTATTTTGTGGGGAAAACGGACGAGGAACTGTCCCTGGTCTGTCTGACTAAAGATGTACCGGCAGCAGCGGAACCCCGGGATGATGGCTGGAAGGCTTTCCGCATCCAGGGAGTCCTGGATTTTTCCCTGATGGGCATTTTGTCCAAACTGTCCGGAATTCTGGCCGAAAATCACATTGGCATTTTCGCCGTATCCACCTACAATACGGATTATATCCTGGTTAAGAAGGAAAACTTTACGAAGGCCCTGGACGTTTTGGCGGGGGCAGGCTACCTGATTCTGTAGCCAGCCGCCTATGGTCAACAAAAAAGGAAGAACAGCTTGAGGAGTACCTGAAGCCGTTCTTCCTTTTTATTTTTTCAAGGCCAATTCTTAGCCTTTATATTTCCCGCCAAAAACGGGGAATTTGCCGGCAGCGCCGTAATCGTCATAATGGACGTTTTTCAAGGTTTCCATATCGGCGTCACTGATGGTAAAGTCCACCGCGGCATTGCTCTTCATATGGTCGGGGTTTGCCGTCTTGGGCAACACCACCGTACCCAGCTGCAGGTCATAGCGCAGGTAGAGCTGGGGCACGGTTACGTTGTACTTGTGGGAAATTTCCTGCACGGCGCCAATGTTCATGGCTGCTCCGTGGGCAATGGGGGCGTAGGCTTCCACCTGGATGCCCTGGGTCTTGCAGTAGTCCAGGAGGGCTGCCGGGGTATGGCCCACATGGCACAGGACCTGGTCCACCATAGGTTTGGTGCCGCAATGCTTGATAATATTGTCCAGGTCTTCCTGAAGGAAGTTGGACACGCCAATGGCCCGGAGTTTCCCTGCCAGATAAGCATCTTCCAGGGCTTTCCAGACTTCTACGTTTTCTGCAAAATAACGGTTTTCCGACTGGTTTACCACTTTCCAGGGCTGGGGGCTGTGGATAATCATCAAATCCAGGTAGTCCAGACCCATTTTTTCCAGGGTGGCGTCAATGGACGCTTTGGCGCTTTGGTAATCCTTGTGTTCTGCGGCCACCTTGCTGGTCACAAACAGCTTATCCCGGCTAATGCCGCAGGTGCGGATGCCTTCCCCTACCCCGGCTTCATTGCCGTAGGCCTGGGCCGTATCAAACAGGCGGTAGCCGATTTGCGCAGCGGCCCGGACGGCGTCTGCTGCGTCTTTGTCTTCAATAAACCAGGTACCCAAACCAAATACGGGAATGTGTACCCCATTGGCTAGCTGTAAGGTTTCGTCAAAAATCATCGTAATTCCTTCTTTCTATAAGTTCCGGCCGAAGTCATACAGCTTCTGCCGCATTTTCTCAGTTTTGTTCTGGCTGCCGGCGGCGGTAAAAATGCCCCGGTTCCGACACCCCAGATAGTCGATAAATACGTTTTTGTACCAGGTTTCTACCGCAGCGTACACCCCGGGAGAACCGGAGCTAAGAAGCAGTGCGCTGTCCCGGATGGTACGGGGCATACCGGTGGCGTGCATCCGCTGGATGGCTGCCAGCAGCTGGGCCGAAGCCTCAAAAAAATAGATGGGACTGGCCAGCACCAGCAGCTCCGCCTGCCCTAGGGCTGCGATAACCTGGGGGTGGTCGTCCTTTTGGATGCACTTGCCCTGGCCCCTGCCGTGGCAGTACTCACAGCCCAAGCACCCGGCAATTTTCATAGAGGCCACCGGCAGCACGGTCACGGTATGACCGGCTTCTTGGGCTCCTTCTCTAAAGGCGTCCACCAGGAAGGCGGTATTGCCGTGGGGCCGGGGACTGCCGTTAAGCACCACGATATTCACTTGGCATAGACCTCCTTGGCATAGCGGAAGGCGGCCCAGGCTTTGGGCCACCCAGCGTAGAAAGCAGCCTGGGTGAGGATTTCCGCCATTTCTTCTTTGGTTACGCCGTTTTCCCTGGCTTTGGCAATATGGAATTTCAGGGAGCTGTCCAGCACACCGCTGGCCATAAGCGCCGTTACCGTAACAATGCTCCGGGTCTTCAGGGGCAGTTCTTTTTCCCGGGCCCAAACTTCCCCAAACAGAACGTCATCATTCAAATGGGCGAACTCCGGTGCAAAGTCTCCCAATTGATCTTTGCCTGCAGTGACTTTTGCCATGATTGCTTCCTCCTATTTCAACTTGTTATAGTCTTCAGCGGCTACGGGTTCCAGCCACTCGGTGGAACTGTTTTCGCCGGGAACGCCAATGGACAGGTGCTGGAACCATTCATTTTGGGCAGCGCCGTGCCAGTGTTTCACTCCTTCGGGGATATTCACCACATCGCCGGGCTTCAGTTCCCGGGCAGGTTTGCCCCATTCCTGGTACCAGCCCCGGCCGGCGGTGACAATGAGAATCTGGCCGCCGCCCTTGGACGCATGGTGAATATGCCAGTTGTTCCGGCAGCCCGGTTCAAAGGTTACGTTGGAAATATGCACCTGCTCCTTGGAAATGGGATACAGGTAGCTTTGTCCTACAAAATATTTGGCATAGGCATCATTGGTCTTGCCAATAGGAAATACGCTGAGTTCTTTCATGATTATTCCTCCACCCTTTCAAATTTGATTTTGGTATCGCCCAGGTTTTTGAAAAACGTTACGTCATCAGCAATGTGCCCGATGGGCTGCTGTTCAAAGATTTCCCCATTCTGGGCATAGAGAATCACCAGGCTGCCCCGGGGCGGCCAATAGGAAATATCGCCAATTTTGTAGCCGGTATACTTGGCTTCTTTGGCAGGCAGGCTGCCCTTGCCCATCCGGAAGCACATTTCCCGTTCATATAAATTCTGCATGGAATAGGTCTGGGGCAATTTGTTCCACAGCGCCCGGACAGCTTCGTTTTCCTGCAATTTGGCAACGAGAACGTGTTTCCCTGCCGTTATTTTGATTTTGCGTTCTTTTTCGGTCATGCTGCATCCCGCTTTCTTGAGGATTTGCCAGAAAGAAAGGAGCCTGACAGGCTTCCTTTTCCTTACAAGTACACTATAATCCTTTTGCAGGCGTATGTAAAAGGCCTATATTTTATAAAGCGTTATACAATTTATGCATGGAAGTTTCAGCGGACTCCCTGCCAAAAACGCCATTTTTCAGCGCAAAAAAGCCAGGCAAAAGGAGGCTTCCTTCTGTCTGGCTCTGCTGCGGTTCCAGCCGTATTTTTTCTGCTGTCTTAGCGTCTGGCCTTACCGGTAAGCTGCTCTACCTGCATCTCATAGACCCGGGTTCTGTCTTTAGCGGCCTGGGTATATTTTTGGCGCCCTTTTCCAGAAATTGGGGTGCGTACTTGGTGCCAAACTTCAAAAGGCCCTGAACCTTTTCTTCCCCGGTGAGTTCCCGCAGGGTACCAAAACAAATGGCGGAAATATACCGGGTGCTGAATTGCTCCGGCAGAGGCTCGGTAGGGCCTACGACCGTAAAGCAGGCCTTGGAGCAATAGGCCAGGTTGTCGATTTTATGCCCTTCCACAGCACAATGGAAGGTGATCAGGCCGGGATCCTCGTACACAAAGGAAATGGGCACGCCGTAGGGATACCCGTCCCTGCCCATGGTGGACAGGACGCCATACTGCTGTTGTTTCAACAAAGCAATGGCTTCCTCGTTGGGAATCTGCCGATCTTTCCGTCGCATTTCGTACATAAGTTTTACTCTCCTTAAACTTTCTTTCTAATATATAGTAATCCTACTGTCTTAGTATTATACTCCTTGCGAATTTCCTGACAAGGGGTCCTGGGAATTATTTCAGGGCTCCTTCCAGCTTCAGCAAAGCCGTTTTCCGTTCAAGGCCCCCGGCGTAGCCGGTCAGGCTTCCGTCCGTGCCAATAACCCGGTGGCAGGGCACTACCAGGGAAATGGGATTGCTGCCCACGGCACCCCCGATGGCCCGGGCGGCTTTGGGTTTCCCCAAGGCTTTGGCCAGTTGACCATAGGTAACGGTGCTGCCGTAAGGAATTTGCAGAAGCTGCTCCCAGACTTTTTTCTGAAACGCCGTGCCTATAAATTCCAGAGCCGGTGTTGTTTTTGGCTGCTTGCCGGCAAAATACGTATTCAGCCAGGTACAGGTTTCCTGCAGCACGGGCACCAGTTTTTCCTCCCGGTTTTCTGCCAAAGTACTGCCAAAAGCCTTTTGGCCGCTGAACCACAGGCCCACCAGTTTGTCCCCATTGGCGGCCAGCACCACTTCCCCCAGGGGAGAGGAATAGTTCCAGGTATATTGCATTATTTCTTCGCCTCTTTCTTTTTCTTGGGTGCCGGATCGGTCAGCCCCGGAATGGCGCCCCCGGCCACTTCCCAAAAGTACAGGCTGGCTACGGAGCCGTAGGGGGACAAACGCCTTTGAATCCGGGCAAACTGCTTCTTATCGATGCGGCGGTGGCGGTAGACCATGCGCAGCCCCCGCTGGATGCCCAGGTCGTCAAAGCTCAGCACATTGGGCCGCAGCAGGGTAAAAAGCAGCAGCATTTCCGCGGTCCACCGGCCAATACCCTTCAGGGAGCTAAGCCGTGCAATGACTTCTTCGTCGGGAAGCTCCGTCAAGGCTTCCAGGTCAAATTCTCCGCTGAGCACCTTTTGAGTAAATTCCAAAATGTAGGTGGCTTTCCGGGAGGAGACCCCCTGGGCCTGGAGGTTCTCCTGCCCCAGGGCCGCCACGTTTTCCGGGGTGACAGTACCAGCGGCTGCCGAGAGCCGGCCCCAAATGGCAGCCTGGGCCTTGCCGGAAATCTGCTGCCCCACAATGTGATGGACCACAGCGCTGTACAAGCCGGGCATCACTTCCCATTCCAAATGGCCCAGCTGGTCGATGACCGCCCCCAGTTTCTTGTCCTTGCTTTTCAGATAGCTGATTTCTTTTTCGCCGTAAGGATATAACATGGCCATCCCTCCCGTTTCTCTATGCTTTTATTCTAGCATAAAGCCCTGAAAAACATAGCTTGGAATCAGGGAAAAATAAGAGGAAATTGCCAAAAAATATCCCCACTGCCAGGCCGAAGCCTTACAATGGGGATATTGTCATTTTTCCCAGTGTTCAGGTGGGTATTCTTTTGCACAGTTGGTAAAAATTTACCCAGCTGCTATGGAGTCCCTCTCCGCTTTGCCGTTCTCAGCCGTTATAGAAAGCGGTAAGCAATGCGTTGATGGCATCCTGGTCATCAGCGCCCATGGTTTCTCTGGCAGAATGCATAGCCAACAGAGCCACGCCGATATCCATGGTGCGGATGGGGGTCAGGGCAGAGGCCATGGAGCCCAAGGTGGAGCCGCCCTTCACATCACTGCGGTTCACAAACAGCTGGCAGGGAATGTGGTTGGCTTCGCACAGGCCCTTTACAATAGCAACAGCTTCAGCGTCACCGGCGTAGGACTGGGAGCAGGCTTGTTTCAGTACCAGACCGCCGTTCAGCACAGGTTTGTTAGTGATGTCGCATTTGTCCACATGGTTGGGATGCAGGGCATGGGCCACGTCCACGGACAGCATAAAGCCGGAAGCCAGGTCCTCGAACAGGTCTTCCTCATTAAAGCCCAAAGCCTTGTACACCCGGCGCAGCAGGTGGTCCAGTACCAGGGAATCGGCACCCTGTTTGGTCTTGGAACCAACTTCTTCGTTGTCAAACAGGGCAGCCACCCGGATGCCGCTGCCTTCGTTGTTGATGATGCCGGTCAGGCAGGCGAAGCAGGAGGTCAGGTTGTCCAGGCGGGCGGAAGAGATGAACTCGTCCTTCAAGCCGAAGGTGCAGCCTTGTTCAAAGGGATAGGTGGACAGTTCGAAGCTCAGAATGTCTTCGGCTTTGCAGCCCAGTTCCCCGGCCAGGAAGTTCACGAAGAAATGGGGATCCTTTTCGTCCTGACCCAGCATGGTAGCCAGGGGCAGCACGTCCTTTTGCTTATTCCATTTGTAGCCGTCGTTGACTTCCCGGTTCATATGGATGGCCAGGTTGGCCATGGTGAGCAGCGGCCGTTTGAAGTCCACCAGGTGTACCTTGGGAGCAAAGGGTTTGTCCGTACGGGTCACAATCTTGCCGGCCAAGCCCAGAGGACGATCCAGCCAGGTGCTGACAATCATGCCGCCGTAGCCTTCTACGTTCAGGGTCCCGTAGCCGTTGGTGTTGATTTCCGCAGCCGGTTTCAGCCGGAAGCAGGGGAAGTCCGTATGGGCAGCCGCCATCTTCAGGCCCCGTTCCCCGGCTTTGCCGGTACGAAAGGCAATGAGGGCGGAATCAAAAATCTTTACGTAATACTTGCCGTCATCGGCCAGTTTCCAGTCTTCAGTCAGGGACAGGCCTTCAAAGCCGTTGTCCTGCAGCAGCTTTTCGCTGGTTTGTACCGTATGATAAGGGGACGTGCTGGTTTGGATGAAGTCAAGCAGAGCTTTTGTACTTTGTTTCATGGGAATTCCTCCTTGAATTGGCTCGAAATAATAACTATTCCGAAATGTTGTACAAACTGAACAAATATATTATAAAATAGTTCGGCAAAGTATTCAAGAAGATTGAAAAATATGATAAGATATTATCAACCGTATTATATTTTACAAAGGAGGCAATTCAATTGGACAACAAAAATGAATCCAGCAACACATCGAACAAGTACCTATCTTGGAAATCCCTAGCGCTGATGACCTTCACAGCCGTATGAGGCTTCGGCAACGTGGTGAACGGCTACGCAAACCAGGGCTTAAAGGCTGTGGTATCGTGGATCCTGATGTTCACCCTGTACTTTGTTCCCTACGCTTTGATGGTAGGCGAAATGGGGTCTACCTTCAAGGAAAGCAAAGGCGGCGTTTCTTCCTGGATCCGTTCCACCACCACGACCAAGCTGGCCTACTTCGCAGGCTGGACCTACTGGATCGTACACATGCCTTATCTGGCACAGAAACCTCAGAACATCATCATCGCCTGCGGCTGGGCAACCTTAGGCAACGGCACGCTCACCAAAATGATTGCGCCCCTGCCTCTGCAGCTGACCGCTCTTGTTATTTTCTTCTTCTTCCTGTGGTATGCATCTCGGGGCATTGGAGCCTTAAAGCGCATCGGCGCTTTGGCCGGTTCCTCCATGTTCGTCATGTCCCTGCTGTATATCGTCCTTGCCCTGGCCGCACCGCATCTGACCACCGCCAAGACCTTTACCTACAGCCTGGATTGGAATACCCTGATGCCCACCTTCGACTTTGACTACATGACCACCCTGGCCATTCTGGTCTTTGCCGTAGGCGGCTGCGAAAAGTTGTCTCCTTATGTAAACAACCTGGAAAAACCTTCTTCTGAATTCCCCAAGGCCATGATTTTCATGGCTGCCATGGTAGCTATCACTGCACTCCTGGGAACCTTTGCCATGGGCCTGATGTTCGACCCCAACAACATTCCCAAGGACCTGATGATGAACGGTGCTTACTACAGCTTCCTGAAGCTGGGTGAATACTATGGTGTGGGCAGAACCTTCCTGGTTATCTATGCTATCTGCAACGTGCTGGGCCAGTCCGCCACCCTGGCCATCTCCATCGATGCGCCCATCAAGATTCTGCTGGGCGACGTAGATCCGCAGTTCGTTCCCAAATCTTTCACCAAAATCAATGCCAACGGCGTGCCTGTAACCGGCTACAAACTGACTGCCGTACTGGTCAGCATTCTGCTGATTGTTCCGGCTCTGGGCATCGGCGATATGACCACCCTGTACAACTGGCTGATCCGTCTGAACGCTGTGTGCATGCCCCTGCGGTATCTGTGGGTATTTGTTGCCTACATCATGCTGAAGAAACACTCCGACAAATTTGCCGCTACCTACCAATTTGTAAAGAGCAAAGGCGTAGGTATGGTATTCGGCGGCTGGTGCTTCTTCTTCACCGCTTACGCCTGCATCATGGGGATGTTCCCCCGCGGCGTCCAAAGCGGTACCAGCGGCTGGTACTTCCAGTTTGCCATGAACATCATCACCCCTGTGGTGCTGCTGGGCATCGGCCTGATTTTGCCTGAACTGGCTAAAAAAGAACGGGAACAGGGCAAATAAGCCTTCCCATGAGTTCTCGTTCCTAAAAAAATACCGTCCATTGCGCGTCCAATCGCAGTGGGCGGTATTTTTTATGGCTTTCCAACCAACGGGCCGGGCCTGGGCCAGAAGAGTAAGGCAGTTCAGCCAACTGGCGGCAAGTATGTGAGAAGAAACGACTCCCCCAGCCCGTCAGGACTGAGGGAGTTTTTTCGCAAAGCGTCAATTCAAATGGATTTTCCGTTTGTCGTTCATAACGGCAGACAGCCGGTGGGAAATGGACAGAACGGTTCTGCCTTCAGCGGCAGCTTCCAGGGCTTCCAGGATATTCTGCTCGGTTTCGCTGTCCAAGTTGGCGGTGATTTCGTCCAGCAGCAAGAGCCTGGGAGACGTAACCACAGCCCGGGCAATGGACAGCAGCTGGAGCTGACCTCGGGAGAAAAGACCGCTGGACATAGGTGTATCCAGCTGCTCCGGCAGGGCCCGAACCACCGCTTCCAGCCGGGAAAGGCGCAGGGCAGCCCAGATTTCCTCATCTGTAATGGCTGGGTCAAACAGGGCAATCTGGTCTCTCAGGTTTCCCTGTATAGCCTGGAAATCCTGCTCCACACAGCCGTACACTCGGCGTTTGGCCGCATCCGGAATAGCCTGGGGATTTTCCCCAAAAAGCCGGATGGCGCCGCCCTGGGGTTGGTACAGACCCAGCAGCAGCTTAAAAATGGTGCTTTTCCCGGCGCCGCTGCGGCCCAGGATGAATACGTGTTCCCCAGGAGCAATGGTAAAGGACAGCTGTTTTAAAATGGGCAAACTGGGGTCGTAGCCAAAGGTCACCTGGTCAAACACCACGGCAGGGGCGTTCTCCTCTGGTTTTTCCGCCTCCGGCACCACCCGGTCGGGCACGTTTAAAAAGTCGCTGATATGCCGTATACCTGCAATGGCGGTCTGGATATTCTGGAGCTCCATGCCGATGTTCTCAATCGGCGCAAAGAGCTTGCCCACGTAGGAAATCACGGCTACCGCAGACCCTACGCTGAGGCCAAACAGTCCCTGCAGCTCCAGCCCGGACACGGCGGCAACCATCATGACTGCCACCACGGCAGCCTGGACGATTTGGATAATGGGAGAATAAATTCCATCGTAGAAATTGGAACGGTTTACGGCGTTATAGCTGTCGCTGATGTAAGCGTCGTAGCGGGATTCCATGTACTTTTCCTTCCCCAGCACGTGGATCATGCGGATGTTCCGGATGGTTTCCGGTACGTGGTTGCTGACCCGGCCGATGGCCTGCCGGTTGTCCCGCTGGGCCACCAGGGTTGCCCGCTGAAAATGCCTGGTCAGAAGGAACAGGAAGGGCGTAAGAATCACCAGCAGGATTGCCAGGCCCGGACATTCGGTAAAGATGATGCCCAGGATGCCGATGAGCTTAAAGCTGTCGGCCAGCATCCCCACAATGCCATCGGAATACAGGGTATCAATGGTGTCGGCATCGTTGACGAAAACACTGGTAATCTGACCGGCAGGGTGTTTGGTAAAGTAGTCGGCGGGCAGCCGGTCCAGCTTGGCGCACAGCACGGAACGGATGCCGTGGGTAATTTTCTGGCCGAAGATGGTAATGGCGCTGTTCTGAGCCGTTTCAAACAGGTCGGAAACAATTACCAGCAGCAAATAGCCGGCGGACAGGCGGAAAGAAATCCCCTTCCCCGCCGTCAGTTCGTTGATTACCCGTTTCAGCACCAGGGGCGGCAGCAGGCTGGTTACTACGGAAGCCACTATCAGGGCTACCAGCAACAGTACGGCCCCAGGATGGGTCTTTAAGGAAGTTTTTACGGAAGCAATCACGGGAGCGTAGGTGCTTTGCTTATTTTGCATCTAAATCCACCCCCTCTGCCTGTTTCTGGTACAGCTCCGCATACTCCGGCTGGGAATCCAGCAGCTCCTGATGGGTGCCGAAGGTGCCGGTGCCATCATGAAGAAACAGTACGTGGTCAAACTCCGGAAAATGGAGCAGCCGATGGGAAATCAGCAGGATAACTGCCTCCGGGCACAGGGTCCGAAGATTGTTCAAAATGCGGCTTTCCCCCTTGGGGTCCACGGCAGAAAAGGGGTCGTCCAGCACCAGCAGGGGCCTGGCATGGGCCAGGGTCCGGGCCAGGGCGATTCTTGCCTGCTGGCCGCCAGAAAGCTGGGTGCCGCTGCTGCCGGCCAGGGAATTTTCCTTATCCGGCAGGGCGGCCACTTCCTGGTCCAGGCACACGGCCCGCAGATAGGACCAAACGTCGATTGGGTCGCCCAACGTGATGTTTTCCGCAATGGAAGCGGTCATCAGCTCCGGTTCGTGGCCCATATAGGAAATCAGGGCCTTCCGTTTCTCCGGGGACAGGGCGCGAAAATCCGTGCCGTTTAAGGTAATAGTCCCCACCCAGGGCACCTCCCCAATAAAGATTTTCCCCAGCATACTCTTGCCGCAGGCCACCCTGCCGGTAATACCCACAATATCCCCGGGCTGGGCAGTAAGACAAATCTGGCGCAGTACGGGAGAAGACTCATCGTACTGGCAGCTGACCTGGTCCAGTACCAGGGTTACCGGCCGGGCTTTTTCCAGCTTGCTGCTTTCCCGCTCTGTTACCTGAAGCTGGAGCAGCGGCTTTAACCGTACCCAGGAAACCTGGGCTTTCTGCACGGCGTTAAACAGCTTGGCCGCATGGCTGGTTTTTACCGCCAGTTTAGTAAAGCAGGCCACATAGGTGGTAAAGCCGGCAATGTCCCACTGGACCCAGCCCGTTCCCAACACGTTTCGGGAACCGAAATAGAAGATGATCAGCATCCCGCACATGGCAATGGCATCGTAGATGGGCATCATACTGCCTTCAAAAATATTGGCCCGGGCGCTGGCCCGTTCATAGGCCGCCAACTGGGCCTCGTAACCCGTATCCCGATTCTTTTCCCGGCCAGTAATCCGGTAGGTCAGGGCATGGCTCACCCGGTCCATGGTCAGTTGGTTCAGCTGGGCTTCGCAGGCCTTGTAGGCACTGTTGGTTTCGCTGACAATTTTCTTCAGCCAATTGGCCATGGCGTAAGCAACGGGAATCACCAGGCAGGCCAGAAGCGTCAGCCGCCAGTCGTAACCCAGCAGCAGGGCCAGATACACCACCATCACCACTCCGGTATCAAAAACTTCAGTGGTAAATTTCCGCATGCCCTCGGAACAGGCGTCCACATCGGACACGGCCTTGGTCATCAGATTCCCCAAATTCTCCCGGCGCAGCTCCTTGCTGTCCATATGCACCAGGCTGTGGTACAGGGTGTGGCGCATGAGCCAACCAATCTGGGCGGAAAAAATCCGGACGCTGTAGCGCTTCCCTGCCCGCATGACCTGGACCAGCGCCAGCACTGCCACATAGCTGAGTGCCAGTTTCACCATGTCCAGGGGGACAGCCCGGTGCTGGAGAATGTCGTACAGGCACTGGGCCATTTGACCTTCAAAATAGGGTCCCGCCCCCATACCCACGTTATAAAGAATCCCGGTAATGGTCACAATGACCAAAATGGGTGCCTCTGCCTTAAAATAGGAGAGGATTTTGGCCGGCTCTTCCACCCGGCGTTCCTTATGGTTTTTCACGCTGCTCAGCTCCCCTGCCAACTGTTTGTTATCGCTCTAATACAGAGTAGTATACTCCTTTCCCTGCCAAAAGAGGTTCCAGCATTTATAAATTTTTCGTGAAAAAAGCTGTGAAAAGCAAAAGCGCTTCTCACAGCTCCAGACAGTTATTCTCTTATTTCACTCCGTATTTCCGTTTCAGCCTGCTGAAATAGCGGTAAAACATGGGACCGGTGGTGCAAACCGCTACAGTATCCGCAATGGGTTCCGCCAAGAACACCCCTGTAACAGGTTCTGCCACCAGATGGGGCAGAATGAAAATCAAGGGAATCAGCAGAATGATTTTCCGCCAAATGGTTAGGAAAATGGCAGTAGGGGCCTGGTCCAAGGCCACAAAGCTATATTGGCAGGCCACCTGGACCCCATACAGGAACAGCATGGACAGGTAGATACGGATAGCCCCTGAAGAGTACTGGATCAGCTGGGCATTGTCCGTAAAGATGGCTGCCACCCAGTCCGGCCGCAGCATGCACAGCGCCCAGATGAGGCAGGAGCCGGCAACACAGGATACCAACAGGTCGCGAAAACAGTCCCGAACCCTGTTAATTTTCTCCGCGCCCAGATTATAACTGAGAATGGGCTGTGCTCCCTGAACCAGTCCGGGCAGCAGCAGCATGACAAACTGCATAATGGAATTCATGATGCTCATGGAACTGACGGCCATATCCCCACCAAAACGCTGGAGGGAAGTATTAAAGGAAATGGCTACCATATTTTCCGTCAGCTGCATCAGGGCAGGACTGGTCCCCAGGAGGATGCAGGGCAGCAGCAAATCCCGGCGAAAAACAATATTCTTTAACCGCAGCTTTAGGGTGCTGTGCCGAGACAGAAGAAAGCCTACCACGCAAAGGGCAGAAACTCCCTGGGACAGTATGGTAGCCAGAGCTGCCCCCTCTACGCCCCAGTGCAGCAAATTAATTATGACATAGTCCAAAACCACGTTGCAGACGGCTCCCACAGCCACATTCAGCATACTGATTTTTGTAAAGCCTTCTGCGGTGATAAAGGCATTGAGCCCCAGGGTCAGCTGAATCAGCACCGTCCCCAGACAGTAAATATTCATATAGTCCAAGGCATAGCCAATGGTACCGGAGCTGGCCCCAAAAAGCAGCAGCACCGGACGGCCGCACAAACGCATGAACACCGTGAGCAGCAGGGACAGCACCAAAATCATCCAGGTACAGGTCCCCAGGATTTCCTCTGCAGCCGGGTAATTCTGCCGTCCCATCATAATGGAGGCTTTGGGGGCACCGCCCATACTGACCAAGGCTGCCAGGGCGGATATGGCCAGAATCACCGGGGTGGTAATCCCCACCCCAGCCAGGGCCAGCGGTCCTTCCACGGGGATATGGCCGATAAACATCTTGTCCACCAGATTGTAGAGGATATTGATCATTTGGGCCAAAATAGCGGGTACGGCCAGGGAGAAAAAGAGACGATGGATGGGTCCGGTGCCTAAAAGGCTTTCCTGTTCTCCCTTCCTGTTTCCCAGGGTAAGCTTCTGCTCCTGCTTTTCCATAACCATCCCGTCCTTCATAACTCCTGCCGTTTGCGGTAAAACACCGCAGCGCCTTGGCAGGAGCATTAGATTTCTGCGGCCTGCCAGGCTGCCAGCACCCGCAATATTCGTTATTTTCATTCAAACAGTTTTGCAGTGCAAAAGTCAATACTCATTCTTTTCAGAGTAAGAAAGACCAAGCTAACGGCAAAAAATACCCTGCAAAAGGCAAAAATCACAGCAGCTATTGCCGGCATCCTCCCCAGCAGGTAAAAATGCGGGTTGATTATAATCCGATTTCGTACTATAATCTAATACAGGTTTAAAATACGATTTCGGATTATAAGGAGGCTTCCAAAGTGGAACAAGACCGTAAAGCTATGCGCCGGCTGATTATCGCCATAAATAATATTGACGAGCTCTATTACAACGATACCGCCAAAATTGGCATCAAGGAATCCCTGCTGTGGCTGCTGTATGCCCTGGATAACGGCCAGGCCCATTCCCAAAAGGAAATTTGTGCAGAATGGGGTTTTCCCAAAAGTACGCTGAACACCACCATTAAGCAGGCAGAGTCAGAAGGTTATCTGACGCTGTCCCCCATTCCCGGCAAACGGCGGGAATGCCATATTGAACTGACCCCCCTGGGACAAGCCTACACCCGAAAGGTACTGGCGCCGATTTATCAGGCGGAAGCCCAGGCTTTTACGGAAACGGTAGAAAAATACTCTACTTCCTTTATTGATGCCCTAGCTTTCCTCAGTGACCGGCTGAAGCTGGCATTCCAGACCCATGTGGAGAAACTGGAGGAAACCTCGCAGACAGGCCAAAAGGGGAAAGGGAGGACTACGCCATGAGGGTTCTGCTGCATTTTCTCAAGCCCTACAAATGTCTCTGCTTTTTCACCGTACTGGTGACTTTGATAGATGTGGCAGGCACCCTGTATATTCCCACCCTGGCAGCGGAAATGATCAACATTGGCCTGGAAACAGGCAATTGGCCGGAAGTGGTCCATAAAGGTGTCTGTATGCTGGGAGCGGTACTGCTCTCTGCCCTAGGAACGCTGGTGGGCAGTTTTCTCTGCGCCCGGCTGTCGGCCAGGCTGGGACGGGACCTGCGCAATGCTCTGTACGACCACGTCCTTGCCTTTTCGGAGACCGATTTTGACCAGTTTGGCACCGGTTCCCTGATTACCCGTACCCTGACAGATGTCAGCGTGGTCCAACAGGCTTTTACCTGGTCCATTCAGATGATTTTGCCAGTACCTGCCCTGTGCCTCATGGGGATGGGGCTGGCCTACTCCCTGAACCCGGAAATGGGAAAGCTGATGATTGGGGTCACCACGGTAATTTTGGGCGGGGCCGTGCTGATTACCCGGAAAGCGGCAGTCATTTTTGAAAAGCTGCAAACCCTGCTGGATAAAATCAATGTGCTGATTCGGGAAAATCTCACCGGGGTGCGGGTTATCCGTGCCTTCAACAAGGAAGCCTACGAAGAAAAACGGCTGCACCGGTCCTTTGCAGACTATGCAGAATCAGCCATTCATGCCAATGGACTGTTTTTCGGCCTGGAAAGCCTGGCCATCTTTGTCATGAACCTATGCATCTGTACCATTTTGTGGCTGGGAGCGGACCAGATTGGCGCAAGGCAGCTGGAGATTGGGGACCTGACTGCTCTCACGGAATACGCCATTCTGATTTTGTTCTACGTGATTTTGGCCCAAATGGTGGTGATTCTCCTGCCCCGGGCCAAAGTATGCCTAAACCGGATTGGTGCTGTTTTGGCAAAGCAGCCGGAAATTACTGATGGGAAGGCAAAAGCACTGCCTGCGGCTGCACCCGAAGTGTTCCGGCTGCATAACGTTACTTTCCGTTTTGCCAACGCGGCGGAGGCTGCTCTGCAAAACCTGGACTTTGCCCTGTGCCGGGGAAAAACCACCGCCATTATTGGCAGCACCGGCAGCGGAAAATCCACCCTGGCCAAGCTCCTGCTCCGCTTTCACGATGTAACGGAAGGAGCCATTACCCTGGAGGGAATGGATATTCGCCAGCTGACCCAGGAACAGCTGCGCAAACATATTTCCTATGTACCCCAAAAGGCTTGGCTGTTTTCCGGCACCCTGGCCGAAAACCTGCGGGTGGGCTGGAAAGAAGCTTCCCAGGAGGACCTGAAAAAGGCCCTTTCCATTGCCCAGGCGGACTTTGTGAAGGACCTGCCGGAAGGACTGGAAACCCAGGTATCCCAAGGGGGAACCAATTTTTCTGGTGGGCAGCGGCAGCGGCTGGCCATTGCTCGGGCGCTGCTCAAAAAAGCAGATTTGTACATTTTTGATGACAGCTTTTCTGCCTTGGATTTCAAAACGGATGCGGCCCTGCGGCGGGCCCTTAAAAACACCCTGGCAGGGAGTTCGGTTCTGATTATTGCCCAACGGGTCAGCACCATTGAAACAGCGGACCAGATTATTGTGCTGGAAGACGGCCGGACCGTGGGGGTGGGCACCCATCAGGAATTGCTGAAAGGCTGCCCAGCATACCAACAGATTGTGGAATCCCAAACGAAAGGAGGCAGCTGCCATGGCACAGGACAACCGGCAAACTGAACACCAACAGGACACTTCCCTGGCCTATGAACTGTCCTTTGAAAAGCCCCAGGCTGCCTGGAAAACCCTGAAACGACTGTGGCAAACAGCCCGGGCCTTCCACCAAAGGCTTATTCTGGTGCTGCTGTCCGTAACCTTCTACACCATTTTGATGATTGCAGCACCCTGGTACAGTGCCGGGGTCATTGACCATCTGTGGAACGACATTCAGATAAGCCAAACCCTGGGACAGGCATTTCACGTAACCTGGCAGCAGGGCGGCCGGGAAATCGGAATTTTGTTTCTGCTATATCTGGGAGCCTGGCTGTTCTATAGTCTGCAAAGCTATGCCATGCTCTCCTTTGCGGAGACCCTGTCCCTGCACTTGCGGACAGAACTAAGCCAGAAATTAAACCGGCTGCCCCTGTCGTATTTTGACCATCAGCCCACGGGAGACAGCCTCAGCCGCTTTACCAACGACCTGGACAAAATGTCCGAAGCCCTGCAAAATGGGGTGCTAGAGCTGTTTACTTCGGTCGGCATGGTGCTGGGGGCACTGGTTATGATGTTCCATTTCCAGCCCCGGCTGACCCTGCTGTTCGGGCTCTTTACCCTGCTGGCGCTGGGAGTTACCAAACTGTTTTCCCAGGCCACCCTGAACCAAGCCTCCGCCCGGCAGCAAGCTATGGGCAGGGTCACCAGCCTGATAGAGGAATACTACAGCGGCCGGGTAATTCTCAAAGCCTTCAGCCGGGAAGCGGACAGTTCCCAGCATATTCATACTGCCAACGAAGCCTTGGCCCGGTCTTCTGAAAAGGTAGATTTTCTCATTAATGTAGTGAATCCAGCCATCCGTCTGGTAAATCGGCTTGGACAAGTGGGCATCGCCCTTTGGGCCAGCAGTCTGCTGATTCAGGGACGCCTCAGTGTGGGGGCCTTCCAGGCCTTTCTCCAGTATATGAACCAGGCTGCGGAGCCGCTGACAGATGCTTCCTACGTAATTACCTCCATGCAGTCTGCCCTGGCCTCTGCGGAGCGAGTCTACCAACTGCTGGACGAGCCGGAACTGAGCCCGGAGCCGGCGCAGCCCCCGGTGCTTCCTACTATACGGGGCAAAGTGGAATTTCGTCAGGTACGGTTTGGCTACAGTCCGGACAAGGAAATTATGAAAGGAGTCAGCTTTACCGTACAGCCCGGCCAAAAGGTGGCCATTGTAGGGGAAACCGGTGCCGGGAAGACCACCCTGATCAATCTCTTGATGCGCTTCTACGAAGTTCAGGGCGGGAAGATTCTCCTGGACGATGTGGATATTGCCGACCTGTCCCGGCAGCAGCTCCATTCCTATTTTGGCATGGTACTCCAGGATACCTGGCTGTTTGAAGGCACCATTGGTGAAAACATTGCCTATGGCAGGCCGGACGCTTCCCCAGAAGAAATCCGCAAGGCAGCACAGGCAGCCCGGGTGGACTTCTTTGTACGAACCCTGCCCCAGGGCTATGATACCCGGCTGGAAAATGACAGCGAAGCCATTTCCGTAGGCCAGCGCCAGCTGCTGACCATTGCCCGGGTCATTCTCTGCAACCCTCCCCTTTTGATTTTGGACGAGGCCACCTCCAGCGTGGATACCCAGACGGAAATGGAAATCAACCGGGCTATGAAGACCCTGATGCAGGACAGGACTAGCTTTGTCATTGCCCACCGGCTGTCCACCATTGTGGACGCAGACCTGATTCTGGTTATGGCCGGCGGCAATATTGTGGAACAGGGCACCCATCAGGAACTGCTGCAGCAGGGCGGCGCCTATGCGGACCTATACAACAGCCAGTTTGCCGGGGCATAATTTCGTTGGTACAGCAAAAAAGTCAGTTTCCCTTGTTTCGGTTTTGGGAAACTGACCTTTCTTTTTATCTGTAATTTGTGCAGCGGCTTGGCAAAAGCCTGCCCTACCATACCTCCGGGTAGTTGGTGGGGTCCAAGGGATCCGGGCCGTACCGGTTGTTCCCTTTGTCTCCTGGAATCAGTGCCAAACCGGCAAAGATAATCAGGTTCAAAGCATCTTTCATGTCCGGCCCGCTGGGCAGCAGGCGAAACATCACAAAAAGGGCCAAACACCACCAGGCAGATTGGCCAAAGTCGTGCAGCCGTCTGGCAGCCAGGGAGTAGAAAAAAATAAAACTGACCACGGCAAGAATCAGTCCCACATCCATAACGGCGGACATGCTCTGCGCTTCTCCCCAAAAGGCCAGGAGCATACCCACCATCAGCAGGGCAAAATCCCCCAAACCATAGAGAAAATATTTTTTCCGGCTTAACCTGCCGCTAAAGGACAGGATGCTCCCCGGGGCAAAGGCCGAAACAATAAGAACAAGGATTCCCACCAGAATTGGCAGTCCGAATTGAAAAAATAGCCCCAACTTGATTAAACCCATAAAAAAATCACCCATTTGCAAAACCTCCTCTGCTGGCTTGCCGGGTACCAGGGCACACCGGCTGACGGGCAGGACAGCTTGCCTCAACGCAGACTGCTAGGGCATTTGCTAGGCTAATCCTTCCGCTAACCTTAGTATAGCAAAAGGGTTGGGTGATAAAACTCCCACAAAAAGCAAGACACCCTGCGCTTTTGCAGAGTGTCTCTTTTTACGCGGTTTATTCCACCACGTGGATTCTCTTGGGATCCCAACGGTCCCGCTGCTGCCGTTCCTTGTCCGGATAGCCATAGGCCAAAATGGCAAAGGGCTGCAGGGTATCGGGAAGGTTCAGGATTTCCTTTACCTTGGCAATGCGGTCTTCAAAGGGAGCTACCCCAATCCAAACGCCGCCCAAACCTACTTCACTGCAAGCCAGCCACATATTTTCCATGCAGATGCTCATATCCACAGGAGCAACCGGCTGGAAGGGCAGTCCTTCGGTGCGCATTACGCTCAAAATGGCAATGGGTGCACGGCCTACGGCGCCGGAATATTCGCTGATTCGGGCCAGTTTGGCCAAAATAATGGGGTTCTTGATTACGTAAAATTCCCAGGGCTGCTGGTCCCCGGCGGAAGGTGCCTGCATGGCGGCCTTCAATAAGTAATCGGTTTTTTCCTGTTCTACAGGACGGTCCTCATACCGTCTTACGCTGACACGGGTAAAAATACTGCTAGTCATACAATTCCCTCCTAATACTGGCAAACGCCTGAAGCGCGGACTCCCCGGGGGGTACTCCAAACCGTGCTTCCTATATTTTGTCTCAATTGTAACACGAACGTACACAGTTATCAATACCTAATATATACAATTTATCGTTAACTTTTTACCGTTAACCTTGATTGTAATTTTGGTTTACGTTATCATAAATAAAGTTAACCGCGGCTCAACTAGAGCCGCACCAATCTGTTTAGGGGGAATATATGATGTCAAACGGACTTTTCATTACCGGTACAGACACGGATATCGGCAAAACGTATGTTACAGCGCTGCTGATCAAGACCCTGCGTCAGGGCGGTTATGACACGGGCTACTACAAGGCGGCTATCAGCGGAGCGGACTCGGTGGCGGAGTCGGATGCGGGTTTCGTCAACCGTTTTGCCCAAATTGGGGAACCGGAAGACCTGCTGCTTTCCTATCTGTACAAAACAGCGGTATCCCCGCACCTGGCGGCCCAGCTGGAGGGCAATCCGGTGGACCTTGCGGTGATTCACCGGGATTTTCAAAAGGCTGCGGCCCGCTATCCCTATCTGGTAATGGAAGGTTCCGGGGGCATCGCCTGCCCCCTCCGCCGGGATGCAAAGGCCCATATCGACCTAACGGATATTATCCGGCTGCTGGAGCTGCCGGTCCTGCTTGTGGCCAAGGCCGGCCTGGGCACCCTGAACCATATTGTCACCACTGCTGCCTACTGTGAAAAGCTGGGGATTCCCGTAAAGGGCGTGCTGCTGAACCATTGGCAGGGTGGTGTCCTGGAAGAGGATAACCTCAAAATGATTCCCGCAATGACCGGGGTACCGGTGCTGGCCAAAATTCCTACAGGAGCTGCATCGCTGGACTGCGACCCCAAAACCCTGGCAGCCTGCTTTGCGCCTTTGGAGGTGAAGAACTAATGGAAAAATCCTGGGAACAACTGGACAAGGAGCTCATCTGGCACCCTGCCCAGCAAATGAAGGACAATGAGATTTTCCCGCCGGTGGTCATCGACCATGCCAAGGGCGTATACCTGTACGACAGCCAGGGCAAGGCTTATTTGGACATTATTTCTTCCTGGTGGTGCAATCTGCTGGGCCACTGCAATCCAGAACTTAACGCAGCGGTCAAGGAGCAGGTGGACACCCTGGAGCACGTGATTTTCACCAATTTCACCCATAAGCCGGCTATTGAACTGGCCCAGCGGCTCCAGCCCCTGCTGCCCAAAGGGCTCACCAAATTTACCTTCCACGACAACGGTTCTTCTGCTGTAGAAGCGGCCATGAAAATGGCCTTTCAATACCAGGTGCAGACGGGACACCCGGAACGAAAGCGCTTTATGTGCCTGCCCTGCTCCTACCACGGAGAGACCATCGGCGCCCTTTCCGTAGGTTCCCTGGACCACTATGCAGCCCTGTTCCACCCCATGCTCATGGATAATATACATTTTGAAGGGCTGGACTGCTTCCGCTGCCCTTACGGGGAAAACCGGCAAACCTGTCACACGGACTGCTTCGAAGCAGCGGAGCGGGCCTTTGCCCAGTACGGGCACGAAACGGCGGCCTGTCTGGTGGAGCCCATTCTCCAGGGAGCAGCCGGTATGCGGATCTATCCCCCGGCCTACCTGATCAAGCTGCGTAAATTGTGCGATGCCTACGGAGTCCTGCTGATCGACGACGAAATCGCCGCCGGTTTTGGCCGGACGGGAAAGCTCTTTGCCATTGAGCATGCCGGGGTCAGCCCGGACCTGCTGTGCACCTCCAAAGGTCTGACTGCCGGGTATCTGCCCATGTCCCTTACCATTACCACGGACCAGGTGTACAACGCTTTCTATGATGACTACGGCACCCAAAAGGCCTTTGTCCACAGCCACACCTATGCGGGCAATCCTCTGGCCTGCTCCATTGCCCTGAAGGTACTGGACATTTTGGAACGGGACAACCTGCTGGAGCGGGTCCGGGAAAATGGGGCCTACCTCCACGCCAGACTCCAGGAAGCGGTGGGCAATCACCCCAACGTAGGGGAAATCCGCCATATTGGCCTGATCAACGCCCTGGAACTGGTTCTCAATAAACAAACCAAGGAGCCCTTCCCCAGCAAATGCCGGCTGGGCTGGCAAATTTTCCGCAAAGCCATGGACAAGGGCCTGGTGCTGCGAAACATGGGGGACGTACTGTACTTTAACCCGCCCCTTACCATTGAGCGAAAGGATCTGGACAAGGCGGTGGCCATTCTCCGGGACGCCCTGTACGACCAGCTGCCGGTCAGCTAACCGGACCTGACGCCAAGTGCCGGGTTGTGCTATAATAGCCCTACACGCTAACGGAAGAAGGGTCTTTATGTATATCTGCAATTTATGTCCCCACAACTGCGGGGTCAACCGTCCGGAATATGAAGGAGCACCGGGACAGCTGGGCTACTGCCGCTGCGCCCTGCGGCCTAAGGCAGCCCGAGCCGCCCTCCACCTGTGGGAGGAGCCGTGCCTCAGCGGTACCCGGGGCAGCGGTGCAGTATTTTTCTCCGGCTGCACCCTCCAGTGCGAGTTCTGCCAGAACAGTGAAATCAGCCGGGAGGGCAAGGGCTGGGAGGTTACCCCGGAGGACCTGCGGAAAATCTACAGTTCTCTCATTGACCAAGGGGCCCACAACATTGATTTGATTACAGCCACCCAGTTTGTGCCGCTGCTTTTGGAATCTTTGGAGCCCAAACTGCCAGTGCCGGTGGTCTTTAACTGCGGCGGCTACGAAAAGGTGGAAACCCTGCGGCTGCTGGAAGGCAAGGTCCAGATCTACCTGCCGGACCTGAAGTATTACCGGGAAGCAACAGCCATCCGCTACAGCAACGCTCCGCAGTATTTCCAATTTGCCACCCAGGCCATTCAAGAAATGTACCGCCAGGTAGGCCCCTATCAGCTGGATGAGGACGGCATTTTACAGCAAGGGGTGGTGATCCGCCACCTGATCCTGCCAGGCCAGACGGAAGACAGCAAGCGGATTATTGACTGGGTTACGGACACCTTTGGGCCGGGACAGGTGCTGTTTAGCCTGATGCGACAGTACGTGCCCTGCGGTCAGGCAGACCAGTTCCCGGAAATCAACCGGACCCTGACGGATGAAGAATACGCAGACGTGGAGAATTATCTGATGGACAGTCCCCTGGAAGACGGGTACGTCCAGGAAGCGGCCTCCGCCGATGAAAACTTCATTCCCCTGTTTGACGGCACGGGAATTCGCAGCCACAAATAAAAGACAAAATAAAAGGGACCTTCTGCACCAAGCCCTCAGGTTTGGCACAGAAGGTTCCTTTTTTGCTTTATAACAGTACTTCGTGAAGGTCAGCCACGCTGGCAAATTGGTCCGGGGACAGAACCCGGCCATAGGCACCGGCGTTGGTGATGCCCACCACATCCCCAATTTCCAGCCGGGGCAGTTCCAAATCCTCAGCCACCACATCGGCCGCCGTGCACAGGTTCCCAACCAGGGTAACCGTTTCCAGGGCACCCGGCTTCTCCCGCAGGGTAAAGAACTGGAAGGCGCCGGCCTCGCTGTAGAGAGGTTCGCAGGCTGCCGGTTCCGGATTGGGGGAATAGTTCTGGACCAATTGGCCCAAGGACGGCCGGATAAAGCCGTTTAAGGTATTGCTGAGAATCAGGAAGGTTTTCCCGTGGGATTCCTTCCGATCCAGCACCCGGGTCAGATACACCCCGGCCTGGCCTACGGCGTAACGGCCGGTTTCAATGAGCACCTTGGTCTGGGGCATAGCCTTGGCAAAGGCTTCTTCCTGGGGTGCCAGCCCCTTGGCCAAGGCGTCCAGGTCCAGGGGCTTTTCCGACAGGTTATAGGGAATGCCAATGCCGGACCCCAGATTCACAAAAGCCAGGGGGCGACCCAGCGTTTTGGCGGTCTCCTGGGCCAATTCCAGTACGTGGCCATAGTAGGCTGCCAACAGCTTCGGATCCAGTTCCTGGCTACGAAGATGGACGTGGATGCCTTGAACGGAAATCCGGCCGGGCTTCCGATTTTTCAGGTATGCCAAAGCTTGGTCCTGATCCACCCCAAACTTGGAGGCCACCCCAGGGCCTCCGGTAAAAGCAAAGTTGGGGTTGATGCGGAGCCCCACTTCATAGGTGGTGCTGCGCTCTGCGGCCACTGCTTCCAAAAGCTCCAGCTCGTGCAGACTGTCTGCGATGATGACGGCCTTGCCCAGGGTCCGTTCCAAATCCTCCCAGGTTTTTCCCGGGGCGGAATAATAGATTTGGGAAGGCGGCATTCCCGCTGCTGCGGCCAGTTCCACTTCCCGGGCGCTGGCAGCGTCTGCTCCCACCCCTTGGCTGGCAATGGCCTTCACCAGGGGCGGAAAAGGGTTGGCCTTCAGGGAATACAGAAAGCCAAAACGGGGAAAATGCTGCTGCAGGTTATCCAGTTGGGTCAAGATGGTATCCCGGTGGTACACATAGACGCTGGGATACTTCTTGCCAATATCCCGCAGTTTTTCTCTTTGTTCCATAATCCAAAATGGTTCCATAAGAATTTTCCCTCTTTCTCGATAAGCCTAAAGAAACAGGTGCGATTTTCCCTTCAGCCTGCTACAATAAAAGAAATACCGCCTGCTTTAGGCTTGCGTTTCTAGGATGATTCCCCCTAAGGGGCTATATACTCTATTATAAGATAAAATAATCAAAATTGCATGAAGGGAAGCTAAAATTATGTCCACACTTACGGCGGCAGCACCGCCCTCCTCTGCTGAGAACCCCACCTCCAAGGCCCGCTACGTACTGGCCCTGGGGCATCTTTGTTCCGATATCAACCAGGGCTCCCTGGCAGCCCTGCTGCCCTTTCTCATTGCCGCCCACCATTACAGCTACACCACGGCAGCCACCCTGGTCATGGTTTCCAACCTGGCCGGCTCCATTATCCAGCCGGTGTTTGGCCATATGTCTGACAAGAAGAACCGGCCAGGCTTTATGCTGCTGGGAGTCTCCCTGGCAGCAGGCGGCATGGCCCTGACCGGTTACGTTACCAATTTTGCCGGCCTGTGCCTGGCGGTAATGGTCAGCGGTATTGGGGTAGCCCTGTTCCATCCCCAGGCGGCCAAGCTGGTAAACGCCACCAGCCGCACCGGCAAAAAGGGCGTCAGCATGGGCATCTTTTCCTTTGGGGGCAATTTGGGCTTTACCCTGGGCCCCATTCTCACCACCCTGGCCATGTCCCTGTGGGGACTGAAGGGAACCCTGCTCTACCTGCTGGGTCCCCTCCTTTTCGGCACGGCCCTGCACCTGTTCTTCCCCAAAGAAGCCGCAGACGCCAGAACCGGGACGGCTGCAGCCCGGGGACAGGACCAGGCACCCCAGCAGGACGATGTGAAGAGCTTTGCCAAACTCAGCGTGCTGGTAACCCTGCGCTCCATCGTGTACAGCGGGGTCAGCACCTTCCTGGTGCTGTATTTCATCCACGTGCTGGGCCAGACAGACACCTTCAGCAGCACCCTGCTAAGCATCTACTACGCCGTGACTGCTGCCTCTTCCCTCCTGGGAGGCAAATTGGCGGACCTGTGGGGCGAAAAGAAAACCATTGTGTTTTCCTGCACCCTGCTGGCACTGGGGCTGATGCTGTTTCCCCGGGTACACAGCGTTCTCGCCGCAGGGCTGCTGCTGGTACCCATGGGCATGGGCATCAGCCTGTGCTACAGCTCCCTGGTGCTCTCCGGCCAGCGTTACCTGCCCAACCATATGGGTCTGGCTTCCGGCGTAACCCTAGGCCTGGCGGTCAGCATCGGCGGCATTGTAGCACCGCTTTTGGGTAAAATCGCCGATACACGGGGCCTGACGGACACCTACTCCATTATCGGCCTTCTGGCCGTCGTCATCTGGGTCCTGGCCCTGTGGCAGACGCCGCTGAAAAAAGCCTGAAAAAACTCCCTTCCCCAGTCCTATTGTGCAGGAACTGACGGAAGGGAGCATTTTTATTTACTGGCCCTTTTACAGCCCTTTGGCCGTAAAGGCGTTTTTCAGCTGGGTAAAAGCCTGTTCCACCACCACTTTGGGGCAAGCCAGGTTGAACCGTTCAAACTGGGCAGTTGCAGGTCCGAAGATTTTCCCGGAGTCCAGCCACAGTTTGGCATCGTCCACCACCAGCTGTTCCAGTTCCTCATCGGTAAGGCCATAGCCAGAGAAATCAATCCAAACCAAGTAGGTGCCTTCGGGCTCCACAAAGGTGGCCTTGGGGAAGTTTTCTTGCACAAAGTTCCGGACAAATACCATGTTCTGGTAAATGTACTGGTTCAGTTCCCGCACCCACTGGGCGCCTTTGGTATAGCAGGCTTTCACGGCTACCTGACCCATGATGCTGCCCTGGCTGTAGCCGGCAGCAGCGTTGGCCTTTTTGTAGGCCTGCCGCAGGGTTTCATCGGGAATGATGATATTGGCAGGCTGGAAACCGGCCACGTTGAAGGTTTTGCTGGGAGAAGTAAAGACCACCAGGTTCTTGTGGAATTTTTTGTCCAGGGTAAAAAAGCTGGTGAAATGGAAACCCGGATAAATAAAATCGCAATGGATTTCGTCATCCAGGATAATCACGTGATGGGCCAGGCAGATTTCTCCCAGGCGCTGGAGTTCTTCCGCAGACCACACCCGGCCTACCGGGTTATGGGGATTGCACAGCAGGAATACCTTTACGTTGTGGTCAATAATTTTCTGTTCAAAATCCGCAAAGTCTATGGTGTAGCGGCCGTTCTCATAATGAAGCTGGTTGTTCACAAACACCCGGCCATTGTCCTCAATGACTTCTTTAAAGGGATAGTACACCGGCTGCTGGATCAGGATGGCGTCCCCGGGCTGGGAAAAGGCCTTCACCGCCGTAGCCAGGCCGTACACCACCCCGCAGCCCAGGGTCACCCACTGGGGTTCAACGGTGTAGCCGTGCTGGGTGGAGAACCAATGGTTCAGGGCTGCAAAGTATTCTGCGTCCGGGTCCGTATAACCAAAAATTCCATGGTCAATCCGTTGGTGGAAGTTTGCCAGAATTTCCTCAGGCAGGGCGAAGTCCATATCTGCCACCCACATGGGCAGCAGGTCCGTGCGGCCCTTGCGCTGCAGGCCAAAGTCGTATTTCAGGCAGCTGGTGCCTTTGCGGTCAATGATCTGGTCAAAATTATATTTGTTTGCCATAACAAGCCCTCTTTTCCCAGTAAATCCTAGAATTTCAATATAATATAGGTATTCTAACATAAAAAGTCCGGCTGATGCAAAATGATTTTGCATCGCCGGACCATTTCTTACCACAAAGACAATTGTTCTTCTTCCGCATGATACCCGGCCCGGCAGACTTCCTTGAAAAAGGCTTCTTCCGTGCCAAATTTGGCCAGGGCTTCCGCCCGCAGGCGGCCATACACCAGCCGGGTGGCATCTACGTCGCTAAGGGCCCGGTGGGCATTCTCGTTGGTGAGCCCATAGAGCCGGACCATGTCGGCCAGCCTGTGCCCCTGCTCCTCCGGGTGAAGGGTCTGGGCATAAATCAGGATATCCACGTAGTCATTTAAAATGGGCGTTCCCAAAAGGGCCTGGGACCGGGCTGCCAGGAATTGGGCGTCAAAGCCCACATTGTAGCCGAGAAGCAGCCCGTCTCCGACAAACTGGGTGAACTGCCCAAGCACGTCCTGGGCAGCCGGAGCCTCCTGGAGCATGGCGTTGGTAATCCCCGTAAGCCGGGTAATAAAGGGGGAAACGAACTGGCCTGTAAAATGGGCCTTAGGCTGGAGCAGGGAAGAAAAGGTATCCACCACTTCTCCCTGAACCACCTTCTCCGCCCCTATTTCAATAAGCCGGTCCCGGTCAGGGTAAAGACCGGTAGTTTCCACGTCCACTACAATATAATTGTCAGGAAAGGCCAATTGGCTTTTGCCCGTGCTGACAGCAGGCGCCCTGCGGCGTTCTTTGTACATACTGCACCTCTTTCTGACCAACGGGCAGCGGGCAGGGATTATCCGAACAAACGAGCCAGGAATCCCTTCTTTTGTTCATACGGTACGGTCTTGATGTCCGTCACCTGATACCCGGTAGCGTCGATAACCTTACGGACCGCTGCCTCGTCCAGTGCTTGTTCTGAGACGATTTCTGTCTGTTTCTTCGTGTGGGAAGACGAAACGCTTTTAACCTTAAAGTGATTGCGAATGGCGTCGTTGATATGGCTTTCGCACATACTGCAAGCCATACCCTCCACACCTACGATACATTTTACCATGGGAAATCCTCCTTGTGTGACCCAAAGGCCAAACTATTTGGTACCCTATACCATCCCGGGGTATCTGTATTTATTATAGTAGGTTCCTGGGAAATGTCAACGAAAAAGTTAGTTTTAGATAACTCAATAATAATTTCCGCCGGAGCTTGTTCATTTGCCCAGGCTGGCTTATACTTAACCTAGATATTTTCCCTAGGAGGCTATTTTTTCATGAAACCCGAAGTATTATTGGAGATTCTTGCCCAGGCAGGCAAATTGAAAACCACCACCCGCCACTGCTTTACAGCACCTGGCCGCAAGGAAAGCGTGGCGGACCACAGCTGGCGCATGGCGCTGATGGCTCTTTTGCTGGCCCAGGACCCGCCGTATAGCTCACTCAATATGAACAAAGTCATAGCCATGTGCCTGATCCACGACCTGGGAGAAAGTTTTACCGGAGATATTCCCACCTTTGTAAAGACAGAGCAGGACCGGACCGAGGAAACCTTTGCCCTGACTAACTGGGTGCAGGAACTGCCTCAGGCCCAGCGCCTCCTATTTACGGAACTCTTTGCAGAAATGGAGCAGAAACAAACGCAGGAAGCCAAAATTTATAAGGCCCTGGACCGGCTGGAGGCGGTAATCAGCCACAACGAGTCGGACCTGGATACCTGGCTTCCCCAGGAATATGACCTGCAATACACCTATGGGGCCGAAGACGTAAAGTTTTCCCCCCAGCTGACCCAGCTCAAAAAAGCCATCGATGCCCAGACCACCGCAAAGATTCAAGCCCAGCGCCAGGGAAAAGATAAAATTTGATTATAATGTTCGGAAAAAAATTGAAAATCAATCGTAGAAGCCCTATACCAGGGCTCCTTTTGTATTAATTTTAGTTATGTAAACTACAACTGCATGGTTAACCCGAACTACTGTCTTGACAACCTGTTTTTTTGTTGTACAATAGCACCCGTGAATGTGTATTTCTAAAGCAGCGTTCCCGAAATGCACAAATAAAACTGAGGCCTGGACCGGCAGCCACAATGACTCTGATCGGCAGGCTCGCCCCCAGGCCGTCCCAACCAGAAAGGATGTTTGAAATGCAGCTGATTCGAACGGTAAAGGAAATTCAGGAATTCGTCAAGACCTGTAAGGCAGAGGGGAAATCCATTGGCCTGGTACCCACCATGGGTGCCCTCCACGAAGGCCATGCATCTCTGATTGCAGCGGCCCACAAGGAAAACCAGGTGGTTATCGTCAGTGACTTCGTAAATCCCACCCAGTTTGGGCCCAACGAAGACTACGATGCCTATCCTCGGAAACTGGAAGCGGACAGCAAGGTTGCAGAAGCAGCCGGTGCCACGGTGCTGTTTGCTCCCTCCCCCGCTGAAATGTACCCCCATAAGGATATGACCTGGGTAGAGGTCACCGGCAATGTCACCAAGGTGCTGTGCGGCCGTACCCGTCCCATCCATTTCCGGGGCGTTACCACGGTGGTTTCCAAACTGATGCATCTGTCCCAGGCAGACCGGGCTTACTTCGGCCTGAAAGACGCCCAGCAGACGGAAGTGCTGCGGCGCATGGTAGAAGATTTGTTTATGCCGGTAGAACTGCGGATTATGCCCATTATCCGGGAAGCCGACGGACTGGCCAAGAGCTCCCGGAACGTGTACCTGTCTCCGGAAGAACGGAAGGCCGCTTTGGTCCTGTCCCGGAGCCTGAAACACGCCAAAGAAGCCTTTGACAAGGGAGAACGCAGCAGCGCTGCTCTCCTAAAGCAGGTAAAAGACGAAATCTCCGCTGAACCCCTGAGCAATATTGACTATGTGGAAATGTACGGTATGCCCGGCCTGACCGAAGTGGAAGAAACCATTTCCGGCCGTGTGCTGCTGGCTGTTGCCGTGAAATTTGGCACCACCCGTCTGATTGATAACGTAGTATTGGAGGCCTAAGTCATGCTGTATCAAATGTTCCATGGCAAAATCCACCGTGCTACCGTGACGGAGGCCAACCTGAACTATATGGGCAGCATTACCATTGACCAGAATCTCCTGGACGCTGCCGGCATTCTCCCCGGAGAACGGGTGCAGATTGTCAACAACAACAATGGGGCCCGTCTGGAAACCTACACCATCCCCGGCGCCCGGGGCACCGGCGTCATCTGCCTGAATGGGGCTGCGGCCCGGCTGACCCAGGTAGGTGATACGGTAATCATTATCGCCTATGCCCAAATGGAAGAAGCCGAAGCCCGGAGCTTTGTGCCCAAAGTGGTGATGGTGGACGAAAACAATCACCCGGTAAAGGTCCGGGGCCAGGAAGCCGAACGGGAAATCAGCTGAGCCCGGAAGGAGGACCCCTATGCTGGATAAACTCGTTCATTTTTGTACCCGTTATATGTCCGCTGGCGTTATCCTCATTGGGATCTTGGGCATTGTAGAGCCGGCTTTGCTGAAGCCTTTGGCTCCCCGGATTCCCCTGTTCCTGGGCATTATCATGTTCGGTATGGGCATGAGCCTGACCCCCAGCGACTTTAAGGCAGTGCTGTCCCGGCCCAAAAGCGTGGCCATCGGCTCCCTGCTGCAATTTACCATTATGCCCCTGGTAGCCTATGTCCTGATTCACCTGTTCCAGCTGCCCCCAGCCATTGCCATTGGCGTGGTACTGGTCGGCTGCTGCCCCGGCGGTACAGCTTCCAACGTAATCAGCTACATTGCCCATGCAGATGTGGCCCTGTCCGTATCCATGACCATGGTCAATACCCTGCTGGCTCCTGTGGTAACGCCCTTTTTGGTGTGGCTGATAGCCGGCACCTGGGTGCAGATCAGCTTTGTCTCCATGATGCTTTCCATCGTGCAGATGGTGCTGCTGCCCTTAATTCTGGGGGTAGCCCTGAATACCCTGTTCCCTGCCAAGGTCCAGAAGGTCATCCGGATTATGCCCATGCTGTCCGCGCTGGTGGTTATTCTCACCGTGGGCTGCGTGGTATCCCTGTCCGGCAAAGCCATTGTAGAAAATGGCCTGGTAATCCTGGCAGTGGTAATTCTCCACAACCTGTGCGGGATGCTGCTGGGCGGTTTCTTCGCCAAGCGCTTTGGTCTGAATACGGCCCAATGCCGGGCTATGACCATTGAAGTTGGCATGCAGAATTCTGGTCTGGCCTCCACCCTGGCCCTGATGTATTTCACCGCAGTGGGCGGTATTGCCGGTGCCATCTTCTCGGTGTGGCACAATGTCAGCGGTTCCCTGTATGCTTCCTACTGTATTGGCAAGGACGAAGAAGAAGACCTGGCCTACCAGGAAGCAGACGCTGAAGTCAATAAATAAGTTTTTGCCAAAAGGCTTTGGAGGCTTTTCTCCAGCCCCTTTTCCAGGCAGCTGGCCTTGTGCCGCTGCCTGTTTTTTTGTCTCCTTTTGCCCATTTTGTGACAATTTGGGGAGAACTTTGCTTTTTCCCGGTAAATTTCCTACAATATATTAAGCAGTACTTGACGCACACGTCTTACAAACACTGCCCGCAATTTCTAAAAAAGTTGAGGTATAAGATACTATGACCTATCATAAACGAAAATTGATTCCCACGCTTGTACTGGCTTCTCTGCTCCAAACAGGATTCCTTCTGCCCTCCATTGTCCACGCAGCGGTAACGGATGCACCGTCCCAAGCGGCAGACGGGGTGCTGCCCCCTGCCAAGGAAAAACCGGGGGAGGTTCAGCCAGAAGCTGCCAGTACCTCCAAAGAACAGCCCCAGGCTAACCCAAAGACGGCTCCAGAAGCGGCTGCGGCGCCAACTGACACTCAGGCTGCCCCGCAGACAGCTGTTGCCCCCTTACAGCCTGCTGGAGATTCTGACAATAATGAGGACGTGCCCACGGACGCGGACAGCACCCTGCAGCCCGCTGCCAAAGTGGACCCGGCTACGGGTCTGCCCATTCCCGCCATCCTGTCCCACTACACCCAGACGGATCCCGCCTCCCTGCGGCCCTTCCTGACCTGGAACAAGGTAGTTGGCGCCGTTTACTACGACCTTACCATTACCCTGCCCAACAACACCCAAATGCCCACCCAAAGGGCCTACGTGGAAGGCCTGAACGTAATCCTGCCCCCGGGTACCCAAGGGAATATCCGCTGGACCGTACAGGGCTTTGACCTGGATGACAACCCGGTATCCGCCCCGTCCAAAACAGAGGTTTCCTTTGTAAATCCCAAGGAGGAGCCGGACCTGACCCCGGTGCCCCTGACCCGTTTCAACACCGGCAACGGCACCACCCTGCTCTACCCGGTATACAACTGGATTCCCGTGGACGGCGCTGCCCACTACCAGATTGAAGTTCTGAAAACCAACAAAGTAAGCCCTACCTTGCCGGCTTTGGACAAGCAGCTGCTTGAGCGGGGCCGCTCCACCGGCTTTGACTGGTACGATGACAGCTCCCACTACGCCCCCTATACCATGTACTGGCGGGTCCGGGCCATGGACGACAACGACAAGCCCCTGGGGCCCTTTACCGACCCTCTCCCCCTGCGCACCAATCCCAATGACAATTGGGAAATCGGTACCCTGGGCGACAGTATCTCCCACGGGGGCGGCGACCTGTCCTACTCCCCTTCCGACTGGGAATACAGCTACCAGTACTACCTGGACTTTGACTCCATCAATCTGTCGGAAAGCGGCGATACCAGCGCAGCTACCCTGGACCGTTTTGACAAGGACGTACTGCCCTTCCACGTAAAATACCTGATTATCATGACCGGCAGCAACAGCCTTCGGGGCTGGGTCAGCGGCAATTCCGTGATCAGCGACCTGGATGCCCTCCGGCAAAAATGTGCGGATAATGGGATTGTTCCCATCTTCATGACCTTGCCGCCCATCAACCCGGCCAATATCAAGCAGGCCTTTGATGAGCCTACGGCGGACAACTGGCAAAGCCAATTCAAGCTTGTTAACGACTGGATCCGCAGCCAGCCCTACCACATTGACCTGTCCGGAGTTATCGACGAAAATCAGGAGCTGCCCACCAGTCTGGCTGCCGATGGGCTGCATCTGAACTTCCGGGGCAAGCAGCTGATGGCCCAAGCCATCAACAGCCAATGGCCCGGCATCATGGCCGCCCTCCAGCAAAACCATAACTAAACTGCATAGTGACTAGCAAAAAACCAGAAGGTGTAGGGAAATACAAGATAATTTCCCTACACCCTTGTTTTTTATAAATATACCCTATATAATTAAAGAAGGATAATTATTAACTACGAAAGGTGGAATATATATGAGAAACTTTGTAGAGGCCATTGCCAATCGCCGTACCAATTACGCGCTGGGCAAAAATATCCCTGTCAGCAAGGAACAAGTTGTAGAAACCGTGCAGAAACTGGTCCATGAAGTACCTTCTGCCTTCAATATGCAGTCCGGCCGGATTATCATTGCCACCGGCGAAAATCACGACAAAATCTGGAACATTACAATGGAAACCCTGCGGAAAATCGTGCCGGCAGAAGCTTTTGGCCGCACAGAAGACAAAATCAAAGGCTTTGCCGCTGCCTATGGTACCATTCTGTACTTTGACGAAACAGCTACCGTAAAGAATATGCAGGAACAATTCCCTGCCTATGCAGACAACTTCCCCATCTGGGCCCAACAAGCCAACGGGATGATGCAGTTCGCCATTTGGACGGCCCTGACCGATTTGGGCTTGGGTGTCAACATCCAGCATTACAATCCTCTGATTGATGAAGAAGTGAAAAAGACCTTTGGGGTTCCCGATTCCTGGCAGCTGATTGCCGAAATGCCCTTTGGGGAAGCCCTGCAGGCCCCCAATGCCATTACCAAATTGCCCATTGATGAACGGGTAAAGGTATTCTAATTCCAGGCACCTCCTAACCATGGCCTCCAGTCCCTACGGGGATCTGGGGGCCGTTTTTTTTGCGTCCCCAGCGCTTCTGCCCCTTTCTCCGACTTTTTGGGCATAAAAAAAGATACTGTAGGATTTCCCACAGTATCTTGTGTGTCTTACAGGGCAGCTTTAGCAGTTTCAACCAGCTTTGCGAAAGCAGCAGCATCGTTGACAGCCAGGTCAGCCAGAACTTTACGATCCAGTTCAACCCCAGCTTTGGTCAGGCCGCAGATGAAACGGCTGTAGCTCAGGCCGTTGGCACGAGTAGCAGCATTGATACGAGCGATCCACAATTGACGGAATTCGCGTTTCTTTGCTCTTCTGTCCCGACGAGCGTACATCAGGCCTTTCATTACGGTTTCATTAGCTTTTCTGAACAGCTTGCTCTTGGAACCTCTGTAGCCTTTAGCCAGCTTCAGAATGTGTTTATGACGTCTATGAGCAGTTACACCAACTTTAATTCTTGCCATTCTCTTACTCCTCCTTGGATTCTAATCGTGCTTATGCGTAAGGCAGCATTCTTGCTACGCGTTCATGGTCAGTCTTATGAACCAGCGTGGCTTTACGCAGATTTCTCTTCCGGGCAGGAGATTTGTGCTCCAGAATGTGGCTCTTGAAGGCTTTTGCGCGTTTGAATTCACCGGAACCAGTGACTTTAAAACGTTTCGCAGCGGATCTGCGGGTTTTCATTTTCGGCATAATTTGACTTCCTCCTTGTTATTTGGCGCTTTTAGGTGCCACAATCATAATCATGTTGCGGCCCTCGAGTTTGGGTTTTCTTTCAACCACAGCAATTTCCTGCAGTTTATCCGCCATTTTATTCAGTAATTCTTCACCCAGTTCAGGGTGGGTCAATTCCCGGCCTCTGAACATAATGGTCACTTTTACCTTGTCACCGCTTTCCAGGAAGCGGACGGCGTTTTTGGTTTTAACGTCAAAATCGTGGTCTTCGATGCGGATACGCAGTTTAACTTCCTTTACATCGATCACTCTCTGGCGCTTACGGGCTTCTTTTTCCCGTTTTTGCTGTTCATACTGGTACTTACCATAATCCATAATCCGGCATACCGGCGGTTTTGCTTTCGGAGCAATTTCCACCAGGTCCAGATGCCGTTGTTCAGCCAGATTCAGGGCCTCACTCAAGGACATAATACCCAGCTGTTCACCATCAGCAGAGTTCACGCGGACTTCTCTAGCACGAATCTCTTCATTAATTCGCAGTTCTTCTTTCGCTATGACTGCTCACCTCCATCAGTTAATCACAACTTCTCAAATTCTCAAAAATAAAAAACGGGCGAACCAAAGTCCACCCGTTCAAAATACGTATCAATGACCCTGTCGAGCGTTGCCGCAAGGTGAGAAGCAGGTGGCCTCTACTTGGTTACTTGATTATAATACCACAGAGGCCCCCCACTGTCAACCGTATTTCTTATTTTTTGTTTTTGATTTCATCCAACAGTTTGGCCGTGAAAGCATCTACGTCCATAGCCCCTTGGTCCCCTTCGCTGCGGCTGCGGACGGAAACCGTGTTGCTTTCCACTTCCTTCTCGCCGATAACCAGCATATAAGGAACCTTCTTGACCTGGGCTTCCCGGATCTTGTAGCCAATCTTTTCATTCCGGTCATCCAGATGTACCCGTACGTTCAGGGCCAGCAGCTTGTCCGTTACCTTCTTGGCGTAGTCATTGTACTTGTCCGTAATGGGCATTACCCGAACCTGTTCCGGAGCCAGCCAAGCCGGGAAAGCACCGGCATAGTTTTCAATCAGGATACCAATGAAGCGTTCAATGGACCCATACACCACTCTGTGGATCATAACCGGACGATGTTTTTGCCCGTCTTCGCCAGTATAGGTCAGATCGAATTTTTCCGGCAGCAGCATATCCAGCTGGATGGTGCCGCACTGCCAGGTCCGGCCAATGGAATCCTTCAGATGGAAGTCGATCTTGGGGCCGTAGAAAGCGCCGTCGCCTTCATTGATGGTGTACTTCAGGCCGAAGTCGTCCATGGCTTTTTTCAGGGCGCCGGTGGTCATTTCCCAGGTAGCGTCGTCACCCATGGAGTTGTCCGGACGGGTGGACAGTTCTGCATGGTAGGTCAGGCCGAAGGTAGCGTATACTTCGTCAAACAGCCGGATGGTTTCTTGGATAACGCTTTCAATCTGGCTGGGCATCATGAAGATATGGGCATCATCCTGGGTGAAGCAGCGTACCCGGAACAGGCCGTGCAGGGCACCGGACAGTTCATGGCGGTGTACCAGGCCCAATTCGCCCACCCGCAGGGGCAGTTCCTTGTAGGAGTGGGGCGTGTTGGCGTAAACCAGCATGCCGCCGGGGCAGTTCATGGGTTTAATGGCGTAATCCTGGTCATCAATCTTGGTGAAATACATATTTTCCTTGTAATGATCCCAGTGACCGGAGGTTTCCCACAGCTGCCGGTTCATGATCATAGGAGTCATAACTTCCTGATAGCCATATTTTCTATGAACTTCTCTCCAGTAATCAATCAGCGTATTGCGGATGATCATGCCGTTGGGCAGGAAGAACGGGAAGCCGGGGCCGTAATCGCTGAGCATGAAGATACCCAGTTCCTTGCCCAGTTTCCGGTGGTCGCGCTTGGCAGCTTCTTCCATCATATGCAGGTATTCTTCCAGTTCTTCTTTGGTGGCAAAAGCCGTACCATAAATACGCTGGAGCATCTTGTTGTGTTCATCGCCGCGCCAGTAGGCACCAGCAATGCTCATAAGCTTGAACGCCTTTACACGGCCCGTGGAGGGGCAATGCGGGCCGGCACACAGGTCGGTGAAGTCGCCCTGGGTATAGGTGCTGATAACGGCATCTTTCGGCAGGTCTTCAATCAGTTCCACCTTGTAGGGTTCATCTTCTGCCTTGAATTTGGCCAAAGCTTCTTCCCGGGGCAATTCATTGCGCACCAGAGGATAGTTGGCTTTGATGATTTTGCCCATTTCTTTTTCAATGGCAGCCAAATCTTCCGGCGTAAAAACGTGTTCACTGTCCAGGTCATAGTAGAAGCCTTTGTCAATGGCAGGGCCAATGGCAAACTTCGTGCCCGGGAACAGATGCTGAATGGCCTGGGCCATGACATGGGAAGCCGTATGGCGAATGGCATGGAGGCCTTCTTCAGAATCCGGAGTAACGAATTCCACCTGGGCATCGTGGTCCAGGGTATCGCTCAAATCTTTGTTGACACCGTCAACCTTGGCCAGCAGGGCTTGTTTGCCCAGTTTCTGGGACAGGCTCTTGGCAATGGACAGCAAGCTGCTGCCTACTTCAACTTCTTTTACACTGCCATCCAGCAGTTTTACTTGAATCATTGACATGATAGTTCCTCCTCTATTCTTAGCCAGGCAAAACAAAAAACCCGTCCCTGTAATAGGGACGGGCCTAAGCTCGCGGTTCCACCCTGATTGGTTCGACAATACGAACCCTCTCGGACCCTTTAACGCAGGATTACGATCTGGCTTACTATTGGTTCAGCAGATGGTTTGAAGGTGGTTACCTGCCACTTATCCGGGTCGGTTCTCAGCATTCCGACTTCTCTGTACAGCATCTATGACAGCTTGTCCTTCGCATTACCTTTGGCTTTTGAAATTGGCTTAATTATACCACGGGAGAAAATATTGTCAACCCCGGAGAACCATTTTCCAAAAATAATCCCCTACGGGAAGCTTTTTGGAATAAAATGTAACATTTCATACATAGAAAGTACAATCTAAAAAAATGCTGAAAATTCTACTGCCTTCCAGTTGCCCCTACGCCCCCCACTCTGCTACAATCCATCTTATAAAGGGGGAGTTCAAATGGATCGTTCTGATACTATGCATACCATGTATGACAAAAAGGGCCCTGTGGTGGCCAAGAATTTTGAAAAACGGGGCTTTGCAGCCTATTACTGTCCCACCCAGGAAGAAGCTCTGTCCAAGGCCATTTCTCTGATTCCAGCCACGGATGTGGTTTCCTGGGGCGGCACCGTTTCTGCCACCCAAATCGGCCTGCTTGACTACGTAAAGGCCCACAACAAGGTGATTGACCGGGATACCGCCAAAAATCCTGCGGAAAAATGGGAGCTGATGCGCCAGGCCCTGCTCTGCGACACCTACATTATGGGCAGCAACGCCGCCACCGAAGACGGCCAGCTGTTTAACGTGGACAACAACGGCAACCGGGTAGCCGCCCTGTGTTTTGGTCCCAACCAGGTTCTGGTCATTTTGGGCATGAATAAATTTGCCCCCACCCTGGAAGCCGCCATTGCCCGGGCCCGTTCTGTGGCTGCCCCCATCAACACCCAGCGCTTTGCCATCAAAACACCCTGTCTGGTCAATGGCATGTGTGCCGATTGCCTGAGCCCCGACAGCATCTGCAACCAGTTGGTCCACACCCGCCGCAACGGCGGCCCCAAAGGCCGGATCAAAGTGATTCTGGTAGGAGAAAATCTGGGCTATTGAAGCCAAAATCCTATAAAAGGCTGTCCGTACTTGGGCAGCCTTTTTTGATTTTCCGCTTTTTCCCGGGGTCTCACAAGGCGCCGGCTTTTACCCAAAATTAGCCCCTCAGAAGGCTGTTTATCTCTTCGTTGGCCAGTTCTTGCGCCTGCTGCCGTCTCCAATTCAGTTCCCGCGCATACTCCTGCTCGTCCAGCCCTTCCGGAATGTCCCGTTTCAGGATTTCCAGGGTCTCCTGTTCCCGTTCT
This sequence comes from Acidaminococcus hominis, assembly GCF_900291475.1. Classification (GTDB taxonomy): domain Bacteria; phylum Bacillota; class Negativicutes; order Acidaminococcales; family Acidaminococcaceae; genus Acidaminococcus; species Acidaminococcus hominis. The sequence goes on from NZ_OLMM01000002.1 coordinate 97,992, forward strand.
TCCACATCGTCAAGGAATTTCTCCAGACTGGCCTGGGGATGTTTCAGCTCTTTTAAGAGTCTCGGATTATAATCCTTTAGGTCCTCAATCAACGCTTTCGCTCTGCTGCTGTTTTTACCCATTTCTCTCGCCTCCAAATTGTCTAAAATACCATTTCGTTTATTTCAAGCCTGGAAATTTCAGGTTTAAAATAAATTTTTATAGAAAAAGCCGATTCCCCAATCCCCATACCTACCCTACATCCACATTTCTTTTTGAAGCAATCACATGTTCCACCTTATGTAGAGCAGCCATTAAGACACTCATATAGCGTCTTGTAATATGTTTCATAGTCTACAGAATCCGGTAGTCCGGAAACGCCGCCGTCCCCAGTCTCAAGAATTTTCCAATTTCCATCTTCTAACTCGGCATAATCCACGGTGTAGTAATTGCTGCCCAGCCTGCGATAGTGGTCAATCAGCTTCTGCGGAGGCCTTGGGGTAGCTGTTCCTTGGCCCGAATTGCGACTGATTGATGCCGGTATATGGTTGATGTAAAACACTCGATATTCGTTTGTATGATTTTCATACCGTTTTAGCGGGAGGTACTCTTTAATACAGATACCGCCTGTCAGCAGGTCTCCCCGGTACTTGTAAAATTCTCCCATCCAATAATCAAACTCCTGCTGAGTTACCGCTGCATCAAAATATTTGGGGAACTTTGTTCCCTTAACTGACTTCACATAGTCTTTCACCATGAAGCGGGAGAACTGTTTCTGAAGCTCAGCCACTGGAATCTCCGCATGAAGTGGATAAATCAGCATTTTCGCTGTATCTGCCTCCACGTATGGATACACATTGGGAAAAGTATGCAGCAACTTATATTGTTCCGGACTGGTAATTAATTGGATATTCTCCTTCAGCAGCAGGTTATAAAATTTTTCATATTGCTCCGGTTTCATCATCCACCCCCTGTAAACCGCCCTTGTAAGCTCTGCGGGAGCAGTGGATAGAATCAGTCTGCCTTCCTCAAACCAGGCATCATACCCAAATAAAGTCGCTCGAAACAATCCAGTACCCAATGCTGCCAGGTACTCCTCTCGCAATTCCTCATCTACTTTCTTAGGGTCAAAATAACTGGAAGGAAAAATAAGCATACTCACCAACGCCATCACTACCTTTTTTCTTATATAAAACCTCCTGCATTCGGTGCCTGCGCTATACAGATTTTGTCGCTTCTTGGCAAAGTATCAAATCCCTCCTGTCTTTACTTCAAAATTGCCAAAGCCAGTGCAATCAGAGATATTGCCAGTGCCAGATAAGAAATATATTTGTCCATGTTTCTCCCCCCTCCTCATACGATTCATACCACAGCCCGTAATCACCCTAAGCCCTATTGCCATTACGCTTTTGCCGTGTATATTCATAAGCAGCATCATACCGCAAGCCATTATCACCAGGATACGGCTTATCGTGCTTTATTTCTTCCCACCAAATTTTCTTAGGGATTCCCTCAGGAAAAGCATCACAATAAGGACGGCCTATCATGTCTTCCCTTGGATAAACAGCATAATGTTTGCACGTCATACATTTACATATTGGAAACATAAACAAGACCTTGCCTCTTGAATAAGATCTGATTCTTTCACAGCTAGCCACACTGTAAAACGTTTGCAGTTTTTAAAATCCCTCCAGTTTTTCTTCTCCCTTCAGTATAGCAGATGTCCTGGTCAAAAAAGCTCCCAGAAGTTTTGCTGTCGTTTTCTTCCCGGCTGCCCAGTACAATTTGAACCAAACAAAAAAGGAGCCCCTCGCAGGGACTCCCTTCTTGTTGCTTATTTCTTCGGTTCACCATACAGCCGGTTCATTCCTTCCCGGGTCACCAGCCAAATCCGGCCAGCCTTTCTGGCTTCGGTTGGCAAAAACCGGGGAGCATTTCCTTTATACCCCGTACATGCCTGCTGCACCGTAACAGGAGATTTTCCCCAAATTTCCGCTGCTTCCGCAGCTGTCATCACCTCATCCAGCAACATTCCATTCACCCCCAAAATGTATCTATGCTCTTATTATGCCCGTTTGCAGGCATATCGTCAAATGGTTCCCGCGCAGTATAAGCAACAACAGCTACTGCAACAATTACCCGAAATAGGGGCTTAATCAAGCTCTCTTATTGATTTTATTTCAGAAGGGTAAAAAGTGAATCCCTTATTTTCAATTCCTGGTACGTCTAAAACTATAAATTCATCTTCATCATCTTCTATTTCACCAGCTGGATAGTAACCGGACACGTGACCTTTCCAACTCTTTTCGTCCACGTCGATTATTTCCACGTTTCGGCCTAAATATTCATATATGTTTTTCATTATCGTTCCACCCGCCTTGATACGACATGAGTTTCTGTCTTTGGGTAGTAAATTGTAAACCCTTTTGTTCCTGCTTCTCGTTGTTATGTAAGGCAAACTACCTACTACCGTGTCTTCTATAACCTCTTCGATTCTATCCTCCGTTATTACTATGCAAAATTTATTCAATTCCATGGAAATTATTAACTAATTTTTATACTTCATCTATAAAAATCGTCAGCTTATTTTTCTTCTCTCACTAAAGGCGGGTGCGTTTTCAAATACTCTTTTTTTATTTCTTCTTGTCTAGCCATTGCCTCTGCAAGTAGTCCGTCTTCATCTTCCACGATTTCAAATTTCCCGTACAGTCCTTCTTTATCAAGGGATTGCGGCCTTAACATGTAGTAAAGATAATCTTCCTCTGACTCATCAATTACGCGAATGAAAGGTGGTTCAATGCCTACCACATCATAAATCACATTAGATTTTAATAAAGTAACACCTAAATCCGGACCTACATAACGCACTTTTCCAACAATTTTTTTCTTCACGGCACATCACCTTCTCTTAATACTTTTGATTTAAATCAAACATTGAATTTCATATTAGCATTTCTGTACCAATGAAGGGCAAATAAATAGGCATCAGATTTTATTACTCCAATACATGCAGAATCAATGAAACACAATCTTTTTCGCCTGCGGTATTAAAAAGTACTCTGCCAAAACAGAAGAGCTTTTAGCTGCCTGGCAACAACGCTGCCGCCGAGATAACGATTATGGCACACGTTAAATCCGTTCTTAGTCTTCATCGTCATAGCCCAAAGTTTTCTGCGTATACTCGGTCTGCTCAAAAGTCAACGCATCACCCTGACTTATAACAATCAAGGCAATAGGCAGGGGGGCATTCAGATCGTAATTTGGAGGGGTATCAGCAAGAACGAAATAATCATCTGGTCCAAAACTCTTTCTTGCTGCTCTAAATTTTTTGACGGAAAGATGATGTTCGGCACAATATTTTTCAATCTCCGGTATTCGTTTTTCCCAATACTTAACATCTGACATCGAAATCATCCCTTCTCATAAATTTTATACAGGCATAAAGCGTACCCTGCCAAAACAGAAGTGCTTTTACCTGCCCAGCAGCGACGCTGCCGCCGAAATAATGGTTGCAGCACCCTTCACTCCATTTTTAGTCTTCATCATCATTGCCCAAAGTTTTCTGCGTATACTCGGTCTGCTCAAAAGTCAACGCATCACCTTGACTTCTAACAATCAATGCAGGAGGCAGGGGAGCATTCACATCGTAATTGGGAGGAGTATCAGCAAGAACGCAATAATCATCTGGCCCAAAACACTTTCTTGCGGCTCTAAATTTTTTGACGGAAAGATGATGTTCGGCACAATATTTTTCAATCTCCGGTATTCGTTTATTCCAATACTTCAGTACAGACATCGAAATCCCTCCTTCCAATAAAGATTATATCGGCCTTGTGAACTATAGCTGATGCCACTTCATTGATAAATCGAGTTCTAATATGTAAAACAGCCCCTGCTGGTCAACTACTGACTGAACTATAGTGCTATTATTGATAAACACTGGAAACCTTATGGGTACGAATTGGCCCCTTCAGTATTTCGCTCACATCCTAGAGCATAACAGGGGACTACAAGGCTCTTGTCTAATGTGAGCCATACAACAGCCGTCCAAAGAGAAATTACCTTGGTGCGTAGCTGCTTTGGATACGGTGAACTGCTAAGGAGTTATCAGCCAGCACGGCTGACTGAGGAAGTTTATTTTCATTTTTTCACAGCCTCTATAACTCAACATTTTCTATTTCTGAAGATATTTCCGACAGGCTTTTACCATCAAAAAAAGGTTTGTTCATAACTTCCTCAATGCTTTTCATTGTTTCGTATTTATCACCATACCACACGTCGAATTCATGTGCTGAAAATGGGTCTACCCCACAATGAATACCCTTGTAATCAAAGAGTACGTGTGTAAATAAAGAACTGATTCTATCTTTTAAGATTTGGCTGTTCATAATATATCCACACCCTCCTTTCTTTCCTCATCGGCCAATTATCTTGTTGTTTTTCCAACAATTTCTTTATTCTCATTGCCGATATATCTCACCCTTTTGGAAGCAGTCTTTCTTGTGTTGTTCTATTGTCACTTTTATGGTCTTCAATTTCTTCTTTAGTATATTCATCTCTTGAATTCAAAAAACCGTGTTCCTAAACATCGACTCCTGTCGATCTTTTAAATTTTTCCAGTTGGCATCAGCTCCTTTACAGAGATTATATTCTGCCTTTGACTGCTCCTCAGTTGATTGCTGTGCCCTGGTTGTTGCAGTGCTAGTGAACTTATAAACTTTCTTCTCTTTGCTCTTCTAATATCAGTATAGCAGAAAGTATGGGTAAAAGAACGGTCAGTTCCTGCAGCAAGCTGTGTGCAATTCCACTTTTTGAGGGAAACCTGAAATGGCCTGTGTGCAAAATATGTGCACTTTTGGCAGGATACTCCTCCGCGCCCCTTTTCCGCAAACAAAAAAGAACCGCAGCCAGCCTTATTCAGGCTTGCTGCGGTTCTTGCTAAACCGTCACGGTTTCAATCCGAAAGATGGTGGAGATGAGGGGAGTCGAACCCCTGTCCGAAAGCATTGTCATGCAACTTTCTCCGAGCGCATCCGTCATACTTTATTTCGCAGCCTCATCGCCTAACGGCGGGCTAATCAGCTGCTATCTCGATGGGTTTCCCCACAGGCCTCCGAGAATTGGTCCATGGGTATCCTGCAAGTGTCGTCTGCTCTTCTTCAGCAGGAATGAAGAAGGGAGACGTTAGCATTTAAGCTGCTAAAGCGTAAGAATCGTCTGCGTTTATAACGCGTTTCCACCGTTTAATGGGGTTGATGGAATCCCAGCTCGCTTATCACACCACATCTACCCCCGTCGAAACCGGTACATCCCCAAGGGTATTTGTAATAATTTATTATAGCATGGAATTTCCTATTTTGTAAAGCTGATAAAATTCCCTGCCCAGTCTAAAAGAAGACCTGCCGCAGCAGGTCTTCTTCCATTCCTAGTTAAGTTTACTGGCTTTGTTTTTGCAGGAATGCCCGAATGGGGCCAAAGCCTTCAATCTTGGACAGTTCCTCGCCGCTCTTTACCAGCAAGGTGGGTGCGCTTTGCACCTGGTATTTCTCTGCCAGTTCAGGATGTTCTTCCGCGAAGATTTCCCGGAAATCAGCTCCCTTGGCTTTCAGTTCCTGTACCGCCCGCTTGCAGTTGGGGCAGGTATGGGTACCAAAGAGAATCCAGTTGCTTTGGGCCGTGCTGGGAGCCTGTTCTTCCTTTACCATAAATACAGGGCGTTCTGCCTTACTGGGTTCTGCTTTGTGCAGGTAGGAATGGGCCAGGTCATAAACCTTCCGGTCCTTGAATTCCTGTACCTTGCCGTCGTTCCAGTTCTGAATCGGCCGATAGTACCCGGTGATCCGGCTGTAGACTTCGGTTTTTCCGCCGCAGTACGGGCAGGTGTATTGCTCGCCGTCCAAATAGCCGTGCTCCTTGCAGATGGAATAGGTAGGAGACAGGGTGAAATAGGGCAGCTTGTAGTTTTCGGCAATCTTCTTCACAAGGGCGGCAGAGGATTTCCAATCCGGCAGTTTCTCGCCCAAGAAGGCGTGGAAAACGGTACCGGAAGTGTACAGGGTCTGCAGTTCATCCTGGACGTCCAGGGCGGAGAAGATATCTTCGGTGTAGCCCACAGGCAGGTGGGAAGAGTTGGTATAGTACGGGGTACCGTGTTCGTTGGCGGTAATGATGTCAGGATATTGTTCCTTGTCATGCTTGGCCAGCCGATAGGTGGTGGATTCTGCCGGGGTTGCTTCCAGGTTGTACAGGTCGCCGTACTGTTCCTGGTAGTCTCTCAGGCGCTCCCGCATGTGCAGCAGCACTTCCTTGGCAAACTTCTGGGTTTCCGGATGGGTCAGGTCTTTCCGGAGCCAGTTGGCGTTCAGGCCTACTTCGTTCATACCAATCAGGCCAATGGTGGAGAAGTGGTTGTTGAAGGTGCCCAGGTACCGTTTGGTATAGGGGTACAGGCCGGCCTCCAGGAGTTTGGTGATGACCGTTCTCTTGGTTTTCAGGCTCCGGGCGGCAATATCCATCATATGGTCCAGACGGCCATAGAAGTCCTTTTCGTCCTTGGCCAGGTAGGCAATCCGGGGCAGGTTGATGGTGACAACCCCTACGGAACCGGTGGATTCCCCGGAACCGAAGAAGCCGCCGGACTTCTTTCTCAGTTCCCGCAGGTCCAGGCGCAGACGGCAGCACATGCTGCGGACGTCGCTGGGTTTCATGTCGGAGTTGATATAGTTGGAGAAGTACGGGGTACCGTATTTGGCGGCCATTTCAAACAGCAGCCGGTTGTTTTCCGTGTCGCTCCAGTCAAAGTCCTTGGTGATGGAGTACGTGGGAATGGGATACTGGAAGCCGCGGCCGTTGGCGTCCCCTTCAATCATGTTTTCGATAAAGGCCTTGTTGACCATATCCATTTCGGCTTTGCAGTCGCCGTAGGTAAAGTCGCATTCTTTGCCGCCTACAATGGCCGGCACGTCCTTCAGGTCCTCGGGAACCGTCCAGTCCAGAGTAATGTTGGAGAACGGTGACTGGGTGCCCCACCGGGAGGGAGTGTTCACGCCGTAAATAAAGGATTGGATGCATTGCTTCACTTCTTTGTAGGACAGGTGGTCCACTTTTACAAAGGGTGCCAGGTAGGTGTCAAAGGAAGAGAACGCCTGGGCTCCTGCCCATTCATTCTGCATAATCCCCAGGAAGTTTACCATCTGGTTGCACAGGGTGGACAGGTGGCTGGCCGGGGAAGAAGTAATCTTGCCGGGGATGCCGCCCAGGCCTTCCTGGATCAGCTGTTTCAGGCTCCAGCCGGCGCAGTAGCCGGTGAGCATGGACAGGTCGTGGATGTGCATGGCAGCGCTCTTGTGGGCATCCGCCACTTCCTTGTCATAAATTTCGTTGAGCCAATAGTTGGCTGTAATGGCACCGGAGTTGGACAGGATCAGACCGCCTACAGAATAGGTCACAGTGGAATTTTCCTTTACCCGCCAGTCGTTGACTTTCAGGTAGTTGTCCACCAGGTCCTTGTAGTTCAGCAAAGCGGAGTTCACGTTGCGAACCTGTTCTCTTTGTTTCCGGTACAGGATATACGCCTTGGCCACATCAGCATAGCCCGCATCGGACAGGATTTTTTCCACGCTGTCCTGGATGCTTTCCACACCAATCAGGTCGTTTTTGATCTTAGGGTCAAAGTCAGCTGTCACCTGCAGAGCCATCATATTGATAATACTGGGATGATAGTTCTTATGCAGTGCCTCAAAGGCCTTTGTAATTGCCTTACTGATTTTGGCAATTTCGAAGTCTACGATTTTGCCATCCCTTTTTACCACCGAATACATGGCTGATTCCCTCTTTCATTTCGATTTCGCAATTTCTGTGTGCTTGTTTATTCTACCCCGTTTCCCGGGTGTTGTCAATATGATGTATTGTTTATTTTAATAAATACTATATATAGTATGTTTACGCTTTTTAACAATTTTTCACGGAAATCTCCCAAAGCCCCAGTACATGGGTTCTCTCCCGTTCTGAGTGTAAGGTCAGGTCCCTGGAAAAAAGAAATTTTGCGTTCCTCTTGACCTGTATCTTGTGTCAAGAGGAAAATTTTCCGAATTTTTTCAAAAACACCTGTCCAAGCAGCATAAACAAATATTCGCTGTCTAAAAATAATTTCACAAAAGTCAAGCAGCCAGCGGTTGTCCGCCAGCTGCTCCGCCAGGTTCCTGCTAAACGCCCCGGAGTGCCACCTTGTCCGCCACCGGCCGCAGCAATTGCGCATAGGCTTCCAGTTCTTCTTTGGTGGGAGCAGAAAGGCCGGCAAAGGGTACCGTATCCCGGTCCTGGAAGGCCTGGAGGTAGTAGGCGGGAATCTTCCTGCCGTAGGCCTCTACCAGGGGCAAAAACGCCTTCTGCAGTTCCTGAAACCGTTCCTTGGTATGCAGCTGTGCCACAGTGGTGGTACGCAGCTCAAAGGCCGTTTTATGAGAAAAGAGCAGCCGCAGGCTCTGCAAAATCAGGTCCAAGGGCACCTGCTCCACCCCACTGGCTGCAGCATAGCCCTGGGGAGAATTCTTGATGTCCATGGCCACGTAGTCTACCAGCTTTTTGTCCAGCAGTTCCTGCAGCACCGCTGGATAGCAGCCATTGGTATCCAGTTTGGTCAGATACCCCAGTTGTTTCAGCTCTCCCAAAAAATCTGCCAGGTCCGGCTGCATACAGGGTTCTCCCCCGGAAACCACCACACCGTCCAAAATGCCCTGTCGTTTTCTTAAATACTCCAGGATATCTGGGATATGAAGGGCCGGGATTTGGGCGTCCAGAAGCTCACTATTGTGGCAATAGGGGCATCTCAGGTTGCAGCCGCCGGTAAACAGGGTGCAAGCCACCTTATCCGGATAATCCACCAGACTGAGTTTTTGCCAGCCCGCAATGAACATATGCCATGCCTCCTTCAAAATTTCCTGCTGCGTGTCAGACGGGCCTAAGTCCAGCCCAGCCTGCCGCGCTGCTTTGGCAAAAGGCTCCTGCCCAGACAGGAAAGCCCTTCGCCCGTTGTTTAATACTGTGCCGGACCACATTGCCAGTTCCGGCACATAACCTTCCCTATGATACCACAAATCGGACCCTTTGCTGCAGCTTTTCCGAAATCCTCAGTTTTTCTTATAGTTCTACAAGCTAGCAATCTTGTGTACATAATACAATATGCATAATTATTTTTCTATGTCGGTATTTTTGGAATATTCATTCATTAAGTAATTCAATCATAATTTGTGGTTTGCAAAAAAGCCGCGCGGGTCACCTGCCAGGCACTCCCGCAGCCCAGCCAAACGTCTCCCATTCCCGGCCCCGCGAAAGTACCTGGCGCGCCCCCGGGGAACCCTCCAGACAAATACCCAGCCTGTGCAGTTTACTGCCGGCTTCCCCTTCTCCCCAGGTTCCAACGTAAAAAAGCAGCCATTCCGGAAAACCGGAATAGCTGCTTGGCAGGCCTTCTGGAGCAAACCCAAGACTGCGAAACTGGCCAGATTACATCAGGCCGTGAGCAAAGTTCAGGAACCAGGTGATGATCACTGCGTTGGTGATATTGCTCAAGAAACCGCCGATAACGGGCACTACGAAGAATGCCAGTTTGGAGTATCTGTAGGTATCGCAGACGGTGGTCATGGTGGTCATGGATACAGGCACAGCGCCCAGACCGAAACCAGTATGGCCAACGGAGATGATAGCTGCATCGTAATCCTTGCCCATCAGCGGGAAGTCTACCAGGTAGCAGTAGAAGATGATGAACACAGCTTGTGCCATGCACAGGATGAACAGCTGCAGGCCCAAACCGGACAGCTGCCACAGTTTCATGGAGATGATGGACATAGCTACGAACAGACCCAGGGAGAAGTCGCTGACGGTGTCAATGCCTTCGTACAGACGGTCATGGTTGCCAGGTTTGGAATCGTAGTACAGACGTACCAGAATACCACCCAACATGCAGCATACGTGAATCGGGAAGTTGATGGAGAAGTGTTTCAGGATTACCATGAAAACGTCACCAACGCCCAGAGCCAGCATCATCAGGAACATAGCTTGAATAACGTCCCCTTTGTAGATGGCTAAACCAGTAGCATTACCAGTTTCTTCAGCAGACAGGCCCTTACCATCTTGGGAAGGATCTTCCAGGTGATGTCTTCTGATAATGAAACGGCCGAACGGACCACCGATGATGGAACCGGAAATCAGGCCGAAGGTAGCAGCTGCAATAGCTACTTCCAGGGCAGCCGGAGCGCCCATGTTAACAGCTACCGGAGCAAAAGCAGCAGCGTTGCCGTGACCACCGGTCATAGGAATGGAACCGGTCATCATAGAAATCAGCGGCGGAACGTGCAGAACTTGGCCCAGGCCAATGGCCAGAGCGTTCTGCAGGGCTGACAGGACGGCTGCGGAAATGCAGAACAGGACAACATACTTACCACCGGTTTTCAGCAGGGACAAGCTTGCTCCAGCACCGGAAGCCGCGAAGAAGATACAGTAGAACAGGTTGTTGGCTACTTTGTAATCGAAGTTCAGTTCACAAACGCCAAATTCATACAGTGCCAAAGAAATGATTGCAAAAATCGTACCGCCTACTACAGCACCGGGCAGACAATATTTCTTCAGGATGGAGAACTTGCTTCTCAGCCAGTTACCAAACCAGATAGACAATACAGCCAAAGCCAGTGTGTGGAACATGGATAATTTGATTACCATAGGTCCCATAAAATAATACCCCCTCTAATAATAAAAACCCTCTTTGGAAAATCATGTAGCGCTCCAGTTGCATGACTTTCTCTTGAGGGTTATTGTATCATGTTGCATATGAAATTTCAATGCAATTATCAGAAGATTTGCACCTATAATTTTTTCTTAATGATTCTGTAATGGTGTACTTTTCAAACAATGGGATCAATCTGGCCCTTTTGTTTCATTTCTTTCGCTTCTGCCCGCAGCCGCTGGATTCTTTGCTCCGTGGACGGATGGGTGCTGAACAGGGCCTTAGCATCCCGGGCACTAAAAGGCGAGATAATAAACATATGGGCTGTAGCTTCCGTAGCCCGGGGCATGGTACGCATATGGGCGTAGCCGTCAATCTTTTCCAGGGCGTCCGCCAGGGCGTCAGGATCTCCGCAGAGCTCACCCCCGGTATGGTCCGCCATATATTCCCGGGTCCGGGAAATGGCCAGTTGGATAATGGCTGCTGCCAAAGGTGTCAGCACCAGAATCAGGATGGCCCCCAGCGGGTTTCTCCGGTCATCGTCCCGGCTGCCGCCGAACCAATAGGCAAAACGGGCCAGCAGGGAAATCACCCCGGCCATGCCGGCCGCAATGGTGCTGATCAGGATATCGTTGTGTTTGACATGGCTCATTTCGTGGCCCAGAACGCCGGCGATTTCCCGGGGTTCCAGGGTTTCCATTAGGCCCGTGGTCACGCAGACCGCTGCGTGTTCCGGGTTTCGGCCGGTAGCAAAGGCGTTGGGCAGAGCCGTATCCACCACGTACACTTTGGGCATGGGCAGTCCAGCCCGCTCAGCCAAACGGGCTACAATGCCGTAGAGCATGGGGGCACTTTGGGCGTCCACCGGTTTGGCCCGATACTGGGCAATGACCATTTTGTCACTGAACCAATACATCAGTACGTTGGACAACAGGGAAAAAGCCAGCATAAAGGTCATGCCGCTGGTTCCTCCCACATAATCACCAATCAAAAGCATCAGGGCTGTCAGAAAGCCCATGAGCAGGGTCGTTTTCAGCATTGCAGATTCCTCCTATTGCAAAAGGTCCGTTACCGGGACCAGGGTAATGCCGGAAGTCTTTACTGCGGCTTCGCTGCGCCGCCAGGCCTCCGCCGTGTTGGGGCGGGCGTGGCAGATGACAATCATGGCTCCGTAGCGGTCCGCGTCTTTGATGGCTTCCGCAATTCGCTCCTGAATGGCCGCAATATCGCTGCTGTTATCCAGGAACATACTATTATGCCCCGTAAGAATCCCTTCCTGCCGGGCAATTTTTTCTGCCACCGAAGTACTGATGGTCCGGCTGTCCACAAAGAACAGGCCGTCCCCGCCAATAACCTTCAGCGCCGCCCGAATGGTAGGCCCATCGGAGGTGGCTTTGGAACCCTGGTGGTTGTTGACCCCCTGGATTCCTGGCAGGCTGTCGATGGCTTCGCGGGTATAATTTTGGATTTGTTCAGCGGTCATCCCCACCCGTACAGCCCGGGTCTCAGAACTGCCGCCGCTGACAGGTTCCATGGGCAGGTGCAGCATGGCAATGTGCCCGCTGCCCTTAATGATGGACAGGGCCTCACTGCTGTTGGGTTTAAAGGGAATCACGGCATAACTAAACGGAAAAGGCAGGCTGGTCAGGGTCCGTACCGGATCCAGGGCGTAGCCGCAGTCGTCGATAATGACGGCCAGTTTCCCGTGATATTTTTGACCGGACAGCGCTGCCAGGGGACCTTCCTCCCTTGTAGCGGAAGAAGGCGAAGCCTTTTGCTGGGGCTCCGTCTTCTTGGCCGGTGGTTTTTCGGTTTTGGTTTCCGGGGTTTTCTCTGACGGGTGCAGATTCTTTTTCACGGTATCGGTAATGGTTTTGGCCGCAGAGCCAGGAACCGTCTCCGTTCCTCGCCCTGTGGCTGCATACACCATTCCCACCAGGACGGCACATACGGCCAGTCCCAGCAGCCAGCGGAAGGGACCCCGTTTCCCCCGCTGGCTTCTTCTGGTGGCTCTTTTTTTCATAATCTGTCCTTTACGCTCTGGGGTGTGCCTTGTCGTACACAGCCTTCAGGCGGTTGTTGGTCAAATGGGTATAAATCTGAGTAGTGGAAATATCCGCATGTCCCAGAAGTTCCTGCACCGTACGCAGATCCGCTCCGTTGTCCAGCATATGGGTGGCAAAGGAGTGGCGCAGGATATGGGGCGTCAGGGACTTGTTGATGCCAGCCTGCTGCCCGTAGGTTTTGATGATCTGCCAGAAACGCTGCCGCGTCATGCCGGTACCCCGCACCGTCAGAAACAGCAGATCACATTCCCGGCCCGCCTTCAGAAAATGAGGACGCACCCGGTTGATGTACTCTTCCAAATAGGACACAGCATATTTCCCCAAAGGAATAAGCCGTTCCTTAGAGCCCTTGCCATAGGCAATGACGTAATGGGTCTGCAGATTTACGCTGGAGACCGTCAGGCTCAGCAATTCTGTGACCCGCATGCCGGTGGCGTACATGACCTCCAGCATGGTCCGGTCCCGAAAGCCCTCGTTTTGGCTCAGGTTGGGCTGGGCAAACAAACGCTTTACTTCGTCCAGGCTCAGGACCTTGGGCAGCAACATACCGCGGCTGCCAGCCTCTACCACTTCCGACAGGTCATCCTTGATGTAGCCTTCCGTTACCATAAAACGGAAAAACGACTTCAGGGCGGCCAGTTTCCGGGCGGAAGAAGTAGCTGCATAGTTTTCAGCTTTCAGCACCTGCAAATATTGGACGATATCATCCCGGGTAATTTCCGAGAGGCTTTTCTTGGTCCAGGTTGCAAACAGGCGCAAATCTCTGCCGTAGGACTCTCTGGTATTTACCGAGAGCCCCAACTCTACGGTCAGATAGTCCAGAAAGGTTTCGATCTCTTTTTCCAGCTTGTTTTTTAGTGTCACCCTAATCATTCCCTTTTTTTAGGACTAAGACAGGTTCTGCCTCCAAGGGTGCGATGGTAGAAATAGCGTGCTTATAGATCAGCTGCTGTTTTCCCTCGGACTCCATGATGACAGTAAAGTTGTCAAATCCCCATACTTTTCCTCTTACTTGAAAGCCGTTCAGCAGATAGATCACAATGGACCGTTTCTCACTTCTGACTTTGTTCAAAAAGCTGTCCTGTAAATTTAGCGGTTTGCTGGTGGTTGTTGTCATAATTCTTTACTCCCCTTAGTAAAAGTTCTTTTGGTGCAAGTCCTCCATCATTTCTTTGATGCAAGCCTCATAACAGGGTGGTTCTGTCAGTTCAAACCAATGGATATAGGGCATTTTCTTGTACCAGGTAATCTGCCGTTTGGCAAAGTTGCGGGTGGCCTGCTTGATTTTGTCAATGCATTCCTGCCTGCTCCACTCCCCATCAAAATAGCGCAGGACCTGTCTGTAGCCAATGCTCTTCATAGATTGGGCATCCCCCTCGACGCCTTCCTCCAGAAGTTCCTTGGTTTCCTCAAACAAACCCTGTTCCACCATGATGTCAACCCGGCGGTTAATCCGCTGGTACAAAATTTCCCTGGGCATAATCAAGCCATAGACAGCGGCTTCATAGGGGCTTTCCGGGGCCCTTTCCACCGAAACCCTGTCTCCGCCCAGTATGGTTTCTACACTTCTTATTATACGCCTTCTGTCGTTAATCTTCAATTGTGCAGCGGCTTGTGGATCAAGTTCTTTTAAGCGCTGGTAAAGGGCTGCATTGCCGTTATGTTCGGCAAACTCCTCTAATTCCCGGCGTAGCTTGGCAGATTCATCCACCGAAGAAAATTCGTACTTCTCCAGCAGTGCCTTGATGTAGAGCCCAGTTCCCCCTACAATAATGGGCATCTTGCCCCTGGCCTGGCAATCTCTAATCAGGGCATCGGCCTGCTGCTGAAAATCCACCACCGAATATTTTTCATTGGGTTCCAAAATATCAATAAGATGGTGGGGCACCAGGGCCAGTTCTTCCGGCGTAGGCTTAGCCGTAGCTACATTCATCCGGCGGAAAACGCACATGGAATCCCCGGAAATGATTTCTCCATCCAGCTCCTGGGCTAAACGGATGCCACAGTGGCTTTTGCCGGTAGCCGTAGGGCCGGTGATAACAATCACCTTAGGTTTAGTTTCCATGATTCCTCCTGACAATTCCGTATTTTACCTTGCTGTAGCGGCCGCCCTGGATTTCCTGGGCACCCAGGTTTTCCAATACTTCCCGGAAGCGCTCCTTGATCACTACCCGAGGTGCCACCCGCAGAGCCTCCTCCACGGTTTCCCAGTCCAAAGGGTGCTTGTAGGAAGCTGGCCGCAGGGAAGTCATGCTGGAGGAACCCTCCACCGGCCGCTGGAACATGGGGTCCAGGTACACCACCGTAAAAGAATTGTCCGGCAGCTGCCGCAAAAGGTCTTTCGTAATACCGTGACGTACCTCTATCCGCCGCAGGGCTGCCAAAAAGTCAGATTCTCCTTCACTGTAGTTTTTAAGACCCAGGGAGGTCATTTTGTAGATAACCGGGGAAGCCTCCGTTCCCAGCACATACCCGGTAGGTCCTACCAAAAAGGACGCCACCGCTGCGTCCGCCCCCAGGCCCAGAGTCCCATCAAAGAACCGATCTCCGGGCTTTAACTGGCAGGCTCGCGCCAGATGGTCCGGCTCCCCTCTTTTAATCACTTTGATGCGGAGCATGGCCATGCCGGGATGGTAGCGCATAACCCCCTGCTCCGTATACACCTGGGGTCCCAGCCGGGTGGCTGCCAATAAGGCCTTCAGCCCGTACCGGCGGAGCATTTTTTCCAGGCCCCCTTCCCTCTCCAGGAAGGGCAGGTGCAGCTCTTTGGCCCAGGCCTGGGCTTCCAGCACCTGGTCCGTGCCGCCTTTGCGGCCCACTGTTACTGCATAGTCCACAGCTGCCTCCTTACGTCCGTTTGAACATATGGTACAGCTCCTGGCTGGTCAGTTTGATCATGCAGGGCCGTCCATGGGGACAGGTAAAGGGGTGCTCCGTATTGAGCAGTTCCAGGATTACCTGGCGCATCTGCCGGATATTCAGGATTTCTCCCGCCCGGATGGCGCTGTGGCAGGCGGCGTAATGCAGCACTTCCTCCCGCAGGTCGCTGGGCCGGATGGTTTTGTTTTCCGACAGAAGCTTCAAAATATCGTCGATAAAGCCCTCCGCCTGGCTGCCTTCCACATCGGCGGGCAGGGCGGACACCCGGAGTACCGTTTCCCCAGCGGGCTCCGCATCCACCCCCAGCTTCAGAAATTCTTCCCGGTATTCTTCCACTGCATCCACATCCTGTTTGGTAACGTTGAGAAACAGGGGAATCAGGAGCTGCTGGCTGGGAATTTCCTGCTGCTGCCGAATAAACCGGTCGTACATAATCCGCTCATGGGCAGCGTGCTGGTCAATCAGGTACAAAGCCGTTTCCGACTGGGCGATGATAAATACCCGGTCCACCTGGCCCAGGGGCCAGATGACGTCCACGCCGGAAGTCCCTTGGGGCAGTGCTTCCCCGGGCTCTCCCTGGCTTTGGGCCAAAGGTGCTTCGTAGGCGCTGGGAAGGGGCTGGCTGCTATTGGGTGCATACTCGTCCCGACGCTGGGCCGCATAAAGATTTTCCCGTTCCTCCTGGGTCACGTCCGGCGTTTTCCACACCTGCTGGCCAAAAGCCGGGTTCTTGGGGAAGGAACTAGAAGCAAAGGTGCTGCTGCCAAAGGACTGGTTCCGGCCTTCCCGTCCCCGGTCTCCCCCGGTAAACAGCGGAGCTTCTTCCTTCACCAGGCCCACATGGGCTGGCTGGGGTTCCTCGGCTAACGCCGGCATGGCTGCCGCCAGGGTATTTCCTGCTTCCGGCCGTCCGGCCATGGGCTGGGTCAGCGCCTTGCACAGGGCATGGTATACGGCCCGGTACACCGCCGACTCGTCCCCAAACTTGATTTCACTTTTTTGGGGATGGACGTTGATATCGATACTATGGGTATCCACCAGGATATTCAGCACGGCAAACGGAAAGCCTGCCTTGGGAATTTGGGACTGGTAGGCGTGGTCAATGGCCTTGCTGACCATCCGGTTGTTGATGGAGCGGCCGTTGACAAACAGGGTCTGCCAGGTCCGGGTTCCTTTAAGCAGCGTAGGCCGGCTGATATAGCCCTTTACCTGGATGCCGTCCTGCTCATGGTCCACGGTCAGCAGCTGCTTGGTCACTTCCCCACCGTACAGGGCACTGATGGTATCTGCCACGTCCCCGCTGCCCGGGGTGTTGATCACTTCCTTGTCATTATGGGTCAAGGTAAAATGCACATCCGGCCGGGACAGGGCCATGTGGGTAATCACTTCGGAGATATAGCGGCCTTCGGTGTTTACCGTCCGGAGGAATTTCCGCCGAGCGGGCACATTGTAGAACAGGTCCTTTACCGTTATGGTGGTGCCCACATCACAGCCCATGGGCTCTACCTCCATATTTTCTCCTCCGTCCAGGGTCAGCGAGGTGCCAAATTCGGCACCGGGCTCCCGGGTGAGCAGAGAAAAATGGGAAACGGACGCAATGCTGGGCAGGGCTTCCCCCCGAAAGCCCAAGGTATGCAGGGTCAGCAAATCATCCGCTTTGAGAATTTTACTGGTAGCATGACGCAACACAGCCATCCGGGCATTTTCCTCGTCCATGCCGGAGCCATTGTCCTTGACCCGGATAAATTCCGTGCCGCCAGCAAATATGATCACGTCAATCTGGTCCGCCCCAGCGTCCAGTGCGTTTTCCACCAGTTCCTTTACTACCGAAGCCGGCTTTTCTACTACTTCACCGGCAGCAATCTGGTTGGAAGTGGTTTGGTCCAACAGATTTATTTTTTTGCTCAATAGGTTTTACCTCCCTCCCGTTTGGCTTCTTCCTGAAGCTTATAGAGTGTATTAAGCGCCTCCAGGGGCGTCATGGTCATTACATCCAGGCTGCACAGGGTTTCCCGCAGGGCGTCCCCAAACAAACTGGGCTCCGCCGCCTGCTGGGCAGGGGCAGGCTCAGGGGCTGCTTTGGTCTTACTGGGAGCAGGCGCCGCCGTGGGCAGCCCGCTCTTGGCGTATTCTGCCAGCAGTTCATCCGCCCGCTTTACCACCGCATCCGGCAGCCCTGCCAGCTTGGCTACATGAATCCCGTAGCTCCGGTCCGTGCCCCCCGGCACAATCCGGCGCAGGAACAGGACCTCCCGGCCCTTTTCCTTTACCGCTACGGAGTAGTTCTTGATGCCCGCTTCCTGGTCTTCCAGTTCAATCAGTTCGTGGTAATGGGTGGCGAACAAGGTTTTGGCCTTAATCTTTTCGTTAATGAATTCCACCACCGCCCGGGCAATGCTCATGCCGTCGTAGGTGCTGGTACCCCGGCCTACTTCGTCCAGGATAATCAGGCTGCGGCTGGTAGCGTACTTCAGAATATTGGCCACTTCGTTCATTTCCACCATAAAGGTGCTCTGGCCGGTGGCCAGGTCGTCGCTGGCCCCTACCCGGGTAAAGATACGGTCCACCGGGCAGATATCCGCCTCCCGGGCGGGAATAAAGCTGCCCATTTGGGCCATCAAAGTCAGCAGTGCCACCTGGCGCATATAGGTGGATTTACCGGCCATGTTGGGGCCCGTCAGGATAATCAGCCGCTCATCGGTGTTGTTCAGGTGCACGTCGTTGGGCACAAACAGCTCCCGTTCCAGCAGTTTTTCCACCACCGGATGCCGGCCGTCCTTAATCTGGATTTCCTGCCGTTCGTTGAGCCGGGGGCACACATAGCTGCCCTTAAAGGCTGCCATGGCAAGGGAATACAGCACGTCCAGTTCCCCAATGGCCCGGGCCGTTTCCTGGATTTCCACCAGGTGGTCCCGAATCTCCTGGCGAATCTCGTTGAACAGGTAGTATTCCAGCTGCTGGATTTTTTCCTTGGCGCTGAGAATCTTGTTTTCAAATTCCTTCAGCTCCGGCACAATGTACCGTTCCCCGTTGACCAGGGTCTGCTTCCGGACGAAGTTGTCCGGCACCTGGGAAACCATGCCCTTGGACACTTCGATATAGTAGCCGAACACCTTGTTGAACCCTACCTTCAGTGTCCGGATGCCGGTTTCTTCCTTGATTTTCTGCTCGAAATTCTGCATCCAGGCATTGTTGTTTTCCGCAATGTCGTGGAGTTCGTCCAGCTCAGCATTAAAACCCGTACGGATCATGCCGCCGTCCCGCAGGGAAAAAGGCGGCTCGTCCACAATGCCCCGTTCCAGTACGTCCAGAATATCGCTGTGGAGAGCAATGCGCCGGTTCAGGACCCTCAAAAGGCCGTCCGGGTGGGTTCCCAGCCATTTTTTAATTTGGGGCAATTCCCTAAGGGCCGCTCTCAGCGCCGCCATATCCCGGGCATTGGCAGAACCCACTTCCAGCCGGGAAAGAATCCGTTCCAGGTCGGTGATTTCCTTCAGGCTATCCCCCAACCCGTTCCGGAACTTCACATCTTCCACCAGGGTGCCGATGGCCTGCTGGCGCTGGCGGATTTTTGCCACGTCAAGAAGGGGAGCTTCCACCCACTGGCGCAGCTGCCGGGCTCCCATGGCAGTCTGGGTATAGTCCAGCACATCCAAAAGGGTCCCATGCCGGGAGCCGTCCCGCATATTCTTCACCAGTTCCAGGTTACGGATGGCAGTGGCATCAAGCGCCATCACCTGGTCCGTGGTAATCTCCTGAAGCTGGTTGATTTGGGCCAGGTCGCTTTTTACATTTTCGTGGATATATTGCAGCATGGCTTCCACGGTCCGGTGCACCAAGGGGCGCTTCAGGGCCGGGTTGTCGCTGCCGAAATGCTGACTGAAATAATCCAGCCCCGGCGCCGGGTCAAAATGGTTCAGCATACAGTCCGGCAGCTTCTGCTGGAGCTTGTCCAGCAGGGACTGGAAGGCTTCATTGTCTTCCGTCAGCACCAGTTCAGCCGGCTGCAGCCGGTACAGCTGGTCCAGCACCGCTTCCTCCCGGTTCTTGCCCCCGGCAATATACCAGGCACATTCCCCAGTGGAAACGTCTGCAAAGGCCAAACAATAGTTGTCCTGGTCCTGGGTCAGGCAGGCCAGGTATTGGTTATGATTTTCTTCCAGCACCGCATCACTGAGCACCGTTCCCGGTGTCAGAATCTTGGTGACCTCCCGTTTTACAATGCCAACGGCTTTTTTCGGGTCTTCCATCTGGTCGCAAATGGCAATCTTGTAGCCTTTTTTGATCAATTTGGCCAGGTAGCTGTCCACGGAATGGAAAGGCACGCCGCACATGGGCATGGCATCACTGCCCCCGGCCCGTTTGGTCAGGGTCAGGTTCAGTTCCCGGGACGCCGTAATGGCATCGTCAAAAAACAGTTCGTAAAAGTCACCCAGGCGGAAGAACAGCAGCTCGCCCTGATGTTCTTCCTTGATTTTCAGATACTGCTGGACCATGGGTGTATAAGTGGTCATAATTCTGCACGTCCTTTGAGCAGCCAGGTTTGGGCTTTTTCAATGGTCACCGGCACCACGTCCCCGGGGTTGAAAATTCTATCCCCTACGGGCCACAGCACCAGCTTGTTGCCGTCCGTACGGCCGCTCCACATTTGTTTGTTGTTATGGCTTAGACCCTCCACCATAATGGGCAGGGTCTTCCCCACCAGTTCTTGGTTGTGTTTCAGGCTGTGTTTGTTTTGCAGCTCCATCAGCCGGTTCAGCCGGTCCTTCTTCACCGCTTCCGGCACCTGGTCTTCCATGGCAGCAGCCGGCGTTCCGGACCGCTTGGAATAGATGAAGGTGTAGGCTGCATCGTAGCGGACTTCGTCAAAGAGGCTCATAGTCTGGGCAAAGTCCTCTTCCGTTTCCCCGGGGAACCCCACAATAATGTCCGTGGTCAGCACCGCATTGGGTACATAGCTGCGGATGCGCCGCACCAGTTCCAGGTAGGATTCCCGGGTATAGCCCCGGTTCATGGCCTGCATAATCCGGGTGCTGCCGCTTTGCACGGGAATATGGAAATGCTTGCACACGTGGCGGCTTTCGGCCACAGCCTTGATCAGTTCCTCGCTCATATCACGGGGATGGCTGGTCATATAGCGGACCCGTTCCACTCCGGGAATCCGGTCCACCTGGCGCAGCAGCTGGGCAAAGGCATTGGCCTCACCCCGGTCCTTGCCATAGGAGTTTACGTTCTGGCCCAAAAGGGTAAATTCCCTGTAGCCCAGGGCTACGGCCTTTCTGATTTCCTCACAGATGGCTTCCGCACTGCGGCTCCGTTCCCGGCCCCGAACATAAGGTACGATGCAGTAGGTGCAGAAGTTGTTGCAGCCGTACATAATGGGCACCCAGGCCGCGTATTCGCTTTTCCGGACAAAATGGCCTTCAAACTCCTGGGGCATAATAGTCAGGTCGTTGTAGATACCTGCTTTCCGGTTCTTTTCCGCCAGATATTCCTGCAAAATGGCCTTGAAGTTGTTCACATGGGCCGTGCCGATGAGCAGGTCCACCTGGGGATAGGTCTTGAGAAAGTCTTCCCCATCCTTTTGGGCCATGCAGCCTGTGACGCAGAGCACCTTGTGGGGATCCTTGGCCTTTACGGCCTTCATCTCGCCGATTTTTCCCAGGATCTTCTTCTCTGCACTTTCCCGGACACAGCAGGTGTTGATCAGAATCACGTCTGCTTCATGAAAGTCTTCTGTATAATGATAGCCCAGGTCGGACAATTGCCCGGCGTAATGCTCAGAATCGCTTTCATTCATCTGGCAGCCGTAATTGAGAATGGTATACGTTTTATTCATGGTCATGCAGGTTCTCCTCTAATTTAATCGTGATATTTTATTGTACCATGTTTGCTGGTTCCGGGGCAAACGGTTGACCTGCCGTCCCAACGGAAAAAGGACCGACTGGAACCAATTTTGTTCCAGCGATCCTTTGTTTTTGCGTATTGCTCGCAGCATATTATTGTACTCCCGGGAAAGCAGTCACGTACTGGATCCGGATGTCCGGAAAACTGGTAACGAACTGAACGGTAAAATCCTCCCCGTATTCCACAAACTGCCATTCTCCAACTTCCGAAGGAAAATGGTCCACTACTTTTACTTTCAGGTCCGGGAAACTGGTAACCACCTGGACTTTTACATCCGGGTTGTATTCCACAATCCGCACCTTGCCCATCAGTTTAATGCCATTGAAATAGCCGCCTGCATTAATGGGTGACGATGCCAGCGCAGAAGCAAAAGGCACCAGCACCAGCAAAAGAATCAGCCAAACACGCCCCAAGGTTTTCTTCACGGTACATCCCTCCCTTTCCTCTATTATAACAGAATGGTCAGTTGTAAAATGAACTTGAACAGTTAATCAAAAAATAAAAATCCATAGTGAAGCCTCATGCTAAAATGGTTTTGCGAGAAATCATCAACAAAGGAGCAATCACGATGGATCACATCCATTCTAACACAATGGAGGACGTACGTATCCCCGGCCGCCATCTTTCTTTGGAAGAACGTGGTATGATTCAAGCTCTGCATCGTCAAGGGCTTTCCCTTCGCAACATTGCTGCTGCAGTAGGATGTGCTCATACGACTGTTTTCTATGAGCTTCGGCGTGGAACGCCGGAACGAAAAAGCAAGCACGGTCGTGCCCCACAGTATATGGCAAAGCGCGGTCAGAAGGCATACGCAAAGAATCGCAAGAACTCCAGGAAGACTTGCAAAATCGATCATGACGACTGCGAATCGTTCATCCAATGGATGGTAGAACAAGTCCGCCAGGAACGTTGGTCACTGGATGCCTGCGTTGGCTATGCTAGGCGGAACAAGCTATTTACGCCGGAACAGATTCCCTGTACCAAGACGCTTTACAACATGCTTTGGGCTAATAAGCTTCCGCTGTCGCTCTTCGAAGTCCCGCGAGCCTTAAAGCATAAACACCGTCGGAAATGGGTACGTAAGAACAAGCGTATGAAGGGTCGCTCCATTGAGGAACGTCCTGCCGTCGTCAATGAAGGTACCGAAATTGGCCACTGGGAAGTGGACACGGTCGTTGGTCAGCGTGCAGGCCGTGAGGCAGTAGTCTTCACTGCTGTTGAAAAGGTTACGCGCAACTACATCGCCATCCGCATTCCTGGACGTACCTGTGCCGGCGTTGAATCCGCTCTTGCACAGTTGCAGGAGCTATATGGCGCAGAGCGCTTCAGCCAGATTTTTAAGACGATGACGGCCGATAACGGTCCTGAGTTTGAGAACTTGTCACAGTTCGAGAGTCTCGGCACCAAGATGTACTTTACACATTCGTACAGCTCGTGGGAACGGGCTCAAAACGAACGCCACAATGGCTTGCTGAGGGATTTCATCCCAAAGGGCATGTCCGTAGAGCGGTTCTCTGATGAGGATATCCTGAACATGGCAGATACGCTGAACCAGCGCCCACGTCGTGTTTTGGGCTACCATACGCCGTCAGAGCTATTTGATGCATTCCTCGATGAAGTTTATGCTATTGAGTGTGTNGTAGAGCGGTTCTCTGATGAGGATATCCTGAACATGGCAGATACGCTGAACCAGCGCCCACGTCGTGTTTTGGGCTACCATACGCCGTCAGAGCTATTTGATGCATTCCTCGATGAAGTTTATGCTATTGAGTGTGTTTCTTGATTATAGTTGTTCAAATTCAACTTGCAATTTACCATTATAACAGAATTCCTGTATTTTTTCAGTTAGGGGAGTCGGGAAAATCCGTGGGAAAGTCTTTATGCCGGTGGGCAATGGGAATCCAGGCCCGCTGGGGCTTAAACAGGGAATATACAGCCACCAGGCTGATCAAAAGGCAGTACAGCCCGCTGGTCAGAATCCCCGGCAGCATCTTGGTCAGGCTCAGCCCACCCTTTGCTGCAGAGTAGGTGCCAATGCCCAGGCTCAGCAGGTAGAGAAAAATCCACCACAGTACGTCCTTGGGAGCAAACAGCGGCAGCCCCGAAACAGCGTTGTACAGCAGCCAAAACACATTGGAAATGAAATAGAAGCCGAACACCGTGCACATCAGCATGGGCACAAAGTTATCAATCAGCCGGGCATCCGGTTTGGCCCGAAAATGCCGGAACCAGACAGTACGATAGTGCTGGGCAATCTCAAAATTTCCCGTGCACCACCGGCGCAGCTGCTTGATCATGGTGCCAAAGCCTGTAGGCTGCTCGTCATAGAACCGGGCCTCCTCCTGATAATCGGAAAAAACGCCCTTAAAGTTCTGCTGCATGGAAAATTCCATGTCCTCGGTAATGGTCACCGTATGCCACCCCTCCGGCTCCAACAGGGACAGGTCAAAGCCAAACCCCGTACCGGAAATAATGGCGGATAGGTTCATGCTGTGGTGGGGCTTGCAAAGCAGGTTATCCACCGTCAGCCAGTACATGCTGTACCATTCACTGATGATATTATCATAGGGATTGAGCGGGAGCCGGTTGCCCATAATCAGGCGGCCGCCCCGGTCAAAGCTCTGGTTCAAGGCGGACAAAAAGCCCGTATCCGCCACATTATCCGCATCAAAAATAACCATATGGGTAAAACGCCCGGGATTTTTCTCCAGGATCAGCGGAATGCCCCAGGTGAGTACGGCGCCCTTCCCCGTCCGGGGGCCGCTGCTCCGTTCATACACTGTCACCTGTTCAAAGGTCCGGCCCACCGCTGCGGTGCGGTCAGAACAATGATCCGCCAGCAAAAACACGTGGAATTTATCCCGGGGATAATCCTGCTCCGCCAAACTCTGGAGCAGTTTCCCCACCACTGCTTCCTCATTATGTGCGCAGACAACTACTGCCATAGAGCAATAGGCTCCGCTTCCTGGTTTGTCTTTTTTGGGGTGCAGCAGGCCCATGAGGGTGGTGCCTGCAACCCAGAGAAAGGTAATCAGCAGCAGAAGCTGCACAAGTAAGGTGATCGTGTACATGGTAACCATCCTTTTAGAAACCGGTCATGACCAATAGCAGGAGGGCAAAAACCCCCATGGTATATTCCACCACCTTGGAATGGAATTCCGGCGGCACCATCAGTGCCAGGCCTGCTGCCAGAAACAACCCGGTAAGAGTAATCCGCAGCATAGCCACCGCCATATTCCGGGTAGTGGTTTTCTTATCTTCCAGGCGTCGCCACAGGGCTTCGCCCTTTCCTGCAAAGAAATAGGCCGAGGCCTTTCTGTACAGGAGGAAACCGCCTGCCAGGGTAAAAAGCAAGGTAGGCAGCAGAATTTTGAAAAAGGAGGCTGAAAAAGGAACCACTTGGTAGATTTCCGCACCCACCGCCGGATAAACCGCCATGGGAGCCACGGCCAAAAGGCCCAAAATCACAAACATGGTAACGGTCCGCTGGTCATACAGTGCCAGCCGGGGTTCCTGGGGACTTTTCATTCCCTGCCAGACCCGGAAGGGCAGATAAGCAGAAATCAGGGCTGCCAGAAATTCCAAAGGAATCTGGTTTAGATTGGCTCCCACAAGAAAAAGCGCCAGGGCACTGCCAAAGGCTGCACTAATAGCGCCCAGCCGGCCAAAAATCAGGCCGTAGGGCAGCGACAGCATGGCTTCCAGCCGCAGCCCGGACACCTGGGGCACCACCCTTACCGCACTGGAGATCAGTGTAAATACTGCATAAAGAAGAACCAGGCAGCAGCCTGTTTTCAATCGTTTCTGCATGAAAATCCCTGCTTTCCGTCTGATTCAGAATTTGTCGTTTTTTGGGCCCTGGCCCGGAGTTCCTGTTTCAGGGCGCCAATGGTTTTGTGCAGCACCGGGTGCACCACGTCCCCGGCAATATCCGCTAAAGGATCCAGCACAAAAGCCCGGTTCTGCATATCCGGGTGGGGCAGCACCAGGTCATCCGAATGGACCACTTCCTGGTCAAAAAGCAGCAGATCCAGGTCAATGTTCCTCTCCCCCCAGTGCCGCTTCCGCTCCCGGCCCATATCCAGCTCAATGGAGAGCAGGGTGTGAAGCAAGGCCTCACAATCCCCCTGCCACTCCACCTTGGCGGCTCCGTTTAAGAATACCGGCTGGTCCGTTACCCCGTAGGGCTCCGTCTGGTAAAAAGGAGAAACGGCCAAGACCTTGATGCCCTGCTCTTCCATCCGCCGGAGCGCTTCCCGCAGGTTTCCTTCCTTGTCCCCCAGGTTGCTGCCCAGGGCCACGTAGGCTATTGACATGCGCGAATCGCCTCCAGCATCCGGATCAGCCGGACATTTTCTTTCACATCGTGGACCCGCACCAGGTTGGTACCGGCGTACACGGCCGCAGCCGTTACCGCCAGGGTCCCTTCCAGCCGTTCTTCTGCCGGCAGGTCTCCCAGTGCCTTGCCGATAAAGCCCTTCCGGGAGGCGGCCACCAGCACCGGCAGGCCGTGACCCGTCAGTTCTTCCAGGGAATTGCACACTTCCAGGGATTGGGGGGGATTCTTGGCAAAGCCCAGACCCGAGTCCAGAATGACTTTATCCCGGCCCAAACCGGCTTCGGCGCAGACCTTGGCCCGTTCCAGCAGGTACTGGGTCACATCGGAAGTGATATTTTCGTAGACTTTGTTGCTTTGGAGCACCATGGTCTTGGGGGTGCCCCGCATATGCATAAGAATCAGCGGGGCCTTGGCAGCCGCTGCCACCTCCACCATAGCAGGGTCTCCAGTGCCGGCGGTCACGTCGTTAATCATATCCGCACCAGCTTCCAGGGCCGCCTTGGCCGTGGGCGCATGGTAGGTATCCACGCTGAGAATGGCCCCGGGATAGGCTTTCCGCAGCTGGCCAAGGGCCGTGGTCACCCGGCGGATTTCCTCCTCCGGGGGCACGGTTTCCGCCCCAGGCCGGGTGGATTCCCCGCCGATATCCAAAATATCCGCTCCGTCCTCCAGCATTTTGCCGGCCGTGTGAAGCAGGGTTTCCTCCTGGATTACCCGGGACCCGGCATAAAAGGAGTCAGGGGTTACGTTGAGAATCCCCATCACCCGCATTTTTTCGTAGGTCAGCTGCCGGCCGTCCGCCAAGGTGGTCACAAGCGGCGTTTCGTCCAAATAGGCTTTCAGGTCAGCAATAACCTCTGCAAAGCCAAACCAGGCCCGCATGGTTTCCAGTTTTTCCACCAGATGGCGGTACTGGTTCTTATTGCCCAGGAGCAGCACATCCCCCACGGGCACGCTGCAATTGATGGCCCCCTTTACGGTGACGCATTCGCAGCCCATGGACAGCATTTCCTGCTTGATAATATTGGCCGCCGGGGACTTTACCTGGAACAATTTCACTGGGCAAAGCTCCGCCTTGGGGGCCATAATCTGGATGCCCACTGGGTGGACAGCCATTTTCTCCATTTCGTGGAGCACCAGCCGGGAAGGCACAGGAATAAACATATTATTCCTCCCCCTTCTCCACGGTGGCAAAGGCGTTGTGGTTGTGAATGCTTTCCTGGCTTTCCACGGTGACGCTGTACCAGTCAATCCGGCTGTCGGCGTTCAGCTGCAGGGCAATATCCCGCACTGCATCTTCCACAAAGCGGGGATTTTCGTAGGCTTCTTCCGTAACAAATTTTTCGTCCGGCCGCTTCAGCAGGGAGAACAACGGCGAAGAAGCGCCTTTTTCTGCCATTTCCACCAATTCTTCAATCCAGATGGGTTTTTGGCTCCGGACCGTCATTCTGGCCCAGGCCCGCTGGTTGTGGGCGCCGTATTTGCTGATTTCCTTGGAGCAGGGGCACAGGGTGTGCACGGGCACATCCACGCCCAGGTCCAGGACGAATTTTTCGCCTTTTTCCGCCCGGAAATGGCATTCCACGTCCAGGTAGCTTTCAATGCCGCTGACCGGGGCCTTTTTCGTTACAAAGTACGGGAAATCCAGCTTCACCATGGCGGAGCGGGCTCCCAATTTCTCTTTCAGGTTATCCAGGAATTTCTCCAGGTCGCTGGGACGCACGCCCCCCAGCTCCTTCAGGCATTCCACAAACCGGCTCATATGGGTGCCCCGCTGTTCCTTAGGCAGATCTACGGACAGCTGCACCACGGCCACGGAGTGCTGCTCGCCCCGTTTGGGGTCCTTCAGCACCAGGGGCCACTTCAGGTCTTTGATTCCCACGTGTTTCAGGGGAATATGACGCACATCCTGCTGTGCCTGTACATCTTTTAACATGTTCCACCTCTGTAGACTATACCGCTGGTTTTGGTTTCCCAAACTTCCACTTCTGCCAAATGGTAGTTGGGGCCCGTCAGAGGCTTCTCCAGCTGCTGCCAAACCCATACCGAAATATGTTCGGCGGAAGGCTGGGGCAGCAGGTCGTTCAGGCAGGTGTGGTCCAGTTTGTCCACCACCAGTTCCTTGACCGTTCTCTTAAACTGGACGAAATCCAGGACCATGCCTTCCTGATCCGGGGTGCCTTCTACTTTTACCACCAGCTTATACGTATGTCCGTGAAGATGCTCGCACTTACCATGATAATTGGGCAGATAATGGGCTGCGTCAAACTCAAATTCTTTTATGCAAATCATATGGTTCCCTCCTGAAGGTCAAAATCATTTTGGCGTAAGGCTTCATACAAAACGACGGCCACGGAGTTGGCCAGATTCAGGGAGCGGGCTTCACTCACCATAGGAATCCGGACGCACTCACTTGCATGGGCTTCACGGAAGCTTTTCGGCAGACCTGCGGACTCTTTTCCAAAAATCAGCAGGGAATCCGGAGCGTAATGGACCCTGGTATAGGACTGATGGGCATGGGTGGTCAGTAAAAAGCGGGGGCTGTCAGGATAGGCTGCCAACACCTCCTCCACGCTGTCGTAGTAGTGGATGTCCACCAGATGCCAATAATCCAGTCCTGCCCGTTTCAAGTACTTATCGTCCACGGAGAACCCCAAAGGGCGCACCAGATGCAGGGAGGCCCCTGTAGCGGCGCACAGCCGGGCGATGTTGCCCGTATTGCCCGGGATTTCCGGTTCTACCAGAACAATATGCATAGGCAATTTGCTCACCTCGTTTCCTTGGGCCAGTCAGCACCAGAGACGGTAATCAAGGATTTCATCTGTTCGTGGATGTTCATGATTTTCTCTGCATAATTGCTGCCTGTAGCCCATTTTCCATTTAGCTGGGACCAGCGATCGAAAAACCCGTTTCGTACCTTACCATCATAAACCAACTGATAGCGTGGGTCAACAATGGGCGTGGAAGGTTTCCGGCTGGTGCTGTAGGCCATCAAATGCTGGATGTGGGCCCGCACCCCCAGGTCCGGGGTAGCAAAATAGGCGCCCCGCACCTGGCTGCTGGTGGTTCCCAGGCCGCAGAAGTTATTCTGGGCCGGCACCACCGTGCCTCCAAAGTGGAAGAAACCTGTTTCCAAAAGTGCTTGGCAGAAGGCCAAATCCCAACGGATGCCCTCTTTTCCTGCCTCATTGTAATACATTTCCACCAGTTGTTCCGGGGTAGCCTTAATGGGCAGCCGGTTATTGTACAGCTTCAGCAAAGCCACAGCCTGGTCCCGGGTGGCTTCTGCCTCCCCGGCAATGGTCACCTGGTCATAGTCCTTGGGAATGTTCCACAGCTGGGATTTGGTCATCACCCGGTTGAGAATCAGCTGCAGGCTGGGGTCCTTTACCGCCCGGTCCTTAAAGGAACGCTGGCGGCTTTCTTCAAAATTGATGGGCTCGGTCAGAACCAGCTTTTTGCCCTCAATTTCCAGGGACGGCCGCAGGGTAAGTCCAGCCAGCTCGGAAGCGCTGAAATGGCCCGGATTCACCGGGGTGTTGTCCTCAGCCTGTGTTTCAGCCTCTGCCGCTTGGTTCCGCGGAGAAGTTTTGGCTTCCTTTTGGGGCTTTTCCGGTTTTTGCCGTTTGGCCTCTTTAGCCGATTTCGTTTCCTTTTGGGAAGCGTCCTCTTTAGGCGTTTCTTTTTTTACCGCTGTTTTATTTTTTTCTTCCTCAGGCTGCTGTTTCTCCTCTGCCTGGGTTTGGGGCTTATCCCCCCGGCGCTTTGCCCGGATTTCCTCGCTTTTTAGGGCAAAATCCTCTTTCCGGGCGTTGGCAATCGCCTGCACCCGTTCCTTAAAAGACAGCTGCTTTGTTTCTTCTGCAGCCTGTACCGGCCGGCTTAGGGGCAAAACGCCCAGCACCATAGCCGCAAGACCGATTTGCACCGCTTGTTTCAGCTTATATTTGTTCACGCAGGATTTCCTTTCTCTAACAATGATATTAGACCTTCTTCTTTTGGGGAAACAGCCACAGGCTCAGGAGCATTACCACCGCAGCCGTAAGAATTCCCAGGGAAGTGGCATTCAAGATACCAAAGCCCTTGCCCCCATGAAACAGCTGGAGTCCCAGTACCAGGGCCACCCCAAGGCCTGCGGACAGGAAAGCGCCCTTGGTGGAAGCCCGTTGGGTAAACAGGCCAAACAGGAAGGGGGCTGCCAGGCTTACAGTCATTAGGCTATAGAAAATAGCCAGAGCCGTAATGATGTTGGCCATAAAGAGAGCCACAAAAATTCCCACAATGCCGCAGAGCACGGAGATTTTCCGGCTGACGCTAAGCAGTTGCTGGTCGGTAGCCTGGGGCCGGAAGAAGGTCTTGTACAGGTCCTTGCTTAAAGACGTGGCCAGCATATACAGCACCGTGTCGCAGGTGCTGACTTCTGCGGCAAAAATAGCCGACAGGGCCAGGGCCGAAATGCCAAAGGGCAGCATTTCCTTCATAACCTTGGGCAAAGCCAGTTCCTGGTTGCCCAAATTGGGGAACGCCGCATAGGCGCACATCCCAATCAGCATGGGCAGGAAAGCAAAAAGCAGCTGGACAATGCCGTTCAGCAGCGTGCCCACCTTTACGGCGTGTTCGTCCCTAGCACTGTACACCTTGCCAATAAGGCCCGGAGAAATACAGAAGGCCGGGGTCAGCATCAAAAAGTATCCCAAAATGGCCTGGTTCCCCATCCCGTTCCAGCTAAAGTAGGAGGCCGTTTTGGCCGCACTGCCGGTATTTTGGCTGACGGCCTGGACCAGGCCCTGCCAGCCCCCTACGTAAGCCAGGGCATAGGGTACCGCAATGCAGAAGCCCAAAAGGATTACCGCCAGCTCAATGATATTCACGATGGCTGCGGATTTCAGGCCTCCGGCGGAGAAGTACAGGGTCACCACCACGGACGCGATGATAATACCCAGGGTCCGGTCCACGCCGGCTGCCACGTTGAGAATCCAGGCGATGCCCAGCAGCTGGCCGGAAAACAGGGCCAGGGTGCCAATGGCCATCAGGGTGGAGGTTACCCCCCGGAAAGCCGGAGAATACCGCAGGTCCAGGTAATCCCCCATGGTAAACAGATTGTGCTTTTTGGCCTGCCGCCACACCGCAGGGCCCACCACGTAGGCCAGAATCAGGGACCCCAGGCCGCTGCAGCCAATCCACCACCAGCTGGAGGCGCCAAAATGGTAAGCCAGGCCCGTCACCCCTACGGTGGAACCGGCGCCAATATTGGCCGCAATCAGCGTAGTAAAAAGCAGCCCGGAGCCAAAGTTTCGGCCGCCTACAAAAAAGTCGGAAGCACCTTTTACGTGCTTGCCAATCCAATACCCCAACAAAATCAATAGTGCAGCATACCCAACGATTACTGCCAAATACCAATTCACTGTAGCCACCTCACCAAATTCTGGAATATTCCCAGTCCATCTTTCACAGCTTCAAAATTCAACAAACTTCATTGTACTTTACTTGCCGGAAGTTGTAAAGAAAGGTTACCCAGCGAAAGCCAGTTTTCCCGGCAAAATTCGAATATTTTTCAGAAATTTTGATTTTTCCCCGCACGGGACTAGTTGTCAAAACGCACACTTTGGTTGATAATAAAGAAGACGAATACTTTAAAGGAGGCAAATTTTATGCTGCAATTTCATTATATCCACCATTCCTGCTTTACCCTGTCCGATGGTACCACCACCCTGCTGTTCGACCCCTATCTGGAAGGCAACCCCGAAGGCCTGACCCCCAAGGACATCAAGGCTGACTACATTCTAGTAAGCCACGCCCACGGGGACCATCTGGGCTCCGCCTACGAAATCGCCAAGAACAAAGATGCCCTGATTATCTCCACCGCTGAAATCGCCCACGCTGCGGCGGACCAGGGCTGCCGTTCCCACGGTATGCATATTGGCGGCACTCATGAATTTCCTTTTGGCCACGTACGGATTACCCCTGCTTTCCACGGCAGCGGCATTGCCGGCGGCCACGCTGCGGGCTTTATCGTCACCTTCGGCGGCAAGACCGTCTACTTTGCCGGAGATACCGGGGTCTTCTCCGATATGCAGCTGCTGGCCCGGCTGGAGCAAATCGACTACGCCCTGCTGCCCATCGGTGACAATTTCACCATGGGACCCCGAGATGCCCGGGTAGCTGCCCAGTTCCTGGAAGTCCCCTATGTCATTCCCATCCACTATAACACCTGGCCCCTGATTGCCCAGGACCCTGAAAAGTTCAAGAAATCCGTAGAACTGAAGACCGAAGGCAAAACCCAGGTCATCATTGTTCCCTTTGGCACCACCCGGGAACTGGACTAAGAAAACAGGAACCATACAAAGCTAAACATTCAAAAAAAACGACCTGCGAATCAACCTGATTCGCAAGTCGTTTTTTTATGGCACTTTAGGCTTTGGTGCAAAAATACTGATAGGGACAATAGGAGCAGGCCTCGGTCCGCACCGGGAACGCCGTCTCCTCATCCCATTCACTGAGGTTCTTCAGGAGAGCCCGAAGTTTTTCCGTCTCGGCTTCCCTATCCTTCAATTCCCAAATACTGTTGTTTTGGAGAAAATGGAGCTGGGCCCAGGCCACGGTATAACCTTTGTACAGGGTTTCTGCCGCCAGGGCGTAGATGGCCAGCTGACGGGTATACCCCTGCCGTTCCTCCCCGTCCACTGGGGGATGGCCGGTCTTGTAGTCCACAATCCCCAGCTTTTGGTCCGGCAGGAATACCAGCTTGTCGATGCTTCCCTGGAACCAGATTTCTGTCTGCCCCAGCGTAAACAGGTTCAGGTCGAAATCCCGTTCTGCCTGAGCTTCATAACCTTCCAGATTGGTATACAGCGGACTGGCGCAGTAGCTGCCAAGCAGTGCTCCTCCGTCTTCCCGCATATACCGGCGCTTTTCTTCCGACCAGTTCTCGTTTTCTGCCAGAGCCAGTTCCAAAGCTTCTTCCTGGGGCAGGGTATTCATCAGCTGGAGCACCCGGTGGACAAAGGTCCCCAGATCCATGGCGGACACCCGGTGCTTGCCGGTTCCCGTCATTTCCACTTCCACCGGGGGCATATGCCGCTGGTAGTGATAGTAATAGCTTCTGGGACAGGTATCATACTCCAAAAGGGCCGAAGCACTGAGCCGCAGGGCCTTGGGAAAGGCCACCGGGGCAGCCTGCTGGTAAACCTTGGCGGGCACCTGAGGCGCAGAATGCGGCACCTGCCGCTTTGCCAAAATGCCTTCCTCCGTGAGGATACCCACGGACTCCACCGGGCATTCATCATAGGCGACCTTGCCGGCTGCAGGCCCCTGGGGGCCAAATACCCGGAGTAGGGCACTTCCCCATTTTTCCTGGGTGGCTTCCTTTACAGGCTTTTTCTTTATTTCTTCAATACTTACCATATACAGGTATTTTTCTGCCCGGGTCATGGCCACATACAGCTGGCGTTTCTTTTCATTGAATTCCAGGGCTGATTTTTCCCTGCTCAGCAGGGTATAGATACCGGTATTCTCCAGCACTCCTTCTGCATTGGGTACCCGCACCCCAAAGGCCGCCTGGGGAATGAACTGGATTCCCAGCTTATCTGCCGGTGCATTCTGATCCAGGTCCGGCAGGATAACCGCCGGGAATTCCAGGCCTTTGGACTTGTGTATGGTCATAATCTTCACGGCCTCCGGATCCGCTTCCTGGTTGGCATCACTTTCCCGTGCCCCCAGGGCCCGCATCAGCTGCAGCCGCTGGAGGAAATCCTGGACACTGCTGCCCTGGTTCATGGCTGCTTCCGTGCCCAGGGTCCGCAGCTTACGGTAGTTGGCCAGCTTTTCCCGGCCCCCCCGCTGGGAAAGCAGCAGGGGTTCCGCCTGAAACTCCTGATTCAGGCAGTCAAAGAATTCCGGCAGGGACTGGTACAGCGCCATTTGCCGCAGGGTGTGCAAGCTAGCGGCCAGTTTTACCTGCCGGGGTTCCAGGGCTTGCTGGAGAGCTTCCCACAGGGTTAACTCCGGGTAATCCTTTACCAGTTCCCCGATTTCCGGGTCGGACAAGCCGCCCCAGGGGGAACGCAGGAATCCCGCCAGGGCCCAGTCCTTCCGAGGATTGAGCAGACAGGTCAGCAAATTGATGACGTCCACAATTTCCTGCCGGTCGTAGAAGCCCTTGCCGTCGCTGACCTGGCTTTTGATACCCAGAGCATCCAGCGCTTCTTCATACTGCCGGGACAAACGGATTGCCGGCAGCAAAATGGCCACGTCCCCATACTTTAATTCCGGGTGGGAAGCCACCAGCTCCTGGATGGCGGCTGCCACCCACTGGGCTTTGACCCGCTGGGCAGCCCCCTTGTCCGTTTCGGATTGCTTCTTCAGTACCATAAAGCGGGGCAGCTCTGTAGGAGCCTGGTGGGGCGTCAGGGACTGGGCCTGGACGTCCGCCGTCTCGTCGGTACCCAAAAGGTCCTCAAACAACACATTGCAGGCTTGGATAATCTCTGGAGCTGAACGGAAATTGTCGTCCATAATGATGTCTTTGCCGCCGGAAGCCACAATGGCATCCCGCACCTGCTTAAAGACGCTGACATCGGCACCCCGGAACCGGTAGATGGACTGCTTGGCATCCCCTACCACAAACAGATTGTTTCCCCGCAGCACCTTGGCGTCCCCACCGGACACCAGGTAAACCAGACGCTTTTGTTCCTCGTTGGTATCCTGGAACTCGTCCACCATCAGAAACTTGAATTTATTCCGGTAGGTGCGCAATAGTTCCGGATCTGTGCCCAGCAGCTTCACTGCCTTGGCGGAAATATAGGAAAAGCTGTACATCTCCTGCTGCTCCGCTGCAGTAAACAGGTACTGGTCCAGCCGCTCCAGTACGGTCTGCCACTGGGCCGCTTGGGCAAGGCCCGCCCGGTTCAGGTCCAGGTCCAACAGGGTACTCACCGTCTCTTTCAGCTTTGCGGCAAAGTCTTTGATTGCGCCTGCCGCCCGAAGACCTCCCACAGCCTCTGCCAGCGTTTCGTAATCGCCTTTGGCAATGGCCTCATGAAGGGAGTCCCGCTGTTCTTCCAGCCGCAGGATAAGTTCCTTGCCCTTGGGGCCTGCTGTGTCCTTGACGGCAATAAGGTCGTCCAAGGCAGACTCCGCCTCAAGCTTCAGGTCTTCTTCCTTGTCCAATTCTTCCTGATAGGGCCGGGACAGGTCTCCCAGCGCCAGAATATCCGGCAGCGCGTCAATCAGCAGCACCAGCATTTCTTCCAGCCGCCGGGGACCATATATATCCAATAGGCCGAAAAAGTCTTCGTTTTCCCCTTTCAGCTCCTGATCCATAAAGGTATGGACGGCCTCTTGCCTAAAATCTGCAATTTCATATTCTTCCCGCACGGCAAAGCCAGGGTCCATTCCCGCTTCCACCGGATTTTCCCGGATAATCCGGGCACAGAAACTGTCGATGGTGGTAATGGACGCATGGTCCAGCTGATTCAGCTGCTCCTGCCAGTACTGCTGCCGCTGGGGGTCTGTGGCTTCCGCCAACCGGTCCAAAATTCCCTTCTGTACCCGCTCCCGCATTTCCCGGGCGGCCTTCCGGGTAAAGGTAATGGCCAAAATTTCCTGGGCAGAGGCTTTCTCCTCCGCCAATATTTTCAAAAACCGTTCCACCAGCACCCGGGTCTTTCCGGAGCCGGCCCCGGCAGAAACGGATACGTTCCGGTCCAGGGTGGAAATGGCTTCCTGTTGTTGTCTGGTAAAATCTGCCATGGTTTTCACTCCTGTTCCTGTTCACTGCTTTTGGGATTTTCCGAAATCCGGCACACATCCTTGGCCGGACAATAGGGCGGACAGCTGCCGTAAGGGGCTGCCGGGAAAGCTCCCTGCCGCAGGGCCCGCACAGCCTTGTCGATTTCTGCAAAAGCCTTTTCCATACTTTCCTCCAGCTTGGGAGCCCGGGACCTGGCCAGATAGTCCAGGTACTTCTTGGCCTCTGGCGACCAGGTTCCCCCTTCCCGCTTGCCGGAACGCAGGGAGCAGTATCCCCCGCCCAAAATATTCTGCGGGTCAACAGGCCCCAGTTCCATCAGGGCTCTTGCATAGAGGGGCAGCTGAACGGCTTTCCCGTCCTTGATCTGGCTCCCGCTGGGGTGCTGCCCGGTTTTATAGTCCAAAATGGCGTAAGTTGTTCCGTTGGTATCAATCCGGTCAACCTGGCCGGAAAAGTATACGGGCTTGTCGTCCACATACCGGCACAGGGCACGCCAAGGGCTGTCCTTGCGGCCGAAACTCCATTCCAGCTTGGAAGGCAGCAGGCTGCTGGTTTGCTCGTATTCACATTCCTGCTTCAGCCAGTTGCTCAGCCAGCTGCCATAGACCTTGCGCAAATGGGGCAGTAGACTGGATTGGGAAATCTTGCCGCTTTGCACCAGCGCCTCAAATTGGTCCGCAAAAACCTGCTGCAGTTCGTCCCGCAGCTGGGGCAGGTCGCTGAAGCTCAGGGCCTTGCTCAGATGCCGACTCAAGAACTCCGCCAGTACCGCATGGAGCAGGCTTCCCACCACATCAGGACCGGGGTAGCCCGTCTGTTCCTCCCAGGGTTCCATTTTCCACACATTGCCAAACAGATAGGCAAAGGGACACTGAAGATACACATCAAGCCCCGAAGCGCTGAGCCGCAGGGGCTCCTTCAAGATTCCCGGCACCGTGCCGTTCCAGGGACTTTCCGGGTCCTCCCAGCGTTTTTTCCCGGTGGCCGCCCGCTGGGCATAATCGCTGCCCAGCCGCTTAGCCAAAAAGGCCTGTTCCTTGAGAGCCAAAGCTTCCTGCTGCATCAGCAGCTGTTCCAGCAGGGCCTCGCTGGCGCAATTGTCCAGACTGTCGTAAAAAGTCTGGGGCACCAGGGAGCCTTCGGCGTACAAATTCAGCAGTTCCTGGATATAGGGAGAGGGACCCCCTTCCTCGTCCCGGTACCAGCTCAGATACAGGTCCTGGGCAGCAATAGCAGCCGCTGAGGCAAAGAAGAACCGGTCCGCTTCCAGGCTGCGGCCGGACACCGCCAGTTCCACCCCCAGGCCGTTGAGTTCCGTGCGTTCCCCGTCGTTGTACAGCCAGCTTTCCCGCTTTACGGAAGGAAAGAGCCCGTCCCGCAGGCCCATAATGAACACATAGGGATAGGAAACCCCCTGAATATCCCCGGCTTCCATGACGCTAATGCCCTGAGGATTGCCTTCCTTGAGAATCAGGGTGGCTCCCTTTAGGGAATCCTGCCAGAATTCCAGAAGCTGGGCTGGGGTTACGGCGGCAGCCTTTTGACCGCAGTCTTCCCAGGTCCGCTCCAGCATTTCAAAGGTATGCTTCACCAGCTCCACGGCATTTCCCATCAGCTTTACCTGGGCCAGATCCACTTTGCCAGCCTGGTGCAGGCTTCCCCACCGGCCCATCAGGTTCCACCGGTCCAGCAGGTCCTGCATGCCCTCCTGCCATTCTTTGGCCGTATGGTCTGCCTGGAAAAAAGCCAGGTCCGTCCAAAACTCATCATTAATCCGCCGTTCCCGCTTTACATGGGAACGCAGTGCCCCAGCCCGTTCAAAATACAGCTGGGTATAGTCCTGCTCCAGGGCATCCCGCTGGCAGTCCCACAATAGAGGCAGCAGGGTGCAGCGAAACAGGTTCTGCCAGGCTCCCAGGTCCTGAGGTTGGCTGACAGCCTGGAGCAGCTTGGTAATCAGGTCCGGCAGGGGTTGGCTGGCCGCGCCAGTAACCGTAGGCATGGTGGTTTCCAGGCCGTACAGGGCAAAGGCCCGGGCAAGGCCGGGATAATCACTGGTGCTCCGCATCAGGAGCAGGATATCCTGGGGCGCTGTGCCGGACTGAAGTTTTTTCTTGATTTGGGTCAGCACCAGGCGCATTTCCTGCTCTGGAGTCCCTGCCTCTGCCAAATGGATATGCTCTGCTTCCGGCCGGGAGTAGTCGCTGCCCCGCCAGTTCTGGGCAAAAAAGTCCAAATCCGCTGGCCGCTGAATTTGGGGGGCTTCCTTTAGGTCTGCAAAACCTGCTCCCACCAGCTGGGCATGGATATTTTCCGTTACGGCGCTGAGTTCGGGCCGGGAAGGGTCATAAAAGAGCCCTATTTCCACGTCACACAAATCTCCCAACGCTTCAACCAGTTCCAATTGCACAGAGGAAAGCTGGTTGAATTCGCTGATATAGCATTTCTGCCAGGGCACCGTACCTCCCTGCTGCAAAGCTTCTACCGCCAATTGGTAACGGCCGGACAGGTCGGTAACCTGCTGCTCCCGGAGCTTGTTCACAAAAAGCAGGTAGATCAAAGCCATTTCCCGGTCCTTTTTGCCCAGTTTTCCAGGCCGTCCCCAGCTGACCAGAATCTGGTTAAACTGTTCCGGGGCCAGGCTGTTTTGGGCAAATTCGTTGAACAGATTCAAAAGACTGTCCAAAAAGCCTTTTTTCTTCACCAGCTGGGCAAAATAGGACACCTGTCCCCCTTCTACCGCCACTGCCAGGGCTTCTTCCAGAATTTTCTTCTGGGCCTGCCGGGAAATGCGGCGCAGAGGAGTTCCTTGGGTATTTTCTTTCAAGATTTCTCCGGCCAGGGCATCCAGGGACAGGGTTTTCACCACACCCCGGGCCTTTACCAGATGCTCCAAAATCCGGTTGGGCACTAAATACAGTACCTCCCCATAGGGATATTGGGCGGCGTCCGCCAAAAACTGTTCCCGCAGGGTTTCCCCCAGGGACAGCGAATACAAGCGTTTGGTCATAACATTTTCCTTTCTGCTTGAGTGCAAATAAATTCAGATACAGCAGGATCATCAGGTTTCCGTTCTATTGTACCCAAATTAGCCTAGGGGAACAAGTCCGGGGGCAGAATTGTACGTATTGTGTTAACCTCTATTTACGAGGAGTTTACTATTTTGCTATAATCATTCTAAAATTCTCATCAATCAATCTATTTTTACCATGATTCTAAAGGAGGCTTTCTATGCACCATCACCCCAAACCCCATACCGTTTGCAGCGCCGCTGCCCTGCTGACCTGTCTTCTTCTGTCCCCACCGGCCTTTGCCGAGACAGGAGCCCACGTGTACTCCCATGAGCATCGGGAGGTTCGTACCACCACCCAAAGCTCCAGCCGCGAAGTTACCCGGGAGACCACCCGCAGCAGCGGCACCCATACCAGCACCACGGTCCGCAAGGACCGGCTGGGCCCAACTTTGGGCACGATATTGTTCCCCCGTTTGGGGTCTTCAGGAACCAAGGGCCGTTCCTCCGTTCTAGAAAAAATCACCGATACCATTCCTCTGGAGTCCCGGGAAAAGGGCATTTTGGCCGCTTTCCAGGGGGATAACGGCAAATGGGGGCTGTTAGACCTCAAGGGCCAGGAAGCCGTGCCGCCCCAGTACAAAAGCATTGGTCTAGGCAATAACGGCACCTTTGCGGTCACCGGCAAAAAGGCTGTGACCGCCATTACGGCTGACGGCCAGCCCTTAGCGGCAGACAGTCCCGAGCTTCAGCAAACAAAACCTCCTGGACTCTATTCCTTCAAAAAAGACGGCAAATACGGGTTTCAGGATGAAACCGGAAAAACCGTTCTGGCACCGATTTATAAGGACGTAATTGCTGGTTTTCAGGCAGGCATTGCCTTTGTCAAAATGCCCGACGGCAAAAAAGCGGCCATCAATTCCCAGGGCCAGCTATTGTATCTCTTGCCCTACGACCGGGTATTCCCCTTCCAAAATGGACTGGCAGAATACCAGCGGGACGTCAGCGGGTTTAACTGGGCTTCCGTCCTTGGTATTGTCGGCGCCGTTCATTTTGGCCTGGGCTACGACCCCCAGACCAACGGTCCCCTGACCCGGGACGGGGTAAAGCGGGGCTATATCGACCGTTCCGGCCAGATTGTCATTGACAGCCACAACGATTTCGTTTACCCCATGACCCCCTTTGGCACTTTTGTGGAAGACAAGGGCCAAACCATTTTCGTAGACCGGACCGGAAAGCTGCTGTACGGCCCCGGCAAATTCCATATTGCCGAAGATACTGCCTGCCAGACCGAAGCCCTGGCAAATGGCCAATTGTCCCTGGTGGACGAAAAGAGCAAAAAGATGGGGGTGTTGGACCTACGCAGCGGACAGCTGATTATTCCTTACACCTTTGAGGAAGCTTACTTCCTAGGCAGTGACCGGTACCTGATCCGGGATGGGCAAAGCACCCTACTGGTCAGTGGTACGGACGGCAAAGTCCTGGCCTCCTACCCAAAGAAAGCCAAGCTCCTGCCCTACGGCACCAGCCAGGTAACCTGGCTGATTCAGGACAAACAGTACTCCCTGGTGGATGCCAATGGTCAGGTGGTCTACACTGCCCCCAAGGACTCCATCACCACGGCCGGCACCTTTCTGAAGAGCTTTTCCCTTGCCAAAAGCGGCGGCCGGTACGGCATAATAGACACGGCTGGAAAATGGCTAGTCCCGCCCCAATACAAAAACCTCACCTGGGTTTGGTAAACCAGTAAATAAAAAAAGGACTGTGAAAAATGAACTTCATCTTTCACAGTCCTTTTTGCAGTTTGTGTCATTCTCTACTGCCGATGGGCCAGCCGCATCAGGGTGCAGCTCAGGGCAATCATACCGACGCCTAAAACCAGCTGCCGGTTCAAAAGGGCCAGGCAGCCAAAGCCCAGGGCCAGCTTGGCCAAATTTTCTACCTTCATAGGACCATCTCCCTCACGGCAAAACCAGACCATATCTCTAAGGTTACTTTTCGCCGTCTGACAGGGGAAATCCTGCTGAAAATCAGTACACGCCCAGTTTTTCCAGGCCCATGCCAATGCCAAACACCACTACCAGGGCAATGATGCACACCTGGGTCAGCTTTTCTTCCCGGGGCGGCGGCAAAAAGAATGCGAAAGTATCTGGACGCTTTTGGGCCAGCAGGTACCAAATGCAGATAATCAGTTCTATTACGCCAATAATTTGGGGTATGCTCATGAAAGTCCCTCCTCCAATTGTTCAGAAGTATACACTAAGCGTATTTCTTCCCGTTGTCAAGGCATTTCTTGGGGCTAGATCAGGATACCCTGGAGATGGTCCAGTTCATGCTGGATAATTTCCGCCGTGAACCCCTGAAAGGTCTTTTTCTTCTTTTTGAACTGAGCATCCCGATAGGTCACTTCCAGGGTTTCGTACCGCTTGCAGGGCCGGACCCCGGACAGGGAAAGGCAGCCCTCTTCTGTGTCGTAGGCCTTGGGGGAATGCTTCACAATTTCCGGATTGTACATGACCACCGTATGGTTCCCCTCCCGAAAAACAATAATGGCCTTATTTACGCCAATCATGTTGGCTGCGAGGCCTACACAGTGGTCCAGATGGGCTTCCAGGGTATCCTTCAGGTCCTGGGCTACAGCTGCGTCTTCCTTGACGGCCGGAACGGCCTTTTGCTGCAAAAAAATAATATCCCGGATAATTTCTCGTACCATAATTTACTCCTTACGCAGAAATGCGGTATTTTTGCCATTTATCATGATATAATAATACTATCAAGATAAACCTGGCAAGTTTCCTCTATTATAAGCTAAGAAAGAAGGTTTGCAAATCATGGCACATATTTTATGCATTGCAGGTCATCCCCATCCGGAACAATCCCTGGCCAATGCCGCCATTTTGGCAGAAGTAGAAAAGGCCGGTCTGGACCTTACCGTAGAAAATCTGGCAGAAACGGGCGGCCAGTGGGACATTGCCGCCGAACAGGAAAAGGTCAAGGCCGCAGACGTACTGGTCTTCCAGTTTCCCTTTTATTGGTACTCCTACCCTGCCCTTTTGAAAAAGTGGGTGGAGGAAGTATTGGCTCACGGGTTTGCCTACGGCAGCACGGGAACGGCCCTAAAGGGAAAGGATTTCTTCCTGTCCTTTACCACCGGCGGCGCCAAGGATACCTACCGCCCCGGAGGCGTCCAAAACCGGCCGGTAGAAGAATATCTGTATAATTTTGATCAGTTGGCGCTCTTTACCGGCATGAAGGCTCACGCTCCCTTTGTGACCTACGGCTGTATGTACGTTCCTGGGGTCAGTGCTGAAGCCGACAAGGAACGGATTCTCAAGGACTGCCAGGCCAGTGCCCAGAAGTTAATTGCCGCCCTGGAAAAATGCTGAAGGAATTTTCTCTTTGACGCCCCTTTGCGGGCGTCTTTTTTTCCAGTTTCTTACCGGCTGCCAATACCCAAAATGTTCCAGCTCTAACGAATTGCCCACAATTTCGGACAAATGTTTGAAATTTCCGGGAAAAAGCAGATTCCTGCTTTACACAGTGCTGGAATCATGTTACATTTTAAATTATACGTTACATAAAACAGTATTCTTTTGCTTAAGGGAGGCAATACTATGATAAAGAAACGTGTTGTAGGTGTAGTTGGGGTGGGCCATGTAGGTGCCCATGTAGCATTCTGTCTGGGCATGATGGGTGTAGCCGACGAAGTCCTGCTGTGTGATGTAGAAGAAAAGAAAGTAGGCGCTGAAGCCAACGACCTGATGGACGCCATGATGTTCATGCCCAACCACACTACCTACCGGGTAGTGGATTATGCCGGCCTGAAAGACTGCGACGTGATTGTCAATGCCGTAGGCGATATTACCATCTGCCGTTCCTTCAACCGGGACGATGAACTCTCCAACAGTGTCCGTCAAGTGGCTGACTATGTACCCAAAGTCATGGCTGCCGGCTTTGATGGGATCTTTGTCAATATCACCAATCCCTGCGATGTAATCACCCGGCTGATTGCCCGGAAATCCGGCCTGCCCAAGGGCAGAGTCCTGGGCACCGGCACCATGCTGGATACCTCCCGCCTGGTTCATCAGCTGTCCGAAATCACCGGTTGGGACAGCAGAGGCTTCTTTGGCTTCATGATGGGCGAACACGGCAATGCCCAGTTCACGCCCTGGTCCCAGGTTACCTTCTTCGGCCAAAGCGTAGATCAAATTGCCGCCACCGAAAAGTTTGCCTTTGACCATGAGAAAATCCAGCACGATGCCATTCAAGGCGGCTGGATTACCATGTCCGGCAAGTGGTGCACCGAATATGGCATCGCTTCTGCAGCGGCCACCCTGGTACGCACCATTTTCCACGATGACAAGCGGATTCTCCCCTGCTCCGTAGAACTGGACGGGGAATACGGTGAACGGGATATCTTCACCGGTGTGCCCGCAGTAATCGGAAAGAACGGCGTAGAAAAGGTGCTGGAATTCCAGCTGCCCGAAGCAGAAATGCAGACCTTCAAGAAATGCGTAGCTACCATCCGGCAAAATATTGCCAAAGGCAACGCCATTTTGGACGAACTGCACTAAATACAGCAACAAACAAGCCCCTGGAGCCTAATGCCTCCAGGGGCTTGTTTGCGTTAAAAAGGACCGCACCAAACGGTACGGTCCTTTTGCAGTTTAGCGGTTGGCTCTTAATAAGCTTTGGTCATGGCGCCATCCAGCAGAATGGTCTGGCCGGATACGTAGCTGTTGGCTTCGCTGCACAGGAAGGCAGCCAGCCGGCCGTATTCGTCCAAATGGCCATAGCGGCCCAGAGGGAAGCTCTTCAGGTCGATTTTTTCGTAATCTTCCACGGATACCCCTGCCTTTTCGGCTCTCATTGCATTGAGTTTCAGAATCCGGTCGGTACCAATCCGGCCCGGTCCGATGACGTTGACCAGGATATTGTCGGGACCTACTTCCCGGGCCAGGGTCTTGCTCATGCCCACCACGCCCATACGCATGGTATTGGACAGAATCAGGTTATCCAGGCAGTCCTTGACGGA
Source organism: Acidaminococcus hominis (assembly GCF_900291475.1). Classification (GTDB taxonomy): domain Bacteria; phylum Bacillota; class Negativicutes; order Acidaminococcales; family Acidaminococcaceae; genus Acidaminococcus; species Acidaminococcus hominis. Next base: position 141,679 of record NZ_OLMM01000002.1, read on the forward strand.
AGAAGAGGTGCTGTTGACAATGCGGCCGCCGCCCAGTTTTTTCATAGAAGGCAGTACCGCACGGATAGTGCGCACATATGACAGCAGGCACATGCCAAAAGCCTTTTCCCAGTCTTCGTCAGAGAAGTTCACGAAGGGGCCGGGTTTGGGGCCGGGGCACATATTCACCAAAGCCCAGATGTCACCCAGGGTGGCGATGGTGTGTGCTACCAGTTTGTCGATATCTTCAGCTTTATTTACATCGCACAGGTAGGCTTCCGGACGGTTGCCGGTTTCCTTTTCAATTTCATCCTGGGCAGCGTACAGCTGTTCCTTAAAGGGTTCTGCGGTGCAGATCATCACCTTGGCGCCTTCCCGGGCCATTTCCGTAGCAATACCCTTGCCCAGGCCGGCAGCAGAAGCCATACACAAAACAACTTTTCCTTTTAATCCTAAATCCATAGTTATCCTCCTATTAATTCAACAGTTCGTTTATTCGTTTCCGTTATTCTTTTTCCGGATGGATTTTCAAGTCCACAACAGGGTTCACCAGGGCTCTCATTGCAAAGCCCTTGGGTCCGTAAATCCGGCATTCTGCCTGATCCCCATCCACAATGTGGAAAGCTCTGGGGGTACCGGTGGACAGCACGTCCCCAGCATACCAGCCCTGAATCTTGCTGTGCAGGGAAATCAGTTCATCCGGCTGATGCATCATATGGTCCACTGTGTTCTTGGCGTGGATTTCGCCATTATGGACGCTTTGGATTTCCAGCTTCAGCACATCGGGTACTTCGTCCGGCGTAACCAGTTCAGGCCCAAAGGAGAAGAACGTAGGGAAGTTTTTCACGATGGTCAGGTAACGGGGGTTGCCTGCCAGGAAATCATTGCCCTTCAAAATGGATTCTTCCGTCATGTCCAAAATGGTGGTGTAGCCCACAATAGCGTCCTGCCAATCGGCCTTTTCCACATCCCGGCAGTCCTTACCCAGGATAATGCCCAGTTCGGCTTCTGCCGTGGTCTTTTGGGCTTCCTTCAGTTTGGGAAGCTTAATCTCATCGGCAGGTCCCACCAGGGTATCTGCCTGTTTGAAGAAGCTGCCAGGGAAACCGGTAGGAGGCGCACTGCCAATATCACCAGCGTGATCCCGATAGTTCAGGCCAATGCCGAAAATCCGTTTGGGATTCCGGTACAGAGGGCCGTACACCACCTGGTCTTGGGGAATGACCCCAGGAATGGTTTCCAGTTCGGCAGCACCGCCGGCATTATACCATTTGGTCAAGCCGGGAATCTGACCGGCCTGAATCAGACCCATCAGATCTTCCTTCCAGGCAGTCCCCTTGGCTGCATTCAATTTAGCAACGGGCAGAACGCCTGTCTTGGTTACAATCCCGGCCACTTCCTGGCCTTTTACTTTCACAGTTGCAAAACGCATGGAAATTCCTCCTTAGTTTTTCTGCAGAGCAGCCACAGCTTCTTTGAGCTTCTGGCAGCCCTCCACAATGGAATCATAACTGGCGGCAAAGGACAGCCGCAGGTACCCTTCCCCGCCGGGGCCGAACACGTCACCGGGAACCAGGGCGATCTTGGCATTTTCCAGCAGATAGGCAGAAAGCTCTGCGGATTTCATGCCCAGAGACTTGCAGTTGATAAAGATGTAGAAAGCGCCTTTAGGGCATTGGCAGCTAATTCCGGGAATGGCATTGATGGCCTTCACCGCATAATCCCGGCGGCGCTTGTACTCTTTCACCATTTCTTCTACTTCGTCTCCTTCCTGATTCAGGGCGGCGGCGCCGGCCACCTGAACGAAGTTGGGGGCACAGGTTGTATTATGTTGATGGAATTTGTTCATGGCAAGAATATATTCTTCCGGGGCGGCCACGTAGCCCAGCCGCCAGCCGTCCATGGCATAGGCCTTGGACATGCCGTTCAGGGTAAAGGTGTGTTCCTTCATGCCCGGCAGGGAAGCAATGCTCACATGTTCGGCGTCATCGTAGAGCAGCCGTTCGTACACTTCATCGGCTACTACCATCAGATCATTTTGGATGGCAATGTCCGCCAGCTGCTGCAGCACATCCCGGGTCAGCACGCCGCCCGTAGGATTGTTGGGAGTAACAATGACAATGGCTTTGGTCTTTGCCGTCACTTTGGAATGGATTTCCTCAATGTCCAGCTGATAGCCATTTTCTTCCTTCAGACTATAGGTTACCGGTTTTGCGCCCAAAAGATTGGGTACGTTGATGTAATTTAACCAAACCGGATCCGGCACCAAAATTTCATCTCCCGGATTCAGCAGGGTGGCCAGCACGGCCATTACGGCCTCGGACAGGCCTACCGTCACCAGCACTTCGGTGGGTTTATAGCTCACCTGGTTTTCCCGAAGCAGCTTGGCTGCAATGGCTTCCCGCAGTTCCATCAGTCCAAAGTTGGACGTATAGTGGACTTTGCCGGCTTCCAGGGCTTCCCAGGCAGCCTTTTTGATATATTCCGGCGTATCAAAATCCGGGCGGCCCAATTCAAAATGGAGCACCCGTTCCCCAGCCCGTTCCATGGCCAGGGCTTTTTCATTTACCTTACGAATTCCGGAAGGAGCCATCCGGTTCATACGTTCTGCAATCTTCACAGTCATCTTGATTCCTCCACTCAAACACCAGATTCGGACAGCTCACAATTGCGCCGGTTTTGGTTTGATGGTATGATTATAAAATTGATGACAGGGTTTTGTGAAATACGTAAATGTATATCAGCCTATAGGTAAATTTGTATAAGGGGGACAAAAATGGCCGATTATAAAGAATATGTACACGCCGTGTACCAGGAAAAAAGTTTTTCCAATGCCGCCAAGAAACTATTTGTTTCCCAGCCCTGGCTTAGCGCCACCGTCAAAAAGGTGGAGCAGGAAATTGGCTTTCCCATCTTCAACCGGAGTACCAATCCCATTTCCCTGACGGAAGAAGGCCGGTATTATATCCGTCATATCGAACAAATTATGGCCCTTGAAAAAGAAATGGCCCAGCATTTCAAGGAGCTGCGGGAGGGGCAGAACCTGCGGCTGCACATTGGCAGCTCCATGTTTTTCTGTACCTATGTGCTCCCCAGCCTGCTGGCCGAATTTCAGGCCCAATATCCCCAGGCAGTGCTGTCCTTTACAGAAGGAACCACTGCCAACCTGGCCAAACGGCTGTTAGACGGGAAACTGGACTTTTTCCTGGAGGCAGAGGATCCGGCCGATCCCCAAATCACCACCCAATCCTGGGCCACGGAAGAAATCGTCCTGGCAGTCCCTGCCCAGAATCCCCTGAACCAGGAGCTGCGGCCTTACGCCTATTCCTTTACGGACTTTCTCCAGCGGGAAAAGCCCCAGGTAAAAAGGCCTCCGGTCCCCCTCCGGGCTTTTCAGAACGAAAGCTTTCTGATGCTGAAATCCGGCCATGACATCCATACCCGCAGCGTGACCCTGTGCCGGAACGCCGGTTTTAACCCAAAGGTATCCATGTACCTGGCCCAGATGATGACTGCCTACTACCTGGTCTGCGAAGGCCAGGGCATTACCTTCCTCCGCTCCACCATCCCGGAATACGTAACACCCACGGACTCCGTGGTATTCTACCAGCTGGAGGACCCGGCTGCCCTTAGGACCATCTATCTGTCCTACCTGTCCCAAGGCACCAGTACCCTTGGCCGAAAACTTATCGATTACGTTTGGAGCCGGAACCTTCTGGGCAAATAAAACTGTCTGCAAAATGAGAAAAGACTTGCCGCCCCGCTTTGGGGGCCGGCAAGTCTTTTTGGTTTCTGAAGCACAAAATAGCTGCGGTTTGCGTTATTGGCCGTAGGCAAGCAGGGACTCTCCTTTGCGTACGCCTAAGGCAACAGTTTGGTACAAAATCACCCCGTCATACTGGGCCCGCACTTCCTGGAGGAGGCTGCCGGTCAGGGTTTCCAGCTTTCCCAACAGTTCTCCCTGGGAGATGGTTGCGCCCGGGCTTTTTACCGGCTGCCAAAAGCCTGGAGCCTCTGCTTCCACATAGGAGGCCCTGCACAATTTTCGCTGAATCTGGGGCTGTACCCTGCCAGGTAAAATAGCCAGGTGCTGCAGCAGTGCCCGTACGTCCCGGCAGGCGTCCTGCACCTCCCCTTCCGACCAGGCTCCCCTGCCGCCCCGTTCCAAAAGCAGGGAAGGGATATTTTGCTGCACGGCCCAGCTGTACAGCCCATTCCGGGCCTGGGAGGGTACTTGGTACGGGACCGCCAACACCTGGGCGGCTTTTTCTGCCGCCTGATTTACAGCTGGCGTTCCTCCGGCCGGAACAAACACCAGGGGTTCCAGTGCTTCGTTCCAGTCTCCTCCGTGCAAATCCAAAAGGAAGTCGGCTGCCGGATACAAAGCGGCCTCCAGGGCCCAGGCCAGCCGGGCTGAAAGGGAGCCCTCCGGATTTCCCGGAAAGGCCCTGTTCAGGTTGAGGCCGTCCTCCGGCACCACCTGCTTGCTGCCTGCATAAAAGGCACTGGGATTCGCCAGCGGCAGCAAAACAACACTGCCGGACAGGGTTTCCGGGTCCAGCTCCTGGGCCAGCCTGCGCAGGGCCTGGATGCCCACATACTCGCAGCCGTGAACTCCGGCTGTTACCACAAGGGTTTTTCCTGGCTTTTTCCCACAAAAGCAAAAAGCGGTTAACGGCGCAGCTCCCGGTACCGGAACCGCCGCTGGTTTCTGCTCTCCGGGCAAAAGTTGGGTTCCGCAAAAAATCATACGGCCTCCTCCGCAGCCCGGTCTTCCAACGGAATAATGGCTTCCAGCAACTTCCTGGCATAGGGGTCCCGGGTACTGCCCAGTTGTTCCACCGACAGATATTCCGTTACCCGGCCCCGGTACAGAAAGAGGACCTCATCGCACAGATAGGTAACGGACGTCAAATCATGGGTAATAAACACATAGGTCAGGCCCAGTTTCCGTTTCAATTTCTGCAGCAGGTCCATTATCTGCACCTGGGTATGGGCATCCAGGGAAGAAATGGCCTCATCAAAGAGAATCACTTCCGGCTGGCAGGCCACAGCCCGGGCAATGCACACTCGCTGCAGCTGTCCCCCAGAAAGCTCATGGGGGAACCGGTCCGCCAGGGCGGCGGGCAGCCCGGCCAGCTCCAGCAGCTTGGCCGTTTCCTCCTCCCGCGCGACCTTATGGCCTTCCCGGCGCTCCCGGACCCTCAAACCTTCCCCGATAATATCTTTTACCCGAAAGCGCGGATTGGCCGAGGTGGTATAATCCTGGAACACTATGCTCAGCTTATTCTGCAAATTTTTCCTCCCTGCCCGGGATTCGTAGACCGACAAATCGTCCCACAGTACTTTTCCCTGATCCGGCTGCAAAAGGCCGCAGAGCACCCGTCCCAGGGTGGATTTCCCGCTTCCGGATTCGCCCAAAATCCCCAGGCAGGTTCCTTTCTGCACCTTTAGGGACACATCAAACAACACCTGCTGCCGGCTATGCCCAAACAGCGTATTTTGCCGTTCCCGGCGAAAACTTACGGATATATTTTTTAGCTCAAGCATATCCCTGCTCCTTTCCTTTACCCTGCAGCACCCTTTGGTACCGTTCCATAACCTCTGCCCTTTTTCCCACCAAAAGCCGCGTGTAGGGATCTTTGGCGTGGTGAAGAATCTGATAGAAACTGCCCCGGTCCACCACCTGGCCCTGGCTGAGCACCACCAGCCGGTCTGCTACCCGGGAAATGGCGTTCAGGTCATGGGAAACAAAGACCAGGGCCGTTCCCTTCTCCTCCTTGATTTTCAGCAGCTCAGCCAAAATTTCCACCTGGGTTATGGCATCAATGGCGGTAGTGGGCTCGTCGGCAATCAGAAGCGCCGGCTCCAGGGCCGCTGCAATGCCGATCATAATCCGCTGCAGCATTCCTCCGGACAGTTGGTGGAGATATTTTTCCAGCACTTCTTCCGGCTGGTGGATGCGCATTTTTTCCAATACTGTCAGGGAGCGCTCCCGAATCTCTCCCTTTCTCCAGTTTCCGTGGGCCGCAAAGGTTTCAGCCAGCTGGCTGCCAATCCTGTACAGCGGGTCAAAACAGGTCATGGGGTTTTGCAAAATAATCCCCACCTTGCCGCCCCGCAGACGGCGCAGCTCTTCACTGGACTTGGTAAGCAGCTCTTGCCCCTGAAACTGGACGCTGCCCGTTACCTGAAAGCTGCTGTCCAAAAGGCCCATGGCCGCTTTCAGGGTCAGGGACTTGCCGCTGCCGGATTCCCCCAGAATGCCCAGGCATTCCCCAGGCGCCACAGAAAAGGAAACGTTTCTTACCAAGGGAACCAGCAGCCCCTTCCGGCCTTTTAGCTGCACCTCCAGGTTTTCCACCTGAAATAGGGGTTTCATGATTCCACCTCCTTTGGATCCAGCACATCCCGCAGGGCATCTCCCATGAGATTGAAACAGCATACCAAGGAAACCAGGGCAACGCCCGGCGCCAGCATCTGGATGGGATTCCGAGTCAATACATCTTTGGCCTCATTGAGCATGGCACCCCATTCAGGAACCGGTGCCTGCACTCCCAGCCCTAAAAAGGACAGGGTGGAAATATTGATAATCGCCCAGCCCACGTCCAAGGAAGCCAGCACCGCCAGGTCGGAAGTAATGGAGGGCAGCAGGTGGCGGAAAAGGATAAAACGCTCCGGCATACCCACACAGCGGGAAAACTGCACAAAATTCATATCCCGATACTGCATAACCCCAGTGCGGATCATCCGGGCATACCAGGCCCATTTGATGAAGATATTGGCAATAATCACATTCTGGACGTTAATACCCAAAAGCCCGACCACTGCAAAAACCATAATCTGGCTGGGAAAGGACAGCATCACGTCCACCACCCGCATAATGACCTCTTCCACCACACCCCGGAAATAACCGGCCATAATGCCCAGCACAGCTCCCAAGCTGATGGTTCCCAGCATGGTCAAAAGGGCCAGGCCCAGGGTGGGCCGAATGCCGTAAATCAGCCGGGAGAGGACGCAGCGGCCCAAATGATCGGTACCCAGCGGATAGGTCAGGCTATAGGGCCGAAACTTTTGTAGGATATTGGTGACATAGGGGTCATGGGGCGCCAAAACCGGAGCCAATAAGCCAATCAGGGCAATAAGCAGTACAAAAGCCACGGTCAGCACCGCTGCCCGATTGTTCCAAAACCGTTTTCCCATGGTTAGACCTCCCTTCTGAGTCTGGGATCCGATACCGTTTGCAGCACGTCGAATACCAGATTAAAGACCACAAATAAAATTCCAATAAACAGCACATAGGTTTGAATTACCGGCAAATCCCGGTTAAAGATGGAGCTGATGCACAACGTACCCAGCCCCGGCCAGGAAAACACATTTTCCACCACAATGGTTCCGGCAATCATCTGGGGAATGCTCATTCCCATGGCCACAATGCAGGTATGCATGGAATTTTTCAGGATATGCTTCACCAAAATGGCCCGCTGGGGCAATCCCCGAACCTGGGCATAGAGTACGTAGTCCCGCTTCATATTTTCCAGCATATTGTTGCGAATCAGCCGGATGTAGGTGGAAATATAGCTCAGGGCTACCGTAAAGGCCGGCAGAACCAAATGCTGCCAGGTACCATTCCCATTAGTAGGCAGCAGCCGCAGCTTGACGCTGACGCCCCACATCAGCAGCAGCCCCACCCAATAGGCGGGCATGGCAGTGGAGATAAAGACCAGGGCCCGCATGCCCCGGTCGAACCAGCCATCCTTGTACACCGCACACAGGAACCCAATGGGAATGCTCAGCACCAGTACAATCACAAAAGACGCCGCCGCCAATTGGAGGGTGGCCGGCAGGCAGCGGGCCAGTTCCCCAGCCACCGTCCGGGCCGGGTTTACATAGCTGACGCCAAAGTCCCCTTGCAGGCAGCCCAGTACCCAGTCGGTATAACGCACCAAAAAGGGTTTGTTCAGGCCCAGTTCGGCTTCTGCCTTGGCAATGGCCTCAGGGGTAATGATGGGGGTCTGCTGGATGCGCAGCACCACCTCCGCCGGATTGGAGGGGATCAGGTTGATAAATACGAAACAGACAAAAGAAATGGCCAAAAGCAGCGGAATGGCCATCAGCAGCCTGTGGATTACGTAACGTTTCATGGTATTTTCACTTCTCTTTCTCTCCTTACAGCAAGAAAGCCGCTCCTTGCGAAGCGGCCCCCTGGATTACTCAAAATACATACTGGCAAAATCTACGTCGTATTGGTCGATGCCAAAGTGGACACCCTTCAATTTGGACGTATAGAGCGCCTTGTTGGTTTCATAGGTCAGCGGCAGGTAGACCGCGTCCTCGTGCAGCCGGGTCAGCACAAACTTGTACAATTCCTGCCGCTTGGCTTCATCGGTGGACGTGAGAATATCCGTAATGGCCTGGTCAATCTCTGCCTTATCTGCCAGCCCCTGCTGGGTTGCAAAGTCCCCGTACACCGGAGCCCGCATGGCCGCCAGAGAAGACTGGGGATCATAGGGCATGCCCCAGCAGATATTAAAGACCATATCGAAATTCCCGGCCTTCATATTATCCCGGTAGGACTGTTCTTCCTCCCCATGGATATTAAGAGCAATGCCCAGTTTCCGATACTCACTTTGGAGATACTCGGCAATGGTTTTCTCCGTTACACTGTCACTGTTGTAGAGCAGATCCAGTTCCAGTTTCTGGCCGTCCTTGGCCCGCAGCCCATCGCTGGCCATAACCCAGCCAGCCTGGTCCAGCAGCTGGCCCGCCGCTGCGGTATTATAGGCATAGGGCTCCAGCCCCACATTGCAGTAAGGAACGGTAGGGGAATACAAGGTATCCGCCGCCGGTTCCAGTCCGTAAAAAATACCCTCTGAAATGGCCTTCCGGTTGGTGGCGTGCTGAAGGGCTTTCCGAACCGCACTTTCCCCTAAGATTTCATGGGTGGTATTGAAGACAATGTGCCGGGTAGAGGTGGGATTGGACAGCTGGGTGGTAAATTTATCGCTTTTCACATACTGGCTGATGGCATCTGCATCCAACATATTCTTGCCAAAAATCAGGTCAATTTCCCCATTTTCCAGCGCCATGATCCGGGTTTGGTTATCCGGAATGACCTTTACAGTAATTTTCTTCAGGGCCGGCTTCTTACCCCAGTATTTTTCGTTCCGTTCAAATACAGCGTATTCGTCAGTGACAAAGTCTTTCAGTACATAGGGCCCCGTCCCAATATAACTGGTTACCCCATCCTTGGTGCTGCCGTTTTTCATGCTTTTGGGGGAAATCATGGCAAAGGGCCGGATGCAGGCCAATTCCGTCAGCATGGGATAATAGGGCTCGCTCATTTCAATAACAAAGGTATCCTTGTCCGGAGCAGAAACACTGGTGAGCAAATTCATCATTTCCAGCCAGGTATGCCGTTCCCGGTTTTCCAAAATAGCATTAAAGTTGGCCAAAATGGCGTTGGCATCACAGGGCGTTCCATCGGAGAAGGTAACCCCCGGACGAATCTTAAAGGTGTAGGTCCGCCCGTCCGGACTGATGGTCCAGCTTTCCGCCAGACAGCCCACATACCCCTTTTCCGTATTGGTCACCAGGGTATCGTACAGCATGGACTGGGCGTACATCTCCCCAGCGTACAAATGGGGATTCAGGTTCCGGATATCCCGGTAATTGACGTACACCAATTCATCTTTCTTTCCGCCTGCCGTTTTGCCTGCCCCGCCATCGGCACCACAACCCGTAAATGCGGTCAGCAGCAGGACGCCGCCCAGCAGCGCCACCAAAATTTATTTTTTCATAAGGACCTCCTGACAAATGTTGCGTACATATCATACTTTGTCAGAATACACTGGTTAGTCGAAACTTACTAGGCCCGAATTTTTTATAGAAATCTATAACGAATCGTTATACCCTATAAAATCTTTGCCAATTCCTGGATCAGCCACTGGGCTTGGGGAGACAAGGGCCGCTCAGGGTCCTGCACATACCCCAGCTGAAGAAAAGGCTCACAGTTCTCGATGGCAAGGGGCTTGATGGCATACTGCTCATAGGGCTCGTGCATAAAATTAAGCCCCAGACTGCAAACATCGGTGTGCAGCAGCATATCAATCAGCAAATGGTCACTATTGGTATAAACCACGTTCTGCAGCAATTTAGGGTCAATGACCCCCATGCTCACATGCTCCAAATGGTGCTCCATGGAGAAAAAGTCCCGCACGCCCCGCATAAACTTCAGCTTGTGCAGGTCCGCAAAATCCACACTGTTTTCCTGGTACAAGGGATGCTTGGGCCCCACATAGACGCAGATGCTTTTTACGCTCAGCGGGATAAATTCCAGCTTCTTGTGGGACAAAATATGCTGGAAGGCCGCTGCCTGCTTTTGGGCCACATAGACAATCCCCACTTCGGAAATCCCCTGCTGTACCTGCTCCGTAATTTCTTCCACCGTTCCTTCGTGGTGTTCAATATGAATGTCCGCCCCCCAGGTTTTGTAGAAATCCACCAAAAGCCGGGCCACCATATTGCTGGGATAGGTGGATACCCTGAGGCTTTCCTGCTCATCAGGAATGGCCAGGGAAGCAATGGTAGCCGTGGTTTTCAAAATCAGCCGGGCATATTCCAGCACGGTCTTGCCATACACCGTAGGCTGCACCCCTTTGCCGCTGCGAATCAGCAGGTTTCTCCCCAGCTCATGCTCCAAAGTACGTATGGTCTTGCTTACATTGGGCTGGGTCGTATACATACAGGCCGCAGCCTGGGATAAACTGCCTCGCTCACAGGCAGTGACAAAAATCTCCAGTTGTTTGATGTCCATAGGTCACGCTCCTTGTATTCCGGGAGTTTGTTTGTGCTAATCCGTTTCACTATACCGTTTCCTATAGATAATTGCAAGTTGCCTAAACGTTATAGGAATGGCCGCAAGCAAAACAGCCCAAAAAAGCCTGACCGCAGGTTCTCCCCCGCAATCAGGCTTGATACTTTCGGCACCTAAAATGGGCTGCCTTATCCTTTCGGACAGGCAGCCCATAGGGTCCCTATTTCTAATTGGAATGTAAGCGCAGCCCAGCCTTTGTCTTTTGAGGTGCCGGTCCATTTCGACCTAATGGGGCCCGGCGTTATAAATCGACTAGATGAAATAATAAAGGAGACTCAAAGCAACAGGGGCATGAACTGCAGGCTATAACACTTGCTGCGTGGGACTTGCAAACGGAATCCGGGGCTTCCTGCTGGAAGTTCCGTTTTCCGAAATTGCCAAGGTGTAGCTATCTTTCTAAAACTAGACCTCGTACGGCGATTACTCCCGGCTTGGTGCCGGTAAAGGATTTCTCCTGACCGCCCACAAAGGTAAAGTAAAACATATGATGTTCGTCAATCATCCAGGTCATATCCTTCAGCGGGATCTCTCCCCCATTGGGATACAGCTGGTAGAGTCTATCTACAAAAGCTGTCACGTCATAGGTTGCCAGCTGACCATTTTCCTGGGTATAGGTCAATTTCCCGTCTTGGATTTTGGCCGGATCCAGAATATATACCCGGCTGTAATCCTTTACCGGAAAGCTGCCTGCATTATAGGCATAACGCAGATGCGTTTGCTGCCGGTTATTGGGCAGGGAAGCCAACAGGCCGGAGGCTTCTACTTCTTTTACCAGCGGATACCGCCAGCTGCCGGGATTTCCTTTCAGATATTCCCAAGCGCTGTAAATCCGGTCGGCCCGCTGGACGGAAATAGCCGGATTGGCCTGGAGCTGGCCGTCCACCAGCATTTGGCCCTGCAGCAGGTTTTCCCGCAGCTGACTATACTGGAGCTGGGCCGGGAAATCAATGGCATTCAGCGGGGTCACTGTAACCAGCAGGGCCAGCACAGCGCCCAGGCCAAAGAGTTTCCGGGGTTTCATTCCCACCAGCCCCGCTGCCAGGATGCAGACCCCGTAGGCACTGCATACCAGGGACAAATACCGCAGGGACGTGGCCCCGTAGGCGCTCCAGCGCATCTGCACCCCGATGCCCTGCACCAGCAGTACAGGAATCAGCAGCAGCCCGCCCAAGAGGAATACCTTGCGAAACCAGCGCTGGGACAAATCTCCAAAGCTGAAGTACAGCAGGGCGTATACCGCCGTGGCAGCGGAAGCAAACCAGTTCATGGTGCCCACAGGCATGGCTCTTACCCAGGCAATCTTTCCCATATACAGATACAGGATCAGCAGCAAAAGTCCAAAAAAGGGGAGCAGGACCCGCCGCCACAGGGTGGTAAACCCCGGCACTTCCGGAATTTCTTCTTCCGGAAGGGGAATGTAGGAAAGAAAGGTGAGAAAGCCCACTACTCCAAAGGCAAAGACGAAGATACAGCCCAGCCATTGGATGCCTACGGGCATGACCAGAAACTGGAAGCCCAGGTAGCAGATGGACAGCAGGACCAGAATCAGCAGCCCTATGCCCAAGCTTTTCACCAGGGACAGGAACAGCCAGGGAAAAACCCGGTCCCTGCCCTCTGGGACATCACAGTAATACAGGGTGGCGGTAGCTGAAGCTGCCATAATGCCTCCCGCCGCCATAAAGCAGTACGGAGTCAGCGGCAGTCCTTCCAAAAGCCGCCAGCCAATAATAAAGATCAGGAAACCCAGGGCATCCCGCCGGGGACCTACTTTGTCCGCCCGTTCATTGTACAGCCGCCAGGGAATGGACAGGGCAGTCACACAAAGCATCACCAGGATGCCCCGCTGCCAAATGTCCCCCTCCCCGCCAGGAGGCAGGTTCAGCTTGGTTTCCACCAGGCTGGCGGCGAAAATATACAGGCTGCCAAACACGGCCAGTTTAAACCGTCTGCTGCGCTGGAAAAGCGCAGCAGCAAATTCTCGTATGCGCTGCAGCATTTGCATCATCTCCCATGCTATGAACTTACCTGTTCATTATACCATGGAAGCGGAGAAGCGGTTATTTCCCTGGATGGTTTTTGAAGTAGTTGTACAGCAATCTGCCCAGTTCCCGGGCTTCTGCTTCGTTCAGGGTAATCCCCCTGTACATTTTTTCCCGTCTGGGGGCCCATTCCCGCAGATCAAACTTGGCGGGAGTATTGTTGTAAGAAATCCGGTTCAATTCCTTGGTATTACCAGTTTTGGTATTTTCCGACAAGATTCCTAGTTCTTCTTCTACTTCGTAACTGAATTCAGCCATTGTAATCCTCCTTACAAGATGAGCCTTTGGCCATCCGCTTGATGATTTTATTATAACGGATTTTATTTTTTTGCCTACCCCTTTTGGGCCATCGGGTATTTAAAGCGTACCATCGGGTATTTTTTCGTTTAAAGCACCCAGTTTTAGTTCCAAAATCCGTTTTATGGGGACCCATTTCCCACTTTTCAGCAAAATTCTTTTCCGAAAAGTATCCAATTTCACCGCCTGCTCCTGAAGTACCAGCTCCCGCCCGCCTTCCTTATGGGCATCCGGCTGAAAGTACGTAAGCAGCAGCAGGGGCTGCCGGCCCTGCTGCAATTCCAAGCCCACCCATTGGAGCTGCCGGTCCAGCCGTTCCTTTTCAGTCTCGTCCAGCTCCCGCTGGGCCTGGGTAAGCCGGGCCTCCTCGGCCACCAGTTCTTCGTACCCGGTAAGGGCTGCAAAGGGCATAAACTGGGCCGCCCGCTGGGAGCGGGACAGCTTGCGGCGTCTGGGGCTCTCCGGATGGGGCAGCGCAAGCATATCCTGATACCGTTTCATGCCCGATGCCCCCCTACCTGCTGGTTGCGTTCTATGGTCATGCCGCCGGCACACAGATTGCTGCCCTTTAAAATGGAGTTTTTGCCAAACCGCTCCTTTAAAGCCAGTACCGTTTCCTGGAGCCGGTATTCCTTAAAGGGATCCTGCCAGGCGGATTCCTCCTGGGCAAACAAATCCGCTTCCTGGGGCCGGCTGCGCTCCTGGGAAACTGGCAGCACCCGTTCTGCCGTAAGGCTCACCTTGCGGAGCAGCAGCTGGGGATCCACAATTTTCCGATACAGCGCCAGGGCTTCCTGGGTAAGCACCTGCCCGGAGGCCGTGTATTGGAGCAGGGCCTGGGTGCCCCGGGCCGGAAAGGGCACCAGCCGGCCATAATGGTCCTGGGCCACCCGCCCCCGGTAGGAGCGCAGCCTTTCCAAGTCCTCCAGGTTGGACCGGTCATAGCCCAAATGCAGCACCAGCCGGTCCGTTACAAGGCCCTTGCGTACCAGGTCCAGGGCCAACTGATCCGCCATTTCCCAAACAATCAGCCCCGCCTGCTCTGCTGTATAGGCATGCTGGAGCACCTGCCCTGACCCCAGGCTGGAGCTTTGGGGGTGTATTTTTTGATGTCCTCCAGGGTGCAGGGTTCCCAACCCCAGGCATGGTCAATGAGCAGCTCCCCATTGACCCCAAACAGCCGGTACAGCAGGTCCTCGTCCACAAGGGACATCCTGGCCACATCCCCCAGGGTATACATCCCGTACTGGGCCAGCTTCCGGGCAATCCCCGGACCAATCCGCCAAAAATCGGTAAGCGGCCGATGCTCCCACAGCTTTTCCCGGTAACTTTCCTCCGTCAGGGCCGCAATGCGCACCCCGTCCTTTCCTGCGGGCAGATGCTTGGCTACAATATCCATGGCCACCTTGCACAGGTACAGGTTGGTACCAATGCCGGCCGTAGCCGTAATCCCCGTTTCCTGAAGCACCGCCAGCTGATAGGGCGTCAGCCCATAGGTTTCCAAATAAGGGGTCAAGTCCAGCAGCACCTCATCCACCGAATACACGTGGATATCTTCCGGAGCCAAAAAGCGCAGATATACGCCGTAGACCCGGACACTGTACTCCATATAAAGCGCCATCCGGGGCATCGCCGTAATATAGGTCAATTTCTGGGAAGGATCCGCCTTCAGTACCCGGTCGGAAGCCGATTCTCCCTGGAAGTGCCGCCCCGGCGCCATGGCCCGCCGGTCCGCATTGATTTCCCCCACCTGCCGGATTACCTCGAACAAACGGGGCCGTCCAGGTACCCCACGGGCCTTGAGAGCCGGGGAAACCGCCAAGCAGATGGTTTTATCCGTCCGGGACTGATCCGCCACCACCAGGCACGCATCCAAGGGATTCAGCCCCCGTTCCACACATTCCACCGAAGCATAAAAAGATTTTAAGTCAATGGCCGCATAGACCTTTCCTTTCGCCATAGTACTCCCTCACTCTTTGTTCGTTTATTATAACTTATTCGAACATTTGTTCGTTTATACTATAGCATAAACCCCCAGGGTAAGACAAGCCCCCTTTGCAGCTGCTTTCCCGCAGCAGCCCAAAAGGGCACAAAAAAAGAGCCGTGACCTAAGCCACGACCCTTTGTTTTGCGCTTATTGCAGGAGAGCTTTGACAATGGCATTTACCCGCTGGCCAGAAGCCCGGCCTTGGGTCTGGGCCATTACCGTACCCATTACCTTCCCCATATCCTTCATGGATTTGGCACCCGTCTTGGCAATGGCGGCTTGAACGATTTCTTTCAGTTCGTCGTCGCTTAATTGCTGGGGCAGATACTTTTTCAAAATGGCAATTTCCTGCTCATTTTTCTCTACCATTTCAGGACGATTGGCATCCTTGATTTCTTGGATGGTATCTTCTCTCTGCTTAATTTCTTTCATAATGACAGCCATGACAGCGTCATCTTTCAGCTCTGTCTTTTCGTCAATTTCCTTATTCCGAATGGCAGCCCATACCATACGCAGAACGGTCAACTGCAATTTGCCGTTTTCCCGATCCTTCATGGCGTGCTTCATATCGGTTTGTAAGATTTCTCGTAAAGACACCTTAAAGCCCCCAAATCATAAAATGATTATCTGGATTTGCGTTTTCTGGCAGCTTCAGACTTTTTCTTGCGTCTTACGCTGGGCTTTTCGTAGTGTTCGCGCTTTCTTACTTCGGACAGAACGCCAGCTTTCTGCGTAGCACGTTTGAAACGACGCAGTGCGCTGTCCAAAGATTCAGTTTTGCCAACTTTAATCTCAGTCATCTATATCCCTCCCTCCACGATCTCTTTCGGGAAGTGTTTTAACATTAACACCTAGCCATTATACATTAAACCAGGCGTCTCTGTCAACAACATTAGCAGGGAGGCCAGCCTAATTCCTTTCCTCCCAAGACATGGAAATGCAGATGGGGAACCGTTTGTCCGCCTTCTGCGCCAGTGTTCACCACAACACGGAACCCTTTTTCCAAAATACCCAATTTCTTGGTAATCTCAGGAAGAATCTTTTGAACATGAGTCAGCACCTCGGGGGATGCCGTCAAAATGTTTTCCGAATGTTCCTTGGGGATAATCAGGACATGAACGGGCGCACCCGGGTTCAAGTCATTGATTACGATGACCTTGTCATCTTCATAGACCCGCTCGCTGGGAATTTCACCTGCAACAATCTTGCAAAAAATACAATCTGACATAATTTCACCCCCTGCCGACTAAAATTTGGTACTTTTATATTATAACACCGTTCATGCCGTCTTCAAATAGAGAATCCAGCCGAACTGGGGTTATTTTTCCTTCCAGATCCTGGTCACTGTGGGTATACACCCGAATATAGCCAGGGGTCAAGCCTTCCCAGTACCCTTCCTTGTTCACCTGCTCCCACAGGACAGAGGATTCCGCCCCCAGCAGGGTTTTCCGGAAGGCTTCGTGACCTTCGGCGTCAATCACTTCCAGCCGGTGCACCCGTTCCTGTTTCTCCTTGTTGGAGAGCTGGCCGGGCATCACCGCTGCCGGCGTTCCCTTTCTTTGGGAATAGGGAAAAATGTGGATCTTGCTGAACTGGCAGCTGCGGATAAAGTCCAAGGAGGCCTGGAAATCTTCTTCCGTTTCTCCCGGGAAGCCTACAATGACGTCGGTGGTAATGGCTACCCCCGGCACCAGGCTGCGAATCCGCTCCAGGAGACCTGCAAAGTCTGCGGTGGTATAGGGACGATGCATCCGTTTTAACGTAGCGTCACAGCCCGCCTGCAAGGGCAGATGGAGATGGGCACACAGCCGGGAATCTTCCTGCATCACCTGAAGCAATGCGTCTTCCACCTCCACGGATTCCAAAGAGCCCAGGCGTACCCGGCGCACCTCCGGTACGGAAAGGGCGGCCTTTACCGCATCGGACAGCCGGTAGCCCTGGCCGTCTTCCTTGCCGTAGCAGCCCAGATGGATGCCCAGCAACACGATTTCCTTAAAGCCCTGATCCACCAGCCGCTGGGTTTCTTCACGGATGCTTTCCAGGGAACGGGAACGGAGATGACCTCTGGCGTAGGGAATGATGCAATAGGAGCAGTATTGGTCGCAGCCTTCCTGGATTTTCAGGAACGCCCGGTCCCGGCTTTCGTCCACGGCCGCTTCCATAGCCTCAAAGCTCCGGCCAATGGGCAGCTCGTGAACAGCGTTTAAGGGTACAGCTTGCTCCGCTTCATCCTCCTGCAGCCGCTGCTGCACCAGCTCCACCACCTTGCTCCGGTCCTGGTTGCCAATGAGCAGGTCCACTCCGTCAATATGGGCTACCTCGTCAGGGGAAGTCTGGGGATAGCAGCCCGTTACCACGATAAGCGGCTTGGGGTCCCGTTTGGCTGCCCGGCGGATCATCTTCCGGGACTTGCTCTGACCCATATTGGTCACCACGCAGGTATTGATCAGATAGATGTCCGCAGGCTGCTCAAAATCCACAATCGTAAAGCCGGCTTCCCGGAACAATTTCTCCATGGATGCAGTATCCGATTGGTTTACCTTGCAGCCCAAGGTATAAAAAGCTATTTTTTTCATCTATCTTATCCTCCCAAATTTCCTGTTTCGTACATGATGGCCGTAAGGGCCGCCAGGGCGGCGGTCTCCGTGCGCATAATCCGGGGCCCCAGGCTGACGGACGCCCAGCCCAGCTTCTGGCTCAGGGCGAACTCGTCCTTGCTGATGCCCCCCTCGGGGCCAATAATCAGGGCCGCCGTCTTGGCCTCCTGCTGTACCTGAAGAGCCTGGCGAATGCCCTGCCCGTCCTCTACTTCGTAAGCAATGATTTTCAGTTCTGCCGTACAGCCCTGGAGTACTTCTTTAAAAGCTCTCACCGGCAGCACCTGGGGAATGATATCCCGCTTGCTTTGTTTGGCCGCTGCCTCGGCAATTTTCTGCCACCGTTCCAGCTTCTTTTCGACCTTAACAGGGTCCAGCTTTACCACCGAATGGTCCATCACAGCCGGCTGGATGGCCGTCACCCCCAGCTCAATGGCCTTTTGGATAACCCATTCCAGCTTGTCCTGCTTGGGCAGGCCCTGGATCAGGGTTACCTGCACCGAGGGTTCGTGGCAGCGTTCAATTTTTTCTACCAGGGACAGCGCCACCTGATGCTCCGTAAAGCCGGTAATTTCCATCAGGGCCGTTACCTGGTCCAGGCTGACAATCTGCACCTGATCCCCAGCCTTCATCCGCAGCACGTGGGAAATGTGGTGGGCATCCTGCCCGTCAATAACCATTTCCGGTGCAAAATTCCGGGGTACAAAAAAACGATACACAGCCTTATGCCTCCCTGCCCATGGTAATGGCGGTCCAGCCAGCTTTCCGGCTGACCTGAAGAATCTGGAAGCCCTGCTCCTTAGCAGCTGCTTCCACATCCGGGAACCGTTCTTCAATGACGCCACTGGCCAGGAACTTACCGCCAGGAGCCAGTTTGGCAGCTACCTCCGGCAGCACCAGAATGATGATGTCCGCAATAATGTTGGCGATGATAATATCCGCCTGACCATTGGTATCGTCCAGCAGGTTCCCCTGCTTTACGTCAATTCTGTCGGAAAGGCCGTTTAGGGCAATATTTTCCTTGGCCACTTCTACAGCCTTGGCGTCGATGTCCACCGCTTCCACAGTTTTGGCACCCAAAAGGGCGGCCGTCATGGCCAAAATCCCGCTGCCGGTACCTACGTCAAATACCGTGCAATCCGGGTTCACCAGCTCTTCCAGCCGCTGGATGCACATACTGGTGGTGGCGTGGGTGCCGGTACCGAAGGCCATCCCCGGATCCAGGGAGATGACCAAATCCCCTTCCTGGGGTTCATAGGTTTCCCAGGTGGGTTTAATCACCGTTCTCTTCCCTACCCGTTTGGTGTGGAAGAATTGCTTCCACTGATTGGCCCAGTCCTTTTCGCTAATCTGCCGGAACAAGGTGGCCCCAAACCGGCACTTGCCCAGCCGAGCTTCAATTTCCTGCATACCGTTTTCAATGGCCTCCAGGCGCTGCTGAAGCTCCTGGTTTTCCGGATAGTAGGCCGTTACCGTCACCACTTCCGTATTTTCCTGGGCAGGAATATCGCACAGTTCCCAGGTGGCGTGTTCCCGCAGCTCATTGAGCAGCAGGGGGTCTTCAATTTCCACGCCATTTCTGGCGCCCACTTCCCGCAGCAGTTCGGCTACCGCTTCCACCGCTTCGTGAGTGACTTTCAAGCTGACTTGCAGCCAAGTTTCCATTTGCATTCTCCTTTGTCTTCCAAACAAACTTCTCAGCAGCTTTCCAGACCTTTCTGGAGCTGCTGTCTATTTATGCGCAATTATTATATTATACCTTATTTTTCCCCGTCCGTCACGGACCCCGCCCCTAAGGGACACGAAAGCCCCCGCACCGCAGATTGCTCCGCAGCCCGAGGGCCTGATTTTACGCTGATTTTTCCTGCATAGCCTGTGCCAGTTTCTCTTCCTTTTTGGTCAGCTGCTTTAACCGCTTGAGGGCCAACAGGAACCAGGGCAGGTTCTTGTCATCCAGGACGTATTCGCTGAGAGAATGCTCCGTCACCTGAAGCCAGCGGGAGTAGATGCCGCTGCCCAGGAGAAGGGGATCTTCTATCTGAAAAATCACCTGTTCCAGGGTTTCCCAATCCTGGTAAGCTCCTTTGGAATACGCCTTGCTAAAGCCCTTTCCCTGGTCCGCTTTGAAGCCCAGGGCAGTGCATTCCTCTCCAAAGACGCTTTCCTCCACCACATCAATGGGGGTCATGGGGTCCTTGTACAGGATCAGATATTTTTTGGCGAATTTATGAATGTCTTTCCGGTTCTTTAAAGCCTTCATGCTGTTCTCCTCCACTGCCGCACTTCCTGGAGAAAAGCAGCAGCGCTATACCTTTTATGCATAAACAAATCCATTTTCCCAGCTTCTAACGTCTTCTAGTATAGCAGAGATTTAACATTTTGCAATGTTTTTCTTTTCACAGTCAATTCTTTACTAACCACAGGCTTTTTGCAAGAAAACATTCCCATTTCGTATCAATTTATACACAAAATAGGGATCCGTACCTGCCTTTGTCCCCCGCTTTGCCAATTGCAAACTTTTGGGCTTCCCTTTTAAAGCAGCGGACCGCATACCCCCAGGACGCCAAAAAGGATGCGCCTTGGCGCATCCTTTTCCCGCACTTATTCTTCTGCAGTTTCCGCAGCCGGCTGTTCTTCCGCAGTTTCTTCCACAGTTTCAGCCGCCGCTTCTTCCCCTTCTGCCGGCACTTCCTCTGCTTCTACAGCTTCCGGTTCGGGTTGGGGCTGAACTAGCCTCACCACCACTACATCCACGGCATCTACGGCGTAGTCGGTAATGGCAACCGTTTCCCGCACTACTGCTTCCCGCAGGGCTTCCACCACTTCAGGGATATTGGCCCCGTATTCCACGCTGACCTTCACCTCAAAGCTCACATGGCCTTTTTTCACCGTGCCGCTTTCTTCCACGGACGCATCCGTTTTCTTTACGGCAATCTGGGACGTAATCTTGTCCGTCATCCGTTTGGCCAGGGAAAAGAAAGAGCCGCCTTCATTTAAGGTCAAAGATACGTGCTCCACCTTACCTACAGCAATCCGCACAAGTTCCGTAAAGACTTCTTCACTGATGATGGTTTTGCCTTGAATCATACCAATCCCTCCTTACAATACAGAAAGGGAGAAGGACAATGGTTTGCGTCCTCCTCCCTTCTTACAGCGCCGCAGCGCTTAACGGAATTCCACTTTCAAATGCTGCCGATTGGGCAAACGATTGTATTTATACTTGGGATACCCTACCAAAAGGGTGCCCACCACCACCTGTTTGGCCGGAACGTTCAACAGTTCCCGCAGCGGCTGGTAATCAGCCTGGGCACAGGTCTGAATGAAGCCCATAATGGTGGTACCCAGACCCAGGGTGGGTGCATACAATTCAGCGTAGGCCCATGCCTGTTCGCAGTTGCTGATGCCGGTCATGTTCAGTCTCCGGGCCAGGGCGAAAATCAGCTGCTTGGCATTGCGGCCAATAATGTCGATTTTCCGCTCCCGGTATACTTCCAGCACCTTCAGATAGTACCGGCGCTGGGGAGCTTTTCTGTCGATTTCTTCCTGCATCCAATCAGCCACGCAGTCGGTAATCTTTTGGATCAATTCCCGGTCAGATACCACAATGTAGTACAAACCTTGGGAATTGGCAGCAGTAGGAGCGTACCGGGCAATATCCAGCAGCTCGGTAATCTTTTCTTCGCTGACCAGTTCATCCTTAAAATTCCGGATGCTTCTGCGCATACGCATAAAATCATAGGCGGATTTTTTATCTAGTACTGACGTAGGAACCGGATCCGTTTCCTCGTAGGGGCAGCGGGAGTTGTCCAGGGCGCCCGTAGGGCAAACAGAAACACAATGGCCGCAGGACATACAGGACATATCATTGATGCAAACCGGGCCTTTTTTGCCTTCGCTTTGGTTCATTTCCAAAATGCAGCTGGGGCAAACGTTGGAACATATCCCGCAATTAATGCACTTGTCTTGATCGACCGTTATTATACCAACCAAATATAACACCTCAAATTCTTACTGTCAGCGCAGTACTCATTTAACTATACTGCGAATTGTTTTAAAAATGATTTCAATTTGCTTATAAATCCAAAAAAAGCCGGACATCCGTCCGGCATATTTTTAAATGGCTCCCCGAGTAAGACTCGAACTTACAACAACTCGATTAACAGTCGAGTGCTCTACCATTGAGCTATCGGGGAATCTCTCAACGAAGATTATTCTACACGAAAGTGCCTATCCTGTCAACTACTTTTTTAAAAAAGGATAAGAAAAAAGTTGGAACATACCCTGGTCATGAAGATAGCCGGTATCATTCAAGGCAAAGAGCGTTCTTTCCCCCCATTTATTGATGCCCAACACCGTTAAGGATGCCGGACGAATATCAAAGGAAATCTGTTTATCGGCCACCTCCTGGATATCCAGGCCCAGCCAATAAAAAATCATGTTCTGGATGGTTCCCTTATGGGATACAATAATCAGGTCCCCAGGCTCCTCCATAAGCTTCTTGAAGCCTTCCACCGTGCGCTGGTAAAACTGCCGGCGGGTTTCTCCACCCTCGTAATTGATATGGTCCAGCTCCCGGCCGGTTACCGGCGGGTGGTAAAAGGCCTTGGATTCCTTGAGAGAAAGGCCAGCTGCCCGGCCATTGTTCTTCTCCCGAAGGAAGGCATAGGACTCCACCCCTGAAGCACCCAGTCTTTCTGCAATCATTTCGCCGCCCATTCGGGCCCGCTTCAGGTCGCTGGTCACAATCCTGGGGGGCGTATGGCCGGCAAAGTCCCGGGCCAGGCAGTCCGCCAGTTTCTTGAACTGGCCGCAGCCTTTTTCAGTCAGGGCCGAGTCGGTCCAGCCCCCGGTCAATGCCTGCACATGATGATCTGCTTCCCCATGCCGAATCAGGATAATCATGGTGTTCCTCCCTCGCTGCTGACGGTTAGATATACCGTTTCAGGGTAATGGCAAAACGGCCCTTCTTGGTGGTGCCCCGTACTTCGGACAGTTCCACCCTGCCCCGGGACCGGAAGGAAATAATATCCCCTTCTTTGACGGTCTGGGACGGACTTTTGGCGTCCTGCCAATTCAGCCGCACATTCTGACCCTTGATTTCATCTGCCATCCGGGAACGGGAAACCCCATAGCCCGCAGCAGCCACGGCGTCCAGCCGCAAAGCGGCTACCGTAGACGAAATCAATTTGATTTTTTGTTCCTTTTCCTGCAAGTCCGCAAAAGCAATTTCCCGGACTTCTACAGTGGCGGCACCGATTTTGGTCAGATTGGTCACCACGAAATTGCTCATGGCCGTATCCACCACTATCTGCCCGCCTTCTTCGTTAAATACAATGTCACCCATGATTTCCCGCTTGCACCCCAGGCCCATAAAGGCGCCCAGCACGTCCCGGTGACCGATATCGTAATACCGCTTGTCCCAGGTGATTTGCAGGGGAGTAATGGCGAAATCCGGCTGGCCGTAGAACTCTTCACTGACAAAAGCAGCCCGCAGGCGTTCCGCATTCTGGAACCCGCCGTTTAATTCCACCCGGATATTGGGAAAGTTGGCAGCAATAATTTCTGCCACATTCTGTTCATGGGGATCCAAAAAGCCGGTTACCTTATAACGGCGGCTTTTCCGGGCCCCCTCAGCCAAATCCAGCAGCTGGCTGGCCAATTCGGCGTCTCCGCCGGCCTTAAAGTAGCGTAAAATTTTCTCTCGATCTGCCATCTTATTTTTTGAGTGCAGCGCTGCGGTCAAGGACGGCCTGCACTGCATCGTAGAACGCTCCTCTCACTCCATGATTTTCCAGTGCCTTGATGCCGGCAATGGTAGTGCCGCCAGGGGACGTTACCTGATCCCGGAGCTGGGCCGGATGCACGCCGGTTTTCAGGGCCATCACCCCGCTGCCTGCCATGGTGGCAGCTGCCAGCTGAATGGACAAAGCCCGGGGCAGCCCTGCCATCACCCCGGCATCTGCCAGGGCATCCATGACCACAAAGAAATAGCCGGGGCCGCAGCCGCTGATGGCCGTAATGGCCTCCATGGCTTTTTCGTCCACCCGGACCACCTGGCCGCAGGAGGCAAAAATAGCTTCCGTCAGCTCCAAGTCCTCTGCCGAAGCCTTGTCATCGCCGGTAATGGCAGTCATACCCATGCCCACCGCAAGGGGCGTATTGGGCATACAGCGGATTACCCGGTGGCCGGGCACCAGGTCGTGGAGCATGGCAATATCATAGCTGCCCATAATGGACACCACCAGGGCCTCCGGGGCCATTGCCTTGCGCAGGTCGTCCGTTACAGCCGCTTTTGCCATTTGGGGCTTTACGGCCAGGATCACCAAATCCGCCCCCTGGACAGCTGCTGCATTATCCCCTACAGCCGTAATACCGTAGGTGTTTTGCAGATATTCCTGACGGGCTGCCGTAGGTACGCCAGCCGCCACTTGTCCCTTCTTTACCAAACCGCCCTGGAGCAGCCCCTTTAAAATAGCCTCACCCATGGCGCCGCAGCCAATAAAGGCAATTTTGGCGATAGTATTTATTGTTCCCAAGGAGAATTCCCTTCTTCCTCTACGTAATTGGTATTTTCCGTATCGATGTCAATATTAGGAGGCGCGCAGACCAGGATATTCCGGCCAATTTTCTTGACGGTGCCGTCCAAGGCATAAATGGTGCCGCTGACAAAGTCCACAATGCGCTTGCGCACGTCGGGATCCGTATCTTCGAAATTGATGACCACCGGCTGGTTTTTGCACAGATAGTCCGCCATTTTTTGGGAATCATTGAAGTCAATGGGTTCAATTACCACCACACTGACCGGATTGCGGTTTACAGGCATGGACATGACCTTGTCCGCATCGTTATTGCGATTTTCCACAGGGGGTACCTCCCGTCTGCTTTCTTCATAACTGGTTTCCGGCTGGCTGTGTCTGCCAAAAATGGGAACCACCTTGCTGTCCTCATCCCGCAGTTCTTCCCCGCCGTCCATTTCCGGTTTGTCTTCTTCCTTATAAAAGCCAAGGGATTCCGTAATTTTTCTCATAAAGTCGAAATTCATGCAGTCCACCGCTCCATCTTAAAATTTTAGTGAGTAATCCCGGGCGCCAAACAGTGCGGAACCTACCCGGATTTCATTGGCTCCTTCTTCGATTGCTACCCAGTAGTCGTGGGTCATGCCCATGGACAAGGTGTCACAGGCAGGGGATTGCAGCTGGTTTTTCAGGTACAGGAAATCCTGATAGCCTGCCGCAAAGACAGGACGGGTTTCTTCCACCTGGTCCGTTGCCTGGGCAATCACCATAACGCCCCGGACCCGGAGGTGGGGATAGTTCCCCAGCTTGGGAATAACGGCCCGGAATTCCTCCGGTGCAAAGCCGCTCTTTTGTTCTTCCCCAGCTTCGTTGATCTGGAGCAGCACATCCTGAACCTTGCCCAGGGCGGCCGCTTCCTTATCCAGATGCTGCATAATCTTTTCGCTGTCCACCGATTCAATGATGGCAAAATGCTCCACCGCATGCTTGGCCTTGTTGGTCTGCAGGTGGCCGATCAAATGCCAAACACCACCAGGAGGCAGTACCTCCTGCTTGTGCATGGCTTCCTGGACCCGGTTTTCCCCCACATCCGTCAGCCCTGCCGCCAGTGCTTCCGTTACAATCTCCGGAGGATGATTTTTGGTCACCGCCAAAATGGTCACCTTATCCCCCGTTGCTTTCTTTTCCTTGCGATTGGCAAGAGCCTCCTGAACCTTGGCCTGTACCTTCGCCAAATTTTCCTGTAACATAGGCTCTCTCTCCCTTCCTATTTTCTAAACAAAATGCCCGCCAGTCTCCCGGTCTTGCCATGCTCGCCACGGTAGGAGAAAAAGTCTCCCTGATGGCAGCAGGTACAATAATCGGACCGGAAAATCATCTCCTGAGGCACGCCGGCCTCCAGCAGCTGCAGGGTATTCATTTTCCACAGATCCAGCTGGTAGTGTCCTTCCCGACCCGGTGTAAAACAGGAGGCATAGGCTTCTGCCTGGGACCGTACGGCCTCGTCCACTTCGTAGCAGCAGGGACCGATGGAAGGCCCGATGCCCACAGCTAGATTATGGGGCTGGCAGCCAAAGGCTTCTGCCAGCTGTTCTACTGCTTTCTTAGCAATACCTGCCACGCTGCCCCGCCACCCGGCATGAACTAGGCCGATGGCATTGCTGCAGGTATCCACCAGTAGAATAGGGACACAGTCGGCAAATACCAATAAAAGAGGCAGGTTCCGGCAGTCCGTAATGAGACCGTCCGTTTGGGGCAGGGTATCTTCATAGGTAAACGCCCCTTTGCCTGCATCCGCCTCTGTCACACGCACAATGTGGGTGCTGTGCACCTGGTTGCAGGTGACCGTCCGGTTCAGGTCAAAGCCCAGTGCCTTGGCCACTTTCTGCCGGTTGCGGACCACCTTCTCCGGGTTATCCCCTGAGTGCAGGCCCATATTCAAAATGCCTTCCAAATTATCGCTTTCCCCGCCTGTACGGCAGGTAAAAGCATGGCCAACGCCCAGTTTTTCCCAGGCTGGGAAATAGCCAAAGCGCAAGCCGTCTTTTTCTCGTATTGCAAATGGAGCCACGCTCCCACCTCGTTTCCCCTTGGAGTTATATAAAAATGGAAGTTACCGAAAACTTGCTTTCAGTAACTTCCATTGTACTGTTTTTTTTGGCGTTTGTAAAACGAAAAGCCAGAAAATCCCGTCCAAAACCACGGGGTTCCAAAGAAATTTACGCCTTTTGTCCCGCCTTGGCCAGAGCCGCTTCCATCCGGGCAATCACCGTTTCCAACACCTTGATCCGGGCGTACAGTTTGTTGTTGGCTTCCACCACCGTCCAGGGTGCCTCAGGGGTATCCGTCCGGTAGATCATTTCGTTTACCGCATCCACGTAGGCATCCCATTTGGACCGGTTCCGCCAATCGTCCGGGGTAATCTTCCAGGTCTTGTTGGGATCATTCTCCCGGTCCTGGAACCGCTTTAACTGCTCATCCTGGTCAATGTGCATCCAAAATTTCTGCACAATAATGCCCTGCTTCACCCATTGGGCTTCCATGTCCTGGATTTCCCCATAGGCCCGGCGCCATTCTGGATTGGTGGCAAAATGCTCAATTCTCTCCACCAGCACCCGACCATACCAGGTACGGTCAAAGATGGCAATCTCGCCTGGGCGGGGAATCTTGGTCCAGAACCGCCACAGATAGTGGAACTGGTTCTCCCACTCGTTGGGAGCGCTTACAGGATTCACCTGGTAGCCCAGGGGATCAAAGGATTCCGACAAGCGCTTGATGGCGCCGCCCTTGCCGCCGGCATCCTGCCCTTCAAAGGCAATAATGGTGCTGATTTTCCGTTTGGCCAGCTCCACCTGCAATTCACCCAGACGCTTGTGGCATTTCTTCAGTTTCTTGTCATATTCGTCCGAATCCATGGGCTGGTTGGGATCAAAAGTAGCCAAAATATCCGGCACCGAAGGATCCTTCACCGGGGCAATATCCCGCTGCACCTTCAGCTGGCTCTGCCGCAGGGCCTTTTCCATACAAGCAATCAGCACCTGGAATACAGCTTCCGTCCCGGTCTTTTTGTCTTCCATGGGAATAATGTGCCAAGGAGCCACGCTGGTATCCGTAGCCGCCAGCATCTTCTCGTATACCTCCCGGTAGGCATTGTAGTCGATGCCCTCAATGCCGGAAGGCGTCAGCTTTTCCCACAAGCTGCTATCGGAAGGTCCCTTTTCCAGGTTTTCCTTCTGCTGCTTTTTGGAGATATGGGTAAATATCTTGATGATGGTATAACCGCCATCGGTAAGTTCTTTTTCAAAGGTATTGATTTCCTCGTAGGAAACATTGTACCAGGAAGCCGCTTCGTCCGGGTCCCCTACCAAATGCTCATTGCACAGAAAATACCAGGCCCTGTGATGAATGGCAATATGCCCCTTGGCCGGCAGTTCATTCCAGAATTGGGTAAAGAAAGGACTTTCCTTTTGGGCGTCCGTGGTCTTAGAAGCAGAAAATACCCGAAAACCACGAGGGTCCAATGCAGAAATCACCTTGCTGATCAGCTCGCTGCGGAAGGTCCCCCGAAAGCCTTCGAACAGAATAATCACAGGTACCCCTGCATCCCGCAGAGACCGCTGCAAAAACCCCAGCCGATTGGTTTCTTCCTCCATTTTATCCGTATACTCTTTTTTAGAAATCTTAGTGTCCAAATCAATCTTGTCCAGCATGAGCATTCCTCCCTCCGGCAGGGAATCAGGCGGTGCGTGTAATTCCTATGCCATGTATCTTTATATTATACCATGCTTTTGGTTTTTCAGGACCAAACTTTATTACAAATACTTCCATGTTTCTTCCTATTTACTCCGAAATTGTACGGTTTTCTATGGAAAGTGAGCAGGAATTTTTCTGGGTTCCATAAAAAAGGAGCCGTGAAAAATGATTGCTCATTTTTCGCAGCTCCTTTAAGCGAGGCAAAATTATTTGATTTTGTTCTTGCAATCGCCAGTTTCCACGTAATCTTTCAGGTTCTGATAGCTGGTTTCCACCATGTTCTTCACGGCTTCATCAGTGTAGGAACCCAGATGCGGGGAGATCAGGACTTTCGGGTACAGGCTTACCAGTTTGGCAAATTGCGCATTGGGGATTTCTTTGTCGCCAAAGTTCTTGCCGAACAGTTCAGCTTCGCCATCCAGGGTATCAGCAGCAAAGCCGCCCAGTTTACCGCTTTCAATGGCTTCGATGACAGCATCGGTATCTACCAGCTGGCCGCGGGCTGCGTTAACCAGGATAGCGCCGTCTTTCATCTTGCTGATGAATTCTTTGGTAACAACCTTGCCGTTTTCCTTGATGTAAGGAGCATGCAGGGAAATGATATCGGATTTAGCCAACAGTTCGTCCATGGAAACCTGGGTAGCATAGTCATCGATGCCTTTGATTTGGAAGACATCTTCGCCGATTACGGTAGCACCCATGCCGTGGAAAATCTGAGCGCAGACACGGCCGATACGGCCCAGGCCTACGATACCAACGGTGCAGTTGCGGATTTCCTTGGAGAACATTTCGCTGTCAACAACGAAGTTCTTTTTGGCGGATTGGCTGGTAGTGTATGCCAGATGTCTCAGCAGCATCATAGCATGGGTAACGGCCAATTCAGCAATGGCGTTGGGGGAATAGCCAGGAACAAAGGCCATCTTGAAGCCCAGTTCTTTAGCATAGGGAATATCGATATGATCGGTACCAACAGTTCTGGTCAGAAGATATTTAACACCCAGTTCTTTGTAGATGTCCAGGTTCTGTTTGTTGGCAAAGCAGTTGCCGCGCAGGATAACAGCTTCGTAGCCCTTAGCTTTTTCAGCAGATTCTTTCGTATTCAGATATTCAGGAATACAAGTGATTTCATAATTGAAATCTTTGTTGCAAGCCTCAAAAATCGGTAATTCTACGTCTCTAACTCCATAACATAAAACTTTCATACCATTACCTCCTGTAGATGCACTTATTGCTGGACTGTTTTACCAGTCCGCCCCTCAGTATCATTTTATCATGGAAAAATTTATTTTCAATATAATTTCCGTATTTTGTATACATTTATAGAAAAGTTAAATAATTACTTTTGATTATGTATACTTTATTAGCCAAAAAGGGTCTGTACCATAAACAGGTCAGCAGACTGCTGCTCTGCTGAAAAAAGAAGCTGTGCAAAATGGATTTCCTTTTTGCACAGCTTCTCCAATTACACGGTCTTAGGCTTTCCACAGACCATGCAGGTTGCAGTAAGCGTAAACGCCTTCGACTTCATCCCCTGCTACCAGAGCAAAAGCTGCTTTCGGAGCATCGCCCGGTTTCAGGTCTTTTCTTTGTACGCCATTCTTGGTGGCCAAAACGATGAATTCAATATAATGTTCTGCAGTCATAGGATGTTCCACAGAGCCAACGGTAACATTCACTACGCCGTCCTTCACTTCATAAACAGGTACGTGTTTTTCTTTGGCAGCGTCAACCGTATTGGGGACCAATTCACCCATTTTTTCGCCGCAGCAGATTACGGGAACACCGGTAGCTTTTACCAAAGTAATGATTTGACCACAATGGGCACATTTAAAGAATTTAGGTTCCATAATAAAGCCTCCTCATAGATAACCATAACCAATTGAATGTCTGTCTTCAACATCTATTGATGTTACCTATATAGTAACACAAAATGAAGGTTTTTACCACAGATTTCTATTTCTTAATAAATGTTCTTATTTATACACAACTATATATTACCGGTTCCGATCCTTCATGGCCCGGTCAATATCCCGCTTGGCAGCCCGCTCCGCCATGTCCCGGCGCTTGTCATAGATTTTTTTACCGGTAGCCAGGGCCAGCTTGCATTTCACCAGGCCATGGGAAAAGTACAGCTGCAGGGGGACCAAGGTAAACCCTCTTTCCTTGGTCTTGCCAATGAGCTTTTGGATTTCCCGCTTGTGCATGAGCAGCTTCCGGTCCCGCAGGGGTTCATGGTTAAAGATGTTCCCGTGGTCATAGGGGCTAATATGCAGATTATACAAATAGACCTCGCAGGTTTTGGTAATGGCCGCGTAAGCGTCCTTCAGATTGGCTTTCCCCTGGCGCAGGGATTTCACCTCTGTGCCGGTCAGGACAATGCCTGTTTCATAGGTCTCGTGGATATTGTAATCATGCCTTGCTTTTCTGTTTTCGGCTATGACCTTCACCGTTTTTTCCATGTCGATTCCTCCGTCTTCTTCTGCCGCCGTTGGTGGATTTACCCTGCTCTAGCGGGGCCTTGGTACTGGTGGGGCTATTGGACGTATTTTGACCCTGGGCTGCATTGCCGCCCTTCTTCTTGCGTCTTCTCTTTCTCTTGTGCTTCTTGTCTCCGGCGGGAGCCTCTCCGGCAATCAGGTCCTTCTTATCCAGCGCACCGCCGGTCTGGCGTTTTTCCTTCTTCTTGCTCTGCCGGGTCAGGTCCTGACGCATCCGGGACAGCTGGTATTCCGGCATCCCGGCCAGTACAAAGTCGATTTTCCGTTCGGCCACGTTCACCTGGAGCACCTGAATCTTTACAGTATCCCCCAAACGGTACCGATGGCCCAAATGCTCACCAATCAGGGCATACTGCCCTTCCAGATATTCATAGTAATCATCGGTCAGACTGGAAATATGCACCAGTCCTTCCACCCCATTGGCCAATTCCACAAAGAAGCCAAAGGAGGAAACCCCGGAAATGGTTCCTTCAAATTCCTGGTCCACAAACTGGAGCATATATTCCGCCATTTTAAGATCTACCGTCTGGCGTTCCGCTTCAATGGCCGCCCGCTCCCGGGTGGAGCAATGGGTGGAAATCAGCGCCAGCTTGGCCGTTCTTTCTTCCGCTTCTTCCCGGGACAGACGCTTGCCGGACAGCTGCTCCCGCAGCAGCCGGTGCACCATCAAGTCCGGATAACGGCGGATGGGCGAAGTAAAGTGGGTATAGTAGGTAGCAGCCAGGCCAAAGTGCCCAATGTTTTCCGGCTGGTACACGGCCTGTTTCATGCTCCGGAGAGCTACCGTAGAAATCAGCCGTTCTTCCGGCTTGCCTGCCACCTTTTCCAAAGCCTTGGCCAAGGTCTTGGGTTTGATATCGTCTTCGTCAATTTTCAGGGTGACCCCAAAGACGCTCATCAGCTTGGCCAGGTCCGTAATCTTGTCCCGGTCCGGCACATCGTGCACCCGGTAGATAAAAGGCCGTTTCTTTTTGGCCATATGGGCAGCCACCGTTTCGTTGGCCGCCAGCATGAATTCCTCAATCATCATTTCCGCAATGGAGCGGATCCGCTGCTTGATTTCAATGGGGTGCTTCTTTTCGTCCAGGATCACCTTTTGTTCCGGCAGCTCAAAGTTGATGGAGCCCCGTTTTTCCCGGCGCTTCTTGAGTACTTTGCTGAGTTCTGCCATGGTTTCCAGCATGGGAACGATATCCTGGTACTTTTTCCGCAGTTCAGGATCCTGTTCCACCAGAATATCCCGGACATCATCGTAGTTCATCCGGTGCAGGGAATTGATGACCGCAGGGGCAATCTCATAGCTCAGAAGCTTACCGGTTTTCCCGTCCAGGAGCATTTCGCAGCTCATGGTCAGCCGGTCTTCCCCTTCGTTCAGGCTGCAAATGCCATTGGAAAGTTCCACCGGCAGCATGGGCAGTACCCGGTCCACCAGGTATACGCTGGTACCCCGCTCGTAGGCTTCGTTGTCCAGGGCCGTATGGGGATGAACGTAATAGCTGACGTCGGCAATGTAGACCCCCAGGAAGTAGTTGTCCCCCTGTTTTTCCACGTACACAGCGTCATCCAGGTCCTTGGCATCTACCCCGTCAATGGTGATGATGCTCCAGTCTCGGCGGTCCTTCCGGTTTTCAATTTCCTTGGGTTTGATTTTCTTTTCCACCTGCTGGGCGGCTTCCTGGACCTTGGCTGGGAATTCCGTGGGCAGGTCGTTGTCCTTGATAATGGACAGGATTTCCAGCCCGATGTCCCCCTGCTTGCCCAGGATTTCTACAATCTTACCCTCAGCATTCCGACGTTCATCCGGCCAGGTAGTAATTTCCACCACTACTTTTTCCTTATCCTTGGCACCGTTAAAATCTCTCCGGCGCACATAGATATCCCGGGAAATCCGTTTGTTGTCCGGAATTACAAAGGCAAATTCCTTGGACTTGGAGAAGGTTCCTACCAGCTTGTGGTGGGCCCGCTTCAAAATCCGGATAACCTTCCCTTCCAGGCGTCCGTCAAAGCTGCTTTTGGACACCCGGGCCATGACCGTATCGCCGTCCATGGCCCCGGACAGGGAATTGGCCGGAACAAACAGGTCCGGGTCCCCATTTTTCACCAGGGGCACCACAAAGCCAAAGCCCTTGCTGGTAACCTGGCAGCGGCCCGTAACCAGGCCCATAGCCTGAGGCAGCCCGAAGGTATCAAAACGGGTGCGTACAATTACCCCGTTTTCTTCCAGGTCCTTCATGACCTCCTCATACAGGTCCTGATCCTTGTCCGAAAGGGCAATGGCACCTTGCAGGTCGTCCGCCGACAGGGGGGCAGGGTTGGCGGTCATATACGCAGTAATTTGTTCTTCCAGTTCTTTTCTATTCATGCTTCTCCTCATACATCAGCTTGGCATCAGCCTCGGCGGCAATGGTCCCGTCCTCCCGGACCACCTGCCCCGTCATTTCCAGCAGAATGCCCTTGCGCTTCTTGACTTTGGTGATGATGGAGATTTTTTCCCCAATCAGAACCGGCTGACGGAAGCGCACCTCCAGCCGTGCCGTATAGGCCACCCGATGTTCATATAAATAAGGGTAATTCCCCATGGTTTCGTCCAGCAGCGTGGAAATAAGGCCTCCATGCATCCGGCCATCATAGCTTTGGTGCACCGGCTGGGGAACAAAGCTGGCATAGCAGCCTTCCTCGTCCACCTTGAAATGCATATGCAGGCCAATGGGGTTGTCCTTGCCGCAGCCAAAACACAGGGTATCACGATCTGCGAGATTCATATTTTTTATCCTCCAAAAAATGCAAAATGCTTTGATAAATTTTTTCCCGGCCCTTGTAGAGGGTCATTACGTGCCGGGCCTTGGGCACCCACAGCAGCTTTTTCTTCCGGGAAGAAACGTGTGCATACAGGTAGCGGGCACTCTCCGGCCGCACCGTGTGGTCCGTGCGGGACTGGATAATGAGCAGCGGCACCTGGACCTTCCGGAGCCAGCGCCCCTTGCACAGGAGCAGCAGCCATTCCAGCTGGTGAATGCCAAAAAGGGGCATACAGGAATAGGCCACATTGTACCGTTCCGGGGCATCAATTTCCCGAGGGTGCTTGGGCAACGCCCAGGCCTTCTGCCGGTCCGCCAGCCACAAAAAGTGGATGCGCCAGTCGTAGAGATAAATAGGGGTGGAAATCAGCACCAGCCGGTCCACCTGGGGCAGGGTACCGGCGTACACAGCCAAAAGCCCGCCCATGGACAGTCCAATGACCGTTACCTCCCGGCATTGGTGCTTCAGCTTTTCTACTGCTTCCCGCACCTGGTCCAGCCACTCCGGATACGTTACTTTTGTCAGCTCCCGGGGATCCGTACCATGGCCGGCCAGCCGCAGGCCATACACCGTATAGCCGTGCTGGTGCAGGGTCTCTCCCAGTTCCCGCAGCTCCGCAGGGGTTCCGGTAAACCCATGGACCAAAAGTACGGCCCGCTGGTTATTTCCTTCCCAGTAGTAGCTTTCTGCTCCGGGCATCACCATGCCGCCACACCTCCCGTTCCCTATTTTGGTACGCAAAAAGGGCATTACCTGCAAAAGGCAATGCCACAGTGCGCTCTCATATACAAATTCAGTCGCCGTAAATTACTGGATACGGGCAATGACCACATTGATAATGGCAAAAGCCAAACCCAGACCTACTGTAAAACGGGACAGTGCTTCGTCCATGTCTGTCGGTTTGCCGCCAAACAGGGATTCGCCGCCGCCCAGGCCGCTGAAACCTGCACTTTTCCCAGACTGCAATAAAATAGAAATCATCATAAGAACGCTGACGATGACATCCAGTACCATCAAAATATTTAAAGCCACAGGTATTCCCTCCACACTCTAGATTGTATTATTGTAACATAAAGGAGCACCAGTGACAACCATTCCCGGCACATTTACCCAAGCTTTACCTAAAAAAGCTTCTCGTTAGGAGAATTGCACCGTGAAGGTAATGACGCCCTTGTCAAAGGTCACCTTCAGTTGGCCGCCCAACAGATTCATCACTTCTTCTGCCATGGAAAGCCCAATGCCGTAGCCGGCCTTCTTGGAATTATGGGACTCGTCTCCCCGGTAGAACCGCTCGAAGAAATGGTTGTAGTCCACCCCTTCTCCTTCCTTGTAACTGTTGGAAACAGCGGCCTTAAAGCCATGCTTGCCGTTTCGGGTCAGCACAGCCCAAATGGTCCCCTCATCATCACAGTACTTGGCCGCGTTGTCCATGAGAATGGTGAACACCTCATAGAGATATTTTTCCTCTGAGAGGGCCCGAATATCCGGGGGGATATCCAGCACCAGCTTTTTCTTTTCCCCTTCCACCAGGGGCGAAAAGGCCTTCACTGCATCTGTAAAAAGGGCGGACACGTCCACATCTTTCAGGGTCAAACTGGACTGGCTCTTTTCCCCCATTTTGGCCAGCATGATCAGCTCGTTGATCAGCCGGGTCAGCCGCTTGACCTGCATCAGGATGTTGTCCGTCCACTGGCTTTTCCCGTTGAGCAGTTCCATGGCCTCTGCATTGGCAGAAATAATGGCAATGGGGGTTTTTAGCTCATGCCCGGCATTGGTGATAAACCGCTTTTGGTTCTCCATATTTTCCACAAAGGGCTGAATGGCAAAATTGCACAAAAAGCTCAGCACCAAGATGTACAGCAGCACGCAGATAAGCCCAAAGCGCACCGAGTAGCGCATAAAGGCTTCCACCGCAGCCACATCCCGGGTGCAGTCCATCACTACTACCATATAGTCCCCGCCAGGCTGGGGGGAAACCAAAAAGGCATAGCTGGCCCGTTCTTTTTTAAACACGCCCTGCTTTTGTTGGTTCTCCAGCACCTTGTCAATGACTTCCAGGGCTTCCTGCTGGTCAAAGGCAGAAATGTTGGTCAGGTTCAGCTGGGTGACCTTGCCGTTGGTTTCATCCACAAAGGCGCTGAAATATCGGGTCTGGTGGGCAAATTCCGGGGTATTGTTGTACCATTCCGGGTCATTGAGCCAGCTGCTCCAGCTTTCCGAAGGCAGCGGAATCTGGTGGGCCGGCATCATACCGCCGTTTTGGGCAATGACGTTCAGGAGGGTGGTCACTTCTGATTCCATCTTCATATAGCTGATGACGTTGATGAGGCCCAGAGCTCCTGTCAGGATAATCACCACGGCAATCAGCGCCATGAGAATGAATTTCCGCCGCAGCCGGTGCACCATATTCATTGCAGCACCTCCTTAGCTGGCCTGGGACACGGGTTTCAGGGTAAAGGAGCCGCCCTGACTTCCGTCAATTTCCAAATTGCCCCCAATGGCCTTCAGTTTTTCCCGCAGATAGGAAATGTAGATCCACACAATCCCCGGATCTTCCTGCTTTTCTTCTTGCCACACGTGCTCCAGCAGCTGCTGGGTGGGACAGGGCTTTCCCGCATGGACCATCAGGTACCGCATCAGCTGGGTTTCCTTGGGTGACAGCCGGACCGCACTGCGGCTGGACAGTTCCCCTTCCCCGCAGTTTAGGGTCACGGACCCAGCAGTTAGTTTTTCCGGATTGAATTCACTCTGGCGGCGGGTCAAAGAACGGATCCGGGCCAGCAGTTCGCCCATAGCAAAGGGTTTCGTCAGATAATCATCTGCCCCGGCATCCAGGCCCAGAATCTTGTCGTCCACTTCCGCCTTGGCCGTCAGCATAATTACCGGGGTGGTATCCCCCGTGGCCCGGATTTCCTCCAGGGCCGTAATGCCATCTTTTACCGGCATCATAATATCAAAAACCATGCAATCGTATAAATTTTTGCTGGCCTTGTCCACTGCTTCCTGTCCGTTGGCCGCCAAATCCACCTCATGACCCTGATGGGTCAAAATGGCCTGGACCGCCATGGACATGGCCTTCTCGTCTTCTGCCAATAAGATTTTGCTCACTGGTTTTCTTCCTCTCCTTCCGGTTCTTCCTGAAGCAGGTTCCGGATGGTCTGCATGGCCAGGTCGCAGGCCGCCAGTTCATCCGCGCAGCGCTTCAGTTCTTGTCCAATCAGGGCTGCATTTTTAATGTGATGCTTGTATTTCATCTGGTGTTCCAGGCTGGCCCAGGAATCCATGGCAATGGTGCGCAGCTGGATTTCCGCATAAAACTTCCCAGGCTGGTTGCCGTCCACATCCCGGAACGGCTCCTCCAATTCCAGAATCATATGGTAGGACCGGTATCCATTGGGTTTTACATTGTGGATATAATCCTTTTCCTGGATCACCTTGCAGCCAGGAATCTGCTTGATGTAGTCAATATTTAACTTGATATCGTGCAAAAAGCGGCACACAATCC
Organism: Acidaminococcus hominis; assembly: GCF_900291475.1. Taxonomy (GTDB): domain Bacteria; phylum Bacillota; class Negativicutes; order Acidaminococcales; family Acidaminococcaceae; genus Acidaminococcus; species Acidaminococcus hominis. The sequence goes on from NZ_OLMM01000002.1 coordinate 178,524, forward strand.
GGAGCCCAATGGCATCCCGAAGCTCCACCAGGGCAGAATGCGCATTCACCGGCAGCCCTTTCCGCCGGCATTTTTCTTCCATACTGTCCACGCTTTTGATCCGGTAGATCAGGTGCTCATAGGCCATCTCTCCGCTGCGCTGCTTTTCCACTTGGTTATACTTTTCAATCTGGTGGACCAAGTCCGTCTGGACCGTTTCCAGGACAGGAAGCCAGTCCCCGTAGGCATCTCCACTTGCTGTGATCACCTTTCGTTTCCTCCTTCAGGGGTACAAACCGTAACCTATTCTTTTACTATTGTAACATATTTGCCATGAAGGAAAAATGAAAAATCCGTGTGTGGGAAGAGGAAGCGTCAAGGGGCGTTTGGTTTCTTCAACACTAACGTTCAGGTCCCCACCCATTCCCCAGATTTCACACAAAAAAGCATTTCTCCAGAACCTGTCTGATCTGGAGAAATGCTTTTTTCACCTTAGTTCACATTTACATACGTCTTGTAATCGTTACTCCATATGTGAAGCCCTGCTTTACCCCGTGCCAGCCCGTAACGCGTACGTCGGCGCCCCAGGGATTCTCTTTGGTCACTTTGCTCTGCCAGCCGAGCTCCAGGAATTCGCTGGAGCCTTTCATGCTGGCGTCGGGGGTGGTGTAGTCTCTGTACCGTGCCGTGGCTTTGCCGTCAAATTCGTAATCCCAGCCAAGGCCTGCATAGAAGGTGGTGGTAGCTTCGTCCAGGTGTTTGGTCCATCTAAAGCCCAAACGGGTCCAGATGGAATCCACCCCATCCAAATCGTAGTCAGCGCTGCCCAAACTGCTGTGCAGAGTCACGCTGTCACCGCCCAAATGGGAATAGAAGAATTTGCCGTAGACATTATAGTCGTTGGTAGCCTGACGGTAAATCCGCCCCAGACCGGCGTGGGCAGCAATATAACCAGCCCCAGAGTTATAGGTGGTACGGTAGCCGGCAATGCGTCCAGCATAGTCACCGTTTAGGCGGCCGGCCCGTACCAGGCCTTCGTAGTGGACGCCGTTGACCTGGTCTCTGCGGAGCAGGATACCAGCGCCTACATACCGCTGACTGCCGTCGCCCCGGGTGCCGTTCTTATAGCTGGTATAGTTTCCGGTACCGTATTCGATGAAAGGCATAATGGTGTCGGCGTAGTCTTTCTTAAAAACCCGCTTTACGAAGCCCAATTCACCATTGAACCCATTGGTATCCACCGTGGAACTGCTGTTATAGCGGAGGTTGTGGCCGCCCAGCATGACATAGGGGGTAAACTTGGCCTCCACTTCCCGTTCTTTCCTTTGGGCAATTTCTTCTGCACTAAGGGTCACATTCGCGTTCTTGGCATCTGCGGCGTCAAGAGGAGAAGCAGCTGCCATAACGGGTCCCTGTCTCAGGCTCATGCCGGCAGGGGAAGAAATATAGGGAGTGCCCAGCATATCCATAACGTTATGGTCATCATCCCGGAGCCGGGCCGCCTCATGGCTTTCGGCCCAGGCGGTTAGAGCTGCCTGGAGGCCATCGGTGACGGCTGCGTCGGAGCCGTTGGCTACCGTGCTGGCAGCATTGGCTTGGCCGTCGGCGATAACCTCCGTATCCGGGTGCAGGATGGGTTGGCTGTCGATGGGCACGTAGAGAACGATGGTATTGGCGTCCTGGGGCTTAATGTAGACCTTGCGCTGGAGGAAGGCTGCGTCGGTGACGATATCCTTACCGTCCATCATGGCGTAGCTGGTACCTGTGGTGTTGATTTCGTTGTTGGCGTCGTGGATCAGGTTGATCACTTCACCCGGATTCAGCTGGGTGGTATCCTCCACCCCGGCGTTAATGGCTGCCCCATGGACATCCGCAGTATCCGTCACTTCCAGCATGGTATCCCCGGCCTTGGCATCCGCCGGCACGTAGAAATTCAGGTTCTGGAAATAACCCAGGTTCTTAACTGTATTGCCCTTGGTGGAAAGATTCAGGGTGTTGCCGGTGCTCTCGGTGGTGCTATAGCCGCCGTAGAGGCTCATCATGGAGCCCAGTAGGCCGCCGGTAATGTTCACCGTGTTGTCTGTAGCCGGGCCCTCCTCGTTCACCCCGGCAGCAATCAGGTTCCCGCTCATAAGGGGGTTCTCTTCTTCGTCCGCAGCAATCGTGGTACCAATAGTACCGCCCTTGATATTCAGGATGTTGCCAGAAGCAATTCCTCCTGTGGTTTGACCGCCCACCAGATTCTTCTGGATTGTGCCGCCCTCAACGGTCACCGTATTGCGTTGTGCGTAACTGCGCAGCGGGCTATAGGCGCCATAGACGTTTCCTGCAGTCACCCCGCTGCCAAGCGTTACCTGGTTGTCATACATCGGACAAGAGGAATCCTTCAGCAGGTCGTCTGACGTGGCAATGGTGGTCAAATACCCGCCATAAATGGCGTCTGCCGTGACGTTGCCGCCGCTGATGGCCACTTGGTTGGCATAAGCGCCGGGATTGCTTAGAAGTTTTAACTGATAAAACGTATCGTACGTCCGATAATAGGTTGTACCGTTGGATTTCCCGCCTGCGATAACCGAAGCCCCGGAAATCGTGGCATCCTGAAGCTTCAGGATATTCTCTAGAGCTTGGTTGGCACCAGCCCCTGCATAGATTTCCTGGGCTCCGTTTACCTTGACATTCGTAAGTGCAAGGCTGTTTTTATAGGCTGAAGCACCTGCATAGGCTGCTGCCAGCGTAGGTTTGCTTGGATAACCACCATCAGAGTCCAGGACCCCATCGGTGAAGCTAAGGGAACCACCTGTAATAGCTGCAGTATTACCGACTGCTTTCCCACTTACCGTATCCTCGCCCATAGCCTGCACGCCAATCAGGCAGCTTAACCCACTTACTTCCGCATTCGTCAACTGCAGCTGGTTCTCGGAAGCATTCTGCTCAGCTTTTACCCCTTCCAATACGCTCAGGTTATACACCTTGCTATTTTCCACCGTAAGGCTGTTGCCCTGGGCAAGTCCCGTTGCGTCGGCCCCTATTAGACTGGTGCCGCTTACTGGGAGAAAAGTGATTTCACTATTTCCGGTAATCTTCAGCTGGTTCTCACGGGTAAGAGTTGTATAAACTGCATCATCGTCTCCCTCATAAACCGTACCATAAACTCCACGCACTTCGGCCAGATTATCTATTTTGGTGTCTTCAATAGACATTGTATTTTTATACGGAGCTACGCCATATGCACCAACGATATACGAGGCATTGCCAGAAATGGTAGAAGCAGTAAAAGTTACCTTATTCTCAGAAACACGGCCATAGGGAGAATAACCACCCCATAAATAACGAAGACCTGAAACCGTACTCTGATTTAGTTTCACAGCATTAGCTGCAACCGTTCCCTTTTCACTTAACCCACCACAAATCATATAAGCACCGTCAGCAGCTGCCTGATTCAATTCTAGAGAATTGTTTGAAGCACTGACTAACCCTAATCCGCCAAAAATCGTAGTTCCGTCCTCATTCGAATCCTGTGTCGTATAGCTTACTTTGGCACCCGTAATGGAAACCTGGTTCTGGTCTGCACAGCCCGCATCGTTTGAATCATCGCCCGAGGCCCAAGCAAGTCCACCGCCAATTGCCGCTGCATTTTGCAGCTCCGTCTTCTGGCCGCTGATACTCACCTGGTTTCCAGAGGCCGGTCCTTCATTTGCTACCCCGCCAAGGATCCAGCCCCCTGATCCAGTTTCAGCCTCTCCAAACATGCTGGAATTTCCCAGGGTCACTGCCGTATTGTCCAGAGTTACCTTGTTGTCCTTGGCACTGGTAGTACCCAAACCGCCATAGATATCCGTAATCCCGTTCTTGATGGTGCTTTGGTAAATCTGCACTTCATTGGAATCTGCAGCGCTTGCCAAACCAGATTCCGACACATGGCGATGATTATAGCCCCCAGCCAATACACCTACAGGAAGGTCATATACATTTAGGCCCAGTAAATCAACATATGTATCCTGACTTGCCTCGTTTCCCAAGGTCGCGCCATAAGCGGTCACCTTATTTCCCACGGCACTGCCATATTCAGAAAAGCCTCCCAGTAGGGAATTGCCCAGGACAGGCTGGGTGGAATAATCTTCCTTTCCCAGGGTAACCGTATTATCGTTTGCGTCATAATAAGCGTAACCACCGCCCACCTTAGCTGCATACCCGCTGAGGAACTGCACTTCGTTCTGGCTGGCATATTTGTGGGCTGCGCCTCCGTAAACCCCTCCGCTGATAGTGGTAGCACCGGATGAGGTTTCTCTAATATACACCTTGTTGCCAATGGCACTGGCTGGAAGGAAACTGTGTTGGAAGTCAAAAATATGGAAGGAGCTGGTACGTGAATAATCCAGCAGTCCATCCTCCATATCGCCAGCAATGCCGCCTGCTGCCGTGGCAAGTCTGCTGTCAGTGATATAGACCGTATTATAGGAAGCATCCCCCTCTTCCTGGGTGGAAAGCGTTCCTCCTGTCAAACCCCCTGCCACATCAACATGTCTGTCACTTTCTATTTCGTTGACCCGGGTCAAGGTCAACGTATTATAGCAAGCTCCATTATGCAGGCTGAAACCGCCCACCAGATCCAGTTCGTCATCATAGTAGTCTGCAGTCTTGGCACTCACCGTAATATCGGACAGCGTCACCTGGTTTTCATTGGCATCCAATTTTGCCGTGTAGCCGCCGGCAGCCAGCAGGGTAAGCGTGCTGTTCCGGACCACCACCTGGTTGTTCGAGGTAGTGCCTTTGCCGGAGTAGCCCCCTATCACCGCGGTGTAGGTTCCCTGATTTTCGGAGTCTGGCTGCGTACCGCTGGCCTCTGCCTCTGCACTGGTGCCAATGTATACGCGGTTATTGCTGGCATCAGCTGTGGCCGTCACATCTAGAGGAGACAGATATGACCAGTCGGTATAATTGCCTGCCTCATCACGATAAACGCCATAATAATCACTATATCCCTTTACATTGGCAGCTCCGCCATACACAGCAACAGGAGTTCCGTCATGCACAGTGACCTTTTCCAGCGTCACTGTATTGCCGGACACGTCAAACTGCTCAGTGGATACTAAATGGTTCTCATTCTCTTCCTCCGAGCCCAAATACTCTTTTGTATAGTCATATAAATAGCCGCCAAAAATGGATACCCCATCGTACTCTGTGGCACCAGAACCCAGGGTGGTGCTGCCAAGGGTCACCGTGTTGCCATTTACCTGATCTTCTGTGGAGGTTGTAGTATTGTCCTCATGAATGATCACGCCCCCAAAAATATTGGAACCGGGATTTTCTGACGTTACCGTCCCTCCTGTAACCTGCAAGGTGTTACCGGAAGCGGTTCCGGTATCCTTGTTGCCAATGGCTCCATTTGATAAATTGATAGATTCTTCCGTGTTCAAGCCGCTCCCATACTCGTTCCCTTCCTCAGCCTTCACATCTTCCCCGCTAATGGTGATTGGTTCCGCCTGAGCCCTGGGGACATACGCCCCCAGTCCCAAAATGCTGGTGAGCACCAATACTGTCAATAATTGCTTCTGTTGTCCATTCCTGGTTTCCTTCTGATGCTTGTGTTTCCCCATAACTTGTGCCAGCGCCTCCCGCAGCCGCCAGCTTCCCCCTTTCGTCAAACAGGCAAAGGCCTTTAAGTACATTAAGTTTTATGTTATTATTATTCAAACATCTCTACGAATATATTATAGCGTTGTTTGTTTATAAAGTCTAAGAAATCGTTTATAAAAATAGTTTCACAACTATTAGCCGCAGCCAACTGTATAAATGGATACAAACGTTATTTCAGAAGAAAACAAGTTTATTTGAAGGTCAGTTGTAAAATGAACTTGAACAGTTAATCAAAAAATAAAAATCCATAGTGAAGCCTCATGCTAAAATGGTTTTGCGAGAAATCATCAACAAAGGAGCAATCACGATGGATCACATCCATTCTAACACAATGGAGGACGTACGTATCCCCGGCCGCCATCTTTCTTTGGAAGAACGTGGTATGATTCAAGCTCTGCATCGTCAAGGGCTTTCCCTTCGCAACATTGCTGCTGCAGTAGGATGTGCTCATACGACTGTTTTCTATGAGCTTCGGCGTGGAACGCCGGAACGAAAAAGCAAGCACGGTCGTGCCCCACAGTATATGGCAAAGCGCGGTCAGAAGGCATACGCAAAGAATCGCAAGAACTCCAGGAAGACTTGCAAAATCGATCATGACGACTGCGAATCGTTCATCCAATGGATGGTAGAACAAGTCCGCCAGGAACGTTGGTCACTGGATGCCTGCGTTGGCTATGCTAGGCGGAACAAGCTATTTACGCCGGAACAGATTCCCTGTACCAAGACGCTTTACAACATGCTTTGGGCTAATAAGCTTCCGCTGTCGCTCTTCGAAGTCCCGCGAGCCTTAAAGCATAAACACCGTCGGAAATGGGTACGTAAGAACAAGCGTATGAAGGGTCGCTCCATTGAGGAACGTCCTGCCGTCGTCAATGAAGGTACCGAAATTGGCCACTGGGAAGTGGACACGGTCGTTGGTCAGCGTGCAGGCCGTGAGGCAGTAGTCTTCACTGCTGTTGAAAAGGTTACGCGCAACTACATCGCCATCCGCATTCCTGGACGTACCTGTGCCGGCGTTGAATCCGCTCTTGCACAGTTGCAGGAGCTATATGGCGCAGAGCGCTTCAGCCAGATTTTTAAGACGATGACGGCCGATAACGGTCCTGAGTTTGAGAACTTGTCACAGTTCGAGAGTCTCGGCACCAAGATGTACTTTACACATTCGTACAGCTCGTGGGAACGGGCTCAAAACGAACGCCACAATGGCTTGCTGAGGGATTTCATCCCAAAGGGCATGTCCGTAGAGCGGTTCTCTGATGAGGATATCCTGAACATGGCAGATACGCTGAACCAGCGCCCACGTCGTGTTTTGGGCTACCATACGCCGTCAGAGCTATTTGATGCATTCCTCGATGAAGTTTATGCTATTGAGTGTNCCGTAGAGCGGTTCTCTGATGAGGATATCCTGAACATGGCAGATACGCTGAACCAGCGCCCACGTCGTGTTTTGGGCTACCATACGCCGTCAGAGCTATTTGATGCATTCCTCGATGAAGTTTATGCTATTGAGTGTGTTTCTTGATTATAGTTGTTCAAATTCAACTTGCAATTTACCAAGTTTATTTGAAAGCTGTTTTTCATTCAGCAACAGTGCCAATTCACCGTGAATAGTTTGTAACATATTCTTGTTCTTGTAGTATTTTAAATACGTTTATGTTATGTTTTTTACGATTCTTATCAATAATTATCCCAAGTTTGGTTCCACTTTTAGCAGTAAATAATTATGTTTATTTTTGCAATTCAAAATAATCTATTTTTTAGTTGCATTATTTACCGTTGATATGCTATACTATCGATGTTCATCAACCGTATACATTGTATTTTGTATACGAAATTATCCAGATTGGAGGCACATCCTATGTTTCGCATAGCTATTTGCGACGAAGATTCTCTCAGTACTGAAAACATTATCGCCTGTATCCAGGCCATGCCCAGCCCTTTCGACATTCCAGAAATTTCTGTGTTTGCCGATTTGCGGTCTCTCCTAGTCAAGTGTACAAGCAATACACGTTACGAACTGATCATCCTGGATCCGGCAAATGTCTTTCGCGATAACCTGGAAGCCGGCCGCGTTTTACGTGAGCTGGACAAAACTGTCCCCATTATGTTTACATCCAAAGACAAAAATTGTTTCTCTGGCAAGAAAACCCTGCCCAATCAGCAATATTTTCTGCCCAAACCCGTTATTCCAGAGGTTCTGTATAAGCTGATGGACAACCTGATGCGAAATACTCTGTATGACCAGCACTACCGGTTTCCCATGGTCTGTGAAGAAAGCCGCTTTGATTTGGGCATTGATAAAATTTTATATGTAGAGGCTAAGGGCCCCCAGGTTCTGGTGCATACCAGAAAAAAGTCCTACCCTAAAAGCGCAACCATGAAATCCATGGAGCGCTGGCTGTGCCGGCACCAGTTTGTCAGAATCCATAAGAGCTTCCTGGTCAACGTGCATCAGATTGAAACTTTTAAGCGGTATAAGGCCGTTTTGAAAAACAAGGTGGAATTGGATATCTCCAAAAACCGTTATAAAGAAATCGCTGACAAAATTGAAGCCCTGCTCCGCCCCTAATGAGAATAGGGACCAGCTTGTGCTGTCCCTGCAATGAAAAGGTGGTGTGAAATAATACTTATCCCCGAAAAAAACGGCTTGCGAACTCAAAAAAGTTCGCAAGCCGTTTTCTGTTTTTTATAACAGTATCTAATAAACTTCCTCAGTCAGTCCTACGGACTGCCAGCCCCTACAACGCTTTGCGGCCGCATCCAAACATCCACAAGTTTTCCTATGGATGTTTGGTCAATAAGGCCCATGCGATAGCTGCCTGCAAAGCAAGTCCGGAGGACGCAGCTGCGCAGCTAGCAGCGAACCGCTCAGGGGCTGGTCTTAGGCCTATGCGAGTCATGTGCAAAACGGGTATAGGAAAGGAATCTATGGCATGTAGATAAATTTCTACTTCTATTACCCTCTAGAACTTGACCAGTATCGGCATAGAATGCTTCCTGAGTGGTTCGCCGTGTTCCGTTCCCCTTCACCCTGCGGGTTCGGCTCACGGACGGCTATCACATAGGTCGCATAATACCAAATGTCCTCGGGGAACTGCATTGACATTTGGATGCGACCGTAAAGCGTGTAGGAAGTGTCGCCGAAGGCGACGATAGAAGTTTCATTATTTCACACCCCCTTTTTGCTGCGCCAATATTCCTCCAAAATACATTGAACAGCAGCGCCCAGTGCAAGACGCTGTGCAGCCACTTCAGGTCTGTTTCCCTGCCTATTTCGTCAGTTCTTCCAAACGCTGAAAAAGCAGGAGAAAACACTGTTGACTGTTTTCTGACCAAGAAACGCTGCCATCAAAGGACTCCCAATGGGTTTTATACCGCCACAGGGAATAGATGGCGGACCCCAGGAGTTCGATATCAATGACCGTGGGAAGCACTTTCGCAAAAGCCTCACTTCTCATGGCTGCACATTCTGGATAGCGTTTGACAAATCCAGTCCCCGAGTCCATACGGAAGCCAAGCTTCGAGCAGGCATCGCCCAGTTTGTCAAACTGAAGCCAAAATTTTTCCGGGTCCTTTTCCCTCTGAAGGAGCAACTTGACCCACTTTGCCGCAAATTGGTGCATCCGTTTCTTCCCGTTCCGCTTAGGAAGCTGTTGGCACCTGCCAAAAGCCCAGATATCGTCAAAGGGAAGAACCCGCTGGTACATTTCCGTCAAATCCACTTTCCCAGTGCCGGGGAAATCCACATAAACGCCCGTCTGCTGCCCAACAACAACCGCAGCTCCCGCGGCCTCCTCATACCGTATCAGCCTATAGGAACCAGTTCCCGCAATCCTTTCTTTTTTCTGTTTTACCCGGTCTGTGAGAGAAAGAAGCAGCTCTGCCTTCTCTTCCCCAATGTTCGCCAGCTTTGCTTCATGATAACTTCTTCCTGTTTTTCTCTGCCGGGCCGTGCGGGTGACAAGACTGGCAAGGCCGCTAGCCGCCAGCTTTAAGGTCTGTTCCACAATAGCTCCGGGTTTCCCGTGCACGGAAGGCTTCTCCGAAACCAGGACGAAATACGCTTTCTCTTTATCCATTCTCCTACCTCCGCTGGAAATTCAGACTTGTTCATATCTGAATTCTAATAAAAAATAAAGCAAAGGACAATTAAAGCATGGGAAAACAGAAAAGTCCTGCAAGCCGCTGAAGCTGAAGAAACTCTTGCGGTCTTGCGGGCCCGGCAGCCCCCAAACGCATTCTTGCCCATAATCGAAAAAGGGATTTCCCGCCAAAAGCGGAAAATCCCTTTGCCTAAGCGTATTGCCAGTCCAGAGCTGCGATTATTTACGCAGGCCCAGTCTTTCAACGATGCTTCTGTATCTTTCGATGTTTTTCTTCATCAGGTAGTTCAGCAGGCCACGACGTTGACCAACCATTTTCAGCAGACCACGGCGAGAATGATGGTCCTTCTTGTTGGCCTTCAGATGTTCAGTCAAATAGGTGATCCGTTCAGTCAGGATGGCAATCTGAACTTCCGGAGATCCGGTATCAGCTTCGTTGATGCGGTAGGTTTCGATCAGTTCTTTCTTTCTTGCAGGTGTTAACATAGTTTTTTCCTCCTTAGTCATGGAAAAGCCATAGCTGTAGCCGGCGTCGGAGTGTCGCACAGCAACGCTAAGGTTTAGTTTCTTGGCCCTTTAGGCACTGAGAAAGTATATCATAGATTGGTCCAAATGACCAGGCAAATCCGGTCATTTGCCAAGATTTTTCTTGTAAAAACAAAACAGCCCGGTTCCTTAGAGGAAGTTCCGGACTGTTTTTTCATCTTCCTGGATTTGCTTGAGCAGCGCTTCCAAGGAGTCAAATTTAAGTTCTTCCCGAATCCGATGCAGCAGCCGTACCCGGATTTCCTGCCCATACAAATCGCCGGAAAAGGCAAACAGGTAGGCTTCCAGCCGGAAATCTGCATCGGTAAAGGTGGGATTATCCCCCACATTGATCATGGAGCCGTAGAGGTTCTTTTCCACCACTACCTGCCCGGCGTACACGCCGCTCTTAGGCATGGCGATGTTCCGGCCCAGGAGCTGGACGTTGGCCGTAGGATAGCCCAGCAGCCGCCCCCTGCCCTCACCGTGGATAACCTTGCCCCGGATTTCGTAGGGCCGTCCCAGCATCTTATTGGCCAGGTCCAGGTCGCCCCGGTTAATGGCCCGGCGGATATTGGTGCTGCTGACAATCTGCCCGTCCAGGGTCAGGAGCGGCCGGGCAAGCACGGTAAGCCCATACTTTTCGTGCTGAGCCCGCAGGTATTGGGCATTACCCTTGCCGCCGGCCCCAAAGCTGAAATTGTCCCCAATGCCCACGGCCTTGACCCCGGCGGCCGTCAGCAGCTGCAAAAAGTCTTCTGCGCTGATTTGGGCCAGCTCAGGGGTAAAAGGCAGGTTTACCAGGATATCCACACCCAGGCTCTGCATAATCTGGATTTTCGAACGGTTGTCCAAAAGCCGCTGGGGTTCCAATTCCGGCATCAGGCTGGCCATGGGATGGGTACTGAAGGTAAAAACCATCAGCTTTAGCCCATAGGCCTTGGCATAACGGCCGGTGGCCGCTATGACTTCCTGGTGGCCCAAATGGACCCCGTCAAAGGTGCCCAGGGCCGCTGCCGAAGGAACCGGCGTCATTTTTTTCAGTTCGCTAAGATTCTCAATCAGCTTCATAACTATTCCCTGTCCTGTACTTCCGGAATGCGGATAATTTTATGGGCGTACAGCCTTTGGTCCTTGACCTTGGCCAGGCCCACCAAAAGGCCCTCCCCGGTAAACACCTGTACCAGCTGCCCTTCGTAGGGTTTTGCATGGGGCACCGTAGTAGCCACTCCCTGGGCAATCCGCCGCCCTTGCAGGGCGTTGACCTCTACCCGGGGAAACTGAGCCAGCACGCAGTCCACATCCAGGCAGTACCGAGCCGGAGCTTCTGCAATTTCTTCCAGGGTATGGGCGTCTTCCAGGGTAAATACCCCGGCCTGCCGGCGGAGGAGGAAACTCATGGTTCCCTTCATCCCCAGCTTATCCGCCAGGTCTTCCGTCAAGGTCCGGATAAAGGTTCCCTTGGAGCAAGTCACGTCAAACACCAGGGTCCGGCCGGTGTAGGCCACCCGACGCAGCTGCCGGATGGTAATGGGCCGGGGCTCCCGTTTGATTTCGATGCCCTGCCGGGCCAGCTTGTACAGCTTGGTCCCTTTTACACTAATGGCCGAATACATGGGCGGAATCTGAAAGCCGTCCCCCAAAAAGGATTCCAGGGCCCGGTCGATTTCTTCTTCCGTTAGGCGCAGTACAGGACTTTCGGCAATGATTTTGCCTTCCGTATCCCCCGTATCCGTCTGAAACCCGAAGGTCATTTCGGCCCGATAGGTCTTTTCCTCATGGCTGGCGTATTCCAAAAACCGGGTAGCCTGGCCAGTAAATACCGGCAGCACCCCAGCCGCCGAGGGATCCAGGGTTCCCCCATGGCCAATTTTCTTCATGTTGAGGATTTTCCGCATCGCGCCCACCACATCGTGGCTGGTCATCCCCGGGGGTTTGAGTACGTTGAAAATCCCATCCATTACAATTCCTCCAGCGCCTTTTCCAGCGCTTCCACCACCTGCTTTTTGGCGTCTTCCAGGCTGGCACCCACGGTGCAGCCTGCGGCTTTAGCATGGCCGCCGCCGTTAAACAGCAGGGCTACCTTGCTGACGTCCACATGCTTGGAGCGCATGCTGACCCGTACCTGATTCTTTTCCACAGCCTTAAACATCACGGCCACCTCTACCCCATCAATGTAACGGGGATAGTAGATGAAGCTTTCCGTGGAAACGTTCTTGTTGTACAGCTCGTGGGGCACTTCCAGGGTGGCAATCCGGTTATCGGCGTAGAAGGTCATGCCGGGCAGTACCTTGCCCAACAGTTCCACGGACTCCCGGGATTTCATTTCCAAAAGGTCAGAAATCTCGTTGGGGTCCACGCCGATTTCCACCAGGTCCGCTGCTGCACGCATACAGCTGGGAGTGGTATTGGCATATTTGAAATACCCGCAGTCGGTAACAATGGCCGTATACAGGCACACTGCCGTCTTTTCCGAAATGGGTACCTGATTGGCCTGGAGCATCCGGTACATGATTTCCCCGGTGGCTGCGGCCTGGGTATCCAGGAGCAGGGTATCTGCATAATGGGTATTGGAAATATGATGGTCAATATTCAAGATAGGTGCGGAAAGGCACTGCTCTGCAGCACCCATTCTGTCCTTGGAGCTGGCATCCACCACTACCGTCAGGTCACAGGCAAGCTTTTCCTCCGCCTTCGGGTGCTGATAGTCCGTTAGGCCCGGCAGGAAATGGTACAGCCGGGGCAGCTGGTCGTCCACCAGAAGAATCACCTTTTTGCCGGCTTCCCGGAGAGCGTGACAGAGCCCCAGTGCCGACCCCAGCGTATCACCGTCAGGGCCCACATGACTGACCAATGCCAGGGTATTCGCCCCCATCATCAGCTGCCAGGCACCGCGATAATCCACTTCTTTACTCATGCTTGCCTTCTTCCTTTTTCAGGTCCCGAATCAGGGATTCAATATGGGCACTGTATTCCATGGACGTGTCCTTATGGAAGCTGATCTGGGGTGCCACCCTAAGGTCAATGCGTTTGGCAATTTCACTGCGGAAAAAGCCCACAGCACGCTGCAGGCCCGTCCAGGCCTGCTCCTGCTGTTCCTGGCTGCCGTACAGGCTCACATACACCTTGGCATAGCTTAAATCGTTGCTTACTTCCACCCCGGTGATGGTCACAAACTTCACTCGGGGATCTTTTACATCATGAATCAGCATATTGCTTAGTTCATGCTGAATCAAAGCCTGCAATTTTTCTGCACGCAGTTTGGTCATAGTTTCTCCTTATTCAGGGGCAACTTCTTCCATTACGTAAACTTCCAGCTGATCGCCTACTTTGATATCCCGGTAGTCGGCCAGAGTCAGCCCGCATTCGAAGTTGGCTGCCACTTCTTTCACATCATCTTTGAACCGGCGCAGGGAGTCCAGTTCCCCTTCGTGGATGACAATGCCATCCCGAACCAGGCGAACCTTGGAACTGCGGGTAATCTTGCCGTCCTTTACATAGGCACCGGCAATCAGAACCTTGTTGATGGGGATTACCTGACGGATTTCCACATGGCCGATAATCTTTTCTTTGAATTTCGGTGCCAGCATACCCTTGATGGCAGCTTCCACATCGTTGACGGCATCGTAGATGACGCGGTAGGTGCGGATATCCACCTTTTCGGTATCGGCGGCCTTCCGGGCGTTGGCATCCGGACGGACGTTGAAGCCGATAATCAGGGCGTTGGCAGCAGAAGCCAGCATAACGTCGGATTCGTTGATGGCACCCACGCCGGAGTGCACCACAACCACCTTCACTTCGCTGTTCTTGATGTTGCCCAGGGCGTGTTCCAAAGCCTGGATGGTGCCCTGTACGTCTGCCTTGACTACAATGTTCAGTTCCTTCAGTTCCCCTTCCTGAATCCGGTTGAAGATATCGTCCAGGGATACTTTGGCCTGCTTTTGTTCTTCCATCTTCATTTTGGCCAGACGTTTTTCTGCAACGCTTCTGGCAGTATGCTCATCAGTGGCATCCATGATATCACCGGCGGCAGGCACATCATTAAGGCCCAGTACTTCTACAGGGGTGGAAGGCAGTGCTTTCTTTACCTTTTCGCCCCGGTCGTTGACCATGGCCCGGACCTTGCCGTAGGTAGTGCCGGCCAGGATGCAGTCCCCAATATGCAGGGTGCCCCGGTCAATCAGCACAGTGGCTACAGGGCCTCTGCCCTTATCCAGTTTGGCTTCGATCACAGTACCGTGAGCCGGCAGTTTGGGGTTGGCCTTCAGTTCCAGCATATCAGCTACCAGCAGAATCATTTCCAGAATATCGGAAATACCGGTCTTCTGACGGGCAGAAACGGGAACCATAATGGTGTCGCCGCCCCAGGCTTCAGGAATCAGCCCGTGCTCGGACAGCTGCTGCATAACGAATTCCGGGTTAGCCCCTTCTTTATCGATTTTGTTGATGGCCACAATAATGGGCACCTTGGCAGCTTTGGCGTGGTTGATGGCTTCCAGGGTCTGGGGCATCACACCATCGTCGGCAGCCACTACCAGAACGGCAATATCCGTTACCTGGGCGCCTCTGGCACGCATAGCTGTAAAGGCTTCGTGGCCCGGCGTATCCAGGAAGACAATAGGACGGCCCTGGCAGATTACCCGGTAAGCACCGATGTGCTGGGTAATACCGCCGGCTTCCCGTGCCGTTACGTTGGTTTTCCGGATGGCATCCAAAAGGGAAGTCTTGCCGTGGTCAACGTGGCCCATAACCGTTACAACAGGCGGTCTGGGTACCCGCAGAGCCGGATCGTCCTCCACTTCGGGCACTTCCGTAGGATCGGCCTCAGGCGGCGGTTCCTTTACTTCGCAATTGTAGTCCAGGGCAACCAGTTCAGCCGTTTCATGGTCGATTTCCTGGTTGATGGTTACCATCTTGCCCAGCATAAACAGCTTCTTGATAATTTCGCTGGCTTCGCGGCCCAATTGGGCGGCAAATTCTTTCACGCTGATGCTTTCCCCTACTTCAATACTGGTAGGTCTTACCACTTCAGCGGCTTTCTTCGGCGCATTATTATTGTTGTTGTTTTTATGTTTATGGTTATGCATCATATGATCGGCGCTGCGCGTAGGCCGGTTTTCCCGGGTCGCGTACGAACCCTTAATCTTATCCTTTTTCTCGTGTTGATGGAAGTTGGAATTCCGTTTGCCCATTTCCTTGCCGGCATGGGCACTGTTCATTCCCACCGGAGCTGCCGGTTTAGCTGCATGATCCTTGGGACCATTGCCCGGTTTCCGGTGCTGGTTATTGCCGTTCTTGTTGTAACCGCCCTCCCGGTCGTTCTTTTGGAAGCCCCGGTTATTGCCGCCAGTATGGCCATTGCTGCCCTGACGGTCGTTAAAACGGGAACCATTGCTGGGACGGGAGCCATTATTTTGGCCCGGACGGTTATCCCGATTGCCCCCAGCCGTATGCTGGCGGGGTGCACCCGTACGATCGCTGTGGGAGCGGTCGTTATTCCGGTCATTGTTGCGGAAACCGCCCCGGTTTCCGTCACTGCGGTTTTGGGAGCCGGCAGGACGGTTGTTGTTATGGTGGTCCTGACGGTTTCCCCGGTCCACGGTGGACGCATCCCGCTTGACTTCAGCGGCGGGAGCGGCCGGTCTCGGGTTCTGGGCGGGTCTTACAGCAGCCGGTTTTACCGGAGCTGCACTCTTTTCTGCGGGTTTCGGGGCTGCCGTTTTGGCAGCGTGGTCTTTCAAATTATTAATGATCAATGAATGTACATCCTCTTCTACGGAGCTCAATTGACTTTTCACGGTAATCTTATGCTCCGATAAGAAGTTCATGACTTTTTTACTATCCGTGTTCAGTTCTTTAGCAATCTCGTATATTCTATATTTTGCCATCCGCACACCTCCATGCTGCTATAACATCAGTTTCAAAAAGTGGCTGTCCAGAATGGCCACAGCGGCCCGGGGAGACTTACCAATTGCAGCCCCCAAGGTGGCCATATCCGGCCCATTTCCATAGGGGACGTGGCTGCTTTGGCATCCAAATTCCAGTTTTTCCCTGGAACGGGGGGAGGTATCAGCGGCAATCAGCACATAACGGACCTTCCCCTTTTTCAGGCCGTCCGAGATGCCCTGATCGCCGGATACCAGTTTCCCAGCCTTCTGTGCCAATCCCAAGGCGAAGCAAATCTGCTCAGTGCTTTTCATGTGACAGCTCCACCAACAAGGTATCTTTCATTTCCGGGCTGATTTTCACCTGCAAAGCCTTTTCCAGACTTTTGCTCTGGATGGCCTTGGTAATGCAGGCAGCCTCAGGGCACACATAGGCGCCCCTGCCCGGCTTTTTCCCAGAACGGTCCAGGCTCACCGCTCCCTCCGGGGAGCGGACGATCCGGATCAGTTCTTTTTTATCTTTCACCTGTCCGCAGCCGATACAGGTCCGCTGCGGAATCTTCTTCATTTTCATGCTCATTCTCCTGCTTCTTCAGCAGCTTTCTTTTCTGCCCGCAGTTGGGCAGCTTGGGTTTCACTCTTGATATCGATTTTCCAGCCGGTCAGCTTGGCAGCCAGACGGGCGTTCTGTCCTTCCTTGCCAATGGCCAGGCTCAGCTTGTCATCCGGTACGATAACCCGGCAGATTTTTTCTGCGGGATCGGCAATGGCTTCCACCACCTTGGAAGGAGACAGGGCATTGGCCACGTATTCTTCCGGATTTTCGCTGTATTTTACAATATCAATCTTTTCGCCCCGGAGCTCGTCCACAATATTGCGTACCCGCAGGCCCTTGGGACCTACGCAGGCACCCACCGGATCCACGCTGGGATTGGTGCTGTGCACGGCAATTTTGGAACGCATCCCCGGTTCCCGGGCAACACTGTCGATGATGACAGTACCATCCTGGATTTCAGAAACCTCCAGTTCGAACAGTCTCTTCAACAGGCCGGGATGGGTCCGGGACAGAATAATCTGAGGGCCTTTGGTGGTTTTCTTGACTTCCACCACATAGCATTTCAGACGATCATGATAATCATAGGTTTCCCCAGGAATCTGTTCGTTGGGCAGCAGCAGACCTTCTGCCGTTCCCAGGTTTACGAACACGTTGTGGCCTTCAATCCGCTGGATGGTACCGGTTACAATGTCGTTTTCCCGGTCGGAATACCGTTCATAGACCATGCCCCGTTCTGCTTCCCGAATCCGCTGCACAATCACCTGCTTGGCATTTTGGGCAGCAATCCGGCCAAAATTCTTGGGAGTCACTTCTTCTTCCATAATATCGCCGGCCTGGTACTTGTGGTCAATTTTCTGAGCCGTTTCCAGGTCCAGCTCCGTTGCCGGATCCGTAACCTCATCTACGATATTTTTCCGGGCATACACATGAATCTCACCCGTTTCCTTGTTCAGGGAAACCCGTACATTTTGCGCAGAACCAAAATTTTTCTTATAGGCGCTGATCATGGCTTCCTCCACTGCACTGTAAAGGATATCGGGAGCAATCCCCTTCTCCTTTGCCAGTTCTGCAATGGCTTTTACGAAATCCGCATTCACTTCTTGACTCCTCCTTAAACTCGTTAAAAATCAATATGGGGCCGAACCGAAGCCACAAGCTTCCGTTCGATGGTCATAGGTTTGTTTTTGGCATCCGTCACCTGCAAATTGTCTGCATCGTGACCCGTCAGGACAACGGTCAGCTGCTTGGACCCGTTAAAGGGTACGTAGAAGGCCAGGTCCACCTTGGTGCCATAGTGGGCTTCCAGTTCCTTATCCTTTTTCAGGGGCCGGTCAATGCCGGGGGAAGAAACCTCCAGATAGTACTGATCCTTGATGAAGTCCTTTTCATCAAGAAGTTTGGCCAGGGCATTGCTGACCGCCGAGCAGTCATCAATGTCGATGCCGCCCTCCTTGTCGATGAAGACCCGCAGGAACCAATCCCGTTCCCGCACGTATTCTACATCCACCAGTTCCAGACCGGCTGCTTCCACAATGGGCAGCACCAGTTCGGTAACCTGCTCTGTGATCTTTTTCTTGTCCATTCGTAAGACACCTGCTTCTTTCCTAGTAAACGAAAGAGCGGGTATAAATACCCACTCTCTAAAGTCTGCCTCAGTTTTCTTAAACCATTATAACACTGGAACACGGTTTTATCAACACAAGGCGATAAGTATTTTACACTTTGGCCTAAATCGGATGGAAACTTCCGGCCCGGATCAGAACAGTTCAATCTGGTCCGTAGCCGGCATTCCTTCCAAAATCCCCAGGTCCGCCAGCACTTCCACATTGGATTTGCTGATTTTGGCCCGGTTCTTCAGGTCTTCCTGGGAGATGAACTCGCCCTTCTTGCGGGCCTCCACAATGTCTTCGGCCGCTACCCCGCCGATGCCCCCAATGGAGCCCAGGGGCGGCAAAAGGCCCTTTTCCGTAACAATAAATTTATGGGCGTCGGACCGGTACAGGTCCACATCCTCAAACACAAAGCCCCGTTCCAGCATCTCTACGCACATTTCCATATACGTGGCCGTATCCTTGTCGTTGACCTTGGCCTTGTTGCCCTGGGCGTACACGTCCTTGATGAATTTCTTCATGTATTCTTCGCCTTTATGGACCTGGGCATAGTCAAACTTGGGCGCCCGGATGGAAAAATAAGCGGCGTAGAATTCCTTGGGATGGTGCACCTTGCAGTAGGCAATCCGGTAGGCCGACAATACGTAGGCCACGGCATGGGCCTTAGGGAACAGGTACTGCACCGTCCGGCAGGACCGGATGTAGAAGTCCGGAATATTGGCCTTCTGCAAAGCTTCCGCCTGCTTGTCGGAAAAGCCGTTCTTGTGGGCCTTCCCTTTCCGGCAGGTTTCCATAATGCTGAAGGCAATGCTGGGCTCCACCCCTTTGTTGATCAGGTAGGTCATGATATCGTCACGGGTGGAAATGGTTTCGTCCGTGGGGTGACCTTCCTTAATCAGGTCCTGGGCATTTTCCAGCCACACGCCGGTACCATGGGAATACCCGGAAATACGCAATAGGTCGGAGAAGTTCTTGGGCTTTACGTCCGCAATCATCTGCCGCACAAAATGGGTGCCGCATTCCGGAACCCCCAGGGTCCCTACTTCACTGCCAATGGCCTCCGGAGTTACCCCCAGGGACTTGGTGCTCAGGTACAGTTCCATGGTCTCCGGATCGCCAATGGGAATGGACTTGCAGTAGCCGTCCTGCCCCATCAGGGTATCCAGCATCTTGATCATGGTGGGATCATCGTGACCCAGAATATCCAGCTTCACCAACCGGTCGTTGATGGAGTGGTAATCGTAGTGGGTGGTAATGGTGCCGCAGTTTTCGTCATCTGCCGGGTACTGGACGGGCGTAATATAGTGCACATCCAGGTCCCGGGGGATAACCATGATGCCGCCCGGATGCTGGCCGGTGGTCCGCTTGACCCCAGCCAGTTTGGGAATCAGCCCTTCCACAAAGGCGTTCCGTTTGGGCTCTCCCCGGCTTTCGTAATACTTTTTGATGTAGCCGTAGGCCGTCTTGTCCGCAATGGTACCCAAGGTACCAGCCCGGAATACGTTATCCCGGCCAAACAGTTCTTCCGTATATTTATGGGCCCGGGGCTGGTATTCCCCGGAGAAGTTCAGATCGATATCGGGCACCTTGTCCCCGTGGAAACCCAAGAATACGGCAAAAGGAATATTGTGTCCGTCCCGGATCATCATGGTGCCGCATTCCGGGCAGGCCTTTTCCGGCAGGTCAAAGCCGGAACCCACGGAACCGTCCTCAAAGAACTCCGTATGGAAGCAGTGGGGACAGCGGTAATGGGGCACCAGGGGATTTACTTCCGTAATGTCCAGCATGGTGGCCACAAAGGAGGAACCAACACTGCCCCGGGAGCCTACCATGTACCCATCGTCGTTGGATTTCTTTACCAGCAGATGGGCAATGTAGTACAGCACGGAGAAGCCGTTGCCGATAATGGAAGACAATTCCAGATTCAGCCGGTCCTCTACAATCTTGGGCAGGTTGGGGCCGTACAGCTCGTGGGCCTTGGCGTAGGACATGGATTCCACTTTTTCCTTGGCCCCAGGAATGGTGGGAGAATACAGTTGGTCCCGGTCGGGAACCGGCTTAAAGGTTTCCACCTGTTCACTGATCTTGTTGGAGTTGGTCACCACCACCTCGTAGGCCCGTTCCTTGCCCAGGTAGGAGAATTCTTCCAGCATTTCATCGGTGGTCCGCAGGTATAGCGGCGGCTGCTCCTCATCGGGATACCCTATGCCGGCCTGGAGGATTCTCCGGGCCAGGGCATCTTCCGGATTCAGGAAGTGGACGTCGCAGGTAGCCACCGTCAGTTTCCCCAGTTCGTCAGCCAGGGCCAGAATCTTCTTGTTGATGGCCTGCAAATCTTCCACCGTGGTAATTTCCGGGAACCGTTCGTCCCGGATCAGGTAATTATTGTTGCCCGTGGGCTGAATTTCCAGGTAATCATAGTAGGACGCAATGTCTAACAGTTCCTGATGGTCCGCCCCGGCCAGCACCGCCCGGTACACTTCCCCGGCAGCGCAGGCGGAGCCAATAATCAGCCCTTCCCGGTATTGGTCCAAAAGGCCCTTGGTCATCCGGGGCCGTTTGGGCCGGCCGCCAAAGTACTGCAAATGGGACAGGGAAACCAGCCGGTACAGGTTCCGCAGCCCCTCTGCATTTTTGGCCAGCAGGATAATATGGTAATTCTTCTTATCTTTCAGGTGATGGCACAGATAGCCTTCCAGCCCGAAAATCAGCTTCAGGTCCGACCCTGCGGCCGCATCGTAGGCAAAGGGAAAGGCCTGGACCACCCCGTGGTCCGTAATGGCCAGGGCCTTGTGCCCCCAGCGGATGGCAGTCTTTACCAGTTCTTCAATGGGGGTCAGGCCGTCCATCTTGCTCATTTTCGTATGGCAGTGGAGTTCCACCCGCTTGACTTCCGCCTTGTCTTCCCGCTTTTGCGCAGGCTCCATCATGATGTTCTTGACCCGGAGCATAACGATTTCGAAGTTCTCGTATTTGTCCGGTGCCACATCTCCCTGGATTTTCACCCGGCAGCCCACCGGCAGTTTGGCCTTCAGGTCTGCACATTCCTTCTGGTTCTTTTTCAGGTCATTTTTGCCGCCAGGATCCGCAAAGCGCATTTTGCAGGTCAGACCATCGGTCTCATCGGCCACCAAAATGCTCAGTATGATGGCATCGGTTTTCAGCTCCCGTTCATTAAAGCCCATGAGCTGGCCTTCCACCACCACGTTGTTTTCTTCCTCCAGCACCTCCGCCATGGGGCGGGCCGCCTTTTTGATTTTGCGGCCCAGCACCACCCCATCTTCCCGGCTGGAAGAGCCGCCCCCCTGGATTGCCCGGAGAGCGGCTTGGTAATCTTCACTAGCAAAAATTTCCTGGTTGGGGTCAAAAGCATTTACCTCAGGTTCAGGTTCGCAGGGAGCCTCTTCCGGCCAGCCTGCGTCCGGTTCTTCCGGCCACCAGGTGGGCGGTTCCTGGTCCTGGGCCAGATCCCGGTCCTCCTGACAGGGAGGCAGCACCGGGTTCTGGTCGCATTTCACAAAGACCACCTGGCCCACGGAACAGGCGTCCGCCACCTTATGGCCAACTTCCGCCAGTTCCTGTTCTTCCAGAGGGGTGCATTTTCCTTCGTAAGCAATCTCCCACAGGTT
The DNA here is from genome assembly GCF_900291475.1 of Acidaminococcus hominis. GTDB lineage: Bacteria > Bacillota > Negativicutes > Acidaminococcales > Acidaminococcaceae > Acidaminococcus > Acidaminococcus hominis. The sequence goes on from NZ_OLMM01000002.1 coordinate 200,448, forward strand.
CCGCTGCTCGTATACTTCCACCGTGGCAGCGGAAATTCGCTGGACACAGGCCAGCTGTTCCGGAGATAGCTCCAGGGAAGAAAGGAAGCTCAAAAAAACCTTTGGATCAGGTATGATTTTATAACATTCAGATTGCATGCCAACCTCTTACTTTTCTACCATCGTGACACTCTCCACTTCAGGACGCTTTTTCAGTCCTTCCAGGAGGGCTCCGGCGTCCAGATGCTTGCCGATTTTCACCGACAGGTTCACCTGAATCACGCTTTTGGCCGGATCGTTTTTGATGCCCAAAATCCGGGTCTTCACATTCCGCTGCTGCAGGTAGTCCATGACCTCCATCATGCTTTCCGGATGCTTGTCCAGGGTTACCTGGAGTCGGCATTTCAGGGACTTCCCGGCAGGAATTACCTTTTTCTCCAGGCCCCGGATCATAATCAGGGTGACCAGGGTCAAAAGGGTCACCAGAATGCTGAGATACAGCATCCCGCAGCCCACCGCCAGACCAATGGCTGAAACAATCCACAGGCTGGCTGCCGTGGTGAGCCCCTTCACCGTCAGGCCCTCATGGAGAATAGTGCCGGCACCCAGAAACCCGATGCCGCTGACCACCTGGGAGGCAATCCGGGAAGGATCCCGGTACTGGGTATAGCCATCGGCGCCGTAAATGGAGACAATCATCAGAAGGGCCGAACCGGTAGCCACCAGAATGTGGGTACGCAGCCCTGCCGGCCGGTCCCCTGCACTCCGCTCCAGACCGATGAGCCCGCCCAAAATGGCGGCCACCAGAATCCGCAGCATCAGTCTCAGCACTTGTTCATCCCACAACATGACAATCCCTCCTAACGCCGTTTTACTGCCTAACTGCTTCTTATAAAGCCTTTGCCAAGAGAGCCTTGATGGCCTCTACGTAATTTCCTTCCAGGGAGATATCCGTCATTTCGCCCGTAGCACGCAGCTTGGCTTCCAGTGCATTTCTCTTTAAGGTCTTGGGACCTACTACAATACGCAGGGGAATCCCAATCAGGTCGGCATCCTTGAATTTTACCCCAGCCCGTTCGTCCCGGTCATCAATCAGGGTTTCAATGCCGGCAGCATTCAGGGCAGCATACACTTCTTCGGCCTTGCCGTTGGATTCCGCATCTTGGGTATTCACCGGCAGCACAATTACCTGATAAGGAGCAATGGCTTTGGGCATAATGATGCCGTCCTTGTCGTGGTGCTGTTCGATAACAGCAGCCAGGGTCCGGCCTACGCCGATACCGTAGCAACCCATGTACATGGGTTGTTCCTTGCCGTCCGCATCCAGATAGGTGGCGTGCAGGGCGGCGCTGTATTTGGTGTTCAGCTTGAAGACCTGGCCCACTTCAATGCCCCGGGCTTCCAGCAAGTGGCCGCCGCAGTGGGGGCATTTATCCCCTGCTACCGCGGTGCTGATATCCGTTACCAGGGTATACACAAAATCCCGGCTGGGTTCTGCGTTTACATAGTGGAGGTCCTTCTGGTTGGCGCCGCAGCAGATGTTGTGCATATTCATCACCGTTTGGTCGATGATGATGGTGCATTTATTGGTATCCAGGCCAATGGGGCCCATATAGCCAGGCACAGTGCCGGCTGCCCGAATCATATCATCGGGAGCCATTTCCACTTCCGGTACGCCGACCGCATTGGCCACCTTGGTTTCGTTGACAGTTTTGTCACCCCGGACAAAGCACAGGATCAGCTTGCCCTGTTCAGAGGTAAAGGCCACTGCCTTGACGCTTTTAAGAATGGGCGCCTTTAAGAATTCGCACACAGCTTCAATGGTGTTGCAGCCAGGGGTTTCCCGGGTTTCCAGGGGCAGCGCTTCTTCTGCAGGAGCTTCCAGGGCAGCACATTCTGCCTTTTCCACGTCCGCAGCATAATCGCAGGTATCGCAGTACACAATGCCGGCTTCACCACTTTCTGCCAGGCCCATAAATTCGTGGGTGGCATTGCCGCCGATGGCACCGCTGTCTGCTTCCACCGGCCGGTATTCCAGCCCGCAGCGGGTAAAGATGGCGCTGTAGGCATCGTACATTTTCTGATAAGCCACATCCAGCCCAGCCGGATCGGCATCAAAGGAATAGGCATCTTTCATGATAAATTCCCGGCTGCGCATCAGGCCAAAACGGGGTCTCTTTTCATCCCGGAATTTGCTTTGGATCTGGTACAGGTTCACCGGCAGCTGGCGGTAGGAACGCAGGTCGTCCCGCACCAGCGTAGTAATCAGTTCTTCGTGGGTAGGTCCCAGGCAGAATTGACGGCCATGACGGTCTTTGATCCGGAACATTTCTTCGCCGTAGACGGACCAGCGGCCGCTTTCTTCCCAGATTTCAGCAGGCTGCAGAATGGGCATCATAATTTCCTGGGCACCCTTTCCGTCCATTTCCTCCCGGATAATGGTTTCAATCTTTTTGATGCTTCTCCAGGCCAGGGGCAGGTAGGTATACAAACCGCCGGCAGCCTTGCGCAGATAACCGGCCCGGAGCATCAATTTGTGGCTCTCGATAACCGCCTCCGCAGGAACCTCTCTTAAAGTGGGTGCATACAATTGGGAAACGCGCATTCTATTTACTTCCTTTCTGCCAATATTTTTTGGATTTCCAGCATTAATTGGTCGACCAGTTGGTCTTCCGGAACTTTACGAATAATTTCTCCCTTGCGGAAGATCAGTCCCTCATTCTTGCCTCCGGCAATGCCCACGTCAGCTTCCCGGGCTTCTCCCGGGCCGTTGACCACGCAGCCCATAACGGCTACGGAAATGGGTTCCTTGATGTCCCGGAGTTTTGCTTCCACCTGGGAGGCCATGTTGTCCAGGCACACACTGGTCCGCCCGCAGGTGGGACAGGAAATCAGGGTGGGACCGTACTCCCGAAGGCCCAGGGACTTTAGGATTTCAAAACCGGCGTCAATTTCCGGCAGCGGGTCCCCGGTAAGGGATACCCTGATGGTATCCCCAATGCCTTCGGCCAAGAGGGTGCCAATCCCCACTGCGGACTTGATGAGCCCGGTGTGGAGGGTGCCTGCCTCAGTAATTCCCACATGCAGGGGATAATCGCACTCCTGCGCCATCAGCCGATAGGCTTCCAGGGTCAGGGGCACATCGTGGGCTTTCAGGGAAATCACAATATCCCGGAAGTCCATTTCCTCCAAAATCCGGATATGCCGCCAGGCCGCTTCCACCAACCCTTGGGCAGTAGGATGACCGTATTTGGCCAGCAGGTCCTTGGGCAGGGAGCCTGCATTCACCCCAATCCGAATGGGTACCCGGTGCTCCTTGGCGGCCTTCACCACCGCTTCTACCCGGTCCCGGCCCCCAATATTTCCCGGGTTGAGCCGCAGGGCGTCCACCCCGGAATTGATGGCCTCCAGGGCCAGTCTGTAATCAAAATGGATATCTGCCACCAGGGGAATATGGATTTTTGCCTTGATGGTCTTTAATGCCTTGGCCGCTTCCAGAGTGGGAACGGCACAGCGGATAATTTCACAGCCTGCCGCCGTCAGCTGGTAAATCTGCTTTACAGTGGCTTCTATATCTTCGGTTTTCGTGTTGGTCATGGACTGGACAGCCACCGGGTAACTGCCGCCGATAGAAACGCTGCCAATCTGCACCACACGGGCATTTCTGCGTTTTAGCACAGTACGACCTCCTTTAGTGAATCAAATCGTGGAGCGTTGCGTAAATGGTCAAAAACAGGATGCAGCCTACACCAATCATCTGAATAATACCCTTGGCCCGGGGTGCCAGCGGCTTGCCCCGCAGGCCTTCCACCACAAGGACCAGGAATTGTCCTCCGTCCAGGGCAGGAATGGGCAGCAGGTTTAAAACCGCCAGATTGATGCTGAGAAACGCCATAAAGCCCAAATAAGGAATGGCGCCCTGGGCAGCTACGTCCCCAGCCATTTGGGCTACCCCAATAGGTCCGGAAAGCTCTGCCGATACCTTGCGGGTGACCATCAGCTTGATGCCCTGCAGCATTCCCACGGTAATCCGGCTCACTGCCTTCACCGCCGTAGAAGCACTTTGTACAAGGCCCAGGTCCTTATGGTTCAGTTTGGGGGTAATACCAATCAGATACCGGTTGGTTTCGCTTTCGTATTGGGGCTTCAGGGTCAGGTTCTGTACCTTGCCGCCCCGTTCCACCACCAGCTTGCTGGGCACCGGCCCGCTGGCCTGCACCTGCTCACTGATTTCCTTCCACTGGGTAAGCTTGACGCCATTAATGGACACAATGCGGTCCCCAGGCACGACGCCGGCCTGCTCAGCAGGATACCCGGCCATGGTGGAGCCCACAATGGGCTGGTCCACGGGAATATCAATGCCGGAGAGGGCATACATGCCAAAGAAAATCACCACTGGCAGCAGAAAATTCATAAAGGGTCCTGCCAAGATGGTAATCATCCGGGCCCACAGGGGACGGCTGCCAAAGCCCCGGGGCAAGTCTTCCTCCCCAGGCTCCATACCGGCAATCCGGTTATAGCCCCCGAAAGGAATGATCCGCAGAGAATACAGGGTCTCCCCCACCTGACGCTGGTAAAGCAGCGGGCCAAAGCCCACGGAAAACTCCGTCACCAGCATGCCCGTGGCCTTGGCTGCCAAAAAGTGGCCCAGTTCATGCACGGTAATTAGTACACCAAACAGCACAATGGCTGCCAAAACTGTCAGCAAGGGATTCCCTCCCGGCCTTTCCGGGCCACCCAGGCTTCGGCGGTTTCCCGGGCTTTCCGGTCCGCTTCCACAATGGTTTCATAGGACTGAACCGACTGCTGGGGAGTCTTTTCCAGCACCTGTTCAATCAGGTCGGCGATTTCCAGGAAGGAAATCTGCCCCTTCAGGAAAGCAGCTACTGCCACCTCGTTGGCAGCGTTAAAGGCGCAGGGCAGGATGCCCCCGGCCTTCCCTGCCGAAATGGCAAGAGGCAGAGCCCGAAACACCGTCGTATCCGGCGCTTCAAAGGTCAGGTTCCCGGCCTTCACCAGGTCAAGCTGGTCAAAGGCCACGGGCCACCGGTCCGGATAACTCAGAGCATATTGGATGGGCAGCTTCATGTCCGCTGCTCCCAGTTGGGCAATCACAGCCCCGTCGCAGTATTCCACCAGAGAATGGACAATGCTTTGGGGATGGATGACCGGCACAATTTTGTCGTAAGCCGTATCAAACAGCCAATGGGCTTCAATCACTTCCAGGCCCTTGTTGGCCAGGGTGGAGGAATCAATGGTCACCTTGGTGCCCATACTCCAGGTAGGATGGTTCAGACACTGGCTGACCGTGACCTGTTCCAGTTCTTTCCGGCTTTTCCCCCGGAAGGGTCCGCCGGAAGCCGTCAGGAGAATCCGTTTGATATCCTTATGCTGGTTCCCCTGAAGGGATTGGAAAATGGCGCTGTGCTCACTGTCCACCGGGGTAAGCCCTACCCCCTGCTGCTTTACCGCAGCCATTACCAGGCTGCCAGCCGCCACCAGGGTTTCCTTGTTGGCCAGGGCAATGTTCTTGCCGGCAGCGATGGCGGCAAGGGTCGGTTTCAGCCCTGCGTAGCCCACCATGGCCCCCAGCACCGTATCGGCACCGCTGTAGGTAGCCACGGCCATGAGCCCCTCCTGACCTGAGAGGATTTCCGTTTTGCCCACGTCCAGCTTGGCCAGCTGAGCCGCCGCTTCCGGATCCGTCAGGCAGGCCAGGGCCGGCTGGAACAGGCGAATCTGTTCGGCCGTTAAAATCACGTTACTATGGGCAGCCAGAGCCACTACTTTCAGGCGCTCAGGATTGGCTGCCACTACCTCCAGGGTCTGGGTTCCAATAGAACCCGTGGACCCTAAAATTGCAATATTCTTCATAGGCGACTCCTTTTACCCTAGCAGCAGCTGGGTAATAAAATAGTAGGCCAAGGGAACGGAGAAAATCAGGCTGTCGCACCGGTCCAGCACGCCCCCGTGTCCGGGAAAGAAGTTCCCAGAATCCTTGATGCCGCAGGAGCGTTTCAAGATGGATTCCACCAGGTCTCCCAAAGGAGCGAAAATCCCGATGCCGACGCCCAGTACCAGCATGGGCAGCAGCCCATACCCCAGCCACAGGCAGCCCATGAGCAGCACCGTAGCCACGCAGCCGATAAAGCCGCACAGGGCCCCTTCCCGGGTCTTCTTGGGACTGATTTTGGGAGCCAATTTTGTCTTGCCCCAAAGCCGTCCTCCAAAATAGGCAAAGGTATCGCTGGCCCAGGTGGCAAACATCACCACCCACAAAAGGGCTTCTCCCAGGCTCATGGCGCCCCACACAGGAATGGTATGCACCGGTCCTGTAATTTCCCTCAGCAGGATAAAATGGGCAAAAGGAAGGCCCAAATAGACCAGGGACATGCAGGTAAGTCCTACCTTCTCCGGCCAATGGCCTTCCTCATAGAAATAAAGACCTTCCAGCATTACCAAAAGGGAAAACAGGGTCACCAGGGGCAGCAGCAATGCTTTAATTCCCAGGCCGGCCGCCAGTATCAGGAGAGCCGTACCCAGGCAGCCCGTCAGGGCATAGACCTTAAAGCCAGCCGCCTGGAGCATCCGGGCAAATTCCCGCCAGCCCACCAGGCCCAGCAGCAGCACCCCGGCCGCAAAAAACAAACCACCCATTTTAATCAAAAACAAAGCAATGGGAATGGCCACAATCGCAGTTCGTATTCTTTGTCCCATGTTCGCCTCTTATGCCTTGGTTAAGCCGCCAAATCGGCGGTCCCTTTTTTGAAAGCTGCCCACTGCCTCTACCAGCATCTCCTCGGAAAAATCCGGCCAATAGGCAGGAGTCGTCCAAAGTTCAGCATAGGCAATCTGCCACAGCATAAAATTGCTGACCCGCAGATCTCCCCCCGTCCGGATTAAAAGGTCCGGAGCAGGCAGGCCATGGGTGTTCAAATAGTCTTCAACCGTTTTTTCATTTATATCATCCGGCTGGAGGGTACCGTCTTTTACCAGTGCGGCAATTTCCCGCACAGCGCTGACGATTTCCCGCTGCCCGCCGTAATTGATTGCAATATTCAAGATGATGCCCGTATTGTTCTTGGTCACTTCCAGGGCATGATCCATTTTTTCCAGCACCACCGGCGGCAAGCCTTCACGGCTTCCCATAAAACGAATCCGCACGTTGTAGCGATGGAACTCCTCCAGTTCAATGGTCAGATACCGGCTGAGCAGCTCCATAATGAAGCGAACCTCCGTAACCGGCCGTTTCCAATTTTCCGTGGAAAAGGCATACACACTTAAAATCTCAATGCCCAGCTTATCGGCAAATTTTACAATTTTGCGCAGGGTCTTGGCCCCTGCCGCATGGCCGAAGGTACGGGGCTGGCCTTGGGCTTTGGCCCATCTGCCATTGCCATCCATGATGATGGCTACATGCCGGGGGATTCTTTTTCCGTCCAGCTTGGACAGGTCTACAGACCCGTAGTCGGGCAGTTCCGGCAGAGTATTCGTTTTTCCGAAGAATTTTTTCAGCATACCGTTTCCCCCTATAAAAAAATTTGCGCAGCCTGCATAACGCGGGCTGCGCAATCCGCTATCAGCTTATTCAGCAGAAATAGCGCCTACCGGGCAAGCGCCGGTGCAAGCATCGCAGTCGATGCAGCTAGCTTCATCAACTTTATACTTGCCGTTGTCTTCAGAAATTGCACCAACGGGGCAAGTTCCTGCGCAGGAACCGCAACCGATGCAATCGTCTTGGTTAATCTTGTGTGCCATCTTGAGTACACCTCCCTTCAAATTTGCAACCAACAATTAATTGTAATGTATGGTCAGACAGTATGCACTGCTTCAACACATAAGCGTGATCATCCTGCCAGACTTGCGAAGCACGGTGAAAATAGGGCTCTGCCCGCACCACCTGTACCTGCCAGCCCTGCTGCTCCAAAACCTCCAGAGCATACGGGAGAGGACGGGCCAGAAGATCCGGGACTTCCTTGGAGAGTTCCATCACACCGACATAACTTCTTTCTCTTTTTTGGCCAAAATATCATCAATTTTCTTGATGTACTTGTCCGTAAGTTTTTGGGAAGTTTCCGTTGCGTCCTTGGCGTCATCTTCGGTAATGGTTTTGGCCTTTACCTGTTTCTTGATGGCGTCATTGAAGTCGCGGCGGATGTTGCGGATTTCAACCCGGCTGGCTTCCCCTTTTTTATTGACTACCTTCACCAGATCCTTCCGGCGTTCTTCCGTCAGAATGGGCAGGTTCAGGCGAATTACAGTACCATCGTTGCTGGGGTTCAGACCCAAATCAGAGGTCATAATGGCCTTTTCAATATCTTTCAGCAGGCCTCTGTCCCAGGGTTTGATTTCAATCATTCTGGGTTCGGGCACGGAAACGTTGGCTACCTGGTTCACAGGGGTTGCCGTTCCATAATAATCCACCCTTACCTGATCCAGCAAAGAAGGAGTAGCACGGCCAGTACGAATAGCGGCCAGCTCAGTCAGCAGAGCTTGAATGGCTCTGTCCATTTTTCCTTCGGTCTCTTTTTGCAGTTCCTCAATCGTTGCCATCAAAATCCTCCTACCAGGGTTCCGATTTCTTCGCCGGCAGCTGCTTTCAGGATATTGCCTTCCTTGTCGATGTTGAACACAACGATGGGAATGTGGTTATCCATGCACAGGCTGATAGCGGTAGAATCCATGACACCCAAATTTTTCTGAATCACTTCAATGTATTCCAGATGGTCAAATTTTTTGGCATTGGGATTTTTGGCAGGATCGCTGTCATAGACACCATCCACACCCTTCTTGGCCATCAAAATGGCGTCTGCTTCGATTTCAGCAGCCCGCAGGGCAGCTGTAGTATCGGTGGAGAAATAAGGGTTCCCGGTGCCTGCCGCAAAAATGACGACCCGGTTCTTTTCCAAATGACGAACGGCTTTGCGCCGGATGTACGGTTCTGCAATGGCTCTCATTTCAATGGCCGTCTGCACCCGGGTAGCAACCCCGCGGTTTTCCAGAGCATCCTGGAGTGCCAGGGAATTGATGACCGTAGCCAGCATGCCCATATAGTCGGCCGTTGCCCGATCCATGCCTTCAGAAGCGCCGGAGAGACCTCTCCAGATGTTGCCGCCGCCGTTAACGACTGCCACATCCAATCCGCTTTCCCGTACAGCCTGAATCTGTGCTGCAATGTTGTCAACCGTAACAGGATCAATCCCGTAGCCTTTAGGGCCTGCCAGGGCTTCACCACTGAGTTTCAAAATTACGCGCTTGAACTTTCTATTTGCCGACACTGAACGTTACCTCCTACAGAACTCCGTTGTCTATTTGCTATTATATTTGAATTTGCCGCTTCATGCAAGCTTAATAAATAAGAGAACACCATTAAGTGTTCTCTTATAGGTCGTTATTTTACGAAGCTCATTACTTCAGAAGCGAAATCTTCCTGTTTCTTTTCAATGCCTTCGCCCAATTGATAACGAACGAATCTCTTGGCTTTGGCATTGTGTTCCTTCAGCAGGCCGGCAATGGATTTATCCGGATCCTTGATGAATTCCTGGTCAACCAGGCAAACTTCCTTGTAGTACTTCTGAATGCGGCCCAGAACCATTTTTTCAATGATTTTTTCAGGCTTGCCTTCGTTTTTAGCTTGTTCGGACAGAACTTCCTTTTCGTGATCCAGTTCAGCTTCAGGAACTTGGGTACGATCCAGGTAAGCAGGGTTGGCTGCAGCAATGTGCATAGCCACGTCCTTGGCAACTTCAGCGTCGCCGCCTTCCAGTTCAACCAGAACGCCGATTTTGCCGCCGCCATGGATGTAATGGCCAACGGTGTCATTGCCATATTCGTAAACGGTGAAACGACGGATGTCGATTTTTTCGCCGATTTTGGCAATGGCTTCGGTGATTACGTCGCTGACTTTCTTGTCAGTGCCCAGGAAGGTTTGGTTTGCCAGTTCAGCCACATCAGCCGGTTTGTTGGCAGCGATGTGTTTGGCCACGGACAGAACCAGGTTTTTATAGTCATCGGTGTTGGCCACGAAGTCAGTTTCGCAGTTGACTTCCAGCAGGACAGCGATTTTGTTAGCTTCGTCAACGTAAGCGTCAACAATGCCTTCAGCAGCTACGCGGCTGGCTTTCTTGGCAGCCTTGGACAGACCTTTTTCTCTCAGGTAGTCGATTGCCTTGTCCATATCACCATCGGTAGCGGTCAGGGCTTTTTTGCAGTCCATCATGCCGGCACCGGTACGTTCACGCAGTTCTTTTACTAAGCTTGCGGTAATTGCCATCAGTATTCCTCCTGTATAATGGATGTATTTATCTTAGTTTTCTTGAGCAGCTTCTTCAGCAGCGTTTTCTTCTTCAGCAGCAACGGCTTCTTCATCCACAGCGCTGGCTTTGCCTTCCAGAACGGCATCAGCCATTTTGCTGGTCAGCAGGCGTACGGCACGGATAGCGTCGTCGTTGGCAGGCATCAGGTAGTCAACTTCATCCGGATCGCAGTTGGTGTCAACGGTAGCTACGATAGGAATGTGCAGTTTACGGGCTTCCAGAATAGCGTTATGTTCTTTGCGGGGATCGATAACGAACAGAGCGCTGGGGAGCTTCTTCATGTTCTTGATACCGCCCAGGTATTTTTCCAATTTTTCCATTTCATGGCGCAGAACGATAACTTCTTTCTTCGGCAGAACGTCGAAGGTGCCTTCTTCTTCCATTTTTTCCAGATCATGCAGCCGTTTGATACGGGTTTGGATGGTCTTGAAGTTGGTCAGCATGCCGCCCAGCCATCTTTCGTTTACATAGAATTGGCCAGCACGTTCAGCTTCTTCTTTGATAGCGCCTTGGGCTTGTTTCTTGGTACCTACGAACAGAACGGTACCGCCATTGGCAGCCAGTTCACGCAGGAAGTTGTAGCATTCTTCTACCTTCTTAACGGTCTTTTGCAGGTCGATGATGTAGATGCCGTTTCTTTCGGTGAAGATGTAGGGAGCCATCTTAGGGTTCCAACGTCTGGTCTGATGACCAAAATGCACACCTGCTTCTAAAAGTTGTTTCATGGATACAATTGCCATTTTTCTTTCCTCCTGTTTTTCCTCCGCAGCTCATTTTTCGCTTAACCCCTTCCGAGGACAGCCGCGTTCTGACGCTGCGTGTGTGTTTAATGGGGCTGTGAATTCACAACCGCTCTAGATTATACCATAAGTGTTCCAAAAGTTGCAAGAGTGTTTTCGGCCTTCATTAGGCCTGCACTGCCTGCAAAATTTCCTGCTTCAGGGTTTCCGCCTTGTCCAGCCAGTCCTCGCCGGCTTCGCCCCCGCCCTGGGCAGATTGGGCCTTGCCCCCGCCCCGGCCTCCAAACAGCTGGTTGGCCATTTGGCAATAAGCCTTGCAGTCCCCGGAGCCACCCGGGCTCACGGCAAACTGGTACATCACCCGGGCGCCGTCCTTTACCAAAATGCAGCACAGGACATTTTCCAGGGAGGACAACTTCTTCAGGGCATTCTTCCCGTCGGCACTGGAGCCTTCCAGGGTCATAAACAGCAGCCTGGTGCCAGCCCCAAATACCGGTGCCTTTGCAAGCAGGGCCGGCAGCTGCAGCTCCAGCAGCTCCTGGTTTTTGCTGCGCAGGGCCCCCTTCAGGTCAACAATTTCCTGATGCAGCTTTTGCACCGCCGGCAGCACTTCCTCCGTCTTCACCGACAGAAAATTGCTGGTTTCTTCCAGAATGCAATTTCTCTGGTGCATAGCCGCAAGTGCCCGCTTGCCGCAGAGGAATTCGATCCGGGAGCCCCCCTTATGCTTGGCAAAGCGGATAATCTTGATAACGCCTACCATTCCCGTATAGGGCGGATGGGTGCCGCAGCAGGTGCAGATATCCCCGTTTTTGATGTCCACCAGCCGGATGGTGCCCCGGAGCTTTTCGTTCTTTTTCCGCAGGGGGTATTGATCCAGTTCCGTATGCTGCAAATAATGGACCGTTATAGGATCATTTTCCCAAATGCCCTGGTTGGCAAAAAGTTCCGCCTTGGCGGCCTTTTCCTCGTCAATTTCCTGGTCCAGGTCGATGAAAACACTTTCTTCGTTCATATGGAAGCCCACATTGTTGGCCCCGCAGGTTTTCCAAAAAGCATAGGACAGCATATGCTCGCCGCAATGCTGCTGCATCCGGTCAAGCCGCAGGTCCCAGTTGAGAACCACATGGACCTTCTGTCCAGCTTCCAGCGGGCTGTGGGTATAATGCCGCACTTCCCCAGCTGCATCAGAGGCGTAGTAAACCGGAACACCCTTAATCGTGCCCTGATCGGACAGCTGACCGCCGCCTTCGGGGAAAATCACCGTTTTGTCCAGGACCACTTCGTAATGGTCGTCCTTGGGTTCACAGGAGATGACCACCGCATCACATGCTTTTAACAGGGAATCCGTTTCATACAGTTTCTCGGTCATAGAACCTCACCTCTAATTTTTCTCCTGTCTCCAGAGTTACTGGCAGGCCCAGCTCCTCCTGAAAATACCGGAGATTGGACCGGTGCTGGCCCCTGACCATGGATTCCAGCCCTTTGGGACAGGTAATAACCATATTATAGTTTCCTGGGGGCAGAGATGCAATCTGCCGGAGAATTTTCAGACGAATGGAGTAGGACTTCACCAGTTCCCCAAAGGCCGGGTGGAAGGGCCCTGCCAGAATATGCCCGGGAGCGCACAGTTCCCTGTCCGGCTGAAGGCCCAAGCGGATTACCTGAATGCCGGCCCCAGTAAAGGCGTCGTAAAGCAGGGTGCTCTCCTCCACTGCGTCCTCCAGACTCTGGGGCTGATAGCTGCCCTGCCGGTACGCCGCAGCCAGAGGCGTGCCCTGGATTACCAGCACCGGATAAATCCGTACCAGTTCCGGGTGAATCGCCAGCACCTGGTCCCGGGTCTGGAGCAGACTTTCCCGGTCCTGCCCCGGCAGCCCCGTCATCAGCTGAAGCCCCAGGGTAAAGCCCGCTGCCTGGATAAGCCGGGAGGCTTCCCATACGTCCCTGGCGCTGTGCCCCCGTTCCGTTAGGGCCAGCACCCGGTCGTCCAGGGACTGGGCCCCCAATTCCACCACTGTGACCCCATGGGTTTTTAGCAAAGCCAGTTCCTGGTTATCAATAGCGTCCGGCCGGGTGGAAAGCCTGAGGCTGCCAAAAAGACCCTGGGCCCGATATGTTTCGGCCAGCTCCAAAAGGGCCTGCTGCAGCTTCAGGTCAAGGGCCGTAAAGGAACCCCCGTAAAAGGCCAGCTGGTTTTCCAGGCTGGGCCGCACCCAGGTACTGAGCTCCGCCAGCTGCCGTTGGGCCCCCCCCAGGCCGCTTTCCGTTTCCCCGCTGATGGTCCTCTGGTTGCAAAACACACATTGGTGGGGACAGCCCAGGTGGGGAATGAATACGGGCAGTATCATGTTAACGCCTTCTTCCTAAAAGAAAAGGTGCTCCAACCGAAATTGGAACACCTTCAGCCTATTTTTTTAATGCTTCGTGGGCAGCCCGCTGCTCGGCTTCCTTTTTGGTCCGGCCGCGGCCCCGTCCCCGCTCTACCTGGTTCACCAGCACCCGCATGACAAACGTGCGGTTATGGCTGGGACCATCGGCGGAAACCTGTTCGTACACAATATCCACCGGTCCATGTTCCTGAACCACTTCCTGGAACCGGGTCTTGTAGTCCCGGTCAATTCCGTTGGCCGTCAGTTCGGGAATCCGCTGGATCAGCAGACGGTTTAACAGCTCTGTGGCCTGGGCAAAACCCTGGTCCAGATAATAGGCACCCAGTACTGATTCAAAGGCGTCTGCCAGAATGGAAGGATTTTCCTCCCCATCCAGGTTCAGTTCCCCTTTGCCCAGCAGCAGGTGCTTACCCAGCTGCATTTCCGTAGCCAGCTGTGCCAGAGTTTCCTCACAGACCAGAAAGGCCCGGAATTTGGAAAGCTCCCCTTCATCCAGCTGGGGATAGTGGCGGTACAGATGGGTGCTGACCACCAGACTGAGAACGGAATCCCCCAGGAATTCCAGACGCTGGTTATGCTCTGGCCGGGGTTTTACCTTGGCCTCATACGCATAGGAGGTATGGGTCAAAGCCGTATTGAGTAAGCCCAGGTCCTGCATGGTCATACCCAAACCCTGACAGAACTCCTCAAGCTCCTTACGCCGTTTTTCTTCCATCACAGGAACCCTTAGTCCTGGTATTTGCGGAAGCAGATGCAGGCATTGTGACCGCCAAAACCAAAGTTGTTGGACAGTACCACATTGACTTCTGCTTTACGGGCCGTATTGGGCACGTAGTCCAGATCCAGGCCTTCTTCCGTATCCACATCTTCATAGTTGATGGTGGGAGGAAGAATGCCGTTTTCAATGGTCAGTACAGAAGCCACAGCTTCCACACCGCCGGCAGCACCCAGCAGGTGACCGGTCATGGATTTGTTGGAGCTCATGGGAACGTCTTTGGCCCGGTCGCCGAAGATTTTCTTGCAGCACAGGGTTTCGTTCAGGTCGTTCCGATGGGTGGAAGTACCGTGGGCGTTGACGTAGTCCACATCATCCGGAGTGAGGCCCGCATCTTTGATGGCAGCCAGCATGCATTCAGCAGGCATTTCGCCGCTGGGATCCGGAGCGGTAATATGGTAAGCATCGCAGTTGTAGCCATAGCCCACCAGTTCGGCGTAGATATGGGCACCGCGCTTCTTGGCATGTTCCAGTTCTTCCAGAACAATAATGCCGGCGCCTTCACCCATAACGAAACCGTCTCTCTTCTTGTCGAAGGGGCAGGAGGCTTTTTCCGGATGTTCATTGTTCCGGGACAGCGCTTTCATATTGTCGAAACCAGCCACGGCAATGGGAGAAATAGCAGCTTCCGTACCGCCGGCCAGCATAATGTCGGCATCGCCGTATTGGATAATGCGCAGGGCATCACCAATGCAGTTGGAACCCGTAGCACAGGCCGTTACAATGGCCGTGTTGGGGCCCTTGACACCCAGGTCAATGGCAATCTGGGCAGCCGGCATATTGGGGATTTCCATAGGAATAAAGAACGGGCTGATCTTGCTGGGGCCCTTGGTTACATATTTGTTGGCTGCATCCAGGAAAGTATGGATACCGCCAATACCCGTGCCAACGCAGACACCTACCCGGACAGCGTCTTCCTTGCTCAGGTCCAGGTCAGCATCCTTTACAGCCATTTTGCCGCAGGCAACAGCGAACTGGGTAACCCGGTCCATTCTCTTGCCTTCCTTGCGGTCGCCGTATTCGGAGAAATCAAAGCCCTTAACTTCCCCGGCAATTTTGCAGGAAAAGTCAGTGGTATCAAATTGCGTGATCAGGCCGATCCCGGATTTGCCTGCAATCAGGTTATTCCAGAATTCATCCTTACCAATACCAATGGGAGTAATGGCGCTAACACCGGTCACAACCACTCTACGTTTCAAAAGGATCACCTCTTATTTAGAATTGTTCAGTTCTTCCCGTAATCTTCTGAAGATCTCGTGGACGGGAAGAATTTCCTTAATTTTCCACATATTTGCACCGGTAAACACCAGGCCTGTTTCCAGATCTCCCTGCTGCGCCCGGGTCAGAGCCTTAATAATGCAGAAACTCCGGGAGCAATGTTTCAGACAGCTGTCACAGCTAAATGGCTTGGTTGGATGACCTTCCAATACCGCCTTGGAGAACGGATTCAATAAGGCTCTGCCTTTAAATCCCACCGGGCTATCTATCTGAACCACATCATCTTTGGTCATTTTCAAATAAAATTGTTTCAGCATGGGCGCACTATTGGATTCTTCACTGGCAGCAAACCGGCTGCCCATCTGAACCCCGCTGGCTCCCATTTGCAGCAATTCTGCCACATCATAGCCATCCACAGCACCACCGGCTGCAATGACGGGAATCTTCACTACCGAAAGGATTTCCGGCAAAATATCTTTAATCGAACGCTGAGTTCCCAGATGGCCACCGGCCTCCGTTCCTTCCACCACTACAGCGGAAGCGCCCAGACGCTCTGCTATTTTCGCTAATTTGGCATAAGAAACTATCGGCACAATAGGAACATCATATTCCTTGCCGACAGAAAACATATCTCTGGAAAAACCAGCCCCAGCCACAATCAAGTCGACTTTTTCCTGGGCTGCAGTCGTTATCAGCCCTTTAAATTCACGGGCGGCAACCATTGCATTGATACCAATCATTCCCTTGCCATTGGATAACTTTCTGGCAAGACGGATTTCTTTACGCAGCTCATCAAAGGGCAGACCAGAAGCAGCGATCAGTCCCACACCGCCCTCATTGGCCACCGAAGCCGCCAACCGCGCCGTGGACAAGCGGATAGCCATACCGCCTTGAACGATAGGCATAGTTGCTACTTTTTCACCAATCTTCAGCACTGGCACTTTCAACAACAATCCCCCATTTCAGATCAAAAAGATCATGGATAAAGCTCGGAAAGTCCCGTAAGGGACCTTCCGAAAATAATGGGATATTATTTTTTGTCTTCTTTATCCAACAGTTCTACTGCGTCTCTTACAGTGCGGATTTTTTCAGCAACTTCATCAGGGATTTCAGTGTTGAATTCTTCCTCAAAAGCCATGATCAATTCCACAATGTCCAGAGAATCAGCTCCCAAGTCATCAATAAAAGTAGAATCCATCTTTACGTCTTCAGGAGCTACGCTCAGCTGATCAACCGTAATAGCCTTTACTTTTTCAAAAGTACTTTGTTCGCTCATTCCTATTCACCTCCTTCCAGCTCTCTAACACATAATCATACTACATTACCATGCCACCGTCCACGTTTAAAACCTGGCCGGTTATATAAGCAGCTTCATCAGATACTAGAAATAAAACTGCGTTGGCAACATCTTGAGGCTCTCCTGCCCGTCCCAGAGGGATGGTGCAAGCCATTTCAGCTTTTTGCTCATCAGTGAGCACGCTGGTCATATCGGTTGCGATAAAGCCGGGAGCCACCGCATTCACGGTGATATTCCGGGAGGCCACTTCCTTGGCCAGGGACTTGGTAAAACCGATAACACCGGCTTTGGCAGAAGCATAGTTTGCCTGCCCTGCATTGCCCATTTCCCCAACTACAGAAGCCATATTTACAATACGGCCGCCTTTTTGCTTCATCATGGTTCTCAGTACTGCTTTGGAACAGTTGAACACACCCTTCAGGTTGGTGTTCATCACATCGTCCCAGTCGGCTTCCTTCATTCTCATGAGAAGGCCGTCCCGGGTAATCCCTGCGTTGTTCACCAGGATGTCCAGTCTGCCCAGTTCCTTTACCACACGGCCAACGATATCCGCAACCCCGTTGGTATCGGCAACACTGCCTTGTACCAGCAGCGCCTTGCGGCCCAGCTTTTCAATGGCAGCGGCTACTTCTTCAGCAGCAGCGGTGTTCCCAGCATAGTTGATGGCCACATCTGCGCCATGTTCTGCCAGGGTCAGGGCGATGGCACGGCCAATGCCCCGGGAGCCGCCTGTTACCAAAGCTACTTTGCCAGCTAAATTCATTTTATCTGACCTCCTTTAAATAAGCAAGAGTTTTTTCCAAACTAGCCAGGTCTTCTACGTTCTGGCCGCTAAAGGAGCGATCAATTTTCTTCACAAAGCCCGTCAGGACTTTGCCCGGGCCCACTTCGATAAAGGTGGTAACCCCAGCCTGGATCATGTAGCGTACGCTGTCTTCCCACAGTACCGGGCTGGCAGCCTGCTTAACCAGGATTTTGCGGATTTCGTCGCCTTTTTGTTCCGGCTGGGCCGTTACGTTGGCAATCACCGGAATCTTGGCGTCGGCAATTTTCACCTGGTCCAGCACTTCTGCCAAACGGTCGGCAGCAGGCTGCATCAGGGTGCTGTGGAAAGGTGCGCTGACCGGCAGGACAATGGCGCGCTTGGCACCAGCTGCCTTCAGGGCTTCCGAGGCTTCCCGCACTGCATCCGTGGCACCGGCGATAACTACCTGGCCCGGGCAGTTGAAGTTTACAGGCTGTACAGCAAGACCCGTACGGTCCTGTACTTCCTTGCAGATTTCCTTAATCTTTTCCGTATCCAGGGCAATAATGGCAGCCATGGCGCCTTGGCCCACAGGAACAGCTTCCTGCATGAATTGGCCTCTCTTGCGTACAACCCGTACGGCATCGGCAAATTTCAGGGAACCAGCAGCCACCAGAGCGGAATATTCACCCAAGCTGTGGCCGGCAGCCACGTCCGGGAATACTTCGTGTTCTTCCAGCACCTTCAGGGCAGCCACACTGCAAGTCAGAATGGCCGGCTGGGTGTTGTAGGTCAGCCGCAGCTGTTCTTCCGGGCCCTTAAAGCACAGGTCCGTCATGGAAAAGCCCAGGGCTTCGTCCGCTTCCTTGAAAACGTCCTTGACGCAGGCGTAATTGTCGTACAGTTCCTTCATCATGCCCACGGTCTGGGAACCCTGACCCGGGAATACAAAAGCAATCTTACTCATCCTTTAGCCTCCTCGTCCTTTTGCCATTTTACCACCAGCGAACCGTAGGTCAAGCCGGCCCCAAAGCCCACCATCACTACATTGTCGCCCTTATGGATGCGTCCCTGATCCCGTGCTTCACACAGTGCAATGGGAATGGAGGCACCGGAGGTGTTGGCGTATTTATCCAAATCAACCATAATTTTTTCTTCAGGCAGGTGCAGCCGTTTGGCAGCGGAAGCAATGATCCGCACATTGGCCTGATGGGGTACCAGCAAATCGATATCCCCCTTGGTCATGCCGGCCTTTTCCAGGGCCTTCAGGGTACTGTGCCCCATGACCTTTACGGCAAACTTAAAGACCTCGGACCCCACCATATGGATGGAGTGTTCCTTGTTGGCCACCGTTTCGTAGCTGGCAGGTTTCCGGGAACCGCCAGCAGGCATGTTCAGAAAATCTCCCCCAGCCCCGTTGGCGCCCAGGTCCACGGACAAAATCCCGTAGCCGTCTTCCACCTGGCCCAGTACTGCCGCACCGGCCCCATCACCAAAGATGATGCAGGTGTTGCGGTCTTCCCAGTTGAGAATCCGAGACAGGGTTTCTGCCCCTACCACCAGGACCTTCTTGTACAGCCCGGAGGCGATGGTCTGGCTGGCGATGCCGCAGGCATACACAAAACCGGAGCAGCCGGCCGCCAGGTCAAAGGCAGCCGCATGGGTGGCGTGAAGCTTGTCCTGCAAAATGCAGGCCACTGAAGGGAATTTCATATCCGGAGATTCGGTGCCTACCACAATCAGGTCCAGCTCCTCTGCCGCAACGCCGGCATCTTCCAGCGCCCGCTGGGCAGCAATCAGGGCCAAATCAGAGGTCGCCTGTTCCGGTGCTGCAATATGCCGCTCCCGGATACCCGTTCTCTCCACAATCCAGTCGTTGCTGGTGTCCACCATTTTTTCCAAATCAAAGTTGGTCAGTACTTTTTCAGGCACATAATAGCCCATGCCTAAAAAGCCAACACTGGGTTTATTGCTCATATTTACAGTTCACCACTTTCTTCGTCCTGCATAATGGTCTGACGAATATGCCCTACCACATCTTTCTCCGTCAGTTCCATGGCCACCCGCACTGCATTTTTGATGGCCTTGGCCTTGGAGCTGCCGTGGCAGATGATAAAGGGGGCACGGACACCCAGGAGCAGAGCACCGCCGTATTCCGAAGCATCCATCTGCTTCATCATGCTGTAAAGCGCCGGTTTCATCATCAGGGCTCCCAGCTTGGCCAGCACGCTGCTGCGCTTCAGGGTATTCTTGAAAATATCCACAATGGCAGAGCCCAGGCCTTCCATGGTCTTTAATACCACGTTGCCCACAAACCCGTCACAAACCACTACGTCTACGGAACCCTTGTTGATGTCCCGTCCTTCTACATTGCCAATAAAATTGATATGCGGGTCCGCTTTCATCAAAGGGTAGGTGGCCAGGCACTGCTCGTTGCCCTTGGTCTCCTCTTCCCCAATGTTTAGCAGCCCTACCCGGGGATTGGGAAGGCCCAGCTGCAGTTCTGCGTACACAGAACCCATTACAGCACTTTTCACCAGGTTTTCCGGCTTGGCGTCCACCATGGCGCCGGAGTCAACCAGAACCGTAGCCCCGGTAATGCTGGGAATCACCGTAGCAATGGCCGGACGGTCAATGCCTTTGATCCGGCCCAGGCCAAACAGGGCAGAAGCCACTGCAGCCCCGGTACTGCCGGAGGAAACCAGTGCGTCACATTCCCCTTCCTTCAGGAGGCGGGTTGCCACCACAATGGAAGCGTCCTTCTTTTTCTTCACGCTGATGCCGGGATGATCTTTCATCTCGATAACTTGGCTGGCGTGATGAATGGTAATCTTAGGATTCTTTTCCTGATGCTCCTGCATCAGTGCCTGGCGGATGGTTTCTTCATCTCCTACCAGTACTACCTCGCAGCCATATTCGTTGACAGCCTGAAGTACACCCTTGATAATTTCCTGAGGGCCATAGTCAGTACCCATTACATCAACTGCGATTTTCATCTTCTTGGTTCCTCTTTTCCGGAATGGCAACAATCAGAAATTTAGCCCGGAACACTTCCTTATGGTTGTTTCTGATTTTCACCCAAATCGTATATTTATCTTCCTGCTTCCGAACCACTTCGGCCCGGGCCACCAGAATGGCACCCGTATACACAGGAATCTTGTATTTCACATTTGCCACACCGGTCAACGCTGCCGGTGCGTCAATTACTGCCAAGGCCAGGGAATTGGCCTGGGCAAACATGTATTGCCCTCTTGCTACGCCTGTTTTCTCCAGAACCATCTCTTTGTCCACGGTCATCATGGAAATACCGCTGTGACCGATGTCCAGGTCAATCAGTTCGCCTACAATATCGGCACTGGTGATGGCCTGCAATTTTTCCTGGGCGTTTTCCGCCATGTGACGGGTCCGTTCCCGAAGTTCGGGAATCCCCAGGGCCAACCGATCCAGTCGGATGGTTTGGATACTGACTTGAAAGGTTTCGGCCAGATGCTCGTCGGTCAAGAAAGGATTCTTGTCCAAAAGCTGCTGAAGCCTCTGTTGGCGTGCCTTCTTCTGTGCTGCAGAACCCATTCTATCACCTACTTTTAGTACCTAGTCATAACACTAGAGCCTATTATACCAAAGAACGGGCAAAATACAATAGCTCGCACAAAAAACCTACAATAATTTACAGCTTCTTCATAGATTTTGCAGCATCCCTCCCCACTTGTCAGAAAGGTTAGGCCCGCCAGAAGAAATTCCGGCAGACAGCCAGGGATATTTTGCCTAAGCCAAATATCTCCAGCATCTATTATAATGCAAAACTTCGAAAGAAGAAACCTTATCCCTTTAGAAAGCACGCAGCGGCATTCACTGCAAAAAAAAGAACGCCGCCCCATAGAGCGACGTTCATTTTTTCAGGTCTCCCGCAGGATTCCTTATTCAGCTTCTTTCACTACTTCCTTACCATCGTAATAGCCACATTCAGGGCAAACATGGTGAGGGCGCTTCAGCTCATGGCATTGAGGGCATTCAACCAAGCCAGGAGCAGCCAGTTTCCAATTAGCGCGACGGGAATCGCGGCGAGCTTTCGACATTTTTCTCTTTGGTACTGCCATTATCGTACACCTCCTAAACTCAACCTATTTCTCTAACAATGCCTCAAGAGCCTGCAGCCTGGGATCGATGGACCGAGTATCACAATGACATTCCGTCACGTTGCGATCCGCTCCACAGACAGGGCAAATCCCTTTGCAGTCCGGTTTGCACAGCATTCTGGCAGGTATGGCCAGCAGCAGGGACTCCCTTAAAGCATCTGTAACATCAACCACATCAAACTTATAGGTAAAGGCATCCTCTTCCAGCCCCGGGGTTCCTTCCGGATAGTACCGTTCGTCCACCTTGGCGGTGAGGTCCAGTACCACATCCTTCAGGCAGCGGGCACAGGTTCCCCGCACCGTGAAGTTCTCCGTGGCCGTCAGCAGCAGCACATCGCCGCCGTTGGCCAGGGTACCTTCTATGGTAATGGGACCTTGCAGTTCCGCATCTTCCGGCAGGATATTTAACTCTTTGCCGGTCAGGGTATACTGAAAAGATTCAGACCCTACGAGTTTCTTTTTGATTTCTGCTACATTGATTTTGATCATATTATCAACCGTTACATTATATCTAGGCTTTCACCCTTTGTCAAGCAAAAGCCCGAAAACATTTTCTTATTTGCAGAGTCTATTGGTATCCCGAGCGATAACCAATTCTTCGTTGGTGGGGATCAGAAATACCTTTACCTTGGAATCAGCAGCGCTGATTTCGGTGTCTTTGCCGCGTACATTGTTGCGGTCAGCATCAATCTTCACGCCCAGGAATTCCAGGCCAGCGCATACTTTGGCACGGGTGGTGATGTCGTTTTCGCCTACACCAGCAGTGAAGACGATGGCATCAACGCCGCCCATAGCAGCAGCATAAGCGCCGATGTAGCGTTTTACCTGATAGCAGAACATATCCAGGGCCAGTTGGGCCTTATCGTTGCCTTTGGCAGCAGCATCTTCAAGGTCACGGAAGTCGCTGGAAACGCCGGATACACCCAAAACGCCGCATTCCTTGTTCATGTATTTGTCCATGGCAGCAGCATCCAGGCCTTTTTTGCTCATCAGAATGGGCACTACAGCAGGATCGATGGAACCAGTACGGGTACCCATCAGAACGCCGTCCAGCGGAGTGAAGCCCATGGAAGTATCCACGGATTTGCCGCCGTCTACAGCGGTGATGCTGGAGCCGTTGCCCAGATGGCAGGTGATGATTTTGGTATCGGCAATGTCCTTGCCCAGCATTTCAGCAGCCCGAGCAGCTACGAATCTGTGGGAAGTACCATGGAAACCGTATTTACGGATGCCGTACTTTTCGTATTCTTCGTATTTAACGCCGAACATATAAGCCACAGGAGGCATGGTTTGATGGAAAGCCGTATCAAATACAGCCACTTGCGGGGTGTTGGGCATCAGTTTTTGGCAGGCACGGATACCAGCTACGTTAGGCGGCTGATGCAGAGGTGCCATATCGCTCAGGCCTTCAATCTTGGCCAGTACTTCGTCGTTAATGACAACGGATTCGCTGAAGATTTCGCCGCCATGTACCACTCTGTGGCCCACAGCATCGATTTCGTCCATGGATTTGATAACGCCATGGTTGGGATCAACCAGAGCAGCCAGTACTTTTTTGATACCGTCTACATGATCGGGGATCTCGCTTTCCAGTCTTACTTTGTCCTTACCGGCAGGCGTATGCGTCAAAACAGAGCCTTCAATACCGATACGTTCAACCAAACCTTTAGCAATGACAGATTCATCATTCATATCAATCAGCTGATATTTGATGGAAGAGCTGCCGCAGTTAACAACAAAAATCTTCATTCCCTTGCCTCCTGATCAACTACTGAGTTTTCAAGCAGTATTACGCATTTTCTATAATACCTAACTATTTTAGCAAAGTTAGCCCAGAATGTCTAGAAAAGAATTGTTTCCGGGCTGAATTCAGTCTCTTTTCCCCGGCCTCCGCCCTTGCGTGCCGCCCCTCCTGCCGCTACAATAGAAAGGAATACAAGGCAGGGGCAAAAAGTGATTTTCGCCCCGGGCCCAAACTTTTCTTTAAGGAGGCCCCTATGAACCCAGCTGCCGTCATCGGCATTATCGCAGAATATAACCCCTTCCACAAGGGGCATCAATACCAGCTTTCCCAGGTCCGGCAAAAATTTCCTGACGCACCTGTCATCGCCGTTAGCAGCGGCAGCCTGACCCAGCGGGGTGAGGCTCCTATTTGGGACAAATGGAAACGGACCCGGCTGGCCCTTTTGGGCGGCGTGGACCTGGTGCTGGAGCTGCCAGTGGTCTACAGCCTCCAAAGCGCCCGGGAATTTGCCCGGGGTGCCGTTGCCTGCCTTCAGGCTACAGGCGTAGTCACCCACCTGTCCTTTGGCTGTGAGACTCCGAATTTGGCCCTCTTGGAGCGCCTGGCCAAGGAACAGCCGGCCAAGGTACAGTGGGAAGCTGCCCTTTCCCAGGGACTATCCTATGCCAAGGCGGCGGAGCAGGTCTACGGTAGGCTGAATCCCCGCTACCCCGCCCTGCTCCAGGGCTCCAACAACCTTTTGGCCCTGGAATACCTGCGGGCAATTGGCAGCCTGGCACCCCAGCTTCAGCCCCTGCCCGTCCTGCGCCAGGGCAGCGCCTACGGCAGCACCACCCTGGAGGATACCCTGGCCAGCGCCTCCGCCCTGCGCAAAGCGCTGAAACGTGACGGGTTAACCCCAAGGGCCGCCCAGCAATTTCCCGAGGCCGAACTGCCCTGGATCAGGACCTGGTTAGCCCAGGGGCTTTGCGGTCTGCCGGAAGACCGCCTGTCCCTGCTGCTCTCCTACACCCTGGAATGCTCCTCCCCAGCGGCCATCCGCACGGCCTGCCTTACCAGCGAGGGCCTGGAAGACCTGGTGTACAAGCACCGCCGGGCCGGCTCCTTTACTGCCCTGGTAGAAGCGTGCGCCACCCGGCGCTACTCCCCTTCCCGGATTCGCCGGCTGCTGTGGCAGCTGCTGCTCTCCCAGCCAGACTGTACTTTTAGCCAGGGCGCCAACGCTGCTCCCACCTACCTGCGGGTATTGGGCTTTAGCCCCAGGGGCCAGGAGCTGCTTCGCCAGCTCAAGCAGAAGGCCCAGCTGCCCCTGGTGCTCCAGGTAAACAAAAACACCCTGGCAAAGGCCCCTTCCGCCGCCTTTGCCGCCCAGCTTGCCCTGGACCTTAGGGCCGCCAACCTGTACCAGCTGCTGCAAACAGGCACGATCACGGACCTGGACTACCGCCTGCCGCCAGTGCGCCTGTAGCTGCCAATTTTACCCATAAAAATAAGGACTGGGGATTTTCCTCAGTCCTTTGTTTTACCTATTATTTTCTGTCAGTACCGGATTCAATCCGATGATCTTCCGGATAGGAGGCCTTCAGGGCATCTCCATTTTCCTGAACAGCTTTCAGGGTCTTGTTCAGGTTTTCTTCCAGGTAGCTGAAGACATCTACCGCATACTGCATGGATTCACTATGCAGCTTATTGGCATAAGCTTCCGCAGCAGCCCGCATATCGTGGTCATACTGCTGGCCTTCAGCCAGAATCTGGTTGGCCTTGTTTTCCGCAGCTTTTACCACTTCTTCCTGGCGTACCAGGCGGTCAGCTTCAGCCTTGGCCAAATCCACAATCCGGTTGCCTTCGGCATGAGCCTGTTCCACAATGTGGTCCGCTTCCGTACGGGATTTTTCGATAATGCTCTTTTGTTCTTCCAGCAGGTCGTGGGCTCTCTTGATTTCCTGAGGTACAGCAGCCCGCAGCTTATCCATTACCATGGTAAGTTCATTTTCGTTGACAATCAATCTGCTGGTTAAGGGAATCCGAAATCCCTCTTGCAGAATACTTTCCATTTCGTCCAAGATTTTGTCTAATTCCATGACCATCTATCCCTTCCCTTAATGTAATAGAGAAAATCATTAGCGAGCTTTTCCGCGCTGCATGACTTCATTTTGAATACATTCCGGTACAAAACCGGTGATGTTGCCGCCGAAATACACCATTTCCCGCACCCCTGAAGAACTGAGATACGAATATTTCGCGTTGGTCATAATAAAGACCGTTTCCAAATTCTTATCGATTTCCTTCATCAGCAGGGCGCGCTGGAATTCGTACTCAAAATCAGTGAATGCCCGCAAGCCACGTACAATAAACTTGGCCCCTTCCTGTTCGCAGAACTCGTTCAAAAGCCCTGAAAAACTGGTAACCCGGATATTCGGGATGTGGGCGGTCGCTTTCTCGATCATGGCTACCCGCTCTTCCATGGAAAACATGGCTTTGTCCTTGGCGGGGTTGACGAATACGCTGACAATCAGCTCGTCAAACATTTTGCTGGCTCGTTCAAAAATATCCAAATGGCCCATGGTAACCGGGTCAAAACTACCCGGACAAACGGCTTTCCGCACGTTAAACCTCCAATAGCAGCAAGATTTGCTAAATCTCATTATAACAAAAACAGCTTACGATTTCCACCTAATTAAAGATATTTTCGTGTCTCCGTACTTTTCTGTTCGGATTTCTGTCCCTTCCTCCACATATTGGGCTGGATCCTCTTCCAGGGAATGTTCCAACACCAAAAGGCCGCCGGGTTTCAGCACCGGACGCTTTAGCAGTGCCTTGTACACCAGCTCGTTAAGGCCCTTGTTGTAGGGCGGGTCCGAAAAAATCAGGTCAAACTGCTGGTGTTCCTGCTCCAATATAGCCAGGCCATTGACGGCGTCCGTATGAATCAGCCGCACCGCCTCCTGGGCCCGGGCCTTTTCCACATTGGCCTTCACCAGTTTCAGGCTCTCCCGGCTCTTGTCAAAATACACCACACTGGCTGCACCCCGGCTCCAGGCTTCCAGGCCCAGATTGCCGGTTCCCGCAAAGGCATCCAGCACCACTGCTCCAGGAAGCCGGGACTGGATAATGCTAAACAGGGCTTCCTTTACCCTATCGGAAGTGGGGCGTACCAGATAATTTTTGGGAGTAACCAGTTTCAGGCCCCTGGCCTTGCCGGTAATAATGCGCATCTGCGCCACTTCCTTTCGTGAGATATCAAATCAATTATAAACTGTACCCGTTCCTGGTGCAAGAAAAAACCTGGGTGTACACAAATTGTGCGGAATTTTTTGCACCCCTCCCCCCGTTTTCCCGGGGAAGTGTAGTCATTTTCTGGCACTTACGATATAATGATACCATTCTATAAGAAAAGGAGCCTTCCCCGTGAAACGAAAACCCCTGCTTGCCCTGGCAGTGCTTTGCACCGCAGCCGGCCTTCTGCTCCACGGCCGCCTTGCGCCCCGGGGGGAGAACTATACACCGCCGCCCGTACCAGCTACAGCCCATTGGGCCCTGCTGCCCATTGACAACCGGCCGCCCTGCCGGGACTTTACCGTGGAACTGGGTGCCCTGGCAGGGATTTCCGTTACCGCACCTCCGGACAATATCATGGACTGGTACGAAAAGCCGGCCAATATTCCTGCCCTGAAAACCTGGCTGGAAGCCCAGCTGCCCCAGCAGCAGGGAGCTATCATTTCCACGGACCTGATCCTGTTCGGCGGTCTTCTCCACTCCCGGATTCACCAGGTAGATGAAGAAAAGGCCGGGGAACTGTTCACCTACCTGTCCGATTTAAAAGAAACCTATCCGGACAAGCAGTACTACCTGTACAGCATCATCCCCCGGCTGCTGATCAGCGACCATGTGCTCCCTGACCGGTGGTACCAGTGGCATCTCATGACCTGGACCATCAACATGGACAAAAAGCTCCAGGGCCTGCCCTATGACCATGCCCTGTACGAAGAAGTCAAGGCCCTGATTCCCATGGATTTGAAGTGGAAATACATTACCCTGTACCAGAACAACGACCGGCTGAACCAGGAACTGATCCAGTTCGTTACAGAAGAAAACCTCACGGACCTGGTCATCGGTCAGGACGACGCCCAGCCCTACGGCCTGCCCAACCATAACCGGCACAACGCTACAGCCTACCTCAAGGAATACGACGAACATCCCCCCATCTATACCTCCCAGGGAGCCGATGAGCTGGGGGCCCTGGCCATTTCTCGGATCTACACCCGCAGCAATCACTGGCAGCCCAAAATCAAGGTAATGTACGGCACCCCCGAAATGCGGGACTACACCCTCCACTTTGTGCCCCAGACCCTGGGCCAGATTGCTTCGGACAAGATTCAGCTGGCAGGCGGCGTGGAAACGGATTCCCTGGACCAGGCGGATTTTGTGCTGTTCATCCACTGCGGCAGCGAAAAGAAGGAAAACTACACCCAAATTGCTGAGAATATCAAACTGCTCATGACCCAAAAACCCGTAGCCCTGGTGGACCTGTCCACCCGCTTTGCAGCCGGGGACTGCATCCTGCCCCACCTGGCGGCCAATGGCACGCCCCTGCCCCAGCTGCTGTCCTATTCCGGCTGGAATACGGCTTCCAATTCCATTGGCACCGCCGCAGCCCAGGGCACCATTGTCACCGGCCAGGCAAAGCGCCTGCCCAAGGACCAGCTGCCCGGCCTGTACAGCGCCAACTTCCGCTTCAACTACGCCCGGTTCCTGGACGACTGGGCCTACCAGAAGCTGATTCGCCCCCACATGGCCGAGCTCCAGGACCTTAACGGAGTAAATCCCCAGGACGCCGACCCCTACGCCCGGCAGACCCTGTTCTACATTGCCCGGGAACTGGGCATCTACAACAAGCTGCTGCTGTGGTACTGCCGGAAATATCCCTACTACCAGGACGGAACCGACGCCTACTACCTGCAAAACGCGGACTTTACCGTAGGCCTCCCCTGGGAGAGGCCCTTTGAAATCCGCTTAAAAATTTATCAAGATTTTGGCAAATACCAATTGACAAATTAAGGAATAGCCTTTATAATCTATTAATGTGTTGTCGGGGCGTAGCGCAGTTTGGTAGCGCGCCTGGTTCGGGACTAGGAGGCCGCAGGTTCGAATCCTGTCGCCCCGACCATCTTAAAAAATAAGACAGTAACTTCGGTTGCTGTCTTTTTTGTTTGCCCTGAATCTCCTATAAAGCAACGAAAAAAATCCGGCTCTCCCAAAGGAAAGCCGGATTTTCTTTTTCGTTGCTTTACAGCATCTTGGCCCGCAGTTCTTCGCCGCTGAGAGGGCTCAAATAAGCAGGAGCAATATCGAATACAGTCTTGCAGCCCGTTGCCCCTTCCTTGGCCAGCCGTGCCAGGGCTCTTACATAGGCAATCACTGCATGAGCGGTGAATTCCGGGTTGGAATCCAAGGTCAGCCGGTATTCGATCACGTGGTTGTTTTCCTTGTTCACGCCAGTTTTGCCGGAACGGAATACGAAACCGCCATGGGCAAAGCCCTGGTGATTTTTGTTGAATTCTTCTTCCGAGATGAAGTGTACCGTAGTATCGTAATCGGAGAAGTAGTTGGGCATGGTTTTGATTTCCTCTTCCACCTTGGCAGCATCAGCGCCTTCTTCCAGCACCACGAAGCATTCCCGGGTATGTTTCTGCCGGGTGGTCAGTTCCGGATTCTTGCCGGCTCTTACCGCTTCCAGGGCTGCCTCCACAGGAATGGTGTATTGTTTGCCGTTCTTTACCCCTTTAATCCGGCGAATGGCATCAGAGTGGCCTTGGGATACGCCCTTGCCCCAGAAGGTATAATCCTTGCCGTCCGGCAGCAGTACGTTGCCATACAACCGTGCCAGGGAAAACAGGCCCGGATCCCAGCCTACAGAAATCATAGCCACCTTGCCGGCAGCCTTGGCAGCTGCATCTACTGCAGCAAAATGCTGAGGAATATGGGCATGGGTGTCAAAGGTATCGATGACATTAAACAAGGAAGCGTATTTAGGAGTTTGTACAGGCAGATCGGTAGCAGAACCACCGGCCAGGACCAGCACGTCGATTTTGTCCGTCCATTGGGCAATGTCGTTAACAGAAACTACAGGCACCCCTGCCGTAGCAATTTTCACCTGAGCCGGGTCACGCCGGGTAAATACCGCAGCCAGCTTTACATCCGGGTTATCCAAGAGAGCTGTTTCCACCCCTCTGCCAATATTACCATAACCTAAAATACCGATTTGCACTGTCATATGATCAACCTTCCTTTTGTATAATCTAGTGAACACGTTTTGCATTATACACGTATTGCGTTTATTTGTAAATATTTTAAACCGATTGTAACGCAAATAATACTGTATACTTTTTAAAAGATACGAAGTACTTAAAATACTGTATACAGTGTACGCTCAGGGTATCCTACCCTGCTCCCTTCCAGACAAAAAAGACTGCATCCCAGGCGTACCCCAGAATGCAGTCTTCGCAACGTTTACAGCAATTTTTCGATATCGGCAGCGATGGCAGAAGGAACCGTGGTGGGTTCATACCGTTCCACCACATTGCCGCTGCGGTCAATCAGGAACTTGGTGAAGTTCCATTTGATGCCGTCCCCTTCCAGGTAGGACGGGAAGTGGTTCTTCAGGGCATCCACCAGGCCGGCAGCCACAGGATGGCTCATATCAAAGCCCTTGAAGCCCTTTTGCTGGGTCAGGTACTTGAACAGCGGCTGGGCATTTTCGCCCCGCACATCGCCTTTGGCAAAAATCTTGAAGGTAACCCCGTAGTTTACCCGGCAGAAATGTTCAATTTCATCATTGGTGCCAGGATCCTGTTCGGCAAACTGGTTGCAGGGAAAGCCCAGGATTTCCAAGCCCTTGTCCTGATACTTCTTGTACAGTTCTTCCAGTTCCTTAAATTGGGGCGTAAAACCGCATTTGCTGGCAGTGTTCACAATCAGCAGCACCTTGCCCTGGTAATCCTTCAAAGAAACGTCTTCACCTTTTTTATTTTTAACAACAAAATCATATACGTTCATTACAAATCCTCCTTACAGGTTCCGGCAGCTGCGCACCGCAGCTCCGCTTTTTGTTTGGCTGACTTTCTGCTAATCACTTTCTGTCTTTATTATAACGTGTTATTTAATTTTGTCAAATACTATTTTTTAAAATTTAATTTGACGTGATAAATTTTATCCGTTACAATAATTCTAAACAACGAAAGGATGCAAGGTGATTGCCATGACCTCAGAAAACGAATACGCCGGCCTGCTGCTGCAAAACCAGCTGTGCTTCCCCCTCTACGCCGCAGCCCGAAAAATTGTGGCGGCCTACCATCCCCTGCTCAAAGCCCTGGACCTGACCTACGCCCAGTACGTGACGCTGATGGTCCTGTGGGAAGAAAAGGAGATTTCCATGCACCAGCTGGGAAAACGCCTGTACCTGGATTCCGGTACTCTGACCCCAGTGTTAAAAAAGCTGGAGGCCGCCGGTTATATCCGCCGCTATCGGGACCCCCAGGACGAACGGAACCTTATTGCCGCCCTTACGGACCAGGGCCTGGCGCTCCGGGACAAGGCCAAAACCATTCCCCACGCCATGACCTGCAAATTGAACCAAAAGGGAACCCTCTTTTCCCCGGAGGAAATGGCCCAACTGAAAAAAGAACTCTATGCCCTGATTGCTGCCCTGGATTCCTAAGTTGACCGGCAGCAAAAAAGGGGCTGTGAAAAAATGGCTTGCGAACTAGTTTGAGTTCGCAAGCCATTTTTATTGTTCGTTTTAGCCGTATCCAAACCTCAAAACTTTCTCCGAGGCCCTGCGGTCCCCACCTCCTTCACGCTGGTATGCTATGAATAAAGTAGACTGGCATATAGTTAAACCTCCTGGATTCGTTGAAAGGAGAGTATGTAAAATGTCTATATCGAAAGTCAGTGCAGAGGATAAATTAAAGGCTGTCAAAGCTGTTCTTGCTCATGAAGAATCACCAATGGTTTCTGCAAAAAGGTTAGGGGTTCACTGGAAAGCAGTACAGTATTGGGTAGATGAATATATAGGAAATGGTCCTGAGGTATTTAACAAAAGACAGGTTAAAAGTTATTCTGCTGATCTTAAGATCCAATGCGTAGAGGAATATCTTAAGGGCGAAACGACTATGTCCCAGCTGGTACAAAAATACGGATTAAAAAGTTCTCGTCAAATCAGAGACTGGTTAAAGAAGTATAATAGTCATGAGGAACTAAAAAGTTCGGGTACTGGAGGTGCCAAGATCATGACTAAAGCTAGACAAACGACCTTTGACGAGCGCGTTGAAATCGTAAAATACTGCATTGAAAACGGGAATGCTTACCATGAAACCGCTGAAAAGTTTAAGGTTTCCTACCAGCAAGTCAGAAATTACGTCTTAAAATATAATAAGTACAATACCGAAGGACTCATAGATGGGCGCGGACACAGGAAGCCAGTAGAAGTCCCTGAAGAAGCCCCTACAGAATATGAGTGTATGAAAGCTGAACTCAAACTGGCTAATGCAAAACTCAAAGCCAAGGATATGGAGATTGATTTCCTAAAAAAACTCGATATTGTGGAAAGGAGGCGGGATTCACACAAATAAGATATGGAGCCATTTATGAAGCCATTAAAGAACTGCACGCTGAAAAGAATTACCCTATTCTTGGCCTGTGCAAATTGGGAAAAGTGTCCCGGGCCGGCTACTACAAATGGCTTCATAGAGAGCCTTCAGCACGCGAAATTGACGACAAGGAAATTGCTAAAAGAATAGAAGAGATATACAAGGCTGACCCAGCTAAAGGGTACAGACGAATAGCTGATGACTTACGAGCCCCAAATAAGAAGATCTATCCTGACACGAAACCAATAGCAATTGGTGACGGTCGCGTTCTTCATCTTTGTCGAGTGATAAATATAAAGTCTACGATTAAATATGCCCCTAAGGGCTGCACCCAGCGTGCAATAGATCCTGCATACATTGCAGAAAATATCTTGAATAGGGAATTTAAAGCCGATGCCCCTAACCAGAAATGGTGTACTGACGTCTCAGAATTTCACTACTATGAGGGGGTAGTTGTGCATAAGGTATATCTGAGCGCGATTATTGACCTGTATGACAGACGAATTGTTTCCTATGTGATAAGCAACCGGAACGATAAAAATTTGGTATTCAATACCTTCAATAAGGCATTGTTGAAAAACCCTGGCGCGCATCCCCTGTTTCACTCTGACCGGGGATTCCAATACACCTGCAGGGATTTCCGCAAGATGATTCTAGATGCTGGTATGACGCAGAGTATGTCACGGATAGGAAAATGCATTGATAATGGCCCGATGGAAGGCTTCTGGGGCATGCTGAAAAGAGAACGGTACTATACTCGTGACTTCGACAGCCGTAAAGCTTTGGTAACGATGATTAATAACTACATGGAGTATTACAACAGTAGCCGTTTGCAGCGGAATTTGGGCCGTTTGACCCCTATGCAAAAACATAATAGCTACCAAATGGCGGCGTAGAGGTTTATATTATTAGGAACTGTCTACTTGACGGGGAGCACACCACGCTTGAAGGAGGCATACTAGGCCACTACTGGTCAGCTTATGTCTGAACTATAGTGCAAATATTGTTAAACACTGGGAACCTGATGGGTCTGAACGGCCCCTTCAAGCGTGAAGGGGCTGTCATCCTATAGGGATGACTGAGGAAGTTTTATTTTTTCACAGCCCCTTTTGATTTTTTCGCTTTATTATTCTCTGCTGAACAGGGCATCCACAAACTGCTGGGGATCAAAGGGACGGAAGTCCATCATACCTTCCCCAATCCCAATCCATTTCACGTCCAGCCCCAGTTCTTCCTTGATGGCGATAACCACGCCGCCTTTGGCCGTGCCGTCCAGTTTGGTCAGCACCACCCCGGTCACATGGGCCGTCTCCAGGAAAATCTTGGCCTGGGAAATGGCATTCTGCCCGGTGGTGGCATCCAGCACCAGCAGGGTTTCGTGGGGACCGTCCGGGACTTCCTTCCGGATTACCCGGTAAATCTTGTCCAGTTCCTTCATCAGGTTGGTCTTGTTGTGAAGCCGGCCAGCGGTATCCACAAACAGTACGTCGGCTTTCCGGGCAATGGCCGCCTGAAGGCCGTCGTACACCACCGCAGCCGGGTCCGCCCCGTCACCATGGGCGATTACATCCACCTGGGCCCGTTTGCCCCAGATTTGGAGCTGCTCGGTAGCCCCGGCCCGGAAAGTATCCGCTGCTGCCAGCATAACCTTATACCCCATAAGCCGGTAATAATTGCCCAGTTTGCCAATGGTGGTGGTCTTCCCCACCCCATTGACGCCAACTACCAGCACAATGGACGGATGGCCGGAAAAATGCATCCGGGGACCCGTGGTCTTTAGCATATTGGCAATATAGTTTTTCAAGAACGGCAGCGCTTCCGCCGGGGATTTGATTTCCCGGGTAGCCGCAGCCTTCCGCAAGGCAGCCATGATTTTTTCCGTAGTCTTGACCCCTACGTCCCCGGCCACCAGAATCATTTCCATTTCATCCATAAAATCGTCGTCCAGCTCCACGCTGACGCCGATTAGGTCTTCCATCCGATCCGTAAAATTCTTACGGGTCTTGCTCAAGCCATCTTTCAGTTGTTCTACAAAACTCATGCTTCCGCCACCTCCGACAACTTCACCGACAGGATCCGGGAAATACCGGACTGTTCCATGGTTACCCCATGGAGTACGTCCGCCGCCTCCATCGTCCCCTTCCGGTGGGTTATCACGATAAATTGGGTTTTCTCCCCGTACTCCCGCAGAAAACGGGCGAACCGGGAAATATTGGTTTCATCCAGGGGCGCATCAATTTCATCTAAGATGACAAAGGGCGCCGGCTGGTATTTTAACAGGGCAAACAAGAGGGCAATAACGGTCAGGGCCCGTTCCCCGCCGGAGAAAAGGGATAAGTTCCGCATTTTCTTTCCCGGGGGCTGCACCTCAATATCAATGCCTGATTCCAGTATATGATTTTCGTCCAAAATACGCAACCGGGCTTTTCCGCCCCCAAACAGCTGCTCATAGCATTCTGCAAAATAGCTGTTGATTTTGGCGAAGGCTTCCCTAAAACGCCGGGCCATATCGGAGTTGATGCTGGCAATAACGGTTTCCAGCTGCTCCTTGGCAGCGGTCATATCCTCGTACTGCCGGTTCAGGAAATCATACCGTTCCTTGGCCGTTTGGTACTCATCCTCCGCCGTCAGGTTCACCGCACCCATGGCCTCCAGGTCCCCGGACAGCTGGTTCTCCTGCCGGTGCAGGTCCCCGGTTTCCACGTCCTTGAGGCTCTTGTTCCGGGCCTCTTCCTCCGTCACCTGGTAGGTTTCCTGGAGCTGCTGAAGGCAATGACTCTGCTCCGTAGCCTTCCGGACCTGCTCCATTTCCACGCTGCGGATTTTCTGCCGGACGCCTTCTTCCTGGCCGGCCAGTTTGGCCAGCTTTTCCTCAGTACCGGTCTTTTCCTGGGCCAGGGCTTCCCGCTCCGTCAGGAACTGGGCCTTGGCGTCTTCGGTGCCCGTCAGCGTTGCCTTGAGAGCTTCTGCCTGGGCTGCCAGCTTCTGGCAGGCCGCTTCGCTGTCCTTCTGGCTCTGCACCTGTTTCGCCTGCTGGGCTTCGTTGTCCGACAGCTCCTGCTGGGTCTTTTCCTCGTAGCTGTCCATGGTCTGGATCCGCTGGTTCAGGGCTTCCAGCTGGGTCTTTAGGCCGCTGGCCTCCACCAGGGCATCCTGGTACCGGCCGCTGGCCTGCTCCAGGTCCTGCCGCTGCTTGCCCAGCTGGGCCTCCAGTTCCTGGGACTCACTCTTTTCACGGGCATCCGCCTGTTCCATAGCCGCTACCTGGGGCTCCAGCTGCTTGCGCTGCTCCACCAGCTTCAGAAACTCTGCCGTCTGGCTGCGTTTTTCTTCCCGCAGCAGTTCCAGAGCTTCCTGCTTTTCCTGCCGCTCCTTTTGCTTCTGCTCCGCCTGGGTTTCCAGGCCCGCCCGGCGCACCGCCAGTTTCTGGAGCTCCGCCAGGCAATCGTCTTGGGCTTGTCGCTGCTCCTTCCCCTTTTGGGTAATAGCGTCCAGTTCCTTTTCCTGCTGCTGCAGCAGCTTCTCCAGTCCCTGGACTTCTTCCGTCAGATGGACGATTTCCTGCCGTCTGGCC
Source organism: Acidaminococcus hominis (assembly GCF_900291475.1). Taxonomy (GTDB): domain Bacteria; phylum Bacillota; class Negativicutes; order Acidaminococcales; family Acidaminococcaceae; genus Acidaminococcus; species Acidaminococcus hominis. The sequence goes on from NZ_OLMM01000002.1 coordinate 236,013, forward strand.
AAAAAGCTCTTTCCCTGCTGCTTCTGGCCGCCGCTCATGGACCCACCGGCGCTGATTACGTCCCCGTCCAGGGTCACAATCCGCACCCGCATATCTGCCTTCCGGGCAGCTGCCAATGCATCGTCCAGGTTTTCTGCCACCAGCACCGTTCCCAAAAGGAACTGCACCGCCGGCCGCAGCTTTTCGTCACAGGTTACCAGGTCCGCAGCGACCCCCACAATACCCTTGGCCTGCGCGGCTTCCTTTTCCTTCCCATAAAGGGACCGGGGCCGGATGGTGTCCAGCGGCAGGAACGTAGCCCGGCCGCCCTGCTGCCGTTTCAGGTAGCCAATGGCATCTCGGGCCGATTGGGCGTCCTGGGTAATGATATTCTGCAAAGCGCCTCCCAGGGCGCCTCCCAGGGCTGTTTCCAGCGCCGTTACGTACTGGTCTTCCACGTGGAACAGCTCCGCCGTTACCCCGTATACCTGGGCCCGCCAGGGAGCCTTGGCCCCCAGCACGGTCTTAACCCCTTTGCTGAACCCCTCGTGCTCCCGTTCCATATTGGACAGCACCTGAAGCCGGGCTTTTTTCTGGTTCAGGCTCCGGCGGTTGGCCTCCACCAGCTCGTGTTCCTTCCGGTAGTCCTCCGCCGCAGCCAGCAGTTCTTCTTCCAGGGTCTTTTTCTGCTTTTCCAGACTGGTGAGCCGGTCCGCCAGCCCCTGGAGTTCCTCCTGGGCTGCCTGGGCTGCCTGCTGGGCTTCGGCCACCTGGGCTTCCCCCGCCGCAAGCTTTTCCTTGCTTTGTTCCTGCTGCCGGTGGAGCCGGTCCTGCTCCTGGCAGATTCCCGTCAGCGTGTTCCGGGCCATCACCAGTTCCCGCATACTGTCAAACGCCTTGTCCTGGTACGTCTTGAGCTTATCCTGGGCGTCCTGGACCTCTTGGCTGAGCCGATTCTTTTCTTCCCCAGCAACAGCCAGCTTTTTCTGGGCCCGGGCCTCCGCCCCTTCCAGCCGGTCGTACTCCTCCGTTACCGTCAAAAGGTTCCGCTGGCTGATTTCCAGCTCGCCTTCCAGCCTGCTTTTGGCCTTGGCCAGCTGTTCCAGGCGGTTTTTCCCCTGTTCCAGCCGCTCCTGGTACACCGCCAGTTGACGGCCGTAGGAAGCAATTTCCCGCTCCTTGGCCAGGATTTCTTCCTGATACTGGGAATAGGCGTCTTCCTTTTCCTGGATCTTCTGGTTCAGTTCCTGGAGCTCCGTCTTCACCTGTTTCTGCTGGGCCTGGAGGGAGAGCAGTTCCTGCTCCCTGGCCGCACAAAGCTCCGTCAGCTGGGCCTTTTCCTGGTCAATTTTTTCCAGGGTCCGAAACAGCAAAGTCAGCCGCACCAGCTTTAACTGGGCGGCCTTTTCCTTATAGGCATGGGCCTTGGCTGCCGCCTCTCCTAACGGTTCCAGCTGTCCCTGGATCTCCGTCCGGATGTCCCGAATGCGCAGCAAATTGGCCCCGGTTTCTTCCAGCTTCCGCAGGGCCTCCTTCTTCCGCATCCGGTACTTGGCAATCCCGGCCGCTTCCTCAAATATGGAACGCCGGTCCTCAGGACGGCTGTTTAAGATTTCATCAATCTTGTTCTGGCCGATAATGGACATGGAACCCCGTCCCAGTCCCGTATCAGCCAAAAGGGCCAGCACGTCCTTCAGGCGGCAGTTCTTTTTGTTGATAAAATATTCACTTTCACCGCTGCGGTACACCCGGCGGCACAAGCTCACCTGGTCAAAGTCCAAAGGCAGCTCGTGGTCCGAATTGTCAAACAGCAGGGTGACTTCTGCCATGCCCATGGCCCGGCGAACCGAGCTGCCGGCAAAAATCACGTCCTCCATTTTGGTGCCCCGCAGGTACTTGATGCTCTGTTCCCCCATGACCCAGCGGATGGCATCGGAAATATTGCTCTTGCCGCTGCCGTTGGGCCCTACAATGGCGGTAATCCCCGGCTCAAAGTCCAGGCTCACCCGATCCGCAAAGGACTTGAACCCATGGGCCTCAAATGATTTTAAACGCACGGTACCGTTCCTTCTTACGCCTGAATATCGGACAGCGATACTTCATCTTCGCCGTCGATTTCTGCCAGGGTCACGTCCACCGTTTCGCTGGTGCTGGTAGGCACGTTCTTGCCTACGTAGTCCGCCCGGATGGGCAGCTCCCGATGACCCCGGTCCACCAAAACCGCCAGCTGAATGGCTTTGGGACGGCCCATATCAATCAGGGCGTCCAGGGCGCAGCGGATGGTACGGCCGGTAAACAGCACATCATCCACCAAAATCACCGTCTTGCCGTTGATGTCAAAGTCCAGTTCCGTTTCCTTTACAATGGGGTTATAGGCCAGGGTGGACAGGTCGTCCCGGTACAGGGTAATGTCCAGGGAACCCACAGGTACCTTTACGCCTTCAATTTCTGCCACCTGCTCCGCCAGGCGCTGGGCCAGGGGCACGCCCCGGGTCCGGATACCTACCAGGACCACATTTTCAACACCCTTGTTCTTTTCCACGATTTCGTGGGAAATCCGCACCAGGGAGCGGCGGATGGCATCTGCATCCAAAATGGTTTTTTTCTTGACGGAAGTACTCATGTTGTTCTCCTCCTTGTTAATGGAACTGCCCATTGCGCAAACGGGTCAGGATGGTTGCCATATCCTGGGGCACCGGGGCTTCAAACGTCATCCACTCCTGGGTCCGGGGATGCCGGAAAGTCAGGGTTTCCGAATGAAGCGCCTGCCCCTCAATGGAAAAACAGGTTTTCTGGGGACCATACTTGGGGTCCCCTACCAGCGGGTGGCCAATATACGTCATATGGACCCGGATCTGGTGGGTCCGCCCGGTCAGCAGCTTGCAGCGCACCACGGTAAATTTTCCGTAGCGCTCCAGCACCTGATAGTCCGTAGCCGCAAAACGGCCGCCCTGGGCCACCACCGCCATCTTTTTCCGGTCCTTGGGGTCCCGGTCCAGCTGGGTTTCAATATGCCCCTGGTCCTCCTTGATATTGCCCCGGACAATAGCCAGGTAGGTCCGCTTGGCCTCCTTGCTCTGAATCTGCTGGGACAGGGACAAATGGGCCAGGTCGTTCTTGGCCGCAATCATCACCCCAGAAGTATCCTTGTCCAGCCGGTGCACAATCCCCGGCCGCACCACCCCGTTGATGCCGGACAAATCATGGCAGTGGTACAAAAGAGCATTGACCAGCGTCCCGTCCGGATTGCCGGCTGCCGGATGCACCACCATGCCCCGGGGTTTGTTGATGACGATAACATCTTCATCTTCGTATAATATATCCAAAGGGATGTTTTGGGGTACCGCCTCCAGCGTTACCGCCGGGGGAATCAGCACCTGAAATACATCCCCTGTCTTTACTTTATAATTGGCTTTCACCGCTTTTCCCTGCCGGGTTACCCGGCCTTCCGCCAGGTCGTGCTGTACATTGGAACGGGTCAGGTCCAGCCGGGCTGCCAAAAACACATCTGCCCGCTGCCCCTTTTCTTCTTCCGTTACCGGGTCAGTGGTAATCAGTCGGTCTTGCCCGTTTTCCCCGAGTCCTTCTTCAGCGTACTCCATACAATCATTCCCACTCCTACACAGATAAAAATATCCGCCACGTTGAACACGGGCCAGATGAGAAAATCAAAAAAATCAATTACGTAACCGGTATGAATCCGGTCAATCATATTGCCCACAGCTCCGCCTAAAAAAAAGGCGGCACCCCAGCGGGTCAATCTTCCTTCCTGGCGGATATGGTCCCGCAGCAGAAAGGCAGCAATGGCTACCACTACAGTTATGCCGACAAAAAACAAACGCTGGTATTTTAACAAGCCAAAGGCAGCTCCAGGGTTCAGTACATACGTAAAGTGAAACACCCCGGGAATTACCGGAATGCTCATCCCTTCCGTCATGACGGACGCCGCCAGGAGCTTGGTCAGCCGATCCAGCACGGCCACCCCAAGAATGATTTCCAGCATGGATCTCGTTCTCTCCTTTACAGGCAAATTTTGATATAAAAAAAGAAAGAGCCCTACAATGCCGTACCAATTCCGAGTTTTGAACCTGCATGAGCAGGTGGGTGCCCTCCCTGCCACTTCTGATGTCCCCTCGAAAGGGCATATCATCAACGACCGGAGTACACGGGCTCCCTTATAGAGAGTGTTGGCTCAAAACATATGGAATTCGACTCGCACATCGGAGGGTTGCTCTTTTATTTGTATTATAACGCAAGGACAGCCAGTTGTCCAGTTTCTGAGAGAATTTCTTTACTCTGCCCGGAGCATCAGCCGAATCAGGGCCCGGATATGCAGGCGCATTACGTCCAAGGTTGGTACCGGGAGGGTCACCTGGTCAAACAGCAGGGGCAGTTCCGTACAGCCCAGCACCACCGCATCCAGCTTATGCTCCTCAATCATCCCTTCAGCCATTTCCGCCATAATCTTCCGGGTAGCCGGCACCACCCGGCCATACTCCAGTTCTGTCTTGATTTTATCGGCGATATACAGCTTTTCATTTTCACTGGGCGTAAAAATACCGATGCCCCGTTTGGCAAAGGCTCTCTGTACAAAATTTCCTTCCATGGTGGGCAGGGTGCCCAACAGCCCCACTTTTTTGTACCCGGATTCTTCTGCTTCCTCACAGGCCGTTTCCACCATGCTTACCAGAGGAATGGGAGACCGGGCCGCCAGGTCATCAAATACCACATGGGGCGTAATACCCGTTAACGCGCCGTAATCGGCCCCAGCCGCTGCCAAATGTTCAATCCCCTGCAGTAAGTATTGAATCAGGCCCTCATAATCCCGCTTGGCACAATAATCCAACACTTGAAATACGCTTAGGCTCTCAATGACCATGGGAGGAAACACCGGTTTATTCAGCTGTTCCTGAACGCCATAGACCAGTTCCCGATAATACATGATGGTGGATTCTGGGCCAATGCCGCCAATCAATCCTATTTTCTTCAATTCGCTGCCTCCTTAGTATCACCTGCCCGGCGCTGCCGGGCTCGCTGGTTTGGAGAATGGATAACCATACGAAAAAAGTGCAATTACCTTATCAGTATACCGCAAATATAAGAAATAGTAAATTTCATCTTTTCGTTTTTTCTTATAGACAGTTTTTCTTTGCCGCAAAACACCATTTTGTCCGCCTGCCGAGTACCTTATTCGGCTTTGAACGCACAAAAAAAGGATAGGTAAATTGCAAGTTGAATTTGAACAACTATAATCAAGAAACACACTCAATAGCATAAACTTCATCGAGGAATGCATCAAATAGCTCTGACGGCGTATGGTAGCCCAAAACACGACGTGGGCGCTGGTTCAGCGTATCTGCCATGTTCAGGATATCCTCATCAGAGAACCGCTCTATTATAGTGGCACGTTTGTCAAGACCAAAATCGATGAATTTCTAAATGTATCAGGCAGCAGACATTGCAGCATTGAGCAGCAGTGCCGGGAAGTAGCGCTCTGCTGGCGGGACGTTCCCGATGGCTGAGTGGCAGCGCTGGAAGTTATACACGTTGATGTAGTTGCGGATGGCCTTGCGAGCCTCCCGGATGTTGCGGTACTGCGTGAGATAGGCTTCCTCATACTTGAATGTCCGGAACCACCGCTCAATCTTGATGTTGTCGGCCCAGCGGCTCTTGCCATCCATGCTCTGGCGGATCTTGTGTTCCTTGAGGAAAGCCTTGTACTCCTTGCTGGTGAACTGGCATCCTTGGTCGGAGTTGAGAATCTGCGGCTTTGCTATACGGAGCGCCTTCCTTACGGCGGCAATGACCATCCGGGTGTCCAGGGTATCGTCCACCTCCCAGCCAACAATGCAGCNGTACTCCTTGCTGGTGAACTGGCATCCTTGGTCGGAGTTGAGAATCTGCGGCTTTGCTATACGGAGCGCCTTCCTTACGGCGGCAATGACCATCCGGGTGTCCAGGGTATCGTCCACCTCCCAGCCAACAATGCAGCGGCTGTACCAGTCGATGATGGCTGTCAGATAAACGAAACCGTGCTCCAGGGGAATGTAGGTGATGTCGATGGACCATGCCTGGTTAGGCTGCTGAATATCCACATGCTTCAGCAGGTAGGGCATCACCTGCGCTTGTTGCTGCCGCTTGGAAAGGTTCATCTTCGGATAGATGACGTCGATGCCCATCTCGCGCATATAGCGAGCTGTCTTGCGTCGTCCGGCCTGATGCCCGAGGCGCTGCAGCTGCGAGGCCAGCTGCCTTGCGCCCCAGGCAGGATTGTCCGTGTGGAAACGATCGATGATGCGCTTGCATTCCAGCTCTTCATCTGATGGAGTGTTCTCTTTGGGGTGGTAGTATTGGCTTGTGCGGTTGACGCCGAGCAGCTTTGCTGCTTTCCGAAGGGAAAGCTCCTTGCACTCACTCCTCGAAAGGTTTTGGAGAATACTGTTTCTCGTAGTCCGGTCCAAGAATTTCCTCAGATTTTTTTTTCAACCAATCCACCTGCATGGTGAGTTGGCCAACTTTGCGGGCATAGGAGGCTTTCTCCTTCCGCTCGGTCTCGAGTTTTTGATTGAGGTTGTCCTCACTGGAATCATCGAATATGATGCTTGCCTTGCTGAGAAACTCGTTCTTCCAGTTCCGCAAGAGGTTCGGCAGGATTTCGTTCTCAGCCGCCAGCGTGTTGAGGTCTTTCTCACCCTTGAGCAGCTCGATGACGAGATCGGATTTGAATTTCGACGTGAAATGACGGCGCGTGCGTGACATGATGATTATCTCCTTTTTCATTGATCGCCTCCAGTATACCACGAGATTCACATTAAGAAATAGTTTCGAAGTTGTCTTAATTCATAGTTCCATTATA
>NZ_OLMM01000015.1 GCF_900291475.1 Acidaminococcus hominis
CCCACGTCGTGTTTTGGGCTACCATACGCCGTCAGAGCTATTTGATGCATTCCTCGATGAAGTTTATGCTATTGAGTGTGTTTCTTGATTATAGTTGTTCAAATTCAACTTGCAATTTACCATGTATAAAATTGGACGATTGATGAAGAAACTTGAACTGAATAAAGGATGTGGAAACCTGTGATAGGTAAAGGAACCCAGGTCGCACTGGACATGTATCGCTGTCTGGAAGATGTGGTCTACGACAAAGACAAAATCAAGGCCATTTTGGAAATGGCAGCCCAAAAATTCGACATGCGCGAACTGGCCGTCCATCTGACGGATAATGAAATGGATGAAGAATTTTGCTACGTAATGCTCTGTGACAACGGTCACATTTTCCTGCACGTATTCCCCGCCCAGGGCTACGCTGCAGCAGACGTATTCACCCTGGATTCCGGGGCCGACCCCGAAGAACTGGCCATCTTCCTGCGCAAGGAATTTGGACCCGACCAGGCCAAACTCACCATGATTACCCGCGGCGACTTCGGTAACGTCAGCGACATGAAACCCCGCCGGCAGAAAATTGTCAAACCCATTCGCCGGGCAAAAAATGCCGGGGCCACCCTGAAGAAATTCATGATGCTGAACAAGAATTCTTCAAACTAACCCCTTAAAAAGAGGCTTCCATAGCCTCTTTTTTCACTATAGGACAGAAAAGGATGTATGGAGTATGAACTATTTGCTATGGGATATCGACGGTACCCTGCTGCTCACCAACTACGCAGGCGTCTCCGCCATGAAGGCCACCATCAACGACCTGTACGGACTGGACAACTTTGAATTTACCTACAGCATGGCCGGCCGCACAGATACCTATATCGCCCGGAAAGCCATCACCGGCATCCAGGGCCACTGCACCCAGGAAGAAGTGGAAACCATGCTGCAGGCCTACGCCAAACGCCTGCCGGATTTCCTGGTAGCCAAAAAAGGCCACCTGCTCCCCCACGTCAAAGAAAGCCTGGAATGGGCAGAGAAAACCCCCGGCTACACCTCCCTGCTGCTCACCGGCAACTGCGAACCCGCAGCCCGCTCCAAACTGTCCTACTTCGGCATCGGAGGCGATTTCGACTACAGCCTCAGCGCCTTTGGCGAAATCAGTGAACTCCGAGACGACCTGTCCACCGCCCTGTGGCACAAAATCAAAGCCCAGGACCCGGACGTCACCCCCTCCCAGCTCATCGTCATCGGCGATACCCCCCACGACATAACCTGCGCCGCCGCCATCGGCGCCCGCAGCCTGATTATCCTCACCGGCTCCAGCTACACCCGGGAAGACCTGGAAGCCTGCCACCCCTGGAAAATCATCCAGGAACTTCCCGCAGACCCCCAGGAACTGGCAGCAGCCCTAGCCTAGGAAGGAGGCAGCCTATGAAACTCAAATCCCTACTGCTGGGCCTTGGCCTGGCATTCAGCGTCACCACCAGCGCCCTGGCCTTTTCCCAGGCCGACGTGGATAAGCTCAATAACACCGGCTCCTGCCCCGGCGGAGACCTGCGGGGCGCCTACCTCCACGGCGCAGACCTGACCGGCGCAGACCTGACCGGCGCAGACCTCAGCTACGCCAACCTGTCCAGCGCCGTCTTGGAAAACGCCAAACTCCAGCACGCAGACCTGGAAAAAGCCAACCTGTGGAACGCCTACATGGCCGGCGCCAAACTGGACTACGCCAACCTGACCAACGCCAACCTGGCTCATACCGTACTAAACCGCAGCTCCCTGGTAGGCATCACCGGCTACCGCGCCAACTTTACCCATGCCCTCCTCACCTTCTCCAACCTCTATACCGCCGACCTGAGAGAAAGCACCTTCGACTACGCCAACGCCTCCCTGGCCAACTTCTACTCCGCCAACCTGGCAAGAAGCTGGTTCTTTAATACCCAGCTCCGCGGCGCCAACCTGACCAGCGCCAATTTGTACAACGCCAAAATCAACGGCGCCACCATGGTAGAAGCCATCCTGAGAAGCGCCAACCTAAGAAGCGCCATCTTGGACGACAGCAACCTCAGCAAAGCCGATCTGACCCACGCCACCTTCGACGACGCCAGCCTCCTCCATACCAATTTAGAAGATACCAAATTCAACGCCTCCGACCTGGACACCGTCTATCGAAAATAAACCAAATAACCAAACCCATATAGTAAAAAACCAGCCAGACAAAATGACCCCATTTTGCCTGACTGGTTTTGTTTAGATAGGAACGAAGTAAGCAATGCCACAGGCTTTGCAGGTTAGAAGAACTGCCTACATTTCAGCACTAACCCCATTCAGCACACGACCAGTAGTGGCCTAAGAATGCCTCTTTCAAGCGTGAAAGAGGTGGCAGCCGCTAGGCTGACGGAGAAAGTTCAATTCAATGGCCCAGAGGGCGCCCATAGCTCTCGCCTTTAGCATTCTGGTAATATGTCAAGCATATTTTTTTTAAGATATTCTATGTATTAATCAAAAAAAGGGCGCACTTCACCTGCACCCGATGTTGCTTCAAAAAAAAC
>NZ_OLMM01000008.1 GCF_900291475.1 Acidaminococcus hominis
CCAGCGCCCACGTCGTGTTTTGGGCTACCATACGCCGTCAGAGCTATTTGATGCATTCCTCGATGAAGTTTATGCTATTGAGTGTGTTTCTTGATTATAGTTGTTCAAATTCAACTTGCAATTTACCATTATGATTCATCTCGGTTTTTATTGTGCAAGTATTTTTAGATAAGGGGGAGAAAGTATGTTAAAGAAAGTATTGTGTGCAGGCTTGGCGGTCATGATGTTGGCGGTGGCCGGCTGCGGCGACAGCAAGGACGCCAATAAGCAAGCCAGTAAGGTTAAATGGCCTAAAAATGTTGAAATTGTGGTACCGTATGGTGCAGGCGGTGACACCGACTTTAATGCTCGGCTGCTTGCCCAAAAATTAAGTAAGAAATTGGGTTCCAACTTCGTGGTTTCCAACGTAACCGGTAATGGCGGTGCTACCGGTTCCAGAAAGGTTAAGGATGGGAAAAAGGACGGCAGCATAATCCTCTTTAACCACACAGCCTTTGTAGTTAACAAAGCAAGTAAAGCTTCGGATTTTGGCTTTAATGACTTTGCTTTTGCCTCCGTTGTAGGGCTGAACCCTGGTAACGTTATTGTAGTCAATAAGAGCCTGGGTATCAATAGTTTGGCAGAATTAAAACAATATTCCCAAGCCCATCCCAATGAATTAAAGATTGCCGTTCAAACGGGTGCAACTTCTTACGTTATCGCAGATCAGCTGCTGCAGGATGGCTTCAAACTGAAAATGGTTGATGCCGGCGCTGCTTCTTCTAGATTGACGGCTCTGTTAGGCGGCCATGTTGATGTAATCTTCTCTCCTTATGGCGGTGTAAAAGATTATATTGAAAAAGGTGAAATGGTTCCGCTAGCTATGGATGGCGAGAACAATTTGGTGGTTCCTGATAAGCACATTGATGTAAAGAATATTAAGAACCAAGGCTTTAATGCATATGTTCCGTTCTACTACTTTGTAGCTTTCCCGAAAGGCACCGACCAAGCACTGGTTGATTCCTTTAATGCAGCGGCAAAAGACATCATTGAAAATGATAAAGAATATCAAAAGAAAATCTATGATATGTATTTCCAAAAACCGTTCTTTGCTGCAGGGCAAGAAGGCTTAGACAAATTTGCACCCTTTGAAAAGGCTCTGGAAAAGATTCAGTTTACGCAGGTTGCAAAAGAACAATAACTAGCACTTCTAAACATATGACTGCATAAATCCTTCAATTTAGCTGGATACTGCAGCTAAATTGAAGGATTCTGGATATTTGGGAAAGGAAAACGTATGGGTACTCGAAAATTTTCGGAATACATTATTGATACCGTACTATTAATAGTCGGTATTGGCCTTATGATTTCCGCTAATCACATTGATCCTGGGTCTTCTATTGGTTTAGGCGGGGATTTTATGCCAAAAGTTTGTACCAAGATATGGGTTTTGGTCAGCATAGGCCTGCTGCTTTGGGAAAAAATGACTCCGGACGACCACGAAAAAGGGATTACGGCGGATGTGAAAGGCTTTTTTGCTACACTGGTACTTTTGGTTGCCTATGTTTTGTCGTTGGATATTTTAGGATTTGTGCTTTCTTCCGCTCTTTATATGTTTATTCAAATGTGGTTTTTTACTCCCAAAAGCCTGCGCAGCAAGAAACGCTACATGCTTTTTGCAGTGTTATCTATATTTATCCCGATTGGCATTAACATTTTGTTCGTAGAAGTGTTCTCGCTGCTGTTGCCATCAGGAATTTTTTAAGGAGGAGTATTATGGTATTAGAAGGTGCTTTATCCGTTCTAAACCCGACAACTCTTTTTATAATTCTTGTCGGTGTTATCGTTGGTATTATTTTTGGCTCCATCCCAGGGCTTACTTCTACCATGGCTGTTGCCCTGTGTCTGCCGATTACGTTTGGTATGTCTCCACTTGATGGGATATCCATGTTGATTGCTTTGTATGTGGGCGGTACTTCCGGTGGTTTGATTTCGGCCATTCTTTTAAAGATTCCTGGTACACCTTCTTCAGTGGCAACCACCTTTGATGGGGCGCCTATGGCGGAGAAAGGTGAAGGCGGCCGTGCTTTGGGAATTGGTATTGTATACTCTTTCCTGGGTACCGTTCTTTCTATTGGAGCTCTGTTTTTCATTGCACCGCCTCTGGCCAAGCTGGCCTTGAAGTTTGGACCTATTGAAACCTTTTCTATTTGTGTATTTGCACTAACCATGATTGCGGCCATGATTTCTGATAATCCTTTTAAAGCAGTTATGGCCGGGGTCGTTGGTGTGGTTATTTCTTTGTTTGGCATCTCTGATATTACGGGTTCCGCCCGCTTTACCTTTGGCTTCAGTGAATTAGAAAACGGCTTTTCCCAACTCCCGGTGATGATTGGCCTTTTTGCTACGGCTGAAATCTTAAAGGCGGCTTCCGAAGGAATTAGTGACAAAAAAGGTACGGTTTTATCTTATAAAATCAAAGGTTTTGGCTTTACCTGGCAGGAGTTTAAGGACCATTTTGTAAACTTCATCCGGTCCGCTTTGATTGGTATTGGTATTGGCATTCTGCCCGGTATTGGTGGTGCCACCAGCAATATCGTAGCCTATAGTGTTGCCCGTCAACAAAGCAAGCATCCAGAAAAATATGGTACTGGGTATATGGGCGGTATTGTTGCTTCTGAAACCTCCAACAACGCTTCCATCGGTGGTGCTTTGATTCCCCTGTTGACGTTGGGTATTCCTGGGGATACCGTTACGGCCATCATTTTAGGTGGCTTGATGCTGCATGGTATCGTTCCTGGCCCGCTGCTGTTCCAAAATAATGGAGAATTGGTATATGGCCTGTTTGCAGGACTGATTGTAGCTACCTTCATTATGTTGATTGTGGAATTTGGCGGGATTCGTGCCTTTGTAAGAGTGCTGGATGTCCCCAAATACATTTTGTTCCCTATCATTTTTGTACTGTGCATTGTAGGGACCTATGGTACCAACCACAGTATGTTTGATGTTTGGACCTCTTTGATCTTTGGCGTAATTGGATTCTTTATGTCAAAGTATGGTTATCCGCAAGCACCTATGATTTTGGGGTTGGTCTTGGGCCAAGCCATCGAACAGAATCTGCTGCGCGGCATGCAATATACCGATAACAATTTCTGGGCATTCTTTGAATCTCCTATTGCTGCTGTCTTCCTGAGCATTTCTATCTTTGTAATTCTGTGGGCCGTATATAAGCAAGTAAAAGTACGCTTTGCCCATTAAGGCTTTTGGAGTAAATCGGTAAATAAAAAATATTCCTTTTCATCATTTGGTGAAAAGGAATATTTTTTTGCATTATTTAATCAGCCTGGGTGCATGGCCCAGTTCTTCCAGCATCCGGGTTAAGAGGTACATCCGGGGCACCACGCTGGGCACCAGGGCACATTCCTGGGGGGTATGGTTCTTGCCGCCCTTTACGGCTCCAAAACCGTCCACGCAGACGGCCCCTGCGGCCGCAGCCCAGTTGGCGTCCGAGGAGCCGCCCACATCCCGGAGTACCAGCTTCCGGCCCAGTTCCCCGTAGATTTCCTGGGCCAGGGCGGTAAGCTCCCGGGTACCAGGGTTACTGGGGAAGGGCAGGCTGCCGATTTCCACCTGGGTATCCACGCTGGTGCCGGGAATGGAAGCCCGGAAGGCCAGCACTTCCACCGCCTTTTGGACCCGCTCCAGTTCCTGGGGATCCGTTACCCGAAGGTCCGCAATGGCGTGGGCTTCAGCAGGAATCACATTGTCCGCGTCCCCAGAGTGTATCACCGTAAAGTTGATGGTGGTACCCCGGGCCGGAGCCTCCAGGGCCTTAATGCCCTCAATCTGCCGGAGGCATTCCATCAGGGCGTTGGCACCCTTGTCCGGAGCGTTCCCCGCATGGGACGCAATGCCTTTGACGTTTACCAGGATCCGGCTGGCGCCTTTTCGGGAGGAAACCAGGCCGTCCCCTTCCTGGCCGGATTCGCAGCACAGGAAGCAGTCGTGCTGGGGCGCCAATTTGGCAATCAAATGCCGGCTGTCCGGCGAAGAAATTTCTTCGTCTGCATTAAACAGCAGGGTAATGGTGTCAAAGTCCGTATATTTAAACTGCCGCAGCAGTTTCAGGGCAAACACCATCATCAGAACCCCGCTTTTGCAGTCCGCCGCTCCAGGCCCCTTGGCCCAGTCCCCGTCAATGCGGAAGGGCCGCTCTGCGGCCGTACCCACCGGAAATACCGTGTCCAAATGGGCGCAGGCCATAATCTTGCCCTTTCCCTTGCCCTTAAAGGTCACCAGCAGATGACTGCCGTCCTCTGGATTTGCCATAGGGATCCGTTCCAGGCTGTCCAGGCGCAACGGCCGCAGCTCCTCCTCCAGGTAGTCCGCTACCCGGGCGATTCCCTTGCCGTTCCGGGAACCGCAGTCCACATTGACCACCTTCTGCCAGAGCTTTAGATATTCTGGCAGAAGCTTTTCACAGGCACTATATAACCTTATGTTTTTCACGAAACCACCTCCAAATGCATCTGCTTCTATTATACCGCAGAAACGCGGGTTCTGTTACAGTAGCAGAAACAAATTGCGCTCTGGTGTTAAGAGGGCGCAGTACAATACCTAAAAAAGAAGCAGGAAAAATAACCAGCATTTTTCCTGCTCCTTAACTATTCTACTTGCTCAATCCTTAAACGAAATGCCGTCAATGCCAATGGCTCCGTCCTGGGTCAGGATGCCGCCGCCGCCATCTACCCGGTTGGTGCCGGCCGGATAGAACAGCCCGTCCTTGTACAGGATACCGTTGGGCATACAGGACATTTCCCCAATATCTGGGGGCACAATCACCTTGTGGCCTTTGGCTTCCAGGAGGGCAATGGTATCCGGGGAGAACCCGTCTTCTAGCTCCAGTCCCTGTTCCTTGGTCAGGCAGCACATAAAGGGTGTCCGCACGGCAGGTTCCATCATCCGGCCGTAGGTCAGGGTGTTCAGAATCATCTGCAGCACGCTGGTGATAATCCGGGGACCGCCGGCGCAGCCTACTGCCAGCACCGGTTTGCCCTTTTGGAACACCAGGGTAGGACTCATGCTGGACAAGGGCGTCTTGCCCGGCCGCACGGCGTTGGCTTCCCCATAGGCCAGGCCTTGGGTGGTCTTGACCCCCACTTTCGGGCTGAAATCGGCCATGGCGTTGTTCAGGACAAAGCCCCGTTTGGGCAGCACCACCCCGCAGCCCCACCAGTTCCGAATGGTCTGGGTTTGGGCAAAGGCGTTGCCGTATTGGTCCATGATGGAGAAGCTGGTGGTGCAGCCCGGATATTCCCTGGCCTCGATACCTTCGGTGGGCGCAAATTCCTGGGCGTGGTCCAGATCAATCTTGGCCGCCAGTTCCTTGGCGTATTCCTTGGAAAGCAGCTTGTCCGAATGGATTTTGACGAAATCCGGATCCCCCATGGCCACGGACCGGTCGGCAAACATCAGCTTCATGGTCTCGGCAATCACGTGGGTGGCAGCTGCCGAATGGAAGCCCATTTTCTTCAGGTCGAAGTTTTCCAGGATGTTCAGCATTTGGATAATGTGGGTGCCGCCGGAGGAAGGAGGCGCCATGGAAATAATATCATAGCCCTGGTAGGTGCCCCGGACCGGAATCCGTTTCTTGGGCTGGCAGTTGGTCAGGTCTTCCTTGCACAGGAGCCCCAGATCCTTATTGGCATACTCTACGATTTCCTCTGCAATGGGACCGTTGTAGAACCAATCCACGCCGTTAGCCGCAACCTGTTCCATGGTGTCGGCCAGGGCCGGGTTTACAACCAGGTCCCCAAATTCCCGGGGCTCGCCGTCCTTCAGGTACAGCTCGCTGAAGCCTTCGTAGGCCGCCTTGTTGTGCACGGCTTCCGGGGTATCCGATACCCTGGCGTAGGTAAAGCCGCAGCGGAAGCCGTACCGGGCCAACTTGATGGCCGGGGCAGAAACCTGTTCCCAGGTCATGGTGCCGAATTTCTGCAGCAGGTTGTCCATGGCCTTGTACAGGGCAGGAACGGCTACAGAACGGCCGGAGAACTCCGTTAGGTTCAGGTCCACATTCCCGTCCTTGTCCAGGAACATATCCTGGTAGGCGTGGAGGGGAGCCACCCCCCGGGCGTCCACGCAGTAGAATTCGTTGCTTTCCTTGTGGTAGAACACGTGGAAGCAGCCGCCGCCGATGCCGGAATGGTAGGGTTCTACCACGCCCAGCACCAGGGAAACGGCGCAGGCCGCATCAAATACGTTGCCCCCCTGCCGGAGAATTTCCAGCCCTGCCTGGGCCGCATAGGGGCTGTTGGTGGAAACAGCCCCCTTGCTCCCGTAGGGATAGGGACGATAGAAGAAAATGTCATTGAGCTGATAACCAAGATAAGGATGATTCGGCATGATTGATTGACCTCCTTCAAAAATCAGGCTTGTTGGGCTTGGGCTTTAGTAACCGCATAGCCCACAATATAGCTGACAGCAATGGTGGGATACACCACGTTGAAAGTAGAGTTGAGACCGGCGAAAATCCAGGCCAGGGCCACGATAATCCCTGCGGCAATGCTGTACAGGGAAGCCTTGGCAGTAACCTCTTTCCAGAACATCCCGGCGATGACCGTAAAGCTGAAAGGCGCGTACACCAGGTAGTTCAAGGTCAGGAACATATTGACCATTTGGGCGGAAGGAATCAGGAAACCTACGCACAGGGAAATGTAGGCAACGATGATGGTCCCTTTCCGGGATACCTGCAATACCTGCTTATCTGTGGCCTGGGGATTGATTTGCGTAGAGTAAACGTTGGAAATTACCGTACCGGTGGCCATCATCATGGTGGCCATGGTGGCTGCCACAATCATGGTGATGACGGCGAAGATAATGCCGGCCAGCAGCGGGCTGGTCAGGTGGGCAATGCTCCAGGCAAAGGCACTGGCCCCATCACCCAGGCTGTTGGTATTGGCTTTGGCCATCATGCCGATGATGGCCGTCAAGATGCAGATAGGACCGGCAATGACGTAGCCCAGTACGCAGCCCCAGGTGGCGTCGTGGTCGCTTTTGGCGGCGAACATGGGCTGCAGGGCGGCCTGACTGACGATGCTGGTGAGAGCGCCGCCCAGGGCCCAGGCGATGATCTGCTGAACGGGCATGGCGGTCAGGTTGTTGTAGCCTTCAGGTAGTTTGGCTAGCAGGCCGCTGTAGCCGTGGAAGTCGTCCAGGTTGGTTACTACAAAACCAATCAACAGGATATAGGTGGCAATGCACACAATCCGGCCGATGATGTCGGAGCCCTTCATACCGGCAAAGCCCGTGTAGGCGGCAATGGTAACCCCAATCAGCATGGCCCAGTTGATGCTGATGCCCGGCAGCACCATTTGGATTACGGAGGCTACCGTTTTCAGTTGGATGGGAATATACAAGATACCAAAAATAATCCAGATGTAGGCCTGCACCTTGGAAACAGAAGCCCCGTACCGTTCCCGCAGGAACACGGGCAGGGAACTGGCTTTCATGTACTTGCGCATGGGTTTGGCCAGTACAGCCATCAGGATGAAATAGAGACCGCCGGCAATGGAGTACCAGCAGCCGGCGATGCCCATGGTATAGCCGTTTTGGGCAGCCCCTACAATGCTCATGCCGCCAATCTGCCAGGCCCCCAGCATGGCTCCTACGGAAAAGATGCCCATGGAGCGGTCACTGCCGTTCCACTGGTCGGACTGGGTAATGCGGGTACCGGCATAGATGCCCAGGCCTACGATCAGCATAAAGGTGATGATCCAGCTTGCCAATAACATAACGAAGACTCCTTTCTGATAAAAACACCGTAAAATAAAATCATACAAAACAGGGTAAGACAAATTCCCAATGATTTCGAGTGTTACGGCACACTCATATTTACCAACAGCTCAATTCTGTTTCTCTTATTGCTAAGTGGCACAACAAAATATA
>NZ_OLMM01000017.1 GCF_900291475.1 Acidaminococcus hominis
AATGGATGTGATCCATCGTGATTGCTCCTTTGTTGATGATTTCTCGCAAAACCATTTTAGCATGAGGCTTCACTATGGATTTTTATTTTTTGATTAACTGTTCAAGTTCATTTTACAACTGACCCAAAAAAAGGATACACCGAAATGTACCCTTTCCTCTAGCTTATCTATAGACAAATTCTTAT
This sequence comes from Acidaminococcus hominis, assembly GCF_900291475.1. Taxonomy (GTDB): domain Bacteria; phylum Bacillota; class Negativicutes; order Acidaminococcales; family Acidaminococcaceae; genus Acidaminococcus; species Acidaminococcus hominis. The sequence goes on from NZ_OLMM01000017.1 coordinate 186, forward strand.
GCCAGGCAAAATTATTTATGCATGCTTTTTTTATTTAATGGGCAGATAAATTTCTCCCCTGCTGTACAGGGCGCCCTTCCCAGACAGCAGCACCCGGTCCTTTTTCAGGTGGCAGTACAGCACCCCGGTCCGCTGAGAGGCCTGGAAGGCCACCAGTTTCTTTCTGTCCAGCTTTTTCGCCCATAGGGGCACCACATGGCAATGGCCGGAACCACACACCGGATCCTCGATTACCTCCAGCTTGGGAGCGAAGCTCCGGGTCACACAGTCATACTTTTTCCCCGGTGCCGTCAAGTGGAGCAACAGCCCGTCCAGCTTCTTGACCTTTTCCGGGTCCGGCTGGGCTTTTTTCACCTGTTCCGCCGTTTCCAGTACGCACACCAGATCCCTGCCCATATAGGCTTCCTTGGGCTCCACCCCAATGGCTTCCGTCATAGCCTTGGTGACAGGCACGCTCTTCAGTTCATAGGCCGGCATATCCAAGGTAAACAGATCCCCGTCCCGGGTCACGGTCAACTTGCCGCTTTTGGTGACAAACACCAGCTCCGTGGCCTTCTTTTCCACAAAGTGGGACAGCACATAAGCCGTACCCAGGGTAGCATGACCACACAGGTCGATTTCCCCACCCGGGGTAAACCAGCGCAGGCCGTACTTCTTCCCCTGCTTTACCGTAAAAGCCGTTTCCGACAGCCGGTTTTCCTGGGCAATTTGCTGCATCACCTGGTCTTCCGGCCAGGCTTCCAGCACGCACACCGCCGCCGGATTCCCTTGGAATACCTGATCCGTAAAAGCATCCACTACATATTGCTTAAAAATTTTATGTTTCATTGGCTTTTCCTCCTTGAATCTCCACTTTCTCACTACATAGGCCCATTTCATTATATCCTGCCCACGGCTCTCTGTAAATGTTTCTAAAAGCTATAGATAAATGCGGATATATTAGTACATATTCAAAAAATCTTGTACGTTCTTGAACATTTTTCCTGTTTTTTTAGAGTAAAATCACTGCTTGTTCACAAATTCTTGACAACTTTATGAGATTTTTTTATATTGAAATTGTCAAAATCGGCAGTACCTGAATACGAAAGGATGTGGATGAAATGCAGTTCAAAAAGTTGGAAAAAATGCTGGCCGTTTCTGCCCTGTCTTTGGGCCTGTCCCTGGGCTTTATGGTGGATGCCCACGCCATGGTAGGCGGCAAGCCCGTCATCGGCATCTCCTGGAAGATCAATACCCAGGATTACGCAGCCTTTAAGCGCATTATTGAGCTGGCAGGGGGCGTACCCGTGGAATTGGGTCAGATTAAGAGCCAGTCCGTTGCCTACGACAAGGACGGCGCCGTAGCCCCCGCAGACCTGGAACCCTCCGGTATGCTCAAGCACAAATATGCTGTGAAAATCAAAGACAAGAACTTTGCCAAAACCAACGTGACGGAAGTCATGCAGGGCGTAGACGGCGTCTTTGGCACCGGTGGTGAAGACATCAGTCCCTCCCTGTATAAGGATGAAGAAAAAGAACTGAACCATAACGAAACCATCAATGCTGCCCGGGATATTTCTGACTACACCCTTCAGGCCTACTGCCTGGCCAAGGACATCCCCACCCTGGACGTCTGCCGCAGCGAGCAAATGCTGGGCGTAGTTTCCGGCGCCAAGATGATTCAGGATATGACCGACTACTATGCCGGCAAGGATAAGGTCTACGAAGGTACCTTCCACCGGATGCCCCCCGGCGTCCCCAACCGGACCTACGCCCGTCACGACGTGCATATTCTTCCGGTAAACTCCTACCTGCGGGCCATTGTAGGCAGCGATGAGCTGAAGAACGTTTCCAGCTGGCACCATCAGGCCATTGAAAGCATTGCGGGTACTGACCTGGTACAGACCGCAGAAACTACCTACAAAGGCGTTTCCATTATCGAAGGGGTGGAAAATCCTCACAAGACCTTTATGGTTGCGCTCCAGTTCCATCCAGAAAACGACCTGAAGCAGGTTCTCATCAACAAAAAAGACCCCAAGGACTTCTGCGACACCAAGATTTCCCTGGACTTCTTTAAAGCCCTGGTAAAAGCCGCCAAAGATAAAGCCCTGCAAGCAACCAAATAAAATTGTAAAAAAGACTGTGAAATAATAAAACTTCTATCGTCGTTCGTTCCTTATTACCTTCAACATTTTGGTGTGCTCCCCGTCAAGTAGACAGTTCCTAATAATATAAACCTCTACGCCGCCATTTGGTAGCTATTATGTTTTTGCATAGGGGTCAAACGGCCCAAATTCCGCTGCAAACGGCCACTGTTGT
>NZ_OLMM01000001.1 GCF_900291475.1 Acidaminococcus hominis
TACAACAGTGGCCGTTTGCAGCGGAATTTGGGCCGTTTGACCCCTATGCAAAAACATAATAGCTACCAAATGGCGGCGTAGAGGTTTATATTATTAGGAACTGTCTACTTGACGGGGAGCACACCAAGGTGGGGAAGGTGCCGGTGGAATCACCGGCGGTTGGGGCAATCCAGGTGTTATGGTTTTTCTTGGAGTGTATCTGCATTAGCCTTCCGAACATCTTGGTGTTGAACCCCATCCTTGTTCCGCTTTAATGTTGGGGGCGGAACGTTCCTTCCCCTTCTCCTGTTCGAGCGGAGCTGCGAACAGGTAAGTGGAAGGCAGCGGCCTGAGGCCGCAAAATGCTGAGGTAAACTTCCTCCGTCAGCCCTTGGCTGACACCTACCACACGCTTTGCGCTCACATCCAAGAGCATGTCAGTTTATCAAAATGCTCTTGGCTAATGTGAGCCATGTGATAGCAGCCCCAGAAGCAAGCCCGCAGGGCGCGGCTGATTGGCTAGCTGCGAACCACTGTGGTAGGCTTCCGTGACACTACTGGTCAAGTATAATCCAAAATATAGTACTGATAAGAAGTTGAACCGTGGTGGTTATGCAAGCTTCCTTCAAACGTGAAGGAAGTGTCGCCGGAAGGCGACGATAGAAGTTCATCTAGGCATTGGCGGCCGGAAGCCGCTTGCCTTCTCCACCCAACAGTGGTCCAAGGTGGGGAAGGTGCCGGTGGAATCACCGGCGGTTGGGGCAATCCAAGTGTTATGGTTTTTCTTGGAGTGTATCTGCATTAGCCTTCCGAACATCTTGGTGTTGAACCCCATCCTTGTTCCGCTTTAATGCTGGGGGCGGAACGTTCCTTCCCCTTCTCCTGTTCGAGCGGAGCTGCGAACAGGTAAGTGGAAGGCAGCGGCCTGCGGCCGCAAAACGCTGAGATAAACTTCCTCCGTCAGCCCTTGGCTGACACCTACCACACGCTTGTGGTAGGCTTCCATGAAACCACTGGTCAAGTTAAATCTAAAATATAGTACTGATAAGAAGTTGAATCGTGGTGGTTACGCAAGCTTCCTGCAAGCGTGCAGGAAGTGGCGCCGGTAGGCGCCGATAGAAGTTTAACCAGGTATTAACGGCCTACGGCCGAAATGCCGGAATAAACTTCCTCCGTCAGCCCTTGGCTGACACCTACACACGCTTGTGGCAGGCTTCCATGAAACCATTGGTCAAGTTAAATCTAAAATATAGTACTGATAAGAAATTGAACCATGGTGGTTACGCAAGCTTCCTGCAAGCGTGTAGGAAGTGGCGCCGGTGGGCGCCGATAGAAGTTTAACTCAACCATTTGCGGCCACCGGCGGCGGGGGTCTTCCGGGTATCTTTTTTTTGAACTCCAGCTTTATTCCCTTTTAGCACTGGGCGTGGACTGTTCCTCCGCCAGCATCATTATCTACCCCTTATTTCCCCAGATCCCGTTTGGCAAGCTCAATTCTGCGGCTGACCAAATCGGGGACGGTGTCGGACAGACTGGCGCCTTTGGAGCGGTTGCAGTGTTTGCAGATGCACTGGAGGTTGCCTCTGGTGTTGTTGCCGCCGTATTTTTGGGGGATAATATGGTCGATGTCCATATCTCCTTTTCTAAAATGTCTGCCGCATTTTTTGCACACGTACCAGCCGTGATTGGAGTCCACGTCTTCGAAGGCTCTGTCCCGATAGCGGCGATCGTTGTTGGTTTCTTTGCTCACGGCTTCTTTGAATGAATCAAAAAATCCCATTTTTTTCTCCTTTCAAATTTCCCCTACAACTGGAATTTTTATAATACTTTTGTTACTATTATAGATAACGAAATCTGAATGTTCAAGAGGTGTCCTGTCAGGGGCAGGGCGGTAATACCTGCTTGAACGGAAATGGGAGGAAATGACAGATGGGCTTTTGGAGTGCAGTAGGTTCTGTGGCCGGTACAGTAGTGCGGGAAGCAGCGGATAGTCTGGAAAGAAAGCAGCAGCGGATTCAGGACTATATGGACCGGTACGACTATTATGATGATGAGCGACTAATCCAGATTTACCGGGACGAGCATGCCGGCTACGAAAGACGGACCGCAGCCGCACGTCTGCTGAAGCAGCGGGGCTACGGCCGGCAGGGGTAAGGGACTTGCTGGCCGGGGAAGTGCATTGCTGCGCGGGCATTCAAAAAAGCAAATATGATGACATCGGCAATTCGCAAAGCTCGGAGGCTTAGGATATGCACGCAAAAGGCTGGGACCTATGGGTCCTGGTCTTTTTTTATAGGCCGGCGGTTTTTCTCTTGTTTTAGGCTTGTATTTGCTTTTGTAGGTTGGTCAGGAAGGCTTGGTTCAATCTTGTCAGGGTTTGGCCTGTTTTCCAGATGAGTTTTACGCCAAGGGTTTTTAGGGCTTTCAGAGGGACAAAGGCAAATTCTGCTAATTCCTGGTATTCGGCTTTATCCAGGGTGATGGCGATGCCGATGCCGGAGCGTACCATGGCCAGCATATTATAGTTCATATCGTAATAACCGGCCACACGTATGCCTGGGACGTAGTGGTTCAGGTATTTGCTTAAATCGGATATAACGTCAAGCTGCTGGGGCAGCAGGACGCGGCGGTGCCTCAGGTCCGCGGCAACCAATTCGGGTTTGGCGGCCAGGGGGTCTTTTGCGGGGACTACGGCGCCCCAGTGATTGGTATAGGGCAATTCCAGTGATTCGTAGGGGGACAGGTTGTCGTTGGTCCAGACTACGCCAAAATCCAACAGGCCCAGATCGATGTCACGGAAAATCTTGTCGGAAGCCAGGGTCTGGTAGTCCAGTTTGACGCCCGAATGGTGTTCAATCAAGGGGAGGAGGGCGGAGAGAATCAAGGCATTGACGGCGCCTTCGCCGATGCCGATTCTCAGGGTGCCTGACAGGGATTGGCCTGCCAGGATTTTTTGCTGGGTGTCTTGGGTGAGCCGCAGGATTTCCTGTGCCCGCCGGTAGAGAAAATTGCCATCTTCGGTCAGGGAGATTTCTCTGCGCCCGCGCTGGAACAGGGTGACGCCCAGTTCTTGCTCCAGGTCCATAATCTGCCGGGAGAGGGTGGACTGGGAGATATGCAGCAGCTGGGCTGCTCTGGTAATGCTTTTCTGCTGGACAATGGCAATATAGTATTCTAAAACTCTGATTTCCATAGGAAGGTCCTTTCTACCGTTTTTCTTTAGTGTACCATGACTATTATACATGGTAAAGCATCGAATATAACTGTTTTACATTCTATCGGTCAGCTAATACAATGGAACCATAGAACGTGAAAGAAAATGGTACTGTCCGAAAGGAGTTTGCAATGAATTTAAACACCAAGTATAAAGCAAAATTAACGGAGCAGCTGATGCTGACCCAGGAGTGGGACAAGACTTTCCCCAAAAGCGAACAGGTGGACCAGGCAAAGGTGCAATTCGTGAATCGTTTTGGGATTACTTTGGCGGGGGATTTGTATATGCCCAAGGGGGCTGCGGCAGGGCTGCCGGCGCTGGCGGTGGTGGGCCCCTACGGCGCCGTCAAGGAACAGTCCGGCGGGTATTATGCCCAGAAACTGGCGGAGCGGGGGTTTGTTACCCTGGTTTTTGATCCGTCGTTTACCGGGGAATCCGGCGGCAAGGTGAGAAATATTTCAGCGCCGGATATCAATCTGGAGGATTTTGCCTCTGCCATTGATTATCTGGAAGCCTTGGAGGTGGTGGATAGCAGCCGCATTGGCGTGCTGGGAGTCTGCGGCTGGGGCTGCTATACTTTTCCCCTGGCTGCCATAGATACCCGGGTGAAGGCCGTTGTCAGCGCCACTATGGGGGTATTTGATACGTTCACTAGCGGCAAGGAGCGGCTGGCAGGCCGTCGGGCCTTAAATGAAATTCGCAGCAGACAGGCCCAGGGGGAGGCGGTACCGGTACTGATTACGGTGCCTGACATTACGGTGGATTCCCCAGATTATATGAAAGACTATTATGGTTATTACCGCACGGCTCGGGGTTATCACAAGCGCTCGGTAAATTCTGGTTGCGGTTGGAATCCTACGACTTTCCTGAGCCACTATACCAACGACATTTACGCCTACGCTGACGAAGTGACCCAGCCCTGTCTTTTGGTCCATGGGGACCAGGCCTGGTCCTATCAGCAGTCGGTGAAGATGCTGAAACGACTGACCCAGGCGGCCAGCAAGGAGCTGGTTACCGTAAAGGGGGCCACCCACTGTGACCTTTATGACGGCGGGGACAATGACTATATTCCCTTTGACCGGATTGAAGAATTCCTGAAGCAGAATTTATAGCGGGGAGAGGAGAGCGTATGGAATATAAAGTATTGGCCAACGGCGTGAAGCTGCCCATGGTGGGTTTTGGGGTTTTTCAGGTGGATGAACAGGTTTGTGAACAGGCAGTACTCGATGCCCTGGAAACCGGGTATCGCCATATCGATACGGCCGCAACGTATCTGAACGAGGCGGCTGTAGGCCGGGCCATTGCCAGCAGCGGTATCAAACGGGAAGACCTTTTTATCACCACCAAACTCTGGGTGCAGGACCACGGGTACGAGAATACCAAACGGGTCTTTGCCAAGAGCTTGCAGAAATTAGGGCTGGAGTATTTGGATTTATATCTGATTCACAAGCCCTATGGGGATTATTACGGCGCCTGGCGAGCGCTGGAAGACCTGTACAAGGAAGGCTTAATCCGGGCAATTGGGGTCACCAGTTTCTCCAGTGAGCGCCTGCAGGACCTGTTCCTGCACAATGAGATTAAGCCCATGGTCAATCAGATTGAAACAAATGTCTGGTTCCAAAGAAAGGCGGAAGAAGCGTTTCTGAAGAAGGAAGGCATTGCCCAGGAAGCTTGGGCACCTTTTGCAGAAGGAAAGAACCAGGTATTCCAACAGCCGGTACTCAAGGCAATCGGCAGCAAGTATAACAAAACCGTGGGGCAGGTGATGCTCCGCTGGCTGCTGCAGAGAGGAGTGTCCGTAATTCCGAAAACGGTGAAGAAGGAACGGATGCGGGAGAATCTGGACGTATTCGATTTTGCACTTTCTGACGAAGACCTGCGTGCCATTGCGGCGCTGGATACTGGAAAAAGCACGATTCTTGATGACCAGGATCTGGAAACGGCCAAATGGGTGGGTACTGTCACCTATGATTTATAAAAGGAGGGCAATCATATGCCGTATATTGCAGTGAAAGCATTTCCCAAAGACGAAGAAACCAAGAGAAAAGTAGTGGAACAGATCAATGAGATTTTCCTGAAGACCTGGGGCTGCCCCCAGGAAGCCATCACCATTTCCCTGGAGGAGGTTGCACCGGCGGAATGGAATGAGAAAGTGCGGGAGCCGGAAATACTGCCCAAGCAAAAACATATGCTGATTTTGGATGGGGAAAAGAAGTATTGAGAAGGCTGCGGGGAGAGAATGTCGTATTCCAGAGAACCCCCTGAGAAATAGCTTAGCATTCCAGCTGCGGCCAACTGATTTTAGTCCTATAGGGAAAACTCCCTGAGCGAAAATGCTCAGGGAGTTTTTTTTATGCCAGATTTGAAAATCCCACGCTATACATAGGGTTCTGGTAAGCTTTTACTATACTAAAAAATCCTCCTTCAGTAAAATGAAGATGGCTACCAACCACTTCATTTCGGAAGGAGGATGTCCTAAATGGATATTTCAAGTTTAGCACATACAACATAGCGGTATAAATATCATATTTTTTTGCACCTAAATACAGACGCCTGGTGATTAGGCCAAATCTGTAAGGGGCCGCAGCGGTATTGGCGCTGACTGCGGAGTGTAGTACTGTGGGAACCCCATCCTGGCCGCGCTTTACTCTTGGGGCGCGGCCTTTCCTTCCCCTTCTACAGTGCGCGATGCGGCGCACTGTTAAGGGGAAGGCAAATGGCCGGGGGCCGAAATGATAGGGCTGAACTTCAACCCTCACAAAAAAACGACTTGCGAACTGTTGGGCTCGCAAGTCGTTTTGGATGTTCTTTATAACCGTATCTTAATAAACTTCCTCAGTCAGTCCTGCGGACTGACGGCCCCTACACGCTTGCAGGGGCCAGTCTTAGGCCTATACGAGTCATGTGCATAACGGGTATAGCAAGGCAACATAATTCGTAAATACCGGCACTATCCTGGTCTCTCACTTGACCAGTAGCGGTATAGAATGCTTCCTGAGTGGTTCGCCGTGCTCCGTTCTCCTTCGTCCTGCGGGTTCGGCTCACGGACGGCTATCACATAGGTCGCATATACCAAATGTCCTCGGGAAAATGCATTGACATTTGGATGCGACCGTAAAGCGTGTAGGAAGTGGCACCGGTAGGTGCCGATAGAAGTTTTATTATTTCACATACAGTGCGCGGAGCGGCGCACTGTTAAGGGGAAGGCAAATGGCCGGGGGGCCGAAATGATAGGGTTGAACCTCAACCCTCACAAAAAACGACTTGCGAACTGTTGGGCTCGCAAGTCGTTTTGGGTTTTTCTTATATTTATTCGTCGTCTTCGTCTATATCTGCGTTTGGTAGGGTATTTTCTCCCGTAATGGTCAGGTGTTCTTTTTCGGCGCTGTGGACGCCTTCCAAGAAGACCAGGATGGCCAGGTTGTAGCTTTCTTCGATATCTACGGTAAAGTAGGTGAAGTAGCCTGCGCGTTCTTGGTTGATGAAGCCGTGCAGGATGGCCCGGAATACTCTCTGGAGGTGTTTCATGCGGTTTTCTTCCAGGGAGAAGGTCTTCAATACTTTGACCACGGGTTCGGTGACCATGGAAACGGCGGTTTGGAGGATTTCGTTTTCCGAGGTGGGGATTTCCATAATCAGGGCATACAGGGCATGGTGCTTTTTGGCAAATTTCCGGTAGGCCTGGGCCAGGGCTATGACGGCTTCGTCCCGTTCTTTCCGGCCGATGGCCTGCATCATTTTGGTATGCTGGGTGTTCAGGGCATACAGTCCTACCTCGGTGATCAGGGCATCCAGGTTATCATAATGCTTGTACAGGGAGGCGGTTTTCACGCCCAGGGTGTCCGCCAGCAGTTTCATGGTGAATCCTTTGATTCCGGTGTCTTCAATAATCTTAATGGCGTTTTGCAGGATAATTCCTTTTGTCAGGCCTTTATGATACATGATGCTCCCCTCCTTAGGCAGGCTTTTTCTTTTATTCTAATGCTAAGAGGGATAACTTGTCAAATTTTCTCAAAATTGCAGTTTTGTCTTCCTAAAATTGTTCCATACGCTATATAATATGGTTATAATTATTATTGTCAGGAGGCGCTCCTATGGAACTACGCACTCTTCAATATTTTTTGGCCATTGCCCAGGAAGAAAATATGACCCGGGCGGCGGCTCAGCTGCACGTTTCTCAGCCGTCCTTGTCCCGGCAGCTGGCTCAGTTGGAACGGCAGTACAAGGTGCAGCTATTTATACGGGATAAGCATCGGCTGATTCTTACGGATGCTGGGCGGCTGCTGCGGCGGCGGGCCCAGGAGATGCTGCTTCTGGCGGACAAGGCGGAGCAGGAGCTATTGGGGAATCATTTGGTAGCGGGAAATATCAGTTTTGGCTGCGGGGAAACCAAGAATGTGGCGGTGCTGTCCCAGCATATGGCGGCGTTTGGCCGGATACATCCAGAGGTGACGTTTTCGCTATTTACCTTGATTGCTGACGAGGTAAAAGACCGGCTGGCCAATGGGACCTTGGATTTTGGCCTGGTGCTGGAGCCGGTGGATATCAGCACCTACAATTATCTTCAGTATCCTATTCCGGAGTCCTGGTGCGTGCTGGTGCGGAAGGATTGCCCGCTGGCGGCCAAAGAGGTGGTAACGCCGGAGGATCTGATAGGGTATCCTCTGATTATGGCTCAGCGCCGTTCGGTGCGCAACGAACTGGAGCATTGGTTCGGCCCTGCTTTTCCTCAGGTGCATATTTGGGTCACCAGCAATCTGTCCTACAGCAATCGGTCCCTGATGGTGAAAAATGGCCTGGGGGTGGCACTGGCCCACGAATTTGAGGGCATGGATCCGGAGCTGCGGCAGATTCCGCTCTCTCCGGGGTTGATAGACCAGACGTACCTGGTGTGGAACAAGTACCAGGAATTGTCTCCGGCGGTGGGGGCTTTTGTGGATTATGCCCGGCAGCAGTTGGAAGGGACGGGAGATGAATAGGGGCGGTAGCCCTAAAGCTTTTAGGCGTATAAGCAAAGGTGCGGTGAGAAAGGAAACTTTTTGAGTTAGAGTTGCACTATGCTTGGTAAAACTTCCTCAGTCATCCCTGCGGGCTGACAGCCCCTTAGTGGTTCGCCGTATTCCAGTCATTTTCGTCTTTCAGACTCAATTCCTGGACGGCTATCGCATGGCTCGCGTGTACCAAACAGCTTCTAGAATATCTGTGACGCTGTTTGGACGCGACCGCAACGCTTGAAGGGGCCGGTCTTAGGCCCATACTGGTCATGTGCTAAATGGGGTTAGTGCAGGAATGTAGGTGGTTGCCCCATCCTGCAATGCCTGCGGCATTGCTTCCTTCCCCGCCTTGGAATGTTGTTGGGCGGAGAAGGCAGGCGGCCGGGGGCCGCTAATACCATGGGTGGGCCCTTCGGCGGTTGGTGCGGTCTGCAAACTTCCTGGTGATGGTGCGGAGAATCCTCGCTCAGTCCTTTTTTAATATCTGTGCGGTCGGCAGGGGCTAGTACTGATGCAGGGTTTTGAGAAGCAATCACAGAAAATTTGCCCGTGGGCAAATTTTTGCTGGAGAAAACTCGGTACCGGATTTTTGGTCGTGCGGTCGGCGGAGTGTAGTGCGGGGCCGAATTATAAACTTCCTCAGTCATCCCTGCGGGCTGACAGCCCCTTCACGTTTGAAGGGGCCGGTCTTAGGCCCATACTGGTCATGTGCGAAACGAGTATAGGAAAAGAAGTCATAGTACGTAGAGAAGTGCAATAACCCTCTTTGTCATTTGACCAGTAGGTGAATGGAATGCTTTCTGAGTGGTTCGCCGTGCTCCGTCCTCCTTCACCCTGGGGGCTTGCTTCTTGGGCTGCTATCACATGGCTCGCGTGTACCAAACAGCTTCTAGAATATCTGTGACGCTGTTTGGACGCGACCGCAACGCTTGAAGGAGGCATACAAGGCCTCAACTGGTCAACTATTGGTTGAATTGTAGCATTAGTATCGATAAGCTGTGAAACTATGATTGGTTTGAAGGGACCTAATAAGGAAGAAACGGATGGTTTTGGCTCTGCAATTGGCAGGGTCAGAATCATCCGTTTTTGTTTAGGTTTGCTTTATTCTTTTTTGCTGTTTTCCTGCTGGCACAGGGCTTTCAGGCTGTCCAAGAACAGCTGGCTGGTTTTGGACAGGAGGCGGTATTTTTTCCAGACGACTACGGCGTGGATTTCCATGGGGGGATCCAGGGGGATGAATTTCATTCCGGGGTCGTACTGGGAGGGGAGGTCGCCTACGCAAAAGGCGTTGGCGACCTGGGCTTTTACCAGGTGGGAGGCGTTGCCCAGCAGGTCATTGCGGCCTACAATATTCAGGTCATCGGCGCTGAGCTGGCCTCTAGCCCAGCGGACCAGGTCGAAATTCCGGGTTTTGTACCGGGCGGGGTAGAGCAGGGGCATATTCTTCAGGTCCTCGGGGGTGATTTTATCCAACTTGGACCAGGGGCTGCCCTGCCAGGTAAAGATGCCCATACGGTCGCAGCCTGGCAGCCGGAGGGATTCGTATTTGGTAATATTGATGGGTTCCAGGAGCACGCCAAAATCAAACAGGCCGTGTTCCAGTTTTTCTTCGATGGTATCGGCATTGCCGGTGGAAAATTCACAGGTAATGGCCGGGTACTGCTGGTGGAGCTGGCTGAACAGCTGGGCAATCCAGTGCATCAGGTGGGTTTCTCCTGCTCCGATGCGGATGCAGCCGTTGATTTCTACTTCATCGTTTTTCAGTTCTTCTTCTGTCTGGGACACCAGGGACAGAATTTCTTCCGCTCGCTGGCGCAGGTGCATACCTTCCTCGGTGAGAATGGTGCTGCGGTTGCTGCGGATGAAGAGCTGTTTGCCCAGTTCCCGTTCCAGGTCGGCAATCTGCCGGGACAGGGTGGGCTGGGTTACGTGGAGCACATTGGCGGCTTCCGTTATATTTTCTTCCCGGGCAACGGCCAGGAAATAATATAGGGTACGTAGTTCCATATCTTCACCTTCTATAAAGAGTTCACTGTTTTCTTATATTGTACTTGTTTTAGGGCGGAAACACAATACGCAAATTGTATACTGAAAAGTGCAGAATAAGCATTTTACATCATTTTGCCCACTTGGTATCATGATAGGGAAGAAACGCTGCCTTTTGCAAAGCAGCAGTATCTGGCCCCCGGGGGCCAGCTTCAGGGAGAAGAAAATCTATGAAAAAGCTGTTGATTGTATATTATTCCTGGTCCTGCGGGAACACCAAGCGGATTGCAGAGCTGCTGCAAAAGGAAACGGGCGGAGCGCTGCAGCGGCTGGAAACAGTAGTGCCCTATGAGGGTTCTTATAATGACGTGGTGGCCCAGGGCCAAAGGGAAGTGAACCGGCATTACCAGCCGGCCTTGAAACCGCTGGAAAAGGATCCTAAGGACTATGATATTATTGTGCTGGGTACGCCTACCTGGTGGTATACCATGGCGCCGGCCATGAGCACGTTCCTGGCGGAGCATTCCCTGGCAGGAAAAACGGTGGTGCCCTTCAGTACCCACGGGGGCTGGCCGGGACACGCCATTAAAGACCTGGAAGGGGCGGCCAAGGGGGCCAAGTGCCTGCTGCCTAAGGAAGTGCAGTTTGACTCCACCGGCGGGGATCAATTGATCACCCCGGAGAAGGAACTGGAGGCCTGGTGCAGGGAGGTGGCGGCGCTGTGACGCAGGAATGGGATAAGGTCCGGCAGAATCTGGCGGACGCCGGGTGCCCGGACTCTTTTGTGGCCACCTATCAGGTGCTGGAAAACACGGAGGAAAAGATTTCCTCTCTGCGCCGGTACCGGCGGGAACTATTGGGAAAAATCCATGACGAACAGAAAAAACTGGACTGCCTGGATTATCTGATTTATACCTTACAGAAAGAAGGAAAAACAGAATGACAACTTTGGAAGACATCAAGAAGGAAAGCCCCTTTGCTATGGGGGGAGAGAATGTGGATTATGCCAAGTTTTTTGACGGCACCAGCTATTTGAATATGCTGTCCCTGAAGCAAGTGGTGGTGGGCAACGTGACTTTTGAACCGGGCTGCCGGAACCATTGGCACATCCATCACGCCACCAAGGGCGGCGGCCAGATTCTGCTGGTAACCGCTGGCCGGGGCTATTACCAGGAATGGGGCAAGCCGGCCCAGGAACTGAAACCGGGCGATGTGGTGAATATTCCTGCCGGGGTGAAGCATTGGCACGGGGCTGCTCCTGACTCTGCTTTCCAGCATCTGGCCATTGAAGTGCCGGGAGAAGGCACCAGCAATGAATGGTGCGAGGCTGTGGATGAAGAGGAATATAAGAAGTTGAAATAAGAATTGAATAAAATCCTGACTGGGGAAGTGGTCTCCAGTCAGGATTTTTTAAATCAGGATTTTTGGTTTAGGATTAAGCATTAGAAAAACTTATCAAATACGCCGGAAAGTCGAATTGCTCCTGGGAATTCTGCTTTATATAATTAAGGCAAGAATACAAAGGGAAGCAGGATTCCCAGAAGGAGTATAGAATGATGGATAAAGAAGTAATGCTTGTGACCGGCGCTGGACAGATTAGCATGGCCATTGCCCGGAGAGTGGGGTATGGCAAGAAAATCGTCATGGGCGACAAAAATATAGAAAATGCCAAGGCCATTGCCCAGATTATGAACGGGGCGGGGTATGACGTGGAGGTGCTGGAGATGGACCTGTCTTCCCGGGAGTCCATCCGGCGGCTGATTGCCAAGGGGCAGGAGTATGGGCCCATTACCCGGCTGGTGAATGGGGCGGGGGTATCGCCCTCCCAGGCACCTATTGAAGCCATCCTGAAAGTGGATTTGTACGGCACGGCGGTGCTTCTCGAGGAAGTGGGCAAGGTGATTGCTCCTGGGGGCTGCGGGGTGACCATTTCCAGCCAATCGGGCTGGCGGATGCCCCAGCTGACGCCGGAGGAGGACCGGGCTCTGGCCACGGCCCCCACGGAAGAACTGCTGCAGTTGGACCTGCTCCAGCCGGGCAATATCCGGGATACGCTGCACGCCTACCAGCTGGCCAAGCGCTGCAACGAAAAGCGGGTTATGGGACAGGCGGTGGAATGGGGGAAACGGGGCGCCCGGATTAACGCCATTGCTCCGGGGATTATTGTGACGCCTTTGGCCCTGGATGAATTTAACGGGCCCCGGGGAGATTTCTATAAGAATATGTTTGCCAAGTGCCCGGCAGGCCGCCCGGGGACTGCGGACGAAGTGGCCAATGTGGCCGAGCTGTTGCTGAGTGAACGGGCTGCCTTTATTACGGGGTCCACTTTTTTGATGGACGGGGGCGCTACGGCTTCCTATTATTACGGACCCTTGCAGCCGAAAGCTTAAAAAGGAGAGGATAGCATGAATGCTTTTACGTATCAATACAATACGAAAGTCCTGTTTGGAGAAGCTTCTGCGGTAAAGAACCTGCCGGCAGAACTGGCCAAGGTGGGGAAGACGGTGCTTTTGGCCTACGGCGGCGGTTCTATCAAACGGAACGGCATTTACCAGGAACTGCTGGGGCTGCTCCAGCAGGCGGGCAAGCAGGTGGTGGAATTTACGGGTATTATGTCCAACCCTACCTACGCCAAGGTGCAGGAAGGGGCGGCGCTGGCCAGAGACCGGAAGGTGGACTTTATTCTGGCCGTGGGCGGCGGCTCCGTGCTGGACTGCTGCAAGGTGGTATCGGCCCAGGCCAAGCTGGACGGGGACCTGTGGGACTACGAATACAGTGAGAAGAAGGTGCCCACGGAGTTCATTCCCATGGGGGCAGTGGTGACTTCCTTTGGCACTGGGGCAGAAATGAACAACGGGGCGGTCATCACCCACACGGACAAGAAGGTGAAGGGCGCTCTGTGGGGGGCTTTCTACAGCTTTGCAGTGCTGGATCCACTGTACACCAAGACCATGCCCTTTAGTCAGGTGGCTTCTGGGTCTTTTGATTCCCTGAGCCACTGCATGGAAACGTACATGGGTACGCCCCGGAGCACCAACCTGAGCGATGAAATCAACGAGGCCTGCCAGCGCAGCATTATCCGGAACCTGCGGGCCAGCGTGCAAAATCACGAGGATATGCAGGCCAGAAGTGAGCTGCTGTGGGCGGCGGCCATGGCGGAAAACGGTATGCTGAAACTGGGCAAAGTCACGGACTTTCAGGCTCATATGCTGGAACACCAGCTGGGAGCCTACACGGACTGCAACCACGGCCAGGGGCTGGCGGTAATCCACCCGGTGCTGTACCGGCATATGCTGGCAGAAGGGGCGGAGCAGTTTGCCCGGCTGGCGGTGAATGTGTGGGGTGTAGACCCGGCGGGGAAGACCCAGGCTGAATTGGCCCAGGCTTTTGTGGAGGCTCTAGGGGCTTTCATCAAAGAAGTGGGGCTGCCTACCAGTTTTGCCCAAATGGGCATTCCGGCGGACACCGACTGGAAGGCCATTGCGGACAGTACGGTGCTCACCGGCGGCTGCTGCAAGCGGTTTGGAAAGGAAGAGCTGCTGGCGGTGCTGGAGGAGTGTAAGTAAGGTAGTTTGTGCGGTCTGCGGACTTCCTGGCGATGGTGCGGGGAATCCCCGAGCGGTTCGCTGGCCAGAAATGATGGGGTTAAACCTCATCCGTCGCCTTGCGGCGCCACCTTCTCCACCCTGGTGTGCTCCCCGTCAAGTAGACAGTTCCTAATAATATAAACCTCTACGCCGCCATTTGGTAGCTATTATGTTTTTGCATAGGGGTCAAACGGCCCAAATTCCGCTGCAAACGGCCACTGTTGTAATACTCCATGTAGTTATTAATCATCGTTACCAAAGCTTTACGGCTGTCGAAGTCACGAGTATAGTACCGTTCTCTTTTCAGCATGCCCCAGAAGCCTTCCATCGGGCCATTATCAATGCATTTTCCTATCCGTGACATACTCTGCGTCATACCAGCATCTAGAATCATCTTGCGGAAATCCCTGCAGGTGTATTGGAATCCCCGGTCAGAGTGAAACAGGGGATGCGCGCCAGGGTTTTTCAACAATGCCTTATTGAAGGTATTGAATACCAAATTTTTATCGTTCCGGTTGCTTATCACATAGGAAACAATTCGTCTGTCATACAGGTCAATAATCGCGCTCAGATATACCTTATGCACAACTACCCCCTCATAGTAGTGAAATTCTGAGACGTCAGTACACCATTTCTGGTTAGGGGCATCGGCTTTAAATTCCCTATTCAAGATATTTTCTGCAATGTATGCAGGATCTATTGCACGCTGGGTGCAGCCCTTAGGGGCATATTTAATCGTAGACTTTATATTTATCACTCGACAAAGATGAAGAACGCGACCGTCACCAATTGCTATTGGTTTCGTGTCAGGATAGATCTTCTTATTTGGGGCTCGTAAGTCATCAGCTATTCGTCTGTACCCTTTAGCTGGGTCAGCCTTGTATATCTCTTCTATTCTTTTAGCAATTTCCTTGTCGTCAATTTCGCGTGCTGAAGGCTCTCTATGAAGCCATTTGTAGTAGCCGGCCCGGGACACTTTTCCCAATTTGCACAGGCCAAGAATAGGGTAATTCTTTTCAGCGTGCAGTTCTTTAATGGCTTCATAAATGGCTCCATATCTTATTTGTGTGAATCCCGCCTCCTTTCCACAATATCGAGTTTTTTTAGGAAATCAATCTCCATATCCTTGGCTTTGAGTTTTGCATTAGCCAGTTTGAGTTCAGCTTTCATACACTCATATTCTGTAGGGGCTTCTTCAGGGACTTCTACTGGCTTCCTGTGTCCGCGCCCATCTATGAGTCCTTCGGTATTGTACTTATTATATTTTAAGACGTAATTTCTGACTTGCTGGTAGGAAACCTTAAACTTTTCAGCGGTTTCATGGTAAGCATTCCCGTTTTCAATGCAGTATTTTACGATTTCAACGCGCTCGTCAAAGGTCGTTTGTCTAGCTTTAGTCATGATCTTGGCACCTCCAGTACCCGAACTTTTTAGTTCCTCATGACTATTATACTTCTTTAACCAGTCTCTGATTTGACGAGAACTTTTTAATCCGTATTTTTGTACCAGCTGGGACATAGTCGTTTCGCCCTTAAGATATTCCTCTACGCATTGGATCTTAAGATCAGCAGAATAACTTTTAACCTGTCTTTTGTTAAATACCTCAGGACCATTTCCTATATATTCATCTACCCAATACTGTACTGCTTTCCAGTGAACCCCTAACCTTTTTGCAGAAACCATTGGTGATTCTTCATGAGCAAGAACAGCTTTGACAGCCTTTAATTTATCCTCTGCACTGACTTTCGATATAGACATTTTACATACTCTCCTTTCAACGAATCCAGGAGGTTTAACTATATGCCAGTCTACTTTATTCATAGCATACCANTCATGAGCAAGAACAGCTTTGACAGCCTTTAATTTATCCTCTGCACTGACTTTCGATATAGACATTTTACATACTCTCCTTTCAACGAATCCAGGAGGTTTAACTATATGCCAGTCTACTTTATTCATAGCATACCACCCTTGCAGAAGGCTTACTGAGCCACTACTGGTCAGCTGTCAACGAAAGGCTATTGCAGCGAATTTGGATGTGAGCGCAGCAGCTGCGTCCTACGGACTTGCTTTGCAGGCCGCTATCACAGGGGTCGTATATTCCATTTCTCAGCGGCACAGCCTTGAAAAATGGATACGATTCCCAAAGGGTTGGAGCTTTGGGCGCCCTTTGGGCGACTTGAGGTGAAAAGCGTAATGTGTGGTTTAAACTTCTATCGTCACCTTGCGGTGACACTTCCTGAGCGGTTCGCCGTACTCCAGTCAGTTTCGCCTACAGGGCTCACTTCCTGGACGGCTATCGCATGGACCTTATTAACCAAACAGCCACTTGCAGAATTTGTTGGGCTGTTTGGATGCGGCCGCAACGTTTGCAGGAAGCGTTCAGGGCCACCACTGGTCGTGTGCTTGCTAGGGCTAGTGCAGGAATGTAGGTAGTTGCCCCAACCCGGCATTGCTGGAGGCAATGCCGACCTTCCCCGCCTTGGAATGTTGTTGTGCGGAGAAGGCAGGCGGCCGGAGGCCGGAAATGATGGGGTTAAACCTCAGCCGTCGCCTGATTTCTGGAAAAACTTCTTCCGTCAGCCTATCGGCTGCCACCCCCTTCACGCTTGAAGGGGGCTTTAAAGGAAAATGCGACACCTTCTCAGTGGTTCGCTGCATTCCAATCAGCTGCGTCCTAACGGACTTGCTTCTTGGGCAGCTATCACATGGGTCGCGTATACCAAATATCTTTTGGGTAACTTGCGACGATATTTGGACGCGACCGCAACGCTTGCAGAAGGCTTACTAAGCCACTACTGGTCAGCTGCTAAAAAGGGGCTAGTGCTAAGAATTAGGTAGTGCATTAGCCCGCTGGGCATCTTGGTGGGGCCCATCCGAGGCGCTGTGCGCCCCACCTTCCCGCACTTCCGCGCCCCCTCTGCGCCTCTAATAGCTTTGGAATAGGCGCATCTCCCCCATTTCAGCCGTTTCCACGGCGAAATGGAGGAGACGAGTGTTGGTGCGGGAAGGCAGGCGGCCAGGAGGCCGCAAATGTTGGGGTGACCCGCTGGGTATGCCAATTTTGCTTTCTTGGAGGTATTTCTTCCAGCTGGCGACCATCACAAAGCTTTGGCACCCCGGTATTTTGACCTAATAGCAATTGCATATCGAATAGGAAACAAACCTGATTGAGGGTATTACCTCGGTCGGGTTTGTTTTTTATGGGGTGGAAAGGGAAATTATATTAGGCTGGGAAAGTGGGAGTTTTATGGTACAGGGATTCTGCTATACTGAAAGTAATTGGAATTTTGCTGGGGCCAATGGAAAATTGTTGGTTTGAAGCGATTGTTGAAAGGAAATGGTGTAGGTAAGCACTGCGGGCAAGATATGCGAGTAAGAAATGCGAGTAAGAAATGCAACCAAGCAATGCAAACCAAGCGCTGCAAGCAGGGTTGTAAGTAAAAATGCAGGAAAGGTCTGCAAATTTAAAAGCAGGGGAAGGGATTTAAATGTCTGAGCTGGAAGGGGCGTTTATTCAGGTAATCTTGGAATCTTGGCGTTTTGCCAAGGGCTACTCAAAGTTGGTGGAGAAATTGGACCTGTTGGAGCGGCAGAAGTACCGGGGGCGGTATGACTGGTACCTGCGGAAGCTGCGGGAGCAGGCGGAAAGGGCGGGGTTTGTGCTGAAGAAATATGACGAGGGTACGGTCTATGACCCGGGTATGGCGGTAAAGGCGCTGAATGCGGACGAATTTCCGGAAGGAACGTCTCTTGTGGTGGAACAGATGGTGGAGCCTATTATTTTGCGAACAGATGGGCAACTTGTTAAGCTTGGAACTATTTTGGTGAGGGGGAAGGCATAATGGCTATTTATGTGGGAATTGATTTGGGGATGACCAACAGTGCAATTTGTACTTATGATGGGAAACATACGCAGGTGTGGAAGAGCCCGGAGCAAAATGATGTGACGCCGTCCGCCATTTATATTGACCGCCGGGGCAATACCCAATATGGGCAGCGGGCCTATAATGCGGCGCCGATGGCACCGGGGAACGCAGCTACGTTGTTCAAGCGATTCATGGGCACCAGCACCAAGATTGCTTTTCCTGCGGTGCATATCGAGAAGACACCGGAGGAATGCTCGGCGGAAATTCTGAAGGTGCTGTACGGGTATTTGTCCGGCAAGGTGGACGAGGCTGATATTCAGGGGATTGTGATTACGGTGCCGGCAGCGTTTAACCAGATGCAGAAAACGGCCACCATGAAGGCGGCGGAGTTGGCTGGCTTTAGCAAGGTTGCGCTGATGCAGGAACCGGTGGCGGCTGTCATGAACATCATGGAGCAGGAAAAATCCGATGGAACGTTCCTGGTCTACGACCTGGGCGGGGGAACGCTGGATATTGCCATTGCGGAAAGTGTGGCGGGGAAGGTAAACCTCATTGCCCACGGGGGCATTGCCATGTGCGGGGGACGGGATTTTGACCGGACACTGGTGGACAATGTGGTGAAGCCCTGGCTGCGGGAAAATTTCAAGCTGCCGGAGGAACTGCTGCAAAAACAGAACAACCGGCTGATGCGTATGGCGGCCTGGGCTGCGGAAAAGGCCAAGATGGAACTGTCCGCCAATGAAGAAGCCACTATTACTTTGTCGGAAATGGAGCTGAATGTCCGGGACCAGGAAGATGCGGAAGTCTATCTGGACATTCCCATTACCCGGAAGAGATATGATGCCTTGATCGATAAACGCATTAGGGAAACGGTGGAGGCGGCCCGGGAAGCCATTGGCAAGGCCGGTCTGCGGCCGGAAGATATTGCCAAAATTGTCTTTATTGGGGGCCCCACCAACTACAAGCCGCTGCGGGATAAGGTTTCCTTTGAGCTGGGCATTCCCGGCAGCACCGATGTGAACCCGATGACGGCGGTAGCGGAAGGGGCCAGCATTTTTGCGGAGTCCATTGACTGGAGCACAGCTGAGCACGCCAGAAAGGGGAACCGGGGCCAGGTGAATGTGGGTAGCGGCCTGGATTTGCAGTTTGTGTACATTGCCCGGACCTCCGATAATCGGACCAAGGTGGCGGCCAAGGTCCTGGGAGGCAATGTGCAGGGTATGCAGTTCCAGGTGGACAGCTTGGATACGGGCTGGTCCTCCGGCCGGGTGCCTCTGGAAAACGGCAAAATCGTGGAAGTGCCTCTGTCGGAAAGCGGGGACAATCATTTTAAGGTGTTCGTATTTGCTCCCAACGGGGGGCTGGTCCCCATTGAAAAAGACCAGATTACCATTACCAAGACGGCGGCTACCATTGTGGGCATTCCTGCTTCTCATTCCATTGCGGCCATTGTGCTGGACAAGGTGGGCGGGGAGCAGGTGCTGGACTTCCTGGTGAAGGCTGGGGAATCCCTGCCCAAGGAAGGGACGAAAATCTACCGGGCGGCAGAAACCCTGCGTTCCGGGGCCAATAAGTCCTTGAACTTCAACCTGGTGGAAGGGGAGATTGCCCACCCGGTAACGGACAACCGGCCCATTGGGTATTTGCAGATTACCGGGGACGATTTTGACGATGATGTGATTCCTGCTGGGGCGGAACTGGAATTTCACTATAAGGTACTGGATTCGGGGATGCTGGTGGCCTCGGTGGCGGTGCCCAGCATTGGAGCGTCCTTTGCGGCCAAGAATTTCTATACTACCGCAGGGAAGACGCCGGACTTTGGCAAGGCCTCGCCCAAGGTGGACGCAGATGCCAAGGAGCTGCTGCAGCGGATTGATACCTTGGAGCAGCAGGTGCAGGATCCCCTCTTGGAAGAAGCCCGGGAAAAGGCCGTGCAGGCCCGGGAACTGAACCACAGTACGGAAAGTGCGGAAGATGTGGGGGAAGCCTGGAACACCATTTATGAGGTGAAAAAGCTGCTGGCCCAGACCCGGGAACGGAATCTGACGAAAATCCGGGAAGGGGAACTGGCGGACAATGTCCGGGATTATGCCGACCAGATCCAGCGGTACGCCCGGCCCAGCGAACAGGCACGGTTTGAGGCGCTCAAGAAAAATGCCGAAAGCTGTCTGGAAAATCCCGATAATGAATTTGATTTGACCCTTCAGAAAATGAGCTCTCTGAAAGTGAATATCCTGTGGCGGCAGGATTGGTTCGTCGTAGGCATGTTTAATGAAATGGTAAAAAATCCGGGCCAGTTTACGGATCGGAGCAAATTCCAGGCCCTGCAAAAACAGGGTGAGCAGTTTAAGCAGCAGGACCGGATTGAACAGCTGCGCAATGTGGTGTTCGAGTTGTTCCGGCTGCTGCCAGCCGGGGAGATAGCGGAGCTGTTTACCGGCTGGTGAATATTATTCGGGGGTGAGGAGATGCAAAACCCATGGCTTCTCAGGGGGTATCAGGTCCTGGGTACGGCTGCGGCTGAGCTCCTGATGGGCGGGCCCCAGTGGCAGCTGTACAGGACCGCTGCGGGGGACGTTCTGCTGCTGGCCCTGGAGGAGCTGGCCGGGCGCTGGCTGAAAAGCGGGCTGCTGCCCCAAAATCAGGGGGAAGCCGTTTCTCTGGGGCGCAGCAGGGCCTGGGCCTTTAGGGACAGCCGCATCGTTCCGGTGGAGAACTGTACGGAGGCCTGGGAACTGCCGGAAGTACTGGACCTATGCCGGGCCCTAAAGCGCAGCCGGCAGCTGGAAAAGGACGCTGGTTTTCAGGACGCCCTGTACCTGGAGCAGGCCGGAGTTCTGCTGCCCCTGTGGACGGGGCGCGTAGCGGTGCCCGATGCACAGGTGCTGGGGCGGGTTCTCACTGGGGGCGTGGACGTGGCGGTAACGGACTTTGCACGGCTGTCCGCCCTGTGCCCGGACCTGACCCAGGGGGCTTGGCAGGAACTGGTGCAGGCTGCGGGCCTTGCGGTGCCGCTGCCAGCCCAGCAGGCGGTGGAAGTCTCTCCGCAGGGGGCAGAAGGCTCCCCACAGGAAAGTAGAAAGTACCCGGAGGGGGACTTTGCGCTGCCTGGGCGGCCGCAGCTGGAGAAATTTTTTAACGAGCATATTATTGATCTTGTGAAGCATCCTGAAGCCTATAGAAGAATGGGCATCACGTTTCCTACGGCCGTACTTTTGTATGGCCCGCCGGGCTGTGGTAAGACCTATGCGGTGGACCGGCTGGTGGAATATCTGGGGTGGCCCCGCTATTCCATTGATTCCGCCAGTGTGGGAAGTCCCTACATCCACGAGACCAGCAAGCGGATTGGGGAGGTTTTTGCACTGGCTAAGGCCCACGCTCCTGCGGTGGTGGTCATTGACGAAATGGAAGCCTTTGTTTCCAGCCGGGACCGGGCGGGCAGCAATCTCCACCAGGTGGAAGAGGTGGACGAGTTCCTGCGGCAGCTGCCGGAAGCGGCGGCTCACCAGGTGCTGGTTCTGGCTATGACCAACCGGCTGGACCTGATTGATGCAGCGGTCCGGAGAACCGGGCGGTTTGACCATTTGGTGGAGGTGGGAATGCCCAGTGAGGCAGAGGTGGCGTCTCTGGTGCAGGCGCTCCTCAAAAAACGGCCGGTAAGCCCGGAGCTGGACACCCGGGAACTGGTACGCACGATGGCAGGGCGGCCCCTGTCGGATACGGACTATGTGATCCGGGAGGCGGCCCGCCTGGCTGCCAAAAACAAGAAGACGGAAATTGATCAGGCCTGCCTGAACGAAGCCCTGTTGGGGCGCCGGCAGGAATAAGCGATAAGAAAGCAGGGAAGAAAATGAGCTTATGGGAAAGTCCTTTTTACCTGCTCCAGGTAGCAACAGAGACCCGGAAGACGGCCATTCTCAGTGCAGCGGAGGAACGGGAGCTGCTCCAGGGGGATGGCACGGCCCGGGAACTGGCCAACCGACTGACCAATCCTGGCCTGCGGCTGGAAGAGGAAGTGGCCTGGCTGCCCGGGGTCAGTGCCCAGGAAACGGCGTCCATTTTGCAGCAGGTAAAAGCAGCCCCGCGGAAGGAGCCCCAAAGTGCAGCCCTCAGCAGAAGCAGTGACCTGTACTGCGCCAAGGCCAATGTGCTGGCGCAGCGGGTGGCAGAGGAAGGGCCGGGGGCAGAAAACCTGACGGATATGGGGCTTTTGATGCAGTATACGGAGCGTATTGTCCCGGAAAAATTAATGGAACAGATCAACCAGAACCGGCGGGCGGCGGGGCTTCCGGCCGTAGAGTCGGTGGCCAAAGTGAAGCAGGCCCTGGAAAAGCAGCAGCGGGAATGGGTGAGGCTGTGCAAACTGGCTTTGGACCGGTATCAGTCCGAACATATCGGACTGGGGCTGGGGATGCTGCTGGAGCTTTTGACCAAAAAACGGTCCCAGCGGGCACCCCAACTGGCCTACAGTCTGGTAGATGCCTACGAGGTGGAGGCCCAGGGCTTTTTTGCCGCGGCTACGCCGGCGCTGCGGGAGCTGGTGCGCTACACCAGCAAACGGGCAGGGGAAGACGTTTCCCAGGTGGAGCTGGCCTATTTGCTGGGGCATTTGCTGCGGCTGACCTATACCTGGGAAAAGCTTGCCCAGCCGTTGGAACTGGCCAAGGAAAGCCGGCTGCAGGATGACCGGCAAAGCCGGCAGGTGGCGGTGGACCTTTGCACAATCTCTGCCAAGCTGCTGATGGCGGCTGCCCGGGAACCGGGGACCAAACTGGTTTTCTGGGCGGATGCGCTGATTTTTTTGGCAGGGCTCAAGGTGATCGCCTTGGACGGGGATTTTCTCCAGAACCGGGCCCGGAATGAACTGGCGGCTTTACAGAAGCTGACGCTCTCCGGGGTCAGTTTGCCTAGCCGGAAGGCAGCGGTGGCGCAAACCCAAGGGGTAATTTTTCAATTTATGCAGCAGAAACAGCTGCAGGGGAATATGACCCAGGAAATCCAGGAAATTGTGAACACGCTCTAAAGGGCCGGCAAAGGAGAGAACGCAGTATGGCAACGGGATTTAAAGGCTTGAATGATCTGGGAAAAGTACTGGCGGCCCAGGAGAAGAGCATTATGCGTAACGCTCAAAAGCGAGCCTTGGAGGATCGGCAGACTGCCGGGAATACGCAGCAAACCCAACTGGCGGCGAGGGGGACGGCACCGGTGGCTTCCAACGCCGGAGCGGGTGCCCCAAGCAGGGGACTGGGGACCAAGCCTGCGGTGAGGGTCCAAAAGCGGGTGGATTACGATGATGATGAGCCCTTGTTGTTTCGGGTGGTGTGGAAATTTATTGCTTTCTTAGCTGGTGCACTTGTCCTACTATGTTGTTTGGGCCTGTTTTTTGGAGGTATAGCACATCATGCAACTGAGTCTCAGCAGCAGAACGTGCAGCAGCAGAAATCGGCGCCCAAAGCTGCACCAGCTCCTAAAAAAGATGAGTATGCAGCTTTCCACAAGATGGTTGGCAATATGCATTTTTATGATGCGCAGGCCGATAATTTGGCAGCAAAGGTAGATCATTATCAGGGTGACCTAGGAAGAGCAGAAAATCTTTATGATGAAGCGGTCAGAATCGCAGACTCAGTAAAGGCGTTACAGAAAGAACTGGATGGTATCAAATGCCCTTCGAAAAATGATAAGATTCGCTTGAACAATCTTTTGGTTCTTATCAATAATCGGGTTGTAGGAAGAGCCAATGCCATTGCAGCAGCCAGCAAGGGACAAAGCCCTGTTGGGGAATTTGCCAAAGGGAGACAGGCAAATGCGGATTTTCAGGCAGAATTGAAAAAATCCAAGTTTTGAAGCCGAAAGAAAATGTGCAGGAGCAAACTTATAGAAGCTGGTGGGGCTTCAGTTGTGCATAAGCAGCAGCCGACTGAGTATAGCAAACAGTAAAGCAAGGGGGTTTCAGACAAGTTCCGAAGGCCCGCAAAAGGGGGGAGAGCAGCATGGCAACGGGATTTAAAGGGTTGAACGACCTGGGAAAAGTACTGGCGGCGCAGGAAAAGAGCATTGTGCAGAGTGCCCAAAAGCGGGCCTCGGAGGAGCGGCAGGCTGACGGGAATACGCAGCAAACCCAGCTGGAGGCGAGGGGAACGGGATCTGCGGCAGTAAGCGCTGGAGCGGCTACCAGCAGGGGACTGGGGAACAAGCCTGGGGTGAGGGTCCAAAAGCGGGTGGCTTACGAGGAAGATGAGCCTTGGGCGTTTCGGCCCCTGAGGAACTTTACGATTTTTGTGGCTGCGTGTTTTGTACTGATGTATGGGGTTATCAGCTTTTATGGACCTGAGCAGGATTATGGCTCTGAACCCCAGCAGAAGACCGTGCAGCAGCAGAAACCGGCGTCAAAACCGGCTCCGGCACCAGAACCGAAACCGGAACCAGAGCCCACGCCAGAGCCGGATCCAGCGCCGCCCCCTAACCCGTTTCCGCCGCTGGAGCAAACCCTGCCCCAGAACGGGGTGGAGCTCCCACCGGCCGAGCCTGAACCGTCGTCGCCCCAAACGTATTTTGAGTTTGACGGGTATGTGGATACGCTGGAGTCGTTGAACCGGGAAGCAGAGGACCTGGCGTTTGAGATGGATTTCAACCAACCCTGGAAGTATGCCGATATAGAGCGCTGGTATGCCCAGGCAGAGGATATTGCGGACCGGGCGCTGCGCTGCCGGGATGATCTGGATTTTGTGGATTGCCCTTCCGAGGAGGCCCGGGCGGAATTGCAGAACCTGTTTGTGCTTGTGAACAATAAGGTGGTGAACCGGGCCAATGCCCTGGGCGCCTACAGCCAGCAGCAGTCGCCGAATCTGGACCTGTGGGACGCGGAAGATGCGGATAACCAGTACAGGAATCAGTATGATGATTTTAGTTTGGAGTATGAGTATTGAAGGGGTAGATAACAAGCCATTGGTGCGGTCAGCGAACTGTTGGTGTGGACGGGCCCATCCCCCTTCCTAGCGTCAGACACCTTCCCGCACTTCCGTGCCCCCTCTGCGCCTCTAGTAGCTTTGAAATAGGCGCATCTCCCCCATTTCAGCCGTTTCCACGGCGAAATGGAGGAGACGAGGGGTGCGGGAAGGCAAGCGGCCGGCGGCCGCAAAAACTGGAAAATACCTGATTAAACTTTTGCACTGCCTCTGCCAGTTCTTTTCTGAGAAAACTCTGCTATAGCTGAAAATGTTGCAATAAAAAACTTGCGAAATCTCGTTTGGGTTCGCAAGTTTTTTCGTTATGCAGGGTTAGTAAGTAGTGCATATTTGCAGGGGTTGTAAGTAGTGTTTGTATGCAATGTTTATGTGCAGTGTACGTAGGATGGTGTCTGCGGCTGTCAGGGGCGGGGTGGTTTATTGGGCTTTGGGGCGTTCTTTTTGATTTGTTCGTGGTAGAAGTAGTTGACCAAAAGGGGTGGGGCGTCAAAGGGGCGGGTGAGGCTGTCGTCATTTCTTACGTAGTCCAGGCCGGCTTTTGCGGCGTAGGCCCTGCATTCCTGGTCCAGGGCTTCCCAATAGCTTTTGACGCCTTTTTGGTAGATTTCCTGGTATAGGGGCAGGAGGTGGGGATATTGCTTCTCGATATAGCGGAGAATGGTGGTTTTGTAGCTTCCCCGGAGGTTCAGGTTTTCCAGCCAAATCAGCTGACAGTGGTCTCGGGCGCGTTCTATAATGGCTTTTACATCGGTGATGCCGGGGAAAATAGGGGAGATAAAGCAGGTGGTGCGGATGCCGGCCCGGTGGAAGGCTTCCATAGCGGCCAGACGGCGTTCTATGCTGGGGGCCCGGTCCATGGCCTTCTGGAAGGTTTCGTCCAGGGTGTTGATGGACCAGGAGACCCGAGCGTCCGGAAAGGTTTTAATCAGGTCCAGGTCCCGGAGAATCAGGTCGCTTTTGGTGGCAATGGAAAGGCGGGCGCCGCTGCCCTGGAGCTGGGTGAGCAGGGCCCGGGTACGGCCGTATTTTGCTTCTTCGGGCAGGTAGGGGTCGGTTACGGAGCCCAGGAAGATTTCTTTGCCGGCGTATTTTTCGGGGTGCTTGAGCTCAGACCAGTATTTCACGTCCAGGAAGGTGCCCCAGGGCTCGGGGTGGCCGGTGAAACGTTTCATGAAGGAGGCGTAGCAATACAGGCAGCCGTGGGTGCAGCCTACGTAGGGGTTGGCGGCGTATTCGCAGACGGGCAGGTTGGATTTGGAGAGGATGCTTTTGACGGGGATTTCCCGGAGAAGTAGGGTCATGGGGGAGGCTCCTTTCTGGAAAGCAATAAACGGTATTTCTCTCAGTATAGCATAGCTGCTGTGGGTTTCAGGGGAAAAGTCTTGACAGGAGGGAAAATTTGGAATACCATAACCCTAGAGAAGAAATGTAATAAATTACATGACAATAAAATTAAAGGAGGCAGCAGTATGCTTGCAGTATTTGCCAAATGTATTGTACAAAAAGGTCAGGAAGGGGAATTCTTGAAGCTGGCCCATGCGCTGGCGGAAAAAAGCCGGGAGGAAGCAAAGAATGTCAGCTATGATGTGCTGACGGATCCTCAAGGCACGGACAATGCCTATTATTTCCTGGAAAAATGGCAGGACAAGGCGGGGCTGGACCTGCATATGCAGCAGCAATATTTTGTGGATACCATTGCCGCTGTGGGCAAAATCTCCGAAGGGGACCTGGAAATTCACCTGTACGAAACGGTGTGAGGACCGTGACGGAAGAAAAGATCCGGAAATCACCAAGCTGCTGGGCAGCGAAACCTGGCTGCGCATTCTCCAGTGGCTGAAGGCGGCGAATCAGAATTTTCCGCCGCCCAGCTGCGAAGGGACGGGGTCTGCGGCCAGGGCTTTCAGGAGAAGGCGGACCGGGCTGTTAACCTTCCCGCGGTGGGGGAAGTGAACCTATTAGCGGCGCAATGAGGCTGGGATTCAGGCCTAGGTGGAGCATCTTGGAAAGCAACTGTAGAAATACTGAAAGAAGGCTTAGTATGGGACTTTTACGGAAAACGGCTCTTTTGCTGGGGCTGACGGTATGTTTGGCAGGGACGGGCATGGCCTCTGCGGCGCAGGCGGAAAAGGCACCTTCTGGTCTCCGGTATTTTATGCAAAAGCCGGGGGTAAAGGGCAGCAGTACGCCCTACGGCAATAATCTGAAGCAGGGCCATTATATCCAGGCCGGGGACGCCAAGCTGTACTACGAGGTGTACGGGACGCCCGAAACCGGGTCCCCAGTTTTCGTTTTTCATGGGGGCGGGGTGGGTACGCCCTACGAAATGGGCGGCCTGATTGATAAGCTGCGCCCCAACCATCAGGTGATTGTGGTTTCTACCCGGGGTCACGGCCGCTCGGAAATAGGCCACACGCCGCTTACCTATGAGCAGAAGGCCCAGGATATGCTGACGGTGATGCGCACCGTCACTAGGCGGCCGGCCACCCTGCTGGGGTTCAGCGATGGGGCCTATACGGCCTATGAAGTGGCGGTGCTGGCGCCCCAGGCGGTGGACCGGCTTGTGGCCATCGGGGCGGGGACGCTGAAAGCGGGGTACTTCAAACCGGGACTTACGGTGGAAGACCTGCGGAAAACCGACCCGGCTTTTGTGGAGCAGCAGCTGGGGCTGATGCCGGAGCCGGAGCGGTACCAGGAATTTCTCACCAACTATATGCAGTTCTGGAGCAAGCTGCACGTAGGGAAGGAGACCTTTGGGTCCATCCAGTGCCCGGTGCTGCTGATCGTAGGGGACGAGGACGACCATGCGCCGGTGGCGACGGTACTGGAAGCCCACCAGCTGCTTCCCAACTCCCGGCTGTGCGTAGTGCCCAAGGCCTGGCATACGGCCTTTTTGGACAACTTCCAGGTAACCTGGGACGCCATCCACCCCTTTGTGGAGGCGGAGCGCAGCAGTCTGGTGTCCAGCAAAAAGCTGCCTCAAAATAACCAGTAGAAGCCATAGGCCGAGGAACAGAAAGCGCTTGTCCCCCGGCCTTTTCTATGGTATGATACATCACATCGGGAATGAAGTTCTCCCACGGCAATTGCCGAAACCGCGTAAAGCTGACGACTTCTGCACAGGCAGAGGGGACGTCGGCTTATTTTTTTCTAAGGCGGGCAAGAAACGAAACTGAAGGAGGCTTTCATGCGCAAATATCTATTTGTCGGGTGCGGCGGGTTTCTGGGGGCCCTGCTGCGGTACTGGGTGAAGGGGCTTTCCCTTGGCCAGCTGCCGGAGGTGATTCCCCTGCACACCCTGGGCATCAACGTACTGGGGGCTTTTCTCATTGCCCTGATTTCCACGGTGGCCTACGAGGTCTGGGAGTTTGACGGGGATCTGCGGCTGGGGCTGACTACGGGCCTCTTGGGGGCGTTTACCACCTTTTCCACCTTGTGCAAGGAAACGGTGAACCTGTGGCGGGCCGGGCAGGAAAATCTGGCGCTGTCCTATGTAGGGCTGAGTATTTCCCTGGGGCTTCTGGCGGCTTTTGCCGGCGTGGTGCTGGCCCGGGGGCTGGGGCTCCTGCGGCAGCGGGACTAAGGAGGAAGCGATGGACTATTTATGGGTAGGAATAGGCGGCGTGCTGGGGGGACTGTGCCGGTTCCAGGCTGGGCGCTCCATTTCTCAGCGGGCGGACACGGATTTTCCCCTGGGGACGTTTTGCATCAATCTGGTGGGGGCACTGCTCCTGGGGCTGCTGTCCAGTTTGGAGGCGCCAAAAACGGCGTACCTGCTCTTGGGTGAGGGCTTCTGCGGGGCGTTTACCACTTTTTCCACGTTTATGTACGAGGGCTTTGGACTGCTGCAAAACCGGGATTCCCGGAATGCGGTGCTGTACCTGGGGGGTACGGTGGTGCTGGGGCTGGTGGGCTACTGTGCCGGCTATGCCCTGGGGAGCTAGAAGGAGGAGTAACTATGCAAACAGGCGAAGCTTGTGAAATGCTGAAAATCTACGTAGGGGACGATGCCCGCTGGGAAGGCCACAGCCTGCATACGGCCCTTTTGCGGAAGCTAAAGGAGCTGGGGGTGGCCGGGGTGACGGTTACCCGGGGCATTGCCGGCTATGGGGAGGGGAAGGCCATCCATACGGAACGGCTGCTGACCCTCAGCGACGACCTGCCCATTGTCCTGGAAGCGGTGGACCGCAAAGAGAAGATCCAGGAAGTGATTCCTGTGCTTCAGGAAATGGTCACGGAGGGGCTGATGCTGGTGACGGAGGTCACTGTGCTCCACTATGGGAAGAAGCGGGACACTTTGTAAAGCAGAAAATGTGTAAGTGCCGGAACTTCGGAAAAAATTTGCCGAAATTCCGGTACTTTTGTATAATGTAAGGAAAGAGGTTACGATAAGGTTAGAGAACAAAGTCGAGGTACAATTATGCAGATATCTACCAAATTTACCATTGCCATCCACGTGCTGACGGCGGTGGAATATTTTTCCAAGGATTATAAGGTGACCAGCGAATTCCTGGCGGGCAGCGTAGGCAGCAATCCGGTAATTATCCGGAACATCATGCTCCAGCTGAAGGACGCCGGGCTCATCGAAATCAAGCGGGGGCCGGGGGGCATCCACCTGTTAAAGCCCTTGAACGAAATTACATTCCTGGACGTGTACAAAGCCGTGGAAACCAGCAGCCACGAGGACCTGTTCCGCTTCCACGAAAATCCCAATCCCCAGTGTCCGGTAGGGCATAACATTCATGACAGCCTGGACAATATCCTGCACCAGATCCAGGCGGATTTTGAGGCGGATCTGGCCCGGCACAAGGTGGGGGAAGTGTACCGGAAGGTACTAAAGGATTT
Source organism: Acidaminococcus hominis (assembly GCF_900291475.1). Lineage (GTDB taxonomy): Bacteria > Bacillota > Negativicutes > Acidaminococcales > Acidaminococcaceae > Acidaminococcus > Acidaminococcus hominis. The sequence goes on from NZ_OLMM01000001.1 coordinate 29,437, forward strand.
GGGTATGGAAAAGTAGAAAAGAAATGGGAAAAAGAAAAGGGAAAAAGAAAACTCTGCCGTTTGGGCCATAAGGAGGCCTGGACGGCGGAGTTTTTTTGTGGGGGTGCAATTTGTATACGTTCGTATAATTGTCAAGACGTGGTCTTGCTGTTATGCTAAAAATGGTATTTTATGCGTCTGGCAATGTGGCCAGTGATTTGCAGAAAAGAAAGTGGGGATGCAGGATGGGAAAACGGGATAAGGTTAAGGCTTTTGCGGTATTAGCGGCAGTATTGGGTACGGGGGCTGTGGCTATGCCTGTGTGTGGGGCGGCAGATATTATCGGGAAAAGGGTACTTGTTGAGGGTACGCTTCCCAGAGCGGCCTATGGGGGACAAGCGGTGGAGGCTGGGGCCAGTGCGCTGGGTAACACGCTGACCCTTTCTGAAACGGCGGAGGTGCTGGGGATTGCCTACGGGGGCTTTTCTCTCTCGGGCTCTGCCCAGCAAAATACCCTGGAAATTGCTCCCGGCAGTGTAGCGGCTGTAGAAGTCTACGGGGGGCACGTAAGCCGCGGCACGGGAACGGCCGCAGGGAATGCGGTGCGTATGAACGGCGGGCTGGTGAAGGGAGATTTATACGGTGGGTATACGGCTGCCGGAACGGCCCAGGGCAATCAGGTATTTCTCAGCGGCAGTGCCGTGGTAGGGGAGGAGTACGAAGAGGAAGGCAATGTGTACGGGGGCGTCAGTTACAGCGGAGCGGCGCTGGATAATCAGGTGACGCTGGAGGCTGGCAGCTATGTGTACAATTCTGTTTCCGGGGGTCAGGTCAATGGGGAGGAAAGCAGCGGCGCAGTTACGGGTAACCAGGTCCTGATGACCGGGGGAACGGTGGCTACCGACCTCCAAGGGGGCCTGTCCTTTGGCAGCGGCAGGGTTTCCCAGAACCGGGCAGTGCTTAGCGGCGGCACAGTAGAAGGCGGTGTGTACGGCGGTTATGCTGGGGCAGGCCAGGCGGAGGAAAACGTGGTGGAGCTCCAGCAAGCAGTGGCCGTGGGCAACGGTGTGTACGGGGCCTGGGTCAATGCCGGGGACGGTTGGGCCCGGAACAACCAGGTGCAGATGACCGGCGGCACGGTGGAAGGCAGTGCGTATGGCGCACTACTTGCGGGAACGGGGACGGCCCAGGGCAATCTGGTAAACCTTGGGGGCGGAATTGTAAAAAGCAGTGCCTACGGTGCTTACAGCCTGCAAGGGGCTGTAGTGGGCAATACCCTGACGCTGGGGGGTACGGCGGTGCTGGGAAACGCAGCTGGGCTCGAGCCCTTCGGGGTGGTGAATCCCGATGCCGGCGGCTATGGCGGCTATACCCTGAGCGGCGCAGCTGAGGGTAATGTGCTGCAGCTCCAGGACAATGCCCTGCTTTGGGGACATGGGGCAGGGGGCTTTGTTGGAGAGGACTCCTCGGAGGCAGTTACCGACAACAAGGTGCTGGTCACCGGCAGTGCAGTGGTAGGGGCCGCAGGCGGCAAAACCCTGGCCGGCGGCTGGTCCTGTGGGTCCGGCAAGGTTACGGGCAACCAGGTGGTGGTCGTGGTGGTCCAGGGCGGCACGGTGGCCGCAGCTATTTACGGGGGTCTGGCAGCCAGCGGGGACGCGCTGGACAACACGGTAGTAATCTCCGGCGGCACGCTGCAGGGGGACCTTTATGGAGGCTATTCTGTGTCGGGGTCGGCACTGAACAATCAGGTGAATATTTTCGGCGGAACTTTTGGTGCCGGCAGTGCGTTGTACGGCGGCGCCTTAGGCTCTGCCAATCAAGAAGGCACCAGCAGCGGCAATACCCTGAACTTCTTCACCAAGGGTGTCGCGGTAAAGCAGGTGGCGGGTTTTCAAAAGCTGAATTTCTACGTGCCGGCTGGCACCAAGGCCGGCGAAACGCTGCTGACGGTGACGGAGGCCGTGGATTTAAGGCTCTTCACGTTTTATTGTGGGATGGCAGATTTCTGCCATCCTTCTTTTATGTCTAGCAACATCCCACTGTCGCAATCTCTAGACAGTGCCGTTTCGTATAGATGGTAATGCTGAATATCGAATCAGAGTGAAAAAATATTCATCATTTTTGTATCCATACCCTATTCGTTTTGCAACCTTAATCTTGTTATTGAAGCCTTCAAGCTTTCCTGTGGTAATCGGATGGGCTGAGTGAGCAATCAAACCCTCTTTGCGTTTTCGCTTTAAGCGGGCAAACTTTTGCAGCTGCGGTATGTTGCTCTCCTCGGCTCCTTTAAACCATTTTTCCCATTCTACGGCAGCTAAATCGGGGTTTCTAAGCTCGAATAGATCACTTAGTTCCTCTTTCATTGTATGGCAAACTGTCAAATTTTCATGTTTTTTAAGGATTTCCTTGAGATTTTCTGCCTTTTTATCGCTTAGTGTTTCTTCCTTGCAAAGCAGCGTCCAGCGAGCTTGTTTTACTTCCTTGTAAAGCCGATTCTCCTCTTTAATTGAATCCTCTGCTTTTGTTGCCTGCTCTTCAGCAATATTCTCTGTAATCCCAAGCTTTAGGTTATCGGCTTTCTCTTTGTGCTGTCTTGCTTCCTCCAGCCTTACGGCTCCCAGCACATCTCGTCCATACTGGGCTTGCATATGGTAGCGGTCGTATACTATTGCCGCATGAGGCAGATACTTTTCTACCAGGGTGTTGAACGATGCGTTCATGTCCATTGCGACAGCTTCTACTTCAGACAAATACTCCAGGTCTGTCTCTTCAAAAAACTTTGTAAAGGCAGCTATAGAGCGTCCCGCACCAACCCAGAGGATGTCTCCCATATCAAGGTCCATAACACAGGTTGCGTAAGTATGGCCTTTGTGCATTGCAAACTCATCAACGGCAAGATGCTTAGGACGGTAGCCACTTTTGCGAAGTTCCTCGCTTCGCGTTTTGAGAGCCTCGTCCATAATTTCCTTATGGATTTTAGAAACTGTTCCCCAATGGATACCGGTCAAATCGCTGACTGCTTTAATCGTCATTTGATGCATAAGCAAAATCTTGATCCATAAAGCGGCACGAGAAGTGACTCTGGTTCCAGGATACTTAAAGGTTATGTTTTCATTGAAGGTATGCCCGCATTTTTGGCACCGGTAGCGGTGGAATCTCACACGAAGAATCCGTGGCTTTCCGGGTATCCAGGGCATGTCTTTAAGTGTAGTTACAGGGTTGTCATGGATATGGACCTTACCGCCGCAGCAAGGGCATACAACGTCGGCTGTAGGCCGGGTACTATTTACATCTATGATCTCTTCAAAAAGAGAAGCAATACTCGTAGGAATATTAAAATTTTCCTGTATGTTTTTGCATAAATTTGCTATACTTGAGGTTGAGAGCACGTGGATCATTCCTTTCGTAGTTTTGTCGCTATTACTTAGAATGGAGCATCCCGTGCTCTTTTTCAATACCTTTTTTCAGTTTTTAAATTCTGTCTTAGATTTCGTATCCCCCAATTTTCCGTGATGAGCCGGATTTAACGGGTGCCGCCATTACGGCAGGAACGGCAGAAAGCACACAGCTGCAGCCCGGGGAAACTATTACGCTGCTGTATAGCGGCAAAGGCATTACCACTGCGGGCGCTTCCCTATCTATGCTGGAGGGGAAAAATAAGGTCATTGATCCGGGCATGGTAACCCGTACAGTGGATATTAAAAAGGACGGGGAGAATGCCCTTTCCCTCTACATTCCAGAGGACAGTGTGGCCACCCTGTCTGAAGATACCAAGCTGTTGGCAGAAACCCGGGCGGCAGGGACGGCTCTATTGTGGAACGGCGGTGCTGCGGCCTCCACTACGGCCTATTCTGATGCAGTTTCCGCCTATGCCAGCGGCGGCGATGCCAGTTATGTACCCTACGTTTCCCTGGGCGGGTTTAGTCTCCGGAATGAGACAGGTTCCTACGTAGATACCAAGGGTCTTACGGCCAACCTGGGCTTTGTGAAGCGCTGGGAGGCAGAAAAGCATACGGATACCCTGATGCCCTTCTTTGAATACGGCGCCAGCAACTACACCAGCCACCTGGACGATGGCGCCCGGGCGGACGGGAAGCAGCATTACATCGGCGGCGGGGTGCTGCTGCGCCGGGATAATACCGATGGTCTGCACTACGAAGCTATGGTCCGGGCCGGCAGGCTGCACGGGGATTTTGCCGGGATTATGGAAGGCTATCATTCTTCCTACAACAGCAATGCACCGTACCTGGCGGCCCATGCTGGAATTGGAAAACTGTTTAAACAGAAAGACAACAGCGTAGATGTATACGGGAAGTTCTTCTGGACCCATCTGGGCAGCGATTCTGCCACTATCCATAACAGCCTTGGCCAGGCCCAATACGATTTTGCTGCTGTAAATTCCTACCGGACCCGGTTGGGCGTTCGGTACACCAAAAATCAGCCCTATCACTCTGCCTTCTACGCAGGGCTGGGCTGGGATTATGAGTTTGACGGAGAGGCCAAAGCAAGTTATCGGAATTTCAACACTCCTTCCCCCAGCACCAAGGGCTCCAGCGGCTTTGTGGAACTGGGCTGGCAGAGCAGGAGTACCAAGGAGAACCCCTGGGGCGCTGATGTGCACGTGACTGGTTGGGTCGGAAAGCAGAGAGGGATTGTGTATGGAGTGGGGGTGACGAGAGCTTTGTAGCGGTCAAGGGACTATTGGCGTAGGAGCCCTCCAGATAGCTTGGCTGAACCCCATCCCGGCATTGCCGCCGGCAATGCCACCCTTCCCCTTCTCCTGTTCGCACCAAGTGGCGAACAGGTAAGTGGAAGGCAGGCGGCCTGCGGCCGCAAATGCAATATCACTCCATTGATAATAATATAATAATTTTGCTATTTTATTTCGAATGATTGATGTAATATCTTTCCGTTGAAACTCTCATCGTCACCTTCCGGTGACACCTCTTTAGTGGTTCGCCGTGCTCCAATCAGCAGCGTCCTTACAATTAGAAACTTTCTCCGTCAGCCTAGCGGCTGCCACCTCCTTAGTGGTTCGCGGCTCGCTGCGCAGCTACGTCCTACGGACTTGCTTTGCAGGCCGCTATCACATGGCTCACATTAGCCAAGAGCCATTTGAAAATCTGTCTGGCTCTTGGATGTGAGCGCAACGCTTGAAGGAGGCATGCCAACCACGGCTATCACATGGCTCGCGTGTACCAAACAGCTTTAGAATATCTGTGGCGCTGTTTGGACGCGACCGCAACACTTGATGAAGGAAGCACCTTCCCACACTTGGACTACTGTTGGTGTGGGAAGGCAGGCGGCCGGGGGGCCGCAATACTTGGAAGAAAAAGACAAATATAGTTATATTGATGCTTATTTTTTGAACTCTCTTCGACGCCTACCGGCGCCACTTCCCTAGTGGTTCGCTGCTAGCCAGAGTGGTTCGCGGCTCGCTGCGCAGCTTCACCCTGCGAGTTCGCTTTGCAGGCCGCTATCACATGGCTCATATTATCCAATTCTCTGCGGCTTGCAGCCTTGATAATTGGATATGAGCGCATTATTTTCGCCCTACGGGCTCAATTCCTGGGCAGCTATCACATGGCTCGCGTGTGCCAAACGGCTTTAATAATACCTGTGGCGCCGTTTGAACGCGACCGCAACTCTTGATGGAAGTCAACAGATATGTACTACCACATTTCTAAAACAACATTCTTTCTGAGCACAACGTGGTGGTATATAAGCAGAATAAAGTATCTTATTATTGCGAATTGTATTTAGTACCTGACCTCGCGCGCAAGCGGGCGCAGGTGGCACCGGCCCTTCCCGTCGCACGTTGTGCGACACCCTCCCCGTGAACGTTGAGGGTTATAAGACGGAGAGTGTTCCTCTATCGGCACCTGTGGTGCCTCTTTCCCCGCAGGGGAAAGCTTGTCCCTAGCTGGGGCTAGTGCTGACCGTGGGGCTGCGGGACAACTTTGCTATTGGTGATGTTAAGCGACATTATAGACCTGGTGCCGGGTATCCCCGCTCAGTCAACGGGTGTAGTGCGGCTTGGCCCGCTGGGGCAGTTGGGCGGTGGTCCGGTATGCCGGGGTTAACGCAAATATCCATTTTGGGATGCTTAGGGGCATTGCTGGTGGTTTTGTGAAGGGATTGGTCTTGGAAGGGGAACTGGGGAGGTGCTGAGGGCTTTTCGGGCTGGGGGCTGTTTTTGGTCATCATATTGGCTGATTTATTTTTGCGGCGGAGGGGGGTATGGTTGTTGTTTTATGGACGGACATCCTGTAAAATAACAGGTGTAATGTACACCCGGGGTGGAAGGGCCACCGGATGGCTCCGCCGGGGATTCTGGTATTGCAAGGAGGGTAAGGTATGACGCCTGAACAAGAGAAAATCTACTATGACAAAATGGAACAGAATTTTCCGCATTTTTTGTCCGCCATGGAAAAATTGGTGGCTATTCCCAGTTATCTGGAGGAGGATACGTATCCCCAGGTAACCAGTCTGCATGAGGTGCTGGCGGCGACGCTGGAGCTGCTGCAGGAGATGGGGTACAAGACCTATGCGGATCCGGAAGGGTACTATGGCTATGCAGAAATTGGCCAGGGGGACAAGCTGATTGGGATTCTGGGTCACTTGGACGTGGTGCCGCCGGGTATGCTGGACGACTGGAAGTCGGATCCTTTTACGGTAACCTACCGGGACGGGAAGGCCTACGGCCGGGGCGTCCAGGACGACAAGGGGCCTACGCTGACGGCGATTTATGCGGTGAAGGCGCTGCTGGACTGCGGCTTTAAGCCCAACTACCGGCTGCGGTTTATTTTCGGCACGGACGAGGAAAATCTGTGGCGGGGCATCAAGCAGTATATGGCTAAGGAGGAGAAGCCGGACTTTGGGTTTACGCCGGATTCGGTTTTCCCGCTGATTTATGCGGAAAAAGGGGTACTGGAATGCTTTCTGAAGGCGCCCAATACCAGCGGGCTGACCTTTAAGGCCGGGGATGCCTTTAACGTGGTTCCTTCCTATGTGCAGGCGCCGGCTTCGGAAGCGCTCCGGGGGGCGCTGGACTGCCTGGGCTATGAGTACCGGGACGAAGGGGAAACCTTCGGCATTTTGGGCAAGAGCATCCACGCCAAGGATGCGGAGCAGGGCATCAACGCCATTCAGCGGTATCTGCTGGCCCTGGACAAGATGGGGCATCCTACCAAGGCGGGAAATTTTGTCAAGGACTGCCTGGACGGCCACAAGTTTGCGGAACCGATTTTTGGGGAAGTCAAAGATGAGGCTTCTGGGGAACTGAAATTCAACCTGGGCAAAATTGAACTGACGGACAAAGAGGAAATTCTGTCCATTGATATGCGGCTGCCGGTCACCTGCCCCAAGGAGCAGATTGTGGAGGCGCTGACCAAAAAGGCTGCGGAATTTGGCTTTGTCTATGAGGAATACGATTGGCTGAAGCCGGTGTATCTGCCCCTGGATTCGCCCATTATCCAAAAGCTCACGGCGTCCTACGTGGAAGCTACCGGGGATACGGTGAACCAGCCCATCAGCAGCGGCGGGGCTACCTACGCTCGGGCCATGGACAACTGTGTGGCCTACGGGGTGATTTTGCCCGGGGTGGAAAAGAGCGAACACCAGCCCAACGAGAACATGGTGGTGGACGAATTTAAGACGGCCATGAAAATCTATATCCACACCTTTGTGAACTTCAATAAGGACTAATCTTTTCCCAAAATGCACAGAAAGAAGGCGGTTGTATGGCTGAACCGAAGAAAGCAAGAAAAATGCTCAGTTCTTATTCCATTGTTTTTATTTTCCTGATTATCACGGCCATTTTGACCTGGTTCGTGCCCCAGTCCGTGGTGGTCAGCCATGACGGCACCAAGGAAATCATTTTTAACGCCATTATGGTCAAGGGCAAGGTGGTAACAGGGCAGGGGCTCCAGCCCATGGGCCTGTGGGATGTGATCATGGCTCCGGCCCGGGGCTTTGTGAAGGCGGCTCCGGTGGGCTTTGCCATTTTGATGGCCGGCGCCTTCCTGCATATTCTGAACTATGTGGGGGCTATGAACGCCGGGATTGGCTGGCTGCTGAAGCGGTTTACGGGCAAGGCTCTGATTGTGGTGCTGATGTTTGTTTCCGCTCTGTTTGGGGCAGTGTACGGGCTGTGGGAAGAGATTCCTGCCTACTCCATGGCGGTGGTGCCTCTGTTTGTGCTGGCAGGGTATGACGTGATTACCGGTATTGCGGTGCTGTTTGTAGGGGCTACCGCCGGGAACATGGCCAGCGTGGTGAACCCCTTCTCCCTGGGGGCTGCGGTAGGGGCCATCGGCAACGAAAGCCTGTCCCTGGGCAGTGGCATTGTGCTGCGGCTGGTGATTTTTGCGGTGCTGGATATTATTGGCACGGTGTATGTGCTGCGCTATGCGGCCCGGGTCAAGGCGGACCCCACCAAGTCCATTGTGTACGGGGTGCCGGTGCATACGCTGGTGGAGGAGGACCACAAGGAGGAAGAATTTACCAGCCAGAAGGCCTGGTCCATTGGGCTTTTGCTGGTCATTATCCTGGCTTTGGTCTGCGGGTATATTCCCTGGGATTCCATCAAATTTGCTGACGGCAGCAACATGAAGACGCTCATCAACCTGCCCTTTACTTCTCTGGCCAAGGTGCCGGTGCTGGGCAATCTGTTGGGGCTGGGCCATTATACCCATTTTGGGGATTGGTACTTTGAGGAATTTTCCTTTGTGTTCCTGTTTGGGGCGCTGCTGTTGGGCTTCATCAACAAGATTCCGGAAGAACGGTTTGTGAAGGAATTTGTGGCCGGCGCCAGCGACCTGCTGGGCGTGGTGCTGGTACTGACGGTGGCCAACGGGATTTCCGTCATCATGGGTACCAAGACGGCTGGCATGTCCGTGACCTTCGTGTACTGGATTCAGAACGCTCTGGCCGGAGTACCGTCCTGGGCGTTTGCCATTGCGGCTACTGCGGCTTATGTGGGCATCGGGTTCTTTATGCAGTCCACCAGCGGCGTGGCAGGGATTACCATGCCCATTCTGGGGGCTGTGGCCTATGCGCTGTTCCAGTCGGCGCCCATTGGGTCCATTGGCGGCCAGGTGCTGCTGATTGCCTGCTTTACCATTGGGCTGAACTTCACGTCTTCGTTCTATCCCAGTGCTACTAACATGGGGACCCTGGAACTGTACAAGATTCCCTATAACATCTGGTTGGGCTTTATTTTGAAGATTTCCCTTGTGATGCTGGTGGCCGGCGTGGCTATTGTGTCCGTGGCTCCTATGATTGGACTGCTGTAGGGGGAAGGAAATACAAAATTAAAGCACAACACACAAACTCCTGCCTGGACGGAATCTGGGCAGGAGTTTGTATGTTGTGCTGTTGGTGCGGTCAGCGGACCTGAAGTGATGTGGTGCCGGGTATCCCCGCTCAGTCACCTACGGTGACAGCTTCCCCCTAAAGGTTGGAGCCTTTAAAGGGTCGTGCGGGCTGGTGGTTTTGTTTATCCATGCAAAAAATGCATCACTATATCTAGCGGGTACAATAGGATGACACAAATTTGTTAAGTCAGGGTGGGGGAGACGTGCTATAATAGAATGTAACGTGAAATTTTTGTCTAGGTAAAGTAATCTGCTTTGGGCAGGCTTTACTTTTAAGGGGGGATTATCATGGTTTCTGAGAAAATGTATGAATTGGGTACCAAAAAATCCACGATTCGCACGATTTTTGAATATGGCCGGAAACGGGCTGCGGAAGTGGGGGAAGAAAATATCTGCGACTTCAGCTTGGGCAATCCCAATGTACCGGCTCCTGAATACATCAAGCAGGCGGTGCTGGATATTATGACGGAACTGCCGCCTCAGGCCATTCACAGCTACACGGTGGCTGCCGGCAACCCGGAAGTGCGGGAAACGCTGGCCAAGGATATCAACAGACGGTTTGGCACGGATTTTACCGGGGCTAACCTGTTTATGGTAGGCGGCGCTGCGGCTGCTATTTCCATCTGTTTCAAGGCACTGGCAGAAGACGGGGACGAGTTCATTGCGCTGGCTCCTTTCTTCCCTGAATATCGCTGCTTTGTAGAGTCCACCGGTGCCAAGCTGGTGGTAGTCCCGGCACAAACCGAGGATTTCCAAATTGACTTCGACGCTTTTGAAAAGGCGGTAACGCCTCACACCAAAGGGGTCATTGTCAATTCCCCCAATAACCCCAGCGGGGTGGTGTATTCGGAAGCGACCATCAAGAAACTGGCCCAAATTCTCGCGGCCAAGGAAAAGGAATATGGCCATCCGATTTTCATCATTGCCGATGAACCGTACCGGGAAATCGTTTATGATGACGTGGTGGTTCCGTATATTCCCAACTACTACGACAACACGTTGGTGTGCTACTCCTACAGCAAATCCTTCTCCCTGCCGGGCGAACGGATTGGGTATGTGGTAGTGCCCAATAAGGTGGCGGATTTTGGCCGGGTGTACGGCGCTATTGCCGGGGCTGGCCGGGTGATGACCCACGTGAATGCGCCTTCTCTGTGGCAGCTGGTGGTGGCCCGCTGCGCTGGGAAACCGTCCAATGTGGAACCCTACAGAAGAAACGGCGAACTGCTGTACAAGGGCCTGAAAGAGGCTGGCTTTACGGTGTTAAAGCCACAGGGTGCCTTCTATCTGTTCCCCAAATGTCTGGAAAAAGACGACTATGCTTTCTGTGAACGGGCCAAGAAGTATGATCTGCTGCTGGTACCGGGCACGGACTTTGGCTGCCCTGGGTATTTCCGGGCCAGCTACTGCATTAACTACGATACCATCAAAAAGTCCCTGCCGCTGTTTAAGAAGCTGGCGGAGGAATATAAGAAGTAATCCGTTTGTTGTGAGGGGCAATAAACTATAGGCCTGGTGCCGAGTATCCCCGAGCGGTTTGCCGTATTCTGTAGTGGTTCGCAGCTGGCTGTTTAGCTGCACGTAAAGAGCTTGATTCACAGGCTGCTAACACAGGGCTCGCATTAGCCAAGAGTCCTTTGCTAAACTGTGTACTCCTGGCTGCAGCCGCATAAAAGGGAGAGCTTCAATGGTTCTGTTCGTTGACAGTATTCTGCAAATTTAATATAATTTACGAATGCTTAGCTGACATTCTCCAGCATTGTCTATTGCGGGCAAGCTGAAAAGTATTGACGATTGGGAGAGAATAAATTTCATGAAATATTTATCTGGTAACGAAATTCGACAAAAATATCTGGACTTTTTTGCGGCCCGGGGGCATCTGGTTCTGCCCAGCGCCTCTTTGATTCCTCACGATGACCCGTCCCTGCTGCTGATTGGTGCCGGCATGGCTCCGTTTAAGCCTTTCTTTACGGGCAAGCAGAAACCGCCTTCTCCGCGGATTACCACCTGCCAAAAGTGCGTGCGTACCGGGGATATTGAAAACGTGGGTCATACGGCTCGGCACCATACGTATTTTGAAATGCTGGGCAACTTCTCCTTTGGGGACTATTTCAAGAAGGAAGTGATTCCCTGGGCTTGGGAATTTCTGACCAAGGAATTGGAACTGCCGGCTGATAAGCTGTGGGTTACCATTTATCCCAAGGATGATGAAGCGTATGATATTTGGCATAATGTAGTGGGTGTGCCCGATGAACGGATTGTCCGCCTGGAAGAAAACTTCTGGGAAATCGGCACTGGCGGCCCCTGCGGTCCTGACTCCGAAATTCATATCGACCTGGGTGCGGACCGGGGCTGCGGCAGACCGGATTGTGGTCCTGACTGCGACTGCGGCCGTTTCCTGGAACTGTGGAACCTGGTATTTACCCAGTTCAACAAGAACGAGGACGGCAGCTACACGCCGCTGCAGCATAAGAATATTGATACCGGTGCTGGTCTGGAACGGCTGGCTTCCGTATTGCAGGGCAAACCGTCCAACTTTGAGACGGACCTGATTTTCCCGATTATTGAATACGCCTGCAAGGTGTCCGGCAAGACCTACAATGCAGATCCCAAGGATGATGTTTCCCTGAAGGTCATTGCCGACCATGCCAGAAGCGTTACCTTTATGGTCAGCGATGGCATCCTGCCCTCCAACGAGGGCCGGGGCTACGTGCTGCGCCGGGTACTGCGCCGGGCCATTCGTCACGGCCGTCTACTGGGCATCACCAAGAAGTTCTTGGTAGGGGCAGCCGACCTGGTTATCGATATGTACGGTGACCACTATACGGAACTGCGGGAAAAGAAGTCCTATATTGAAAAAGTCATCGACATGGAAGAAAGCTCCTTTATGCAAACCCTGGAACAGGGCACCAATCTGCTGAACGAAAAGATTGCAGAAATGAAAGCCCAGCATTCCACCGTACTGAAGGGGACAGATGCCTTTAAGCTGTACGATACCTTTGGGTTCCCCTGGGAACTGACGGCAGAAATCCTGGAAGAACAGGGCTACACCATGGACAAGGAAGGCTTTGACGCCGCCATGGCGGAACAGAAGGAAAGAGCCCGTTCTGCCCGGAACGACAAAGCCGGCCGTCCGGTGCTGTACAACACCCGGGGCCTGGACCTGGGCAAACTGACGGTACAGGAAGACAGCAAGGACGGGGTTATCAAAGCCATTTTCCCGGCTTACGATACCAATCCTATTGAAAAGGGTGAACAGGGCGATGAACTGGCCCTGATCCTGGACAACACGGCTTTCCACGCAGAAGGGGGCGGCCAGCTGGGAGATACCGGCCGGCTGGTATCCGATGCAGGCATTTTTGATGTAACCGACACCAAGAAACTGCCGGATGGCACTACGGTGCAAATTGGTACCGTGGCCGACGGCACCCTGAAGCTGGGGGACGCTGTCCGTTTTGAAGTGAACCTGAAGAGACGGGCGGACATTGCCCGGAACCATACGGCCACCCATTTGCTCCACGCAGCCCTGAAACAGGTGCTGGGCAGCCATGTAAACCAGGCTGGCAGCTATGTGGGCCCGGACCGTCTGCGTTTTGACTTCTCCCACTTCTCTCCTGTAACGGAAGAAGAACTGCTGCAGGTGGAAGATATTGTCAACGAGAAGATTCTGGATGCCGTGGATGTGGAAATCACGGAACAGGAATTGAAGAAAGCCAAGGAAATGGGTGCTATGGCCCTGTTTGGCGAAAAGTATGGCGACATTGTCCGGGTAGTCAATGTACCGGGCTACAGCATGGAACTGTGCGGCGGCGTACACGTTTCCAATACGGCCCATATCGGCCTGTTCAAGATTCTGTCCGAATCCAGCGTGGGTGCTGGGGTACGGAGAATCGAAGCTGTTACCGGCCGGGGCGCTTTGGCCTACACCCGGGAAATGGAAGAATTAATCGGTGATGCTTCTGCTGTTGTGAAGGCTAGACCCAATACCCTGGTCAGCCGGATTGAAGCCCTTCAGGATGAACTGAAGGCAGAGAAGCACAAGGGCGAAGAGCTGGAACGGAAGATGGTGGCTGCGGCTGCTGAAAACGTAACGGCTTCTGCCAAGGACGTAAAGGGTGTGCCGGTGCTGGTACAGGAAGTTAAGACCCAGGACGTGGACAGCCTGCGTCAAATGGGGGATACCCTCCGGGATAAGGTTGGCGGCGTTGTGGTCCTGGCTGCTCCGGTAGCGGCCGACAAGGTCAACGTGCTGGTTATGGCTACCAAGGATGCCGTGAAGAAGGGCGTCCATGCTGGCAAAATCGCCAAAGGGGTTGCCCAGGTTATGGGCGGCAACGGCGGCGGCCGTCCGGATATGGCCCAAGCCGGCGGCAAGGATGCTTCCAAAGTACAGGAAGCACTGGACAAGGCCTGGGGACTGGTTGAAGAACTGATTCACTAAGAAGGTGCTGGATATGGATTCAAAAGTCAAATTGGGTAATGCCATTCATGATCTTTTGGAAGAAAAGGAATTGGACAAGATTACCCGGGAGGAAATCCTCCAAAAAGCTGGTGTAAGCGAAGCGGAGTTCGAAAAGTATTTCCACTCCAACGTTGAATTGGCCCACTGGGAATATCTTCACATCCTGTCCCTGCACGGGAAGGAAATCCTGGGTGCCAGCTGCTGGTCCGAAGCTTTGTACCGGAAATTTTTGGTGTATGATCTGCATTTGAAGTTTCTCCAGAATTTGTATAAAAGCAAGGATGTGGAAGCCATCCGGGTCACCAATCGGCGCTTTGTGCGGGATGCTTACAACATGATGCTGCGCAAGGCCGGGGCAGATCTGGATAATCCCCATATCCAATTCGCCGTGGAAATGGTGGTTGTCGGCGGCGAGGAAATTACCATGCGGTGGGTTATGGAAGGCATGAAGGTGCCTATCGAAGTCATGCTGGTATTGTTCCAGGAATCCATTCCACTTTGTATCAGTCAATATTTCTATTAAGAACGGGGAGTTTTGCCCCCGCAGGTGCAGGAAGCAGCGGGCGGCCGGGGAGAATTTGTACCAGCTGCCGCTGCCTGCGGGTAAGACGGAGTGTTGCTTTTTGGTGACACTCCCGTTTTGCTACCTGCATGCTGCACGCAAAACCTGAGGAGGGATTAACAATGTCTCAAACAACGCAAGAAACTACTATGTTTAAACCGGTTCCGGAGTCCAAGTCCGTGGCGGAAACCATTCTGGAGGTGGCGGCTGCCTTAAAGGAAAAGGGCTACAATCCCATTGACCAGCTGGCCGGCTACCTGCTCAGCGGGGATCCTGCCTATGTGACCAGCTACAAGGATGCCCGGCTGAAGATTCGCCGGTTTGAACGGTATGAATTGATTGAAGCCCTGCTCCAGGCCTATTTGCAGGAACAAACCGGCAAATGAGGATCATGGGGCTGGACCTGGGAACAAAAACCATTGGCGTAGCAGTCAGTGATGAAACGGGCTTCATTGCCCGGGGGATTGAAACCATCCACCGACGGAGCCTGGAAAAAGATTTAGAACGTCTGGCCGAGCTGGTACAGGCGGAAGACGTGGGGGCGTTTGTACTGGGCTACCCCAAAAATATGAACGGTACAGTAGGAGAGCGGGCCAAAGCCAGCGAAGCTTTTGCCGAGATACTGAAAGAACGGTTTCCCAGCCTTCCCGTAACCTTATGGGATGAGCGCCTTTCTACAGTGGCAGCTGAAAAAGTATTGATTCAGGCTGATCTCCAGAGAAAAAAACGCAAGAAAATCATTGATATGATGGCCGCGGTAGTGATACTGCAAAATTATCTGGATAGCCAAAGGAGGCTGTAACATGGAAGACAAGCGGGATTTAATCGACATGGAAGACCAGGAACCCATTGTTGTCATTACCGATGAGGAAGGCAACGAAACCTATTACCTTGAGGAAATGGTGATTCCGGTAAACAACAAGAACTTTGCCATTCTGACCCAGATTCCTGAAGACGAAAACAGCGAGGACGAGGAAGAAGCGGAAGACAACTGCATCATCGCCCGCATTGAATTTGACGAAAACGGCGATCCGACCTACCTGGATCCCACCGATGAAGAGTTCGACCTGGTGGCGGAAGCCTATAACCAGATGATGGACGACCTGGAAAAAGAATAAAAAGGAACTGATCCGGATGTTTAAGAAATTTGTGCCGATTGTGGCGGCGCTTCTATTGGCTTCCCTTTTTGGCGTGTATTGGTATTTCAACTATTTCAACAATAACGCCGCCTTGGCTACGGGGCAGAAGGTGCAGTTTACCGTAACCCAGGGAATGACCACTTCGGAAATCGCCACCATGCTCCATAAGCTGCGGCTGATCAATACCCCGGAATCTTTCCGCCTGGCGGCCAAGTTCCGTGGACTGGACAGTCACTTGCAGGCCGGCAACTACGAAGTGGTGGCTGGGATGTCGGATAAGGAAATCATTGAGATCCTGTCCAAAGGGAAAGTCCGCTACAACAAATTCACCGTTCCGGAAGCAACCACCATCAACCAGATTGCCGCCAAACTCCAGGAAGAGCATCTGGGCAGTGCAGACGCCTTTAAGGCCGCTGCCAAGAATTACACCCCCTATGAATATATGGAGACCAACAACCCCGATGTAGTCTACAAGGCGGAGGGCTTTGTATGTCCGTCCACCTACTACCTGCCGGAAAACGCCAGCGAAAAGGATATCCTCACCATGATGGTCCGGGAATTCAACAAGGAGCTGACGCCGGAAGTACGGGAAGACATCAAAAACAGCAAGATGCCGCTGCGGAGCATTGTGAACCTGGCGGCCATGGTGGAGGAGGAAGCCACCTTCAAGGAAGAGATGCCCCTGATTGCCGGGGTATTCCTGAAGCGCCTCCAGATGGGGATGCCCATCCAGTCCGACACCACCATCCAATATATTCTGGGGTCCCAAAAGAAGGAAATCACCTTTGAGGACCTGAAAATCGAATCCCCTTATAACACCTATCTTCATAAGGGACTGCCGCCGGGACCCATTGCCAATCCCAGCCTGGAAGCCATTGAGGCGGTGCTCCATCCGGTGAAGACCGATTATCTGTACTTTGTGGCGGATAAGCAGGGTCACCATCATTTCACTCGGACTTATGAGGAACATTTGGAAATGATCAAGAAGATTAATGGAGAAGCAGCACAGTGAGTAAACCAGAATTATTGGCTCCTGCCGGGAGCCTGGAAAAAGGAAAAATAGCATTGCTCTACGGGGCAGATGCCATCTATCTGGGCGGTAAAGCCTTTGGCCTGCGAGCATTCGCGGCCAATTTTTCTTTGGAGGAAATCCGGGAAATGACGGCCTTCGCCCACAAGCTGGGGCGGAAGGTGTACGTCACCGTGAACATCGTGCCCCACGATGAGGACCTGCCGGGGCTGCCCCAGTACCTGAAGGACCTGGAGGACGCCCAGGTGGACGGCCTTCTGATTTCCGACCTGGGGGTCTGGGCCATTGCCCGGAAAACCGTGGACCAAAGCAAGGTGGAGCTCCACGTCAGCACCCAGGCCAACGTCACCAACTCTGCCGCCGCCAAGGCCTGGGAAGACCTGGGGGCGGATCGGGTGGTTCTGGCCCGGGAATTGTCCATTCCGGAAATTGCCCAAATCCACCAGAACGTCAAGGCGGACCTGGAAGTGTTTGTGCACGGCGCCATGTGCATTTCCCATTCCGGCCGCTGCCTGTTGAGCAACTACTTTACCGGCCGGGACAGCAACCGGGGGGCCTGTGCCCAGGTGTGCCGCTGGGAATTCAGCCTGGTGGAAAAGAACCGGCCGGGACAGGCTTTTGACATTGCGGAAGATGAGCGGGGTACCTACATTATGAATTCCAAGGACCTGTGCCTCATTGACCACCTGCCGGAGCTTATGGCGGCCGGGGTCCGGAGCCTGAAGATTGAAGGCCGGATGAAGAGCATCCACTACGTGGCCTCGGTGGTCAGCGTCTACCGGAAGGCCATTGACGCCTGCTACGCAGACCCGGAGCATTATCAGGTGCAGGAAGCCTGGCGGCAGGAACTGGAGAAAATGTCCCACCGGCCCTACACCACGGGCTTTGCCCTGGGGCAGCCGGGACCGGAGGACCAGGTATACAGCACGTCTTCCTATGAACAGACTGCAGATTTTGTGGGCCTCATTCAGGGCTATGACCCGGAAACGGGCCGGGTGACTATTGAACAGCGGAACCATGTGAAGGAAGGAGAGCGTTTGGAAATCCTGAATCCGGACGGGGAAATCTTTGCCTGGACGGTAACGGAAATGCAAAACGACCAGGGAGAACCCATTACGGCAGCTCCCCACGCCCAGATGATTTACACTGCCAAAGGGGATTCCCGGATGGAACCCTGGTCCCTGGTTCGGCGGCTCAAGGAAAAAAACTAAGAACTCTCGGAGAAATACTTGATTTTACCGGGCTTTTAAGAGTAAAATAGATTGGTCAGACTTGTCTATAACAACTACAACTATCTTTTGACAGGGAGACGATAGAATGAGCGCACTGGAAAAATTACGTTCCTTTCTGGAACAGCAGCAGGTAACGGGCATTTTTATCAAGGGAGATTCCTCCATCCGGTACTTTACCGGCTTTACCGGCGGTGAAAGCCTTCTCTATGTGGACGGTAAGCGTCAGGTACTGATTACGGATTCCCGCTATACGCTGCAAGCCAGCCAGCAGGCTCCGGAATGTGAAATTATGGAGCACAAGCATGGCTTCTGGCCGGAAGCGGCCAAGCTGGTACAGAAGGGCTGCCTGGCCCTGGACGGGGATTACTTCTCCTACACCCAGCAGCAGGAGCTGGCCAAGGCACTGCCGGAGGTCACCTGGAAAAGTGTGAACCTGGTAGGCCTGCGTGCCGTAAAAACTCCGGAAGAACTGAAAATCATCCGTAAGGCCATTGCCATTTCCGATGAAGCCTTTATGCAGCTTTTGCCCCATATCAAAGTGGGTCGGGCCGAATGTGACCTGGCTGCAGAGCTGGAATACAACATGCGGAAACTGGGGGCTGCAAAAACTTCTTTTGACACCATTGTGGCTTCAGGCAAACGGAGCGCACTGCCCCATGGGGTAGCGTCCAGCAAGCTGGTGGAAACAGGAGATTTTGTCACCTTCGACTTTGGCTGCATCTATGAGGGCTACTGCTCCGATATCACCCGCACGGTGGTCATGGGCAAGGCAGCTCCCTGGCAAAAGGAAATCTATAACATCGTCCTGGAAGCCCAGCTCCTGGGTGAAAAGGTGCTGCGGCCCGGTCTTACCGGTGCCAGCGTTGACCAGACGGTGCGGGACTACATTACGGAAAAGGGCTATGGGCAGTATTTTGGCCACGGCCTGGGCCATGGTGTAGGCCTGGATATCCACGAGAAACCGGTACTGAACAAGTCCAATTTGGAACCGCTGCCGGTGAATGCCATCGTTACCGATGAGCCGGGCATCTACCTGCCGGATAAAGGCGGCGTACGCATTGAGGATACCGTACTGGTAACCGAGAACGGCTGTGAACCTCTCACTTCCGTTCGCAAAGATCTGTTAGAACTTTAAAATACTATAAACGAAAATTTTTGGAGGTTGTACTTATGATTTCTACTAACGATTTTAAAACTGGCGTAACTGTTGAAATTGACGGCGATGCATGGCAGGTCGTTGAATTCCAGCATGTAAAACCGGGTAAAGGCGCTGCTTTCGTACGGGCTAAAATGCGCAACCTGTGCACCGGCGCTGTGGTTGAGCGGACCTTCAACGCTGCTGAACGTCTGCAAAACGCCGTGGTTGAACGGAAAGAAATGCAATACCTGTACCAAGCTGATGAGAACTACGTTTTCATGGACAACGAAACCTACGAACAGCTGGAACTGAACAAGGATCAGCTGGGCAATGCCTTGAACTTCCTGAAAGAAAATATGGATGTTAAGGTTATTACTTTCAAGGATCGCGTCCTGGGCGTTGAACTGCCCAACACCGTAGAACTGACCGTAGTAGAAACCGAACCGGGCATCAAAGGCGATACCGCTACTGGCGGCAGCAAGAACGCCAAAATGGATACCGGCTATGTGGTTAAGGTTCCCCTGTTCATCAATGAAGGCGATGTGCTGAGAATTGATACCCGCAGCGGTGAATACATTGAAAGAGCATAAAAATCAGAAAACGAGCCTGCGACTTGGGCTCATTTTTTTTACCATTTGAGGAATTCCTATGAAAACGATTTATTTGGTGCGTCATGGCGAAACCGAAGCCAACCGGCAGGGGGTGCTCCAGGGCTGGAACAACAATCCTTTGGACGCCGCCGGCCACAAGCAGGCAGAAGGCCTGGTGCTCCGGGCTTCCCGGGTGCCGTTGGAAACCATCTACGTTTCGGATCTCATCCGCACCCAGGAAACGGCGGCCCCTTTGGCCAGGGCTAGGGGAATGGAGCCGGTAATCCTGCCGGGACTACGGGAAATTTCCTTTGGCCGGTGGGAAGGGCTTACCTTCAGCCAGCTGCGCCGGGAGGAACCGGAACTTTTGGAATGCATCTTTATCACGCCCACCAAGGCCGATGTGGAGGCACCGGAAACCCTGGAGGCTTCCCAGGAGCGGGGCTGGGCGGCACTAACACAGATTACCCGGGACCTGGAGGAAGACAAGAACTGTCTGGTGGTCTGCCACGGGGCGCTGATTCGTCTGCTCCTGTGCCGGATTCTCAGTATGCCCATTGATGCCATGTGGCGGCTGTCCCTGGACAACACGGCGTCCTGCAAAGTGGTCTACACCCAGGAGTTTGGCTACCGGGTAGAAACCATGAATGCTTTAGGCTTTTTATAAGGGAATATTCGTATCTAAAATGCTTGGGTTTGCCCTTTGCCCCTTTACGGCATTTTTGCTATAATATCTTTATCTGTACAAATATAAGTTGGGAGAGATTTCTATTTTAGAATTTAAGCATATAAATATAGAGGATAAACCGATATTCGATGATTATTTTTCGGAAGAGGATTACCATGCTTCCGAATGCTGTTTCGGTTCCATCTTCATCTGGCGGGGGTGCTACGATACGTACTGGGCCATTTCCCATGGCTGCCTGCTGCTGAAGGTAACGGTAAACGGCAATACATTCATGCTGCCGCCTTTTGGCGGGGTCAGTGAAGATCTGCCCAAGGTACTGGATGCTCTGAAGGAATACTTCGGCGGCCCCTTTGAAATCCACGGGGTTTACGAACATACCCTGGAACGGTTCCAAAAGTACCTGCCAGAACTGACGGGCTTTGTGGAAGACCGGGATAACTGGGATTATGTGTATCTCCAGGAAAAACTGGCTACCCTGTCCGGCCGGAAATACCATCAAAAGAAGAACCATTACAACGCCTTTGTGAAGGAACATCCGGATTATGTCTATGAGACCATTACGGAAGCCAACAAGGACGAATGCATTGCTTTTGGCAAGGCCTGGTGCGCGGAGCGGGAGAAAACCGACCCGTCCATTGCCTGTGAATCCTGTGCCATTGAAGAAGGCCTGAACAACATGGAAAGACTGAACATTCGGGGCGGGCTGATCCGTCTGGATGGGCAGGTCAAAGCTTTCTCCTTTGGGGAAAAAGGCGGCCAGGATACGGCTGTCATCCATGTGGAAAAGGCGGACGCCGATATCCGGGGCCTGTTTACGGCCATCAACAAGGAATTTGTGGATCATGAATGGAAAGACGTGACCTACATCAACCGGGAAGAGGATATGGGCAAGGAAGGCCTGCGCAAGGCCAAAGAATCCTATAAACCGGAATTTATGGTGAAAAAGTACTCTACCAAAGTGCTGTAATCGTTGTAAAAGAGGGGCAATTATGGACTTTCGCTTGCTGAATCAGGAGACTCTGCCCCAGGCGGCGTCTCTTTGGGATTTTTGCTTTGAAAAGAAGGGAACACCTTTCTATGAATGGTACTTTTCCCAGTACTGTTTGAAGCAGAACCGGATTTTGGGCGGCTTTGACCAGGACAAACTGGTTACCATGCTCCACCTGAATCCCTACGAACTGCTGGTCCGGGACCGGGCCTGGAAGGTGCCCTACATTGTAGGGGTGGCTACAGAACCGGCCTTTCGGGGCAATCATGTGATGGGCCAGCTGATGGACACGGCCTTTACCATGCTCCGGGCCCTGAAGGTGCCCTTTGTAATCCTGATGCCCATTTACGCCGGCATCTACCAGCCCTATGGGTTCCAATACACCCATCTGCGCAAGGAATACAAGTTGCCGCTAGCAGGGCTTGAACCTGCCCGGACCTTGCTTCCCAGCTTTACGGCGGAGCGGGTGGACACCCTGGGGGCGGAACCGCTCCTGGCACCGGTGTATGCCAAGACTATGGAAAGCTACCACGGCTACGTGCTGCGGTCGTCCCAGAACTGGCAGAACTTCCTTATTACGGCGGCCCAGGAAAACGTGGAAACGGTGGTGGTCCGGGAAAACGGCACGCCCCGGGGCTACGCCCTGTACAGCCGGGAAGGGACCACGGTGAAGGTACTGGAGGCCCTGGCCATCGACCCGCCGGCCAAGCTGCGGCTTCTGCAGTATTTTAAGGGTCTTGCCGGAACGTACCAGGAGCTGGAGTATCTGGCGCCCGGTGACGACCTGACCTATCTGACGCTGCCGGACCAGAGCCTGGCCCCCAAGCTGGCACCCTTTATGATGGGGCGGGTGATTGATGCTGCCGCCATCCTGAAAAAGCTAAGCGTTCCCAAGGAACTGGAAGGCCGGGAGTTCATCCTGGGCCTGAAGGACGAACAGATTGCTCTCAATACCTTGCTGGTCAAGGTGCAGCTTACGCCCCAGGGGGTGCAGCTGCTGAATACGGTGGAGGAGCCCAACGTGCTGATGGACGTGGGAACCTTTACCCAGCTGTTCTTTGGTACCTATTCTGTCCAAACCCTGCTCCAGGCAGGTATGCTTTTTGCTGCTGATGCTTCCGCTGAGGATACACTAGCCAAATTATTCCCACAGCAGAACAATTTCATAAACGAGTACTTTTAAGGGAGACTGGAGACTGTCATGAGCGAACAAATCAGAAGAATTTTTGTAGAAAAGAAAAAAGACTACGCTGTTGAAGCAGAAGGCCTTTTGGCTGACCTGCAGCAAACCTTGGGCCTGAAGAACCTGACCGGTCTCCGGGTCATCAACCGGTACGACCTGGAAGGTCTCAGCGATGCGGACTACCAGGCTGCCAAATCCCTGGTGCTCAGCGAAGCTCCGGTGGACACGGTCTGTGACGAAACCCTGGAAATTCCGGAAGGCGTCCACAGCTTTGCCCAGGAACTGCTCCCCGGCCAATACGACCAGCGGGAAGATTTCGCTGCCCAGTGCATCCAGCTGATTACCCAAGGCACCCGTCCCATTGTGGCCGCTGCCAAAGTGTTCCTGCTGGAAGGGGACCTGACCGAAGCCGATGTGGAGAAAATCAAACATTACTGCATCAACCCGGTGGAAGCCCAGGAAGCTGCCATTGAAAAACCGGAAACCCTGGATATGACCTGGGAAAAACCGGCTTCTGTAGCCATTCTCACGGGCTTTAGGGAAATGAGCCAGGAAGCTCTGGCAGATTTTCTGAAGAAGCAGGAACTGGCCATGAGCTTTGAAGACCTGGCCTACATCCAAACCTACTTCCAAAAGGAAAACCGGGATCCCTCCATTACGGAAATCAAGGTGCTGGATACCTATTGGTCCGACCACTGCCGTCATACCACCTTCGAAACCAAGCTGGAGAATGTGGAAATCACCGACGGGGTGTACACCGAAACGGTAGCCAAAGCCTTTGAACTGTACAAAAAAGACCGTGCCTTTGTGTACGGGGAAGACACCAAGCGGCCCATTACGCTGATGGATATGGCCTGCCTGGCTGCCAAGAAGCTGAAGAAGGAAGGCAAACTGGCCGACCTGGACGCTTCGGAAGAAATCAACGCCTGCAGTATTGTGGTCCCCATTGAAGTGGACGGCAAGAAGGAAGACTGGCTGGTGATGTTCAAGAACGAAACCCACAACCATCCCACCGAAATCGAACCCTTCGGCGGTGCTGCCACCTGTCTGGGCGGCGCCATCCGCGATCCTTTGAGCGGCCGCAGCTATGTATATCAGGCCATGCGTGTCACCGGTTCCGGCGACCCCCGCACTCCTTATGAAAAGACCCTGAAAGGCAAACTGCCCCAAAGAAAGATTACCCTGGGCGCAGCTGCCGGCTACAGCTCCTACGGCAACCAGATTGGTCTGGCCACCGGTTCTGTAGAAGAATATTACCATGAAAAATTCGTGGCCAAGCGCATGGAAGTGGGCGCCGTAATTGGTGCTGCTCCCCGGGATGCGGTAGTCCGGGAAAGACCGGCTGCCGGCGACCTGATTGTCCTGCTGGGCGGCCGTACCGGCCGTGACGGCATGGGCGGCGCTACTGGCTCCTCCAAGGAACATACCACTGCTTCCCTGAGCGAATGCGGGGCAGAGGTCCAAAAGGGCAATGCGCCTAACGAACGGAAAATCCAGCGGCTGTTCCGCAATCCGGAAGTAACCCGCCTGATCAAGCGCTGCAACGACTTTGGCGCCGGCGGTGTATCCGTAGCCATTGGCGAACTGGCTCCTGGCCTGGTCATCAACCTGGACAAGGTGCCCAAGAAGTATGAAGGCCTGGACGGCACCGAACTGGCTATTTCCGAATCCCAGGAAAGAATGGCTGTGGTTATTGCTGCCAAGGACCTGGACAAATTCCTCCATGCTGCTGACGTGGAAAATCTGGAAGCCACGGTGGTAGCTGAAGTGGCTGAAGATCCCCGGTTGGTTATGTACTGGAGAGGGGAAAAGATTGTTGACCTGTCCCGGGCTTTCCTGGACACCAACGGCATTCCCCAAAAACATAATGTCATTGTAGATGGGGTGGAAGAAACTTCTCCCTTTAACAATCCGCCTGCTGTGGTAGAAGGCAAGGATATCAAGGAAGCCTGGCTGGCCAACCTGGACCGGCTGAACGTGTGCAGTCAGGAAGGCCTGGGCGAACGGTTTGACGGCTCCATCGGCCGGGGCTCCGTGCTGATGCCCTATGGCGGCAAGAACCAGCTGACTCCTACCGAAGGCATGGCAGCCCGTCTGCCGGTGCTGGGGGGCAAGACCACTGCCACCTCCGTGATGGCTGCCGGCTATAACCCCAACGTGGCCTGCTGGAGCCCGTACCATGGCGCCATGTACGCCGTGGTGGAAGCAGTCTGCCGGGCTGCAGCCCTGGGTGCTGACCCTGCCAAGCTGCGGCTTTCCATGCAGGAATACTTCCCCAAACTGCATACCGAACATACCTGGGGCCGTCCCTTCAGTGCCCTCTTGGGTGCCTACGAAGCCTGCTGCGAACTGGAACTGCCGGCTATCGGCGGCAAGGACAGCATGTCCGGTACCTTTATGGACCTGGAAGTTCCGCCTTCCCTGATCTGCTTTGCAGTAGGGGTTATGGACGGCCGGGATACTATTTCCAACGAATTTAAGAAGGCCGGCCATACGGTGGTGTTCATCCCCGTTCCCTGCGACGAACACGAAGTGGTGGATTATGCTGCCCTGCGGACCCTGCTTGCCAACGTGCATAAGGGCATCCTGGGCAAGCGCATCATCACCGCCGGCGTAGTGAAGGAAGGCGGCGTAGCAGCCGGTATTTCCTCCATGTGCCTGGGCAACGGTTTGGGCTTCGAATTCGTGAAACCCTTTGTCCATGAAGAATGCCTGTTCACCTTGCAGCCCGGCGGCTTCCTGGTAGAACTGGAAGACGGCGCTGACGCTGACAAGGTATTTGCCGGCAATGACTTCCTGGTACTGGGTACCCTGACTGATGACGGCAAGGTGGCTGTCAACGGCACGGATATCTCCCTGGAAGACATCAAGAAAGCCTACACCCACACTTTGGAAAGTGTATTCCCCTCTGTGGTGAAGGATTCCGGCAAGGAAATTGTCCGGCTGGCTCCCTATGCCAACGACCTGCCTTTGACCGCTCCCTACAATGTGGCCAAACCCCGGGTATTCATCCCTGTATTCCCGGGCCTGAACTGCGAATACGATACGGCTGCCGCTTTTGAAGCAGCTGGGGCTGAGGCAGACATTTTCGTGCTGCGTAACCTGACTCCGGAAGCCATCAAGGAATCCGTGGAAGAAATGGCGAAACGCATGGCCCAGGCCCAAATCCTGGCCCTGCCCGGCGGTTTCTCCGCCAGTGACGAACCGGACGGCTCCGGCAAGTTCATTGCCACCGTATTCCGGAACCCCATTCTGACGGAAGCTGTAAACCAGCTGCTGGAAGAACGGGATGGCCTGATTCTGGGTATCTGCAACGGCTTCCAAGCCCTGATCAAACTGGGCCTGGTTCCCTACGGCAAGATTGTGCCCATGACGGAAACTTCTCCTACCCTGACCTTTAACACCATTGGCCGCCACATTTCCCGGATGGTCCAGACCAAGGTTGTTTCCAACAAATCTCCTTGGCTGTCCCTGACGGAACCGGGGGATACCTTCACCATTGCCATTTCCCACGGGGAAGGCCGGTTTGTGGCTACCGAGGAAGAAATCAAGGCCCTGGCCAAGAACGGCCAGATTGGCACCCAGTACGTGAACCTAAAGGGCGAGCCCACCATGGAAAGCCCGTACAACCCCAACGGTTCTATGTACGCCATTGAAAGCATTACCAGCCCTGACGGCCGCATTTTGGGCAAGATGGGTCATACCGAACGCTACACTGACGGCCTGATGAAGAACATCTATGGCAATAAGGTTCAGCCGATTTTCCTGGCTGGCGTGCAATACTTTAAATAAGGAATCACTATATGAGCAAAGGGGGAGTGTAGCAGGTGCCGCACTCCCTTTTTCTTAAATTGAGAAAAGGAGGCCCTACATATGGAATTACAGCTTCATTCCCATCTGCATGGGTTTACAGTAGAAAAAATCACGGCACTGCCGGACATTGACGCTACAGGGTACCAACTGGTCCATGAGGTCAGCGGCGCCCGGGTGTTTTATGTGGCCTGCGCGGACGACAACAAGGTATTTACCATTGGTTTCCGCACCCCCAGCCAGGATGACACGGGGGTAGCCCACATTACCGAGCACTCTGTGCTCTGCGGCAGCCGGAAGTACCGGCTGAAGGAACCCTTTGTGGAACTGGTGAAAGGTTCCCTGAATACGTTCCTGAACGCCATGACCTACTCCGATAAGACGGTGTACCCGGTGGCCAGCCGGAACGACAAGGATTTCCGCAACCTGGTGGATGTGTACCTGGATGCGGTGTTCTATCCCCTGACCAGCGAAAACCCCTTCACCCTGAAGCAGGAAGGCTGGCATTACGAGCTGGGCGAAGGGGAGGACAAGCCCCTGATCTACAACGGCGTGGTGTACAACGAAATGAAAGGGGTATACTCCTCCCCGGACGCCATCGAGGAGCACGAGGTGTGCAAGGCCCTGTTCCCGGATTCCCCCTACCGGTTTGAATCCGGCGGTCTGCCGGAAGCCATTCCGGAACTGACCCAGGAAGGGTTCATTGCCTTCCACAAGAAATACTACAGCCCGGAAAACTCCTATATCTACCTGTACGGCAATATGGATATTGAGGACTACCTGGCCTACCTGGATAAAGAGTATCTGAGCCATTTCCCCAAGAGCGGGACCCTGAAGGTGGAAATTCTCTTGCAGGCACCCTTTGACCAGACCAAGGAAGTCCAGGCTACTTACCCGGTAGCGGCAGGGGACCCCACGGAACATAAGACCTACCTGTCGCTGAATATCGTAACGGGCACGGCCCTGGACCAGAAACAGGTGATGGCCCTGCGGATTTTGGAACATGTGCTGCTGGAGGGCAACAACGCTCCCCTGCGGCTGGCGCTGCTCAAGGCCGGCATTGGCACGGACGTGTCCGGTTCCCTGAACGCTTCCCAGCTGCAGCCGGTATTCTCCGTGCAGGTCAGCGGCTCCGACCCGGAAAAGGAAGACGAGTTCGTGAAGGTGGTATACCATACCTTGCAGGAACTGACCCGGACCGGGATTCCCAAGGACCTTCTGACGGCGGAACTGAATTCCGAAGAATTCAAGCTGCGGGAAGCGGACTACAACATTTATCCCAAAGGCTTAATCTACGGCCTGGGCTGCATGGAATCCTGGCTGTACGGGGGAGACCCGGCAGCGTCCCTGCAATTCACCGAAGAATTGGATTATCTGCGCTCCCAGATGGACAAGCGCTATTATGAGGGCCTGATTGAAACGGTGCTCCTGGACAACACCCACAAAGTGCTCCTGACCCTTACCCCGGAACCGGGGAAGGAAGAAAAGGATGCTGCGGCCCAGAAGGAAAAAATGGCCCAGCTGAAGGCCAGCATGGACGAAAAGACCCTGGAAGGCTACGCCCAACTGGCGGACGAACTCCATGCCCGTCAGGAAGCTCCGGACTCTCCGGAAGCCCTGGCTACCATTCCTCTCCTGAAGCGCACGGACATTGTCCGGAAGGCCGAAGCGGAAGCCTATACCACGACCCAGGACGGGAAGCACCAGCACCTGTTCCTGCCGGCCTTTACCAACAAGATTGCCTATTTTGACTGGTGCTTTGACTGCACCGGTATCCCAGAAGACCTGCTGTGCTACGGCTACCTGCTGACAGATGTGCTGGGCAAGGTGGACACCGATGACTATACCTACGAAGAACTGACCACCCTGTCCGATATTTATTTGGGCGGCCTGAACTTTGAGCTCAAGCCCTATGCCCAGTACAACAATACCAACTCTTACCGGAACGTGTTCAAGGTATCTGCCAAGGTACTGGAAAAGAACGAGGAAATGCTCTTTAAGATTCTTTCCAGCATTGCCCTGCGCAGCCATATTGGGGACAAGAAACGGCTGAAGGAAATTGTCAGCGAAGTGAAGACCGGCTGGGACAATGCGTTCTTTGCCCGGGGCATGACGGTTGCTGCCATGCGGCTGACCTCCTACTTCTCTAAGAGCGGCCGGAGCCTGGAGCACGACCAGCTGACCTATTACCAGTTCATCCAGGACCTGTGGGCCCACTTTGATGAACGGGCGGACGCTGTGGTGGAAAAACTCCAGCAGCTGGTACCGGCCTTCTTCCATCAGGACGAGCAGCTGGATTCCCTGTCCTGTGACGAGGACATGAAGACGGAAGCGGTGCAGCGCCTGGAAGCCTTTGTGGCCAGCCTGCCCCATTCCGCCTTTGCCGGAAAGCCCATGCCTGAGCTCCCTGCTGGGGAAACCAACGAAGGGGTGGTGACCTCCGGCAAGGTGCAGTACGTACTGGCCGGCGGCAACTACCGGGATCATGGCTACGACTACACGGGAGCCATGAAGGTACTGGAAACCATTCTGCGCTACGGCTACCTGTGGACCAAGGTCCGGGTCCAGGGCGGGGCCTACGGCGCCGGTGCCCGGTTTGACCGGAGCGGCGTGCTGTACTTGTCCTCCTACCGGGATCCCAACCTGGCAGAAACCCTGAAGACCTACCGGGATCTGCCGGCGTATCTGGAAAGCTTCGACGCAGACGCCCGGGAAATGACCAAGTACGTCATTGGGACGGTGAGCCTTTTGGATACGCCGCTGACCACGGCGATGCATCTGGAAAAGGCCATTGCGGCCTATATGACCGGTTTGCCTCAGGACGTGGTGCAAAAGGGCCGGGATCAGGTGATTGACTGCCAGGTGGCCGATATCCGGGCCCTGGCACCGGTGGTCAAGGATGTGCTCAGCGACGGCTACCTGTGCGTAGTGGGCGGCCAAAGCAAGATTGAAGACCATAAGGACTTGTTCCATAAGGTGGTCAAAGCGTAACTGCATAGCTAAATCAGCAGCAGGTTTTCCCCGCGGAAAGCCTGCTGCTTTGCATAAGGCGGAAGAAAAGTGAACATGGGGCAGGGCTGCCAGGGTATAGGCTGCCATGGTATAATAGTAGGAAATGCTGGGCGGGGAAGCTCCTGTCCAGAAGAAAGGAGGAGGGGCGTATGCTGATTAGTTCAGCGCTTGTCACTTTTGCGGCGGTGGCCCGGGCCGGAAGCTTTAATAAGGCGGCGGAAGAACTGAAAATCTCGCCCCCTGCCGTCCAAAAGCAGATTAACCTGCTGGAAGGGCAGCTGGGGCTCAGGCTTTTTATCCGGACCCACAGGGGTCTTAGGCTGACGGAAGCGGGTGCGTCCCTGGAGCGGGATGCCAGCCGCCTGCTGGACTATGCCCAGGAAGCGGTGGCACGGGCCCGGCTGGCGGAGGAGCAGCGGGAATATTTGCTGCGGCTGGGGACTTCGCCCATGACCCCTTCCCAGTTCCTCCTAAAGCTCTGGCCCAAGGTTCACCAGCTAAACCCCAAGCTCCAGGTTCAGCTGGTACCTTTTGAAAATACGCCGGAAAATGCAGTGCATATCCTGGAAAATCTGGGCCAGGACATTGACCTGGTGGCCGGGTATTCGGACCAGGGCCAGCAGGCGCTGTACAGCAAAACCCGGTTTCGGCAGCTGACCTGGGAACCCCTGCGCTGCGCTGTGGCCAGTACCCATCCTTTGGCAGCCAAGAAGCGGCTGACCCTGGAAGCTTTGTACGGCCAGCGGCTCTACGTGCTGCGCAGGAACAGCACGGTCTTTGATGACCTGAGACGGGAGCTCACGGAGCACCACCCGGCCATTGAACTGGTAGATTTTCCCTTTTACGATATGAAAATCTTCAACCGCTGCGTAGCGGAGCAGGCAGTGCTGGTGACCATTGACCCCTGGAGCAGCGTCCATCCCCTTTTGAAAACCCTGCCGGTGGACTGGGACTACACCATTCCCTATGGCATTCTCTACAGCCCCAGACCTTCCAAGGGGGTACGGGAATTCCTGGAGGCTTTGGACCAAATAGAGGAGGCTGGCAATGGGTTACAGCCCTAGGATAGTAGAAACTAAAAGTTAATAGCAGTAAACCAAGCGAGACTTCTCCGGAAGCCTCGCTTTTACTATACTGGGAATATAAGAAAAGAAGGGGAGGTAAAACAATGAAAGCGAAATATTTACCTTTATTTTGTGCGGCGGCCCTGTGGGCTTCTGCCAGTACGGGTTTTGCCTTTAGCCATCCGGTACTGCTCCAGGACCAGGGCAGCTTTTTTGCCGGCGGTACGGTAAAAACGGCTCCGGGCACCTATACCGGTGAGCTCCAAAGCCGGGCTGGAAATACCCTCCACGGGGATGCAGCCTACGCCTTTTACCAGATTCCAGTGAAGGCCCAGAAAAATGCCCTGGTGTTCCTGCACGGCGCTGGGCAGTCCGGCAAAACCTGGGAAACCACGCCGGATGGCCGGGACGGCTTCCAAAATATCTTTTTGGAACGGGGCTACAAGACCTATGTGGTGGACCAGCCCCGGCGGGGCAAAGCCGGCCAG
Source organism: Acidaminococcus hominis (assembly GCF_900291475.1). Lineage (GTDB taxonomy): Bacteria > Bacillota > Negativicutes > Acidaminococcales > Acidaminococcaceae > Acidaminococcus > Acidaminococcus hominis. The sequence goes on from NZ_OLMM01000001.1 coordinate 60,179, forward strand.
TCCACGGTGCCTATGGCCCTTTCTGCCCAGCCCCAGGACCAGCTGTGGTACAACACCTTTCGCATAGGGGTGTATCCAAAGCCCTACGCCAATGCGGCGGTTCCCCGGGACAAGGAAGCGGAGGAGCAGTTCTTTTATCAGATGACCCCCAATACGGGCGCTTTTGATGCCAAGGTAATCAGTTCTGCCCTTGCGGCAGTGGTGGCCAAGGCGGGGCCTTCGGTGCTGGTCACCCATTCCCAGGGCGGCGGCCCAGGGTGGGACACGGCTATGGAGAGCCCACTAGTGAAGGGCGTAATCTCCTTTGAGCCGGGAACCTTCCCCTTCCCGGAAGGGCAAGTGCCGGCGGTGGAAAAAACTACCAGTCCCTTCCCGGCTGCCGGGTATGCGGTGCCCAGGGCGGAATTTCTAAAACTGACAAAGCTGCCCATTGCCGTGGTCTTTGGGGACAATATCCCCAGTGGGGACAAGCCGGTGGCCAACTGGGGCATGGACAACTGGCGGGTGCGGAAGAACCTGGCCGAAAAATGGGCGACGCTGGTTAACCAAAATGGCGGCCGGGCGGAAATCATTTCCCTGCCGGAACTGGGGCTTCGGGGCAACACCCACTTTGCCTTTGCCGACCTGAATAACCAAAAGGTGGCCCAGGTCATGGTACAGTGGCTGCAAAAAAATAAGCTGGCGGAAAGCCAAAACAGGAGGAACAAAAAATGAAGGTATTATTGGTAAACGGCAGTCCCCATCAAAAGGGCTGCACCTATACGGCGCTAAAGGAAGCGGCCAAAACCCTAAACACAGAGGGCGTGGAAACGGAATTCTTCTGGATTGGCAATGGCCCCCTTCATGGCTGCATTGCTTGTCACAAATGCAACACCTTGCATAGCTGTGTATTTGACGGTGACGGAGTAAATACGTTTTTGGACAAGGCCGCAGGGGCCGATGGCTTCCTGTTTGGCACACCCGTCCATTGGGCAGCAGCTGGCGGCGCCATTACGTCCTTTCTGGACAGGGCTTTTTATGCCGGGGCACGCCGGGAAAACAAACCTTTTTATCTGAAACCAGCAGCGGCGGTGATTTCTGCCCGCAGGGCCGGTACCACTGCTACCTATGATCAATTGAACAAGTACTTTGGGCTGATGCAGATGCCCATTATTTCCAGCCAGTATTGGAATATGGTCCACGGCCAGACCCCGGAAGATGTACTCCAGGACGCCGAGGGCTTGCAGACCATGCGGACGCTGGGCCGGAATATGGCTTATTTCCTAAAATGCCGGGAAGCGGCGGACGAGGCGGGAGTGGCTCTGCCGCAGCAGGAACCCCAGGTATTTACCAATTTTGTCCGCTAAAAGGAGAATAGCATGAAAAAAATTATTGTACTGTTTACGGCGCTGCTTCTGGCTCTGGGGGCTGCTGCCTGCGGCTCAGGGGAATCGCAGAAACCGACGGCGTCTGGGGCCAAAACGGAAAGCGCTGCCCCCAGCGTGAAGAAGGGCGGCAAGGTGCTGGTAGTGTATTTCTCCGGTACCGGGCATACCCGTTCTGTGGCCAAGACCATTGCGGAAGCGGTTCACGGGGACTTGTGGGAACTCCAGCCGGTCCAGCCCTATACGGAAGCGGACCTGAACTACCGGGATAAAAGCAGCCGGGTGGTAAAGGAACACGATAATCCCAGCCTTCAGGAGCAGGTGGCGCTTACCAATGCCAAACCGGCCAATTGGGATACGTACAGCACGGTCTTTATCGGCTATCCGATTTGGTGGCATTTGGCGGCCTGGCCAGTAAAAGGCTTTGTGAAAGCCAACGCTTTTTCCGGTAAAACGGTGATTCCCTTTGCTACTTCTGTGGAATCAGGAATGGGAGAAAGCGGCACCCAATTGCAGCAGCTGGCCGGTACCGGCACCTGGCTGGAAGGGAAACGCTTCCCCTCCAATGTGGCTGCCAAAGACGTTCAGGACTGGGTCTACAGCCTGGGCCTATAACGGTTGTTTGGGTATAATAGAAAGAAAAGCCCCTGGGTCCTGGTTGGAACCGGGGGCTTTGGACAAAGTAAGAAAAGAGAAACACCTATGGAGAAACGAAAATTGGGCAATCTGGAGGTATCTCCCATTGGCATGGGGTGCATGGGCTTTTCCCATGGCTACGGCCAAATCCCGGAGCGCAGCTACAGCATTGCTGCCATCCAGAAGGCTTATGCTTTTGGCTGCACCTTTTTTGATACGGCGGAAAGCTACGGTAAGGAGCTGTACTACCCCGGCCACAACGAAGAAATCGTAGGGGAGGCGGTGGAACCGTTTCGAAAGGACATTGTCCTGGCCACCAAGTTCCACCTGGGGGAAACGGAGGAGCTCCAGGGGAGCCTTTACAATACCATTCGGCTGCATTTGGACGCTTCCCTGAAGCGGCTGCGCACGGACTATGTGGACCTGTACTATCTGCACCGGATCAACGAACGGTTCCCGGTGGAAGAAATTGCCCGGGTGCTGGGGCAGCTCATTGACCAGGGGCTGATTCGGGGCTGGGGGCTGTCCCAGGTGCCGGCGGTAACGGTGGCTGCAGCCCACCAGGTAACGCCCCTGTCCGCGGTGCAGAACCTGTACAATATTCTGGAACGGGACTGCGAGAAGGAAATCTTCCCTTATACCCTGAAGCACCATATTGGGGTGGTGCCTTTTTCGCCCATTGCCAGCGGCTTTTTGTCCGGCAAGGTGACGGCAAAGACCCAGTTTCAGGGAGATGATGTGCGGAAGTTTGTGCCCCAGCTGTCCAAGGAAAACCTTTTGGCCAACCAGCCGATTCTGGATATTCTGAACCAGTTTGCCAAGGCAAAGGACGCCACTCCCGCCCAGATTTCCCTGGCGTGGATGCTCCACAAATATCCCAATGTGGTGCCCATTCCCGGGTCCAAGAACCAGGAGAGGATTTTGGAAAACCTGGGGGCCTGGAATGTGGAGCTGACGGACAGCGAATTTGCCCAGCTGGAAGGTGCCCTGGACCAGTGCCAGGTCCACGGACACCGGGGCATTGACGAATCCGAGCAGAGAAGCTTTGGCAAGCTTTGGGCCAAAAACTTTCAAAAATAAACAGGCAGGGCTGTTGGGTGCAGGGCCTGCGGCAAATCAAAAGACGGTGCTTCAGATAGTTCTGAAACACCGTCTTTGCTGTACTATTGGATTTTTTCCAGGTACTGGGGGAAGGGGGCCAGGACCCGGGGCAGGATGCCGTTCATATAGGCAATGGCAATGCCGTAGTTGGTCATGGGCACGTGCTGCTCCCGGGCAGTTTGCTGCCGATAGGCCACTTCCTGGGGGTTCAGCATGCAGCCGCCGCAGTGGACCACCAGCTGGACTTCCTGGAGCAGGTCCGGGAAGCTTTTGCCGCTGGAGAAGATGAATTCCGGCTGGGCCCCGGAGAATTTGCGAATCCAGTTGGGCATTTTCACGGCGCCAATGTCGTTGCACTGGCGGTGGTGGGTGCAGCCTTCCGAAATCAGCACCTTGTCCCCGTCTTTCAGTTTCCCCAGCTCTACGGCGCCTTCAATGAAGGGGCCCAGCTGGCCCTTGTAGCGGGCAAACAGGATGGAGAAGGAGGTCAGGGGGATTTCTGGGGGCACCATTTTGTTGACGATATGGAAGACCTGGCTGTCGGTGACCACCAGTTTAACGGTGCTGCCCAGGGCTTTCAGGAGGCTGGGGAGTTCTTCCGGCTGGGTAACCAGGGCGGTGCAGTGGCCGTCCAAGAGTTCCCGGATGGTTTGCTGCTGGGGCAGAATCAGCCGGCCTTTGGGGGCGGAGCCGTCCACAGGCACTACCAGTACGGTCAGGTCCCCGGGCTGGAGCAGGTCAAGAATCAGGGGGCGCTTGTGTTCCGTTTTGCCGGCCAAGGCGGCCAGCCGTTCCTTCAGCTCCGTAATATGGAGCTTCTCTTGGGCGCTGACGGCCAGGGCCACGGTTTGCAGGTCCTGGGGCAGGGCAAAACTCGGGGCCAGGTCAATTTTGTTGAAGACTACGATATAGGGAATTTTCCGAGCCTGGATTTCGGTGAGCAGTTTCTGGTCAAAGGGATTCAGGCCCTGGGCGGCGTCCACCACCAAGAGGGCCACATCGGTGCTGCGCAGCACCAGCCGGGCTTTTTCAATCCGGGACTGGCCCAGGTCGCTGTCGTCGTCCATCCCCGGGGTGTCCGTGAGCAGCACGGGGCCCAGGGGCAGGATTTCCATGGCTTTGGACACCGGGTCCGTGGTGGTGCCCTTAAAGTCGGAAACAATGGCCAAGTCCTGGCCGGTCAGGGCGTTGATCAGGGAGGACTTGCCGGCGTTGCGGCAGCCGAACAGGCCAATATGGACGCGTTCCCCGGAAGGGGTTTCATTTAAAGATGCAGGCATGGGGATTCTCCTTTGGGCTGCGGCAGGAAGGGTTTCCTGGGACAGCATATTGTAATGGAAGGTGATTTACCGATTTACCATAATAAGAGCGTTATTTGACGGTATTACTAAATTATACGGGATTTGGGAAAGATTACAAGTCCCTGCCCCCTGTGCAGGCCAAAAAAGTTGTGAATTTTTTGGAGGAACCTGCATTGTGATTTTTGTAAAAACGGTAAAATACTGGATAATCGGGAAATATTTCCGGAATTGGTTATTTTTTAAAATATGCTTCAAATGTGATAATATTTCTTGTGAATTTGCCCAATCAGAACATTTTTGAAGAAGATTTTAATCTGACACTTGATTTTTTCCCCGGAGTCCATGTATACTATGCTACAGTTTCAATATTTCTGAAACTTTGGTCAGTTGTAAAATGAACTTGAACAGTTAATCAAAAAATAAAAATCCATAGTGAAGCCTCATGCTAAAATGGTTTTGCGAGAAATCATCAACAAAGGAGCAATCACGATGGATCACATCCATTCTAACACAATGGAGGACGTACGTATCCCCGGCCGCCATCTTTCTTTGGAAGAACGTGGTATGATTCAAGCTCTGCATCGTCAAGGGCTTTCCCTTCGCAACATTGCTGCTGCAGTAGGATGTGCTCATACGACTGTTTTCTATGAGCTTCGGCGTGGAACGCCGGAACGAAAAAGCAAGCACGGTCGTGCCCCACAGTATATGGCAAAGCGCGGTCAGAAGGCATACGCAAAGAATCGCAAGAACTCCAGGAAGACTTGCAAAATCGATCATGACGACTGCGAATCGTTCATCCAATGGATGGTAGAACAAGTCCGCCAGGAACGTTGGTCACTGGATGCCTGCGTTGGCTATGCTAGGCGGAACAAGCTATTTACGCCGGAACAGATTCCCTGTACCAAGACGCTTTACAACATGCTTTGGGCTAATAAGCTTCCGCTGTCGCTCTTCGAAGTCCCGCGAGCCTTAAAGCATAAACACCGTCGGAAATGGGTACGTAAGAACAAGCGTATGAAGGGTCGCTCCATTGAGGAACGTCCTGCCGTCGTCAATGAAGGTACCGAAATTGGCCACTGGGAAGTGGACACGGTCGTTGGTCAGCGTGCAGGCCGTGAGGCAGTAGTCTTCACTGCTGTTGAAAAGGTTACGCGCAACTACATCGCCATCCGCATTCCTGGACGTACCTGTGCCGGCGTTGAATCCGCTCTTGCACAGTTGCAGGAGCTATATGGCGCAGAGCGCTTCAGCCAGATTTTTAAGACGATGACGGCCGATAACGGTCCTGAGTTTGAGAACTTGTCACAGTTCGAGAGTCTCGGCACCAAGATGTACTTTACACATTCGTACAGCTCGTGGGAACGGGCTCAAAACGAACGCCACAATGGCTTGCTGAGGGATTTCATCCCAAAGGGCATGTCCGTAGAGCGGTTCTCTGATGAGGATATCCTGAACATGGCAGATACGCTGAACCAGCGCCCACGTCGTGTTTTGGGCTACCATACGCCGTCAGAGCTATTTGATGCATTCCTCGATGAAGTTTATGCTATTGAGTGTGTTNTAGAGCGGTTCTCTGATGAGGATATCCTGAACATGGCAGATACGCTGAACCAGCGCCCACGTCGTGTTTTGGGCTACCATACGCCGTCAGAGCTATTTGATGCATTCCTCGATGAAGTTTATGCTATTGAGTGTGTTTCTTGATTATAGTTGTTCAAATTCAACTTGCAATTTACCTTTCTGAAACTTTCAGGTAATTTTCCTGCTAAAAGTTTTCCGCAACCCCATAAAGCTGTGGTCCAGGACCTGAAACGGGGCAAGGTATGCCGGGCAGGGATTGGACATTCTTTCTGTATTGTGTTATCTTCAATTATATGTACTAATGTACTCAGCTTATTTTCAACAAGGGATGTGGGAACATGGAACGCTATTACTATGCCGCCTTGGCCGACCTTTTGGGCTACCAGGCTCCCAACCGTGTGCGGGAGCTGGTCAGTTATTTTGGCTCCGCCAAGGCCGCCTTTCGTGCAGGCAGCAGGGACCTGAAGGCCTCGGGGCTTTTGAAGGAAGGCCTGCTTTCCTACTACGAAGAAATGTATCAAGGCGACCTGCCGGAACAAATCTACGACTACTGTGAAACCCATCAGGTGGCTGTGGTGACCGAGTATTCGGAGGAGTATCCTCCGGGCCTTCGGGAGCTTTCCAGTCCTCCGGCGGTGCTCTACCGGAAGGGAACCTTTCCTTCCTGGAAACGTACCCTGGGGGTGGTGGGTTCCCGGAAAGCCACGGCCTACGGGCTGGAAAATGCCCGGAGCTTTGCCCGCTATTTGGCAGGGCAGGGGGTAACGGTGGTTTCCGGGGGTGCCTTCGGCATTGACGCCGCAGCCCACCAGGGTGCCCTGGACGGAGGCGGCTGCACGGTGGCCGTTTTGGCCGGCGGCTTTCAGCATCTGTATCCGGCGGCCCATTCCCGGCTGTTTGGGCAGATTGCCCAGCACGGGGCTCTGGTTACCGAATACGCGCCCTGGGTGGAGCCTTTGCAGAAACAGTTTCCCCTGCGCAACCGGCTTGTGGTAGGGCTGTGCAGCGGGGTGCTGGTGGTGGAGGCTGCCCTGAAAAGCGGGGCCATGATTACCGCCCGGCTGGCCGCCGAGGAAAACCGGGACGTGTATGCCATTCCCGGGCTGATCCACTCGGCCACCAGCAAGGGTACCCATCAGCTGATTCGGGACGGGGCGCTGCTGGTGGATGGGCCGGAGCAGCTGCTCCAGGAAGCGTTTCCCCAGTGTGCGGTCCCTGCCAAAAAAGAAACAGAACTTTCGCTATTTGATCAGCTGCCGTCTGCGCAAGTGCCGCAGGCCCAGCAGGTTTTTTCCTGGCTCCAGGAGGCAGGCAGCCAGTCCATGGAACAGCTGGCAGAACATTTTTCCTGGTCCCTGGCCGAACTGAGTTCCGTACTGCTCCAGCTGGAAATCAGCGGGGCTGTGCGGCAGGGCCCGGGAAATCGTTATATGCTTGTAGTTTAGGAGGAGAAGAGAGTGACAAAAAATCTGGTCATCGTAGAGTCTCCTACGAAGTCGAACATCATTCAAAAATTCTTGGGCAAGAATTACACCGTCCGGGCCTCCATGGGCCACTTGCGGGATCTGCCCAAAAGCCAGTTTGGGGTAGATGTGGAGCATGACTTCACCCCCAAGTACATCAACATCCGGGGCAAGGGTCCCCTGATCAAGGAACTGCGGACCTTGGCCAAAAAGGCCGACAAAATTTATCTGGCAACTGACCCGGACCGTGAAGGGGAAGCCATTGCCTGGCATTTGGGCTATCTTTTGGGGGTAGGACCCCAGGACAAATGCCGGATTTCTTTCCATGAAATTACCCCTCAGGCCATCAAAGATGCCCTGAAGGATCCCCAAAATATCGACATGGACAAGGTGGACGCCCAGCAGACCCGTCGGATTCTGGACCGGATCGTAGGCTACCAGCTGAGCCCTCTCTTGTGGCGGAAAATCCGCAAGGGCCTCAGCGCCGGCCGTGTCCAGTCCGTAGCCGTCAAGATTATTTGCGACCGGCAAAAGGAAATCGACGAATTTGAGCCCCAGGAATACTGGACCAGCTCCGTAACCCTGGAGCCCAACGGCAAGCCACCGAAAATCCATGCGGACGTGAAAAAGAAAAACGGCGAAAAGCTGGAAATCCATAACCAGGAAGAAGCCAACGCCATTACCGAAGAACTCCAGCAGGTTTCCTACGCAGTGAAGGACTGCGCCGTGAAAGACCGGCAGCAGCGGCCGGCGGCTCCCTTTACCACCAGCTCCCTCCAGCAGGAAGCGGTAAAACAGCTGAGCTTTACCACCAAGCGCACCATGATGGTGGCCCAGCAGCTGTACGAAGGCCTGGACGTAGGCCAAAAGGGCGGCCCAGTAGGTCTTATTACCTACATGAGAACGGACTCCGTGCATCTGGCCGATACGGCAGTGGCGGAAATCCGGGACTATGTGGGTCAGAACTATGGGGATAAATACCTGCCCAAGACGCCCAACCACTACAGCAGCAAGAAAAACGCCCAGGAAGCCCACGAGGCCATTCGGCCCACCAGCGCGGCCCGGACGCCGGAATCGGTGGCGCCCTACCTGACAAGGGACCAGCTGCGGCTGTACACCCTGATCTGGAAGCGGACCATTGCCAGCCAGATGGCCAACAGCATCAGCAAGCTGACCACCCTCACCATTACCGGCGGCCCCTACGAACTGACGGCTTCTGGTTCCGTCATTACCTTTGACGGCTTCCGGGTGCTTAGCGGCCGGAAGGACGATGAAAAGGACAAAAAGGTACCGGCCCTGGAAAAGGGTACCCCTATGGAACTGGTGCAGGTGGACCCGGCGGTCCAGCACTTTACCGAACCGCCTCCGTACTTTACAGAAGCTTCCCTGGTAAAGGAACTGGAAGAAAAGGGTATCGGCAGGCCCAGCACCTATTCGCCCATTATCCAAACCATCCAGACCCGGGGCTACGTGGTCCGGGACGGCAAACGCCTTTTGCCCACGGAACTGGGCAAGACCACCATGGAAATGCTGAACCAGTACTTCTCCTATTTCATTGATGAAAAGTTCAGCGCCCACATGGAAGAAGAACTGGATGATATCAGTGAACATAAACGGGACAAGGAATCCGTGCTCAAGGAATTCTATGACCCCTTCGAAAAAGCTCTGAAAGTAGCCGATGAAAATATTCCCGTGGTGGAACAGCCGGTGATTGTCAGTGACGTGCAATGCGAAAAATGCGGCCGGATGATGGTGGTGAAGGAAGGGCGGCACGGCAAGTTCCTGGCCTGCCCGGGCTTCCCGGACTGCCGGAATACCAAGCCCATTGTGGTAAAAACCGGAGTGAAATGCCCCAAATGCGGCGGGGAAATCATCGAACGCCACAGCAAAACCGGCAAGCTGTTCTATGGCTGCCAAAGCTATCCCAACTGCGACTTTGTTTCCTGGGATAAACCCCTGCCGGAAAACTGCCCGGTGTGCGGCAGCATGCTGGTGGAACATACGGAACGCAATGGTAAGAAAATCATCAGTTGTTCCAATGAGAACTGCACCGAATTCAAGCTGCGCAAGCGGTCCGCCGCCAAAATTGCAGCGGCAGCCGGGGTTTCCAGCCCGGTAAAGGCCACGGCCAAAACTACTGCGGCAAAGAAAACCACGGCGGCAAAGAAAACTACTGCCAAGAAGACCACGGCGGCCAAAAAGACCACCGCCAAGAAAACTACAGCCAAGCGCACCACCAAAACGGCTGCGGCAAAGAGTACAGCGGGGGTCAAAAAGACCACCCGCACCCGAAAGAGCACGGCGTCTGCCGAGGCCCTGACGGCAGAGAAATGAGGTTAAGATGAACGTACATGTAATAGGCGCCGGACTGGCAGGCAGCGAAGCCACCTGGCAGCTGACCCGCCGGGGGATTCCGGTGATCCTCCACGAAATGCGGCCGGGGAAATCCGACCCGGCCCACCATACGGCCAATTTCAGCGAGCTGGTGTGCAGCAATTCCCTGCGGGCCAACAATATTGAAAACGCCGTAGGGCTGTTAAAGGAAGAAATGCGCCGGCTGGACTCCCTGATTATCCGGGAAGCGGATATCCATCAGGTTCCCGCCGGAGGCGCCCTGGCGGTGGACCGGGACGGTTTCAGCGCAGCCATTACCAAGGCCCTTCGGGAAAATCCCCTGGTGACGGTGGTGGAAGAAGAAATCACGGATTACAATTTCCCCGAGGAAGATATTGTGATTACAGCTTCCGGCCCTCTCACCAGCGACAAGCTGTCGGAGGCAATCCAGAAGCTGGTCCAAAAGGACTACTTCCACTTCTTTGATGCGGCGGCCCCCATTGTGACGGTGGATTCCCTGAATATGGACAAGGTGTACAAGGCCTCCCGCTACGACAAGGGGGAAGCGGCCTACTACAACTGCCCCTTTACCAAGGAAGAGTACCAGCACTTCTGGAACGAGCTGTGTCATGCCGAAACGGCAGCAGTCAAGGACTTTGAACACGGCAACGTGTTCGAGGCCTGCATGCCCATTGAGGAGATGGCTCTCCGGGGCGAAGAAACCATGCGGTTTGGCCCCTTAAAGCCCGTAGGTCTGCCGGACCCCAAAACCGGCAAGGACCCCTACGCCGTGGTGCAGCTGCGCCAGGACAACGGGGCAGGGACCCTGTACAATATTGTAGGGTTCCAGACCCATCTGCGCTGGCCGGAACAAAAACGGGTGTTCCGGCTGATTCCCGGCCTGGAAAACGCAGAGTTTGTCCGCTACGGGGTCATGCACAAAAACTCCTATTTGAACTCTCCGCTGCTTTTGAACCCGGATTATTCCCTCAGGGAGCATCCCCACCTGTACTTTGCCGGCCAGATGACCGGGGTGGAGGGGTATGTGGAATCCGCTGCTTCCGGACTGGCTGCCGGCATTTACGCCGCCCGGGCCATTGAGGGCAAGGAACCCTTTGTGTTCCCCAAGGAAACGGCCATTGGCGCCCTGTCCCAGTACATCAGCAACCCGGAAGTGAAGCACTTCCAGCCTATGAACATCAATTTTGGACTGATTGCTCCTTGGGATGGACCGAAAATTCGTGGCAAAAAAGAAAAAAATGCGGCAATTTCGCAACGGAGTCTTACTATTCTGGAAAATTTGCTAAAATCTCTTGCATGATTGAATAGTTTGTGATAATATGAATTGTCAAGAAATACCTTAAATTTGTACAATTCAAGAGCTGCTTCGGAGGCTAGCATGAAGAACAGTGCGTCCAAGGATCCGCTGGTGAAAAAGTTCCTGAACTACCTGACGGTGGAGAAGGACGATTCACCCCTTACGATCATCAACTATGAAGCAGACATCTGCCAGTTCGCCCAGTATATGGCGGACAAGGGCAAGGTTCTTGAATGGTCGCAAATTTCTCTGCTTGACATTCGCGGCTATTTGGCCGCCATGCACAAGGAAGAATTGGCCAGGCGGACCATTGCCCGGCGCATTTCTGCCCTTCGCTCCTTTTACCGGTTTTTAAGGAGGGAAGGCGTCATCAAGACCAATCCTTTTGCCAAGGTACGAACGCCCAAACTGGAGAAAAAGCTGCCCGTATTTTTGGAAGAATTTGAAATCAATCTGCTTCTGAAAATGCCGGACGTGACAACTTTGTTGGGCAAACGGGACAGGGCCATCTTGGAAACGCTGTACTCTACTGGGTGCCGGGTTTCCGAACTGGTGGGACTGACCTTGGATCGGATTGACCTGGGAAACCGGTATGTGCTGTTATTAGGGAAAGGGAACAAAGAAAGGCTGGTTCCCCTAGGACACCCCTGCGTACAGGCCATCACCCATTATCTGGAAGAATGCCGCAGGCATCTGATGAAAAAATATCAGGTGCGTGAACATTCCATCCTTTTTGTCAACAGCCGGGGTACGCCGCTGACCGCCAGAAGCGTCAGACGCATCCTGGACAAATACGTTGAAATGACAGCCTTACAAAAACATGTCAGCCCGCATACTATCCGGCACACCTTTGCTACCCATTTGTTGGAGCACGGGGCGGATCTGCGGTCTGTACAGGAATTATTAGGACATGCCAGCTTGTCGACTACGCAAATCTATACTCACGTTACTGCGGAGCATTTGACAGCTGAATATGAAAAACATCATCCACGGGCCTAACAGGAGGGACTATTATGCTTGCTTTACTTGAAAAAACACGTATGATCAACAAATTGTTACAAAACACCGAGACTGTCAGCTACAAAAAAATGGCTGAAGTGCTGAAGGACGTCATCAAAGCCAACATCTACATCGTTTCCAGCAACGGGGAACTTTTGGGTTACTCCATTCTGGATGGTTTTGAATGCGAACTGATGATTAAGAAAGTACTGGATGTGGGCCGTTTCCCTGATTCTTATGTGAAATGGCTGGAAGGCATCCGGGAAACTTCCTCCAACTATCGTCTGGTGAAGAATATGTGCGCCTTCAGCGAAGACACCAAGTGCCTGTTCGAAAGCAAGTTCACCACGGTAGTTCCCATCTTCGGCAACGGCGTTCGTCTGGGTACCTTGATTCTGGGCAAGTTCAAGAAGGAATTTGTAGATTCCGACCTGCTGCTCAGTGAATATGCTGCTACGGTTATTGGTATGCAGCTGCTCCACGACAAGGCCCTGAATATTGAAGAAGCTTCCCGGAAGAAAGCCATGGTACAGATTGCCTTCTCCAACCTGTCCTACAGCGAACTGGAAGCCATTTCTGAAATTCTGAAAGCTCTGCCGGGCAACGAAGGCCTGCTGGTCGCCAGCAAGATTGCTGACCAGGCCGGCATCACCCGGAGCGTCATTGTCAACGCCCTGCGTAAATTCGAAAGTGCCGGCGTTCTGGAAACGGAATCCCTGGGCATGAAGGGCACGTACGTACGGATCCTGAATGAATACCTGCGGGATGGCTTGAAGGAACATCGCAAATAAAATATGTGCAAAAACAGGGTCAATCTGCTCTAGGGGCACTTTGGCCCTGTTTCTATAAAGAAAGGATTTGCCTCTATGTTAGGAATGGATGCCACGATACTTTTTCGGATTCCGGCCCTGCTTCTGACCATTACCGTGCATGAATACGCCCACGGCGCCATGTCGGCCAGCCTGGGAGATCCCACGCCGGAAATGGACGGCAGACTGACCATGAATCCTTTGGCCCATCTGGACCTGGTAGGGTCCCTGATGCTGCTTTTGGTGGGCTTTGGCTGGGCCAAGCCTGTGCGAATCGATCCCCGGTACTACGCCAATCCCCGTTCGGGACAGCTGAAGGTGGCCTTTGCCGGCCCCGGCAGCAACCTGTTTCTGTGCTTTGTGGCCATGGCCCTGCAATTTTTGATGGTCCGGTTCATGAATCCCGGCAGCGGGGTGATGTTGTTCTTGAATTGGCTGATGATGTACAATGTCTGGTTCGCTTTTTTCAACCTGATTCCCATTCCGCCCATGGATGGGTACCAGATTCTCCGCAACTGGCTGCCTTTTACCACGGCTATGCGCTATGAGAGCCTGCTGGGACCCTACAGCACCCTTATCTTGATTGCCCTATGCTTTACGGGTATAATTGGAGTGATTGTATCCCCTCTTGCCAGTCTGTATCTCAGTCTGTGCCACAGTATCCTGAACCTGCTCTTCTTTTTTTAAGTTTGTTCAGGCAAGACAAGGAATGACTTCATGGCAGCTTATACGGTAAAATTGGCGGATTTTCAAGGTCCTTTGGACCTGTTGGTCCACCTGATTGAAAAAGATAAAATCGATATTTACGATATTCCCATTGTTTCCATTACGGAGCAGTACATCGCCTATCTGAATACCCTTCAGGAGTATGACCTGGACGTGGCCAGCGAGTTTCTTCTGATGGCGGCTATGCTGCTGCAGATCAAGTCCCGAATGCTGCTCCCCAAGGAAAAGGACGTGGAAGAAGAGGAAGAGGATCCCCGGACCATGCTGGTGGAGATGCTGGTGGAATACCGACGCTTCAAAAAGCGGGCGGTGCTGCTGCGCCAGTGCCTGGACAAGGCCAGCCTGTGCTGGAGCCGGGAGCCTGCACCGGCACCCCGGCAGCAGCAAAAGGTGAAGCGCTACTATCTGGGGGACCTGCTGCGGGCCCTGGCCAACCTATTCCCGGAACGGGAACAGGAGCAGCCCATTATTCCCCGGCAGGAATTCCACGTGCAGGACAAGATGGATGATATTATGGGAATGCTGGAAAATCGGCAGAAAGGACTGTCATTCCAGCAGGTGCTGAAGAATAAGGCCAGCCACAGCGAGGTCATTGCCTCGTTCCTGGCCATCCTGGAACTGCTTCGGCTGCAGAAAATCTGCATCCGCCAGGATCAGCCCTTTGCGCCGATTACCCTATCGAAACGGGAGGAGGGTGCGTATGGCACTGCATAAGCTTGGCAAACTGGAAGCGCTGCTGTTTGCTTCCGGCCAGCCCCTTTCCCTGGAAAAAATGGCAGGGGCCCTGGCCCTTACCCAGGCCCAGACTGCGGACCTGCTGGAGGAGCTCCAGCATGGGTACCAGGAGGCGGACCGGGGGCTGACCCTGCGCAAGGCCGCCGGAGGCTGGCAGCTGGTGACCAAGGAAGAAGCGGCTCCGGTGCTCCAGATCCTTTACGAGCAGCAGGAACAGAAGCTGTCCACGGCGGCTATGGAAACATTGGCCATTGTGGCTTTTAAGCAGCCGGTGACCAAAAGTGAAATGGAAGCCATCCGGGGGGTGAAGGTGGACGGGGTATTAAATACCCTGACGGACTTGGGGCTGATTACCGAGGTGGGCCGGAAGGAAGTTATCGGCAAGCCCATTTTGTACGGTACCACGGATCGGTTTTTGACCACCTTCGGTTTTAATACCCTGGCCGATTTGCCGGATATTCCGGACGAAATCCTGGAGCAGAAACTGTTCCCGGAGGAGGGGGAGGAAGTCTTGGAGCTGGAGAGCTCTGAGGACGCCCCGGAAGAAAATGAACACCCGGCTGGGGAAGAACCCCAGCAGAAAGCATAGAATAGGACAACAAATGGAAGAGAAACTGGAAAGACTGCAAAAGGTAATGGCTGCGGCAGGGATTGCGTCCCGCCGGGAATGCGAAAAAATGATTCAGGCCGGACGGGTCCAGGTCAACGGGAAAACCGTTACCGAACTGGGAACCAAGGTGGGGCCCAAGGCCTTCATCACCATTGACGGCAAGGGCCTGCGGCCTACGAAAAAACGGTATATTCTCCTGTACAAGCCCCGGGGCGTGGTGACCACCATGAAGGATCCCCAGGGCCGCCGGACGGTGGCTGAGATGCTGGAAGGCGTACGGGAACGGCTGTACCCGGTGGGGCGGCTGGATTACCAGACCGAGGGACTGCTGCTGATGACCAACGATGGGGAACTGGCCCAGAAAATGACCCACCCCAGCCACCATGTGAACAAGACCTACGAGGTCACGGTCAAGGGCAAGGTTCCAGAAGAAAAGCTGGACATCCTGCGCATGGGCGTACCCCTGGAAGACGGGCTGACTGCTCCGGCCCTGGTGTACGTGAAGGGCTATGACCCGGAAAAGAATTTGACGCTGTTTACCGTGACCATCCACGAAGGCCGGAACCGGCAGGTGCGCCGGATGTGCGATTTCATTGGCTTCCCGGTAAACAAGCTGAAACGGGTCCAGATTGCCAGTCTTACCCTGGAAGGGCTCAAAAAGGGTGAGTACCGGGAACTGGAACCGGAAGAAGTGGAAGCCCTGCAGAGGCTGGTGAAATAATGAACAAGGTAGTAATAGTCGGAGCCGGGGCAGCGGGCCTGATGGCCGGCATTGCAGCCGGTGCAGCAGGCGCCCAGGTGACGCTTTTGGAAAAAATGGGGCAGGCCGGCCGGAAGCTGATGATTACCGGCAAGGGCCGCTGCAACGTTACCAACGCCTGCACCATGCAGGAAATGATAGCCATGCTTCCCGGCAACGGAAAATTCCTGTTTGGGGCGTTCCATAAATTTACCAACCAGGATATGATGGACCTGTTGGAACGCAATGGGCTACCACTCAAGGTAGAGCGGGGCGGCCGGGTGTTCCCCCAAAGCGATAAGGCCATCGATGTGGTGAATACCCTGGAAAAAATCCTCCGTTCCTACGGGGGAAAGATTCTGCTCCATAAGAAAGTTTCCCAGCTGAAGCTGGTGAACGGCAAGGTGGTTGGGGTGGAGGACACGGAAGGCAAGCTTTACCGGGCGGACGCGGTGATTATTACCACCGGCGGCGCCTCCTATCCCCGGACCGGTTCTACCGGCGATGGTTATGCCCTGGCCAAAGAGGCCGGCCATACCATTATCCCTCCCACCGGCGCCCTGGTGCCGCTGGAGAGCGACGACGAGGACGTAAAGAAACTTATGGGTCTGTCCCTGCGCAACGTCCGGGCCAGCCTTTTGGAACAGGACAAGGTGCTGGCCCAGGAATTTGGGGAAATGCTCTTTACCCATTTTGGGGTATCGGGGCCCATTATCCTGTCGCTGAGTCGGACGGCGTCGGAATGCTGGAAAAAGAATCCTAAGGCGCTGCTGGACCTGTCCATCGATTTAAAGCCGGCACTAACGCCGGAACAGTTGGACAACCGGATCCAGCGGGACTTTGTGAAATACAGCAGAAAACAATTGAAGCATGGGTTGGACGATTTGCTGCCCCAGAGCCTGATTCCTGTGATTATCGACCGGGCGGTCCTGAACCCGGAGCAGCCGGTGAACCAGATTACCCGGAAGGAACGGCTGCGGCTGGTCCAGACCCTGAAGCAGTTTACGGTGCCCCTGACGGGTACCCGGCCCCTGGCGGAAGCCATTGTCACCGCCGGCGGGGTCAATACCAAGGAAGTCAGTCCCAGTACCTTCGCCTCCAAACTGGTTCCCAACCTGTATTTTGCCGGTGAAGTGCTGGACGTAGATGGATATACCGGCGGCTATAACCTGCAGGCAGCCTTTTCATCGGGCTACGTGGCAGGAACTGAGGCCGCCCAAGGAAAAGAGGAATCTCTGTGAAAAAGATCATCATTGCCATTGACGGCCCTGCCGGCGCCGGCAAAAGCACCATCGCCAAAAAGGTGGCTGCCCAACTGGGCTATGCCTACATCGATACCGGTGCCATGTACCGGACGGTAACCCTGCGGTTTTTGGCCAAACAGCTGCCTTTTTCGGAAGAAACAGTAACAGAGCTGGCCAAACAGGTAAAAATCACTTTTCGTTTCGCAGACGGGCTAAACCGGGTCTTTGAAAGCGGGGAAGAAGTGACGGAAGCCATCCGCTCCTTGGAAGTGACCCAGCACGTGTCCCAGGTGGCTGCCGTTGGCGGCGTCCGGGCGGCCATGGTGGAAGCCCAGCGGGAAATCGGGGCCCAGGGCGGCGTAGTAATGGACGGCCGGGACATTGGCACGGTGGTATTTCCCCAGGCTGAGCTGAAGGTGTTTCTTACCGCTTCCGTGGAGGAACGGGCCAACCGCCGCTACCTGGAGATGAAGGAAAAAGGCCAGGACGTGGACCTGGAAGATTTGAAACAACGGATTGCCCAGCGGGATCATCTTGATGAAACCCGGGAAATCTCGCCTCTGCGCTGCGCAGAGGATGCGGTGTACTTGGATTCCACCCAACTGTCCATTGATCAGGTAACCGATCAAATTATCGCTTTGGCAAGGAAGGTTCTAGCATGTGGTACCGTTTCGTAAAAATAATTTTCTCCGTCCTGTTTCGGATTATTCTTAGGCTCAAGATTATCGGCCGGGAAAATATTCCCATGGAAGGTCCGGTAGTGATTGCCAGCAATCATATGAGCCTGTTGGATCCGCCGGTGGTAGGGACGGCCTCGTCCCGGCCCGTGAATTTCATGGCCAAGTCCGAGCTGTTTGTACCCGTTCTGGGGGCCCTGTACAGCTCCCTGGGAGCGTTCCCTGTGCACCGGGGAGCCGCCGATTCCCACGCCATTAAGCACGCTCTGTTGCTGTTAAAGAACAAGCAGGTGCTGGGGATTTTCCCGGAAGGCCACCGGATGCCAGAAGGTCATTTGGGCAAGGCAGCTCCGGGCGCCCTGGCCATTGCCATTAAGGGTAAGGCCACGGTAGTGCCTACGGCCATTATCGGCAGTGACCTGAAGCACCGGAAAACCTTCTGGCCCAAGGTCACCGTGGTTTTTGGCAAACCGTTGTCCATGGAAAACCAGGACGGAAATAAAGTAAAAGTGGAGGAACTCAGTGAGCGGCTCATGGCCCAAATTGCGGCGATGATTGAAGCCCACCGGGAAAAATAATCTATGGAAATTTATGTAGCAGACCCCTGCGGATTTTGTTATGGTGTAAAAAGGGCGGTTGACATTGCACAAACCCCCATAAAAGGGTATAATGATAGTATTGCCACTCTGGGTGAATTGGTACATAATCCCCGCGTTGTAAAAAAACTAGAGCAACAAGGCGTTCTATGTAAGGAGAAGCTGGCTGATTTCTCGGCTGGTGATGTTGTCATATTCAGATCCCATGGGGTTGGGCCCGACGTTTATGCGGAGGCCCAACAGCGTGGATTACACGTCGTCGATGCCACTTGTCCTCATGTGCTGAAAGCACAAAAAACGGCTGCCGAACTGGCCAGTGAAG
This sequence comes from Acidaminococcus hominis, assembly GCF_900291475.1. GTDB lineage: Bacteria > Bacillota > Negativicutes > Acidaminococcales > Acidaminococcaceae > Acidaminococcus > Acidaminococcus hominis. The sequence continues at coordinate 78,734 of NZ_OLMM01000001.1, forward strand.
GTCGTTTTGTGATTATCATTGGGGAAAAGCGTCATCCTGAGGTGCAAAGTATTAAGGCTTGGGCAGGGCAGGATTCCCTGGTCATCGAAACTTCTGATGACCTGGTATCTCTTCCTGTAAAAGATAAGTATGGGGTAGTCAGCCAGACAACTTTTGAAGCTGAGAAGTTTAACCTTCTGCTTCGTATGGCTCAAGAGAAATGCCCGGGAGACTACAAAGTGGTGCGCACCATCTGTACTGCCACAGCAGACAGACAAGGCGCTGCACGGGAACTGGCAGGCAAGGTTGACGTATTCTTCGTGTTTGGCGGCAAGAACAGCGCCAACACCAGACATCTGTACGACATTGCTGCAAGTCTGAATCCCCGTTCTTATCACTTACAGGACGCCAGTGAGATTACTGCATCCATGCTGGCCGGAGCAGGAAAAATAGGCATTACTGCTGGTGCATCTACACCGCAGGAAATTATTGAGGAGGCTATTGGAACTATGGAAACAATGGAAAGTTTGTTGGGCGAACAGGAGAGCATGAAATTACACATTGGCATGATTGTGGAAGCTACGGTGGTAGCTGTAACTTCCGATGAAGTCGTCGTTGACTTCGGCTATCAAAGTGAAGGGTCTGTGGCCTTCGACCAATGGACTTTGGGCGGTACCAAGGAAACCGTAGCCCCCACCGTTAAAGTTGGCGACAAAGTGACCCTGAAGGTTATTGCCAGCGAAAACCAAGATGGTTTGGTTGTTCTGTCCAGAACCAAAGCTGAAGCTGATCAAGCTTGGCTGAAACTGCCGGAACAATTGGCAGAAGTAAAGACTGTTACGGTCAAAGGCCTGAGAGCAGTAAAGGGCGGTTTGACTGTTTCCTATAATGGTTTGACTGGCTTTATCCCTGCATCCCACCTGGACCTGAAACATGTGGATGATGTGAAGGAATATGAAGGCAAGGAACTGGAAGTTGCCCTGCTGGAAATCAACCCTGAAAAGAAACGTCTGGTATTCTCCCGCAAGAACGTCCTGAGAGAAGAACGGGCTGCCAAGAACCAGGCTTACAAGGAAGAACGCGCTCGTCGTGAAGAAGAACGCCATGAAGCTTTGGAAAAAGCTTTCGAAACCTTCCATGAAGGCGAAACGGTGGAAGGTACCATTAAGAGCATTGTTGACTTCGGTATGTTTGTGGAAATCGCTCCGTTCGTACAGGGCCTGGTACACATCTCCGAAATCTCCTGGGACCGCAGCGTGAAACCGGCTGACCTGTACAAAGTTGGCGACAAGGTAAACGTTTACATCAAAGGCTTGGATCAGGAAAAAGGCCGTATCAGCCTGTCCATCAAAGCTCTGCAGGAAGACCCCTGGGAAGCTGCTGCCAAAGACATCAAAGTTGGCGATGTTGTAACCGGTAAAGTGGTACGGTTCCTGCCCTTCGGCGCAATCGTTAAACTGAACGAAGAAAACGAAGGCATGATCCACATCTCCGAAATCGCTGAACAGCGCATTGAAAAACCGGAAGATGTTCTGGAACTGGGCCAGGAAGTTAAAGTAAAGGTGCTGCGTGTTGACACCGAACATAAGAAAATTGCTTTGAGCATCACCAAAGCCAAAGAAGACGCTGAAAAAGCTGAAATGCGTCAATACCTGGGCAAGAAGGGCACTCTGTCCCAAGGCCTGGGCGAAAAGCTGGCTGAAGCCGAAGCTGAAAAATAAGAGGAGTTCGTACTAGATGAAAAGCCGGGAGAGTCGTAAACTAGATCATATCAGGTATGCAGTAAGCCTCGAGGATGGTCCTTGCGCCACCGGCTTTTCTGATATACGGGTCATGCATAACTGTCTGCCCCGGGTGAATCGTGATAAGGTAAGCCTTGTCACGGCTTTGCCCGGGGTTGGGCCGTTATCCAACCCTGTGATTCTCAATGCTATAACAGGCGGAGCCGGTCCGGTGAAAGCCATCAACGAGCAACTGGCGCTGGTGGGCCGGGAGACTGGGTGTGCTATGGCTGTGGGGTCCCAATATGGGGCGGTAAGGTCCCAGCTGCATGACGATACTTTTTCTGTGGTTCGCAAGCTTTACCCCAAGGGCATCCTGTTTGCCAATATCAGTGCCCTGGCCACCGTGGACGAAGCACGGCGGGCAGTGGCTATGATTGAGGCCCAGGGGCTGCAAATCCACCTGAATCCAGCCCAGGAGCTGGCCATGGAGGAGGGGGACCGGGACTTTAGCCGGTGGAGTGAGCATATTGCCCAAATCTGCCAGAAGGTGGAAGTACCCGTCATTGCCAAGGAAACGGGCTGCGGTATGGCCCGGGAGCAGGCTCAGGAACTGCTGGACTGCGGGGTCACCCTATTAGATATTGGGGGCGCCGGCGGTACCAATTTTCCTGCCATTGAAGGCTGCCGCTATCCGGAAGGCAACCGGGAACTGGCGGAGTGGGGCATTCCCACCGCGGTTTCCCTTGCGGAAGTGGTGGGCGTGAGAGGCTGGCAGCAGGGCATCATTGCGTCGGGCGGTATCCGTTCGGCCCTGGATATCCTGAAGGCACAGCTTTTGGGCGCCAATGCGGTAGGCATGGCCGGAAATGTGCTGAAGTGGGTAGTGGAAGACGGTACAGAAGCCGCCATTACCCGGATGAAACAGTGCCTGGAGGCACTGAAGGACTTTTATGCCCTGACAGGCTGTGAGCAGATAGGCCAGCTCCGGCAGGTCCGTTACTATGTAACGGGTGAACTGGCAGAGGCCCTCCGCTGGTTATCCCAGGATGAACCGGAGAATATAAGCGAAAGAGGAATTTAAATGAGTAAACCCATAGTTGCCATTGTCGGCAGACCCAATGTCGGCAAATCAACGCTGTTTAATATATTTGCAGATAGCCGGATTTCCATTGTGGAAGATACCCCCGGGGTTACCCGGGACCGTCTGTACGCAGATGCAGAATGGCTGGACCGGAAGTTCACCATGGTGGATACGGGCGGTATCGAAATGCAGAATACCGACTCCATCGCGGTTTCCATCCGGCAGCAGGCAGAAATTGCCATTAAGGAAGCAGACGTCATCTTGTTTGTCTGCGATGCCCGTACCGGCATTACCATCGATGACGAGGAAGTGGCCAAGATGCTGCGCCAATCCCGGAAACCGGTGGTACTGGCTGTAAACAAGGCTGATACCCCCAAACAGGAAAACGATGCCTACGAATTCTATAATCTGGGCATTGGTGAACCTTACATGATTTCCGCTTCCAACCGCCTGAACCTGGGCGATTTGCTGGATGCGGTGGTAGAGAAGTTCCCCCCTGCCTCGGATGATGACGACGATAACGACGATGTAATCAAGGTTGCCATTATCGGCCGCCCTAATGTAGGCAAATCTTCCATCTTTAACGATATTATTGGCCAGACCCGGTCCATTGTCAGTGACGTGGCCGGCACCACCCGGGACGCCATTGACGTACCGGTGATGAAAGATGGCCAGACCTATCTGTTCATTGATACCGCTGGTATGCGCCGGAAGGGCAAAATCGATGAACCCATCGAAAAATACAGCATTATCCGTACCCTCCGGGCCGTGGACCGGTCCGACGTAGTGCTCATGGTGCTCAGCGCCGTGGAAGGCATTACCGAACAGGATAAGAAGATTGCAGGCTATGCCCACGAAGCCGGCAAAGGCATTGTCATCGTGGTAAACAAGTGGGACCTGTACCCCAACAAGGGCAACAATTCCACGGTGGAATTTACCGATAAGGTCTACAAGGAACTGATTTTCATGCCCTATGCCAACATTGCTTTCGTGTCGGCCCTGACCCAGCAGCGGATTTCCCGGCTGCCGGAAATGATCAAGGACGCTGCCGAAGCCAACAGCATGAGAATTTCCACTTCCGTCCTGAACCAGGTGATTACCGACGCTGTGGCGATGAACCAGCCACCCCAGGAAAAGGGCAAGCGCCTGAAGATTTTGTATACCACTCAGGTGAAGGTCAAACCGCCTACCTTCGTGATTTTCTGCAACGAACCGGAGATTATGCACTTCTCCTACCAGCGGTATCTGGAAAACAAGCTGCGGGAAGCCTTTGGCTTCAGAGGCACCCCCATCAACATCATTGTCCGGGGCAAGAATGAGGACAACCAGTAAGGCGGGATAAACCATGGATTATGTAATTGGTATTCTGATTGGTTATCTGCTGGGCTCCATTCCCTGCGGCCTGGTCCTGGTGAAAGCCGTCTGCGGGATTGATATCCGGGACTATGGCAGCCACAACATTGGCGCCACCAACGTTTTCCGTACGGTGGGGGCTCGGATGGCTTCCTTCGTGCTTTTGGGGGATTTGGGCAAGGGAGCACTGGCCCTATGCCTGACCAACCATCTGGTTTCCAGTGATCTTGGGGTGCTGTTGGCCACGGCCGTTGCGGCCCTGGCTGGCCATAGCTTTTCCCTGTTCCTTCATTTTAAGGGGGGTAAAGGGGTTGCTACCGGCCTTGGCATCCTGCTGTACTTTATGCCGGAAGTTTCTGTGTTTGCCCTGACCCTGTGGCTGGCTATTGTGTATGTGAGCCGCTACGTTTCCCTGGGCTCCATTGCGGCGGCGTTTGCCACCCCTCTGGCAGCCTATTATCTGGGCTATGACTACCGGCTGGTGGTTTTCACGGCTTTTTGTGCGGCTGTGATTATCGCCCGGCATTACGAAAATATGGTCCGTTTGGTCAACGGTACCGAAAACAAAATAAAACAAGGTCATTTTTCCAAGAAGAACAACACGCCAAAGGAGTAAGCTTTATGAAAATTGCTGTTATTGGCGCTGGCAGCTGGGGAACCGTCCTGGCTCAGATTCTGGCAGACAACGGACACGAAGTCTGCCTCTGGGCCCGGAATCCCCAAAAGGCTGACCAGATCCAACGTACTCGGAGAAACCAAGATTACCTTCCGGATTTGGAACTTTCTCCTTCCATTTTGGTAACCCATGACCTGCAGCAAACCATCGAACGAGCCTCTGTGCTCGTTTTTGTCGTTCCATCCAAAGGAATGGCTGCGGTGGCCCAGCAGGCCGCGGCCTTTACCGACTGCCGGGAGCAGATTCTCCTTTCCTGTACCAAAGGGTTTGACCTGGCTACAGGGAAGCTGATGACGGATATTCTGGAAGAAACGTTCCCCCAGGCCAAAGCGGTGGCAGCGCTCAGCGGCCCCAACCTGGCCAAGGAAATTGCCAAGCGGCAGCCCGCTGCTTCCGTCATTGCCTGCAAGGATTTGAAAATTGCCAAGGCTTTGCAGAAGATTTTTATCAATGGATATTTCCGGCCCTACACCAGCCGGGACGTTATCGGGGTAGAGCTGTGCGGCTGCAGCAAGAACTGCATTGCCCTGGTCAGCGGCATTCTGGCCGGCCTGGGCTTTGGGGAAAACAGCCAGGCAGGACTCATTACTCGTGGCCTGGCGGAAATCACCCGCCTGGGGGTGAAAATGGGCGCCAAACGGGCTACTTTCTCCGGCCTTGCCGGGGTGGGGGACCTGGTGGCTACCTGCAGCAGCCCCCTGAGCCGGAACCGTTCCGCAGGGGTGGCCCTGGCCCAGGGCAAGAGCCTGGAAGAAATTACCCAGGGAACCCATATGGTCATCGAAGGCATCAATGCGGCGCCGGTGGTGCGGCAGCTGGCCCTGGCCCATGGGGTGGAAATGCCCATTATTGAGCAGCTGTACCAGGTACTTTTTGCCAAAAAGTCCGTGGAGATAGCCATTGCAGATTTAATGAAACGGGTTGCCAAGAAAGAGTAGTATTTTTAGAAGACTTGTGTTATAATGTCTACCTAAGAAGGATAAAAATTCTTATGAAAAGGATAGAGGCCGATGAACAACGATAAAAAATCCGAATTTTACCTGGTAAGAGAAGAAATTCTGCCGGAAGCTATCAAAAAGACCATTATGGTCAAAGAAATCTTGAAACGGGGCAAAATGAGGACGGTCAATGAAGCCGTAGCCAAGGTGGGCTTGAGCCGGAGCGCCTACTACAAGTATAAGGACTACGTGTTCCCGTTCTACGATGCCAGCAAGGAAAAGGTGATCACCATTTCCCTGCTGCTGGAACATAAGCCCGGGGTACTGTCCAGCGTACTGAATACCATTGCCGGCGACGGGGGCAGCGTCATCACCATCAACCAGGGGGTTCCCCTGCAAGGTGTTGCCAACACCACCATTTCTGTAGAAACCAAGTACCTGACCATTGACATGGAAGCTTTGCTGGACAAACTGCGTCTCATTGACGGAGTAAAACGCCTGGACGTATTGGGACAGGTGGACTAAAGGGGATCGATTTGCGATGAAAAAGGAAATCAATATTGGCTTATTGGGCGCTGGCACGGTAGGCGGCGGCGTCATCCTGGTTTTGAAAAACAACTGCGCACTGATTACGGAACGGGTGGGGGTTCCTGTCCGTATTAAGACTGTTCTGGCACGTCACCCGGAAAAGGTCACCGCGCTGGACCCCACCTTGAAAACCACGGACAACATCGAAGACATTATTGGGGATCCGGATATCGACATTGTGGTAGAGCTGATTGGCCGGGAGCATCCTGCCCTGGACTATATGCTGGCTGCCCTCAGGGCCGGGAAAAATGTTGTAACAGCCAATAAGGACGTAGTAGCCGAGCACGGCAAGGAACTCTTTGACCTGGCGGCAGAAAAACACGTGGATTTCCTTTTTGAGGCTGCGGTAGCAGGAGGCATTCCCATTATCCGTCCGCTGAAGGAATCTTTGGCGGCCAACCGGATTGACCAGATTATGGGCATCATCAACGGCACCACCAACTATATGCTGACCAAAATGACCGAGGACCATATGGACTTTGCAGAAGTCCTGAAGGAAGCTCAGGATAAGGGCTACGCCGAGTCCGACCCCACCGCCGATGTAGGCGGCTGGGACGCTGCCCGGAAACTGGCTATCCTGGCCTCCATCGGCTTCAACAGCCGGGTGTCCCTGAAAGATGTCAGCGTGGAAGGCATTGAGAAGGTATCCCTGCGGGATATCGAATACGCCGACGAGCTGGGCTACGTGGTGAAGCTTTTGGGTATTGCCAAGCAGAAAGAAGGCAAGGGCATCAGCGTCCGGGTACATCCCACCATGCTGCCGAAGAACCATCCTTTGGCCACCGTTAATGATGTGTTTAACGCCGTCTTCGTTAAAGGCGAACCGGTGGGCGAAACCATGTTCTTTGGCCAGGGAGCCGGCCGGATGCCTACTGCCAGCGCTGTCTGCGGGGATATCCTGGAATCCACCCGGAATATTCTCCACGGCTGCACCGGCCGGGTAGGGTGCACCTGCTACGAGCAGAAACCCTTTATGGGCCCCAAAGACATCTACTCTCCCAGCTACGTACGTATGCTGGTGCAGGATCGGCCCGGTGTCTGGGCCGCCATTGCCACCGCTTTCGGTGACAACGAAGTCAGCTTGAAGACCGTTGTGCAAAAACGCTCCCTGGGGAACCTGGCAGAAATCGTGGTAATTACCCACGGGGTCTCCGAATATGCCCTGCGCAAGGCTGAAAAAGCCCTGTCCAACCTGAGTGTGGTCTCCCGGATCTGTAACATCATCCGGGTAGAAGACGACAGCCTGAACGAACAGCTGAAAGAGCAAAACTAAACCGAAAGGTCTTGGATACAATGGCAGCAATACGCAAGGTCACTGTACGGGTCCCTGCCACTTCCGCTAACTGCGGACCGGGCTTTGACTGCCTGGGACTGGCCTGCACCTTGTACAATACCTTTACTTACGAAATGATTCCGGAGGGAATCGTGATTGAAGCCCTGGGTCAGGACGCAGGGCTTTTGCCCCAGGGGAAAAACAACCTGGCGGCGGAATCCTTTTATATCCTGTGGGATAAATTGGGTCAGCCGGCTACGGGCATCAAAATCACCTCGGAAACCCAGGTGCCGGTTTCCCGGGGCCTGGGCAGCAGCTCCACCGCTGTGGTAGCCGGCCTGATGGCCGCCAACGCCTTGGCAGGGTCTCCCCTTGGCCAGGCAGACCTGGTGACGGAGGCTACCCTTATTGAAGGCCATCCGGACAATGTGGCGCCTGCAATTTTGGGCGGCATGACCATCAATGTCATGGAGGAGGGAAAAGTACGGAGCTTGAAACTGGCCCCGGCCAAACCTCTGAAACTGGTGGTCTTGGTGCCGGATATGCAGCTTTCCACGGCCAAAGCCCGGGCAGCCATGCCCAAGGCTATTTCCGTGCGGGATTCTGTGTACTCCACCAGCCGGGCTGCCCTCCTGATTGGCGCCCTGGCCACCGGCCGCTATGAATTCCTTTCTACGGCCTTGCAGGACAAGATTCATACGCCTTACCGGCTGCCTCTGATTCCAGGGGCCCAGGAGGCGTTAAAACGGGCTCAGGAGGCCGGAGCGTACCAGGCTGTTATCTCTGGTTCCGGCTCCACGCTCATGGCTTATGCGCCAGTTGACGCAGATCTGGAGACCATTGGCAGGGCCATGCGTGAGCCCTTTACGAAACGTAAGATTGACACCACGGTGCACCTTTTGGACCTGGATTTTGAGGGCGCAAAAATTTTTTAAAAAAGTTTTGGAAAAACGCTTGACGAATGGTTCAAAACACCGTATAATAGCTCTTGTGTTCGGGGCGTAGCGCAGTTTGGTAGCGCGCTTCCTTGGGGTGGAAGAGGTCGTGAGTTCGAATCTCGCCGCTCCGACCATTTAAATGAACTGGACGCCACAAAGGTTATCTTTGTGGCGTTTTTTCATGCAAAAATGACGAAAAATGCTATAATAAGATTGAATGTGCGGCTCCTTTTCAAAAGGACGCCAAGAAACGGAGGTTCAGCTTGCATGTCTGATCTGCAGGATAAGATTGCGAAAAGAAGAACGTTTGCTATCATTTCTCATCCGGATGCCGGTAAAACGACTCTGACTGAGAAATTATTGCTATATGGGGGCGCCATCCATTTGGCCGGCTCCGTAAAATCCAGAAAGGCCAACCGCCATGCGGTGTCCGACTGGATGGAAATCGAAAAACAGAGAGGGATTTCCGTTACCTCCAGTGTGCTGCAGTTCGACTACGACGGCTACCGGGTAAACATTCTGGATACCCCTGGGCACCAGGACTTCAGTGAAGATACCTACCGTACCCTGATTGCTGCCGACAGCGCCGTTATGCTGATCGACGCTGCCAAAGGCGTGGAACCTCAGACCAAGAAGCTGTTCTGGGTCTGCCACCGGAGAAAACTTCCTATCTTTACCTTTGTGAATAAATTGGACCGTTACGGCCGGGCCCCCATGGACTTGATGGACGAAATCGAGAAAGTGCTGCATATCAATGCTTTCCCCATCAACTGGCCCATTGGCGTGGACGGCCACTATATTGGCGTGTACGACCGGCTGAAGAAGCAGGTGGAGCTGTTTGACAACGACTCCAGTCACGGCTCCAAGATTTTGAAATCCACCACCGGTGACCTGAACGACCCGGCTATCCGGGAAGCCATCGGGGAAACCAATTACCAGAATCTCCTGGACGATATTGAGCTGCTGGATCTGGCCGGGGATGAATTTGACCTGGACAAGGTGAACGCAGGGGAACTGACCCCTATGTTCTTCGGGTCCGCCATGACCAACTTTGGCGTGCGCAGCTTCTTGGAAAAGTTCCTGGAACTGTCTCCCATGCCCCAGCCTCGCCACCTGAAGGACGGAGGCGTGGTAAAGCCTACCGACGAAACCTTCTCCGCCTTTATCTTCAAGATTCAGGCCAATATGAACCCGGCCCACCGGGACCGGATTTCCTTTATGCGCATCTGCTCCGGGGTGTTTGAAAAGGGCATGACCGTGTACCATGTCCAGGGGGGCAAGCCCGTAAAGCTGTCCCAGCCCCAGCAGTTCATGGCCCAGGAACGGACCACCGTAGAAAAAGCCTATCCTGGTGATATCATTGGGGTCTTTGACCCGGGCATCTTCACCATCGGGGATTCCCTGTGCGATGAAAAGCATCAGGTACAGTTTGAAGATTTCCCCATTTTCCCGCCGGAAATTTTCGCCAAGGTGCAGCCCAAGGACTCCATGAAGCGGAAACAGTTTGAAAAGGGCATTGTCCAACTGGCCCAGGAAGGCGCCATTCAGGTATTCCGCCAAAAGAATATCGGTATGGAAAGCTTTGTGGTGGGCGTGGTTGGCGTTTTGCAGCTGGAAGTACTGGAATACCGGCTGCTTAACGAATACGGCGCCAAACTGCTGATGGACCAGCTGCCCTACACCGTAGCCCGCTGGGTTTACGCCGACGATGCCGACGACATCCGGAACATCAAGGGCCTGGACAACGGCATGCTGGTGTACGACAAGCTGGACCGGCCGGTTATCCTGGTTTCCAACGAATGGAACCTGAACTGGATCCTGGAACGGAACCCGGGCATCAACTTTACCACCGTGCCCAGTGAAGCCAGAGCCATCTGACCCTGGGGAGGACCAGAACATGGATACAAGCAAGAAACCCGTAATGGATATCATGGGGGTTCCCGTGAGCCCCTTTTCCATGCAGGAAGCCGTAGCCTGGCTGCTGCAGCGGATTAAGGATAATAAAAAGACCCAGGTGGTGACCGCCAACGCGGAAATCATCATGATGGGCCTCCAGGATCCTCGGTATCTGGACCTGCTCCAGAAAACCGACCTGGTGCTGGCGGACGGCGCCGGCACGGTCTGGGCCGGCCGGACCCTGGGCTATACGGTGCCTGAGCGGGTGGCGGGCTTTGACCTGTTTGTCCAGCTGCTGAAACAGGCAGCGAAAACAGGGGAGACCATCTACCTGTTTGGGGCAGCACCGGGCATTGCCGAGGCCGCCAAAGCCAAGGCCGAAGAAATTGCTCCCGGGGTAAAGATTGTGGGCACCCGGAACGGCTACTTTAAGGAAGAAGAGTCCGGTGCCATTATTGACGAAATCAACCGCAGCGGGGCCCAAATCCTGTTTGCAGCCCTGGGGGCGCCTAAGCAGGAGTACTGGCTGGACAGCCATCGGGACGAACTGAAGCCCCCGGTCCGGGTGGGCCTGGGCGGCAGTTTCGACGTGCTGGCCGGCAAGATGGAACGGGCTCCCAAGTGGATGCAGGAAGCCTCCCTGGAGTGGCTGTTTCGGCTGTACAAGCAGCCCAGCCGCTTTGGCCGGATGCTGGCCCTGCCCAAGTTTGTGCTGGAAGTTTTGGGCACAAAATATGGCGTACTTCACAAAAAGAAATAACCTGGCAAGCATTAGACAAAGCTCGAATGTTGTATTATAATAAACAAAATAGGTGGAGGTGAAGTTGTGTCCAAATTTACAATCGTGAAAGAAGGGTATCCCTTTATTGGCATTTGCGCCATGGCGACTCTTCTGGTTGGGTATTTTGTAGGGGTGGACTTTGCCGTACTGCCTCTGGTCCTGACCGCGTATTTCACATATTTTTTCCGCAACCCCGATCGTCCCACCCGGATTGATCCCAGCATCCTGTATTCCCCGGCGGACGGTACCGTTATGGGGGTGGAGGGTTTCTACGATCAGGAATTTCTCAATGAACCTGCAATCAAGGTGACGATATTTCTTTCTGTCTTCAATGTGCATACCAACCGGGCTCCCATGGACGGCACCGTGACCTACCAGCGCTATACCTGCGGCGGTTACGAACCGGCCTACAAGAACTCGGCCCCCATTGTCAACGAACGGATGGCCATTGGCCTGGACAACGGGAAGAACCGTGTCCTGGTAATCCAGATTGCCGGGATTCTGGCCCGCCGGATTGTGTCCTGGACCTCCCTGGGCAGTACCCTGAAACAGGGCGAATGCTACGGGATGATCAAATTTGGCTCTTGCACGGAACTGGTAATGCCCAGATCCGTAGAAGTCATGGTAAAAAAAGGTGACAAGGTCAAGGGCGGATTAAGTATTATTGGGAGGCAGAAAGCAGAATGAATTATAGACGTATGGTTCCAAACAGCATCAGTGGCCTTAGCCTGGTGCTGGGAGTTCTGTCCATTTATCTTTCCATGGACCAGGAATTCACAAAAGCAGCAATCTTTATCATCTTGGCCATTCTGGCAGATTCCTGTGATGGCCGGGCAGCCCGGGCACTGGGCGTCAGCGGCCCCTTTGGGGTGGAAATGGATTCCCTGTGTGATGTCTGCTCCTTTGGCATGGCACCGTCTGTTTTGATTTATTGTTATTCCCTGCACCAGCTGGGTCTGGCTGGACAGATTATTTCCGCCATGGTTGCCTTCGGGGCAGCCCTGCGGCTGGCACGTTTTAACGTGAACGTATCCGCCATCCACGGTTATTTCCAAGGGATGCCTGCTCCGGCCGGCGCCTGCGTGGTGGCCACGTTCGTAGCCTCCGGTTTCCAGGTAAATCCGGTGCTGGTAGCCATCGGCACCCTGGGCGTTGCTGTGCTCATGTACAGTGAAGTCCGGTATCCTGATTTCAAGGGGAAGGGCAACCCGCTTTTCAAAGGGCCCGTGCTTGTTTCCTTCCTGATTGGTGCGTATCTGCTGTACATCAATGTGTCAGCTTGGCCCTTTGTCATCATGTTCACCTACACCCTGTGCGGTGTATTTAATGCTCTGTATGTAAAGGTGACTGGCAAGCAAGCCGGCCATTAAGAGGAGGAAGTCTGTGTTCATCATGAGCAGCTATTTTGATATTATTATGATTCCTCTGCAAGTGTTGATCGTTTTCTTTACGATTTACTACTTTACCATTTCCCTGTTCGGCATTCTGCCCCGGAAAAAGGAAAAGAAGATCCTGACCCCCAAAACCACTTTTGCGGTGGTTGTGGCTGCCCATAACGAGGAAAAGGTAGTTGGCCAGCTGGTGGATAACCTGAAGATGCTGCGTTATCCCAATGATATGTACGATATTTTCGTGGTAGCTGATAATTGCAGCGACCATACGGCGGAAGTGGCAGCTCGTGAGGGCGCCCTGGTGTACGAACGGCACAACACCAACGAAATGCAGCAAGGCAAGGGCTTTGCCCTGGAATGGATGTTCCAGAAGCTGTTTGCCCTGCCCAAGCAATACGATGCCGTGGTGATTTTCGATGCGGACAACCTGGTGCATCTGGACTTCCTGATGGAAATCAACAACCGGTACTGCAAAGGGGAACGGCTGATTCAGGGCTACCTGGACTCCAAGAACCCCAACGATACCTGGGTCAGCGGCGTGTTCGCCATTTCCTTCTGGATCATCAACCACGTTTGGCACTTGGCCAAATACAATATCGGCCTGTCCTCCGTCTTTGGCGGTACGGGCATGTGCATTTCCACCGATATTTTGAAGAAATACGGTTGGCAGGCTACCTGCCTTACCGAAGATATGGAATTTACCATGAAGTCCCTGCTGGAAGGGATTCCCACCACCTGGTGCCATGATGCCATTGTGTATGATGAAAAGGTGGTTACCTTCAAGCAGTCCTGGAACCAGAGAAAACGCTGGGCCCAGGGGCATTTCGATGTGGCTGAGCGGTATATCCCCAAGCTGCTGAAGGAAGGTATCAAGCGCCGGGATATCGTCATTCTGGACGGCATCATCGACCTGATTCAGCCTTACTTCCTGCTGATCTCCGCGTTCTTTGTTATCTGCAGCACCATCTACTCCTTTGTTCCTTTCTACACCAACGTGCTGTATGCCCTGCTGCCCTACGAAATCTGGCAGGTAATCGGGATTGGCCAGTATGTGATTCCGGCCATTATCCTCTTTAAGATCCATGCGGCTCCCAAGTCCTGGTTCTACACCCTGTTCTATCCGATTTTCGTATACAGCTGGATTCCCATTACCATGGCCGGCTTTATCCATCGCCATGAACACGCCTGGAGCCACACCCTGCATACCCGGAACATCAGCTTTAACGATGTGCTGGTGCCGGAAAGCGCAGAAGTGGGACCCAAGCAGATTATCCACACCAAAAAGAGAAACTAAAACAAAACCTGAAGCTGTGCAGCGCTGCACAGCTTCTTCTTTTTGGGCCAGGGAGGCCGCCGCTCCCTATAGGCAAGGAACTGCGGCGCACAGGGCGAAGGCGGCGGCCAGAGGGGCGCTGCAATGGTACTTGTGTTCACTTTACCTGGCAAATATGGTAAAATAAAAGGTGTATCTAACGCAAAGGAGTACCTTATGGCAATTCGAGGGATTTTATATGATTTTGACGGAACCTTGGCCAATACTACACCGTTAATTTTGGCCACCTTCCAAAAGACGCTGGAGCATTTCCTGGACCAGCCTGTGGAGCAGCAGGCCATCATCAACACCTTTGGCCTGCCTCTGCGCCAGGGCCTGTCCGTGGTAACGGGCATTACGGACCCGGACCGGATTGAGGAAATGGTCCAGTACTACCGGCACTACAATATCAAATGGCACGACCAGATGATTGAGCCCTTTCCCGGGGTGGCAGAAGGCTGTCAAAAGCTTCAGGAAAAGGGCATTGCCCAGGCCATCGTCACCAGCAAGTTCAAGGCCACCTGTCAGCGGGGTTTGGACTGCCTGGGGCTTTCCTCCTACATTGACGGAGGCATCATCGGGGCCCAGGAATGTCAGGCCCACAAGCCCGACCCGGAACCCATGGCCAGCGGCGCAGCCCTTTTGGGCCTTGCTCCGGAGGAATGCCTGTGCGTGGGGGACAGCCCCTACGACCTGTTAAGCGGACGGGCTGCCGGCTGCCGGGCTACGGTAAAAGTCGGTTGGTCGTCTTTTAAACAAGATTTTTTTGACGGCAAAATCCACCCGGATTACGTCATTGGGCAAGTCTCGGATCTCCTTTCGATTATTGATGAATTGAACCAGAAGAGGTGAGAAGATTGCGTAAAATCGGAATTATCGGAGGCACCGGCGTTGAAGATGCCTCCCGTTTTGGTACCCTGGAACCTGTAACCGTGAAAACCCCCTTTGGTGAGGCCCACTGCCTCAAGACCACCTTGAACGGCCACGAAGTGTATTTTATGGCCCGGCATGGAGCGAATCATTCCCTGCCTCCCCATAAGATCAACTATCGGGCCAATATTTTCGCCCTAAAGCAGCTGGGAGTCACAGAAATCCTGTCCTTTACGGCAGTAGGCTCCATCAACGTGGCCCTGCGGCCCGGCACCTTCGTGGTTTGCAGCCAGCTTTTGGATTTCACCAAAAACCGGGTGAACACCTTCTTTAACGGGGAGGGTGGCAAGGTGGCCCATGTGGATTTTGCTTACCCCTACTGTCCGGTGGTTCGGGAGCGGGTCATCCATGCTCTTATGCAGCTGGGGCTGCGCCACTGCAAGCAGGGTACCTACGTGGTTACCGAAGGCCCCCGCTACGAAACGGCGGCGGAGAACAAAATGTTCGCCTGTCTGGGCGGGGACGTGTGCGGCATGACCAATATGCCGGAAGCGGTCCTGGCCCGGGAAGCCGAAATCTGCTACGCCAACGTGTCCGTGGTTACCAATATGGGTTCCGGTTTTGCCCAAAGGGCTTTGTCCCACGAGGAAGTAACCGCTGCCATGGAACTCCAGGGCAGACAGATTCTTGCGGTGATGGAAGCCTATATTAAGGATACGGAAACACCCCTGCACAGCTGCAGCTGCCGCGAGGCCCTAAAGGAATACGGCGGCTTCCACTGTGAAGACTTTCAATAAAAAGGAGATTACCTATGAACTATGATGTGGTTTTGGCCAATGTGGAACTGGCTGCCGCCGGCAGCGGCAAACCCTGCTATATTGGCATTAAAGATCGGCGTATCGCCTATATCGGGCCGGATGCCATTACGGGCACCCAGACCATTGATGGACGGAACCACCTGGCGGTACCGGGCTGGGTCAACGCCCACACCCATACGGCCATGACGCTGTTCCGCAGCTATGCGGACGACATGGTGCTGATGGACTGGCTCCAGAACAAAATCTGGCCTATGGAAAACAACCTGGATGGCCGGGCAGTGTACTGGGGCAGTCTCCTGGGCATGGCGGAAATGATCCGCACGGGCACCACCTGCTTTGCGGATATGTATTTCTTCATGGACGAAACGGCCCAGGCAGCCCGGGACTGCGGCATCCGCGTGGTGTTATCCCGGGGACTTACCGGCGCCTCTGTGGCGGACGGTAAATCCCGGCTGGACGAAAACACGGAGCTGTACAAAAAGTGGCACGGCGCCTGCGATGACCGGATTCGGGTAATGTTTGGCCCCCACGCCCCCTATACCTGCAGCCCGGATTTCATCAAATCTGTGGTGGAACGGGCCGGCAGCCTGGGTGCAGAAATCCATATGCATCTGTCCGAAACCCAGGGAGAAGTGGACGACTGCCTGAAGCAGTACGGCAAGACCCCCATTGCCCTGATGGAAGACCTGGGCATGTTTGAACTGGGGACCCTGGCCGCTCACTGCGTCCATGTGACAGAAGAAGACCAGGCCATTATGGCCAAGCACCACGTCCGGGTGGCCCACAATCCTCAAAGCAACCTGAAACTGGCCAGCGGCATTGCCCCTGTGGCCAGTATGCTGGAAAAGGGCCTTACCGTAGGCCTGGGCACCGATGGGGCTTCCAGCAACAACAACCTGGATATGCTGGAAGAAGTCCGGCTGGCAGCGCTTTTGGCCAAGACCGAGTCCGGCAATCCCAAAGCCGTCCCTGCGGCCCAGGCTCTTGCTATGGGTACGGTCCAGGGCGCCAAAGCCGTGGGCTACGATGACCTGGGACAGCTTGCCGTAGGCCAGCGGGCCGATATCGTGCTCTATAATATGGATTCACCGCATTGGTACCCCCGGCATGACCGGGTTTCTCTCCTGGTGTATGCTGCTTCTGCCCAGGATGTGGACACCGTTTTGGTAGATGGCCGCGTCCTGCTCCAGAACAAGGAACTGACCACCATTGATTTGGAAAAGGTCATTTTTGAGGTCAACCGGTGCATTGAATATGTTTTGCCCAAAAATTAAAGGGGAGTGATTCATTGTGGCAAAAGTACTGAAGAAGCTGCAGCTTGCGCCTGCAGTGTGGGAATTTGAAATTGAAGCACCGCTCATTGCCCATAAATGCCAGCCGGGCCAGTTTGTTATGGTCCTGGTGGATGAAGACAGCGAACGGATTCCTCTCACCATTGGCGATTTCGACCGGGAGCGGGGCACCATTACCCTGATGGTCCAGGCCGTAGGCGCCACCACCACCCATCTGACCCACGACTTTGAGGTAGGGGACGAATTCCAGCACGTACTGGGACCCTTGGGCCAGCCCTCTGAAATGGGCAAATTCGGCACCGTGGTCATGGTCTGCGGCGGTATCGGCGTAGCCCCCGTCCATCCCATTGCCCGGGCCTATCACGAACTGGGCAACAAGGTGATTACCATTATCGGCGGCCGCAGCAAGGACCTGATCCTGTGGCGGGACCGGATGGAAAAAATCAGCGATGAAGTAATCATCACCACCGACGATGGTTCTGACGGCATCAAGGGCTTTGTTACCGATCCGCTGCGAAAAATGCTGGAAGCCGGCACCAAAGTGGACCTGGTGGTAGCCATTGGACCCATCATCATGATGAAGAACGTGGCCAAGACCACCCTGCCTTTCCACGTGAAGACCACTGCCAGCCTGAGCTGCCTGATGGTGGACGGCACCGGTATGTGCGGCGGCTGCCGGGTGAAGGTAGGGGATGAAAGCAAGTTTACCTGCTGCGATGGTCCCGAATTCGACGCCCATCAGGTGGATTTTGACAACCTGATGACCCGTTCCAAGATGTACAAGGATCAGGA
Source organism: Acidaminococcus hominis (assembly GCF_900291475.1). Lineage (GTDB taxonomy): Bacteria > Bacillota > Negativicutes > Acidaminococcales > Acidaminococcaceae > Acidaminococcus > Acidaminococcus hominis. The sequence goes on from NZ_OLMM01000001.1 coordinate 96,436, forward strand.
AGCGGAAGAATATAGTTGTGGGGGGCATTGCAAATGCGTGGCGGAATGAGAAATCCTATGCCGGAACAACCGGCGGACGTGCGGAACAAAAACTTTAAGGAAGTAGCCCTGGGCTACTCGGAAGAAGTGGCTGTGGACGAAGCCCAGCGCTGCCTGAACTGCAAGAACCCGCGCTGCGTACAGGGCTGCCCCGTGAATGTGGACATTCCCCAATTCATCCATGCCATTACGGAAAAGGACTTTGCCGGCTCCATTCGGATTCTGAAGGGCAAAAACGCCCTGCCCGCAGTGTGCGGCCGGGTCTGCCCCCAGGAAAACCAGTGCGAAAAAGTCTGCATCTTGGGCATCAAGGGAGAACCGGTGGCCATTGGCCGGCTGGAACGGTACGTGGCTGACCGGGCCCGGGAAGAGGGCACCGACCAGATTACCGAAGGCCTTGCCCCCAAAAACGGCATCAAGGTGGCTGTGGTAGGCGGCGGCCCGTCCTGCCTGACTGCTGCTGGAGACCTGGCCAAGCTGGGCTACGATGTAACCCTGTTTGAAGCCCTCCACAAGGTGGGCGGCGTGCTGATGTACGGGATTCCGGAATTCCGGCTGCCCAAGGACATTGTCCAGCACGAGGTTCAGGCCCTGAAGGACCTGGGGGTCAATATCATGACCGACGTGGTTATCGGCCGTACCTTTACCCTCCACGAGCTGCTGAATGAGGAAGGCTTCCAGGCTGTGTACGTAGGTACCGGCGCTGGGCTGCCCCACTTTATGCATATTCCCGGCGAAGCCCTGAACGGGGTGTACGCTGCCAACGAATTCCTCACCCGGGTGAACCTGATGGGAGCCTGGCAGTTCCCCAAGAAGGCCACTCCCGTATATGTAGGCAAGAACGTAGCCGTAGTAGGGGCCGGCAACGTGGCCATGGATGCTGCCCGTACGGCCAAGCGCCTGGGCGCAGAAAATGTCTACGTGGTCTACCGCCGCAGCGAAGCGGAAATGCCCGCCAGAAAAGAAGAAATCGAACACGCCAAGGCTGAGGGGATTCAGCTCCATATGCTGAACAATCCCTGCCGGATTGTGGGCGATGACAAGGGTTGGGTCAAAGGCATCGAATGCATCCGCACCCAGCTGGGCGAACCGGATGCTTCCGGCCGCCGTTCTCCTGTAGAAATCCCCGGCTCCAACCATGTGTTTGACGTGGATATGGTGGTAATGGCCATCGGCCAGGGGCCCAACCCGCTGCTCAAGCACACCACCCCGGATCTGGTTACCAACAAAAAGGGCCTGATTACCGTGGATGAAAACGAAGAAACCTCCATTCCCGGCGTTTTTGCTGGCGGCGACATCGTTACCGGTGCTGCCACCGTTATCTCTGCCATGGGTGCAGGGAAGAAGGCTGCCGTGGAAATCGACAAGTATATCAAAGAAAAAGCCAAAAAATAAAGAGAAAAGAAGGTCCCTATGAAAAAATTACAGCTGCTACTGGCCGCTGCTTCCTTGTTTTTGCTGAGCAGTACGGGTCTGGGTTCTTCTGCCCAGGCGGCGGAGAAAAAGGACCAGGTATTCAAGCCGGCCAGCGGCGGATACACCTTGACGGTGCCCCCGGGCAGCCAGGAAATCTACCATACCACCACCGGCATCCGGTTTACGGTGGGGAAGACCTTCCTGGTTTCCGCCGATTTGTACACCCTGCCTAACTTTGTTTCTGTGCCCATGCGCCAGTATTCCTCGGAACAGCAGAAGGAATTTACCAGCTTTATCGGGAAGGTCCAGGATATGCAGGATTCCACCATTGTGGAAGACGGCGTAAAGGGCAGTACCGGCCAAAGCGCTGCCGCCGACCGGCTGCGGGCTGTGCTGCGCCGGGTGAACAACCCGGAACTGATGCGGGCCCGGGAGGACGAAAAGTCCGGCTACGACCGGGACACCTTTACCTACGAAGCCATTCCCAAGGATTCCCTGAAAACCCGGCGGCCCTTTACTGTGGGCAAGGTTTACCAGCCCCAGAAGAACATTGCCCTGGTGGTGAATGTCAGTGCGCCCCAGGACCAGGAAGCGGCAGCCAGGGAGGCCCTGAAAGCCCTGACCAAGGATTTGTCCCTGGCCAAGGTTCGCTACACGGATATCAACCTGCTGACGGTGCCTTCCATGGGTTTTGAAATGGAAATCCCCAGCGGCTGGCGGATGTACACCCTGCGGGCGGACAATATCCTGTTTGGCCGTTCCCTGAGCTCCGTCCATACCGATGACCTGATGATCCGCCGCTTCAGCGACCCGTCCTTTGCAGAACTGGGCACTGCTACACCGGCCAACCTGAAGCAGGCCGAAAGCAATTTCCTGGACAAGGTGACTCGGTATACCCCCAACGTGACCATCCTGCGCCACGAACCCATTACCGTGGGGACCCTCAACGGCAGTCTGGCGGAATCCACCGACAACGAAGACCTGAAAAAGGTGTTCATCATCAATACCTATCTGATGAATCGCCAGGGCTCCGGGTTCCAGATCCGCTACGAAACCGATGATACCATCAACTATGATTTGAAGCTCAATGCCTTTAAACAATCCATTGAGTCCTTTACCCTTCTGCCGGACGCCCAAAACCGCGCACCCCAGCAGTAAAATTGGATATGTAAAAACGGAAAGTTCCTAAACGGGGCTTTCCGTTTTCTGTTTCAAAAGTATCAGCTTCTGGCCCTTCTCTAAGGGCGGAGCGCTTCTCCTGGATTTTTGACCAAAGTTGTGGGTATAATATTATCGAATTAGTGTGAATAATAACAGGTGCACCGCTGGTGCCTATGTATACAGAAAGAAATGGTCAGTATGAAGAAATTTGGCGCAATCCTGGTGGCGGCGGCCTGCCTTCTGGCTCCCTGCTTTACCCAGGCAGAGGCCCAGGGAGTTGACTTTAACCCCAAACGCTGCGTCAGCGTGGCTTCTTCCCTAAGGGAGCAGACCTGGGTGGATTTGGACTCGGTAAAGGTGGTGCGGGAAGAAGCCCCCTATTACCAAATCAAGGCTCGGACCTTCTATCGGAACTACGAAAAGCATCAGGTGGTGGAAACCCTTGGTTACTATTACTATAATGCGGATAAAGGGGAGCTATATTCCGAGCCCCTGACCCTGATTATCCAGGACCGGCTCACGGGTAAAACCGAAACCCGGAAGGTAGTCCAGCCCCGGCTGATACCCGCTGCCTACCTGGACAAGGACTATATTGCCGGAAACCTGGTCTTTCACAAGGTATACGGCCGTTGGTTCAGCCCGGATTATCCCCAGTACCCGGAGGCCGGTGAAGCCAAGGGATAAAAACTGGTGCCTGGGAAACCGGGCCCAGTCTTTAGCAGCAATAAGCCGCCGGTCCCTAGGGAAACTGGGCGGAAACTAAAGAACGGAGGCGTTAGTGTATGGCAAGAGATACAGAAATGGATGCATTCTTGGGGAAATTGCCCCAAAAAGTGGTGGTCATCACCCGCCCGGACGATAACAAGGACAACCGGGATATTATCTACCAGGAAGTTACCGTAACCAGCCAGGGCAAGGGCATGGGAGCCATCTGGTGGCGGCCGGGAGAAGTGGTCACCGGCAAGCGCAAAGGGGAACCCTTTGCCTTCGAGACCCATGAGGAACTGGCCCGCCGGATAATGGAACGGGCCCAGAAGGTTGTGGCCTATTACCGGCTGGCTGCCATTACCGAGGAACGGGATCCGCTGAACCCGGAGGCAGAGGACCAGCCCTTCTGGCAGGTTATCCTGTACTACGAAGGAGGCAAAACCGTGGAGGCTGCCCATCTGCTGGAAGAAGAACCGGGCCGGCTGCCAGGCCTGTCCACCCTGATCCGCATGGCCTGCAAGCGGGAAGACCTGTCGCTGCTGGACGGCAATGCGGCAGACGCCCTGTATATGGAAATCCGCCTGAAGCCCGGTACGGACAACTCTGAAGGCAGTAAGGAAAAGTTTGTGGTGGATTTGGTGAAAAATAAGGCCAAGGTCACCCTGAAAGGGGACCACGGGGAAAAGCTCAGCGTTTCCCACCAAAATGATGAAATCGAAGTGTTCCGGGAAATCCTGCCCTGGCGGCAGGAAATCAAGGATAATTTTGACTTTCCCCAGGACCCCAAACCCGAAACCTATACCCTGTACGACCTGCGGGTAACCACCGCCGCCGGCAAGGAGCACCGGACCCGGAATATCTACGATGCGCCCCATTTGGCCAAAGATTGGGCCTACTTTATGGACGTAGCCCGGACCCTGTTCCCCCTGACCATCTACGCCGTGCTGTTCCAGGAAAAATCCTACAGCCGCCGGGCTCCCCGGCAGGGGGACGTGGCCCTGTGCCAGGTAGAACTAGCGGATGGCAAAAAGGCGTACTTCTGCTCCGATACGGACAATATCTATCCAGAAGACGTGGTCCGGGTACCGGGCCCAGAAGCTGGTACGGACCAGGAAGGCCGGGTGACCCAGGTGTTCTATGCCAATCCGGCGGATTCCCCCGTGCCCCTGCCGGAAGTAAAAACCATTTTGGAAATTGTGGAAACCTCCCGGGATCCCCTGGGACCGGACCCACTGCCCGAATGGACGCCCCAGCGGGACGAAATGGAGTGAGAACACCCTCCCGTATAGATCTACCATGAAATACCCCCCAGAAAGGCAAGCTGCCTCTCTGGGGGCTATTTATTTATTGCTTTACTGCCTACCACCAGCGGATGCCGGGGGTGACCCGGCTCCGCTTCCGGGCTGCCTGAGGCAGGGTTTTCAGCCGGGCCCTGACCTGCTTTTCCATTCCCATTTCAAAGTCCAGCAGGAACTTGTAGTCAACATTGCTCAGGGCCAAAAGCAAATCGGCATAGTCTGCTGGTGAGTACGGACTGAAAAGGGAATCAATCCGCTGAAAATTCCGCATTGCCCGTCCGTAGAATTCCAGATCCGATTCCCAGCCCAGCCTGTCTCGCAGCATTTGCAGCTGTTCAACCATTTTGTCGGAGGGCCGCCGAGGATACTCGTAAAGGTAGTCCAAATAATGGTTGAGATGGATTCCCAGGTTCTTGGCAGTGGGAGTCAGGTCGTCCTGATAGGCCAGGTGAGCAAACTGGTAGGCAAAAACTGCGCACCAGTTATAAAAGGCAGCCCCCCAGCATTTTTCTGCAAGAGAAAGTCCAGCATGGTTTGCCGCCAGCCCAGAAACTCCTCCATATGCCCCAGTTCGTAGCACTCTCGGGCCTTTTGCTGATAGTACTGCCAAATCAGGTCCTGAAAGGAATCTCCCGGCTTTGCGCCAGCCAGCAGCCTGTTCATATCCCAAAGGGTAATGGTATTTCTGTCACAAATATAGGCCACGTAGGGATTTTCCGCCAGCTCGGCTTCGCCCTTGGCAGTGCGCTGATACAGATGGTAGGAGAGCTCCTGAGCCGCTTTTTCCACCAGGCCTGCTTCCTGGAGCCGCAGGAGCATGATTTCCCGATAAAAGGAAGCAGAGACGCCCACCGTAAAATAAAATCATACAAAACAGGGTAAGACAAATTCCCAATGATTTCGAGTGTTACGGCACACTCATATTTACCAACAGCTCAATTCTGTTTCTCTTATTGCTAAGTGGCACAACAAAATATAACTGTTGTTGTCTATTTTATAGTTTCCGTTAAGTACAAGGACTGCAATCTCTTGAAAGCAGTTCTTTCTTAACGGAAGTTTTTGTTTATGAGAACTTCTTTTTGCTTATATATTCATCTGCGAAGCCCTGACCTCTACGAGCAATAACATAACTTGCTCCTTGGTGAATAATGAGTTTCTTTCTGTCACAATATTTTTGCTTTGCAATCTTGCTTGTATACGCAGGATTGACTTGAATCAAATTAACATTTCGTCTAAAACAACAATTTTCGAAAGTTTCCTTATATCTCGAATAGTCAAAGGCATGAATTATTTTATTGTATGCCTTGCCTTGGGCTGACTTTGCTTTGATGACTTCTGACTTAGATTTTCTAAAGTCTAAATCTTCAATAACAATGTCTTTACCGACAGAAATTGCATAGTTTACAATCTTAGCAGTTATCTCTCGAATTTCGGACTTTGCTCTATTTCCCATACCATGATAATGCAAATCATAGTGTTTTAGCCCGACAAGATTTCCCGTTTCATTGGTCTCGGCAAGTTCGATAAAGCCATCATTGTAATCCAAGCCAATCGTTCCATACGTTTTTCGGGTCCTGTAGCTGTCGGTATCTATATCGAACGTTACCATAGCTTGCAGATAACACTTGCTGCCACGGAATACGATACGATAGCTAACGCCATGGCTTTTCTGTACAATGGTTTTTGCTAGCAAGCTGCTCATATACTTAAAAATACAAGCTCCATAAACGTACTCCCGAGCTTTTGTGTTCTTACGCAGCTGAATAACGAAACGATTACCTTTACCCGAGTGTACCATTGGTGTTAGTTGCAGTATCTGATTACAGCGAAATTCATCCTTCGCTCCGATATACAAGGAACGATTATCTCTCTGCTCACGGAAATGTTCCAGCCAGACCTTATGACTTGTCAGATTATTGTTTTCAAGATTATGCTGTGCATAAAACAGCTTCTTTGAGCCAAAGCAGAGATGCAAATCTTTGCTCTGAAGCTCTTTCAGCAGGTTAGCCTGCTTTTGTTTGAGGCGGTTAATCTTTTTACCCGTGTAAAAGATTTTTTCTTTTTTCCTGCGATAATATCTCAAAGCAGAAGGTGACAACTGATTGTTTCGAGCTTTTTCCTTCAAAGCAAATACTTGTTTACAAAGTTTATTCCGTTTACTGTAGAGTTTCGTTATTTTTCCACTCAACTGCTTATACTCATACCATTTCAACTGATATAAGCCTCGATATAAACCCTCGACTTCAGAGATAACAGAATTAGCAAAACGCTTGTTTACTCCAAATTGTATTTGTAAAAGCGTATTGAACTGGCTTTTCTTTACAGAAAACTTGCCGCCATTGTTATAACGATGCCACGCAAAGCGTAACATTCTGCCATAGAGAGCATTATACTCCTTGACGTATTTAATTAGATCAGCATTATCATTTTGATTGAGTCGTGTTTCAATCGTAAAAGTTTTAGAGACAATCACAGCATCACCTCCATTCTGTAAATTATTAATACTATTATATTACAAAATGCAATTATATTGTTCGAATTTTGTACAAAATAATCATGTTTATATGGCTTTGTATGATTTTTAGAAACTGCTGTTTAACCCCTCTTGCGGCTTCCCGCAACTCCGGCAGGGGAAGCGCCTTCAAGCAGGTGAGGGCAGGAGCGGGCTCAAGAAAACCGCGTTTTTCCAAGGAATGCAGCACTTCCTGGGGATATTTCAGGGTATAAGCCTCCCGCCAGGCGGCGGGAAAATGGTTCAGGCTTTTTTCGCTGAAAAAGGTGGGCGCAAAATACAGGAGCAGCAGCTCGTGGGGATAGAGCCCCCGCTTCGTGGGGACCGCACGCCGTTTCCGTGCTTCCAGAGCATCGTCTTCTACAGTAATTGTGGACTCCTCCCCCCGCAGGTCTTTGCTGTAAATTGTACTCATGGGCCCAACCTCTTTCGTTAAGAATTTTTAGCAATCATAGTATACCATAATTAACCCCCAGGAAAAGGCCTGGAAAGCCCAGCCCTGGCAAGGGCCAGGCAGACAGAAAAATCCCCCGGCAGCCAGTGCTGGAAGACATTTTTCGCGTTATTTGGTCAGCCGTGGAGGAAAACGATGCCTAAGAGGCAGAAGGCCACCCCCGCCATTTCCCGTAGGGACAGGTGGTCCTTGTACACCACCAGCCCGATGACAATCAGAGCCAGGGCCACGGAAACATTCAGAAACAGCGAGGCCACGCTGATTTTCCAGCCCACCCGGTAGAGAAAAACGTAGCCGGCTTCCAGGGCCACCAGCACAAAGCCCCAGGCATAGCTGGTCCAGTTCAGCTGGCTCCAGTCCTGGTGGAAAGAATGCCCGGTAGCGGCGTAGATAACGGCGCTGATTACAAAGCTCACTAGGTAGGTGACGCACAGGGACAAAAAAGGCGGCGCTCCCGCCGGGGTGGACTTGGCCACAATATGGTAGCAGGTATTGCTGAACACCACCACGAAAAAGGGCAGCCAATAGGTCAGATTCATGGAAAATCAGCTCCTTAGGTCACAAATTGGACACATTCAATTCCTTTATTGTAGCAGAAAAGTCCGGGGTCAGGAAGTCCTTTTTCGAATTTTGTGAGACTTTTTCAGGCAGCCAGCTTGGGCGCAAAATGGCCGGCAGTCTTGCTTTACCGGGAATTTTCTCGGCTCGTTTAACGTCGCCCAAAGATTCTCTTTTCTGGGAAATATTCACCCCAGGGCTTCTGCTATACTTAAAGTAGTATAAAGAGCGGTCAAGAAAGGGGAACTTGTGCGGTTGGATTTCTTTAGCTGTAAGGATTAGAGAAAGGATGAGGAAGATGGGCGAAAGCCTGAAAAATTATTTTTCCCAAAACATGACCTTCCACGGAAGAATTGGACGGAAGCAGTATCTGCTCCAAAGCCTGGGAGCCCTGCTGGCCCTGGGGCTGGGGATTTTCCTTTTGGTTTTGGGGGTGGAGTACGGGGCTTTGCTGTACCTGGTGGGAGGACTCTTGCTCCTGCTGGGCTGGGCTTGGACCTGGTGCCTGTCCGTGCGGCGGCTTCACGACCTGGGAAAGTCCGGCTGGTATCTTTTGGGAATCGGCCTGCTGGAGGCGATTTTGAAGAATAGCGAAATTCTGGGTTCCCTGGTGAGCCTGATTTTCTTTGGGCTGATGGTGGGCGTCCGGGGCACCCGGGGTCCTAACCGGTTTGGACCGGATCCGTTAGCCGGTGAAGTGACGGACCCCTGGCACAGGAATGCGCCGAATCCTAGAAATTAAGTGCAGCGAAGGGAGCGTTGTTTTATGGTGGATAGCAGAGAAAGAAACGAGCAGCAGCGGGAAAAGCTTGCGGTGCTGACGGATTTGGAAAAGGCCGCAGCAAATCTGCGGCAGGAGACGGAGGCGATTGCCGCCCAGAAAACCCAGGAGCAGGAGCGCCTGGGCGAGGCTAGACCGTTTGAAGGCCTAAGCAGTGAAGAACTGCGCCTGGAGGGGCTGGAAGGCCCTGCTCCCGGAGAAGTCCCAGAAACTGACGAACCTTTGGCGGAGGAAGAGGACGATACCGCTGAAGGCGAGGCCGAAGAAGCTGAAGCCGAAGACGAGGAAACTGAAGACGACGAGGACACTAACGAAGACCAGGACACTGACGAAGACCAGGACACTGACGAAGACCAGGAGCAGGACGTGCCGGAGCTTTCCCCGGAAGGAAACCTGGAAGAGGGACTTTCCTGTTTTAGCCATTGTCAGTATGAGGAAGCCCTGCCCTACTTTGAGCAAGCCGCAGAGGCAGGTCTCAGCCCTGCCATGTATTTCCTGACGGAGCTGTACTGGAACCTGCTGCCCAAGGACCGGCAGGACTATGAGGCAGGTAAAGTTTGGGCACGCAGGGGTGCTGCCCTGGGAGATGTGCTCTGCCGGCTGAACGCTGCCTTTTTGCAGGAAGGCGAGGCCATTACGGAGGCTGTGCAAAAGGTGCTGCCGGAGCTTAAAGCAGCAGCTGAGCAGGGAAATTCCTATGCGGCCTGTGAATTGGCCAGACTGTACCAAAACGGCAAGCGGGTTCCCCAGGATCCTGACAAGGCCCTGTACTGGATGAAAAGGGCCGGCCAAAAAGGAGATGCCGGCATTCTTACGGCCGTAGGGGTGCTGCTGCAGCTGCAAAAGAAGTATGAACAGGCAATCTATTATTTCCGTGAGGCAGCCGACAAGGGTTCCCAAGAAGCCTGGCTTCGGTGGGGAGATGCTTATCAGGAAGGACTTGGCTTTCCTGAAGATTTGGACCTGGCCAAGGCTTTTTATCAGCGCGCCTATAACCTGCCTGGAAAGTACAAGGGAAGCGCAGCCAATAAAGTGGGAGAGCTCCTCTATAACCTGGAAGAGTACCCGGAGGCGGTGGAATGGTTCCAAAAAGCGGCGAAGCTGGGAGACACCCTGGGAATGTTCAACCTGGGCCAGTGCTGTCTGGTGGGTCTGGGAACGCCAAAAGACCTTCCCAACGCCCAAAAATACCTGCGTAAGGCCTACGAACGGGGCGGCGCTACTGCCGGGGAAGCCGCCAATGGCGTGGGCCGGGCGTATTTTGCCCAGGGCTGCCCGGTGGAAGCCAATGCCTGGTTCCAAAAGGCAGCCGAAAAGGACTACGACTGGGGCTGGTACAATCTGGCCCGGAATCTCCTGTTGGGCCGGGGCATTCCTGAGGATCAGGAGCTGGCCAGGAAGTACTTCCAAAAGGCCTATGCCCAAGGCGGCGAGGCTGCCGGGGACGCTGCCTATGAACTGGCCCAGCTGTACTGTGAGGCCGGCAAATACGTGGAAGGCAACGCCTGGTGTGAAAAGTGCGGGGAAGCGGGAAATCCCTGGGGCTGGTACCATCTGGCGGATAATGTGAAAAAGGGCTTGGGCACCGCTGTAGATTTGCCAAAAGCGGTGGAATTCTACATCAAGGCCAGCAATATCGGGGACGGAACCAAGGGCGCAGCCGCCAACCAGGTGGGGCTCTACTATGCCCAGGAGGAGAGTGCCTATGTGGAGGCCGCAGCCTGGTACAAAAAAGCCGGGGACGAGGGCTTTGGCGGCGGTTATTTCAACCTGGCCGGCTGCTATGAAGCCGGTGACGGGGTCCCCCAGGATGGGGAAAAAGCCCGGGACCTGTATGTGAAGGCCTATGAAATGGGCGGAGAACCCGCCGGTGATGCGGCCTTTAACGTGGGCCAGTGGTATTTGCACCAGGAGCAGTTTGCGAAAGCTCTCAGCTGGTTCCAAAAATCCGCAGAACTGGACTTTGAGTGTGGGTACTATGCCCTGGCGGCCTGCTATGCGGCCGGCAAAGGGGTTCCTGCAAATTTGGAGAAAACCCTGGAGTTTCTGCGGAAAACCTATGCGTGCGGTGAGGAACTGGCAGGCCTTGCTGCCCAGGAGCTGGGAAACCTGTATTTGAGCCAGGACCAGTACGAAGAAGCCAATGCCTGGAACAAAATCGCTGGGGACCTGGGCCAGGCCCAGGGCTATTACCTGCTGGCCCAGAGCTATTGGAACGGCAGCGGAGTGGAGGCGGACCCGGAAAAAGCTGTGGAACTGCTGAAAAAGACCTACTCCCTGGGCGGAACCTGCGCTGCAAAAGCCGCGCAGCGGCTGAGCACCATCTACAGCGACTGGGAAGAACCGGAGGAAGCCCAGCTGTGGCAGGAAATGGCGGAAGCTATGGACGAAGACGACGACTAAGCCCTTGGCCTAATTGATGAATGAGAAAGAGGCTGTGAAAAAATGAAAGCTCATTTTTTCACAGCCTCTTCTTTTTACATGATTAAGTTTATGCCTGGACCAGTTTCTGCACTTCCGCCAAATACAGCTTCACTGCATTGCTCAGCAGCTGTTCCTTTTTCCACACCAGATACACCCGGGCGTACAGGGGCGGGTCCAGTTTCCGGAAGCACAGCTCCGAGTCCGGCCCGGTGGGAATCAGCTGGTCCAGGCACAGGGCGCTGCCCAGGCCTGCGCTCACCATCAGGGACGCGTTGTACACCAGATTGTAGGTGCCCAGGATATTCAGCTCGTCGGGAGAGCGCTGCAGCCAGTGGTAGAGCTCGTGGGTGTCCAGGGTCTGCCGGGAAATGAACAGCGGTTCCTGCCACAGGTCCTGGGGCTTTAGGGCAGCCTTTTGGGCCAGGGGAGAGCTTTTGCGCATATAGACACCCCATTCAGACACCCCATTCGTCTCGAATGGGCAGCTCCAGGCTGTCGTACTGCCGAATGGAGCCGGGCTCAATCAGCAGCCCAAAATCCAGCAGTCCCTTGTCCAGCCGCTCCGTTACGTCGTCGGCCTTGGCAGAGTAGAGATGGTAGTGGATGCCGGGGTAGCTGTCGTGAAGCACCTTGGCCGCCTGGGCCAAAAGCCCCATGGCCTTGGACTCGGCGCAGCCCAGGTAGATGTCCCCTGCGGCAATCTCCCCCTGGTGGCTGAGTTCCGCCTTGGTGTGCTGGGCCAGGGAAATCAGCTGCTCCGCCCGTTTGTACAGCACCTGGCCGGCGTCCGTCAGGGTGGTTTTCCGCTTGCCCCGGACCAAAAGCGGCGTGCCCAGTTCCTCCTCCAGGTCGGACATCTGCCTGGACAGGGTGGGCTGGGTAATGTGCAGCAGCTCTGCCGCATGGGAAATATTCTCTTCTTTGGCCACCATCAAAAAGTAATGAAGAACCCGCAGCTCCATACGATCAACTCCTTTGTCCCCTTTATTGTAGCACAGTGGTGGAGTAAAAAATTGACAAATCTCGAAAATGAGATATAATAGAGTCCATGGAACCCCTAGACGTATTCAAAGCACTGGCAAACGAAAAACGTTTGCAGATCCTGCAATGGCTCAAGGAGCCGGAAAAATATTTTCCGCCCCAGGGTCTGCACATTCCCGACGGAGACAGCTTCGAGCGGGGGGTGTGCGTGGGCTCCATCTGCGACAAGGCACACATTGCCCAGTCCGCAGGTTCCCATTATTTGGATCTGCTGCAGCAGGCCGGACTTTTGGAATCCCGCCGTTTCGGCAAATGGACCTATTACCGTCGGAACGAGGAGGGCATCCAGAAGTTAGCCCAGTACATCGGAACCGAACTGTAACACCCCAATTGGCCGCTGGAGGAGGCAGGGCGGCCAGGTTCCGCTGCCAACCGCTGCATAACCTAGCCAGGGCTATTTCTAACCATACATATCTCAATTTCACGAAATGTTGATACATTATAAGGAGGCAATTATGCATTTTCATGGACCCATTGTCCGCCCCGCTACGGACGCTAATAGTTTGTTTATCGAAGTGACCGCCGGCTGTTCCCACAACAGCTGCGCCTTCTGCAATTTTTATGAGGGTACGCCCTTTTGGGTGGCACCCCTGTCCCAAATTGAGGAGGACCTCCAGGAAGCCAAGGAAAACTGGCCGGATGCCCGGGACATCTGGGCTTCTGGGGGAGACCCCTTTGTGCTCAGCACGGAAAAACAGATTGCCGTGTGGGACCTGATTCGGAAGTATTATCCTGACGCCCGACTGTCCACCTATGCCACAGTAGCGGATTTCCGGGATAAGACGGTGGAGGATATCAAGCGCATCAAGGCCCACGGGCTGGACGACCTGGTGCTGGGCATTGAAAGCGGGGATGACGCGGTGCTGACTGCCATGAACAAAGGCTACCAGGCTGCCGAAATTGTGGAAGCCTGTGGTAAAATGGATGCAGCAGGTCTGCCCTACCGGAGCATCTACCTGGGAGGTCTGGCCGGTGCTGGGAAGCTGGAAGAATCCGCCCGGAAAAGCGCTGCCATCTGGAACCAGATTCATCCCTACTATATGTATCTGACCAATGTAGCCCTGCTGCCTGGAACGGAACTGGCCCAGCGGGCTGCCCGGGGCGAATTCCAGGAAGCCAGCGAGCGGGAACGGCTTCTGGAAATCCGGACCTTGCTGGAGAATTTCCAGAACCCCATTACGGTGGATACGGTGACCTCTACCAGCAGCATTCTGATGGTGGCTCGTCTGCCCAAGGATCGGCAGCAGGCCCTTGCCAAAGTGGACCAGCTGCTGCTGCAAATGGACGACGTAACGGCAAGGCGTCTTCAGGAACGTCGGCACCGGATGCGCACCGTATAAACTGCCAAATAAATTGAAACCAACTATTTCTGCCAGCCCGGCCCGTGCCCTTGGCAGTGTGCCGCCTAGCGGCAGAAGGAGAAAAGTATGACTGCAATACAAGAGAAACTGGAATTAAAGCATATTACCCTGGCCACTCGGCTGGTGTGCCCGCCCATGGCTACCCACAGCTCCGGTGCCGAGGACGGTGCTCCCACGGAAAAGCTGCTTCGCCACTACGAGGCCATTGCTAGAAATCCCCTGGTGGGGCTGCTTGAGCTGGAACACGCCTATATTGCCAAAAGCGGCACCACCGGCGGCAATCAGCTGTCCCTGGCAGAAGACCGGCTGGTGCCCCAGCACCGGGCGCTGGTGGCACGGCTCCACGCTGCCCGGCCGGGGATTGCTGTCATTTCCCAGATTAACCACGCCGGCGCCAAGACCGCCAGCGAGCATACCGGCGGACAGATTCTTTACGCCAGCAATGTTCCCGTGCTGAAGGAAACGCCTCGGCCTCTGACCGTTGACGAGATTCACCAGCTTACGGACCTGTACGCCCAGGCGGCCCGGAGAGCCCAGGAAGCTGGTTACGACGGGGTGGAAATCCACTGTGCCCACGGCTACCTGCTGAACCAGTTCTATTCCCCCCTGACCAACAAGCGGGAGGACGAGTACGGCCCCCAGAATCTGGAAAACCGCACCCGTTTTCTCCGGGAGGTCATCCACGCCGTTCGCAAAGCCGTCGGCTCGGACTACCCGGTTTCCGTGCGGCTGGGGGGCAGCGACTATACCCCCGGCGGCAGCACTGCCGAAGACGCAGCCCAGGCGGCCTTGCTGCTGGCCCAGGAAAATATTGATTTCCTCAGCCTTACCGGCGGCCTGTGCGGCTATGTGCTCCCGGGTATTACGGCGCCCGGCTGGTTCGGGGACCAGGCCAGGGCCATCCGTCAGGTAACGGACCTGCCGCTGCTGCTCACCGGCGGCTATACCCAGGCGGAAGACGTGAACAAGGCCCTGGCTGCAGGGACTGCGGACCTGATAGGCGTGGGCCGGAGCCTGTACAAGGACCCCAATTGGGGCCTGGAATAATAAAATTACTTGGGAATCCTGCCGCTATTGCAGGGTTCCCCTTTTTTCTCTCGAAATAGATAAAAGGAAGTTTGCACCCAAGGACGGAAACCAAGCAGCAGAAACGGGGGAGAGCTATGGGAATATTTCAATTTGTGAAGGGCAATCACTTTGCCCTTCCAGAAGCACAGGCAGAGCCTTTGCAGGAAGGGTTCCTGCTTCAGGAAAACAAGGCCGATGCCCAGGTCAGTGCCGAGCATATCCGGCCGGTGTTCGAGAACTATTTGGCCCTGCACCCCAAGGAGAGCCTCTTTTTCTTTTTGGAGGTGCCGCTAAAGAGCAATGAGGAAAAAATTCTCCAGGAACCCAAAGGGGATCAGCCCGGGATTATGGCGGGCACCCATAATGGTGTATACTATCTGGACGCCATCGATGCCAAGGAGGCCCTGGACCTTCTGGAGGTGTTCGGGGACGTACTGGTAAACGATGGGCTGTCCGCCTTTGGCTTTGGCGGACCCCATTCGGAAATCGGCAAGTACAAGTATAACGAAATGCTCCTGCGGGACGATACGGAGGGCTGCCCCCTGAAGCAAATTTTCACCCTGCTGGGCATACCCCAGCGCCAGGACCTGGCCTTTGCGGACAACCTGTTTACCCAGGATAATCCTGGGGTGGGGGAACTGTATGCCGATGCCGAAGGCCGCACCGTCTACGATGTGGTGGCAGCCCTGCAGCACGTGGGCCTCTACCAGGCGGAAATCCGGGAGGACCAGGAAGGCAAAACCGAGTTCTTGGCTGGTGACCCGGAGGAGGAGCAGCCCTAAGGACTAGTTCCATACGGTTTAGGCATAGCAAAGGCAAAACAATAAGCATTGGCTTATTGATTCCCCAACGTGTACAATAAAAGGGAAAACACAAAGGAGGTTTCAACATGAACAAAACTGATCGCCCCTTTATTTTCTGCCATATGGAAACGTCCTTGGACGGAAAGATTATGGGCAAATATTTGTGGATTCCGGAAACCAACACGGAAAACGACGTGTTCTACAAGATGATTTTTGGACCCGAGGCCCGCTTCCAGTATGAAGCCACCTTAGAAGGCAGGATTACCATTGAAGATAACTACACCTATTACAAGAAACCGGAGCTGGATGAAAACGCAGCCCCCGTACCTGCCGGAGACTACCTGGCTCCCGGCGCTGCTTTGGGAGTGTACCAGTTGGTCATGGACACCCACGGCCGGATTTGCTGGCCGAAAAATACCCTGGAAGAAAGCGGCCGGACCATGCACGTGGTGGAAGTGCTGACGGAAGCTACCCCCAACGCCTATAAGGCCTACCTGCGCAGCCTGGGCATCAGCTACCTGATCTGCGGTACGGATAAGCCCGACCTAGAACTGCTGTGCAAAAAGGCAAAGGATCTGCTCCACGTGGAATCCATGATGCTGGCCGGCGGCGGTACCATCAACTGGTCCTTTGTCCAAGCCGGTCTGGTGGACGAAATGAGCATCGTCATGGCTCCGGCAGCCGACGGCAACCCGGACACCCAGCCCCTGTTTTTGGCTAAACCCGGCCTTTCCACCGATGCGCCAGTGGTCTTTAAACTTCTGGACGTGGAAAAACTGGCGGACGATTTCCTGTGGCTCCACTATGCTGTAGGTCCCAAGAATACCTATGACTTTGACAATGATCCGGAATACAAGCAAGTGCAGGATAGAATCAAAGCTAACCGGGGAAAATAAAACGTAACCACTGCATTTTGCGAGGGTCTGTGCAAGGCGATTGCCTTTGTGCAGGCCCTCGTTTTCTGTTTTCTGGCCTCTTGCAAGGCTTGCCGTACCCTGTTTCGGATTGTTCGGCCTTTGTTCTGCCCCCTTGCCCAAAGCCTTTTCCACGCTTATAATAGAAGCATTATGAAAAGGCGGTGAATTGGATGGAATTGTGGGACATTTATGACAGCAATAAGCAGCCTACCGGCCGCACCATGAAACGGAACGACTGGCATATGCAGGACGGAGATTACCACCTGACCGTGCTGGCCCTGGTGAAGACCCCGGAGGGCCGGCTGCTGATTACCCAGCGCAAAGCCGATAAAGAATGGGCACCCCTGAAATGGGAGATTCCCGGCGGCGGCGTGCGGGCCGGCGAAACCTCGGAAGAAGCCGTTTTGCGGGAAGTACAGGAAGAAACAGGTTTAAAAGTATTAAAGGAACAAGGCAAATTAATCCATACATACCGGAACGATAGTCCGGAAGAACACAATAATTATTTCGTAGATATCTACCAGTTTATCCTGCCTTTTACCGCATCAGACGTGCATATCCAGGAAGATGAAGTCGAAACGTTCGAGATTTCAACCATCGATAATGTTCGGAAAATCGGAGAAAATGACGACTTTTTGCACTACAAACGATTAAAAAATCTATTATAACAATTCTGCATACTGAAAAGAGAAAGAAGTCTTACTCATGAAAATTGCAAGAATTACCATTGCCGGTGCCGGCACCATGGGCTACTCCATGGCCGAAATCTTTGCCCGTTTTGGCTACCAGGTGATTCTCTGGAACCATCGCCAGGCTACCCTGGATAAAGCCAAAACCAAGATTGCCCCGGAAGCAGCGGACAAAATTACCTACACGACGGACAAGGCCGCTTTTGCGGACTGCGACCTGATTGTGGAAAATATCGTGGAAGACCTGGCCATCAAGCTGGATTTCTACAAGGAAATCTCTGCCCTGGCCCGGAAGGACACCCTGATTGCTACCAATACTTCCGGCCTGTCCATCAACAAGCTGGCAGAGGCCGTGCAGGGGCCGCAACGGTTCCTGGGTATGCATTGGTTCAATCCGCCTACGCTGATTCCTCTGATTGAAATCATCAAAAATGACAAGACCAGCCCGGAAACCGCCCAGGCCATCTACGACCTGGCTCTGGCCATCCAAAAGAAGCCGGCAGTCATCGAAAAGGACGTGCCGGGCTTTGCTGCCAACCGGATTCAGCTGGCAGTGGTCCGGGAAGTCTGCCATATGGTGGAGCAGGGGGTGGTCAGTGCCGAAGCCGCCGATGCCGTCATGAAGTACGGCCTGGGCTTCCGCTGGGCCTGCCTGGGACCTTTGGAAACCATGGATTTTGGCGGCCTGGATATCTTTGCCGGGGTCAGTTCTTATCTGATGCCGGACCTGGCTGACGGCCACGAAGTGCCGACCATTCTCAAAGAAAAGGTGGACCGAGGTGACCTGGGGGTCAAGACCGGCAAAGGCTTTTACGACTACAGCAGCGGACGGGGAGAGGCGGCCAAGAAGGAGCGGGATAAAAAGCTCCAGGCCGTATTCCAGGCCCTGTACGCGGCGAATAAAGCGAACTAACGAAGTACTGCCAGACCGGCTTAGCTGGTTCAGGCAGCAGGCTGCGGGCCTATACCGCCGGCAGCCTTGGCAAGAAAGGGGGGACCAGGGATTGTCCGAACGGATACCCATCCAATGTGAGGACTGCGGAGATTCCTGTCTGGAACACGTAGATTTCCTGGCGGGCCTGCCGGAAGAGAAAGTCCGGGGGCTCATGGCGCTGGCCCTGCGCAAGAAACAGAAAAAGGGCAGTTATATTTTCCAAGAAGATACGCCGGTGGATGCCATCTATGTAATCCACAAGGGGCGTGTAAAACTCAGTACCTACGACGGGGACGGCCGGGAGCAGATTGTAGGCATTTTTGCCGACCATGACACCATCTGGGAAGGGGCCTTTATTGACGGCAGCGTATTTCCTTATGGGGCCATGTGCCTGACGGATGTGGACTACTGCAAGCTATACCTGAAAGATTTTGAACGGGAAATCCAGGAGCCGGAGATCGCGCTGAAGATTATTGGCCTCTTGAGCAAAAAACTCCACGACGCCAACCAGCGTAACCTGCTGCTGTCCATTGCTGAGCCCAAGGCCCGGATTGCCGGTTTTTTAGACTATCTCTACCGGCATCAGGCCGGGGACCTGGTGACCCTGCGCCTGGACGACATTGCCGCCAGCGTGCGCCTGCGGCCCGAGACCATCAGCCGGAAGCTCCAGGAGCTGGAACGGGAGGGTCTGATAAAGAAAGTGGGCCAAAGTGGTATGCAGCTTTTGAATGCTGCCGGGCTGAAAGCCTTGGCCAAACCCTAAGGAATGTTTGATTGTAATCAAAGATTCCGTTGACAAAATTTAGTAAAATGGCTATATAAAGGGGAGGGGTTGGACCCTCACCCCCAATATATAGCCATTTTGTTTTACCAGGAGGTATAAAGATGGTAAAAGGACGGATTCACTCCATTGAATCCTTTGGGTCCGTAGATGGGCCTGGGACCCGCTTCATTATTTTCGTACAGGGGTGCAGCCTTCGCTGCCTATACTGCCACAATGCGGACACCTGGAATCTGGCAGGCGGTCAGGAAAAGACGGCCGACGAACTGCTGAATCAGGCGGAACGCTATCGTCCCTACTGGGGACCGGAAGGCGGTATAACCGTGAGCGGCGGTGAGCCCCTGCTGCAATTAGATTTTCTTTTGGAACTGTTCCAGAAAGCCAAGGCAAGAGGCATCGGCACCTGTATCGACACGGCCGGTCAGCCCTTTACCCGGGAAGAGCCGTTTTTTGGCAAATTCCAGCAGCTGATGGAACTGACGGATATCCTGCTGATGGATATCAAGCACATTGACCCGGCAGCCCACAAAAAGCTCACTGGCAAGGACAATGCCAACATTGTGGACCTGTTCCATTACCTGGCAGAAATCGGCAAACCCATCTGGGTGCGTCAGGTACTGGTGCCCGGCTATACGGACGGCGAAGCGGATCTCCGGAAGACCCGGGAATTCATCGCCAGCCTGCCCAATGTGCAGAAGGTGGAAGTGCTGCCCTACCACAGTATGGGCCAGTACAAATGGGAAACCCTGGGACTGCCTTACGTACTCAAAGACGTAAAGCCACCCACGCCGGAACAAACGGAATGGGCCCAGAAGATCCTGGATGGACGGGGTTAACATCGGTTTGAATGTAAACTTTGATTCAAATCAAGGAAACCCGGCGGCAAGAAAGTTAGAATAAACCCATCGAGAACGGAAGACAAACAAAAACATTTTAAGGAGGATTTTCATGAACAGCATTACCCAAAGCATGGCATGGAGAGGCTTCAAAGGCGAAAAATGGACCGACGATGTAGACGTTAGAGAGTTCATCCAAAAGAACTACACCCCCTACGACGGGGATGAAAGCTTCTTGGCTGGTCCTACCGAAGCCACCGATAAACTGTGGGGCAAAGTACAGGAACTGCAAAAAGAAGAACGGGCAAAAGGCGGCGTTCTGGACTGCGAAACTGAAGTGGTTTCCAGCCTGACTGCTTACGGCCCTGGCTATATTGACGAATCCCTGAAGGATCTGGAACAAGTGGTTGGCCTGCAAACCGACAAACCCCTGAAACGTGCCTTCATGCCTTACGGCGGTATCAAAATGGCGGAAGAAGCTGCAGAAACCTACGGCTATCACGTAAACCCCAAGTTCCACAAAATCTTCAACGAATACCACAAAACCCATAACCAGGCAGTATTTGATGCCTACACCCCGGAAATGAAGCGTGCCCGTCACAGCCACATCGTTACCGGCCTGCCCGACACCTACGGCCGCGGCCGTATCGTTGGCGACTACAGAAGAGTAGCCCTGTACGGTATCGATTTCCTGATTGAGAAGAAAAAAGCTGACCTGGCTATCTGCGGCTGCGGCATGATGACCGACGACATTATCCGTCAACGGGAAGAACTGGCTGAACAGATCCGTGCCCTGGGCCAAATGAAAGAAATGGCTGCAGTTTATGGCTTCGACATTTCCAAACCGGCCACCAACGCCAAAGAAGCTGTACAATGGCTGTACTTCGGCTACCTGGCTGCCATCAAAACCCAGAACGGCGCTGCCATGAGCGTAGGCCGTATCTCCACCTTCCTGGATATCTACATCACCCGTGACCTGAAGGAAGGCACCCTCACCGAACAGGAAGCCCAGGAACTGATCGACCATCTGACCCTGAAATTCCGCATGGTGAAATTCGCCCGTATTCCTTCCTACAACCAGCTGTTCTCCGGCGACCCTGTATGGGCTACCCTGGAAGTAGCCGGCATTGGTATGGACGGCCGTCACATGGTTACCAAGAACGACTACCGCTTCCTGCATACCCTGGAAGACATGGGTCCTTCTCCTGAACCCAACCTGACCGTGCTGTATTCCTCCCAGCTGCCCAGCAACTTCAAGAAATACGCTGCCCATATCTCCGTCACCACTTCCTCCATCCAATACGAAAATGATGACGTGATGAAACCCGTTTGGGGCGACGACTACAGCATCTGCTGCTGCGTATCCGCTACCCAGACCGGTAAGGAAATGCAGTTCTTCGGCGCCAGAGCCAACCTGGGCAAATGCCTGCTGTATGCCATCAATGGCGGTAAGGACGAAAAATTCCTGACCAAAGACGGCAAACATATGCAGGTAGGTCCGGAATATGCTCCCATCACCTCTGAAGTGCTGGACTACGATGAAGTTATGCATAAATACGATCTGATGATGGACTGGCTGGCTGGCCTGTATGTCAACATCCTGAACCTGATCCAATACATGCACGACAAATACTACTACGAAGCTGCCCAAATGGCCCTGATCGATACCGATGTAAGAAGAACCTTCGCTACCGGTATTGCAGGCTTCTCCCATGTAGTTGACTCCCTGTGCGCCATTAAATACGCCAAGGTTTCCACCGTGCGTGACGAATCCGGCCTGGTTGTGGACTATAAGATTGAAGGGGACTTCCCGCGCTTCGGCAACGACGATCCCCGGGCTGACGAAATTGCAGTATGGCTGCTGAAGACCTTCATGAACAAGATCCGCAAGTACCATACCTACCGCAACTCCGAACCCACCACCTCCATCCTGACCATTACCTCCAACGTAGTATATGGCAAGGCTACCGGCGCTATGCCTGACGGCAGAAAAGCCTACGCTCCGTTTGCACCTGGCGCTAACCCCGCCTACGGCGCAGAACAAAACGGCCTCTTGGCTTCCCTGAACTCCGTAGCCAAACTGCCGTACGAATACGCTCTGGATGGTATCTCCAACACCCAGACCATCAGCCCTGAAACCCTGGGCCACAGCGAACCCGAACAAAAGGAATCCCTGGTACGGGTTATGGACGGTTACTTTGACCAAGGCGCTCACCACCTGAACGTAAACGTGTTCGGCGTGGAAAAACTCATCGACTGCATGGAACATCCGGAAAAACCTGAATACGCCAACTTCACCATCCGCGTATCCGGTTACGCCGTGAAATTCATCGACCTGACCAAAGAACAACAGCTGGACGTTATCGCCCGGAGAGCCCACAAGGCCATGTAAGAAACCGCCTTCTTTTGAAGGTTGGAAATAGAATAAAAGGCAGTCCCCTGAAACCAGAACGGTTTTGGGGGACTGCTTTTTTTGTCGTTAATGTTGGGGTGGCACTGCCGGGTGCAAGGGCAGCTGTAACCTTGCTTTGCAGGACAGACCGGTCGGCAGGGGAGGGGGAATGCACCCTTTCTCGACTCCTTAGGGCCAAGAGTCTGCGGCCCGATGCTTTATTACTACTTAACTGCATGAACCAAGGTGAATATAAAAAAGAACCGTACGATCAGCTCTCGTACGGTTCTTTTAGATTTAATTTTCTAAATTTCTTTCTTACACTTCCAGCGCCGGTTCATTGTTGTCATCATCGTCATCCAGTTCGTCGGCCAGGTCGTGGTTGGTCATGGCGCAGACAGCGGAGTCGGACCATACGTTTTCAGCGGTTTCCACCATATCAATGATGGTGTAGATGGGCAGGATAATCCCCATGATGCCAATGGGCGCGCCCACCGAGGACATCAGGGACAGGGTCAGGAAGTAGCAGCCCATAGGAACGCCGGCGTTGCCTACCGCAGCCAGTACCGCCACAAAGAGCCAGCCAATCATGCCGCTGAGAGTCAGTTCCATGCCTCCATTTTGCATCAGAAACAGGGAGGTAACCAGAATAAAGGCAGCGCAGCCGTTCATATTGATAGTGGTGCAGATGGGCAGCACGAAGCGGGATACCTGCTTGTGGGCGTGCATATTTTCTTCCGCACAGGCCAGGGTTACCGGCAGGGTGCCAGCGGAACTCTTGGTGAAAAGCGCCACCGCAATGGCCGGAGCCATCTTGCGGAACACGTGCAGCGGATTCAGCCCCCGGGCTGCCAAAAACAGCGGAATCACAAGGAAGAACTGAATCAGGTTGCCAGCCAGGATAACCAGGGTGTATTTGCCGATGGCCCCTACAATGACCCCAGCTTCAATCTGGGAGGACAGCTGGGCTGCGAAAGCCAGGATGCCTACGGGCAATACCCACAGCAGGGCACGGATCAGGGTAAAAAGCAGTTCTTCCAAACCGTGAATCCCTTTTAGGAGGACTTCCCGGTTTTCCGTCTTGGGCATAAAGGCTAGCGCCAGGCCTGAAGCGGCAGCAATCAGCATGACGGAAAGCACGTTGCCGGACAGGAAAGGCTGGAGAATGTTATTGGGAATAACCGACAGGAAATGTTCGTAGTACGATACCTTTTCCAGCTTTTGCGGCACAGCCGCCGTACCCTGATTGATCAGCTCCAAAGGCAGGTTGCCGGGAGCAATCCAGAGATAGAGCAGCAGGCCGATAGCCGCGGCACAGATGGTGGTCAGCAGAGTGTAGGTGACAGCATGGGCGAAGATGCGGCCCGTTTCCTTTTTGCCGCCCAAAGCCGACAGGGTGGTAATGACCGCCAGGGCGATGGTGGGAACTGCAATAAATTGGAATAAACGTGTGAATACCGTGGCAATAAAGTTGAAAAGCTGATTCAGCGCCGGAATCCCCAGCCAGCCCAGAATAGTTCCTGCCACCAGTGCCCCAAGCCATAGGGCCAACTGACGGTTGTTCTTGTGGGCCCGGCTGCCGTGAATGATTTCACGGGCCTGCTCCCGGACCTGGTCTTTCTGTTCCGCATTAGACATAAACAATACCCCTTTTCTTCCAATAAAATGAAGTGTACCCCGAATTGGTACACTTGCCATAGCTGTTATTATATGTAGGTTATTGGCAGATGTCAACCGCCTGAGGTGGTTCTTGTCACCGCTAATCCTACTTTTGTCCGCCAATTGCGAACAGCTGTCAAGTGAAAAGGCTGTTTGTTGTTAAAAAACACTATATATTTACCATAAATTTAATAATTCATCAAATTTATAAACGTACACTTTGTAACAATATACCTGTCAAACAATTTTGCTCTGGGTTAAATACACAGAATCCCTTGGACATTATTTAATAACAATCTTATAATAAAAGTGGAAAGAGTAAAAATTATACTAACAGGAATTGCTGCTAGTAAATATGCCTGCCAAGATTCTGGGGAGAATCTATCTGCAGCCTTACGAAAGGGGGGAAAGGCCAAGGTCCTAGGGGGACGTTGGTGCATATTATGGGGAAACAGAAGGCTTTCAAGAAACTGCATAGTACGAAAAAACAACTCCTCACTGCCTTGGTGCTTAGCAGTATCCTCGGGATGGGATTTGGTGCAGCACCTGCCTGGGCAGAGAGCAAGACAGATCAGGATACGGACAGCAGAACCCCGCTGGTCAGTCAGGTTAATGGCGTAGGGACCGTTTCCAACGGCTCTGATACTGCCGTAACCGATGGCCTTACTGCAGCCCTGGCCGCCTGGCGAGAGGATCACGAAGCTGTCCAGCTGCGGCAGGATTCGCAAGGAGCGGGTGAAGTGGCCAATAGTTTCACGCCTGTATTCACTTCCAGCGTAGACGCAAGTTATTTGGGTGCAAGACAGATTCCTCTGTTGGCGTCCATTACCACGCCCATTGCCCAAACCGTGCCTGCCCTGGTAGAAGCGGATATTAATGCTCCTGCTTCTGTCCTGGCTTCGGCTCCGCCTGCAGAACGGGGCGCCTGGAGTGTGGAACACGATGTGGACGCCAAGTTCACTCCCTACGTGATGGTGGGCGGCCATAACCTGCGCTACAACACCAGTTCCACGGTGGATACCAATGGCTTTAACGGTGAACTGGGGTTTGTAAAACGGATCTTTGAGGAAAGGCACGCCGACACCATTATGCCCTTTATGGAATACGGCACCGGCAATTATACCAGCTATAAGAACGGCAGCAGAGGGGACGGCAGCCAACGCTATATTGGCGCAGGGCTTCTGGTTCGTCGAGACCAAAGCAACGGCGTGCATTACGAAGGCCTGGTTCGAGGCGGACATCTCAGCGGCGACTATAGCGGAAACGCCGGCCTTTACCACGCAAACTACGATTCCGGAGCCAATTACTTTGCAGCCCATGCTGGCATCGGCCGCATCTATCACCAGGACGACAACGACTACAACCTGTACGGCAAACTCTTCTATTCCTACCTGAGCAGTGATACCGTGCAGCTTCACAGCGATGTGGGCAGTTTCGACTACGAACTGGAACCGGTAACCTCTCTTTGGACCCGTCTGGGCTTCCGCTGGACCAAACACCTGGATCCCGATGTTACCAGTTTTTATGCCGGGGTGGGCTGGGATTACGAATTTAATGGCAAAGCCAAAGCCCGGTATCAGGACTATACCACCCCTGAAGCCAGCATGAAAGGCTCCAGCGAATTTCTGGAGCTGGGCTGGCAGAGCAAGAGCAATAAGAATAACCCCTGGGGCGCCGACGTAAGAGTTACCGGCTGGCATGGGGTAAAGCAAGGCTTCACATATGGTGTAACGATTACCCGGAGAATGTAAATGTGAACTAAGGTTAAAAAAGCATTCCTACAGAAGCACAGAGTTTCTGTAGGAATGCTTTTTTGTGTGAAATCGGGGGAATGGGTGGGGGGCTGACAGATAGTGCTGAAGAAAACGGACGACGTACTACAGTTTCTACGAAACTGTAGAGGTGTTTTTGGTAATATATATGGCGGCGCCAGCGCCGCAAAAGGAGCCTTCCCCACCCAGGACCCTTGGATTCTTGGTGTGGCCCGTCCCTCCCCTTCCTAAAGGCGGGGAGGGCACGGGGTAGTGCTGACCGGTTCTGTAGGTGTTTTTGATAGTGAATGTAGTGGTAAAGCTATCGTAACGATTAACAATTGACCGGAGACGGTTATGGACGCTTCCTTCAAGGGTTGCGGTCGCGTCCAAACAGCGCCCAGGTATTCTTGAAACTGTTTGGAATACGTGACCCATGTGATAGCTGCCCAGAAATTGAGCCTGAAAGGCGAAAATGATGCGCTCATATCCAATTTTCAATGCTGCAAGCCGCAGAGAATTGGTTAATATGAGCCATGTGATAGCGGCCTGCAAAGCAAACCCACAGGGTGAAGCTGCGCAGCGAGCCGCGAACCACTCTGGCTAGCAGCGAACCACTAAGGAAGTGTCGCCAGGGGCGACGATAGAAGTTTAATCCAAGTATCATCTTTTAATCAATTATTTGCGGCTTTTAGCCGTCGAAGGGGCACTCTCCGTCTTATAACCCTCAACATTTGGGAGGCGTATCCGATCGTCCATACCAATGTATCAATGGAGGACCGGCTAATACGACCCCTGCGATAGCTTCCCATGAAACAAGTATGCTAGGACGCAGTTGCTTGGTATATGGCCACCCGCTCGGCCTCTGGGCCCGTTTCACACCATACTGTAACTGAAACAAAGTCTTCGTCCAGAAGGCAGCAGAAACGTCCCTGGGTTCTGCTCAAACAAACCCCAAGGACGTTCCTTTCGCAATTCACCGCGCCCTTATTTCAATACCTTTTTGTTATTCTCGTTAGGGGTGGTAATGATGATTTCTTCCGGGGTGATTACCAGGGCACCTTTGGCAGTGGCCGCCCCCTTAAACATGGTCTCCACCGCTTCTTTAAAGGTTTCCACCAGTTCTCCTTCTGTAAGATAGGCAGCGGTTCCTTTGATCTGATATCCTTCCAGGGTCTTGGCATCATAAACGGAAACCGCAATGTGGCCCTGGTTCTCCTGCAAATTCTTTAGGGTGGTAGCCAGGAACACATCTCCTACAGCCAGTTTGCCGTCCTCCGTCACAGTCTTGAACGCAACAGGAACAACATTGGGTTCACCTTTTTGGCTGCAAGTAGCCAAATCCCACAGGTTTTCTTTCAATAGATTTACAACGTTGTCATTCATGGTCAGATCCTCCAATTCTGTTTTTGCTAGGCTTTCTTTCGGCTGCCTATAGAATAGCAGTATTGCTTGTGAAACGAAATATATAAACCTATTTATGAGTTACTGATTAATTTCATAGTGACTATGGCAGAGGTAACGCCTTTGCGGCCAAAAAACCGGCGTCGCATTTTCCCTTTCCCTCCAGCGGCAGTTCTTTATCCGTTCCCGGAAAGCAAGTCACTGCAGGATTTTCTGTAAATATAGCTTTAAATATGTCGTCTTCACAACGTTTAGAACAAAATATATACTTTCGTATAATTGCAATATTTTTCATAGTTGATACAATATACATAAAAGGTTTCGAAAGACGTACAAGCCCAGTGAATCCCAGTAATTTCTCCATCCACCAATTTTAGCCTCAGCATTACCAGCAAAAGTTATACCAAGTTTTTATCTTATCCCTAGAAACCTGTGCGCTTTCGTTTTCACCTTATTCCCTTCGGGGTTAATCTCCTCTCCCCAGGAGTTGACCTATAGATTTTCCCCATTCCATTTTGGAAAGGCAGACTGCACTTCACCCCCATTGAAGTGCCGCCTGCCTTTCTGCTTTTCTGTGCAGAAAGGCAAACCTGCCAAGTACTCTAAAAGCCACCGTATTTTTTGATAAGAAAGCAGTTCAAAAACAACAAGAAAGTCCCTAAACCCGCATTCAGCCTAGCTTTCCCCACTTTAAAAAGATTATACTTTCGTATAATTGAATTTAAATCCGATTTTGTTACAATAGAATTAACAAAGGGAAGTTTCATAATAATATACAGAATAATCTGAACAAAGTGGGAGGCGAGCAATCATGTCGAAACGGGATAAAGCCTTACGATTAGCCATTTTGGCGGCATTGCTGGGCAGCGGTGTGTGCGCTCAGTCGGTACAGGCACAGGACCTGACCAATCCGCCTGTCGCCTATTCTGATGGCTCTTATGATAACGTGTACGGTTTATGTGTATATGGAGCAAATGAAAATGCTGTCAATAATCAGCTGACCCTTTCTGGACCTGTTCAGGTGACGGGTCAGGCAGCAGGGGGCTGGTCCACCTATGGCAGTGCCATTGGCAATACTGTGACCATTGCCCTGGATGCCAACGGATATATAGGCACCAGCTCCGGTCTAGGTGGTACTGTGTATGGCGGCGGGGCAGAAGAGGAAGGGGCCGGCTCAGCCATGAACAATACCGTAAAGCTGGAAAGCGGAAATGTATATGGTGCGGTTTATGGCGGGGCTTCCGTTGGTGATGAAGTGAATGGTAGTGTCGGAGAAGCTTCTGGCAACCAGGTCCTGATGAGCGGCGGTTCAGCGATTCGCGTCTGCGGAGGGTCTTCAGGAGTGGGTGCCGCCAACAACAATACAGTGACCCTTAGCGGCAGTGCTGTTATCACAGGAACCTATAAACCGGTGTACGGCGCCTATACCGTCGGCGGGAATGCTTCGGGAAATACCGTAAATATCCAGGCTAGTGCCTCTGTAAAGGGAACCGTCATCGCCAGCTATTCCCGGGACGGCGAACTGATTTCCGGCAACAAAATCAACATGACTGGAGGCACAGTAAACGGCGAACTGTATGGCGCCTATACGGATACGGCTACAGGATTCTCTTCCTCTGGAAGGGCCGATGTTCTCAATAACGAAGTGAATATCAGCGGTGGCTCAGGGGTCACCCTGGCCTGGGGCGGTAATACCTTTTTCGGTTTGGCCCAAGGCAATAAAGTGAACCTCAGCGCCGGTACGGTGTCCCAAGAAATCGTTGGAGGCTTTTCAGCCCAAGGCGATGTAGTGGACAACCAGGTGACGGTGAAGGGTACGGGCGTTGTGGGCGGCAGCGGCAGCGGCAATGTCTACGCCGGCCTGAGCAATGGGAGCAAGGCGGCAGGAAATATCCTGTATATTCAGGAAGCAGCGGAGATTAGGGGCAAGGCCTATGGCGCCCTTCAGCAAGGCAATGAAGTCTCCAGCTCTGCAGAACGCAACCAGGTTCTCATGAGCGGCGGCTCTGTAGGCGGTGATGTGTATGGCAGCAGCACAAAAACCCAAGCCTTTAAAAATAACGTGGAAATCAGCGGCGGTACAGTTGGCGGCAGTGCTTACAGTGCTTATGCAGAAGGCCTGGAGGCCAGTGAAAATACCCTGACCCTTAGCGGGGGCAGCGTAACGGGTACCCTATACGCCGGCTATGCCAAGAATGGTACGGCCAATCAGAACCAGGTAACCTTCAGCGGAGGCTCCTTGGGAGCCGATGCCTACGCCGGTTATGCCCGTAACGGCGCCGAGGGAAATACCCTGCTGCTCTCCGGCAATAGTGTAGTGCCCGGCAATGCCCTGGCAGGGTTTTCACAAACCACCGCAGCTACTGGCAATACCCTGGCCCTCAAGGACCACAGCGAAGTCAAAGGCAATGCCGCAGGCGGTGCTGTGTATATGGGCTCTGCCGCGAACAATACGGTCCTACTGCAAAATAATGGCCAGGTAGACGGCAAGGTTTACGGCGGCCTGCAGCAGCTGGACCCGGAAACGCAGGAAATGCTGGACAGTGCAGATGCGTATATAGAAGAAATAAGAAGCAGCGATCTTCCTGAGGAGAAAAAAGCGGAGCAGATTGCACAGGTCCAGGCGCGGGTGGAATACATACAACAAGCCAGTGCCGGTACAGCGGAGGGCAACCAGGTCCTGGTAAACGGAGGGGCCATTGCCGGCAATATCTACGGCGGTGCCGTGAATAGCGCAGGGGATGCAGTGGGTAACAGTGTAACCTTTAGCAGCGGCTATACCACCGGTGCCATCTATGGCGGCTATGCTGCCTACGGCAATGCTCTGGATAACACCGTTACCATCAAAGGCGGCAGCCTGGGAGGCACCTCCAGCCTCTACGGCGGCCGTCCAGGCAGTGAAGGCACCAGCTCCGGCAACACCCTGAACCTTTATACCAAGGGCAACACCGTTGAGAACCTGGACTATTTCCAGACCCTGAACTTCTACGTCCCCCAAGGCACCAAAGCAGGGGAGACCATGCTGACCGTAACCAAGAGCGCCAACGTCAGCGCAGCCGCAGTGAATGCAGGCGTCTACGATACCACCCAATTGAACCCGGGAGAGGTCATCAACCTGGTGTACAACCCCAACGGCATTACCACCGACGGGACCAGCTATAGCGTTATGGAAGGGTTGGATAAGGTTACCGACGCCAGTTTCCTGGAGCGCACTGTGCTCATCAAAAAGCAGGACCCCAACACCATCGTCCTGTATATTCCTGGCGACAGCAAGCCCACCCTGGACCCCGGCACCAAAGTCATCCCCGATGAACGGGATACCGGAACCAGCCTGGTGAACGAAGGCTCCGACCTGGCTGTCAACGATGGTTTTGAAAGCGCCCTGGCTGCCCACGAAGCAGGCTGGCTGGAAGACCATTCCATCAAAGCCAAGTTTACCCCCTATGTGGTCCTGAGCGGACACAACCTGCGCTACAACCGGAAGCAGAACCCGGTGGATACCAACGGCTTTAACGGCGAACTGGGCTTTGTAAAACGCTCCTACGAAGATGATTATATCGACACCAGCATGCCCTTCCTGGAATACGGCAACGGCAACTTTACCATCCATTATCCCACGGCCAGAGCGGACGGTGGGCAACACTACGCAGGGGCAGGCATTCTGCTGCGCAGGGACCAGAATAACGGCTTCCACTACGAAGGCATGGTCCGGGCAGGCCGTTTCAGCGGAGATATGCACGGCATCATCGGCAGCCGCAGGTTTGGCTACAATACCAGCAGCAACTACTTCGCCGCCCACCTGGGCCTGGGCAAAGTCTATACTGACGATACCAACGACTACGATTGGTACGGCAAAGTCTTCTACGCCCACCTGGGCAGCGATACCGTCCAAATCCGCACCAACGCCGGCACCACCCAGTATCAGCTGGACAGCGTGGATTCCCTCCGTACCCGGCTGGGCTTCCGGTGGACCAAGCACCTGGACAAAGAAACCTCTAGCGTCTACGCCGGCCTGGGCTGGGACTACGAATTCAAAGGCGAAGCCAAAGCCTACCACGGCGATTACACCACCCCCGCCGCCAGCCTAAAAGGCTCCAGCGAATTCCTGGAACTGGGCTGGCAGAGCAAAGACAACAAAGAGAACCCCTGGGGCGTGGACCTGAGAGTCAGAGGCTGGATAGGGAAGAAACAAGGGTTCACCTATACGGCAACGATCACACGGAGAATGTAGATGTGAACTAAATAAAAAGCATTCCCCCAAAAGTATAGAACTTTTGGGGGAATGCTTTTTTGTGTGAAATCGTGGGATGAGTGGGGGGCTGACAGGTATTGCTGAAGAAAAAAGGAGAACGTGCTACGCTTTCTACAAAAGCGTAGAGGTGTTTTTCAGAATAGATGGCGGCGCTAGCGCCGCAGAAGGAGCCTTCCCCACCCAGGGGCCTATGAATTATTGGAGTGGCCCGTCCCTCCCCTTCCTCATAGGCGGGGAGGGCATGGGGTAGTGCTGGCCGTTACGAGTGGTGATTTGATAGCTTATGTAGTGGTAATGCTATATTAACGACTAACAATTGACCAGTAGTGGTTTTAGAAGCTTCCTGCGAGCGTTGCGGCCGCATCCAAACATCCCCAAAAATATCCCAGAGGATGTTTGGTTAATAAGGCCCATGCGATAGCCGTCCAAGGAGCAAGTCCGTCAGGACGCAGCTGCTTGGAATACGGCGAACCGCTCAGGAAGTGTCGCCATAGGCGACGATAGAAGTTTAATCCAG
Organism: Acidaminococcus hominis; assembly: GCF_900291475.1. GTDB lineage: Bacteria > Bacillota > Negativicutes > Acidaminococcales > Acidaminococcaceae > Acidaminococcus > Acidaminococcus hominis. Next base: position 128,192 of record NZ_OLMM01000001.1, read on the forward strand.
GTATCATCTTTTAATCAATTATTCGCGGCCCTTGGCCGCAGTAGGAGCACTCTCTGTATAACCCTCAACGTTCACGGGGAGGGTGTCGCACAACGTGCGACGGGAAGGGCCGGTGCCACCTGCGCCCGCATGCGTGCGAGGTCAGTTACTTGAACAAATCCGCAATAATAATATATTTTGTGCTGCTTAGCTCCTTCCACATTGTGCTCAAAAATAAGTAATTTTAGAAACGTGGTAGTGCCTTATAGTTGACATCCATCAAGTGTGAGGGAGGTGGCGCCGGGAGGCGACGAAGAGAGTTTTCAAAGNAGCGTTGCGGCCGCATCCAAACATCCCCAAAAATATCCCAGAGGATGTTTGGTTAATAAGGCCCATGCGATAGCCGTCCAAGGAGCAAGTCCGTCAGGACGCAGCTGCTTGGAATACGGCGAACCGCTCAGGAAGTGTCGCCATAGGCGACGATAGAAGTTTAATCCAGGTATCATCTTTTAATCAATTATTCGCGGCCCTTGGCCGCAGTAGGAGCACTCTCTGTATAACCCTCAACGTTCACGGGGAGGGTGTCGCACAACGTGCGACGGGAAGGGCCGGTGCCACCTGCGCCCGCATGCGTGCGAGGTCAGTTACTTGAACAAATCCGCAATAATAATATATTTTGTGCTGCTTAGCTCCTTCCACATTGTGCTCAAAAATAAGTAATTTTAGAAACGTGGTAGTGCCTTATAGTTGACATCCATCAAGTGTGAGGGAGGTGGCGCCGGGAGGCGACGAAGAGAGTTTTCAAAGCACATAAATATCAAAAACGATATATTTTTCCTTTCATTCCAATATTTGCGGCCCTTGGCCGCTGCCTTCCCAGCCCAACAGCAGTCCCAGGCTGGGAAGGTGGGGCGCCCAGCGCCTCGGATGGGTGGCCCTAAGGCCGCTCCAGGCCCTCTGCTTGCAGGTCTCTAGCCATCCTTTCAATAGATTTTCTAAAGAATACAAGATATTTTCTCAATTCCTCGCTGAAACCGTCCAAATCTGCGTCCGTAATAACACCGTCATAGAGAAACCGCATCAGAAAATCAATCATGGTACCCTTGCTGACTTCACATCTGACCCCAGGATGTTTTTTGTCTTCACGCATTTTTTTCCAAAGGGTCCAAAATTTTGTTGATGCTGGATCCTTTCCTTGCAGGTACTGCGCGTATTCCTGAACCAATTTTCCCATATAGGCTTCCTGCCATTTCGGAAGTCTTTCCTGGTAAAGCTTCCAGTCTTTTTTGGTTACTTCATAATACACAGGCTCCATAAGCGCTCCTCCTTTACCTCAGTCGTCCTCGCCGCGCCGTTCCGTTAAAATCTCGTTCAAATCCCCACAATCCTAAGAAGGGGCGTCCCCTATATAGGGCACCGGTCTGGGAGGTCCCATTTTATACAGCTTGCAGTTCTTTGGCCCATAGCAAAAGCTCTCGAACCGGAATTTTTGGGAAACGCCCCAATCGTATTCAATGGCAACATTGGCCATACAAGCCCATTTGCAGGTGACGCATTTGCTGCCCCACCGTCTTTTGTCCAGCAGGCGGCAGCCGCGCCAGGCATAGACTTCCAAAGCAGGGACCTCTCCCACCCAGGGCGAATCCTTTGCTTCATCTACAAAAGCAGCTTCCGCCGTCTTTTTCAGAGCCCCGGCCCGATAGTAGTCGGCATATTCCCACTTGGGATACTGCTTCGTCCAGGCCGTTCCAGATATTTCATCACCAATATGAAAGCGCAGTCTGTTCTGCTGCCGTTCCGAAATGGCAATGGAAAAATCCCTGGCCTCACCGTCCGCCTTTCCCGTCAAAAACAGATTATAACCAATCATGCCATGGGTGCGGTTATCCAGCCGATAGCGCCAGACCTTGGAACGGGGCTGCACCGACAAAATACGGCCAAAAACTTGATTTTCTTCTGTTCGTTTTTCATAAAAATGCCTCCTTCAGGTGGAGTGCTTTTTGTCACAACCATTATACCCACGAAGCAATCCCAAAAGCAAACGCTAAAACGTTTGGAGTGTCCAGAAAGCCGGCAGTGGGGGATGCCCCGTGCCAACGCAAAGGGTTCCCAGGCCGCACCTACATAACCAAAATACGTACTTCACACACGTACAACAATCCTTATTTCGTACCATAAATTTGAGTACTATTACATAAATAATGAATTATATTACAAAACGCTGTACATATTATATAGTTATTTCGTATTCGTGAAAAATTCATTACATCATATTCTTTGTTTAATAACATAATGCTTATAAAATATAAAAACAATTAAAAGAAAACTGAAAAGTCATTGACAATTGTCCTCTAATGGAAGATAATTTGATACAGAGAACAGTTCTTAATTGTGCTCAAAATGGAATACGAGAAAAGGGGCGAGGTTTATGAACAAGGCATATCGAGTCATTTGGAGTCGAGTAAAACATTGTTACATCGTTGTCTCCGAACTGGCAAGAAGCCACACGAAAAAATCTGGGAACGCCAGAGCTGGGGGAAAAAGCATGGCAGCTCTTTGTACGTTCCTATTGCTCAGCAGTGCCGGTGTCGCAGGAGCAGCTGACACCACTGTTGGCGGCGGAGCAGGTGTGGCCTATGGGACGGGCAGTTCGGCACCCAAAGCGGAAAATGTGGCTATCGGGAAAAATGCCACCATTTCCTACTCTGGCGGCGTTGGGCAGCCATCTACAGGCGATATTGTTATCGGTGGTGGTGCACATACCAATAACTATATTGACCAAGGCGGTGGTATCGCAATTGGTGCCAATGCTTTTGTGGAAAATATGGTTGGAGGCTTAGAGCGATCTTTTGATTTTAATCAGGCCCAATATGATAGCATCTTTGGCATATCGTATGGATTCCCGAAAGATCCATCAAAAATGGTAACTGGTGTAGCTATTGGTCAGAATACCTATGCCCGTTCCGGCAGCGTCATGCTTGGTACTCATAATTATAAGGGAGCATTAGGCGACACAGAGGTCGATAGTGCAAATGCAAAGGCTGATAATATGTCGTTGTTTTCTACAACGGTAGGTGCCAATAGTTATACAAATGGATTATTTTCTTCCGTAACAGGCTCGTACTCCATTGCATCTTCTGATTATAGTGGTGGAACTACTAATGCTGTAAAGAATTTTGGCGCGACTATTACAGGTTCTTTAAACAGCATCGAATCGAAAACAGCATCCTCCGCTTACTCCGGCATCGCCAGCAGTATTGTTGGTGTGGCCAACTATAGTGGCACGTTTGTCAAGACCAAAATCGATGAATTTCTAAATGTATCAGGCAGCAGACATTGCAGCATTGAGCAGCAGTGCCGGGAAGTAGCGCTCTGCTGGCGGGACGTTCCCGATGGCTGAGTGGCAGCGCTGGAAGTTATACACGTTGATGTAGTTGCGGATGGCCTTGCGAGCCTCCCGGATGTTGCGGTACTGCGTGAGATAGGCTTCCTCATACTTGAATGTCCGGAACCACCGCTCAATCTTGATGTTGTCGGCCCAGCGGCTCTTGCCATCCATGCTCTGGCGGATCTTGTGTTCCTTGAGGAAAGCCTTGTACTCCTTGCTGGTGAACTGGCATCCTTGGTCGGAGTTGAGAATCTGCGGCTTTGCTATACGGAGCGCCTTCCTTACGGCGGCAATGACCATCCGGGTGTCCAGGGTATCGTCCACCTCCCAGCCAACAATGCAGCGGCTGTACCAGTCGATGATGGCTGTCAGATAAACGAAACCGTGCTCCAGGGGAATGTAGGTGATGTCGATGGACCATGCCTGGTTAGGCTGCTGAATATCCACATGCTTCAGCAGGTAGGGCATCACCTGCGCTTGTTGCTGCCGCTTGGAAAGGTTCATCTTCGGATAGATGACGTCGATGCCCATCTCGCGCATATAGCGAGCTGTCTTGCGTCGTCCGGCCTGATGCCCGAGGCGCTGCAGCTGCGAGGCCAGCTGCCTTGCGCCCCAGGCAGGATTGTCCGCGTGGCAACGATCGACGATGCGCTTGCATTCCAGCTCTTCATCTGATGGAGTGTTCTCTTTGGGGTGGTAGTATTGGCTTGTGCGGTTGACGCCGAGCAGCTTTGCTGCTTTCCGAAGGGAAAGCTCCTTGCACTCACTCCTCGAAAGGTTTTGGAGAATACTGTTTCTCGTAGTCCGGTCCAAGAATTTCCTCAGATTTTTTTTTCAACCAATCCACCTGCATGGTGAGTTGGCCAACTTTGCGGGCATAGGAGGCTTTCTCCTTCCGCTCGGTCTCGAGTTTTTGATTGAGGTTGTCCTCTCTGGAATCATCGAATATGATGCTTGCCTTGCTGAGAAACTCGTTCTTCCAGTTCCGCAAGAGGTTCGGCAGGATTTCGTTCTCAGCCGCCAGCGTGTTGAGGTCTTTCTCACCCTTGAGCAGCTCGATGACGAGATCGGATTTGAATTTCGACGTGAAATGACGGCGCGTGCGTGACATGATGATTATCTCCTTTTTCATTGATCGCCTCCAGTATACCACGAGATTCACATTAAGAAATAGTTTCGAAGTTGTCTTAATTCATAGTTCCATTATAAACAGGGTATACAATTCCAACGGAGCTTTGGTCTTTGGTGCCGGCAATGAAATTACCAATTCTGTTACTGATGTATCGGCTTTGGACCTTAATTTTGACAATGCATCGCCCAATGCACTGCGGGATAAGTTGAAAGGCATGCTGAAAGATGCCAACGGCGGCGGTTCTACCCTGGCCATTGGCGGCGGCAACACGGCGGATTATACCCTGCTGACCCAGATTTCCGGGGTCAGCAACACCATTACCGGTTCCTCCAGCACCCCTGCCAAGCTGAACTATATTGCCGGGTTCCAGAATACCATAACAAATGCTTCCAATAATATTGTCATGGGGGACAAGCATACAGTTACGGCAGAAAACACCATTGCCATCGGTGGTTTGTCCAAGGCTGAAACCCGTTCTGTGGCCAATACCACGTCCCTGGGTTATGATGCCCTGGTCAGCCAGGAGGGCGGCGTAGCCCTGGGCTACCAGTCCAAGGCGGCGGTAGACAAAGGCGCAGCGGGCTACGACCTGTCCACCAACGCAGCCTCCACCGATACCAGTTCCACCTGGAAAGCCACCGCAGCGGCCGTTTCTGTGGGCGATGCGGATAACGGCCTTACCCGTCAGATTACCAGCGTGGCAGCCGGCTCCGCCGATACCGATGCGGTAAACGTAGCCCAGCTGAAAAAAGCCGTAAGTTCCGCTGCTGGTTCTGCCGCCCACTACTATAGCGTAAAGAGCGACGAGCAGGGCGACGGTTCCAACTACAACAACGATGGCGCCAAAGGCCGAAACGCACTGGCAGCCGGCGTAAATGCTTCGGCAAAAGGCTTCGAATCGGTAGCCATTGGCTATGGCACTAAGACCACCGCAGACAACACCGTGGCCATCGGCAACGGCAGCCAGGCTATCGGCAAGCACGGCGTGGCCATCGGCGACGGTGCCACCGCAGGCTCCCCGGACGGCAACTACCTTTTTGGCAACATTGCCATCGGCACCGGAGCCAATTCCGCCGGCGGCGTTGCTATCGGTGATAATTCCAAGGCCGGGAATTACAGCTTGGCAGCTGGCCTCTATTCGGAAGCCGGCGACCGGGCCGCAGCTGCTGGGTATTCCAACAAAGCCACTGGCCAGTGGTCCTCCGCTTTGGGGGTAGGCAACGAAGCCTCGGCCCTTTCCTCTACGGCTGTGGGCAATGGCAACAAGGTGTCCGGCCTCAGCTCCGCCGCAGTAGGCGTGAGCAATAACGTAGCCCAAAATAATACCTTCGTCCTGGGCAGCCGCGTGACCACCACCCAGGCGAACAGCGTGGTCCTTGGAGCTGGTTCCGCCGACCGGGCGGCCACCAGTGAGACCAAGGGGACCATCACCCTTTCCGACGGAACCACCCGGGAATATGGGAACTTTGCAGGCACTAGCCCAACTGGCGTGGTCAGCGTAGGAGCTAAAGACAGTGAACGGCAGATCATCAACGTGGCAGCCGGAAAGATCAGCGCCGACAGCACCGATGCCGTCAACGGCAGCCAGCTCTACAGCCTGGCCAACGAAGTGGGCAAAAACGCAGACGCCATCAAGACCATTAACACCCAGATTACCAACGTCACCGCCGAAGCCGGTAAGCACACCACCGTAAAGGCCGGGGCTAACAAGAACCTGACCGTCACCGAAGGCACCAATGCTGCCGGCGGCAAGGAATATACTGTGGACCTTTCCGAAAATCTCAATATTGGTGGGCCGGGCAAAGACGGCAAGGACGGTACGGACGGCCATATGGGCATTAACGGCAAGGACGGCGTTTCCGGCGTAGGCATCGACGGCAAGGACGGCATCTCCGTCAAGGGCGACAAAGGCGAAGTGGGCATTAACGGCAACGATGGCATTTCCATCAAAGGCGCAGACGGCAAGGACGCAGTGGCCATTAACGGCAAAGATGGGGTCGGCCATATCGGTCTCACCGGACCTGCCGGGACCAACGGCAAGGATGGCACCAATGCCGTGGATATTTCCGTGAAGAACGGCTATAACGGCCAGGACGGCACAAGCGGCGCTGCCGGAGTAGACGGCAAGGACGGTATTACCCGCATCGTTTACGAAGACAAAACTGGAGAACATCAGGTAGCCACCCTGGACGACGGCATGAAGTACGGCGGCGATACCGGAGATGTCATCGCCAAGAAGCTGAACAACCAGGTGAACGTTATCGGCGGTATTACGGACCAGGGAAAACTCACCGCCGCAGATAATATCGGCGTGGTCTCTGACGGCAAAGACAACCTAAAGGTGCGGCTGGCCAAAGACCTGACAGGTATCACCTCCATCAGCAATGGAGGCAATACCACCATTACCCTGGGCGATAACGAAGTGAACGTGAACAACGCCAAAATCACCAATGTGAAGAACGGAGACATTTCCGAAGGGTCCAAAGATGTGGTAAACGGCGGCCAGGTCTATAATGTAACGCGGAATTTAGAACAAAAAATAGACAATTCCGCAGCACAGCTGGGCAGCCGCATCAACAAACTGGGCGACCAGGTAGAACGGGTAGGAGCTGGCGCAGCAGCTCTGGCCGCACTCCATCCCCAGGACTTTGACCCCGATGACAAATGGGACTTTGCAGCCGGCTATGGCAATTACAAAGGAGCCAATGCAGTGGCCGTAGGCGCCTTCTATCGCCCCACCGAAGACGTGATGTTCTCCGTAGGCGGTTCCTTCGCTGGAGGAGAAAACCTGGTGAACGCCGGCGTCACCTTTAAACTGGGCCAGCACAACCACGTCACCCGTTCCCGGATAGCCCTGGCCAAAGACGTACTGGAGCTGAAGCAGCTGGTAGCCAAGCAAAGCGCCATAATCCAGCAGCTCATGGCCGGACAAACCCCAGCAAGCCCCGCAGCCCAGAACGTTGACTTCCCCGATGTACCTAAAGACCATTGGGCTTATACCTACGTGAAGACCTTGGCCGACAGAGGCTACCTGAAAGGCTATCCGGACGGCGAATTTAAAGGTAACCGTACGATGACTCGTTATGAATACGCAGCCATCATCTATAGAGCCCTGCAAAACGGCGCCCCTGTAGATGGCAATATGGGCCGCTCTTTGGGTGAATTTGGCCCCGAAATCCAAAAAGTCGCAGAAGCCGACCACTTCCGGGTAGACCGGGTTTCCGGCAAAGACAACGACCGGCATAAAATCGAACGCCTCCGGGTCAACGACCAAGACGACAAAGCCCAGCACGTATTCCGGGACGTGTACGGCAGCCAGATTAAAAAATAGAGAAAAAGCTAAGTCAAGTAAGAAAACAAACCCCACGAAAGCGTCAGTTGTTCGAAAGAATAACTGACGCTTTTTCACAGGGGGCTGGCGGGTTGTTGCGGCCAATGGACCTGAAGTGATGTGGTGCCGGGAATCCCCGCTCAGTCAGCCACTAGCGTGGCTGCCAGCTCCCCCCTAGTGGTTCGCGGCTAGCTGCGCAGCTACGTCCTACGGACTTGCTTTGCAGGCCGCTATCACAGGGGACGCATTAGCCGGCCCGCCTTTGGACCCATGTTATGGCGGACCGGATGCGTCTCCCAAAGGTTGGAGCCTTTAAATGGACGTGCGGTCAGCGGGGATGGGGGGATGAAAACAAAAATTGCTTCAAGTTGTTGAGGAATCAAGATGGAATATATGGCAGAACAGGAACCCCAACCAGGTCCTGCTTTAGAACCAGGGCAGGACCGACCTTCCCCTTCTCCAGTGCGTGCCGAGCAACGCACTGGTAAGTGGAAGGCAATGTGGCGCAAGCGCCACAAAAACATGGATGCGGACGTGCTGGTCGATAGTAGTGGAGATTTGAAAGCTAATGTAGTAATAACCGCTATACTATTGATTAATAAATGACCAGTGGGGGGTTAGTATGCCTTCTGCAAACGTTGCGGTCGTGTCCAAACAGCGATACGGGTATTCCAAAAGCTGTTTGGTGTATGCGAGCCATGTGATAGCTGCCTGTGAATCTAGTCTGCAAGACGAAGATGAACAGCTAGCAGCGAACTACTGAGAAGGTGTCGCATTTTCCTTTAAAGCCCCCTTCAAGCGTTGCGGTCACGTCCAAACAGCGTCACAGGTATTCTAGAAGCTGTTTGGTACACGTGCCCCATGTGATAGCCGTCCAAGAAGCAAGTCCGTAAGGACGCTGCTGATTGGAACACGGCGAACCACTAAGGAGGTGGCAGCCACTACCTTCCACGTTTGGGAGTCGCATCCGGTCGTCCACATCAAGGCAGCAATGGAGGACCGGCTAATGCGACCTCTGTGATAGCATTCCAAGAATCGAGCTCGAAGAGCGAAGATGATTGGTACAATGCGAACCACTCGGGGAAGGGGAACCGCCCGTAGGGTGGTGGAAAGGGGGCTGACGGAGAAAGTTTCTAATTGTAAGGACGCTGCTGATTGGAACACGGCGAACCACTAAGGAGGTGTCAGCCAAAGGCTGACGGAGGAAGTTTACTCGGTTTTTCGCGGCCCTTGGCCGCGATTTGCCTTCTCTTTACCTGTTCGCTATGCGAACAGGTAAAGGGGAAGGAAGGCATTGCCGAAGGCAATGCCAGGATGGGGTTCAAAACCAAGATACCTGTACTACACTCGTTGAGAACGTCGACCAAAAATCCGGTACAGAGTTTTCTACAGCTAGAGATTGCTTTACGTTCGAGATTTTGACCTAGTTGGACTACCGTCCTTCATGCACTAGCCCCAAAAGGGGATAGCATTTTCCTTTTCAGGGAAAATGCCGCAACCGGCAATAGGGGGATTCCCGGCACCAGCACACTTCAGGTACATTGGCCGCACCAACTGGTCCGATGTGTTTCCCTCCCTCCAAAACCCTGTTGACAAATATCCCCTCTTTATAGTATGATTTCTTCATAAACTGAATACTTCATCCAGAGCAGCGGAGGGAATTGGCCCTATGAAGCTGCGGCAACCCCCGGAAGGGAAGGTGCCAAATCCAACGGGAACAACCTGAAAGATGAAACCGCACAAAGGCAGCGTCATCTTTTCAGATGACGTTTTTTCATACCTTCACGCTAGAAAAAACTGTTCTGGTTAAGTCATTCAAAAAAAGAAAGGAAGAGATGTGTATGAAACTGAAAAAAGTATTGCTGGGACTGGTTTCCGTCCTGGCAGCAGCCAGCCTGCTCACCGGCTGCGGCAACGACAAAACCGCCGACAAGTCTGCGGCACCAGCCGAAAAGAAGACCATTACCGTGGGCATTACCCCCGGCGACTCCGAACAAATCATGGAAGTAGTAAAGAAGGAAGCTGCCAAACAGGGCCTGAACGTAGAAGTCAAAGTCTTCTCCGACTTCGTGACCCCCGACCAGGCACTGGCCAGCAAAGAACTGGACCTGAACTCCTACCAGCATGAACCCTTCCTGGTGGCCTTCAACAAAAAGAGCGGCACCAACCTGGTGAGCATCGGCAAGACCTACCTGGCTCCCCTGCGTCTGTACTCCACCAAAATCAAGAACATCAACGAACTGAAAGATGGGGACAAAATTGGCATTCCCAACGATCCCTCTAACGGCGGCCGTGCCATCCTGATGCTCAGCAAACTGGGGCTGATCAAAGTAAACCCCAACGTAGCAGCTACCAGCCTGACCGTCAACGACATTACCGACAACCCCAAGCACCTGCAAATCATCGAACTGGAAGCAGCCCAGCTGCCCCGTTCCCTGGATGATACCGCAGCCAGCATGGTCAACGCCGGTTACGCCAACTCCGCCGGCCTGTCCCAGGACCTGGCCATTGCCAAAGAAGACAATACCAGCCCCTATGTGAACATCATCGCCGCCCGGGCAGAAGACAAGGATAACCCCACCTACCAAAAATTCGTGAAGATTTTCCAAAGCCCGGCTGTCAAAGAATATATCGAACAAAACTGCAAGGGCAACTTGATCCCTGCATGGTGAGAAGGTGCTGAAAAGTGAGTTTGACCCAAGAAGATGAAAAACTGGCTGCGCATTTGCAGGCCATGATTCGCTGTGCCACCGTGTCCAACTCCGACGTGAACAAGGTGGATTGGCAGGAATTTGAAAAACTCCATGCCTTGTTTGAAAAGTTTTACCCCCATATTTACCAGCTCATGGAACTGGACAAAGTGGGGCAGGCCGGTCTCCAATTCCATTTGAAAGGAACCGGCAGCGGCAAGCAGCCCCTGCTGCTCATGAGCCACCAGGACGTGGTGGAAATCGGCGACCGGAGCCAATGGAAATTTGACCCCTTCTCCGGGGATATTATTGACGGCTGCGTCTGCGGCCGGGGTACCACCGACTGCAAGCACCTGCTGCTGTCCGAGCTGGAAGCCGTGGAAAACCTCCTGGCCCAAGGCTGGCGCCCGGATTACGACTTGTACCTGAGCCTGGGCTACGCAGAAGAAGTGTATCTGGAAAACGATACCGACGCTGCCCAGCGCCTGGCCGAAAACCTGGAGAAAAAAGGCATCCGCATTGGCACCATCTTTGATGAAGGCGGCTTTATCCAGCCGGAAAAAGATGGCTGGCTGTCCGCCCGCATTGGCCTGGGCGAAAAAACTGCCGTGAACTACGAAATCTACAAAGATTCCCCCGGCGGCCACTCCAGCAAGCCCGGTGCAGGAACGGCCCTGGGCGCAGTGGCCAAAGCCATTGTGAACATCGAAACCCATCCCTTCCCGTACCGCTTGACCCCTCTGGCCAAGGACCAGCTGATTGCCAGCGCACCCCTGCAGCCCGAAGGCATCAAAGAAATCTACGCCGACCCTGAAGGACGCTGGGAGGACCTGTGCGCCCTGGCCAAGCAGAATCCGGCCCTGGACGCCTTGCTCCATACCACCATTGCCTTCACCATGGCTTCTGCCAGCACCCAGCCCAACGTGCTGCCCTCCCATGCTGCAGCCGGCTTCAGCGTCCGGGTGCTTCAGGGCGATATCGTGGAATCCGTCCAGAAATACTTTACCCAGTTCCTGCCGGAAGGAGTCAAGATTAAGCACATTTCTGGCCTGACCCCCACGCCAACCTCCACCCCGGACAGCCACGCCTTCCGGCTTACCGAGAAGATTCTCCACGAAATGTATGGAGAAAAAGTCCTGATGATCCCCGTTCTCATGCTGGGTGCCACCGACACCCGGTACTACCGGAACGTATCCCAGGACGTGCTCCGCTTCTCCGCCCACAAGAAAGACGCCCGGTGGGGCGAAGCCCATCAGGTCAACGAAAAAATCCCCATGGACGCTCTGCGCCCCAGCGTGGAATTCTTCGAAAAACTGTTGAAACTGTATTAAGAACTAAAAATCGCCCTGCAAAATCAATTGGTTTTGCAAGGCGATTTTTTAATTTCCCTACCCTTTATGCACATACCCCGTATTGCGCCCTTGGCCTACCTTGATGAGCAACCCCGACTGCAGCAGCTGGGACAGGGTCCGTTCCACGGTAATCTTGCTGATGTCCGGACAGCGGGTCATAATCTCTTTCTTGGTGATGATGCCCACGGTCTGGTCCAGCAGCGCCTTGATGCGCTCCGTCTTGGACAGCTTTTTGGCTCCCAAATACTCCACCCGGCTCTCAAACTCCCGGTACGCCTTGAGAATAGCTCCCAGCAAGTAACTGCAAAACGGTGCATAGGTGTTCTGGTTGTCGTGCCAGCCCGTGGAACTGGCCTGGAGCGCTTCGTAATACGTTTCCTTGGAATTTTCGATAATCATCTCCAGGCTGATATACTTGCCCACAATATACCCCGCTTTGTACAGCAGCAGGGTAGTGAGCAGCCGGCTCATCCGACCGTTGCCATCATTAAACGGGTGAATGCACAGAAAATCCAGCACAAATAGGGGAATCAGCAGCAACCGGTCGATTTTTTCCTCCTGCCAGGCCTGGTTGAAACTGGCGCACAAGGCTTCCAGGGCTTCTGCCGTCTGAAAAGCAGGAACCGGGACAAACCGCGTACGCTGCTTTCCTGCCGCATCCGTTTCTGCAATCATATTGTCCGCGTCCTTATAACTGCCCCCTTGACTGCTTCCTGAAAAAGAATATAAATCCCGGTGCAGCTGCAAGATGACCCGTGGAGACAGAGAAATGTAGGGGTAACTCTCGTGGATGGTGGCAAGCACTTCCCGGTAGCCAGCAATCTCCTGCTCCGAACGATTGTGGGGCTCCGCCTTGTGGCTCACCAGCTCCTTCAGCCGCTGGTCACTGGTGAAAATACCCTCAATCCGGTTGGAAGCTCCGGTGCTTTGGATTAGGGCCACTTCAGCCAGAGGTTGCAGTTCATCTCTGTTTGCTTCAAGAAATAAATCCTGCCGCCCTTTGCACTCGTGAATGGCCGTCAGCTGCTGCAGCAGTTCCAGCGACAATAGCTTTTGCACCATCGCCTCGTAGGCAAAATCCCGCATTCCAACACCTCCCTGGAAATTTTTCTACATCATTTTAACAATAAATGATGTAGAAAACAAGCAGGTGATGCAAGAAACCTAAATAAGCACAACCAGCGTTCCCGTATAGGCTTTTCTTCCTATGCGGGAACGCCTTTTCATTCCCCGCTTTTCCCTTTAAACTCTCCCCAAAACGCCTTTTCCGCTTCCCCCAGCTTCCGTCCTTTTTTCCGCACCAGGCACACCTGGCTTACCAGCTGGGGCTCGTTCACGGTCCCCCAGGTCCCGGAGAATGGCTTCCCACCGCCGGTACACCAATAGCGGCCGCCCCGCCAGCTCCTTCAGGGTCAGGGTGTCAGGCAGGCCGTAGAGCATGGTGGCTGACCCCGCCGCCGCAAAGGCTTCCTGGGTCAGTACCGTCCGTTCCAATCCGGCAGCAGGGAAGGGGGTGCGGATTAGGGCCAGCTCAATTTTTTCCTTATCCAGAGCCTCCAGGAGCCCATACGTATTGGCCTCATACACCTGGAAGGGCACGTCCGGGTGCTCCAGGGTAAAGTGGGTCAGACCCTTGAGGAATTTTTCCCCAGTCCCGGAGGAGATGATTCCCAGCCGCAGACTACCCTTGTTTCCCGCCTGAAAACTCCGCATATCGCTTTGGGCTGCCTGCTGCAGCTCCAGTATCTTTTGGGCGTAGTCGTACAGCACCTTTCCGGCTTCGGTGAGCCGAATCTGCCGGGCTCCCCGTTCCAGCAGTTTTACCCCGCATTCCTTCTCCAGATTCTTGATTTGCAGGGACACCGGAGGCTGGGACAGGTTCAGCCGCCGGGCACCCCCGGAAATGGTGCCTTCCTGGACCACCGCCGCAAAACAAATCAGCTGTTCTGAATTCATAGCGCTTCCTCCTATATAGAAATTAAATAGATATACACAGATGATATATAAATTATATACCATCTCCCGTGCTATGATAAGTACAGAAATTGATGAGGGGTGAAGAAAATGTTGAAAACCTTATGGCCCTATTTTAAGGGGTATGAAAAAGAGTGCGTGCTGGCACCGCTCTTTAAATTATTGGAAGCCTTGATGAGCCTATTGGTGCCGCTGGTGGTGGCGGACATCATCGACAAAGGCATTGTGGGCGGCAATACCCACTACATTTGGCTGTGCTTCTGGCTGATGCTGGGACTGGCCGTTTTGGAAGTGGGCTTCTCCTTTACCGCCCAGTGGTACGCTGCCAAAGGTGCCGTGGGCTTTACCACCAGCCTGCGCCAAGCCCTGTTCGACCACATCCAGGCGCTGTCCTATACCGAGCTGGACACCCTGGGCACGGACACCCTGATTACCCGGATGACCAGCGACATGAACCAGGTCCAGACCGGTCTCAACCTGGCCCTGCGCCTGCTGCTCCGGTCCCCCTTCGTGGTGTTTGGCTCCATGGTCATGGCCTTCACCATTGATGTGCGCTGCGCCCTGATTTTCGTGGTGGCCATTCCCATCCTTAGCGCTGTGGTGCTGGGCATTATGATCAAGAGCATTCCGCTTTTCACCAAAGCCCAGCAGGCCCTGGACCGGCTCCTGGGGACCACCCGGGAAAACCTCACCGGCGTCCGGGTAATCCGGGCCTTCTGTAAGGAAAAGGACGAAGTCAAGGAATTTGATGAAAAAAACGAATTTCTGACCCATATGAACGAAACCGTAGGGAAACTTTCCGCCCTGATGAACCCGGCCACCTACCTGCTGGTGAACCTGGCTACCGTGGTCCTGATTCGGGAAGGCGCCCTGCGGGTGAACCTGGGCGGCCTGGCCCAGGGCGATGTAGTAGCCCTTTACAACTACATGGCCCAGATGATCATCGAGCTGGTAAAACTGGCAGCCCTGATCATTACCATCAATAAATCCATTGCCTGCGCTGAGCGGCTGGAATCCGTCATGCAGGTAAAGCCCGGCATGGACTTCCCCAAAGCGGGTGTGCAGCTGACCAAGCCCCAGGCAGGAGTACCCGAAGTAGCCTTCCGGCACGTGTCCTTTGCCTATGCAGGCTCCGGCGCCGAAGCCGTTACCAATATAGACTTTGCCGCCCAGCCCGGTGAGACCATCGGCATCATCGGCGGTACTGGCAGCGGCAAATCCACCGTGGTGAACCTGATTCCCCGGTTCTACGACGCCACCTCCGGTATTGTGGAAATCGCCGGCAAGAACGTCAAAGATTACGCAGAAGGCGCCTTGCATGAACGCATCGGCGTGGTGCCCCAGCGGGCTACCCTGTTTGAGGGCAGCATCCGGGACAACCTGAAATGGGGCAAGGAAGACGCCACCGACGAGGAACTGTGGCAGGCCATAGATACTGCCCAGGCCCATGAGGTAGTGGAGGGTAAGCCCGGCCAGTTGGACTACCAGCTGGAGCAGAACGGCCGGAACCTGTCCGGCGGCCAGAAACAGCGGCTGACCATTGCCCGGGCCCTGGTGCGGAAGCCGGATATCCTGATTCTGGATGACTCCGCCAGCGCCCTGGACTTTGTCACCGACCTGAAACTGCGGCAGGCCATCAAAAAGCTGGAAGGCAATATGACCGTATTCATCGTGTCCCAGCGCACCAGCAGCGTCCGCTACGCCGACCAGATTCTGGTGCTCAGCGACGGCAAACTGGTGGGCAAGGGGACCCACGACCAGCTTATGCAGAACTGTGAAGTATATCAGGAAATCTATTATTCCCAGTACCCGGAAGAACGGCCTAAAGACCGGCCTTTGGTACTGGATGACGAGGAGGCAGCATTATGACGGACAAAAAGAACCTGAACCAAGAAGACGAAAAGCTCTTGGAAGAATTGCCCCAGGACGAAAACGTCACCAGCCTGACCACCCTGAAAAAAGTCCTGAACGTCATTGACGCCTACCGGATTCTTCTGGTCCTTAGCATCGTGCTGGCCGGCGTCAGCGTGGTGCTGCAGCTGTACGTACCCGTGCTCTTTGGCCGGGCCATCGACGGCATCGTAGGTGCCGGCCGGGTGGACTTCGCCCTGGTAGGCCGGTATCTTACCCGGATTATCGCCCTGGTGGCCCTGTCCAGCCTGGCCACCCTGATTATGAACCTCATCAACAACCGGCTGACCTACCGCACCGTCCGGGATATCCGGGCCAAGGCCATCCGCCAAATCCAGGTGCTCCCCCTGTCCTATTTGGACGGCCAGAGCATCGGCGACCTGGTGCAGCGGGTCATTGCCGATGTGGACCAGGTCTCTGACGGCCTGCTGCTGGGCTTTACCCAATTGTTTACCGGCATCATCACCATCCTGGTGACTCTGTACATCATGTTCACCAAGAACGTGGAAATCTCCCTGATGATCGTGGTGCTGACCCCCGTCAGTTTCTTCGCCGCCAAGTTTATCGCCACCCATTCCTACCATATGTTCCGCCAGCAGACCGCCGTTCGGGGCCGCCAGACCGCCCTGATCAACGAAATGGTGGGCAGCGAAAAAGTGGTGAAGGCCTTTCGGCACGAAGCCAAAGCCTCGGAACAATTTGACGTCCTGAACAAAGACCTGCAGCATTATACCCAGCACGCCCTGTTCTACAGCTCCTTGACCAACCCCTCCACCCGTGCCGTCAATAACGTCATCTACGCCCTGGTGGCCCTTTTGGGCGCCTTCCGGATCCTCAGCGGCACCATTACCGTAGGCGACCTGACCGTACTGCTGTACTACGCCAACCAGTATATGAAACCCTTTACCGACATCAGCTCCGTAGTCACCGAGCTCCAAAACGCCATGGCCTGCGCCGCCCGGGTATTTACCCTCATCGACGCCCAGCCCCAGAGCCCGGATCCCCAGGCGCAGCTGGCCTTTAAAGACGGCAAAATGGATATCCAGCACGTGTACTTCTCCTACGTAAAAGACAAGAAACTCATCGAAGACTTCAACTTCCACGTAGAACCCGGCCAAACCACCGCCATCGTAGGACCCACCGGCTGCGGCAAGAGCACCTTCATCAACCTGCTGATGCGCTTCTACGACGTGGACCAGGGCACCATCTCCATCGACGGCCAGGATACCCAGACCGTGGACCGCCATTCCCTGCGGAAAACCTACGGCATGGTCCTCCAGGAAACCTGGCTGAAACAGGGCACCATCCGGGAGAACATCGCCTTTGGCAAACCCGGCGCCACCGAAGAAGAAATCATCCATGCCGCCAAAGAAGCCCACAGCTGGGAATTTATCCGCCGGCTGCCCCAGGGCCTGGATACCGTAGTGGACGATGACAGCCTGAGCCAAGGCCAGAAACAACTCCTGTGCATCACCAGAGTCATGCTGGCCCTGCCGCCCATGCTCATCTTGGACGAAGCCACCAGCTCCATCGATACCCGCACCGAACTGAGAATCCAGGCCGCCTTCGCCAAACTCATGAAAGGCCGCACCAGCTTCATCGTAGCCCATAGACTCTCCACCATCCGCAGCGCCGACCAGATTCTTGTGATGCGGGACGGCAAAATCATCGAACAAGGCACCCACGACACCCTCATGGCCCAAAACGGCTTCTATACACAACTGTATAACTCCCAGTTTGCACAATGATGGGGGAGAATACCTACCAAGTAATTTCCCGCTGCCAAGCTGAAAG
This sequence comes from Acidaminococcus hominis, assembly GCF_900291475.1. Taxonomy (GTDB): domain Bacteria; phylum Bacillota; class Negativicutes; order Acidaminococcales; family Acidaminococcaceae; genus Acidaminococcus; species Acidaminococcus hominis. Next base: position 145,743 of record NZ_OLMM01000001.1, read on the forward strand.
AAACCTCCCAGCTGGGCAGCCCGTTAGAACGCAGCTGCAGAAATCCCTTGCTGCAGCTGAAAAAGACCCTCCCGGGCCAACACCACCCAGGAGGGCCTTTCCCTATTTACATAAAGAGGACAAAATTTCACAGGATGTTGTCAATCTGTTTAGAAGTTGGTTAGAATTCTGCCGTATCCTAAAGAAAACCAAAAAGAGAAGGGGAGAACCCCATCCCGGTCCTGCTTTAGAATTAGGGCAGGACCGACCTTCCCCTTTTCCTGTTCGTACCAAGTGACGAACAGGTAAGTGGAAGGCAAGCGGCCGTAGGCCGCTAAAACCTGGATGGGGGACGGTGCTGGTCTGTGCAGCAGGTGGTTTGATAGTTAATGTAGTGGTGACACTATACTAACGATTACCAATTGACCAGTACATTCCTAGAACGCTTCCTGCAAGAGTGTAGGAAGTGTCGCCGCAAGGCGACGAAGGAAGTTTATCCAAGTATTTGCGGCCGCAGGCCGCTGCCTTCCCACAACAACAGCAGTCCAATGTGGGAAGGTGGGGCGCGCAGCGCCTCGGATGGGCCACTCATTCCCAAAAACACCTCTATACTTTTCGCAGAAAAGTATAGGACGTTACCTACCTCAAGTCACGTCTGTAATAACCCTATAAAATCTATCTTCAGGAGGTAAACCCCATGCTCCACACCCTACTGCATGGATACGACTCCCCGGAGGGCAAAATATTCCCAAAAACACCTCTATACTTTTCGCAGAAAAGTATAGGACGTTACCTACCTCAAGTCACGTCTGTAATAACCCTATAAAATCTATCTTCAGGAGGTAAACCCCATGCTCCACACCCTACTGCATGGATACGACTCCCCGGAGGGCAAAATATTCCCAAAAACACCTCTATACTTTTCGCAGAAAAGTATAGGACGTTACCTTACTCAAGCCACGTCTGTAATAACTCTATAAAATCTATCTTCAGGAGGTAAACCCCATGTTCCACACCCTACTGCATGGATACGACTCCCCGGAGGGCAAAATATTCCCAAAAACACCTCTATACTTTTCGCAGAAAAGTATAGGACGTTACCTTACTCAAGCCACGTCTGTAATAACTCTATAAAATCTATCTTCAGGAGGTAAACCCCATGTTCCACACCCTACTGCATGGATACGACTCCCCGGAGGGCAAAATATTCCCAAAAACACCTCTATACTTTTCGCAGAAAAGTATAGGACGTTACCTTACTCAAGTCACTTCTGTAATAACCCTATAAAATCTATCTTCAGGAGGTAAACCCCATGCTCCACACCCTACTGCAATGTGACACGCAGCTTTTCATCTTCATCAACTCCCTGGCCGGCCACTCCGCCGTCCTGGACCACTTTATGAAACTGGTGAGCCAGTACGGCCCCTTGGCCTTCCTGCTGGTGTTTGCCGCCCTGTGGTTCAAAGGCAGCAGCCCCCAGAAACAGTTCGAAAACCGAATTTTCGTCATGCTGGCCGTCCTGGGCACCGCCCTGGCCCTGGCCATCGGTACCGGCCTTGGCACCCTCTGGTTTAGACCCAGACCCTTTACCGTTCTGGCCGTCACCCAACTGCTGCCCCACGCTGCCAATGCCTCGTTTCCCTCCAACCACGCCGTTGGCTGCTTTGCCCTGGCCGCCGCAGGCCTGAAGTATAGCCGGAAATTGGGCACCCCTCTGCTGGTACTAGCCGCCCTGGTGGCCATCTCCAGACCCTACGTGGGCGTCCATTACCCCTTGGACGTACTGGCCGGCGCCGCCCTTGGCTGGATTACCATGACCCAGGTCTATAAAGCCAGAGCCGCCTTGAGAAGAACCGCCACCCTGCTGGTCTATTGCTGCGAATGGCTTGGTGAACACTTCCCCGGTCTCAGAACCCTGCAAAAACGCTGAGAGAGCAGGGGAGCACAAGTGCTCTGGAAAATGGGAAGGCACCGCCGCAAGACAATGCACGAGCCAAAGCAAAAAACGACTCTGCAAAAGGGAAAACCAATTGCAGGCTCGTTTTTTACATTCTGTTTGGTTGTTAATTCTGAAGAAAGTAAAGAAATCTCTAGCTTCAATAACTGTCCTGCTTACTAAAGAAACTAAATAAGCAGGAAAGTCCAGCCAAGTTCCCCGGAATCCCCGCCATTTATATCTCAAATCCCCAACTTTTAGAATTTTTTGCCAAAACTGGTTATAAACGTGGTACAATTGTTACCAATAGCAATACCTGGCCGGAGGTTTCTCCCAGTCCGGGAAATACGCGGTGCTCAGCCGCAGTAACGAGGAGAAGACTAACATGAAACAATGTGACGCTAGAAACTTGTCCATGGTATTTGACCTGTACGAAATGACCATGGCCAACGGGTATTTTGAAGACAAGGAACGGGACCGGGACGACTACGTATCCTTTGATGTTTTTTATCGCAACAACCCTGACGATGGCGGCTTTGCCATCTTTGCCGGACTGGAACAGGTGCTGGACTACCTGGAAGACCTGCATTTCAGTGCCGAAGATATCGAATACCTCCGCAGCCTGCATACCTTCAGTGAGGATTTCCTGGAATGGCTGAAGGATTACCACTTCCGGGGAGACGTGTACGCCATGCCCGAGGGCACCATTGTGTACCCCAACGAACCCCTGCTGACCGTGTATGCACCCCTGATTGACGCCCAGCTGGTGGAAACCGCCATCTTGTGCCAGATTAACCACCAATCCCTGATTGCCACCAAGGCCCAGCGGATCGTAAAAGCCGCCGAAGGCCGTGCCGTCTCCGACTTTGGTGCCAGACGCGCCCACAACATGGACGCAGCCGTCTACGGCGCCCGGGCAGCCTACATTGGCGGTGCCGCCAGCACTGCAACCGTATTGGCTGGCCAAATGTTCGGCATCCCCGTCAGCGGCACCATGGCCCACAGCTGGGTCATGTACTATGACGACGAATATACCGCCTTCAAACGCTTCTCCGAAATCTATCCGGATAACGCCATCTTGCTGGTAGATACTTATGACGTACTGGATTCCGGCGTACCCAACGCCATCAAAGTGGCCCACGAAGTCCTGGAACCCATGGGCAAACGGCTGAAAGGCATCCGCATCGACTCTGGCGACCTGGCCTACCTGTCCAAGAGAGCCCGGAAAATGCTGGACGAAGCCGGCCTGCAGGACGCCATTATCGTCATCTCCAACAGCCTGGATGAATACACCATTGGCTCCATTTTGGACCAGGGCGGCTGCGTGGATTCCTTTGGCGTAGGCGAACGCCTGATTACCGCCAAAAGCGACCCCGTTTTCGGTGCCGTGTACAAACTGGTGGCCGTCCATAAGGACAAAGCCATTATCCCCAAAATCAAGGTTTCCGAAACCTTCGAAAAAATTACCAACCCCGGCCGCAAAGGCGTGTACCGGGTGTATGACCCCAATGGCCATGCCATTGCCGACCTGCTGACCATGGAAGACGAAAAGCCCGTGGATGGAGAAGAATTCCACTTTGTGGATACCCACCGTCCCTGGAAACGACTGTCCTTCACCGGCTGCAACTTCAAAGAACTCCAGGAACTGGTGCTGAAAAACGGCAAACGCACCAAACCCTCTCCCTCTTTGGAAAGCATCCGCAACTTCGTGAAAATCCAGCTGGTCAACGAAATCTGGCCCGAAGAACAGCGCTTCGCCAACCCCCATATCCACTACCTGGATATGAGCCCCACCTATTACAAAATGAAAATGACCCTGCTGGAAGACGCCAAACGGGTTAAATAACCTAGCAGTTACAACGCCAAGCAAAACGCCAAGCCCTTTTGCTTGGCGTTTTTCATGAGACAATGCGGGGGAGGAGGGGGCCCAGCGGGCCATCCCAGTTTTTCGCGGCCCCGGCCGCGATTTGCCTTCCACTTACCTGTTCGCTATGCGAACAGGAGAAGGGGAAGGGTGGCCGCAACCGAGAATAAAAAGCGGCCGGGATGGGGTTCAAAACCAAGTTTCCCAACGGGCACCGCCCGCACCCCACCAACCGTTGATTGACTTTTGTCTCCACACCCCATTTGCTGTATAATATACCTATCAACTCTATATATTTTGCGAGGCGACATCATGTCCAAATACCATCCCCATAACCTAACCCAGGCGGGACTTCTCATCGCCCTGGGCATTCTCATACCCTTTGTCACCGGTCACGCCTTCGGCGTCCAGGGAACGGTGCTGCTGCCCATGCACTTTACCGTGCTGCTGGCGGGCTTCCTTCTGGGCCCCTTCTGGGGTGCGGTCATCGGGGTGTTGACACCCCTGATTTCCAGCGTGCTTACCGGCATGCCCCCGGCCTTTCCCATGCTGCCCCTGATGATCGGCGAGCTGGGCACCTACGGCTGGGCCACCGGCCACTTCTGGAACCGGGGGTGGGGGCTGCTGCCGGCTCTCGTTGCCTCCATGGTGCTGGGCCGCCTGGTCCGGGTGCTTTTGGTGTCAGGGTTGTTCCTATTTAACGGCAAAGCCCTGGGCCTGCTGCTCTTTGTTTTTATCCTCCAAGGGCTGCCCGGCATTGTCCTCCAACTGCTGATCCTGCCCCGGGTACTCCGGGCCCTGGGCCTTGCCCAGGCAGGAAAAACCGCCCCTGCGGCGAATACAAATACCAACGTTCCCACCAAGGAACAGATAGGAGAGAATATAATGAAAGAAAACCATACCCAAAATCAGGCGCTGGAAGCCCTGATCCAAAGCGAAATGCATAAAATCGTCCACGAAGGCCAGTCCATTGCCATCCTTCAGGACGGCCAGGTGGTCTTCACGGATACCGCCAAAGGCGTGATGCCCCTTCTGAAAGTACTGCGGGCCCAGCCCGAACTGTTAAAGGGCGCCGTTGCCGTAGATAAGATTGTAGGCAAGGCCGCTGCCATGCTCTTTACCCTTGGCGGCGTCAAAGAAGTCCATACCTACATCATCAGCACCGCCGGCAAAGAATACCTGGAAAAACACCATATCCCCGTGTTCTTCCAAACGGAAATTGCCATGATTGAAAACCGGATGAAAACCGGCATCTGCCCCTTTGAAAAGTCCGTTATGGATACCGAAGACCCGGCCGAAGCCCAGCAGCTCCTGGCCGCCACCGCAGCCCGTCTCATGAGCGGCAAACGCCCCGCAGCACCCCAAGAACAAATTCAAGCAGAAGCGAAGTGATTTCATGCAAAAAGGTTGGAAACTCCTTTTTCAATCTGTAAGAGAATATCGGACCTCCATGCTCCTGACCCCTGTGCTGGTCCTGGGAGAAGTCTGCTTTGAAGCCCTGATTCCCTATGAAATTGCCCTGATGATCAACGAAATCAAGGCCGGCTGCGGCCCCGACCGCATTGGCCACTACGCCTGGATTCTCTGCGTCATGGCACTCTTAGGACTGCTCTGCGGCTACGCCGCCGGTATGACCTGCGCCAAAGCCTCCTGCGGCTTTGCCAAAAACCTCCGGCAGGACATGTTCTACCAGATTCAGGAATTTTCCTTCTCCAACATCGACCGGTTTTCCTCGGCCTCCCTGGTAACCCGGCTGACCACGGACATCCAGAACATCCAGATGGCCTTTATGATGCTGATCCGCACCGCCTTCCGGGCCCCCTTCAACCTGCTGTTTTCCTTCTTTATGGCCTACTACATGGGCGGGTTTATGGCCATGGGCTTTGTGGTGGTAATCCCCGTGCTGGGCTACGGCCTGTACGCCATCGCCAAAAAAGCCATGCCTATGCTGAAACGCGGCTTTCCCCAGTACGACGCCATGAACAGCAAAGTGGAGGAGAACATCAAAGGCATCCGGGTGGTGAAATCCTTCGTCCGCCAGGATACCGAAATCAGCAAATTCAACGTCACCGCCAGGGAAGTCCAGCGGCTCTTTACCAACGCCGAGCGCTATATCGCCCTGAACAACCCCCTGATGCAGATCTGCGTTTACGGCATCATGGTGTTCCTGCTCACGGTAGGCTCCAAACTGATCATTACCACCCAGGGCCAGGCCCTGGACATCGGCCAGTTTTCCACGCTGCTGACCTACAGCTTTCAAATTTTGGGCAGCCTGATGATGCTGTCCATGATTTTCGTGCTGCTGACCTTTACTGAAGAATCCGTCAAGCGGGTGGAGCAGGTCCTCCACGAACAGAGCGACCTGGTATCGCCCCCGGACCCCGAAACACAAGTCCGGGACGGCTCCATTGTCTTTGACCACGCCTATTTTCAGTACGACGCCCAAAACGGCGACCCGGTGCTGGAAGACATTAACCTGGATATCCATTCCGGAGAAGTCATCGGTATTGTAGGCGGTACCGGCTCCGGCAAATCCTCCCTGGTTCAGCTGATTCCCCGGCTCTACGACGTTACCGACGGCGCCGTAGCAGTAGGCGGCCTGGACGTACGCCGCTACGACCTGGAAACCCTGCGTTCCAGCGTGGCCATGGTCCTCCAGAAGAACCTGCTGTTTTCCGGCACCGTAGCGGACAACATCCGCTGGGGCAACGAAAACGCCACCGACGAAGAAGTGCGCCAGGTCTGTGAGTGGGCCTGCGCCGACGAATTCATCCAGCGCTTCCCCGACGGCTACAACACCTGGATTGAGCAGGGAGGCGCCAACGTCTCCGGGGGTCAGAAGCAGCGCATCTGCATTGCCCGGGCCCTGCTGAAGAAACCCAAGATTCTTATCCTGGACGACAGCACCTCCGCTGTGGATACCAAAACCGATGCCGCCATCCGGCAGGCCCTGCGGGACTTCCTGCCCGGCACCACCAAGCTGATTATTGCCCAGCGCCTGGCCTCCGTGGAAAACGCCGACCGGATTATCGTCATGGACAAAGGCAAAATCAACGCCGTAGGCACCAGCGAAGAACTGCTCCAGACCAATACCATCTACCAGGAAATGGCCCGGTCCCAGAACCTCCAAAAGACCGACGAAAAACTGGCCCAATCCGGGGCAGAGAAGGGAGGGCTGGCCTATGACCCAGCGTAAACCCCAGGTACACAAAATCCTCAGCTGGAGCCAGGCCAAACTGTTCATCCTGACCCTCCAGCGCTTCTACCCCCGGCTGTTTCCCACCATTGTGGGCCTGATTATCCTGAACTCGGTAATCCTGTCCATCCCCTCCATCTTTATGCAGAAGGTGGTGGCCACCCTGCAAACCGCCTGGGAACAGAACCTGACCTGGCCGGTGATCCAGCCCATCATTTACCACTATGTGAAAATCCTGGCCGTCCTGTACGTGATTTCCCTGCTGGCCAACATTACCTACAATCAGCTCCTGGCCGTCTTTACCCAAGGCTGCCTGTGCCAGATCCGGGAACGACTGTTCGCCCATATGGAAAGCCTGCCCATCCGGTACTTTGATACCCACAAACGCGGGGACGTGATGAGCTATTACACCAATGACGTAGAAGCCCTGCGCCAGGTGATCTCCCAGTCCTTTCCCCAGCTCCTGGTGTCCGCCGTTACCGTGGTGGCCCTGTTTGCCGTCATGGTGTACTACAGCGTGTGGATGAGCCTGGTGGTCGTAGGTGGCTCCCTGTGGTCCGTGGTGATTACCCGTAAAGTAGGGGGCAAGTCCGCCCAGTACTTCCTGGAACAGCAGCACGCCCTGGGCCGCTGCGAAGGCTTCATGGAAGAAATGATCAACGGCGGCAAAGTCATCAAAGTCTTCAGCCACGAAGAACTGTCCAAGGCAGACTTCAATAAAGAAAACGAAGAACTGTACCAGGCCTCCTTCCAGGCCAACAAATATTCCAACACCCTGATGCCCATTTTGAACAACGTCAGCTACCTGATCTATATTATCGTAGCCAGCTTTGGCGGCCTGTTCCTCAATTGGGACGTACCCAACCTGTCCATCTCCGGACTGCCCTTTACCCTGGCCGTGATTATCCCCTTCCTGGGCATGAGCCGGCAGTTTGCCGCCGCCATCCAGCAGATTTCACCCCAGATTAACGCCATCGTCCTGGCCATGGCCGGTGCAGAACGCATCTTTGGCCTCATGGCCGAAGACCCCGAGGAAGACCATGGCCACGTGACCCTGGTGCCCCCGGAAAAAGGCTGCAAAGCCAAAGCCCGGCACTGGTCCTGGCAGGTACCCCAGGAGAACGGCACGTACCAGTACGTACCCCTTACTGGCGAGGTCCATTTCCGGAACGTAGACTTTGCCTATGACCCCGCAAAGACCATCCTCCACGACATCAACATCACCGCCCTCCCCGGACAGAAAATTGCCCTGGTAGGCGCCACCGGAGCCGGCAAAACCACCATCACCAACCTGCTGAACCGTTTCTACGACATCACCAAAGGCACCATCACCTATGACGGCATCGACATCCACCAGATGAGCAAAGGCTCCCTGCGCAAATCCCTGGGCATCGTCCTCCAGGACACCGTCCTCTTTACCGGCACCGTGCTGGAGAATATCCGCTACGGCCGACTGGACGCCACCGACGAAGAATGCCGAGAAGCCGCAGAACTGGCCGGAGCCGATTCCTTCATCCGCCACCTGCCCCAGGGCTATAATACCCTGCTCAAAGGCGGCGGCGCCAGCCTCTCCCAGGGCCAGTGCCAGCTGCTGGCCATCGCCCGAGCCGCTGTAGCCGATCCCCCCGTCATGATCTTGGACGAAGCCACCAGCTCCATCGATACCCGTACCGAACAAATCGTCCAGCGGGGCATGGATGCCCTGATGGAAGGCCGCACCGTCTTCGTCATTGCCCATAGACTGTCCACCGTCAAAAACGCCGACCAGATACTGGTCCTGGACGGCGGCCGCATCATCGAACGCGGCAATCACGAAGAACTGCTGGAGAAACAAGGCGTGTACTACCAACTGTATACCGGCGCCTTTGAACTCAGCTGATACCCGCGCAGAACTTGAAAAGAACAATTTTGCATATACCCTAAGGAGATTCAACCCGTGCTTACCTTACACCAATCCTTTTTCTACTATCTGGGCTTTATCAATATCCTGACCTTCCTGATCTACGGCTACGACAAATTTCAGGCCAAACGCGGCGGCTGGAGAGTCTCCGAAAAAGTCCTTTTGGTCCTGGCCGCCGCCTGGGGATCCCTGGGCGCCCTCCTGGCCATGTACTTTTTCCGCCACAAAACCCAGCATAAAAAATTCATCTACGGCGTCCGCATCCTGATCATGCTCCAGGTCGCCGTCTACTGCCTGTTCTACCTCAAGTACTAACCCCGGCAGCAGTACCAAAACCCGTGAAGGGAAGTGAATACACATGAAATTCGGACTCAGAACCCCGTCCCTGACCCGTTCCCTGAAAGCCAGAACTACCGGCCGCCTCAAACGCCAGGTCAAACGCGCCCTTATTCCCGGCTACGGCCAAAAAGGCATGGGGTACATCAAAGACCCCGAACGCGCCATCAAAAACAAAATCTACCACAAGACCACCTTTTCCTTGTGGGACGTATTGAAGAAACTGTTTGGGTAGAAGAAAATATGAACAAACCAGCCTGTGAATAAGAACTCACAGGCTGGTTTGCTGTTTTTAGAAGGGTATTTGCGGCCTTTGGCCGCGGAGGGAACCTTCACAGCTAAATTGGTGGAATGAGAATATTTTTGTGTGAACTCGGGGGATGAGTGGGGGGCTGACAGGTAGAGTTGAAGAAAACGGAGAACGTGCTACGCTTTCTACGAAAGCGTAGAGGTGTTTTTGGGAATATATAAGCGGCGCCAGCGCCGCAGAAGGAGCACTCTCCGTCGCCTCGCGGCGCCACCTGCGCCCGCATGCGCGCGAGGTCAACTTCTATAGTAAATTCGCAATAACAATGTGTTTTATCCTGCTTAGTTACCCCCACATTGTGTTCAAAAATAAGTAATTTTAAAAACGTGGTGGTGCCTTATTGATTACCTCTACCAAGCATTGCGGCCGCATCCAAACAGCCAGACAAATATTGTATTTGGCTGTTTGGTGAATAAGGCCCATGTGATAGCTGCGGTTGGCATGCCTCCTTCAAGCTGGTATGCTATGAATAAAGTAGACTGGCATATAGTTAAACCTCCTGGATTCGTTGAAAGGAGAGTATGTAAAATGTCTATATCGAAAGTCAGTGCAGAGGATAAATTAAAGGCTGTCAAAGCTGTTCTTGCTCATGAAGAATCACCAATGGTTTCTGCAAAAAGGTTAGGGGTTCACTGGAAAGCAGTACAGTATTGGGTAGATGAATATATAGGAAATGGTCCTGAGGTATTTAACAAAAGACAGGTTAAAAGTTATTCTGCTGATCTTAAGATCCAATGCGTAGAGGAATATCTTAAGGGCGAAACGACTATGTCCCAGCTGGTACAAAAATACGGATTAAAAAGTTCTCGTCAAATCAGAGACTGGTTAAAGAAGTATAATAGTCATGAGGAACTAAAAAGTTCGGGTACTGGAGGTGCCAAGATCATGACTAAAGCTAGACAAACGACCTTTGACGAGCGCGTTGAAATCGTAAAATACTGCATTGAAAACGGGAATGCTTACCATGAAACCGCTGAAAAGTTTAAGGTTTCCTACCAGCAAGTCAGAAATTACGTCTTAAAATATAATAAGTACAATACCGAAGGACTCATAGATGGGCGCGGACACAGGAAGCCAGTAGAAGTCCCTGAAGAAGCCCCTACAGAATATGAGTGTATGAAAGCTGAACTCAAACTGGCTAATGCAAAACTCAAAGCCAAGGATATGGAGATTGATTTCCTAAAAAAACTCGATATTGTGGAAAGGAGGCGGGATTCACACAAATAAGATATGGAGCCATTTATGAAGCCATTAAAGAACTGCACGCTGAAAAGAATTACCCTATTCTTGGCCTGTGCAAATTGGGAAAAGTGTCCCGGGCCGGCTACTACAAATGGCTTCATAGAGAGCCTTCAGCACGCGAAATTGACGACAAGGAAATTGCTAAAAGAATAGAAGAGATATACAAGGCTGACCCAGCTAAAGGGTACAGACGAATAGCTGATGACTTACGAGCCCCAAATAAGAAGATCTATCCTGACACGAAACCAATAGCAATTGGTGACGGTCGCGTTCTTCATCTTTGTCGAGTGATAAATATAAAGTCTACGATTAAATATGCCCCTAAGGGCTGCACCCAGCGTGCAATAGATCCTGCATACATTGCAGAAAATATCTTGAATAGGGAATTTAAAGCCGATGCCCCTAACCAGAAATGGTGTACTGACGTCTCAGAATTTCACTACTATGAGGGGGTAGTTGTGCATAAGGTATATCTGAGCGCGATTATTGACCTGTATGACAGACGAATTGTTTCCTATGTGATAAGCAACCGGAACGATAAAAATTTGGTATTCAATACCTTCAATAAGGCATTGTTGAAAAACCCTGGCGCGCATCCCCTGTTTCACTCTGACCGGGGATTCCAATACACCTGCAGGGATTTCCGCAAGATGATTCTAGATGCTGGTATGACGCAGAGTATGTCACGGATAGGAAAATGCATTGATAATGGCCCGATGGAAGGCTTCTGGGGCATGCTGAAAAGAGAACGGTACTATACTCGTGACTTCGACAGCCGTAAAGCTTTGGTAACGATGATTAATAACTACATGGAGTATTACAACAGTGGCCGTTTGCAGCGGAATTTGGGCCGTTTGACCCCTATGCAAAAACATAATAGCTACCAAATGGCGGCGTAGAGGTTTATATTATTAGGAACTGTCTACTTGACGGGGAGCACACCAGCGTGAAGGAGGTGGCAGCCACTACCTTCCACGTTTACGGGGAAGGGGAACAGCCCGTAGGGTGGTGGAAAGGGGGCTGACGGAGAAAGTTTCTAATTGTAAGGACGCTGCTGATTGGAACACGGCGAACCACTCGAGAGGTGGCACCGGAAGGTGACGAAGAGAGTTTCATAAAGGAACAAATAGCAAAATAAATATATTCTGTTTGATAAAAAAGTGTTGCTTTTCCGCAGCCCTTGGCCGCAGAAGGAACCTTCCCCACCCAGGGCCCTTGGATTCTTGGTGTGGCCCGTCCCTCCCCTTCCTGTTAGGCGGGGAGGGCATCGGGTAGTGCTGGCCGGTTCTGTAGGAGTTTTTGATTGTGAATGTAGTGGTAAAGCTATCGTAACGATGAGCAATTGACCAGTGGTGGTCTGGAAGCCTACCACAAGCGTGTGGTAGGTGTCAGCCAAAGGCTGACGGAGGAAGTTAATTACTGCCTTCCACTTACCTGTTCGCTATGCGAACAGGTAAAGGGGAAGGTGCCGGCGAACTCGCCGGCGGATGGGGTTCAAAAGTAGAATGTCTGCACTACACCCGTTGAGAATGTCGACCAAAAATCCGGGTACAAAATTTTCTGTAGTTGAGTTACCATTCTCACTGTACTAGCCCCAGCGGGGACAGACCTTTCCCTTAGGGAAACTGGCCCCAGCAGGTGCCAATAGGGAAATCACAACAGCAGTTTTGCCTATCCCCTCCACCCACACAATTTTTTGTACTCTTTAACGCTCTACCACACACTCCCTTGTATCATGTACCTTTCTGTACACTTATCCTTTCATGCAATTTAGTTCCTGTCTATAACTATTCTTTCCTTAGACTTTATAAAAGAACAAGACTATAATAAAGTAGAAAGATGTGATAAATATTATAACAAAAACCTTATAACTCAAAGGTTGCGGGAAAACCTTTGCTTGCCTTGCGAAAGGGGGAAAGTCGGTGCCGTAGGGGGCACTGGCATAAAAATGGGGAATAACAATGGTAGAAAACAACACAGTTTTAGACAAAGAAAACAGCTTTTGACGGTATTGGTGCTTAGCAGTATTCTGGGGATGGGTCTGTACGCAGTACCTGCTTGGGCAGAGACGAAGACCATCAGCGGGGACGAAGTAAAGGTCGAAACCAAAACCAGCGGCGTGCAAACGACTGCGATTAATCTGGATAACGGCGGTATTGGCAGCAAAACTTCTGCCTCTGGCAATACGCTGACCATTTCCGGGGGAACAATCCCAGCTTCTGGCCCCGGCTCCAATATCTTTGGCGGCGTGGTGGCTTCTAATCTGAATTCTGCAGCAACGACGGTGAGTAATAACAGTCTGACCATTGCCGGCAATACTGCTATTGGGCAGGAAGGCGGTAAGGTTTTCCTTTTTGGTGGCTTTCTCAGTGATTATAAAGCAACAAAAGAGCCTACTGTTGAGACAGTAGGCGAACCCCAGGTCGATAACGATAAGGAACAATTTACGATTTCTGGAAATACGGTGACTGCTGCAGCAGTTAAAAATGCTGGTGAAGTATCAGTCTATGGCGGCGCCCAGGGAATACCTGACGATCCTCAATCTATTTGGATCCATAGGTACTATTTTGACGCGGGAACTGCTTCGGTGGTTAAAAATGCTGTGTATCTGGGGACTACTGCCCAAAAGGAAGCAGACGGCACCTATAGCAAAGAAGGTATTACGGAGAATACCATTTCCACAATAAAGGACAACTTTTATAGTAAGGTGTACGGCGGCTATGCTACCCAGGGCACGGCTGCAAATAACACCATAATAGCCAGAAACATCGGTCTAAACGATATTATGGTAGGCGGCATGAATTACTTCGGAGAAGCCAATTCCAATGCTGTAACTTTTTCTGGTTCCTATGGTTACGATGCCGTGATTATTGGCGGTTTTTCTGAAGCAAACTATCTCTGCCCCAATGGGGATGTAAAATACAATACGGTTTCCATCACGGATAGTATTAGCCATATGGTTATCGGTGGTTCTGCTTATGCCAATGCCAATAGACAGGGCGGTGATTTCGAAACCGCTTACTTGGGCTTCAGCGCCATTGAAAACCACGTGACAATCCAGGGTGATTCCAGTATTGACGGCGTATTTGGCGGCATGAGCCATGGCGGTGCCGTTTCTAATACAGTAGATGTAATCAGTGGAAGCGTCGCCAACATTTGGGGCGGATATTCAGAGGGCATGTTTGAATGGAATGGCAGTTCCATTTCTGCCGAAAAAAATAGCGTGACCATTGGCAAAAAAGATGGTTCTACAAAGCCTATCATTGGGTCTACAGTAATTGGCGGCCAGGCCACGTTTGAAAATGCCATACAGAATCAGGTCCAGATTTACAGCGCAAGTGTAGGGGATGAAGAGGCCTCTTTGCCAGTTACAGTAAGTCGGTCGGATTCCTATAGCCATTGGAGCGAATTCCGTCAAATCACCCATACGATTGCCGACGGGGTAGCAACCAATATTTCGGATGGAGATGACTTTGATGGAGGACAAGCCATTGATAACCACGTTTCCATCAATGACAGTACCATCGGGACCGAAATCTCCAACATCTACGGAGGCTACAGCGGTTTAAATGCATCAACTAATACAGTAACCTTGACCAATACAACCGCTGCTTTGGGAACAGAGACACCAGACTATAACTGGACGAAACTTGAAGCGAGGGGTATTTTTGGCGGCAAATCTGAAGAAGGAAACGTCAGTCAGAATACAGTCACCTTAGACAATTCCTCGGTGTACGGGGATACCTCCTTATATGGCGGACTCTCTTTTGAAGGGAATGTATCGGACAATAACGTCATTGTTAAGAACAATTCAGAAGTAGGTGTTGATTCCTTGTATGGCGGCTATAGCCATTTTGAGGGAACCGTTGAAAAGAACTCCATACAACTGGAGAAATCCACACTTACAGAAAATGCGTCTTTGTATGGCGGGTATGCAGGTCATGACGCTGTTTCCAATAACAAAGTTTCGCTTTCCCAAATGGATAAAAGCCAGGTTGCGGCAATCTATGGCGGCTATTCCCATGGTTATAGTAAGGATGACTTTTATGAAGCTAAAAACAATGAAGTGAATATAGAAGCCACAGAGCTGACAAATCTGGAACAACTTTATGGGGGTTATGCCTATAATGGAAATGTTTCCGGAAACAAAGTCAACCTGAAAGAGGCAACCATTACTGGAGATAACCTTGAATTAGCTGTGGCTAGCGGAAATAACAGCTATGCCAAGGACAATGCATTATCTATTGATACTTCCACCATTACAGGCCTTAGCCAAATCTATGGCAGCAAAAACGACGAAACCACCAGTGATAACAAATTTTCCATTACAGGCAGTGATTTGGCTTTTTCCAACAGCAATTCCTCTACTCTTATAGGAGCCTATGGCAGGACGGTTTCCAATAATACGTTTTCCATCTCCGATTCTAGAGTAAGCAATATGCTTATGCTTGTTGCGAATAATGCCAATGAAAATGCCCTCGACAATTCTACAACCCTGACCAATGCCAAAATCTCGGGTTTGCAGATGCTTGTTAATGCTTATGCTAATGAAACTTCCGAAAACAACAAACTTACTATCTCGGGAGGTTCTCTGACCTATGAGACAGAAACGAACGGCGAGCCAATTCCACCAGAAGCTTCACTTCTGATAGGCGGCAAAGGAAACATTATGGCCCATAATAACCAATTGGAGATTACGGGAACCTCTATAACCGATGCACAAACCATTTATGCTGGCGAAAGTGACAATGTTGCCCTTGAAAATCAGCTGACCATTACGACGGCCAATATTTCCGGTGCTTCTACGATTGCTGGCGGCAAATCTTCCGGGCTATCACAATACACTTACGAGGGCCTAACTGTTCTCAGAGATCCCTGTGCCTATTGGAACAAGGTGGATATTAGCGGCGGCAGTGTTACCGCAGAAAATATCTACGGCGGTTATGTAACCAAAAGCACAGAAGAAAGCTCGGCTGACGTGAGCAGCCATGTGTTTGAAAACGAAGTAACCCTTGGCAGCGGCGTAACGGCTGATAATGTCATTGGTGCGTACACGACTATGCCTGGTGATACCTATGGCAATACTGTTACGGTGGAAGGCGGTACCATCCAAAAGAACCTGATTGGCGGCAAAACGCCAAGTGGTGAAACTACTGGCAACACCCTGAATATTTCTGGCGGTACCATCGGCACCACCGAGGCTGTAGATGATGACGGCAATCCCATTACCAACGGCAACCTGATTGCCGCAGGCTATACGGATAACGGCGCAGCCGATAGCAACACCGTCAACGTCTATGCCGGTACTCTGGGCCACATGATGAGCCTCTACGGCGGCTACAGCACCACCGAAAGCACCGGCAATACGCTGAATCTCTACACCAAGGACAACACGGTAGAAAATCTGGGCTATTTCCAGACCCTGAACTTCTACGTGCCAGCAAACGCCAAGGCTGGGGATACCATGCTGGAGGTTACGGGCACCGCCGACGTTCACGGCGCAGCCATTAACGCCGGGGTGGAGGATACCACCCAGCTGAACCCGGGCGAAGTCATCAACCTGATCCACGACGGAAATAGCGAAATCAACACCAAGGACACCAGCTACGCCATGATGGACGGCAAGGACATCGTTACCGACGCCGCCTTCCTCCAGCGTCGGGCTTACATTAAGCCCCAGGACGCCAACACCATTGTCCTGTATGTGCCCATCGACAGCCAGCCCATTCTGCACCCGGATACAGAGGTGATCGCTGACGGCCAAGCCAATGCTGCTAGCACGGTAGCCAATGGCTCCGATGCCGCCGTCACCGACGGTCTCCAGGCAGCCCTGACCGCCTGGGGCGAAAGCCACGAAGCCGCTCGGCTTCGGGAAGACGACCATGCCGCCATGGATATGATGGGCAGCCCCTACATTTCCAGCCCGGCAGGTATGAGCATCAGACAAAGCACTTCCATGGTGGCCGCTTCACCCCTTGACGCCGCAGACGCCAAAAACGCCAACGTAACCCTCAGCGCAGAAGAAATCGCAGCTAGAGAAGAACGGGATGTAGAAGCCAAGTTTACCCCCTACGTCATGCTGGGTGGTCACAACCTGCGCTACAACAGCAGTTCTACCGTGGATACCAATGGTTTCAACGGCGAACTGGGTTTTGTCCGGAGAATCTTCAAGAAAGACTACGCCGACACCATCATGCCCTTTGTAGAATACGGTACCGGCAACTACACCAGCTACAAAAACGGTACCCGGGGCGACGGCAGCCAGCGGTATGTAGGCGCCGGCATCCTCCTTCGCAGAGACCAGGAAAACGGCGTCCACTACGAAGGCCTGGTGCGGGCCGGCCGCCTTAACGGCGACTATGCCGGCCGCATTGCCGGCTACCGCACCACCTATAACTCCGGAGCAGGCTACATCGCCGCTCACGCCGGCCTGGGCAAGATTTACCGCCAGGACAGCAACGACTACAACCTGTACGGCAAATTCTTCTATTCCCATCTGGGCGGCGACAGCGTCACCCTGCACAGCAGCTTAGGCAGCGCCGATTACGAACTGGACAGCGTCAATTCCTATTGGACCCGCTTGGGCTTCCGGTGGACCAAACATCTGGATGAAGACACCACCACCTTCTACGCCGGCTTAGGTTGGGATTACGAATTTGACGGCAAAGCCACCGCCCGGTATAGAGACTACACCACCCCCGACGCCAGCATGAAAGGATCCAGCGAATTCCTGGAATTAGGTTGGCAGAGCAAAGTTACGAAAGAGAACCCCTGGGGTGCCGATGTGAGAGTCACCGGGTGGAACGGAGTGAAACAAGGCTTCACATATGGTGTAACGATTACAAGACGTATGTAAATGTGAAATAAGGTAAAAAAAGCATTCCGCCAGAAGTATAGAACTTTTGGCGGAATGCTTTTTTGTGTGAAATCGGGGGATTGGATGGGGGCTGACAGGTAGTGCTGAAGAAAAAGGACGACGTACTACAGTTTCTACGAAACTGTGCGGTGCTTTTTCAGAATATATGGCGGCGCCAGCGCCGCAGAAGGAGCCTTCCCCACCCAGGGCCTTGGATTCTTGGTGTGGCCTGTCCCTCCCCTTCCTCATAGGCGGGGAGGGCATGGGGTAGTGCTGGCCGGGACTGTAGATGTTTTTGATAGCGAATGTAGTGGTAAAGCTATCGTAACGATTAACAATTGACCAGTAGTGGCTATAGAACGCTTCCTGCAAGCGTGTAGGAAGTGTCGCCATAGGCGACGATAGAAGTTTATCAAAGCTTTTCGCGGCGCCGGCGCCGCGTCTGCCTTCCACTTACCAGTGCACTGCTTGGCGTGCACTGGAGAAGGGGAAGGGTGGCTGCGCCCAAGAGTAAAACGCAGCCGGGATGGGGTTCAAAAGTAGGCTGCCTGCACCACACCCGTTGAGAACGTCGACCAAAAATCCGGTACAGAGTTTTCTCCAGCTAAAAATTGCCCTTGGGCAATTTTTCTGTAGTTGCTTCTCAAACCCCGGCACCAGTGCTAGACCCTGCCGACCGTACTGTTATTAAAAATTCGCGAGGATTCCCTGCACCAGCACCAGGAAGTTCGCTGACCGTACTGCATCTCCCCCCACAACCAAAAAAGACAGCCTGTGTGCCAATGGGGGTGGCAACACAGGCTGTCTTTTTCAAAAACAAAACGGGAAAGGAGGCAGGATTCGTTCCAAGGGGAGGGAACATACCTGCGGGGGATAGGTTATCGCCGCAGAACTCCATGGGGGAGAAGCTCTGCTAAAGCCGTGGATTTCTCGTCCTCCGTCCACAAGTGAAAAACGCATGTCCGTCAATAATGAATTACCTATACCTTGTGAAATCGGTTCCTAGAAATTCATTGCTTGTATCTTTATTATAACATGAATAAAATGAAATACAACACACTAAAGTGTTAACAAAGCAATTTTCCAGCTTTTCCAGGCTAATACCTGGACCAGCAACCCCAGAACCCGTTCTAATCGCTTCTGACAGCCCAAACACTGCCTTGTCCGCAAGTCCCATTCCCGGCATATTTTATTTTCCTTTATCGCATAAAAAGCAAGAAAAAACGCATAAAAACTGATAAAAAGATAAAAGGGTAAATTGCAAGTTGAATTTGAACAACTATAATCAAGAAACACACTCAATAGCATAAACTTCATCGAGGAATGCATCAAATAGCTCTGACGGCGTATGGTAGCCCAAAACACGACGTGGGCGCTGGTTCAGCGTATCTGCCATGTTCAGGATATCCTCATCAGAGAACCGCTCTANAACACACTCAATAGCATAAACTTCATCGAGGAATGCATCAAATAGCTCTGACGGCGTATGGTAGCCCAAAACACGACGTGGGCGCTGGTTCAGCGTATCTGCCATGTTCAGGATATCCTCATCAGAGAACCGCTCTACGGACATGCCCTTTGGGATGAAATCCCTCAGCAAGCCATTGTGGCGTTCGTTTTGAGCCCGTTCCCACGAGCTGTACGAATGTGTAAAGTACATCTTGGTGCCGAGACTCTCGAACTGTGACAAGTTCTCAAACTCAGGACCGTTATCGGCCGTCATCGTCTTAAAAATCTGGCTGAAGCGCTCTGCGCCATATAGCTCCTGCAACTGTGCAAGAGCGGATTCAACGCCGGCACAGGTACGTCCAGGAATGCGGATGGCGATGTAGTTGCGCGTAACCTTTTCAACAGCAGTGAAGACTACTGCCTCACGGCCTGCACGCTGACCAACGACCGTGTCCACTTCCCAGTGGCCAATTTCGGTACCTTCATTGACGACGGCAGGACGTTCCTCAATGGAGCGACCCTTCATACGCTTGTTCTTACGTACCCATTTCCGACGGTGTTTATGCTTTAAGGCTCGCGGGACTTCGAAGAGCGACAGCGGAAGCTTATTAGCCCAAAGCATGTTGTAAAGCGTCTTGGTACAGGGAATCTGTTCCGGCGTAAATAGCTTGTTCCGCCTAGCATAGCCAACGCAGGCATCCAGTGACCAACGTTCCTGGCGGACTTGTTCTACCATCCATTGGATGAACGATTCGCAGTCGTCATGATCGATTTTGCAAGTCTTCCTGGAGTTCTTGCGATTCTTTGCGTATGCCTTCTGACCGCGCTTTGCCATATACTGTGGGGCACGACCGTGCTTGCTTTTTCGTTCCGGCGTTCCACGCCGAAGCTCATAGAAAACAGTCGTATGAGCACATCCTACTGCAGCAGCAATGTTGCGAAGGGAAAGCCCTTGACGATGCAGAGCTTGAATCATACCACGTTCTTCCAAAGAAAGATGGCGGCCGGGGATACGTACGTCCTCCATTGTGTTAGAATGGATGTGATCCATCGTGATTGCTCCTTTGTTGATGATTTCTCGCAAAACCATTTTAGCATGAGGCTTCACTATGGATTTTTATTTTTTGATTAACTGTTCAAGTTCATTTTACAACTGACCNTCCATTGTTTTAGAATGGATGTGATCCATCGTGATTGCTCCTTTGTTGATGATTTCTCGCAAAACCATTTTAGCATGAGGCTTCACTATGGATTTTTATTTTTTGATTAACTGTTCAAGTTCATTTTACAACTGACCAAAAAGATAAAAGTGTATACTTTCGTATAATTGAAAACCACTTTTATTGCTGTTATGATGATACTAGAGCTTCAACAAGAGCGTATGGGTTAACCACCCAACCACCCTGAGCACGTTCATACCGATGGTTGGCTCCCCCTGGGAGCATGATCATAATTCCCACTTTGTGAAAAGCAGGCAGACCTCCTTAATCCCGTTTGGTGGCTGCCTGCTTTTCGTTATGCTGGGCAGCTGTTAAAAATGCGTCTTTCCTTGGGTTGAACTTTTCCGCCAATATCCTCAGCGGCGGCAACGTCCAAAGCGGCAACAACGCCTACGCCGCAGCTGGAGCCGGCGCCGGACAGGTACTGGCCCACAACAAGCTGCTGAAATTTGTGGGCGCAGATGACAACAGTGCCAGCAAGTTCTCTGTTACCACAGAAAACCAGGACGCTAAAAACGTCTACGGCAATGCCCTGAATGCTCCGAATGTAGTGAATGCAGCCATCGCCGGCACCGGCGCAGCAGCAGACTACTTTAACGCAGCCGCCAACGACCAGATTAACCCCACCACCGCTGGCCAGGCAGCCGCTATGAACAGCGTCAACGCAATGAGCGAACTGGGCGGCGTGCAGCATAGCCTGTATGCAGCAAACAACCTGTTTGACAACGCCGTGATGAACCATCTGGCAAACCACGACGAAGATAAGGACGTTTGGGCCCACTACATCCACGACAAAGAAGACATCGACGGCCTGTCCTTGGACGCCATGGGCGGAGCAAACTACGACAGCCAGTATAACGGTATCGTAGCCGGCGCCGACCTGTACAGCAAGAACGGCGTAACCGCCGGTGCAGCCCTGACCTACATCGATGGCGACATCGACGGCAACACCCTGGGCACCAGCGTGAAGAACGAAGCCAAATACTACGGTGCCAGCCTGTACGGCAGAGTGGAGCAGGGCCGCACCTCCTACTTGGGAGACATCTCCTGGCTGCGCGGCAAGAACGACCTCACCCTCAACGGCAGCGGCAAAGAAGTCACCGGCTCCGTGGATTCCAACGCCTTCAGCGCCGGCGTCCGGGCAGAGCAGCACTTTGACGTAGCCGGCGGCAGCCTGACCCCGTACGTAGGCATCCGCTACGCACACCTGGACTACGGCGACTACACCGACAGCCTGGGCATCCACCACGACAGCGACGCCTCCAACCTGTGGCTGGCACCCTTGGGCGTACGGTACACCAACACCGTAAAGACCGGTAGCTGGACCCTGAAACCTGTGGCTGAAGTAGGCTACCTGTGGACCTTCGGCGACAGAGACGGCAACGACAGAGTCAGCCTGAACGGCGCTGCCGATACCTTCGGGTATGAAGTCGCCGACGACGGCAGCTTCTACGGCAGATTGGGCCTGGAAGCCGAACACGGCCGCATGACCTACGGCATCGGCTACCAGTACCAGAAAGGCAGCAGCGTGAAGAGCAATGCGTTCACATTTGCACTGAAGTATAAGTTCTAAGGTAAAAGTAGGAAATAGAGAAATAGTACAAGGGGAGAACGTCCAACAGCTTGAAGCCTAAAAAACAGACTTCAAGCTGTTGAGGAATCAAGATAGAATATACGAAATGGCTGGAGACAATCCGTGATGGATTGCCTCCAGCCATTTTATTGCGGCGCCAGCGCCGCAGAAGGAGCCTTCCCCACCCAGGGCCCTTGAATACTTGGTGTGGCCCGTCCCTCCCCTTCCTCATAGGCGGGGAGGGCAGAGGACGTGCTGGCCGGTTCTGTAGGTGTTTTTGATAGTGAATGTAGTGGTAAAGCTATCGTAACGATTAACAATTGACCAGTAGTGGTTTGGAAGCCTACCACAAGCGTTGCGTTCACATCCAAGAGCCAAAAGGCTCTTGGCTAATGTGAGCCATGCGACAGCCGTCCAGGAGCCAAGCCTGTAAGGCGATGGCGAATGGAATACGGCGAACCGCTGTGGTAGGTGTCAGCCAAAGGCTGACGGAGGAAGTTTAACCAGCCTTTTCACGGCGCTAGCACCGCATATGCAAGAACCAAACTTCTATCGACGCCTTGCGGCGCCACTTCCTACACGTTTGCAGGAAGCATGCATAAACACCACGGTTCAGTTTCTTATCAGCACTATATTTTAGATTTTACTTGGCCAGTAGTGGTTTGGAAGCCTCTTTCAAGCATTGCGGTCGTGTCCAAACAGCGCTACAAGTATTCTAAAAGCTGTTTGGTATACACGACCCATGTGATAGCGGCCTGCAAAGCAAGTCCATAGGACGCAGCTGCGCAGCTAGCCGCGAACCACTAAAGAGGTGTCAGTCACTGCGTGACTGACGGAGAAAGTTTAATTATTGCCTTCGCCTTACCAGTGCACTGCTTGGCGTGCACTGGAAAAGGGGAAGGTGCCGGCGAACTCGCCGGCGAATGGGGTTCAAAAGTAGGATACCCGCACTACACCCGTTGAGAACGTCGACCAAAAACCCGGTACAGAGTTTTCTCCAGCAAAAAATTGCCTAAGGGCAATTTTTCTGTAGTTGAGCTACCGTCCTCACCGCACTAGCCCCAAATGGGGACAAACCTTTCCCTTAGGGAAAGTGGCACCGTAGGTGCCAATAGGGGACACAGCGAGCCCCACCCAAAACCCATAATCCCTTTCCACAAATAACCACTCCTAGAAAATTGTCCGAAATATAATAACTACATTTCTACTCTCATGCTATAATACGGGTATAAAAAAGTATCTCACTCTTTAACAAGCAATTTGGCCACATTGGAGGTTTGGTGCGAAAATGTCTTAGGGGGCATTTTCGGTATAGGTGAAGGGAGGCAGGCCAGCTGTCCTAAGGGGACTTCTGGCAATTTTTATGGGGAGTAAAGAGCAGCGCAGCTGCACAGCGGTGATTCTTTCCAGCATTTTGGGTATGGGGTTGTATGCCGCTCCGGCTATGGCGGATCCGGTTACCGTGACGGGTGCTATTACCCAGGCGGAAACGACCGGCAACAGCGATACCGGTACAGCCAGCGGCAATACACTGACCGTTACGGAGGCTACGCTGGACCTGAAAAGAGCAACCGTTTATGGTGGTAAGGCTGCTGATGAACAAGCAGGCAGCGCGTCAAAGAATACGGTAACTGTCACAAACAGCAGCCTTACCAGCCTGGATATCGTTGGAGGTTACTCTTCTGGACCAGCTGAGGGGAATACCGTCATCATTGCTAGTACAAGTGCCGTTGGCTCTATAACAGGTGGGAATGGCAATAATGCCAGCAATAACCGGGTGGAAATCTATGGTTCTTCAGGCCCAAACTACGGTGGGTTTGTTGATGCAGGCGATGCGCTGGGAAACTACGTCCTGATTGATACGGCAGCCGATAATATCGGCACTACCTATGGCGGTTTTTCCCTAAAGGGTGACGCCAATGCCAACACGGTGGAAGTCAAAAGCGGCGTTGTGAACCAGGCAATCGGAGGCAATGGGGAAAACACGGCAAACAATCGTGTGATTATGAGCGGCGGAACGGATCATTATATGCTGATAGGCGGCTATGCAAATGGTTATGGAGGAACGTCATCCAACAACCAGGTCACCCTCACCGGCGGTGAAATTACCTATAATGACAGCCAAATGCCCGCTGCCAGCGGTGGCTGGGCTCCCTTTGGCAGCGCCGACCAGAATAGCGTAGAAATCAGCGGCACAGCAGCTGTTGCAGGCAATGTCTATGGCGGCGGCTCCCTTTTAGGCAATGCTGCCAATAATACCGTCAAAATTTCCAGCGGCACCGTGGGAGGAAATGTAGCTGGAGGCGCGGCACTCAATGCCGGTACTTCCTATTCCCTTACCCCCAATCCCACAAATGCCACCGGCAACACCGTGGAAATCAGCGGCACAGCAGCTGCTGCAGGCAATGTGTACGGCGGCTATGTGAACCTTTATGTTGATTATTATATTCCCACAGCGACCGCACCGGTGGGTGATGCGTCCCAAAACACTGTCAAAATTTCTGATGTCTCCCTTTCTGGCGATGTCTACGGCGGCTATACTGTTTACGGCGATGCCACGGGTAACACCACCAGCCTGACGAGCACCACCCTAAGCGGCGATGCCTATGGCGGCTATACTGCACATGGTACCGCTTCGGGCAATACCGTTTCCCTTACCAATGTCACCGCCGATACACAGATGAAAGAAATCGTCGGCGGCCGGGCTCTCATAGGCACAGCTTCTGACAACACTGTAACCGTGGAGGGCGGCACTTATTTCAATGTGTACGGCGGGGCTACAGGCTCAGCCGCCGAATACGAACCCATTGCCTCACTGCCAGCGGGTGTGACAGAGACCGGCGACGCCACCGGCAATACTTTGATCATCAAAGGCGGCACTATTTTCACCGCAGCCGCTGGCCGGGCCAATGAACTGGAGTATACCAATGCAGAAGGAAATACGGAAAATCTAGCAAAAGGCGATACTACCGGGAATACCCTCTACGTCTATGACGGGGATATTACAGCGGCCGTAGGCGGCTATGGCGGCACCAACGTCAAAGATAATACCGCCAGCATGAGCGGCGGTACCGCTGCCAGACTGGTAGGCGGGGCCACCATCCTGGGCGAAGAAGGGACCATTTCAGGAAACCATGTTTCCCTTAGCGGCGGTACTGTCACTTATTATGTAATTGGCGGCGAAGGTGCCGAAGCCGAAGGCGCCAGTACCGTCTCGGACAATAGCGTTTCCATCTCCGGCGGCACAGTCGCACAAAACGTAGCTGCCGGCACCACCGTCAGCGGCGATGCTACAGGCAATACCCTGACCATTTCCGGCGGTACCATTGGCACGACGGAAGGGGACACCAACTACATCGTGGGCGGCGCATCGGTACAGGGCGCAGCCAACGATAACACGGTCACCATCACCGGAGGCACCTTAGGCACCATGATGAGCCTCTACGGCGGCTATAGCGAACTCGAAAGCACCGGCAACACCCTGAATTTTTACACCAAAGACCAGACCGTCAAGAATCTGGACTACTTCCAGACCCTGAACTTCTACGTGCCGGCCGGCACCGTTCCGGGAGAGACCATGCTGGAAGTCACGGACACAGCGGATGTCCATGGAGCAGCAGTGAACGGCGGCATTGACGACAGCGTGAAACTGAGCCCTGGCCAGGTCATCAACCTGCTCCACGATGCCAATACCATCAGCACCACCGGCACCACCTACAGCATGATCACCGGCAAAGACGTGGTCACGGACCCCGGCTTTGTCCAGCACAAAGTCCTCATTAAAGAACAGGACCCCAATACCATTGTCCTGTACATCCCCGCCGGGGACAAAGGTTTCCTGAACCCCGATACCAAACTGATCCCCGAGCAGCGGGAAGCCGCCATCAGCGAACTGGTGAACGCTTCCGACCTGGCCGCCACCCAGGGCTATGCCTCGGCTGTGGCAGCCTACGAAGCAGCCTGGCTGGAAGACCATTCCGTGGAAGCCAAATTTATCCCCTATGCCGTCATCGGCGGCCACGACCTGCGCTATGACACCGGCTCCTACGTGGACAGCCAGGGCCTTAACACCGAGTTGGGCTTTGTGAAACGCACCTTTGACGGCAATCACGCCGATACCCTCATGCCCTTTGCTGAGTACGGCAACGGCAACTACACCAGCCACCTGGACAGCGGCGCCAGAAGCGACGGCGACCAGCACTACCTGGGAGCCGGCCTGCTGCTTCGCAGAGACCTGCGCAGCGGCCTCCATTACGAAGGCATGCTCCGGGCCGGATACCTGTCCGGAGATTTCCGGGGCGTGCTAGCCGGTCACCGAGCCTCCTACGATACCGGTTCCCAATATATCGCCGCCCATTTGGGCCTGGGGAAAATCATCTCCAAAGGCCAGGACGACTTTGACTACTACGGCAAATTCTATTGGACCCATCTGGGCAGCGATACCACCGCTATTCATACCAATCTAGGCAGCGGCGACTACCATTTGGACAGCGTGAACTCCTATCGGACAAGACTCGGCCTGCGCTGGACCAGACATTTGGGCGCCCAGAACACCATCTATGCCGGCCTGGGCTGGGATTACGAATTTGACGGAGAAGCCAGAGCCCAGTACAGAGAATTTAGCACCCCCGCCCCCAGCGTCCAGGGAAGCAGCGGCATGCTGGAGCTCGGTTGGCAGAGCAAAGCAACGAAAGAGAACCCCTGGGGCGCAGATCTGCGAGTGACAGGCTGGACCGGAGCACAAAGAGGGGTAACATATGGGGTGACAATAAGCAGAAGACTTTAAACGTAAGCAAGAAAGTTTAGAGCGTACCGTAACAGTCGGAATTCAGGAAAACGGAGCACTTCCAACAGCTTGAAGCCCGAAAAGCAGGGCTTCAAGCTGTTGAGGAATCAAGATAGAATATACGAAATGGCTGGAGACAATCCACGATGGATTGCCTCCAGCCATTTTATTGCGGCGCCAGCGCCGCAGAAGGAGCCTTCCCCACCCAGGGCCTTGGATTCTTGGTGTGGCCCGTCTCTCCCCTTCCTGTTAGGCGGGGAGGGCAGAGGACGTGCTGGCCGGTTCTGTAGGTGTTTTAACAGTTAATGTAGTGGGAATGCGATTGTAACGACTAACAATTGACCAGTAGTGGTCTGGATGCCTACCACAAGCGTGTGGTAGGTGTCAGCCAAAGGCTGACGGAGGAAGTTAATTACTGCCTTCTCCTTACCAGTGCACTGCTCAGCGTGCACTGGAAAAGGGGAAGGTGTCGGCGCACTCGCCGGCGGATGGGGTTCAAAACCAAGATTCTCGCACTACACCCCGAAGACCGCACGACCAAAAATCCGGTACAGAGTTTTCTGCAGCTAAAAATTGCCCGTGGGCAATTTTTCTGTAGTTGAGCTACCATCCTCACCGCACTAGCCCCAAAAGGGGACGGACGTTTCCCATTCGGGGGGAGTCGTATCCATTTCTCAAGGCCTTAGCCGCTGAGAAATGGAATATACGACCCCTGCGACAGCCGTCCAGGAACCGAGCCTGCAAGGCGATGGCGACTGGAATACGGCGAACCGCTCGAGGATTCCCCGCACTAGCACCATGAAGTCCGCTGACCGCACTATTCCGCAAGCCACCCTCTATCGTGCCAAGAATCCCCAAAATTTATGTAAAATTCCCTATAATCCTGCTATAATAGTATTATGTAATAACTGTCGTAACAAGATGTTTGTAAGGGAGGGTGTATTATGGGGAAAGAAAGTAAATGGCTATATGCTTCTATCATGGCTGCTGTTTTTGCTGCGGGGGCAGGCTTGCATCCAGCCCTTGCAGCGGATGTTACCGGAAAGACCACGACGGTTGACACGGAAGTAAAGGTAGACGTCTACGGCGGTCAGGGCACCGAGGCAGGGGACAATGTCACCAAAAACACGGTGACCATCACCGAAACGGGCTATGTCACGTGGGGCAGGGTCTACGGCGGCTATTCTCCTTATGGCAAAGCCGATGAAAATACGGTGGATGCAGAAAATGCGTATGTCAAAGGCACGGTCTATGGCGGCTACGTTTTTCTTGATGAAGACAATACAAGCATCACTGCACCTTTTACGGCAGACGCCAGCGGCAATACGGTTACGCTGAAAAATACCACCGTGTTTAGCCTAATATATGGTGGTTCTGTAGAGCGTATCGGCGAAGACTCTGACCTGTTCCCGTATCTGCAGCCTTCTGCTGCCAGTAACAACACAGTGACCATCACCAATGAATCAACTACACCTATTACCTATCAGGATATCTATGGCGGCTACACGACTAAGGGCGATGCCAGCGGCAATACCATCAGACTGGAAGGGACCCTCAGCGGCAGTGGGGCGGAAGCCCAAACGAATGTGTTTGTGAAATCTAGATTTCTTAAACAATCTGCATATGTAACCGGCGGTGAAACGTGGGGTGGCAGTGCCAACGGAAACAAGGTCAGCTTGGAGAACATCGGCATTAACGATAACGTTATTGGCGGTTATACAGAAAATGATCTGTATGTATCGGACGATAGGAGGGCCTACGTCAGTACCAATGGAAACAGCATATATTTAAAAAATGTGTATGGCGCAGATGACGACTCGGGAAATAATCATTGGTCCGAGGCCCTCGGTGGCTATGTGCTTGTTTTTGCAGATTTAGACCCGGAAAACGAAGGAGCACAGCTATACGGTGAGAGCAATGATAATACGGTGACTCTGGTTGGCTCACCTGACATGCCCCAGTTGGCACACATCAAAACCGCCAGTGGCAGCTATACAGAATCCAATGCAAATTTCAATGTAAACGATACGAGTTCGGCTGAGCGCTATGCTGTATCCTTGAGCAGCAATGGTAATACGGTTTCCTTAAATCACTACCAGGCAGGAAATGTCATAGCCGGCAACTCCGGCACTGCCGTATATGTTTATAAGGAATATGGTTCTCAGAAGAACTCAAGTTCTCTATCCATAATCGCAAGTGACAGGGCAAATGACAACCGCGTCTTCTTGACGGACAGCACTGTTACCCGCAACGTCATTGGCGGTGGGACCGCTGCCTATATTGAAGCGGATGAGGCCATTGACCTGGGAATGACGCTTACACAGAGCATGAGCGATACGGCCACGGGCAATACAGTCGTTCTGACAGGAAGCAATGTGACAGGACAAATTGACAATGAGGAACTACGCTATGGGCACGTGGTTGGCGGCTTGGCCTTCCAAGGTACAGCCGCAGGCAATACGGTCAACCTTTCTGACAGCACGGTAACCAGTGCCTATGGCGGCGCTGCAGGTGAGTTGGGAACAGATGGCACGTTGAGAGACGACTTGAATGAAATAGCATTCCTGAGCGACACCTACGTAGGTGCTGAGACTCAAGCTAAGCTTACCAGCAAGGCCAAAGACAATACAGTCAACATGATCAGCGGCACCGCAGATTCCCTCTGGGGCGGCTACGCAAAAGCTTTTGAAATAACACAAAGCGATTATGTAAACCATGTAGAAGTTTTCACTACCACAAACTACGACAGCGGCTCCGCCAACGGCAACACAGTCAACTACTACGGCGGCACGGTGAATCAAAGTATCATCGGCGGCCAGTCCGAATCCGCCGCAACCAACGACAACATCGTGAACCTGTATGGAACCCTGGTGGGCAGCAGTGTCAGCCTCTCCGGCGGCATTGGCAAGACCGAAAGCACCGGCAATACCCTGAACGTCTATACCCTGAACAACAGTGTTGCCAACCTGGACCACTTCCAGAACCTGAACTTCTACGTGCCAACTGAGGCCGTAAACGGAAATACCATGCTGACAGTAACGGGTACGGCAGATGTGTCCGGGGCGTCCATTCAGGCTGGCGTGGAAAAGACCACGGCCCTTAAAGGCGGGGACGAAATCAACCTGCTGTATGATGCCAAGGGCATCACTGCGGACGGGGCGACCTACGGAACCCTGGCTGGCTTGGATACGGTTATGGATGCCGGGTTTGTGATCCGGCCGGTGGAGGTAAAGCAAAAGGACGCCAACACCCTTGTGCTGCACGTCCTGGAGGGCCAAAAGGCCACACTTTCTCCGGATACCAAACTCATTGCTGAATCCAGTGCCGCAGCCCTGAACTTCATTGGGGCAGGAGCGGATACGGCCCTGGATGCCGGCTTTATGGCAGCTTCCCAGGCCAGCCAGAACAGCGAAAGCCAGAAGAACTTTACGCCCTACGTTACTATCGGCGGGCAGAACATGCGCTACGATACCGGTTCCTATGTGGACAGCAACGGCTACGCCGGGAACCTGGGCCTGGTACGGCGCATTGCCAACGATAATTCCGTAGATACCATCATGCCCTTTGCCGAATACGGCAAAGGCAACTACACCAGCCACCTGGATAACGGCAGCCGGGGCGACGGTACCCAGCACTATGGCGGCGTAGGCCTGCTCTTGCGCAGGGACCTGAACAACGGTGTATATTACCAGGCCAGCCTCCGGGCCGGCGTCATGGACGGCGACTTCCGGGGCGCCCTGGAAGGCTACCATACCACCTACGACACCCATGCCCGGTACGCCGGCGCCAGCCTGGGTCTGGGCCGGATCTACCAACAAACCGACAAAGATAGCGTGGATGTATATGGCCGATTCAATTATACCCATCTCACCAGCGATGACGTAACCCTGCACAATGCCCTTGGCACGGCGGACTATAACCTGGATGCAGCCGATTCCTACCGCACCAGATTGGGCGCCCGCTGGACCCATAATTACCAAAAGAACCAGTCCTACTACGCAGGCCTGGGCTGGGATTACGAATTTGACAGCACTGCCAGAGCCACCTATGATGGCCTCAGCACCCCGTCCCCGGAGAGCAAAGGCTCCAGCGCCCTGTTAGAACTGGGCTGGAAGAGCGACGCCACCAAGGAAAACCCCTGGGGCGCAGATCTCAGAGTGACCGGGTGGGCAGGGAAGCAAAGAGGTTTGGTGTTTAATGCATCCCTCACACGGAGACTGTAAATGTGAAAGAAAGTAAAAAGCCGCTCTCCAAAATCATGCAGATTTTGGAGAGCGGCTTTTTTGCTTGAAATCGGGGGATGAGTGGGGCGCTGACAGGTAGTGCTGAAGAAAACGGACGACGTGCTACGCTTTCTACGAAAGCGTAGAGGTGTTTTTGGGAATATATTGCGGCGCCAGCGCCGCAGAAGGAACCTTCCCCACCCAGGGCCCTTGGATTCTTGGTGTGGCCCGTCCCTCCCCTTCCTGTTAGGCGGGGAGGGCAGAGGACGTGCTGGCCGTTACAGGTAGTGATTTGATAGCTCATGTAGTGGTGACGCTATAGTAACGATTAACAATTGACCAGCAGCGATATAGAACGCTTCCTGCAAACGTTGCGTTCGCGTCCAAACAGCGCTACAGTTTTTCCAAAAGCTGTTTGGTATACGCGAGCCATGCGACAGCCGTCCGGGAATCAAACCCGTAGGGTGCTGATGACCGGAATACGGCGAACCGCTCAGGAAGTGGTGCCGGTAGGCACCGATAGAAGTTCATTAAAGCTATTTTTCGCGGCGCTAGCGCCGTAAATGCTGGGGTGAACTTCCTCAGTCATCCCTACGGGCTGACGGCCCCTACACGCTTGCAGGGGCCAGTCTTAGGCCCATACGAGTCATGTGCTAAACGGGGTATAGCAAAGCAACATGGTTCGTAAATATCATCACTACTCTAGTCTATTACATGACCGGTAGGGGCCTGGAAGCCTTCTGAGTGGTTCGCCGTACTCCAATCAGCGGCGTCCTCGCGGACTTGCTTCTTGGACGGCTATCACATAGGTCGCATATTCCAAATGTCCTTGAAAACTGAATTGACATTTGGATGCGACCGTAAAGCGTTGGAGAAGGTGTCGCCAGAGGCGACGGATGAGGTTCACTACGACTTTTTCTGCGGCCGTAGGCCGAATGCCTTCTCCTTACCTGTTCGCTATGCGAACAGGAGAAGGGGAAGGGTGGCTGCGCCCAAGAGTAAAACGCAGCCGGGATGGGGTTCAAAAGTAGGATGTCTGTACCGCACCCGTTGAGAACGTCGACCAAAAATCCGGTACAGAGTTTTCTCCAGCTAAAAATTGCCCTTGGGCAATTTTTCCGTTGTTGGACTACCTAACGGTCCGCACTAGCCCCAAATGGGGACAAACCTTTCCCCACACAGGGGGAAAATGCCGCAACGCGGCAAAAGGGGCTTTCCCAGCCGTCACCCAAGCCTTTGCGGCCGACCGCCGCATACACCTAGCCCCGCTCCAGTTATAGAGCGGGGCTAGTATGGGGTCATACCTCACCCAGTATTATTCTTGCGGCTGAAAATTTTCAAATGCCATGTTCACTGATAACCAAGATTGGGCCAAGGGCAGGAGTCGTTTGCCGTTGGGTGTCAGTTGGGTGCCCCGGGAGCCTTGCTGCCGCAGGACCAGCTGAGCACCTACCTGGCGTTCCAGCTGCTTTAGCCGATAGCTGACGGTAGCCTGGGATACATAAAGCACCCGGGAGGCTTCACTGATATTATTGACCTTAGCAATGGTCAAAAACGTTTCTACCAAATCTTTTTCCATAGGGGATGCCTCCCATCTCAAATTATGGCGGTTTCGTTTTGGGTAACAAGAAGCGATGCTTCGGCAGAGGGGTTCAAGAAATAGAAACAGAGGGTTTTGAACAAGTCCAGAAGCATCGCTTTCAAGTTTCACAAGCAATAAGCCAATAAGGCGGAAGAAAACAGATTAGAAGCCGTATAGTTCGGCGGGATTGTCGGTCAGAGCCAGGCGTCTCAGCCGGTCACTGGGCAGCCATTGGGCTAGCAGTTCCACCAATTGGAATTCGTCCGGCTTTTTCTTTTCCGTAACATGGGGGAAATCCGTCCCCCAAACAATCCGTTGGGGAGCAAACTCGGCAATGGTACGGGCAGTTTTTGTAGCATCCACCCAAGGATATACGCTGGTGGTGTTCAAATAGGGACCGGTGAGTTTAATCCAGGTGTTGCCTTTTTCCAGCATTTCCTGGATGAACGTCCAAGCCGGGTCTTTGGTGCCCAGCACCGGATCCAGGCGCCCCATATGGTCAATGACAATTTTGCAGTCCATTTTTCGGATGACGTCAGCATGCTCGGCAATTTGGGCGGCGCTCATATGCAACTGGATATTCCAGCCCAGGTCTTTTACCCGTTCGCTGAGAGGGTAGCAGTCATCAAAGGAAACAACTGCATTTTTTGGGTTCCATACGCTAAAACGCAGCCCCCGTACCCCGCCTTCATGGAGCCGTTCCAATTCCTTATCGCTGACAGTGGCATCTACGACGGCAATGCCCCTTACGTTGGCCGGCCCGAACTTCTGGATGGCGTCTAGCAGGCAGGTATTGTCCTTCCCAAAGGGTTTCGCCTGGACAAATATGGCTCTAGGCAATTCCAGCTTTTCTGCAAGATATTTATAGGTTTTCACAGTGCCAATCTGGGAAGCTGCCTTACCATCATTGGGGAAAGCAGGATCAATAATGTGCAGGTGTGCATTGCATGCCTGGGGCGGCATGGTGAAACTGAATTTGTTTGTGCTCATAATACCCACAACCTCCGTTATTTTGTTAAGACCATGGTATCATGAGTGCTATGTAATAAAAAAGCAGTTAAATGGAACGATACCGCAACTTTAGGTTGCGGATTTTTTATGTCCTTAGATGCAACCTTTGGTTGCAGACTTACAAATACAAAGTGCTTTTCATTACATGGATGAAACGGTAGCATGTAGGTGAAGGCAAGATTCGGTTGATAATTCACTGAATTTTAGAAATGCAATAAAAGGAGGCAGTTCAATGGGAAAGACAGCCATTGTAAAAATTATGGAGCGTGCATCTGGCCATCCTGTCAAGGTAGGGGAACGGGTCTGGTGCCATGTGGACCTGGCTTCCGCCAGAGACTTCGGCGGTGCCAACTGCGTGCTGCAGTTTGAAAAGGAAATGGGCAAGGATGCCAAGGTATGGGATCCCAATAAAGTAGCCTATACCTTTGACTTGCAGACACCCTCCCATTCGGAAAAGGTATCCAATAACCAG
Source organism: Acidaminococcus hominis (assembly GCF_900291475.1). Taxonomy (GTDB): domain Bacteria; phylum Bacillota; class Negativicutes; order Acidaminococcales; family Acidaminococcaceae; genus Acidaminococcus; species Acidaminococcus hominis. The sequence goes on from NZ_OLMM01000001.1 coordinate 179,676, forward strand.
AAAATCATCCGGGAATTTGCAAAAAGACAAGGTATTCCTCATCTGTTTGACATCAACCACGGCATCGGCCAACACGTTATGCTGGAAGCCGGCCTGATCAAACCGGGGGATGTGGTCCTGGGCACGGACAGCCATATGAACCTGCTGGGTTCCGTAGGCGCCTTTGCTACCGGCGTTGGCAACTCTGACGTAGCAGCTGCGTATGTGAAAGGCCTGTGCTGGTTCCGGGTTCCGGAAACTATGAAAATCAACATCACCGGTCATTTCAAAAAAGGCGTGTGTATGCGTGACCTGCTTACCAAGATTGTAGGCGACCTGGGTGCCGGCGGCATGGACTACCTGGCAGTGGAATTCACCGGCGATACGGTAGAACGGGCTACTCTGGCAGAGCGGATTACCCTGTGCTCCATGGTAACCGAAATGAGCGGCAAGGTTCCCCTGATTATGCCCAATGGCCCTGTACTGGATTGGCTGGTAGAACGGGCTGGGAAAGAAGTGGTGGACCGGGTGAAGGCGTTGTCTGCTGACCCCGATGCTGAGTACTGCCAGGTTCTGGAATACAATGTGGACGAATTGGAGCCCATGGCCTCCTGCCCCGATGCACCGGATAATGTAAAGACTGTCCGGGAAGTTGCTGGTACCCATGTGGACCAGGTTCATATCGGTTCTTGCTCCAACGGCCGCTACGAAGATATTAAAGCTGCCCATGACGTGCTTATGGCAGGCGGCGGTAAGATCAATCCGGGCACCCGGGTAATCATCACCCCCTGCACCACGGAAGTGGAACTGCAGTGCCTGAAAGACGGCTTCGTTACGGATTTCCTGAATGCCGGCATTGTTTTCACCAATCCCACCTGTGCCCTGTGCACAGCAGAACATTACGGTGCACTGCCTGCAGGGGATGTGGGCGTAGCCACCAACAACCGGAACTTCATAGGCAAAGTGGGCAAGGGGAGCCATACCTATCTGCTTTCTCCCATGTCTGCCATGGCTACTGCACTTCGGGGCTGCATCACTGACCCCCGGGATATTTTGAAATAGGGAGGAACGCAGAATGAGCAAACAAATTGGCCGTGCCTGGGTATTAAGCGATAACGTAGATACGGATTTGATTTATCACAACAAATATTTGGCGGAAACAGACCCCAAGCAAATGCCCCAATACGCTTTTGAATATTATCCGGGCATGGAAAACTTTGCCAAGGAAGTAAAACCTGGGGACTTTGTTGTAGCTGGTAAGAACTTTGGCTGCGGTTCCAGCCGAGAACACGCCGTATACTGCTTGAAATACGCCGGAGTACCCTGCATTTTGGCAGAAACCTGTTCTCGAATCTACTACCGGAATGCCATCAACAACGGTTATCCGGTCCTGTTCGTCAAGGGCTTGTCCCAGGGCATCAAAGACGGCAAGATCAAAAACGGCGATACCCTGGAAGTTGACCTGTCCACCGGGGAAATCAAAGACCAAAACACCGGTGTGGTTTTCCACGGAGATGCCGTCAGCAACCTGGAACACGAAATCATGGAAGCCGGAGGGCTGTTCCCCTATATGAAAGCCCACGCCAAAGAAGACTAAGGAGGCACACGAGTATGGAATTAAAGAAACCGGCCCTGGTCGGTACGCTGGAATCCAGCGATGTGCAGATTAAACTGTTTCCCAATCCGGGAAAAGGCATTGATATCGATTTGCAGAGCGTTGTAAAAACCCTGTTTGGTGATGCTATCGAAGCTACCATCCGGGAAGTCCTGAAGAATTTTGACGTAAAGGACGCCAGAGTAGAAGTGTACGATAAAGGCGCCTTGGATTTTGCCATCCGGGCCCGCATGGAATGTGCGGTCTGCAGAGCAGCTGAAATCCATTACGATTGGAGAAAGGAGGATCAACATGGCCAAAACTGAGCTGATGCGGACCTCCCTCTATGCTGGAGGTACCAGTCCTGTGAAAATGATTCAGGCTGGCTTCTATAATGAAGACTGCCTGGTTTACGACCTGGAAGATTCCGTTTCTTCTGGCGAGAAAGATGCTGCCCGTTTCTTGGTCTACAACGCAGTGAAATACCAGCGCCCGGCCGGCAAATATATCCTGATCCGGGTCAATGGCCTGTACTCCAAAGAATTGGACGAAGACCTGGAAGCAGCAGTACGGGCACAGCCCGACGCCATTCGCCTGCCCAAGGTGGAATATGCTGAGGAAGTCAAACGGGTGGATAAAAAAATTACTGCCATTGAAAAGAAGGCCGGCCTGCCTGTTGGCGGAATAGCCCTGTGGTGCAATATCGAATCCTATTTGGGCGTACTCAATGCCCGGGAAATTGCCAAGGCCAGCCCTCGGGTGGCAGCCATGGCCCTGGGTGCCGAAGACTTTACTGCCAGCATGAGCGCCCAGCGCACCAAGCCGGGTTGGGAAATCTTCTACGCCCGGAACACCATCCTGATGGCCTGCCGGGAAGCCGGTATTTCCGCCCAGGACGCCGTGTTTTCTGATATCAACGACAGCGAAGGCCTTCAATGGGATCTGGAAATGACCAGAACCCTGGGCTTTGACGGCAAAACCTGCGTGCATCCCAGACAGATTGACAAAGTAAACGCTTGCTTTACCCCTTCCCGTAAGGAGATTATCAATGCAGTCCGAGTGCTGGAAGCTTTGAAGAAAGCTGCCCGGAATCATACGGGCGTTTGCACGCTGGACGGTGGCATGGTGGATAAACCCATGGAACTCCGGGCCCGCTCCACCTTGGCCAAAGCAGAGGCTGCTGGAATCAAGATCGGGGGTAACTTGTGATGATAGAAAATAGTTTAGGACGCAAACTGCCGGAAAAAATCGGCGATTATGTAGTAAAACCCTATCAGGGCGCCTATGTAACCCCAGCCCGGAAAGGTCCTGTGGTTACCAAGCGTACGGCAGGCCATAGAATTCCCGGAGATACCAAACTCCTGGGAAGCTTGGAGGAAGCTATCAAAGCCTCTGGCCTGCAAGATGGCATGACCATCTCCTTCCACCATGCCTTCCGGGAAGGGGACAAAATCATTGGTCAGGTACTTCTGGCCATCCGCAAACTGGGCATCAAGCATCTGCGTTTTGCCCCCAGCGCCGTGGTCAACATTTCCCAACCCTCCATTGTGGACTTTATTGAAGACGGAACCATCGACCGGATTGAAGCCAGCGGTATCCGCGGCCAATTGGGGGATGCTGTGTTGGCCGGTGAAATGGAAAAGCCGGTAATCCTCCGTACCCACGGTTCCCGGCCCCGGGCTATCGAAGCCGGCGAACTGCAGATTGACGTAGCCTTCATCGGCGCTTCTGCTGCAGACGATAACGGCAACTGCACCGGCCAAATCGGCCCCAATGCCTGCGGCTCCCTGGGTTACTCTTTCGTAGATGCCCAAAATGCCGGCTGCGTGATTGTCATCACCGACAACCTGGTGGAATATCCCTGCTGCCCGGTAAGCATCAGCCAACAGTACGTGGATTATGTGGTGAAGGTGGATTCCATCGGCGATCCTGCCAAAATTGGCGCAGGGGCTGCTCGGCTCACCAAGAACCCTCGGGATCTGATGATTGCTGAACGAACTGTGGACCTGATTTCCGCTTCCCGCCGCTTCAAAGACGGCTTCTCCTTCCAGACCGGCGCCGGCGCCATCCCCATTGCCATTACCAAATATCTGGCAGAACGGATGAAAGAACGGGGCGTCAAAGCCAGCTTTGCCCTGGGCGGCATTCCCGCAGCCATCATCGATATGTATGATGAAGAACTGGTGCGGGTGGTTGCCTGTAGCCAAAGCTTCGATAACGTAGCAGCCAGGGCCATTGTGGATCGTCCTGGGGTTATCGAAATTGACAACGCCGACTATTCCAATGCCTATAACAAAGGCGGCTATCTGAACCGGGAAGACTTCGGCGTACTGGGTGCCCTGGAAATCGATACGGACTTTAACGTAAACATCCTCACCGGATCCTCCGGCGAAATGATGGGCGGACTGGGCGGCGGCCCGGATGTAGCCGGCGGCGCAGCCATTTCCATTGTTACCATCCCCATCATCAGAGGCAGAACTCCTTCCGTGGTAAAACATGTGTTTACCCTGTGCACCCCCGGTGAAACCGTGGCAGCAGTAGTAACCGAAGCCGGAATTGCCTTGAACCCGAAACACCGGAATTACCAGGAACTGAAAGAAGATTTGGAAAAGACCTCTTTGAAACTGGTAACCATTGAAGAACTGCAGCAATTGGCTGAATCCCTGACAGGCGTCTATAAACCCATTGAAACCACCGACAAAGTAGCCGCCATTGTAGAATATCGGGACGGCACCGTGCTGGATGTAATTCGCCAAATCAAAAAGTAAACAGGATTATCCACACGGATGCCCCTTGAAGGCTGGTGCAATGATGAGAAAAACATTAGCTCAAGTCTTGGCGGACTATGCAGTGAATCTGCACTATGACCAATTGCCAAAAGCCTCCATCGAGCGCGCTAAAGAAGTTATTCTAGATGCCAGTGCCAACTTCATCAATGGACGATTTGATGCAGCTGCAGTACCCCTCCTGCAATATGCAAAATCAATCAGCGAAGAAGTTAAAACTGAAGCTACTTTCACTTTTTTGAGCGAGCAGGATTACGCACTTTCTACACGTGCAGCGATATTCGCTTATTGCGCAATGGGCAGAATGGCAGATATGGATGATGGCTTTAGTAAGGCAATGGGCCATCCTGGTTCGTTTCTGGTTCCAACATTACTGATAATGGGCAAGCTGCATAAAATCTCAGGTAAAGAAGCTATTGCAGCCCTTGTTGCTGCGTATGATGTATACGCACGGATTGCTGAAGCTTTAAACCCCTATATGCATAGGGAAAGGGGATTTGATGCAACCGGTGTATGTGGTTCTGTAGCAGCTGCGGCATTATTGGCCAGAATAATGAAATGCGATTCTGGCCAGGCCGCAAATGCTATGGGTTTAGCAGGGACTTTTTCTGGAGGAATTATAGAATGCCAGCAAGATGGTACCTCAGGAAAGTATCTCTGTGGAGCCTGGGCTGCGCTTAATGGTTTGCGTGCAGTAGATTTGGCAAGAGCTGGATTTACTGGATCACCGCAAATTTTAGAAGGGAAAAGGGGACTTTTCCAAGCCTTTCAAAGCAGCCATGGTTTTGAGACTGATCACGTATTGGATAGTTTAGGGAAGTTGTTTAAAATTAATGAAGTCTATTTTAAGCGGTTTGCCTGCCTGCGAGGTGTTCATGCAACTTTGGATGCAGCTTTGCAGTTAAAAGAAAGCTATCACCTGGTTCCTGAGCAGATTGAAAAAGTGGAAATCAGAGCATCCAGTTATTTGCTTCGTTTTGCAGAACCTTATCCCAAAACTGAGATTAGTGCACAATCCAGCCTGCCTTTTACAACAGCGGTAGTACTGCTTTATGGAAAGTTGGATTCCGCAGAATTTTTGAGAGAATGTTTAAAAGATGAAACTGTGTCTCGCTTTGAAGAACGAATTATCGTAAAATATGATTCTGACTTAGAAGCATATTTAAAAGAACATCCTTCACATTTTAGTGCCAGTAAAGTAGTTGTCTATACAAGCAGTGGGAAAATTCTGACCCACACTCAGCATATACCCATAGGAGAAACAAAAGAGACGAAATTCGGCTGGGATATGGTGGCATCAAAATTTACCCATCTTGTAGAAAAAACTCCATTTGGAGTTCTAAATCAGCAATATATTCATCAAATCCAGCAGTTAGAATATTGTAATGCTTTATCAGAAATATTTGTACTAAAGTAATAATCTGATTTGTTCTTACCCAACTGAAGTCAAGCTTTTATGAATACCCTATTTTTAAGGAGATGTTGAGCGTGAAAGTCACATTAGATTTGTATGCAACTGTTGCTTTGGCACTGTTCTTTTTCTATATTGGCAGCATTATCAAAAACCATCTGAAGTTCTTGCGGAAGTTTTGTATTCCTACACCCGTTGTTGGTGGTATCCTTTTCGCCGTCATTAATCTGATTTTTCATCAATACAACATTTTGCACTTAAAGCTGGATGCAGTCTTTCAAAACCTTTGCATGGTAGCCTTCTTTACCAGCATTGGGTATTCTGCTTCTATGAAAACTGTGCGGAAAGCTGGAAAACCCATTATTTTGCTGACTGTAAGTACTGCCATTCTTATTACTATGCAGAATATTATCGGCGGTTATACTGCTGTTGCTCTTGGCCTGCCCAAATTGCTAGGGCTCTGCCTTGGGTCTATTCCTCTGGTTGGCGGTCACGGCAATGCTGGCGCTTTTGGTCCGCAAATTCAGAGTATGGGTATTAATAGTGCTACAACGGTTGCAATTGCAGGGGCAACGTTTGGCTTAGTATTCGGTAGTTTATTAGGCGGCCCAGCAGCTGACTTTTTGATTAGAAAATTTAAGCTCAGTGGTACGAATGTAGTGGAAAAGACCTTAGAAGTGGAAAACGAAGGCGAAGGCTCTACAGACGAATTGAAAATTTCTGAAAAAGAATTTATCTCTCATGTGATGCTGATGGCTTTCCATATTTTCATCTCGATGGCCTTTGGTGTTGTATTGAACGTATTGATCAAAAGATCCACTGGCATTACTATTCCAGTTTTCCTTTGCTCCATGCTGGTGGCTGTGGTTATTCGAAACATTTCCGATTATACACATCTCTATCCCACCTACGAACGGGAAGGAAATATCGCAGGTTCTATTTCCTTGAATATTTTCCTGGCTTTGGCAATGATGTCTGTAGAACTGTGGCAGCTGATTGATCTGGCTGTTCCCATGGCAATCATTTTGCTGGTGCAAGTGATCACCACTACCGCTTATGTAGTACTGGTTACCTTCCCGCTGATGGGTAAGGATTATGAAGCGGCTGTAATGTGTGCAGCTCAGATTGGCTATGGTTTTGGGGCAACCCCGAACGCTATGATGAACATCGCTACTGTTGAAGAAAAATACAGCCCCGCACCACAATCCAGATTGGTTGTACCCTTTGTAGGCGGCCTGTTCACTTCACTGATTAATGCAGCATTGATTACCACCTTTATCAATCTGTTTGCATAAGGTATATGGAGGCATTCGAATGGAAGAAACAAGTGTAAGCAAACTGGTGAATTTGTTTGATGATATGTCTTATGAGCAAATTCCCCCAGATATTCTAAAGTTAACCAAAGAATACGTTGCCGATTTTATCGGAATCTTTTGTGCCAGCACCAAAAAGAGTATGTCTCGTCAATTGCATGAGGCGTTAAAAGACAAACTGGGCGAAAAGCCTGTTGCTGAGGAACTTGCCATGTGGATGGCAAGTTCCGCCAGAATGTTGGATATGGATGATGGCCATCGTTTTGCCATGGCTCACCCTGGTGTTGTAATACAGGCCACAGCTGCTGCCATGGCTATGACTCTGCCCAAAGAAAAGGTGGATGGGAAAAAATATCTGGAAGCCATTATTAAGGGCTACGAAGTATATTGTTGGCAGGGCCGGGTGATTAATCCGTCTGCTTATTTGGAAAGAGGCATAGATGCCACCAGTGCCTGCGGCGCTGCTGCTGCCGCAGTGGTTGCTGGAACCTTGATGGGCTTTTCCAAAAAACAGCTGGTGGATGCCATTTCCTTGGCTGCAGCCGTAATTGGCGGGTTAAATCAAAGTGCAATTGATGGATCTGCCCAAAAGTATCTTGTGGCTGGCTTTGGCGCGAAAGTGGGAATTGCCGCAGCTCAAATTGCAGCTTATGGTTTAGGCGGGCCTTCCCACGTATATGAAGGAAAATTAGGCTTTGTTAACGCCTTCTCGGCTCATCCAGACCGCGAACTGTTGGAAGAACCGAAACTGCGCTGGGATATTCAATATGCATATATGAAGATTCATGCCTGTGTACGACGTATCCATGCCACGTTGGATGCTGTGAACAAGATTATGTCGGATCACCAGCTGCGGTTGGAAGATGTAAAAACGGTTCAGGTATTTGGCGGACCTTTCCTTTATGATGCAGGAACCTACGACCCCAAAGACAGTGCACAGGCACAGACCAGCGTTCCTTATGCGGTGGCAAATCTGTTAAAGTTTGGGGTAGTACGCGATGACTATATGGAAGAAAATTTGCAGAACCCTGAAATTGCTTCCCTGTCCAGGAAAGTAATCGTATTGCTGGATTCAGAAATTGCAGAGATGGCCAAAAAAGATAAAAGTTTGTGGGGCGCAGCCAAAGTACGTATTACGACAAACGAGAACAAAGAGTATGAAGTCTTGAAGAAAATTCCTGATGGTGATCGCGAATCTCCGTTCCCTCCAGGTACCATTGAAAAGAAATTCCTGGGACATGTTCAAGAAATTGCTGATGCAGAGTATGCAAAGCAACTTTGGAATACCCTTGAGTCGTTGGAACAAGTGACAAGTCCTTCCGATGTATTGACAGAAATGCTGCATCGGATTAAGGAGGCTAACTAACAATGGATTATATAATCCCTAAGCGTTTTGCTCATTTTATTGCGGAGACCACATACGAAAAGCTTCCGCAGGATGTTATTCAGATTGCCAAAGAAAGAATTATGGATACCTTGGGAGCTGCACTGGCTGGTGCCTCCCATTGGGAATATAAAGAAAACTTCCTGCAAGCCTGCAGGAAGTTTGGAAAAGGCGATACTGCTGTTATTACGGGTGGTGCAAAAGAGTTCCCGTTGGCAAGAGCGGCTATGATCAACGCTACCTTTGCTCATGGTATTGAGTTGGATGATGGCCATAAAAATGCAGGCGTACATTGCGGCGCCGCGATTATTCCTACAGCGTTGACGTTAGGCTCTGCACTGGGCTGCAGCGGTAAGGAAATTTTGACAGCCATTGTTATTGGCTATGATATTGTCTACAGATTAGCTTCAAATATGGCACCTTACCAAATCAAGAAGGGGTTTCATCCTTCTGGTAATGATGACACAATTGGCTCCATGGCTGTGGCCGGAAAATTGCTGAATTTGACGGAAAATCAATTGGAGCAAGGTCTGGGCCTTAGCGCTTTGTATGCCTCCGGTTTAATGGAAGCTACTGTAACAGGTCAGGCTTCTAAATGCATTCAGGTAGGGAATGCTGTATATAACGGCATTGCAGCCGCTTATTACGCTCAGGAAAATATGGAAGGTTCCCTCAGCGCCTTTGAAGGCAAGTCTGGATTCTTTAAGGCCAAGTCAGAAAATGTTGATCCTGAAAAGGTTTGTGAAGGACTTGGGGAGAAATTCCTGATTGGTGATACCTATAGTAAAATGTATCCTACTGCCAGACATTCCCAGCCTGCAATTGAAGCTGTCCTTGATTTGGTGGCTGAACATGGCTTCTCTTGGGAAGCTGTTGAAAAAGTATGGGTAGGGACCCACCAGGTAGCCTACGACATGACCGGTATTATCAAAGCTCCGAAGGATGCCGGAGAAGCTAAATTCAGCTTAGCTTACGGCGTTGCCCTGGCCTTGCATGAACACTGCTTTGGCATTGCCCATTTGGATGAGCGTTATACACAGGACCCCATTAATATTAAGCTCGGTAATTTGGTTACTGTCGCAGTTGATCCTGATGTTCAAAAACTTTATCCAAAGCGCAGAGGTGCCAAAGTAAAGGTCTATTTAAAAGATGGTACCGTGTATGAAAAGGAATTGTATGATTTGAAAGGGTCTCCGGGTAATCCCATTGGTTGGAAAGAACTGGAGCAGAAATTCCGGATTAATACTGAATCTGTGCTGCCTAAGAAGGAAGCAGATACATTGCTGGCTTTGATTCAATCCATGGATGAAGCCAGTCAAATAAACCCGCTGATGGATATCCTGAACACCGCCCGCTAAATGGTGGACGGGTTCAAGTCAGCAAACGAAGCACATTTTCGTTGTACTAAACGGATAAAGTTTTTCCCATAATCCGGAAGGATCTTTTCCTTTAAGGTAACCAAGGAAAATTGATTGCGAGTATAGTGGCACGTTTGTCAAGACCAAAATCGATGAATTTCTAAATGTATCAGGCAGCAGACATTGCAGCATTGAGCAGCAGTGCCGGGAAGTAGCGCTCTGCTGGCGGGACGTTCCCGATGGCTGAGTGGCAGCGCTGGAAGTTATACACGTTGATGTAGTTGCGGATGGCCTTGCGAGCCTCCCGGATGTTGCGGTACTGCGTGAGATAGGCTTCCTCATACTTGAATGTCCGGAACCACCGCTCAATCTTGATGTTGTCGGCCCAGCGGCTCTTGCCATCCATGCTCTGGCGGATCTTGTGTTCCTTGAGGAAAGCCTTGTACTCCTTGCTGGTGAACTGGCATCCTTGGTCGGAGTTGAGAATCTGCGGCTTTGCTATACGGAGCGCCTTCCTTACGGCGGCAATGACCATCCGGGTGTCCAGGGTATCGTCCACCTCCCAGCCAACAATGCAGCGGCTGTACCAGTCGATGATGGCTGTCAGATAAACGAAACCGTGCTCCAGGGGAATGTAGGTGATGTCGATGGACCATGCCTGGTTAGGCTGCTGAATATCCACATGCTTCAGCAGGTAGGGCATCACCTGCGCTTGTTGCTGCCGCTTGGAAAGGTTCATCTTCGGATAGATGACGTCGATGCCCATCTCGCGCATATAGCGAGCTGTCTTGCGTCGTCCGGCCTGATGCCCGAGGCGCTGCAGCTGCGAGGCCAGCTGCCTTGCGCCCCAGGCAGGATTGTCCGTGTGGAAACGATCGATGATGCGCTTGCATTCCAGCTCTTCATCTGATGGAGTGTTCTCTTTGGGGTGGTAGTATTGGCTTGTGCGGTTGACGCCGAGCAGCTTTGCTGCTTTCCGAAGGGAAAGCTCCTTGCACTCACTCCTCGAAAGGTTTTGGAGAATACTGTTTCTCGTAGTCCGGTCCAAGAATTTCCTCAGATTTTTTTTTCAACCAATCCACCTGCATGGTGAGTTGGCCAACTTTGCGGGCATAGGAGGCTTTCTCCTTCCGCTCGGTCTCGAGTTTTTGATTGAGGTTGTCCTCTCTGGAATCATCGAATATGATGCTTGCCTTGCTGAGAAACTCGTTCTTCCAGTTCCGCAAGAGGTTCGGCAGGATTTCGTTCTCAGCCGCCAGCGTGTTGAGGTCTTTCTCACCCTTGAGCAGCTCGATGACGAGATCGGATTTGAATTTCGACGTGAAATGACGGCGCGTGCGTGACATGATGATTATCTCCTTTTTCATTGATCGCCTCCAGTATACCACGAGATTCACATTAAGAAATAGTTTCGAAGTTGTCTTAATTCATAGTTCCATTATAGCATCGGCTACACATACTCACGGGGGCCAAACGAAAAAGTAGGAAACGTAAAAGGTAAAAACTACAAAAAGCTGCGTCATAGAAAAGCAACGCAAAGGTCCTGCATATATCTATACGTATATAATTATGGTATAGATAATAAAGCCCGAAGCTAAAAAGGAAAATACCGTTAAATGGACCTGAAAGCAAGACCTGAAAGCAATAGGTTTGTAGGACCAGAAAGCACTTTGCCGAAAAAATAAAGCCTGCAAACACTGGCAGCGCCTGGGCTGGCGCCAATAGTATGACTTTTTAACGGTTGGCAAGCCAGGAACTTACCCTTTGTTAAATTTTTTCCACACTATTTAACATAATATATATTATAGGACGTAAAATTTTTCTTGATTTTTTTCAGAAATTTACAACTCCCTTACAAATCCGGTTCGCAAGCATTTTTAAATGATGTTCGCCATACTGCCGCTGCTGGTTTTCACGTTGGACAATCGGCTTTTACCGTGCCATAAACTTCCTTTTTATTGCCTGTGTCTTTGCCTTGCCTCCGAACTTTGAGACATCATATTATAGGCGCCTGAGTCTCTGCATTTCGTCAAAGCTGTGATTTATCCAACGGACCTTCAGTGGTTTGGTGTGACTTCAACTGTTTATCTGGATGCCAGTCTGCTGCTTTAGCCATTTTTGCTGTTCTGCAGCTTGCACCCAGTGTTTTCGGGTGCTCTGCTAGGATACCAGTTTACTTTTTTTGAGTTCTCAGCGTACACCTTACTTTTTTCCTTTTCCCGGCTGATTTTTCATGCGTTAAATGGCTTTAGAATCGTTTTTTCCAATTCTGCGTGAGTAAGTTGAGTAAGTTATTGTACTTTCACTTAAATCTCGTCAAATCGCAAATTTGGACGTTTCAAACCATTTCAGCCCTACCACAATATATCGATAATATATCGATTGTGCTTGTTTCCACTTTTCCTGTTCGTTTTGTGCAAAATTGAGGCTTTATTGCGCTTTTTGCAAACATTTGTTTGATTTTTTGGGATAAGCTTGGTATACTAAGGCTAGTAGCAACCTATATTCGATAATAATATCCCAAAAGCGGATTTTGGGGGTAAAGGAGATCTGTCTATGAACAATGCAGCCAATTCCGAATCTAAGCTTACTTCCTTAACTGATCGACAGACCAAGATTCTTACGTATATCAACACCTACACCTTTTCCAACGGCTATCCCCCTTCGGTAAGGGAAATTGGTCAGGCAGTAGGTCTTTCTTCCAGCGCTTCTGTGCATAATAACCTGAAAAAGCTGGCAGATGCCGGCTATCTGAAATGGGACCCTGAAAAGCCCCGTACTTATATGCCCCAGGACTTGGGCTGGCGGAAAAAGGATATGGTACCCGTGCCATTGGTAGGCGCTGTCCACGCCGGTGATCCCATTCTGGCAGTAGAAGATATTGAGGATACCTACCCCATCCCCATGGACCTGATTGGCTGCCGGGACGATGTGTTCATGATGGTTGTCGAAGGCGACAGCATGAAGAATGCCGGTATTTATGACCACGACTACGTGTTTGTCCGCAAGCAGGATTACGCCAGCAACGGCGACATTGTGGTAGCTCTGATTAATGACGAAGAAACCACCATCAAACGGTATTTCCGGGACCTAAAGCAGATTCGCCTCCAGCCGGAAAATGATGCCTATTCTCCCATTATTGGTACGGACAACATCCGGATTACCGGGAAAGTCATTGGGGTATTTAGATCTCTGTAAAGCACAATTGCATTAAAAAAGACGTTTCTGAAGAAATCCAGAGACGTCTTTTTTTGCTGAAATTTTCGCCAAGGCACCGGCAGTATTTGCAGGCGGTTCCGGTCAAAGGCTGCATAGCGCTGGGGCAAGGCCAAGATGCCTTCAGCTGCCGGGCCGCTTTCCTGTCTCCAGTGGCCATTCCTCAGGGAATATGCCCCCTACAGTTTCTCTCCAGATTTTAGCAGTCTGGGGTGCAGCTGTTTGACTGCCTGAACCAGCTTCTGGAAAGCACCCCGCAGATGGGGCGGCGTCCACTCCGGAGAAAAGCAGAGAAATACGTAATCATATAGACTGGAAATATGATAATCCGTGGTATTGGGATAAGGGAAAGGCCCGTACAGGGACGCCATTTCACTGTCCAGCCGCCGGATCCAGGTTACGTGGGTATTCTCCGGATCCCGGTGCAGCTGCAGGTGATGCACCCAGTTGGCGCAGTCCACCTTGCTGCCGGCCGATACGTAATTGTCATGATGAAAGTCGATATGGGTCAATTCCAGGGTTTCAGCTCGGGGAATCTGCTTCAGCAGCTCTACAATCTCCCCATGGCTGTCGGCCACGTAGGCCTTGCCCCGGTGGATAGCGTGGAGCACGTGGCAATGGTAGGCATAAGGCAGGTGCCGCAGCCCCAAACGCCGCAGCTGCGGGTATTCCTGGTAGCTTTGCTGCCATTCCGCTTTCAGTTCCTGAGGCGGGATATTATCTCCACCGGGAGGAAATTCCTCATCCCGGACTTCCAGTGTAGTATCCAGGTAATAGTCAAAGTCTATACTCAGCACCCGCCAGACCTTTTTCGCCGTGCTGCTGGGCGCTTCCCCTTCCGTTGCCATACCATTCCATCTCCTAACAAAATAAAAAAGCCCGGCAGGGAATTTACCTTACCGGGTCTTGGAGGCTTACATATAACTTAGTCCCCTATCTTCCAGGGTATCGTCTTCCTCGTCATTGCCTAACATCAGATCGTCTACCCAATCATAGAAGTCTTCCGTCAGTGTTTCGTAATTGGGGGCCATAAAATGGATGCCACCCTGCATTTCCATGACGTTAAGAATGTACAGTCTTGTTATAACATCCAATTCCACTTTTCCAGTGTAGCCCTGATAGCTAATATACGGTTTCATGATACTCTCTTTTCTGCAAGAATAGTCTCCTGCTCAGGGCGTTTCTACTTCGTAAACAACTGTTGCTGCTAACCTGAACGGGGATGTCTGTCTGCCCCAACCAGAGGACAACCAGCCGCTTTCTTATGTTAAGTATAACACACTTTTTGCAGAAACAAAAATATTATGGCCATTTTTCCCCATACATGAAGGTTTTATGAAATTATCGTAACAAATGAACATTATTAATAAGAATAGTTTCTAATCTATAAAACCTTTATTAAATACACAAGCTAACGCAAAGCTGGCTAAAGACTGCTTGAGCCCTGTATTTTCCTACAGCTTTACTCGTTGTTATACAAAATACAGCGTTTTTCAATTGGAAAGTATAAGCTTACTTTTCGTTAAATTATCGTCAATTTGTGAAGAACCTTTTTAAGCTGCCAGGCCTGGAATTATTGCTTTTAAGCCCAAAAATCTGTCCGTTCATAACGGTCATAAATCCACCTCAAAAGCATTCGGCTTGGGGTCTAAAGTTACACTCTTCTTCTCTACTGTAGCAGTGCACAGTACTGGTTTGGGGCAATCCTCCCCTGCCAGCTGACCCCTGCAAGCTGCAAAAGGTATTATACGCCACCCAAGGCGCAAAAAACGCTTCCGCTTGGCAGCAATATCCGAGCAGAAGCGTTTTGTCTTATTCCTGGCAGGAATTCTTAGTCTTCCTTGGGTCCGGGCTGCACCCAATAGGCTTTGCGAAAAGCCCGGGTAAGCCCTAGGGTTTCTTCCGTTAAATCAAACCCCTTGGTCTGGATGCACCATTCGAAATACGTGCCCCGGATGCACCGGAGCAGCAGCCGGGTAAAATGGTCCGGATCCGTTGCCTTGGCGTAGTGCCCCTGGGCAATTCCTTCCACCACCAGAGCCCGGAAAATGCCATACAGGGCCCGTTCCAGGTCCAGGGCGTCCAAGCGGTCATTCCCTTTCAAAAGGGCCTTATACAGCACCTGAATGCATTCCCGTCCAATCTCCTCCTGGGTAAAGCGGCAGGAACCGGTAATGATGGCATCAAATTTTTCCTCCACCCCCATGGACGGCTGCAGCTGATTTTCCAGCGCCAGATAATAGGAGTCGTAGGACTTCAGCAGCTCGGTGATAATATCCGATTTGCTTTTGAAATAGATGTAGAAGGTTCCCTTGGCCACGTGGGCCCGCTGAACAATAGCGTCCACCGTGACCCCGTCGTACCCCTTGTCCCGAAACAGCGCCAGGGCGCAGCGGTACAAATGTTCCTTGGTCTGGTCCCCCTTGGTCAATTTTTTCATGGGGCACCTCAGCAGCCATACAGGGCGCCGTATTTCCGGTTCAGATAAGCCAGGAAAGGCTGGGCGTCCAGGGCTTTTCCGGTAAGCTGCGTCATGAGCTCACTGCCGGTATAGACAATGCCATACTGCCAGATATGGTCCCGAAGCCAGTCCAGAACGGGAGCAAAGTTTCCCTGACCCACCCGTTCATAGCAATCCGGCACGTCCCGCAGCAGCACGGCCAAAATCTGCCCATCGTAGATATTTCCCAGGGCATAGCTCTGGAAATAGCCAATGTAATCCCCAGCCCAGTGCATATCCTGGAGGATTCCCTCCAGGTCATTTTGGGGCCGCACCCCCAGGTAGGCCTCGTACTTGTCGTCCCAGGCCTTTTTCAGCTCCTGGGTAGTCAATTTCCCTGCGAACCAATCCCGTTCCAGTTCGAACCGGATAATGGCATGGAGGCTGTAGGTGACCTCGTCGGCGTTGATTCGCTGCAGACTGGGCTGCACCCGGTTCAGAGCCTGGTACAGCCCTTCAGCCGTCACCTCGGCAAAATCCGGGAACGTTTCCTGGAGCAGGGGCAGCAGATGTTGGGCGTAGGCCCGGCTCCGGCCGATAATATTCTCCATAAAACGGGACTGGGACTCATGAAAGCCCCCTTCGCTGCCGCCCCACAGCCCTACGGCCGCATATTCTTCCGCCGTAGAGTAGGAATACATGGCGTGGCCCGACTCATGGAGCAGGGAGTACAGCAAATGGGGGTTGCCGCTTTTGTAGGTGGAGATTCGGGAATCCCGGGGACCCATAAAAGACGTAAAGGAGTGGATAACCTGCTGGTTGATGGTCCCCCGCTTGGGGTCAAAGCCCATTTCCCCCACCAGGTGTTTGGCCAGCGCCAGCATCTTGTCCGGATCCTGGTCCTTGTGCAGCAGGCTGTCGTCAAAGTCCCGGCCGCTGCGGCGAAGGCGGCCCAGCAGTTCCTTGAGCCCGTGTTTCAGCACCTCAAATTCCCGGCTTACTACAGCCGCCTGAAGGCCCTCATCGGTTTGGGCCACCAGGGTGTCAAAAGCCGGCTGGTCCGGGTTCGCCGCCAGGGCCAATTGTTTCTTCAGGGTAAAGACCTGTTCCAGATAAGGTGCAAATACAGCAAAGTCCTTGGCTTCCCGGGCCTTCTTCCAGGCAAACATAGCCTGCGCCCGAATCAAGTTGTACTGCCGCAGCAGGTCCTGGGGCATCAGCCCCAAAGTCCGATATTGATACAAGAAGAAGCGGATAACGCCCCGTTCCACCGCAGTATTACCGGAGGTTTCTGCAAAATACTGGGCCAATTCCCGGGCCTCAGCCGTTTGGAACAGCCCCGTTTTACGGGCGGCCACCAGGGCCTGCATCTCCTGCCGGTAGGCTGCGCCCTGTTCCGGCAGCAGCCCCCACTGGTCCAGCTCAAATAACGATTCCATGGATTTCAGATAGCGGAATTCCCGCAGGATTTCCTCTAGCCGTTGCAATTTCAATTCGTAGGACAACGCAATAGACCTCCTATTCCAGCAATTCTAAAAGCAAACTGGTGCAGGCTTAGAAGAAGCAGGATACCCCAGGCCCCAGAGGCAGCTTCAGCAGCAGCCAGGCTGCCATTTGCAGAATCCATACTACCAGGAAAGCCCCGGAATACGGCAGCATCAGGGAAATGATGGTTCCCATGCCGGTGTTCTTCTCATACTTCTGGGCCATGCCAATAATAATAGGCAGGTACGGATAAATCGGCGTAATGGGGTTGGTTACCGAGTCCCCAATACGGTAGATGACCTGGGCAAAAGCCGGGGAGTATCCCAGAATCATCAGCATGGGCACGAAAATCGGAGCGAAGATGTACCACTTGGCGGAGCCGCTGGACATGAACAGGTTGACCACCGTGGTAAGGAGAATAATCCCGATAATCAGCGGCACACCGGTAAACCCGGCATTTTGCAGCCCGGCAGCACCGTTTACAGCAATAACCATACCCAGGTTGGTAAAGTTGAACATGGCAATAAACTGGCTGATGACAAATACCAGCACAATGTACCCGGTCAGGGAGTTCAGGGACTGGGCCATAAACTTCGGCACGTCACTGGACTGTTTGATGGTGCCCACGGTCTTGCCGTAGACCACGCCCACCAGGATAAAGTAGATGATCAGGATGGGCACCAGGCCGTTCAGGAAAGGACTGGGAATCAGGGTGCCGCCCTTGCCCCGAAGCAGGCCGTTTGCCGGTACGGTGCACAGAAGCAGCAATGCCACATAAACGGCCGTGAAGATGCCAGCATACCGCAGCCCTTTTTTCTCCGCAGGAGTAACAGACGTGCCTTCGGTGGCCAGTTCTCCCGTATAGGCACCTAGCCGAGGGGTAATGACCTTGTCGTTGACCACAACGCCCACCGCCGTCAGCAGGAAGCAGGAAACAATCATAAAGAACCAGTTGTCAGCAGCCGTAACCACCACATTGGGGTCGATGATATGGGCCGCTTCCTGGGTAACCCCGCACAGCAGCGCATCCGTACCGGTAATCAGCACGTTGGCTGTAAAACCCGCGTTGGTCGCCGCATAGCCGGCAATCAGCCCGGCCAGGGGATTCTTCCCCAGCACAGCAAAAGCCGAGGCTGCCAGTTCCGGAATGACAATAATGGACGCTTCAGAAGCAATACTGCCATTGATGCCCAGGAAAATCACTGTAGCCGACAGGGCCCACAAGGGCACCCCCATCATGGCCCGGCGCATCACCGTGGACAAAAGCCCTGCTGCTTCCGCCAGACCAATGGCCATCTGCATGGCCAGCACCAACCCAAGGGGTGCAAAACTGGAGAAATTGCTTAGCAGATGCTCTACAACCCAGACCAGCCCTTCCTGGCTGAGGATACTGCGGACAAATACGGTCTTCCCGTTGGAGGGATTGATTACGTGGGTTCCCATAGCAGCAAACACCGCAGAAACCACCGCCAATATGGCGATGATGTACAGGAACAGGATAAAGGGATGGGGCAGCTTGTTGCCCACCCGCTCAATGGTTCCCAAAATACCCCCGCCGCTTTTTTTCGTTTCCATCGCTTCCATAACACCAATCCCATTTTTATGACCACAGTCATATTTTTGAGTCCATTGTAGTCAGAAAGTGAAAACTTGTCAATTTGCAGAGAAAAATATGCGGATTTTTTGTGAATGTATACAGTATTTCGGAGTTTATTGTTGCAAATGAAACGGTTGTAGGAAGTGTATTTTGGATACTTATTCAGTGCAGAAAAGCAAAACTAAGTGCGGTAGGAAACCAGCGGGAACAGCAAGGTCTTGATGGCAAAGAAAGATTTACTGGTTGTCCCCCATCCACCGGAGACTCCACCCACACCTTCCTTGCCTGATACTGCCGTTGTACAGGACAGACAAAACGGCGCCGCAATTGCTTAGTTGAAAGCGTCCCACTGGCTAAAAAAACACAAAAGGCAATATCAGGATAACCATCCCGGTCGCGCCCAAGTACTAAACCGTGACCGGGATGGGGTTCCTATCCAAGCTGCCGCGAAGCGGATATATATTCTTAAAAACACCTCTACAGTTTTTGCAAAAAACTGTAGTCCATCCTCCGTTTTCTTCAACGCCACCGGTAATTGCCTCATCTGTTTGTCGATTTCACGAAAAAAATCATTCCTCCTGAGGCTCAGTGCTTCTGGAGGAATGATTTTTACTTTCTTTCACATTTACAGTCTCCGTGTAATGCTGGCATTAAACACCAGGCCTCTCTGTTTCCCGGCCCAGCCAGTAAGCCGCAGGTCTGCGCCCCAGGGATTTTCCTTGGTAGCATCGCTCTTCCAGCCCAGTTCCAGCATAGCGCTGGAGCCTTTACTCTCAGGCGACGGGGTACTGAAGCCATCATAGGTGGCTCTGGTGGTGCTGTCAAATTCGTAATCCCAGCCGAGACCGGCATAGTAGGACTGATTTTCTTTGTAGTTATGGGTCCACCGGGCACCCAGTCTGGTGCGGTAGGAATCGGCGGCATCCAGGTTGTAGTCCGCCGTGCCCAAGGCGCTGTGGAGGGTTACATCGTCACTGGTGAGGTGCGTATAGTTGAACCGGCCGTATACATCCACGCTATCCTTGTCGCTTTCCTGATAGATCCGGCCCAGGCCTAGGCTGGCACCGGCATACCGGGCATGGGTGTCGTACGTTGTATAGTACCCTTCCAGGGCACCCCGGAAATCCCCATCCATCACGCCGGCCCGGAAACTGCCCTCATAATATACACCGTTATTCAGGTCCCGACGCAAGAGCAGACCAACGCCGCCGTAGTGCTGGGTGCCGTCCCCCCGGCTGCCGTTATCCAGGTGGCTGGTATAATTGCCTTTGCCGTATTCCGCAAAGGGCATGATGGTATCCACGGAGTTGGCATTCGGGATTCTCCTCACCAGGCCCAGGTTCCCGGCGTAGCCGTTGCTGTCCACGTAGGAGCCGGTATCGTAGCGCATATTCTGCCCGCCAATGGTCACGTAAGGCGTAAAGGTCTTCTGGCTTTCGCTGTTTTGACTGGCCTGGGAGGCTGCCATAAAGCCCGCATCCATTGCGGTATCCGCCCCCGCCCCAATGAAGTTCAGGGCTGCGGCGTTACCTTCGGCAATCAGTTTGGTATCAGGAGACAGGGTGGAAGCGGAACGATCCAGCACTTTCAGGATAATGGTATTCTTGTCTTTCTGCTGTACTTCCACCGGAGTGCTGACAAACCCGGCGTTCAGAATCCTGTCTTTGCCAGGCAGGACGCCCAGGGAAGCGCCATCCGTGCTAAGTCCATTGGCATCGTACAGGAGATTCACTTCGTCCCCGTAGGTGAGTTTGGCGGTTTCCTCTACACCGCCCAAAATCGCAGCGCCAGCAAGATTGGCGTCACCGGTCACCGTCAGCATTGTGTCACCGGCAACTGCATTCTTAGGTACGTAGAAATTGAGCTTTTGGAAGTGGTCCAAATTACCCACGCTATTACCATTGGAGTAGACGTTCAGCGTGTTGCCGGTGCTTTCAGTCTTGCCTATGCCGCCGTAGAGGTTCAGTCCAGTTTCCACTAAGGGCGCATATAGATTGACCGTGTTGTTATCAGCCGCCGCGGAAGCAGATTTACCGGCGATGATGCTGTCCGTGACGGTGCCGCCGTAGTAGTTCACCGTGTTGCCGTTAGCATCGCTTTGGGAAACGTCAGGGTCTGTAATCGTTGCAGAAACGTCGGCCAGAGTGGTGATGGCATCAGTTAAAGAGTTCTGCAGGTCGCTGCCCGTACCCAGGACGCCTGTGGCGCCGCCATAGACGTTAGCAACTGTGCCACCGGCCAGGTTGACCGTATTTCCGATAGCCTTGCCGTAGCCGGAGACGCCGCCGTAGAGGCTGGCTGCCTGCGAGTCTGCTCCTATGGTTACAGTGTTACCCGCTGCTGTGCCGCGGAGGGCCAGGCCGCCGATGACGTTATCCGTTACCTTGGTTTTCGCCAGAGTGACCGTATTTCCTTGGGCTGTGTCAGAATGGGTCCGGTTAAAGGTGATGTCGGAGCTCGTGAGAGCATCATCCAAGGTGGTGTTAACCACGGCTGCACCGCCGAGGACGGAGGAGGTAATGGTACTGCCGGTGAGGCTGACCTTGTTGTTATTGGCCGTGCCGACAGCAGCCAGGGTGACGGTCGGCGCGCTTACCGTTTCTGCCGTACTTGCTGTACTTACTGCTGCTTCCTCGTCCGTTACGCCTATGGCACTCAGGTTGAGTTCCGCTTCGCCGCCTACGACGTAGCCAGACTGATAGTTAGACAGGGAGACGGTGTTGTCGTTACTGGCAGCAGTATCGGTATAGAAGCGGGCGTCTGCAGCCGTGGTGGGAATCCCGATGGTAATCACATCGCCGGACCAGCCGCCATAGACGCCATCTACGATGGATATAGTCGGCGTGGCGACGTCACCTTGCAGAGTGACTGTATTGCCCAAGGCATTCTGCTGAATTTGCGCTGTCGTCCTATAGCTGGGAACGAAAGGGGAATCAACATGCGGATTGTCTCCCTGAATTATAGCCCAACCACCATAGATGGTGCTGTTGCCTTCTTCGGAAAAACCGTAGACATTCTCCAAAGCTACGGTATTGTTATTACAGTTCTGCGAAAGTGCACCTGCCGTATCTAAAGCGAAGTCAACAAATGTATCTGCATAGCCGCCGACGACAGATCCCAGGATTGCCACATTTTTTACGCTAACCTTGTTGTCATTGGCATTACCGCCTTCGGTATAGCCGCCTTCTATATTTCTGGTATACTCATGCGTACTGCCAGAATAAGTTGAAAATCCGCCTAGAGACCAATTAGCCTGCGCGTCCGTACCGGTACCGAGAATTTTCCCTGTCACGGAGACTTGGTTGTTGTTGGCATCGCCATAGACCGTATAACCGCCGGCAATTTCGCCGGACTTATTCTGCGTATCCAGCTGATAGGTAATGGTGACCGTATTATTGTTAGCATTGGAGGGTTTCATGATGGCGGCCATTTCTTCCATTGTTAGCGTCGTATCAAGCGCACCGCTCCAAAAAACATCCATACCCTCGACTTCTCCGCCGTAGACTACGCTTCCAGCAGCTGTATTCACTAAGGTCACGGTGTTCCCATTGGCCTCGCCTTGGAAGGGACTTGGTGCCAATAGTTTATAATCATCGTATTGATCAAGAGCCGACCCACCGTAGACACCGTATTTCACTTGGGAATTTTCCAGGTAAACGGTATTTTCATCGGCAGTCAGGAGGGTCAGTTTATCCGGATTTGTCGCATACGAATTAGTGCCATAGTCTTCCATGATCCAGTTGTGGCCGCCATAGATATCCCAGGTTATGGTGGAATTTGTAATTTTCACTGTGTTTGCGTCTGTATGCATGATGAGTTGGGGAGAAATGGTAATGAGGTCCGTATCAAATTCATCGCTAGTAAAAAGATTGCCTTCTGCCATGCCGCCACTAATACTGTCCACCGTGCTGTCAGCCACAGTGACCGTGTTACCACTGGCCTGTGCGGTCAAGGTCACAGGCACGGTTACGTTTGAGGCAGTCTCTGCAGCCGATGATAATTCTGTATCGCTTGCGGCATAGCCGCCATAAATATCCCCTTCCTCTGCATTCGAGCCGCTTACAGAAACGGTATTGTTGTCTGCAGTATAGGAAACGGCGTAGGTCTGGGACAGGTCATTGAGCGTAAGCTGATTGTAATCTAGCAGCTTATCCGGCAACGCATTGATGCCAGAAACGCCACCGTAGATGCTATCCAGTGCTGCTCCGGTCAGGTTCTCCAGTTTGACAGCATTGTTATTGGCTTCTCCGTAGCTGCTAAAGCCGCCCGTAATGTCGCCATAGGCACCTCTGGAAGTACCTCCGGCTGCTGTTTGGGTAATGGTCACACTATTATGATTGGCACTCATACCGGAAGTCGCCTCAGAAGCCAAGGCGGCACCGCCCGTAACATTCAGCTTGAGAGGACTATTCTGTTGACTAGTATAGACGCCATCATACGTCCCCGTAATCACAGCGTCCGTAATAGAAACGGTATTGCCAGCAGCCGTTAACGCACCGGCACCGCCGACGAGACTGGCAGAAACTTGCCAGTTTTTTTTGCAGCTCTCGCTTATCTTCTGTATTTTTCTCATCCACCGCTTGCTGCGGGTTATTCACGAGTGTTATAGGAGTGTTGTTCAGAGTAACGTTGTTGTCTATGGCGGCACCTTGACTGGAAATACCGCCGGCAAGGCTGTAATGAATGTCACTATCTTGGTAATGGTAACCCAGCTTCACAGTAATGGCTGCCTGGTCCGTCAGGGAGAGCGTATTACCAGTGGCTGCTGTCGCAGCTTCGGTTACATACCCAGCCGCCACAAGACCGGGAATATCCTGTTCTCCACCAGCGGGAGTGCTAGAGGTTACCTCAAGCGTCAGGCTCGTTCCTTCGCCGTATAAGGAAAGCGCCGTATGAGAAGGGTTCTGTGTATAGGTCGTCCCGTACAGAGCCTTAGTAGACAGAGTTAATCCCGTTGGTGTATTAGCCGCCGGCGTTAGGACCTTCGTCGCCGGGTCTAGGGTCCCAATAGTAATACCGGCTGCCAGCGCAGGGTGAAAGCCTGCCCCCGCAGCAAAAACCGCAGCCATAATGGAAGCATAAAACCATTTATTTTCTCTCCCCATGATGTAATCCCCCTTAGGTATAACCTGTTTCTAGAATTATTACACAATACTATTATAGCAGAGTACAACTGGATTTTACATAAAATTGCGATTTTTCTTCGTCAAGAGAACAGAAATTCAGCTTTCCTGCAAGCCGGTAAGAAGTTACCTTAGCCCACCCTCCCCTGCACGCAAAAACGCCCCCACCGGATCCGGTAGATCCAGTAGGAGCGTTCTTTCTTATTTCTCTTATTTGCCTTGTTCCATAATCTGTTTGGCAGCAGCCATGATGGCAATGCGGCCGTGTTCAAAAGTCAGGCCGCCCTGCATGAATACCCGGAAGGGGTCCCGCAGAGGAGCATCGGCACTGAGCTCAATGGATGCGCCCTGCACAAAGGTACCGGCGGCCATGATGATTTCGTCCTGGTAGCCCGGCAGATGGGAAGGCACCGGGGTCACGTGGGCGTTTACCGGGGAATGGGCCTGGATGGCTTCGCAGAAGGCACACAGGTTTTCCCGGTTGTTCAGCACGATGGTTTGGATAATGTCGCTGCGCACGTCCTCAGGGGACGGAGACACAGAAAAGCCCAGGGACTGGAACACGGAGGCTGCGAAAATGGAGGTCTTCACGGCCTGGAGTACCACATGGGGTGCCAAAAACAGGCCCTGGTACATTTCCCGGGCAGTATCCCCCAGGGTAGCGCCCATTTCGCCGCCCAGGCCCGGAGCAGTCAGCCGGTAGGAAGCCTGTTCTACCAGATCCGCCCGGCCGGCAATATAGCCGCCGGTGGGAGCCAGGCCGCCGCCCAGGTTCTTGATCAGGGAGCCGGCCACCAGGTCCGCCCCCACTTCCGTCGGTTCCTGCTTTTCGATGAATTCCCCGTAGCAGTTGTCCACAAAGCAGATGATGTCCGGCCGCACAGCCTTCACGGCCTTAAAGATTTCCCCGATTTTGGCCACGGTCAGGGTCTTTCTCTTGCTGCTGTAGCCGCAGGAGCGCTGCACGTGAACCATTCGGGTCTTGGGACTCAGGGCCTTGAGCAGGGCGGGAATGTCCGGGGTATCCCCTGCCATGGGAATTTCCTTGTAAATGACCCCCAGATCCGTTAGGGAGCCAGGAGTTTTCACCGGGCTGCCGATAATGGTCTGCATGGTGTCATAGGGTTCGCCGGTGGCGGCAATCAGCTCATCTCCCGGATGGAGATTGCCCAAAAGGGCCACCGCCAGGGCATGGGTGCCGGAAACAAACTGGGAACGGACCAGCGCCGCTTCCGTCTTGAAGATATCCGCATAAATCAGGTCCAGCTGGTCCCGTCCCGTATCGGAATAGGCATAGCCGTTGCTGGGCAGCATATAGTAATCTGCTACCTGATGGGCTGCAAAGGCGTCCAGCACCTTTTTGGTGTTGTAGACTGCCGCTTCCTCATGTTCCTTGGTTTGACGGGCCACGCATTCCAGGGCCTGCTGCTCAATTTTATCCCATTCAATCATTTTTACAGTGAAACCTCCTCTAGTATATACGGCTCAACCAGGGATTTTTTATCCTTGGCCAGCCGGATTTTCAGCATTACGCCCTTTTCCCCGTACTCCTCGCTGAGCACCGTAGCTTCCTCGTGAAGCTGGGCCGCCAGCTTGGTCTTATCGTAGGGGATGCAAAGGGACAGCTCCAGCACGTCCTTGCCCAGGGCTTTGGCAATGGCCTGGAGCAGCTCAGGAATGCCCTCGCCGGTCTTGGCAGACACACACAGGGTATTTTCCTGGGCCGAAAGCCGGTGCACCAGACCTTCCTGGTGTTCCAGCTTGTCAATCTTGTTGTACACCTTCAGCATGGGCTTATCGGTAACGCCCAGCTCCTGGAGTACCTGGTACACGGCTTCCTCCTGCTCGTTGGCCATTTCGTGGCTGCAATCAATCACATGGAGCAGCAGGTCCGCGTCCTTTACCACCTCCAGGGTGGATTTAAAGGCCGCTACCAGTTGGTGGGGCAGCCGCTGGATAAAGCCAACGGTGTCCGTAATAGTACAGAAGCCCTGGTCCGGCAGTTCCAGCTGCCGGGTGGTGGGGTCCAGGGTAGCAAACAGCTGATCCTGGGCATAGATGTCCGAATGGGTCAAGGTATTTAGCAGGGTGGATTTTCCTGCGTTGGTATACCCCACCAGGGACACCTGGGCCACCTCGTTCTTGTTCCGGGCCCGCTGCTGCAGGTCCCGGGAACTTTTCATTTTCTTGATCTGGTCTTCCAGGAAGGAAATCCGGTCACGAATCCGCCGCCGGTCCACTTCCAGCTTGGTTTCGCCGGGACCCCGTGTACCAATGCCGCCGCCCAGCCGGGAAAGGCTGGTGCCCTGCCCCATGATTCTGGGCAGCATATACTTTAACTGGGCCAGCTCAACCTGGAGCTTCCCTTCACTGGTCCGGGCGCGCCCCGCAAAGATATCCAGAATCAGGCCCGTCCGGTCGATGATCCGCACGCCAATAGCCTGCTCCAGATTCCGCTGCTGGGCCGGGGACAGCTCGTCGTCAAAGATGCACAGGTCCACTTCTTCCTGCTGGGCAAACAGCGACAGTTCCTGGACCTTCCCTTTGCCGATAAAGAATACCGGGTCCGGTTTGGGCCGGGACTGGACAAACTTGCCCACCACTTCGGCGCCGGCCGTTTCCGCCAGCTGTCCCAGTTCCTGAATGGAATCCTCCGCCGTCCAGCGGGCATGGGGGTCCCCCCAGTTCAGGGAAACCAGCATGGCCCGTTCCGGACCGCTGGCCAGGCTGTGGCCCCGGGTCTTTTTTCCAAGAATCCGTTCGATCATATGGATCATATTCCCAAAGGGAATCCGGGCTGCATTCTTGGCCGTAAAGGGGCCAAATTCCTCCACAACGGGGTTTTGGTCGTCATCCAGGTCCGTAATCATTCCAAAGGACAACAGGGGGTCCTGGGACAGATCTTCCCACGCCATAGCCGCCATAGCATCAAAGCGCAAGTCCTTCAGGGCAGAAATATCCACCCCGCTGAGTTTGGCTGCACCTTCCGGGTGGGTATGGATGCAGGTAATGCCGCACAGCCGGAATTGGCTCCGGCGGCTGTCGATGGCCGGCAGCTCCACGTGGGAATCGGAACCCACCGCTACCGCTGTCACCACCCCCTTCCGGTCCAGATATACGGAGATTTCCCGCTTGATCTGGTCCGACAGGTCACGCAAAACAAGGGCCAACTCCTGACTGATCAGTTGGCCCTGCCCTGCTTGCAGCTCATAGATTGCTTCTAATTGGGTGAGGACCTGTTTTTTCAGGCCCTCCGTCCGTCCATAGATTTCATGAGTCATACAATTATCCTCTTGCTTTTGCCGGCTCCATGTTCACCTTGTAGCCACGGATGGTGTTCCGGTGCATAACGGCCAGAACCTTTTCCGCATATTCCATGGGAACCTCAACAAAGCTGAACTTGTCGTAAATGCTGATCCGGCCAATGCTGTGAGCCGGAATTTCCGCTTCGATGGCAATACTTTGGACAATATCCCGCACCGTTACCCGGGAGCTCTTGCCGATATTCACAAACAGGCGCACCATGCCAGGTTTTGCGCCGGTGTTGCTGAGGCCCGCAGGACCCACCTGTTCTTCCGGTTCTTCCAGGGCTTTGGCGCCTTCCTGCATGAACTTCAGGGCAGCAGCTGCAATATCCTGGGTATCGTAGTCCTTTTCCAGGGCTTCCACGATGGGCAGGTATTCATGGAACCGATCCTGTTCCAGAATGCTCTGCATCTTGGAAACGATCTGCTCTCTTTGTCTTTCCAGCACGCTGGCATCGGTAGGCAGGGTGCCGCGGATAATCTTGGTCTTGATGCTCCGTTCAATCAGCTTCAGCTGTCTGAATTCCCGAGGCGTGATGAAGGTCAGGGCAACACCGGTGTTGCCGGCACGGCCCGTACGGCCAATGCGGTGCACGTAGCTTTCCGGATCCTGGGGAATATCGAAGTTCACCACGTGGGTGATGTTGTCGATGTCCAGGCCTCTGGCTGCCACGTCGGTAGCTACCAGGATGTCCACCTGGCCCTGACGGAATTTCTTCATAACTCGGTCACGCTGATTCTGGCTCAGGTCGCCGTGCAGCCCTTCAGCTTCGTAGCCCCGGGTAGCCAGGGCAATAACCAGCTCGTCCACACCCTTCTTGGTGCGGCAGAAAATAATCATCCGGCAGTCGTCGGTGGTGTCCAGAATGCGGCACAGACCGTCCACCTTATCCCGGGTTTCGTAGTAGTATTGGTCAATAGTGGGAGCCGTAACGACTTCCTTATGGATGGCCACCAGTTTGGGAGCTCTCATGTACTTCTTGCTGATGCTCAGAATGGGCCGGGGCATGGTAGCAGAGAACAGCATGGTCTGGCGTTCCGTGGGAACGTTTTTGATGATTTCTTCCATATCATCTACAAAGCCCATATCCAGCATTTCATCGGCTTCGTCCAATACCAGGAATTTCACATGGTCCAGGCTGATGGTCTGACGGCGAATATGGTCCAGCAGACGGCCCGGCGTACCAATGACTACCTGGATGCCGTTGCGCAGGCTGCGGATCTGACGATCGATGGGCTGGCCGCCGTACACCGGCAGTACCCGTACCCGTTTGGTCCGGCCAATCTTGGTGATTTCGTCAGCTACCTGGATGCACAATTCCCGGGTAGGGGACATTACCAGGGCTTGGACGTGGCGGTTCTTTTCGTCCAGGTTTTGGATAATGGGAATCCCAAAGGCAGCCGTCTTACCAGTACCTGTCTGGGCTTGGCCAATCAGGTCCTCCCCTTCCAAAGCCAGGGGAATAGCACCCTTCTGAATGGGGGAAGGTTCTTCAAAGCCCATATCCTTCAGGGCGTTGATGATTTTACGGTCCAAATGCAGGTCTTCAAAAGACGTGATTTCTTCTGCAGGGGTAATGGTGGTGGTGTTATTTTGCATTTCGTTGTTTTCGGTCATAATATCTCCTAATTATAAATCTTTCACCCGGTCCATTGCGAGGGACAGGGCATTCATGGCACTTCGTAATTTAATGGTTGTTCTGGCCGCTTTAAAACGGCATTCCTGCACTTGGGTTCCATTCTTGTCGGACACCCCTACATAGACCAGGCCCACCGGCTTTTCCGGTGTACCCCCGCCCGGCCCAGCGATTCCAGTAATGCTGACCCCCAGGTCCGTGCCCATAAGGCGGCGGATCCCTTCAGCCATTTCCCGGCAGGTTTCTTCGCTAACGGCAGTATAGCGCTCCAAAGTATCCTGGGAAACTCCCAGTACCTGATGCTTTACCTGATTGGTATAAGAAACTACCGAACCCATCAGGTATTCGGAGCTTCCCGGTATGTCGGTGACCATGCTGGAGGCAAGGCCGCCGGTACAAGATTCGGCAAAGGAAATGGTCAGCCCTTTGGCTTTCAGCTGCTTTCCCAATGCCTCTGGCAGGGTTTCGTAATCCACCCCGTAAATATAGTCTCCCAGTACGCCCCGGATCTGCTGCTCTGTGGCCAGATTCATGGCCTGCGCCTTTTCCAGGGTGTCGCTTTTGGCGGTAATCCGGATGATGATCTCACCCTTCCGGGCATAGATGGCGATGGTGGGGTTGGTCTGGGCCATTACAATGGCATCCAGTTCCTGGGCCACCTTGGATTCCGTCAGTCCCCGCAGGTGCAGCACCCGGGAGTGGATGATGCCCTGGTCCTTGTAGCTTTGCCGCAGATACGGCATCACTTCGTGGGAAAAAACGTAGCTGGTCTCCGCCGGAGGTCCCGGCAGCATAATAATCAGTTTGTGGTCCGGAGTCCAGACACCAATACCGGGAGCCGTGCCCACCTGGTTGTCAAAAACGATGCCTCCCTGAGGAATCATGGCCTGTTTCTTGTTGTTGTCCGTCATTTCCACATGGCGGGCGGCAAAATGCTTTCTCAGCTTTTCCAGCCACACTTCACTGGGTTCCAGGGGCAGCCCCAGATATTGGGCCACCATTTCCTTGGTAATGTCCCCCCGGGTAGGTCCCAGACCGCCGGTGGTAATGATGATATCCACCCGTTTCAGGGCCGCGCCCAACACTTCCAACAGCCGGTCGCCGTTATCCCCGATGGTGGTTTGGTACAACACATTAAAGCCTGCATCATTGAGCATCCGGGACAGGTATTGGAAGTTGGTGTTGACAATATCTCCCAATAGCAGCTCCGTCCCCGTATTGATGACTTCTACGTTCACAAGGAATCACTCCTTTACGATCTGTCCTACAGCCTCATAGGTGAAGCCCTGACTGATCCGTACTTTTACAAAATCCCCAATTTTCAGATCCCCAGCGTCTTCCACATAAATCTTCCCGTCAATATCCGGGGCTTCCGCATAAGAGCGGCCCACCGCCAGATTGGGATCTTCCTCGTCCTTGCCTTCAATTAATACTTCCAAAACCCGGCCTTCCCGGTCCTGCTGGATCTCCTCGGAAATTTCCGCCTGGAGCGCCATCAATTCATGGTACCGGTCCTGCTTCACGTCTTCGGGAATCTGGTTTTCCATTTCCCCGGCTTCCGTTCCCTCTTCCTGGGAATAGGTGAACACCCCGGCGCACTGGAACCGTTCCTTTTTCACAAAGTCCAGCAGTTCGGCAAACTGTTCCTCTGTTTCCCCAGGGAAGCCCACGATGAACGTGGTGCGCAGGCAAATATCCGGAATCCGCCGACGCAGCTTGGCCAGCAGTTCTTCCACCTGCTCCCGGGTATCCCGGCGGCGCATAGTTTTCAGAAGGCTGTTGCTGGCGTGCTGCAGCGGCAGGTCCACATAGTTGCAGACCTTGTCGCAGGTGGCCATGGTTTCAATCAGCTCGTCCGTAAAGGAATCGGGGTAGCAGTACAGCACCCGGATCCAGCGCAGGTCGGGAATCTCATTGAGGGCCTTCAGCAGTTCGGACAGGCGCAGCTTGTGGTACAGGTCAATGCCGTATTGGGTAGTATCCTGGGCCACCACAATCAGCTCCCGCACCCCCTGCTCCACCAAGCTCCGGGCTTCGTCCAACACTTCCTCAAAAGGACGGCTCCGGTAAGGTCCCCGGATTTTCGGAATGGCGCAGTAGGAACAACGGTTGTTGCAGCCTTCGGCAATCTTCAGATATGCAGTGTACTTGGGCGTAGCCAGTACCCGCTTGGTCTTTTGGGTATAGACCTTGGGGGGCTTTACCAGCACAAACCGTTCCCCGGCCTGTACCCGGTCAATGACGGAACCTATCTGTTCGTAGCATTCCGTACCGATAATGGCGTCCACTTCCGGCAGGTCCTTGAACAGGTCGTCGGCATAGCGCTGACCCAGGCAGCCCGTCACAATCAGCTTCCGGGCCGCATCTTCCTTCTTGTATTCCGCCATTTGCAGGATTGTATTGATGGATTCCGTCTTGGCGCTCTCAATAAAACCACAGGTATTGACAATAATCACATCCGGTTGGGAAGGATCGTTGGTGATTTTCCAATTTCTTTCCTGGATCAGGCCCATCATCACTTCAGAATCTACCAGATTCTTGGGACAGCCCAGGCTGACAACTCCGATTTCCAAACTGCTGCTCCTCTCTCTTTCTTACCGCATCAGGCCTTAGTTGGCCCGGAACGTCTTATTGGCAACGCCCCACTCTTTTTCACCGTAGGGAACCACCTTGCCGTTGACCTTGATTTCCACATCCCGGATACTGCCCAGGTTCAGGGAAACTTCCTTATCCCCCTTGTAGGTACGGGTAGAGCCCGCAGGAATGGTGGCAGCTTCTACCACTTTTCCGTCCACATGGGTCTGGGTCCAAACCGGCTTCTTATAGGTGATTTCAACCGTTACCTTATTGCCCAAGCCCAGGGTTTTCTGGGTGGGTTTGGGTTCTTCTTTCTTTTCTTCCTTTTTCGGTTCTTCCTGCTTGGCTTCCGGTGCCTTCTGGGTGGAATGGTCGGATTTAACCCCATCCGTCAGGTTGGTGGCAGGCTGCAGGTCCGGCGTGGTTTTCCCGCCGAAAATAAAGTAGGCCATAACCATAGCAAAAATGGCCAGGCATACCCCAAAGACCGTAGCAAAGACCTTAAAACTGAAACCAGGGCCCCGGGAAGGTTCTTCGGCTACTACGCCGCCGTCCTCCTCCGGTACGGTTTCATACAGATTTTCATCAATAAATTCCCGGATTTTGTCCATCATCAGGTGGAACTTATCCTGGATTGCCGCCCAAACGGCTGCCGCCTTGACCTGGGCCTTGCCCAAAGCGTCCGAGGCAGAGCTAGGATCACTGGGGCTGCTGACCGCTGCTTCTTCGCTGGCAGTACCGGCGGTGGCGTCTATAGCTGCTGCTTCAGCGACTTTTGTGCCTGCTGCACCAGCTTCAGTACTGGCAGCAGCGCCTGCTGCGGTACCCATTGCCGCACCTGCCAGGGCAGTAGTACCCGCAGCCGTTTCCTTCTGCTGGTCAGCCTCAGCCTCCGGTTTTGCTTCAGCAGGCTCCTCCGCCGCAGCAGGTTCTGCCGCCTTTTTGGCAGCTTCTTCCTGGGCAGCGGCTTCCTTGTCCGCCTTAATGGCTTCTTCCAGCTCTACCGCTGCAATAGCCCCCAGGCCAGCACCGGCTTCCGCCGGCTTAGCGGTTTTTACGTCCGTTTCCGGACTAGTTTCCTCTGCCGGGTTTTCCACCGCCGGAGCGGCAGCCGTTTCCTTTGCGGGTTCAGCCGCCTTCACAGGCTGATTTTTCCGCAGGGGGAACATATCCCGGGAAATCACAATGGTATCGGAAGAACGGGGCAGCTCCGGCTTGACCGGAATCTCCACCTTTTCTTCCTCCCCCATCACCAGTTTGGGATCCAGCCCCAGCCGGTAGGCCTCTACAATCCGGTTGCCATCCAGGCCCAGATAATTCCCATAGTTGCGCAAAAAGCCGCGGATAAATACATCTCCGGGAATCTTGTTGAATTCCCCTTCTTCCAAAGCGGACAAATAGGGTTCCCGGATGCCGGTATGTTCGGCAATATCCTCCAAGGAGAGTTTTTTCTCTTCTCTTTTTTGCCTTAAGTAGGCTCCAATTTTGCTTTTCATAATAGGTTGGCCTCTTTCTTAGACGTTTTGGTAAAGAATCTTTCTTCGATTGCCGTCGGACTCATAATGAGCGCTCTCGGCTTGCTGCCATCCGCCGGACCAACAATGCCCTTTTCTTCCATGGCATCTACCAGCCGTGCCGCCCGGGTATACCCGATGCGGAACTTCCGCTGGAGCATGGAGGACGAAGCCTGATGGGTGGACATAACCAGCCGCACAGCATCTTCAAACAGTTCATCTTCAGCATCTTCATCACCGGAATTACCGGCGTTCTTTTTATCTCCAGCCAATTCCTGGGTAGTTACTTCCTGCGCAAAGGCAGGCGGAATGGCTTGGGCTTTGATAAAGTCGACGATGCGGTTCAGCTCATCATCCGTAATAAAGGCTCCCTGTACCCGGAGAGGCTTGTTGGCCCCTGTAGGGAAGAACAGCATATCCCCCCGGCCCAGCAGCTTTTCAGCCCCGCTGGCGTCCAGGATGGTACGGCTGTCGATTTGGGAGGAAACCGCAAAGGCAATCCGGGAAGGAATATTGGCCTTGATGGTACCGGTCAGCACGTCCACGGAAGGTCTCTGGGTGGCCAGGATCAGATGGATGCCTGCCGCCCGGGCCTTTTGGGCCAGACGCAAAATGGCATCTTCCACATCCACCGCTGCCACCATCATCAGATCGGACAACTCGTCAATGATAATTACAATAAAAGGAAGCTTCTCCCCAGGTTCTGCAATGGCATTGTAGTCATCGATTTTCCGGACCTGGGTTTTGGCAAACAGACTGTAGCGCCGTTCCATTTCCACCACCGCCCAGTGCAGGGCAGAAGCGGCCTGCTTAGGACCGGTCACCACAGGGGTAAGCAAATGGGGAATCCCGTTGTAGTTGGTCAGTTCCACTACCTTGGGATCCACCAGGATCAGTTTAACTTCTTCGGGCTTGCACCGATACAGCAGCCCGGCAATAATGGTGTTGATGCAGACGGATTTACCAGAACCCGTAGAGCCTGCAATCAGCAGGTGGGGCATACGGCTCAGGTCCGCCACCACCACGTGGCCGGAAATATCCTTACCCAGTCCAATGCACAGCTTACCCTTGGCGTTTTTCACCTCGGGACAGTCCACAATGGACCGGAAGGTTACCGGTTCCACCGTCTGGGAGGGGACTTCAATACCGATAGCGGCCTTCCCGGGAATGGGTTCAATCCGGATGCTGGACACAGCCAGCTTCAGGGCAATATCGTCCGCCAGGTTCTGAATCTTGGTGACCTTCACCCCGGGGGCCGGTTCCAGTTCATACCGGGTGACCGAAGGTCCCTTGGTCACGTTCACCAGGGCGGCATTCACCCCAAAGTCGTGGAGCGTCTGCTCAATGGTCCCACCCTGGGTCTCGATTTCCTGCTGGAAATTCCGCTTGTTCACGGGCTTTTCCTTGTTCAGCAAATCCAGGGGCGGGAAGGTGTAGTTGCTTTCTTCCCCGCTGTCCCCGTCCTTTTCCGGCACCGTAAACTCGCCGGAGTCTTCCGGTTCGCCGCCAAAGGGTTCAGAAGCCTGCGCAAAAGCCGGTTCCGGCAAAGGGGACGCAGCCACCTGCTCCCTCTGGAACTTCAGGAGAGGACCGCTGCTGGCCTTTTTCAGCCGTTCAGCAAAGGTCAGTTTGGGCTCCTCCGCAGGTTTTTCTTCCTGGCGTCCCGGGAACAGAGGCAGTTCTTTCCCGTCCTCTTCCTGGTTATAGAAAGAAGAATGCTTGTTTTCCCGGCGCCGTTCCCGCATTTCCTCCCATTTCTGGGCGGCAGTTTCGGCTCCTTCGGCAGCCATGGTGCCCGCCGTTTTTAGCGGCTTGCTCAGGGAGAACTTCCCGGTGAGGACCAAAGCCGTCAGGGCACTGGCACTCAAGAGAATCACCGTACCCACCCGGCCCAATATTTTCGTAAAAACAAACACGATGGCGCCTCCCAAGAGGCCGCCACCGGTCATAAGATACTCAGGAATCAGTTCCGAGCCCTCCGGTGTGTGGTACACATGCCATAGGGATAGGATAGAAATAAGAAACAGCAGAAGGGTGAAGAATTTCCGGGAAAACCGCAGGTGTTCATGGTTGATGATAAACGCCAGGCCCATAACACCCACATACAGGGGGAAAAGGAAGCTGCCCACACCCAGGGCATATACCAGGACCTTCAGCAGATAAGCCCCCAGGCTGCCGATATTCAGACCTGCCAGCCCCGCCGCCAAAAAGACGGCAAAGGCTGCCAGCAGAATCCCCAGCACTTCCCGATTGATGGTAAAATCAAATTTCGTTTGTTTTTTTCTCCCGTGTTTTCCTTTATTCTCCACGCTTCTACCTTCCTGAAGATTTGTTTTGAATTAGTTAAGACTTAGATTTCCATAATCAAAGGCAGGATCATCGGACGTCTTCTGGTCTTTTCGAACAGATACTTGCCCAAGGAATCCCGTACCGCCGATTTCAGGGCGGACCATTCGGTGATGTTGTTTTCCCGGCACTTGTCCAGGGTACTCAGCACTCTGTCCCGTGCGCCTTCCATCAGTTCCTCAGATTCCCGTACATACACAAAGCCTCTGGAAACAATATCCGGGCCGGCAGCAATCCGGTAGTTGCTGTGGTCAATGGTAACCACCACAATCAGGATGCCGTCCTGGGACAGCTGGCGGCGGTCACGGAGAACCACGTTGCCTACGTCACCTACACCCAGACCATCAATCAATACCTTGCCGGCAGTTACCTTCCCGCTGATTCCGATGGAATTGGGGGTTACGTCAACTACGGAGCCGTTTTCGGCAATGACGATGTTTTCCTTAGGCATACCCAGCTGCATGGCCAGTTTCTTATGCTTTACCAGATGGCGGTATTCGCCATGGACGGGCATAAAGAACTTGGGCCGGATCAGCCGGTGCATCAATTTGATTTCTTCCTGGCTGGCGTGGCCGGACACGTGAATGCCCTGCTCCTTGCCATAAACCACCTCAGCACCCTGTTTGTACAGGTTGTCGATGGTCCGGGCTACGCCCTTTTCGTTGCCGGGAATAGGCGTTGCGGAAATGATGACCGTATCCCCCGGCATAATGGAGACTTTCCGGTGGTCGCTGTTGCTCATCCGGGTCAGGGCACTCATCGGTTCACCCTGACTGCCCGTGGTGATAATAGCAATCTGACGGGGAGCGTAGTTTTTCGCTTCGTCAATGTCGATCAGCACGCCGGCCGGTACGTTTAGATATCCCATTTCAATGGAGATATTCACTACGTTGACCATGCTGCGGCCGATTACAGCGACTTTCCGGCGGGTCATGACAGCTGCGTCAACGACCTGCTGGATCCGGTGTACGTTGGAAGAGAAGGTGGCAACAATGACCCGGTTCTTGGCCAGTCTGAACTGTTCATCCAGGGTCTTGCCCACGCTTTTTTCGCTGGGCGTATAGCCCGTGCGTTCAATATTGGTGGAATCGGACAGCAGCAGCAGTACGCCCTTATTGCCGATTTCCGCCAGTTTTGCATAGTCAGCCACCTGACCGTCCACAGGGGTCTGGTCGAACTTGTAGTCGCCAGTGTGAACAATCACGCCGATAGGCGTATGAATGGCCAGACATACGGCATCAGGAATACTGTGGTTTACCCGGATGAATTCCACCCGGAAGGCGCCGGCCCGTACGGAGTTGCCCGGCTTTACCACCTTGCATTTGCTGTCGCTGACACCATTTTCCTTCAGACGGCCGGCCAGGATTCCCAGGGTCAGGGGAGTTCCGTAGACGGGCACGCTGAAGTCCTTCATAATATACGGCAGAGCGCCGATGTGATCTTCGTGACCGTGGGTCAGGAAAATGGCCTTGAACTTGTCCTTGTTTTCCTGCAGGTAAGTGGTATCGGGAATTACCAGATCAATGCCCAGCATATCGTCATCGGGGAATGCCAAACCAGCATCCACCAAAATCATATCATTGCCGTACTGAAATGCGGTCATATTCTTGCCAATCTCTCCCAGACCGCCCAAGGGGATAATGCTTAACTTCTTTTGTTGTCCTTTATTCAAAAAGACACCTCCTTATTTATTTTACATATAGAAATACTGGAGTATATTTTCGTCCATACTCCAACAAACGAAACTATTTGATTCTCTTCCCGTATTCCCTACGATTCCGAACATTTGGCCCTTTTTCGAAACCGATAGGTCTAGTCTCTTGTTGTTCATTATACAGTGTTGGAGCCCGTTTTGCAAATTACTTTTCCTGAACGTTGGATTATTGTTTGGCTTCGGTTTCCGTCAGGAACTGCTCTGCTCCCGGTGTCAGGGGAATTTCCGTATTCTGTAAAATATTTTCTAGGGACCGTTCCGGCAGATACGGGAACTGCTGGCGCAGCTCATTCCAGTGGTCGTACAGGGTTTCCGCCAATTTGTGGGCGTTTTCCTTGCTGGTACCATCGGTGGTCACCAAAAGGCATTCCACCGCCACCGTAGGACAGGCTTCTGTCTGGTTAGCGTACGTTCCCGCAGGAATCACCAGTTCCTGATAAAAATCGTACTTCCGCAACAATTCTTCTGCGGCCTGGCCCGCTATCGGTACAAATACCAGCCGCCGCTGCCGGGACAATTCCTGAAGGGCCGGCGTAGGCAGCACCGACGTAACAAACGCCGCATCTACCGTGCCTTCCTTCAGCGCCCGCAGGGTATCCGCTACAGATAGATATTGGATATTCAGGTCATCATAGGTAATGCCTGCAGCAGCCAGTACCTGTTGGGCGTTGCTTTCCATGCCGGAGCCAGCTGCTCCTACGGACACCGTTTTCCCCTTCAGGTCGGACAGTTTGCGGATTCCCGTCACATCGTAGGTGATAATCTGCACCGGCTCCACAAACAGGGTGCCGATGGCCTGGAGATTGCTCATTTTCCGGTTCTGGTAGGATTCCGTCCCGGTATGGGCCCCGTAGGCCGCATCACCCTGCACCAGGGCCAGCTCTGCCCGTTTCTGCCGCAGCAGCTCAATATTGGCTGCAGAACCATTGGTTTCTACAGTCTTAACGGCAGCGCCCTTCATGTTCTGGTTCAGCAGGGGCGTCAAAACATCCCCCAGCCCCGCATAGGCACCGCCGCTTTGGCCGGTGGCCAGACGCATGGTCTTGTTCTGCATTTTATCCCTGCTCTGGCTGCTGCCGGCACAGCCGCCTAAAAGCAGCAGGCACAGCAAGAGACAAAATACGCTAAACTTTTTCATGGGTCCAAACCTCCGGATTCCTTCATTCAATTAGTAGCTGATTATTTGCCGTACTGGCGTTGAAAATAGGCCATGGTTTTGGCCAGGCCCTGTTCAAGAGGGGTAAACTCCGTCATGTTGAGTTTTTCTACAATGGCCTGGTGGGACAATACGGAAGCATAAATATCTCCCGGCCGTACGGGTCCGTAGTTTACCTGGAGCTTCTTGCCGGTAACCTTTTCCAGGGCTGCAATCAACTGGTTCAGGCTGACCTCCTGGTTGGTGGAAACGTTAAAGGTACCAGAGCCTTCATAGCCCACTCCCAGTACAATGGCCCGGGCAATATCCCCGGCGTACACAAAGTCCCGGGTCTGGTTCCCGTCCCCAAAAATGGAAACCGCTTCCTGTTTGGCAATCTTTTGGGCGAAGATGCTGATGACGCCGCCTTCGCCAGTTTCACCCTGCCGCTCCCCGTATACATTGGCAAAGCGGAAGATGATGCCTTTGAGGCCAAAAGCCTTTTCGTACAGCCGGATGTACTGCTCCCCAGCCGCCTTGGTGAGCCCATAGAAGGACGTGGGAGCCGGAGCTTCCGTTTCCTTCAGGGGCAGGTTCTGGTTATCCCCGTAAATGGCTGCGCTGGAGGAGAAAATAATCTTCTTCACGCCGCTTTTCCGGCAGCCTTCCAAAAGATGCACCATCCCGGAAATATTAATGGCTTCGTCCAGATCCGGATGGGCCATGGAAAAGGGCACCATGGTCTGGGCCGCCAGATGGATTACCACATCAAACTGCTGTTTCTGGAGAAAGGCTTCAAGTTCTGGGCTGCGGATGTCCAGGACTTCCAAGGGCACGGCAGCGGGAACGTTTTCCTTTTTACCAGTGGACAGATTGTCCAGCACGCATACCTTTTCATACCCCTGCTTCAGCAGCAAGGCAACCACATGGGAGCCAATAAACCCTGCTCCGCCAGTAACCAGAATATTTGTCATGAATCCAGGTTCCTCCTATTGCGAATTTGCGTCAAAATATCCACGCCGAAGTAACGGATGGTGAGCACAGCCCCAATGCTGAAGGGAATGTATTCACAGAAGAAACGCCACAGTACGGCCAGCACCCCGGAGACGCCCGGAGGCAAAATGGGATTAAACAGTACCAAAAAGCCGCCTTCTGCCACGCCGGAACCCCCAGGAGTAGGCGTAAAGTACAGAATCAGGTTGATCAGGCACATCCGGCCCATAATTACGGACAGAGGAATGTGAATGCCAAAGGCCCGGATGAACACCGGTACTACGGAATAAATGAACAGCAAACTCAGACCAGACTCAATAAAGGCCCGGAAAACCTGGAGCGGATGCTGCTGCATCATGAAAATAGCCTGTTGGAAATCCCGGTAGCCCAGGAAAATTGCTTCCTGCACCCGGGTTGAAAACCGTTTGGAGAAACGCACCAGCCAGTGCTCAATCTTGCCCGTTACCACCAGATGCCACAAAAGCCCAGGAGTCAGGATAAAGAACGCACAGACCAGGGCAATTACACTGTTGGGCATCCAGCCAACCAGTTCCGGGTCCAAATAAAACACAATAGGGACCATCAGAAACAGGAACAAAATGGACATTACCGTACGCACAATGATAATCAGCGTGGACTTGGCCACGGGAACCCCAGCCCGTTTCATAAACAGCAGCATGGCAATCCCGCCGCCCCCCTGGCCAGGAGTCAACAGGGCCAGGAAATAGTTGGCGAATACAGCATTGTACACATGGGTATAATCCATTTTCTCGCCCGAAATCTTGGTCAGCGTAATCAGCCGGCTGGCATCGAAGAACAGGCCGATGGACAGGACCAACAAAGCAAGAATGGCATAATAAAATTTAAAGGTGGAAAGATACCGCAGCGCCGAAACATCAAAAGTAAAGTAGATAACCCCAGCCGAAACCAGGACCACTACCACAAACAGAATGCACAGCACGCGAAAAACAGTTTTATTCATTGTACGAAAACCTGCCATTATCTGTATTTAGGGGAAATCCCCTATTTTTGTCATGTTCATTGATTCATCTCTTTATTATACCATAGCTATAGCAGCCAAATGAGAAACAATCGTAAATTTGTTGTCACAACGGAAAATATTTCTATATTTCCGGCAAATATCAAAAGGACGCCCAGCTGTTTGCACACACTTGGCCTCTTTTCTCTTCTCGTTTGCAGGGCATCAAACCTTCCCCACGTCTATTTTCCCAGCACTTCCTTGGCATTGGCAAAATGCAGCTTGGCAAATTCTCCCAGCCGCTCTGCCCCAAACTTTTCCAGCAGTTTCTTTCCCGCTCTGGTAGCCTGGGCACCGCCGCCCTTGGGCAGGGCAAAGCCCGCCGCTTCCGACAGCTGCTGCATCACCTGGACAAACTGGTCCCGGGCCAAAATGGACGCCGCAGCCACCGCCATGTCCTGCTCTCCCCTGGGCTGCTGATACACCGTCAGTCCCGGGAACGCCCCTTCCAGGTCCCGGGTAATGGTATTAACCCGGGTGAACTGGTCCACCAGGGCGAAATGACAGTCCGGGCACTCCTTGAGCACCTTGGCCAGTGCCGTCACGTGCCCGTGGGCCAGCAAATGGTTCAGATTCTGCTTTTGGGCTTTCAACTCTGCATACCGCTGGTTATAGAACTTGGGCCGCAGGGTCAGTACAGAGTACCCTGCCGCATGCTCCCGGATTTTTTCTGCCAGCGTGTGGATTTTGTCGTCCGTCAGGGTCTTGCTGTCCCGAATCCCCCACTCCAGAAACTGCCTGGCGGTTTCTTCCCGCACAGCCACAGCCGCCACTACTAAAGGGCCCAAAAAATCCCCCTTGCCCGACTCGTCGCTGCCGGCCCAATAGCCATCAAAGCCCGGCTTGCCAGCCAGGAGGGTCAGGGTTTCTTCCCGCAGACCGCCCAGTACCGCTTCTTTTGTAGTAGAGCCAACGCTTTTGGGCGTCACCGCATACCCCGACAGGCAGTCCTCACAAACCTGCCGCAGAGGGGACTCCTTGCCGCCCCAGACGATTTTGAGCCCTTTCTTTCCATTATAAAAAGCTACGGTGACAGCCACGCCTTCCTGCTCTATGCGCAGCTGCTGACCGTAGTTGATTTCCTTCTGCTGGACAGGCTCAGCCGTTACCTGCTGCAGTTTTTTCTTCTTGTCTGCCACATAACGGGCAAATTCTTCCGGTGCCATGCACACTCTCCTTATCTGCCCGGTTCCAGGCTTACGGCACAGCCTCGGTCTCCACCTCAATAACAGGTTCCAGATCATCCTCCGCCGCAGGCTTTTCACTATTTTCCGGGTTATCTTCCGGCCGCACCGTCAGGCTGCGCACGGAAACATCAATATTTTTTACCGGCATGGAGGTCATACCCTCCACTTTCAGCTTAATCTTATTCTGCAAGGTTTTCACCACTTCAAAAAGCGGCGCACCAAAGAACAGAATCAGTTCCAAATAGATGGTCATGCCCTTGCTGGTATCCGAAGGGCGGCGCACCTTAATAGACGTGATTCGGTCCACATCTCTGTTCTTTTTTACCACAATCTTCACAATGTCGATGACCACATAGTCCGACACGGAAATCTTCCCATAGTAGCTGAAGGCCGGACGCACAATGGACTTCTCTGCCAAATGGGGCTTATTGCTTTTGTTCCGGTTGAACAATCGGTGGGGCAAATCCACCAGTACCCCGGACAAATGGGGCTTGAGCTCAATGGTGGGCACAGGCACAATGTGCTTGCCCTCCTTCAGGCGCATTTCCCGGGCCTTTTTCATTTCCCGGCCTGTGGCAATGTCTTGGATATACACGTACTCCGCCGGTGCCGGAATAGCCAGACGCTTGCAGATGGTCCGCACCATCTTGTCCGAAGTGCCGATAACCAGCAGCGTATCTATATCGCTGGCCGTCAGGGCGTGTTTTACCTCGTCCCGGTGGTCATCTTCCATAAAGATGGCCCGTTTCACGGCCTGTACCTTATTCTGTTCCGTTTTGGCCGACTTGCCTGCCAAAATCTTGGTGCCTTCAATCAGCAGCCCATCATCGATGATGCCATTGCAGCCATGGTCGTGGGCTACCCCGATGGCCCGGTAGCTTTTCCCGGTACCGCTGGGGCCTACAAACGCAATCACTTTCATTTGCCGCACCCGCTTTATTTTAGTGGTTTTTGGCGTTAATTACGCCAGCAATATTTTCGTACTGAATGGGGAATTCTCCCAAACGATTGGGGAACCGGTCAGGATTCCCGTGCAGATCGCTGCCGCCGCTGGGCAAAAGACCCTGCTCCTTGGCAATGGACAGCCAATCGTGCTTTACCCGTTCCTTCAGGGTAGAAGGGTGCCAGACTTCCATCCCGTCAAAGGGCACTTCCGAAAGCAGCTGGAGCACCAGCTTCACATTCTTGATTTCCGCCGGATGGGCCAGCACTGCAATGCCCCCCGCTTCGTGAATCAGCTGTACAGCTTCCTTGGGGCTCATTTTCACCTGGCGGCAGTAGGCCGGCTTTCCCTCGGCAATCAGCGCATCAAACACCGCGCCCACCGTGGGAAACAGCCCTTTCTTGACCAGCACCCTGGCAATATGCGGCCGGCCCAGGCTCTTGGAGCCGGCAGCCTCGTCCCGCACCTCCGACAGGGTCAGGGGATAGCCCAGACTGTTGATTTTGTCTATGATCCGGCTGACCCGGTCAATCCGCCCCACCCGGTTCCAGGCCATGGCCTGAAGCAGAGGCTTATAGTCCGGGCGAAAATGGTAGCCCAGCACATGGACGTCCCGTCCATAATAATTGGTATCTATCTCCACTCCCCGGAGCAGTTCCAAGGTATAGCCTTTTTCCTGGATATAGGAATTAGCCGGCCCAAACGCCTGGATATTGTCATGGTCCGTAATGGCAATGGTGTGCGTTCCTGTTTCCACCGCCTGGTCCACAATCTCCTGGGGGGTATAAATTCCGTCTGAAAACGTTGTATGAATATGCAAATCAGCTAGCATAATAATTCTCCTCTTTGATTATGCCTCTATTATACCAGTTTGCAGCCGAAAAAGGTACCGTGGGAGCGGAAGACCTCCCTGCTCCATAAAGTACGGCCAGGCCCTATTCACGAAAAAAGCTTCAGGCAGCACGCTGCTTGAAGCTTTTTTCTGCATCCGAACCTTTTCCACACTTCCGTTCAGGACCCTTGCTAAGTCCGGGAACGGCCAAACTCCACCAGGAGGGCGATGCCCATCAGGCCTGCTGCGGCCATGGTCATCAGCGACCCGGTGATAAAACTCCGGTACAGGGCAAAGAAGAACACGATCAGCAAGGCTTTGCGAAAATCTAGCTGTAACAAATGTTTCATAAATTTTAGTCTCCTCTTTTAGCCAATGCATCCGATATCTTTTCTGTAACCATTTTCCTCTAAAAATGTCCGCTTGTCAAGAGTCCAATTACACGGTTTGCACGCCCAAAAGACCTGCCAGGGTTTCCCCCAGCAGGTCCGGGTACTGCATGTGGTTTTGGTCAAACGCAAACTTATGTGGTGCAGCCCTTGCTGTTACAGCAGGCCACTTTCTTTCCAGGCAGCCGTTACCTTGGCCCGTTCTGCGTCCGTCATCGGGCACAGGGGCAGGCGGTACGGACCGGCATTAAAGGGAGTCATTTTGGTAACCGCTTCCTTGATGGGAATGGGGTTGCTTACCAGGAACATGGATCTGGCCTGGGGAATCATCTTGGCATTCAAATCCCGGGCCTTTTGTACTTCGCCCTTTTCGTAGCTGGTCATCAGGTCCTGGAGCAGTTCTCCGCCTACGTTGCTGAGTACGGAGATGAGGCCCACAGCCCCTACGCTCATCAGCGGCAGGATTAAACCGTCATCACCGCTGTAGATGGAGAAATCTTCCGGAGCAATACGGTACAGTTCTGCCACCTGGCTGACATTGCCGGAAGCTTCCTTTACTGCCACAATGTTGGAGCATTCCCGGGCCAACCGGTTGATGGTCTCCGGCAGAATGTTGGTGCCGGTACGGCCGGGCACGTTGTAGATGATAATCGGCAGTTTGGTATGCTCTGCAATGGTCTTAAAATGCTGGTAAAAACCTTCCTGGGACGGTTTGTTGTAGTACGGTCCC
This sequence comes from Acidaminococcus hominis, assembly GCF_900291475.1. Taxonomy (GTDB): domain Bacteria; phylum Bacillota; class Negativicutes; order Acidaminococcales; family Acidaminococcaceae; genus Acidaminococcus; species Acidaminococcus hominis. The sequence continues at coordinate 223,703 of NZ_OLMM01000001.1, forward strand.
ACCACCAGCACCCCATCGGCGCCTACTTTTTCTGCCAGTTCGTTCATCTTCAGCACATCAGCCGTGTTGTTGGAGCCGGTGCCTACGATTACCGGAGCTTTATGGTTAATCTTGGCAATTACTTTGGTAAACAGTTCTTCCTTTTCTTCCACGGTCATGGTAGGGGCTTCGCCGCTGGTCCCAGAAACCAGGATTGCGTCAGAGCCATGTTCCACCAGCCAGGCAGCAAAGTCCGCTGTGCCGTCAGCATTCAGGGAGCCGTCTTCGTGAAAGAAGGTTACCATGGCCGTCATCAAACGACCAAAGTAGGGTTTTGTTCTAGTCATTCCGCTTCACCTTCCCGAGATTTAAAAGCCTTGTGCAGCGCATTCACAGCAGCATCCACTTGGTCGTCCTTGACAATGGCAGAAATGAGATTGTCAGAATCAGTGGTTTGCAGAATGGGAATCCCTGCATCCGTCAGGGCCAGGATGAACCGGGCCATGATGCCGGGAACCCCGCCCATGTGAGCGCCGACAACCGTTACTTTAGCACAATTTTCGGTTAATGTATAGTTGAAATGCAGGTCATCCAGCACCTTAGCCGCATCTTTGGCTACAGCACTGTAGGTGGCAAACATCAGGGAACTGGGCTGGAGGCTCATGGTGCCGATGCTGACCCCTCTGTGGGCCAGGGTATCGAACAGCTCACTGCCGTTGTGGGTGGCACCCGGTTCCAGTTCTACCTGAAAGAAGGACAGGCCGGTTTTGCTGGCCACGCCGGAAGCATGCTGGCCTTTTACATCGTCCTGCTGCTCCATATCCGGGTTGTTATCTTCTTCCTTGGTAATCAGCGTGCCCGGGGCATCAGAGAACGTGCTCTTGACTACCATGGGCACCCCGTAGCGCATGACGATTTCCACCGCTCTGGGGTGAATTACCTTGGCGCCCTGGTGGGCCATTTCCCGGATTTCATCGTAGGAAATTTGTTTGATAATCTTGGCATCTTTTACTACCCGGGGGTCAGCGGTCATAACGCCGTCCACATCGGTATAGATTTCCACCTTGTCAGCCTTCAGGGCTACCCCGAAAGCGGCTGCAGAGGTATCGCTGCCGCCCCGGCCCAGGGTGGTGATGTTCTTATGGTCTTCGGTTACCCCTTGGAACCCGCAGATAACCGGGATAATGCCCTGCTCAATCAGCTGCAGCAGGTGATCCGGTTCCACCTTACGGATTTTGGCGTTGCCGTATTCGTTATCGGTAATCATGCCTGCCTGGCCGCCAGTCAGGGCTTTGGACTTCAGGCCCGCTTCCTGCAAGGTAGCCGCCATGACTGCGGAGGAAATGATTTCCCCACAAGCCATGAGCAGATCCATTTCGTGATCCTCCGGAGAGGGGTTCACGGATTTCAGCATATTGATCAGCGTATCGGTGGCAAAGGGATCGCCCTTGCGGCCCATGGCAGATACCACTACCACAGGGGAATAGCCATTGCCGATAGCTTCCTTGACTTTGTTCACAACCAGCTCACGGGTGTGAGGAGATGCTACGGACGTTCCTCCGAATTTTTGTACAATGATTTTCATGTCTCTCAGACTCCTCTTTGCTTACAGCCAGCCGTTTTTAACCATGGTCTCTGCAATTTGCAGGGTGTTCAGGGCAGCGCCCTTACGAATCTGGTCCCCTACGCACCAGAAGTTGAAGCTATTGGCAGCGGATTCGTCCCGTCTCAGACGGCCTACATACACATCGTTCAGGCCGGAAGTGTAGAGGGGCATAGGATATACCTGCTGGGAAGGATCGTCCTGCAGCACAACGCCGGGGAAATTGGCCAAAGCCTTGCGGATTTCAGCCAGGTCCACATCGTGTTCCAGTTCCACGTTGACGGATTCGCTGTGGCTTCTGTACACAGGTACCCGAACGGTAGTAGCCGTTACCCGCATTTCCGGATCGGAGAAGATTTTCTTGGTTTCGTTGACCATCTTCATTTCTTCCTTGGTGTACAGGTTATCCAGGAATACGTCGATTTGCGGAATCAGGTTCAGGGCCAGAGGATAATGTTTCGGCATGCCAGCGCTGGGGAAAATATGTGCTTCCATTTCTTTGCCGGCAGCAGCTTCCTGAATCTGGCGTTCCAGTTCGTCCAGGCCGTCTTTGCCGGCGCCGGAAGCAGCCTGGTAGGTGGAAACGATGATCCGTTTGATCCGAGCCAGGTCATAGATGGGTTTCAGGGCCATCACCATGATAATGGTGGAGCAGTTGGGGTTGGCAATGATGCCGTGATGTTTTTGGATGTCCTGGGGGTTTACTTCCGGAACAATCAGAGGCACATCCGGGTCCATCCGATAGGTGCTGGAGTTGTCGATAACCACAGCGCCGGCTTTTACAGCGATAGGAGCAAATTCCTTGCTGATGGAGCCGCCGGCAAACAGAGCCACGTCAATGCCGTTAAAGGAATCAGCCTTGGCTTCTTCCACTTTATAGGTTTTGCCCCGAACGGTCAGTTCCTTGCCAGCAGAGCGGGCAGAAGCCAGCAGCTTCAGGTTGGCAAACGGGAAATCCCGTTCGTTCAGCAGATTGATAAATTCTTGACCTACGGCACCCGTAGCGCCCAAAATTGCCAAATTGTATTGTTTCATGATGTGTACCCCTTTCTATTTCCCTAGCGATTGTTTTTAGATATGTTATAAAATGGCGTCCAGTCCGTAGACAAGACCTTTTTTGTTAACCATGGTACGGCAGCCCAGCATAACCCCCGGCATATAGCATTCCCGGCTGACAGGATCGTTGCGGACCGTCAGGGTTTCGCCCATGCTGCCGAAGATGATTTCCTGGCTGGCCACAAAGCCCGGCAGGCGAACAGAGTGGATTCTCATGCCTTCGTATTCAGCACCTCTGGCATGGGGCAGCTTTTCCGTTTCATCCGGATTGCCCTGGGCTACAAACCCGCCTCTGGCTTCTGCCAATTTCTGGGCCGTCAGTACGGCGGTACCGGAAGGCGCATCCAGTTTTTGGTCGTGGTGCATTTCGATGATTTCCACTTGGGGGAAATACTTGGCCACTTCCGTGGCGATTTTCATCATCAGCACAGCGCCCATTGCAAAGTTGGGGCAAACCAGCACGCCCACATCATTCTTTTTGGCCAGGGCATCCAGTTCGTCCAAGTTTTCCTTGGTAAAACCGGTGGTGCCCACTACAGCGTTCACTTTAGCGTTCAAGATGGTCCGAAGACTATTCATAACTACATCCGGCCGGGTGAAGTCCACCACTACATCAGGTTTGTGGGCGGCCAGGGCAGCTGCCAGATCGGTATCCACCGGCGTGCCTTCCACGGTTTTGCCTTCCCCGAATACATCTACAGCGCCTACCAGTTCCATATCGCTTTGTTTCAGTACCGTTTGGACAACCGTATGACCCATCTTACCCAATGCACCGTTTACCAATACTTTTACCATGAAGCCATCTCTCCTTTTGTCCTAAAAAAATAAGTCATTGAGCGAGCCCAATGACTTATAGAAATAGAAGCGTTCCTTTTGCCAGGAAGCTCTTGTTCATTCCACATCATTGATAGCTCTCCACCCTAAGGCGACAGTCTGCAGATTCTTGATCTGCAGCCCAGCACGGCCATGTACCCACGGTCCTGCTTCGGCGGTTGGCCTTTCATTTTCCTCTTTGGTGTCCCTCAGAAAACTACTGATCGTTTCCGCGCCTCTATCACTTGTAAATTTTATGGTTTTAGTATAGGCATTCTGCGCCGAAATGTCAACCGATTTGAGCAAATTTCGTCACTTTTTGCCTTATTTAATGTTTTTTCGTAAATCTGCCATGCACCGGCTGAACAAATTTGTTAATTCCGGTACAAATTGCTGGGAATATACGGTAGCCCCGATTCCTGCCCGTTTGGCAAAGACCTGGCGTACCTGGGGCAGGCTCAGCCCTTCATAGGCGTGGAGGGCCTCACACATTTCCTCATAATTGGCCCCGTAGCTGTAGTCCGGGGTAGCTTCCATCTGTTTGCCCAGGGTCAGGTAAAAATCGTTCCATTCTTCCAGGCTGTAGGTCTGGCCCACCATTTTGGCGCAGCTTTGCACCAGATGGGCCTTCACGTACATATATTCCCGCAGGGCTGTTACCCTGGCTTCCGGGAACAGCTTGAACCATTCATAAATATGGTAGCCGGCCCAGTCGCCGATGGTATCCACCGCATCCGCCATTTTCTTCCATTTATTGTCGCTCATTGCGCATCGCTCCTTATTTGGTGCTGCCAAAGCCGCCGCTGCGCTCCTGTTTGGGGGTGGCGCCGTCCTGGTCAGCCAACAGATATTGATAGAAAATCCCCTGGGCCACCCGTTCGCCCTTTTGCAGAGTCACGTCCTCGTCGCTGTCATTGTACAGTGCCAGCAGCATATGACCCTCGTTGTCCGGGTTGTTGTAGTAGTCCGCATCTACAATCCCTTCATTATTTACCAGGCGCAAATGGCGTTTTACAGCCATGCTGGAGCGAATGTGGATACCCAGGTATTCGTTGTCCTGCATATACGCCTTGATTCCCGTAGGCACCAGCTTCTGGGTATGGGCCGGAATGGTGACTTCTTCCGGCAGATAGATGTCGTAGCCGGCGCTGCGGCTGGTTTGTCTGCTGGGCAGGGGGAAATCCATATTTTGATAGGAAGTAATTTTTTCAAAGCCTCTGATTTTCATAGTTAGTTGGTTCCTTTCTGGGTTTTCTTCACGGGTACAACCTTTGCTTTTGCAGCCTTAGGCTTGGTTGCCTTGCCCACCCGGAGTGCAGGAGAACTGGAAGCCTTCTTCACCTTCAGCCGCTTGCCCTTTTCCCCGGGCTTTACCCGCCCTACAGTCAAGGGGTGGCTTTTTTGGATTTTCCAGGCCTTCACTTCCTGGTTCAGCTGTGCCACAAAGGTCCTGGCCGGAATGGGAGAGAACTCCTCCTGGAGCTTTCTGGACTCCAAGGTCTTGCCCTTTTCCGATACCACTTTGATCTGGTCAATTTTATAGGTGTTTTGGACCGAATTCAGTGTTACAATAAGCTCACAACCGGCCGCTGTATCGTTTTCCTTCAGTTTTTTGGCAAAGTGGTCGTTAAGAATGCGCAAAAACGCCTTGTCCTTAAATACCGCCTTGGTGGAAGCCTGGGTCAGGTCCGCTTCCTTGCCCACCGGTTTAAGGGAAGCTGCGTCCACATAGTAAGCCCCGGACTTGTTTTCGCCCAGGAGGTTCCAATCTGCGTCTTTTGCCAAAGCCTGGCTGCTGAAAAGCGTACAGCCCAGCACCGCCAAGGCCAATATCTTCTTGTTCATTTAATATCCCCATTCCTGCGTGGATTGCGTATTATTGGTGTAGATAGCCGTACAGCCAAAAAGCCTGTACGTTCTTTCCACCCGTTCATCTTAACTGATGTTTCCCCCATAGTCAACACTTGCCCCAAGGAGGTTCCCTTTGCCCAGTCTAACCCTTAGCCCTGAAAAGTCCCCCCTACGCCTGAAGACCCTGCTGCTCCAGTGGGGTATGAGCCAGCAATATTGGAAGAAATGTAAGGAAGCCGGCGTCCTGAAGGTTAACGGCGCTCCCACGTCCTGGGACCTGCTGCTGAGCCCCGGCGACACCGTCACCTGGGAATTTCTTCCCGAGACCTCCGCCGTGGAGCCCGAGCCCGCGGCTCTAGACATCGTCTACGAAGATGACGTGCTGCTGGCGGTAAACAAGCCTGCCGGTCTGGTAACCCACAATTCCAGTCCTGACCCCCAGCCGGCCCTGAGCCGCCGGGTAGCCTGGTATTACCAGACTCACCAGATTCCCGCCGCCATCCACCCGGTCTCCCGCCTGGACCGGGAAACCTCCGGCCTGGTGCTTTTTGCCAAAAACGCCTGCATCCACCATATGCTCAGCCAGCAGAAGCTCCGCAAAGAATACTGGGGTCTTACCACAGGCCATTGGGACCCGCCCAAGGGCTGCCTGAATGGCCCCATTGCCCGGGCTCCCGGCTCCATTATCCGCCGCCAGGTGGACCCCAGCGGCGCCCCGGCCGTTACCCATTACCAGGTCCTTGAGACCTTTGGGGACTATGACCTGGTCCAGTTTACCCTGGAAACCGGCCGCACCCACCAGATACGGGTCCACTGCGCCCACGCCGGCCATCCCCTGGCAGGCGACCACCTGTACGGTCCCCCGGGGCCCCAGAGCCGCCACCTGCTCCACGCAAAAACCCTGGAGCTTATACACCCCCTGACCAGGGCGCCCCTGCGGATTACCGCGCCCCTGCCTGCCGACTTTTTGGCCTACATTCAGCAGGGAAAATTTTCCCCAGGTATGGTATAATGAGTACCGTAGAAAAAATCTAGGAGGGTCAAATATGCCATTAGTAACTTCTAAAGAAATGTTCAAAAAAGCCTATGAAGGCCATTATGCTGTAGGCGCTTTTAACGTCAATAACATGGAAATTATCCAAGGTATTGTAGACGCAGCCAAAGAGGAAGAATCTCCCCTGATCCTGCAAGTTTCCGCCGGCGCCCGCAAATATGCCAAACACGCCTACCTGCTGAGCCTGGTACAGGCTGCTGTAGAAGACACCAACCTGCCCATCGTGCTCCACCTGGACCACGGCGCTGATTTCGATATCTGCAAAGCCTGCGTAGACGGCGGCTTCACCTCCGTAATGATCGACGGCTCCAAATATCCCTTCGAAGAAAACATCGAACTGACCAAACGGGTAGTAGATTATGCCCACAACAAAGGCGTTGTAGTAGAAGCTGAGCTGGGCAAACTGGCCGGCGTAGAAGATGCCGTCAAGGTCAACACCAAAGACGCCACCTACACCGATCCGGACCAGGCTGTAGAATTCGTAGAACGCACCGGCGTTGACTCCCTGGCCATCGCCATCGGCACCAGCCACGGCGCCTACAAATTTAAAGGCAAACCCGAACTGGACTTTGCCCGTCTGGAAAAAATCACCAACCTGCTGCCCGGCTTCCCCCTGGTACTCCATGGTGCTTCCACCGTACTGCCTGAATTCGTGGCAAAATGCAACGAATTTGGCGGCAAAATCGAAGGCGCACAGGGCTGCCCGGAAGATATGCTGAAAAAAGCCGGCACCTTCGGCGTCTGCAAAATCAACATCGATACTGACCTGCGTCTGGCCATGACCGCTTCCATCCGCCAATACCTGGCAGAACATCCGGAAGACTTCGATCCCCGTTCCTACCTGGGCAAGGGCCGCGAAGCCATCAAACAAATGGTTGCCCACAAGATGAAGGACGTACTGAACTCCTCCCATAGACTGTAAGAGCAGCCCGACAGGCGCAGCTGCCTGCCACCCTTAATAATCCCAACACAATGCACAAAAATGACTTGTGAACTCCCCCCCATAGGAGCCGCAAGTCATTTTTTGTTTTCCCCTTTTCTATTTCCCGCTTATTGGTGTCTTCGAATCTCTGCCCGTACCTTTTCCAGCAGTTCTTCCGGTACAAAGCCGCCCCGCTGCGCCACCATTTGCAGCGTTACAAACCGCCCCACCGCCGCAAAGGTAATGGGATTTTGCATCTTCTTGAACATGGGGTTCAGCGTGACGAAATAGTCCTTCAGATACGGGTACTTATCCATCAGCCCCGCCATGGTAATGGACAGGTCCACTGTTTCCGCCGGATCCTGCTGGGCAGCCCCCGCTGCCTCTTTTGCTTCCGGCTTCTCCTGCTCCCCAGGAGTTTTCTCTGCTTTATGGGAAGACGGCACCGCCTCCACCAGGTCCCCTTCGAAATCCTTTTTCAGTGGGGCAATGTTCTGCATGGTTTCCAGGATGCCCCGGAACTTGCCGCTTTCGTCTCGCACGGCAATGTAGTTCACGTGAACCAGCATTCCCTTCTTCCGCAGGGAGAACTCGATTTTATCCTTTTGCCCGGTGCGCAGCAGCTCCACCACCTTGTTCACCACCGGCAGCACCGAACGGGGATGGCAGTTCTGCATGACCCGGCCGATTACCCCGGCGCTCCGGTCAAAGATTCTCTCCTTGGAATCCGAGTAGAACTTTACAATGTCGTTTTCATCGGTGAAGGTCAGGTCAATGGGCAAATGCCGGTAGATTAAATTGATCTGCTCCAGGGTCAACTGCCCATTGGCCACGTCCAGGAATTCCTGGGCCGATTTCCCCACCTGGTACTTTTGCAGCAGTGCGTCCAGTTCCCCCATAAAGCCCTGAGGCACCGCTGCACCCTGCACCTGGGGCTGGGCCTTTTCCGGCAGAAAGCCCATCGGTTCCGGGATGTTGGCAAAGCCCACTTCTTCCTCCCCAATGCGCATTTTCCGGAAGTCCCCCTCCGTCAGCACCCGGAGCGCCGTAGGAAACAGAATGGTTTCCTCTTTCCCCATAATATCCCGGAGGTCGGCCACCACTTCTGGCTGAAAGGCCAGAAATTCTGTCTCATTCCCCTGCTGCAGCAGGCGGCTGCCCTTCAGGATTTTGTCCCTGACCGCATCGTCAAAGGCCCACATCACGGCGGTGGGACGGTCAAATCCCGCCTTTTCCAGGAAAGGAAACAGTTGGTTGTGCTTCCGGGTAATGTGTTTGATATACGCCAGCAGCTTGTCGTATACCTCCAGCCAGGGGTTCTTGATGAACTTGTCTTTCTGCAGCAGGGCTTCCGCCTGGGCCAGTACCGGCTCCAGCGCCCGGTTTTCGTCCAGATAGCTTTTTACCGGGTGCCCCTCCGGCAGGCTGTCCAGCTTCCGCACCTGCAAGACCGGTTCAAATAGCCGGAGCAGGTCGTCCATCCGGTCCTGCATATCCTGGTCCGTGACCCCTTCTTCCTTCAGCTGCTGCTCCCCATAGGCGAACTCTTCCGGCGTCACCACCGGAAACCGCTGCACCAGAAGCTCACGGGCCTCCTCAAAAGACAGCTTGCCGCTGAAATAGTCCCTTTTCAGCTGAACCAGGGCCTTGCATTTTTCTATATCTACTTGGAAAGTTTTGGGATTTGCCATAGAAATTTCCTTTCTTAACTGCATACATCGATTTACCGCTGTACCTTACAGCCTTCTGTATAATTTTAGTATACATATAAGGGCGAAAGAAGTATGTTGTTTTTACAACATTGCAGCAGAATTTGAAAAGAAAATCTACCCGTGCCATAGAGGCTGCCGAAGAAAGTCTTCTAAACTTCCCATAAGAAAACTCCCCGCCATTTTCCTTTTGGAGGGGAGTTGTTGCCAAGCTATTATTTTTTCTCAGGCTTCCACCGTCTTCAGTGGCAACACCTTTCTTCTTATGCTGTAGTAGCACACCGCCAGCGCTCCGCTGGTGAGGATCCAGCTGATGGGGTACACCACCAACAGGCAGAAATACGTATGGTAACGGGGGAATACCAAAAACAGCCACAACAGCCGCACGCCGCAGACGAAAATGGCACACATAGCCGCCGGCACGGAAGAATACCCCAGCCCCCGCAGGGACCCGGAATACACTTCAATCATAATGTTGAACACTTCAAAGGGCAGCACGTAGATTAACCGCACCTGCGCCAGTTCGATGATGGTCTGGCTGGTGGTGTACAGTGCCGCAAACGGCACCCGGAATACCAGCAGCAGCCCCACAAAGCCCATGGAAATCACTTCCGCCAGAATCATGGCCACCCGGGTGGACTTCCGGCACCGGGCGTAGTTCCCTGCCCCGAAATTCTGCCCGTTGAAGGTAACCGCCGCCTGGTTGAAGCTGTTCATCAGGTAGAAGGCAAAAATCTCCGCATTGACCCCAATGGTGGAGGCCGCAATAATGTCTGCCCCCAACTGGTTGAACCCAGTCTGGATTACCACATTGGCCGCATTGAACATGGCCCCCTGAATGGCCGCCGGAATCCCAATCCGCAGAATCTCCCGGAGCATGGGCATATCCAGCCGCACCCAGGACAGCCGCACCTGAACCATATTCTTTTCCGACCGGAGAAAGTGCAGGAGCAGCAGCGCCCCTACCCCGTTGGCCAGCACCGTAGCAATGGCCACCCCGGCCACCGACAGCCCGCAGCCGATAACGAAGAACAAGTTCAGCACCACATTCAGTGCCCCGGAAAACAGCAGGCAGTACAGGGGCCTTTTGGTGTCCCCGTTGGCCCGCATAATGGCCGATTCAAAGTTGTACAGCATGATGAAAATGGACCCCAGGGTATAGATTCTCAGGTAGCTTACCGCCAGATCCATGATTTCCGCCGGCGTCCCCATGGCCACCAGCAGCGGCTCCGCCGTAAAGTACCCAAATAGGGTCATCAATAGCCCGCTAAGCAGCGCCAGAGCCAAGGACGTATGCACTGCCTGGGTTACCTTGGCCTGATTCCGGGCTCCAATGTTCTGGGCCGTCAGCACATTGGCCCCAATGGCCAGTCCCGTAAAAATCGTAATATACAAATTCACCACCGAACTGGTGCTGCCCACCGCTGCCAAAGCATTGCTGCTGGCAAACCGTCCCACCACAATCACGTCCGTGGAGTTGAACAGCTGCTCCAGCATGGTGGTAGCCGCCAGGGGCAGGGCAAATAACAGAATCTGCTTCCACAGATTCCCTTTCCGAATTCCGTCACTCATCTCGTTCACACTTTCCTAGACAATTTTCTGTACTCTACTATTATAGTAGAAATCAAAGCATTTACAACTGCCCCTTCTGCATAGCACCGATAGCTTTTGCGTATAGTCCAGGATAGCCAGATTCTATCAGCTTTTTGCCTTCACACTCTTGCCTTAGAGCCGGGTTCCAGGTTTATAATAAAAATAATCTATCTTGTTTGTACCAAAGGAGGTACCCCAATGCATACCAAATTGCGTCAAGTCATCACCGCCAGCATCTTAGGCTTCAGCCTTTTTGCCGGCTCCCTTTCCGTTTACGCTGCTCCAGCCTGGAGCCTGAACCAACCCGGCGTCAAAATTGAAGAAAACACCGCCAAACAGGCCTACGTGGCCAAGCGCATGGATGCCTATTTCCATCCCGCCCAAAAGCCCGCAGACTTTGCTGCCCCCGACGGCTGGACCTACACCAAATACCAGGCCCAAAACGTTACCCTGGAAAAATTAACCAATCCCAAAGGCGACGCCAACCGTACCGTCCTGCAGCTCCATGGCGGCGGCTACGTGGTTCCCCTGCACAACGGCTACAAGAACCTGGCCGTACGCCAGGCCGTACTGGCAGACGCCAAAGACACCTATATGGTGAACTATCGCCTGGCACCCCAGAATCCGTACCCCGCAGCCCTGGAAGATGCCTTGACCGCCTACAAATCCGTACTGGCCCAAGGCACCAAGCCCCAGCAGATTGTCCTTTTTGGTGATTCCGCCGGCGGCAACCTGGCTCTGGCCCTGGCTGTAAAATTAAAGGAAGAAAAACTGCCCCAGCCCGGCCTGCTGGTGCTGGATTCCCCCTGGGCCACCTTCGAAACCCAATCCGCTTCCCGCCAGGGTAATGTAAAGAAAGACCTGGTCCTGGGCGAAACCAACCAGAAAATGTTCTACGAAATCAATCACCCCACCTATGCCCCCAAAGGAATGAAGCTTAGCGATCCGCGCCTGTCCCTGGTAAAAGCCGACCTGACCGGCCTGCCTCCTATGCTGATTCAAGCCGGCGCCTACGAACTGTTCCGGGATGACGCCCTGACCCTGGCCCAAAAAGCCGCTGAAGACAATGTGAAAGTCACCCTGACCATCTATCCCAATATGTCCCACGACTTCAATATGTGTATCCCTGAGCTCCAGGAAAGCCTGGATTCCTACGCCGAAATCCAAAGCTTCATCAATCTGAACCTGGCCAAATAAGCAAAAAACCTTAGTAAGGCTGTCTTGAACGTATTCGCACCAGCCCTAAAAGAACACCCCAAGACTGGACCCCAAACTCCAGCTTTGGGGTGTTTTCCTTTTGCTGAGGCAAGCCGGCGGCTATGAACTCTTTCTGGACGACTGTAAAGCCCTGGCCCAAAAAGCCGCTGAAGACAGCGTGAAAGTCACCTTCACCGTGTACCCCAGTATGCCCAACGACTTTGTCAGGAACCTGACGGAGCTCCAGGACAGCATCGATTCCTACGCCGAAATCAGGGACTTGATCAATCTGCAGCTGGAGAGGTGAACCATTCCCAGCCCTAAAATATTCTATAAATTTTATAAATTACTTGGACTCTAACAATTATTAGGCGTATAATAGATACAGAAAATGTGTCCTACAAGTGAATTTTCATAAAAATGTAAAGGAGCTGATTGTATGAATCTCAAATTGCGCAGACTGGCTGCAGCCGGCTTGTTAGGTTTCAGCTTATTTGCCGGTGGTTTTTCCGTCAGTGCCGCCCCCGCCTGGTCCCTGAACCAGCAAGGCGTCCAAATCCAGGATGACAAAGCCAAGCAGGCCTACATCTACAAAGAGATGGATGCCTATTTCAAAGTGGCCGTTACCGGTGCGGAGACTTCCCAATTTTCCGTGCCCGATGGCTGGACCTACACCCCGTTCAAGGTCAAAAAGCTGAATATGGTGAAACTGGAGAACCCCAAAGGCGACCCCAACCGCACCGTACTCCAGGTCCATGGCGGCGGTTACATCGTCCCCCTGAACAACGACTATAAGAACCTGGCCGTACGGCAATCCGTGGTGGCCAATGCCAAGGACACCTACCTGGTGGATTATCGCATTGCTCCCAAAAATCCGTACCCGGCAGCCTTGAACGACATGGTCACCGCCTATAAGACCATTCTGAAACGCGGCACCAATCCCAAAGAGCTGATTCTTTTCGGCGATTCTGCCGGCGGCAACCTGGCTTTGGCCCTGGCCCTGGAACTGAAAAAACAAAACCTGCCCCAACCCGGCCTGCTAGTACTCCCCTCTCCCTGGACCACCATGGAAACCCAGTCCCCGTCCCGTCAGGACAACGTGAAAAAAGACCTGAGCCTGGGAGAAATCAATAAAGGAATGCTGCATGAAATCAACAATCCCAGCTACGCCCCCAAAGGCATGGCCCTGAATGATGTCCGCCTGTCCCCTCTCTACGGCGACCTGACCGGACTGCCTCCCATGCTGATCCAAGCCGGCGGCTATGAACTCTTCCTGGATGACTGCACCAAACTCACCGACAAAGCCGTCAAAGACGGCGTCAAAGTCACCCTGACCGTTTACCCCGGCATGTCCCACGACTTCGCCATGCTCCTGCCCCAGCTCCAGGACAGCCTTGACGCCTACAGAGAAATGCAGGCCTACATTAATTTGAATATGGCAAATTAAAACTTGCAAAACCTTAACACCCCTGAAATGGCTTACGGCCGTTCCAGGGGTGTTTGTTATCATCCACAAAAGACAACACTATTCTTTATAGGCACTTGAATCATTAGATAGTCTAGACGGACCCATACGCCTTTCTAGCGTCAGGCACCTTCCCGCAGTTTCGTGCCCCCTCTGCGCCTTTAATAGCTTTGGAATAGGCGCATCTCCCACGTTTGGTCGAGGAAATCAATTAGGCACCACTATATTTCTAAACTTACTTTTTACTGAGCACAATGTGGGGGGTATATAAGCAGGATTAAGTATATTATTATTGCGTATTTTCTCTAGAAGTTGACCTCGCACGCAAGCGGGCGCAGGTGGCATCCGAAGGATGACGGAGAGTGCTCCTTCTGCGGCCTATGGCCGCTAAAGCTGCAATTAAACTTCTATCGGCACCTACCGGTGCCACTTCCTACACGTTTGCAGGAAGCGTTCTTAGTAAGTACTGGTCATCTTTATATCAGCACTATATTTTAGATTATACTTGACCCGTGGCGGTCTGAAAGCCTACCACAAGCGTGTGGTAGGTGTCAGCCCGCAGGGATGACGAAGGAAGTTTAAATGCATATTTTATACTCGATGTAAAGTATAATAATATTGCTATTCTACATTTTTTAAACTCTCTTCGTCACCTTCCGGTGACACCTCTCGAGTGGTTCGCCGTGCTCCAATCAGCAGCGTCCTCACGGACTTGCTTCTTGGACGGCTATCACATGGCTCGCGTGTACCAAACAGCTTATAGAATACTTGCGACGCTGTTTGGACGCGACCGCAACATTTGGTTGAGGAAATCAATTAGGCACCACTACATTTCTAAACTTACTTTTTACTGAGCACAATGTGGGGGTATATAAGCAGGATAAAGTATATTATTATTGCGTATTTTCTCTAGAAGTTGACCTCGCACGCAGGGAGTCGTATCCACCATTCAAGGCTTTAGCCGCAGAAGGGTGGAATATACGACCCCTGTGATAGCGGCCTGTGAATCGAGTCCGAAGGACGATGATGAACAGCAAGCCGCGAACCACTCCGGGCGCAGGTGGCATCCGCCCTTCCCGTCGCACGGAGTGCGACACCCTCCCCATAAATGTTGAGGGCTATTAGACGGAGAGTGCTCCTCTATCGGCGCTTTGCGCCGTTTCCCCCAATTGGGGGAAAATTTGTCCCCTTTTGGGGCTAGTGCGGACCGTTAGGTAGCTCAACGACGGGAAATTTGCCCGTGGGCAAATTTTTGCTGTAGAAAACTCTGTACCAGATTTTTGGTCGTGCGGTCAGCAGGGGCTAGTGCGTACTGGATCCATCCGCCTCCCTAACGTCAGGCACCTTCCCGCAAACTAAACCAAAAAGAGCAATCACAGATGGGGCTGTGACTGCTCTTTTTGGTTTTTCATATATGGGAAGTGCACTTTCCCCGAAGGGAAGGGGAAAGCCTATTAGAACTTGTACCGCAGGGCCAGGCTCCATACGTTGCTGCGTACGTCGCTGCCTTTCTGGTACTGGTAGCCCAGGCCATAGGTCATGGGGCCGTGTTCTGCTTCGATGCCCAGGCGGCCGTAGAAGCTGCCGGAGTCGGATACGTCGTAGCCGAAGGTGCTGGAGGAACCGTTCAGGTTCAGGCGTTCGTCGCTGTTGCGGTCACCCAGGGTCCACAGGTAGCCTGCTTCGGCAATGGGTTTCACGTTCCAGCCGTCCATCGCAAAGTCTTGGGTATAACGCAGGCCTACGGGGATCAGCCACAGGTTGGCGTTGTCGCTGTCGTGGTGGATGCCCAGGCTGTCGGTGTAGTTGCCGTAGTCCAGGTGGGCGTACCGTACACCTGCATACGGGGTCAGGGTGCCGTCGCCGGCTGCGAAGTCGTGTTCAGCCCGTACGCCGGCGGTGTAGGCGTTGGAGGAAACGTCGCCGGTAATCTCGCTGCCGCTGTTGTACTGGCTGAGATCGTTCTTGCCATGCAGCCAGGAGATGTCGCCCAGGTAGGAGGTTTGGCCTCTGCGTACTCTGCCGTACAGGCTCAGGCCGTAGTAGTCGGCATCATTCTTGGTGGAAGCGGTATCGGTATTGCCGGAGAAGGAGCCGTCCATGTAGGTCAGGGCTGCACCGGCAACCACGCCATTCTTATGGTACAGGTCGGAACCTACTACCACGCCGTTGTACTGGGCATCGTAGTCTGCACCGGACAGGCCGTTCACAGCCAGGCCGCGGATGTTTTCCTTGTCATGGATGTAGTGAGCCCACAGGTCTTTATCCAGGGTGGTGTCTTTGACATCAGCCAAGTGGTTGGCAACGGCGCCGGTAAACAGGTTACCAGCAGTGTACAGACCATGCTGAACGCCAGCCAGTTCGGTGAGGGAGGTGGCGCTGTTCAGGGCGTTTACCTGAGAAGCGGTGGTGCTGTGGACGTCGCTATTGGCCGCATTGCCAAACAGGGTACCAGCGGCGCCGCCAGCAGCTACAGCTGCGGAAACTACGTTAGCTGCATTCAGGGCATTGCCATAAACGTCAGTGGCGTCCTTAGCTTCGGCGGTAACGGAGTACTGGGTATCGCCGTTGCCTTCAGCACCCACGAATTTCAGCAACTGGTTATGGGTGAATACGTTGCTGGTGGTGTCGGCATTGGCATCGGCGTACCAGGCGTTGCCGGATTTGACGCTGGAACCAGACAGGATGTTATAGGTGGTGCCTGCGGTGGCGCCGGAAATGTAGAGTTTGGCAGAATCAGAAACGCTGGTGGTAGAAACACCGGTGATGGCTGCGGTATTGCTGCCGGATACGGTGCTGCCGCTCACCATCAGGAGGGAATTGTCTCCCATGGAGAAGGTGCCGGCGGTACCAGCCTTGGTATTGTCAGCCGTGCTGCTTACCACGATGCTGTTATTGGTCAGGTCTTGGCTGGAAGCCAGATACAGGGCGGACAGGATGCCGGAAGAGCCCCAGGACAGACCCGTTTCCTTGAACATGTTTTCAGCAGCGGTGGTATCCTTGGAACCCAGGGTCAGGGTGGAGTTTTCACCTACTACTACGTTGGTGCCATCCAGGGATTCGATGGCTACTTCCGTACCGTCAATTTGTGTACCTCCGTTCCACACAGGATCCAGGTACAGGGTGCCGCCGTTCAGGCTGACTTTGTCGGCCGTCAGAGTAGCTGCGGTGGTGCCGGTGCCCAGGTTCAGGGTGGTGTTGGCAGTGCCGGTAATGGTACCTGCCACAGCTACGTCGCCAGTGATGGTGGAGGTGCCAGAAGTAGTCAGGTCTTTGGCAAGGGTCAGGGAACCCGTGTTTGCAGCGATGGTGGAGTCGGTCAGGCTTACATTGCCTTCCACCGTAGTTTGGCCGTTGGTGGTTACGGTGCTGTTGGTAGCAGCTACAGAAGCGTTTACGTTCAGCGTCTGGTCAGCAGTAACGGCTGCGTTGCCGATGGTCAGAGAGCTGCCGTCCGTCAGAGCTACTTCAGCACTGCCGTTAGAAGAAGTGGTGGTGATAACGTCCGTGGTACTGCGGCCGCCCAGGGTCAGGCTTTGGCCGCCGGTAACGGTAACACTGTCAGCAGAACCCAGGTCCAGGGAAGCAACGCTGAAGCCGCGAGAAACGGATGCAGCGCCGTCTTCTGTAGTGGTGCTGCCGATAACCAAATCTTTGTTATCAGTATTTACAGTAACGCTGTCCAACGCAGCCGTGTTGCCGATGGTGCTGATAGCATCGGTGGAAAGGGTATTGCTGACACCAGTAGTATCTACCAGGTTGCCGGTCATGACGAGAGCCGTAGTAGAGTCGGCCAGGCCGTCCATGACGCCTTGGATATTGGTCAAATACGTATAGCTGTAGTCATCACTCAGGGACAGGGTACCAGCCTTGAACTTGACAGAAGCATCCGCAGTGCTTGTCAGCGCATTTTCCCCTGCTGTTTTTTCTGTGGTATCCGTATCAGTAAAGATCTGGTTAGCCGTGGTGGCCAGGGTTGCGGTGCCAGCCAGGGTAACTTTGCCGCCGCCCGTGATGGAATCAGCAAGCTTGGTCGCGGTTAAGGTACCGCCGTTCAGGGCAACACTGCTGTTTGCATCCACATTGACTTTGCTAAGGGCCAGGCTATCGCCGCCCAGGGTAACGGTGGAACCGTTCGTGGACGAGACAGTGCCGCCAATGGTAGCGTTGGCAGCCGTAACGGTGGAGGCGTCTGCAGACAGGTCGCCGGTGAGGTTCAGGGCGCCTTCAGCGTTAATAGAACCGCCGTCTTTCAGGGTTACATCCTGTGCGTTGACGGTGGTACCGGCAGCGGTAACAAGATTGCCTGTAGAGTTTACGATAGTATGATTATATGTTTTATCAAAATAAGCAAGGTACGTCGAAGTATGTAATACACTGCTGTCATCTGGGTCGATTGTGCTTTCAAGATTTTCCAGCTTCAACTTGTCATACATATTGTCTAGCGTAACATTTTTTAAGTTCAGCGTGCCCGCTTGAAGGTCATATTTGTTGGCCCAATTCAGATCTTGATTTAGATTAACCGTACCAGCTTGTTGGGTGAACGTACCATAATATCTGTTGAGGCTGCTATTAATAGTCAGGGTACCGTTCCCCTTCTTGGTGATAGCTGGCTCGGGGACATCTGTTCTGCCGTCAACCACGATGGCACTGGAAATAGAGTCTTCTGTTGCAGTAGCAGGCGTTTCGTTGCCGACAGTTATCGATGCACCATCATAGGTATTAAAAGTTGCATTTCCGTAGGCAAAGAGCGATAAAAAGCCGCCGCCAGAAGGAGCGATGGCCTCTCCAGCATATTCATCAAACTTGTTATAGTCAGCTGTATTCGTTAAGATAATATCATTGCCAGTATAAGAAACAGTTTTATTTGTTAAGGCGTAGAAAGAAACAGAACCTGGAACAAGGTAGTTATATGTTTTGCCATTATATTCTATAGAATTGCCATTGTAATGGGTAGCAACCGCACCACCATGAGCAAAATCAACACTGATAGCTTTATTATTTGTAATCGGTTTATTTACAAATAGTACATTAGAACCCTTTAAAAATACTCCGCCGCCTTCAGCACGATATTGAGCACCTTTAACAGTATTTCCGGAAACCTCCCCATTAATGATAACAATCGTCTGTACTCCCTTCAGTGCTGTGGTACTAAAAGCACATTGTGGAAAAATACCGCCACCTGTGGCGGCATCTGAATCACCGGTATAATTCTCTGTACTTAAAGTATTGTTCATAATATTGCCATATCTGTATTGTGCTGCTGTTGGCGTCAGATTGTGGAAGTAGTTAGCCGTTTCAGTCGTACCCACCACATTCACAAGGTCTGCCGCCTGGGTAATTCCGTTCACACCAAAGGTCAAACCTGCAGCAACAATTCCCAACAAAATTTTTGCTGACAACTCAGATTGTTTTTTCGTTTTCATCATCTTCCCACTCCTTAATACTGAATTTGAGGATTGCGATGCCAGCCTGGATGTTACCCCATCCAATCCTACCCTGTATTTGATACAATACAACGATAATCCGGATTTTGCACACCCCCGTGTGCAAAATATAGGATATCATGGAAAAATTCAGCGACATTGATTATAATGGAACTATGAATTAAGACAACTTCGAAACTATTTCTTAATGTGAATCTCGTGGTATACTGGAGGCGATCAATGAAAAAGGAGATAATCATCATGTCACGCACGCGCCGTCATTTCACGTCGAAATTCAAATCCGATCTCGTCATCGAGCTGCTCAAGGGTGAGAAAGACCTCAACACGCTGGCGGCTGAGAACGAAATCCTGCCGAACCTCTTGCGGAACTGGAAGAACGAGTTTCTCAGCAAGGCAAGCATCATATTCGATGATTCCAGAGAGGACAACCTCAATCAAAAACTCGAGACCGAGCGGAAGGAGAAAGCCTCCTATGCCCGCAAAGTTGGCCAACTCACCATGCAGGTGGATTGGTTGAAAAAAAAATCTGAGGAAATTCTTGGACCGGACTACGAGAAACAGTATTCTCCAAAACCTTTCGAGGAGTGAGTGCAAGGAGCTTTCCCTTCGGAAAGCAGCAAAGCTGCTCGGCGTCAACCGCACAAGCCAATACTACCACCCCAAAGAGAACACTCCATCAGATGAAGAGCTGGAATGCAAGCGCATCATCGATCGTTCCCACACGGACAATCCTGCCGGGCGCGCAAGGCAGCGGGCCTCGCGGCTGCAGCGGGTCGGGCGTCAGGCCGGACGACGCAAGACAGCTCGGTATATGCGCGAGATGGGCATCGAGGTCGTCTATCCGAGGATGATCCTTTCCAAGCGGCAGCAGCGAGCGCAGGTGATGCCCTACCTGCTGAAGCATGTGGATATTCAGCAGCCTAACCAGGCATGGTCCATCGACATCACCTACATTCCCCTGGAGCACGGTTTCGTTTATCTGACAGCCATCATCGACTGGTACAGCCGCTGCATTGTTGGCTGGGAGGTGGACGATACCCTGGACACCCGGATGGTCATTGCCGCCGTAAGGAAGGCGCTCCGTATAGCAAAGCCGCAGATTCTCAACTCCGACCAAGGATGCCAGTTCACCAGCAAGGAGTACNGCTGCATTGTTGGCTGGGAGGTGGACGATACCCTGGACACCCGGATGGTCATTGCCGCCGTAAGGAAGGCGCTCCGTATAGCAAAGCCGCAGATTCTCAACTCCGACCAAGGATGCCAGTTCACCAGCAAGGAGTACAAGGCTTTCCTCAAGGAACACAAGATCCGCCAGAGCATGGATGGCAAGAGCCGCTGGGCCGACAACATCAAGATTGAGCGGTGGTTCCGGACATTCAAGTATGA
The DNA here is from genome assembly GCF_900291475.1 of Acidaminococcus hominis. Lineage (GTDB taxonomy): Bacteria > Bacillota > Negativicutes > Acidaminococcales > Acidaminococcaceae > Acidaminococcus > Acidaminococcus hominis. The sequence continues at coordinate 243,778 of NZ_OLMM01000001.1, forward strand.
GGAAGCCTATCTCACGCAGTACCGCAACATCCGGGAGGCTCGCAAGGCCATCCGCAACTACATCAACGTGTATAACTTCCAGCGCTGCCACTCAGCCATCGGGAACGTCCCGCCAGCAGAGCGCTACTTCCCGGCACTGCTGCTCAATGCTGCAATGTCTGCTGCCTGATACATTTAGAAATTCATCGATTTTGGTCTTGACAAACGTGCCACTATATANCGCTGCCACTCAGCCATCGGGAACGTCCCGCCAGCAGAGCGCTACTTCCCGGCACTGCTGCTCAATGCTGCAATGTCTGCTGCCTGATACATTTAGAAATTCATCGATTTTGGTCTTGACAAACGTGCCACTATATAGAGCGGTTCTCTGATGAGGATATCCTGAACATGGCAGATACGCTGAACCAGCGCCCACGTCGTGTTTTGGGCTACCATACGCCGTCAGAGCTATTTGATGCATTCCTCGATGAAGTTTATGCTATTGAGTGTGTTTCTTGATTATAGTTGTTCAAATTCAACTTGCAATTTACCATTGATTATGTAAAATAGCTGGCTTAAATGATTCGGGCACACTTAGGCCTTGTTTACAGTACTGGCAAGCAAGATAATGGAGCAGGACATCAGGTACGGCGTATTCAATTATCCAAACGCAGTTTTTACCACTTCACCGATAAGCTGCGAGCGTTTTGAAAACGCCCAAATTAATTTTCGGGGACGAGAAATTCCCAGTGGAATCACAGGTCCCAGTTCTATTGTACCTAATGTCCTGCTCCTAAAAGCAAACAATGGTTCAGACTTTTGTACATCGAGAAATGTTGGATACTATTTTTGCCTAGTTTTAAATTCAGGGCCACGGAATCGTGGAATAGATACAATAATCTGCGTGGTATTGGGACCTTCTGGCAGGATTTTCCTGGATCCGGCTTTGTACCTTATTGTCGATTTCATAGCAGATGGTATCAAAGTACTGAAGAACATCTTTCTCGGAAAAACGCACTTCTTCCAGGCCCCATTGTTTGAGGAATTCGGTCCGTGCCTGGATATAAGCCAAGGTTTCTTCATCCGCTTCCTGCCCGTCAATCACATTGATGACCAATTGGGCTTTGACGCAGTAAAAGGTGACGATATAATCGTCAAAGACCTTGAATCTGCGCCACTTGACGGAATGGTGACGAAGGAAGGCGAACCAGAGTCGTTTTTCCGCTCTGGACATGTTCTTGCGAAGTTCTTTTACCTTTTGCTGTAATTTTTGGTGTTTTACGTAGGGATTGGATTCGTTCATCATGATCTTTCCTTTGCTGCAGATAGTTGGTGGAATAAAGTCATTGTAAGTGGATAGCGAAAACTAGGCCCTGAAAATATGTAATTGTATCCGTGGTATTTCTCGTTAGAAAAAGTATATCATGCGAACATGTGTTTCTCAATATGCAAATTTAATAAAATATAGTTCTTGTTAAATGGATTCAGTGAAATTATGTTTGATGCAGGAAATGGGCATCCGTATTTCTTTTCCTGCACCTTCAGCTTAGTTCCAATCCTACCCGGAGCTTTTCCTGTCCCACAGTGGTGGGACCAGTATGGCCAGGATACAGCACGGTTTCTTCCGGGAGGCGGAAAAGCTGATACAAAATGCTGTGAAGCAGGGCGCGGGCATTTCCGCCATAGTACTCCGTGTTGCCAAAACTGCCGTCAAAGATGGTGTCACCCACAAAAGCGGCGTGAGCAGCAGCGCTGTAGTAGGCAACTACAAATAGGCGTCATGATGACAAACCCTCAGCCAAGTGATCTCACAGATCACCCGACTGAGGGTTTCTTGTCGCTTACTGTAGTTTACCAGCGGCTGTCTTTAGTGTGCTCGTAGGCAGCCTTTACCCATCGTACATCCCAGGTCAGTCCATAATTTATATGCTCCAAATCAAAATTTTTATAGGACCGTTGGTATTCCTGGCCGAGTGCGTTTACTAAAGTTTCCGGTTTCCACGTTTGATCTTCCTTTTGGATGTATTCCAGGTATTCCTGCGGGAACATATTTTCCTTAATGCCAATCCCTGCACCAGCTGTCACATTGGGATAATGGTTTCCTTTGCCTTTTTCCATGGGCCGCGAACCCTGGAAGGTAATCCTGAATTCCCATTCAGAACCATAATCATAGATCATGGTCAGCTCGTCCCCTGGTTCAAGCTTCATTTTTTCCAGGTGTACCCGATTGGGTCGGATTGACTTGGGTGCATCCGGATCAAAGCGAAGCTCATACCTTTTTCCCTTATAGTACAAGCAGAATAGATGATTATACTCTGTGTTGAAGACTACCAGGATTGCGTACGACAGTTGGGCCAGTGTGGACTTAGAAGAAATATCGATATCCCGCCAAATCTTATTCTCCATTTCTTTCACGGCAACGTGAAAAGTATAGACTTCTGCCATTTCAAATACACCTCCAGATATACAAAGACTTTACCACGCAAAAGCAGCGTCTGTAACCCCCGCCGAATTGTTGCTTAAAAAGCTTAATTGGGCCAAATGGCATAAAACAGCTTTTCATCCATGGACCCAGGCAAAATGGGAATCACCTCATTAGGGAAAGCTTCTGTATCGATATATTCATGGCCTGCAGAGCCTCGAAGGGTATACGATTTCCAAATCGTCAGCGTTTTTTCATTTCTTCTGATGATGCGGTATTGTATGGAATAATGGCCGTTGGGGTCATTCTCTTTCGTCCATACCCGGGCCGTCTGAGCATCTTTCCTAACGCTCAAGTTATCTACAAAGAAAGTGGCTCCGTCCGACCACTTTCCCAAATAATACCAACGATTGGCCGTGCCTGCAGCCGCAGGCCAAAGCCAGTTATAAATTTCTTCCATAAAGGATTCCGGAACAATGGCCTCATACTTCCACTCCGACCGGGGTTTATTAGAATACGTCTTCTTGTAGTCCCCATATTTGTCAAGCAAATACGAGGCTGCCACCGCTACGGTCCGGTCATAGCGGTTAAAGGCCAATTTCTTCAGGTAGCTGTCTCCCTTTGGTCCTGTGTTTTTCCACCAAACAATAGCCTGGTAATCATTTTTCTCCAAGGAAGCAGTATCTACAAATCTGGAGTTATAAGAATCTGACCCCAACCAATACCACTCCGCCGCATACGCTGGAGCCACTGCAAGGCAGGCCAAAAGGGCCAAGCTTACTATTTTCTTTTTGATGCGCAAAACTTTCATCCCCTAATCACCAAATTAAGCTTCCTTAAATGCCGGTTTCCAGTTGTTCTAGGCTTCCCCCAGAGTGTCAAGCATTCCTTTCAGCAGGCCATCATTTCCAAGATAAATTCCCGCCAGGCCCTTCAATTATCGAATAGGGAACAAAGAAAGCTTACTCCAGCCGCTTTTCCCTCTGGTCCTGAGGTTTGACACTATCCTCTTTCTGCCTATTCCGAGAAATCCGGTTCAAAATCATCCTCAAAAGGAATTTCGTACAACGCCCTGAGATACCGGGCTTTTTCTTTGAGCACTAGATTCTCCGAAGCCAAATCGAACCGGGTATAATCCCAATACATCGGTATGCCCTGAAATTCACTAATGATATAGTCCTCGCCTTTTTCGTCCTTGTTCTGGACAATTTCTTCAAGACCATCTCTGCCGATATCTTCTATGATACCTTGTCCGGCACCGTCCGTTATCAGGGGATAACGGGGCCAGGTATTGCGCTCCATAGGCGCCTTTCCCTGATATTCCAGTTGGAAGGTCCATTCGTCACCGTAGTCATAAACCACCGTCAGTGTATCCCCAGGAGCCAGTTTCAACTGCCGCAGTTTCACCGCAGAAGGGTCTACGGAAGGCGGTAGTTCATCATCAAAATCATCAATAGGAAATTCGTAATGGACTCCTTTACAGTCTACGCAAAATAAGTGTTCTCCCTGGGCTTGATAGGATCCCAACACTGTATAGGCCAAAAAGGCCACAGTAGCATTAGAAGAAATTTGAAAATCCCGCCAAAATTTGCTTTCAAATTCCTGCAGAGCTACGTGGAAAGAGTATACATCCGTCATAGAATTCTCCTTAGTAAAATTGTTAATCACCTTGGTATTGGCAGCACAGACCCCGCCGGGCTTAGGCTGTTCCGTACACCTTTCCTTGAACAATAGCAAGTGGGATTTCATCAGTGGATTGATTCACGTTTGAGGGTTTTAGCATTCCAAGTGAATACGCCTAGGTTTTCTGCTCCCATAGCATACACTTATTATAATAATTATAGCAACCTCAAACTCGGAAAGCTATAAGACAAGCCCAAGAACAAGCAGAAAAAAGCACATAGCTGCCGCTTGCCGCAAATATTGCTGCAAACAAAAAAATCCCCAGCATAGAAGGAATCTTCCATGGTGAGGTTTTTTACATTAACCGGGGCTTCAGCATTAACCGGGGCTTCAGCATTAGCCAAGGACACACTCCTACAGCAAAACTTCTTGGCAGAAAAAACGTCCGATATCCGAAACCCCATCAGGCCTTTTTACCAAGTTCCAGTGCCAGCTTCACTTACAGCAAAGAGTTTAATAAGGCTGAGCCAATGCCGGTATGGCGCTCGTTTTTTTTACCGCAAATCCGCAATTTTTGGCAGGGCTGAAGAGGAATGTACTTGTTTTGCATTGCAGTTAGTCCTTATGGTGCGGACATTTTAAGACTTGTGGATATTTTGCAACAGTTCGCAGTTATCCACAGGATGCGGCGTAACCCCCTAGTAAGTTACTTTGGCAATAGTAAATTTTTAGTACTAAGAAGAACTATCGCTATGGGAACTATAGGGTACTACTTCGATCCATGGCTAACTGGGGTTTTTGTTCGATCAGGGGCTAATACTGTGATCACAAACCATACCGGTTTTTTGGATTTTTCTGGTTTGGTCTAGCCTATACTTACCTACCCTATTCTGCCCTTACCTTCGCATACAGACCGGCAAAAGGGCGCACTTATACAAGGACCTGTAAAACCCTGAAAAATTGGCTCTTCACGTTTTATTGTGGGATGGCAGATTTCTGCCATCCTTCTTTTATGTCTAGCAACATCCCACTGTCGCAATCTCTAGACAGTGCCGTTTCGTATAGATGGTAATGCTGAATATCGAATCAGAGTGAAAAAATATTCATCATTTTTGTATCCATACCCTATTCGTTTTGCAACCTTAATCTTGTTATTGAAGCCTTCAAGCTTTCCTGTGGTAATCGGATGGGCTGAGTGAGCAATCAAACCCTCTTTGCGTTTTCGCTTTAAGCGGGCAAACTTTTGCAGCTGCGGTATGTTGCTCTCCTCGGCTCCTTTAAACCATTTTTCCCATTCTACGGCAGCTAAATCGGGGTTTCTAAGCTCGAATAGATCACTTAGTTCCTCTTTCATTGTATGGCAAACTGTCAAATTTTCATGTTTTTTAAGGATTTCCTTGAGATTTTCTGCCTTTTTATCGCTTAGTGTTTCTTCCTTGCAAAGCAGCGTCCAGCGAGCTTGTTTTACTTCCTTGTAAAGCCGATTCTCCTCTTTAATTGAATCCTCTGCTTTTGTTGCCTGCTCTTCAGCAATATTCTCTGTAATCCCAAGCTTTAGGTTATCGGCTTTCTCTTTGTGCTGTCTTGCTTCCTCCAGCCTTACGGCTCCCAGCACATCTCGTCCATACTGGGCTTGCATATGGTAGCGGTCGTATACTATTGCCGCATGAGGCAGATACTTTTCTACCAGGGTGTTGAACGATGCGTTCATGTCCATTGCGACAGCTTCTACTTCAGACAAATACTCCAGGTCTGTCTCTTCAAAAAACTTTGTAAAGGCAGCTATAGAGCGTCCCGCACCAACCCAGAGGATGTCTCCCATATCAAGGTCCATAACACAGGTTGCGTAAGTATGGCCTTTGTGCATTGCAAACTCATCAACGGCAAGATGCTTAGGACGGTAGCCACTTTTGCGAAGTTCCTCGCTTCGCGTTTTGAGAGCCTCGTCCATAATTTCCTTATGGATTTTAGAAACTGTTCCCCAATGGATACCGGTCAAATCGCTGACTGCTTTAATCGTCATTTGATGCATAAGCAAAATCTTGATCCATAAAGCGGCACGAGAAGTGACTCTGGTTCCAGGATACTTAAAGGTTATGTTTTCATTGAAGGTATGCCCGCATTTTTGGCACCGGTAGCGGTGGAATCTCACACGAAGAATCCGTGGCTTTCCGGGTATCCAGGGCATGTCTTTAAGTGTAGTTACAGGGTTGTCATGGACATGGACCTTACCGCCGCAGCAAGGGCATACAACGTCGGCTGTAGGCCGGGTACTATTTACATCTATGATCTCTTCAAAAAGAGAAGCAATACTCGTAGGAATATTAAAATTGTCCTGTATGTTTTTGCATAAATTTGCTATACTTGAGGTTGAGAGCACGTGGATCATTCCTTTCGTAGTTTTGTCGCTATTACTTAGAATGGAGCATCCCGTGCTCTTTTTCAATACCTTTTTTCAGTTTTTAAATTCTGTCTTAGATTTCGTATCCCCCAATTTTCCGTGATGAGCCTAAAAAAAGGAAGTTCCTAAAGGAACTTCCTTTTTTTCTATATACTTATCAGTTCATTCTTTTAAGTTAGGCTTCCATCAGATCCGTCATGCTGTGCAGACTGATGGCAATGGTGGACCCATTGTGCAGCAAAGCCGTGGTAGCCGGAGGCAGAATGCCTAATACGCCCAAACCAATGAGCCCGGCGTTAAAGGATACCACAAAGTCATAGTTGAAGTTTACCCGGCGCATCAATAGGGTGCTCAGCTGCTTCAGCACCACCAGCTGCTGCAGGTCGTGGGCAGAAATGGTAATGTCCGCAATCTCCCGGGCAATATCCGCTCCTTCGGCAATGGCAACGCCGGCGTCTGCCGCCGACAGGGCCGGGGAATCGTTGATACCGTCCCCTACCATCACCACCGTATGGCCTTGGGCCTTGGCTTCTTCTACAAATCGTGCCTTATCTTCCGGCAGCACTTCGGCGTAGAACTGGTCCACCCCGATTTTGGCCGCTACCGCCGCTGCCGTCCGCTCGCTGTCCCCAGTCATCATGACCAGGCGTTTAAAGCCCGCCTGCCGCAGATTCCGCAGCACCTGGGGTGCTTCCGGCCGCAGAGGATCCTGAATGCAGATAATGGCCATCAACTTGCCGTTTAGGGCCATATAGATATGGGAATATTCTTCCGGCCGGCTTTCGTAGATGGCTTCTTCCCCTTCCGGGATAACGCAGTGCTCATCGTCAAAAATAAAGTGGCCGGAACCGATAACAATCCGTTTCCCTTCCACCTGGGAAGCAATCCCGTGGGCCACAATATATTCCACCTTGCTGTGCATTTCCTCGTGGGTCAGGCCCTCTTCCGCAGCCTGGCGCACAATGGCGTTGGCCACCGAATGGGGGAAATGCTCCTCCAGGCAGGCAGCATACCGCAGCACCGTGCTCCGGTCGTACCCGCTGAAGCACAAGACATCGGCCACCTTGGGTTTGGCCAGGGTCAGGGTACCAGTCTTGTCAAAGACAATGGTATCCGCTTCCGCTACCGCTTCCAGGAACTTGCCGCCCTTGACGGTAATCTTATGGGTGCTGCATTCCCGCATGGCGGACAGCACCGAAAGAGGCATGGACAGCTTCAGTGCACAGGAGAAGTCCACCATCAGGATGGACATGGCCCGCATAACGTTCCGGGTCAGCAGGTAGGTCAGGACGGTACCGCCCAAGCACCAGGGCACCAGCTTGTCCGCCAAATGGGCGGCCTTGCTTTCCAGGTTGGATTTGAAGCTTTCGGAAGCCTGGATCATTTCCACGATCCGGTCGTAGCGGGTGGCACCAGCGCCGCCCTTGACCTTCACGGTAATTTCCCCATCTTCCACCACCGTTCCGGCGTACACCGTAAGCCCCGGCTTCTTTTCCACCGGCAGGGATTCCCCGGTCATGGAAGCCTGGTTGACCAAGGCTTCCCCAGCCGTCACTTCCCCATCCAGAGGAATGGTGGAGCCCATCTTTACGCTGACCAGATCCCCGTCCGCAATTTCGGCCAGGGGTACTTCCACTTCCGTACCTTCCACCACTTTCCAGACCGTGTCAATGTGCAGGGACATATTCTCGGCCAGGTCGTGGACGGACTTCCGGTAGGACCATTCTTCCAGCAGTTCCCCAATATGGAGCAGCAGCATAACGCTGCCCGCCGTGGACAGGTCGTTCTGCAGCATGGCTGCCGTAATGGCCGTCGCATCCAGCACCGGCACATCCAGCCGGCCCTGACGCAGGGACCGGAGCCCCAGGCGGATAAAGCCCAAGGTATGGTACCAGGAGCGAATCATCCGAAGCGGCAGGGGCAGGAAGAACTTGCAGGCAAAATGCCGGGTTACCAGCCCAATCAGCCGGTTCCGGTATTGCCGGTTCAGCTGCAGGGAGCCCGCCTTCTCCTTGGTGGCCTTCCGCAGTTCCGGATCGTTCATGTTCAGCCGGGCCAGGGCGGTAATAATCCCCTGGCGGTTATCGCCTGCCAAATCCTGTTCATAAAAGACGGCAATGCCGGCGGCGCTGGAATACAGCTTCACCTTGCGGACGCCGGCAACCCGTTCCAAGCCCCCTAAAATGGCAGCTCCCTGCTCCAGGTCAAAAGAGCGGACTTTCCGCCCCTCCTGGGCCAGGCAGCGCACCCGCAGGCGGCCTGGAACCTCATTTTGAATTTGAAATTTCATGGCTCTCGCTCCCTTGTTTTGACCCTAGGGAACGGGGCTTATTTCGCAGCGTCTTCGATAACCGGCGTTTGGGCAGCTTCAGCAGCTTCTGCAGCAGCTTCTGCTTCTTCAATTTTCTTGTTTTCTTCCTTGGCAGCCGCTACAATGTCATCGGCTTGTGCCTGCAGGCAGGCAGTGCTTTCAGAAGCGCATTTTTGCACCCGCAGGGCAGCGGCCGTGCTCTTGACCAGGGCTTTTTTCATCAGCTTGGATTTTACCAGCTTTTCACCCAAAAGACCCAGTACAGCCCCTCCAGCTACCAATCCCGTTTTTACCCAATCTTCTCTTTCCATATCCATTGCCACCTTTCCGTAAATTGCCCGGAGCATTTGGCCCATTAGGAGAACGTTTCACATGAGTCCGCTGCAGCCGCAATCCTTTGGGGGGCGTCCTAATTCCCGCCCAAAAGCCGCATTGTAATTGCGTCTGCACCACACTCCAGTATCATCCGGGGAGGTTATAGTCCAATTTGACTTTCCTCATTATAGTACGAACTAACTTGATAATGCAACATTTTTAGGCAAAATTCAACGCATTTTCATGCCTATCCGTATGTTCTATTGTTTTATAAAATTTTAAAACGCTGTAACTATGAATATTGCTTATTCTTCTTCCATTTTCTTGCTATTTTTATAAGGACTTTTCTATTGCAGGGGTATTTCCCTGGTTGGCTATAGGTATGGATAAGTTAAAGGAATAGCAGATTTTCTTAACGGTCAGTTGTAAAATGAACTTGAACAGTTAATCAAAAAATAAAAATCCATAGTGAAGCCTCATGCTAAAATGGTTTTGCGAGAAATCATCAACAAAGGAGCAATCACGATGGATCACATCCATTCTAACACAATGGAGGACGTACGTATCCCCGGCCGCCATCTTTCTTTGGAAGAACGTGGTATGATTCAAGCTCTGCATCGTCAAGGGCTTTCCCTTCGCAACATTGCTGCTGCAGTAGGATGTGCTCATACGACTGTTTTCTATGAGCTTCGGCGTGGAACGCCGGAACGAAAAAGCAAGCACGGTCGTGCCCCACAGTATATGGCAAAGCGCGGTCAGAAGGCATACGCAAAGAATCGCAAGAACTCCAGGAAGACTTGCAAAATCGATCATGACGACTGCGAATCGTTCATCCAATGGATGGTAGAACAAGTCCGCCAGGAACGTTGGTCACTGGATGCCTGCGTTGGCTATGCTAGGCGGAACAAGCTATTTACGCCGGAACAGATTCCCTGTACCAAGACGCTTTACAACATGCTTTGGGCTAATAAGCTTCCGCTGTCGCTCTTCGAAGTCCCGCGAGCCTTAAAGCATAAACACCGTCGGAAATGGGTACGTAAGAACAAGCGTATGAAGGGTCGCTCCATTGAGGAACGTCCTGCCGTCGTCAATGAAGGTACCGAAATTGGCCACTGGGAAGTGGACACGGTCGTTGGTCAGCGTGCAGGCCGTGAGGCAGTAGTCTTCACTGCTGTTGAAAAGGTTACGCGCAACTACATCGCCATCCGCATTCCTGGACGTACCTGTGCCGGCGTTGAATCCGCTCTTGCACAGTTGCAGGAGCTATATGGCGCAGAGCGCTTCAGCCAGATTTTTAAGACGATGACGGCCGATAACGGTCCTGAGTTTGAGAACTTGTCACAGTTCGAGAGTCTCGGCACCAAGATGTACTTTACACATTCGTACAGCTCGTGGGAACGGGCTCAAAACGAACGCCACAATGGCTTGCTGAGGGATTTCATCCCAAAGGGCATGTCCGTAGAGCGGTTCTCTGATGAGGATATCCTGAACATGGCAGATACGCTGAACCAGCGCCCACGTCGTGTTTTGGGCTACCATACGCCGTCAGAGCTATTTGATGCATTCCTCGATGAAGTTTATGCTATTGAGTGTGTTTCTTGATTATAGTTGTTCAAATTCAACTTGCAATTTACCATGTATTTTCCATCTTTTTGCTTCCTGCAACTCCCTCTTGAGAAATTCTCCTTAACGGTCTAGACTGTAATTGACGACGGGGCTGGGGTTTATGCTGCTCGGGAGGTGAATTGCAAGTGAAGCTGAAGTTCACGGATCTGTGTATGGTGGTTCTGGCGGTGGGGGTGTACTATAATGGAACTATGAATTAAGACAACTTCGAAACTATTTCTTAATGTGAATCTCGTGGTATACTGGAGGCGATCAATGAAAAAGGAGATAATCATCATGTCACGCACGCGCCGTCATTTCACGTCGAAATTCAAATCCGATCTCGTCATCGAGCTGCTCAAGGGTGAGAAAGACCTCAACACGCTGGCGGCTGAGAACGAAATCCTGCCGAACCTCTTGCGGAACTGGAAGAACGAGTTTCTCAGCAAGGCAAGCATCATATTCGATGATTCCAGAGAGGACAACCTCAATCAAAAACTCGAGACCGAGCGGAAGGAGAAAGCCTCCTATGCCCGCAAAGTTGGCCAACTCACCATGCAGGTGGATTGGTTGAAAAAAAAATCTGAGGAAATTCTTGGACCGGACTACGAGAAACAGTATTCTCCAAAACCTTTCGAGGAGTGAGTGCAAGGAGCTTTCCCTTCGGAAAGCAGCAAAGCTGCTCGGCGTCAACCGCACAAGCCAATACTACCACCCCAAAGAGAACACTCCATCAGATGAAGAGCTGGAATGCAAGCGCATCATCGATCGTTTCCACACGGACAATCCTGCCTGGGGCGCAAGGCAGCTGGCCTCGCAGCTGCAGCGCCTCGGGCATCAGGCCGGACGACGCAAGACAGCTCGCTATATGCGCGAGATGGGCATCGACGTCATCTATCCGAAGATGAACCTTTCCAAGCGGCAGCAACAAGCGCAGGTGATGCCCTACCTGCTGAAGCATGTGGATATTCAGCAGCCTAACCAGGCATGGTCCATCGACATCACCTACATTCCCCTGGAGCACGGTTTCGTTTATCTGACAGCCATCATCGACTGGTACAGCCGCTGCATTGTTGGCTGGGAGGTGGACGATACCCTGGACACCCGGATGGTCATTGCCGCCGTAAGGAAGGCGCTCCGTATAGCAAAGCCGCAGATTCTCAACTCCGACCAAGGATGCCAGTTCACCAGCAAGGAGTACAAGGCTTTCCTCAAGGAACACAAGATCCGCCAGAGCATGGATGGCAAGAGCCGCTGGGCCGACAACATCAAGATTGAGCGGTGGTTCCGGACATTCAAGTATGAGGAAGCCTATCTCACGCAGTACCGCAACATCCGGGAGGCTCGCAAGGCCATCCGCAACTACATCAACGTGTATAACTTCCAGCGCTGCCACTCAGCCATCGGGAACGTCCCGCCAGCAGAGCGCTACTTCCCGGCACTGCTGCTCAATGCTGCAATGTCTGCTGCCTGATACATTTAGAAATTCATCGATTTTGGTCTTGACAAACGTGCCACTATAATTGGCCACACCAACAATACTGCTGGCGATGCCGGAGTAAGCGGAGGATGCTGTTTTCGATTCGATGCTGTTTAAAGAACCTGTAATAGTCGCGCCAAAATTCTTTACAGCATTAGTAGTTCCACCACTATAATCAGAAGATGCAATGGAGTACGAGCCTGTTACGGAAGAAAATAATCCATTTGTATAACTATTGGCACCTACCGTTGTAGAAAACAACGACATATTATCAGCCTTTGCATTTGCACTATCGACCTCTGTGTCGCCTAATGCTCCCTTATAATTATGAGTACCAAGCATGACGCTGCCGGAACGGGCATAGGTATTCTGACCAATAGCTACACCAGTTACCATTTTTGATGGATCTTTCGGGAATCCATACGATATGCCAAAGATGCTATCATATTGGGCCTGATTAAAATCAAAAGATCGCTCTAAGCCTCCAACCATATTTTCCACAAAAGCATTGGCACCAATTGCGATACCACCGCCTTGGTCAATATAGTTATTGGTATGTGCACCACCACCGATAACAATATCGCCTGTAGATGGCTGCCCAACGCCGCCAGAGTAGGAAATGGTGGCATTTTTCCCGATAGCCACATTTTCCGCTTTGGGTGCCGAACTGCCCGTCCCATAGGCCACACCTGCTCCGCCGCCAACAGTGGTGTCAGCTGCTCCTGCGACACCGGCACTGCTGAGCAATAGGAACGTACAAAGAGCTGCCATGCTTTTTCCCCCAGCTCTGGCGTTCCCAGATTTTTTCGTGTGGCTTCTTGCCAGTTCGGAGACAACGATGTAACAATGTTTTACTCGACTCCAAATGACTCGATATGCCTTGTTCATAAACCTCGCCCCTTTTCTCGTATTCCATTTTGAGCACAATTAAGAACTGTTCTCTGTATCAAATTATCTTCCATTAGAGGACAATTGTCAATGACTTTTCAGTTTTCTTTTAATTGTTTTTATATTTTATAAGCATTATGTTATTAAACAAAGAATATGATGTAATGAATTTTTCACGAATACGAAATAACTATATAATATGTACAGCGTTTTGTAATATAATTCATTATTTATGTAATAGTACTCAAATTTATGGTACGAAATAAGGATTGTTGTACGTGTGTGAAGTACGTATTTTGGTTATGTAGGTGCGGCCTGGGAACCCTTTGCGTTGGCACGGGGCATCCCCCACTGCCGGCTTTCTGGACACTCCAAACGTTTTAGCGTTTGCTTTTGGGATTGCTTCGTGGGTATAATGGTTGTGACAAAAAGCACTCCACCTGAAGGAGGCATTTTTATGAAAAACGAACAGAAGAAAATCAAGTTTTTGGCCGTATTTTGTCGGTGCAGCCCCGTTCCAAGGTCTGGCGCTATCGGCTGGATAACCGCACCCATGGCATGATTGGTTATAATCTGTTTTTGACGGGAAAGGCGGACGGTGAGGCCAGGGATTTTTCCATTGCCATTTCGGAACGGCAGCAGAACAGACTGCGCTTTCATATTGGTGATGAAATATCTGGAACGGCCTGGACGAAGCAGTATCCCAAGTGGGAATATGCCGACTACTATCGGGCCGGGGCTCTGAAAAAGACGGCGGAAGCTGCTTTTGTAGATGAAGCAAAGGATTCGCCCTGGGTGGGAGAGGTCCCTGCTTTGGAAGTCTATGCCTGGCGCGGCTGCCGCCTGCTGGACAAAAGACGGTGGGGCAGCAAATGCGTCACCTGCAAATGGGCTTGTATGGCCAATGTTGCCATTGAATACGATTGGGGCGTTTCCCAAAAATTCCGGTTCGAGAGCTTTTGCTATGGGCCAAAGAACTGCAAGCTGTATAAAATGGGACCTCCCAGACCGGTGCCCTATATAGGGGACGCCCCTTCTTAGGATTGTGGGGATTTGAACGAGATTTTAACGGAACGGCGCGGCGAGGACGACTGAGGTAAAGGAGGAGCGCTTATGGAGCCTGTGTATTATGAAGTAACCAAAAAAGACTGGAAGCTTTACCAGGAAAGACTTCCGAAATGGCAGGAAGCCTATATGGGAAAATTGGTTCAGGAATACGCGCAGTACCTGCAAGGAAAGGATCCAGCATCAACAAAATTTTGGACCCTTTGGAAAAAAATGCGTGAAGACAAAAAACATCCTGGGGTCAGATGTGAAGTCAGCAAGGGTACCATGATTGATTTTCTGATGCGGTTTCTCTATGACGGTGTTATTACGGACGCAGATTTGGACGGTTTCAGCGAGGAATTGAGAAAATATCTTGTATTCTTTAGAAAATCTATTGAAAGGATGGCTAGAGACCTGCAAGCAGAGGGCCTGGAGCGGCCTTAGGGCCACCCATCCGAGGCGCTGGGCGCCCCACCTTCCCAGCCTGGGACTGCTGTTGGGCTGGGAAGGCAGCGGCCAAGGGCCGCAAATATTGGAATGAAAGGAAAAATATATCGTTTTTGATATTTATGTGCTTTGAAAACTCTCTTCGTCGCCTACCGGCGCCACTTCCCTCATTCTTGATGAAAGTCAACAGTTATGCACCACCACGTTTCTAAAATTACTTATTTTTGAGCACAATGTGGAAGGAGCTAAGCAGCACAAAATATATTATTATTGCGGATTTGTTCAAGTAACTGACCTCGCACGCATGCGGGCGCAGGTGGCACCGGCCCTTCCCGTCGCACGTTGTGCGACACCCTCCCCGTGAACGTTGAGGGTTATACAGAGAGTGCTCCTACTGCGGCCAAGGGCCGCGAATAATTGATTAAAAGATGATACCTGGATTAAACTTCTATCGTCGCCTATGGCGACACTTCCTGAGCGGTTCGCCGTATTCCAAGCAGCTGCGTCCTGACGGACTTGCTCCTTGGACGGCTATCGCATGGGCCTTATTAACCAAACATCCTCTGGGATATTTTTGGGGATGTTTGGATGCGGCCGCAACGCTCGCAGGAAGCATTCTAAAACCACTACTGGTCAATTGTTAGTCGTTAATATAGCATTACCACTACATTCACTATCAAAAATACCTACAGAACCGGCCAGCACGTCCTCTGCCCTCCCCGCCTTTAGGAAGGGGAGGGACGGGCCACACCAAGAATCCAAGGGCCCTGGGTGGGGAAAGCTCCTTCTGCGGTGCTGGTGCCGCCATATATTCTGAAAAACACCTCTACAGTTTCGTAGAAACTGTAGCACGTCGTCAGCTTTCTTCAGCACTACCTGTTAGTCCCCTACCCATTCCCCCGATTTCACACAAAAAAGCATTCCTACAGAAAATCTGTGCTTCCGTAGGAATGCTTTTTTTACCTTAGTTCACATTTACATACGTCTTGTTATCGTTACACCATATGTGAAGCCCTGCTTCACGCCGTGCCAGCCGGTGATTCTTACGTCGGCGCCCCAAGGGTTCTCTTTGGTTACTTTGCTCTGCCAGCCCAGTTCCAAAAATTCGCTGGAGCCTTTCATGCTGGCGTCAGGGGTTGTATAGTCTCTATAGCGTGCAGTGGCTTTACCGTCAAATTCGTAATCCCAGCCCAGGCCGGCGTAGAAACTGGTGGTGTCTTCATCCAAGTGTTTGGTCCACCGGAAGCCCAGACGGGTCCAGTAGGAATTTACGCTGCTCAAGCTGTAGTCAGCGCTGCCCAAACTGCTGCGTAAGGTAACGCTGTCGCCGCCCAGGTGGGAATAGAAGAACTTCCCATAGAGATTATAATCGTTGCTGTCCTGACGGAAAATCTTACCCAAGCCAGCATGGGCGGCAAAGTAGTTGGCACTGGAGTTATAGGTAGTGCGATAGCCACCGATGCTGCCGGCGTAGTCGCCCATAAGGCGGCCAACCCGGACCAAGCCTTCGTAATGAAGGCCGTTATCGTGATCTCTGCGAAGGAGAATGCCTGCGCCTACGTAGCGCTGGCTGCCGTCACCTCTGCTGCCGTTCTTATAGCTGGTATAGCTGCCAGTGCCGTATTCGATGAAGGGCATGATGGTGTCAGCATAGTCTTTCTTAAAAACCCGCTTTACAAAGCCCAGTTCGCCGTTAAAGCCATTGGTATCTACGGTGGAACTGCTGTTGTACCGGAGGTTGTGCCCACCCAGCATGACATAAGGGGTAAACTTGGCTTCCACTTCCCGTTCTTCCCGCTCTGCGATTTCTTCTGCACTGAGAGTTACATTGGCGTTCTTGGCGTCTGCTGCATCAAGGGGAGAAGCGGCCGCCATAACAGGGCCCTGTCTCAGGCTCATGCCCGCGGGGCTGGAAATGTAGGGGCTACCGGTCATACTCAGGGCCGCATGGTCATCTTCCCGGAGCCGGGCAGCTTCGTGGCTTTCTGCCCAAGCGGTCAGAGCTGCCTGAAGGCCATCGGTAACAGCTGCGTCAGAACCGCCAGAAACGGTACTGGAAGCGTTGGTCTGGCCGTCAGCAATAATCTCCGTACCCGGATGCAGGATGGGCTGGCTGTCCGTGGGCACATACAGGACGATGGTATTGGCATCCTGCTTTTTGATATATGCCTTACGCTGGAGGAACGCTGCATCGGTGACGATATCCTTGCCGTCCATCATGGCGTAACTGGTGCCTGTAGTATTAATCTCGTTATTGCCGTCGTGGATCAGGTTGATCACTTCGCCCGGGTTCAGCTGTGTGGTATCCTCCACCCCGGCGTAAATGGCCGCGCCGTGGACATCAGCGTTGCCCGTAACCTCCAGCATGGTCTCTCCAGCTTTGGTTCCTTTCGGCACATAGAAATTCAGGGTCTGGAAGTAACCCAGGTTCTTGACGGTGTTGTCCTTGGTATAGAGATTCAGGGTGTTACCGGTGCTTTCGGTGGTGCTGTAGCCGCCGTAGAGGCTCAGCATATTGCCCAAAATACCACCGGCAATGGTCACGGTATTGTCAGCAGCCGGGCCGGAAGCTGTATAGCCGCCTGCCAGAAGATTGCTGGTTTCGCTGCTGTTGACGCTGGTGCCAAAGGTGCCGCCGTTAAGGGTAAGGGTGTTGCCGGAAGCAGCCCCAGACTGGGTCAAGCCGCCAACCAGGTTTTCTTCAATGGTTCCGTCATCCACAGTGACGATATTCTTTGAGGCTGAGCCACCGATTTCATTTTTGCCGCCTATGGCTTCTTTTACGGTAATACCGGAACTGACAGCGAACTGATTTCCATCAGCTGTGCCAGTGGCCGCAGCCTGCTCGGCGGAATAGAAATTGGAATCAGAATTAAGGTCGGGCGCTGCAAGCCAGCCGCCGTAAAGATTATCCGCCGAAAGGGTACTGCCGCTAAAAATGACTTTGTTCCCATTGGCACTGGGATTGGTAGTGCTGCCCTCCGCATCAGTTTCGGTTAAGGCATTGGACTTACCGCCGGCAACGGCTGCAGCCCCGGACAAGGTGGAATTTATCACATTCAAGGTATTTCCATTAGCCCTGCTGCCGCCCTGGCCGCCATAGACATTTCCCTGGTTGGTCAGCTTGGAAGCAGAGATGGTTACCGTATTGCCTGTGGCACTAGTAAACCCGCTGCCGCCGACAAGTATATTGCTCTCAGCTGCGGCAGGATCCACTGCCGGGGTATCCCTCGTAATATTGGACACAGAAACGATATTGTCATTGGCGCTTCCTTTAAGGGAATTGCCGCCGTAAATCAACTGGGCCACTGCACCGCCGGCGCCGTCCAAGCTAACGGTATTATTGTCTGCATTGCCGCCCTTGCCTGCGCTGTCCTTGGCTGCATAGCCGCCCGTGATACGCTGAAAAGTGCTATTGCCCGCTGCCGTAACCGTATTGCCGCCCTGATAGATGACGCCATCAAGCGTAACGGGGTCTTTTTGGCCTGCATTGCCGGCCTTGGAGTAGCCTCCATAGACCGCAATACCTGCCTGCCCTGCCAGGCTGTCATAAATCACGGAGTTGCCCACGGCTGCTGCGGAGCCAGTATAAACAGTACCGTTAATGGTTGTTTTGCTGCCTGCATAGCCGCCATAAACCGTAGGAACACTGGCATTTTCGGTTACCGTTACGCGGTTGCCGGCTGCGCCCACCGTTCCTTCGTCATAAACAAAGCTGTCCCCGCCGTAGGCCGTTTGCCCAACCGTTGTTGTGCCGTCAAGGAGGACCGAGTTGCCGGCCGCATAGCCGCGGGCAGCCATGCCTCCATATACTTCTGTTGCAACAGTACTGTCCGTTGCCATTACGTAGTTATCCGTCACATTACCATGTTTTGAAACCCGGGCAGCAATAATCTCTCTAGTCACCTGACTATTCTTTACCGACACGGTATTGTTTCTGATATTACCATAGCGTTCATAGGCAGCATTTAATTGGCCGACCGTGCTTCCATTCTTAGCTTCAATGTAATTAAATTTTTCGGTACCCGTTACATCGAAACTACGATCCGCTGCACGAATGATTTTGGAACCTGTATTGGAATGATCAATAACGACGGAATTATAATCCATTGCACCGGTCCCGCCTGTCATTGCTCCCATAATGATAACCGGGTTGCTTGAATCCAAACCGATAGTGGAATCAATGATGTTGGTCAGTTGTAAAATGAACTTGAACAGTTAATCAAAAAATAAAAATCCATAGTGAAGCCTCATGCTAAAATGGTTTTGCGAGAAATCATCAACAAAGGAGCAATCACGATGGATCACATCCATTCTAACACAATGGAGGACGTACGTATCCCCGGCCGCCATCTTTCTTTGGAAGAACGTGGTATGATTCAAGCTCTGCATCGTCAAGGGCTTTCCCTTCGCAACATTGCTGCTGCAGTAGGATGTGCTCATACGACTGTTTTCTATGAGCTTCGGCGTGGAACGCCGGAACGAAAAAGCAAGCACGGTCGTGCCCCACAGTATATGGCAAAGCGCGGTCAGAAGGCATACGCAAAGAATCGCAAGAACTCCAGGAAGACTTGCAAAATCGATCATGACGACTGCGAATCGTTCATCCAATGGATGGTAGAACAAGTCCGCCAGGAACGTTGGTCACTGGATGCCTGCGTTGGCTATGCTAGGCGGAACAAGCTATTTACGCCGGAACAGATTCCCTGTACCAAGACGCTTTACAACATGCTTTGGGCTAATAAGCTTCCGCTGTCGCTCTTCGAAGTCCCGCGAGCCTTAAAGCATAAACACCGTCGGAAATGGGTACGTAAGAACAAGCGTATGAAGGGTCGCTCCATTGAGGAACGTCCTGCCGTCGTCAATGAAGGTACCGAAATTGGCCACTGGGAAGTGGACACGGTCGTTGGTCAGCGTGCAGGCCGTGAGGCAGTAGTCTTCACTGCTGTTGAAAAGGTTACGCGCAACTACATCGCCATCCGCATTCCTGGACGTACCTGTGCCGGCGTTGAATCCGCTCTTGCACAGTTGCAGGAGCTATATGGCGCAGAGCGCTTCAGCCAGATTTTTAAGACGATGACGGCCGATAACGGTCCTGAGTTTGAGAACTTGTCACAGTTCGAGAGTCTCGGCACCAAGATGTACTTTACACATTCGTACAGCTCGTGGGAACGGGCTCAAAACGAACGCCACAATGGCTTGCTGAGGGATTTCATCCCAAAGGGCATGTCCGTAGAGCGGTTCTCTGATGAGGATATCCTGAACATGGCAGATACGCTGAACCAGCGCCCACGTCGTGTTTTGGGCTACCATACGCCGTCAGAGCTATTTGATGCATTCCTCGATGAAGTTTATGCTATTGAGTGTGTTTCTTGATTATAGTTGTTCAAATTCAACTTGCAATTTACCA
>NZ_OLMM01000018.1 GCF_900291475.1 Acidaminococcus hominis
TGACGGGTGCTGACCTCCAGGCCAAACTGGGCGGTGTGCCCGTGCCTATGAACCGGGCCATTTATGTAAAAGAAGACAGCACCCTGCTTTTTGGCATGGCAAAAACGGGAACCCGTGGTTATCTTACTGTAGCTGGGGGCTTTGACGTGCCCCTGGTTATGGGCAGCAAAAGCACCTACCTGCGGGCCAAACTGGGCGGAGTCGGAGGCGCACCCTTAAAGGACGGAGAAGAGCTAACGGTGGGAGCGCTGACGGAAAGCCAAAAAGCCTTTGCCGCAGAGCTTTCCAAACAGGGAGGCAAGGCCTTCTCCAGTATGGGCTGGTCCCTCCCTAATGGAGGCGTGTTGAAACCTGGCCCCATTCGGGTAGCGGAAGGGCTTCAGTATGACTGGTTTACAGAAGAGAGTTACCATATCTTTTTTGGCCGGCCCTACACCATTACGCCCCAATCGGACCGGATGGGGTACCGGCTGTCCGGGGAAGAGCCTCTTACCTACAAGGAAAAGGGCAAGTCTCTGATTTCTGAACCAGTAACCTCTGGCTCCATCCAGGTGCCGGCGGACGGAAATCCCATCATCTTAATGGCGGACCGGCAGACCACCGGGGGCTATCCGAAAATTGGCCAGGTGGTTCAGGCAGATCTGCCCCGGCTGGCCCAACTGCGTCCGGGAGAAAAAATCCGCTTTAAATTGGTGACGCTGACAGAAGCGGAAGAAGCGTTGGCCAAGCAGCGGGAATTTCTAAAAGAAGCGGCACTGATGACCTATCGTAAAGAAAACGCCTTACAAAATGTATAAAAATACCCCCAAGGACTGGTTAGCTAACCAGTCCTTGGGGGTATTTCTTTTTTGGCGTTATTCCAAGCTGCTTTCCTGAGCGGTAGTATCAGCAGAAACTTCCTGTCTCCGTTCGGCTACCAGTTTCCGGAAGAAGAACCGGACCAGGGGGCCAACTAGCAGAAGCTGAAAGGAAATGGCTGCCAGGTAATTCCGGCCATACGCCGGAATGATTACGGCTGGATCAGAAATCTGAAACAGCAGCAGGTGGATTAGGGTGGTCATCAGGGGAACCATCACCAGGGGCGTAAAAATCCCCATGCCAATGGGAAAGTACTTTTGCTTCCAGGGCCAGAACCGCAGGGTCAGGCGGTGGGAAATGGGCGTACCGATGAAATAGGCCACCGGCAGGGCCAGCCAGTATTCCCGGGACAGGTTGTGCAGAGCCAAGGCCACCCAATTACCGGAAAAGCCGACAAACCAGACGGAATTGTAGCAGGACATGCAAAGCACCATGCCAAAAGCCATCATACAGGTAAAAATAATTTCTTCTTTGCGAGATTGGGGCATACCAGATCACTCCTTGAAAACAAATAAAAAAAGAGCATCCTCAGCAATCGGATTTACATCACTGAGAATACTCATTGCATGAATAAGTATACCACAAAGAAGAATAAAATGTAAGGAAAATGTAACTCACGAAACGATTTATGATAATGTATACAGTATAATGTGAAAAATATGTGAAGTGAAATGAATCGAACGATATATGCCGTATAATGTTTAACGTTCGTAGAAGTTTTATTGTTTGTAGAGTTGGCTGCATGCAAAAATTGAGTTAGGGGGAATCTGGAATGAAAATCGATTTGAATTCTGACTTGGGTGAAAGCTTTGGTGCCTACAAGATTGGCTTGGATGAAGAGGTGCTGCCTTTGGTTACGTCCGCCAATATTGCCTGCGGCTTCCATGCCAGTGATCCGTCCGTGATGAAAAAGACCGTGGACCTGGCTGTGAAAAGCGGCGTGGCTCTGGGAGCCCATCCTGGGTATCCGGACCTGGTAGGCTTTGGCCGCCGGAAAATGGCTGTGTCTCCGGCTGATGTGTACGCTATGGTAGTATATCAGGTAGGGGCTTTGTCCGCTTTTGCCAAGACCCATGGCACCAAACTGCAGCATGTAAAGCCCCATGGGGCCATGTACAATATGGCTGCCAAGGATCCCAAACTGGCAGAAGCCATTGCCCAAG
>NZ_OLMM01000010.1 GCF_900291475.1 Acidaminococcus hominis
AGCCATCGGGAACGTCCCGCCAGCAGAGCGCTACTTCCCGGCACTGCTGCTCAATGCTGCAATGTCTGCTGCCTGATACATTTAGAAATTCATCGATTTTGGTCTTGACAAACGTGCCACTATATAGGCTGCAATAATGCCCCGGCTCTTTTGTTCTTCCGTCAGCGTCAAAATGCAGTTGGAGGCACCGCGTACCTTGAAGGACCCTGTCCGCTGAAGATTTTCCAATTTCAGATAAACCTCACGCCCCGCAATCTTACTGAAGGTATGGCTTCCCTCCAGGGGTGTTTTGTGAACCAGGTCTGCCAGTCTTTCCCGGGCAGCCTGAATGTCTTTCAAAGCAAGCAATTCAGTCATGACAGGATGCTCCTTGGTGATGTAATGTTTTTTTGTGTGGACCCTTGGGGTCCCGTAAGCAATGGTAAAAACTTGCGTCTTCTCCTTAGAACAGCTCCGGAACGATATCAATGACCTTGTTCTTTTCGTCCACGCTGCGCAGGGTCAGGAGGGAAGCATAATCCGTAACGGCCTTTTTGGCCGGTTCTTTGGAAGCGATGAACAGGAACGTACCCACTACCTCGGCTTCCACCTCGTCCGCCAGCTCCCGCAGACCGCTGGCCGTACCGCCGCCCCGCATAAAGTCATCGATGATCAGCACCTTGGCCTTAAAGGGCAGGGCTTTCCGGGGCAGGGACATGGACTGGATTTTTTTGGTAGAGCCGGACAGATAGCTGATGCTCACTGCCGGGCCTTCCGTAATCCGGGCTTCCTTCCGGGCCATGACCATGGGAATATTGAAGGCTCTGGCCGTACTAAGGGCCAGAGGAATCCCCTTGGCTTCCACAGTCATAATATATTCCGGCTTCAGGTCCAGGGACCGCTGCATAATGATTTCACCCAGCCGGGAAGCAATCTGGGGATTGAACAGCAGGTCATTCATATAAATCATGCCGCCGGGCAGTACCCGGCTGGGATCGTTGAGCTTTTCCGCCAGGTCGGCCAGAAATTTGTTGTTGGAATCAGTGGTGTGGTACGGGATAAAGCGCACTCCGCCGCTGGCCCCGGCCACCGTTTCAATGATGCCCAAATCGTAAGCGGACAGCCCGTTGCGCACGGTCTGCACGTCTTCACTCAAAGTCGATTTTGCTACCGTAAATTTTTCGCAGAAATAAGAGAAAGGATACAGCTGAAAAGGATGGTCCGTCAATTCCTTGGTCAGTGCCACAATGCGTTCCAAACGTTTGATTCTAGCCATTATTTAACCTCTTTCTTTTCATCTTCTCCAGAAGGCATCAGGTTCTGTTCCTCGATGACCTTCAAAAGGGTTCTTTCCGCGTTTTCCAGGTGGACCCGTACGGCCTTTTGGGACCGTTCCACATTCCGGCTGCCAATGGCCTCCATGATTTCCTTATGCTCCTCACCCATGGTTTCCAGTCTGCCGGGGTACGGCATGGACCGGCCGCGGATGGTGGTAATCTGCTCCCGCAGGTTGCTGACAATATTGATCAGCCGTTTGTTCCGGCTGGCCTTGTAGATTACGTCGTGGAAAGCCGTATCATTTTCGATAATCTTGGGGAAATCCCGGGAAGCAATGAGAGGCTCATCCAGTTTCAGCAGCCGCTTCATTTCGGCAATTTCCTCGTCGTTGATCCGTTCCGCTGCCAGCCCTGCCGCCAATACGTCCAGGGCAATGCGGATTTCGTACACTTCATTGATATCCTTAATGGAAATATTGGCCACGTAGGCGCCCCGGCGGGGAATCATCACTACCAGACCTTCCAGTTCCATTTTGCGGATGGCTTCCCGCACGGGAGTCCGGCTGACCCCCATGTCCTTGGCCAGGTGCAGCTCCATCAGGCGCATGCCCGGGGGAAACTGCCCGCTGACAATGGCGTTGCGGATGTTTTCCACCACCACTTCCCGTAAGGGCTTGTAGTTATCCAAAGGAATCTGATTCAAATGCTGCACCATATCAATTAACCTCCTGTACAGTTCGTGCTGCTAATAATTCTGCGTCCGGGTATTGCCGGCGCAGCGCCTGGGCTGCCGTTTGGGCGGCTGCCCCGCTGGGAAAAATGCCAAATAAGGTGGGACCGCTGCCGCTCATCAGGACCTTCTCTGCCCCCTGGTCCTTTAGGGCCTGGGACATTTCCTGAAGCAGCGGGTATTTTCTTAGGGTAACAGCTTCCAGGTCGTTGCCCAGCTGCTCCAGCAGGGCTTTCCGGTCACCGGCCCTCAGGGCTGCCTCCAGCCCGTCAATATTCTGGGGCTGCCTGTGTTTTACCTTGTCGATTTCCTGGTAGACCCAGGCCGTGGAAACTGCCAGTTCCCTGGGCTTTAGGAGTACCAGCTGGAGCTCCGGTGCTGCTGGCAGCACCGTCATCAGCTCGCCCCGGCCCCGGGCCCTTTGGGTACCGCCCCGGATGCAGAAAGGCACATCACTGCCCACCTCTGCTCCCACGGTTTCCAGTTCTTCCAGGCTCAGGGGACTGCCGTAATACTTGTTGAGCAGCCGCAGTACCGCCGCAGCGTCCGTACTGCCTCCTGCCAGCCCTGCTGCCTGGAAAATCCGTTTCTGGCATTCCAGTTGGACCTTCAGGCTGCACCCCGTCTTTCTTTGGAAGGCCAGGGCCGCCTTCACCATCAGGTTCCGTTCATCGCAGGGAAGGGACGGATCGTCCGTCCGCATACCGAAACGTTCGGCTGTCTCCAGGGAAATGGTATCACACAGGGATATGCTTTGCATAATCATATCCACGGTGTGAAATCCATCCGCTCGTTTTTCTGTGACTTTTAATCCTAGGTTGATTTTCCCGTATGCTTCCTGCTTCATCGGCATCGCCCCTTTCCTGCGTATTTTGTATGCATATTCTCCTATTGTAGCCTGTTTAGCTCTTTGCCGCAAGAGATTTTATGAACGTTTTTGGAGATTTTTTTGCATATTGTTCTTCCTTTGAAATATTCTGTCTAGTTGATACGAAAAGTGCTACAATATATACAATTCAACTGAAGGAAAGCGGGGCGATTTTGTGACCACTACAAAAAAACGTAAGGCTGGAATGGCTGCAGGCAAGCTACTCTACAAGTACGGCATGACCACCCTTGGCTGTGTGCTCATGGCCGCCAGTATCAACTGTTTCTTTCTCCAGCACCATTTTCTCTCCGGAGGCCTGGCTGGGCTTTCCATGATTCTGTACTATCTGTTCCAATGGCCCGCCGGTACCACCAGCTTTCTTATGAATATCCCCCTGTTTTTCCTGGCCTACCGTTACATAGGGAAGCTCTTCTGCTTTGACAGTCTGGTAGGCAGCCTGATTTTCTCCGTGGTTCTGGACGGCACCTCTTTCCTCCAGTCCTTGGTCTATGTGGACGATCCCCTTCTCTCCTGTCTTGCCGGCGGCGTTATGGAAGGTCTGGGCTGCGCCCTGGTGTACCGGGCAGAAACCTCCACCGGAGGCATCGACATTCTGGGCTTTATGACCAAGAAATACTACAACATCAGCGTCAGCACCACCAACTTTATCTACAGCCTGTTCCTGATGGCCGTGGCCGTATTTTTCTTCGGCCTGGAACCGGTGCTCTATTCCACCGTCATCTTCTTCCTGGCCTTTAAGGCCACCAACTTCTTTATGCTGGGCTTTGACTACAAGAAGACGGTGCTGATTATCAGCAGCCAGTCCGACGCAATCGGCCAGCGGATTATGAGTGAGGTCAACCGGGGCATCACCATCCTCCACGGGGAAGGCGGCTACTCCCACGCGCCCCAGGATATTATTCTGGTGGTAGTAAAGCTCACCCAGCTGGCCCACCTGAACACCATCATCAAGGAAGTGGACCCCATGGCCTTTGTTACCGTACAGGATACCAACGATGTATTTGGCCGGGGCTTTACCGCCCCCAATGTGGAAGGTACCCTGCCTCCCGAATGGGCTGCCAAAAAAGCCCAGGCTGAGGCCCAAGAAGCCACCCACAAAGAAAATTAAACCAAACACCCCAAGAAGCTGTGAAAAATGATCTTTCATTTTTCACAGCTTCTTTTGTTTTATTGGCAAAGAACTTCCTTCGGCCAAGGGAAATTGCCCTACGCTCGGGCCTTTTCCCTGCTTTGCACCCACTTATGCCAAAAGTTCTTCCCCGCTTACCTTTCCAACCAGCAGGGTAAGATGCCTGGAGGTGCAGCTACACAAAGCACCGCCAAGGCCAGCCCTGGGGTCCTGCCGGGTAAACATTCCCTGACTGCTGGAAATCAGCCGTCCCTGGGCAGCCCATTTTTTGGCTCATCACGGAAAATTGGGGGATACGAAATCTAAGACAGAATTTAAAAACTGAAAAAAGGTATTGAAAAAGAGCACGGGATGCTCCATTCTAAGTAATAGCGACAAAACTACGAAAGGAA
>NZ_OLMM01000012.1 GCF_900291475.1 Acidaminococcus hominis
AACCATCCGGCAGAGCTTTTGGCTGAATCTCTTAATGGCCTACTAGTGCGGTGGGGTGGTAAAAGAATTCCGAGAAGGTGGTAAAAAAAGTCCGTGCAGACGGTAAACTTACACCGATTTATGCAATGACCAGAGGATTCCAGAAGAGTACTGCCTGGCGCAGGGCTGGGAACTGCTAGATAAAGAAGAAAAAGAAATCTGGTACCAGCGCTCCCTCCACCATACAGATTCCATTCTCCAGCAAATCTATCAGGAAGGCCAGAACCGTTTGCAGCTGCAAGCCCTGGTCTATTTCTCCGACCACGGGGAAGACCTAGAACTGACCCATACGGCTTCCCCCTTCAAATTCAATATGGTGCGGATTCCCCTGTGGATCTACCTATCCCCCAGTTACCAGGCAGCCTACCCGGAAACCGTGAAAGTCCTTCGCCAGCATGAGTCAGCAATATTTACCAATGACCTGGTGTTTGATACGATGTCCGGCCTGCTCCAAGCCCCTTCCAATTTCTACGATGCCCGTCATGACCTGACCCAGCCGGATTACCAGCTGACCCAGGACAATGCCCTCACCCTCCACGGGAAAAAGAAAATCAGTGAAGAATAGAAAATCCGAGCCGCAAAGGTTTATGCCTCTGCAGCTCGGATTTTCATTTGTATTTAGAGTTTATAGCGCAGCTTCAGCCAGGCATACCAAGCCATTCCCCAAAGATAATCGGAGAAGCTGTCCTTTTTCCGGAACTTGGCCCATTGCTTGAAATCATGATAGTTTTCCGGTTTCTTGATGGGCAAAGTATTGGTCAGGGTTTCCCAGGGGGACAGGGCGTTGTACTTCCGCCACTGGGCATCAAAGGGGGCCAGCACCATCTGCCAGGGCTTCCGGCGGCCGGTCCAGTGGATGATCACTCCATGGCCCTGGTCGTCTTCCCCGCCGCCAAATTCATTGTACTCCGGCGGCAGAAACAGGTTGGTGCCGTCAAAGGTCAGGTTCAGCACATCCTGGCTTTGCCCCAGGAACCGTTCCCGGGGTTCCTTCTGGAAGGAGAAAGCCTTTTCCGTAATCCCCTGCTTCTCCCATTCCGGAATATTCACCAGCATAATCCCATCATTAAAGTACTTGCCGTTCTTGAGCTTCAGATAGCCGCCCCGGTAGGCTGCATCCTTGGGCCGTTCCGATACAGCGCCCATGGCATAGCCTGTCATATCCAAAGTAAAAAGCGGCGCCAGGGAGGCCGCCACCATGGTATCCGCGTCCAAGTACAGGAACCGGTCCGTCAGGCTCTTCAGGACCTTGGGCATATACAGCCGCCCATAGGTAATCCGGGAGAACCGGGCCACCTTCACATGAAAGTCCTGGAAGGGTTCCATATGAAGTTCGTACAGTACGCAGCGGCAGTGCCACTGCTTAGCCAGCTGCTGGACCTTGTCCCGGTTTTCCGGACTGTACCCATCAGTAAACAGGTGGAACACCAGCGGCTGGTCCGGGTTGTTTTCCAGAACGGAAACCACCGAGGCTCCCATAATGGAAAAGAACGGATCATTGACATTATACGCAATGTGCCAGGGAGTTTTGGCAGCGGCTTCCAAAAAATCGAAGTCTTCCTTCTTGGCAATGAAATGGTCCAATGCAAAAAAGCCTGACTCAAATGTTTTCATGATTTTTCAAATACGCTTTCTATGGCCTGTTGGACCATGGGTAATGTAATGGCGTCTACGCAGTCCGTTTTGGAACAATGGTTGGGACCTACGCAAACGTATTTTCCCGAACAGGGAAGGTGCCCGCTGACGCCCAGGGAATGCAGCCCTGGAGCCTGATAGATCACCGGGGAATTGTGGGTAAAGAGCGTAATTACAGGACAGCCTGCCACTCCGCCCACATGGGCCGTTCCCGTATCCAGGCTCAGCAGCAGATCCATTTTGGATAACAAGCCTGCCAACTGGGGAAAAGAGGATTTTCCCACCAAATCCACCACTTGTTCCTGCCGGGAAATTCCCTTGAGAATGGTCTTGGCTTTGGCTTCATGGCTGGAAACACCTGTAATATATACTACTGCCTGATACTTGTCAATTAGCCAATTACATATCTGGCTGAACTTTTTTGCCGGCCAATCCTTGGACGGACTGCTGGACTGGATGCACAGGGCCACCCGCTTGCTCCCTGGCTGCTGGGTCAGCAGCGCCCTGCACCAGTCCTCTACCTCCTGGGAAAAAGGCTTAAAATGGGCGCAGGCATACTGGGTATCTGGGTCCTGGAAAAACAGCCGCAGCATTTGCTGGAAGTTCACCGCCATACTGTGGTCCTGAAAGTTCCACCCAGCCGGCAGGGGCAGGTCCTGGGTATAAAACAGCTTTTCCCAGCCCAGTTCCCAGCCCAGCCCCCGCTCCAGGCTCAGCCGTTCCGGCATTCGGGCTATCCATTTCATCAGGGTTACCCGTTCCCGGGGGTCCAGGGAAATCCCCAAGTCGAAACCTTCCCGGCCCAGCTTTTTTCCCAGCCGGTACACATCCCGGTACCCCCCGCCGCTTTGATAGCCGTAGGGAATTACCCGATCCACCCCTTCCAGCATTTCCGCCACAAAAGCCAATTCCTTTTTGGCCAGGTAGACAATCTGGGCATGGGGGCAGTGCTTGCGCAGGACGGGCAGCACCGAGGCGGTCATCAGCATATCCCCCATGTGCATAATCCCATCCAAAAAGATTTTATGGTACGTCATTCCGGCTTTACTTCCTTATCATAATAAAATTCTTGAATATGATGCCAAAGCCGTTTGGCCTGCATCACCATTTTTTCCCGGCCGGACATGGTCCGGTAAAAATTTTTCATTCTCTTCCGCTTCATTTTTTTCAAATACTTACGGTCTTTTTGGGCACGCGGTGCAATACGGTCAATCACCGAATTGCTATCGTTTTCTTCATGAATTGTGACTAAATCTTCTTCTGTGCAAAATATATCCAGTAGGTTTAATTTTTTATACTGAGCCCATGCATCTATTTCCATACGAGGAAAAGTATGAAGGCGAAGCATATTTTCTGCTGCTTTTCGATTGATTGCGTATCCATATCCACCGGAGCCAGCTAAACAGTGACGAATGAACGGTTTTCCAGCTCTTTTCACTCTTGTTTTGGTATGAGCAATCACTTTGTGCAGCAAGAAAACTATAGGCTCTGGATGATTATCCAAAAAATGCATCAAATCCGATAAATCTCTAAAAAATTCGGCATTAAGATATGCATCATCCTCAAACACAAAAACATAGGGTTCCTGAGACTCCAATAATTTTCTGTAGATACCCAAATGGGGAAGCGTACAACCTACTTCACCCAGACTCATGATTCCTGTATCCACATGTAATTTTTCTAGGGTCAGTTGTAAAATGAACTTGAACAGTTAATCAAAAAATAAAAATCCATAGTGAAGCCTCATGCTAAAATGGTTTTGCGAGAAATCATCAACAAAGGAGCAATCACGATGGATCACATCCATTCT
>NZ_OLMM01000020.1 GCF_900291475.1 Acidaminococcus hominis
ATTTTGAAAAGCCGCTTGGCTCTTGAAAATACTAGCTTTGATTTTTTTACTTCGTTGTCTCGAAGTGACTCGATCTCATCACCGTAAAGGTGACTTGACCCGCACATCTGTCAATCAATATTCAGTTCTCAAAGTTCTTCCATCGCTTCTTGTTCATCAACGACTTTGATAGTTTAGCAAACTCAGAAGATTTTGTCAACTACTTTTTTTTGAAGCTAATTTCTCAAACAAGCAGCTGTTCTGGTTTGCCATTGCTTCCCCGTGAGAAAGCTTATTTATAATAGCATAACTCCCCCACACCGTCAATAGGTTTTTAAAACTTTTTTGTATAAATGATACAATTTGGAGGTAAAAGAGGAATTGCGGCCCCCAGACGGCAGTTAAAAAGCGGTAAATAAGGAGAAAAGACCTGCCTGCCCCTATAGGAGTAGACAAGCCTTTTGAGAGCAGCAGCAAAGAAAATCGCTGCCAAAATACCATGAGAAATTTACATACGCTCAAACGTTTGAGAGCAATGTGAATTTCGCAGCACTTCCTGGATTGAAAGTGCGCGTGAAGCCCATGCGCCTCGTCATTTACAATTGCTTTATTTCCCCAGTGGCGCTTAGCATTGCCCTTCACCTGCCCTCAAACTGCAATAGCTCTCGCCGAGCAATCCCTTTGCCAGGGTGTGAAACTGCAAAGCAAAACGTAATTACTCCACCGGGATTTGTTAGTAGCATTATAACTGATTGGCGAGAAAAATGCCAGTTCTGCTAACTTTTTCGTGGTTGAGCTACCCCCAGGCCAGTACTGGCCCCGGCCAACCGTACAAAGGTTAAAAATGCGAGGGATATCCCCTACTTCGCCAAAAGTTTGCGGACCGCACGACCAAAAATCCGAAATCCCCCGCACCACGCCAAAAGTCCGCTGACCACTCGACCAAAAAATCCGGTACAGAGTTTTCTACAGCTAAAAGTCAGCCCCGCTGACTTTTCCGTGGTTGAGCTACCGTCCTTCATGTACTAGCCCCAAAAGGGGACAAGCGTTTCCCTTTGGGGAAATGCCGCATAGCGGCAATGGGGGATACCCGCACCACACCAAAAGTTTGCTGACCGCACGACCTAAAAACATTTTTCTCTTGTTTAAAGCATATTCCGTTCTTAGGCCACCTGCACGGTGTTTTTCTTCCACCCTACCGCAGAATTTAGGCTGTCTTGCCGTCGATACTTGCCACCCTGTTCATGCGTGCCCATACCTTCATTGGCACACTGAAAGAGATTTAAAACAATATATATCGGTTGAAAGCTGCTAGATTCACTCTGCCGGTTCTACAGATCCGGCAGAGCTTTTAAAAAGCACCTGGACTAATAGTCCGGAAGGGTGGCCTAAAAAGTCCGTGCAGATGGCCTAGTTGCTCCGGTTTATGCATTTGAATATACCGATACGATTTTGCCATGTGCACGGACTTTTTTTACCACTCTGCCGCAGTTATTTGACCATCCTTCCGGAAGTATTTGCCACCCTGCTCAATAACTCTCATACTGAAGATAGCACACG
>NZ_OLMM01000013.1 GCF_900291475.1 Acidaminococcus hominis
GCTGACGGTACCCCCGCACCCATTCCCCCTGTGACCACCGAAGCAGCTGCCCCCGCAGCAGCACCCCAACCCAGCACCAGCGAAGTACCTCAGGCGTAGGGCGGGGAGAAGGAAACACATTTACAAACCAAACCAAGGGCTGTGCCAGACACAGCCCTTTTTTCCAGACTTTGTGTTAACGATTCTTTACGTTATGAGAAACGAAAGGATGACGACGATGCGCAACGAAATACTAAAAATCCTGAAAGATAAAGCACCCACCCCCGTATCCGGGGAAGAACTGGCCAAGACCCTGGGCATTACCCGGACAGCCATCTGGAAACACATCCAAACCCTGAAAAAAGAAGGCTACCAGATTGAAGCCTACACCAAAAAAGGCTACGTCCTCACCGGCGTACCCGATAAACTGCTGCCCGCAGAAATCGGCGACGCCCTGACCACCCGCTTCATCGGCCATCACATCTGCTACGAAGACACCGTCGTGTCCTCCAACGAAGTCCTGAAAAAACTCGCCAGCACCGGCGCCGAAGACGGCACCATCTGCGTAGCCGAAGAACAAACCGGCGGCAAAGGCAGACTGGCCAGAGGCTGGTACAGCCCCAAAGGCAAAGGACTGTGGTTCTCCGTGCTCTTAAAACCCACCTTCCTGCCCCAGGAAGCCCCCAAAATGACCCTGCTCGCTGCCGTGGCCGTAGTCCGCGCCATTAGAGAAGTCTGCGGCGTAGAAGCCCTCATCAAATGGCCCAACGACGTTTTGCTGGATAACCGCAAACTCGTAGGCATCCTGACCGAAATGAGCGCCGAATTCGGCCACATCAACTACCTGGTGGTAGGCATCGGCATCAACGTCTGCGTCCCCAGAGAAATGGTACCCGAGGAACTCAGAGCCTCCGCCGTCTCTATAGAAGACGTCACCGGTACCCACGTAGACCGAGTCCAACTCCTGGCCAAAGTCCTGGATTACATGGAATACTATTATGACGAAGCCTGCAAAAACGGCTTCGCCCCCGTCTTCGACCAGTGGAGAGAATACTCCGCTACCCTGGGCCGCATGGTCAAAGTCATCTCCCCCGACGCCACCTATTTGGGAGAAGCCCTGGATATCGACGACACCGGCGCCCTGCTGGTGAAAAAAGAAAACGGAGAAATAGAAAAAGTGTTGGCTGGCGACGTGTCCATCAGACCCGCCCATGGGACCGGCAAGTACGCATAAGAAGGAAAAGGGAAAAGAGAAAAGAATAGGAAATGGAAAAAGACGTACCGCTGAGGAGAGCGGTACGTCTTTTTTGAATGGAGAAGAACGCAGCTGCGCAGCGAGTTGCGAACAACCCGGGGGCTAACAAGGTATTACGGTTTTCATCCAGGTTTTGGGAGTCGTATCCATTTCTCAAGGCTTTAGCCGTAGAGAAATGGAATATACGACCCCTGCGACAGCCGTCCGGGAATCAAACCTGTAGGGTGCTGATGACCGGTATACGGCGAACCGCTCGGCTACCGCCCGCTTGCCTTCTCCGCCCATTGTCTCCTCCATTTCGCCGTGGAAACGGCTGAAATGGGGGAGATGCGCCTATTTCAAAGCTACTAGAGGCGCAGAGGGGGAGAGTGGACGTAGGGAAGGTGTCTGACGTTAGGAAGGCGGTTGGGGCAGGCCAGACATTATGATTTCAGTAGTGAACTACTGGAATACATGACTTAGACCTCCGGGCATCCTGGTTGTGAACCCCATCCTTGTTCCGCTTTAATGCCGGGGGCGGAACGTTCCTTCCCCCCATTGTCTTCTCCGTTTCAGCTGTGGAACAGCTGAAACGGAGAAGATGCGCCTAGCATAAGAATTCCAAAGGCGCAGATGGGGCGTGTTCAAGGGAAGGTGCCTGATGTCAGGAAGGCGGTTGGGGCGGTCCAGGTATTATGATTTCAGTAGTGAACTACTGGAATACATGACTTAGCCCTCCGGGCATTTTGGTTGTGAACTCCATCCGCCGGCGAATTCGCCGGCACCTTCCTCTTCTCCAGTGCACGCCAAGCAGCGCACTGTTAAGTGGAAGGCAGCGGCCTT
The DNA here is from genome assembly GCF_900291475.1 of Acidaminococcus hominis. Classification (GTDB taxonomy): domain Bacteria; phylum Bacillota; class Negativicutes; order Acidaminococcales; family Acidaminococcaceae; genus Acidaminococcus; species Acidaminococcus hominis. The sequence goes on from NZ_OLMM01000013.1 coordinate 2,057, forward strand.
CGGCCGAAATGTTTGGAGAGGTCTGCTGGATGCCGGGTATTGCGCTTTTCATCCAGGTATTAGGGAGTCGTATCCATTTCTCAAGGCCCTGGCCGCGGAGAAATGGAATATACGACCCCTGCGACAGCCGTCCAGAAATTGAGCCTGAAAGGCGAAAATGACTGGAGTACGGCGAACCGCTTGGCCACCAGCCGCCTGCCTTCTCCGCCCATTGTCTTCTCCGTTTCAGCTGTGGAACAGCTGAAATGGGGAAGATGCGCCTATTCCAAGGCTACTAGAGGCGCAGAGGGGGAGAGTGGACGTGGGGAAGGTGCCTGACACTAGGAAGGCGGATGGGGCAACCCAGGTATTAGGCTTTTAATTGAGAAGTACTAAAACCAAATTTGGCCCTCCGGGCATTTTGGTTGCGAACTCCATCCGCCGGCGAATTGCCGGCACCTTCCTCTTCTCCAGTGCACGCCAAGCAGTGCACTGGTAAGTGGAAGGCAGCGGCCTTCGGCCGAAATGTTTGGAGAGGTCTGTTGAATGCCGGGTATTGCGTTTTTCAACCAGGTATTAGGGAGTCGTATCCATTTCTCAAGGCTCTAGCCGTAGAGAAATGGAATATACGACCCCTGCGATAGCCGTCCAGGAATCAAACCCGTAGGGTGCTGATGACCGGTATACGGCGAACCGCTCGGCCACCGCCCGCTTGCCTTCTCCGCCCACTCGTCTTCTCCGTTTCAGCTGTGGAACAGCTGAAATGGGGAAGATGCGCCTAGCATAAGAATTCCAAAGGCGCAGATGGGGCGTGCTCAAGGGAAGGTGCTGACGTCAGGAAGGCGGTTGGGGCGGTCCAGGCATTTTGGCCTTTCTTAGAGCGTGTCTGCATTGGCCTTCAGGGCATTTTGGTTGTGAACTCCATCCGCCGGCTAATTCGCCGGCACCTTCCTCTTTACCTGTTCGAGCGAAGCTGCGAACAGGTAAGTGGAAGGCAACGGTCTTCGGCCGAAATACTGGGAAAGGCCTGCTTGATATTGGGTTTTACGTTTCTCATTCGGGTATTATGATTATCAATTGGTCAGTGCAGATTCAGCTCATAACGCCTGGTTTAAACCAGTTACTAATTCTTTTCAGCAGATTTTAGCGGCCTCTGGCCGCCTGCCTTCTCCGCCCCACAGTGGTCCAAGGCGGGGAAGGTGCCTGACGCCAGGAAGGCGGTTGGGGCCGCCCAGGCATTATTTTTTCATCCAGGCAATACTCCTTTTACCCTTCTAATTCTTTTTTCTTCCGTGCGGTAATTTTCATATGATATCGGTTCATTTTTTCAACCATAGCCTTCACTTTATTATCAATGTCTGTACAAACCACATCAAATTGTTGATTTACTTCCAAATTCG
>NZ_OLMM01000014.1 GCF_900291475.1 Acidaminococcus hominis
CCCAGCCCGGTGCCATGATTACCGATGAAGACAAATCCATTGCCCAGGTGCTGTCCATGGTACTGGATAAGAAGGTAACCACCCTTAGCGGCAAGGTGATTCCTGTAAAGGCTGATACCATTTGTGTTCATGGAGATGGACCAAAAGCGCTGCAGTTCACCCAGAAAATCCGTAAGGCATTGGCTGAGAATGGCGTAGAAATTGCCGCTGCTGGTACGTTCCTGAGATAAGTTCCCATACGGAAAGGAAGGATGACAATGGACTATAGTGCCATGAAACCCCAAGCAGTTCGCCAATTGATTCGGGAAGGCAAGATTGACTATTTTACCAGCGGCATGTGCAAGGGGTATGCCCAAGCCAACCTGGTAATCCTGCCCAAAGAACTGGCTTTTGATTTTCTGCTGTTTACTACCCGCAATCCCAAGCCCTGTCCCGTTTTGGACGTAACGGAAGTGGGCAGTCCGGAACCCAAAGCGGTGGCTCCGGGAGCGGATCTGCGGTATGACATTCCCAAGTACCGGATTTACAAGAAAGGGCAGCTGGCAGCTGAAGTTACCAATCTGGATGGATATTGGCGGGATGACTTGGTGGCCTTCCTGCTGGGCTGCAGCTTTTCCTTCGAAGGTCCCATGCTGGATGCAGGCCTGGATGTACGGCATATTACGGAAGACCATAACGTGCCCATGTACATTACCAATATTCCCTGCACCCCAGCCGGCGTGTTCCATGGCCCTATGGTAGTTTCTATGCGGCCCATGACGCCCAAGGCAGCCATCCGGGCCATTCAGGTTACCAGCCGGATGCCCAATGTTCATGGGGCGCCCATCCATTTTGGAGACCCGGCAGCCATTGGCATCAAGGATATTGCCAAACCGGATTTCGGTGATCCTTCTACCATATACGAAGGGGAAGTACCGGTGTTCTGGCCCTGCGGGGTAACCCCCCAGGCCGTAGCCATGGCTGTAAAGCCCGATTTCATGATTACCCATGCACCGGGCCACATGTTCATTACGGATGTATTGAACGCTGATTTGAGCATTTTATAAAAATAAAGAAAAATAGAGAGATCAGACAAGACCAAATGAGGGGAACTTACCATGAAAAAAGAATCTAACCTGAGCGTATTGCTGGGGGCAGCGTTTCTGATGGCCACTTCGGCCATTGGACCGGGCTTTTTGACCCAGACCACCGTTTTTACCGGCCAATTGGGAGCCAGCTTCGGCTTTGCCATCCTGGCCATGATCATCATTGATGCCATTGCCCAGCTGAATGCCTGGCGCATTATTGCCGTAGCCAAAAAACCTGGACAGGATATTGCCAATATGGTGTTCCCAGGCCTGGGGTACTTTGTTTCTGCCCTGGTGGTTGCCGGCGGTCTGGCTTTTAACATCGGCAATCTGGGGGGTGCAGGGCTGGGGCTTAACGTGCTCTTTGGCATCAGTCCTATCGCAGGTGCTCTCATTAGCGGTGCTTTGGCCATCTTCATCTTCCTGAGCAAAGAAGCCGGGAATTTGATGGACAAGTTTGCCCAAATTGCTGGGGCCGTGATGGTACTCCTGACCATTTATGTGGCGGTGATTTCCAACCCTCCTGTAGGGGAAGCTATTAAGGAAACCTTTGCTCCCAGCCATATTGACCTGATGGCTATTGTAACCCTGGTAGGGGGCAGTGTAGGCGGCTATATTACTTTCTCTGGCGGCCATCGTCTGCTGGACGCAGGCATCTGCGGGGAAGAAAACCTGCCGGAAGTGAACCGGAGCTCTCTTATGGGTATCGGTATTACCAGCCTGATGCGGATTTTTCTGTTTCTGGCAGCCTTGGGGGTTATCAGCCACGGCTTCAAACTGGATCCTGCCAATCCCCCGGCTTCCGTATTCCAACTGGCGGTAGGGGATGTGGGCTATAAAATCTTTGGTATTGTCATGTGGTCCGCTGCCATTACTTCTGTAATTGGCTGCGCTTATACGTCAGTTTCTTTCATTCGTACCTTCAGTGAATCCCTGAACCGGAACTACCGGTATTTGATTATTGCCTTTATCGTTTTCTCTGCTGCCATTTTTGCTTTCATTGGCCGTCCGGTAACGGTATTGGTGGTGGTAGGCGCCCTGAACGGGCTGATCCTGCCTATCGTTTTGGGCTCCCTGCTTTTGGCTGCCCGGAACAAGAAAATTGTGGGAAATTATCAGCACCCCAAGGTTTTGATTGTTTCTGGCTGGTTGGTATTTTTGGTGATGTTGTACATGGCTGCCAATACGGTGCTGAAGATGTTTCCTACCCTGTTTAAATAAGGAGGCCGTACGGTTATGACCAAGGCTGAAGAATTTTTGGCAGCGGCAAAAATTCTCCCGGTGGGGGAAGCTGCCTTGATGGTTTCTTTTGGGGATGTGATTGCCCCGGAGTTGCTGAACTGCTCCCGGGCCTTGACCCAAGCCCTGGAAGAGAATCCCTTTCCAGGTATTTATGAGTTTGAAGCGTCCTATACGGGCGTGACTATTTTTTATAATCCTCTGGTGCTGGCTTCCCAATCAGACCTGCCGGAAGACCCGGTGCTGTCCAAGGGCTTTCGGGAGGCTGCCAAATGGGTACGGAATTTATTGGACCAGCTGGTGCTGACGACCAGCGGAGAAACCGAAAAGGTGCGGATTCCTGTCTGCTACGGCGGGGAATTCGGGCCGGACCTGGACTATGTGGCGGAATACCACCATATGACGCCGGACGAAGTGGTGAAAATCCATACCAGCGGTGACTACCTGGTGTACATGATTGGTTTTGCTCCCGGTTTCCCCTACATTGGGGGATTGCCGGAAGCCATTGCCACCCCTCGCCGAGATACGCCCAGACTGGTAATTCCCAAAGGGACAGTAGGTATTGCCGGTA
>NZ_OLMM01000016.1 GCF_900291475.1 Acidaminococcus hominis
GCGCCCACGTCGTGTTTTGGGCTACCATACGCCGTCAGAGCTATTTGATGCATTCCTCGATGAAGTTTATGCTATTGAGTGTGTTTCTTGATTATAGTTGTTCAAATTCAACTTGCAATTTACCAATCAATGATGTTGACCATATTGTAGTTCAAATCTCCCGCTCCGCCACCACTATAAGCGCCCCGGGCGTCAACACTGGAAAGCTTGGAATTACGAATCGTTACCGTATTATGAACAGCTCCGCCGCTGACCAGATACCCTCCATAAGGGTTAAGACCACCTTCATCAGATTCTGAAGAGCTCTTCACTAAAGAGATGGTATTTGTCACAAAAACCGAATTATAATCGGCATTTCCTGCACTGCTCAATCCGCCTCGAATCCAAGTGTGAGCCGCAAAGCTTCCATCTGGCACGTTAATCAGATTGACCACATTCCCGGCACCTTCCTGCCCTGCTGCACCATTTTCAGTAAAAGCGCTAACCACATTCTCCCTCACAAACCCACCGGTCATATTCGTCACATTGCCCGTGACATCGTTATTCTTGCTGTAGCCGCCCATAACACAGCCAACGGTTCCCCCTGTGAGATTTAGGGTATTATGTATCGCTTTCCCTTGTTCAGCGTATCCACCGTAGGCAAAGTTCATATTAGCTTCACCGCAGACGGTAAGCGTATTGTCGACGGCATTGTCCAAGCCAGATGCCGCGCCGCCTGATTCATTTCCAGTGCCGGAAGACTTCGTATACGGCGGCTCAGTTACATCCTTCGCCCAGGCTGGCTGAAGGCCGACTCCCATCCCTAAAATGCTGCAAAGCACCAAAGCCGCCAAAATTCGGTTTTCTTGTCCGTTACAATTTCCATTTTTGCGAAGGTTCGTCCTCATAATTTGTGCCAGTACCCCCTAAGGTACCGGCTCCCCCCCCTTCAATAAGCGGCTAAAGGCTCTCCCACAGATCTTTAGACATGCGAAGCTATTTGTTAACTTTTTTCTAACATTTCCACATTTTTATTATAGCCTTGTTTATTTAAAATGTCTAAGAAGATAACAATTACAGGTTTATAGCTATTTATTTTTAACCGTTAGTGTAAATAATAGTACACGTCAAAAATATTCGCGTAATTATTTAATAAAACTTATATTGATTTGTATTATATGGTGTGGAGTTAACATTATATGGTGCTGGTCGAAGAATTTCTAATATCCGTAGGGCGGGCAGTAAACTATCGATGTGATTCACCCTACCGGGCAGCATGGCCGGGCCCATCCGAGGCGCTCCGCGCCCCACCTTCCCGCAATTCCGTGCCCCTTCTGCGCCTCTAATAGCTTTGGAATAGGCGCAGCGCCCCCATTTCAGCCGTTTCCACGGCGAAATGGAGAAAACGAGTGCTGCTTTGCGGGAAGGCAGCGGCCGGTGGCCGCAAAACGTGGATGAACTTCTATCGTCGCCGGTCGGCGACACTTCCTGAGCGGATTGCCGTGCTCCAGTCGTTATCGCCTTACAAGCTCAACTCCTGGACGGCTGTCGCATGGCTCGCGTATTCCAAACAGCTTTTGGAATACTTATAGCGCTGTTTGGACGCGAACGCAACGCTTGCAGGAAGCGTTCTATAACCACTACTGGTCAATTGTTAATCGTTACGATAGCTTTACCACTACATTCATTATCAAAATCACCTACAGCCCCGGCCAGCACGTTCTCTGCCCTCCCCGCCTAACAGGAAGGGGAGGGACGGGCCACGCCAAGAATCCATAGGCCCTGTGTGGGGAAGCTCCTACTGCGGCCAAAGGCCGCAGCAAAATGGCTGGAGACAATCCATCGTGGATTGTCTCCAGCCATTTCGTATATTCTATCTTGATTCCTCAACAGCTTGAAGCCCCCGGGTTTCTATCTACCAATCCCCGCTGACCGCACGTCCCTTTATAATCTCCTCCCTTTGGGAGACGCATCCAAGAGTCCACAGTTTATCAAAGGACTCTTGGCTAATGCGAGCCATGCGATAGCCGTCCGTGAGCCGAACCCGTAGGGTGAAGGGGAACGGAGCACGGCAATCAGCTAGGGGGAGCTGGCACCGCAGGCTGACTAAGGGAGTCGTATCCATTTCTCAAGGCCGTGGCCGTAGAAAAATGGAATATACGACCCCTGCGATAGCCGTCCGTGAACCGAACCCGCAGGGTGAAGGCGAAAGGAATACGGCGAACCGCTCGGGAATTCCCGGCACCACGTCACTTCAGGCCCGGGGACCGCACCAACGCTACACAAAAAGGGGCTGTGAAAAAATACGTGCTCCCGAAAGAAAAACCGTCTTGAGAGCTCAAAAGAGTTCGCAAGACGTTTTTTGTTCTTTACAACCATATCTAATAAACTTCCTCAGTCAGTCCTGCAGACTGACGGCCCCTACAACGCTTTGCGCTCATATCCAATTCTCAAGGCTATATGCCGCAGAGAATTGGTTAATATGAGCCATGTGATAGCGGCCTGCAAAGCGAACCTGGAAGGTGAAGCTGAGCAGCATGCCGCGAACCAC
>NZ_OLMM01000007.1 GCF_900291475.1 Acidaminococcus hominis
TCAGCCATCGGGAACGTCCCGCCAGCAGAGCGCTACTTCCCGGCACTGCTGCTCAATGCTGCAATGTCTGCTGCCTGATACATTTAGAAATTCATCGATTTTGGTCTTGACAAACGTGCCACTATACACAGCATCACCTCCATTCTGTAAATTATTAATACTATTATATTACAAAATGCAATTATATTGTTCGAATTTTGTACAAAATAATCATGTTTATATGGTTTTGTATGATTTTTAGAAACTGTTGTTTAACCCCTTAACGAAACAGATTCATGTAGCTTTCCAGTAAAATTGATGTACTTTTGCAAGTATCATAGTATATAATGATGTATGATGTATAGGAAAAAACGGAACAAGCGCGGCATCGGGGCGCCCATTTCAATAGGGGGAATCGGGAATGAAAGAGGCTGAGGAACAAGTTCTGGAAAAACAAGGGGTAGGGCTGTCTGCCCAGCCCTTTTGGCAGGCCCGCAAGACCAAGCGATGTTTTCTGAAGGAGCCGGAGCGGGGAGAGAATATCGCGGTGCTTTACGAGCTGGACGCAGACCCCCAGGCCAAAGGTCTATATTCAGTGCCGGGGATAGGGCTATTGGGCGTTCAGTTTTCCCTGGATCAGGAATGCCCCAGCGCCATGGTATGCGGGCTTTTGACCCAAACCAAGGAAGTTCCTCTGTATGGTACCCACCATACCCTGCTGTGCCAGTTCTTTCCCGGCCGGTTTACCCAGATTTTTGGCATTCCCTGCAGCGCCGTTACGGATACGGAAGCCCCTTTGGAGGATTTTATCCAGGTGGGAAGCCTGTACGAGGAGCTGGCAGCAGCGGCGGATATGCCGGCCCGGCAGGCCTTATTGCAGCAGTTTATCGGCAGGTGGCAGAATCGCAGCCGGAGAAATGCCGGCAATGAGCGGCTGGTGCCGGCGCTGATGGAAGCGGCCCTGCGCAAACACGGCCTGGTCCAGCTGCACGAATTGGAGCAAGAAACCGGGTACAGCAGCCGGTATTTGCAAACAATTATCCGGGAAAAAGTAGGAGTATCTCCTAAAATTGCCCTAAATAATATGCAGTTTCAGGATTCCCTCCAGCGGCTGCTGCGGGATCCGGATATGCCCCTGGCGTCCATTGCCCAGGCCAGCGGGTACTACGACCAGAGTTATTTTACCCGGAAATTCAAGGAGTACATGGGCGTTACTCCGGCTGTTTTCGCCGCTCGGCTGCGGCAGGTAAAGCAGCTGGAAGAAAGCATATAAATCTCTGTACAAAAGACAATCCCAGGCAAACCAAAAGGCTTGCCTGGGATTTTTTATATTCAAAAACCATTTCCTCTTTATATAACGACAAATAGGATAACAAACAGTAATTCAATGCAGAACTATGGATAAAAAATATCCTATCACAATGCATCCAAATTGTAACAGCAAATTTAATTTGCAAAGACTAAAAAATCATTGCTTCTTATTTTCCGTCGTATGACGTATGATGAAACCGTAAAGAAAATGTCCGTTAATGGTGGAGCTCCCAATGCGGCAAAAAATCTAAATTCTATGAGAGGTGCGAAAAATGGCAAAACATGCATTAGAAGGTGTGCGCATTTTGGATATTTCGACCGTCATTGCTGCTCCCTGGGCCGCTGGCCTATTGGCAGACTTTGGCGCCGAGGTCATTAAGGTAGAAATGACCGGACGGGGAGATGCTTTCCGGGCCATGGGGCCGTTAAAAGATGGGAAGAGCATTCGCTGGCCGTCCATGGGCCGGAACAAGAAAAGCGTAACCTTGGACTTCCACTTTGAGGAAGGCAAGAAGCTGTTCCTGGATCTGGTGGCCAAAAGTGACGTAGTTATTGAAAACTTTAAAACCGGGACCCTGGACAAATGGGGAATTGGCGTAGCAGAAATGCGGAAAGTCAACCCGGATATCATTGTGACCCATGTCACCGGCTATGGCCAAACCGGGCCGTATCGGAAACTGGCCGGCTTGGGCACCCCGCTGCAGGCCTTCTCCGGAATGACCTACATGCAGGGCTATCCGGATCGTCCTCCTGTCAGCCCTCCCTTTGCTCTGGCTGACTATGTAGCTGGCCTGTACGCAGCCCTGGGAACCATGATTGCCCTGTACCACCGGGATGCCCTGAAAGGCAAACCCCAGGAAATCGACGTAAGCCTGTACGAAGGTATCTTCCGTATGGAAGAAGCCATGATTGCCCAATACGACCTGTTTGGCACCATCCGGGAGAGAAGCCCGATGCCCAGCGGCGCTTCCTGCCCTATCGGTACCTTCGAAACCAAGGACAATGTGTATGTCATCATCGTCTGCAGCACCAACCCGGTGTTCGAGCATCTGTGCGATGCCATGGACAGAAGAGCCGATTGGCTTCCTAAATACGCCCTGGCCAAAGACCGTCTGGCAGATCCCAAACCCATCATGGATGCGGTAACGGAATGGGTAAAGACCCATACCTTCCAGGAACTGAAAGCCAAATGCGATGCAGCCGGCGTTCCCATTTCCACCATCTATAACATCAAAGACTGCTTTGAAGATCCTCAATACCAGGCCCGCCACGACATTGTGGAGGTACCTTGCCAGGAATTTGGCCATGTGAAGATGCCCGGCATCGTTCCGGTCCTGTCCGAAACCCCTGGTGAAATCAAATGGGCTGGCCAGAAGCTGGGCGCTTCCAATGAAGAAGTGTACGGCGGAATCCTGGGCCTGTCTGATGCACAGCTGGCTGAACTGAAAGAAAAGAAAGTCATCTAAGCACAGAAAAGAGGAACTGAAAATGGCATTAACCTATCCGAAACAAATCCGTCTTTGTGAAGTGGGCCTGCGGGACGGCCTGCAAAATGAAAAGAAGATTCCTACTACCCAGGAGAAAATTGCTTACGTCAACGCTTTGACCGAAGCCGGTTTCCCGGTCATCGAAGTGGGCAGCTTCGTCAGCCCCAAGGCTGTACCCCAGGTAGCAGATACCGATGAAGTGTTTAAGGGCATCACCCAAAAACCCGGCGTGGAATACCGGGCCCTGATTGCCAACCTGAAGGGCGTGGACCGGGCCATCGAATGCGGCTGCAAAAAGGTGAAACTGAACGTTTCCGCCTCCGTAGCCCACAACCTGGCCAACCTGAACTGCACCCCGGCAGAAAGCGTAGCCCGCTTCTCCGCCTGTGTGGACCGGGCCAAGGAAGCCGGCATCGAAATCTCCGGTTCCATCTCCATGGCCTTTGGCTCCCCCTGGGACAAGGAAATTGCCCCCGAGGTGGTTTGCAAGATTATTGAGGCCTATATGCTGGTAGGCATTCGGGAAATCAGCCTTTCCGATGCTTCCGGTATGGCTTATCCTTCCCAGGTGGCCTCCCTGTGCCATTTGGTCAAAGAAAAATACCCTGAAGTCTCCTGGTGGCTCCACTTCCATAATACCCGGGGCCTGGGCGTAGCCAATATCCTGGCTGGCCTCAGCGAAGGCTTCACCCAGTTCGATACCAGCATGGCCGGTATGGGCGGCTGCCCCTTTGTTCCGGGTGCCGCCGGCAACGTATCCTCCGAAGATGTCATCCATATGTGTGATGAAATGGGCATTGCAACCGGTATTGACCTGGATAAGATGATGGACATCAGCCGTCATATGGCGTCTGAACTGGACCATCCTGCCGACAGTTACCTGCTCCGGGCCGGCAAAGCCAGCGACTTGATCCTGGACGTTCCTACCCGGCAGGCCAAAAATCACACCCAGGGAAAATAATCTTTTCCCCTGCCCAAAGGAGAGCTGAAAATGGTTGCACTCGTAGGTTACGCTACCCTTATTGTACTGGTATTCTTCCTGCTGAAAGGGAAAATGGCCCCCATTACCGTATTCGGGACCATTCCCATTATTGGCGCCCTGTTCCTGGGCGTCACCCCGGATCTTCTGGAAAAATGGATTGGCTCCGGGCTGAATACCGTTTGGAAAACCGCAGTATTGTTCATTTTCTCGGTAGAATTTTTCGGCATTATGTCCGATGCTGGTGTATTTGATGCCATCGTTAAGAAACTGGTGGCCAGAACTGGCAACAACGTAGTGGTTACCGCTGTGGTCACCGCCATGGTTGCCGTAATCGGCCACTTGGATGGTGCTACCGCCACCACCGCCCTGGTTACCATTCCTTCCATGCTGCCCCTGTGGAAGCGCCTGAATATGCGCCCCACTGGCATGCTGTTTATTGTAGGAACCGCCATGGGCGTTATGAACCTGGTTCCCTGGGGCGGCCCAGTAGTCCGGGTAGCTGCCATCCTGAACCGTGATGTAGGCGACCTGTGGCATTACCTGATTCCCTTCCAGGGCGTCTGCCTGATCCTGACCTTTGTGATTGCTGCCCTGGTGGGCATGAATGAAGTCCGCCACGGTGCCGGCCTGACCAAGGAAGCTGCTGAACAGGCTGCCCAGGTGAAACTGAGCCCTGAAGAAGAAGCCCTGAGACGGCCCAAGCTGCTGGTCGTGAACATTATCCTCACGATTATCCTGCTGGTACTGCTGCTCTTAGGCGTAATGTCCCCGCACATTCTGTTTATGATTGCTCTGGCCATTGGTATGGTCATCAACTATCCTGATTCTAAAACCCAGCGGAAACTGTTCCGCAGCCACGCTGGTGATGCCCTGGATACCTCCGCTACCCTGCTGGCAGCCGCCGTATTCATCGGTATCATGAACAAATCCGGTATGCTGGATGCCATGGTAAACACCCTCCTGTGGGTAATGCCTACTTGGATGGGTCGCTACATGAACATCATCGCCGGTTTCATCTCCGTACCTGTTGGCGCCTGCCTGGGTGCAGATACCTTCTACTATGGCCTGTTCCCGCTGCTGGACAAAGCCGGTTCCGCCTTTGGCGTACCGCCTCTGGACGTAGGCGTGGCCATGCTGATTGGCAAGAACGTGGCTATGATCCTGAGCCCGCTGCAGCCCACCACTTTCCTGGCCCTGGGTCTTGCCGGCGTGGAACTCAACGACCACCTGAAAGCCAACTTCTTCCGGACCTGGCTGCTGAGCTTTGTTATGTGCGGCATTGCCATGGTCATGGGGTATATGAAGATTTACTAAGCATCGCAGTTTCCCTCTGTTTTGTGTATGTACAGCCCGTCTGGTCCCGTTCAAAACACACCTTACGTCTCCAGCGTTTCCCCCTGGGACCAGCGGCGCAGTCATACGTGCAGAACCTTGATAGAATTGGAGGTCTCCTGATGGAAAAAGATCTGGTTGAAACCTTTTTGGCTGTGGCTAAGGCTCAGAATATCAGCAAGGCCTCCCGCCTTTTGTTTGTGTCCCAAGCCACGGTCAGTTATCGACTAAAGTCCCTGGAAAAGCAGGTGGGCACGGAACTGGTCCAGCGCAGCAAGGGCATTCGGGCCACCCGGCTTACCGAAAACGGCCGCCGGCTGCTGCCCCTGGCCCAAAACTGGCTCCAGGCCAACGAAGCCTTTGAAAGCTTCAGCCCCCAGCCCTAGGACGAAACACTTCTTTTGCTAAAAAACCTCAGCGTATTGGCGTCCCTCTGTGCCAATATGCTGGGGCTTTTTTATTTTTGCTATTTTAGGATATGCTCCGGATTGTAGTCCGCGTAAAAGGCGCATTGCTTCCGGATCAGCCGCAGCAGAGCCTGGCCGTAGACCGGGAAGGTCCGGTCCTTCCGGTATTCCAGGTTCAGGGGGTTGGTTTCCTCCAGGTACCGGATGGGGAAGGCGTGGAGCTTGTTTTCCACCTGGCTGTTAATGTAGCGCAGGTTGGGCAGGTACATGGTGAGACAGAAGCTGGCCGCGTAATTCTGGGTGGTCAGCAAATGGTGCAGGTCCGGATGGCTGGAGGTGTGGATGCAGTTCAGCTCAATATCCTGCTTTTGGAGCAGCCGGCTGATCATCTGGGAGGAGTTGAAAGCCGGCATATTGAAGGAAAAAGGCATCTGGGTGAACTTGGAAAGGTCCGCCCCCTGGCGGAATTCCTGAATGCAGCCAGGATACGTATCCGGGAAATAATGCTTTAGCATCCCTTCACTGACCACCAGGTACAGCACTTCCCGGAGAATCAGCTGGCTCTGGATGAACCGGGAAGGGTTCTTGGGAGCCCCGATCACAATCATGTCCAGCTGGTTGTTCAGGAGCATTTCCCTGAGCGTTGGGGAGTTGGCGCTGACCACCTGGAGCTGCACATGGGGGAACAGCTTGCTGTAGGACTCGATTAGCTGGGGCATAAAGATCCGGAACCGGCCTTCCGTGGTTCCCAGCCGGATGGTGCCGGAGTTTCCTTCCTTGATTTCCGCAAACTGCTGGGCTAAACTGTTCTCCAGCGCTTCCACTTGGCGGATATTGTCCAAAAACAGCTGTCCTTCGTCCGTCAGCCGGAACTCCGGTTTTCGGTAGAACAAGGTCACCCCGCATTCCTTTTCCAGATTGGACAGGTAATGGCTCAGGGCCTGGTGGGTGACGAATAATTTTTCAGCTGCCCGGGTCACATTCTTTTCCTTGGCCAGGGCAATAAAATAACGGTATTTTTCAAACATGGGCTTCTCCTTTTTTCCTTTATTGGGGGGCCGCAGGGCCTGGGAGGAAGTTTAACTAGGCAAACGGGGCAGGCTTTCCTGCCCCAGGGCGCATCAATCTATCTTCTATTGTAACAGAAGCGTTAGAGAAAAATCTATGCTATACTACCAATAGATTGCACGGAAGGGAGCGAAACAGATGCTGCAGCGAATCAAGAACGTACAGCCCCAAAGCGGGCGCCGACTCTTGGTGGAATTCGAAAACGGAGAAAAGAAACACTACGATATCAGAGGTGCGGCCGCCCAGTGGGAAGCCTTTTGGGCGCTCTTGACGGATAAGGAACTGTTTGCCCAGGTTCAGGTGGATACCGGCGGCTACGGCATCAGCTGGAATGAGGACCTGGAGCTGTCCTGCCACGAGCTGTACCAGAACGGAGTAGATGCAGAATAATTGAAGGAAACTATTTGGCTGGCTGCTGCTGCCAGTTTGGCAAAGCACTTGAAAAAGCGGAATCCTGACAAAATAATTGTTGGGATTTTTCTTTTTGTGCAGCAGGCAGCTGCAGGAAACACCTGTAAGGAAGAACAAAGCTAAAGGCCATTCTATTGATTAAGAATAGATTATTTATTGAAAAAATGGAGCTTTAGACAACAATAAAATCTATAATTCTTTATTAGGAAGATTAATAGAAAGGTAAATTGTAAGAAAAGAAGAAACGCTAATTATCAGAATACATATAATAATTTATGAAAACCTTCTCATGCTATACTGACAATAGAAATGATTCGTAATTTTAGAGGAGGGGGACAGTATGGGATCGTTGACAGAAATGCTCTCTGGTTATGAAATTCCAGAGGTTGCTGAAATTGCTACTATCTTTGACAGCACCCGGCTGGACAAGGTCAGTGAGACCTTGCTCAATCGGTTAAGAGAAAAGAATCTTCCCATAGAACCAGGGCAGAGAATTGCCATTACCGGAGGCAGCCGGGGAATTGCCGACTATGTGACGCTGATGCGGACGGCAGTAGCCTATATTAAGGAGAAGAAGGGGATTCCCTTTATTGTACCGGCCATGGGCAGCCACGGCGGAGCCACGGCAGCAGGACAGATTGAAGTTCTAAAGAACTTGGGCATCACGGAAGCATCCGTGGGGGCACCCATTGTTTCCAGTATGGATGTGGTAGAAGTGGCCCGGACCAGTTTGAACCTGCCGGTATATATTGATAAGAATGCTTTTTATGCCGATGGTATTTTGCTGCTGAACCGGGTAAAAACCCATACTTCCATTTATGGAAAGTATCAGAGCGGGTTGGTGAAAATGCTGGCCATTGGATTGGCCAAGCATGTGGGGGCAGCCATGACCCATAGCCTGGGCACCGATTACTTGAACGATAATATGGCAAGAGTGGGGCTCACCGCCCTGCGTCATGTGAAGGTGGTAGGCGGTATTGCCGCCATTGAGAACGGCTATGACCAGCTGGCCGATGTGTATGTACTGAGAAAAGAAGAAATTGAGGAAGAAGAACCAAAAATTTTGGAACGGGCCATGAAAATGGTACCACGGATTCCTTTTGAACATATGGATGTGCTGATTTGCCAAAAATTGGGGAAAGACATCTCCGGCACAGGCATGGATCCTGCCATTGTAGGGCGCCCTATCAATAATCGGCCCAATGTAGGACCGGATGTAACAGAACTGGGCATCCTCTCCT
This sequence comes from Acidaminococcus hominis, assembly GCF_900291475.1. Lineage (GTDB taxonomy): Bacteria > Bacillota > Negativicutes > Acidaminococcales > Acidaminococcaceae > Acidaminococcus > Acidaminococcus hominis. The sequence continues at coordinate 8,219 of NZ_OLMM01000007.1, forward strand.
TGACGGATAAATCGGAAGGAAACGGCAACGGTATTGGCATGGGGGACTTTATTAGCCGGCGCCTGCGGGTGAAAGTGGACGAAACCATGACCGTCATTAATGCCCTGACGGGTATGAAACCCTTTACCGCCAAAATTCCGCCCACCATGGAAACGGACAAGCTGGTTTTTCAAGCCTGTATGAAGGCTGCGGGAAAAATCGATAAGGATAAAATGAAGCTGGCCATTATTACCAGCAGCGGGGACCTGCGCCACATCTGGGCGACCCGGCCCTTGGTGGAAGCTTTGGACCCAGAGAAAGGGAAAATCATCCATGATTTTATGGAAGTCCCCTTTGATGACAAAGGTACGCTTTGCCTGCCAGAATAAAATAAAAAACAGGACAAACGTCAGAAATGGCGCTTGTCCTGTTTTTTTTAGGGCTGTTCTATATCTTCCGTTTCTGTAAAAGGCTGTTCCTTGACAAACTTTTTCGGGGAAACGCCCAGTTTACTGGTGAAAGTACGGATAAAGTGGGTATAAGTCTTAAAACCAACGGCTTTTCCAACTGCTTTCACTTTTTCTCCTTCCTGCAGCAGGTGGCAGGCTTTTTGGAGTCGGTACATAGTGATGTAATTTCCGATGGTAAAGCCGGTTTGGTCCTTAAAGATTTTGCAAAGCCGGGACTTACTGACAAACATATGGTTGGAAAATTCATCCAGGGTAATGTCTTCTTTGTAATGGTCATAGATATACTGGAGCATATTTTTGATTAAATCGTCATACTTGGTGGGGGCTGCCTGCTTGGCGGGACCCCGCTTTTTGACAATTTGGGCCAACGTCAGGATACATTGTCCCAGGAGCAAATTTAGGGCAATATCTGCGCCAAAAGGCTGCTTCCCGGAAGGCGGGTTCACCAGCCGGTCCATATAATTGCAGACTTTAACCAGTTCGGACTGGGTGAGCAGCAGGTGTTTGGGGGCTGCTTCAAATAAGGCCGTCAGGTCACTTTCAGGAGTGGAGAGAAACTGGAGCAGGGAAAGGGGAAAGCGGATGGCATACCGGGCGGTAGACTCATGGCCGTCTACAAAGCCGTGATGGATCTCAAAAGGGTGAATCAGGAAAAGGCTGCCTCTTTTTAAGGGATAACGGCTTTCCTGGAGAAAGAAATCCCCCTTATCTTCCAAGCTCAGGTATACCTCTACCTGGTCATGCAGATGGGGCTTGGGATTAACGTTATGGTCACTCCAATACGCATAATACAGCGGTTGGGACATGAAAGACCTCCTTTAGACAGGCAGGCTATATAACGGATGTTACAGAAAGACAGCATATTATACAGCTAGTGTAATAATTATAAATGCAACAATGGGAATAGACATCCCGTCTTCAAATTATACTAAAAATTGACCTATCGTGCTAGAAGCTTTCAAAACAATTGAAAGTATTATCTGAAATCTCTAAAATGCAGAAGTGACGAAAGCCCTGCAGGCGTTTTTGAAAATGGTTTACCAAGTCGATAACCTTTGAAGTGAAAATGCTATTGGTAGGAGGGAACGAAATGAGTGAGAGCACACTTTGCATTATCATCACGGTGATAACCATGCTCCTTTTTATAGGACGGGTATTCCCCATGGCCGTAACCGCGATGCTTTGCTCCTTGGCAATGGGGATTCTGCTTCCCAGCGTCAAGTTGTCGGCAATTTATTCAGGTTTTGGCAGTGCCCCGGTATGTATGATTGCCGGGATGATGATTGTAGGGGATGCACTGTTCCAAACCGGTGTTGCCCAAAAGATTGGCGTAGCGTTAAGTAAGATGAAGATGTTCCAGAATGAACGGATTTTTACTGTAATGGTAGTAACGGTTTGTGTTTTAATGTCCGCCTTCATGAGTGATTCCGGCTGCATTGCCATGTGGATGCCCATTATCGCTGCAGTAGCGGCAGGGTCCAAAGGCAAGATTCATTCCAAGATGGTGATCATGCCAGCCGGTATTGCCTGTATCGTTGGCGGTGCCACGACCTTGGTTGGTTCCACTTCCCAGAACACGGCCAACAGTTTCTTGATGCAGACCCCTGGCTTTGAAGCAGGGATGGGCGTCTTTGATGTGACCAAGGTTATGTGGATTGTGGACCTGCTGATGATTCTGTACTTTGCAACCATCGGCTATGACATTACCAAAAAGACTCTGAAGCCGGGCAGCCCCCATTTCAATGATGGCAACACCTTTGCCAACTCCAGTTCTGATGTGGATGCCAATGCTCACACCGATGTACCTAAATCCAAACAAATCATTTCCGTCATTACCTTGTTCGTCTGCATTTTAGGTTTTGTACTGTGCGGGTTCAAACCCTTCAGCAACTATTTGAACATTGCCAACGTGGCCTTGATTGGTTCCATGATTCTGTTTGCCACCAAGACCATCAACTATAAAGAGACCCTGAAGAACCTGGGCTGGGATGTACTGTTGACCGTAGGTGCCATTACCACTTTGGGAACAGGCCTGGAAAATACCGGCGCTGGCAAATTGATTGCCAACACCATTCTGAACCTGTTTGGCGGTGAAAATGCCTCGCTGAACGTCATCTTGTGGGTGATGTTTATCCTGGGCAGTTTCCTGACCCTGTTCATGTCCAACGTTTCCGTATCCGCCATGCTGGCGCCTATCTACATTCCTCTGGCCCAGAAAATGGGACTGAGCCCGGCGCCCTTTATTATCCTGATTGCCATTGCTTCCAACATGGCTATTGCAACACCCATTGGGACTCCGGTAAACATGCAGATCCTGCCAGCCGGCTATACCTTTAGTGATTATGTGAAGATTGGCGGTCCGCTGTGGATCATCTTTATGATTGCGGTTTGTCTGACAGCTCCCGGCATCCTGTTTTAGACCGGCGATGCTGTTCCTATAAAAGTCTTAGGAGGAAATCATTATGAAGCAGTATGATGTAGCAATCATTGGCGCCGGGGTAGTAGGGTGCGCCATTGCAAGAGAGTTGGCCAAATATAAACTGCACACAATTGTGCTGGAAAAAGAATTGGACGTGGCCACTGGGAATTCCAGCCGGAATACAGGGATGCTTCATGCAGGCTTCACCTATAAGCTGGGCAGCCTGCGGGCCAAGTGTTCTGTGGAAGGCAACCAGGAGTTTGATACGGTAGCAGCCGAGTTGGGCGTACCTTTCAAACGGACGGGGAAACTGGTGGTAGGTTTTACGGAGCATGACCGGGAAAACATCCTGCGATTCAAGGCCAATGGGGAAGCCAACGGAGTCAAGGGGATTCGCATGGTGGACCAGGAAGAAATGCACCGGATTGAGCCCAATGCAGGCGGCAACTTTGCTATGTACGTACCGGCTTCTGGGATTCTGGATCCTATCCAATACAATATCGCCTTGGCCGAAAATGCCTGCAAGAACGGTGTGGAATTCAGCTTGGGTACGAAGGTAACCGGCATTGTTCATTTGGATCCGGTGGAAGACCAGAAACGGCTTGCCCGGCTGAACCTGCAAGGAGGCACCCTGGACGCCAAAGAGGGCGTGTATCAGATTACCACCAACCGGGATGTAATCTGTGCCAAATGGGTCATCAACAGCGCAGGTGCCTATGCGGTGGCCATTGGCCAAATGCTGGGCTATCCCTTCGTGTACCAGAGAGGGTACAAAGGCGAATACTATGTGCTGGACAAAAAGGCAGGGGCCTTCCTGAAGACTCCTGTGTACCCGGCACCTAATGACCGGGGCGGTTTTGCAACCCATGCCACACCTACCGTGGACGGCAACATTTTGGTAGGCCCGGATTGGTACATTACTCCCGGCAGAGAAGATTATGCCAACCAGGAACACAGCCTGACCCGGCTGTTCCAGGATGGCCGGAAGATGTTTACCAAAATGGAACGGCAGTACTTTATTCGCAATTTCGTAGGTATCCGCTGGAGAAACTGTGATCCAGTTACCAAGGAACCCCAGGATTTCCTGATTCAGTCCGATGAAAAGATTCCTCATACGGTCAGCCTGGTAGGCATTGAATCTCCGGGCGTTACGGCAGCACTGCCGCTGGCCCGCCGGGTACGGGCGATTATCCTGGGCCGGGAGGAAGAAGAAGGAACCAAGGTTCCTTTGAATGAGGACTTTAACCCCATTCGGAAGCCCATCAAACGGTTTGCAGAAATGAGCCTGGAAGAAAAAATGGAAGCCATCAAGGCCAATCCGGATTACGGCGAAGTGTTCTGCCGCTGCGAAAATGTTTCCAAAGCAGAAATCATGCAGGCCATTCACAATCCCCTGGGTGTTCATACCCTGACCGGCATCAAAAACCGGACCCGTTCCATGATGGGACGCTGCCAGGGCGGGTATTGCCAGACCCGGATTACCCAATTGCTGGAACAGGAATTGGGCGTTCATCCGGAAGATTTGCGGTACCAAAGAGAAAACGGTTGGATTTTTACCGGTGAAGTTCGTCCAACCCAAACGGAGGAGGAAGAATAAATGGAAGGCGCAGAGAATAAACAGAAGCAGTCTTTCCTGAACGCAGATGTGGTCATCGTAGGCGGTGGTCCTGCCGGACTGGCTGCAGCTGTACAGTTATACGACAAGGGAGTAACGGATATTTTAATCCTGGAACGGGAACACCAGCTGGGCGGCATCCTGAAGCAATGCATTCACGATGGCTTTGGCCTGACCCGTTTTGGAGAAACTTTAAGCGGTCCGGAATATGCCCTGCGGTTCATCAAGGAAGTAGAAAAGCGAAATATCAAATATATTACGGATACAACGGTCATCAATGTAACCGCTGACCACAAGGTCTACGCTTCCCATTCGGAAGGCATGATTCTGGTTCAGGCCAAGGCCGTTGTGCTGACCATGGGCTGCCGGGAACGGACCAGAGGCGCTTTGGCCATTCCAGGAACCCGGCCGGCCGGTGTCATTACGGCGGGTGTGGCCCAGGCCTACATCAACCTGCAGAACCGGATGCCGGGCAAGGAAATCGTAATCCTGGGCTCCGGGGATATCGGGCTGATTATGGCCAGACGGCTGACCCTGGAAGGTGCTCATGTTATCGGCGTCTTTGAAATCAACCCCATTCCCAGCGGACTGCCCAGAAATATTGAGCAGTGTCTCCACGATTACGATATTCCTTTGGCCATGAGCCATACGGTAACGGATATCCGGGGCACGGACCGGCTGGAAAGCGTGGTTATTTCCGAAGTGGACGATAAACTGCAGCCCATTGCCGGAACAGAAAAGGAATATGCCTGCGATACGCTGATTCTGTCCGTAGGTCTGATTCCGGAAAATGAACTGACTATTGGCGCTGGTGCCCAGCTGGATCCCCATACCAAGGGGGCTTTGGTGGACGAATTTTATCAGACCACGGTACCCGGCCTCTTTGCTGCCGGCAACGTGCTTCACGTTCACGACCTGGTGGACTTCGTTTCCATGGAAGCGGAAACCATGGCCGACGGCATCACCCGGTATATCAAAGAAGGCTTGCCGGAAAAGGATATCCCCGTCAAATGCGGCAACAATATTGGCCATGTGATTCCCCAAAGAGTCAGTGGCTCTGCGGACTTTAAGTTTTCCTTCAGAGTGCGGCAGCCCCAGCGGAATGCCCACATTGTAGTTAAACAGGGAGGCCAGGTGATTGCCAAGAAAACGGTAATCAATGCTCTTCCTGCCAATATGATTGAGCTGCCCCTGCAAAGCTCCAAACTGAGTGGGCAGGATGAAATCGAGGTGGCTGTAGAATGAAAAAGACCATTACCTGCATTGTCTGCCCCAACGGCTGCACGCTGGATATTTCCTATGACCAGGATGCCCAGGGGAAAGTAACCATTAGCCAAGTAACCGGCAACCTGTGCAAACGGGGTGTCGAATATGCCCAGCAGGAAATGACGGATCCCAGACGGACTATTGCCAGTTCCGTGCTGGTGCGCAATGGGGACCTGCCTCTGGTAAGTGTCCGGACTAGCGGCGCCATTCCCAAAAACCAGATTTTCGAAGTGATGAAAGAAATCCGCAAGGTGGAAGTGGATGCCCCGGTGAAGGCGGGTACAGTAATCATTCCCGATGTACTGCATTTGGGCGTGGACATTATTGCCACCAAGGATGTGGCATCAAACCAATAACCTATTGAGCCTTGAAAAAGGCTGCTGCAGGAGGCTGGAACATGGATAAGGATATTAAAATTACGATTGAAAACAAGCTTTGTAAACAGTGCGGAATCTGCTCCGCACTGTGCCCCAAACAGGTGTTTGATCAAAAGTACGGGGACTACCCGGTAGTTGCTCGGCCGGAGGACTGCATTGGCTGCAAATTGTGCCAGATGCGCTGTCCTGATTTTGCTATAGAAGTGGAGGTCAAATAGAATGGCTAAAGAAGAAAAGAAATTCATGGAAGGTAACGAAGCGATGACCGCCGGCGCCATTGCTGCCGGAGCCCGCTTTTTCGCAGGCTATCCTATTTCTCCCAGTTCAGAAGTTGCCAAAAGCGCAGCCAAGGAACTGCCCCGCCACGGCGGTATTTATATCCAGATGGAAGATGAACTGAGCTCCATGGCAGCCCTTTTGGGTGCTTCCCTGGCTGGGAAGAAGGCCTTCACCGCTACCAGCGGCCCTGGCTTCTCCCTGATGCAGGAAAACCTGGGCCTGGGCATCATGTCTGAACTGCCCTGTGTGGTATACGATGTGCAGCGCAGCGGCCCGTCCACCGGTGCTGCTACGAAACCGGCCCAGGGCGACCTGATGCAGGCCCGGTACGGAGCCCATGGGGACCACAGCATCATCGCCCTGGCACCTTCCTCCGTACAGGATTGCTACGATCTGTCCATTACGGCCTTCAACCTGGCCGAAAAATACCGTACCCCGGTAATTTTCCTGGCCGATGAAGTGGTGGGGCACCTGCGGGAAACCCTGACCATCCACCTGGTAAAACCGGAAGAAATCGTAAACCGCAAGGCACCGGCTCCTGGTACTGCCCAAAAGGACTTCCGGCCGTACAACTATGAAAACGCGGAAGTGGCGCCCATGGTGGCTGTAGGGGATAGAAACCTCCTGATGCGCACCACCGGTTCCACCCATAACGAAAAGGGTGAATTCAACCCCTCCCCGGAAAACATCAACCGGGTAACCCATTACCTGCTGGACAAGATCGAAAAACACGTGGATGACATTACCATTACCCGGAAATTCCAGCTGGAAGATGCTGAGGTAATCCTGATTTCCTTTGGCTGCTCTGTGCGGAGTTCCCTGAACGCCGTACAGCTGCTGCGCAAGCAGGGCATCAAGGCCGGGCTGCTGCAGCTGGTAACCGTATGGCCCATGCCGGAAAAGGAAATCCGGGAAGCCCTGAAACAAGCCAAGACCGTGGTGG
>NZ_OLMM01000011.1 GCF_900291475.1 Acidaminococcus hominis
CAATTCTCAAGGCTATATGCCGCAGAGAATTGGTTAATATGAGCCATGTGATAGCGGCCTGCAAAGCGAACCTGGAAGGTGAAGCTGAGCAGCATGCCGCGAACCACTCAGGGGCCGGTCTTAGGCCTATACTGGTCATGTGCTAAACTGGATTTTGAGAAAAGAATTATGATAGGTAGGTAAATAAATTTCTACATCTAACCCCATCTAGAATTTGACCAGCAGCGAATAAGAACGCTTCCTGCAAACGTGTAGGAAGTGTCGCCGCAGGCGACGATAGAAGTTTTATTTCACAGCCCCTTTTTTACCTTAGTTCACAACTACATTCTCCGTGTAATCGTAGCACTATATGTGAAGCCCTGCTTCACGCCGTGCCAGCCGGTGACTCTCACATCGGCGCCCCAGGGGTTTTCTCTGCTGGTTTTGCTCTGCCAGCCCAGTTCCAGGAATTCGCTGGAGCCTTTCATGCTGGCATCAGGGGTGGTATAGTCACGATACCGGGCTTTGGCTTTGCCGTCGAATTCGTAGTCCCAGCCAATGCCGGCGTAGAAGCTGGTGGTGTTTTCGTCCAGGTGTTTGGTCCAGCGCAGGCCCAGGCGTGTCCAGAAGGAATCGGTGCTTTCCAGCTGATATTCTGCGCTGCCCCGGTCGCTGTTCAAGCGTACGGTATCTCCGCCCAGATGGGAGTAGAAGACTTTGCCGTACAGGTTGTAGTCGTTGTCGTCCTGGCGGAAGATTTTGCCCAGGCCCAGATGGGCTGCGAAGTAATTGGCTCCGGTGCTGTAGCCGGCAGGGATACCTGCGATGATGCCACTGTAGTCGCCATTTAACCGACCGGCGCGAATCAAGCCTTCGTAGTGGAGGCCACTGTTCTGGTCTCTGCGAAGGAGGATACCGGCGCCTACGTACCGCTGGCTGCCGTCGCCTCTGCGACCGTTCTTATAGCTGGTATAGTTGCCAGTGCCGTATTCCATGAAGGGCATAATGGTATCGGCATAGTCTTTTTTGATGACCCGTTTGACAAAGCCCAGTTCGCCGTTAAAACCATTGGTATCTACGGTAGAACTGCTGTTGTAGCGGAGGTTGTGGCCGCCCAGCATGACATAGGGAGCGAACTTGGCTTCTGCTTCCCGTTCTTCCCGCTCTGCAATTTCAGCGGCGGTCAGGGTAACGTCTGCCGTCTTGGCGTCTGCTGCTTCCAAGGGAGAGGCTGCCGCCATGACAGGGCCCTGTCTCAGGCTCATGCCTGCAGGGCTGGCCATGTAGGCGCTGTCTCCCAGGCTGCTCATGATGCTGTGGTCGTCTTCCCGGAGCCGGGCTGCTTCATGGCTTTCGGCCCAAGCTGCCAGGGCAGCTGCCAGGCCGTCGGTGACGGCCGCATCGGAACCGCTGGAAACGGTGGTGACGGCGCTGGTCCGATCCTGGGCAATGGTCTGGGTGTCCGGGTTCAGAATGGGTTTACTGTCAGTGGGGACGTAAAGGACGATGGTATTGGCATCCTGCTTTTTAATGAACGCTTTGCGCTGGAGGAAGCCGGCGTCTGTTACGATATCCTGGCCATCCATCATGCTGTAAGTGGCACCTTCCGTGTTCAATGCCTGATTGCCGTTGTGGAGCAGATTGATAACCTGGCCCGGATTCAGTTGGGTCACGTCCTGCACCCCGGCACGGATAACAGCATCATGGACGTCCGCGGTATCCGTGACTTCCAGCAGTGTCTCCCCCGCTTTGGTGTCGGCGGGAACGTAGAAGTTCAGGTTCTGGAAATAACCCAGGTTCTTGACGGTATTGCCTTTGGTGGAAAGATTCAGGGTGTTATTCTTGCTTTCGGTGGTGCTGTAGCCGCCATAGAGGCTCAGGTTGGAGCTGAGCACACCGCCGGTGATATTCACGGTGTTGTCAGCAGCTGTACCGCCATTGGTCCAGCCAGCTGCCAGAATCGGCTCAGAAGCCGCTGCCGAGCCCAGCTGCCCGCCAGAAACGGTCACGCTGTTGCCAGTGGCATTGCCTTGGGGCGTATAGCCGCCGTACACACTATTCTCCGCACTGCCGCCGGAGATAGCAACGGTATTGTCAGCAGAGTTAAACCCATAGCCTTCTGGTATAGCTACAGACTCACCAATACCGCCACCATAGCCACCGTAAATATTGCCGGCAACCCGACCGCCAGACATCTCTACGCTGTTTCCAGAGGCACTTCCCATGGCGGAATAAGCCCCGTACAGGTTATTCAAAGGAAGTTTCTCATACCGTGCATCGGTATTCGTTTCCACCTGGCTGAAGTCCACTTGGCCTCCAGACATGATGACCTTGTTGCCAGTGGTTGCTCCGTCACCGCTATAAGCGCCGGTACCAACCCCTACGGTACCTTGGGTAATGGTCAGGATATTGTCCTTAACAACTTGTTCTTCATAAGAGGAGCCTGCATACCCGGCATAGGCGCGGTTTACAGTGCCGCCGTTAATGGTGATGGTATTGCCCTCTATCGGGGCCCCGGCACTGGAATAGCCGCCGTACAGATACTCTACTTTTCCTGCTCCCATCACTGCAGTATTTTTCACGGCTGCCATATCTCCAAAGCCGCCATAGGCTTTGAAAATACTGCCGGTAAATTTATCGGTAATAATCAGGTGGTTTTGTTCGGCAACACCGTAGGCGCCTGAACCAGCCTCCACCTCGAAAATTTTTCCTGTAACCTGATCCAGTGTAACGGTGTTGTTGGAAGCCGTGCCCATGGTTTTTACTGCGACTCCGCCAACCAGAAGCTGAAAGCTGGTGCCGGCCTTAACATTGACCGTATTGTTAGAGGCATCCCCTTCGTAGGCCATGCCGCCCTCAATCTGGTAGGCTTGACCGCCGTCAAACTCGACCTGGTTTCCAGATGCCTCTTCCCTAGCCGCACCGCCATAAATCATAGCCTGGCCTTGGGTATTGGTCATAAAAACCTTATTGTTCTGGGCTTTGCCGTTATTGGCAGAACCACCAGAAATGTAGCTTCCAAACTCGAATTTGGAATTCTTCAGAGTCACGGTATTCCCGTTGGCATTATCAGCAGCATCAACATAAAGGCCGCCGGTGATGGAGATACCCTTTGAGCCACTGCCGTCATAGGAAACTTTATCACCCGTCACGGTATTGCCGCTGGAGGTATTGGTGTCGCTGTTGCCGGTAATAGCTGCTCCGTCAGCAAGTGTGCCGGACACGGTCACAGAATCCGCCTGAGCCGGTGCTGCGTACAGGCCCATACCAAAAATACTGCAAAGAACGATTGCTGTTAATCTTTGTTGATAAGTTGTTCTCCCCATAAGCTAGCCAGAAAATCCCTAGAGTTTCTGGTATGCCTCCTTTCTACAGTACCGGAAATGTCCCTGCACTTCCGCGCTTCGTGCCGCTGCACGTTGTTGGGATAGTTTTTATAGATTCAGAGTTTTACTCTGAAGAAAACAATTTCTGGTATTTTTGTATCTATATAATTATAATTGAATGTTCTGAATTTTTATGCTATGTCATCTCCCTAAAGAGAGAATCATTGCTGCTAGATCACCAATAATTTAACTTGGTAAATTGCAAGTTGAATTTGAACAACTATAATCAAGAAACACACTCAATAGCATAAACTTCATCGAGGAATGCATCAAATAGCTCTGACGGCGTATGGTAGCCCAAAACACGACGTGGGC
>NZ_OLMM01000021.1 GCF_900291475.1 Acidaminococcus hominis
GAATGGATGTGATCCATCGTGATTGCTCCTTTGTTGATGATTTCTCGCAAAACCATTTTAGCATGAGGCTTCACTATGGATTTTTATTTTTTGATTAACTGTTCAAGTTCATTTTACAACTGACCATGGAAAATACATACGCTTATTTTGTTTTAGAGGCATCTTTGCTAAAAGGGTTCGACTCGTGTAATGCACATCGAAATTCATCGCAATACCCCAGGCCTTCACCAAAATTGTCCTCCTTGCCCTTTTTGCAAAAAACAGGAACTCCGTTTTCATCGTGCTCACAAAACCAGCAAAAATCGCATACTGGGTCACATATAGGATCATCACAAATATATGCCAAATCAATTTCTCCTCATAAGCACTTAGCCTAGTGAGGTTCTATCATTTTTACCCATTATACTCTGCTGACCATATCTTGCCAAACTTATCTACCGCATAATGAACTTTGACATGTTGTTACCTATAAAGGGGGCGATTGCAAATACATGGCAAGCAGTGGTCCATTGGGATTTCTGCCTCACGGCTAAATTATTACAAATAAATAGTATTACAATGAAAATACAGTGGAAAATTATCAATTGCTCACCAAAGAAAACAATGTTATAAAACAAACAATGAATGCTTAACGGCATTCCCTTCTTTCGACTTGTTTTTTTGCCATAGCGGTCAACTTTTCTAGCAGTAAATCAGCGGCCCATTTTGGTTGTACTATTTCAGTCTGCGCATCAATACATACAATAGTTCGCTCCTGTCCCCTATTAACATTACTGTTAGCGCCTCTTTCATACGTCCAATCAGGCATAAGAAAAGCCTGTTGCCGAAGCAGGGGACCTAATTAATTTTCTCTATTGATTTGATATCCTCTATATAGAACCTATAGCACCTATCCTTTACTCCGGGAAATTCCAAAATAATAGATTCATCTTCCTCGTCTTCAATTTCACCAGCTGGATAATAATCAGCTACATACCCCTTCCAAATTTTTCCATTTACATCAGTTAGTTCTACATTTTGATTTAAATAATCATATAGTTTTTTCATTCTCGTTCACCCACCTTGGCAAGATAGGAGTTCCTTTCTTTGGATAATGGATTGTAAAGCCCGTAGTATCTGATTCTTTCTCTGTTCTTCTGTCACGCAACCGGCCAACTATAGTGGCACGTTTGTCAAGACCAAAATCGATGAATTTCTAAATGTATCAGGCAGCAGACATTGCAGCATTGAGCAGCAGTGCCGGGAAGTAGCGCTCTGCTGGCGGGACGTTCCCGAT